>NZ_JBPGWP010000001.1:0-3307500 GCF_056754765.1 Chitinophaga sp. SVR4-12A
CCAGAAGATTTGGAGGGAAAGGAAGAAGTGGATGCATTTTTAGATAAACTCTATGCCAAATACGACGAGTTGAGGCAGCAGTAGCCAGAAATGTTTACGAGGATCTGACGGCGGGGAGGCAGGTAAAGGGACTGTTCAAGAGCTGTGTAAGTTTAAGAAAATCGGAGTTCGTAGCAGGAACTATATAAATCGCAGCTCTTACGAACCCCGATTTTCTATGTTTACACAGTTTTTGTTATAGTGTCCAGGTAAAGCATTTATGCTGTCGATAGCAGCAACTATATCCCCTTCCTGCCCCTAGAATGTTTAGAAGACAACAGCCAAAATCGGTAGCTCCGATGTGTTAAATAGTCTCTACTTGTCATAACTGGTTCCAATAATTCAAGATCTTATTATCTTAACGCCATATCTCTTTATTTACTGCCGATCAAAATAAGCTCGCTTCGCTTTATTCAATAATCATAGCTATTAACGTAAATATCTTTCATGTAATGGAAATTCTTGACCCATACATCTTCTGAGATATTTTGAGAGCTATCTTCAATTAACGTCAATGATCCATCATTTTGATATTCAAATATTCTATATGCATGTAAAAGTGTTCTTGATGTCTTGTTGCCTTTGATAATTGAATATTGAAAGGTGGTATTATGCTTGGAAACAATTTTGATAAACAAATAGTGTGTCTCATCTTTATTTAGTGTATACCCCAGCGGGCGCGTTTTATCGGCGTTTAAAGTAAATGGAGGTGCAAAAATCATAGAATTTTCTAAATAGCATTTATTTCCAATCATAACCTTCCCATGCCATATGCTAGTTTGGCATTTTATTATTTCATTGTAATTGCAAATCGTTATTTCTACCTCATACATAGGATAATACGAAGTATTTTCGACATAGCATTTTAATTCGGTTTCATTAGCACCTCCAATCTTGATCCGTGCATGGCCGAAACCCATTACTTTTTTAATGGTTTCTCCTTGAGCCTCAATCAGTTTGGAGTTTGATTCAATTATGCTAGATGCTTTAGAGTTTACTTCTAAATTTAATTTTTTTATTTCTTCATTAGCTGCTAATAGTTTTTCAAAGTATGAATCTGCCTTCCTTTGATTCTCCTCTGCTTTTCTTTGATTTTCTTCTGCTTTTTTTCGATTCTCCTCTGCTTTCTCGCTCGCTTTTTTCTTTTCCCATGCTTGCCATATTGCACCGCCAACTGTGGCAAATCCCGCTAATAACGCTAAAAATATTGGAAACATATGTTTTTTCATTTATTGATAATATATAAATTTTAATTTTTAGGCGTCGCCTTTTTCTATAACGTACCAACGAGCTGCCGTTACCCTGTGTACTTCTTATATATACGAATAGTTACTTGTTTGGGATTAAATGGCGTAACAAAGAAAGAAAAGGACTAACGGTAAACGCTATCATATTTGGTAATTTGAGTATATATGAATGGAATGGGTATCTAATTACTATATTTAAACGACTGCTAAGAGAACTGCATCAATTAGATCGGATGAAGATTTCCATTCCTGTCAGTGGTTGATGGAGATGAATAACTTAAACTTTCTGACATTTCTTGCGATTTCCTGTAGTATATCATGGGCGTTTTGATTATAAGAGTACGTTGTAAAAGCTTTTGTTTGGGAGAAAAGATTTCTTGATTTATGTTTAAGACACTATAACAAAAACTGTGTAAACATAGAAAATCGGGGTTCGTAAGAGCTCCGATTTTTTTACTTTAAACTTTTACACAGGCTATGAAAACCGAGGATTTTTTATCAGACGACTTTTTGAAGCAGTTTAAGACTGGCGAGCAACTCAATGATTTTCTGGGCCAGATCCAGATACGAGCCATTGAGAAGATGCTGGAAGGCGAGCTGGATGGGCATTTAGGATATGAGAAGAATGAACAGAACGACAGTAAAAATGCGCGTAATGGCTACGGAAAAAAGAAGATCAGGACCCAGTATGGGGAATCAGAGATTAAAGTCCCACGTGACCGGGATGCCAGTTTTAACCCCATGATCGTTCCCAAGCGGGAAAGCATGGTAGAAGGTATTGAAGAAGTAATTGTGTCACTATATGCCAAAGGCATGAGCGTAAGTGATATCGAGGAACAGATCAAGGATGTTTACAAATTTGAAGTATCTGCGGCAACAATCAGCCGGATCACCTCTCGGATAGCCGAAGATATTGTAGCATGGTAGAACCGGCCTCTGGAACGAGTTTATCTAATCGTGTGGATGGATGGCATTGTGTTCAAGGTCCGGGAGAACAGCAAAGTGGTCAACAAAACGGTTTATATCGCAGTAGGCCTGCGCCAGGACGGGTTTAAAGAGGTGTTGGGCATGTGGCTGGGCAAAAATGAATCTGCAGCTTACTGGATGACTGTACTGACCGATATGAAGGCCCGGGGCATGGAAGACATCCTGATCACTGCTACTGATAACCTGGGTGGCTTCACCCAAACCATCGGACCGTATTCCCTCAGTCAGCAACCCAGGTCTGTGTTGTCCACCAGATCCGTAACAGCTGCCGCTATGTAGTCTGGAAAGACAAACGTGAGTTCAGCCACGATATGAAGGATATCTATGGGGCACCCACACGCCAGGCTGCGCAGGCCGCCCTGCAGGCCATGGAAACCAAGTGGGGCAGCAAATATGGGTATGCTATCAAAAGCTGGAAGGACAACTGGGAAGAGCTGACTGTCTTCTTCCACTTTCCCTTGGAGATCAGTCAGATCATCTATACCACTAACGTGATTGAAAATCTTAATGGTAAGATCAGGAAGTACACCAAAAAACTAACTTTCATTCCCTAATGACGATGCAGTGCTCAAATCTGTCTACCTGGCCTTGAGAGAGGCTACAAAAAGATGGACAATGCCAATAAGAAACTGGGGCATTGTCCTGGACCAGTTTTAACTATTTTTGAAAACAGGATCAGAATATAGTTCCTGCTACGAACTCCGATTTTCTTAAACTTACACAGTTCTTGGAATAGTCCCTTTGAAGAAAGCCCAATGATAATGCAGGATATCCTCATCACTATCGTAGTAATAATTAGGTTTGCTCCATGCCCAGTCGGCTATTGAATCTATGATTTCTTAAGTCAGTCGATGGCTGTTCACCTCCAAACCAACTAGGTCATTTATTATCTCCCATAGGGTATAAACATATCCCTGGTAGCGCCCTGGCTTGAATCAAAGCTCATGAAGTTAGCAGCATCTGTATAAAAATTTAAGATGCCCTTCATCATGAATACATCAACTTCTCCAGTGAAATGACCTTTTTAGTTCCGTTGCAGTATGTACATTTACCAGGTTCTGAAGTTCTCCGGATAAACCTTCTTATGGCATAATCGTCAATATGATCAGGGCATAAAAGGTCTCTTTGAGGGTTTCTTAATCCGCGTTCATCTAGCCCAATTTTTTCATGATCTACTCAGCTCATGCTGTTGAATTTTCAAAACCGACGTCTAACAAAATTTGCAAAAGGTTAAAAAGCATGTACAAAGGTATACGGACAGTCATTTAATGAATGGGCGATTTCGTGAATAACCGAAAATCTTTAGTAAACGCTTTAACTTTCTCTATGAAATTACGTATAGTGGCTTGGTACAATAAATTATTGTAAAATTATTCCACTTATTGCACTTATATATCATTCCATTACTAAGCTGTAACGCTACAACTCTACTTCCTAGCTATTTTAGGACTAGACAATTCGATCATAATCCGAGGATGTTCGGTAGATGTCCCGTATATGTCCCGTAGTTCACCGGTATATGTCCTGTCCCTTAATAGATACCCATCATCTACTGCTCATATACCTAAATCATACAAAAAAAATACCTTTTTACTAAACCTATCACCCACTTTGCTTGTTTAACTCACTAAAATTTTACATTATGGCAACTCTTGAAGAAGGTATTGAAATTACTGGCGGACTAGGACAGCTATCCGCCTACAAAATGCGAGGTTCCGATAAGATCATCGTCCGTAAAAAGGCAGGACCTACAAAGAAGCAAATGTTACATTCCAAAAAATTCGAACGTACCAGGGAGAATATGGCGGAATTTATCGGGGTAGGGAAGGCCGTTCGCGCCATTAGGTCCCCGCTGACGCATGTGAAGCGGCTTGCTGGGTATAATTTTACTTCTACGCTGACCACCATTTTTAAGAAGATCCAGGTGCAGGACCCGAACTGGCGAAAAAGGCCGGCGTGGTATTTATCTTTCGCGGCACCGTTACATGCTGAGCGGGCTTCAGGCTGCATAGAGCACAGCCCTTTGTAAGTATTGTAACAGGCCCCATAAAGTGCACGCTTAACCGGGAAACTCAAAGTGCACTTATACAGCTGCCGCAACTTGTACAGGGTGTCAATCTCGAATCTTCCCTGGAAGCAGCCGCTCTACCGTTTTTGTATGTCCTTGGGGGTAGTGCCCGATGTAATGTATGATGGTAATGGTTATAATGACCATGCTGCAGAATGGGCCAGTACCAAACTGGATACCGCCTGGCAGGTGGTAACGGATCCCTTACCCGCACAAACCCTGGAGCTCAAATTGGAAGTACCAGGTGCCATCAAAGACTCCCAGACGCTGGTATTTGCCATTGGTGTAGAAATGGGAGCGCCAGGGCTCTCGGGACAGATAGAAGAAGTAAAATACGCCGGATCGGCCTGTATCCTGGCTGTAGGGTAAATGTAGAAAAGGAGAGGCTGCACCTGTGTGAAGTGCCGGTACAACCTCTCGGAACGGGTCCCAGGGACACCGCCTTTTCCTCTATTAAATAGTTGCTTTGATTGCAGATATGCTGCAGTCTTGCAATTTGACCGTATTGGCCATACTTGCTTATCGTTTTACCCCACCAGGCAGTGGAACCGGACGTTTAAGCATAAACCTTCTTAGTTCCATTACATCTATATTGAGAAAAGAAGAAATCTGCTGACTACTTGCATAGTCGAATACCTTAGGTTTTTGTTGTTGCAGCTTCATATATTGTTGAAAAGGGCTTAGATATTTAATGTCACTAATTCTTTCTGCTATTAGCAAGTTATGGCAGCCTCTGGTGAAAGCGTATTCCTCACGGCCTTCTTCTGATTCCCTCAGGTGTTGCAGCATGACGCTATAGTCGTCGAAACCTAAGAAATCAGCATCCGTCGAAAGCACTATGTTACTATAAGGAGAAGTTGGGATCACAAGTTCTCTTTCCGTCCAAAACCAAGATACAAGCTGTTTGTTTTTATTTGTCCGGTAAAATTCATATGCAAAACCCTCCGACAGGAAACCGTAGAGGGGCGCTGTTGCTGGTGGCATTTGCTCTATTTGTCCCGCTACATGCCGGAGCTTCTTCAGGGTATGAAACAGTTGAACATTAATCATATTCTCTTTTTTTTGATAGAAAATGTAATTCTTATAAGGACTTATTATATTCCGTCTTAGTCACTCATAAAAGGCCTGATCCTGTTCTTCCGTTAACCCGGTATGATTACAAAAGTCTGTGATAGTCAAAATATCATCTCTCTCTTTACCTGCATAATCCCTGATCTTCCGTAAGAATCGCCTGACGGAGCGCGGGCTCCAGCCCGTAAGACGCTCAATGTCCTCCGGGTAAATAGCGATCCTTTTAGGAACTTGATTTTTCATATTGTTTTTGTGCATTTATTCGATGAAACAATAAAGTACAACATCATCCATTTACTATCATTTTGGTCAAGATTGCCGAAAAGCGGCCATCTGCTTTTTTTCGTTTGCCCGTCTGTTTTACGATTGCACTATCAATTAAAGATTAAAAATATGCTACCATATAACAGCGCCGGAGTGCAGTCCGGTAAAGGATTTCATCTAGATGACGGCTTAAACAGCATGTGCCATATAACATGCTGCAATTTTTCCAATTATTTAAACCATTTAATTATGGCAACTAAAAATTACAGTAAGCGGGTAGCTACCGAGGCAGGCTTCGAACGTACCCGTGAAAACATGGCGGAATTTGAAAGAGCCGCCAAATCCGGTAAACTGCTCACCGATGCATTCCGGGCGATTGTTGACAGCGCCAGTGATGCGCGTCAGACGGCGCGGATGTCAAGGGCCATGTCCAAGGTGATCAAGTCCGACAAGTTGAACGAGCGAGGGCAGCGGAAAGTCAGTGACGGCAATTTGCAGCTGCTGCGAGGTTTCGACTTTAACGTGGATGCGAAGCTGACCACGGTTTTCTTTGCCCCTTATACGGCAACGATTGACCGTGCTGCGGGTACACTTAAAGTGGACATCCCGGCATTTATTTCCAAAAAGATGCTGAAAGCGCCGCCTAACACTAGTCACTTCTCGGTCGTCTGCGGCGCGGCGGAGCTGAATTTTGATACGGCCACGCAGAAAGGGGCCAATAGCGCCACCCCCGAACTGGCATACGGTAAGGAGTTGACGGAAGCCATTAGCCTGAGTAATGTGCTTACTCCCAACAGTACGGAACCACTGTTCCTGGTACTGGGCGTAACGTTCTACCAGTCTGTAAACGGCAAGTATTATCCATTGAATAACGGAGCGTACAACGCTGTGGCGATCATACAGGTGGATGCTCCTAATCCGTAAAAACGCAGTTTGTTTCATTTTGATATGTTTTAGTAATTAAGAGCGGCCCCTCTATTCTTGGAGGGGCTGTTATAATCTCCTCTTATCCTGGCTTGTTCCTGGAAAGGCCACCAGATTGAACATCTCGCTCATACGGCTGCGCAGGCGGGGGCCGTAACGTTCTTCCAGCTCGTCGGCGTTCAGGTTGGTGGTGATATGCGTGAACATTTTATCTTCCAGGAACAGTTCATAGCGGATGGGCAGGATCTCCGCCAGCGTGTTGAACGGAATACCATAGTTAGGGATGTTACTTTCGCTTCCCAGGTCATCGAAACAGACCGTACGCGGCTTCCCTTGGAGGTCGTAAGACCTGACAGTGTAGCGGTCGATCACGGTGTAACCTTCCTGGCCAAATTGTAATGCAACCCGCAATGAAGACTTGAGCACAAACTTCCACGTTGGGGGACACTGCAGGAGCAGAGAATCTTCATGATAGCACTTTTACCGCAGCCGATAGGCCCCGTTAGCAGAATGCCTTTATCGAGCGATAGACCTTCTTCTGTTGCTATGGCTTCATCGCGAAGGAACCAACAGCAGAGTTTCAGGATAGTGGCACGGTCTTCTTTAAAGATCCTGAATTTAGGACCAATCAACTGCTTACCACAGGCGGTCACTGTCTGCAGCGCTTCATCATAGTCAAAGCGACTTGTTGTAGCTTTTGTTTTGATTGACCTTGTGCTGCCCGAGTAGCTGGTCGGATTTTGTTCTTCCATTTTCGTTGATTTTATGATCATTAAATTGCTTGTTTTCGAAGGAATTACTGGTCCATTTATCAGCGGCGGCCTGCCAGTTTTTGATAGGTACTTTGCCGCCCTGCAGCCAACCGTTAGCCTGGTAGTGCGCAAAGAACTTCAAAGCTTCTTTCTCGGAATGCTTTACTGTGGCAAAGTATTGGATCACTTCATCCTTAGGTGGAGGCACCGATAGCGCAGGAGGGCCGGCGGTGGGCGAGTCGGCGGCGCGGGATGTACCCCGGTTTATATTATTCCCTGAGCTGTCCTTAACAGAAACGCCTGGGGGGCGCGTCTCACTCTCTATACCGTTTCCGTTTACACCCTCTTTATTATTAGGGCCCAAATCTGGGCCGCTTTCCGGCTCAGGTTTGACACCCGACTTTACCGGATCTGGGTCGGTAAGTGTACCAATCATGGCGATGAGCTGTCCCATATCTGTTACAGTCAGCGGTTTATTTTCGGTAAGGATGGCGTGAGATGTAGACAGCTGTTGCCTGAGCTCCGCCGTTGGCTTCCAGCGTAAAAGACTGACCTTGGGACGGTGATGCTTATGCAGAGAAGGATCGTAGCGAATGTAGCCGAACTCGTGCAGCTGTTTTAGGCATTTCAGGTACGTGTTCTTGGAGCCGATACCGCTGATCTGCATCAGCCTCTCCCGGTAAAGTGGAAATGGATGCTGGAACCTGTTGCAGTTCCAGTGATGGAAGAGGGCCAGGTAAAGACTGATGTGACTGGACGTGAGGCGGCTTTCCCTTTGGAGCAGCCAAAAGAACGTGTTGAGGTGATGTATGTAGTTCATGTTTGTTTAGTACTGATCATTGTTTAAGGTGAAGAGATCGGGGGTATCAACGGGACTGAAATAGAAGACACTTCTTCCGTAAGTGACAGGGATAATACGATGTTCTTGCAGGGCGCATCGGTCTCGCCAGGGGATGCGGAGGATTTTATCGATCTGCCGGTTGGAAAGCAGGAGGGTTATTAGCTTGCTCTGTTGTAACAGTGATTCGTGGACATCACGTTGAATAGCCATTTTGATGGCTGTTTGCGAAGTAGTAAAGTTTTTCATAATACGCTATACGCTTAAGTTAAAACAATGGGTATTAAAAATGTGGTTTTTCAAGTACCTGAGAATGGCAACCTGCTGAGATTTTAATATGATCAATATGGTCCTAATCACATGCGAGGTGAATGTTTTATTCAATATAGTTCTGTTGCTGCAAATTCTTATAGCTCTGCTGTGTAATATGTTTCTTTCATATGATATGGTTGGTTTGACTTAAATAATGGGATTAGTGATTTTGGTAAAAAGATCCTTAGGGTAACATGTTACATTTTTAATTATTTCATTTTAAAAGCCGCTTTCGATTTGATCTAGCAAATTTAAAGAGCAGTTTTCAGAAAAAAGTTGATCTAGATCATCAAATTGAAGATTTGGAAAGTTTTTTGAGCTCATAAGCCGGCATTAATGATGGTAAATTTGGAAATTGACCTGAAAGTCTATTGGAATTGGTCTGATTGTCTACCGAGGAGCAGAAGGAATAGATGTAGTTTTACAGTGGAATCGAGTGTAGTGCTGTGGTAGCCCTTAGACTGAAAATGTATACTAAATATAACCTACTCATATGCTGGGATGGCATGTTTCTGTGTAGCGCGTACGTGCATCGATTTACATATTGCTTTTTTTATTTAAAGATGCTGGGACGGCCTTCCTTAAAAACGGAAGGCTGGTCTGGCATCGCCAGTCCGTAAGTTTTTTTGCTGCCTTTCACTCCCTCGCCATCTTTATTTCTGCAAGGTACTTTACGCCAAAAGCTCTTTTGTTATGATCAGAATTAATTGATGATGACCGTAATGGTCGTTTTGAGTACAGTAGGTGGTATCTTGGTCTTTAAATCGGTAAGAATAGGCAGGTTCTGTAAAGTTGCTACTGTGAGTGGGTCTTGCGCAACTACTTTAAAGCGCGAAACTTGTACAACCATGAAGTCAGTGCTCAATGCTGTTTCAAAGTGTTATATAGTCGTGCATACCACCGCGTAAAATTTCAGGCTATTTGCAAAGGTGATATAATCAAGAGGGTTTGAGGACGAGTATAAGGGACAGGCATAATTATGCAGAATGATACTGCACCGTAACCAAAGGGCAATCAATAGGTTGCTGTAGATTAGAATTGGCCTAAAAGCCTGTTGAAATTGATTCTTATTGTCTTATGGTAATATAAGTAGGTATCTTCTTCTATATTCGGCCCTTCGGCCCGATCCCCATATGTAAAAGACGATAGTTTTCAGTATTGAACAATCGCTGAATTGCAAAGAGGCATGGTAATATGAGTTCTTTCGGCCTACTTGATGCTGCCACGTGAGAATACATTATAAGTTTGTTAATCATCCTATATTTCCGGTGCTTGTAAGTGAGCTTTTTGTTAATCGGGTGTAAATTTTATGGATTCTTTGATATACTAACTACGATGTTCCGATATTAGAAGGTTAATCAAATTTTAACAGCCCGTCATCGAGATAGAAAAGTGCCTGTCGGCTGCTGAGAGTTATTTCTAAATAAATATGAAGTTGGTATATAATTTTCATTTTTTCAACTTATACCTGTAAATTTGATTAACACTAACCTCAAATTCAGAATTTTTTGAAAGGGCTTATTAACCGTAGAGGTATTTGTATAATAATCCTTGGCCTATATTCTAACGCTTATTGATGTTATTGATAATTCCGGCATAACGTTGATCAAAAATGAGAGTTTAAACTATTTGCTGCCATCTCGATTCAGCGGATGAGGTATAGCTGCAGATAAATAGAATGAGGCTATTTAATATTTAGATGGATGTTTCCTTTTTTTTTAGGCTTGTTTGATCGGTTTAGTGAGTTTTATAATTAAGTGAAAATCTGCTTCTGATTATGAAAATTTATTCTAAATGATCTAAAAACCAATTAACTATGAAGCTGTTTTTTCGTTTTCGTTCGTTTTTTTCTTTTGCTTTAATTATACCCCCAGCTTTTTTTCAGAGTACTAATGTGTCAAATGATAGTATTCATGATCGATTAAAAACGGCCCCGATGGAATTTAAGCAGTTATGTGTGGAGCACTGCTAAGTGTAAAAGCGGAGGACATAAGCCTATGATTGACTTTGATGCCATTGATAATTGGCAGAGGATAGGGGATTATTTATCTATTAGCCATAACGGAAAATGCTTTGCCTATACCATTGAGCGAGGAAGTGGTCGCCCTTACCATCCAAATCAACGGTTAGATAGTCTAATTGTGCAGTCAGTGGACAATTCGTGGCGTTTGGCATTTGTTGGATCAACCCCAGGTTGTTTTACAGCTGATAGCAAGCAGTATTTATTTAAGAAAGGAACGGCATTAGCCTTTTTGCAACTTGATGGAAGCCCAACCAAATACATAAAGGACATCTTCTCTTATAAAGTGCCAGATGAAAAGAATGGCCTTTGGTTGGCTTATCAGTTAAAAAGTGGGGACTCCGATGTTATACTTCAAGATTTGGTTGCTGGAGGGAAGAAAGTTTTCCATGGAGTATCGAATTATAAGTTTGATGGGAACAATCAATGGCTTGTCTGTCGTAATAATTCTAATAACATTGAAAGCGAATCAAAAGAGCTGCTGTTGCATCAATTGATAACAGGTAAGGAAATGCGGTTTTCATCTGTAGTTGATTGGTTGTTTTCTGAGAATGGAGAATCAATTTTATTGAAAACGGCTAGAAAATATGGTAATGGCGTAGTTGTAGGAAGTTTAGAGTATGTGAACCTGTCAGATGGAAAAGAGAAAATAATTTGGTCAACAAACGATTATAATATAAATGTAAGCAATTACAGCATCGATAAAATCGGTGAACAGGTTGCCTTTAGCATTCGTGATAGTTCTGGAACCGCTCTACGAAAGGGTCCTATTAACAGCATCTGGTTTTATAGAAAAGGCATGGAAAAAGCAATTCAGAAGATAACCGATACTACAGCTGGGATTGACAAGGAATTGGAGATAGAAGGTTCAGTATCCTTCACGGACAACGGCCGCTATGTTAAATTCTCCTTGCAACCTATACCCTCCCTTAAAGAAGCAAGATAAAGATGCTGTACAGTTGGACGTGTGGAATCATAAAGATTTGATCTTGCAATCAGCACAAATTGATCAACTAAAGTATCCTAAGGTTTATAATTCTATTATAAACTGAAAAATGGACAAGTAATACAATTGGAAAGTGAAGGTCGGACTTTACACTTATTACAAGGTGATTTTGCTATTGTAAAAAAACTTAGCAAAGATACTTACGGAGATCGTTTTTGGGAAAAAGGTTATGGTTATGAAAGAGATAGTAATTGGCTCGTTTCCCTTAATGATGGCAGCCGGCATCTGTTAGGTAATGAAGGTGGGAATGCAACTGAGATTGGGCCATTTTGGTTTTCTCCAAGTGGTAATTATTTAGTATACTTTGATTTCAGCAGGGGCTGTCGTTATTTTAGTCATGATTTACGAGCAGGAACATTAAGCGAAATCTCCGCTACCGAAGATAGTGTACAATTAGATTATATTATCCCATATCTGCGAACGGATAAAATGAGTCAGCAATCACCTGGGATTGCTGGTTGGTTGGAAGGTGATGCGGGAGTATTAGTATATGATAATAATGATATATGGAAATTCGATTTGCAAGGTAGGAAACGAGCAATTAACGTAACAAATGGTTTTGGACGATCGCATAATGTTATTTTTAGTTTATATGATAGTAAACGTTTCGACCTTTTCATTCCAATCTTAAATGAAAGAGAACCTTTGTTACTAAGGGCATTTAATACAGAAAATAAATTTAGTGGTTTTTACAGTAAACGTATGGGTATAGGTGGTATCGAAAATTATTATATATGGGGAAATATTTTATGAATATGATTCCGTGGTGTCAAGATCCAAATTTGTCAAATAATGGAATGCCACCTATTAAAGCAAGAGACGTTGATTTTTGGGTGGTACAGCGTCAGTCGGATTGTGACGCGCCTAACGACTATAAGACAACAGACTTTAAACTTTTTAAAAGATTGACCAATTTTCAACCTCAGAAAGGATATAACTGGCTTTCCGAAGAACTACATTCCTTTAATCATCTTAATGGCACAAAAGGACAAGGAATTTTATATAAACCTGAGAATTTTGATTCTACCAAAAAGTACCCTGTACTAATAGTGTTTTACGGAGGATATTCTAATAATCTTTATCAGTTTCCTATACCAGCTTATAATGTCCAGGCTATTACGCCAGGTAAGTCGCCAATTTGGTTTTTAACTAACGGTTATTTGATATTTACTCCGGATATTTATGTCACTCCTCTAAAATATGGCCCCGAGGCATTTAATGTAATTGAAGGAGCAGCTAGGTACTTGAAACAATTGCCCTACGTAGATGGCAATAGGCTAGGCTGTTGCTCCCATAGTTGGTCTGCTAAATTGGGCTCCTATTTATATACCCATTCCAGAACTTTTGATGCTATGGCTATTACTGAGGGTTTTTTATTTGCAAATATGATCAATGTCGCGTTTTCTACCCAGGAGGACGGAGTAAGCAAATTGGAGGATGTTGAACAACGGTTTCAATTCGGGAATCTATGGGAGAATAAAGATTGTTGGTTGGATCAAACAGCAATTTTAAATGTTAATAACGCATATAGCCCATTATTATTATTATGTAATAAGAAAAGTTCACAGGAATACCAAAACCAAACACTACAATTATTTATTGCCGCAAGAAGATTGGGAAAGGAGGTTTGGTGGCTTAAGTATGATAAGGGGGAGCATACCCTATCGAATTTAGACGAACAGAAGGATTTTACGATTCGGTATATGCAGTTTTTTGATCATTATCTTAAGGATGCGCCGGCCCCTCTTTGGATGACTCAAGGTATCCCGGCCAAATCCAAAGGGTTCGAAACTGGTTATGATTTGGATCCCAAGGGTAATTGCGGTAAGAAATGTAAGATATGTCAAAGATGGAACGAGCAGTATAGAAAACAGCCTACAATGTTTAGTAAGCCAATCAGTGAATGGCATCTTGATTAATCTTGCCATAGGCGCTACTATCGAACTATGATCCATTCTAAATGCTCCTTAAATTTAGAAAAGCCGCTTCACCCCAAGAAGCGGCTTTATTAATATTTATATTGCTTGCTGTCTTGATGCAGTTTGACCCGATTTTCCATCAAATTGACCCGATAGTCTATCGTTAGATTGAGGGAATGAGCGCATCTTTACAAAGAATTTGATGGCAAAGAAGTGAAGTTAGGTAATCGAAAATCGAATGGATATTTTTGTCGGAGATGACGATGTTTAATTGAATTGCCAAGTTGTAAACCCTAGAAATATGAAGGAAATACGCTCATTGTAACCATTTCTTTGCTGTTGGTACGGCGCATGTCAAGTTAGGGTGTTACACACTGACTAATATATTACTTCTTGTTTATCGATATTCCGGTGTTCTCTTCCTGTCAAGGCGGTTGCTGTTCTGTTGGAAGAAAATCTTTGCAGTTAAAAATACAACATCTATGAGCATCACTAATATTGTAACAACAAACATATACGATAAATTGCCAGAGGGAAAAAGAAAAGCCATTATTATAGGTGCAGGCCCTGCAGGCTTGACGGCTGCTTATGAACTACTAAAGCGTACGGATATTATTCCTATTGTTCTTGAAAAGTCAGGGGATATAGGTGGTATCTCTAAAACTGTCAAATATAAAGGAAATCGTATAGATATTGGCGGACATCGTTTTTTCTCTAAATCGGACAGGGTGATGAATTGGTGGTTTAATATCATGCCGGTTGAAGCTAAAGGACAGAACAATTTTAATATCAACTATCAACAAAAATCCAGGCAGGTCCATGTTACAAATGCTGGTACGGAAAATTCTAATGGTGGAGACCCTGATAAAGTGATGTTAGTGAGGAAGCGTTTGTCAAGGATATATTTCCTTCGGAAATTTTTTACTTACCCAATCCAGCTCTCTTTTGATACTCTTAGTAAATTGGGCGTGTTGACCACTATCACTATTCTTTGTTCTTACCTTAAAGCGCAATTATGCCGCCGCAAACCAGAACGGAACTTGGAAGATTTTATAATCAATCGTTTTGGGAGCGCTTTATATGAACTTTTCTTCAAGGATTATACGGAGAAAGTGTGGGGTAGGCCTTGTAATTCCATCTCTCCTGAATGGGGAGCTCAACGTATAAAAGGGGTATCTATTAGTAAAGCTATTCAACATTCACTGCGAACTGCACTGAGACATAAACAGAGGAACGTTGATATTACTCAAAAGGACACCGAAACTAGTTTAATCGAGCAATTCCTTTACCCGAAGTATGGCCCTGGGCAACTATGGGAAGAGGTGGCGAGGCAGGTGACGGAAATGGGCGGAAAGAATACTCATGCACCAAGATGTAAAGCGCATTTATCCAGTAGATGGCAATAGCAGAGTATCCGCTGTTGCTGCAGTCACAGTATAACCGGTGAAACCTGCTACCTAGAAGGTGATTATTTTCTTTCTACTATGCCTGTACAAGAGTTGATTGGAAGCATGGATGGCTGAATACCTGACGATGTATTAGAGGTATCCTTAGCTGGTTTTCAATATCGTGATTTTATTACAGTTGGAATTTACTGAAGAAATTGTCTTTTCAGACAAGAGGACACGGTAGTGGAAACCGATTGAGTTGAAAGATACATGGATTTATATACAGGAGAAGGATGTTAAGGTGGGCCGGTTACAGTTGTTTAACAACTGGAGCCCGTTTATGGTAAAGGATCCAGATACGGTGTGGGTCGGAATGGAGTTTTTCTGTAATAAAGAGGACAGTTTTTGGCAGTTGAATGATGATGCGATTAGACAAATTGCTATTCATGAGCTCGAAAAAATAGGGCTGGCCTGTCAAGCGAATGTGCTGGATAGCACAGTATTGCGGATGGAAAAGACTTACCCGGCATATTTTGGAACATATGAGCGCTTTGATGTGATAAGGAGATTTGTTGACAGGTTTGAGAATCTTTTCTTGGTGGGTAGGAATGGGATGCATAAGTATAATAATTCCTATCATTCGATGCTAACGGCGATGGTGGCGATAGATAACATTTGTTCCGGAAAGACAAGTAAAGAAAATATATGGGCGATTAATACAGAACAGGAGTATCATGAGGGGAGCCTACCAGCAAAACAGGCCGAAGCAACAGCTGATACATTGGGAGTTTCGCTGGGACCTCAATTATCATTCCAAGACTTCATTAAAAGCAGAAGGGAGAGATAGAAGGCTATTTTGGATAACAGGTATTAGCACTATCCTTCTATTTGCCATTTTTAAATATTTCTATCCTTTTCCCAGCTTCATACATGATGATTCGTTTGTGTATTTGCAAATGGCGGCAGATAATGTCAATATAGATACGTTTCCTGTTGGTTATCCAAGGTTCTTGCGATTATTCAGTGTGTTTTCCGGCTCAGATACTGCTCTAACAGCCTTTCAATATATTGTTATTCAGTATGGTGCTCTCTTCTTGTTTACATTGTTTTATTTCTATCAGCCAAGTGAGAGTGATGCAAAAAGTATTACTTGGTTTCATTATTCTGAATCCGCTTTCCCTTTATTTGGCCAATCTGATATCAACCGATGCAATATTTTTAGGATTAAGTTTGACATGGTTTTCACTGCTATTGTGGATTGTAAATAAACCTAATACAGGAGTGGTTGTGGCACATACGTTAGTGCTGTTCGTCGCATTTACCTTTCGATATAATGCTTTGGTCTACCCAATTATAGCGGTTGTTGTATTTGGAATAAGCAATTTGTCTACTAGAAGGAAAATAATAGGAATTACCGCTGGTTTTTTGTTGTGCGGGTTATTTGTCGCGTATACCGGAGGTAAATATAAAGAGTTGACGGGCACCTGGCAGTTTTCACCTTTCAGCGGATGGCAATTAGCTAATAATGCTATGTATACCTATAGGTACGTTGATAGTGCGGATCGTAAGCCGGTGCCGAAGCGATTTAGGATCTTAGATAATATGATCCGTACTCATTTTGACAGCACACGTGATGCTAGATTGTATCCTCTTGAGAGGATAAAAGCGAGCACCGCCTAGATGTGGTCCCGTAGGCTACCTTTAATGAAGTATATGGACACGCAATTTAGCAATGACAGCACCATTTCGTCGTTTAAAAAATGGGCATTAATGGGCCCTTACTTTAGGAACTACGGCTCGTTTATTATTAAACAGTATCCAACGAAGTTTGCTGCTAACTTTCGATGGCCTAATGCTCGAAAACTGCTCATGCCCCACCTGTTGAGTTTCTGGCTCAGTATAATGGTGGACAAGACAGTATAGGTGTCATTGGACAGTTTTGGTTTGGGTATAAAAATCGCGAGGTGAAGGCTAGGTTGGCTAATGCAGAAGTGTATACACTCGGTTTTTACCCTATTCTTACTGGCGTGATGAATGTGCTGTTTCTATGTGGTCTTATATGTTATGCGCTACTCGGTGGTTTTCGAGGTGACAAGAATCTTCGAAAATGGCGCTTGCTGCCCTTGTTGTTTGGATTATGAACGCAGGGTTTACCATCCTAGCCTCGCCCGCAGCATTAAGATTTCAATCATTTCAGGTTATATTGGTTACTATTTTCTCCTTGTTATTTATTGACTGGATGATTCAGCTAATGAAGATGAAAGATAAGTCTTTAATTAGGCCCATGCATGACAGTAAGCCAATTTCGACTGGGTCGTTAGCGTAGGCTTAATTTCACTTGGTTTAAATGCTGATATGATTCGGATATCAATAGACATGAATTTCAAATCCAATGCATTATGAAACGTTTTATTATTTTTTCGCTAATTACATTCTTGTTTGCCTGTTCGGGCAAGAACTCGATAGAAAAGGAAACTGAAAGGAAAATCTTTTCCCGATTTCAGTATATTATTGCCAGACAGCTTAACGTACTTTAATACTGCAAGCATACCTACAGGTAGGCCTGTAGTGCTGTTTTATTTTAGTCCGCACTGTCCTTATTGCCGTGCTCAAATGACCGCGATCATTGATGACATGAAAGAGCTAAAGAATATGCGGTTTTACCTAGTTACAAGTTTTCCAGTTCCCGAGATGAGACAATTTTACGATGATTACAAGTTAGATCAATATTCAAATATTATAATTGGAAAGGACACTGCGGAGTTTGTAACTAAGTATTTTGAGGCGCCTGTAGTTCCTTATACCGCCATTTTTGGTGATGATAAGAAGCTCAGGAAGGTCTTACGTTGGCCAAATAAATACCCGGGAAATTATAGCGGCAATTGAAAAGTAATTAGGTAGATGTCTGTTGCTTAATACCAATGCGAATCAACTTATAGTTGTTTGGCACACTTATGTTATACATGTAATGAATAGATTAAGTTAGAAATAAAGGGGAAGCCGAAAACCTTTATAAAAGAGTAGGCGTATTGTTTTATTTAAGTTTAGCTTTTTACATTAAAAAAGCGCTTTTACTATGAACAAAGTAAAAATAATGCTAACAGCAATGATCGTTTTAGGAACAGTAGGTGGTGTGCTGGCCTTTAGGACGATGAGTGATGTCAAATATTGTACTACAGCTGTACAACCGAATGGAACATGTCCGAATACAGTAAAATGTCAGGGCGGTCAAGAAGGTAAGATTGATAACACTGGTACTAATAAATGTTATTTTATTACCAATGCAACGGCTGACTGTGCTGGTGATAAGCCTGTTTGTAATGCAACACCGGCTAAAATTTTAGGTAATTAATGAGATATCTAACGGCAGACTGGGGATTGGTGATATAGATCCACAATATTGCCTATTGTAACAGACTTCACTAAACAAAGAGGCTGTTCTAATTTAATTTAGGACAGCCTCTTAATGTAACGGCTAGAGGATTTCTATTTAAATCGGAAGCGGCCAAATGCCAAGTACTTTCAATTAGAGTAAAACACAGGTAGGTACTGACAGGAATACCTTTTTGGCATCGTGTGTGGTGTACTATCCTTCCGAGAAGTATTGTGCAAAAATATATAGTAGGGGTATTTGTTACTAATCATAATACAATGGTGGCTATGTCGAGAGCATTAATGACCATAGCGGTGCTTAGAAATATTGGCTATAATTAAAGTAGCCGTTTATTGCGTCGGGGAACGGATTCTTTTATTATTCAATGCTAGATAAAGAATAAGCGGATTGATCAAACAGGTAATAGATTTAACCTGAAAATATCGGAATGGGCTGTTTCATTTCCCAACAGCCCATTATAGTTATAGCGTAGGAATCACTTTTGTAAAACGCAACTATTAAAACTGTGGTTTTTGCATAATTCCCCAAATACTATTTGCGTGGATTGCAGGGACCCGTATAATTATATCTTAGTTCTATTTTAGCTTATGCTTAATTCGAGTGCCAGATTTGTTCATCTTTTTTCATTTGATTTATTCTTTGCTGATACTCTTTAACATCAGTCCAGTCGGCGTATTTTGCCGCTTCTTCTTCCCATTGGATTGCTTCTTTTTATTTCCCGCTTTATAAAGCAAGCACGCGTAAGTGTCAGTAGTAGTGGCTGTCCAAGAGGGATGTTTTAGCTTGCTTCTCCTTACTACCCCTTGCATCCAATTGGCTGCGGAAAGAATCTGCTCTCTGTCTGCTACTTTAGTAAATATCACCCATGCTATGTGGTTAAGCCTAAGATCTGTTTTGTCATTGGATGTATCCAGGCCATACATTTTCCATCTTTGTAACAAAGAATGCTGTATAAACGAGGTTTTGTTGGTGCTCGTACCACATTATTTTGGCATTCAATACATTTCTTTTGGCATAGTCAGGCGTATATTTATTTGAAATTATCTGATAAAGTTTTTCCCAGTCAGGGTCTGGTCGAGCTTGGGGGGCTGTGCCCATAATTTGCATTTCTTCTGCTTTCAGCTGAATGAATGGTTCAACATCTTCTCTTAAGATCACATCGTCTACAACGCTTTCTGCGTATCCTTTTTTATTTATAATAGCATCAATCTTACTTCCATCTGGAAGAAGAGATAGAAGAATTTGGATTTGCTACTGGTTGTGACAATGGTAAAAAACTCTATATTCTCCTTTGTATATAATTCCTGATCTTTTAATTTGACTGCATAATTGCTATAGTCTCGGGCAATAGTTTTGGCAATTTCTACTTCTTGCAAGTCTAACGCAGTTTTTACCAAATAAGGCATCCTACGATAGTTTTTTTGACCTATCGTATATCTCGCTGAATTGGTCGTATACTGCATATGGATTGTTATATACTTTTTCGGCAATCGCTGTTTGAGCTATTGCAATAAAATCGATTGGGGGCTTGAAGCCTGTTTCCATATGCACAATATTGCCTTCAGGCGACAGGAAAACGTATGTTGGATAGGCTTGGATTCTATATTGTTTGGCCATCGCCTCCGCATCTTTTCGCCAGTTTCTTACTTCTTTAGTATCTTTATCTGTATTGTCCATTTGTACCTTTACGGAAATGAAGTGTTTGTTGAAGAACTTCCCACCATGTCATTAATATATACTTCTTTATCCATTCGTTTGCAGGGAATACACCAGGTAGCATAGCAATCGATGAAAATATACTTGTTGTCTTTTTTTGCTTTTGCCTTGACTTGGTCCCAGTTTAGTTCTTTTTCGAATTTTATGCCGTTTCTTTGTGCCATAATTGATAATGGTGTAAACATAATCAGTAGCAATAATTTCTTCATAGAGACTTGATTTTATATTAGAGTTGGATGTAAGAGAAGAGAGTTTTGATTGTTCTAATAACCTGAGTTTTGTATTAGATTTGGAGCGCTCTCGATATCCGATAATGGTAATGGGTACAACTGTTGGAATGATTGCCAGGGTGCTCCGTTGTTTTTTAAAGGAGTTACTATGCTCATTACAGCGTCTATGTTATTAGTGCGTTTTAGATCTAGCCAACGATGCCCCCATTCGGTGAAGTAATCAACCTGGCGTTCATTTTGTATAGCTGCCAGGAGAGAAGCTTTATCTGCAGCGGTGGTGTTTGTCAAATTGGCCCTGGTTCGTATAACATTTAAATCGCTTTGTGCCCCGGTGATATTGTTCTTGCGTGCATGAGCCTCAGATCTGATTAGGAATTGTTCTCCTAATCGCAGTACCATCAGGTATTCTGTTAATGGTGCGTCAAGTGCCGCGCTTTTGTATTTAAGAGCATAATGGTACCTAGTGCCGGCTGTTTCAACACTGCCTATCCATTCGGATTTGCGCTAATCGGTAGCTTCAAATTTTCCTAATAGGTGAGGACTCAGAAAAACGGGATTCAGCTGATTAGGACCCGTGGAAGGAATGATGATGTCTCAACCGTCTTCTGTGTTGTGTCCAATGAATACTGGTTGAAGTTGCCAACTGGCTTCCTGACTATTCATTTTAAAGACGTCAGATAGCGGGCATAGGTTATATAAAGTAGAATTATTAATTACAATGGTGGCCTGAGCTTCTGCGTTTACATAGTCTCCAGTATACATATAGACGCGTGACAGTAGGGCTGTGGCTGCCCATTTCGTTGGACGAAGGCGTTCGTTCGTATCCTGTATAGGCTTGTAAGTTTCCATTCAAATACACTGTACTTAATAGATTTTGTGCTTCTTTTAGATCTTGAATGATTTGTTGATATACCTGTATCTTTGGCGAGCGAGAGAGTAGAGAATTTGCCTTGTAATCGGTTGTTAGAACTAAAGGTACATCACCGAATAAACCCACTAGGTAGAAGTAATAGAAGGCTCGCATAAATTTAGCTTCACCTAATAATTGCTCTTTTACCGCCGGAGTTAATGTGGTTGCGTTCAGTAAACCATTGATAGCCGCATTACATTTGTAAATATAATTATAGAGAGGAGCCCAGAATTCCGATCCTGTAACTGTTTTAGTTGACAAGGTATTAGTATAGTAATTTAGATGAATAATGCTATTCGCGTTGTCATATAAGCTGAGCTCATCAGCGCTTAGACCAGTAATCAGCGATATGCTCTGCAACCCGGTGAAGTATCCGTTGCTGCTCATTGCCGTGTATAATCCAGTTAACACGGATGTGGCAGTAGCATCATTAGTATATACATTATTATCTACAATCTGATCGGCGGACGGCGGAATGTCTACTAGCTTTTTGCAACTAGTGGCGACTAAGCTAAATGCCAAAATGTATATTGATAATCTGCATCCATGGAACTTATGTATTGATCGCATGACTTTATATTTAAAATTTATTTTACTGTTTGTTACAGTGCCATTTGTATACCTATTGTGAGTACTCTTAAAGGGGGTAAGTAGGAGAGGCTTTGATTTTCAGGGTCCATTCCACGGTAGTTTGTAATGGTTAATAGGTTCTGCCCCTGAATATATATCTTACAATTTTGTAGATAGGCTTTCTGTTTCCATTTTATAGGAACCTGCCACGACAGCGATAAGTTTTTTAGGCGGATATAAGAAGCATCGGAGTAACCAGCGTCGCTTTGAATTGCCATATCAACCAGAGGGCGTAGAGACCGGTTGGAATTATATTTCATTATAGGAGCATGGTCATCGACCTTTTGCCATCGGTCTATGACACTTGTAGGCTGATTACTGTTGCCGCTTGAAAATGAACCGGGGCAAGTGAACCATTATTAAAAAAAGTATTAAGGCCTATTTGTTTGACAAATTGGAATAGGAAGTCAAGTTCCAATCCCCTATATGTAATTTTATTCTGGAAGCCTCCATAGAACTTGGGCGAAGTAGACAATAGAATATATCTGTTGTATGGCACGATCAGGCGAAGATGTCGGGCTTCCATGACTATCGACCACCTGGTATAGCCCTGTGGCAGGATCAACACCTAGGAAATGATAAGCCCTAATTGTGCCTAGTGGTTGACCAATGATCAACTGTCTGGCATAACTTGATGTAGCGAGATCCGGAAAAGCCAGAAGCTTATTTTTAGGAATCGTCAGATTGATGGAACTGTTCCAGTTAACTTTCTCCCCCTTGCAACATCACTGCTATTGAGAGTGAACTCCCAACTTGTGTTTTGTACTGTTGCTGGAAAATTCTGAAAAATGCTGTTGAAGCCCGTTATAGACGGTAAGTCGTATCCTAGTAATTGATTTTGAAGATCGGTTTCGGGGGCGTAAAGTTGTATTTAACAGAATCCTGTCATTCCAAAATCCGAAGGTCTAGCACCGAATTGCCATTTATGTGTTTCTTCCCACTGAAGATAGGGGTTAGCTAGGTTGGTAATGGCCAGGCCTGTACTGTTTTGATAAGGCAGAAAACCACCACTGTTAGAGTAATACACGCTTAAAAAACCGTAGTCGCTAATTTGATCATTGCCTGTGGTACCGTAACTTGCTCTTACTTTACCAAAACTAAGGATAGGAATTAAATTTTGTATCCAGTTTTCCTCGCTGAATATCCATGCCAAGCCAATGCTACCAAAATTGTGGAAACGATTTTTTGCTCCGAACCGGCTACTACCGTCTCTACGTCCGGTCAGGTTAACTATATATTTGTTCTGCCAAGTATAGTTTACTCGGCTAAAAAGTGCATTGTATTTATAGATTAATGATGAACTAAGTGCTGTAAGTGTCGCTGCAGATTTTACATCCCCGAGTACTAAATCGCTGCTATATCCAACCCCATCGATGGTTTCTGCAGTGCTGTTATTTTGCTGGATGCTTGCACCCACTAAGCTTTCCAGTTTTCCTTTTCCTAGAAGCAACTTGTAAATAATTTGCGGCTCAATAATCCAAGAATCCATATGTCTATTTCCGTATGTGGCAAGCCTGTTGACGAAAGGTCTGCTTTCCGGTGGTATCGAACTGGAAGGGTAAGGAGAAAAAGTGGTCGTTTGCGTATTTGTGTAACCGGCACTTGTCTGTATATCTAACCCTGGTAGGATAGAGTAGCTGACTATAGCATTGCTGACTAAATTAATGGTTTTGTTTTTGTAGGTTTTGTATATTATTTGAGAAAGCGGGTTGGTCCATGTTGAGGTTCCGGTAGCATCTGGTGCCCAATTTAAGCTGCCATCCGAATTGTAAAGCGCGGGTGCAATAGGCTCTAACCGTATTGCCTGGAGGGTAATGTCCAAAGCTGGCAAGCGATTATCGTCAACCATGTAATTGCTAGAAAGTTGAAATCTTAGCTTCTGATTGGGTGATGTACTGGTGAGAGCAAAATGAAGTGAACCACGCTGATCTCTCGCATTGCCGGGGAATACTGTTGTCTCCCGGTGAAAGGTACCTCCTACGGTATATTGTATGCCCGTATTTCCGCCGGAAATACCAACATTAATATTGCTAGACTGTGCGGTGGCCCCAATTAATGTTTTTTGCCAGTCCGTGTTACGGGTTGTATCCCTAGACTTTTAGATCATTGGCCGTAACATCCGGAGATCTCCAGTCGATATTATCATTATAATACCCTTCATAACGCATGTCTAGATACTGACGCCTGTCTAGCATATCCAGTTTTCGGGTTACTTTTCCCCACCCTTGCTGTAAATTGATATTTATCGCTGTTCGACCTGCCTTTCCTTTTTTAGTAGTGATCAATATCGCGCCATTGGCTGCACGAGAGCCATATATTGCCGTCGCATCTGCATCCTTTAATACATCAATTGATTCTATATCGGCTGGATTAATAAAGTTTAACGGATTACCTCCTCGTATGATATTCTCAAAGCCAGCCTGGGGTAATTGGGAAATATAAGGGACCCCATCAATAATATAAAGCGGATCATTACCATTCAGAATGCTGTTTTGACCCTGCACGCGGACCGTTACGCGCCCCCGCCACCCTGCTTTGAGTTATGAATAAGCCAGGTACCCTTCCCTGTAGAGCCAACAGTGGATTGTTTACCGGCTGTTTTGCAATATCTTCTCCTTCTACAGTGCTTACATTGCCTACTGAGCATCCGTTTCGTTGTGGTACCATATGCTATTACTACTGTTTCATCCAGTCCACTTACCTGTAGATTCAATTGTGCCAACAAACTCCGCCCTTTTACGAATATTCTCTTTTTTCATACCCAATCGAGCTGATCACGAGCACTTCTCCGTTCTTTACTTTTTCCATCGTGTATTTCCCGTCTGCATCCGTCGTTGTTCCCTGATTTGTTCCCTTTAATTGTACTGTAACACCTGGTAAGGGGCTTCCCGCTGCATCCGTCACTTTTCCGGTTAACATAGACGGCGTTACTGTACTATCTTCTGCCGTTTCTTTTTTTGGGATGCCTCCTCCACTTTTTTATATATCACAACAACATTATCGCTATACGTCCACGCAAGGTTTCTTCCTTTAAGCAGGAAAGTAAGCGCCTCATCCAATGGTATATCCTTAAAACTTACGGTTACTTTCTCCTCCTGGTTTAGCATAGTAATGCTAGTGTTATACATCACTGCAAACCCTGTCTGTCTTTTAATAGCTTTAAACACGGCTTTAAGAGAAATTCCCGAACCAATAATTGTTACGCGGTGGTCGGCGGCTTGTGCACTGGAGTGGAAGCAGATTAGGGACAACAGGAGTACGCTTAGCAACCGGTACAATCGGTTGCGTAGTAGCATTGGTTGCATACGCAGGGATTTTGGTTGGTCAGTAAATAAGATTTTTCCTACACAGGCTTTTAGGGGGAAAAGAAATTGGCCAAATTAAGTAATAACGATAATTTAACCTGTCTTCAAAAGAAAAACGGCGGCACTGGGGTGCTGTACTATTACGGGAGCGATTTTTTAATTACGTTAACCAGTAATTCACATTCCCAATTTTTTAGATCAATATAACATTACCTTGATTAAGAGTGCATGTCCGTGGGAGGTAGACCGGGTTTTCATATTTATTAATTTCTCTTTGGTTTTAGTAGTAAGAGAAACTTAAGAGAATCGTGCGCTGCAGGGTCTTATTATTCCTATCTTCTAGCATACTTCTTCCAGTAAAACGGTTGGTAAAAGTGTTTTGATTAAGTAAATCAAGAATGTGCAGCTTTATATCTGCCTGTTTGTTTCGAAATAGACTTTTTGATACGGACACATTTAGAATAAACATATCCTGGTCATAAGGCAGGGGTCGGCCGCTTTGGAGCGTATATTCAAGTTGAGTACTCAAAATAAAATCCAGCGGGAAATTAATGCTTGATTTAAGTTTAGCTTTATAATTAAAATACTCTTCATTACTATTTTTTGATACGGAATACTTGGCGTTGTTGTAATTTACGCTTCCTGAAAAATTAAAGTCAAACGCTTCTTGGTCGATAAAACTAACATTCAATTCTTGCGTAACGGCATAGTTGCGCATATCTCCTTTAATGTTATTAGTATAACAGAGATTTCTACTGGTTCCAAAGGATGTGGTCGTATTTATAGATATTTTTTGTTCTTTAACTGGAATGGAGTTGGTTATTTGTCCAGTTATTGAATAGGCACCATTAGTATTTATAGGGTAGCTAGTTTGTCTACCAACAGAGTCCATATCGTTGGCATAAATTATCTTATTTTTGATCAATGAAATAGATAGGCCGGTGGTTAGATAACGTCGGGCCGTAGCATCGATTTTCGTGAAACTTAGGTTAAGGTTGTGGGTCATGCTCGTCTTAAGGTCAGGATTTCCCTGTTGTATATACATAGGATTACTATTATCCGATACCGGTTGTAGCTGATAAATTTCCGGTAGTTGTGGTTGTCCATCATAACTGATTTCGAAGTGGGAGTTGCTCTCTAAATCTATAGTTGAAGTAGGCTGTAGGGAAAAGAATGATTTTTTCCTGTCTTAGTCGTTTCGAGTTAGTAATATTCTCGTTCGTTATACTGCTTGATGTTGCATTGAATCCCATCCCGTAATCATGTTTGGTTTTTTGTGTACGGAATACGAAATGAATGGCATGAAGGATGGAGCTATTTTTAAAGCTGTTACTTAGATTTTCATCTAATTTTTTGTAATCGCCTATGAACTTGTCATAATTATAGGTTAACTTTTGGGATAAGCTGTTCCTACAAGAAAGAACATAGGTAATGTCCAGGGAATGGTCTTTGTAAATAGGTTCCCTATAATTCGAATATAACTGAACCATTTTATTGGAAGTGTAAGTGTTGTAGCGTTGATCAATACTATCAAGGCTTGTCAAACCATCTCGTAGGTTTAGTATATTATAAGATTTATTAAGCCCACCCTGAAGTTTATTTGTGTAGTTTACGCTTATGACTGTTCGTAGTATCCGATCTTCCCTCTTAATTTTTTTTTCAAACGTAAGTGCTGCCTTTAAATTCATATTATCCGACGTGTTGAAGCTATTAACACTTCCAGTATTTGAAAGTTGCCCTTTGTTTCCGAATGTTTTATATAACCTCTTTTGGGACACGTTACCGTGGGGTTGGTAGAAGTTTAGATCCAGGATAATATGCTGCATCGTATCAGTCTTATATTCTAGACGTGTGGTAAGCGTGTTGCCTATGGCCTTATTTTCATCGTT
The DNA here is from genome assembly GCF_056754765.1 of Chitinophaga sp. SVR4-12A. NCBI lineage: Bacteria > Pseudomonadati > Bacteroidota > Chitinophagia > Chitinophagales > Chitinophagaceae > Chitinophaga > Chitinophaga sp. SVR4-12A. The sequence goes on from NZ_JBPGWP010000001.1 coordinate 26,910, forward strand.
AGAATTTTGGTAGAAATAGTAGGAACTGTCTTGTAGTAAGTTTTCTCGATATAGGTTTTGTTGATTTCGTAATTTTCGGCTATTTACATGGTAGCTTGTACTTAATTTTATTTTTTTTCCAATGTTTTTACTATAGTTTATGGCATTATAGAAATTGCTGGCAACTCCTTCGAACATCATGTCCTGACTTCCTGTAGTCAGAAAGTCTGTGCTATTCATATTGTGACCGATGCTTACTACGGAGAGCTGTTCGTTATCTTTGAATTGGTTAAGACTTCCATTCCATGCATAATGAGCATCTGTTCCGATGGCGGTCGATGCCTGGCCAAATAGCTGATCCATCCAGCTTTTTTTGACTTTTATATTGATGACCTTTTCTTTTTCTATGTTAGTCTTTCCTTCGGAATTGGCACCATTTGGTATTTGGTCGATGACCTGAACTTTTTCTATCATCTCTGCGGGTAGGTTTTTGGTTGCCAGATTAATTTCGGTTCCAAAGAATAATCTACCATTTATGAGTATTTTTTTGACGGTTTCGCCATTTACTTTGATGGTGCCGTCTTTTTCTATCTGTAAGCCAGGTAGTCTCTGTAATAACTCTTCCATTACGGCATTTTTCCTAGTTTTGAAATTATTCGCGTAAAATTCGAGTGTGTCTTTTTTAATAGATATGGATGGGATAGTGCCTACTACTTCTAGCGTTTGTAGCGTAATACTCGTTTTTTGCATTAATATGCTATCTCGGTTTACAATAGAATCATGCTTCAGTATAGTAATTGGTTGGGTAACCGTTTCGTAGCCGAGATAGGAAATGCGAAGTGTGTATTTACCGGGTTGCAAACTGTCCAACAGAAAATTGCCCGATTGTTTCGTGTAAGTAGAGCCCGCTATGCTTGTACTGTGATCATACAATAGTATAACGGCCGCGTTAAAAAGGCCGGTTTTGGTCTCCTGGTCCAACAAAGTGCCTTTTACCTGTGCCAGTTGGTGAGTTTGCGGCCAGGCTTTGAGGAATGTAAAGAATAATATTGACAAGATGAGTGAGGTCTGTCTCATCGTAGTATAGTTGTTATAAAGCGTTTGGCTTTTACTTTAATAGCTACATTTATCTCCAAAGTTGTAGCTAAAGGTTTACATGTGCGGTGTATCAAGAGGTCAATTTGGTGGAAAATCAGGTCAATTTTGGAAGATTTTAATGGTGTTGGAATGAATCCAATTCCCTCTAGCAGCTTCTTTTTTCTGCATGGAAAAAGGGTGTTAGTGTTAACGTTACGTTTACATTCCCGTTAACACTGTATTCACATTTCAATCCTGTAAAATCTCCTACCTTTAACTAGCCTCAAAGAACCTGTTAAAGTAACGGTTTCGCTATGTACCAAGCACTTATAAACCATGTCAGTACAGGAACAGGATATACTTTTACTTGAACAGTTGAAAGCAGGCGATGAGCGAGCCTTTGCCGTCTTTTATGACAGGTACCGTAAATACCTGATGGTGGCTGCTATCTCTTTGCTGGAAGACGAAATGGAGGCACAGGATGTAGTACAGGATTTCTTTATAGACTTCTGGCAAAAGCGGCTGTTCAACAAGATAGACCCCTTATACAACAAGGGAGACGCTGGGCCGATCAAAGGCTATATCCATCGTATCATCTATAACCGTTGCCTGGATAGGATCGCCCGGCGCAAAACCAGGCAGCACAGATTAGATACCATGCCCGGCCCGGAATTGAGCTGTCCTCCCGAAAGCCGCATCGAAGCCATCGAATGGCAGCAACAGATTGGCCAGGCCCTGCAGTCCGCCTTGAGTAAAGTACCTCCCTTATCAGCCAAAGTATTCCAGTTATCTTACGTCGAACATAAAAGCCGCAACCAAATAGCCTCCATCATGGGAGTAAGCCCGCATACCGTTAAAAACCAACTCCTTAGAGCAGTCAAGATCATGCGCTCCCAGCTAAAAAGAGGATAAATTTTCCTGCACAATAGTACAAGTACCCGCGCAAACCAGTATTCCTCATGATGAAGCGTGACCCGCGCCATATACATGCATTAATGACCTCCTGGCTTTCCGGTGATATTACCCAGGAGGAAGCTTTATATTTAAAGCAACTGATCACCGAAGATCCTGCCATTAAAGCTGCCTGGATGGAATTCCGGGAAAAGTTCTCCCAGGAAGATAGAAGAACTAAATTTGAGCGTTTCGACGAATTACCCTGGATACCGGCCAACGAAATTACCGAGGGCTGCGCCACGCCCAAAGCGGATCTTTAGGTTGGTGATGCGGATCGCCGGTCTGGCAGCCGCTGTAATTGCCGGTATTGTCGTAAGCTGGTACCTGTTTACCAAAGCAGGCAGCTCGAGATGACCCAACCGGTTGCAAAGATCACCAATGGCCAGGCAGCGCATAAAAAAGACATCGCCTTACAGCTGGCTAATGGCCAGGTCATCAACCTCTCCGGTACCACCGATAGCATCCTCTTAAAAGACGCCCGGCTCAATAATGCCGGTAATACCTTGTCCTATACCTTGGTGGATGCGGATAAGGAGGCAGCCGGATCAGCAGCTCTTAACCGTTTAACAGTCCCCATCGGCAAAGATTATAAGATCACCCTGTCAGACGGTACAGAAGTTTGGCTCAACTCCGCCACTACCTTGCAATTCCCTTTCCGCTTCACAGGTAAAACCCGGGAGATCATCATCAGTGGCGAAGCCTACCTGGTAGTAGCCCAGAATACAAAACAGCCTTTCCTGGTACATACCCAGCATGGTACCATCCAGGTACTGGGTACTTCCTTTAACATGAACGACTATGATGCCGGGGTGCTAAGGGTTGCCCTGGTAGAAGGCGCCGTACGGGTAAAGACAGGGGAGAAGGACCTGGTAGTTAAACCGGGAAAAGAAGCCGTATACACCGTCAATAAAGGCATCCAGCTACAGGCTTTTGATGAAGAGGACGTACTGGCCTGGCGCTCGGGCAAGTATTATTTTTATGATGCTACCCTGCAGGAGATTATCTCCGTACTGCCACGCTGGTACGGGATCAGTGTAGTCATAGACAATCCCAGCCTGAGCCAGGAACGCTTTACAGGAATGATGGACCGCAACAAACCCGTGCAGAAATTCCTGGACGCCCTTTCTCAAACCATGAAGATCAGGTACAGTCTGGATAAAGATATACTGCATTTGCAGTAGTGTGTCATCATTTTCATTTTTCACCAATAGATATGTATGGTGTGGGCCGTTTTCTAACGGCTCTCTTTTTTAGTGAACTATTGTTGAAACAGATATGCTCAGCATGATCATCTAAAAAAAATTTTGATCCAAAGTAGTACAAAACACGACCTTTGTACGTATATATTGAGTAGTATAGTAGGCGCGACTGAACATGTGTAAACTAAACACAACCCCCAATCTATGAAAGGAGGGCCTGGACAGTGAAAGAAAATCCGTCTGTTATGCCAACCAGCTTTATTGAGTGACCCACAAAAAAACACCATCAACAATTTATGGAGTTCAATCAGGACGAGTTCCTCATTTTACTGCTACGCCAGCTCGAAAATTGTACCAATTGGGATGAAGACAGGTACATTGATCATATCCTGCGAAAGTATGAAGTTGCCCGGCAGCTGAAACAGGATGTGCGGGAAACCTATCCTACGGAGGCGAATAAACACCCCTACTTCGTAAAGGGAATGCGTCCCCTGATGATAGTGAAAGGCCTGGAATCCCCGGAAGAAACCCTGGCGTCGCTGCCATCGCAGCGCAAAAGGATACCTTTGAACATCGCCGCTGCCCTGTTGGTAGCAGTGGTCACTACAGTGAGTCTCTTTCTTGCTCCCTCAACAAGACCACATACCGGCTCCACGCAGCACTCAAAAGGAGTGATGCTGCAACTGGCGAAAGGTGAGCGTATCGTACTGGGTGATGAGGAGACCACCATCCCTACCCGTTACGCCCTGCTCAGCACCAATGCAGCCATGCTGCAGTTTAAGGCAAAGCCGGGCAAGGCAGGGCTCCTGGAAAATATCATCCAGGTGCCGGCGGCCAGTATGTACAGCATCACCCTGGCAGATGGCAGCGTGGTGCACCTGAACGCTGCTACGGAGTTGCGCTTCCCCTTTGCCTTTAAAGACAATAGCCGGGAAGTATATGTGGACGGGGAAGCCTACTTTTCTGTGGTAAAGGATGCAAAGCGTCCCTTTATCGTACACACGAAGAAAGGCGACGTCAATGTGCTGGGCACAGATTTTAATATCAATACCTACGAAAATAAATTGATTGTATGTTTGATCTCCGGATCGGTGATGGTGAAAGCCAATAAAGGAACCGGCATTCAGCTGCAGCCCTGCCAGGCCATGGAGCTGGACCCCTTGAGCCTGGAAACCTCGCTGGCAGTATTCAGCAGCGAAGAGGTGATGAGCTGGCTGCATGGGCAGTTCCGTTTCAGCCAGCAGCCCCTGGCCACCGTGTGCAAGGCGGCAGAACGTTTATACGACGTAAAGATCCACCTGGATAGTGAAGCCCTGGGTAAAGTGAAATTTAGTGGTAAGATCGATAAAAAGGAGCCGCTGGAGCGGTTCATGGAGAAATTAAAAGAGAACGGGAAAGTGAATAAATGGTATTATGATGAGAAAGGAACCCTGCACCTGGACTAAACATGGCAATTAAGCAGCTTTGAAAAAAAAACAAAGCTGAAGGCAATACTTAAACCTATGGGACAAATTAATTCTATTTGTATGCTGTCCTTAAGAAAACACTTGGAACAACAGAAGGGGGCATCCGGTAACATCCCTGCTTCCACTTTCTTTGATGAAGATGAATTTATTGAGCTGATCGTGCGCAAACAGGCGCGGCGCACTACCTGGAAACAGAACAGGTACATCCGCTCACAGGTCATGCAGAACCCCAGGGCGGCTAAAGCCTGGCAGGATGCACAGGAAACGTCCCCGCATGAACGTTTCAGCCTGAACGGGCATCGCCCACCGCTGGTAAAGGTATTGGCGGTATGCCTGCTGGTAGCATTGATCGCCGTGGGCGTGTACGCGCTGATGCATCGTTATGATATCAGTGTGAACGTGCACATCGAGAAGAAGGAAACGAATCAATTACGCTTTACGGATAAACGTCTCATGGAAGTAGCCGGCATGATAGAGAATAATTATGCGAAGAAAGTGGTCTTCGATAGAGAGGAGATTCAGCAAAAGCTGCTGTCCGGCAGGATGGATACCAGCAAAGGGCTGGAAGATTTCCTGGAAGATCTGCGCACCAATGGGGTGGATAATTATATAGATGATAAGGGGCTTATTCATATCAGGTAAGATGAGAAAGATAAAATGAAAATGCAGGGTGAAATGCGGCTATTTTGCCGGACCATGATCCAGGCATATCTTTGCTTCGTATATATAGTTAGGACTACCAACAGTCGTAGTCTCATAGCAATACCGAACCCCTATTCGTATGCCTTGTAAATCACTGTTCATCCTGCTGGTCATCACTGTTACGGCGAGCGCGCTTCGCGCCCAGGAATATCCTGGCGCCAGGAGATTGACGTACCGGCAGAACGACATACCGGTAGAGCAGCTCTTCCGGGTGATCTATGAACAGACAGGCATGACAGCCTTCTACAATGATGAGCAGCTGAATAGTTATGAAAGAGTGTCCGTCAACTGCAAAAATGAACCCCTTGATAATGTGCTGGCCCGCCTTTTAAGAAAGCGCGGCATGGCCTGGTGTTACCGCAAAGATGTTTTTGTGATCGCCTATAAACGCGATGGAGATGTAGACCTCGGCTACCTGCCGGGGGAGGATAAACGTATGATCAGCGGTATGGTGGTGAACGAAAAAGGCGCGCCTTTGGAAGCAGTGGCCATCATGACCGGCGATAAGCTCAAAGGCATGAGCACCGGGAACGATGGCAAATTTTTTCTGCGGGATATAGCACCGGATGCAAAGCTGCTGGTACAGCGAACAGGATATAAACCAATGATATTATCTTCCTACGCTGATTCTATTTATATACAGATGATCCCGATGATAGCGCCGCTGCAGGAAGTGAATGTAACGGGCATCGCACAGGGAATGCTAACAGGATCGGTCAGCCAGGTGAAAGGTAAAGAGATCGGGGAGTCGCCGGTGAATAATGTGCTGGGGGCATTGCAGGGCAGGGTACCGGGTTTATATATTAACCAGACCACTGGTTTGCCAGGCGGTGGCTATAGGATCCGGTTGAGAGGGAAGAATAGTATAGAGAGCAATAGCGATCCGCTGATCCTGGTGGATGGGGTGCCATTCCCCAGCGTGTCGTTCAATGAAAATTTCTTTAACATAGGAACTACTACCGGGGCAAACGTGGCGCCCAGCCCTTTGAATTTGCTATCGGTAAATGATATTGAAAGTATACAGATCTTAAAGGATGCGGATGCAACGGCCATCTATGGCACCAGGGGAGCAAACGGCGTGATCCTGATCAATAGCAAGCAGCCGGATGTGAGTGGCAAAGGATTGAGCACCACAGTGAATTTCTACCAGGGAATAGGAAAGGCCACTAACCTGGTGCATTACCTGGATACGAAGCAGTACCTGGAAATGAGAAGGGAGGCTTTTAGGAATGATGGCATGGACCCGGATCCGATGGTGGATCATGATCTGCTGAAATGGGATCCGAACCGGTATACGGATTGGCAGAAGGAAATGATAGGAGGGACGGCGAATATTATGGACGGGAGTGTGGAAGTAAAAGGCGGGAGTAAGAATTTTGGGTACAGGGCCAGTGGTTTGTACAGGCAGGAGAGTACGGTGTATCCATCGGAGAATTTTAAGTACAAGAAGGGTGGGGGGATGCTGCAGTTGCGGTATAATTCAAAGGATCAAAAGCTGAAGATGAATCTTTCGGGGAATTATGTGGCGGATCGCAACTACCTGCCGACAACGGATATGACTACTTTTGCTACGGCACCTCCTAATGCGCCGAAAGTCTATACTGATGACGGCAAGTTGAACTTTGCAGATAGCACCTTTGATAACCCATATGCTTTTTTGTTACAGACAACAACAGCTAAATCCAGCAATTTAAGAACCTTTTTAAATACTTCGTGGGAACCTGTAAAGAATTTAATGTTTAGTGCAGATGTAGGAGGCAGCACTATTAAAGTAGACGAAGTACAGATCATTCCTGCCAGGTCGTTGGTACCTTCTATAGGTTTTTCCGATCTCGGGAGCTCTTATTTTTACGCCAACAGGTATACAAATGGTGTAATGGATCTGCGGGGAAGCTGGAAGACAGCGATAGGTCAGGAGCAATTCTGGCTGGTGGCAGGCGCCCGCTTCCAATTTGAAGGACAGCTTAAAACAGGGCATCGTGCGATGGAGTATATGGGCGACGATGAATCGATGAAAGATATAAACGCTGGTGGGCCGGTGGAGAAATTAGACAGTGTAAGGACAGATTTCCAGAATCAGTCTTTTTACGGCCGGCTGGAATACAAACATGCAGATAAGTATTTGCTTACATTAACAGTGAACAGGGATGGTTCAACCCGGCTTAGCCGCCGTTATGGTAATTTTTGGACGGTTGGTGCTGCCTGGATATTTAGCAGGGAAGGCTGGTTTAAAGAAAATAAGGTATTGAGCTTTGGTAAGCTTCGTGGGAGTTATGGAATAACCGGAAATGATCAATATGTAAGAAATTTGAGCCGGGCGACATATGTATGGGGCATGCCCTACTATAAAGGACCAATACAACAAGGCAAGTTTAACTATGCTCCTTCCTATGGCTGGGAAAAAATCCGTAAGGCGGAATTGGCTGTTGATCTTGGTTTTATAAATGATCAGATCTTAGCCACTTTCTGTTACTATAATAACAGAAGTACGGATCAGTTGCTTACCGGGCGCTTCCAAACGATTGCACGTGATCCTTTGAAAGACATCTATATGCCAGTAAATGTTCCCGCAATTGTGGAAAATAAAGGTTTTGAGATTGACCTGGAAGGAGTTGTTTATAGAAATGGGTCACTAACATGGAGCACCAATCTCAATTTAAGCTTTCCTAAAAATCGTTTAGTTTATTTCCCGGAGTTGGAACGTTCAGGTTATAAACTTTTTTATGCTGAGGGTATGCCGCTTGACGTGCTCATGGGCGTTCGCCTGAAAGGGGTCGATCCTCAATCGGGCATTTACCAGTTTGAAGATGTTGACAATAACGGTCCTTCTCTCAGTGACCGCAAATTTGGCAAGGAGTTTGGCCCTTTCTTTTATGGGGGATTGTACAACCACGTTCGTTTTAAAAGCTTTGAAATAAGCTGTCTCTTCAGATATACAAAGCAGAATAATTACAGTTATTTGTATTCAAGTTTTATTACTCCCGGTGGAATGGGCAATCAACCTGTAGAAGTGCTAAACAGGTGGCAAAAACCCGGGGACGAAGCTTCGATACAACAATATACCGCTTCCTTCTTTAATGAGGCGGGAGCAGCTGTCCAGCTGGCAAAGGAAAGTGACAGACGTTTAACGGCGGCAAATTATCTTAGGCTGCAATCACTCGTTTTAGCCTATCATCTACCGCAAAAAAAATTAGCGGGAGCCAGGATAAAAAGTTGTAAATTGTATATTCAGGGCCTGAATCTGTTCACAATAAGCAGGTACAAGGAAAGGGATCCTGAAATTACCGCTGGACCTGATAAATATCCATCATTGCGCGTTGTAACAGCCGGCCTGCAGATGTCATTCTAGATATCAACCCTTGTTAGCCATATATTTGCTACTCCACATATTTGCTACTCCTATTTTCTACCCTTGTTTTTAACACCGTATTTGCTGCTCCGCTGGAAAGTTGATTGCATTTGAATCGATTGTTTTATTCTCATCACCTTTAAATTTTATACCATGAAACGTACCAACTTTAAGCCCGTGGGGGGCATCTGTTTGTTTGCACTATTACTTTCACTTACCAGCGCTATTGGGAACAAACGATTTACCACTGCTCGTTATAAAGAGACCGGCTCGCAAAGCTGCTTTCTACCGCAGACAATGCCTGACAACTGCACTAGTATCAATACCGGTGTCCTTTGCACCTCAACGTCAGGCTCAGTTACTCGAACCTGGTATCAGGGAGGGTCTTGCGTAGTGCCTTATTACCAGGTGCCATAAAAAATAAGAGTAGCGGCAGCCTTTGCCCTGCCGCTACTTTTATCCTATGATTATCTTAGTCCACTGAAATGCTGGGTTAGCTATATTTTTGTATCTTACCGGCCAACAAACCCACCTCAAAATGGCCAGAGTTCCACCAGTAATCCCAAGCGAAGCGATTTCATGGGTACGTGTCGCATTGGAACGGCACTGTATCCGGTTCAAAACCCATGTTACGAATATGAAATGTACACTGGCGCATTCGCTCACCGCCTTTGATGTGTACATGCAGTGGTACATCGTATTTGATGACATGCGGCTCATCCTGGGCCTGCGCCAGGCTTACCTGTATGGCTATGCCATCTCAAAAGGCTGCAACTGCTTTCTGTGGAGCACCTATTTCTACAAGTTTATTGAAGATGGCGGCGAAGATCCAAAGAATCTTAAGCTCAAGGAAAAAGACCGCCTGCTGATGGAGTTCGGCAGGGCCATCGCCGTCAATCATGGCAAAACAGACCAGGCGCTGTTCGACAAATTGAGCAAGTTCCATAACCCCCGCAGGATGATAGATATTGTTTCCTTTGCCGGACAAATGGTAGCTGCCTGCGTATTCAGCAACGCAATGGAAGTGGAGCTGGATGATTACCTGAAAGGCTATGCGGCAGACGCGGAAAAGGACCTACTTTAGAAAATCGCCGTCGATAATGAGCAGCTTCACACCAGTGCTGGTTTTGGAGCGGTGCGAGCTCAGATCATCCGATACAATATAGGTCATGCCTTCCTTGAGCGTATAGGCCTGGCCATTCTCATGCTCTGTTACGAACTCGCCTTGCAGGCAATGCACAATATGCCCTTTGGTGCACCAGTGGTCTGCCAGGTAGCCGGGTGAATAAACAACGATCCGCAGCTTTAAGCCGGGGAGCTGCAGCACCTGGGCGCTGGAAGCGCCTTGCATGCCTTTATTTTCCGTAGGTGTAATGGTATGCCAATCGATTACTTTGAAGGGAATGTTACTCATGTGAAAAGGATTTATATCGGTTATTTTGAGGCTTTCTTCGGGTCCAGCTGCATGATTTGGATATTGCGGAAATCAATTTCCTGGCCTTCGCTCTGCAGGGCGATGTAACCGGAGGACAATAGTTTGCCATCCTGTTTCTGTTTCGGGTCATAGCGGTTCACAACAGGGCCGCCGATCTGCGGTTTGGAGTACTGCAGCACGGTGTCGCCGTTGATGATATGCGTGATCAGGGAGTCGCCAAGGACGATCAGTTCTGCTTTGATCCATTCGTTCTTATCGTAGGTCTTTGAAGTGGAATTGATGCAGTGGCGGGTGTCCAGCTTGCCCTTATAAACAATATGCGTGCCCGGGGAGCACATATTGCCGGTAGGGCGGGGCTGTCCGTCATCCAGGCCGGCGAGGAACTGCATCTCGATAGAGATGGGCCAGTCCTGCTCCTTGGGCATGGTGCGCGGGTCCTGCGAATGGTACATCAGGCCGCTGTTCAGTAAGGTATAAATGGGCGCGGTTTTCATCCATTGGCCGGTAAAGCGGTATTCCAGCTTCAGATGATAATACGAGAAGGGCGTTTTGAAATAGAGGTGGCCGAACTGCTCGTTGAAGTTGTCGCCATATTGATCATACCGTACCTGGATCATGCTGTCCTGTACACGGAAGGTGTTCCCGAAATTATCGCCGGTTTCATGATGATGGATCTTTACGATCCAGTCGTTAATGTCTTTGCCGTTAAACAGCGAAACCCATTGTTCCTGGGCCAGGGCCTTATGCCTTGCGATAGTCACCAGCAGCAGGAGCGCCAGTGCACGTGGAAAATTCATGCCTGTCATAATGGTATTGAGTAGCTGCTTAAATATAGCGAGAAATTATTTCTTTTTCTTTTTCCGTTTATTGTCCTTTAATGCTTTTTCATGTTGTTCGATGAGCAGCTGCCAGTTCTCATTGGGAATATCTTCGGAGAAGGCGATGGTTTCGCGGTAATCGTTTTTATCGATCTTCATCACCTGGATCTCTTTGCCGATGTAGGTCTGGATCTGCTCCAGGATGGGTTTTTCTTCCGTACTGCAGAAGGTAACAGCCTGGCCTTTCTGTATACCACGCCCGGTGCGGCCTACACGGTGCACGTATTTTTCGGGCTCGTCGGGCAGGTCGTAGTTAACCACGTAATCTACATTGGGAATGTCGATGCCGCGGGCGTTCACGTCGGTGGTAATCAGTATTTTGACCTCGCCTTTTTTGAACTCGTTCATCACGGAGAGGCGGTCGTCCTGTTCACGGCCACCGTGCATGATGAGGCTTTTGACGCCTACACGTTCCATGGCGGCGGCCACCCGCTCGGCGCGTACCTTGGTGCGGACAAACACGAGGATCTTGTTTTCCGGGAATTCCTTCACCAGGCGTTCCAGGAAGAAGCGTTTATCATCCATTTCCACGAAGGCCACGGAGTGGTTCACGTTCTTGGAGATAGGATCTTCCGGCGAGATCTGGATGCGGATCGGGTTGCGGACGATGGAATAGGCCAGGTCCTTGATCTCGGTATCGATGGTAGCGGAAAAGAAAAGCGTTTGGTGATCGCGGCGCAGGTGTTTCATCACGTCGCGGATATCGCGGATAAAGCCGAGGTCGAGCATGTGGTCGGCCTCGTCCAGGATCAGCGTTTGCACATGGGAGAGGTCCAGGTGGCCCTGGCTGATGAGGTCGAACATTCGTCCGGGGGTAGCGATCAGCACGTCCACGCCTTTGTCCAGCTTTTTGACCTGGGCCTCCTGTTCCACGCCGCCTACGAGGGCCATGATATCTACGCGGGTGTATTTACCGATCTGTTTGAAGACCTCGGAGATCTGGATGGCCAGCTCGCGGGTGGGCACCATCACCAGGCATTTTACCTCGCCTTTGGTGCGGGAGCGGCTTTGCTGGTGCAGGAGCTGGAGTACGGGGATGGCGAAGGCGGCGGTTTTGCCGGTGCCGGTTTGGGCGATGGCCAGTACATCGTCTCCTTTCAGGATGGACGGGATGGCCTTGTATTGGATGTCGGTAGGGCGTTTAAAGCCGTTTTCTGCCAGGCTGCGTTTGATCTCTTCAGCGATGCGGTATTGTTCGAATTTCATGAGGGTACAAAGGTAGGGGATTTTTTGGGGAGGCGCCCTATCTGGCAGGGCGCCTCCTTTAAAGAGCTGCTTTGTACAGTTGCTGTATTAGAAGTGAATGACGGTGGAGTCGGTATCCCAGGCCTGGTTGAGGCGTATCTGGTAATCCGGTCCGCCGGGTTTGTTGGGTGTACCGTACAGGTAGCCGGTGATAATGGTTTTCTTGTTGGTATTGCAGGTAACGTGCTCAATGGTCTTCGACAGTGGCTCCCCGGTATTTTTATCCCTGTAGTTGATGATCACATTGAATTCATTCGTTGAGCCAAACAGGTAGTCTGAAAAACGATGCTGGTCTCTCCGGGTGCCGTACCATTCCCAGATGCTTTCGGGCGCGCTCAGGGATTCATTTCCAATGAAGAAGATTGCAGACACCGGCGTTACCTTTACCCCTACATAGCCATTTGCGTTGCTGGCAGGCAGCGCATCCAGGACATTTACTTCCAGTTTGCCCACAATGCGGTTCAGGCTTACTTCCAGGTCAGTAGGATTGCCGTCAACGCTGATATCTACCTGGATCTTTTTGTAGAATACGTCACCGAGGGGCTCCATTCCTATTGCGCCAAGAGGTACAGCGCCGAAACCGGCGGAGCTGAGGTTTTGCTTAGCCGAAGCAGCATCCATAAACAGTGGTTTCTCTGAAGCGATCAGCGCGATGGTATAGCTGCCGAATGCCAGCGAATCGGAAATAGTGCCGAAGCTGCCGGAAGCGGTGGCTGTGTCCTGGTGGATGAAGCTTACGCTTGCGCCATTGCTGGCGTAAGCGATGTAGTAGATGTCGGAGATCCGGGCGCTGTCTTCCCGGGCGCCCAGAACGGAGCTGCCGTCCTTTTTGCGGGCGGAGCGCATGTCTTCCGTCTGTTTGATAAAATCGGCGACACTGACCCGGAAAGGTCTTTTGGTTTCATTAACTGACTCATTGCCGGTAGGGCTGGTGTTGTCAACGGTGTCTTTCTTGCAGGCAAACAATAGGGATGCCAGTAAGGGGATGAACAGTACTCTTTTCATGATAAAATTGGAAGTTTGTAACGGGTTAAAAAAATGAGGCGGCAAGATAGTGAGACTATCACGAATAATAGTAAATAATAGGAAAGAAATAAAAGTATGGAGGGCGGGATGCGATTGGTAGCCGGCCTTTATTTTTGTAAAGCGTATGCAACTTTTGCACGCCCAGGGCATCCTTATATAATTGTTTATGTAGCACCCAATAAGCACACACCATGAGAACACTTTGCATCCTTTTGCTGCTTTCAGGCACTTTGTCCTGTACCGCGCAGCAAAGCCCTTCATTAAAGGCAACAGTAGATTCCTTGTTTAACAAGTATGCCCGGCCGGGGAGCCCTGGTGTAGCGGTCCTGGTGATAAAAGACGGAAAGGTAGTGCTCAAAAAAGGCTATGGCATGGCTAACCTGGAGTTTGATGTGCCCATTACACCGGCAACCGTGTTTGATATCGCTTCGGTATCCAAGCAGTTTGCAGGTTTTGCTGTTTCAACGCTGATACAGGAAGGAAAGATCTCGCTGGACGATGATATTCATACATACCTGCCGGAAGTGCCGGATTTTGGAAAGCCCATTACGATCCGTCACCTGGTGCATCATACCAGCGGCCTGAGAGACTGGCCGGCTACTTTGCATGCGGCAGGTTGGCGATGGGATGAAAGCTTCCGGTATGAAGATATTATGCGGATGGTAAAAAAACAGCGGGAGCTGGACTTTAATCCGGGCTCGCGGTATTCCTACTCCAATACGGGTTATAACCTGCTGGCGGCTATTATCGCTAAAGTAAGCGGTCAAACATACGCCGCCTGGCTGGATGACCATGTTTTTAAACCCCTGCATATGCAATCTTCCCGCTCGATAGAAGATTATGCAAAGGTGATCAAAGGAGCGGCCAGCTCCTATTCCGGCGATGGGCATACGTATTACAGGAGCAATGATGCCTTGACGGCCTATGGCTCCAGCTCTATATTTACTACGGTGGAAGACCTGGCAAAATGGGTGATCCATTTCCAGGATGCCATTGAGCGCAAAGATCCGGTATATGTAAGGATGCTGGAGACCGGGGTGTTGAACGATCAAAAGAAGATCGATTATGCCTATGGTTTGGAGGTGACTAATAAGAATGGCCTGCTAAATATTGCGCATGACGGCGGCTGGGCGGGTTTTCGTACCATTATCACCAATTACCCGGATCAAAAGCTAGGTATCATCCTGCTGAGCAACGATGGTAACTTTGATGTGTATTCCAACGCTATGGCTATTGCAAAGGTGTTCCTGGAAGACAAGATCAGAGGAGGGGCCCCCTGGCACGAAGACCTGAGCAAGATGCCCACGCTTAAGGCAGATACGGTATTGTTAAGAAAATATACCGGCAGCTATCAGCTGGGCACTAACTGGTATGTGACCTTTACGCTGGAAGATGGCCGTATGATGGTACAGGCAAATGGGGAAGACAAGTTTCCGACGGAGGTAAAAGCGGATACGGTGCTTTGGGTGCCGGCTTATGGTTCGTCTGTTACTTTCCGGGAGATCAAAGACCGGGCAGCATCGTTGAAATACCGGAATATTATCGCCCCAAGAGTGATCCCTCTTAGGGTGCGCCCGGCGGCCATTGATAGTTGCGCAGGTACCTATTATAGCGAGGAACTGGAAACTGCGTATAGGCTTTCTGTAGAGCAAGGGAAGCTGACGGGGCATCATATGCGGCTGGGCGATTTTACTTTTGAGCCGGATATGGCAAAGCAGGGAAAGTTTAGCAGTAACAATGGTACGATTGAGTTTTTTAAAGATGCGCAGGGGAAGATAGCTGGTTTCAGGTTGACAAATGGAAGGATTAAGAATATACTTTTTAAGCGGCAGGAGTAGCGATGGCTTTAGCGAAGCTTTAATTTAAGGATGCCGGCGGCTTTCGTATAGCCGCCTTCCGCGCCGTCTACAAAATGGATGTGATCGTCTTTCATATCGCGCACATAGCAAGACATAATAGATTCCGTGCTTACATAAAACCCATAATGGATCCGGCCTGCCTGCTCCAATGAGCTTAATGCCGCTTCGAGCTGCAGGCGTTGTTGCTCCGTGCCGGAGATCACCGTGTTTATTTTCCCATCTATAACCAGGGTGTCTGACATTTCTACCAGGCGGCTGAGGTACGTTTTACCGGGTTTTGTTTGAAAATAGAGATAGCCGAGCGAGGTGCTGAACCAGGTTTGAAAGAGCTGCAGGAATTTCATTTTGCCGAAGCGGGCGCGTATTTCGAGCCCCAGGCGGGTGAAGGTGGCCTTTAAGCGGAGCCGGGCAACGGAGATGGGCTGCCTTTTCTCGGGGCTGCCGTAAATCTCATCGATATACAGTATCACATCCCGGTAGGCGGCTGCCTGGTGAATACCCGGGGCAGCGCTGACGATCAGGGTCACTACTTCCTGCTTGTTTTCCGGTGGTTTGATGCGGTCCCAACGACATTGCATACCGGAGAGGTCTGGTTCTTCGGTAGGTGGCTGCTCCGGATGTAGGTAATCCGTTCCTTTTATGAGGCCTTCCGCATAACTGAGGCCATTGCCTATTATGATGGGGATGGAGAAATTACCGGAGCTATTGAATTTGGTGATCTTTAGTTCATGTCCGGCGGCGTAGATATCTTTTACGGGGATGCAGCCTACACGGAGCTCCAGGCTGAAATTATCGAAGCTGTGTTTTTTATAGCGAAGCAGCGCCCGCATGGCGCTGTCTTTAACGGTAGGGGGAACGATGAAGGTGGCGCCGTCGCCGCCAAAGAAAAAGGGAATACTGATGCTGGCTTTGAAACTGATGTTCAGTACCGCCACGATGCAGCCGGTTGCGATAAGGTTCACGGTTTGATGCTGCCCGGCTCTTACGGCGGCGGTAGAGCCTTTGATATCGGTGATGATCACGTGCCAGTCGGCCGGGATGGCGTAGAAGAGGTGGTCCTCGGTAAGGAGATCGCTGAGGGGAATGCGATTCACGGGAAGGTGGGAGTAGAAGAGGTGGTTGGAGCTGGACATCTGCGATGTGGCCTTGGACTGCAGGCAAGTTAAGAATAATGGAGAATACCGGGATATGAAGGAAAGTTTTTTTTGAAAGAATAATTAACTAGCGTAAATTAATAGCATATTTAATCCCAATGTTTTCTGCTTGTTCAAGAGAAGCCTCTTTGAATCAGCCCCAAAGTAAAATCCTGTTGCCGAGCGATCACCTTTTATCATTTTATTTCATAGAGATACCCTGAACCTATGATGGAAAAATAGCCATTAATATGTTGCTGTCACCTTTCATGGGCACTTTATACCTGTACCAATTATACCAAATGTATGTTTGATAATGTCGCTTTTAATGTCGCTATCGGGCTGGTATTCATTTATCTCTTGTACAGCCTTTTAGTGACTATCCTTGGAGAAATGATCTCTTCATGGTTTGGAATCAGGCCCAGGATGTTAAGAAGAGCCATTTCAAGAATGCTGAATGATGGTAAAAGTAAACAGCGCTGGCTTCCACGTTTTTTTCTTCAGACTCCGCGGGGATTTGAGCACACTTTTGCAGGGAAATTCTATGCTTACCCATCAATAAAGTATCTCGCAAAAGCAGAGAAGGAAGAGAAGCTCATATTTGGCCACACCATGCCTGCATATATCAGTGCCGAGAACTTCGCTGTAACGCTCATTAACCTGTTATCAGATAAGGGCGTAGGGAACAATAAATGGGAGAAAGTTAAATTTTGCTTACAGTTCAATAACTACAAAATTGAGCCCGAAACTTTGCGCCAGCTTCAGTCTATTGCTTCTGTTTCAGGGAATGATGTGAATGTTTTCAGGGAAAATTTGTCAAAATGGTTTAGTGAAACCATGGACCGGACAAACGGCTGGTATAAGAACAGGATCACACTGATATCATTCTGGTTGGGCTTTCTGCTTGCTTTGAGCTTTAATGTAGACAGCATCCGCATTTCGCGTATACTGGCTACTGATAAAGAGGCACGTAACCAGCTGGTGAATCTCGCCATTGAAATGTCGAAGGATACGGCACGTTACGCGAGATTTATCCATGCAAACGGCGATTCGGTAATAGAACGCACGGTGGTAGATTCCGGGTTTGCACGCATTACAAAAGACATCAGTTATGCTAATATGATCCTGGGGCTGGGATGGCAGACAAATAAGCTTGAAAAGGAACTGCGGTATAAAGTTAAGGGGGATAGCTCAGCATACCGGGAGATAAAGCAGCTTGTTCCAACCTTCGATAGTTTACATCGCGATGCGCGGGTAAAGCAATTGCAGCTAAAAGTTATATCCGCCAGGCTTGACAGTCTGTTCAGGTCACAGCGCATGTTGTTGCTGGATGCTCATCAGCTCGTCCGTGAACTGAGATGGCGGAATGGTAAGAAGATCCAGGGGCTTAAAGGCGCTCTGCTACAGGTACAGCGAGGTCTTGACAGTACCGGGATGATCATGTTCGAGGATAGTATCCGGTTTAAGCGGGCATTGGTTGCCTACTCGGAGGTACGCGACAGTCTTCAGCAGACAGGGAAATATGTAGACTCCCTTACGGGAGACAGGTTTACACGTGTGGATTCCGTTTATCTTGGTGGCAAGGATGGAAATACCGTAATGGTAGCGGGGGCAAGGCCTGCCTATATTTTAGAAAAGCTGTGTTATGTGCTGGGTCAGTTAGTTGATGATTTCCATTGGGTGGGTTTGATCATTACTGCCCTTGCGCTGTCGCTTGGTGCGCCTTTTTGGTTCGATCTGTTGAAAAAGCTGGTTGCGATCCGCGGGGTTGGCGTGAAACCGGAGGAAAAGAAACCGGTGCCCGAAACGGAGGGCGCAGCGGTTAACGCAATAGTGGATCCTGCTGTGCCGCTGGTACAGCCTGCTGCGGGTGCCGCAGCTGAAATAGCCATGCACCGCTATGCCGCTACTATCCAAAGCTTTGCGGGCGTGCAGGGTGTATATGTGGTGTATGACAATGTCGCCAACAATCATTTTATACAGGCCAATGTTGATACCAATGCTACCAGGACGGCGCTGAAGCTGAAGTATCCCAAGATCAATGTAGACGGCGCCACAGTGCCTTTCAAGATTGTTGTCAGCGGTATTGTATATGGTCACGATCTTCCTGCAGACGCTATACTTAACGCGAGCCAGCAGAATGGATATGGCTCTCTGGGTTGTATAGTGGAAGATGTTAACACAAAAGAGCGGCACCTGTTATCATGCTGGCATGTGTTGAATGGAACTACTCAATATGATACTGATGACAAGCTTACCACGATTATAAAACCTACTCTAACAAGGATCGGGTGGCGCTGGGCAGGCGGTATTGAAAATGCATTTGACTTTGGCATAGCCGCGTTGTTCAGTTCCCAGCAACACCTGGATAATAAAGCACTCTTCCTCAGTTTGGGCATCAAAACTACTTGTAGTTGTCGGCCCGTTTCTATCAACGATGTGCTCAATAAGATACCGGTAAAGTTCTACGACATTTTTACAGGGGCTTCTAAAAAGGGGATTCTTTTTTCCCACGCGCCTGCGATTGCTGTTTCTTATAAAGATAAAGTAAGGGTCGTTGAGGACGTGCTATTGCTCAATGGCCCTGGTGGCAAGGGCACTATCAGCCAGGGAGGCAATTCCGGGGCTATTGTATTTGACAGTAAGGGGGCGGCCATTGCCATGATCATTGGTGGAGATGAAATGTTTACCTACGCTGTACGGCTTTCCCATGTTTTCGATCTGCATAAGGAGTTATTCATTGTAAACTGAATATTATGTATTACAAAACTATTATTGTATTGTTTATCTCTATCCTCACCGGAATAACCGTGTATCCCCAAGCGCCGGTAGCCGGTATTAAAGATACTTTGCTGCTGGAGATAGCCGGGCCGAAAAGGGGGCGGCAGTCAGCCTGAAGAAAGGCGGGCAGGAGATCGGGCCAGGCGCCAACCTGAAGATCCGGGAACAGCGTTGTGTGTTAAGGGTAAAGGCGAAAGGTCCGGGCATAAAGGTGGTATTACAATCTTTACAAGGTGCT
Source organism: Chitinophaga sp. SVR4-12A (assembly GCF_056754765.1). Taxonomy (NCBI): domain Bacteria; kingdom Pseudomonadati; phylum Bacteroidota; class Chitinophagia; order Chitinophagales; family Chitinophagaceae; genus Chitinophaga; species Chitinophaga sp. SVR4-12A. The sequence continues at coordinate 46,231 of NZ_JBPGWP010000001.1, forward strand.
GTAGCGGAAATGGTGGCTGTCCCCGTAAATGCTGATACATCGATCATGCTGAATCCCCCCAACGGTGTAGCGGGTATTCAGGTTCGCAATGTTTTTAGTCTCACCGTTATTAACTCGCGTGATCCCGCGGATACACTTAAAAATCCGATCAAGCTCATTTTTGCTGCGCCGGATGATGATGATAGCAGCGAAGTAGCTAAGGTAGTGCTGACAGGCAAACGAGCGCCTTTTATTGACAGTGCGATGATGGCCTCCGTATCTGCGGGCGGGGAATGCGAGCCTTGTAAGCGGACCGCACTTATTGAGCATAAATCCGAACGGCAGATGCTGACCAATTATTTCATTATCTATGACCGCAGCCTCAAATTTGATGCCTTCACGATCTGTAAACATATCTATCGTAAAAGTGCCAATGGTAAAATTTTGGAACGTTACCGGAAAGTGTCCCCTGAGCTTTTTGCGCCTCGTGTTGGCAGTGAGCTTAACTTCCAGGTGATTAACTTTAGCCTGACAGAGAGCCTGAAGATCCTTAGCGATTCTGCAGACTTGTTTGTTGTGAGCAGTTCTTTCCAAAGTGTATTGAATGCACAGATGAATGCCACTATTTTAAAACCGCCGGCGGGCGAAGCGGTGGCAGGGGCTAAAGAGCCGAAAGGTATCGAAGCTGAGGCAGGTGGGCTCGAGGATTCTTCCCAGCTGTTGCAGCGATTATATAACGAGCTGTCAGACTATGTAACTGTATTTATTGGGTCTCCCTGTACGATTGAACAACACATAAAAACAAATGCGCCATTGATTTATTCCCATATCGGGCAGCAGTTTAAACTGGAAGGTACCCGTAACGACATTATCACGGGGCTCGTCAACAAATTTAAAGGTACGCCCGCTCAGCAGCTTGCAAATGATGTGGTCACATTACTTAAGTCGTTGGATGCCCTGAAGCCGCTGGCATATGCCACGCCGAGGCTTGGTAACCGTGATTATTACACCATAAAGGTGGTCAACGGTGCTAATGAGGTGGTGGCCAGTCAGCATATCAGGACCTCCTTTGGGCTCAAAATAGATTTTAGCGGCGGCCTGTTTATTACAGGGCTTAAAGATTATAATTATATCTTCAAGGATACTACCGTGATGTATGCTCCGGAAACCAATGCAGCCAAGCGTGACACTTCCGGGAGGATCATTACCCGGGAAACAGACAATAAGGTGAACCTGGGATTTGGATTTCTGGCGCATGTTTACCCGAGACTCAGCAGTAATTATAATATTGGTCTTACCACTGGTTTTATGGCCACGACCAACCTGGATCTCAATGTTTTACTGGGCGGCAGCCTGATGCTGCAATCTTTATTCGGAGAGAACACCAGGATAGCATTGAGCGGAGGAATGATATGGGGAAAGGTAAACCGCCTCAGCAAAGCAGTTTATGAAGGATTAAAGATGGAAAATGATAAGCCTGTATTTTACCCTACTTCGATCAATACACCTTCGGTTGTCAAGGTATGGGAGCGGAGTTGGTTTTTTGGGATCACTTACAATTTCAGACAATGAAAGTATATCACCGCTGCGTGATCTTTGTGGTACTCATGATCTTTACGGGGCCAGGTGAGGCTTTGTCCAGGCAAAATATGAGTTTCCTTGCTGTATCTGATATTCACCTGGATATAGACAAGCAGTCCCTTTCTGATGACAATACCGGCCCGGAACTTTGGAAGCAGGCTACGCAGAAAATAAGGGCGCTTTTGAAAGGCCCGGGAGCGCAGGGGAATAACAGGTGGAGCAAACCTGCGTTCCTGTTATGCCTTGGTGATCTGCCGCTGCATACAAACAAGGTAGACACTGCAAGCAAGAACCGCATGATAGTGCGGCAGACGCTTGAAAAGATAGCAGAGGACGAGGGGATACCGTTTATTTATACGCCGGGGAATAATGACCCGGAGAAAGGACGTTATGAAGAACTGCCTACCGCCACACTTTGTACTGCTGCATTTCCATTAGGCAAGGCCGGGAAGCTGAAGGTGCTGGCGCTCAACTCCGTCGTGTTCACTGCTGCATATGCAAAAAAAAATCCCGCAATTGCCGGAGACCAGTTGATAACTGCTTTGGCTACGCTGGAGCTTGAATTAAGAAAAGCGGCCGCTAAAGGCCAGAAAGTGCTGATCATGATGCATATTCCGCCGGGGGTGGACGCTTTTAAGGGGACGGATATGTGGGATTCTCCCAAAAAGTATGATATGGGTTTTTTGTCGCCACAGAACGCATTTCTTAACATTATAACGCCTTACAGGCAGATGATCGTAGGCATTCTTTCCAGCCATACCCACATGGATGGGATCAGCTTACTGTATGACCGTCAGAACAGGTTCAATAACCTGCTGATATCGGTTCCGGGTATTGATCCGGGCCACGGTAACAACCCGGCACTTAAGCTGTTTACCTTTCAGCGATCGACGCTGGAGATCATTGATTGTATGACGTTCTACGATAATTATTACCCTGGACGGAAGGCAAGGCCCTGGCTAGCCGACTATTACTCGTTCCGGCAGGTGTTGGGGTGTAAAACAGGCCAGCCAATGCGCAGCTGCGTGAAAAACCTGCTGCAGCTCGACTATAAGCGGCTTCGAAGGGCTAACCAGGAGATCTATAAAGTGCGGGGAGTGCCGGATGATGAAGATCCAGGCAGGGCTAACCGCTCATTGCTTGTTAAGTGGCAGCATAATGTGCCTGCAAAGAGCACTGCGATACAATAGGTGTTGCCAGGGCCTGGCACAACGATTGTTATTATTAAACTATGCCAGCCAGAAAGAAAATATCTAATCAGCGGCTATTAGCGGAAGCCCGCGAGGCGGAACGGTTGGGGGCAACAGACCAGGCCCTGCAGGGCTATAAGCAGGTAGTGAATAATGATCCCCTGTCCGAGGAAGCCTGGCAACGGCTGATGATCCTCCACCGGAAACGGAAAGATTATGCCGGAGAGTTGAAGATCATCGACCTCGCTTTGCAGGCATTTGATACCCATAACCGGGAGGGGCAAAAACAGTGGCTGCAGGAGAACCGGAAAGTAGCCAGCGTGGCGAAATCGCTTGCCAAAAGCCTGGGATTAATGGACAAGAAGGGCATCGTAATAGATGACAACCCGGTGTTGGAGAAATGGAGGCACCGGAAAGAGTGGGCCCAGGCGCGGCTGAAGAAGAACAAAGCTAAACGCCGTTGATGAGCTGCGCAGCAGGAACAGCAAAAGGATTTGATATGAAGCAATTTTCGAATATAATGGGCTATGCAGGCCGATATTTTACGAATACAGCATTCCTGGGCAAGGGGCCGGACCGGATGTCGGACATAGTATACACGGTGATCGTTGATGATCATCCCAGGCTGCATAGTTTCCTGTTAACCTGGAATACCCAAAAAGGCTGGCTGCGTGAGCAATTTGATGAAGCCGATGTGCCGTTTGTCCACGCGCTGCAAGCGGCGATAGATGAAGACGCGGGGCGTACGCGGGAATAAGTGAGCCTACAGTGGCGGTATTCAATTTTTTTTATTATCTTCGGATATATGACTACAAACCCCTGATATTAGCTTTTCGAGAGTCACATGTATTAATCCCTAATCCCCAAGCAAAATCACATGTATTATGCTCGTTCCCTACAAAGCGCCGGTCTACCGAGACCATAACGGCAACGAAATTTCCCCAGGCGGAAAATTCTGGGCAGGCCTTTTTCTCATCGTTTTCACACTGGGTAGTGCACTGTATATCATCGGCCATTGGCCGAATCAGATGCCTAAGCCGGGAGACGATGTACATTCATTCTATACCTATAGATGGTTCGGGGTGACATTGGTAACCGGCAACACCGCAGCCGGCCCGCTCGTCCACGTCAATACCCTTTTGCTGATCCTGGTGGCCTTTGGCGGATTCCTGGGCAATATGATCTACATCGCCGCTTCCTTTACCACCTATGTAGGTTCGGGTAAATTCAGGAAAAGCTGGACGCTGTGGTATTGTATCAAGCCGTTCTCAGCTGCCGCACTGGCCCTTGCCATTTACTTTGTTTTCCGCGGCGGCTTTTTGAACATGAGTGATTCCAGCTCCAATATTAACATCTATGGGCTGATGACATTATCTTTCCTGGCCGGGCTCTTTACAGACCGTACTGCGCTGAAGCTGAAAGAGGTCTTTGATGTACTGCTGAAGCCTAAAGAAGAACGCCCGGATGCACTGGAGAATGATCTTCCAAAGGTAGTGAGCGTAAAAGCAGATCCGCTTGAGGCTGGGAAGGCGGTATTGATCACGCTTTCCGGCACACAACTGGACAAAGAGACAGCGGTGATCACTATTGAAGGACAGCCGGTAGCCGCCACGCTGGACGTGAAAGCAGACAGCATCAGCTTTACTTATACGCTGCCCGATGAATTAAAAGATAAAGAGACTGTGACGCTCTCCGTGCAATTTGAAAAGGATAAAGCCGCCAAGACATTCCCGCTGGCAGTAGTAAAAGCCATCGCCGGAACAAACGGTAGCGATAACGGCGTTCAGCAACCCGCAGCCGATACCTTGACGGAGGAGGATATTGTACCGGATGCGCCCGAACATGTAAATGGAGAACAACCCCTGGTAAAAGAATAGTGTATGAATAATTTTATCACCACAGATTTCCTGAACCTGCGCAACCAGCCCGCGATTGCAAAGGGTAATGTGATAGCCGTTATGCCACCGGATACTGTTGTTGAAAGCGTGAATGGGGCAGACGCGCCCGGCTGGCTGAAGGTAAAGGTCGTGTTAGGGAAAACACTGGCCCAGGGCTTTGCTTCCCGGAAATATTTGCAGTCTACCGCCATGGGGCTGCCCGAAGAACAGCCAGCGGCTGCTGCCGCTGCGATACCTGCTGTTCACTATCCACCGGGCGATCGGAAGATCAGTCGCAGCCAGGTCAATGGCAGGGCATATCCGCTGAATGAACCGGGCCTGTTAAAGGTGGCGCTGGACCAGATTCAGGGAGCGACGGAGAAATGCGCTGCCATACACAACCTGGTGGAGTACCTGGATGTAGAGCATAGCGCACGCTATGCGCCGGGCGGCGGCAGCACTTATTGCAACATATATGCCTATGATGTGGCTTATTGCCTGGGCGCTTATCTTCCCAGGGTATGGTGGTCGGCGGAGGCGATTGTTCAACTGCAGCAAGGGCAGGCGCTCGTGCCCAGGTACGATCAGAACATAACGGAATATACTGCCAACCGGATCTGTAACTGGTTTGATCAATATGGCGTATCCTTCGGGTGGCAACGTTTGTTTGACCTGACAGCGCTCCAGGACGAAGTGAATAAAGGGAAGCTGGGTATTATCGTTGCACAACGTATTAACATGAGTAATCCCGGGCATATTGTGGCCCTGGTGCCAGAGAATGACCAGCACAGCGCCAAACGAAATAGTACCACCGTGCTATCGCCGCTGCAATCACAGGCGGGCGCCAGGAATAAAAAGTATTTCACTGGCCTGAACTGGTGGGAGGACAGCAGCCGTTTTAAAAAGTTTGGTTGCTGGATCTGGGGATGACAGACCGGTGTTGATCAGAAGAAAGAACCTTCCATCTTTTCACAATAGGCTTCCAGTTTTTCCACGAAAGCCTGCATATGATCTAACAGATCCGCATTTATTTCTTCCAGGAGCGGGATGGGGCCGTTGTTCAAAAAACGGCAGGCTACCAGGCAGGACTTTTCATTTACTTTATTAAACGTGAACTCGTAGACCAGGGAAAGATCCATTTCCGGGATGCGGCAGCTTTCTGCATAGAAGATCGCTTGCGCAGATATATTTACGCGTAGCGGTGATACAATGGCCTGGTAATCTTCAAATGTGCAGTAATGTACGCTGCCGATAAACACGGCCGGGATCTCCTGTTCTACTTTGAGCAGGCCGGGCACCCATTCGGCCCGGGCGGGGATGTTGGTGAGGGCCATGTATACATCGCGGTAATTGGCAGGGACAGAGATTTCCAGGTAGCCGGTATCGTCGGCTGGGTAGTCGTTTTGTAGCGGAGGCGGTTCTGGCACGCTTTCCCGGGCTTTGCCGAGCAGGGCGAAGCGATAGTCTACTTTGCCGATGGAGGCGTATTCTTCGGAAGAGCTGGCCCATTCCAGCTCGTCCGGTTCAGCGAGAACGGCGGCTTGTCCGAAGAGCTTTTCGGAGATGAGCAGGTATTCGTTGTTATCGATGTGATTCTTTAACAGGCGGTGTGCAATGATCATTTCGGGGCCGGATTGTTTGACGAAGCGTCCGACGGAGATCTCTGCAACAGGGCCGTGGTGGGCAACGAATTTTAAGGTGAGGTTGGTAATAGCCTGGCAGGCGCCGCAGGCGCAGACCATGTGCTGCTGCATCCATTTGCGCTGGTAGTGGAAGGCGTTGAAGATGTTGAGGCAGGTGGTAAGGATTTCCTGCCGGGTGGGAGCGGGGCCTTTTTTTACCAGGAGGACGGCGTCGCCCTCGATTTCGGCTACTTCGTATTCGTCGCCGATGGCTTTGACCATGGCATCGATGAGCATGTTGATGGCGGTGGTGGAGTGTGAGAGCTCAGTGGAAGTCATGAACTCGGTGAAACCGCTGATGTCCGGGATGAGAATGGTGGCGTTGGTTGTTGGCATGGTTTGGGGTGGTTTGTGTATAAAGGTAAGCAATCCTGCTCACAGCTCCACCAGATTATTCTTCACCGCATATAGCACCAGTCCCACCCTGGTAGACACATTCAGTTTTCTGAACAAGGCTTCCCGGTATCCGTCCACGGTTCTTTCACTGACAAACATCTCCTTTGCAATCTCCTGGTAGCTTTTTTCGCTACAGGCTCTGCGGATAAATTCCAGTTCACGTTGTGACAATTTCACAAATGTATTCAGGGGGGAATTTTCGTTGACGAGCTGACTGATAGACTGCATTACCTTTCTTGTTACCAGGTCGTTGAAGAAGAACCCGCGGGAAAAGACCTCATCAAGGGCTAGTTTCAGTTCTTCCGGTTCTGCATCTTTAAGAATGTATCCTTTTGCCCCATGACGGATCATCTTGATAATGGCCACCTCCGATTCCATTGTGCTCAGGGCCAGGACGTGAATACCCGGTTGATTAAGACGCAGCCAGTCGGCGGTCTCATACCCGTTCATGCGCGGCATGGTCACATCGAGAAGAATAATATCCGGCAGGCGTTGGTATTTCAGCCGTTCGATCATTTCACGGCCGTCGGAGGCTTCAAACAATACCTCATAGCGGGGGAATAGATTGATGAGTGCAGCCAATCCTTTCCGGAACATGGTGTGGTCATCTACAATGGCGATATATCTTGTGTCAGGCATATGGTACAATTATGTGAATGGATGTTCCCTCTGCAGGGTTGCTGTTGATGGCAGCTGTGCCGCCGATCAGGTGTGCCCTGTTGAGGATATGCTGAAGGCCCAGGCCTTCCTTCTTTTGAATTTCCTGGTCTACATTAAAACCGCAGCCGTTATCACGCACGGTGATCTGCAGGGCCTGCGGCTGATATTGCAGGTCGATCACCACCTGCGTAGCCCTGGCATGTTTCAGGATATTTTGTAAAGCCTCCTGGATCATCCGGAACGACAACAATTTGGACTGCTGGTTAAGGGGTCGCTCTTCGGGGCTTACGTTAAAAATGATGTCTACTCCGGCGCGTTGCATCCGCCGCACTTCTTCCTGGATATTGTCTGTGAGGGCAAAGGACTGGATCCGGTCGCTGCTCAGGCTTTTAGCGATATTCCGCAAGGCAGTGAATGCGCTGCCGATCGTTTCCTTTACTGCTTTCAGGTCTTCCCGCCCGGTGCTTTGCTGCTGTTCAATGATATTCAACTGCACTTTTGCAGAGCTGAGCAGCTGGCCTACGTTGTCATGGATCTCCTGGCTGATGGCATTAAAGGTCTCTTCCTGTATCTCTAATTTGGACTGTAAAAGCTGTTTTTCGAAAACATCCTGGATCTGTTGTTTTTCCCGCCTCATCTGCAGCTTCTTGTTATTATATGACCAGATCATTACCAGGAACAGGATGCCGATGAACAAGAGCACCAAGGTAATGGCGACAATGATAGCGACTATCTGGATTTGGGGATCTTGCATAAAATAAAAGCATAACTGTAAGCCAGATATAATATGATATTGGGAACCGGCATAATAGCCTTATAAAGGCTTTTACCCCATAACATCACCCGGTGGTCCTGCAGAAATTGCTGCAGGCCCAGGAGCACCAGCGTGACCAGGGCAAAGAGCAGGAACCCTGCATTGATCCAGAAATATGGCTCCTTCCATAGGCTCAATCCAACTTCATCCCGCAGCGCCAGTCTTAAAAGGATAAAACACGAAAGTACAATAGTGAGTATTTGTATCAATATTAAAGAAAAAGTATTGAAAACGGCAGTGCCTTGTAAAAACAGGTAGTTCAGCAGGATTATCAGCATGCACAGAAATGAGATACCGGTAAAGGTGGCCCGCTCATTGTTGTGCAGCTGCAGCATTCTTCCCATCAGATATAAGCGCAGCGGGGTTTCCAGGAGCAGATTCAGGTTATAGATTGCATAATTGGGTAACCAGGGTATCCAGCCCAGCGTTTTGTAATTGGTGCCGGCGATCTCGATCAGGTTAACGATGACCAGCATGGGCAGAAACAGGGCTATCTTATATTGACTGAGCCCCCTGTAGCACAGGATAGCCAGCAGGAGGCTCAGTAATTGGGCGTATTGGTACAAATGTAGTTGCATGTGCTTAGGGCTCTAGTTCGCCTAAATTGTAAGCTTTACCGCCGCTGGCCGCAGCTTTGGCGGCATCACCGGCAGAGTCTTTGAAAAAGGGAATAATGAAGGTGGTGATACGGTTTCGCCTGGCTTCGAGGGCTTGTTCTTTCCCGGCCGCAGATAAGGCATTCACCCTTGCCTTTGCTGCCTGTTGCAGCATGTAGTTTTGTTCGCGAACATGGGGGCTGGTAATTGTGGTTTTGTCTTCCATGAGGAAACGATTTGAGGTTAATGTTGAAATGATGGGGTTAAATTAAGCAAGACATCAGAACCGGAAAACAACGTGATCTTCCTCTCCAGCACAATTACCTGATATTCATGTTATATGTAAAAACGTAAAAAGTAATAAACGGGAGATCTCACATGGGCGCCCCGTAAAAGCACCCTCCTTAAAAACAGTCTTTACCCCCTTGTGATGCCGTGAGGGGCATGGTAGCTTTGTGATGTTCAAAACCGTAAGCAGGAAATTACAAACTTTCCAGCAATTGACAAGCCCCAGATGTAAACTCCATAACAATGAAAAAGCAACTGCAATCCGAACTGCAGGCCATTCAAGGCCACATTAACAAGAACTATAAAAGATGGTTTAAGCGGTATCCCAACCTTGAAGGCGTGCATGTGGGACCTAAAAAGGTAAAGGGCGAAGCCTTAGCGGATACCTACGCCATTGTTTTTCATGTAAGCAAAAAAGAGCTGCAGCCTGAAAGGGAGGTACCGAAATTAATGCGCGTTAAGCAGGGGGACCAGGAATATATGAAAGTGCCCACAGATGTGATAGAGACCGGCAGGCTGCAACTTACGGGCATAAAGATAGGAGAGCAGACTAAAAATGAACATTCGCCTCTGGTTGGCACTATTTCGTATTACTTCTCCACCCCCAGGGGCGTTTATCTCAGCTCCAATATGCATGTGCTGGCCCCACAGCTGTTAAACCGTGGTCAGGTGTTCTATGATGTCCGGAGGGGGGATCCCCCTCAATCGATCCTCTTATTCAACAATGTAATTGCTTCCACAGCACAATTGATCGTCGCTATTTTTAACGGAATCGATTTCGGTTTTGCCAAAGTAGATAATCCCCAGGTGCCGGAAGTGATCGAAAGGATCATTAAGGAAGTAGGAGCGGTAAAAGGAGTGTTTGGATTAACAAATGCTAATGTTCATACCGTTCAGCTTTCGTTTTTTGGCACATCTTCCGGGCAAAGGGGCTGTACCGTTACCGAACTGGGTGCAATTAAAAACACAAAATTTGAGCGCATCTTTCTGAAGAACCTGATCAAATTGAACAGGTGCACCCTTGATGGCGATTCCGGCGCCCCGGTTTTTGATCAGCGTAACAGGCTGGTCGGCGTAATTATCGGCCGGGATAAGGATGCCAGTTATGCCATTCACATCGATGATATAATAAGTTTTTTCCAAACCTCAAACCTTTAAGTCATGAAGCGCTTATTTTACCTATTAGTTATGCTGTCACCACTGCTTTCGTATGGCCAGACCTTCAAAATCAGGATCGGCGGAGCAGCAGGTCAGGAGATCGATATCAGTTCCATCCCCGCCGGCCTTATGTTTACGGATGAGATCAAGAACCTTGAAATTAAAAAAGAACCGTCGGACAATCCGGCTCAGACATTCAGTGTAGTTGCAGGTGGTACTAATTTGACATTTCTTAGCGACGGCGCCTTTCATCCTTTGTCTTTTCCTTCAGATATCAGGGAAACCGGTATTACGATCAATGATGCAGCCGGCGGGGTAGCGGCAGGACCATTTCTATTGCACAAAAGCCCTGTAGCTCCCGTCGCCGGTGTTGCCAATGACCAGGTAAAGATCGATATGCCCGCCGATAAAACCGCTACAGACTATTTAGTGAATACACTTTTTAGGGATCAGATCTCGGACCTGGAAGGTGTGGGACTGCAATTGTTATTAAGCAATCGAAACCCCCGTAAGACTTCCAGGTATATGGGGCATAAGTACATCCATCTTTTCTTTGATCAGAACGGGAATAGCCTGATCCGTTCGATCCCTGTGGGCGCTGGCAAAACCAATTATGTGGTGCATGTGGTATACCTGGTACCTAAAGGGAATCCGCTGCGTGTTGAGTATAAGGCTAACCAGAACACGGCAGATATAGAAGAAGGGACCATTATCCGGGGAGACGGCAGCCTGCAGAACAATTTACGCTTACAGGGGCTGGCTCCTGCGGATAAAACAGTTACTTTAGAATGGGCGCATACCGAAACCCTGTTCACGCCTTCCAGTTATGATATCAGCTTCGATATTGTCAGAAACGGCTTTGAGCTAAAGGAAGAAAACCTGGAAGCTACTACGCCGGTGGTGGTTGCCTCCAAAGTGATCAAGGTGAAGAAGATCTTTCATGGCAGTATAGACGTAGGCGTGTTAAAGACCAGACTGGAGAATCCCACATTTGCACTGGTTACATCTGACGCGGATCCTAATCTACAGGTGATCAAAAGAACCAACACCGGATCAAGGGTATTGGCGTCGGCGATGTATACCTTTTACCTTTCCCCTGTTGTATTGATCGAAAAACTGTTGATGCCGGAGAAAGTACGGAACTACAAGCTGGAAGGAAGAAGCTTTGCGGATGACCATAAAATCTACGAACGTATTTATCCTACTGCGGGTATTGGTCTTAATGACCGCTTGCTGGATAATATTTTTGTAGGTGGGAAATGGGAATTCATCCGGGGCGGATCAGTATTTCTGGGATACCATTGGGGTAAGGTAAGTACCCTGGAAATGGACCCTGGATTTGAGTTCGAAAAAACGGAAGTATCTCAGGCTGCCTTTGACCTGAAAACGAACAATACCTGGATGGGCGCATTCTGTTTTGGGCTTAACCTGGATGTACGGATCATTACGAACTTGTTTCAGACCAACACCACCGCACCGTAACCGTAAATCCGTTATATTTGTTCATACAACACGCCTGACTATACCAGCAAATCTGTAACCATTTATTTAACCTCAAACTGATCCTTTTATGAAATTGAGCCCCCATGTCATGTTCTTACCCCTTTTGTCGGGTATGCTTTTGTCTGCCTGTAATGCTAACAAAACAAATCATCATCTCGAGGAGGAGGTAAAGGCTTTGAGAGCATCACATGCTGCCTGCAAGGCGCGTGAAGATAAACTTAGGATCCTGGAGAATCTGTTCAATTCAAAAGATTCACTGGCGGAAGCGGAAGATGGAAGGGAAGTAGAAGCTAAGAATGCGAAATTGTGCACTGACACCTTTCCAATAGAGATGGAGAAACATGGATTTAAACCACATGCGGGTGGTCCCGTAGGCCGTCCTCCAAAAGCGCGGCAAGTAACGATATCAGAAGATTTTCATGGGAGACTGCTGTTAAATTGGATGGAGAATGTTGTTAAAACATATGATTCTAAAGGGCTCGGTGAAAATGTTCGGATCAAAGTTGTTTTCGGCCTCTATACGCGACAATTTCTGGATGGTGAACGTGTCGGTACTGTTTTAGGCAGAAAAAAAATTGACCGCGTCGGCGTATTCCTGGTGCCCTATGACAGAAGAGCGGATACGCCATTTGTTAAGAGTGCCGGGAAGGTATATGATCTTGGAGGATTGGATCCGTGATAGGAATGCGCTCAGGGATTTTGAGCGGTAATATTCCAACCATTTTTTCTACGTCCCTTATCTTTGCCCAGGAATTACGCTCGAATGCCGCAAGAACAAACACCGCTCCGCAAAATCATCCACATCGACATGGACGCCTTTTACGCGTCCATCGAGCAGCGCGACCATCCTGATCTGCGCGGCAAGCCCATCGTGGTAGGTGGTTCTCCGGAAGGCCGGGGCGGGGTGGTAGCCACGGCCAGTTACGAAGCCCGGAAATTCGGTGTCCGCTCCGCTATGCCGTCTAAAAAAGCGCAGCAGCTTTGTCCGCAGGCTATTTTCGTACGTCCGCGCTTTGATGTCTACAAAGAGGTATCCAGGCATATCCGCGAGGTCTTCCATCGCTACACGGATCTGATTGAGCCCTTATCCCTGGATGAAGCCTACCTGGATGTTACGACCGATAAACAAAACATCGGCTCTGCCATTGAGATCGCTAAACTGATCAAGCAGGCAATTAAGGAAGAGCTGAATCTTACTGCTTCTGCCGGTGTCTCCATTAATAAGTTTGTAGCCAAGATCGCCTCTGATATGCAGAAGCCGGACGGGCTTACTTTCATCGGCCCTTCTGCTATCGAGGCATTTATGGAACAGCTGCCGGTGGAAAAATTTCATGGGGTAGGCAAGGTAACCGCAGATAAGATGAAACGAATGGGCCTGTTCACCGGCGCTGATCTGAAGAAGCTCTCGGAATCAGACCTGGTACAGCATTTTGGTAAGACCGGCCGTTTCTATTATAAGATCGTACGGGGGGTGGATAATAGGGAAGTAGAGCCGCACCGGGAAACGAAATCACTCAGCGCAGAAGACACTTTTCCCTATGATCTTACCAGCCTGGAGGAGATGAATGTGGAGATAGACAAAATCTCCCTGGTAGTGCATGAACGTTTGAAGAAATACGGGCTTAAGGGCCGTACTATCACCATAAAAATAAAATACAGCGATTTCAGGCAGATTACCCGCAACCAATCTTTGCCGCAGCCGGTGAATGACGTGGAAACCATCAGCAGCATTGCCAAACAGCTGCTGGCTGCTACGGAGCCGGAAGATAAGAGGATCCGCCTGCTGGGAGTAGGACTTTCCAATTTCGGAGAGATACAACCGGATAGCGGAAAGGATAGGGGCGCCTGGCAACTGGAGCTGTTTTAAGCAAACGACCATACCTGATGACTGTCAGCGAAGCAAAAAAAATCATACAAGAATGGGTGCAGCAGGAAGCCATTCATCTTCCCGGCTTCTGTGGCGCTTTTTACCATGGTTCCATCAACTGGCTGGAAGAGGATGATCTACTGCCAGCGACTTCCGATGTAGACCTGATCGTTGTTTTGAAAGATCCGCAGGGATATTCATCCGGGAAGTTCATGTATAAAGCGCTTTTGCTGGAAGTGTCTTATTTAAGCGTCGACGAATTCCAAACGGCGGAGCAGGTCCTAAGCAAATTCTACCTGGCAGGCAGTTTCAGGAAGCATGGGATCATTGCAGAAAAGGGTACACATCTGTCAACACTGCAACAACAGGTGGGCGCACAGTATGCCAATATTGAATGGCTACGTAAACGTTGTGATCATGCCCGGGGACTGGCGTTGAACTCCCTGGAGCCGCCGGCGGCAGGCACTCCCTTGCACGACCAGGTGACGAGCTGGCTCTTCGCAAGAGGGCTCATGGTACATATACTGCTGGTGGCCGGCCTGAAAAATCCTACTGTTCGTAAAAGATACCTGGAAGCGAAATTATTGCTGGAGGCATATCATCTGCCGGAATTTTATGAACATCTGCTGGAATCCACCCATTTTGCTGCGCTGAGCAGGAAAGCGGTGGAAGGGCATTTGAATGCCTTAACAGCAGCTTTTGATTGCGCGGCCAGCCTGATCCGCACGCCTTACCGTTTTGCAGCGGATATCAGCAGTACCGGCCGTGCTGTAGCGATTGGAGGGAGTTATGAACTGATCAAAGCGGGTTATCACCGGGAAGCAATGTTCTGGATCGTGGCCACTTATTGTCGCTGTCAGCACGTGCTATCAAAAGATGCACCGGCAAAGGTGCGAAAACAGCATGATGCAGGATTTATGGAATTGCTCGAAGCGTTAAAGATCACTTCCCTCCATGAAAGGAATCAAAGCAACGGGGTAGCGCGTGGATTTATCGGGGAAGTGGAACAAACAGCAGCCATCATTATAGCACACAACCAGGAAATTCAGTCATAGATCTCATTGATCTCTTTCGCATATTTCTCCATAATGGCAGCCCTGCGCAGGCTCAACTTAGGCGTTAGCTCTCCGCCTTCAATACTCCAGCTGTGCGGCAGTAATTCAAATTTCTTCACCTGCTCTACCTGGTTGAATTCCCGGTTATAGTTATCCACGATCGTCTTATACAAGTGCCGTACCTCCGGGTCCTGTACCAGGGCTTCCTGTGAAGTGGTGTTAATACCTTGTTTCTTTGCCCATTCTTTGAGCGCAGGAAATACCGGTACGATGAGGGCGCTGGTGAATTTGCGATTGGCGCCCAGCACCATCACCTGTTCTATGTAGGGGCTTTCTTTAAACCGGTGCTCTATGGGGAGCGGGGCTACGTACTTTCCTCCGCTGGTTTTGAACATCTCCTTTTTACGGTCGGTGATCTTGAGGAAACGGCCTTCCACGAAAGCGCCGATGTCCCCGGTATGGTACCACCCGTCGATGATGACATCCGCGGTAAGATCGGGACGGCGGTAGTATCCCATCATCACATTTTCGCCCTGGCAAAGGATCTCTCCATCATCTGCGATCTTCACGGCAACGTTGGGGATCAGCGGTCCAACGGTGCCGAACATACGATCTTTCTCTTCGAAACGGTTTACGCTGATCACGGGCGATGTTTCGGTGAGCCCATAGCCTTCCATGATCACGATCCGCGCAGCGGTAAAGATCCGGATCAGGCGTACCTGGCAGGCGGCTCCGCCGGTAACGATGCACTTGACATTGCCGCCTAAGGCTGCACGCCATTTGCTGAACACCAGGGCATCGGCGAGCGACAACTGCAGGCGGTAAGTTAAAGGCAGCTTTTGATTGATCTCAAAACGGGCGGCGAGATCGTGTGCCCAAAAGAAGAGCGTTTTTTTGATGCCGCGGAGCTCAGCGCCTTTATCCATGATCCGGTCGTATACTTTCTCGAGGAGTCGCGGAACGGTGGTGAACAGGTGCGGACGCACTTCCCTGAGGTTGTCGCCGATGCTTTCCAGGCTCTCTGTATAATAAATGGGAATGCATTTGAACAGGTAGAGATAGGTGACCATCCGTTCAAAAATATGATTGAGCGGCAGGAAGCTGAGGGCTCTTAAAGGATTTCCGGGAGGGAAGCAGGGCAGGGAGTTCTGCACATTGCTGAAGATGTTGCGGTGTGAGAGCATCACGCCTTTCGGTGTGCCGGTGGTACCTGAAGTATAAATAATAGTGGCCAGCTGATCTGCCTGTATGGTCTCCGCAATGGCGGCGGCGCGGGCAATGCTCTCTTCATCTGCCAGGGCCAGGATGCTGCTCCAGTGAGGAGCGCCGGCTACCAACTCAAAGGTATAGATCTCCTCCAAGTAGAACAGCTGATCACGCAGGGCGGATACCTTTTCAAACAGGATATCGTCTTGCGTAAATACCAGTTTTACTTTCGCGTCCTGCAGGATGAAACTGAGCTCATGCACATGGATGGTAGGATAGATGGGCACCAGTACAGCGCCAATGCGTTGAACGGCGAGATCGAGCATCACCCATTCGGGCTGGTTCCTGCAGAGAATGGCGATCTTATCACGGCCTTCGGGCGACCAGTCATTAGCACTGATACCGGCTTTGAGGAGTCCCGCGCTTAGTTTATCGACAATATCCTTTACTTCCTGCGTGGTGTAGGTTCTCCAGCTGCCTTGTTCTTTGGCGGCGAGTATATCCGGTAGCGGGTTGTTTTCGAGCTGATAGGGTATACAGTCGAAGAGTCTTTTGGGATCAAGCATAGCCGTGGAATATGGGTTAACAGCAAGTTATTCAATTTTTCTGATAGTTGGCCGGACTGCTGCCAGTCCAGCGTTTGAATGCCCGGGTGAAAGCGCTCAGCTCATTATATCCCAGGATGTAAGAGATCTCTTTTACGGGGTACTTGCCTGATGCGAGGTAATGCAGGGCCAGTGATTTACGAACGGATTCTGCCAGTTGCTGGTAGCTGAGGCCTTCCTCCTGCAGGCGTCGTTGCAGGGTACGCGGACTGACATTAAAATTGGCGGCCAGTTGTTCCAGTGAAGGAATGCCGAGATAGGCATTGGCCAGCAGGTAGCTGTTGAGCCTTGTACGCAGGTTAGGAATGGCGTTCAGGTTTTGGTCCATGGCGCCTGTTTTTTGTAGCAGCAGGCTTTGCAGCTCGTAATTGGCGGTAAGGATGGGCGCATCCCAGTACACTTTGTCGAATTCGATGAGATATTCTGCAGATGGCTGGATGGCATCGCAACGCAGTACCCGCTGGTATTCTGCGGCATGGGATGCATCAAAAGGCATTTTGATGTGCAGCGGCTGGATCTTTTGCAGCACGAGTCCGTCCAGTTCGTGCAGTGTATAAGCCATGAAGAGGTCCATCATCTGTCGGAAGGCGAAAGTGTGCTCCTGGCGATCGTCTTTATAGGGAATGAATTGTACGGTGAAACGGTGTTGCGCTGTGTTGAGCTGCATGCCGAAGAGATCAGTGATCAGGTGAATCATAGAAGCGGCGTAGTTCAGCGCTTCTCCCACCGTGCTGCTGTGCTGGATGATCAGTCCGACGGCGCCGAGGGCGGCGGCCTGCATAGACTCCCCGAGGTGAAGGCCGAAGAAAGGGTCCTGGCTCAGGTGGCAGGCATTGCCCCAGAGATCGTTCAACTGTTTAGGCGTAATGCTGAAAGGAGCATTGCTTTGCAGGCTGCTAAGCGAGAGCCCCGCCAGAGAGCAGAGATGGGCAGGCGATACTTCCCGTTGCGCCGCGTATGAGAGTAATTGCAATACCAGTCCTTTCTGCAGGTCCATATGCCGATAATTTTCCGCCAAGATAAGGGGAATTCCCAAGCGGTGAGGAGCCCTGGCGCGAAATGATCAATGATTGGCGCGAAAGGAATAATATATGGGGAGGCTGTATTATATTGTAGACGCAAATAGTAATAAAAGTGAGTGACCCAATTGTTTTCATCAACGATGCCTTTCTGCCCGCATCAAAGGCTACCCTGCAGGTAAGCGACCTGGCCATTCAGCGCGGATATGGCATTTTCGATTTCTTTAAGGTCCTTGATTATCAGCCGGTGTTCATTGATGAGCACCTGGACCGCTTCTATCGTTCTGCAGAGCAGATGCGCCTGGATCCGGGCAGAGACCGGGAGCAGCTGAGGGATGTGATCCGGGAGCTGGCGGAGCAGAACAATATCGCCGATGCGGGTATCAAGATCACGCTGACGGGAGGTTATTCGCCGGATGGCTACAGCATTACGCAGCCTAATCTCATCATCACCCAGCAGCCCCTGAAAATGCCCGATAAAGCGGAGTTCCGGAAAGGATTGCGTTTGATCAGCTATGCGCATCAGCGGCAGATGCCGCAGGTAAAATCGCTGGATTATCTGATGGCCATCTGGCTGCAGCCACTGATCAAAGAAAAAGGGGCGGATGATGTGCTGTACCAGCTGAACGGCCTGGTGTCTGAATGTCCGCGGTCTAATTTCTTTATTGTAACGGCGGATGATACAGTGGTAACATCTACACAGCCACTGAAAGGTATTATACGGATGAAGACCCTGGAAATAGCCCGGAAACAGTTTAAGGTGGAAGAACGGGAACTGAAGCTGGAAGAAGTGTACCAGGCGAAGGAAGCATTTATTACCAGCACCACGAAACATATCCTGCCTGTTGTGCAGCTGGATGGAAGAACGATCGGTGATGGAGAGCCGGGAAATATCACAACGATCCTGAACATGGAACTGGACGATTACATCTATACGGATGAACAATAAACCCTATTTGGAACAATCGTTCTAAAATACTATCTTTGCATTATCATGGCACGAAACAAAGCGTTTGATCCGGAGGAAAGGTTGGGAAAAGCCCGTGACCTGTTTTGGGAGAAGGGCTACCATGCTACATCTATGCAGGACCTGGTAGAGGCGATGCAGCTGAACAGGGCCAGCATATATGATACCTATGGCGATAAGCATGCGCTGTACCTGCAATGCCTGGCCAATTATGCAACGGATAAGCGGGAGGATTATAAACGATCAGCAGCAGGAGTGGAGTCGCCTATACAAGCGGTGGAATGTATTATCCGCAGGGCATTGGAGCGAACGATTGCAGAAGGGAAGGCCTGTATGGTGGTGAAGTCTTCCTTTGAGCTGGCCGAGGGAGATAAAGACGTGCGGGAGCTGTTGAAGAAGGATGGCGCCCGGTTGACGAAAGTGCTGGAAGAGCTGCTCAGGAAGGCACAGGCTGCAGGGGAGATCACAAAAGAGAGAGACCCGGTGATGCTGGCGAATTATATAGTGGCGACGTTTAGCGGGTTGTGGCAAACGAATATCATCTCCGGTAATAAGAAGATGGTGCAGCAAATGACGGATTTTTTGATCGAGGTGGTGAGACAGTGATCACCTTTTTTTAGGAGTAATATTGGAATGAGCGTTCTGGAACAGCTACTAGCCGCTAGCTCTTAGCATTTAGCAACCCGGTATTGTAGTGTTATTAACATACTAAAGCTAATAGCTAGCAGCTAAAAGCTAGCAGCTCTCAACATTAATATATACAAACATTCAAATTAATCTATGAAACGTCTGACAAACAAAGTAGCCCTGGTAACGGGCGGCAGCCGCGGAATTGGCGCTGCCATTGTAAAACGTCTTGCCGCAGAAGGCGCGAATGTGGCATTCACTTATGTAAGCTCTGCTGAAAAAGCGCAGGCCATATTAAAAGACGTAGAGGCCACGGGTGTAAAAGGCCTGGCCATTGCTGCAGACAATGAAAGCGCTGATGCGGTGATTGCTGCTGTAGATAAAACTGCCGCCACATTTGGCCGTATAGACATACTCGTTAACAGCGCCGGCATCTGGGATGCCAAACCTTTTGAAGAGCATGTACTGGCAGATTTTGACAGGCTGGTGGCCGTAAACGTAAGAGCGGTATATGTGGCCAGCCAGGCGGTGCTGCGTTACATGCCCGAAGGCGGCAGGATAGTGACCATCGGCAGCAACCTCGCTGAAAGAGTATATGCTCCCGGTATGACGCTTTATTCCATGACCAAGTCTGCCCTGGTTGGCTTTACCAAAGGCCTGGCGCGCGACCTTGGCCAGAAAAAGATCACCGTTAACCTGGTACAGCCCGGCGCTACCAATACCGATATGAACCCGGCGGATGGCGCACATTCCGACTTCCAGCGTAACTACATGGCTATCCCTGAATATGGCGACCCTGCAGGTATTGCCGCCATGGTAGCCCTGCTGGCCAGCGAAGAAGGCCGTTCTGTTACCGGCACGGAAATAACTATTGACGGAGGCACAAACGCTTAAGCCATCATGATCAAATATATCGCCGCCTTTGGCGTTTTCGGCATTATCACCACGGAGTTCGGGGTGATTGGCATCCTGCCGGAACTGGCCCGCTACTATCATATCAGCATCGACAAAGCAGGCATCCTGCTGAGTGCTTTTGCATTGATCATCGCCCTGTGCGGGCCATGGGTAACATTACTCTCCGCCGGCTTTGACCGTAAGAAAGTAATGCTGCTGACGCTGGCCGTTTTCGTAGTGTCGAATACGTTATCTGCCCTGGCTGGCGTGTTTGAAGTGCAGCTACTGGCGCGGATACTGCCCGCCTTTCTGCACCCGGTATATTTTGCCACCTCCATCGGCGTAGCGATGAGCACTGCTAAAAAAGGCGGTGAGCATAAAGCGGCAGCGGTGATCTTTGGCGGGGTAAGCCTGGCCACGGTGGTAGGCGTGCCCTTTGCGACGTATATGGCCAGCGTGTTCAACTGGCAGGCGTCGTTTATCGTAGCAGGCATTGTGAATGTATTGGCTCTGCTCAGCATCTGGTGTTTTGTACCAGCTATGCCGGTGACAGCAAAAGCGAGCTACGGGCAACAGCTACGTATACTCATGCGGCCTTCTTTTTTGATCACCGCGATATCTGTTACCATGCTGCTGGCGGCGATGTTTGCCATGTATGGCTACTTTGCCGGCTATATGGAAAAAGTATACGGCCTTAACGGCGCCCAGGTAAGCACCATGCTGATGCTGTTCGGCTTTGCCGGTGTGGCGGGTAACTGGGTGGCAGGCCGCCTGCTGAGCAAAAGCGTGGTAATGACCCTGCAGGGATGCCTGTTAGCCTTAGCGCTTATTTATGCGCTGCTGCATATCGTAACGGGCTTTTCATCGCTGGCAGTGATGCTGATCGCCGTATGGGGCTTTGTGCATACGGCCTGTTTTGTGGTGGGCCAGAGCTGGATCATGTCGGCCGCACAAGGCGCAGAAGATTTTGCCAACAGCCTGGGTGTTTCCTTTGGTAACCTGGGCTTAACATTGGGCGCGGTGATCAGCGGATGGGTAATCGCTCACCTGGGCATTCAGCATACGCCCTGGGCCAGTATGGGCCTGGTGATCATTGCATGGATCCTGGTGCTGATACGTACCAGGACAAAAATGGTTTACCGTTTGTCGTAAAATCATCAATTGATACGGGCCGTTCATCAAAAAAAGACAGCCATAGCGGAATATTGTGTTATATTTCTAAGGTTTGATCACGTTATAAACCGGAATTATCTAACCACAATTAGCAACCCGCTTATGGCTGTCTTTAATTTAACCATTAACAATGAGGACTTCAAAGTAGATGTGGATCCTCAGATGCCGCTGTTATGGGTGATCCGCGACTTTGCCGGCTTAACCGGCACCAAGTACGGATGCGGTATTGCGCAATGCGGCGCATGTACCGTACACCTGGATGGCACGCCGGTTCGTTCCTGCTCTATACCGGTGTCATCGGTGAACGGACAAAAAGTAGTGACCATCGAAGGGCTCTCTGAAAAAGGAGACCATCCGCTGCAGCTGGCCTGGGAAGAAATGGACGTACCGCAATGCGGTTACTGCCAGGCAGGCCAGATCATGACGGCGGCCGCGTTATTGAAAGACAAACCGCAACCCAGCGACCAGGATATTGACAACCTGATGTCTGGCAACATCTGCCGTTGCGGCACCTATAACCGTATCAAAAAAGCCATTCACCTGGCTGCGAAAGGAGGTCAATCATGAGCACATCCACCATGAACAGACGCAACTTTCTCAAGATCGGTATCACCGCAGGCGGCGGTCTCGTATTGGGCCTGGAATGGCTAAGTTCGTGTAACCCTGCAGGTAATGGCGCGGCAGAAGGCGCAATGCAAACCCTGAACGCATTCATCAAAATAGGCACCGACGGTTTGGTGACCATCATGGCGCCTAACCCCGAAATAGGACAGGGCGTGAAAACTTCCCTGCCCATGATCGTAGCGGAAGAGCTGGACGTAGACTGGAAAAGTGTGATCGTTGAACAGGCGCCCCTGGATACCGACAAATTCAAACGTCAGGTAGCCGGAGGCAGCGGCTCTGTACGCGAAAGCTGGGAACCTTTCCGCACCGCCGGCGCTACCGGTCGCCAGATGTTGGTGAACGCCGCCGCTGCGCAATGGAAAGTGAATCCCGCTACCTGTACCACCGAAGGGGGGATGGTGCTGCATAAAGAAAGCGGTAAAAAGATCGGCTATGGTGAACTGGTAGAAAAAGCAGCGACCATGCCGGTGCCCACCGACGTGAAATTTAAAGCGCCCAATGCCTATAAGATCATCGGTACCCGTACTACCAATGTTGACCTGAAGGCCATCGTGACGGGAAAACAAAAATTCGGCATCGATACCAAACGTGAAGGCATGTTGTATGCTACGGTGGTTCGTCCGCCGGCGTTCGGACAAACCCTGAAAAGCTTTGACGATAGTGAAGCGCGTAAAATGCCGGGTGTAAGCAATGTAGTGTCTTTCGATAACAAGATCGCGGTACTGGGCAGGAGCACCTGGGAAGTAATGCATGCCGCCCGGGCCATCAAAGCAGAATGGCAGGATAACGGCAGCCTGGAAAGCACCGCAGATTATAAAGCTAATTTCAATAAAGCCCTGGAGGGACTCCCCGAGGAACCAAAAAGAAAAGACGGCAATATCAAAAAAGCCTTTGCATCAGCCGCCAGAACATTCGAAGCTACTTTCGAATGTCCCTTCATTCCGCATAATACCATGGAGCCGATGAACTTCTTTGCGGATGTAAAGGCAGACGGGGTAGAACTGCATGGTCCTATCCAGTTGCCGGATAAAGCCCGTAACACCATCGCTGAAAAGTTCAAGATCCCCAAAGAGCAGATCAAAGTAAGCATGACCCGCATGGGCGGCGGCTTTGGAAGAAGGCTGATGACAGATTTCGTGGAAGAAGCCGTTGCCATTTCGCAATTGGCGAAAGCACCGGTGAATGTGTTCTGGAGAAGGGAAGACGACATGAGCGGCGGTTATTATCGTCCCATGGCTTTGTACAAATACAAGGCAGCGGTAGACGCCAATAATAAACTGATCGCCTGGCATCATCATTCTGTAGGAATTTCCGGCAGCACTGCCAGGGAGAATAATTTCCCGGCCGGTGCGGTAGAGAACCTGCAGGTAGATGTGCATGATTATAAATCCCCGGTTACTACTGGTCCGTGGAGAGCGCCGATACACAATTACATCGCTTTTGCAGAAGAATCTTTTATAGACGATATCGCACACCAGCTAGGTAAAGATCCGGTAGCTTTCCGCCTGGAATTGCTGGAGCAGGCCAAGGCGAAGCCAGTGGGTAAATGTGATTATGATCCTGACCGTTATGCTGCGGTGATCAAAAAAGCAGCAGACATGGCAGGGTGGGGGAAACCTAAACCGGAAGGGGTTTACCAGGGCATTGGCGCGCATTTCTCCTTCAAGACCTATGTAGCGCAGGTGGCGGAGATCACTAACGTAAACGGACAATTGAAGATCAGCAAGATCTATTGCGCCGTGGATTGCGGTACCGTGATCAATATGAGCGGCGCGGAAAACCAGGTAGAAGGCGCGATGATAGACGGCCTGGGACATGCGATGTATGGAGAGCTTACGCTCACCAAAGGTAAACCTGATCAATCTAATTATGACCGCTACCGCCTGATACGTATGCAGGAGGCTCCGCCGGTAGAGATCCAGTTTATTCGTAATAATGAAGCACCTACAGGTTTGGGAGAACCGGGCCTGCCGCCGGTAGCAGCGGCGGTGGCAAATGCCATTTTTGCCGCTACGGGGAGGAGATTGAGATCCCAGCCGTTTATGAATACGGGAGGCGTGTTTACGATGGAGAAGAAGGTGGAGGGGTGAGGGAGTTGACAGTCGTAAGTCGTAAGTCGTAAGTTGACAGTGGTCAGTTGTCAGTGGTCAGTTGTCAGTGGTCAGTTGACAGTTGTCAGTTGACAGTTGTCAGTGGTCAGGCTCAAGGCAAAAGTATCGCGTAAATCCGACAACTGACGACTTACGACTTACGACTTACGACTGACGACTTACGACTGTCAACTGACAACTGCCAACTGACAACTAATTATTCTTACATTTGTCGTTGTGTACGCTGATAGATAACGATAGCATTTTATGAAAGAGATACGAGACATTGTAGCCGCATTTGACAAGGCCCAACAGCAAGGACAACAAACCGCTTTAGCTACCGTGGTGCTGGTGGAAGGATCTTCCTACCGCCGCCCCGGTGCACGTATGCTTATCACGGAAGATGGCACCCTCACCGGCGCTATCAGTGGCGGCTGCCTGGAAGGCGATGCTTTACGTAAAGCGCAGCAGGTGATGTTCCGCAGGCAATCCATGCTGGTTACCTACGATACTACAGACGACGATGACGCCAAGCTGGGTGTAGGCCTGGGCTGTAATGGCATCATCCATATACTGATAGAGCCGATCATTACAGACAACCCGAACCACCCGGTACAGCTGCTGAAAGACTGCCTGGTACAAAGGCAGAATGCCGTGCTGGTAACCCTCTTCTCCCTGGGAGATAGAAAAGGGGTACAGCCGGGTACCTCACTTTTGTTAACAGCAAACGGCGCCCGGAAACACGAAGGTTTCGAGGGGGCGTCCTGGTATGAAACCATGCTGGCAGATGCGGAGGAAGCGCTGCAAACCACCGCACCTTCCACCCGCCAGTATGAGCAGTATACCGCCTTTGTAGAAGTATTAAAACCACCGCCCTCCTTGCTGATCTTCGGAGCCGGTAACGACGCCATCCCCCTTACCGCCATGGCAGCCGTGCTGGGATGGGATAGCACCGTGGTGGACGGCCGTAGCAACTATGCCACTTTACAGCGCTTTCCCCTGGCTAGCCGGATCATTGTTTCCAAAGCGGACCAGGCGCTGAAAAATGTGACGATAGATGCCCGTACCGCCGCCATCCTCATGACACATAACTACGTGTACGACCTGGCAATGCTGCAGCAATTGCTGCCTTTACAGCTGCCTTATATCGGTTCATTAGGGCCGAAGAAAAAGCTGGACCGGATGCTGGAAGAGCTGCGCAGCAATGGCGTGGAAGTGACGCAGGAGCAGCTGGAAAAAGTATATGGGCCAACCGGCCTTGATATAGGCGCGGAAGGGGCGGAAGAGATCGCACTCTCTATTTTTTCAGAGATACAGGCCGTGTTTGCCGGTGCAGCCGGTACGCCCTTACGGGATAAACAGGCGCCTATTCATGCAAAAGGTTTGAAGTCTGAGGTCTGAGGTTCATTAGAAGTTGGAGATTTATAGCCGATTTTCTAACTACACGCCTGAGACCCTTAACCTTTAACGAACTTCAGACCTCAAACATCAAACATCAAACTATTTTAATGACAGGCTTGATCATTCTTGCTGCCGGCGCTTCTACCCGCATGGGTTGTCCCAAGCAGCAGCTGGACTATAAAGGCAAAACTTTGCTGCAGCATGCGATCGATATGGCGCTGGCTTCCAATTGCTCCCCCGTGATCGTGGTACTGGGCGCACACTCCATGGTGATCTCACCGGAGATCCCCAGCGACCGGGTATCCATCGTGCAGAACCCTCACTGGGAGGAAGGCATGGCTTCTTCCATCCGCGCCGGCATCAGCGCCCTGCAGCAAAAAGCCCCCCAGGCGACGGAAGTCATTTTTATGGTCTGCGATCAGCCTTATGTAAATACTGAACATCTTAACAACCTGGTACGCCAGAAGCTCGATACCGGTAAAGGGATCATCGCCAGCTATTATGATAATACGATGGGCGTGCCGGTCCTTTTTGATCAGTCTTTCTTTCCCGCATTGTTATCCCTGCACGGAGAGGAGGGCGCTAAAAAAGTGGTTTACCGCTATGAGCAGGAAGTGGCGGCAGTGCCTTTTCCCCTGGGTAGTGTAGATATAGACACCCTCGCTGACTATCATTCCCTCTGACAATTTATCCAGCTTTCTGTACAATATTCCATTGTTAGCACTATGGCATAGTGCTAACTTAGTTTGAGGTTTGAAGTTTGAGGTTTGAGGTTCGTTGCAAGTTGAAGGTTCAGAACAGGTATACCAGGGAGGCACACTTGTTCTGAACTTCTAAACCTCTAACGAACCTCAAACCTCAAACTTCAAACCTCAAACCTCAAACTTCAAACCTCAAACCTTAGTTTTCAGACTTGTTATCGCTTTTTCCACGTTACGATACCCTTTATTCCGCGAACACCCAAAATCTACATGTATGTTTACATCCACGAACCGCATCGGGATCCGCTTCCCGTATGCTGCAGTTTTTCTTTGTCTTTTATGGTTCCCTTTACGGCTGAGCGCCTCCGGTGCAGACCCGGCCCCCCTGACGATCACGGGCAAGGTCACCGCTGCCGAAACCAACAGTCCACTGCCGGGCGTAACCGTGGCCCTGAAAGGCACCAACAACGGTACGGTTACCGACAGGGATGGGAACTACAAACTGACGGTGAATAATGGCGAAGGCACCCTGGTGTTCTCCTTCATCGGGTATACCAAGAGGGAAGAAGCCATTAATGGCCGCACCAACATCAACATTGTCCTTTCGCAAGACCTTGCCGCCATTGAAGAAGTGGTCGTAGTAGGTTATGGCACCCGGAAAAAGAGCGATGTGACCGGCTCGCTTTCTTCCGTCAGCGCGCAGCAGCTGAAACAGGTGCCGGTGCAGAGCATCTCCCAGGCCCTGCAGGGAAGGGCCGCCGGGGTGGATGTGGCCGCCAGCAGTTTCCGACCGGGGGATAACCCGCAGATCCGTATCCGTGGTAACCGCTCCCTGAAAGCTACGAACTATCCGCTGGTAGTGCTGGATGGGATTCCGCTGCCGGATAGCTCCAGCATCAACGATTTCAATCCTTCCGATATCGCTTCCATCGAAATATTGAAAGACGCCTCGGCCACCGCCATCTATGGTTCCCGTGGCGCCAATGGCGTGATCCTGGTGACGCTGAAAAAAGGCAAGGCTGGCTTAGCCAGCGTTACTTACGACGGCTATGTAGGTTTTTCAAAACCCCTCACCACCATGGATATGATGAACGGGGGAGAATTTGCCGAGCTGCGCCGCGAAGCCTATCGTAACAATAGTAAACCCGATGATTATACTACGCCTTTTCCAAATCCTGTGCAGGATTATGATCTCTTCAAATCAGATCCTTATATGTGGGAGTCGGTAGCGCAGGGTTATGAATGGGTGAATAAAGGGGCCCTGATACCGCGATACCGTGCCGCTACGGCAGAAGAAAAGCAGCGCTATGCCGCCTATGGCATGGGCAGTTTTGATTCGCTGCCGGTATATGATCCTAATAAAGTACGTACTACCGACTGGGCTGACCTGGCCTTGCGTACCGGTCTTAAACAGGACCACCAGGTGAGCGTATCCGGCGGTTCAGAGAAGATCAGGGTGATTGCCTCCCTGGGTTATTATAACGAAAGCGGCATCCAGAAAACACAGTCGTTTGAGCGTTATAATGTTCGCCTGGGCATTGACTATAATATCAGCCGGATCATCCGGGTAGGCGGCTCTACCATGGCCAGCCTGTCTAACCAGGAATATGGCGCGCCGCTGTATTTCAATGCCATCGGTCAATTGCCCATCGCCGTGCCTTATGACGATGCAGGCGCACGCATATATCAGCCGGGGGGTGATCCGCTCATCTTTAATCCCTTGTTCAATATCGAAAACGTGATCGATGAACGCCGCGTTACGCATGTGATGGGCAGCTATTACGGAGAAGTTCAGCTGGTGGAAGGATTGCGTTTTCGTGTCAATTTCGGGCCGGATTTCCGGCACTACCGCCGCGGGCAGTTCTATGGTTCCCTGAGCACGAACCGCAACAGGGGCACCTCCCAGGCCATCTACGATCAGAACCAGCGTTTCTCCTATGTGTTGGAAAACCTGCTGTATTATGACAAGACCATTAACCGTTCGCACAGCATCGGCCTCACCTTGCTGCAAAGCTTGCAGAACGAACGCTATGAAGCCTCCGGCATGACGGTATCCAACCTGCCTTACGACAAGCAGCTGTTCTATAACCTGGGCTCTACCAATAACAGCGGTCCGGATGCCTTTAGCAGCGACTACTCCCGCCGCAGGCTGATGTCTTACATGGGCCGCGTGAACTATACGCTGATGAACCGCTACCTGCTGACCGTTTCCGGGCGTTTTGACGGCTCTTCTGTACTGGCGCCAGGCAAGAAGTGGGAGTTCTTTCCCTCCTTCGCACTGGCCTGGAAAATGCAGGAAGAGCCTTTCCTGAAAGGCCTGGCCGGATTAGATGAACTGAAGCTGCGGGTAGGCTACGGTAAAACCGGCAACTCCGCCATTAACCCATATACTGTACAGGGCAGGCTGGTAAAGACCCGCTACGTGTGGGGCGACAATCCCGCCTGGGGATACCTGCCCAATCTTATTCCAAATCCTGACCTGAAATGGGAGGCTACCCATCAGCTGAATGCAGGGATCGATTTCTCGCTGATCAAAGGCCGTATATCCGGTACCGTGGATGTGTACCAGGCCAACACCCGCGACCTGATCATGGACCGCCAGGTGCCTACTGTTTCAGGCTTCGGCTTCATACAGGAGAACATCGGCTCTACCCGCAACAAAGGGGTGGAGATCAGCCTGTCTACCGTGAATATTGAAACCGCAGGCGGCTTCCGCTGGAATACCGATCTGGTATTTGCCAAGAACAAGGAAGAGATCACCGAGCTGTATGGCGCACAGAATGATGACGTGGCCAATCGCTGGTTTATTGGTCACCCGGTAACGGTGTATTACGACTGGAAGCCCATTGGCGTTTGGCAGAGCAATGAGGCGGATGCTGCCGCCGCATATAACCGCAAGCCCGGGCAGGGAAAGATCCAGGACATCAACAATGATAAGGTGATCGATGCGCGCGACCGGGTGATCATCGGCAATAATGTGCCCGACTGGTCTGGCAGCATCGTGAATACCTTTGCCTATAAAGGTGTGGAGCTTTCCTTTTTCTTCTATGCCCGTATCGGGCAGATGGTGGCCAGCGGTTATTACCGCCCTTCGCTGGCAGGCCGTTACACAGAAATGAAACTGGATTACTGGACGCCGATCAATCCTTCCAACCAGTATCCCCGGCCGCGGCAGGACCAGGAGCGGATCGACTACCCGGAATCTTATCTCTACCAGAAAGCATCTTTCGTGAAGCTGAGAAACGTGTCGCTGTCGTATAACCTGCCAAAGCAGTTCACTTCGAAACTGCATGTACAGAAGCTGCGGGTATATGCTACTGCCTACAATCCCTGGCTGATCACCGACTTCAAAGGCCTGGACCCGGAGTTCACCGCCAACTATCAAACGAATATCAATGATCAGTTGATCGACAATAACCTGAGCGACAAAAGCTTTGTATTTGGCATTAACGTAGGCTTCTGATCACAAACCCATAAACACCAAGATCATGCAAAAGACATGCTATATATTCCTCGCCATCCTTTGCTTATGCTCCTGCAGCAAGTACCTGGATGAAGAAATGGTGACACAGGTCTCCTATGATTACTATGATACGGAAGCCGGGATAGAAGACCTGGTAGACGGCGCCTACAGCGAAATGCGCTACCTGTTCAACGGAGAGCAGAGCTTTACGTTGTTCAACTATGGCGTGGATGAATACACACAGGCGGCAGATGGTCAGAATAAATATTTTGATGACTATACAACGCAGCTCAATCCATCTTCCGCAGCGTATATCCATGACCTTTGGACAGCCTATTACCGTGCTATCAACGCCTGTAATATGGGAATCCAGCGCATTCCCGGTATAGAAGGGCCACAATTCTATTTCAACGAGGCCAATAAGAACCAGCGGATCGCAGAACTGCGTTTCCTGCGGGCCTTCTATTATTTTGTGCTGGTACAGCAGTTTGGCGCTGTGCCGCTCACACTTACCGGGGATATCACGGTACGCCTTGAATTTGAGCGTGCGCCGGTGGCAGAAGTCTATAAAAGCATTATCAGTGATCTGCGTTTTGCGGAGTCTACACTGCCCGCCACCCAATCGCAATACGGCCGTATTACGAAGGGCGCGGCCCGTCATTACCTGGCCAAGGTGTATTTAACCCGCGGCAGCGCCGTGACCGAACAACGCGGGCAGCAGGTAACGGATATGGACAGCGCAGCTTACTGGGCCAACCTGGTGATCACGGATGGCCCTTACCAGCTGCTGAATGATTTCTCTGATCTCTGGAATATCAATAACCAGGAGAATAAAGAAGTGATACTGGCGGCGCAGTTCAACAACAACGCTTTTATGCTGAACGGTTCCGGCAACCGTACCCACCTGTACTACCAGATGGTGTACGACGGTAAACCGGGTATGCAGCGTGATATTCCCTATGGCAGGCCCTGGCGCCGTTTGATGCCGACAGATTATACCCTGGATATTTTTGACAGGAAGAATGATTCCCGTTTCTATAAGAGCTTCCGTACGGTGTACCTGTCCAATAATGCCAGCACCATTCCCAAGTGGACCACAGACAATGCACCTTCTGCTGCACTGGTTGGCCAGCCGAAGTTCAAGCTGGGAGATACGGCTGTTTTCCTCACCCTGCACAAGCATGTAACGGATGCGGAGATCTCGAAGAAATCTTATCTCTGGATACCGCGCAATAAATTCAACAAGCAGGATTTTCTCACCTTAACGAAACACCTGGACCCTACGCGGCTGGATATTTCTACAGAGACTGGTGGCCGCGACGGTGTATATGCCAGGCTGGGAGAAACTTACCTGATCGCTGCAGAAGCGTATGGGCGTAAGGGTAATTATGCAAAAGCGCTGGAGTACATCAATGCCTTGCGCAAGCGAGCCGCCTATAAACCGGGCGAAGTCAAACCGGTGCACTACTGGTTAACGGAAGGAGGTACAAAGGGAGATGTGAGCAGTACAGAAAGCCTGATCCTGGTAACGGAAGCGGCCTTTGATGCCAATAATCAGCATGAGCTGTATCCGCCATCTGCCAATTCAAAAGAAAAGCGTTTCATCCATTTCATGCTCAACGAAAGGACCCGTGAGCTGTTGGGCGAGTTTCACCGCTGGATGGATCTGGCGCGTACAGAAAGCCTTGTCGAGCGTACTAAATTGTATAATCCATCTGCAGGCGCTATCCAGCCTTATCATAAACTGCGGCCTATTCCGCAGCAGCATATAGATAGGCTGTTCAGGAACGGCGTGCCTTTGACAGAAGCGGAGCGGGCGGCAGAGCAGAACCCGGGGTATTAAAATAGTTGACAGTTATCAGTTGACAGTTGACAGTGATTGAAGGAAAGACTATTTACTGACAACTGTCAACTGATAACTGTCAACTTAATTTGAACAAGTTCCGCGTTCAGGGTATAATTATTGTTTAGACAGTTTCTTCGTACTTACCTGGCCGTTATGGATCACTTTCAGCAGGTAGGTGCCAACAGGAAGATTCGCTACTTCCAGCGTCCTGTTATGGCTGCCTGCCTGTAAGCGCTCGCTGATCTGGCGGCTCACCAGTTTACCAGACATATCATAGATACCCAATGTGGTAAAGCTGGCTTCTTTCAGCTTAAAGTTTACGCTCAGGTTGCCCTGGAAGGGGTTGGGATAGGCGTTGATCTGCAGCGGCTGTGCAGCTGTTTTAGCGCTCAGTACGGATGTGCTGTTAGCGGCAATGGGCACGGCGGTTCTAATCCTTACTTCTGTATAGCTGTTCCAAAGGTTCACGGAATTGCCGTGGCCAATGATGCGCACATACTTACCTGTTCTGGGAGTGAAGTTAAAGGTTTGCAGCGCCGTGCTGGTACCATTGCTTTGCAGGTTGGTAGCGGCGTTGGTCCAGGCGCTGCCGTCGGCGCTTACCTGTACGTCAAAACGGGCGGTCCGGGTATTACCCTGGTAGAAGGCGATGTCTACACCGGTAACGCTGACGGAGCTATTGAGGCAGAACTGGATCCATTGGCCGTCGCCATTGGCAGACCAGCGGGTGTTCAGGTCGTTGTCCAGCACATTGGCGGGTACATTGCCGTCATCTGAGCTGGCGCTTACGGGGTTGCAGGCAGGTGTGCCACCCGGGAAATCATCGGCCGGGGTGAGCATCCTTTCACGGATCCAGGCGCCTGCAGGTTTCAGGCGGGCAGTGGTCCACGGACCGTTAGAGCAGGTACCGGTGGTCCACACGGCGCCGGTGCGGAAATCGTCAGAATAATTCCAGTTGGTCCAGCCGATCTTCTTTGTACGCAGCAGGTCGATGTATTTCTGGGAGAAGGTGAAATCGTTTGGACCATTGCCGGTATACTCCTGTGTGCCAAATTCAGTAACGAACACGGGCAGGCGGTCGGAAGCCCAGTTCAGCTGGTCGTAGTATTCCTGCTGATGGGATTTGGCGTAAAAGTGGAAAGTGTACATGATGTTAGGGAAGTTGACCGGGTTGTTCAGGATGTCCTGCGCAGTACGGCCATCAGATACGCCGAAGGAAGACCAGCCATGGGTGCCGATGAAGATGGGCGCATTGCCGTCAATGGCGCGGATCACGGGTATGATCTGGTCTGCATAGGATTTGATCTGGTTCCAGCTCACGCCGTTAGGCTCGTTGCAGATATCGTAGATCACGTTCACTTTGTCTTTGTGCGCGTTGGCCACCGCTGTGAAGAAGGTGCGTGCGCGGCTCAGGTTATAGTTCGGATCTCCGGGATCCAGCTGGTGCCAGTCGATCAGCGCGTACATGCCGCGTTCTGTGGCTTCTTCTACCAGGCGGTTCACCTGTGCGGTAAAACCGGCAGGATCGGTTTCATAACCGTCTTCCTGTACGTACAGCGAGATACGAAGGATGTCTGCACCCCAGTCGTAGGCCAGGGCATCCAGGGAAGCTTCTGTTAAGCAGCTTCCCCAGCCATACCATTGGATGCCGTGGGTGCTCATGCCACGCAGCTGGATAGGGTTGCCGTATTGGTTACAGAGTTTCAGGCCAATCACCTGGAGCTGTCCGTTCCTGGCTACGGGCGTTTGCGCAAATGCTGCGCTGGTAAAGAGGGAAAGACTCAGCAGATAGATGAGTTTGTGGATTTTTCGCATATAAATTGGGTTTTGATGAGTATTGATGACGTTTAGTGTTTAATCAATTTTTCGGTGATCGTTTTTCCATTGTGTGATAGTTTCAGTAAATACATGCCCGGCTGCAGCTTGCCTACCGGGAAGCTCCTGTTGTAAGCGCCGGCGGATGAGCGTGCGCTCAGCAGCATGCTGACGGGCCTTCCTGTCAGATCATACAGCCACAGGGTAGTATAACCGGATTCCTTCAGCGTATAGGATACCTGCAGCTGATCTCCGAAAGGATTGGGAGATGCTTTCAGTGTGAGTGGCTGCGCGGTTTTTACGATGGCGGCGGTACCGGTGATGATCTTCACTTCTGTATAGCTGTTCCAGGTATTGATGGAGTTACCGTGACCTACAATGCGTACATACTTGCCTGTTCTGGCGGTAAATGAAAAGCGTTCCATGTTCAGTGAAGTGCCGCTGCTTTGCAGGTTGGTGGCTACGTTGGTCCAGCTGTTGGCATCGTTGCTGACCTGGATGTCAAAGCGGCTGGTGCGGGTATTGCCCTGGTAGAAGGCAATGTCGACCGCGCTGATGGTGGCGGCGCTGCCCAGGCAGAACTGGATCCATTGGCCGTCGCCATTAGCAGACCAGCGGGTGTTCAGGTTGTTGTCCAATACGTTTGCAGGTATGTTGCCATCGTGTGTACTGGCGATCACGGGATCGCAGGGCGTACTGATGGTGTCGGCGATGATAGCCAGCTCCGGACGGTTAGCAGCGGCCTCGCTGGAGTTCCAGAAGACGCGCTGATCTGTTTGTGCCAGGTTTTTAATGGCGAGGGAGATGCGTTTTCTGCCGGCTGCCAGTTCGCTCTTCACGTAGTTGGTCACATCCCAGCTGTAGTACACATTGCCGCCGCTGGCTACTGTTACCTGTGCCAATGCGCTGGCGCCTGCGGCCGGTTTATTGTTCCAGGTAAGCGTGTTCTCTGTCCAACTGGTATTGGCCACCGGGAATACGGCTACCGGCGTGCCGGGGATCTCGGTGGTCTCTATGCCGCCCCAGGCGCGTAATACCACGGAGGATAAGCCGCTGTAGGGTGTCAGATCAAATGTGAGGTACGCTTCGCGGTTATTATTCAGCTGCCCGCTGAGCGCCAGTTTGGTGATCAGGAAAGCAGAATCGGTAGTGCCGTGTGTGATAGCGGCATTGGTACCATCTCTCACATAGGCGTCCTGTATGGGGGCAATGGCCACTGCAGCAGGCGCTACGCGATAGTGTGCAGTAAAGACGGTATCACGGTCAGTAATGGTGATGTTCTGTGTTGCTGCTCCGCCGTGCGCCCAATGATCAAATACATAGGTCACGCCATTCAGTGTTTGCGGTGAAACGGCGCTGATAGGCCGTACCATGCCCGAAACAGAAGGAGTGGAGTAGGGGGTGGTGAAGGGAATATCGTTTAAGCGTACCTGTAAGCCTGCGGGCACTGTTTGCAGGCTGAGGTTGGATACCACCGGGAACAGCTCTACGTAGCTGGTATCAGATGCTCCGCGGGAATCTGTTACGGCCAGGTAGAGACGGTACCAGATATCTGTTTCCGTATGGCCTTCTGCGCCAACAGCGAAAGTGCCGCTGGTAACACCGTCTGTGATAGCGGGGCCGGGATGCACGTGATTGGCATGGTGCAGATCTACCCACCATTCGTATGCGTTAGCGGGTAAGGCGCCATCTTCCGCATCGGCGCCGGTGCCGGAGAAGCTGATCGTGCTCCCGGCGCGGAAGGAAGCGCCATTGGCCGGACTGGTGATCGTAGCTACGGGCAATGCATTGGGCGCCGTTACGGTAAGGGTAGCATTGCTGCTGGTAACGGAGCCTGCGCTGTTGCTGACTACCACGCTGTATTGTCCGGCATGAGAAGCTTGTACATTAGGAATGCTGTAGCTGGCTGCAGTAGCGCCCTGGATATTAGTGCCGCCTTTTCTCCACTGATAAGCGGGTGTAGGGTTGCCGGTAGCGGTCACGCTGAAGGTAGCGGTCTGACCCTGCGGTACGCTGATGTTTTGCGGCTGTGTGGTGATGGCAGGCGCCTGTGTGCCGGTGTAAATGATGCGGTACAGGGAGTTGTTGTTCCTGTTCAGGAAATACAGGTTACCATCGATCCCTTGTTTGATGTACACGGAGCCGCTTCCCAGCCCGGTAGCGAATGCGGTACGGGTAGGTGAGCTGGGGTTGATGTAATTGATCCATCCCCCGCAATAATCCAGGAAAAAGTATTTACCGTTATACACTGCGGGATAGTTGCTGATAGCGCCATTGAAGAAGGTGCCGCCGTTGATGGCGCATCCTTGCCCGTCGGGCGGACTGCCTGCGCGGTTAATGCTGTAAGTATACAGCGGGTTGGTATAGCCGCTGCAGCCGCTGGTACAGTTGCCTTCAGCGTTAGGCCATCCGAAGTTGCGGCCGCCGCTGGTGGCGTCGTTGATCTCTTCCCAGGTGTTTTCGCCCACTTCATTGATGAAGAAGCGGCCGCTGACCGGGTCTACGGCATTAGTGAAGGGGTTGCGTAAACCATAGGCCCATACGCGGCTGCGTTGTGCGCCTCCGGT
Source organism: Chitinophaga sp. SVR4-12A (assembly GCF_056754765.1). Classification (NCBI taxonomy): domain Bacteria; kingdom Pseudomonadati; phylum Bacteroidota; class Chitinophagia; order Chitinophagales; family Chitinophagaceae; genus Chitinophaga; species Chitinophaga sp. SVR4-12A. The sequence goes on from NZ_JBPGWP010000001.1 coordinate 81,875, forward strand.
AAAAGGATTGCCTGCGGGCACGCTGCCGTCCGTATTAATGCGTAAGATCTTGCCCAGGTAATGATCCAGGTTCTGTGAATTGGCGCCTACCTTGTTGTCGCCGGTGGATACAAACAGTTTACCGTCTGATCCGAAGGAGAGGCCACCGCCGTTGTGGTAGATATCGCCCAGTGTGGGCAGATCCAGGATGGCCAGCTCACTGGTGGCCAGGTCGCCGCTCATGGTGAAACGGCTTACCCGGTTGTGCGGGCCGCTGCTATGTGTGTAGTACACATAGATGTAATTGTTGGTGGGAAAGCCGGGGTCAACGGCAATGCCGATCAATCCTCTTTCGCCGCTGGAGCTGACAGGCAGTGAAATGGCAGGTGTGGAGAGCAGGCTGCCGTTCTTTACTACGCGCAGCTGGCCGTTCTGCTGGCCAACCAGTATGCGGCCATCTGGAAGGAAAGCCATACAGGCAGGGCCGTTGAAGCCGGAGGTGACCAGCACCCGCTGAAAATTGGCGGGCAGTGTTTGGGCCCGTGCCTGTGTGAAGGGTAACAGCAAGTACAGGCATAGCAATAGTAATGCCTGCCCTGCATGGAAGGTAAAGGTTTTCATGAGGGAAGATTTATAAGTGAACAGATTGTTGGGTCAGCGGTATGTAATACCGTGCTTACGTATAAACATGAGCGTTATATACGCGCGCAGTGACGTGGGCTGCAAGGTTTTTCATTATAAATGCTGTGTTTTACGGTACGATTTAAAATCCAAGTATGGCGTTAATACTACACAAAAGCGGTGTTGTACGGGATATACTGTAGGTAAAGGCTCTCAATTGATGGTTTCGGTTTTAGCTGCTGTATCAGTCATTCATTCGGGCGCTACAGGTGTTTACCAGGGCAGTACAATACGAAAATATGCAATCGTTTGCAAATTGCCAAGACTTAGGGTGTAATTTTCTTGATTGTGCTTAAAAGGTTGCTTCGTCGCCCGTCCCCCTTAGCTCCGCTGCTCCTCGCAATGACGGTCATTCATGCATGCTTCCAACCTGCTACTCGCAATGACGGCGATGAAGACCAACGAAGGGAGGCTGGCTTATTTTTTTAATAAGGTTTATTGTCCTTCCTGGCCCTTAACATTTCCGAGAAGCCTTGTTTCTTGCCCAGTGCTACTACTGCTTCGGCTATACGTTTGTCTTTTGTAGGCTGTGTTTTGGCGCTGTTGATCCAGGTCATAAAGTAGTTACGGTGACTCTTTGCAAGCGCATTGAAAAAATTCAACGCCTCAGGATCATCTACCAGGCATTCCATTAATTCAGGGCAGGTGACAGGAGCGGGGTTATCATCCGCCATCAGCTGCACCTGCAGTAGTGCGCCGCGGCGTTTGCCGATGGCTTTGCGCAGCTCCGCATTCAGCGTCATGATGAAATTGCCGCCGCCCATTGGCAGCAGGGAGATGCCTTTTACGGGATGGCGGTCCAGTTTGCCCTTTACACGGAAAGACTGTTTGGTGCCTGGTTTAAGCTGTTGCGCAATATCTACCGGGATCTCGATGTAGGTCCAGCCTGTTTTCTCGCCTTGTTCGGCAAACTGTAATATGGTGGTGGTAAACTTTACCATGCGATAAAGTTAATAGGTATTTTGTTTTGTTTCCAACCAGGAAGTCAGTACGGTATAAAATACCGCCAGTATAATGGCGCCTTTGAACATGCCGGTAAAGCCCCAGGCCGCCAGTCCACCTATTACGCCAAAAAACAACACCAGGAAGGGCAATTTACCGCCGCTCCTGGCAATGAGAACGGGCTTTAATATAGCATCTGCTATCAGCACTGCGCCGCCGTAAATGCCCAGGAATATGGCCGTGCCGGTGTATCCCTGTACGGCAGCCCAGATCACCAGCGGCACCCAGACGATCAAAGGGCCTACCTGGATCAGCACAAAAAAGAATACCAGCGCAGCCAGCAATACTTTAAAATGCAGGCCGGCAATAGCAAAACCTATCCAGGAGATCGCCGTAGCGATGAATGCCGTGCCCATTACCCCGATGGACACACCCTGTATGGCATGTCCGGTTGCGATCATCAGGCTTAAGCCCTCTCTTCTTCCCAGGAGGTGTTGCAGGATAGATCGCAGCGGTTGCAGTACTTTATCGCCTCCTACCAGCATAATAGCAGAAATGATAATGCCGAGGATCACCTGCAGGGCGGCGCTCAGTATGCCTGCGCCACCGGCAAGGACATGATGCATCACGATCCGCATCTGGTGCTGGTAGTCGGCTAACGTCTCGCGGGGATTTTCCTGCAGTTGTTTCCAGAAGTCAGCGATAGGTTGGCCTATATAAGGTATGGCAGCAATATTATCAGGTAGGTTGGGCAGTCCATGCGTGCGCACATCGTCTACTATCTGCAGCAGGTTCCTTACATGCCTGCCCAGGGCGCCTACTACGTAAATGAAGGGCAGCGCAACTATCAGGATGGTTACAATGGAATAGACAACGGCGGCCAGTTTCCGCCTTTGTCGAAGCAAACGCACCAACAGTTCATAAGGCCGCTGCATAGATACATAAAATATCAGGGCAAAGGTGAACACGCCAAAGAATACTTTCAGCACATCATACAGGGCGGCCAGGAGGGCAAGCAACAATAATAACACAAGGATGGTTTCTATGATGCTGCGGGACGAACGTAGTTGGGATCTTTGCATACAGTAATGATTTAGATCATTCTCCTTGCTAAATATAGCGAAATAGGGGCGATGGCCCAAAATGTCGCCCAATTGTCCTTTCCAAAGCGGCCTGCCCTGCCTATCTTTGTTGTACAACAAGCAAATTATGGCGCAACACAGGCAAATAGCATTCTTCGTTCCACCGGGCGTTCATATGCTCGATCTGTCGGGCCCCATTCAGACCTTCTTCGAAGCGGCCCGCCTGAGCGGATATTACAGCCTGCGCTATTGTGCCTTTAAACCGGAGATAGACGATTCTTCCGGCCTGCATTTTGCCCGGCTGGACCATTACCAGGACATGCAGCTACAGGCCGGTGATTATATCTTCATCCCCGGCTATAATAAGCAGCTGCTGGCGGACACCAGCTTTCAGCCGGAATGGGATGCGTTCTATGCCTGGCTGCGCAAGCAGCATGACAATGGCGTCAACATCTGCTCGGTGTGTATCGGCTCTTTTGTGCTGGGCCGCGCTGGTTTGCTGGAGGGCCGCCAGTGCACTACGCACTGGAGTATGCTGAAGCTGTTCAAAAAAGAATTCAGGCATGCGCAGGTGCTCGATGATCAGCTGTTTGTAAAAGATGGTATTATTTATACCAGTGCAGGTATCAGCGCAGGAATAGACCTGGCCTTGTTCATACTGGAAGAGAACCACGATGCCCTGTTTGTGCATAAGGTGGCGCGTGAGCTGGTAGTATATTTCCGGAGAAGCGGGCAGCATACGCAGGAAAGCGTTTATCTCAATTACCGGAATCATTTGCACCAGGGTATTCACCGTCTGCAGGACTGGCTGATAGAAAACCTTTCTGCTAAAAGTACTATTGAGCAGATGGCCGAGGTGGTGAATATGAGCAGCCGCAACCTGACGCGTACCTTTCGCCAGCAGACAGGTATCAGCATTCACGAATACGTTACCTTACTACGGGTGGAACGGGCCCGCACCCTGCAGCATACGCCCGGTATCACTATGGACGCTATTGCCGCCCAATGTGGCTTTGAGAACGTGCGGCAGCTGCAACGCATCCGCAAAGCACATGCATTCTGAACATTAAATCATAAATCACATGGAAAATGTATTACAGGGCCGTCCGGCGCTGATCCTTGTCGACATTCAAAAAGGCTTCGACAATATAGACTATTACGGGGGAGAGCGCAACAATCCCCAGGCAGAGCAAAATGCCCAACGCCTGCTGGAGCATTGGCGCAAACAGGGCCTGCCGCTCTTTCACATCCAGTACAGCGCCCTCAATGCCCAATCGCCCTTACGGCCTGATGGTCCCGGTTTTTCTTTCAGGGATGAAGTAGCGCCACTGCCTGGTGAGCCGGTGCTGGTGCGGCATGTGAACAGCTCCTTCATCGGTACGAACCTGCAGGAGCAACTGGATGAAAAAGGGATTGATACGGTGGTGGTGATCGGCTTCAGCACAGAGCATTGCGTGTCTACCACTACGCGCATGGCCGGTAACCTGGGTTATCATACGTATATCATATCTGATGCAACGGCTGCTTTCGCCAAGCACGGTGTGAATGGTCAGCGTTTCGATGCGGAAACCGTGCACCAGTTGTCGCTGGCCACTTTACAGGATGAATTTGCAACGGTGCTGACCACTGATGAGGCGCTTCGTTTAATTAATAATGAACAATGAATAATGAATAATGTTGCCGTACAAGTATCCGGCGAGCATACCTGTTCTAAGATTATTCATTCCTAATTCTTAATTATTAATTAGAACCGTGATTCACGAGGTACCTTACCTGCCTGATCCACCTCACTTGCTGGCTGAAATGATCCATATCGCATACTAATGCCTGGCGGCTTAATGTAGCCAGTTCCTCCACACTGTTCACATCGCGGGTAGTTTCCTTCAATTGCTCCATGGCGATCCAGCCCATGGCATGTAAGGCATGAATGGTAATGCTGTAGTAATCCTTGGCGTGCTGCACAAAAGGCAGTTGCATGAGCCGTTGGTTAAACAGCGCCACTTCGTTCATGAAATGCTGTTGTAGATGGTCAAAATTGCGGTATAGGTTGGGAATGGTATAGATGCCGCTGTGCACGTCCTTATACACGTCAAAAGCGTCGTTGGTGAGCTGCAGCAGCCCGGCCATCGGGTAGGTCATTTCCAGCACGGCATCGTTAGGGTAGTGGTCAAGTATGGAATAGAATAAGAGGATGGAATAGTAGCTTTTTTTATAAGTGATCTCATACAGTTCTTCCTGGCTGACGTCAGGCGACATTTGTTTTAGCGACTCCTTCTGCCACAGGAACACCTGGTACAGGTGTTCCGTTACCTTTTTACTGTCGGGCGATAGTTCCAGCAGCTGCAGGTATATTTTCTTCAGTACATACTCTTCGAAACCGGCGGGTGTATGTTGATGCGGTTCCAGTGTAAATGCCGCGATCTGTTCATGGCTCAGGATCTTATCATCAAAGAGGTCGTCATATAGCGGGCCGAAGATGCTGAGTAGTAGTATACGGTGCTGTTCGGCATCGTTCAGTTGCTTTCCGCTTAATTTATACAGGCTATTACAGATCACGTGGAGGGAGAGCTCCCAGTATTTGGTGAACCTTTTTATGGTGCCGGCACTGAATTGTCCGCCGCCGCCGGCGGCCAGGGAATCCAGTAAGGGTGGCAAATGCTGCTTAATATATAATCTTTGTTTTTTCAGTTGCCAGCGCAGGATGCCCAGGCAACGGATGGTCTTGAGGAGACCCACTTTGTTTTTTCTCGGCATTGTTTGTAGGTGCAATCACAGGGAAAGATAGAAAAAAAGTTTGAAGTTTGAGGTTAGCGGTTTGAAGTTCAGAAAAAGTATGCCTGGCTGGCATAATTGTTCCGGACTTCTAACATTTAACGAACTTCAAACTTCAAACCTCAAACTATTTTAACGCTTCTATCGCCGATGCTGTCTTATATAAAGGCTTACCCAGCAAACGGCTGCTATCTTCCGTGATCAGGAAATCTTCTTCTATGCGGATGCCGCCGAAATCTTTATAGGCCTGTACCTCGTCGTAGTTGATAAATTCGCTGTGTTTTTTAGTGGCGGTCCATGCGTCGATCAGTTCAGGGATGAAGTATAGTCCGGGTTCTACGGTCAATACAAACCCTGGTTCCAGTGCACGGCCGAGGCGCAGGGATTTCAGTCCGAATTCTGTGCTCTTTTTCAGGTCTTCCGTATAGCCTACATATTGTTCTCCCAGGTCTTCCATATCGTGCACGTCCAGTCCCATCATGTGGCCCAGGCCACATTGGAAGAACAGCGTATGTGCGCCCTGTGCAACGGCTTCTTTTACGTCTCCGCGCATCAGGCCGAGGTCGCGCAGGCCTTCGGCCAGCTTTTCACAGGCCAGCAGGTGCACGTCTCTGAACAGGATGCCGGGGCGAAGCGCGTCGATAGCTGCCTGTTGTGCGGCTGCTACGATATCATATACCGCGCGCTGGCGGGCTGTAAAGGCGCCGTTAACGGGAAAGGTGCGGGTAAGATCGCCGGCGTAGTGCATGGGCGTTTCCGCGCCGCAATCGCATAGTACCATTTGTCCGTCCTGTAATACGGTTTGCTGGTAGTGATTATGCAGGATCTGTCCGTTTACCGTGAGGATAATAGGAAAGGCAAGATTGCCACCTGCGCTGAGGGCAAGACCGTGTATGCGGCCGGCGACCTGTGTTTCTGTCATTCCTTCATGTGCGTTGCGGATGGCTTCCAGCTGCATGTCTACAGTAATGCCGATGGCTTTCTCTATCTCCACGATCTCCTCAGGCGATTTGATGGCGCGTTGCGCGATCACGGCCTTGATCAGCGGAAGAGATGCCTGCGCTTTGAGGGAAGCATAAGGTATGCTCAGCCACTCAACGAGCTTTTGTGCATTATCTGCGCGGTAAGGTGGCAGGAAATGTATGGTTTGCCCGGAGCCCTGGGCTGCTTTTAGCACGGTGGCCAGGGCAGCATAGGGACGTACATCGCTGACGCCTGCTTTAGTACCCTGGTCAAGGATCGTTGTTTTAGGGCCGGTCCAGATAATCTGGTCCATGGTCAGCTCATCGCCGAACAGGATCTCCCGGTCATTGTCGATATCTATTACAGCAGCCAGGGAAGGCTGATCAATACCAATGAAATAAAGAAATGAACTGTCCTGCCTGAAATGGTACAGGTTATCGGTATAGTTCATGCTGCTCTCTTCATTGCCCAGCAATAAAATAAGGCCCTGCTTTACAGTGGCCTTTAGTTGGCGCCTTCTGGCTGAGTAAATTTCCTGCTTAAACATAATCGTATAATCGTGTGAAACTAATAAAAATCCGGGAGATCATACGTGGCATCTTCGGGGTAGTTGTTATACATTTGTTAATGATAATTGGGCGACAATGAGTTATATTTGTCCCTTATGGAACTTGCACAACCTAACCCGGAAGCGCTGAAGCAGCTGGTGACTATGAAGATGCCCTTTGGTAAATATAAAGATACGCTGCTCTGTGATCTGCCGGTGTCGTACCTGGAATGGTTTCAGCGCAAAGGCTTTCCGGAGGGTAAACTGGGTATGCTGCTGGAAACGATGTATGTGATCCGGATAAACGGTTTGATGCAGCTGCTGGAGCCCCTGAAAAAAAGATAACCAGTAATAATCATACCTGCATGAACAGGAAACATTTTATCTTCCATGTTATTTTATTTCTCTCCGCTTGTAAAGCCGGTAATATGCAAACAATTGGCACTATCGAAAAGACAGACCAGGGCCTGGAGGCGATCATGAATGCTGACGCCCGGGTAGAGATCATTGCAGATGGGTTCGACTGGTCAGAAGGGCCGCTTTGGATACCTGAGCGGCAGATGCTGCTTTTTTCAGACATTCCGAAGAACACGGTGTATAAATGGACCCAGGATAAGGGACTGGAAACCTATCTTAAACCTTCCGGCTACACGGGCGCTACACCGCGCGGTGGGGAGCTGGGCTCCAATGCTTTGCTGCTTAATAAGGAAGGCAAGCTGGTGCTCTGCCAGCATGGCGACCGCCGCCTGGCCGTGATGGATACCGCATTGGATCATCCTGCGTCTGTATTCAGATCTATTGCTGATAATTACCAGGGTAAGAAGTTCAACAGTCCGAATGACGTTGTCATGCGCAGCAACGGTGATTACTTCTTTACTGATCCTCCTTATGGCATGGAGCAACGGGAGAACGATCCTGCCAGGGAACTGTCTTTTCATGGCGTGTTCAAGGTAAGCAGCAATGGAGCAGTGACCTTGCTGACAGATACCATTACCCGGCCCAATGGCATTGTGTTCACACCGGATGAAAAGACATTGATCGTGGCTAATTCAGATCCGCAGAAAGCAGTGTGGTATATGTTCGATATCGGGCCGAATGATGTGCTCACAAATCCACGCATACTGCGTGATGTAACGGAGGAAGCCAAAACGCAGACAGGCCTGCCGGATGGTATGAAGATAGACCGGCAGGGAAATATCTTTGCTACCGGTCCCGGCGGTGTATGGATCTTTAATAAGTTCGGACAGCTGCTGGGTAAGATAAAAGGGCCGGTAGCGATGTCTAATTGTGCACTGGCGGAGGATGATAAGGTGCTGTATATTACGGCGGACAGGTATGTGCTGAGGGTGAAGATGAGATAAGAAGAGGGGAGGAAGTTCCCCGCAGGGCAGGGAACTTCAGGAATTGGCTGCTTGGGTTAACAGATCAACGTCCCATTATTACCAGGCTGAAGTCATAGTCATAATAGGCATAGTCTGCTTCGTAGCATTTTACTTTTACCTTTAATGTCCTGTCATAGGCGAGGCGGAACAATATTTTTTCCCATCTGTATTCACTGTTAGCCTGTTTAAATATATTGCCACTGCTGGGATATTCTATTTTGATATCGCTGTCCTGAACCCCTGCTTCTGTTGGGACCAGTAATACAACATAATCCACTCCGCTGGAAAAGTAACCGTCAAGTTCCTTTTCCTCGCCTTCACGCATGGTGAAATCATAGTCGTCATATACGCTATACCCTAGATCTTCATAATAGCTTACCAGGTTTTCCTTGGTGGTAATGCTTTGGGCAAAGCTAAGAACAGGCAACAGGACGCCTATCAGTACTAATAACTTTTTCATAAGGGGTAAATTTTAAATGGTTGATAATTTGTTTCTGGAAAAAGGTTATTTTTATGTAACCTGATGTAAAGATAGAGACACCCCAAAAGCTGGAACATGAGCAAAAGACCCTTTTAAAAGGAGTGATTTAACCGCTGGACAATGAGCCTGGCGCTAGTAGGAATGCATACCCGGGACAATGCCATTAGAGAGGATTCCTTAGATTTTATGCTTTAGTAAGAAACACCGGCAAAAAAGGTGTTTTAACGGTTGAAATTGCCATTTTAGAGAATGAACTGCACTAGGTTTTTCCCATAAGAGATGCGGAAGATTTTTCGTAACCCCTAAAAATTAATTTTATGGAAGAAAAAGAAAACTCTCTTGAACCTCAAGGTCAGCCCTTGGGAATACTTTTTGATCGCATGTTGAGTGAAAAGGAGGCAATAGCTAATGTAGAGGCCTTTAGGGATGGCCAACCGCCCGTAACTGCCTTAATTGCTTGGTATAATCCTGCAAAAATTAGGGACTATTTAGACAAAAAGATGCCAGCGGTAATAAAAAACCTTTCTAAGAGTGGCGACGGTAAGCCTCCAGATGGATTTGATTGGATGCTCGGGTTTTATTTCATGAAAATGAAGGATCCGGAACATGGAGAAGCCTTAAGGCGTAGTTTTTGTGTACTTCCAATACTGGTAGAAAAGAAAACGCAGACAGATCCCACTATTCCATTAGTAGCGATAGATTACTTTAAAGATGAAAAAAATCTCTATCGGCATCCGGATCCCCAAAAACCAAATGAGTTTGAGGCTGCTGCAAAAGGCAACGCTTATGACGCTGGGCACCTCTATCCATAATTATCTTACCCGATGATCGCCACGCTTTTCAATATCTCTTATCTTGCCGAGCTATCCGCGTTTATAGCGGCCCTGCTCTTGCTTAATAAGAGAACAAAGGCCTGGCGATCGTTTACACCCTTTCTATTTATTATTCTTCTTACTGAAACGGTGGGCTGGTACTGGGGCCCTGTCTTAATGCAACCCAACGACTGGATTTATAACATGTTCTATGTCATAAACACTCCCTTCTTTCTATACATCTTCTCTAAAGCCGAACCACTTCGGAGTAAAGTAATGCTTCTCAATTGGGCTATCGCTGCCTTTATATTACTTGCAGCACTGAATATATGTTTTTTTGAGGGATTCCGGGTTTTCAACAGCTATACAAAAGTGCTTGGAGATATTCTCTTGGCAGGACTGTCCTGTTATTTCTTTTATTCGGAATTATTGGAAGAAGAATACCGGGACCTTTTCTATTATGAATATTTTTGGCTCGCCAATGGCGTACTTTTTTATTCGCTAGGGGCGATCGTTCTTTACCTTTTCCTATCTTCTGTAAGGGAATTTAATGACCAGACCCATATCAGGATATATAGTTACATAGTTGGAGTCTTAAACGTCTTGCTGTACAGTAGTCTAATAATTGCTTTTATATGCAGGAACAGAACTACCAGATAGTTACCGCTGTGGTAATTACCATCATCGTCTTTCTGCTTGCCGGCTTCTTCATTTTCATCCTGGTGGCCTACATCAACCACCGTAAGAAAAAATTCATTGAAGAAAAACTGCGTATGCAAAACGACTTTCAGCAAACCATTCTTCTTACCCAGCTCGAAATCCAGGAACAAACGTTTCGTAACATCAGCCAAGAGATCCACGATAATATCGGTCAGTCCCTAAGTTTCGTAAAGCTCAACATCAACACCATCGATATAGCGGAACCTGCACAAGCCAATGAAAAACTATTAGCATCCAGGAACATTCTCACAAAAGTGATACAGGAGCTGCGCGACCTGTCCAAATCGCTCAATACCGATTTTATCAATGATGTCGGTTTGGCAGCCGCCCTGGATCAACAATTATTATTATTAAAGAAAACCGGCGCTTTTGTAACAAACCTCTCCGTTAGCGGAACGGTTGTCAAATTCCCGCCGCAAAAGGAACTGGTGCTATTCCGCATTGTGCAAGAGCTACTTAATAATATTGTAAAACACGCGGAGGCTTCCCGTGTTCACATTACTATGCAATTTGAACCGGACAAGCTGCTCATGACCGTGCAGGATAACGGAAAAGGCTTTGACCTGCCCCGCATCTATCAGTCCGAAGTAAAAGAAAAAGGCCTGGGAATACGGAATATGCATAATAGGATGGAGCTGATCGGAGGCCGTATCGTCTTGAACAGTGAGCGGGATAAAGGAACAGTAGCCAACATTGAATTACCTCTGTAATATGACATATATGCAACCGTGTAAAATTGCATTAGTGGATGACCATGTACTGATCAGGAACGGCCTGGCCAGCCTTATCAATTCATTTGACGGCTACACTGTTATCTTCCAGGCCGATAATGGGGAGGAGCTGATCAAACAGCTCAATCGCGCCTCCCTGCCGGACATCATTCTGCTCGATATTAACATGCCTTACAAAGACGGTTTTGAAACGGCCCTTTGGCTCAAAGCGCATCACCCGGACATAAGGATACTGGCCTTAAGCATGTACGACAACGAAACGGCCATTATCCGGATGATCAAGAACGGCGCAGGAGGATATGTGCTGAAGGATGCAGAACCGTCCGAACTGAAGGCGGCCCTGCATTCCCTGCAGGAAAAAGGCTTCTATTATTCAGAGCTGGTCACCGGCCACCTGATGCATACTATCAGCAAAATGGGCGATGATGCCGGCACTAGTAAGGCGTTGCAGCTGAGTGAACGGGAGATCGAGTTCCTGAAATATGCCTGCACGGAACTAAGCTATAAAGAAATTGCCGAGAAAATGTTCCTCAGCCCGCGTACCATAGACGGCTACCGGGATGCCTTGTTCGAAAAGCTGGACATCAAGTCAAGAGTCGGGCTGGTGATCTACGCCATCAGGAACAGGATCGTTAATATAGACGGTAACATCTGAACAGAGCCTGAAATGTCCACTTCAGCCCCAACTTCGTCCATCCCACTCCTTCTTGCTTTACGCCGGCCTGGCTCCATCCTACCTTTACATCATCAATCCGAAAACACTAAAAAATGCAAACCATGAACATGAAGAAAATTATCCTCGCAGCAGCATTCGCCATAGCAGCATCATTCAGCGTACAGGCACAACAGAAAGGCGTTCACCGCACCGACCTTCAGCAGCATGACCTTAGCGTTGCCGGCCGTGAAGCATTACAGGTACGCGTTGATATCGACCCCGGCGTGACAGCCGTTAAGCATACACATCCCGGTGAAGAGATCATCTATGTGCTCGAAGGTACCCTGGAGTACCAGCTGGAAGGCAAGCCTCCTGTAACGCTCAAGGCAGGCGATGTGCTGTTTGTTCCGGCAGGAATACCTCACACCGCCAGGAATGTTGGCAATGGCGTAGGTAGCGAGCTCGCTACCTATATTGTTGAAAAGGGGAAGCCGCTGGTAACGGTTGTCAAATAAGCGCCTTCACTGGCTGCTCAGGTCTTTGCGCAAGGTCACGATTTCCCCCGAGGTACGTTCTACGGCATCGCGTATAACCTTGATCGCATCGTTATATTCATTTTCTGAGTACATAGCAATAAATCGCTCCTTGAAAGGCTTCCTGAAATCGGGAGCCTTTTCCTTTAAGCCTTCTTTATGCCGGTAAGCCACCTGGAACTGCGGCTGACCGGAGAAATTGCTCCGGCTTACGGATACCATTTCGCCATCCTGTTCCCATACTTTCTTTGCCTTCTTCAGCAGTTCGGCGTAGGCTTCATCCCAGCCCGGCTTGAAGTATACATGGGTGATGGATACTTTATCAGCAAATTCGCCTGGTTTGGCAGAGCTTAAGTCGGGTTGCTGCACCATATAGTAACTACCCAGGTAGTTGTCTACCAGCGGCAGCACCGTTTGTGTAAAATCAGCTTCATGCTCTTCGCCCATATTCAGCCCATCCCATTCTGCCCAGGTCTTTGGCCCCATTACCATTGAATAGCTGCCCGAGTTGGGGCCTGTTTCTGTGAAGTAGATCAGGGCCTTATACTGCCCGGTATGATATTTCTGTACATGCGCAGTCAGCGCTTTTTCAAAATCCATTACCTTGTCTGCTTTGGGAAGAAAGCGATCTATTTCGATAACGCTCTCCTGGCCATGGCCCAGTAAAGGAAACAAGAACAGTGCAATAAACAACTTTTTCATATCAACAGGTTTAATGTGTAGGTAATAAAACATCACGCCTGTGTTGGATAACACATAACGGTAAAAGCCTTTACTGCATTACTGTTTTGAGATGACCTGTTTAAACGGGGAGGATAGCATTCAATTAATGCCGTTTTGGGGTAACCAAATATACGAAAAAAATGTGGCTCGTTAATTCCTGATTTATCTACCCACCCCGCCTTTTCTAAAATATATGTATGTTATTCATTTTCAGTTTGTATGATGATGTTTTTTCTACCCACCTATCTACCCACTATCTACCCACTTCTTTGTAAATAATCTTCCAGCAGCCAGCCCTGTCGCTGCCTTCTCTTTCCAGTATACCAAGCTCCTTCAACCGGGCAATATGATTGTCAACACCCGTTTTACTTAACTTGATACTCTCACTTAGCTCTCTTTTAGAAATGTTGTTATTCCGCTGTATCTCTCTAAGAATGCTACATTGCATGCTATTAATAAAGGAGACCCAGTAGGTTTCCATAAATTGCTCAAAATTTACCGGCCGGAAAAACTTCGCTGTGAATATACCTTCAAGGCTAAACACTGGTGCAGGTAAACCGGCCTTCTGCATCTCGTCTCTTATGCGGGTGATCCCCGATCCAACTTTTTCCACAAAATCCATTCGTTGAAGAAGTCCGAAAATCAAAGGGTTCCTTGAAAAACTTTTCTTACCGAAATCTTCTCTCGCAATACTATTTACCAGTCCGCCTGGGTTCGAAATCTCTACCCGGTCATCAAAGATCTCAACATGTGTGACGGCTCCCTTTTCATAGTAATCTCTATGGCAAAGTGCGTTGATTAATCCTTCTCTGAAAGCCTCTTCCGGAATTTCAAGCACCTCACGGCGTGGGCCGCTTCCTTCGATAATATAGTTAAGGTTCAGTTTTTGTTGCAGATAGGCTAATGCGTTGGTATATTGCTGAATAAGATTGCCGGTGAGGACCTTATCATCAAGGATATAGGTCTTATTTGTTCCCTTGAACACAAGACAACGCGTAATGGCCTGTTCGTAAAATTTTTGAGGGTCTTTTGCAAAAAGTAAAGCCGCTCCGTTTTTAAGTTGTCCTTTTCCGGCGGACAATTGTAAGTTGTCCAGGAGAACCTGTTGTGGTAGCGTATGTTGTATACCAGAGGCATCCAAAAAGTACCTGAACGCCTCGTTATCGAAATCTTCAGGATACCTGAATTTCTTACAAGGCGCTTCATCAAAAAAGATCCTGTCAGAATGCTGAAAGAAATCCCGCATTCGCTGCACAGAAGTGATTTTTTCAGAATTGGGACCGTTGCGGATAATAATACTTCCGGACACCGTATAAGGCTTTTCTTTACCGGATTTGCACTCGATGCATAGTACTGTTTTGGCTTCAATGGTCATCTCGCTTATGCTGACCTCAATGCGTGGCTCAATACAGTTAAATACCTGCTGCAGTCTTGACCTTTCGGTATTACTCATTGAAATGCCGGCAATCTTCCCCTTATCGTCCACGCCAATCAATAAGGTGCCTCCCGCTGCGTTTGTAAAGGCACAGATTTCTTCAGCCAGATCACTAGCCCTGGACGGGATAGATTTTTTAAATTCCAGGTTATATCCTTCCCCCTGCGCTATTAGCGATTTCAATTCCTTTGACGTCATAATGCTAACTAACAATGTGATGGAAAAATGATGAATCGGGCAATATTCATCATTTCAAAGGCTATTTCAGGTTAATCCACTGTTAATCCACCCTTTTATACAATTTTTTCCCTCATCCTCATTCTTTTTTCTATTTTAACAGATCACAAACTACCATGCAATGAAACGTCATCTTTTATTTCCATTTCTACTCCTGTTATTATTCCACTTTGCCGCCAGTGCACAGCAAACCACTTTACAGGTAGCCCTGGCTGGTATGAACCACGACCACGTACATACGATCCTGTCCCGCTGGAAGAAAGGCGACGTTAAGATCCTCGGTATCGCAGAACCGGATCAGCAGCTGATCCAGCGCCTGCAAAAGCGCTACCAGCTGCCGGACAATATCTTCTACAAAGATGTGCCCACGATGCTCAGCCACATAAAGCCCGACGCTGTACTGGCCTTTAATGCTATTGCTGATCACCTGGCCGTGGTAGAAGCCTGCGCGCCTAAAGGCATTCCTGTAATGGTAGAAAAGCCGCTGGCCACCACCGTGAAAGACGCCAACCGCATTGCAGCACTGGCAGCCCGGTACCACATCCCTGTGCTGACCAACTATGAAACCACCTGGTACAACAGTAACCAGCAGGTATTCGACCTGGTAGGGCAGCAGGAGATAGGTGCCATCCGCAAAATGATCGTTCACGACGGTCATGAAGGCCCGAAAGAAATAGGCTGCAGCCCCGACTTTCTGAAATGGCTGACAGACCCGGTGAAGAACGGCGCCGGCGCACTGATGGACTTCGGCTGCTACGGCGCTAACCTCATGACCTGGCTCATGAATAGTAAAGCGCCTGTTGCGGTGATGGCCGTTACCCACCAGATTAAACCTGAGGTATATCCCAAAGTAGACGACGACGCCACCATACTGCTGGAATATCCTGATGCCACCGGTATCATCGAAGCTTCCTGGAACTGGCCCTACAGCATCAAAGACCTGGAAGTATTCGGCAAAACAGGTTACCTGCATGCCCTGAACCCAGACAACCTGCAGGGCAGGAAGAAAGACAGCAGCTACCCGGTAACGATCAAACCGGCGCAGTACCGCGACAACCTTACTTACCTCGAAGCGGTGCTGAAAGGTGGTTATAAGCCCGGCAATGACCTTTCCTCACTGGAGAACAATCTCATTGTGGTAAGGATCCTGGAAGCCGCCCGCAGGTCTGCCAAAGAAGGAAAACGCATCCTCTTGTGATTCTGCGTTTTTTTTATTTATTTAACCTTATGATGAATACCCTCCACAAATGCCTCGCCCTTTGTGGCTGCGGCCTGTTACTGTCAGCATCGACCTACGCGCAATCCTGGGAAAAGATACATGCCAAAGCCATACTGGTAGACACGCACAATGACGTGCTGTCTTCCGCTACCATGAAAGGCATGGACATCTCGCAGCACCTGGATGGTAAAACGCATTCAGACCTGCCCCGCTTCCGGCAGGGAGGCGTGGATGTGCAGATCTTTTCCATCTTCTGCGATGAGCGTTTCGGTAAGGATACCGCCTTTGCATTCGCTAACATCGAGATAGATTCCCTCTACGCCATCGCTGCCCGCAACCCGGATAAGATGGCCGTGGTACGTACGCCTGCTGAGCTGAAAAAGGCCCTGCGGCAAAAGAAGATGGCCGCCATGATCGGCGTGGAAGGAGGGCACATGATAGAAGATAAACTGTCATACCTGGATAGCCTGTACCACCGCGGTGCGCGTTATCTCACCCTGACCTGGAATAATTCCACTTCCTGGGCCAGCTCCGCGAAAGATGAGAGCCAGGACAGTGTACGAGCCCCGCAGAAAGGGCTGAATGCTTTTGGCAGGCAGGTGGTACAGCGCATGAACCAGCTGGGCATGATGGTAGACCTTTCGCATGTGGGAGAGCAGACCTTCTGGGATGCTATCCATACCAGCACCAAGCCGGTGATCGTATCCCATAGCTGCGTGTATGCCCTCTGCCCCGTGTTCCGTAACCTGAAAGATGAGCAGATTAAAGCTGTTGGAAAGAACGGTGGCGTGATACACGTCAATTTCTATTCGGGTTTCCTGGACAGCACGTATCGCAAACAGCAACAACGGTTTACTGAAAACCATCGTGAGGAAGTGGATGCGCTCAAAAAAGCCGGTAAAAGATTCTACGAGATCCAGGATACACTTTATAGCAAGTACCCGGAAGAAGTACAGCAAATGAGGGCGCCAATGAGCCTGCTCATCGATCATATCGACTATATCGTGCGTCTTATCGGTATTAACCACGTTGGACTGGGATCTGATTTTGACGGCATCGAATCACCACCCCGCGAGCTCAATGGCGTAGCAGATTATCCACTGCTTACCAAAGCGCTGCTCGAACGAGGGTATTCAAAGAAAGATGTGCGTAAGATATTGGGCGGGAATTTCATCCGCGTATTTAAGGCTAACAGCAAAAAATAAACACCTATGTTCAGATGGTTCACCGGCATCGTCCTGCTGCTTGTCAGCGTTAGCGGCTATGCACAGCAGCAATGTGATATCATGATTCGCAACGGCCGTATTATTGACGGCACAGGTAATTCCTGGTTCTATGGCGATGTGGCAGTGAAAGACGGCCGTATCCTGGCCGTAGGTAAACAACTGGAAGGATACACGGCAAGCCGGTCCATTGATGCAAAAGGACTGATCGTAGCGCCAGGCTTTATCGATGTACATGGGCACGTGGAAAGCGGCATCTTTGACCGCCCTACTGCCGATAATTATATCTATGACGGGGTGACCACCATTGTTACCGGTAACTGCGGCGGTTCTTACGATGATCTGGGCATTTTCTTCCGCCGGGTAGACAGCCTGCAGTCAGGCATTAATATCGCTTCCCTCTATGGCCATAACACCGCACGGCGGATAGTCATGGGGACTGCTAACCGGAAAGCCAGTCCGCAAGAGCAGCAGCAAATGGAGGGCCTGGTGGAAAAGGCGATGAAAGACGGCGCCGTTGGCCTCTCCACCGGTTTGATCTACATTCCCGGCACTTTTGCCAATACGGAAGAAGTAGTAGGCCTCGCTAAGAAAGCTGCGCTATACAACGGCGTATATGCCTCGCATATCCGTAACGAGGAAAGCAAAGCCGTAGAGGCGGTAAATGAAGCTATCCAGATCGGGAAAGAAGCCCATATACCGGTGGAGATCTCGCATTTTAAGATCAGCGGAAAGGCCAACTGGGGTAAATCTGACGTGATACTCGGATTGGTGAAAGCAGCCCGTAAAGAAGGCTGGGATGTGACTATAGATCAGTACCCTTACACTGCGAGCAGCACCAACTTAGGCGTTCGCCTGCCGGATTGGGCCCTCGCCGGCGGACAGGATTCCATCAACGCCCGCCTGCATGATCCGGCCACCCGCGCACAGATAAAGAAGGAAATGCTGGAACAGCTGCATAGCTATAAATACAAGGATTACAGCTATTGCGTGGTGGCCAATTACGCTGCAGACAGCAGCTTTAATGGCAAAAGCATTACGGAGATCAATCGTAAACTGGGCCGCAGAGGCAAAGCAAAATTCGAAGCAGAGACCATCATGGACATGATCGAAAAAGGCGGCGCCCAGATGGTATATCATGGGATGAACGAAGACGATGTGCGCTATATCATGAGGTATCCCTTCTGTATGGTAGGAGCAGATGCAGGGGTGCCAACACCCGGGAAAGGCATGCCCCATCCCCGCGCCTATGGCACCAATGCCCGTATCCTGGGTAAATATGTACGTGATGAACAGCTGATCCCCCTTGAAGAAGCGATCCGTCGTATGACTTCCCTGGCTGCCCAGAAATTCCAGCTGAAAGACCGTGGCCTTATCCGCGAAGGCATGGCCGCAGACATCGTGATCTTTGATGAAAAGACCGTGAATGACAACGCCACGTTTAATGTGCCGCACCAGTACTCAAAGGGTTTTGAATATGTGTTGGTGAACGGGCAACTGGAACTGGAGAACGGAAAGCATACAGGGGTCAGGAGTGGCAAACCCCTGTATGGACCAGCAAAAAAATAGCGCTTAATATAAATAGTTCAATGCCACCTTATCATTCGCATTGAAAGTTCTATCCCCGCCATTAGAACATGCCAGCATCCAGGATGCCTGGTCTGGCCCTGTAGGCGTGCCCGGTATATGCACGGCGCCTATACTGCCAGCACCTTCATTGCCTGCACCGGCAGCGCCGCAGCTGAAGGAACGGTCCATATAGTCGGTATGACGGAAGCCGATGCAATGCCCGATTTCATGCTGGATCACGGAAGCCACATAGAGCACATCAGGATTGCTGCCATAGGCATCAGGATGGGTGTTCATAGAAACCTTCCGGTAAGGGTCTCCGCTTTTGGTGGGAAAGCCGGAAGAGCCAAGGGTGATAAAACCACCACTGGGCGCCTGGTAGAAGCCTTCTATGGTAATGTCTGCTTTGCGGCCCGAACTGAGGCGCTGGAACTTAATGGAAAGGTTCAGGGCATTGTAACGTGCAATGGCTTCATCTGTTCCCTTTACAAAAGCATCGGGCAGGTTGCTCACCAATACGGTGATGGTGCGCGGAAGGCTTTTAACAAGATTGTTGGTGCGGTACTGTTCCGTTTCCGCAATACGCAGGTTAGGCGTGGTGGAACTGCTCATCAGATCCTGTTCTTCCAGCAGGATATCGCCTTCTACCAGGTAGCCGCCTTCTACTTTACGTACGCCGGCCGTACTGAAACCTCTTGCACTGATCTGGCTCAGCACAGTTTGGGAAACGCCGTTCTGGTCTGTTTGCTGACTAGTGGATGTTTGCTCTTTCTGACAGGAAACGAACAATGCGCCGGCGCTCAGGCAGGCTGCCAGCAGGTAAGTGACTTGTTTGCTCATGTGTTGTCGATTTTGGTATTTATGGTTATTAATTATCACAACGTTAACAAAGGATATATCCCTTCCATCACCGGATACCAGCGGAAATGCAGGTTAAATGAAAATGTGAATGATTGAATGCTCTCTTGTATTGCTCGTTTTGGCTTTTGGCTTAGATTTGGTTTGCTATTAGTGCTTCGGTTGACTCTCTTTCCAATATTACAACATTTAGCTTATTTAAAAAAATCAATCTCCGGCGCCCGTATTTAACTTTCCTATAACTAAGCAGCCCTTAAATTGCAGCTTTTCTGTACTGAACCAATAGCACCAACATGAGAATTTTAGCATTACTGGCCTTACTTTCCTGTTCCTTTATTTTCTGCTCCGCCCAGGAAAAAGAACATCCCGACAGCCTGCTGGCTAAACGGCAATTCTTCGCCCTGCAGAATTTCCTGATCAGGAACGCCGCAGGTCTGAAAGAACAGGATCGTTTATACTATCAATGCTTTACCTGCAATTTCTTTAACCGCCCCGATGAAAGCAACCGGCATATTGACCGGCTGCTGGAAAAGTACCGGGCTTTCCTTGCCCGCAAACAGTTCGTCACCCTGATGAAACTGAAGATCGATAACCTGGTAAAAAGTTATCGTTATAAAGAGGCTTATGCCGTTTCAACCAGCTTGTTGTCCGGTTACAAAGGGGCGCTTTCCCCGGAAGAACAGGAAGACATCTGGAACGAGGCCATCCTATGGGAAAGCCTGCAGGCTGCTGCCCCCCAGCAATTAAGCGTTACTGAAAATACGAGGATCGCGTATAAACGGGATATGGCAGGACTGATCAACATTCCTGTCAGCATTACGGATACTACGGAGCATTTTGTGTTCGATACAGGCGCGAATATCTCCGTGATCACGGAAAGCAATGCAAAACGTAACGGCCTGGTACCTGGCGAAAAATACTTTGAGGTGATAGCTGCTACCGGCATCAGGGTTAAAGCCCGTACTGCCGTGGTGAAAAAGATGAAAATAGGGGATCATATCCTGGTAAAGCACGCCGTCTTCATGATCTTTCCTGATAGCGCGCTTACTTTCGGGCCTTATAAGATCCAGGGTATCATTGGTTTCCCGGTGATAGAGCAGATGGGCGAGATCAGGATCAGCGCCACACATCTGGAAGTGCCCCATGAACCGGTGCAGGCTGCTTTTGCGAACTTTGGACTGGATAAACTGATGCCGGTGGTGAACACACAGTATCGGGCGGACAGTCTGCCCTTTACCTTCGATACCGGCGCTGCAGCCACTGATCTTAACCTGCCTTTCTACACGAAATACCAGCAGGAAATAAACGCTACCAATAGCCTGCATGAAAAGCAATTTGGCAGCGCAGGCGGCAACGTTAAGATCAGCAGCTACAAATTACCGGAAGTAGTGTTGCAGATAGCCGGCAAGACATTCCACTTGAAGGATGCGCCGGTTAAAACAGCCACTGTGACGGAGAATGATGAATACTATTATGGCAATATCGGACAGGACCTGATGCGCCAGTTCCGCGAAATGGTGATCAATTTCAGGTATATGTATGTTGATTTTAAAGATTAGCAGCCGGGTTAATATCCAGGTTCTCCAGGTATTTATAACCTGAGCCCGTATTCAGCAGCAGGATATTTTCATCCGGGTGCACCTGGCCTTCCTGCAGCAGTTGTGGCAGGGCGGCGATCAGCGCGGCGCCTTCGGGCGCTGCCAGGATCCCTTCTTTACGCGCCAGCATGATCATATTGGCTTTAATGTCTTCTTCGCTGATGGCGATGCAGTGCCCGTTGGACTGATGTAATACATCCATCATCAGGGGTTCTGCAAAGGGCCGCGGCACTGCGAGGCCGTTAGCGATGGAAGGCTGGCCGTTATACTTTTTGGAATTGGGTTGCCATCCGTTCCAGGTGCTTACTACCGGCTGACAATTAGCTGCCTGTACCGCGATCATCCGGGGTAGTTTACCGGAGATCCATCCCAGCGCCTGCATTTCCTGGAATGCTTTCCAGAGGCCTATCAGTCCGGTACCACCGCCGGTAGGATAGAGGATCACATCCGGCAGGTTCCATTCCAGCTGTTCAGCTATTTCGTAGCCCATGGTCTTTTTCCCTTCCAGGCGATAGGGCTCTTTAAAAGTGGATATATCGAAACAATCACGTTCCTGTTTGATGCGTGCGGCTTCGGCTGCACAGTCGTTGATCAGGCCATCTACCAGCACCAGTTCGGCGCCATACATCCAGCACTCTTCCTTGAAGATCTTCGGGGTATGCCGGGGCATCACCACGATGGCCTTCATGCCGGCAGCCGCGCAATAGGCGCTCATCGCCCCGCCTGCATTGCCGGCGGTGGGCACTATACATCGTTCAACGCCAAACTCTTTTGCTTTGGAAATAGCGGCGCTGAGGCCCCTGGCTTTAAATGATCCGGTAGGGTTCTGGGATTCATCTTTCCAGTATAAACGGTCAAATCCCAGCAGTCCCGGAATCCTGCGAAGGGTTTGCAGCGGCGTCATACCTTCGCCCAGTGTTACGATGTTCTCTACGTCAAAAACAGGGAGCATTTCCAGGTAACGCCACATATTTTCTGAATGAGCAGGCAGCACTTCGCGGGAGAGCGGTACGATATCTGCCGTATCGTATTGTGCTACCAGGGGAGCGTTGCAGCACACAGAGGTTTGATACAACTGGAACGGGTCATAGTGTTGGCCGCAGTTGCTGCATTGCAGGGCGTGCAGCATAGAAAGTGTTTGAATTGTTCTCATAAACAAAGTTTGCAGTGGGCACATTGCCTGATGCAAACTTACTCCGCCGGAGCATTCGCAGGTTATACTAAATAAGCATATACTATTACCTGGGGTTATACTGCTTACGGGCCAGTTTAATGAAGATATTGTTAATCTGGTCATTGTTGGTTCCCTGCCTTTGCATGAAAAAGAAAGAACGGTGGATCTTTAATCCCGGAATATCAATGCGTACCAGTTCGCCGCTCTGGATCAGGCGTTCCACGGATCGCTGGGGAAGGAAACCCAGGCAGGTATCGCTCATCAGGAAGTTCTTTAAGGCTTCTGTTCCGCCCAGGATGATGCGGTTATTGATGTCCTGTATAGAGATGCCAAATGGCGCCAATGCCTCCGCCACTGCGGCCAGGGTGCCGCTGCCTCTTTCCCGCAGCGCCACCGGTATGGTTCTCAGCTCTTCTACCATTACCCGTTTCTTTTTAGCCAGGGGGCTGCTGTGATGACATACGGGGATCACCTCGTCTTTCATAAAGAATTTATACTGCACGGTGGTATGCTTATTCCTGCTTTCAGTAATGCCCAGGTCAATTTCCTGCTCCAGTAGTGCGCGAAGGATATTCTCCGAATTGCTGTTCAGGAGGCGCAACTGGATATGCGGGTATTGCTGGTGGAAACTGGATAAGATCCCCGGTATCACATACAAAGATATGGTGGTGCTGGCCCCTACTACCAGCGAGCCTTTTGCCTGCTGTTTACCTGAGAGGCTGCTGAGGTTAACCTGCATATTACGCTGCAGCTCTTTGGCCTGCTTTACATGATCGAACAGGATCTTTCCTGCTGCCGTTAGCTGGATGGTGCTGCCTTTCCGCTCAAAAAAGCTGAGATTGAACTGGTTCTCCAGCAGGCGAATGTGTTTGCTGATAGATGGCTGGGTCATATACAATACCTCTGCGGCTTTTGAGAAGCTGAGCAGGCGCGCGGTTTCGTAGAAGGCTTCATAGCTGATGGCAAGCATGGACTGTCGTTTGCGTGAAATTACAATAAAAAAGTCGTCAGTCGTCAGTTGTCAGTTGTCAGTGATTAGCGCGGAAAGATGGCATATATTAAATGATTACAACTGATGACTGACAACTGACAACTGACAACTGACAACTTTTACTTCCACTTCGCCAACAGCTCCTCGCTTTCCGCTTTTCCCCATCTGGGTTGTACATTATCCGCCGGGCGTTGTGCTGCGAGATTTTTCATGGCTTCTGCCAGCAGTGTTTTTGCCTGTGCTTTATCGCCGCCCCACATTTTGGGGGTGTAGTACTTTACCCAGGCCTGCAGGTAGAGCGCACGCGGGTTGCCAGGGTCCAGCTGGAGGGCTTTGTCCAGGTACTGCTGGGAGCTGGGGCCATATTGGCGGCCATAGGTCATCGGGTTGATGAACACTTTGGTGCGGTATACCATGCTTAGTACCGTGTACAATTCTGCCTGGTCTTTTTTATTGCTGCTGCTTTTCAGCAGTTCCTGCGCTTGTTTGGCGTAGGTTTCTCCATCGTTGCTGAATGGTTCGATGCGATCGCCATCGTCTTGCAGCAGGAAGCCGATCCTGGCATTACAGAGGGCTGCGTAATAGTAGGGCAGCCAGTTGTTTTTCTGCGCATTGGCAGCCTGAATGAATTTGGCGGCCAGGCTTTGATAGTCTTTCACTGTTTTGGCAGATTCAAGCCCGGATACTGCGCTGCTAAGTTGAGCGTCTTGTGCACGGGCAGAGAATAACAAGCAAGCGAAAGCAGTAATAAGGAGCATTAACTTTTTCATGATGCTGATTTTTAAGTTTAAAATTTGTTATTTGGAATTTTTACAAGTTGTTATCGATAAAGTCCTCAGTACGGTCTATACCGAAGCTCATAAAGATGCCGATGTAATAAGAGCGGGTGGCCGGCGGCACTATGGGCACTTTGTTAAAGCCATTGTAGCTGTACTGGTAACCAAATACCTGCCGCGAGCCCAGTATATTATTCACACCAAAGCCGATACCGCTGTAATCTTTTCTTTTCCATTTTGGGAAGATGGAGAACATATAGGCGCCGCTCAGGTTAAGATTATGATAGGCCTTTGTAGTGCCCTGGTCATAGATCTGCGCATGATTGCCATCGATGGCCCTGATATCGTAATAAGGCCTGCCGGTGGCAAAATTGTAAGCGAGATTAATGTTCAGGTTAAGATCCTGGAAATAGCGTTTTACAACTACGGCCGCGGTATGCGGGGTGGCAAAGCCAGGCTGCAGGGCGTAGGGGTAGTTCAGGTAATCCCTTTGCGTATGCAGGTACGTGTAGGTGATCCAGTAGTCCAGTCCGCGTATGCTGCGCTTATCCCGCCAGAACAGCTCTATGCCCTTAGCATCGCCCTTGCCATTGTTGTTTAGTTGCGGTGATGTCTTTACCAGCTGGTAATATTGCTTGTAATAGGCTTCCAGTCTGAAAAGGCGGTTGCCTGCCTTGCGCGTGTAGTTCACGATATAATGATCTGCGCGGGAAGAGCGCAGGTCTCTTTGCTGGAAGAGGTAACTATTTTCTGGTTTTTGGTAGAAGATACCGTAAGCAACATTCACCTGTCCGCCGTCATTAAAGCGATAGGCCAGGCTGGCCCTGGGGGCTACTGTGCTTTGTTGCAGCAGCGAAGAATGTTCTAGGCGTACACCTGCTCTGGCCATCATATTTGGTGTCAGGTAGATATCGCTTTCTGCAAATGCGGCGCTGAACTGATCTGTTAGCGGGTAGATGCTGTCATTGCTGTGGAAGCGGTCATCTGTATAGAAATGCTCTACGCCTATGTGCAGCGCCTGGTTACGGGAGAACAGCCGGGTCAGTACTACGCGGCCCTGCGCGAAGTCTGACCCGGTGTTATAGCGCATGTTCTTCCTGTAAAACGGCGGTGACGGAGGAGAGACGGTTTCATGCGCACTGTTCTCCAGTGCGGTATATATCTTCTCCTGGTTATAGCTATATGCTGCAGCGGCGGCTATCTTCCAGCGCGGCCCCAGCATTGCCCGGTAACTGATATTGGTATAGATATTCCTGCTGTGCAGCTGAAAGGAATTTTGCAGGGGAAGGCTGTCCACATCCGGGTTGCGCAGTCCTACGTTGCTGAGCGTACCAGCAGCATAGAACTTCAGCATACCAGTTTTGCTGGTCTTGATGCGGAAATTGGCTTGTGCACGGCCATATTCAGGCCCTATGAAATAATCCGGCTTTTGCGGCACGATGTTGTTGTAAGGGGAGAGGTTGGTGTAATCAACATTGACGCCGTAGCTGCTTTTCTTTTTTTACCCAGCTGCTGGATGCCTATACCGATATTTTGCGGGAAGAGATTACCACTGGCGGATGATACATCCGGCAGGTCAGACGCTTTCCAGTATGAGGGCGCTGCTCATGGCTTGTCCGTATTGGGCGGAGTAGCCGCCTGTGCTGAAGAGGATCCCTTTGAACAGGAAGGGGTTCAGGCGGGCAGGTTGTATGATGCCGGGAACGCTGGGGTAGTTGGGATTCCTGAGCAGGGTACCGTCTACGAATTGTTTGGTTTCTTCGCCGCTCCCTCCGCGTACGTAGAGGCCTTCCCGTTCCCCTATCATCTGCGCGCCGGGCAGTGAGCGAAAGGAGTTGGAAAGATCAGCGCCGGTGCCTGCTACAGTAACGGCGTCGATAGGCGTGAGGGAAGCGCCTTTGGCTTTATCGCTGGCTTCAAAGCTGCCTGCAGAGATCACTACTTCTCCGAGGGTTGTATGTGCTGAAGCCAGTATAACGTTAACGATTATACCAGTGTCAGAGATAGTGATCGCCCGTTCTGTTGTTTTATAACCGATAGCTGAAATGGAAAGCGTTTGTCTTCCTTTCAGAGAGGTGGGGAAGGCAAAGCGCCCGGTACTGTCTGTAGCGCTGCCCGCGCTGCTGCCTTTGAGGCTAACACTGGCTCCGGGGATTGCTAGCTGTTGTTTGTTGGTAACAAGTCCTGAGAGTTGTACCTGGCTATATACTGGTCCAAACAGGCAACATCCGCAAAGCAAGAGCAGGAGTGTGTGAAGTGTGTGAGCCGCCATAGTTTCTGTTTTTATTGAACACAAAACTATCGGGCATTTCAGCGTGGATTTTGGAGAGTATATTTAAGGAGGAAGTGTAGAGACGAAAGGGGGAAATTGAGAGATGAACCCTTGGCGTCAGGTTTTCACCCGCCATCATTGCGAATAAGGGCGAGGAGCAACGAAGCAGGGCCTTCAGCCGCCGTCATTGCGAGGCCCGGATGGCCCTGTGAAGAGCCGGGCCCCCAAACGCCAGCCCTCGCGGCTCCCCGCAATGACAGCGAGGAAGGTGCTTATGTTCCTGCTTCTTTACCTGTTAATCACCTTATCCAGATTGGCCTTATAAAACTCACTCAAGGGTAATTCCAGCTCACCTATACACACTAAATCTCTTTTAATTGCCGTGATCTTATTCGTTGCAATAATGAATGATTTATGCGTGCGTACAAACCTTGGCGAAGCCAGCTTTTCTTCAATCGCCTTCATGCTCATCCTGGTGATCACTGGTTTCTTAGATGAAGCGATGTGGATCTTCACATAATCCTTCAAGCCTTCCACGTAAAGAATATCATCGATCACGACTTTCACAAGCGTATATTCCACGTTCACAAAGAAATGATCCGGGGCGGGCCCTGTATTGGGGACATTTGTTGCCTGTTGCTGCCATTGGAATCTTTCCTGGGCTTTATTACAGGCTTTGAGGAACCGTTCAAAAGAGACCGGTTTCAGCAGGTAATCTACTACGTTCAGGTTGTAACCTTCCAGGGCATATTGTTCATAAGCGGTGATGAGGATGGTCATCGGCGGCTTTGGCAGTGTTTGCAGGAGCTGCAGTCCGTTCAGGCCGGGCATCTGTATATCGAGGAAGAGCAGGTCAATTGGAGTGGTCTGCAGCACCGCGGTGGCTTCCAGCGCATTACGGCAGGCTTTTACCAGGTGGAGGAAGGGTACTTGCCGGATATTGTCTTCCAGCAGGTCCAGCACCAGTTTTTCATCGTCTATGGCCAGGCATTGCATCATCGTAGCTGTAAAGTTAATACGGTAGAGAATATATCCGCTTCCGTCTGTACGGAAAGGATGTGTTGATCCGGGTACAGCAGTTTTAAGCGTGTACCTACATTGGCCAGGCCGATGCCTGAATTGGCGTCTTTGCTGTCAGACCCGTTCACGCTGAATTTATTCCTGACGGTAAAGGTAAGGCGGTTCTCCGCCACTACCAGGCGGATGGAGATCCAGGGATCTGTAATCCATCCGATACCGTGTTTAAAGGCGTTTTCCACAAAAGGGATGAGCAGCATGGGCTCTATGGTAAGCTGCTCTTCATCGGGGGCAATATCGATCTGCGTCTCAATACGGGTATCATCGCCAAAACGCAGTTTCTGCAATTCTATATAGCTCTTGAGATAGGCGATCTCTTTTTCCAGCGGCACCTTCTTTACTTCAGAATCATACAGCATATATCGCATCAGGTCAGACAGCATGATGAGGGAGGGTTCCATCAGGTCTGATTTCTTACGCGCCAGTGATACCAGGTTGGTAAGCACGTTGAACAGGAAGTGCGGACTGATCTGCGAACGCAGGAACTTCAGTTCCATGGCCAGCTGTTCTGCCTGTCGTTCCTTCTGCTCTTTTTCATACCGGATCTTATCTACCACCAGCCGGTAAATCGTACTGGCTATCAGGAAAACGATCACGGGGAAAAAGATCATCATCTGGGCGGTACCCCTGATGTTCACCTGTGGATAAAATGCCGCCAGTATGCCGATCTTGATATAGTTAACAGCCCCCACTACAAAGACGATACTGAGCAGGTACAGCCACCAGTACTTTTTATTGAGCCAGCGGGGGAAGAGTACGTAGGCGTTCAGGTAGAACGCGCCGATGTGCAGGATGCTGCTGATCAGCCAGAAGCTGCCCGGTAATGCGCCGGGCGGAAGTGGCTGATTACCGGTCAGTAAATGCGGTAAGGCCATCAGTGCTCCCCAGATCAGTATGTGCAAGGCTACAATCCCGTAGGTTGTATTTGTGGTCGTTCGCGTCATCTTCATGCAGCTATAAGTTACCAAATTTATTCATAGGAGGTGCCTCCATGGGAAAGTAGTAGATAAGGCAGGTGTTTTTGTAGACAAGCGGGGTGTTTTTGAATACTATTTTTCTGCTACCGGCAGTTACTGACCAGGAGCCGGCCATTCACACTGGCCCCAAACTTGTGGCCCTTTTTTCAAATAAACTTTGCTACATGTCTGATACCAAAACAATTGACATTCATGTAAAAGGCCGGCACTATACCCTTCACATGGAACAGGAAGCGTATAATGGCCGGCCCGCTTATTACATAACGGATCAGAACCTGTCCGGTATCTGTGGCTGTGAAATGCCCGACAATCTCATTCTGTTTGAAACAGAAGCGGGTATGGAGTGTTCACCGCGTGTTATCACCCTGGAAGGCCGGGAAGTGACCAATCAGATCTGGAATGCGATCAAAAGGCCTGATAAAGCTGAACCGCAACCTAATGGGCCAGGTTTGGGATGAAAGCCGTCAGTGGTCAGTTGACAGTTGCCGGTAAAAGCATTGTGAATGTTCAGCACTGAGAACTGACAACTGGAAACTGTCAACTTAGAATTTGCCGCTTACGACCTTCTGCACTGCCACAACATCCTGATCCCCCAACCCGTTGGCTACTCCCTGCTGCAAAAGCTCCTGCGTTTTTTGCCCTACTGCCATCGGGACGCCGGCCGTTTGTGCCTGCTGTAATACCAGGTTGGCATCTTTTAATGCCATGGCCAGGCTGAAGCCAGGTGGCACATAGGCTTCTTTCAGCAGGGCGCTGCTATAAATATGATAATAAGGTGCGTTGAATAAGGTTTGCGTCAGCATCTGTAACCATTGTTCCGCCTGGATACCGCTTTGCCTGGCCAGGTGAATACCTTCTGCCATGGCAGCCACCCCGGAAAGGATCAGGTAGTTGCTGCACAGTTTGGCCACGTTGGCAGCACCCGGTTCCGGGCCAAATTCCCACACATTAACAGCTCCCGCATCCTGTAGCAATGGTTTTACCGAAGCTATCACGGCCTCGTCTCCGGATACCAGCAGGTTGAGTTTCCTGGCCCTGGCCACTTCCGGTCTGCCCATTACCGGCGAGGTGATATAATGGTTCTGAAATTGCCGGTGGGTTGCTGCCAGGGCTGTACTGGTAGCCGGCAGGATGGTGCTCATGGAAATGTGAATACCGCCCGGCCGCAGGTTGGCGGCAATGCCGTCAGGTCCTTCGGTAATGTGTCGCAATGCGGCATCATCTGCTACCAGTGAGAACACCACATCGCAAAGGGCGGCCAGTTCTTTCACCGATGTACAGATCACCGCTCCCTTGTCTGCCAGCGGCTGTGCTTTCGCTGCCGTTCTGTTATATACATATAAGGGTTGATGTTGCATTAATAAATTTTCCGCTATGGGCGCTCCTAAATTTCCTAATCCTATGAATCCTGTTTTCATCGTAAAAATATTTTAGGGCGGGAAGTTACGGCATATGAGAAAATATATACTCATTTCGTTGCCATCAGTTGTATGAAGCGGATAGGTACAGCAAGAAGTACAGGTCATAGATATACAGGGACACGCATCCACTCAGACGTGCCTGTCAGGCCCATATAACAGTGCGGCTATCCCACACTATAAACACTATAAATGATTCAGTTTATCCAGTATCTCCTGCCAGATCAGGCGTGCTATCTGCTCGCTTTCCACTGTCTTCAGCCTTTCATCAAACTTTACATGTCCATTGGCCCTGAACTCGAGATTGTCAGGGATGATATCATCCAGTTCCTCTTCATCCGCTCCCGGTTCTACCCGGTACGTGATCTCTTCTTCCTGGTGATCGATGGATATGAAAAGCTGGTAGGGCTTGTCATTCAGTACGATGGTGATGATATGCTTTTCCATAACACTAACGTCACAATAGCCGTGCCATTGATATGACCAAATTTTGTACTTCATTAAGGCTGTCCGGAACCGTACACCCCTGTACCGAAAATGGACAATATCTATACATTTTGAATATGGTTATCAACAGCTTATGATCTGGCACTTATTTAGGTATCTCATAAGCCCAATCACTCGTTCCATGTTCAAAAGCTACTGCATCATTGCCTTCAGAAATGTTCAGCGCAATCTTAATTATGTATTGCTGAATGTTTTCGGTCTGACTATCAGCATCGCCTCCTGTCTCGTTATCTTCCTGATTGTAAGAAACGAGCTCGGCTACGATAACTTTCACCGTAAAGCAGCGCGGACTTACCGGGTTACACTTAATGCGCTCGACTTTAATCCCAGTGTATCCATGGGCGTTGTACCTGCCCTGCGTACCGATTTTCCTGAACTGGAAAATATATCGCAGGTATGGTATCAGCAGCTCGGGCAACTCAAAATAGGTCAGCAGCGCTATAACGAGCATGGCTATATGTATGCGGATGAGGAGTTCACCAGCATCTTTGACTATCAATGGTTGCAGGGCAACCCGCGCACGGCGCTGTCAGAACCCAACGCCATCGTGCTTACGCAAAGCATGGCAAGGAAATACTTCGGCAATAAAGACGCCATGGGGGAGCTCATTAACCTGGATAACCAGTATGATCTGCGGGTAACAGGCGTGGTGAAAGACCCGCCCGGTAATACCAGCCTGCCCTTTCGTTTCCTGGTCTCTTTTGCTACGGTGAAAAAGGATTTAGGCGCCGGCGCCCGTGAATTTTATGCTATCATGGGAGGCAACGCCTATATCGTATTGCCTGAAAACTACCCGCTGGCCCGTTTGCAGGGAAGAATGAAAGCTTTCATCGCCAAGAACTGGGGCGCCGATCTTGCCAGGGAAGCCAGGCTGCCCATACAGCCACTCCGCGATATTCATTTTGATCAACGCTACCTCAATACGGCCGACATGCCTACCACTTCCCGCGGTACTTACTACGGGCTGGCAGTTGTAGCCTTATTTATTATCATCACTGCCTGTATCAATTTCATTAATCTGGCCACTGCGCAGGCGGCAAAGCGCGCCAGGGAAGTAGGCGTACGTAAAGCATTGGGCGCGGGCCGCTCACAACTGATCCGCCAGTTCATGGGCGAGACTTCCCTGTTGGTGCTCCTTTCTGTGTTGCTGGCGATGCTGGCGGCTTATTTTCTGCTACCGCAGGCAGCTGGCTGGCTGAGTATAAAAATAGATCGCTACCAATTGTTTCAGCCAGGGGTGCTGGGGCTGCTCGCAGCGGTAACGGTGCTGGTGATCCTGCTGGCAGGGCTTTACCCCGCCTTCGTACAGTCGGCTTTTCAGCCTGTTTTATCGCTGAAAGGTTCCACCGGTGCAGTGTACCGCGGCTTTACCCTGCGCAAAGGCCTGGTGCTGCTGCAGTTTGTTATTTCACAGGTGTTGATCATTGGTACGATGATCGTTGCACGGCAGATGGACTTTTTCCGGAACCAGGACCTGGGCTTTAACAAAGAAGCCGTGATCGCCTTTGATCTGGCCGACAGGGCCAAACGCGAAGTGGTGCGTGAGCAATTACTGAGTAACCCCGGTGTGGCGGATGTGTGCTTTTCAACAGGAGCGCCGGTGTATAACCGCATTTTCTGTCCTTTATCAGCTCCGGAGCTGGGTATTACCAAAGACGATGTAACCGAGATCAAAATAGTGGATGAGCATTATATAGACATGTTTGGCATAAGAATGCTGGCGGGGAGAAGATCGCTAAAAAAAGCGCGGGGGATACCACCCATAACGTAGTGGTGAATGAAGCCCTGCTACACAAGCTGGGTATAGCAGGGCCACAGGCAGCGCTGGGCAAGCATATCCTCGCAAATGGCACCTATTGTACGGTGATTGGCGTGGCGCAGGATTTTCAGAGCGAGTCCAAACATAAAAAGATCCGGCCCTGTATACTCTGGTATGATGACAAAATGTTCTTTTCTGCCAGTGTGAAAATAAAGCCGCAGCACATGCGCGAAACCGTCAGCCGTATAGAAAAAAACTGGTACAGCCTCTTCCCCGATAACCTGTTCTACTATGAATTCCTCGATGATCATATCGCAGGTTTTTACCGCCAGGAGGAAAAGGTGTACACGGCCTTTAAGCTCTTTTCTTCGCTCGCTATTCTTATCGGCTGCCTCGGTTTGTATGGATTGGTAACCTTTGCTGCCGTACAGCGAACCAAAGAAGTAGGCATCCGCAAAGTGTTGGGGGCTTCCATGCCTGATATTGTCGCCTTGTTTGCAAAGGAATTCTTCCTGCTGATCGCTATCGCGTTCATAGTGGCAACGCCGTTGGCCTGGTATGTGATGCACAGCTGGCTCACAAATTTTGCCTACCAGGTAAGTATGGGCCCGGGCATTTTCCTGCTGGCGCTGATCATCTCTTTTGCGATAGCTACCCTTACTATTGCCTATCAATCTGTAAAGGCGGCGCTTGCCAATCCTCTACGAAGTTTGAGAACGGAGTAGGTTCCATTAACCCTGGGCGCTCACTTCTACTAATAAGCCGCCGGGGGCGTAGCAATAAAAAGTAGTGGAAGCAAAACCGCCGCGGTTCATTTCTTCCACTTCACTGGCGGTGATCCCGGCGCTGGTGAGGGAGGCATGTTTTTCCCGCACTTCAGCAGGCGTATCGAGGTAAAAGCCGATATGGAAGTTTTTGGGATAACGCACCATAGACTCGGGACTTTCGCTCTCTTTGTCGTACATAAAGTTGAGAATAAAGCCCCCTTTCCCTTCCAGGACGGCGAATTTGTCGCCGCCGGGGGCGGGCAATACTTCAAAATCGAAATGCTGAACAAAAAAGTCTCTTGTAGCCGGTACATTAGGCACCGGCAGGTTAGCATGATTTAACTGCATAAAATAAGTGTTATTAAATTAAGGTTTGAGTGCTTTTAGCACGAGCTGAAAAGCCTGTTTCAGTTTCTGCTCGTTCAGTGAGAAGGGTTTTCCCGCCATACTGCTTTGCTGCAGGTGAAATTTCACCAGTATATAGAACGGTCCGTAGGCTACCGACCAGAAGATCTCCGTAGGTAAATCCATGATCTCTTTCCGTTGCACCGCATTCTTTACAAATTGCTGCAAGGCTGCCCGGAAAGACGTTTCCTTGATGTCTGCATGTTTGATCAGGGGAGAGTTCCTGAATTGCTCTGAAAAATGAAAATGCAGGGGATATTTCTGTATGTAGCGGTAACGGTTCTTCCATTGCAGCCATAAGCCCTCTGCAAAGCTCATCTCAGGGTCAAAGTTCTTCAGCACCTCTTTTGAAAAGATCTCATCCACGGACAGGTACAACTGGTTCAGCATATCCTCCCTGCTTTTGAAATAGATGTAGATAGTAGAGGCAGAAAGGTTCGCCGCTTTGGCCAGTTTCTGCATGCTTAGCCCGTCAAAGCCTTCCTGTACGATCATTTCAATGGCCTTCTCCCTGATCAGCGCCTCTTTGTTTTCGTCTTTTGGTCTCATAACGGGGACAAAGATAAACGAATGTTCGTTCTTTTAAAAATATTTTTAGGGAAGGATGATATTAACTTTCCTTAAAATGCTGTTTCTTTACGGGAGGCAGTGAACATAAAACCAATGCTTAAGTTTCAGGTTTGAAGTCTGAGGTTTGAAGTTCGTTAGATGTTTGAGGTTCAGAACAACCATGCCTGCTTAAGGTACTTTTCAGAAACCGCTAACCTTCAACGAACCTCAGACCTCAAACTTTAGACTTCAAACGTTAAATTTTTCCTGATGAGTTATAAAAGATACCTTAGTTTATTGCTCATACTATGCATGAGCATCGGCGCCTTTGCGCAACAGTCTTATCTATTCAAGAACGTAAATGAACCGGTGGAAGCGCGGGTAAAGAACCTGCTGCAGACATTGACATTAGAAGAGAAGATCGCCATGCTGGGCTACAGAAGCCCCGCGGTAGACCGCCTGCAGATCCCATCTTATAACTGGTGGAACGAGGCGCTGCACGGTATTGCCCGGGCAGGCGAAGCTACTATCTACCCGCAGGCCATTGGCATGTCGGCCACTTTCAACACGGCGCTGGTCCACGAAGTAGCCAATTCCATCGCCACAGAAGCCAGGGCCAAGTACAACCTGTCTGTCGCCATGAACCGCCGCCTGTGGTACATGGGGCTCAACTTCTGGACGCCGAATATCAATCTTTTCCGTGATCCCCGCTGGGGCCGTGGACAGGAAACTTACGGCGAAGATCCCTTCCTGACCGCCACTATGGGCACTGCCTTTATCAAAGGCCTGCAGGGCGATGATCCTGCTCACCTGAAAACAGCTGCCTGCGCCAAGCACTTTGCGGTGCACAGCGGGCCTGAAGCAGACCGCCATACTTTCAACGCTGTAGTGGATGAAAAAGACCTCCGCGAAACCTACCTCTATGCATTTAAGCACCTGGCAGATGCAGGTGTGGAATCCATGATGTGCGCTTATAACCGCCTGAACGGAGAGCCCTGCTGCACGGGCAAAACCCTTCTGCAAACCATCCTGCGCGATGAGTGGAAATTTAAAGGCCAGATGGTGACAGACTGCGGCGCACTGGATGATATCTACCAGCGCCACAAAGCCATTCCCACTAAAACAGAAACAGCGGCAGCAGCCGTGAAAGCAGGCGTTAACCTGGAATGCGGCAGCATTCTCCAGGATGATGTGAAGAAAGCCATAGATCAGGGATTGCTGACGGTGAAAGATGTTGACAGCGTATTAAGCTATAGTCTCCGCACCCAGATGAAACTGGGCCTTTTTGACGAAGGCGGACTGGCCCCTTATAACCGTTACGGGGCAGACAGCGTGCATAACGCTTA
The DNA here is from genome assembly GCF_056754765.1 of Chitinophaga sp. SVR4-12A. Taxonomy (NCBI): domain Bacteria; kingdom Pseudomonadati; phylum Bacteroidota; class Chitinophagia; order Chitinophagales; family Chitinophagaceae; genus Chitinophaga; species Chitinophaga sp. SVR4-12A. The sequence continues at coordinate 117,035 of NZ_JBPGWP010000001.1, forward strand.
TCATATAGAGCTGGCGCGCAAAGCCGCCCAGCAAAGCATGGTACTGCTGAAGAACGACGGTGTACTGCCTTTGCCGAAAGACAAATACAGTTCCATGATCGTACTGGGCTCCAATGCTGCCGCGGCAGATCCCCTGGTGGCGAATTACCATGGCATCAACGGTAAGCTGGTGACCTTTGCAGAGGGCATCGCTGAAGCAGCCGGACCTGCCACCGCCGTGCAGTATGATATGGGTTGCGATTATAAAGACACCGTACATTTTGGCGGTATATGGGCTGCGGAGAACAGCGACCTGACCATCGCTGTAATAGGCCTGAGCCCTGTGCTGGAAGGAGAGGAGGGCGATGCTTTCCTGTCTGCATCCGGCGGTGATAAATCCACCCTTAGCCTGCCTGCTTCCCAGCTGGCATTCATGAAGAAACTGCGTGCTGCGCATAAGAAGCCCATCATCGCTGTTGTTACTGCCGGTAGCGCAGTAGATATCGCGGCCATAGCACCTTATGCAGACGCCATCATCCTGGCCTGGTACCCGGGTGAACAAGGCGGCCGCGCCCTGGCAGACATTATATTTGGCAATGTATCGCCCTCGGGCCGTCTGCCGGTTACCTTCTACCGCTCGCTCAGCGATCTGCCCGACTATAAAGACTACAGCGTGAAAGGCCGTACCTACCGTTATTTCAAAGGCGCAGTGGCATATCCTTTTGGGTTCGGTTTAAGTTATACTTCTTTTGGGTATGCCTGGAACCAGGCGCCGCAAAAGACCTATGCGCTGAAAGATACCATCCGTGTAAGCGTAAACGTGAAGAATACCGGCGCCTTTGATGGCGACGAAGTGGTGCAGGCCTATATCCAGTATCCTGATATGGAAAGGATGCCGCTGAAAGAGCTGAAAGCTTTTGCCAGGGTAAGCGTAAATAAAGGTGGAGAAGAAACGGTGACGCTTAGCATCCCGGTAAGCGATCTGCAGAAATGGGACCTGGGCGCGCGTAACTGGAAACTGTACAAAGGCCAGTATACGTTGAATATTGGCCGCAGCTCAGATGATTTCGTGTTGAAGCAGGGTTTTACGGTGAAGTAAGCTGTTAGCAATCAGCAGTTAGCTGTTAGCCCGCACGATGCAAAATGGCTAACAGCTAACTGCCAAAAGCTAATAGCTAGTACACAATTATCTCGTCCGTAAACAGAAATCCCCGCTGTGTATTGGGCGCATACACTCTTACATATCTTGCCTTTTCCTGCTTCAGATCAAATTTGAATTCTTTGAAGGTGAGCCTTGCCTGGCTTACCGGCACATCATTCTCTACTTTCTGCACCGGCCGGAAAGTTTGCCCGTCGTCAGACACCGATACTTCCACTGATCCCGGCATATAAACGCCCGGGCCTGTGAGCTGCATAAATGAAATAGAAAGGCTTTGCAACGTGGTAACCTGCTCCATATCCAGGGTAACATCCAGGTCGTTGGTAAAGCCCTGCCATTGGCCATCACCATAGGTAAGGCTGCCCCTGTAGCCATTTACCAGCGTGCTGTCCTGCTGGGCTACATAGCTTTTGCTGTAAGGCTTATTATACTGTACTTTCTTACCGATGGCTTTATGAAAATCTACCGCGAGGCTTGCTATCTTTCCTGGCAGAATGGTATCCCGGAAGATGGCCGCATTTACTACAGCGGAGTGGTTCAAGAGGATGCTGTCTTTGAACAGGGAAGAGCCGGCATTGGGCGCTGTGCCGTCCAGCGTATACCGGATCTGCGGTTGATATTGTTCGCTGCTGAAAGTAATGGTAGCTGTGCCCTGTGCATAGTTAAACACCGGCTTGATGGTAAGGTCATAAGAAGGCCGGTAGTAGTTAACGTGTAAGCGCTGTAATAACAGGTAATGCGCCTGCAGCCTTTGCTGGAAATCGGCCCAGCGCTTGTCTTTCGCGGCTGTCCACGTTACTTCTGAAAGACCTAAGAGCCGCGGGTAGACCATATATTCCAGGTGACTGAAAGTAGGGATATATTCTGTCCAGATGGCTGCCTGTGCGCCCAGGATATGTTTGGCTGCATTGCTGTCCAGCTCCTGTGGTACAGGATCATAGCTGTATACTTTTTCCAGGGGCAGATAACCGCCGATGGCTTCAGGCTGCGTAACGGGGTCGCCCTGGTAGGCATCAAAGTAGCAGAAGCGGCCCGGCGTCATCACTACATCATGGCCCTCTTTGGCGGCGGTGATACCGCCTGCTTCTCCCCGCCAGGACATAACGGTGGCGTCCGGGGCCAGTCCGCCTTCCAGGATCTCGTCCCAGCCCAGCAGCCTGCGATGGTGATGCTGCAGGAATTTTTCCATTCTGCGGACAGCATAGCTTTGCAGGGCATGTTCGTCTGCCAGGTGCTCGTCTTTTATTCGCCGCTGGCATTTGGGACATTGCTTCCAGGCTTTCTTATCTGCTTCGTCGCCACCTATATGAATATACGTAGAAGGAAAGATGCTCATTACTTCTGTCAGCACGCCTTCCAGGAAAGTGAAGGTGCTGTCGTTGCCCAGGCAATACTCTGAGTTTTTATAAGGTAAGCCTGTGCATCCCAGCTGCGGGTACACGGCCAGCACTTCTTCAGAGTGGCCGGGCATCTCAATTTCCGGTATTACGGTAATGCCGCGCACTTTGGCATAGGCCACAACGGCCCGTGCTTCGTCTTGTGTATAATAACCGCCGTAGGCGTTGGGATCACCTTCTGTGCTGTATCTGCGGCCATGGTCCCGCCAGTCTTTCCAGTTTTGTTGCGTTCTCCAGGCGGCTTGCCTGGTAAGCTCCGGGTACTTTTTTATTTCCAGCCGCCAGCCGGCGCCGTCGGTAAGGTGCCAGTGGAAAGTATTCATTTTATAAAGGGCCATCAGGTCCAGGAAACGTTTGATCTCGGCGGTGTCGCGGAAATGACGGGACACATCCAGGTGAATGCCCCGGTAGGAGAAGCGTGGCTGATCATTGATCAGTGCACAGGGCAGCGTGCCTTTTTCCGGTTGCAGCAGCAGTAGTTGTAAGAGGGAATACATGCCGTTCAGGGCGCCGGTGTCGCTGTTAGCAGTAATGGTTACTTTATTCGGTGTAATCTCCAGGCGGTAAGCAACAGGAGAGGGGAAGGCGTTGCGCGCGGCTTTTACAAAGCTGATAGCGTTTGCCGGTGTTGCGTTGCCTTTTAGCGTCTGTAGTGGCTGCGATAAGCCGGCTTGCTGGATGAACAGCTTAGCGGCCGGCTGGAAAGCAGGGCTGGCGAATATTCCGGTGCCGGGCTTTAATTGAAAAAAGCCTTCTTTTGCAGTTACCTGCAATGGCTTGGGAATGATATTGATGCTGTTCTTTTCTGAAGACTGCGCGAAGGATACGGTGGCGCACCCTGCCAGCAGCAGCCATGCCATTAGACAACGTTTGATCATGTACTCCTGTATTTTTTGCAAGTTGCAAGATAGAGTGCGGTGAGATAAATATCCAGGGAAAAATTCGTTTGAAAAAGAAAATCTCCTTTTATTTGTGTGGTAGTGCCTGAGAGTAGTGATTGTTGACCAGATGATGAGGTCATTGTCAACGAATATTGAAAGATGAAAACCCCTTGGCATAGACCGGATTTGTTTAAAAGTTGTCTTCGAAAATGGATGACATAGTGCTTCGTTATTTTTAATATTATGAAAGTTAAGAAATGGACGATCTGGTTATTCCTTCCGCTTTTATGCGCTATAATCTATTTTTACTATCTGAACACGTATCTCGAATTTGAGCCCATTCTCTTTCAACCGGGAAAGGATGTTTATGAAAAGGTTGAAGTTAATGCCGAATTCTATAAGCAGCTTGAAACTGTCTTATCTTACAATAATGAACCGTATAAGATAGATCGTTCAGGTAGGGTATTGATAAAGCGAAAACTCAAATGGGATAAAGATCTCGTTTTTAACTACACATCGAAAGCGCTTGATGCCGATTGGCTTCAGTCACATCAATCAACTGCAGGCACTCCCACTGTGCTCACTGATCCTATACAGCCAATGCCATTTGATATTGAGCAGGAAGATTATTTCGCTGCACTTCCTATCAATTTTAACGGCGGAAAATCAACCGGTTATGCTGTTGTTGACCTATACATTCATGAAAATGCGGCGATCGATAGTTTTAAAATTGTGAAACTTGCCATATACCGCAATGGTGGCGCCATAGTTAGCTATCCCCCGAATCAACCATCTGATAGTGTGGAGAGACAATTTTTCCCCATTTTATCCGGTTACTTGCGGGATCATGTTAAAATAAACATGAACCCTGCCGTCAAGCCGGATAACATAACCAAGATGTCAATGCGGATAAGATTTAAATAACGGAATCCGTATTTTGTTATTAAATTTATTACATGAAACCTACACTCCTGACCTCATTCCTGATAACCGTTTTCGCGGTGATAAGCCTTTCCGGGCCTGCGCGCGCCAAGGCCCCGAGTGATGCTTCCATGGAGATGTTAAGACAGTTTTATACGGAATATATCGCTGAGTTCCTGAAGGAATCACCCAGCGAAAAGAAACTCCATTCAATCAGGAAGCAATATTGCACAGCAGGGCTTTTAAGCAAGATAAAAGGCGCAGAGCTGGACTATGATCCATTTCTGAACGCCCGGGATGCCGATGAAGACTGGTTGAAAACACTTTCTGTCAGCAAAGATCCGCTGAGAAAAAAAGATGGATATATTATTTCTCTGCTAGATAAGGATACTCAAACAAAGACGACTATCAGGCTGCTGGTGGTGAAAGAAAAAGAACGTTATAAGATAGACGCCATTACCTACTAAGCCGGCTGGTAACAGGCTGTAGCAAACAATAAACCCCGGCCCCTTACCGTTATCCCCTCAGAGTCATTACTATATCCATATCTCATTAAATCAAATCTATATGCGTCTACCCCGGGAGACAGTGACCATATTCGCTTCCGCATTGTTACTATACAGCTGCGCACGCGTCCATCGCGTTTTTGAACGGAAAGAGCACGTCTACCAGGCTCCCCGCATGGGCGCTGAGTACCGCTTTGATGAAGGCCTCCGCCGCGAAAAACATCCCCAGAACCTTTTCAGCAAAAAAGAATTAAAAGACATGGAAAAGACGGGCACCATGACCAGGCAGGAACGCAATGCTCCCAGTACCCGGATAAGCCCCATGCAGGCAGACAGCATCCTCACCGGCAAAACGAGGGACACTACCCGTACAGACTCTACCCACACACTACCCGCAGATAGTATACAACCCCAACGCCCCGACACTTCGGCCCCGCAACCTGCCGATACCACTCATCCATAACGACTAACTTTCCCCTTGCATAATAAAACTATTCGCCGTATAATTGTCTACACTGTCGGTAGACTATGATCGTCTGCGCCAACCAAAATTTAATCACCTGCATATCATCAGAACAACAACATGAGAATACCTATCACGCTTGCCATGGCTGCCGCCCTTGCGATGGAGCTTCCGCAACCTGCAGCTGCCCAGGATAAGGCCAACGGCGCCAAAGGAATCAATACACAACTCGAAGCCAGCTTTGACCAACAGCTCAGCAGCACACACATCGGCGAAAACATAAAGGAATTTTCTTCGAAACCTCACAACATAGGCGCCACAGAAGGTAAAGCCGTAGCCGAGAAGATCCTGAACCAATTTAAAAGCTATGGATGGGATGCCCGCATAGTCACTTACCAGGTACTTTTCCCTACACCTAAAACAAGAGTGCTGGAGCTCACCGCTCCCACAAAATATACCGCCTTGCTGAAAGAACCGGCCCTGAAGGAAGATGCTACCTCCGGACAGGCAGGCCAGCTGCCTACCTATAATGCCTGGAGCGGCGACGGCAACGTAACTGCACCCCTGGTATATGTGAACTTTGGCCTTCCTGCTGATTATGAACAGCTGGAGCGTTTAGGGATAGACGTTAAAGGCAAGATCGTTATCGCCCGTTACGGCCGCTCCTGGAGAGGCATCAAACCTAAAGTAGCTGCAGAACATGGCGCCATCGGCTGTATCATCTATTCTGATCCTAAAGAGGATGGTTACTACGAAGGCGATGTATACCCCAAAGGCGCCTTTAAAAATGAATTCGGCGTGCAACGTGGCTCCGTTATGGACATGGTGATCTATCCCGGTGATCCGCTCACACCTGGCGTAGGCGCTACAGAGAATGCCAAAAGGCTGGAACGTGCTGCTGCACCTACCATCCTGAAGATCCCTGTATTGCCCATCAGCTATCACGATGCGCAGCCTTTGCTGGCTGCCCTCGAAGGCCCTGTAGTGCCGGAAGACTGGCGGGGCGCGCTGCCCATCACCTATCATACCGGTCCGGGCAAAGCTACCGTGCATTTACAAGTGGAATGCAATTGGAACATCGTACCCGCCTACGATGTGATCGCCACCATCAAAGGCTCCCAGTATCCCGATCAATGGGTGATCCGCGGCAACCACCACGATGCCTGGGTGAACGGCGCAGGAGATCCCGTTAGTGGATTGGCCTCGCTGCTGGAAGAGGCGAAAGCTATCGGCGCACTCGTGAAGAACGGCTACCAACCTAAACGTACGCTCGTATACTGCGCCTGGGACGGCGAAGAGCCCGGTCTTCTGGGCTCTACTGAATGGGTGGAAGATCATGCTGCTGAGCTGCAGCAGAAAGCAGTAGCCTACATCAATACAGACGGCAATGGCCGTGGCTTTCTCGGCGCCGGTGGTTCGCATGCACTGACAAAGCTAATGGATGTGATCGCAAAAGATGTGACCGACCCGCAAACACAGGTGAGCATATACGAAAGAATGAAAGCCGCACAGGTGGTGAACGCCGCCCCTGCAAAAAGAAAAGAGCAGCTGGAGAAAAAATCCCTCACGCTGGGCGCCCTGGGCTCCGGATCAGACTACTCACCTTTCTTCCAGCACCTGGGCATTCCCTCCCTGAACCTGGGCTTTGGCGGAGAAGATGACGGCGGTGAATATCACTCTATCTATGATTCTTATGATGATTATTCCCGCTTTAAAGATCCCGGCTTTCACTATGGGGTGGCCCTGTCTAAAGTAGCCGGTCGCGCTGCTCTTCGCCTGGCAGACGCCGATGTGCTGCCTTTCGACTTTAGCGACCTGCATAAAACTATCAGCGGTTATGTAAAAGACCTCACGGATCAAACAGACCAGCTCCGCGAAAGCACCCTGCTGGAAAACCGCCTGATCAAAGAACGCACTTACCAGCTGGCCAGCGATCCCACCAAACCGTTTACCGCACCGGCAGCAAAAGCGGAGGTACCTTACCTGGATTTCTCTGCCCTGCAAAACGCCCTTGTAGCGCTGGACAGATCCAGCGCAAAACTGGCGGACTCCCTGGCTAAAACCACCATTAGCGCCGCCGCCCGGCAAAGCCTTAATGAAGCGCTGTATAAAGCGGAACAAAGCCTGCTCACGGAAGCCGGACTGCCCCGCCGTTCCTGGTTTAAACACACTATCTATGCTCCCGGCTTTTACACCGGCTACGGCGTAAAAACCCTTCCCGGCATACGCGAAGCGATCGAACAACGTAACTGGAAAGAAGCCCAGGAACAGATCCAGGTTGCAGCTGCAGCAGTGAACAGGTTGAGTAGTAAATTGAATGAAATTGTAAATCTGGTAAAATAATAGTTGTCAGTGGTCAGTTGTAAGTCGTCAGTGATTAAAGCGAGTATATTTTCGTATCAATCACTGACGACTTACGACTTACGACTTACGACTGACAACTGACAACTTACGACTGACAACTGACAACTTATTCATACCTCAACGCTTCTATCGGGTCCAGCCTGCTGGCCTTCACCGCCGGGTAATAGCCAAAGAATACCCCCGTAACAGTACATACCAGGAAGGAGAGGACAATAGAACTTTCGGATACCAGGGTAGGCCATGAAAGAAAGATGGTGATCAGTTTAGACGCCGTTAGCCCCAGCAGGATACCAATGATCCCGCCGGTGATACTGATGAGGATCGCTTCTATCAGGAACTGCAGCAGGATATCAATACCCCTGGCGCCGATAGACATACGCAGGCCTATTTCCTTAGTGCGCTCCGTTACCGATACATACATGATGTTCATGATGCCAATGCCGCCCACTACCAGTGAGATGCCTGCAATGGCGGCCAGCAGTACCGTCAGCAGCTGGCTGGTAGAGCTGAAGGTATTGATCAGTTCTGCCTGTGTACGTACAGTAAAATCATCATCGTCCCCGGTTTTCAGTTTGTGAGCGCTGCGCAGGATGTCTGTCAGCTCTGCAGTGGCCTGTGTAGTGCTGCTCTCATCTATCGCCGACGCATATATGTTCTGGATGTATGGAATGGCGAGGATTCTTTTTTGTACGGTAGTATAGGGGGCAATGATAATATCGTCCTGGTCTTGTCCGAATGCATTTTCGCCTTTCTCGCTCAGTACCCCGATCACTTTGAAGGGGATCTTGTTGAAGCGGATGGTTTTCCCTACGGGGCTTTCACCGGCACTGAACAGGTTCTCCACGACTGTTTGTCCCACAAGACATACTTTGCTGGCCGCCTTCACATCGTTCTCAGTAAAGGCGATGCCGTCTTTCAGTGGCCAGTCCCGTATATCCAGGTAATCAGGGCTGACACCCTGTATGGTAGTGGGCCAGTTCAATGCCCCGCTGATGGCCTGCCCTCTGCCCGATACCTGCGGTGAAACGGCGCTGATGTACTGCGCCTGCTGTGCTATGGCATTCACATCTTCCAGTTTCAGCGTTTGCAGGCTGGTGGCATCCAGCCTCGCACCTCCGCCTACTGTTACATTACTGTTAGGCCGTACGGTGATCATGTTGGAGCCCATGCTGGATAGCTGGTCCTGGATGCTTTGCTTGGAGCCCTGGCCGATAGCTACCATGGCGATCACTGCGCCTACCCCGATGATAATGCCCAGCATGGTGAGGAATGCCCGCAGCTTGTTACGTTGCAAGGCCCGGAGGGCGATTCTTATAAGATTCAGAAAGCTCATAACAAATAGTTCAAGTTTGAGGTTTGAGGTTTGAGGTTTGAGGTTCGTTGAAAGTTACAGGTTCATTACAATAGTCCGGCTACTAATCAAGACATCTAACATCTAACGAACTTCAAACCTCAAACTTCAAACCTCAAACTTCAAACTTCAAACCTTAAACATTTAATAATCATCCGTTACCGGCAATTCCGCCAATGCCTGTCTGGCTGATCTGATGTTTTCATTCTTTTGGTCTTTAATTACCTTGCCATCCCGCAGCATGACGGTCCGGCTGCTGAAAGCAGCGATATCCGGTTCGTGCGTCACAAATACGATGGTTTTACCCGCCTGGTGCAATTCCTGCAACAACGCCATGATCTCGTACGAAGTGCGGGTATCCAGGTTACCGGTGGCCTCATCTGCCAGGATCATTACTGGCTCGTTCACCAGTGCGCGGGCAATGGCTACACGTTGCTGCTGTCCGCCGGAGAGCTGGTTGGGCATGTGGTCCAGCCGTTCTGCCAGCTTCACGGCTTCCAGGGCTCTGATGGCCTTCTCCTTTCTGTCATGCGCCGTCAGCGCGGAGTTGTAGAACAGGGGCAGTTCTACGTTCTCCAGCGCACTGGTGCGCGCCAGCAGGTTATACGACTGGAACACAAAGCCTATCTTCCGGTTACGCAGCCTTGCCAGCTCATCCCGCGAGAGCCCGCCCACATTCACGCCATCCAGCAGATAATTACCTGCGGTAGGCTTATCCAGGCAACCCAATATATTCAGCAAGGTTGTTTTGCCGCTGCCGCTGCTGCCCATGATGGTCACAAATTCTCCTGCCGTTACCTCAAAGGATACGCCTTTCAATGCCCGCACCGTTTCTGTTCCCATCCGGAATTCTCTTTTCAGTTCCTGTATCTCTAATATTTTGTTATTCATCGGTTCATCATTTTTTTTTTGCACTATCATCCTCCTCTTCTTCCGCCTCCGCCTCTCGGTCTGGATGGCATAAACGGACTTTTCGCAGCCTGGCCGCTCTTCTCGCTCCGGCTTAAGCGCCGGGCATCATTGATCACATTATCCGATGTATCCAGTCCGTGAAGCACCTGCACATTCGTCTCATCATTCAGCCCGGTCAATATCCGCCGCTGCAGCAGCGTGTCACCCCGCTGGATCCATACAGAGGCGCGGTGTGCTGCCTCATCCGGGGCGGTTAGTTTTTTGCTGGTATCCGGTTTTGTTTGCAGGGTATCCGGCCGTTTGCTGCGGTAAAAAGCGGGAGAGGCGCCGGCATGGCTGGTATCCCTTCCCCTGTGGCCCAGGATCACATAATCTTTCAGCAGGGCGGAATCAGGCTTGAACTTCAGGGCCTTGGCACTGACCAGGAGGGCGTTCTTCGCTTCTTTCGTATAGATGGTTACGTTAGCGGTCATCCCGGGTTTGAGCCGCATATCGTTATTGGGAGCGTCTATGATGGTTACGTAGGTCACCACATTGGCGGAGGTGGTGGGCTGCAGGCGGATCTCCTGTACGGTACCGTTAAATACATCGTCGGGAAATGCATCCACGGTAAAGGTTACACGTTGTCCTTTTTGTACGTTGCCGATGTCGGCTTCATCCACACTGGCCTGTACCTGCATCTTGGTCAGGTCTTTTGCGATAATGAACAGGGTAGGGGTGTTGAAGCTGGCGGCCACAGTTTGGCCGATGTTCACATTCCTGCTCATGACTACGCCGTCAATAGGAGAGTAGATATTGCTGTAGGCCAGGTTCTGATTGGCCGATTGCAGCTGTGCTTTGATAGCGGCCACATTGGCTTTGGCGCTGTTGAGGGTGTATTGCGCCGTTTCAAAATCTGCCCGGGCAATGGCGCCTACCTGGAACAGTTGCGATTGCCGGTTGAAATTGCTTTGCTGGTATACCAGCTGGTCTTCTGCTGAGCGCAGGTTGGCCTGGTACTGGTTTACCTGGGCCTGTAACAGTGATTTGTCCAGTTCAGCCACCAGCTGTCCTTTCTTTACCTGGGTATTGAAATCTGCATAGATATATCTGATGGTGCCCGATACCTGCGTGCCAACAGACACCGTATCCACCGGCTGTATGGTGCCTGTGGCGGTGATCGCGTTGGCAATGAAACCATAGGTGGGTTTCTCTGTGCTGATCACCACCGGCGCTTCGCGGTTCCTGAATTTCCAAAACCAAAGTGCTGCCAGCAAAAGGATGACGATACCTGCTATTAGCCATTTATATTTTTTCATAGTTTCATTCGTTTGTTACTGGTTCTCCTGTATAGAATTCATATATCTTCCTGTTGAGGATAGTGCTGTATTTGGCCTGTATAAAGGATTGCAGCGCCTGTATGTACAGGTTCTTCTGCACCTGCAGGTCTACGATGTTCACCGCCCCCAGCTTCAGCTGTGCTACTGCAATGCGGTATGCTTCTTCGCTGGCGCTCAGCTGTTGCGCTGCTGCCTTGTACTGCTCCTGTGTGTTCTGCAGGTTGAGATAAGCCTGCTCTACTGTTTGCGACAGCACCATTTTGGTATCCTGCAGGGAGAGTTTGGCCTGGTCTATCTGGATCTTCGCTTTGGCTTCGTTGGTTTTGTTCACCCGGTTGCTGAAGATGGGAACGGCCAGGGTTAATCCGGCCCTTTGGTAGAAGTTGTTATCCAGCTGCTGCCAGTAGCTGTACGACTGGTTATCAGAGAAGCCGGAGGCCAGGCTGGTGCCCAGGCTCAGGGTAGGTTTAAAGCCCGCTTTGGCTTTGGCCAGCCCGATTTCCGCGACTTGTACAGACAGTTCCCCGGTCTTTACCTCGGGTCTGCTTTGCAGGGCCAGTTCCTGTGCGGTGGCCAGGCTGGGCACCGGCCTTTCTACGGCCATGGTATCCGGCTGCACGATCCCGAATGAATAAGTGGTAGGCAGCTGTAGCAGCTGTTTAAGTATGAGCAGGTTTTGGCGGTAGGCATTTTCTGCCGTCACCAGTGAGTATTGGTCTGCAGCCTGTTGTGCTTCCAGCTGCGCCAGGTCTTTACGTGCGATGCTGCCCGCATCGAAGCGCTGCTGTCCCTGTTGCCGTTGCGCCTGCGAGGTTTGCAGCAGGTCTTTGGCATATACGATGTTTTCCCCGGCCAGCAGGATGTTTAGGTAAGCCTGGGTAATTTGCAGGGTGATATCATTTTCCGATTGCAGCAGATTCAGGTTGGCTGCCTGTAAGAGCAGGTCTTTCTCTTTAATGTCGTTCCTGATATAGCCGCCCTGGTAAAGGGTCCAGCTGGAGCTGAGAGCGTAATTGCTGGCAACGGAAGATTGCGTCTGGAAGCCGCCTATCACCGGATCCGCGTTCCTGGCATGCGTGTAATACTGCGAAGCCGTACCTGCAACGCTGGGCAGTCGCGCAGCTTTGGATTGCAGCAGGTCTTCACGGCTGGATTCCTGGCTTAAACGCAGGTTGCTCAACTGAATGTTATGCTGCCTGGCGTAATCGATGCATTGCTCCAGGGTCCATTTCTCCGGCAAGTTGTTGGTGGTGGTATCCTGTGCGGTTAAACGGCCGGTAATGACCGTGATGGATATGATCGTGAATAGAAAGACGCGCTTCATAGTAAATCCTGTTCGTGAGTAAAGAGCATTCACGTTTCGCGCCGCACTGTGTTTTATTAAGACTATTTAACAGTCCTTAACACTCCTTAACAGGCGCCGGGCGCCCGCTTTGTGAACGCGAAATACTGACTGAAAGATGGCGGTCGGGGTTTAATACGTTAACACTGATTAACAGAGAAGGTTCAGGGGATAGCGGTATGAGATATTGCTCTTAGCTTGCACGTCTGCTGAGGTGAAACCGGGCAAAAACAGCTATCGATCCCCCCGGGTGTTCCCGTTTTAGTTATTCCACCCCCATGTCAGCCTCACAGTTGTCCCATTCCTTTTATAGAGATGGGACAACCATGAGACAGATATGGGACAACAATGGAACATATGGTAACAGGAAAGCAACATGATACCAACCCAGATCTAACATACCGGCGCAAAAGGGCTACATCAGTTGCAACTGGCGCGAAATTTGGTTACTAACTATGTATAAGGCTAATTTTTTATAACGGTAAGCAAGAAATTCCGAATCATTTATTTACATTTACACAAAATTTATAATAACCTTTCCTGTAAAACTAAATGCTACATGATGAAGAAGACCTTTTCTATCATTGCCGGTATGTTGCTGATCCTGTGTCTGACCAGCAATTTATCTCATGCACAGCTTAATCCCCTTAAACGGTTCAGTATTGGTCCCTTTATTGAAGCAGGCATCCCTACCGGTGACCTGAGCGATACGCATAATACAGGCTTTGGCGCAGGTTTAGGCGCTGATATCAAGCTGATAGGCGGCCTGGCCGTTACCGGCTCTGTAAGCTATATGCGTTTCGGGGGCAAAGAGATAGATGTGGCAGGTGTAGGCACGGCGAAAGTTGACGCCCTGCAGGCTATCCCTGTACGTGTGGGTTTGAAATATAAGTTCCCCATTCCCCTGTTATATGTGAAAGTAGAAAGCGGTGCAGCCAATTACCTGGGCGACGCTGCAGATGGTTCTGCGATCATCTTCTCTCCCGGTGTTGGTATCCGTGTATTGGGCTTTGATCTGCAGGCTAAATACGAAGGCTGGTACAAAAGCGAACAGAACGTTGGCTTCTGGGGTTTGAAGGCAGGATGGAATTTCTAAGCTAGCTGTTAGCTTTTAGCTGTTGGCTATTAGCTGTTAGCTATTAGCAATAGAAATAGAAATAGAAAAGTCCATAGTTTACCGCGGAGATCATGTGATCCCACTCGTAAACCATGGACTTTTTATTGATATGCTACCAGCTAAAAGCTAATAGCTAACAGCTAATAGCTAATAGCCAACAGCTAACAGCTAAATGCTTCTCTTCGACTTCACCCCACATCCCACTGCTTTAGTAAACGGCGGCTCCGGCTGTTTTCCTGCCATCAATGCATTTACCGCATTCTGCACATAATTGATCCTGCTGGCGTTGTCATTATCAGGATCATTATCTATAGCGCCGATATAAGCTACTACAGCGCCTTTATTATTCTTCTGCAATACAAACACATGCGGGGTGCGTAAAGCGCCGAAACGGCGGGTAACCACTTGTCCCGGGTCTTCCAGGTAAGGGAAGGTAAGGCTGCTTTTCTTATAATGTTGCTGCATATCTTCAAAAGCTTCTCCCTGCTGTGCCTCCGGGTCGTTGGGGTTGATCATGATCACAGGATAACCTTTGGCGGCAAACTGCTGCTGCAGCGCTACCATCCTGTTCTCATACCCGCGGGATACCGGGCAGGTATTACAGCCGAATATAACAATATACCCTTTGGCATTGGGAAAGCTGGCCAGTGAAACTTTTTTGTTGTCAACATTCTTCAGATTAAAATCGGTTACCACATCGCCTACCTGGTAACCTGTTACCTGTGCCCGGGCAATAAGCCCCAGCATGAGCAATGAAAGGAGGAGTAAGCTTCGCATAACGGTACTATTTTAATGATCTGTAAATTGTTACCAATTGATCATAGGTGAAGGCTTTTTCCTGTAAACGGCGTAATTGTTTTCCTTTGTTCACAAAGAGCGTGGCCGGCAAGCTGCCCGACCAGTCGGGGCTGATACGATCTATATATTCCTGCTGATCCTTTTCGTTTAACAGCAGCACTTCATTTTTCAGCTGTTCTTTGCGGACAAAGGGGATCACATTTGCGCGCAGCTTGGACCGGGCATCCAGGCTTACCAGTAATATCTTCACAGCTTCGTCCTTATAGGCCTGGCCAAATTTCTCGAAATGCGGCAGCTCGTCAACACAGGGACCGCACCAGGTGGCCCAGAAATTAACGATGTAGGTGGTATCGCTGCCCGCTGCAAAACGATGTTCCAGCTGATCTACTGTGGCCAATGTTACTTCCTGCGCCACGGCATGCAGGAGCAAGGTGTTCAATAAAGCGGTATATAAGGCCGGTTTTAAAAACATATACCATGCGTATATAAAAGTTACAAAGAAGCAGGCAAACCGGCTATTTTAATTTATGAATGGCTGCATGCCTAACGTTGCGTAGGCGTTATGCATGAAGCGTTAAGCCCTGCGCATACTCTTTGTAATACTGCAGCGGCGTTTTGCCCGTCAGCTCCTTAAACTTGCGGTTAAAGTTCGCTACATTGTTAAACCCGCTGGAATAACATACCTGCGCCATGCTCATCCCGTTTTCCAGTATCAGCTTGCAGGCATGGCCTATACGTAGTTCTGCCAGGAATTCAAAATAGGTTTTGGAGGTCCTGGTTTTGAAATAACGGCAAAAGGAATGCGGACTGATATGCACGGCTTTCGCTACTTCCTCTATGCTAATGGGATTGGTGAAATGGTTAAAGGTATAATGGTAAATTTCATTGATCTTGTCGGTACGTTGCAGGTTATATTCCTGCACAAATCCCAGGCTGCTCAGCGGGCTTTTTTCCGGGCTGGCGGCGATGGCCGTCAGCAGCTTGATCAGGATGGTGATGCGTTGCGGGCCGCTGGCCTGCAGCATTTCTTCCATCTGCAGGGAAAGCTGCTCACGGGCGGCCCCGCTGATACGGATGCCCCTGCGCGCCTGTTTCAGCAGCAGCCGTACCGGTTCCATCTCAGGAAGCTGCAGGAAAGCATCGCCCCAGAAATTTTCATGGAAATGAATGGCCACGGCTTCAATATGCAGATCGCTGTCTGCCTTGAAATAGTCCGCATCGTTGCGCCACATATGTGGCAGGTTGGGGCCGAGCAGCACCAGGTCGCCATCCGCGAAGCGCTCCATATGATCGCCTACCAGGCGGGTGCCCCGGCCTTTGCGGATCAGTGTTAGTTCAGCTTCAGGATGATAATGCCAGTGATTGTAGAGATAAGGAAGAATGTCCTCCCGCACGCTGAATGATTGTCCCCCGTGTACGGATACCTTTCTGAGTATCGGTTTCATCTCGTAGAATTTATCAAATAATAGCCGTTCTGGTTTCCGTTAAACGCTCTTATTGCCAATATAGTACAATTTTTGGCTTGTTATTGATAACGCTTTGGCAAAAAAAACATTCATATTGCAGTTGTTAAGATTCCACGTTCTCATATATCTCCTCTTATGAAGCAACGCATTATTGCTGTACTGTGGCGGTGGATGGCTGTACTGTTCTCCTTGCAGGTGCACGGTCAGCCTTCCACCCAATTAATTCCGGCGCAGAAGCCCCTGGGCCCCCAATGGTACAATAGCCTCTACCATGATACGGTGCAAACCACTTACCGCGGCGCAGCTCTGACCACTATCGGGATGCCGGTAGGCGGCATCGCTGCCGGACAACTCTACATCCGCGGCGATGGTTCCCTGGCTGGCTGGTGGATCGCCAATAACGCTTATAATACCGGTCCCGGCCATGAGAACATGAATACTTTCAACACGCCCCTGGGACAATGGAAAGTGGTATACCAAACATTTACCCCGCCGTCGTTCATCAGCCAGGGCTTTCAGATAAAGGTCAGCAGCGGCGGTAAAACCTACACCCGGCTGCTGAACAAAGAAGGCTGTAACAATATTTCCTTTAGCGGAGAATACCCGGTAGCTACTGTTCATTACGATGATACCCGCGAAAAGTTGCCTGTTGCTGTACGTTTGCAGGCTTTTTCTCCCTTTATTCCACTCAACGCCCGTGAATCTGCCACACCCGGTACCTATCTTGTTTTCACCCTTCGGAATACCGGCAAACAAAAAGCGGTGATCGCGTTGAATGGCTGGCTGCAAAACCCCGTATGCCTGGAGCTGAAAGACCAGGTAGCTGCCTTTAGCCGCAACCGTGTTCATTATGCCAAAGGCCTCCGTTCACTGGTCATGGATGCGGTAGCCAGGGCAGACAGCAGCGGTTTAAGCAGGCATCCTTACTTCGGCAATATGGCTTTGAGCGCGCTGAGTGATCAGGCCAGCGTTATTACCGATCAAAGTGCCCATACAACGGAAGAAAGCCGTGCACCTCTGGGTAAACCATTGACCGGCGAAGTGAGCGTACCGCTGGAACTGCTGCCCGGCCAGGAAAAAGAAGTGGTCTTCCTGCTTAGCTGGTATTTTCCTAACCGGCCGCTGGATTATGGCGATGGCGGTAACTGGAACAAGCCTATTGCGCCCAATGAGCCGGCCATCGGTAATAACTATGCCAACTGGTTCAGCGATGCCCTGGATGTTGCCGGCTGGCTGAAAGAGAATCGTGCCCGTTTGTCGGCAGCTACCCATCGTTTCGTGGAAGCCTATTATCGTTCCTCCCTTCCTTACTGGCTGAAGCACCGCCTTATGATGCCTGTTTCCACCCTGGCCACTGAAACCTGCCAGTGGTGGGCCAATGGTAAGTTCTACGCCTGGGAAGGTGTAGGCTCCTGTACGGGCACCTGTACCCATGTGTGGAATTATGAACAGGCCATGGCTTACCTCTTCCCGGAGCTGGACCGTAACCTGCGGGAACAGACGGATTTTGCCAATTCTTTCCGTGCAGACGGCGCCATTATGACCCGCAATGGAACGGATGACGTTAAAATAGACGGCCATGCCGGTGGGATCCTGAAATCGTATCGCGAGCACCTGCTCAGCGGGAATGATCTTTTCCTCTCGCGCAACTGGAAAAATATCCGCAAAGCCATCAGCTACCTTTTCAGTGAAGACAGGAAAGATGGGGCGGTAGATGGTTTGCTCACTGCGCAGCAGGCTAACACCTATGATATTTCTTTTTATGGCGCCAATACTTATGTAGGTGGATTATACCTGGCGGCACTGAAAGCAGGCAGGGAAATGGCCCTGCTGATGCATGACCGTGTAATGGCCGATAGCTGTGAGCTGCTCTTTCGCTCCGGCGCTGCGCTGAGCGTAAAGCGGCTGTGGAACGGCCGTTATTTTGTCCAGGAAGTAGATCTGCAGCAACATCCCAAATTCCAGTATGCCGATGGCTGCCTGAGTGATCAGCTGTTCGGGCAAACCTGGGCGCATCAGCTGGAGCTGGGGTATCTATATCCGGCAGATAAAGTGAAGCAGGCGCTGCGATCTATCTGGGAATATAATTTTACGACAGACGCCGGCGCCTATAACAAGGTTTATCCGCCAGAACGTTATTACGCCCGCGGCGCAGAACCTGGATTGCTGATTTGTACCTGGCCCCTGAGCAAACATATGGGCGAGAACGGTGTACGCTACCGCGATGAGATCTGGACGGGTATTGAATACCAGGTAGCGGCCAATATGATCGCGGAAGGCATGCTGGATGAGGGGCTTTCCCTGGTGAAAGCGGTGCACCAGCGGTACACGCCTGAAAAGCACAATCCCTGGAATGAAGTAGAATGTGGTGATCATTACGCCCGTGCACTGGCCTCCTGGGGCGTGTTGCTGGCGCTGGAAGATTATCATTATGATGGTCCGCAGGGGAAATTGGCATTTGCGCCGAAGCTGCAGCCGGAACAGTTTAAGGGATTTTTCACCGCGGCAGATGGCTGGGGGAATTTGCTGCAGCAAAGGAGCCCCAGGCGGCAGGTGAATGAAATTGTGTTAGGCTATGGCAGGCTGCAGCTGCGGGAGTTAAGGCTGACGCTGCCAGACAACGTACAGCCGTCAAAGGTAGTAGTGATGTTGAATGGGGAGAAGCTACCGGTGAATTGGAAGAAGGAAGGATCTGTGGTGACACTCAGCGGTTTGAATGCTCATTTATATGCGGATGATAAGCTGAAAGCAGAGATAGCGTACTAGGGTCTTCCTCCCCGACGGGGATGGGTGACGGAGAGTTGATGCTTTTTAACAATTAATTACTATCTTAAGACAACGTATGAAAAACACCTTATTTACACTTACCCTATTTTCCATGCTCTCCGCCTGTAACACCGGCAATAAGCCTCCCGCGACCGCCGGAAAAGACACCGCCTCCTTTGACCAGGACCTCAATTTCCTGCACCACCACCTTGGCAATATGATCCTGCTGAAAAGCCCGGAAGACAGTAGTATGGTGATTGTGGCCGGTGATTACCAGGCCCGCGTAATGACCAGCTCCGCCCGCGGTCTGAACGGTAAAAGCTATGGATGGATCAACTATGCCCTGATAGATTCCGGTACTTACAACCCGCATATCAATGCTTTTGGGGGAGAAGAACGTTTCTGGCTGGGCCCCGAAGGCGGACAATACGCCTTGTTCTTTCCACCCGGTAAACCCTTTGAATTCCAATACTGGCAAACGCCGGGACTGATAGATACCGCTTATTTCGAAGAAGCATCCCGTAATGACCAGGAAGTGGTCTACACCAAACAAGGTACTTTACAGAACTACGCCGGTACTACGTTCAATGTAGGCATCCGCCGCAGGATCAGCTTATTGAGAAGAGCCGAGATCGTATCGCAGCTGGGCGTAGAACTGCCTGCAGGTCTTGCCAGTGTAGCGTACCAAACAGAGAACACGGTGACCAATACCGGCAGCAATGCCTGGCAAAAGGAGGGCGGCCTTTTATCCATCTGGCTGCTGGGCATGTTCACGCCCTCCGACAAAACAGTGATCGTGGTACCCTTCAAGCCATTGCCTGCAGCGCGCGACTATATTACGGATGATTATTTTGGCAAGATTCCGCCGGAGTACCTGCAGGTACGCGACAGCCTGCTGCTCATGAAGGCCGATGGCCGCCGCCGCGGGAAGATAGGCCTGGCGCCTGAAATAGCTTTGCCCATCTCAGGCAGCATAGATACTGAAAGCGGGGCGATCACGCTCATCCTTTTTTCGATCGATCCTTCGGGCGCTTATGTAAATTCGAAGTGGGAACAACAGCAGGAACCCTATAAAGGAGACGTAGCGAACTGCTATAACGATGGTCCACTGGAAGATGGTAAGCAGATGGGGCCCTTCTATGAGCTGGAGTCTTCTTCTGCTGCCCGGGCCTTATCGCCCGGCGATTCCATGGTATACCGCCAGACCACCGTGCATCTGGAAGGCGACCGTGCCGCCCTGGATACCCTGGCCCAACGTTTATGGCATATATCAATCGCAGACATTGCAGGCGCTTTCAATAAAAAATAACAGCACTATGGAACATATTCGTTTGTACAAAACCACTACCGGCATTTTTGCGTACTACCAGGACCGTTACTACCAGATGGAACAGGATTGGGATACATTGGTGAACAGTCCCGAACTGTTTAACAGCCTCCGTGCAAAAATTGCATCGCTTGCGCCTGCAGACAATGCAGCTGAAGCTATCCGTACAGGCCTGCTGCCGCCCATCGGCACGCAGGAGATCTGGGCGGCCGGCGTTACCTATTTCCGCAGCAAGGTAGCCCGGATGGAAGAATCGGAAGTAGCGGGCGGCGCTACTTTTTACGATATGGTGTATGAGGCGGACCGGCCGGAATTATTCTTTAAAGCCATCGCCCAACGCACCTCCGGCCACGGACAGGCCGTATATATCCGTAAAGATTCTACCTGGAATGTGCCGGAACCTGAACTGACCCTGTTCATGAACAGCATGGGCGCCATCCAGGGCTATACCGTGGGCAACGATATGAGCTCCCGCAGTATAGAAGGAGAGAACCCGCTGTACCTGCCCCAGGCCAAGGTATACGAAAAAAGCGCCGCTATCGGCCCCTGTCTGCTGGTGCCCGAAGCGCCCCTGCCGCCCACTACCTCCATTACTATGCAGATCCTCCGTGATGGCGAGGCGAAGTACAATGATGCGGTGCCCATCAGCCAGATGAAACGCGATCATGCAGAGCTGGCAGGCTATCTTTTCCGTGAATGCGATTTCCCCCATGGCTGTTACCTGATGACCGGCACCTGCCTGGTGCCCGACAGCAGTTTTACTTTGCAGGAAAATGATGTGGTGGAAATCACCATTGAGCCCATTGGTAAACTAATCAACACCATAGCGATTAAAAAATAAAAGCCTTGCACAATTAAAAGAAGTTATTACATTTATACCAGGAAACGGCTTAACCCTGTTTGGTTAAGCCGTTTTTATTTGAGGGCCTTAATCTTAACGTATCGGTAATAGAGCATTTCACATAGTTAAAATACTATTATATTATTTTTGAGTCTTCAGTTAATTTTATAAAGCAGCATTAAGGAATGGGGAACAATGTAAATTTTACACGTTATTACTAATTATAGAAGTCGGATACCAATCAGATCGAAGAATGCAGCAGATCAACCAGTAGATGAATTTGTGAAATGTGCGCCAAGCTGCAATTTTTTTTGGCCGGATCGCTAAATCGTTTTATTACCATTTATTCATCAGCTATGCAAAACAGCTACTCATGGAAGCTTTGCTTCTTACTTGCCATGCTTTGTCTGTCAACAGGCACCCTGCTGGCCCAACGCGCCATCACTGGTAAGGTTACCAGTACCGCAGACAGCACAGGTCTGCCCGGCGTGACCATCACCTACCAGGGAGCGCCAGGCGGCGGCGTTACAGATGCTGCAGGCCGTTTCTCCTTACAGGTGCCTGCCGGTGTCAGGGCCTTAAGCTTTTCTTATGTAGGCTACCGCCAGCAGACCTTCACCATCGGAGACCAATCGAACATCAACATCACGCTTGAAGTGGCCAGCAAAGGCCTGAATGAAGTACTGGTGGTGGGTTATGGTACCCAGACCCGCCGCGATGTTACCGGTACGATCTCCTCCATCAAGGGCGCCGATATCAAAAACCTGCCCGTGAGCGATGCCGCCCAGGCCCTCCAGGGACGCGCCAGCGGTGTAGA
Organism: Chitinophaga sp. SVR4-12A; assembly: GCF_056754765.1. Taxonomy (NCBI): domain Bacteria; kingdom Pseudomonadati; phylum Bacteroidota; class Chitinophagia; order Chitinophagales; family Chitinophagaceae; genus Chitinophaga; species Chitinophaga sp. SVR4-12A. The sequence goes on from NZ_JBPGWP010000001.1 coordinate 138,761, forward strand.
TATCGTACGTTCCGACGCTTCTCCCGGTACTACGCCCAGCATCCGTATTCGCGGTACGGGCACCATCAATAACGCAGAACCGCTGATCGTAATAGATGGTGTGCCCGCGCAAGGCATCAACGATGTGAACCCGAACGATATCGCCTCTATGGAAGTGCTGAAGGACGCGTCTTCTTCCGCCATCTATGGTACCCGCGCTGCCAACGGTGTGATCATCATTACCACCAAAAAAGGCAACTACGGTGAGAAATTACGCGCTTCTGCAAACGTATACCACGGCTTTACCAATGCCATCCGCACTATTCCCCTGCTCACAGCGCCCGAACTGGTGACCCTGAAGCAGGAACGTTATACCAACGACGGCGTGGCCGTTGATCCCATCTGGCAGGACCCGTACTATGCCACGCAGCGTACCGACTGGCAGGATGCCGTGTTCCGCTCCGGTAAGATCACCAATGCAGACGTGAACGTACGTGGTGGTAACCAAAGCTCTACCTATATGTTCAGCGCCGGTTACTATGATGAAAAAGGTATCGTGGAGAACAGCTATTTCAAAAGATACACCATACGCATCAACTCTGAGCATAAAATAGGCAAACGCCTGAAAGTAGGAGAGAACCTCCAGCTCACTTACAAAGAGAACTGGGGCTTTGATACCTATTCTTCGCAAACAGGCCTGCTTTTCAGCACCCTGCGTTTTAACCCCGCCATTCCCGTGCGCAACGACGATGGCAGCTATGGCTCTTCCAAAGCCAGCAACGAACTGGGGGATATCAACAACCCGGTATACACGCTGGAAACAAGCGACGGCTGGAATAAGAACTATCGCCTGCTGGGTAATGTATATGCTGAACTGGAGATCCTGGACGGTCTTACCCTGCGCGGTAACTACGGTTATGACGGTACCATCTACAACCAGTATAGCTTTGTGCCCAAGGTGCTGGATCAGACCCGTACCCGTGATCACGCAGAGCTCTGGAACCGCAGCGAAAGCAATAATTCTGAGCTGGGTGAGGTGTTCCTTACCTATAATAAACTGCTGGCACGCGATCACCGTGTAACCGTAACAGGTGGTTATTCCGTACAAACGCAGAAAGGTTATTTCTTCAGGGCAGAAGGCTGGGGCCTGAACGACGAAGCGCCTGAGCAACGTGTGCTGGACAACGTGAATGAATACCATGCTATCAACGGCAACTTCAACCCGCAGAGCGCACTGGCCTCCGGCTTCGTAAGGGGCTTTTATGGATATAAAGACAGGTACCTGCTCACCGCTACTTTCCGTGCGGATGGTTCCTCCCGCTTCCCGAAAGATAAGCGCTGGGGTTATTTCCCGGCCTTCTCACTGGGTTGGCGTTTGTCTGATGAGAGCTGGTTTAAAGATAAGGTTTCTCCCAAAGCTGTCAGCAGCGTGAAGCTCACCGGTGGCTGGGGCCAGCTGGGTAACCAGAACGTGGCCGACTTCCAGTACCTGGCGCCGATCAGCCGCGACAGGCGTTATTCTTTCGGCGGTAACCCGCTTACCGGTATCTGGGCTTCCCGCCTGGCTAACCCGGATATCACCTGGGAAAAGGCTGAAATGACCAACATCAGCCTGGAAGCAGGTTTCCTGGATAATAAACTGAACGCCGTTATTACCTGGTTCAATAAGAACACCCGCGACATGCTGGTGCCCGCGCCCGCGCTGGATGTGCATGGTACCTCCGGTATACCTGACCGTAACATCGGTGAGATGAACAACAAAGGCTGGGAAATTGAGCTGAACTACCAGGGTGGTAATAAGGATTTCAGCTATAACATAAGCGCCAACGCTTCCTTTATTAAGAACAGGGTGACCAGGCTGTATGAAGAAGGTAGCTACATCGGCTCTACCCTTTACGGCCGGCAGGGCGCGGAGATCTCCCGTACCTATGAAGGCCAGCCTATCGCTGCGTTCTATGGCTGGAAAACAGGCGGGATCTATCAGAACCAGGCACAGATCGACAATGATCCCAATATTGCCAACGACACCCGTAAATCGCAGATCAAGCCCGGAGATGTCATCTTTTTAGATGTTGCAGGTCCCGACGGCAAACGCGATGGTAAAATAGACGAGAATGACCGTACATACCTTGGCAGTCCCAACCCGGATGTAACCTACGGTATACAGGCAGGCGCCAGCTACAAAGGTTTTGACCTGAGCCTTTCTTTTGCAGGCGTAGCCGGCGTTAAGCTGTACAATGCAGACAGGATGCAGGGTACTGACCCGGCATATCCTTATAACATGTATGCGGAAATGATGGGCCGCTGGCACGGAGAAGGTACCAGCAATTCCATTCCCCGCATGACACTGAACAGCGCCAACCAGAACAACCGCGTATCTGACCGTTTTGTAGAAAGCGGCGCCTATTTCTCACTGAGGAATGTTTCACTGGGCTATACCATCCCCGCTGCTTTGTGGGGCCGTACAGGCATTTCTGATATGCGTGTATACGTAGCTGCACAGAACCTGTTCATCCTGACCGACTATACCGGCCTTACACCAATATTGGGTTATAATAACGGTACAAATGACGGTAACCGTCAGCGTGGTGTAGACGTAGCTGCCTACCCGCAGGCCAGGACCATCACTTTTGGTGCAACGCTTAATTTTTAATCTGCTAAACCATGATGAAGACTATGAAACGCAAGAGATATATACCTGCAATACTGGGCGGCGCACTGCTACTGTTTTCGGCCGGCTGTCACGTGCTGGATGTAGAGCCGAAGGGTAGCTATACCACCGGTAACTACTGGCGTAACCAGAGCGATGCACTGGACGGTATTACGGGCATCTACGAGGTGCTGCTGCAGGAAGATTATACCGGGTTCAACGAGTTTGTGTTTGATAACTGTTCTGACGACCAGGTAAGAGGTGGCGACCACGATTACGACCAGGTAATAGAGGAGTTCACCTACGATGCATCCACCTACTCCGTTAGGGTGGGCTGGAGATGGAAATATGAAGAGATCAGCCGCGCCAACAACGCGTTGATCTATATTCCCAAGATCACGGATATTGACCCTGCTGTCAAGAACCGCTGCCTGGGTGAAGCGCATTTCCTGAGAGCTTACGCCTACTGGCGCCTGATGCTGATCTATGGTGAAGTGCCCATTATCCGGGAAGAGAATGTACTGGCAGGCGATTACAATCAGCCCAAAGCCGGTCTCGATACCGTGCGTCAGTATATTGAGCAGGACCTGCTGGCCGCTGCCGACCTGCTGCCGGAAACCTATGCTTCAGGCGACAAAGGCCGTGTAAGCAAAGGAACTGCATGGGGCCTGCTCTGCAAGCTGTATATGTACTGGGAAAAACTGGACAAGGCCATTGAGTACGGTACCAAAGTAACTACCAATGCCAATTACGCGCTGGCCACTAACTATGTAGACAATTTCAACGCGGCCACCGGCAACAACTCTGAAATGCTTTTTGCAGTGCAGTCGGAGAACGGCTGGGGCTATACGGACTTCGTTACCTACCACGTACCCCGCGCCTGGGGCGGCTGGAGCTTTTTCTTCCCGGTGAAGAACCTGGTGGATGAGTATGAAACAGGCGATGCGCGTAAAGATGTGTCTATCATGAAACAGGGCGACCAGGTAGACATCGGCACCGAAGTGGTGACTTATGATCCGAGCCTGTCCAGCACCGGTTTCCACTACCGTAAGTTCTGCCGCTGGCTGAGCACCGGTGGTCTTGACTACTCTATGAAAACGCCGCTGCTGCGCTCTGCAGATGTGTACCTGCTGGTAGCAGAAGCCAAGATCCGCACAAGCGGTCCGGGCGCTGGCGATGCAGAGATCAATGCCGTACGTAAACGCGCAGGTTTGCCTAATTTAACAGGCGCTAACTTTGCCGCGCTGATGCACGAGCGCCGCGTGGAGCTGGCCGGCGAGAATGAGCGCCACCAGGACCTGATGCGCTGGGACAAAGTGAAGCTGGTAGATATTGTATCTTATTACAGCAAACCAAAATTATCTTATAACGGTACACAGGTAGCTGTAGGCGGAGCGCCGCGCACCTTTATACGTCCGAAGCATTATTATTTCCCTATACCGCAAACGGAGATAGATAAAAGCAAAGGAGTACTGGTTCAGAATCCAAATTACTAAAGAGCGGTGTTGATAAAAGGTGCCCTGTCCTTCCAAATGTTTGGGAGGCAGGGCTTTTTTATGCCGCTATACTTTAAGTGTCATTTGTACAACAATATGAATAGTCGTATATTGAATGCTGAACGCTTAAGGCCTAAAGCTGAACGCACGCATTCAGCGTTTTGCGTTCAGCATTAATACTAATTCCACAACTGATATGCGTATACAACTCTTCCTGCTGGCCGCTCTTGTTTCAACCGGCTTTATTGCATCCGCCCAGGCGCCGCAACGCCTCTCCGTACAGGTAAATAAACCGGGCGCACAGGTGTCGCCCGCTATGTGGGGCATCTTTTTCGAGGATATCAATTTTGCTGCAGACGGAGGCCTGTATGCGGAGCTGGTGAAGAACCGCTCCTTTGAGTTCAACGATCCGCTCATGGGTTGGGAGGAGATAAAAAAGGATAGTGGAAAAGGCGCCATACTGATCGTGAACCGTAAAGCGGAAAATGAAAATAATCCCCGTTACGCCCGCATCACGGTAGATGCCGCTATTGGCGCCTATGGTCTCAGCAATGAAGGCTTCAGGGGCATTGGTATAGAAAAGGGAAAGGCCTATAACTTTTCCATGTGGGCCAATGCGCCGCAGGGAACCGGTTTGCAGGGGCAGCTCCTGCTGCTGGACGAAAAAGGCCAGCAGATAGGCACAGCTTCCCTCAGCGGTTTTGGCGAGGGCTGGCGGCAGTATAAAGCATCGATCACAGCTGGCGCTACTGCGCCCAAGGCCCGCCTGCAGCTGCTGTTCTCGGGTAAGGGTACGATAGAAGTGGATATGGTATCCCTTTTCCCGGCCGCTACCTGGAAACAACGGCCTAATGGTCTGAGGGCAGACCTGGTACAGATGCTGGCCGACCTGAAACCCGGTTTTGTGCGCTTTCCCGGCGGCTGTATCGTAGAGGGCCGCGACCTGGCCAACCGTTACCAGTGGAAAAAGACCGTAGGCAAGCCGGAAGAGCGCAAGCTGATCATCAACCGGTGGAACACCGAATTTGCGCACAGGTCTGCCCCGGATTACTTCCAGAGCTTTGGCCTGGGCTTCTTTGAATATTTCCAGCTGGCAGAAGATATAGGCGCTGCACCGCTGCCCATCCTGAATTGCGGAATGGCCTGCCAGTTCAACACCCGCGAAGTGGTGGCCATGAATGAACTGGATCCTTACCTCCAGGATGCGCTGGACCTGATAGAGTTTGCCAATGGCGACGCCGGCACCAAATGGGGCGGACTGAGAGCAGCTATGGGACACCCGGCGCCCTTTAACCTGACGATGATAGGAGTAGGCAATGAACAATGGGACGAACAATACATAGAACGCTACCGGGTATTTGAAGCCACCCTGAAAGCAAAGCACCCGGAGATCAAACTGGTGTCCAGCGCAGGTCCCTTCTCCAAAGGGCCGCTGTTCGATTATCTCTGGAAAGAGCTGAAAACCAGCCAGGCCGATTTTATAGACGAGCATTACTACATGCCTCCCGAATGGTTCCTGAGCAATGCCTCCCGTTACGACCATTACGACAGGAGCCAGGGGCCTAAAATATTTGCCGGCGAATATGCTGCCCATACCAAGGAAGGTAAGGAGGCAGAAAGCCGTAATACCTGGGGCAGCGCACTGGCAGAGGCAGCTTTTATGACCGGCCTTGAACGCAATGCCGATATTGTAAGAATGGCTTCCTATGCGCCGCTTTTTGCCCATGTGGAAGCCTGGCAATGGCGTCCTGACCTCATCTGGTTTGATAACCTGCGCACCGTAGGTACGCCCAACTACTACGTACAGAAATTATTTGCCAACAATAAAGGCACACAGGTAGTGCCTGTGTTGTACAAGGGCGATATACCGGCCGGTAAAGACAGCCTGTACGCCAGCGCCGTAATAGACGAGCCTTCTAAAAAGCTGTTGCTGAAGATCGTTAACACTTCGGCCGCCCCTGTACAGCTCGAAATAGCCCTGGAAGGAGCAAGCGCAGCAAAAGGCCCCTTCGTCCAGCAGATCCTTTCCGCTGGTGACAAGGGAGATTTTAACACCCTGGAATCACCTCAAAAGATAGTGCCCGTTGAAAAGCAGCTGACTGCCGCGGGTAAAAAGCTAAATATTACTGCAGGCCCGGCATCATTGAATGTAGTGGCTATTCCGTATAGGTAAAGTCGTTAGTCGTAAGTTATTAGTTGTCAGTTGACAGTTGTCAGTTAATCAGTGAGTATACCGTTCGCATCGGTCACTGATAACTGGCAACTGTCAACTGACAACTTTTTTGTATTTTGGTGTTATGGAACCATTCAACCTGGACTTTGACCTGCATGGGCGGAACTACATCGTACCCGTTGCCCTGCATCATGAACAGGGGGGAACTTTCTACCGTGCCGCTGTTGATGATGACCACGCCATTGATTACTACCGGCAGCAAAACGGAGCGCTGAAACCGGAGGTTGCCAATGTGGTGGATCCCTCACTGATCAATGCCATCGCTACAAGAATACTTGAACATCTGCACCGTCCAAAATAACTGCAGATGCCTATCATATATCGCGTCACTTTTACGTTAACTATCCGGCTATAGGAAACCAGGTTTTAACATTTTATTTTTGTCCGAATTAGTAAACTATCAATCATTTACATCTGATTAACAATTAACCGGTGTAAATTGCAGAACTTGCGCAGGGGCTTGTATCCATATGAAGTAGAGAGTTTCATATGCATCAACTGGTAACCCGCCCTTTTCGCCCTTTTAACCAATACATATGTGGTGAAACAATGATGGAGAATAACGAATTGAAAAACTATCTCTTCTTGCTGGAGCTTGTTCGGGAAGAGGACATCGATACACTGGAATACTTATACCGCGGTGTACAGGAGCGTTATGAACAAGAGACAGAAAATACACCGGGAGACTTTGAAAAATATCTGCGGTATTACCCGGTAAGACTAAAGAACGCACAGCAGCTGGCCGCTTTGTGGCTGGCGCGTTACCCGCAATCCTATGCTGCACATCTCATCCTGGCCGCATGTATGCTGTTTGATGCCCATGCAAAGAGGGGATCCCTGCCGGTTTCAGCAGCATCCGTATATAGCCTTAAAAGCCTGAAAGAGGGAATGGACGGTGCAGCTGCATTGCTGGATGCCTCCATGGCGCTTTCAGCCAGGCCTTTTCATGCATGGCTCTACCTGGGATTCATGTACGCCGTAGACACCCGCTATGGCGATTCAACAGCGCTTTTCCTGGAAGACCTGGGTGTGGCCCATCGTATGCCGCTCTGGTACAAGAAAGCAGTGCAGTACGAGCCGGAGTCTGTGACGCTGCGTATAGGCATGATGGATGCCCTCCGGCAGGCGCAACCCACTACCTGGACCGACAGTATGCAGGCCTATGCCTACCTGCTGTACAGCGGTCTTCCTGCCGATGCCCGCAATGAGATACGGGCCGCTTACCGCGGGCACTATGCCAGGTACTGCCTTTATCACAGGCAGTCGCCGGCGGATGCCCTGCAGCATTTTGAGAGCATGTACCGTCTTTGCCCGCGCCTGGGCGCGCCCGCGCTCGGAGCTTATTACATGCATATCAATGAGCCGGAAAAAGCAAGGGACTACTTCCGCGAAGCCCTGAACTGGCAGCCGGAGAATGCCGCCCTGCTCTACGATTATGCCGGCGCCCTGGCCGCCGCAGATCCCCTGGACCCTAAGATACTGGTTTGCTACCGCAGGGCCGCCAGGTATGGCTATCCTGAAGCCTGGCTGCGCCTGGGCGATATCTACCGTAAAGGGCTGTACGGACAGGATAAACATCCCGGCAAAGCACTCAACTATTATCATATCGCCCTGCGCGAAGGAAACCTGGAAGCAGGAGAACAGCTGATCCACCTCTATTGGCAGGGGGATCCTGCATTTCCTTCCCTGAAGAACCGTGATAAAGCCATGCGCATCATGAAAGAAATAGCGCAGGAAGGCAGCGGATGGGCATGCGCCCGCCTGGCCGAGCTGGAGCTGGAGGCGCGTACACGCGACCATGACTATAGCATGGCCACGCATTATATTAACCTGGGTATACACTATGGCAGTATGCATTGCTACTACCTGGTGGGGAAACGGATCTACGAAGGCCGCCTGCTATGGAGAAGCGTCCATATCGTGCCCGGGCATTTTTTTAAACCTAACCGCGACGACAGGAAGATGGCGCTGGACTATCTCCTGAAAAGCGCTTCCCTGGGCTATGTGAAAGCCATGGCCTGCCTGGCCCGTTATTTTGATAAAGGCTACGAGGAAGACAGGGATCCCGAAGCGGCTGCCGACTGGTACTGCAGAACTGCCGACCTGGATCTCCAGGATGAGGAAGGCTGCTGCTACGCCGCTTTTAAGGCCGTTTTCTACGGCGAATATAAAAGCCGCAACCTGAAAGCCGCCGCCCGATACCTGCACCAGGGCGCGGCCATTAATGGTTCCGAATGCCAGTACCGGCTTGCCTATGAATTGCTGAAAGGCACTTTTGCCTATGATAAGACCGGACAATTACTCCCTCACCTGGGCGGCGCTACGCAGTATAATATTCGTATAGCCCTGGACCTATACGAAAAGGCGGCTACAGCCGGTCACGTGGAAGCTATGTACTACCTGGCGGAATTCTATGAAAAGAATGCCGTGAGCAAAGCCGATCACCTCAAAGCATTCCTCTATTTCCTGCTGGCCGCCGAGGCTGGCAAAACCGTTGCGCAAAAAGAAGTAGGCTGCTATTATCTCAATGGCCTGGCCGTAGAAAAAAATGAAACCTATGCACGGTTCTGGCTCAGTATGGCCGCTGACAGCGGAGAGCCGGCGGCCAGGGCCCTCCTTGAAAAAGTAGCTGGTAGTGCTGAAAAATAATCAGGTAAGATGATGTAAATACTAAGGTCAGTATTGACTGTTATGATACTATTTTGATCCGGGAACCACCCCTCCGGATACGTTTAAGCTCCAATAGACTGCAATATAATTACAGCAACTTCGCCGTAATAGCCATCTGTAGCGCCATTAGCCCCCTTTATTGGTCAATTTTAGCTATATTTTCCCAAACAAAATTTCTTCCTATGGCACTCATTCAACGCTCAGTGAGCACTCCGGAACTCTATTGCCCTTTCCCAACCAACTTGAACCCTCAGGTAACCCTGGCAGACGAACATACTGCAGAATGGGTGAAGAAATTTGACCTTGTCCGGTCAGATGAGGTATTTCAGCATTACCGGGAACAGAAATTCACGTGGATGGTTGCACGAATGTTCCCCTCAGCCGACTTTGAGGCGCTGTGTATAGCAGCAGACCTCAACACGCTTTTATTTGTGCTGGACGACCAGTACGATGAAGCCGATGCCGACACCGAAGACGTGCGGAAAAAAGAGAACTTTGAAATGTTCCTGGAACAGGTACGCAGCATCCTGCAGGATCATGAAAGGAAAACCCTGTCGCAACATGGCCCGGCCCTGGCGGCTATCAGCGATTTCTGGGAACGGATCTGCAGCCGCAGTACGCCCGCCTGGCAGCTCAGGTTTGCAGAGAGTATGAAAAGGGCCTTTGTGGCCAACCTCTGGAGAATAGAGCTGGTAAAGCAAAACCGCCTGCCCGCGGTAGCAGAGTACATGCAGTTCAGGCAGCAGTTTGGCGGCGCCAACTTTTTTGCCGACCTGGTGGAGGTGATGGAAAATATCAGCCTGCCCGATGAAGTGATCTGGCACAACACTATCCAGACCATGATCACCCTTTGCTCAGACACGATCTGTTACGCGAACGACCTGTTCTCCTACAAAAAGGAGCTGTTGCAGGGCGACGAAATGAACCTCGTGATGTTATTGAAACGACACGAAGGCCTGAGCCTGGAAGACGCTGTTTTCAAGGCTACAGCTATTCACGATGACAAGGTGAAACAATTTGTTCAGCTGGCCGGGCAACTACCTTCCTTCTCAAAGGAAACCGATGCTGAACTGCGGCGTTTTGTGAACGCCCTGGCGGTGATGATGCGCGGTAACATCGACTGGAGCCGCATGGACACGGCCCGTTATCAGAAAGCCTGAGCCGGCGGCTGGATAGCCTTGTTACCGGTATTGATAGCAATGGGGGAAGAAAGGTATTTGCGCATGATTTCGCTCAGCGTCTTGAAATCGACAGGTTTGAGCAGGTATTCATTAGCGCCGGCCATGAGCAGTTCTTCATCTTCTCCCATATAGCTATCCCCGGAGATCACGATGATGGGCAGGTGTTGCAGGCGGGGATGCTGCCGGATGTATTCAATGGTAGCTTTGCCGCTCATTTCAGGCATGTGAGAATCAAGGATCACCAGGTCCAGCGCTTCTTTCTGCGCGATCACTACGCCTGCGGCGCCGTTATCTGCCAGGAAGGTGGTACAGCCGGTGCGTTCCAGGAATTTGGCCAGGTACACCTGGCTCATCTGGTTATCTTCACAGATCAGTACCCGTTTGCCGCTAAAGTCGGCTGCTGCCGGTTTCTGTTGGGCAGCGGCTGCTTCTTCCTGCCCGGTGGTCAGCGGTATATGTATGGTGAAGGTAGAACCTTCCTTTTGTGAGCTTTGTACGGAGATCTGTCCGCCCAGCAGCTCAGTAAAATGCCGGGTAATGAAAAGTCCGAGACCGGTTCCTTCGATCAGGTTGCTCTTTTCGGTTTCAAAAGGATCAAAAAGGGTTTTAAGCTTTTCGTCTTTGATACCCTTGCCCTGGTCTTTCACGGCGATATACAGGAGATCATCCTTTGCATAGGCCCGCAGGGTAACCCGGCTTTTGGGAACGGTGAATTTGATGGCGTTTACCAGCAGGTTGCCTACCACTTTGGTAAGCTTGGCTTTATCGCTCAGGATGATTTGCGGCAGTTTGTCATGGAATTCCGTTACAATGCTCACCTGTTTACGGTTAGCCGTGTACTGGTGTACTTTGGAGAGATTGGTCAGGAACTGTTTAATATTGAAAGATTCGTTGTCTATATCGTTGATCTTGCCGGCTTCTATTCTTGACATATCCAGCACGTTGGTCACCTCCTGCATAGCGGTATGGCTGGCGGTGTAAAGGTCTTCTGCCAGCGGCCGCAGCGATGGGTTTTCCTCCACATCATCGTTGAGCAGCAGAGTCTGGCTGATTTCGTGTATAGCGTTCAGGGGACCTTTCAGCTCATGATTGGTGACGCGGATGAAAAAGTTCTTGGAGATATTGGCGGCTTCCAGCGCTGCTGCCTGGCGTTTGAGGTCATTCAGCAGGTCTTCGTTCTTTTTCTTGTAGAGCCATATCACCAGGATGTCGAGTATAATAAGCCCCGGGCGGGCGCCAAAGCGCAGCAGATCCTGTTCGGTGTTGTTGCGCAGCAGGGCGGAAATAAAAGGGTGTGCGTCATTAAGCTGGCATACCAGGACGGTAAGCAGGGTAATAACGATCCCTGCAATACGGTGTTTATCTTTATTAAAGAACAGGAGGGAGGCGCCAAACAAAAAGATGGACGCCAGCCACACTTCTATGATCGCTGCCAGTATACCGCTGTAATAGATGAGAGAGGCGTTGATGGTAAGAATAACGCCGTAGGCGGCGGCAACATGTTGTTTCCTTTTGTTTAGCCGGATCATGCACAGGAAGGAAAGGGCCTCCAGTGCAGCGGCGATCAGTACCTGCAGCTCGCCGGTGAGGAAATAAAATATTACTCCGAATATGCAAACCAGGTTAAGGGCAACAAGGCTGAACGAGTTAACGGCGATGATGGATTTTTCTGAAGCCTGGTCTTCGTTTTCCGCTCCGGTCCGTAAGATCTTGTTAATTGAAGTCATCATAAGGGGTAGTGTTAGTAATTACTGTGTAACCAGTCAAGGGTGTTCATAAATATGGTTATTATATATATGGTTATTGAGTGCTGATTTATTTGATTGCTAAGCAGTTAGCATACTTCCCGCTCCCAGAAACAGTGCACTTTAGCCCCGTCAAAATAAGCATTTTTTAACAATCTGCAAAATGATCATGGTCAGGGTTCTCCCGCGCCGGTGGCAGGTATGATGCTTGCGGAAGGATGTGAAAGGCGATTTATTATTGTTTAACCTGTAAAACAGATCAGTATGTCACATCAGCAGTATCAGCAGTGTATTGAAGCCTGCCAGGCATGTGCTACGGAATGTTACCATTGTGCGATGGCGTGCCTGCAGGAAGAGCAGGTAGAGACGCTCCGGACCTGCATCCAGCTTGATCTCGAATGTGCGGCCATCTGCAGCGCTTCCGCGCAGGTAATGAGCATGGGCGGACGCTCCAGTGAGCAGCTTTGCCGTATTTGCGCGGATATTTGCCATGCATGTGCGGAAGAGTGCGAAAAGCACGCTGCTATGGGTATGGAGCACTGTAGAAAATGTGCCGAAATGTGTAGGAAATGTGCGGCTGCCTGTGAAGAAATGGCCGCTGTAGGTCACTAAAGGCATCAGACCGGAGGTACATGCAAGAACCTTCTACGAGAGGCGGGAATTCTCCCGCCTTCTCTTTACTGATTCTCGTCAGTAACACGAAAGTTATGCTGTTGCAACAAGGTGCTGAATGAAAAGCGATATATCTTTGTGTACCATAAGAAAGGAATACACCTAAACCCTCAGAGAGTCATGAATCATTAGTAGCAACCAGATTTAGCAGACATATCCTAACTAGACAAAAGCAGATTTAATTTCGAGTACAACTTTTGTTCGGGCTACACCTACACTGGTTTTTCTCTTCGATCAGTACATCGTGAGAGGCCCTATTTCCAGCAATAGCAGCAGGTTTGCGGCTATGCATGCCATATATCTATGAGACCGGATCACATTATAAAGCAGTTACTGACTGCCATCTTAGTGTTTTGTTCATGTACGGTATTCGGCCAGATGCCAACCAGCCCCTGCGGCCCAAGCGGAGGCAAGCGGGCCGACGTATTGGGCGTGGACGCGAAATACAGCTCTCCTGGGAGCAGCGCGCCGGTATTCAATATTCCTGCTGGCACAAAATCCATATCAATATACATATCATCCGAGACAGGGATCACTTCCGGGGGAAACGATTATGCGCAGGGGGATGAGGATTTCATTACTATCAATGCCATCATCGATATTGCCTCCGGAACCTCGTCCGGTTACGTAAACTACGCCAAGAATACCAATACCGACGGTTCAGGCACGAACGTATATGGATGGCAGCATGTAGCCCTGGGCGCCTTTATTCCCACTGCCAGCAAGGTGGGTGATGCTACGCCCGACCTGAACAATGTAAATTTTTCCATCTCCGGCTCATCACTGACCATTACGCAAAGTCAGACCGGTATACATTCCTCGTATTATGTACAATACCTGTCGCCTTACAGTAACTCATTGAACCTCCTGGATCCGCAGGTGAAAGCCTTGTTGCATGGAACAGGCGCTTCCAACACGGATCTTGTAGTGCCCATTCCCAGCGGCGCCGATGTGATCTTCCTTTCAGGAAAAGGCACCAACTCCAGTTATGCGGATCTGAATACTTCTGATGGTACAGAGGAAGGTTATTCCAACCTGCGGTTCACTATTGATCTCAACAGTGGTTTAATGAACGGCTTTGTAACGCTTGCCAACGGTGGCTCCGCTAACAGGCGCTCTACCTATGCGGTCCGTAATCTCAGTGCTGCTTATAACGGCCAGCTGTTAAGCTCGGGTGCAGTCAACGGCGACTACAGCGGTAAGTCTGCCAACCAGGGAGCTGTTGGCATTTACAATCCCCGTATATACGTGTCCGGATCTAACCTCGTCATTAAGCGAGACGCCAGTTACGCGCGGGACTTTGACGATGCTTATGTAATGGAATTTTACAAGCGTACCGGCCAGGGGATGAGCGCGGAATTCGTTAGTTCGGATATCAAAACAATTCCCAAAGGGCAGAGCTCCTTTACAGGTGTTACGCGCACCTTTATCATACCGCCGGGCACTAACGCCCTTTATTTCAATGAAACCGGCAATGCGGTGAACGTAACCCGTGAAAGCAATGAAAACTCCCTCGAAGCATATGCCTATATCGATCTGACCACAGAAACTGCCACCGGGTATTTTTACCAGCAGGTGGGTTTGTCTGAAGAGACGCGGAGGGATGACAACTATGCATTTAAAGGGGTGCCGCTGAATAACAGCAGTACCCGCTCCCACGCCAATACGGTAGGTTTTAAAGGACCGTATAATTATGACATTTCCTTTTCCCTTTCAGCAGATAAAAGCCAGCTGACGGTCACCAATAAAACAGGTCTGGCCAATCCTGATTACCAGATCCTGTTGTCTGCAGATTACTATGGCGCTAAGCCGGATATTGCTTTCAATCCCTCCGGCATTAGTTTCAGCAAGGTGTCGTCCCAGGTGGTAAAGGCAACCCTCGCGGTCTGCAATCCCGGGTCAGGCAACAGTAATGGCGGGATGCCTGTTGCTTTCTATCACGGTGATCCTACAGTGGACCCGGCTGCTAAGCTGCTCTATGTAAGCACTTTCCCGGAAGACATTCAGGCAGGGGAGTGTAAGAATTTCAGTTTTGATGTGGACCTGACGGGCTTCAGTAATTTGAATATTGACCTGAGCATCGTTATTAATGATGATGGTAGTTTTGTACCGGGTGGTGTTGGTCATACCGTTGGTACGCCGTTCACTTTAACGGCGTTGGCGACCCAGCATAGCACTTACCAGGAATGTTATTACGGGAACAACCTTATCACTAAATCGATCGCTGTAAACAATGCCCCTGTTGGCACGGGAGATACTAAAACCACGCCGGAGAATACGCCTGTGAGTGGTGCTGTAACGGGTACAGATGCGGACGGGGATGTACTTACATTCACTAAGGCCAGTGATCCGGCGCATGGCGCCGTGGTGGTGAACGCCAACGGGACTTATACGTACACGCCACACGCGAATTATAATGGTTCGGATAATTTTACGGTAACGATCGCCGATGGTAAAGGCGAGCAGGTTACCGTGACAGCGAATATCCAGGTAACGCCGGTAAATGATCCGCCAACAGGTATGGGGGATGCCAGGACAACTCCGGAGGAGACACCGGTGAGTGGGTTTGTAACGGGTGCGGATGGGGATGGAGATGCGCTTTCATTTGCCAAGGCGTCTGATCCGGCTCATGGAAGTGTTGTAGTAAATAGTAATGGGAGTTATACTTATACTCCTAATGCGAAATATAATGGCGGGGATAATTTTACGATTAGTATTTCGGATGGTAACGGAGGTTTAACTACAGTAACAGTAGATATTATCGTAACACCTGTAAATGAGGCGCCTGTTGGTGCGGGTGATTCTAAAACCACTCCTGAGAATATCCCGGTAAGTGGGACTGTAACGGGTATGGACGGAGATGGTGATCAGTTGACTTTTGTCAAGGCTACTGATCCTGCCCATGGTAGTGTTATCGTAAATGCTAATGGTAATTATACTTATACTCCGAATGATAAGTATAACGGCTCGGATAACTTTACCATCTTTATCTCGGATGGCAACGGCGGTTCAACCACAGTAGCCGTAGATATTATCGTAACACCTGTAAATGAGGTGCCTTTAGGTACTGGTGACTCTAAAATAACTCCTGAAAATACTCCTGTAAGTGGCACTGTAACGGGTACAGATGGGGATGGAGATCAGCTGACTTTTGCCAAAGCAACTGATCCTGCCCATGGTAGCGTTATTGTGAGTAGCGATGGGAATTATTCCTATACGCCCAGCAATAAGTATAACGGGTCGGATAACTTTACCATCTCTATCTCCGATGGTAATGGAGGTTCAACTACTGTAACAGTAGATATTATCGTGACACCTGTAAATGAGGTGCCTGTTGGTACAGGAGATTCCAAGACAACTCCCGAGAACACCCCAGTAAGCGGCACTGTAACAGGCACAGATGGAGATGGTGATCAACTGACTTTTGCAAAGGCAACTGATCCCGCCCATGGTAGCGTTATTGTGAGTAGCGATGGAAGTTATACCTATACGCCCAGCAATAAGTATAACGGCTCGGATGATTTTACAATTAGTATTTCAGATGGTAACGGAGGTACTACTACAGTAACAGTAGATATTATCGTAACTCCTGTAAATGAGGCGCCTGTTGGTACTGGTGACTCTAAAACCACTCCTGAGAATACCCCGGTAAGTGGGACCGTAACGGGCACAGATGGGGATGGTGACCAGCTGACGTTTGCCAAGGCCACTGATCCTGCCCATGGTAGCGTTATTGTGAGTAGCGATGGAAGTTATACCTATACGCCCAGCAATAAGTATAACGGCTCGGATAATTTTACAATTAATATTTCGGATGGCAACGGCGGTTCTACTACAGTAACAATAGATATTATCGTAACACCTGTAAATGAGGCGCCTGTTGGTACAGGTGACTCTAAAACCACTCCTGAAAATACCCCTATAAGTGGCACTGTAACCGGTACAGATGGGGATGGTGACCAGCTGACGTTTGCCAAGGCTACTGATCCGGTTCATGGTAGTATTGTGGTAGATGGTAATGGTAATTACACTTATACTCCGAATGATAAGTATAACGGCTCGGATAAATTTACAATTAATATTTCGGATGGCAACGGCGGTTCTACTACAGTAACAGTAGATATTATCGTAACACCTGTAAATGAGGCGCCTGTTGGTACAGGTGACTCTAAAACCACTCCTGAAAATACCCCTATAAGTGGCACTGTAACCGGTACAGATGGGGATGGTGACCAGCTGACGTTTGCCAAGGCTACTGATCCGGTTCATGGTAGCATTGTGGTAGATGGTAATGGTAATTACACTTATACTCCGAATGATAAATATAACGGCTCGGATAATTTTACAATTAGTATCTCCGATGGTAACGGCGGTTCTACTACGGTAACAGTAGATATTATCGTAACACCGGTAAATGAGGCGCCTGTTGGTACAGGAGATTCCAAAACGACTCCCGAGAATACTCCTGTAAGTGGCACTGTAACGGGTACAGATGGGGATGGTGATCAGTTGACGTTTGCCAAAGCCACTGACCCGGTTCATGGTACTGTTGTCGTAGATGGTAATGGTAATTACACTTATACCCCGAATGATAAATATAACGGCTCGGATAATTTCACAGTTAGTCTTTCGGATGGCAACGGCGGTTCAACCACTGTAGCCGTAGATATTATTGTGACGCCTGTAAATGAGGCGCCTGTTGGTACAGGAGATTCCAAAACGACTCCCGAGAATACTCCTGTAAGTGGAACTGTAACAGGTATAGATGGCGACAGCGATCAGTTGACGTTTGCTAAGGCTACTGAGCCTGCCCACGGTAGTGTTATTGTGAGTAGCGATGGGAATTATTCCTATACGCCCAGCAATAAGTATAACGGCTCGGATAACTTTACCATCTCTATCTCCGATGGTAATGGAGGTTCTACCACAGTAACAGTAGATATTACCGTAACACCCGTAAATGAGGCGCCTGTTGGTGCCGGGGACTCCAAAACGACTCCCGAAAATACTCCTGTAAATGGAACTGTAACTGGTACAGATGGAGATGGTGATCAGCTGACTTTTGCGAAAGCCACTGATCCTGCCCATGGTAGCCTTATTGTGAGTAGCGATGGAAATTATACCTATACGCCTAATAATAAGTATAACGGCTCGGATAACTTTACCGTCTCTATCTCAGATGGTAACGGAGGTTCTACTACAGTAACAGTAGATATTATCGTAACACCTGTAAATGAGGCGCCTGTTGGTGCGGGTGATTCTAAAACCACTCCTGAGAATATCCCAGTAAGCGGCTCTGTAACAGGCACAGACGGGGATGGTGACCAGCTGACGTTTGCCAAAGCGACTGATCCTGAACACGGTAGTGTTATTGTGAATAGCGATGGAAGTTATACCTATACGCCCAGCAATAAGTATAACGGCTCGGATAATTTTACAATTAGTGTTTCGGATGGCAACGGCGGTTCTACTACAGTAACAGTAGATATTATCGTAACACCTGTAAATGAGGCCCCTGTTGGTGCCGGTGACTCCAAAACGACTCCCGAAAATACTCCTGTAAATGGAACTGTAACTGGTACAGATGGAGATGGTGATCAGCTGACTTTTGCGAAAGCTACTGATCCTGCCCATGGTAGCGTTATTGTGAGTAGCGATGGAAGTTATACCTATACGCCCAGCAATAAGTATAACGGCTCGGATAATTTTTCAATTAATATTTCAGATGGTAACGGAGGTTCTACTACAGTAACAGTAGATATTATCGTAACACCTGTAAATGAGGCGCCTGTTGGTACAGGAGATTCCAAGACAACTCCTGAGAATACCCCGGTAAGTGGAACAGTAACGGGCACAGATGGGGATGGCGACCAGCTGACGTTTGCCAAAGCGACCGATCCTGCCCATGGTAATGTTATTGTGAGTAGCGATGGAAGCTATACCTACACGCCCAGCAATAAGTATAACGGCTTGGAGAACTTTACCATCTCTATCTCCGATGGTAACGGCGGTTCTACTACAGTAACAGTAGATATTATCGTAACACCTGTAAATGAGGCACCTGTTGGTACTGGTGACTCTAAAAGCACTCCTGAGAATACCCCGGTAAGTGGGACCGTAACGGGCACAGATGGGGATGGTGATCAGCTGACTTTTGCAAAAGCCACTGATCCGGTTCATGGTAGTGTTGTGGTAGATGGTAATGGTAATTACACTTATACCCCGAATGATAAATATAACGGTTCGGATAATTTCACAGTTAGTCTTTCGGATGGCAACGGCGGTTCAACCACTGTAGCCGTAGATATTATTGTGACGCCTGTAAATGAGGCGCCTGTTGGTACAGGAGATTCCAAAACGACTCCCGAGAATACTCCAGTAAGTGGAACTGTAACAGGTATAGATGGCGACGGCGATCAGTTGACGTTTGCTAAGGCTACTGAGCCTGCCCACGGTAGTGTTATTGTGAGTAGCGATGGAAGTTATACCTATACGCCCAGCAATAAATATAACGGTTCGGATAATTTCACAGTTAGTCTTTCGGATGGCAACGGAGGTTCAACCACAGTAACCGTAGATATTATTGTGACACCTGTAAATGAGGCGCCTGTTGGTACAGGAGATTCCAAAACGACTCCCGAGAATACTCCAGTAAGTGGAACCGTAACGGGCACAGATGGCGATGGTGACCAGCTGACGTTTGCCAAAGCGACTGATCCTGCCCACGGTAGTGTTGTTGTGAATAGAGATGGAAATTATACCTATACGCCCAGCAATAAGTATAACGGCTCGGATAATTTTACCATCTCTATCTCAGATGGTAACAGCGGTTCTACTACAGTAACAGTAGATATTATCGTAACACCTGTAAATGAGGTGCCTGTTGGTACCGGTGACTCTAAAACCACTCCTGAGAATACCCCGATAAGTGGAACAGTAACCGGTACAGATGGGGATGGCGACCAGCTGACGTTTGCTAAGGCTACTGATCCTGCCCATGGTAGTGTTACTGTGAGTAGCGATGGAAGTTATACCTATACGCCCAGCAATAAGTATAATGGTGCGGATAACTTTACGATTAGTCTTTCCGATGGTAGCGGCGGTTCAACTACAGTAACAGTAGATATTATCGTAACACCTGTAAATGAGGTGCCTGTTGGTACTGGTGATTCCAAAACCACTCCTGAAAATACTCCCGTAAGTGGAACGGTAACTGGCACAGATGGAGATGGCCATCAGTTGACTTTTGCCAAGGCTACTGATCCGGTTCATGGTAGTGTTGTGGTAGATGGTAATGGTAATTACACTTATACTCCGAATAATGAATATAACGGCTCGGATAATTTTATAGTTAGTATTTCGGATGGTAACGGAGGTACTATTACTGTAACAGTGGATATTATCGTAACACCTGTAAATGAGGTGCCTTTAGGTATTGGTGACTCTAAAACAACTCCTGAGAATACCCCGGTAAGTGGGACTGTAACTGGTACAGATGGCGACGGCGATCAGCTGACGTTTGCCAAATCCACTGATCCGGCTCATGGTAGTGTTACTGTGAGTAGCGATGGAAATTACACCTATACGCCCAGCAACAAATATAACGGATCGGATAATTTTGCAATTAATATTTCTGATGGTAACGGAGGTTTTACTACTGTAACCGTTGATATTATCGTAACTCCTGTCAATGAACCGCCTACCGCTAATGACGATTTCAAAACAATGCCTGAGAATACTTCCGTAAGTGGTACAATAGCAGGTGTTGATGCGGATGGTGATGCACTAACTTTTACGAAGATTACGAACCCAGCCCACGGCACCGCTCTTGTTGCTGCTGATGGTACATATACTTACACACCAGAGGCCAATTACAATGGCCCTGATTATTTTACTGTTGATATTAGCGATGGTAACGGTGGTAGTGTGCTGGTAAAAGTAGTTTTGACGGTAACGCCTGTAAATGCCGCACCTACTGGTATCGGTGATTCTAAAAGCACCCCTGAAAACACTCCGGTAAATGGAAATGTAACGGGCACAGATGGAGATGGCGATAAGCTTACATTCACCAAAGCCACTGATCCTGCTCATGGTACTGTTATCGTGAATTCTGATGGCAACTATACCTACACGCCCAATAATAAATATAATGGCTTAGACAACTTTACGATCACCATCTCCGACAACAATGGCGGTACTGATACTGTCACTGTAAATATCATAGTAACACCTGTCAACGCCCCGCCCACCGGTACCGGCGATACCAGAACCACCAACGAAAACACCCCTGTCAGCGGCACTGTCAGTGGCATTGACCCCGATGGCGACCCGCTCAGCTTCAGCCAGGCCAGCAACCCTGCACATGGTACTATCACCCTGAACAGCGACGGCTCCTATATCTACACGCCTAACGACAATTACAGCGGTCCGGATAACTTTACCATCACCCTCAGCGATGGCAAAGGCGGAATCACCACTGTCACCGTAACGATCACGGTGATTCCCCTTAACCTTAGCGCCGGTATTGCCCTGGTGAAAACCGGTATCCTGCGTTCAGATGATGTAAGCATTACCTACGCGTTCACTATCACCAATACCGGCCAGGCTACTTTATACAACGTAAACCTGAGCGACTCGATGCTGGGGCTCAGCAAAACGCTGCCTGCCGAGCTCAAACCGGGAGCATCCGCTAATATAACCGCGATATATAAACTCACACAAGCAGACCGCGACAAAGGCATTGTTCTTAACACCGCCACCGCCAAGGGCCAGACCATCAAGCATATCGAAGTATCGGATGTTTCCGGTACTGCCATGGATAACGATTATCCTACAAAAAATCTCGTGCCCAGGTCACCGGAAGCATTTGACGACGAGGCAGCTACCAAGGCAAACACCCCGGTAACCGTCGCTGTGCTTATTAATGATGATCCGGCGCATTCTTCCTTCAATACTGCCAGCGTCACTATTATGCGGCAGCCATTGCATGGAAAGGTGGACATTAACAACGATGGTACCGTCAACTATATACCTGATAACAGCTTCGGCGGAGACGACAACTTTGCCTACCAGGTGCAGGACAAAGACGGCTATCCCACCAACATCGCCACCGTAGTGCTGCACGTACAGCCCGGCGATCTTAAAATACCCACCTTGTTCACACCTAATGGCGACGGCAAGAACGATGTATTCGAAATACGCGGACTGCAGCAATACGCCGAGAATGAATTAGTGATCATCAACCGCTGGGGCAACGAAGTATATCGCCAGAAGAATTATCAGAATAACTGGAAAGGAGACGGGCTCAACGAAGGGACTTACTATTACTTATTACGTATCAGGAAAACCAATGGCTCCAACTGGGAGACCTTGAAAGGTTACACTACCCTGATCCGCGCATTTAAACAATAATCTATAATATCAGACATGAAAAGAGGGATCGTTTTAATGGGGATACTGCTGCTATCGGGTAAACTGCTGTTTGCCCAACAGGATGCACAGTACAGTCAGTACATGTTCAATGGTATTTACATCAACCCTGCCTATGCAGGATACAAAGAAGTATTGAACCTGCACGCCTATTACCGCGCACAGTGGACCGGCATAGAAGGTGCGCCCCGCAGCTTCTCCGTAGCGGTAGACGACATCGCTGCCGATGGCAATGTGGGATGGGGTATCCAGCTGGCCAGCGATAAACTGGGCGCGCAGAGCACCCAATCTGTTTACGCCAGCTATGCCTACCGGATACGTATGAACGAGGAAGGTACTGCCCGCCTGTCTTTCGGCCTCAGTGGAGGATTAGTGCAGCTGGGCATTAACGGCGCGCTGCTGGAAACCCTGGACCCTGAGCTGGATATGCCGGGCGGTAACCAAAGCACCATCGTACCGGATGCCCGGGCAGGTGTTTACTATGCAGACGAACATTATTATGTTGGTTTCTCAGTGGACAACCTTATCGCCCCCCATATCAATAAATCACGCTACATCTACATTCCGCGGCCCAGACCACATTACTATCTTACCGCAGGTATGCTGTTGCCGGTGGCTGAAAATATCCAGCTGAAACCTTCCTTCCTGCTGAAGGATGACCGTGGTGGTCCTACCAGCCTGGATTTGACGGCCTTCCTGCTTTTTACGGAAAAGATCTGGATTGGAGGATCGTATCGTACCGGCGTACGGCTGTACCAGAAAGAAAACCTGCAAAAATCACTGAAGAACCGCAATGCGGCCGTTGCTGCCATGCAGATCTTCCCCGTGGAGAATGTGCGTATCGGATACGCCTATGACTTTTCTGCAGGCCAGTTTGAAACCTATGGTCATGGATCACATGAGCTGTCTGTAGGTATTTCATTTCCGTCTTCCAAACGGAACTACCAGGTATCCTGTCCGAAATTTTTCTAAGCACTTATCGTACGATGGTCACTACACCTCTTCTTACTTTCACAACGCCCCTGTAATCCCGGTAGCTCGCCATCCATACGTAAGTTCCCGCGGCTTGCTGCTTTCCTTTGAAAGCGCCGTCCCACCCTGTATCAGGATCCCTGCTGCTAAATATCAGGTTGCCCCAGGCATTGAACACCTCCAGCTGGTATTGGCTGATATTGCCGTATAGCGCAGGACGAAATATATCATTACGCCCGTCGCCGTTGGGAGAGAAGCCGCTGGGCATGGTCAGTTCGCAGTTCTCATCCAGGAGGATAATATCAAAATGTTGTGTGGCGATACATCCGTTCACATCTTTTACCATCGCGTCGTATGCACCGTTATCAAGGCTCGGCATGTTCATGGATGCAATGCTGTTTCCATTGAGCTCATATTTGTAAGGAGGGATCCCGCCGTTTGCCGTTAAGGCAGCGCTTCCTTTGTGAATGCCGTCGCACTGCATATCCGTTTTAGTGACCAGGTTTAAATACAAGGGCGGCGATACGATGATCTTTATAGGGTCCAGCTTGTCAATACAACCGTTTTGGTCTGTCACCATGATTGCATAATTGCCTGCCTGGAGTTTTGAAAAGTTGCCATCAGTGCTGCTGATGCTGTCTGCCGCAGTATACAGGTAGGGAAAGGTACCACCGCTGGCTTTTACCTGTATCTGTCCGCCTGAATAGGCACAACCGTTGGCAGCATGCTCCAGGGCCAGCTGCAGGAGCGCCGGCTCTGTTACCGTCACATCCGCCTGTTTGCTGCAGCCTTTAGTGTCCTGCACCATGAGCGTAAAATTGCCGGCGCGCAGGCTGTCAAACAGCGACTCAGACTGCCAGTGCACCTTGTCCATACTATAACGGTATGGCGCTGTGCCGCCCAGCGCTGCAATTGTGATGCTGCCGTCTGCGCCGTCCTTACAGCTCACCTGTTTGGTGCCTGCTGTGAATGCTATTGGCAGCGGCGATTTTATCTGCACATTAACACTGTCCATACATCCTTTGGCATCCCTTACCAGTAAAAGGTGCCAGCCTGCAGAGAGACCTGAGAAGAGTGGCCTGTCCTGCCATTGATGGCTGTCATCCACGCTGTATTGATAAGGCGCTGTACCGCCTGAAGTGGAAGCACGGAAACTGCCGTCTGCGCGGCCATAGCAGCTGGCACTGTCGCTTTGTACCGTAGTGGCCAGCGGAGAGGGTTCCTGGATATCTGCAGACAGGCTGGTGCTGCATCCGTTAGCATCTCTTACCAGCAGTATGTACTTCCCGCCGGGAAGGCCTTCAAAGCTTGCGCTGCTTTGCCAGTTATCTCCGTTATTGATGCTGTATTTGTAAGGGGCCAGGCCTCCACCGGCTGTCAGGGTAATAATACCATTGGAAGCGCCATGGCAGCTGACATCAGTGCTCTTTGCGCTGGCCGTAAGCAATGGGGGCTCGTCTAAGCTTGCCGTGATCTTTCCGCGATTCCCGGCTTTATCTTCCACCAGGATAGTATACATACCTGCCGCCAGGCGGAAAATATTCTGTGCCTGCCAGCTGGCGCCATTATCAATGCTGTACCTGTATGGAGGCGTGCCTCCCTCTACTTTTACATCGATGGAGCCATTGGCGGCTCCGTGGCAGGAAGCGCCCCAGCTGTCTGCAAACAACTGCAAAGGCTTGGCAATCGCCAGTGTAGTGGTAAGGATACGGCCGCAACCGTTACGGTCTCTCACTGTAATGAATTGCGTCCCCGCACGGATATGCCGGAAAGTAGCGCTGTCCTGCCAGGTTTTTCCGGCGTCAAGACTGAATGTATAAGCGGGAACGCCGCCGTTGACAGCTATGGTCAGGCTGCAATCAGTAACGCTGTCAAAGGTGGCAGACGAACTTGCAACAGACATGGCAGTGGGTTCATCGAGCTTCACAGGTTTGCGGATTATGCATCCATTGCTATCCTTTACTACCATGTGATATACGCCTGCTGAAATACCCTGGAAATCCGGTTTTTGCTGCCAGGTGAGTCCCTGGTTGTTACTGTATCTGTAGGGGCTGACACCGCCCTGCGCCTGGACAACAATGCGGCCGTTACAGGCGCCGTAGCAGGAAACATTGTTTTGCCGGGTGCTGATGTCAAGGGCCAGCGGCGCGGTGATCGCAACCTTGATGCCGGCTATACAACCGCTTCGGTCTCTTACCTGGACGAGGTGATCTCCCTGCGCCAGCTGTGTGAAAATAGGCGACTGCTGCCAGGTTTTGCCATTATCTTCGCTGTACTGGTAAGGAGGTGTTCCCCCGGATGCTTCGGCGGTGATACGTCCGTCTTTTCCGAGGTTGCAGGTAACATTATCGTGTTTAGCGCTGATGGTCAGCAGGGGAGGTGCTGTGATGCTGGTATTTACCTGTATCAGGCATTCGCGCTGGTCTCTTATATACACGGTATGGTTCCCGCTTGGTAATTCGTTGAACCGTGCATCATACTGCCAGTTGGGGCCATTGTCCAGGAAGTACTGGTAGGGCGGTGTTCCGCCGGAAGCCTGTATGCTGATGCTGCCATTCTTCAAGTCATGGCAGCTGACAGGAAATGGCTTCACTGCTGCCTTCACGGCTGATGGTGCGCTTAATGTGATGGTTGCATTGGCCTTGACGCCCGTATTATCTTTTACGATGATGGTGTAAACCCCAGGGCCCAGCCGTTCAAAATACCGCTCGCTTTGCCAGGTTTTGCCATCGTCTTTGCTGAATTGGTAAGGAGCCGTACCACCGCCTGCCTGGGCAGCAATGCTGCCGTCTGTTCCACCAAAGCAGGAGACCGGTGTTTGTGAAAGCGTAAGGGTAAGTGCGGAATCTTCAACAGCTGCGGCATCAGAAGACAGGGACATTATATAAGATGCTTTAACGGGCATGGCAAGCAATAAAAGCATCAATACGGATAATATCCCTGAAAATATTCTGCTGAATACCACAGGAGTTGACATAGGATAGTTACACATGAGGGCTTTTCAAAGGCTTTTCAAAAATAGATAAAGTAGATACGATGCAAATCACCCATTCGTATCAAATCGGGTACACCGTGCCCTGCATTTTATAGGCAGACAGTTTTCCTTCGATCATCTGCTCCAGCTCTCCGGTAGTACATTGTAATCCGCTGGTGCTGATACAGATAGGTGATCCGTAATTCTTAAAGTTCATTCGCATTCCTTTCTTCGCTATAATATTTTTCTGTTGCAGAATGTATGCTTCCGCGTTCCTGACGATCAGCAGGATCAGTTTGTGATTTACAACTGTTGTGGTGGTGATCAGCTGAACATCGCTCCAGGGAATATATCCCACCGCTACCGGACTGGAGTGATCGGTGATGCCGTTATCATCTATCATAACAGCAGGTTGGTTTTGCAGTAATTTCTTCAGTGAGATGGCCATTCCCAGCAATCCCAGCAGCACGGCGCCCAAAGCAGATCCGTTCTTGATGATGGGATGGTTGAGCAATCCCGTTCCTTCCCTGGTGGGCGTGAGCAACATCCAGCATCCCAATACTGCAAATACAGCGGAAATAGTAAGGAGTTTGGAAAGTTTTTTCTTGCTGAAAGCAATAGCTATACAACCGGTACCGGCATTATTCACAGGGCTCATAGGATAGGTTTATGCACACTAAAATACGCGAACGTCTTTTCCTATGCAAATTATTTTAGCTCCTTATTTTACATATTACTAATATTGCAGGGTATTAAACCCCGGCTATACCATGAACCTGCACATATTCAGGAAATTATACGAGGAAGGCCTGATCTCCGGCAGCGCTTTTGAAAAAGTAAAAGCAGTGGAGCAGAACCGGCATTTTTCCGTGCATTGGGAGTTGAAAGCATTACTGTACCTGGGAGTATTGATGCTCAGCGGCGGCCTTGGCATCCTGATCTACAAAAATATCGACACCATTGGTCATCAGTCCGTTCTGGCATTCATGGCGGTCCTCAGCGGCGGATGTTTCTACTACTGTTACAGGAAGAAAGCGCCTTTTTCTTTCAATCAGGTAGCATCACCCGACGCATTTTTTGACTACCTGCTGCTGCTGGCCTGTCTCACCTTCGTTAGCTTCATCGCTTATATCCAATACCAGTATGCCATCTTCGGCGATCATCTTAAACTGGCCACCTTCGTGCCCATGGTCGTACTCTTTTTCTGCGCCTACTACTTTGATCATCTCGGTGTATTAAGCCTCGCCATCACCAACCTGGCCGCCTGGATGGGCATCGTTGTTACACCTACGCAGATCTTAAAACAAAATGATTTCAACAGCGGCACCATTATCTATACAGCTCTTTTTTTAGGCGCTTTCCTGGTTGCTGCTGGAGAGATCAGCCGGTGGAAGAACATAAAACAGCATTTCAGGTTTACCTACGTTAATTTCGGCGCTCACATACTGTTCATTGCCACGCTCGCCGCTATGTTCCATTTCGAAGATGGGTATCTCTTGTGGTTCCTGCTGCTGTTGGGCGTTGCAGGG
Source organism: Chitinophaga sp. SVR4-12A (assembly GCF_056754765.1). Taxonomy (NCBI): domain Bacteria; kingdom Pseudomonadati; phylum Bacteroidota; class Chitinophagia; order Chitinophagales; family Chitinophagaceae; genus Chitinophaga; species Chitinophaga sp. SVR4-12A. Next base: position 166,291 of record NZ_JBPGWP010000001.1, read on the forward strand.
TATTTTTACCGGCGCTCTATTTTTGAACGGTCCTTTTATTTCCTGTTGATCCTTACCATTTATACTTATATCGGTATCGTTTATGTAGCAACCAGGCTCTTATACCTGGCATTCACACCCTCCGATCTGATACCGCTTTACATGACTTTGCTGTTCTATATTGGCTCCGCCATTGGCATGATCCGTTTTCTGATCCACCACAACAAAAAGTTTAAAACACATGATCGCATATAACAGGGAATGGCTGGATAACGCAGCTGTACAAGAAGAAGCTGAAAACGCTTACAGGGAAGCATGCATTTCCGCAGCAGAAAAAGCGCACATTGATGCTGCTTATCCTTCCGGTTTTTACACGCCCAATCCCTTTATCCGCATAGGCTTGTTCCTGCTCACTACCATGATCGTACTGTTCTCGGTGGTCTTGTGTTACTTCCTTTTTTTGTCATCAATGAAAGATGCCTGGCGCATCCTCATCTTTTTTTTGGGCTTAGCCGCATACGGTGCGCTGGAATTATTTATCCGGGAAAAGCACCATTACAGGTCCGGTGTAGACGATGGTTTGCTGTGGATGAGCGTCATCCTGCTGTTGTCCGGCTTTAATATTGATTTCGACATGCCCTACTGGCTGCGTTGTGCGATGGTCTTCCTGCTCGCCGCCTATGCCACTCTTCGCTTCGCCGACATGATCATGTCTGTCTGCGCTATCCTCGCCCTGCTCGGCACACTGTTTTACTTATACCTGGAAACCGGCAGCACGGCGCGCGCCACCGCTCCCTTCGTCATCATGATCGCCTCCCTGCTCATCTACCAACTGGCACGGCGCTGGTCCAACATGGAAAAATGGCGTCACTATGCCAACTGTTTCACCACCGCCCAAATCAGCTCCCTCATTACCCTCTACCTTGCCGGTAACTATTTCATAGTCCGTGAAGTCTCCAACGAAATGTTTGACCTGCACCTGCGTCCGGGCCAATCCATTCCCGCCGGCTGGCTCTTCTGGACTACCACCATGCTCATTCCCATCATCTACATACTCCTGGGCATCCGCAAGAAACACCTGCTGCTGCTCCGGATCGGCGTTGTGCTCAGCGCCGCCTCTATTTACACCATCCGTTATTACTACAGCGTCCTATCCATCGAAGCTGCCATGACGCTCTCCGGTCTCTTGCTCATCGCCCTTGCCTACGCGCTGATCCGCTTTCTCCATACTCCTAAGTATGGCTTTACCTATCACCCCGTCAACCGCGCGCAGCTCTTTGAACGCCTCCAGGCTGAATCCCTCATCATCACCGAAACCTTTGCCACTCCGCAAACACCCCGCAGCTCCGACTTCAAATTCGGCGGCGGCACCGGTGGCGGCGGCGGAGCCGATGGGGGATGGTAAAGTTAGCCGTTGGCAATTAGCAGCTGGCAGTTAGCAGTTGCAGTCATTAGTCGTTAGCCGATAGTTATTAGTTCCTGCCGTTTGAACCAAGGTCCGCCACCCGATCTATATTAGTCAGTACAGCCCCTTAATATCCGTCCTGCTCTCACCGTTTTTAGCAGGTTTCAAACGGGCCTTGACTGGCGCGATCGGCTCGTTACCGCGCCACCGCCTCCCTGATCCCTCCATGGCCCCCAAACGGCCGATCCTTATTCTACCAGCCAGTTGCCGCGCGCTTTGAAATCCTGCTAAAAACAAAAAGCAAAAACAACCAATCTACGCCAACCCACCACGTAACAATAAGATAACATTAAACCCATTCCTTTGCACTCATTATGAACACCACGCGCTTATTACTACTAATTATCCTCATGCTCCCGCTGCCTGCTTTCGCCCAGCAGGAACTCCCGCTAAAACTCCGCGAATTTGAACAATCCAACGATTTCCAGGTCTCCCCCGATACTGCATTTATAAAACTCAAAGATGCTTACAACAAAGCTATTGAGAAGAAAGACCCCATCGCCGCCGCCCTCACCCTGCAGCAAATGGGCCGCGTATGCTACCACCTCGGCCACTACCCGCAATCGCTCGACTTCCACCTCCAGGCCAACGAAATATTCCGCAGCAGCGAAAGAAAAGAGCTCCTTGCCAACAACCTGAACGACATGGGCATACTGTATTATTATAACCGCCAGCGCGACCTCGCCCGCCGCCAATACCAGGAAGCCCTCTCTATTTACAGCGAATTGAAAGACCAGGCGGGCATGGCCATTACCTACGGTAAGATCGGCCACATCTGTGAAAAGATGCAGCAATACGACAGCGCGTTCTATTTCCAGCGCCAGGCGCTGGCGCAATACGCACAGATTGATAATAAACAAGGCATGGCCAAGATCTATGAAAATATGGGCAGCATTTATGAAGACCTGGCCCGTTACGACTCCGCCGCTTATTACTTCCGCCAGGCCTTGCAGCTGGATGAACAAACCGCCGACAACATCTCCCGCATAGAAGTATTGAACAACCTGGGAGACGTGCTCCGCAAAACCGGCCATTACCGTGAAGCCCTGCAGCAAACCCGCCAGGCCCTGGCACTGGCCCTGCAGCATAATGAGCAGTACCAGCTCAGCAGCGCCTATAAAGACATGGCCAAGATCTACAACCTGCTGCGCAACAATGACAGTGCCTATTATTACCTGGAAGTCAGCCGGCAGCACCTCTTAGGCATCTATTCCCGGGAAAGCAGCAAACAGGTGGCCCTGCTGCAAACCATGTACGATATAGAAAAGAAGAACCACGAAATAGAACGCCTTACCAACGCGCGGAAAATGACCGGCATCATCACGGTAGCGACTATCATCGTCATCGCCCTGCTGATTGTGCTGGGCACCCTGATCATCAGCCGCCAGCGCCTCAGGATCAGGAACACCCGGATGCTGGCGCAGCAGGATCGCCATGTCTATGAAACACAGAAGGAAAGGATGGAGGCCGAGCTCGAAAACCGTAAGATGGAGCTCACCACCCACACCCTGCATATTATTCAAAAGAACCAGCTGCTGGAAGAATTGCGTAACCGCCTGGAAGAGATCCTGAAAGATGACCGCCGCGATCAGAAAAAGCAGTTAAAACAATTACAGGCGCAGATCAATCACAGTTTTAACCACGATCAGTATTGGGAAGAATTCCGCGCCATGTTTGAGCAGGTGCACCAGGCCTTCTTTAATAACCTGGCAAAATATTCCGATACGCTCACGCCGAATGACCTCCGCCTGGTAGCCCTCCTGAAAATGAATCTGCCCTCTAACGATATTGCTACTTTGCTCAGCGTTTCGCAGGACAGCCTACGTGTAATGCGCTACCGCCTCCGTAAAAAGCTGAATATGGAACAGGGAGAAAGCCTTACCGCTTTCATCCAATCCTTGTAGTTAACGTTCGCGTAATGTTACGGTAACAATTCCTTAATGGACTTTTTGTTACGGAACTTGTTATTGAAATTCAGTGTTTTATAAGTGTTTTGTTCACGTTGTTGCCTCCTTGTATACGCCCTTTGTAACGCTGTTGCCTTTTTGTTACCCCCTAAAGCTTGCCGGGACATCAATGCCTTTGCACCTTTGCCCCGTCAAAAAAAGTATCTCACCACTATGCGGAAAATATCGATCGTCCTTTTGTGTTTAATATGCTCGCTCCCGGTACTGGCAAGTACCATTAAAGGCCGGGTAACAGACCAATCCGGGAAGGAGCCGGTGATCGGCGCCACGGTAGTGCTGCTGGGTCAGGACCTGCACGATATTACCGGTTTGGATGGTTCCTTTGTTATAAAGGACGTTCCCGCAGGTACCTACCGCCTGAGCATCAGTTATGCCGGCTATGCCACCGTTATAAAAGAGATCACGGTGGATGACCATACACCTTTGACGATTGATATCGCCCTCGAGGCAACAAATAAACGTACGCTACGCGAAGTAGTAATAGCCGGACATACCAATAAAGCAGGAGAGGGGACGGCCCGCCTCATGGAGCGTAATGCCAGCCAGGTAATGAACGTGGTATCCGGACAAGCCATCCAGCTTTCTCCGGATCTTACCGTTGCCAACGTGATCCAGCGCGTGTCTGGCGTTTCAGTAGAACGTAACAGCAATGGAGACGGCCAGTACGCTATCCTCCGCGGTATGGATAAACGTTATAACTATACGCTGGTGAACGGCGTAAAGATTCCCAGCCCGGATGATAAATACCGCTACGTGCCGCTGGACATTTTCCCTTCAGAACTGCTGGACCGCCTGGAAGTGTATAAAGCGCTGACCCCCTCTATGGAAGGAGACGCTGTGGGCGGCGCCGTGAACATGGTGATGAAAGATGCGCCGGATCATCTTTCACTCAGCGCCAACCTGGCCGCCGGTTACAATGAACTGTTCATGGATCGTGATTTCATGAGCTTCAACAAAAGCGCCGTAGCCACTCAATCGCCTTATGAGCTGCATGGCAATACTTACAACGCTTCCGCAGCAGACTTTAATACCGCTACATCAGATTATAAATTACGCCGGCCCATTCCCAACGTGGTAGGCGGTTTTTCACTGGGCAACAGCTATCTGCATCATAAACTGGGCGTGGTGCTCGCAGGCAGCCTGCAGCAGACTTTCCGCGGCAGCAACAGCCTGTTCTTTGATACGGAGAAGGTAGACACTTTTAGCGGGGTCACTGTCACCAGCATGAGCAAAAGAAAGTATTCAGAAGAGCAGATCCGTTATGGCCTGCATGGTAAAGTGGACTATCAGCTGAACAGCGCTAACCGCCTGCAATGGTACAACGCTTTCATACACCTCGCAAATGCACAGCTGCGCGACGCCGTAAGCACACAGCTGACCATCGGCGGTTACGATCCTGAAAATGGCAACGCTACACTCGGTTACAGCACCCGTGCCCGCATCACGCGTCAGCAGATCTATAACAGTACGCTGCAGGGCGATCATCGCCTGCTGAACAAGCTGCTGCTGCAATGGTCTGCCGTATATTCAACAGCGAGCAACCGGCAGCCGGATAACACAACCATCCCGCTGAATGGCGTGCAGGATCACTTTGTACAACGGCGTACCACGGTAGGCAATGCTACCCGCAGCTGGGAATATAACACAGACCGCGACCTGGCAGGATACCTGCACCTTATCCTGGATCAGCCCCTGGCTGGTATTCCGGTTGAGTGGAAACTGGGCGGACTGTACCGCGATAAGCAACGTACCAATTTCTTTAACAGCTACCAGTTTGCGCCTGCCAATTTGCGTGGGGAATATGGCGTTGATTTCGACGACTATACGGAGATCGGGTGGACCGTGCAGAATCCCCGTGGCAGTGTAGGTTCTGCGCTTAATTATACAGCTTCGGAAAAAACAGGCGCCGGTTACCTGCAATTCAAAGCTATGGCGCCCCGCCTGGAACTGACCGGTGGCGCCAGGGTAGAGAACACCGACCAGGGTTACGAGATGAAAGTGCCTATCGGCGAAGACCGTCCCAGCGGTCACCAGGTGTATACAGATGTACTGCCTTCATTGCACATAAAATATATGCCTGGTAATAATACCAATGTTCGTGCTTCCTATTTCCGTTCGCTGAACCGCCCGGGCTTCTCTGAGCTGGTGCCTGCGCCCGTAGTAAGGGAGGAATACCGTGAGCGCGGTGATCCGGACCTGAAGCGCGCCATTGCCGATAACGTGGACCTCCGCTACGAATGGTTCCCCCGTGCTACAGAACAATTGCTGGCAGGTGTCTTTTACAAGCATATCAAAGACCCGATCGAATTTACCCTGCAGCGCGATGCAAAACGTCCACAGGATATTTACTATATGCCCGGCAATTTTGGTAATGCCACCAACTACGGCCTGGAGCTGGATTTCATTAAATATATCAAAGAGTTTGGTCTAAAGGCCAATTATACCTATACCCATTCAGGCATTACAACGAAAAAGGCTAAACGTATCCGTGATGCCAACGGTGATTATGCGATCACCATGGTGGATCAAACGCGCCCGCTCTATGGGCAGTCTGCTCATGTTGCCAATCTTACGCTGTTGTACCGGAATGCCCGTCATGGCTGGGATGCCCAGCTGGCGGGCACCTACACCGGCAACCGTATTAATACGGTGGCTGAGTTTGTGGACGATGATCTCTGGCAGAAAGGATTTGTACAAATGGATTTCTCGATGGAGAAAACATGGGGCCGCGTATCCCTCTTTGCGAAAGCCAATAACCTGCTCAATACGCCAATGGAGGTATACATCCGTAAACCGCGCAACAATACGGATTTCATACCTGATCAGACGCAGAGTGGAAAGGTATTGGTACGCCGCGACTACTACCAGCGCGCCTACCTGTTAGGCGCCCGCTATAAATTTTAAAACTATCGGACAATGCATTACTCTTTAAAATTACAAACGATGAACAAGCTTTTTATCGGTACGGTATTCGCTGCCACAGTACTTTCTGCCTGCAGCAAAAACGACAATACCAATCCCAACCCTGCACCGGGAGGAGATACCACCGCCGTTTCAGGCCAGGTGTCAGGTACCTGGACAAAAGGAAATACGTACAATGTTACCGGTTCCGTGGAGATCCCCGAAGGTAAAACACTCAGGATCGAAGAAGGCGTAACTGTATTATTCTCTGACACCATCGCTAAACCCGAAGTGATCGTAAAAGGTAACCTGTACAGCATGGGTACAGCGGCCAACCCGGTGAAGTTCACCGTGCCTGAGGCTATGAAAACAACCGCGAATCTTTTTGGCGGTCTGTGGGGCGGTATCATTGCCGGTCCTAACAGCACTGAACTGGTGCTGGTATATACCACGTTGGAATATGGCGGCGCTGTGACCACAGAAGAATCAGCCTCTGTAAAAGCAGGCCTGTACAAAGCCACCGCCGGAGAGCACGTGCCTGCAGTATACTACGGCAATATAAATGGTAAAGTAGTGATCATGAACAGCAGCGTGCATAATTTCTATGAAGATGGTTTCTACATGGAAGGCGGCCAGCTGGTGATCGCTAACAACACGATCTATACTACCGGTATCGCCAATGGTGATGTGGTGAACATTAAATCAGGCTGTGTGGCAGACGTGGCATTCAATACTATCTACAGCCCCAACACCAATGGTATGAAGCTCTCTAACTCCGGCGACCGTACGCCGCAGGCTTTCGTAGTGGGTTATAACAACACCATCGTGAACGCAGGCTGGAGAAGGCCTACCACCAAAGGGGGCTCTATCTGGGTGGAAAAAGGTGTGCGTGTAACCCTGTATAACAACCTGCTCGCAAATGACCGTTATGGTATCAAAAGGGATAAAGGTAATCCCGAAGACAGCGCCAACGGCCGCTCACAGTTTGGCAACACACTATACTACGGCTATTATCAAACCGGTGTAAACCAATTCCAGCCTACCAACGAGATCATTGCCGGTGCAAATGATATCAGGGGCGCCAAAGCAGGTGACAATGATCCGAAGTTTGTGAACTACCCGGTAAGCACAGACAGTACGAACGCCACTTTCAACACCGGCTGGGATTTCCATGTACAAAGCGGTTCTCCGGCTTTAGGCAAAGGCAAAACTTCTTTTACCCGCAACTTCTCCGCCGGCCTGGTGGTCAACGGTGTTACCTATACGTCGCCTGCTCCGGCTGACTACATAGGGGCCTACGGTACCAAATAATGCTTCCTAAATTATCTTCAGTGAAATATATTCTTCTCGCAGGCTGTTGTTCCTGGCTCATCGCATGCCAGGGACAGCAGATGCATAACATAGCAATAGCAGGCGCAGGCACTGCAGCCCCCGGGGCATTAAAACCCGTCGTGGTCACCGGGCAGGTGCAGTACGATTCAGATGACCCGGCTATCTGGATCAACAAGGCCGATACGGCGCAAAGCCTGATCGTAGGCACTGATAAGGATTCCGATGGTGCACTGTACCTTTTTGACCTGCAGGGAAAGATTGTAAAGAAGGTAGGCGGATTAAAGCGCCCAAATAATGTCGATATCGCCTATGGTCTGCCGCTCAATGGCCAGGCACAGGATATCGCCGTTACCACTGAACGTGAAACCAACAGCCTGCGTATTTTCCGCCTGCCGGATATGCAGCCGCTGGATGGGGGCGGCATCCCGGTGTTTCAAGGAGAGCAGGAACGTTTACCCATGGGCGTTGCCCTGTATACCCGTCCCGCTGACAAAGCCATCTTCGCCATTGTAAGCCGTAAAACCGGCCCTGCAAATGGTTATCTCTTTCAATATCGTTTGCAGGATAATGGAAAAGGCGGGATAAATGCAACGCTGGTGCGTAAGTTCGGTCAGTACAGCGGTAAGAAGGAAATTGAAAGTATAGCGGTAGACAATGAGCTGGGCTTTGTTTATTATTCTGATGAACAGGCAGGCGTTCGTAAATATTATGCAGATCCGGAAAGGGAAGATGCGCAGCTGGCGCTTTTTGGCCAGCGGGACTTTATGCTGGACAACGAAGGCATCAGCATCTATAAAACCGGCGACAGCACCGGGTATATCCTGGTATCTGACCAGGAGGCCAACGCTTTCAACGTATACCGCCGCGAAGGCGATGCCGGTGCAAGTAACCAGCATACGTTGCTAAAGAAGATCCCGGTATCAGCTATCAATAGCGACGGCTCCGAAGTAACCAATATCCCTTTAGGCGCTAAATTTCCGAAAGGTTTGTTCGTTGCCATGAGCACTGATCACACTTTTCATTATTACGACTGGCGGGAGCTGGAAGAGCAGATTAAGTGAAAGTCGTCAGTCGTTAGTCGTTAGTGGTTAGTTGACAGTTGTCAGTAGTCAGTTGACAGTTGTCAGGGGTTAGTGGTTGTCAGTCGGGAGATAAGCTTCCATCACTGACAACTGTCAACTGACCACTGACAACTTTTTATAGTATTTTACCCGTCTTCTCATAGGCTTCTCCTTGCAATATCGTTGCTTCGAAGCTTTTTGTTAAAATAGTATCAACCTTGCAGCTGGTTCGCTATAATAAAGTTGATCAGGTCGTCTTGTGGTAGTTCTGCGCGCTGGCAGGCATCCTGGATATCTTCCCGGGATACATTCGCGGCAAAAGACTTTTCCTTCAGCCTTTTCTTAACACCTTTCAGGTCCATCCCGTCATAACCGCCCGGGCGCATGAGGGAGTAGGCGTGTATCAGCCCCGAAAGCTCGTCAAAGGCATAGAGCATCTTATCCATCTTACTCACCGGGTCCACGCCAAAATAGCGGGGACCGTGTGAGGCAATGGCCCTGATCACTTCCGGGCAAACATTACGTTGTTCCAGTTCCTTTACGATCTTGTGGCAATGCTGTTCAGGCCAGAGGTCCCAGTCGGCATCATGCAGTAATCCGGCCAGTTCCCATCGCCACTGCGCTGCGGCGTTCAGCCCTTCTTTTTCAGCCGCCCAGCGGCCCATGAGCCGTGCCACCTGCCGCATGTGCAGCTGCAGCTTTTCATTCTTCACCCATTCCTGTAACAGGGCTTCCGCCTCCTCCCGGCTGATTGCATTGCCTGCATTGGCCGCACTGCCGAATGCAGTCCTTCCTAAGGGTATTATTTCCATGATGTATGTTTTAGGATACTAATGTTGCTTCAACCATTTTTCGAGCAGCGGGGGCCAGGCTTCCGCTGCAGCATTACCGGTCCGCAGGCCGTATCCATGCCCGCCGAGGGCATAAAAATGTAATTCTACCGGCACTTTGGCGTCCCTTAAGGCGCCGGCCATTACCAATGCGCTGTTGCCATAGGGATCATCCGCTGTTCCAAACAGGAACATGGGCGGTGTTTCGGCATTTACCTTCAGTTCTGGTGTGAGGCTGCGGTTCGGGCCCTGATCCAGGTAAGCGGGATAGATCAGTGCGGCAAAAGCAGGTTTGCAGGACAGCTTATCGGCATCGTCTACCGGGGGATAGGTGTTTTGATCGTACAAGGTGCTGACCCTGGCGCTGAGGCTGCCGCCTGCAGAAAAGCCCATTACGCCCGTCCGTTCTGCCCGCAGCTGCCACTGTGCTGCCTGCCGGCGTACCAGCCGGATAGCCCTTTGCACATCCTGCAGCGCGCCCGCTTCTTTTTTAGGAACACGGTATTGCAGTACAAAAGCCGTGTATCCCAGGCTGCAAAGCCATTGCGCCACCTCTTCCCCTTCCAGGTTAATGGCGAGTATATTATATCCGCCCCCGGGGCATACCACAATACCGGTATGCAGGTTAGTAACGCCTGCTTTGGGCGTGTATACGCTGAGGATAGGATCCGTTACATCGCTCAGGCGGCTTACACCCCGGCTGGTATCAGGGGTTTGTATTGCCGCATGTTTGGGCGCCGTTTCCCCCGGCACTGTGCCGGGCCACAAATGAATGGTAGAGGATGCTGTGGGTGCTTGTGCGAATGCTGACAGGTTCATTATGATGCAAAATAACCATAAAGGGTGTTTCATAAAGTGGAATTTTTTCCATGCCTAAAATACAAATAAAGGTCTATTCTGCTCCCGGTACTCTTTTTGTTCTGTTATACTTTGTAAACTTTATTACAGTACCAAACAAACAACGGTTATGAAATTATCAATGGCAAGTTTCGTAAACACAGCAGGCAGGCTGTGCCTGGTAGCCCTTCTGGCCTGGACCTTCCAGGCTTGTGGTGGTAACACGGGCGCAAAACATGATGACGCCGTAGACAGCGCAAAGGATGTTAATGACACCACCGCAGCAGTGGATGAAGAGTCAGCAGACTTTGCCGTAAAAGCAGCTAACGGCGGCATGATGGAAGTTCAGCTGGGAGACGCGGCGCAGCAACTGGCAGCCGGATCCCGTGTAAAGGAGTTCGGTAGCATGATGGTACGCGATCACTCCAAGGCCAATGATGAACTGAAGACCCTGGCGGCTACCAAGAATATTACGCTCCCCGACAGTGTAGGAGAGGACCATAGAAAGCATATAGATGATCTGAGGAAAAAGAAAGGCGTTGACTTTGATAAGGCCTACATGGATATGATGGTAGACGATCACAAGGACGACATAGACATGTTCGAGAAAGCCGCCAATAATCTGAAAGATGCTGATCTGAAGGCCTTTGCCGCCCGCACGCTGCCCACATTAAGGGCACACCTGGATTCCGCCCAGCAAATAAAGGAAACAATGAAAAAGCAGATGAATAATAGTAACCGGCCGGAAGATCGAGGGAAGTAAATTAGTCATTAGTCGTTAGTCATTAGTCGTTAGTTGTCAGTTGTCAGTCGTCAGTGACTGCGTTATACAGTTTAATCACTAACGACTAACGACTGACGACTGACGACTGTCAACTGACAACTGTCAACTTTTATTGTTTCACCAACTCTATCTCACAACTCACTCTCACATCATCGCTTACCACTAATCCGCCTGCTTCGGTGAGCGCGCTCCAGTTAAGCCCGAACTCCTTACGATTAATCTTGCCGCTTACGGTAAAGCCTGCACGGGTATTACCCCAGGGATCTTTTACTACGCCGCCGAACTCCACGCCGAATGTCACAGATTTAGTGGTGTTGCGGATAGTAAGATCGCCGATTACGTTGTAGGAACCGTCGTTATCTACAGACTCGTATTTCCTGGGCACGAACTGGATCTTGGGAAAACTGTGATCATCAAAAAAATCAGGCGAGCGCAGGTGACGGTCCCGTTCATCATTACCGGTATAAACGGAAGCGGTATCTGCCGTAAAAGCGCCTTTGGCAGTGGTAAAATCTTCTCCTTCGGTTTCCACCTGCAGGTCAAACTTGCTGAAGTGGCCGGATACATTGGTGATCATAAGATGTTTCACCTTAAAGCCGATGGTGCTGTGCGCAGGGTCGATAATCCATTTGTTGGTTGCCATACTTTTTATTTTTGATGAAATTACGAATATTCAAATTCCAAATCCCAGATTCCAAACGATCTCAGCGAATCTATCCGCGTTTTGGAATTTGGAATTTGGGATTTGGAATTTCATCTGTAATTTCATTTCCAGATGTATGCCATTGTAGATATTGAAACTACCGGCGGGCATGCCAGTGCCAACGCCATTACCGAAGTCGCCATATTTGTATATGACGGTGAATCGGTAGTGGAGGAGTACCACACACTGGTGAACCCCCGCAGGCCTATTCCATATTATATCCAGTCACTCACCGGCATTACCGACGATATGGTGGCCGAAGCACCCGGTTTTGAATCAGTAGCTGCCGAAATATACAGGTTGCTGCACGACAAGATCTTCGTAGCGCATAATGTCAATTTCGATTATTCTTTCCTGCAGTTCCACCTGGCGGCGTTTGGATATGAGCTGAGATGTAAAAAGCTGTGCACCGTAAGGCTGGGGCGTAAGATCGTGCCCGGACTACCATCCTATAGCCTGGGTAACCTCTGCCGGTCCCTGGAAATACCTGTGTTGCAACGTCACCGGGCCATCGGTGATGCTGCCGCTACTGTACGGTTGTTTGCACTGCTGCTGCAGCGGGATACCAGGGATGCTATCGCCACCGCCCTGAAGGTGGGTTCAAAGGAACAGTTCCTGCCGCCTAACCTGCCGCCGGAACAGGTAATCCAGCTGCCAGGTTCTCCCGGCGTATATTATTTCCATGACCAGAAAGGTAAAGTGGTGTACGTAGGCAAGGCCCGCAACCTGCGTAAGCGGGTGAACAGCCATTTTACAGGCAATAACGCCGGGCCTAAAAGGCAGGAGTTCCTGCGGAATATCTACAGCATTTCTTTTGAGGTCACGGCCACTGAGCTGATGGCGAATATATTGGAGTCTGTGGAGATCAAGCGGCTATGGCCGGTATATAATTATGCGCAGAAACATGTGGAGTTCAGCTACGGTTTTTATTGTTTTGAAGACCAGGAAGGGTATATGCGCCTGGCAATAGAGAAGAAAAGGAAGTATACCACGCCGGTGCATGTATTTAAACTGCTGGTAGAAGGGCACCAGCTGCTACGTAACCTGATCAGGCGCTTTGACCTGTGCCCGCGCCTGTGTTTTTTACAGAGAGGTAACGGCGCATGTTCCCCGTTGCAGGATCATACCTGCCATGGCGCATGCGAAAAGAAAGAAGCTCCTGACCTGTATAATCAACGGGTGCAGGAGGCGATAGCCTGGCTACAGGAACAACAACCCTCTTTTGTGATCCTCGATCATGGGAGGGATGCCGAAGAGCAAAGCTGTATCCTCATGGAAAAAGGGCGGTTCTACGGCATGGGATATGTACCCCGGGATATTGCCGTTACAGGCAGCCATCAACTGAAAGAGTGGCTCACGCCTTATCCCGAAAATGAATACATTCTAAACCTGCTCCGGCAATATGCTGCCGGTAAAACCACCCGTTTAATGCCTTTGGATAGCTGACAAGTCTGATCAATGGTAAAAGGTTAAAGGCAATGCGGTTTGACCGTATCTACATTCTTTCCATGCCCCGCTTTCACAAATAGGTTGCCTCGCTATAATAAATATGATTGTCCCTTACTTAGTGAAAAACCGCAATGCCTTCCTTACCTGTTTGTTTTGTTAACCGCTGAACGGTAACTGACTGATTACTGTTGCTGTAAAAGGAACTTTACAGGCAATTCGTAATACACGTTTACTACGCGGCCATCGTATTCAACCGGGGAGAATTTCAGCTGAGAGGCTGCTTCGAGAGCGGCTTCTTCCAGTCCGTAACCCAGTTTGGTCAGGGCCTGCAGTTCGCTGATCTTGCCTTTGTTGTCTACGATAAAGGATACGTACACGGTACCGTTGATGCCGTTCTCTTTCGCTTTGAAGGGATACTTCAGGTTAGCGTACAGGGAAGCGGTAGCATCCGCCAGCTGCTCTCTCTGCGCAGAAGTGTAGGTCACTACGCTGAAAACAGTGTCAGGCTTGCCATTCCGTGAACGGATGTAGTAAGCGTCGGCAACGATGTTGTCCTGGATGGTGTAGCCGTGTTGTACCTGCCTTGAATCGAAGTAGGTATAAGACCACCGTCCGGGTTTCAACAGGTTTTCGCCGCCTTCACCGTTCAGTTGCAGGAACGTGTTGGTGCCGTTTTCTCCCTTGTTGATAATAAAACGGATCGCACCGTTCTTGTAGTAAACGGTATCATTTGACGCCTTCAATTGTAGGGAGCAGCAAAGCGTCATAATAAATAAAACGGCTGCTCCTGAAAATTGCTTCTTCATAGGTCGTTTGTTTTATTGATAAAGGATTTGTTATTCATAACCAATCAATTAAAGTGCGTCCTCTCTGATACCGTTCTGTTGCTACTCCGGGAAAGCGCTTTTATCAATCCCCGGTATGATCCTCAACGCGTTCTTATAATATATCTTCTTTAATATTCCGTCCGGCAGCTCCATTCCATACATCCTCCAAAAAGCGTGGTACTTCTTGTGGTACGGAAAATATTCGTCTCCTGTTTCCAGCACCCGGAAATACGTGGCATATTCCGAGGGCACCCATGAATCTTTCCCGAACAGGATCCGGTCCTGGTACTTTTCAAAGAATTGCCGGGCCATTTTTGGTTGTCTGCCGAGTTCCGCTATAACGGCCCCGAATTCTACATACATGTTCGGTATCTCCTCCATCAACGAGCTCAATTTGGCCAGGTCATTTGCGTACCAGCCAAAATGTGCATTAATATAGGTGGTGCGCGGATGCTTTTTAAACATCCTGTGCTGTTCCTCAATGATCTGTTCCCAGGGCGCCGGGTTGTCTGCACCACGCTGCCTGCCCGGATGTGTAGCCAGTTCCAGCCAGCGCTCATTGTGCTCATCCATCGCGTCCCAGAAAGGAGCGGGGTCTGCTGCGTGGATCAGTACCGGTATCTTCAGTTCGCCGCACTTTTCCCAGATGGCATCCAGCCGGGGATCGTCTATGGCTACCCTTTTGCCCGTATTGTCTTTTACGCTCAGTCCCAGATTCTTAAAGATCTTCAATCCGCCGGCGCCGTTGCTCACATCCTGCTGTAGCTGCTGTACGGCTTTTTCCGTCCAGCCATTGCTTCCGATGCCGTTGAAGTCAATATTCGCAAACACGATGAACCGCTTGGGCGCATGTGCTTTGATGTTATCGGTCATCTTCCTCAGCGAGCTGCCATTGCCGCCGCTCAGGTTCACCATCACCTGCATGTGCAGGGCATCCATGTCTTTGGTCAGCGCCGACAGGTTTTGCGAGCCCATGTCCCACTGATGGTTGTGAACATCGATAAATGGATATTTCGCTCTGCTCAGCGGATGCTCCGGCACCTTTAAGGTGGAAACCGGCTCATATTTCTCGAAGTCCATGTGGGCGTTGTTGCCCGCCTGTCCTTGAGCGCAGCCTGCAGCGATCATACCCGCCCATACCAGTAATGTATGCCTTCGCATCATTCGGTTGAATACAAATTCACGTCTCAAATTACGAATTTTTAAGAAATAAGAATAATTTATATACTTTTTTTTCACTTTTTATTTATTTGTTCAATATGATTATTACCATTTATGGAGGTAAGTTGTTTGTAATCATATATTTTTGTATGTAATGTATCATGCGTAAATTTTTTTTTACTTCAAGTGAAAAAATAATCCCCATTCCATAATAATATAGTTGCGTGCAGTATTTTTGCGGATCAAATTCAGGTATTAGTCATTAGTCATCAGCCCTTAGTGAATAATACGAGGAATCTCGCATGAGTCAGCTACTGACTAATGACTGACGACTAACGACTTACAACTTTTTTAGTTAATTTATAATTTTTCTAACTGATGTTGACATCCGATTTCAAATTTCCGGGACAGACCGCCTTTTACAAGGGGAAAGTACGCGACGTGTATACCATTGATGATAAGTTGATGGTGATGCTGGTAAGCGACCGTATCTCTGCATTTGATGTGGTATTGCCGAGGCCCATTCCCTACAAAGGGCAGGTACTGAACCAGGTAGCCGCCATTATGCTGGAAGCTACGAAGGACATTGTGCCTAACTGGGTAAAGACAGTACCCCTGCCGAATGTGACCATCGGCTTAAAATGCGAAACCTTTCCAGTGGAAATGGTCGTGCGCGGTAACCTGACCGGCCATGCCTGGAGGACCTACAAAAGCGGTAAACGAGAACTGTGCGGCGTACCCCTGCCGGAAGGCATGAAGGAGAACGACTTTTTCCCTTCTCCCATCATTACGCCCACTACCAAAGCACATGAAGGACACGATGAGGATATCAGCCGTGAAGAGATCATCAAACAGGGCCTGGTAAGCGAAGCTGATTACACCAAGCTGGAAAAATACACGCTGGCGCTGTTTGAGCGTGGTAAGGAGCTGGCTGCAAAACGCGGACTGATCCTGGTGGATACCAAATACGAGTTTGGCAAGATCGGCGATACCATCTACGTGATCGACGAAGTGCATACGCCCGACTCTTCCCGCTATTTCTACGCAGAAGGTTACGAAGAGAACCAGCAGGCCGGTAAACAACAACGCCAGCTGAGCAAGGAGTTCGTACGGGAATGGCTGATGGAGAATGGCTTCCAGGGTAAAGACGGCCAGCAAGTACCCGAGATGACCGACGAGTTCGTGAACAGCGTAAGCGATCGCTATATCGAACTGTTCGAGAACATCACCGGGCAGAAATTTGTGAAGCAGGATGTAGCGCCGGAAGACCTGGAGAAGAAAATAGTTGAGACATTAAAAAGCCTTGCATAAAGAGCTATTAGCGGTTAGCGCTTAGCTGCTGGCCCTGGCATTAAGCTAAGGGCTAAAAGCTAAAAGCTAACCGCTATTTTCATACCTTTGCCCCGTAATTAAACCTGTAATCCATTGAGGCATCTCGCTGCACTTAACATATACTTCGTAAAATACAAATGGCTTTTTTCACTAGGATTGTTATTCACTTCCATTTCCATTGTATTCAGCGTTTTCCAACCCGTGATGGTAAGGCAGATCTTTGATCTCCTGGCCCAGAACCTCGACAGCTACCGCATCATCGGAGATACCAGCATCAAAGGCATCTTCCGCGCAGATTTCTCCCGGGTGCTGGCCTTTTACGGCATTACCATCCTGCTTTCCGCCCTGCTCAGCGGCTTTTTCATGTTCCTGCAACGGCAAACGCTCATTGTTATGAGCCGCCACATTGAATACGACCTCAAGAACGATATTTACCAGCACTACCAGGTACTGGACCTTAACTTCTTTAAAATGCACCGTACCGGCGACCTGATGAGCCGGATCACGGAAGACGTATCACGCGTAAGGATGTACGTAGGCCCGGCCATTATGTATGCCGCCCGTACCATTATCATGATGATCATCATCATTTACCTGATGGTGAAAGTGAACCTCACGCTTACATTATATACATTATCGCCGCTGCCGCTGCTGGCCCTCACCATTTATTATGTGAACCACATCATCCACCGCAAAAGCGAGCGGATCCAGGCGCAGCTTTCTAACCTGACCTCCATCGCCCAGGAATCCTATTCCGGTATCCGGGTGATCAAATCATATGTACAGGAACAGTCTACCACCACGCATTTTGAACATGCCAGCGAAGAATACAAGCGCAGCTCGGTGAGCCTGGCAAAAACAGACGCCCTGTACCAGCCCGCAATGTCGCTTATGATCGGGCTCAGTGTGATCCTCACCATCTTCGTCGGCGGCTGGCAGGTGATCCGCGGAAACATCACCGTGGGCAACCTGGCCGAATTCGTGATCTATGTGAACATGCTCATCTTCCCCTTCTTTTCCATCGGGTGGGTGGCTTCCATGATCCAGCGTGCAGCCGCCTCACAGCAACGCCTGAATGAATTCCTCCAGATCAAACCGGAGATTAAAGACAGTCTGGATGCCCGGGCAATCACCCTGCAGGGCGACATCCGTTTTGAGCATGTATCTTTTACGTACCCGCATACAGGTATCCAGGCCATTAAAGATTTTGATCTGAGCATCAAGCCCGGACAAAAAGTAGCCGTGATCGGCCGTACCGGTTCCGGAAAATCCACCCTGGCGCAGCTACTGTTGCGCATGTACGATCCGCAGGAGGGAAGAATCCTGCTGGATGGGCATAATATCCGGGAGCTGAAGCTGGAAAGCCTCCGCAGCCAGATCAGCTATGTGCCACAGGATGTGTTCCTGTTCTCCGATAATATTACCAATAATATACGTTTCGGAGCGCCCACCGCCACCGTCGAAACGGTACAAAAGGCTGCACGTCAGGCTTCTGTAGAAAAAGACATCCTCGGTTTCCGGGAAGGATTCGACACGGTGATAGGAGAGCGGGGCGTAACCCTGAGCGGTGGCCAGAAACAGCGTATCTCCATTGCCAGGGCCCTGATCATGGACCCGAACATCCTCGTGTTCGACGATTGCCTGTCTGCCGTAGACGCCCGTACTGAAAAAGAGATCATCGGTAACCTCTATGCCTATCTGAAGGATAAGACCGCTATTATTATTACCCACCGCATATTTGCATTGTTCGAATTTGATAAGATCATAGTTTTGGATGATGGTAAGATCGTGGAGACTGGTACGCATGAAGAATTAATGTCATTAAACGGTTATTACGCAGAGCTCTATGCGCGTCAGCAATCAGGCGAAGAAGAATCTGTAAGTGAATAGTATTCACTTTTTTATATATACCGGCAACCCCTTATCGCCCAGAGTTTTCCATCTGTTGACAAAATCATTTAAAATTATTTTGATATTTGTAAAACAATAGTATATTTGTTGCTTATTGAATAACAGGATTGATTCGTTAACACTTAAATCTATCAACTGTGGCGTACGAAAACAACAATCAACAGGAAAGAAACAACGACAGCATCTTTTCTAAACGATTGAAAGCGGGTAAAAGAAGAACGTACTTCTTTGATGTAAAGACCACTCGGGGAAACGATTACTTTCTGACGATCACAGAAAGTAAGAAGCGTTTCAATGACAACGGGTACGACAGGCATAAGGTGTTCCTGTACAAGGAAGACTTTAACAAATTCCTGAACGCATTAACAGAAACCATCAACTACGTAAAGACCGAGTTGATGCCCGATTTCGACTTTGATGCTTACAACCACGATTATGTGAGAGAAGACGGGGAGGATGACAACGAAGTAGTAGTAGTAGAAAGCGCTGCCGCTGAAAGCACACCGGTAGTAGAAGCTGCTGTTACAACGCCCGCTGCAGCCGCCGCATCTCACAGCGATGATGTAGACAAATGGTAAGATTTTTACGTTTTTTTCACAGATAGGACCTCCGGATTTTTCCGGAGGTTTTTTGTTTTAGCTGCTAGCTATTAGCCCTTAGCCACTAGCTAGCAGCTAAGAGCTAACGGCTAATAGCCTTCCATGCGTTAATAAGGCCATTGGTGCTGCTATCATGTCCCGTCACCTTATCCCCGTTCTGCAGCTCCGGCAGTATCTTATTCGCGAGCTGTTTACCTAGCTCCACACCCCACTGGTCAAATGTGTAAATGTTCCAGATCACTCCCTGTACAAAGATCTTGTGTTCGTATAGGGCTGTGAGTGAGCCCAGTGAACGCGGCGTGATCTCTTTTACCAGGAAGGAATTAGTAGGACGGTTGCCGGTAAATACTTTATACGGCGTTAATTTAGCCACTTCATCAGCAGTAAGCCCCGACTTCTCCAGCTCTGCGCGTACCTCTTCCGCTGTTTTACCGTTCATCAGCGCCTCCGTTTGTGCAAAGAAGTTAGAGAGCAGTTTTACATGGTGATCACCAATCGCGTTGTGGCTGATAGCAGGCGCAATAAAATCACAGGGGATCAGTTTGGTGCCCTGGTGGATCAACTGGTAAAAAGCATGCTGTCCGTTAGTGCCAGGCTCACCCCATACAATTGGGCCAGTCTGGTAAGTCACCGGCTGTCCGTTACGATCTACATACTTGCCATTGCTTTCCATATTTCCCTGCTGGAAATAAGCAGCAAAGCGGTGCATATATTGATCGTAAGGCAGGATGGCCTCGGTATGAGCGTCAAAGAAATTGCCGTACCACAGGCCTACCAGCGCCATGATAACCGGTATATTTTTTTCCAGTGGTGTTTCCCGGAAGTGTTTGTCAACTGCATGCGCACCTGCCAGCAGCTGTTTAAAATTATCAAAGCCAATGGTAAGCGCAATGCTCAGACCGATGGCGGACCAGAGCGAATAACGGCCGCCTACCCAATCCCAGAACTCAAACATGTTCTTAGGGTTGATGCCAAAAGCAGTAACAGCTTTCTCGTTGGTAGAAAGCGCTGCAAAGTGCAGGGCGATATGCGCCTCATCTTTTGCATGCTCCAGGAACCACTGTCTGGCAGTCAGCGCATTGGTCATGGTTTCCTGGGTGGTAAAGGTTTTGGAAGCGATGAGGAACAGCGTTTCATCCGGCGTTACTTTTTTCAGTGTTTCAGCAATGTGCGTACCATCCACATTGGAAACAAAATAAGGCTGCATGCCTTTTACCCAGTAGGGGCGGAGGGCTTCGGTTACCATCACAGGGCCAAGGTCAGAACCGCCGATACCGATATTCACGATATAACGTATAGGCTTGCCGGTATATCCTTTCAGCTCGCCGCTATGGATCTGTTTGCAGTATTGTTCCATCTTGTTCAACACGGCATTCACATCTTCCATGACGTTCTTGCCGTCCAGCAGCACGGGTTCATTGCTTACATTGCGCAGGGCGGTATGCAGCACGGCCCTGTTCTCGGTAGCATTGATCTTCTCAGCGCTGAACATGGCCTCTCTGCCTGCTTCCACCTGGCATTCACGGGCCAGCTCCAGCAACAACCCGAGGGTCTCCTTCGTTACCAGGTTCTTCGAATAATCGAACAGTATATCTTCAAAACGCAGGGAGAATTGCTCGAAACGTTGCGCGTCTTCAGCAAAGAGCTTGCGCATATGAACCTGCTTCATGCCTGCGGCGTGCTGCTGCAGTTGCTGCCAGGCTTTTGTGGTGGTAGGATTCGTCGATGGGAACATATAGCTAGTGTATTTATGCTGACCAAAAATAAACGTTACAATCCAGATTTGCCAGTTAAGATTAAGCTAATATGGAAAGCATACATATAAAACCGTAAATTATACATCTTAGCGCCGCTCCCGGTAAAGCTTCCAGGAGATAGCCACGGCGATGAGCCCGATAGCAATAATGGAGGCCTGGATCACGACATGCTCGGAGACGATATCCACATGTTTCCGTTTGAGTATAATGCCATAAAGGGCCCAGGCATTCACCAGCCCGTAGGTGATACTGTGATGCTGCAGGATCATATACGCCGAGATCCCGGCGCAAAGAGCGATCATCAATACCGACCATACTACCTGTGAAATGCCCTGGCCATGCCAGCCCCAGTAAACCATCAGGGCGGTGATATTGGCAACAGTGGCAATGCTGATCCAGCCCAGGTACAGGCTGAAAGGGAAGTGCACAAACAATTTCTCGCGCAGCGGCGCTGCTGTATCGCCGATAGAAAAGTTGTGCCGGATGGCGATCAGGCTGGCCAGCAACAGCAGCATCAGCAACACGGATACGGGCAGGATCTCATAGTGCCAGGCAAAGAGCCAGCAGGCATTGGCAATGCAGCTTATCATCCACCAGTACCGCATGCGGGTCATCAACCGGCTCAGTTCCTGTGGACGTTTTCCCCAGAATGCCAGCCACAATTGGTAAATGGTGAAGGCCAGGAGGCCCAGGTAGATCAATGTCCAGATAGTGCTGAAAGTAAAGCCCGCAGGCACCAGCAGGTTAGGATATTTCTCGGCTACCGTTCCGGTCTGCTGCCCGTTGATGGGCAACCATACCGCCATGATGTTTACTGCAATTACTACCACAAACCCGATGACGTGGAAGACGGATTGATTCTTGTAATGGAGCGTCTCATCGGTAATCATAGCAATAGTTAGGTTTGGACAGTACTGTTAAAAATCTGCAAATATTGTGCTAGAGAAGTCGTAAGTGATTAGTCGTTAGTCACTAGTGAATGCCGTGGTGATAAGGCAGGCTCTAATCACTGACGACTAACGACTAACAACTAACGACTTTTTTCCTTACATTTGCGCCCTATGACAGCAGAGCAACTTAAAGCTATGAGGGACCGTCTCCACGTCCTGGGAGGTTTTCTTTAACGTCCCTGACCGCATAGCCAAAATAGAAAATGATAAACAGCTTACCCTTGCGCCCGGCTTCTGGGACGATAATGCCCGGGCAACTTCCATTCTGAAAGAGATCAAGGTCAACAAATTCTGGGTAGACCTCTATGAGCAGGTACAAACAGCCATTGAGGACAGCGCAGTGCTGAACGATTTCCAGAAAGAAGGTGAGGCCACTGAAGATGAAGTGCGGGATGCGTACGAAAATGCGCTGAACGCCCTGGATGAGCTGGAATTTAAATCCACCCTGAACCAGCCGGAAGACGAAATGCCGGCGGTATTGACCATCAACTCCGGCGCCGGTGGAACCGAAAGCCAGGATTGGGCGGAAATGCTGCTACGCATGTATCGCATGTACGGCGAAAAGCAGGGCTGGAAAGTATTGGAAATTGATGTGCAGTACGGCGATGGTGCAGGTATCAAATCTGCCACGCTGGAGTTTGACGGCGAATTTGCCTACGGCCTCCTGAAGGCTGAAAGCGGTGTGCACCGCCTGGTGCGGATCTCGCCTTTCGACGCCAACGCGCGGCGCCATACCTCCTTCGCCTCCGTATTTGTTTACCCGCTGGTGGACGACACCATCGAAATTGCCGTAAACCCGGCCGACCTGGAATGGGAATTCTACCGTTCAGGCGGTAAGGGCGGACAGAACGTAAACAAGGTGGAAACTGCCGTACGTTTGAAGCATATCCCTTCCGGCATCATCATCGAATGCCAGCAGGCCCGCACACAGGGTGAGAACCGCGAAAAGGCCCTCACCATGCTGAAGTCCCGCCTGTACGAAGAAGAGATACGCAAACGCGAAGAACTGAAAAATGCAGCCAACGCCAACAAACGCAAGATCGAATGGGGCTCGCAGATCCGCTCTTATGTATTCCATCCCTACAAGATGATCAAAGACCACCGCACAGATTTTGAGGTGGGCAATGTGCAGCCTGTAATGGATGGAGAACTGGGTGGGTTTATTAAGGCCTATTTGATGATGGCGAAGGAAGAAGCTTAAGACTAGTTTGAGGTTTGATGTTTGAGATTTGAAGTTCGTTAAAAGTTAGAAGTTAATGCCTGGCTGCCGTTATCTGGCATACCTGTCCTGTACCTCTAACATCCCACAAACTTCAAACCTCAAACATCAAACCTCAAACCTTTATTTTTACAACAAAATCGTAAACCAAAACTTATTTGAGGATGCACAACGCTTATTTTCAATTTGCAGCACCCCAGAACGAGCCGGTATACAGCTACGCGCCAGGCTCTCCCGAGAGGGCAGCGTTAAAAAAGCAGCTGGCTGCCTTCAAAGCCGTATCTGCAGATATTCCCATGTACATTGGCGGTAAAGAGGTGCGTTCCGGTAAAACGGTAGACATCCACCCCCCGCACGAAATAAAGCACAAGCTGGGCCATTTCCATATGGGAGACGCCAGCCATGTAAAAACGGCCATCGACGCTGCACTAGCTGCACAGGCACAATGGGCCGCCACCCCCTGGGAACAACGCGCCGCCATTTTCCTGCGCGCAGCAGAGCTCATCGCCACCAAGTACCGCTATCACATGAACGCGGCTACCATGCTCGGACAGAGCAAGAACGCCTACCAGGCAGAGATAGACAGCGCCTGTGAGCTGATCGACTTCCTGCGCTTCAACGTGCATTACCTGAGCGACATCTATAAACAGCAGCCTTACAGCCCCGCAGGCATTCATAACAGAACAGAATACCGTCCCCTGGAAGGTTTTGTACTGGCAGTAACGCCTTTTAACTTTACCGCCATCGGTGGTAACCTGCCCACAGCGCCTGCTATGTGCGGTAACGTGGTGGTATGGAAACCTGCCAACACCCAGGTATTTGCCGCCAGCATGTTCATGCAGATCCTGATAGAAGCAGGCCTGCCTGCCGGCGTTATCAATCTCGTATATGCAGAAGGTCCGGTATTGGGCGATGTATGTTTTGCACACCGCGATTTTGCCGGTATCCATTTCACCGGTTCTACAGGTGTGTTCCAGCAGATGTGGAAGACCATCGGTACTAATATCAGTAAATACAGGTCTTACCCCCGTATCGTGGGAGAAACCGGCGGTAAGGACTTCGTTGTGGCGCATGCTTCTGCCCAGGTAGATGTGGTAGTTACAGCACTGGCCCGGGGCGCTTTCGAATACCAGGGACAAAAATGTTCCGCTGCTTCCCGCGCTTACCTGCCTTCCAACATCGCAGATGAGGTGCTGTCTAAACTGACAGCTACACTGGGTACCATGAAAATGGGCACCGTGGAAGATTTTGGCAACTTTATCAACGCCGTGATCGACGAGCGTTCTTTTGATAAGATCGCTGCTTATATAGACCAGGCTAAAAAAGACCACAGCTCTAAGATCATCGCCGGCGGCGGTTACAGCAAAGCGGATGGCTACTTCATCGAGCCTACCGTGATCGTTACCACTGATGCGAAATACAGAACCATGTGCGAAGAGATCTTCGGCCCCGTGCTCACCATCTTTGTGTACGACGCAGAGAAATTTGAAGAAACACTGGAGCTGGTAGACAGCACTTCCGATTATGCGCTCACCGGCTCTATCCTGTCGCAGGACCGCTACGCCATTGAGCTGGCTACACGGAAACTGGTGAATAGTGCAGGTAACTTCTACATCAATGATAAACCGACCGGTGCGGTAGTGGGACAGCAGCCTTTTGGCGGCGCCAGGGCCTCCGGCACCAACGATAAGGCCGGCTCTATGCTGAACCTGTACCGCTGGTTAAATGCAAGGACCATCAAGGAAACTATGGTACCGCCGGTAGATTATAAGTACCCCTTTTTGAGCGCTGACGCTGGTGCTTGAAAACGGTCTTGGTAACAAAATAGCCCAGGGAAGCGCCGATCCAAACGTCGCTTGACCAGTGGCGGTTATGATATAGCCTTGACAGGCCCGTAAGTCCGGCAAGGCTATATGCAACCCACGGCACCCAGGGATAGTCTTCCCCGTAAATTTCTGAAAGGGCAGTGGCCACCGTCGTAACAGTTAACATATGCCCGGATGGAAAGGAAGTATGCTTGCGATCCCCGGTAAAAGGCGGATCATAGTTGGCTACGTTATCGGTGAAGGAAGGCCTTTCCCTCCGTATGATCACTTTGGCGGTGGTGTAGAGCAGCGTAGAGATCAGCAGCGATTTGGTGGTCATCAGTGAAGCATGTTCCAGGTTCCGGTTCTTCGTAACAACTCCCACCGCGTACATCCCCAGTATCAGGTAAGGAGAGTAAGCATTGCCAAAAGGCTCTATCTCGTGTGCAACACTGTTCAGGAATTTGGTCTGGTTTAACTGGAAGGCCCTTTTGATCTCATAGTCTGCCAGCATTAAGCCGCCGGCAACCCCGAACACCACCCCTAATCGTGTAAAATCTTTTTTATGCCAGTGTGCCGGCCGGCTCACCGTATAACCCAGATCTTCAAAAATACTTTTCAGGTAAGTGCCATTAATGCGGTACCTGATAATGCTGTCTTTAGAAGCATGTGTAGTGTCTGTAGAACTCAGTTGCAGGCTGTCATTGTTCACGCGGCTGCTGTCTGTTTGAGCGGCGCTGAACATAGGGATCAGCAGTGTCAGGCAGCAGTAGCTGAGATATCGGGATGTTCGCAAATTGAATATTAATTTTCTGTCAACAAATTTTGCGCAAATATAAAAGAAAACTCCATAGTCAATGGTCTGTAGTCCATAGCAACTTGCGTAATTTTGGCGGACCATTGACCATGGGCTAAAACATTAAATTGTATGAAACCTCGTTTAGTTGTGCTTTCAGGCGCAGGTATCAGTGCTGAAAGCGGGTTAAAAACCTTCAGGGACAGTAACGGCCTCTGGGAAGAGCATGATATCTATGAAGTAGCCTCCCCGCAGGGCTGGCAAGAATCCCGGCCTGGTGCTGGACTTTTATAACATGCGCCGCAAGGACGCCAGAACGGCGCAGCCCAACGCTGCCCATATCGGCCTGGCTCAACTGCAGGAGCATTTTGATGTGCGCATCATTACCCAGAATATAGACGACCTCCATGAACGCGCCGGCTCCGAAAAGGTGATCCACCTGCACGGCGAGATATTTAAAATGCGCAGCGTATTGGACGAGACGCTGATCTACCCGGCAGAGGGGGATATTAAACTGGGAGACCTGGCGGCAGACGGCGGACAATTACGCCCGCATATCGTCTGGTTCGGCGAAGCAGTGCCCATGATAGAGGTGGCACTGGCCGAAGTACTGGAAGCGGATATTTTTGTGGTGATAGGTACTTCACTCAATGTGTACCCCGCCGCCGGTTTATTGAATTATGTGGGCGAAGCAGTGCCCAAATATGTGATCGATAAAAACATCCCTGTCATAGGCGATATCCCTGGATTGCACCTGATAGAAAAACCGGCTACAGAAGGAGTGGTGGAGCTGACTAAGCTGCTGGCTGCCCGTATTTAACAGGAACAAGGGGTTTTTCTGCAGTGCTGCCCGGGTACTACCCGTAGAAAAGCCCCTTTTCGCCCTATGAAACCCCGGTGAAAGCCCGGTGAAACACCACCCCCCTATACTAGTCGTAATAATACGATGAGATGTCCTCTCTACATTTCCAAACACCCTTATTCAAAGCTTTCCTCAAATCTTATATCGTGCTCTTCCAGCTCTTTGAGCACGGGGTTATACACTTCCGGCATTACCGGGATATGCAGCCCGGTCAGCGTGATCTTTTCCTGCAGCAGCAGCTTGGCGGTAATGCCCAGGGGCAGGCCCACGGTTTTGGCCATAGCCGTACGCAGGTTATCCTCTCCCTGTACGATCATGTAGCTGTGCATACGGGTGGCGATGTTCCGCCTTTCAAACTCAATTTCATGCATCATCACGATCATGTCCTTGTCGTTAGGCGACATGCCCAGGCGGGACTCCATGGCCTGCTGCAGCACAGTGGCGTTGGTTTGCTCCCCCTGGTTGATCACTTCCCCGTTTAACAGGCCCAGGTATTTCAGCTGCCGGATCACTTTAGACTTACTGCTCACGCCGAGGAACAGGGCCACATTCTCTTCATTGCTCAGCTGCTTGTCTGTTTTCACGTGCTGGGTGGCCCATTTGAAATAGCTCAGGTTGTCGGTCTGGATCTTGCGGCTGTCGTCGGTAAGTCCGAGACGTATAATGGCGCTCCATCCTTCGCAGAAATCCGGGTACCGCAGGGTAGCCCGCATAAAGGTGGGGATGTTATCCAGGTTATAAGCCGACATATAGGCCAGCGAATCCCGGTTGGGATAGTATGCCAGCTTGCCGAGTCCGGGTATGAGGATGGTTTTGGACTGGTCAAACAGCTGCTCGTGGTTCAGCTCTTTTACCTTGCCCTTATCCTTGTAGGTGGCGCCTGATTGGCCCGCCAGTACGATATTACGGGCGTTCCAGGTGATTTTGTACTGCCAGGGGTTATCATTGCTCTCCGGGGAGATCAGCCCCCCGCAGTAGGATTTAAAGGAGTAGATCAGCCCGCCCTTCTTTTCAATGGAGTGGATCACTTTCATGGCAGACATATGGTCAATGCCCGGATCCAGTCCCAGCTCATACATAAACAGCAGCCCGGCTTTCTGGATGTCTTTCTGCAGCTTTTTCACTTCGGGGTCTGTATAAGAGGCGGTAAGGAGGTGTTTACGGTATTGGAGGCAGTCTTTGGCCACCAGTATATGCAGGGAGGGAGGGAGCAGGGAGATGACCAGGTCCGTTTCTTCTACCAGCGCCTGACGGGCCTGGCTGGTCACGGATATCAATAGCTACGGGCGTCACATAATAGGATTTTCCCGTTTTCGATTTTATCAACATTAAGTCGCTGTCCACCACAGTTACATGCCATTTCTGTCGCGGTGCATTAGTCAACAGGTAATCTATCAGGCAGGTAGCTGATTTTCCGGCGCCAAACAACAGGATGTTTTTCATATTTGCTTTACAACTTTAGATTTAACTGGTTAATAGTTAGGGGAAATAACAGCGGTAATCTTAGATATGTTCGGAAAATCTAGGAAATCCGATTTCAAATGTCCCAAAATTATTTGACTCTTTCCCGTTAATCTTTGATTATCATCCCGTTAGGAACAAATACTTTGCCAATATTTTTTTTATTCTATATGGGAATAATTAAATATAATATTAGCTTAATGGTTTGAAGTTGTGCAAAGGTAAATAAAATCAGGTTTGAAGTTTGAGGTCTGACGTTTGTTAGATGTAGAGGTCTTGATCAGTGGTCCGGCTATAATTTATGAACCTTTAACCTTCAACCAACCTCAAACCTCAGACCTCAAACTTCAAACCGCTAACTCTTTTCGTTTTTATTCACATTCCTTCCCCTGTGGCTCCAAATAACGGCTGAAAAAGCGTATATTTGCGCTTCTGTGTTTTTAACAGAAAAAACTGTAAACCAATAACTAATGGCAGAAAATACGGAAAATCAGCAGGACGGCAGGATTATCCAGATCAACATCGAGGAGCAGATGAAAACGGCTTACATAGACTACTCCATGTCTGTGATAGTAGGCCGTGCCTTACCCGATGTAAGGGACGGTTTAAAGCCGGTGCACCGCCGTGTTTTATTCGGAATGAATGAGCTGGGCAACAACAGTAACAAGCCCTACAAGAAATCAGCCCGTGTGGTAGGTGAAGTAATGGGTAAGTTCCATCCCCACGGTGATAAGGCCATCTATGACACCATTGCGCGCCTCGTACAGCAATGGACCATGCGTTACCCCCTGGTAGACGGTCAGGGTAACTTCGGTTCCGTAGATGGTGACGATCCGGCGGCCATGCGTTATACGGAGGTGCGTATGCAGCGTATAGCGGAAGCCATGCTGGAAGACATCGAAAAAGAAACAGTAGATTTCACCCTTAACTTCGACGATACCCTGGAAGAGCCCACGGTATTGCCGACGCGGATCCCTAACCTCCTGGTGAACGGCGCCTCCGGTATCGCAGTAGGTATGGCCACCAATATCATGCCTCACAACCTCAGCGAGGTGGTAGACGGCCTGGTGGCATATATCGACGACCGTGAGATCACTATAGAAGACCTGATCAAACACGTGAAAGCCCCCGATTTTCCGACCGGAGGTATCATTTACGGCTACGAAGGCGTAAAGCAGGGCTTTGAAACAGGCCGCGGCAGAGTAGTGGTGCGCGGTAAGATCAACGTGGAAACCACCAAAGCCGGCCGTGAAAGGCTGGTGATCTATGAGCTGCCCTACCAGATCAACAAAGCAGTATTACACCAGAAAATAGCCCAGCTGGCAGACGATAAGATCATTGAAGGCATCTCCGAGGTTCGCGATGAAAGCGACCGTGAAGGGATGCGCCTGGTGATCGACCTCAAACGGGAAGCCATCGCCAACGTGGTGGTGAACCAGCTGTACAAATACTCCGAACTGCAAACCTCTTACGGTATCAACAACGTGGCCCTCGTAAAAGGCAGGCCCCGTATCCTGAACCTGAAAGAGCTGCTGTCTGAATTTGTAGAGTTCCGCCATGAAGTGGTATTGCGCAGAACCCGCTACGACCTCCGTAAAGCAGAAGAAAAAGCACATATACTGGAAGGCTATCTCATCGCCCTCGATCACCTGGATGAAGTGATCGCGCTGATCCGTGCATCCCGCACGCCGGATGAAGCAAAAGAGGGTTTGATGTCCCAATTCGGCCTGACAGAGATACAGTCCAAAGCTATCCTCGAGCTCCGCCTGCAACGCCTCACCGGCATGGAGCGCGATAAGATCAAGGAAGAATACGACGAGATCATGAAGCTGATCGCTTACCTGAAAGAAGTACTGGCCGACGAAGGCCTGCGCTTTAAGATCATCAAGGACGAGCTCCTGGAAGTGAAGAAGAAGTTCGGCGACGAGCGCAGGACAGAGATCCAGTACCTGGCCAGCGAAATGCGCATCGAAGATATCATCGCAGAAGAAGACGTGGTGATCACCATTTCCCACCTGGGTTATATCAAACGTACCTCCGCTTACGACTACCGCCAGCAGAAACGCGGCGGCCGTGGCGCCATCGGTGGTAAAACCCGCGAAGAGGACTATATTGAGCACCTGTTCGTCGCTTCCACCCACCATACCATGCTGTTCTTTACCGAAAAAGGACGCTGTTTCTGGCTGAAGGTGTATGAGATCCCCGAAGGCGACAAACAAAGCAAGGGCCGCGCGATCCAGAACCTGATCACCCTGCCCACCGACGATAAGATCCGCGCCATCATCGATATCAAAGACCTGGGCGATAAAGATTTCATCAATAGCCATTACATCGTACTCTGCACCAAGAATGGTATCATTAAGAAAACCTTGCTGGAAGAGTTCTCCCGCCCACGCCAGAATGGTGTGAATGCCATTACTATCAACGAAGGCGACCAATTGCTGGAGGCCAAGCTCACAAACGGCAACAGCGAAATGATGATGGCCATCCAGAGCGGCAGGGCCATCCGTTTCCCCGAAAATACCGTGCGCGACACCGGCCGCGGCGCCATTGGCGTAAGGGGTATCGAGGTGGATAATGAGAACGATGAAGTGGTTGGTATGATTTGTGTTAATAAGGATGATGAGTCGCGTACCGTACTCGTCGTGTCTGAAAAGGGCTTTGGAAAGCGAACCAGCATCGAAGAGTACCGTATTACCAACCGTGGGGGAAAAGGAGTAAAAACCATCAACATTACGGAGAAAACAGGTAACTTGATCGCTATACTGGACGTAACCGAGAAAGATGACCTGATGATCACCTGTAAATCCGGTATCACCATCCGCATGGCAGTAGCAGATATCCGCGAAGCCGGCCGGGCTACCCAGGGCGTACGCCTGATCCGCCTGGACGACAACGACGAAATAGCCGCTGTGGCCAGACTGGACGAACAGGAAGAAGAGGAAATTGCCAACGGAATTGAAGCTGAATCTGAGGGAGCCGCCGGCGAAGGGACCGATACCGCCGGGAGCACTGAAGCACCCGCAGAAACTACCAACGAGTAGATAAATTAAAAAACCATACTTATATTGTTATCAGCAACTAAAAATTGAGCTCATGAAAAAACTATTGGTATCTTTTCTTTTTTGCAGTGCCGGATTTGCTGCTGTAGCGCAACGAGGTAAGGTGAACAGTGCCGAAGAAGCACTGAAAAGCCAGGATCTTGCTAAAGCAAAGGCAGATATAGACGAAGCCCTGCAGAATGAGAAAACGAAGGACGATGCCAAAACCTGGTTTGTAAAAGGCAAAGTGCTGGAAGCAATGGCCACTAAGGACAAAAGCGCAGCGCTGGCACAGGAAGCCTTCCAGGCCTACAAAACAGCACTGGACAAAAACGCCAAAATGCCCGAGGCCCTGCTGACCATGAACCAGAGCATGTATAACCTGTATGCCACCATTGGTAACGCCGGATATGCCAACCTGAATGATCAGAAATGGGATTCTGCATACACCAATTTCAAATCGGCATTTGATGTAGCAGAATACTACAACAGCAAAGACCTGGGTGGTAAGCTGCCTACCGATACTTCCATGACCTTCTATCTGGGTTACGCCGCTCAGCAGGCTGGCCAGAAAGAAGCTGCACTGCAGTACCTGCAGAAAGCGGCTGACCTGCAGTTCAAAGGCGAGCCCGCCCTCTACGTGATCCTGGCACAGGCCTACGAAGAAAAGGGAGATAACGCCAATTGGCTGAAAACCATTGAAGAAGGCAAAAAGGTATTCCCGAAAGACAAGCGCTTCAATGACATGGAGATGATCTATTACTCCAAAACGGGTAAAACATCAGAGCTGCTGACCATGCTGGAAAAGAAAGTACAGGAAAATCCGAACGATTTCCAGACACAGCTGGACTACGCTATTCGTGTGGACAATATGGCCAATCCCCGCGACGAACAAGGTAACGATCAGCCTAAACCAGCCAACTATGATGACCTGATGAACAAGGCGGAAGCTGCTTACAAAAAAGCGGTTGAGCTGAACGCCGCTGATCCTACTGCTAATTTCCAGCTCGGCGCCTTATACTTTAACCGCGCCGTAGGTTTCAACAAACAGCTGAACGAACTGCCCAGCAAAGAGCAGAGCTCTCCTAAAGCAAAAGAACTGCAAACCAAAGTAGAAGGCCTGATGAACACAGCCCTGCCTTACTTTGAGAAAGCAGATGCCAGCTTTACCGCTAAGGGCGCCAGCCTGGAAGCAGGAGACAAGCAGACCTACGAAAGCTGCCTCTACGCCCTGCAGAAAATATACGCTATCAAGAACCAGACAGCTAAAGTAGAAGAAGTGAAAAAGAAGCTGGAAGGCTTGAAATAATACTAGAACACTCCAGGGGTTCAAACCCGTGGAGTGCTAACAACTAAAAATCCCTCCCGGATATCCGGGAGGGATTTTGTTTGAATCCGATCCTATCTTGTGCTATTAACCTTTTTTAGCTTCTTCTTTCACTTTCTTTACGTGGTGGTGAGCAGCCTTCTTGGTAGTGTCAGTAGTAGCTTTTGCTTCTTTAGCGGCTTTAGCGGGCTTCGCAGGCTGTTGCGCAAAAGTGATAGCGCTTACACTCATAAATACAGCGGCTACAATTAGGCTTTTCTTGATGTTCATGATGTTTGTCTTTTTGATTAAGTAAATAATAAGATAAACTGCTTTTAGCTTTGCGTAATAAAATTACACCCTGGATCTACGGCCTGGCCTCCGGTTTCGATGAAAAGGGATGAACTGTCGTTGAAAGCCGTTAGTTGAAGGTTTGAGGTTTGAAGTCTGAGGTTTAAGGTTTGAAGTTTGAGGTTCGTTAAAAGTTAGAGGTCTCGATTTAGTGGCCTGACTATTGGCAGTGAACTTGTAACCTTTAACAAACCTCAAACCTCAAACTTCAAACCTCAAACTATTAAGTCTATCGCTTCTTTCAACGCCTGCATCGATATCTGCTTCAGCGTCTCAAACTGCCGTGCCGTACGCACCGGGTCGTAATGATCTGCCTGCAGCTGTTCCATAGGGTCCAGGTAAGTATACAAGGGATCTTCCAGGCCAATAAAGGAAATAGTGGTCTTTATATTATGGGCAGTGCTGCGTATAGCAGCTATATCTTCGGTATGAATAGCGTCTTTCAGCCGGCTTAAATCTTCCGGCAGCTGGGCAACAAATTGCTGCAGCATGGTACGTTCAAAATCTTTATCCCCCTTGGAAAGCTCATGCAGGTATTGCAGGCGGATCAGCTGCTGGGGAGCGGCTTCTTCCCGTGCAGACGTATGTGCCGCCAGCCACTCCGGCAGGCCGGTTTTGCCCGTGAACACCTGTATAATGCGGTACAGTTCTTCTTCCCGTATGGGCTTAGCCACATATTCATTCATGCCGTAGCTCAGGCATTTCTCCCGCTCTCCGGCCATGGCGTGCGCCGTCATGGCCACAATAGGAATATTTGAATGCAGGTCCTGCCGTATCTTCTGCGCGGCCGTATAGCCATCCATTTCAGGCATCTGTATATCCATCAGCACCAGGTCAAAATGCTGCTTCTCCAGGGCCGATAATACCTCGCGGCCATTGTTCACCACCTGGAACCGCAGGTGCCAGTTCTTCAGCAAATGACGCAGCAGGTCCTGGTTCATGCGGTTATCTTCTGCTACCAGCAGGTGGGCATCTTCGTGCGGTGCATAGCCATTGTAGCCATTATAGTTGTCTATGCTGGTCTCCGGTATCATTTCACCGGGCACATAAGGCAGTATTACCTTGAACGTACTGCCTTTACCCGCCTGGCTTTCTACCGTAATAGTGCCGTGCTGCATTTCTACCAGCTGTTTTACAATGGCCAGTCCGAGGCCCGTGCCGCCGTATTTGCGGGTGGTATTGGCCTCTGCCTGGTTAAAGCGGTCAAAGATATACGGCAGCTTATCAGGGGCAATGCCGATGCCGGTGTCCTTTACGGTGAACTGCAATTGCACGGCATTCTCCGTTGCGGGCAGCTGGTTAACGCGAATGCTTACAGTGCCGGTATTGGTGAATTTGATGGCGTTGTTGGTAAGGTTAACCAGCACCTGGGTAAGGCGCAGCACATCGCCGTAGAGAATATCCGGAATATTGTCTTCTATCAGTACAGACAGGCTCAGGTGTTTTTCCGCGGCTTTGGGCAGGAACATGGTCTGCAGGGAATGCAGCGTGCCGCGGAGGCTGAAGGATACAGGTTCCAGGCGCATCATGCCTGACTCGATCTTGGAAATATCCAGTATATCGTTGATGATATCCAGCAGGTTTTCCCCTGCGCTCTGGATGGCCCCTACATATTCTTTTGATTTTTCAGTAAGCGGCTGCCCCTGCAGCAGGCGGGTGAATCCCAGCACGGCATTCATCGGGGTGCGTATCTCATGGCTCATATTGGCCAGGAACTGCTCTTTAATGGCAGAGAGCTTACGTTCTTTCTGCTGTGATTCATCCAGGGCCTCGATCAGCTGTTCCTGCTGGTGGATACGGCTGATGATGTACAGGAATCCCAGCAGGCTGGCCAGGCAGGCGCAGCATACCAGGATGGTGCCCCAGTTCTGGGCTTTTTGTCCGCTGGTGTCTATTACGTGCACCGCATGGTTCACCGCTGTTTGCCGGGTGCTGTCCAGCGCATGGAGGATGATATTGATCGCTTCTGTCAGCCGTTTTCCTTTCTGGTTATTGATCATCCTTTCTGCCGCATGCTTACCCTGTCCGTAAAAGGTGTCCAGCACCTGCACGTTGAAATTGTTCTTTTCATCCACCAGGTAGCT
This sequence comes from Chitinophaga sp. SVR4-12A, assembly GCF_056754765.1. Taxonomy (NCBI): domain Bacteria; kingdom Pseudomonadati; phylum Bacteroidota; class Chitinophagia; order Chitinophagales; family Chitinophagaceae; genus Chitinophaga; species Chitinophaga sp. SVR4-12A. The sequence continues at coordinate 201,061 of NZ_JBPGWP010000001.1, forward strand.
GAGCTGGGTCAGCAGCTTCTCTGTACTGTCGTCCAGCATCATCTTGTTGATGGTGTTCATATCCGAGCGGATGATGGCAATTTCCGCCTCTATGCCCGTGATATGCAGCGTATCCTGTGAGATGACCGTACCCCTTACCTTACTGTCTGTGCGGGCCATGTTGGTCTGCAGCTTCTGCAGCTCGTTCTTGACATTCAGCTCCTGCAGCAGCTGCTCATTGCCCGAGATAAGAATGCGAATATGTTTGGAGGAGTTGAACTGCAGTACGATGAACAGGATCATACCCGTCAGGAAAAGGCCCAGTAAGTAGTATTTGATCCGTTTTGACTGCATGACAAATAAATAACGCCCTTGCTGAAAAGCGATTCTAATTTACAACTTTAGCAGGATGATCAGTATGCCCGGCTGTACCCTGCCACCGCACCAGGAAAAATAAAATCCGGTCCGACACTAACATCGGACCAGATGGTTTCCGTTTAACGTATTAATACATTAAACTTATGGTGCTTACCTCAACGAGCGTTATGCTTTAGGAGCTGCTGTTGATTTGCCTTTTGATTTTGCAGCGTGATGTTTACCGTGGGCCTTATGCGTGCTTTTCTTCTGCGTTGCGCTGGCTTCTTTCTTAGTTTCCTGTTTTACTGATTTGGCGGGTGTGCTGTTGGCAAATGCGCTGGCGCCTACGAATAACATTGCTGCGGCCATCAGTATTCCTAACTTTTTCATTGTTTTAATTTTTTGATTAGTGATCAAATGATTAACAACCCAAAGGTAGGGTGGGCAGGAAGGCGGTTCCGGCATAAATGGCCCAAAAGGCGGTAGCTGTCGTTGGAAAAGGTAAAAGTATAGGTGAAGGGTCAGAGCAGGTTCAACCGGTTGTTCAGCTGCCCCCTGTAGGCGTCTGCAACGGGGATGGCATTGTGCTGCATGGCAATGGTGCCGTCTTCTATGGCTTCTATTTTGTCCAGTGCAACAATATACGAGCGGTGCACGCGCATGAAGCGGCTGGCGGGCAGTTTTTCTTCTACTGCTTTCAGTGTGGTATGTATGGCATGGAACTTTTGTGCCGTGTGCAGTTTTACATAATCGCCCATGGCTTCCAGGAAGAGGATCTCATCCATCCTGATACGTTTCAGTACGCCGTTATCGCGGATAAAAACAAATTCGTTATCGCCTACCTGCAGTTCACGTCCGTTGCTGTCCTGTATTTCCTTTACTTTCTCCACGGCCTGTATAAAACGGGCAGGGCTTACCGGTTTAATGAGGTAGTCGGCTACATTCAGCTCAAAAGCTTCTACTGCATAATCTTTTTTAACCGTGGTGAAGATGATCAGCGGTCGTTTTTTGCCCAGGTTCCTGGTCAGTTCAATACCGCTCATGCCGGGCATTTCAATGTCCAGCAACAGGAGGTCTATTTTTTCTTTCTGCAGGATGTTGTAGGCTTCAATGGCGCTGCTGCATTCGGCTACTACCTGCAGGCCGTTCACATGACTGGTCAGTTGTTTCATGGCCGTCCGGGCCAGCTTGTTGTCGTCTACTATCAGGCAGTTCATGGGCGCTAAGGTAAGAAAAAAGTCCATAGCCGATGGTCCATGGTCCATCGACTATGGACTAGCAACTTAATCCTTCAGCTTCAAAAATGCTTTCACTTCTTTATAGTTATTCCAGTTCACCGTCTGTTTCGTTCGGGCCGCTACACCACCGGGTATCAGGATGTACCGGTATTGCTGGTATTTCATCCCGTCCGTATTATCGGTATAGGTACCTGCATTAATGTTGGAGGTCAGGAATATGGAGCCCAAGGAAAAGTCTACATTGATATTGATGCCGTTATAAACTGAGAAATAGGGCAGGGGTACAATATTAGGGTCATCAGCGTTGTTCAGGTTGATATATACCTTTACATCGCCGGTGTTCAGGATCTCATTGGTAAGCTTGGGTGCATCGATACCGCCAAAAGAGATAAAGGTAGTATCGGTGTTATTGTTGGGGTTTACACTGAAGGTGTCGAGGTAGGCCACATCCAGCCAGTCTGAGTAGATCACGTTGGCAACGCCGGTATCTCCTTTAGGGCCTGCTGGTCCTGCCGGACCTCCCGGACCTGCAGGGCCGGCTGGTCCCGGATCGCCTGCCGGGCCCTGGGCGCCGTCTTTACCGCAGGAGGCGATGAGCAGGGCAGCTGCCACTACTAAGAGGTACAAGTAACCTGCGCCATTTCGGAAGAGCATAGAGCTGTTGAGAAGTCGTTTCATATAGTTTTCAATTTGAATGATGATAGAATGTATTTATAACTAATAATTAATAGTGAATACTGATTAATCCTAAGGCTTGTGATCCGTGTGGGATACTTGTTTCGCGCATTATTAATTCTTAATTGTTCATTATTAATTAACCTGTTTATCGTTCCCAGGTGATCCACGACCGGGCATCTTTAGCGCTCACCATATCATATCGGCTGTTGCCTGTCTGCACCAGGTAAAAACCCCTGGCCTCCGCCATCACGGCATTGGTGTTGTTAAATGCAGTAGTGGCCGGGGCCGGAACATCGCCCAGTGTGCCATAGATCCGGAAAATAATCCGCCCGTCTGCAGTGAACTGCGGTGGCATCCAGGCAGAACCGAAGTCCAGCGAAAGCCCGCCCTGTCCCTGCGATACATAGCCCTGCAGGTCGTAGGTCACCCCGGCTTGTGAGCCGAAAGCCGGCCAGAACAGCAGGAAGGCAAAGCCCGGGATATTGCTTACATGGAAAGCATCGTCCACGCCGTTTACATGGAAGCCCTGCAGTGATACCCAATAGCTGTCCTGCTGGTACATGGTTTGCCACCAGCGCCCGGGCCCGTCCAGGTCCGGCTTTACCGGTTTGGCAGCCCCGCTTACGGTGGAAGGCAGCGCATCGTTCACGCTTACACGCATCACGCCGTTGACGGCATCCCAGCCTTTACTGCTGATCGTGTTAATACTGGCGTTGCCGTTATTAAGCGGCGTTACCAGCACAAGACCTTTGCTGTTATAGTAATAGGCGCTGGTATAGCTGTGTATGGCGCCGCCGCTGTCTGTCCATAAAAAAGTAATCGTGCGGCTGGTTTGGTTAAAATGGATCTCATAGGTAGTGCCGTTCACGGGCAGGCGCTTAAAATATTCCAGGATGCGGCTCATGTACTGGAAAGCCAGTGCATTACGCCATTCCCCGTTTTGCCAGGCGCCTGCATCGGCTTGTGTGGCTTTGTGCAGCGTTAGTTTGGTGTTATTAAAGCGGCCGGTCAGTAGAATGCTGTCGGTAGCAACCGTATCAATGGAGTATTCAAAATCCCCCTTTAATCCTTCCCCGTATTCACCGCCATTCACGGCAGCATCGGGGTCAGACAGTATGTGCAGGTAAGAATAGGTATCGAAAATAAGTGCAGGCTGCTGCAAAGCTTTCAGCCGGTAGCTGCTTTCGCGCGCAGTGCCTGCCGTAGTGGTATCAATATCTGCGTACATGCTTACCCGGTTGCCTTCATTGAACCTGAAATGAAACTGGAAGGTGCTGCCGGTGCCCGTCACTATTTTCGCATTCCAGCCGTATGCAGATCCTTTTAGTGCGGCGTCGGCCTTGCTCAGCGCTTCATTGATCCTTTCGTCGGGCGTTTTGTCAAAGACGGGATCATCATCCTTGCTGCATCCTGAAAAAATAAGCAGGGCGAATAGAAAATATATAAGTGCGTTCCTCATTTCAAAATTCTTTAGTTTGATGTTTGAGGTTTGAAGTTTGAGGTCGGTTAGATGTTGCAGGTTTCAGAAAGTGCAGGCAAGCTTACAGGTTCTTAACGTTAAACTTCAAACTTCAAACCTGATCATTTGATCAGTTGTACAATCGATGCCCTCGTACGGGCCTGCAGGTTATAGAAATCAATATTCCAGGTATCCTTGAAATAATTGACAACAATGGTCTCTTTCTGCCGCAACCTGCTTTGTGCCACTGCCGCGGTAGTACCATTGGGACTGGTGCCCGTGATGCTGTTCACGATCGCGTCAAAACCGCCTTTGCCTTCTGTCAGCATCATGGAGATCATCTCTACAAAGTCCTCGTCAGGGGCCGACATAGCGTATGCTGTTACAAAACCGTCTGCACGTGCTTCTCCATCTGTTACGTTGTTCCAGTTAGAAGTATACATCCCAACAGAGATCCGCTTGAAATCTGGCGTATAGAGCACCGTCTGATGCAGGATATGCCCAAACTCATGTTCGATGGTGTGGAACATCTCCTTTACATTCAGCGAATCCTGGGGCACATAATCACTCATGCTCTTGATCCGGAAATCATTCAGCACGTATAACAGGATCCTGCGCCCGCCTTCTGCGGTGCCCAGCGTAATAGTGCCATCGGGGTTGTAGCTGGCGCTGCCCACCAGCACAAAAAATTTAGGGCTGTAGCGTTTCATGAAAAGGTCTCCGGCCACGGCCACATAGTTATCGATCCATACCTTTTTGATAGCGCTCAAAACGGGAATGATCTTTTCTTCTTTGGGAGGAACAAGCGTGCGGTTAAATTCCAGCTCTCCCTGGTCCCATTTGTATTTGGCGGTAATATTAAACGGTGTGGTAAGGCTGTCGCGGATCCAGACATCGATCGGGCCCGGTTCCCAGGTGTCGCCGCCAAGGCCGGGAATATTATCTACATTTCCCGGCTCGTCTTTGCTGCAGGCGCCCAGCAGGATCAGCAAGCAAAAGAGTATCGATATTTTCAGTGTGTTCATAGTGCGTTGTTATCTTGGGTTCAGTTTTAATCCTGCCTGCTGCGCGCTTTCCGGTAGCTGGAATACTCTTCTCGGATCATCGGCAGCCAGGTCCAGCACATTGCCTTCGGCGGTAATATGTAACACCGGCACCTTATAGCGGATCAGGTCCAGCCAGCGCATTCCTTCCTGCACATATTCCGCTCTTTTGAAGGAGAACAGCGTGGTGAGGATGGCCGTACGCAGATCACTGGTGCCGTAAAAGCTCATGAGCCGGTTGGCGGTAATGGTATGCTGACTGGCATCGTAATTCATGATACGGGTGCTGGCATAAGTGTTCAGATCTGCAATGGCAGCGGCGGAGTTGCCGAGGAAAGCATTGGCCTCTATACGGTTAAAGAGCACTTCTTCTGTGGTCAGCAGCGGCACTACCACATATCCTACGCCTATATCTGAATTGATAGAATTGCGTACGGCATATTCATTCACTTTCGGGATCAGGTAATTATCCGTGCCCACGGTGAAGGTCTGGAACTCAAAAGCCCATCTGCCGCCGGTAACATTATTGCTGAAGATTTGGTTGCGTATGCTGGCCGTTAAGCCGTAGCGCAGCCGGAAATAGTTACGGCCCCACCAGGATGCCGTTTCCACCAGCAGCAGGTTGGCGGGTTCCGTGGTTTTGGCATAGCGTGCAAACAGCTCCAGGTAGGTAATGCTCAGGTACGTGGTATTCCAGGGCCGCAGTACGGATACTACATTGCCGGAGGCGAATACCTGGTTAGCATGCTCCACTACCTTCGCATAGTCCTGTTTAAAGAGATAATAGCGGGCCGCAAAGGCATGTGCGGCAGCCCTGGTAAAGTGATAGCGGGGGATGGTGTAGCGCTTGTCGTCTAGCAGCGGCAGTCCCTCTGTAAGATCTTTTTCTATCATGTCGTATACATAGGCTACCGTCTTTCTTTCATACTGTTTTTCCACCACATTTTCTGGCACAGTCACATAGGGAATGCCGGGATCTGTACCAGCACTGGCAGGGTTGTATACTTTGGAAAAAACATTCACCAGCATAAAATGCGCGTAGGCCCGCGCTACCAGGGCTTCACCACGCTGTGAGCTGTAGGCGGACTTTGGCGTGGCCTTGTTGCATACTTCCAGCGCCTGGTTGGCGGCTGCAATGGCGGCATAGCAGGCCTGCCAATAGTATTCGGGAGAATCCTGGTATTGATCCTTCACATCCTCGAAATAAAAAGGGTCCCGGTTGGTACGTTCCAGTGTGCCCGCGCCTTTATCGCCTACATTATCAGAAATAGACTCAAAGAACGACATATAATTAGCCTGCGGATAGGCTGTGCCCAGGAGTTGCGACACCTGTTCCGGTGTGTTCAGCTCCGCCCGGTTATCAGGTGGCTGGTCAAGGAATTTCTTACAAGCGCTGATCCCCAGCAGGGCGCTAAGTGATAAGTATATCAATCCTTGCTTTATCATCAGATACCTACTTTTAGTGAGAGTGTAAATTGTTTCTGTACCGGCTGTGCTACGCCGCCTGAGTTGTAGAACTCAGGATCCTGTCCTTTCAGTTTCTTGTCGGAGTAGATCAGCCAGGGATTGATGGCAGCGCCGGTCACATTGATATTACTGAGCCGTAGCCGTTGCGTAAGGGCCTGGGGCAATTGCCAGGTCAGTGAAATAGTCTTCAGCCGGATAAAATCGCCCTTGGCCACCCGTTCTGTCGAATAGTTGTAGTTGTTATACGGGCTCGCGCCATTCAACCTGGTCTGTTCAAAAGCGCCCAGTATGGAAGGCACCCTGGTAGTGCGCTCGTCGCCGGGCAGTACCCAGCGATCCAGGAACTCTTTGGGAGTGGCGTCCAGGTCTGAATATTCTGTCTTAAAGGCAGGGTAAAGACGGATTTTGTTGCCTGCCTGGTAGGTCAGGAAGATATTTAGCGAAAAGGCTTTGTAGTTGAAGGTGTTGGACCAGCCACCGGTGAATATGGGATCTACCGGGCCTTCATACACCAGGTAATCGGTGCTCAGGTCCTGCAGGTATACATCTTTACTGGTCTTGCCTGTCTGATCGGTAAACTGCGGCGTGCCTTCCCGCGGGTCCAGTCCCTGGAACCGCAGCGAGAACAGGCTGCGTACGGGATAGCCCTGTTTATTTCCGCCTTCCGCTACTACCAGCGAAAAGATGTCCGGCATGTTGCGCGCATTGGTGATCTTGTTCTTGTTGTACCCGAAGGTGAAATTGGTGCTCCATCCCCAGTTCTTGCGGCGGATGATCCGTCCGCCGATCAGCACATCTGTTCCCCAGGAATCCATATCAGCATAGTTGGCGGCCTTTAACATTTCTCCACCGATGCCGGATGTTTTGATAAGGCTGATCAGGTCAAAGCTGCGGCGGCTGTACACATCCACGCTCATGTTCATACGGTTGTCAAACAGGCTGGCGTCAAAGCCCGCATTGGCGGTGTAAAGCTTTTCCCAGGTGAGATCTATATTTTCCAGGTTCACCAGCTGGATCACGGATTCTACTTCCGTGAGATACGGCCGGCTGGTGTTGATGTTCTTCAGCACGATGGTAGAATTGGTAGCCGGGCCCATACTGGCGGTGAGACCATAGCTGGCGCGTACGGTCAGCAGGTTAAGCCAGTGCACATTTTGCAGGAAGCTCTCCCGGTCTGCATTCCACGATGCGCCCACGCTCCAGGTAGGCAGCCACCTGGCCCTTGTAGAACGGCCCAGGCGATTGGAGCCGTCATAACGGCCGGTAGCCGTCAGGTTGTATTTAGACTTATAGGAATAGGTACCGGATCCGTAGAAGGCCACAAAACGGTCGTAATCCTTGCTCATACCATAGTAAGGGAAATTGGTCTCAATGGTCTCTTTAAGGATGCGGTAATCATACAATGGTACGCCGCCGTTTGCATACTGGTAACCATAGCCGGTGTTGGAAAAGTTCTGACGGTCGGCAGATTTTACCTGCATGCCGCCCAGCAGGTTCAGGGCATGTACTTCATTAAAGGTCTGGCTGAACACGAGGGAATTGCGCACATCATAGCTGAGCAGCTGGTCTTCCGTGCGGTTATAGAAACCGCCGTAGGGCAGCACTACCACCGGCTCTGCTTCAGGATCATCCGGGTCCCGGTACAGGAAGCGGTTGTTCTGCCGCACGGTGGAGTTGCCGGCTGCGCGATAGGCTTCGGCCATGTTGGAGCTCTCTTTGATCTGGTGCTCCCGGGTGGAGCGTACATAACGTAAGGCCCCTACGAATTCATAACGCAGCGCTTTGGTGAGCTGGAAAGAAAGATCGCCCTGCAGGCGGAGGTCCACCACGTTGATATCGATATAATTATTATCCAGCTCATGCAGGATATTGAAAGGCGCAAAATTGCGCAGGAAGAATTCCAGCTGTCCCTTCTCATCATAGGCGGTCAGCGTACGGCTGCTGTTAATAGCGTAGTTAAACGGGTTGATATCAAAATCACGGTCGTATTGCCCGGTCACCGGGTTAGGATTGCGGGATAATGTGCCCGGCGCTTTCTGCTGCCGTACGGAGGCCAGTGTAGAGAAGCCGGCGCTGAGCCGGTCTGAGAACTTATAGTTGTTACGGAAATTCAGCGTATAGCGATGTACGCGGTCGGCCACTGTCCAGCCGTTATCCCCGTAATAGCTGGTAGAAAAATAAGATTGCGACCTGTCTGTACCAAATGAGATAGCGAGTGAATGCTCCTGTACAAAGTTATTTTTGAACAGCAGCCCAAACCAGTCCGTATTGGCCAGGGCATAGCGGCGCAGGAAAGCGGCTTTTGCTTCGGGCGTATTGGGCAAAGGGAAATTACCATTGGCGTCGGCACTCATCTGCTCGTACATCTTTCCGTAAACGCCGTTGTTGGCACGGTCAAGGATATCGGGATTCAGGCCGCCTTTACGCTCCACTTCTGCCAGTACAGACATCTGCTCGCCCGAGTTCATGATATTGTATTCGCGGTAATTGGGCTTTAGCTGGGTGCTGTAATTACCGGTGTAGGTCACCTGCGGTTTACCCGCCTTTCCTTTTTTGGTGGTGATCACTACTACGCCGTTCATGGCCCGGGCGCCGTACAGGGCAGCGGCAGCAGCGTCTTTAAGGATGTCGAAGCTCTCAATATCGTTGGCGTTCAGGCCAGCTACTGCGGAGCCGAGCAGGGTAGTAGGGTCGCCGCTGGACAACTGTTCGTTGGAGATGTTGATGATGTCTTCCAGTACCACACCGTCTACCACCCAGAGGGGCTTATTATCCCCGTTAATTGAGGTGGCGCCGCGCACGCGTACCTTCGGCGCTGCACCAAAGGTGCCAGACACGTTCTGCACCGATACACCGGCGGCCCGCCCTTCCAGCATGCGGCTCACATCGGCCACGCCGTTTAGCTTGATATCATCCGCCTTAAGGGCAACGGCTGCCCCGGCAAACTTCCTTTTCTCTACATTCTGGTAACCCGTAATGATCACTTCTGAGAGCACGCCTTCCAGGGCGCCTAACGCCACGCTTATACGTTGCCCGCGAAATACCTGTACCTGTGAAGCTTTGCCGATAAAAGAGAAGCGGAGACTGTCGCCCCTGCGGGCCTCCAGTGAGAAATCCCCGTTGGCGTTGGTTAAGGTGCCCCGGCGTGTAACCAGGTTCTCTACCGTCACGCCGGGAAGCGTGCTGCCGTCGGCGGCGTCTGTTACTTTACCATTAGCCCTGGTAAGGGGTACTGTGTCCTGGAAAAAGTTCGGGGCCATAGAGCGGGCTGGGGCATAAGAAAGCACTAGTGACGGTATGCTCAACGCCAGGATCATAAGCCGGAACCTTTTCATCAATCCGTAGATGTGACAATAGCAGTCCGATAAAATCATAAACGATCTCGATTTTGGTTCGTATAGTGGTCGACGATAAGCGCCGACAATAAGTCGCTTACATCACATTTGGGGGGAGTGGCTATGCTCTTAAACGGCTAATGAAATACATCCGGAAATGCTGATTATGCTTGCTTCCTGTGCTCAACGTTGTAGGCAATTTATCCCGGTATAGATGCATATTTGAGGCCCCTTCACAGATTAGTTGATTTGCTGGTGTGCTGATAACTCCAACTGCACGTTCGCTTTATTCATTCTCTACTGAAGTTAACAATTATTTGGCAGGTTTCACTATGAATTTTTGTGTGATCGGTCGGGGCTAATGATATGATAAATAATAAATTATTATATATTTGATATTTATTATCTATCTGGAGCTTATGATGCGTTACGTTTACAGGCTAATGATCTGTTTTTTGTGCGGCCCCCTCATTTCGGGCGCCCAAACACCTCAGGTTACCCTGAGCGAAGCCTTCCCCGAACCGGCTGCCGATGGCTGGGATAAGCTGGTATTGTTGCCCAATGGCAACACCTGCTACCTTCATCTTGATAAGAATGATGGGATCAGCGTAGCCCTGTACAATGAGAAAAAGCAGCTGGTAGTATCAGATAAGATCAGTGGTAAACAATGGGATACCCGGGATATGAACGACACGGAAATTGACGGGGTATATGAGATCAATGGGCAGGTGGTCATCTTCCTGCAACAGCTTATTAAATATAAGCCCACGCTCTTTCGTATAGTCATCGACGGCTCTACCGGTCACTGGGTACAGGAAGATAAGCTGGGCGAGCTGCCCACGGTGCTGCACCGCGATGCGGCTGCCCTGGAAAACCTGGCCTCACACGACTGTTACGTGGCTAAAGACGCCGGCAGTGGTTATTACGCCGTGGCCTTCTTTGCCGGTGGCGAACTATCGCGCAAGGAGAATGCTGCCGAAAGGGTACAGGTCATGCACTTTTCACCGAGGCACGAACTGCTGAACCAGGCATATTATAGCCTACCGGATAACGCCTATACTTATTTCAATTTCCTGGATATGACGGTGAACGGCGCTAACAGCGTATACTTGTGCACGGTAGCTTTTAATACCAAACGCGCCGGAGACGCGCCGCAGTCGCTAGTGCTGGTGTCCGCCCTCCCGGCTGGTCAACAGGCGTTTACCCACCAACTGCTAAACTATACCGCCAATTTTGGCGGGGCTTATGCCGATCTGCAATGGTCAAAGGCCGCCAATCGCCTGCAGCTCTTCCTGGCCGCTGCGCCGGAGCCAAGGTCTAAGCCGGATGAGCGCCGCCTCTTCATGAACTACCTGGATCCAGTTACCTGCAGCCTGCAGCTGCAACATCCACTGGCCCCGGAGCTAAGCGCCAACAATGCACAACCACAGCTGATGACAATGGCGGCCGATGGCAGCGCGCTCCTGCAGTTTGAACAGATGCAGCAGTTTACCCAGGGCAAGAACATCTATAATATGATGCATACCAACCTGAACGATATCCGCGTCTGCAACATCAGCACGCAGGGCGATGCAGATACCGGGTATGTGATCCCTAAAATGCAGATAGCCAACGGCGCTTTCGGGCCCTTGTACCTGCAACGCAAGAACAGGGGCACCTGGGTGTTCCGTAACCGCGTGCCGGCGCTGAATACCACACCTTACCTGTCGTTCGATCTGCTGCATACCACCCATGGCGACTATACGTTGTTTAATGATTATATCCAGCATCTTGACAGGGGTGGTACCTTTGAGAATAGAAAGCCCCTGCGCTACCTGGCAGAAGCGAATACCGTATGCTATCACTATGAAAAGGGGAAAGGGGAGCGGCTTTTCCTCTTCGGCACGCCGCAAACCGACAAAGCCTATTATTGTATGCTGGGTGCGTCTGACCGCAGCGCCGACAACCGTTATGCTACCATCCTGATCACGCGTACCGGCGCAGATAAAAAAGCACAGATCGCCTGGATCAGTTTTTAATTGCTGGAGAAAGTTTCTTCGATGGTATGCTGCAGGGCGCTCCTGACCTCCTTGCCGGCTGCATTTACGCTGCTATGAGGATCTTTTAAGGTGAGCACCAGCCGGGGCGCCGCTGTTCGCCTGGGATCCGGGGCCGGTTTTCCTTTAGGGCGTTTGTTCTTTTTGGTTAAAAAAGAATAGTAGGTCAGTATCACTGACACGATCACCAGCTTGCAGATCAGGTAAATTGCGATGGCGTTAACGATCGGGTCTTGGAGGAGGAACATTTTTCCGGATGCTTAGTGGTTAAAATAGGGCGACACAGTGTCATCATTTCATCATCCAACCTAAGTTACATAAATAATATTAATTTCAGTTTGAAATTGTTCAAACCTTTTTATGCACCAGGAACAACATCTGGAAAGCTCTGATTTTATTCGGGATATCGTCATCGGTATGGCCGATGGCCTCACGGTGCCCTTTGCCCTGGCCGCCGGCATCAGCGGCGCTGTAAGCAGCAATAATATTGTTATCACAGCAGGCATCGCTGAGATCATTGCCGGTTCGATCGCCATGGGCTTAGGCGGTTACCTCGCAGGTAAAACCGAGTGGGACCACTATTATGCGGAATTGAAACGCGAGTATTATGAAGTAGATCATATGCCGGAGGAAGAGAAGAAAGAGATCCGCAAAATTTTTGCCGCCTACGGCATCAGCGAAAGAACACAACACCAGATTGCCGATGAGCTGGCCGCCGATAAAGATAAATGGGTGGCATTCATGATGCAGTACGAACTGGGCTTGCAGGCGCCCGACCCCGCAAGGGCCCGTAAAAGCGCCCTGACAATAGGCGTGTCCTACATTGTGGGGGGACTGATCCCCTTGTCGCCCTATTTTTTCACCGGGCGCCCAACAGACGGGTTTAAGATCTCCGCGGTTGTTACGCTGATCTGCCTTTTTGTGTTTGGCTATCTGAAAAGCAAAGCCACCGGGCAGCCCTTACTCGCGGGAGCCGCCAAAGTAACGCTGATCGGCGCCCTGGCAGCAGCGGCAGCCTACCTGATAGCCAGGCTGCTGGCATAACAGGCAATGTTTTTGCTGCATGTTTTTGGTAACAAAAACTTTTGTCATGACTACCAGGAAAACAACGCAGCAGAAACGCAGCATCAAACAGGTGAAACGTAAGAATGCCGCCGCCCCTGTAGATAAAAAGTCGCCAAAGAAAGAGTTCAACGACGACAAAAATAGTGCGCTCGAGGGCTATGATGAAAACGAATATGATGAGAAAGATAAGGCAGATGCAAGGCGCAGGAAAGCCTAGCTTAAAATGCCCTTAAAAAGGCCGGTATCGTTCCCTACTTAGTCCTTTACACAATATCTTAGCGGCATTTAAACCGGCACATTGAAACGGCTGACATTACTTTTACTGTTCCTTACCTGTCACTTTCTGCTGCCTTTGCAGCAGGGGACGACTGGCAACAGCCTGCTATACACCCGCGCCGGGCACTTCCCTTCCCTTACATTATCCACCGCATCGTTTAACGCGCACCTGAGCACTGACGGCTTTCAACAGGTGAAACCCTGGCGGGAGCTGTTCAAACGCCGGCCCATAGGATTGAACGATGGTAATGTGGAAGGGGTGTCTGTTTACTCCTGCCATATACGCCCCTCTTTTATATATATCCATACCTGTTATCGCAGGTATACGCAAACATTCCGCAATGTCGCTATTAACCTCCGCGACTGGCGAGGCCCCCCGGAACAGTTTGAAGTTTAAGGTTTGACGTTTGAAGTTCAGGACAGCGCTACTTGCCCTGAACACCGAACCTTTAACCAATCTCAAACCTCAAACTTCAAACCTCAAACCTTTGAACACTTAAACTTTCAAACATTAAGAATTTCTCATGGCTTTTTGTTGTAAAAAAGCAGTGGGCATTGCTATGTGCATTTCTTTGCTCCTGGCAATACAGCCGCCACTGTTTGCGCAGCACAGGCAGGGCTATACGCTGTCTGAGCTGGCCGATTCCGCAGGGCGCCATTTGCCCGCCATCCTGCAGAAGCAGGCCCTGGTGAACAGCGCACAGGCGAATGTTACCGATGCGCGGCACGCTGCTCTACCTACATTGAAATTATCTGACCAGGTGACGATGGCCTCTGCCAACGGCGCGCCCGGTACCTACCTCCCGCTGGGCGCTATTTCAACGGCAGGCGCTATCCGTTCCGATAATATCTACCAGCCGGCCACCGGCAATATCGCCATGCTCTATGGCGAATATGAGCTCATTAATTTCGGTCTCAGAAAAGCAAGGGTACAGGATGCTTTGACAGGCCAGCAGCTTGCCGCCTCCGATCTGGCCAAAGACCAGTATCTGCTGAAGCTGCGGGTAGGCAAGCTCTATTTTTCCATCCTGAAAGGACTGTACCAGCTGGGCGTGGATGAGCAGAACATCCATCGCTATGCATCCATTAACAACGTGATACTGGCCCTTGCCCGCAGCGGGATCAAGCCCGGAGTAGACTCCTCTCTCGCGCAGGCTGAACTGGCAAAATCCCGTATCAGCTATAATCAGCTCACAGGAGAGATCAGGCAGCTGCAGCAACAACTGTCTTTTCTCACCGGCATTACCGACAGCATCATGATAGATACAACGGTGAAAAGGTACGCCCTTGAGCCCGTGTCTGCAGACAGTACAGCCGCCAACCCGCTGATCGATTACTATCGCAAACAGAAAGAAGTATACCAGTCCGCCAATAACCTCATCAGGAAAAGCTACCTGCCCAAAATACTGCTGGCAGGCGGCTTTTGGGGCCGCGGTACCAGCGTTGATTATACAAATGATGATAATTATAAGGCCCTCTCGTACGGACTCGGCTACCAGCGCTTCAATTACGCCCTGGGCGTATCGGTTGTATATAACCTGTTTGATGGGGTGCACCGCAGGGACAAACTAGCCGTCAATCAATATAAGATCCAGGCCAGCGACTACGGGCTGGAACAACAGCAGCAGGCCTTACACACTGCCTTACAGCAGGCGGAAACAGCCATCAGCACTGCGCTGCAAAACCTGCAGGAATTACCAGCGCAGCTGAACGCCGCAGCCAATGCTTACGACCAGAAACTGGCCCAGTACAAGGCCGGTATCATCAACCTGGTAGACCTCACCAATGCTTCGTTTGTACTCTACCGTACGCAAACGGATTATGTGGAAGCGCTGAACGACTGGCTGCAGGCCAACCTCGACAAGGCCGCCGCTACCGGCAACCTGGATCCCTTTATTCAATCTGTCAAAAACTAAACAATGGTACGAGCAGCTTTAAAGCGGCCCATCACCGTATTGGTGTTGTTCCTGGGCCTTCTCTTATTCTCAGTGGCGGCCGTTCGTAATATTCCCATCGATATTTTTCCGAAGCTCAACCTGCCAACAATCTATGTCATTGAACAATACGGCGGCATGTCGCCCAAACAGATGGAAGGTTTTTTTGCCACCCGCATGCAGGACCAGTTCCTGTATGTGAACGGCATTAAGAATATCGAAAGCAGGAATATACAAGGACTGTCCCTCATCAAACTGACTTTCTATGAAAATACCGACATGGCCGAAGCCTCCGCCCAGGTGGCCCTGCAGGTGAACCGTAGCATGTCGTTCTTTCCGCCGGGCGCTTTGCCTCCGCAGGTGGTGCGTTTCGACGCCTCTTCACTACCTGTAGGCGAGCTGGTATTCAGTAGTAAAACACACTCGCTGAAAGAGATGTTTGACCTGGTGCTCACGCGCATCCGGCCCCTGTTTGCCACCGTTCCCGGTCTGTCGGCTTCACCGCCCTTCGGCTCTAATGCCCGTACGGTGGTGATCAATGTAGACCCGCAGAAACTGCGCATGTACAATCTCTCGCCGGATGAAGTAGTAAACGCGATTGTACACAACAATACCATTACACCTTCCGGCAACCTGCGCGTGGGCAACACCATGTACGTAACGGCCATTAACTCCCTGGAAGATAAGGTAGCCAGCTTCGGCGATATTCCTGTTTCCACTACCGGCGCCACTTCAGTATTTGTACGCGACGTAGCACACGTGGCCGATGCAGCAGACATCACCGTAGACTATGCGCTGGTGAACGGCAAACGCTCCGTATACATCCCCGTGGTGAAAACAGCAGACGCCTCCACCTGGGAAGTGGTGCAGCAGCTGAAAAAGAAGCTGCCCGAAATGAAAGGTCTGCTGCCCGATGATGTAGACATCAGCTATGAGTTTGATCAATCTGTATTCGTAATGAACGCCGCCAAAAGCCTGATGACGGAAGGTATTATGGGCGCTGTGCTCACCGGACTGATGGTCCTGCTTTTCCTGCGCGACTGGCGCAGCAGCCTGGTAGTGGTCGTCACCATTCCCGTGGCGGTGCTCAGCGCCGTATTCTTTCTCTTCCTGGCCGGGCAAACCGTGAACATCATGACGCTCAGCGGCCTGGCCCTGGCCATCGGTATCCTGGTAGACCAGGCCACCGTTACCATAGAGAACATTCACCAGCACCTGGAAATGGGAAAAAACAAACGGCAGGCGATCCTGGATGCCTGTTCTGAAATATCCTTCCCGCTCTTGCTGATATTGCTCTGTATCCTGGCCGTGTTTGCGCCTTCGTTTATTATGAGTGGCGTGCCCAAGGCCATGTTCCTGCCGCTCTCTTTGTCTATCGCCTTTGCGATGATCGTGTCTTTTATCGCTGCGCAAACGCTGGTGCCCGTGATCTCCAACTGGTTATTAAAAGCAGAGATGTACAACCATGCCCATGCAGGTCTGGCGCTGAACAAGGGTGAGATTAACGAAGTGAATGCACATACTAAGGAAGAACAGCATCACCCGGAAAAACGTGATTTCTTTCAGCGCCTCAAGGGAACGCTGGTGAACCTGCTGGAGAAATGGATGCCGAAGCGAAAGCTGATCGTCATCAGCTACCTGCTGCTGGCTTTCGCGGCTGCGGCCATCTGCTTTATGATCATTGGTAAAGATCTCCTGCCTAGATCCAACACCGGGCAGCTGCAACTACGTATACGCGAGCCCGATGGTACCCGCCTGGAAGTGACCGAAAGGGCAGTAAAGGATATTTTGCATGTAGTAGATGCCACCGTGAACGATCATGTTGCCATCAGCTCTGCCTATGTGGGCCTGGTGCCCAGTAATTTCGGCACCAGTAATTTATATATCTTTTCCAGCGGCACGCATGAAGCCGTAATTCAGCTGAACCTTGATGAAGACTATAAAGTGAAGATGGATGAGCTGAAAGAATCGCTGCGCGCCAACATCCGGCGGGTGCATCCGGAAGCCAGGCTGTCATTCGAGCCGATCGAGCTTACCGAAAAGATCATGGCGCAAGGTGCTTCCACTCCTATAGAAGTAAGAGTAGCCGGTAAGAATTATCACGATATCAGTGTTTACGCCCGGCAGCTCACGGAGCAACTGCAGCAGCTCAAATGCCTGCGCGATGTGCAGATCACGCAGCCGCTTCATTTCCCGAATATCAATATCAGCATAGATCGTTTAAAGCTCGCGCAGATGGGCCTCAGCATCGACAATGTTTCTAAAAGCATTACCGATGCTACCTCTTCCAGCCGTTATACCGCCAAGAACCTCTGGCTGGATGAACGTTCTGCCTATACCTATCAGACACAGGTACAGGTGCCGGAATATATGATGAACTCCGTGGAGCAGATGAGCGCCATTCCCCTGGTACGCGGCGCCATGCGGCCGGTGCTTTCAGATGTAGCTGCGATCACGGTAGATACCCTTCCCGGGGAGTTTGACCGTGCTGGGCCGCGCCGTTTTCTCACCATCAGCGCCAACATCCATGAAAAGGATCTGGGCGCTGCTACCGCTGCCGTGCAAAAGGTGATAGACAACATGGGCGCGCAACCCGCCGGACTGATAGTAACGGTAGAAGGCATGTCCTCACTGTTAACGGAAACACTTTCCTCTCTGCAGAACGGGTTGCTGGCCGCAGTGATAGTGATCCTGCTTTTACTGGCGGCCAATTACCAGTCCTTTGGCCTCTCGCTCACCGTGCTGGCCACTGTACCTGCTGTATTGTTAGGCTCCCTGTTAATGCTGCTGGCCACCGGCGCTACACTGAACCTCCAATCTTATATGGGCATTATCATGTCTACCGGCGTATCAGTAGCTAACGCCATCCTCATCGTGACCAATGCCGAAGCCTTGCGGCATACCTATCGCAATCCGTTCAAAGCGGCGATCGTAAGCGCGGGGATCCGCCTCCGGCCCATCCTGATGACCAGCCTCGCCATGATCGCGGGTATGATCCCCATGGCTAGTGGCCTGGGCGAGTCCGGCGATCAGTCTGCACCCCTAGGCCGTGCAGTAATAGGCGGCCTGGCGGCATCCACACTGGCCGCACTGCTGATCGTGCCGCTGGTATATGGTTGGGTACAGCAAAAGCGCTCTTACCAGCCGGTTTCCCTGTTGCCTGAAGATGATCCTGACACTAAATAACCTGAACAAATATGAAGCATTATATCATAACAATTATACTGGCAGGCGGCTTATATGCCTGCTCCTCCGGTACTTCTGCTGAAAAGAAAGCGCCTGTAAAAGCAGTCATGCATTTTAATACCGCCCCGGTAAGTGCCACAGGTGTTTCCACCGCTATCCGCTTGCCGGGGCAGCTGGCAGGCTACCAGGAAGTGAGCATCTTTCCAAAAGTGAACGGCTACGTACAACAGGTGCTGGTAGACATCGGCGCTGCCGTACATAAAGGACAGCTCCTGATGACGCTCGAAGATCCTGAGCTGGAGCAGGCTGCCGTACAGGCGCGCGAAAAAGCAGCCCATGCACAGGCTGGCTATATGATCACGAAAGATAGTTATTACCGCCTCCTGGAAGCTTCCCGTACAGCCGGCGCCGTATCCCCGATGGACCTGGCCGCGGCAAAGTCGAGAATGGCGGCAGACAGCGCCCTCTGTAACGCAGAAAAGGCGAATTGGGAAATGCAAAAGACCATGCTGTCTTACCTGAAAGTAACAGCGCCCTTTGACGGCGTGATCACCGAAAGGAATGTGCATCCCGGCGCGCTGGTGAGCGCAGCCGGCAGGGAACAAAAACCCATGCTGGAGCTGAAACAGCTAGACCGCCTGCGCCTGCAGGTAGATGTACCGGAAAATATCGCCGGCGCACTGGATAGTAAAACAAAGATGGATTTTTATGTAAGCGCTTTCCCCGGTAAACGGATGTCTGCACAGATCGCGAGAAAATCGCAGAACGTGAACATGTCCTACCGCATGGAAAGAGTGGAAATGGACGTATGGAATCATGACGGCTCACTGGCCCCCGGTATGTACGCCGATGTGATCCTGGATGTGAGCGGCAGCCGCAATGCCTTTTCCGTGCCTCGTTCTGCCGTGGTAACTTCTACGGAAAGGAAATACGTCATTGCCGTACGGGATGGTAAAGCAGTGAGGGAAGATGTGATCACCGGCAATGCAAGCGATGACAAGATAGAAGTGTTTGGCGATCTGAAAGAAGGCGAGCCGGTGATCGTAAATGCCAATGATGAAATAAAGGACGGCGAAGAGATCAATTAAGATAACTATCGTATGGCCGGTGAAGATGTTGTTAAAGCATTTTCACCGGTTTCTTTTTAACTTACACCTTAATATACCAGATATCAATCCGGTCAGTCCATTCCCGGGAAATCCTTCAAATTCCTTGTAAACACTTTTCCAAACTCCTTACTGTCCGCTGCCGCCCAGGTAGCCATCGCATACAGCACAGGGCGTAAACGGATACCGGTTGTGCTCAGCTGATATGTTACATGCGGTGGCACCACTGGTTTGGCTTTGCGGATGATCAGCTTATCTGCTTCCAGCTGTTTCAGGTGCTGGATGAGCACTTTCTCCGTAATGGCAGGGATGCCTTTCCGCAGGTCACTGTAACGTTTACTGCCGGACAGCAGCTGGAACAGGATAATGGGCTTCCAGTATCCCCCTATCTTTTCCATCACATACGTAATGGGGCATGCCTGGAAAGCCGCCTGTTTATTGGCCTGGATGGTGGAACTTTCTTTTACCTTGGTCATAATGACCGCAATTTACAGCTTCCAGCCGTACCCCGAAACCAGCTAACCAGATCCGGTAACCTGTTAACGACGCCCGGCAGCCTGCTAACGACGCGTCTTTGTTCGCTGACGATGTAAAACGATCATCTTGCATCGAAGTTCTTCGATCTCATAACTTATACCTGCCGGCTCTCAGTACCCGTGGGGATATTTTCCTCACTTACTTGCCACTAACAGCTTGCAACCGGCCGTTTTCAGCTCAGGATCATAATATGGCATCAGTAAAGCAGTGCTATGCTCCCGTGCAGGAAAGAGGTAGCGTTTCATCACCGGGTACAGCGCATACGCCGCCTGCGTACTGAGGATCCCCAGCCCGGCGCCTCCGGCAATATCGCTGAACCAGTGCCGGTTGTTATACATCCGCAGCGTACCGGTAGCGGCAGCCGCAATATAGCCCGTCACGCTCAGCAGGGGATGGCTGTGCTGGTATTCCATGCGCATGAATTCTGCGGCGGCAAAAGCGGTGGCGGTATGTCCGCTGGGAAATGATTCGTAATTGCTGCCGTCAGGCCGCTGCTCGTGCGTGGTCCTTTTCAGCACCTTTACGGTAGAAGCCATGATCAGTGTAGACATGCCATAGATAATGGTGCGGTCGCGGAAGTTGTGCTCCCCATGCGCACCCGCCAGGTTCAGCAGGTATACTGCAGCAGCTGGCGACCATTGCAGGTAATTGTCAATACAGGTGGAAAAATTGGGATGATCTTCCCGCAGCTCTAATTTAGTGCTGTAATTAAAGTCCTTTAATGTGTGATTCTCCAGCGCTACGAAACCGTAAGTTAACATAGCGCCGGGAACCAGGAGTCCGCAGAGTGTGGGTTGATGAATGTCGGCCCTTTCTGCGGGCTGTTGCATGTAATGTGCAGTTGTAGGTGGCAAAGTATCCAGTCTTTCGGGTAAACGCTGCGCCTGGGCAAGGATACAGCAGCATACTCCGGCTGTTACCAACAGTAGTCGGAAATAAGTCATACAGTTGTAGGTAGTAAATATTAATAGTCTTTCTGGAGACAATCTGAAGTCCCCATCAGATCACTAACAAATAACGACTTTTTATCGTATTTTTCTGATCCATAACACGAAAATCAACAAGATCATATATGCACCTGACAGCAAGAGAAACGGAAAAGCTACTGCTTCACGTGGCCGGTGAACTGGCGGAAAAAAGAAAAGCCCGCGGCTTAAAGCTCAACTACCCGGAAGCCATTGCCCTTATCAGCAGCCGTTTACAGGAAGCTGCACGCGACGGCCGTAGTGTGGCGGAGCTGATGCATTTTGGCGCTACCATTCTCACCCGCGGCGACGTCATGGAAGGCATTCCCGAAATGATACACGAAATTCAGATAGAGGCCACCTTTCCCGACGGCACCAAACTGGTGACTGTTCATCATCCTATCCGTTAAAATTGTACAGTATGATACCCGGAGAATATTTCCTGAAGAACGAGCCGGTGGAAGCCAACAAAGGCCGCCGTACCATTTCCATCAAAGTGGTGAATACCGGCGACCGCCCGGTACAGATCGGCTCTCATTGCCATTTCTTTGAAGTGAACCGGCAAATGGCCTTTGATCGTGCAGCCGCTTTCGGCATGCGCCTCAATGTGCCCTCCGGCAATGCCGTACGCTTTGAGCCAGGCGAAGTGAAAGTGGTGGAGCTGGTAGAGCTAGGCGGCGCCAAACGCGTGATCGGCATCAATAACCTGGCCCAGGGCATCACCACAGACGCCGCGGTAAAGCAGGCCGCCCTCGAAAAAGCGCAACAGCAACAATTTAAAAATCAGTTACCGTGAGCCTCAGTATAGACAGACATAAATACGTAAGCATGTACGGCCCCACCACGGGCGATCGTGTACGGCTGGCAGATACAGACCTGGTTATCGAAATAGAGAAAGACTATAACGTGCATGGCGACGAATGCAAATTCGGCGGCGGCAAAAGCGTGCGCGACGGCATGGCGCAATCGGCCACTGCACTGCGCAGTGAAGGCGTGCTGGACTTCCTCATCACCAATGTGATCATCATCGATCACTGGGGCATCGTTAAAGCGGATATCGGTATTAAGGACGGCAGGATCGTAGCCATCGGCCAGGCCGGCAATCCTGATACTATGGACGGCGTTCATCCCGAGATGATTATCGGCGCCGCCACAGAAGTGCACAACGGCAGTAACCTCATTGCCACCGCAGGCGGCATTGATACGCATATTCATTTTATCTGTCCGCAACTGGTAGACCATGCGCTCTTCAGCGGCATCACCACTATGATCGGCGGCGGCACCGGCCCGGCAGACGGCACCAGCGCTACTACCGTAACACCGGGCAAATGGAACATCGAACGCATGCTGCAGGCGGCAGAAGGTTATCCCATGAACCTGGGCTTCTTCGGCAAAGGTAACTGCGCTACTACTGCTCCGCTGGAAGAGCAGATCGAAGCAGGGGCCCTGGGCCTGAAGATCCACGAAGACTGGGGCGCTACGCCCGCCGTAATAGACGCATCCCTGCAGGTTGCCGATAAACTGGATGTGCAGATCGCCATCCATACGGATACGCTTAACGAAGCCGGTTTCCTGGAAGATACGATGAACGCTATCAACGGCCGCGTGATCCATACCTTCCACACAGAAGGCGCCGGTGGCGGCCACGCACCGGATATCATCCGCGCTGCTTCGTTCCCGAATGTGCTGCCTGCATCTACCAATCCTACCCGTCCATATACCGTAAATACCATAGACGAGCACCTGGATATGCTGATGGTATGCCATCACCTGGACAAGCGTGTACCCGAAGACGTAGCCTTCGCCGATTCCCGTATCCGCCCCGAAACCATCGCAGCAGAAGACATCCTGCACGATATGGGCGTGTTCAGTATTATGAGCTCTGACTCACAGGCCATGGGCCGTGTAGGAGAAGTGATCACCCGCACCTGGCAAACGGCTGATAAAATGAAGAAGCAACGCGGTGCGCTCCCGGAAGACAAGGCAACAGCCAACGACAACTTCCGCGTAAAACGTTACGTGGCCAAGTATACCATCAACCCGGCCATTGCCCATGGCATTTCGCAGCACGTAGGCTCGATAGAGCCAGGCGAGATAGCCGACCTGGTATTGTGGAAACCGGCCCTCTTTGGCGCCAAACCGGAGATGATCATCAAAGGTGGTATGATCGTGGCCAGCAAAATGGGCGATCCCAATGCGTCCATTCCTACGCCGCAGCCGGTGATCTACCGGCATATGTTCGGCGCGCATGGCAAAGCGCTTACACATACCAGCGTCACTTTTGTTTCGCAGATCTCGCTGCAGAAGGGTATTGCCCAGGAATACGGCCTGCAGAAAAAGCTGCTGCCGGTGGTTGGTTGCCGCAACATCTCGAAGAAAGACCTGATCCATAACGACCAGACGCCGGATATCACCGTCAACCCCGAAACCTACGAGGTAAAGGTAGACGGCCAGCCGGTTACCTGCGAACCACTGAAAGAGCTGGCGCTGGCCCAACGGTATTTCCTTTTTTAGTTTGAAGTTTGAGGTTTGAAGTTTGAGGTTCAGAACAGTTTTGCTCATTAAGTTTACTAGTTCTTAACTTTTAACTTCTAACTAACTTCAGACCTCAAACTTCAAACCTCAAACTCGTTCTGATGATCATCGAAGACATTCTTGGCAATATCGATACCGGCAATCGCCAAACCGACCTGCTGCAGATGGAATGGTACGAAACCACCCGCCGCATACAACGCCGGCATACCATCGGCGGGCGTGAAATAGCGCTACGCCTCCTTAAGCAAGGCCAACGCCTGCAACAGGATGATGTGGTGTACATGGACGATACCACTGCCATAGTAGTAGATATCCTGCCTTGCGAAGCCATCGTAATAAGGCCTGCCACCATGCTGGAAATGGGCACTGTCTGCTACGAGATCGGGAACAAACATTTACCCATCTTTATCCAGGATAACGAAGTACTGATCCCCTGGGAAGAGCCGCTGTATAAATGGCTGGAAGCGGGCGCTTATCAGCCGGAAAAAGCCATGCGCAAGCTGACCAATATGCTCCGCTCCAATGTGGCGCCGCATCACCATGGCGGCAGCGGTAGTACGCTCTTCCAGAAGATCATGAATCTGACTAACAGCCGTTAGCTATCAGCAGCTAGCGCTTAGCAGCTAATAGCAATAGCTAACAGCCAAAAGCCGACTTACATGCATCTATTATCGCTACTGCATCTTTCCGATCCTACTTTGCCCATAGGCGGCTACACCCATTCCAATGGGCTGGAAACCTATGTGCAGCAAGGACTGGTGCACAATGCCGCCACGGCGGAAGCTTATATACAAAGCATGCTGGCCAATAATCTTCGTTACAACGATGCCGCCTTTGCCAGCCTGGCTTACGACGCTGCGGCGAAGAATGACCTGGCTACGCTGCTGCAGCTGGATGAAGCATGCACGGCGCTCAAGATACCGCGCGAGATCCGCCAGGCCAGCCAGAAGCTGGGCATCCGCCTGCTTAAGATCTTCAACCGTTATTTACCGGCTGAATTGGTGCAGCAATATGAGCAGGCGATGCAGGCCGGCAATGCCAGCGGGCACTACTGCCTGGTATACGGCGTATACGCCTGCCTGTTAGCAACGCCGAAGCTGGATGCACTGGAAGCTTTTTATTATAATGCAGCCGTTGGGATGGTAACCAACAGTGTGAAGCTGGTGCCGCTCGGACAGCTGGACGGGCAGGATATCCTGTTTCGCCTGCAGCCTTTGTTAAGAGATTTGGCTTCGCTTACCATGGAGCCGGATCCTGCATGGCTGGGCTGTTGCAACCCGGGTTTTGATATCCGTTGTATGCAGCATGAAAGATTGTATTCCCGTTTGTATATGTCCTAAGAAATTTATGATGAGAAAATATGTTAAGATAGGTATTGCAGGGCCTGTGGGCTCCGGTAAAACAGCCCTCATAGAACGGCTGTCGCGCAATATGGCCCACCAGTATGACCTGGGAGTGATCACCAATGATATTTATACCAAAGAGGACGCGGAGTTCCTTACGAAGAACAGCCTGTTGCCGGCCGAACGGATCATCGGTGTAGAAACCGGCGGTTGTCCGCATACCGCCATCCGCGAAGACGCCAGCATGAATCTGGAGGCTGTGGATGAAATGGCGGCCCGTTTCCCCGCTATACAGCTCATCTTTATAGAAAGCGGCGGCGATAATCTTTCCGCTACCTTCAGCCCTGACCTGGCAGACGTTACCATCTTCGTGATCGATGTGGCTGAAGGCGATAAGATCCCCCGCAAGGGAGGCCCGGGCATCACCCGTTCAGACCTGCTGGTGATCAACAAAATAGACCTGGCCCCTTATGTAGGCGCCAGCCTGGAAGTGATGGAACGTGATGCAAGGCTGATGCGCAAAGGCCAACCCTTTGTATTTACAGATCTGATGAAAGGAGTCGGCCTCGACGCCGTGATCAGCTGGATCAAAAAATACGCCCTGCTGGAAGACATTGCAGAACCTAAGCTGCACCGATGATCAGCGAACTGAAAATAGGAACAGGGGTACGCAGCGGTATTACTTACCTGAAGGAGAGCTATTATACCAAACCTTTTAAGCTCGCGGATATCGGCGCTTACCGGGCAGATAAAGCGCTCTGCCTGATGCTGATGACCGCCTCGCCCGGCATGCTGAACGGCGACGACTACCGTATATCTGTCAACGTTAGCGCGGGCGCACGTTTGCAATTGCAAACGCAGGCCTACCAGCGCCTCTATAGTATGCAAACAGGCGCCCGTCAGCAGATCGATGTAGCGGTGGGAGAGGAGGCGCTTTTCAGTTATGTGCCACATCCCATAGTGCCACATACAGATGCGGTGTTTGAAGGGTATAACCGTATCAACCTGTCGGACGGCAGTCGCCTGATATGGGGAGAGATCCTTACCTGCGGCAGAAAACTGAATGGAGAAGTGTTCAAATTCCGCCTGTTCCATAACCTTACAGAACTGCGGTATAAAGGAAAACTGATACTGAAAGATAACTTGATGATACAACCGGCACGCTTAAACGTATACGATCCTGGACAAATGGAAGGCTACACGCACCAGGCTACGCTCATCTATGCCGATACCCGGCCTGATGCACCCCCGGTAGCAGACCGCCTGCTGGAGCTGCTGGTCCGGGAAGAGGATATCGCTTTTGGTGTTACGCAAAGTGCCGGGCCGGCTATTGTGCTGCGTATACTGGGGCATGGCGCAGAACAGTTGTTCAATTGCATGCGCAGCATGGAAACAATATTATGGGAATTAGAAGGTGTGAAAGTACAGGTCAGCTAATAGCAAACCTTATTGAAGCAAAAGGGTCTTCCGCCTCCGTCATTGCGAGGCCCGCAGGGGCCTTGTGAGGAGCCGGGCCGAAGCAATCTTTTAACATAATCTCGCTTTTAAATAAAAGAAAACATGACCACAGAGATCGGCGCCTTACTACTCACTGCCATCACCATCGCCTGTATACACACCGCTACAGGCCCGGATCACTACATGCCTTTTATTGCCTTGTCTCAATCCCGTAACTGGTCTGTAACCAAAACCATTCTCTGGACAGTGATCTGCGGCATCGGCCACGTAGGCAGCTCTGTATTACTCGGATTACTGGGCGTTTTCCTGGGATGGGAATTATCGAAGATCAGCTGGCTGGAAGGCATACGTGGCGGCATTGCCGGCTGGGCGCTGCTCTTCTTCGGACTGGCTTACCTGGTTTGGGGCATCCGCCGCGCTTATCTCAACCGGCCGCATAAACATTTTGACCGTTATGATGATGGGTCTGTTTATGTATACGAGCATAAACATGGCGAAGGCCCGGTATACCCGCAGCAGCGCACGAAAGTAACGCCCTGGATCATGTTCATCATTTTTGTGCTCGGTCCCTGCGAACCCTTGATCCCTTTACTAACCTATCCCGCCGCACAAAAATCCACTTTCGGAATTGTGATGCTGATAGTCACCTTTACCGTATTCACCCTGATCACCATGGTGACGATGGTATTGCTGGGATACTACGGTTACTCCTTCCTCAGAACGGACAAGCTGGAAAGGTATATCCATGCTATAGGCGGAGCAACAGTGACGATATGTGGGATAGGAATGGTGTTTATGGGATGGTAAGCCCTTTAATATGTCGGCGCAGGCTACACAGCATTCAACCAGCCTCCCTTAACCCGGAATCTTGCAATTATTCCCAATTATCCTTACTTTCGTCATCCAAAACCAGGAAATGGTGTCTTCCTGCACAAGAACCGCTCCGCCAGCCGGCGGAACTGATGGCGCCTGCAAATATTAAATGGCTTCAGAAGCCATCACTCATTTATTTGTAGGACTATGATCAAAAAGCTCACATCTTCTTTCGAACAATTCTCAATCGCTTACCTCCTTATCCGTTGGACTATTCTCGCTATTCCAGTATCCATCGTTACCGGGTCGCTGGTAGCGCTCTTCCTTTGGCTGCTGGATAAGGCCACGCATACACGCTGGGAGCATGAATGGCTGTTATACCTGCTACCAATAGCAGGTATAGGCATTTATTTCTTATACAAGCAACTGGGCAAGAACGCTGAAGCCGGCAATAATCTCATCATGGAGGAAATCCATCAGCCGGGAGGCGGTATACCCGCCCGTATGGCGCCGCTGGTGTTGTTCACCACCGTTGTCACTCACCTGTTTGGCGGTTCCGCCGGCCGGGAGGGCACTGCAGTACAGATAGGTGGCAGCATGGCCAATATGCTGGGCCGCTGGATGAAGCTAAAGGAAAAGGATCTTCGCGTGCTCTTAATGACCGGTATCGCCGCTGGTTTCGGCGCGGTATTCGGTACTCCGCTGGCGGGGGCCGTCTTTGCGCTGGAAGTGCTGGCCATTGGCGTGATCCGCTATGATGCCCTGCTGCCTTGCCTGATCGCCGCCGTATTTGCCGATATTATTTGCAGTGCCTGGGGCATTCAACATACACACTACGCTATTCATTACATAGACGGTGATGCACTGCCGTTTCTGCCATTCCTTCATATCGACCTCTGGCTGCTGGCCCGCGTGATCCTGGCCGGGGTGGCCTTCGGACTGGCCAGCTACGCTTTTGCCAAGACGATGCACCTCATTAAGCAAACAGCGCAGCGTGCTATAAGGCCCGCCTGGATGGTGCCTGCTATCGGTGGGATGATCATCATTGTCTTTACCTGGGCCTTACACACCACAGATTACCTGGGGCTGGGCGTTACCAGCAAAGACCCTTCCGGCGTCAGTATTGTGAACGCTTTTCATGATGGCGGCGCTGATACCTGGAGCTGGTTCTGGAAGCTGCTATTTACCGCCATCACCCTGGGCATGGGCTTCAAAGGGGGAGAGGTGACACCGCTGTTTTTTATCGGCGCCACCCTGGGCAATACCCTGGCATTACTCCTTGGCGCGCCGGTAGATCTCTTTGCCGGATTGGGATTTATCGCGGTGTTTGCCGGGGCTACCAATACCCCTATCGCCTGCACGCTGATGGGCGCCGAGCTTTTCGGAACAGAACATATCCTCTATTTTGCTGTAGCCTGCTTCACCGCTTATTACTTCAGCGGTCACAGTGGCATTTACAAAGCACAGCGGCTCATGGTAAAGAAAACAATGGATTAATAGTCGTGTTCTATCTGGCTTATTTCAGCCATACTACTTTTTGTTCCGCTGTATGTGCCTGTCCAATAATATCCGTATACAGTTCCGGTCTCCTGGCTTTGCGGTAACGATAACCGCCAGACTGTTCCAGTTTTTCAGGCGTACAGGTGGCAATAGCGATCTCATTGCCAAGCTGCCGGCACTCTGCCAGTATATCTCCAAAAGGGTCCAGGATCATCGCACAACCGTTCTTCAGCTGATCATCATCCATACCGATAGGATTGGAGAACACCACGTAAATGCCGTTATCGTATGCGCGTGCAGGTAGCCATTTCATCAGCCATGCGCGCCCTTTTAAACCGTCAAATTCAATACGCAGGGAGGTAGGATCATTTTCCCGGTTCTCCCACAGCTGAGGATCTACAAAGCCGGCGCCAGGCCTGGTAGAAGGCGTGCACATGGTTACATGCGGCATGAAGATGATGTCTGCGCCTAACAATGCAGTAGCCCTTACATTTTCTATGATGTTATTGTCATAACAAATGAGAATACCGCATTTCCAGCCATGCAGGTCAAATACTACATACTCATTACCTGGGGTAAGATGAGGATTGATGAAGGGATGCAGCTTCCGGAATTTGGCCACCAGGCCATTAGCATCTACACATACATATGCTTTATAGAGGTTGTCTTCCACATCTTTTTCAAACAGACCGGCGAGGATGGTAATATTCGCTTCGGCAGCAATAGCGCTGAGTGCCCGAATGCTGGGCCCTTCGGGGATGAGTTCCGCCACTTCGAGCAGCTGTACCTTGGAAAGGCGGCGGGCAAAGGTGTAACCGCTGATAGAACATTCATGGAAGGCGATCACCTGTGCACCCGCTGCAGACGCATCCAGCGCCATGCGGCGGATGATATCCAGGTTATAGGCTTTGTCGGCACTGCGGTGCTCAAATTGAGCAGTAGCTATTTTCAAGGCTTGCATAAAAATTGGATTGAGATAAAGCAAAGGTAGGCCTTGCTGTCCCGGCAACCTTGTAAAAATCCGACCTTATAAAGGAAGCTGCATAAAATTAATGGCCAGCAGCCGGGCCGATTGATATGCTTTAGGGGTGATGCCTGCCAGCATGCGGAATTCGCGGTTGAAATGCGGCTGGTCGTAATAGCCCGCGTCAAAGGCCAGCTGGGTAAGGGTAGGAGCGCGGCGCTGCTGTAATGCTTTTAATAGCTGGCGGAAGCGGATGGTACGCAGAAACTGCTTGGGGCTTAGTCCTACCTGCTCATTGAATTTGCGCTCCAGCTGTCTTTCAGTGATATGCAGCCCATTGCAGAGTGCTGTTACCTGCATCCATCCCTTGCTTTGATAGATGACTGGAAGCGCCTGCAGGATCATGCTATCCACCGTATCCTGTCGTTGCTGCAGCCTTTGGATCAGGAAGTCATTCACCAGCTGTAGCCGCCTATGATGATCCGGCGCCTCGATAATAGCATCTTCCAGTGCCTGTGCAGCGGGCCCGAAGATCAGCGGCATGCTGATCAGCTGGTCTGTTAGCTGCTCCGCGGGAATGCCGGTGAGCAAATGCAGTGCATAGGGTTGCAGCACTGCCACCAGCATGCCGGTGTGGGCGCCGGACAGCAGGTCATGAAACCGGCTGATTTGCCCGTATACAAAACTGGCAGGCAGCAGCGCCTGATCGTGCTGTGCGAACCGCTCCCTGTAGCAAAATACCATCCCGGCATGCCCGTCGGGCGACAGCCGGTGGTGGCGCAGTATGCCCTGGTCCTGTTCCAGCACCAGGAAATGTTTCACTACATCACGCAGTATTTGCGGAGGCGCTATTTGCATAGTATAAAAGTAATTATCTTTATTTTTATTTCGCTCAAACATTAAATCTTAAACTAATTATATGAAAGCCATTGCCATATCAGCACTTCGCAGCGTGCCCGAAGTAGTGGATCTGCCTATACCGCAACTGCGTCCCGGCACGCTGCTGATTCGTGTATCCGCTGCCGGTATGAATCCTTTCGACTGGAAGATGGTAGACGGAATTCTTGATGGGCATATGCGGCACCAGTTTCCCATGATCCTTGGCGTAGATGGCGCCGGCATCGTAGAAGCCGTTGGCGAAGGCGTTACCCGTTTCAAAGCGGGTGACAAGATCTTCGGGCAGTTTATCCACAGCCCGATAGGAGAAGGCTCCTATGCGCAGTATGCCATTGTACCGGAGAAGGCGGCCATCAGTCATGCACCTTCCTCTATACCGCTGGAAACCGCTGCTGCCGTGCCTACTTCCGGTATGACGGCCCAACAGCTGTTGGAACATGCAGGGCTGCAAAAAGGGCAAACCCTGCTGATCATTGGCGCCACCGGCGGCGTAGGCTCCTTTGCGGTGCAACTGGCCGCTGCAGAAGGCTTGAACGTGATCGCTACTGCGGGCAGCGCTGCCGCTGCAGAGCGTATTCGTGGCCTGGGAGCTACGGCTGTGGTAGATTACAAAAAGGCATCTGTAACAGAACAGGTAAAAGCCGCTCATCCTGATGGCATTGATGCTTTAATAGACCTGATGAGCAATAAGGAAGGCTTTAATGCGCACCTTGCACTGGTAAAAGAAGGCGGCACTGCATTCACCACCGCATTCGTAGCAGATGATGCTGCACTAAAAGCACGCCATCTCAAAGGAGGTAATTTTGAAACAAAAGGTACGCCTGCCTCTTTGGATAAATTGACGGCGTTGATAGATGCAGGTAAATTAAAAGTGCCTGTAGAAACGATTATTTCTTTGGAAGAAGTACCTGCGGCATTGGAGCAAAGCAGGCAGGGGAGAGGCAAAGGAAAGACGGTGATTAAAATTAGTGGATAGTCGTAAGTCGTAAGTCGTTAGTCGTTAGTCAAATGCAGCGATAAAGCATCGCTTCGGTCACTAACGACTAACGACTTACGACTAACGACTTTCATTTACTCGCCTCATCCAACAAGCCCACCGCCTCTTGATCCAGCTCCAGCTTCGCGGCCTTCATCAGCTCCTCCAGCTGCTCCACACTCGTTGCACTCGCTATGGGCGCTGCTATATTCGGTCTTTGCGCCAGCCATGCAATCGCAATACTGGCTACCTGTGTATGATACCTTGCGGCCACTTCATCCAGTGCTGCCAATATTTTCATCCCGCGCTCATTCAGATAAGTCAGCGCTTTTTGTCCTCTCGGGCTTTTGCCCGCGTCTTCCTTTGAGCGGTATTTACCCGTCAAAAAGCCACTCGCCAACGAATAATAGGGAATAACACTCAGCTCTTCGTCGGCACAAATAGCCGCATATGCCTGCTCATATTTTTGACGGTTGTAAAGATTATATTCCGGCTGCAATGTTTCGTAGCGCGGATAACCATACTGTTCACTGTTATGAAGGGATAATGTCAATCGCTCAGGGCTCATGTTGGAAGCGCCGATCACCCTTACTTTCCCTGCCTTTATCAATTCCGCATAAGTAGACAATGTTTCTTCCACCGGTGTGCCCTCATCATCAAAGTGGGTCTGGTAAAGATCAATATAGTCTGTTTGCAGTCTGCGCAGAGAGGCTTCTACAGCTTGTGTAATATACGCTTTCGACACGCCCTTCTGTTGTGGGGCCATTTCGCCTCCCACTTTGGTGGCAATCACTACCTGTTCTCTCTTGCCACCTTGTTTCAGCCATTTACCGATCAGGGTTTCCGATTCTCCTCCCTGGTTGCCCGACACCCATTTTGAATACACATCCGCCGTGTCTATCAGGTTGAAGCCGCCTGCTACAAAGGCGTCCAGCAATTTAAAACAGGTGGCTTCATCTACTGTCCAGCCGAACACATTACCACCAAAAGCTAAAGGCGCTACACTCAGCGCCGATCTTCCCAATTTGCGTCGCTCCATTTTATATATTTTATAAAACTAATAACTGCAACAAAAAAAATACCAGCTTATGTTATTATTGTTTAAATGTGTTTCCAGTGACAAATGCAGTGCTGGCTTCAAATTTGCTGAGCTAACTACAATGCCTATATTAAAAAGAATTGCTATTTTGCGTGCGCTATAAGCTGCTTTAGTAGTTTTTGTCAACGCCGTCCATCATCTGCATGAGACCTGAAACATCCCCGTAGCAGCCGGTTTGAAATGTTTTGAAGCATGAAAATTTAATCGCTAGGAGTGTTGCTGACAGGAGTGCCTGCAGAACTGGAAGGTTTTTAACACAAGAGAACAGATTTTGATAAACGACATATGAAAGCGCTATGAGTAAGACTATTATCGTATCGAACAGGCTCCCTGTGAAGATCGCAGAAAAGGACGGAGAGTTTGTGCTGGCGCCCAGTGAAGGAGGTTTAGCTACCGGCCTGGGCTCCATCTACAGGAACGGCAATAATGTATGGATAGGCTGGCCCGGGCTTGTAGTGCCGGAACAAAAAGACCAGGACAATATCCGCCAGCAATTGGCCGATATGAACCTGATGCCGGTGTACCTGGAACAAGAAGAGATCAATAACTTCTATGAAGGATTCTCTAATGAAACATTATGGCCGGTATTCCATTACATGGCTGTGTACGCCCGCTATGAACAGGTCTATTGGGATGCCTACTATCGCGTGAATGAAAAGTTCCGCGACATCATCCTTTCTGTGGCGAAGCCCGACGATGTGATCTGGATCCATGATTACCAGCTATTATTATTGCCCGGTATGCTCCGCCAGGCGCTGCCAGATGTATCCATTGGATTTTTCCTGCATATACCTTTCCCTTCTTTCGAGCTGTTCCGCCTCTTACCCTGGCGGGCAGAGCTGCTGGAAGGAATGCTGGGAGCCGATCTGCTGGGCTTTCATACGTTTGATGACAGCCGGCATTTCATCAATGCCGTTACCAGGATACTGCCCATCAACGCCTCCGCCAACCAGCTGATGGTGAACGACCGTGCCGTTATTGCGGAAACTTTCCCCATGGGCATCGATTATGACAAATATGCTTCCATGACCAGCCATATGGAAGTACAGCAGCAATTGCAGCAGTTGGAGGAAAATTTCCGCGGGATCAAAATGATCCTTACAATTGACCGCCTGGATTACAGTAAAGGTATCCTGCAACGTCTGCAGGCTTTTGAGCTCTTCCTGCAATTGTACCCCGAGTATACAGAGAAAGTGGTCTTGTACATGATCGTAGTGCCTTCACGCGATAACGTGCCGCAGTATATTGCCCTGCGTGATGAGATCGATAAGCTGGTAGGCGGCATCAATGCCCGCTTCCGCACGATCAACTGGCACCCGGTACATTATTTTTACCGCTCTTTTCCGATAGAAACGCTGTCCGCACTATACAATTTTGCAGACGTTTGTCTCGTATCGCCCATGCGCGACGGCATGAACCTGGTAAGTAAAGAATATGTAGCCAGCCGCACGCAGAACAATGGCGTGCTGATCCTGAGTGAAATGGCCGGTGCCTCTAAAGAATTAATAGATGCACTGATCGTAAATCCTAATAATATCGGCGCCATCACCCGTGCAATAGAGGAGGCGCTCGTCATGCCCCTGCCAGAACAATACCGGCGTATGAAGCAAATGCGGCAGGTGGTCGCCAAATTTAATGTCAGCCACTGGGTGAAACTATTTATGGACCGCCTGCAGGAAGTGAAACAGATCCAGCAATCCATGTTGGCCCGCCGCCTAAGCCTGGACATGCAATTGCACATACAGCAGGCCTACAAAAAAGCCAGCCGCCGCGCCATTTTTCTTGATTATGACGGCACCCTGGTGGGCTTTAACGTGAATATCGACCTGGCCTCGCCAGACCAGGAGCTGTATCAGCTGCTGCGCTCATTAACCGCAGATCCCGCTAACGAAGTCATCATGATCAGCGGGCGCAAGCATGAAACACTCTCCGAATGGCTGGGTCACCTGCGGCTGGACCTTATCGCTGAGCATGGCGCCTGGCAGAAGAGAAAGCAAAGCAAATGGCATAAACTGCCTGGCCTGAACGATCAATGGAAACAGGAGATCTATACCATCCTGGACACCTATACAGATCGTACGCCGGGGTCTTTTATTGAAGAGAAAAGCTATTCCCTGGTATGGCATTACCGCAAGGTAGAGGCTGGCCTTGGAGAACTGCGTGCCAATGAGCTCATGGGTACCCTGCGCTACTATACCTTAGATAAGGGTCTGATGGTATTACCCGGCGATAAAGTAATAGAGGTAAAAAATGTAGAAATCAATAAAGGCAGGGCCGCCCTTAATTGGCTGCATGACACTGAATATGATTTTGTCATGGCCATCGGCGATGATCATACAGATGAAGATATTTTCAAAGCCCTGCCAGAAAATGCGATCACCATTAAAGTGGGTAGCCAGGTATCAGCTGCAAGGTATTACCTGAGGAATTTCCAGGAGGTGAGGCAGTTTTTGATGGCGTTGGTGTAAGATGTTTGAGGTTTGAGGTTTGAGGTTTGAAGTTTGAAGTTTGAGGTTGGTTAAAAGTTAAAGGTTCATTTCAGGAGGCATTACCTAGGGCCGCATACTGATTTGAACCTGGAACTTCCAACGAACCTCAAACTTCAAACTTCAAACCTCAAACCTATAAAAATATCGGCTTATCCAACTTCATCGCTATCCTATACGCCGCATTCATCAACCCCACATGGCTATAAGCCTGCGGAAAATTCCCCCACTGGCTGCCATTCTCCTCATCTACGTCTTCACTGAACAACAGCAAATGATTAGAGTACTGCAGCAGGTTCTCAAACTCCCTGATCGCATCATCCAGCCTGCCCACACAAGCCAGCGCTTCCACGTACCAAAAAGCACATACCAGGAAAGTGGTCTTCGGCTTTCCGAAATCATCCGCATGCAGGTACCTGTAAAATAATCCCTGCGGCGTTTTCAATTCTTTCTCCAGCGCTTCCAGGTGATCACGGGCCCGGTCAGATTCAGGATCGAGGTAATACATCATGATCAGCTGCAGGGTGCTGGCATCCAGGTGCCGGCTGCCCGATGCGTTGGTATATACCCGCCGCTGCGGATCGTAACAGCTTTCAATATGTTTGGCGGCCTTTTCCTTTAAGGCCGACGCTTTTTCCACCAGGGGCTGATGGCCAATAGTGCGCGCCATCTTCTCAGCGGCTGAACAGCCGGCCCACTGGAACAGGTTGGAATAGCAATGTATATTGGCAAAGTTGCGGAACTCCCATATGCCGGCATCCTTTTCGTCGATCGTGCGCTCTATTTTGTTGAGCAGGTACTCTATCCACCAGGCAGAGTCCTTCCGTTCGGAAAATATAAAGCGGTGGTCGGTATACAGGGGCAGCATGGAGATCAGCACCTGTCCGTAAATATCGTTCTGTATATGTTCGTAAGCCTGGTTACCGATGCGTACCGGCTGGTTGCCCATGTAACCGCTCAGGTGTGGCAGGATCTCTTCTACCAGGTTCTTCTGGCCGGTAATACCATAAAGCGGCTGATAACGGTAATCGCCGGAGAAGGAAATATCCGTTACATAATTAAAGTAACGTTCCATCTCTTCGAAATGGCCGATGTGGTTCAGCGCCGTGATCACATAATAAGTATCCCGCAGCCAGCAATAACGGTAATCCCAATTACGGCCGCTGTTGGGAAATTCGGGCAGGCTGGTAGTACTGGCCGCTATGATGGCGCCGGTATCTTCGTACTGGTGGATCTTAAGGGTGAGGGCCGAGCGTATTACATAAGGCTGGTAAAAGTTGGCGATATTGGAATGTTTAATCCAGGTGCGCCAGTAGTTGATGGTCTCACGAAGGAAGTTCTCTGCTGTGCTCACAAGAGAAGCTTCCAGCGGGCTGCCATAAGTCAGCAGCAGGTAGCGTGTATCGTTCAGCACGAAATACTGTTCGTCCAGCAGGTAATTCACCGGTATGTTGGTAGTTAGCCGCAGGCGCCCGTCAGCACCCAGGAACTCTACGTGATTGCTGCCGAATTGCGCATGCAGTTTGTGCGCGCCGTAGTCGCCTACAGGCTGGCATTTCACCTGTATGCGGGGCGATCCTTCCAGCGGTTCTATTTTCCTGACCAGCATCAGTGGCTTGAAATAGCGTTCGTACTGGAAAAAGCGCGGCGCAAAATCCGTCACCTTATACTTTCCGTTGGCGGAAGTGATCTCCGTGCAAAGCACATTTGTGTTCTCCATGTAGTATTGCCGGGACGTGAATTCGCCCTCCGGCAGAATGGAGAAGCAGCCGCCTTTATCTTTATCCAGCAAGCCGCCAAATATAAAGGTGCTGTCCATCCGCGGCCAGCAAAGCCATTCAATATTGGTGTTGCGGTGTACATGCGCCAGGAAGGCACAATTGCCGATTAATCCGGTCTGATAGGTATGTCTTTCCATAGCTAAGTCCTAGGTAACAAAAGCTAAGCCAAACCTCCGGCAGTTATGTCTTTTTTGCGTATTTTTAATACATGCAAATGGTCAACGAACAGCAATTCCTGCCGCGCTTTGCCCGCATGGGCAGGAAACCAGGCGCTGGAGTCATGTATGCCCTGGCAGGAGACCTGGGCGGCACCAAAACCCGGCTGGCCCTTTTTGAGGCAAATGAAGGGCAGATGCAACTGGTGCACGAAAAAACTTACCGCTCACGAGACTATACATCCTTTACAGATGTCCTGCAGGAGTTCATCCAACTGCAGCCAGCCAGAAAGCCGCAACGTATATGTATCGGCGTAGCTGGCCCCGTGATAAAAGGAAAGGTGGATCTTACCAACCTGTCAAGAGAACTGACGGTGGCAGAGGTACAACATGCCACCGGTATAGAAGATACCTCCCTGATCAATGACCTGGAGGCCACCGCTTACGGACTGGCCACCCTGCAGGAAACCAGCCTGCTTACCCTGCATTCCGGCGAGCCGGAAACCGGCGGCAATATGGCGATTATCGCCCCGGGCACCGGGCTGGGGGAGGCGGGGCTCTTCTGGGACGGCGATCTTTATTCACCCTTTGCAACAGAAGGTGGGCACTGCGACTTTGCCCCGCGTAGTGAGCTGGATATGGAACTGCTGGAATTCCTGCAGGAAAAATACCAGATCGTTAGCTGGGAACGCCTGGTGTCTGGTCCCGGCATCTTCGATACTTTCCAGTTCCTGCGCGATGTGCGGCATATGCACGTGCCCGACTGGCTCGAACATGCCCTGCAGGAAAAAGACCCCGCTGCCGTAATCAGCGGCAATGCCATCGAACAAAAAGTGTCCATCTGCATCAAGACCATGGAAATGTTTGTGCGTTACCTCGCCAGGGAAAGCGCTAACCTGGTGTTTAAAATGAAAGCCACCGGCGGACTTTTCATCGGGGGCGGCATTCCTCCCCGCATCATTCCCCTGCTGCAGAATAATAATTTTTACCACCATTACCTGCAGGGCGACCGCCTGATAGAGCTACTGGCAGCTGTTCCCCTGCATGTTATCAACAACGACAAGGCCGCCTTACAGGGCGCCGCCTATTATGCCATACACCGCGAAGCGTAAATAAAAAAGAAAAAGGGAAAAAGTTAAAACCATTGTATGCCTCATAGTGTTACATTTAGTATGTCCTTCATTTTAATTTTTAACTTTTGATTTTTAACTTTCAAAGATCCAGGTGGTTGCGTATATGCGTAATAGCAGGATGCGCTTTGTTGGGATTAGTGATTGTATTATGGCTGGCATTAGCCCTCTATATTCATCTTAACCGGGAAACCTTTCTGCGAGAGATCACAAATCGCCTGAACGAGCGCCTGCACGGCACGCTTACCATACAGAAAATGAACCCCTCGCTGCTGCGCAGCTTTCCCCATGTATCCATGGAGCTGGAAACCGTACAGCTGAAAGATAGCCTCTGGGAGCAGCATCAGCACCCGCTGCTGGACGTAAAACGTATATTCGTTAAAGTGAATACTTTTACATTACTGCGGCGGCACATGGATATCAGGGAGATAACAATGGAAGATGGCGCTATTTATCTCTTCACTAACGCATCCGGGTACACGAATACAAGTGTCTTCGCCCGGCCGGCTCAAAAGACGGCGGGCAGCTCCGGAAAGGATGCAGACATCGCTCGCATTGAGCTGCGCAATATGGAGCTGGTAATAGATAACCAGCAGAAGCAGAAGCTTTTCCGCTTCACCGTACGCAGCCTGAAAGGCAGCGTGGATGCATCTGACAGCGAACTGCAGTTCAACGTGCGCACCAGTTTACTCGTAAGCAGTTTTTCCTTCAACACCCTTCGTGGCAGTTATCTCAAAAACCAGGAATTGGAAACTGCATTAGCATTTAATTTCAACAGAACGCAAAGAAAATTATCAATACCAGCACAACGTATCAGCATCGGTGGCCAGCCGGTGACCATCAGCGCTACCTTCGACTTCGGACAGCAAGCGGCTGCTTTCACTATTGATATCAAAGCGGTGAACATGCCTTATCATCACGCTACATCCCTGCTGCTGCCGCATCTGCAGCACAAGCTGGATAGCATCGACCTGCAAAAGCCGCTGGATGTGCAGGCCATGATAAAGGGGCATATGCGCCCCCATGATACACCCGATGTAAGAGTGAAATGGCATACTACTAACAATACACTGGTTACCAAACTGGGGCAGTGGGACAGTTGCAGCTTTAGTGGAAATTTCACCAATGAGCTGATCCCGGGCTACGGTCATCATGACGTCAATTCTGCCGTGCGCATTTACCAGTTGAATGCTACCTGGGGCGGGCTGCCGCTGAAGGCAGACACCATCCAGGTGCTGAACCTGACACGCCCGGAGTTCATGGGTCGCTTTCATTCTTCTTTTCCCCTGCAGCAGCTGAACGAACTGACCGGCGAAACCTATGAATTTCACAGCGGAACAGCCACCGCCGACTTATTCTACAAAGGCAGCATCCTCGCAGGCGATAGCCTCACACCTTACCTTGACGGCGCCGTCGCCATCAGAAACGGTGGTTTCACGTATTTACCGCGCAGCCTGCAATTCCACGATTGCAATGCCACTATACTGTTCAGCGGACAAGACCTTTTCTTCCATAACGTGATGGCGAAAAGCGTAAAGAGCACCCTGCAGATGGAAGGCAGCATGCGCAACCTTCTGGGCCTGTTTTTTAAGGCGCCGGAAAAGATCCAGCTGGACTGGGATATCCGCAGTCCCATGATAGATCTCGACGAGTTCCGCTTTTTCCTGGCGCCCCGCAAGCCAGGTACGCAGAAAGCAAATAAAGCCGCCAATACTGCAGCCTCACAAAAGGCCCGGCGACTGGCCCGACAGCTAGACATCGTGATGGAGTCCTGCAACGTGAATATGCGCATCACGCTCGACAAGCTGAACTATCGCCGTTTTGACGCCCAACGGGTAGTGGCGGCCGTGAGCCTTACCCAATCGGATATCCTGCTGCAACAGATCTCCCTGGCCCACGCGGGCGGTAGCCTCCGGCTCAATGGCGGCATTCACCCGCAGGGTAATAACAACCGTTTCAAGTTGACAGGGACGATCGATAACGTGCATATTGATCAGCTGTTCTATGCATTTGAGAATTTCGGCATGCAGTCGCTCACTTCCCGTAACCTGAAGGGTATCCTCTCTGCCCGCGCCAACATTACCGGCAACCTGCATGATAACGGCAAACTGGCCCCCGGCTCCATGTTCGGAGAGCTGAGCTTTGACCTGAAACAGGGCGCCCTGGTGCATTTTGGCCCCCTGGAAGACATCGGCACCTTCTTCTTCCGTAAAAGGAACCTGTCCAATATTACCTTTGATAACCTCAAAAACACCCTGCAGCTGAAAGGCGACAAGATCCTGATCCCGCCCATGCAGATCTCTTCCAGCGCTGTTATAATGGACGTTAGCGGGGTATATGGTATGCCAAAGGGCACAGACATCTATATCGACCTGCCTCTGCGTAATCCCGAGAAAATAGCTAAAACAGGGAAAAAAGGCTTCGTATTACACCTGCGCGCCACAGACGATAACAGCG
The DNA here is from genome assembly GCF_056754765.1 of Chitinophaga sp. SVR4-12A. Classification (NCBI taxonomy): domain Bacteria; kingdom Pseudomonadati; phylum Bacteroidota; class Chitinophagia; order Chitinophagales; family Chitinophagaceae; genus Chitinophaga; species Chitinophaga sp. SVR4-12A. Next base: position 241,316 of record NZ_JBPGWP010000001.1, read on the forward strand.
ATGGAAAGGTGAAAATAAAGCTCGGTAAGCAGTAACCTGCGCCTGTGCACACACGTTTAACGGTGGAATCTTGCATTTTTTATTAATTTTGCGCCGTTTTAACCGTTAACAGTGAATATTATGCGTAATGTGTTAGTGATAGCGATAGCGATGATGCTGCTGGTGCTGTATGCCTGCAAAAAGGAAGATAATACCACGCCCCACCGTAATTATTATGGAAAATGGTACTACGAATCAGCCGTTTTTAAGGAATATACAGTAACCGCCGGCGACACTTCCTACACCCGGCTGGATACACTGCGCTACAATGGGGCGGAGTATATCGATTTTACCCAGAACGGCACAGCCCTGCGTTTCTATTCAGATGCACACCGCGTAGATACTTTCCGATTCGAAGAAATAACGCCCGTGTTCTTCCGCCTCGATTCACTGCTCTGCGAGGCCACTTCCATTACCGACACTGCGCTGCACTATAATACCCTTGATTTTAATTACGATGAAACACCTAAGGTGAAGATCTCCCAAACTTTCTATACCCTTAAAAAGTAGCAGCCATCCCGCGACCAGGACGGCTGTTACGGTAACTGTTCCGTCTATTTGCTTTTATGTGCCGGCTCGATAACCGGCACCACTCATCCACGTTATAGAAAAAGAAAGTACATTGCTATTGGTCAATAGACATCATAGCTGTTATAGATTTAACAGTATTAACTGGAATATTCGATATGTAGCGTGACTATTTTTTGGGTGTTATTGTTTCTCTCGCCGTGTATATTAATTTAACAACAGGGGTAAAAAAAAAGTTTAAATAATATAGAGATATGAAGATATGCGAAAAACCGGCTGCAGAATGTCCGGTGTTTGGTGGTGTACAAACGTGCAAAACCCCGTTTCCGGGGTCAGCATTCAATTTCGCCTTCAGGCGTTTGTACCAGTAAAATATGCCCTGATCAGGCTTCTCCCCGTAAGGTCATCTCGATCTGCTCTTTTACATCCACGCTAAAACCTTCCAGTTCTATTTGGGGATGCTCATCAAGCTTGATTCTTATCCGCCCATTCTCTTTTGAGAGGGCATCATGCATCGGCTCTAACAATGCATATATCAGGGTTTTGCCGTTTTGGGCAAGGTGGTTAAGGAGTGCGTCCTCCAACTGAAGGAACTCCCGGTTTTTGTAGGAATAACAGATTTGTATCATAACTCAAAGAAACTCAAAAGGATAGTTCAGGAACAGGATATTAATTTCTTAAAAGTATAAAAATAATTCATATAAAAAAAATTCGGCTAAACAGTACACGGTCCGTGGTCAATGGTCCATGGCTTCTTAGCTGTTACCGTTCGTCAAATTTCTTAGAAATGCCTGATATTCTATGGACTATGGACCATCGACCCTGGACTAAATATCCTATATTGCCGTCCTTATTTATCTACTCGAAAATGCAACCATTACGTTTTAGCTTATTACTTTGTATCTGCCTGTGGGCCTTTGCGGCGCAGGCGCAACCGGGAAAATCTACCAAATGGAGCAGCGATGGGCAGTCCATTTACACCGTAGAGAACGGCAACATAGTAGCCACAGCGCTGAAAGACGGGCAACAGCAGGTGAAGATTACCGCCGCCCAGCTGACGCCTGCAGGCGCTAACCAGGCCCTCGGGGTAAAAGACTTTTCCTTTTCTGCAGATGAACAGCATCTGCTGATCTACACCAATTCAAAAAAGGTTTGGCGCTACGAAACCCGGGGTGATTACTGGGTGCTCAACGTGGCCACCCGTCAGCTGAAACAGCTGGGCAAAAGCCTGCCGCCGTCTTCCCTGATGTTCGCCAAGCTCTCGCCCGACGGTAAAAAAGCGGCTTATGTAAGTGATCATAACCTCTACCTGGAAGACCTGGCCTCCGGTAACATCAAAGCCCTCACCAAAGACGGTACCCGCCGCTTTATCAACGGCACTTTCGACTGGGTGTATGAAGAGGAGTTCAGCTGCCGCGATGGCTTCCGCTGGAGTCCCGACGGCCGCTCCATCGCCTACTGGCAGATAGACGCCACCAAGATCAGGGACTTCCTGATGATCAACAATACCGATTCCATCTATTCTTACACCATCCCCGTAGAATATCCCGTGGCGGGGCAATCGCCCTCTTCATGCCGCGTAGGCGTGGTGGATATTGAAAAAGGCAATACCACCTGGCTGACCGTACCCGGCGATCCGCAACAGCACTACATTCCCCGTATGGAATGGGTACCGGGCAAAAACCTGGTGATCCTGCAGCAGCTGAACCGCAAGCAGAACCACAGCAAGATCATGCTCTGTGACCCTGCCAAGGGTTCGGTAAAGACCGTCTTCGAAGAATCCGACGATGCGTTTATAGACGTAAAAGCCCGCTGGGACGATGATGATATTACCGGCTGGGACTGGATCCGCAACGGCGCCGCGTTTATCTGGGTCACCGAGAAAGATGGCTGGCGTCACCTTTACGATATTGACCTGAACAGTGGTAAAGCAGTACTGATCACCCCGGGCAATTACGACGTGATCAACCTCTGCAAAATAGATGAAGCCCACCGGGTGGCTTACGTGCTGGCATCTCCTGAAAAACCCACCCAGCAGTACCTCTACAAGGTTTCGCTGGACGGCAAAGGCAAACCCGAGCGACTTACTCCGGCAGACCAGCCAGGCACGCACAGTTACGAAGTATCTCCCGATGGCCAATACGCCATTCACGAGTTCTCCAATTACTACATTTATCCCACCAGCGAGATCGTTCACCTGCCGGATCATAAGAATCCTGCCGGTGGCAACCTTTCTGCGGAGATTAAGGCAAAATCAGCCGGCGCCAAACGCCTGGAATTCTTTAACATCACTACCGCAGATGGTGTTAATATGGACGGCTGGATGAGAAAGCCTGCCAATTTCGATTCTACCAAGAAATACCCTGTGGTGTTCTACGTATATGGAGAGCCCGGCGGCGCCACCGCAAAAGATGAGTTTGGGGCAGGTCACGCCTGGCTTTATAACGGCGATATAGCAGCTGATGGCTACATTTATATCTCTATGGACAACCGTGGTTCCCCGCTGCCTAAAGGCCGGGAATGGCGTAAATGTGTTTACCGCCGCATAGGCGAAATAAATACCCGCGATCAGGCACAGGGTGCAATGACACTGTTCAAACAGCGCCCTTATATGGATACCTCCCGCGTAGCCGTTTGGGGCTGGAGTGGCGGCGGTTCCATGACGCTGAACCTGCTGTTCCAGTATCCCGAGATCTACAAAACAGGTATCGCCATTGCCGCAGTGGGCAACCAGCTTACTTATGACAATATCTACCAGGAACGCTATATGGGTCTGCCGGAAGAAGGGAATGACGCTTTTGTGAAAGGCTCGCCCATCACCTATGCCAAGAACCTTCGCGGCAACCTGCTGTATGTGCATGGCACAGGCGATGATAACGTGCACTATCAAAATGCTGAAATGCTGCTGAATGAGCTGATCAAGTATAACAAGCTGTTCCAGTTCATGGCTTATCCTAACCGTACGCACAGTATCAGCGAAGGACAGGGAACACATGAACACCTGGTTAATTTATATACACATTATTTGCGGCAGTATTGCCCGCCGGGCGCGAGGTAAGATGAGTTGTCAGTTATCAGTTATCAGTTGTCAGTGATTGGCACGGTTGTAGCCGGTCGGATTACTGACAACTGTCAACTGATAACTAATAACTTATCATCATGAAAGACCCGCTCATAAAAGCCCTCAAAGAGCTCCTTAACGGCGGCCACGCCCACGCCACCTTTGAAGATGCCGTAAAAGATCTTCCTGCAGAGCTGCAAGGCGAAACACCCGCCAACATGCCCTACAGCATCTGGCAGCTGGTAGAGCACATCCGTATCACACAATGGGACATCCTGGAATTTTCCAAAAGTGAAAAACATGAATCGCCTGAGTGGCCCTCCGGCTATTGGCCCAAAGAAAAAGCCCCGGCGAATGCCGCGGCGTGGAAACACAGCCTCGAGCAGATCCACCGGGACCGTAAAGCCTTTATCTCATTACTGGAGCAAGCAGATGCCGACCTGTATACACCCTTTCCCTGGGGCAACGGCCAGAACCTCCTGCGCGAAGCCATGCTCATCGCCGATCACACCAGCTATCATACCGGCGAAATCATTGTATTAAGGCGCATGCTGAACGCGTGGAAGTAATTAGTTGTCAGTTATCAGTTGTCAGTTGCCAGTGATTGCGTTATTATACCCGCATCAACTCCTGACAACTAACAACTGATAACTGATAACTGACAACTGATAACTGACAACTGTCAACTGACGACTATCGACTGACGACTGACAACTGACAACTAAACCCTCTTCCATAAACAATCCGCAAACCATTGGCGCTGATCCCTGAACTCAGTAACCGGCTCAAAGCCTGTCTGCACTGCCAGCTGCGCAATATCGTCATGGCTGTATTTCTGGGAGATCTCCATGTAGATGGGCTCATGCAGGTCAAAACGCACTTCTACATCATCGCCGATATGTACCACCTGATCCTGCAGGCTGACCAGGTAACTTTTACAGGCGCCGCTGCCCGGATCATACACGGGGTAGTGCTCAAATAAAGCAGGATCAAAATCTGCATGCAGCTCGCGGTTAATGCGGCGCAGCAGGTTGAGGTTAAATTCGCGGGTAAAGCCTGCACTGTCGTTATAGGCGCTGAGGATCACCTGCGGGTGTTTCTTCAGATCAAAGCCCACCAGCAGCAGATCGCCGGGATGCATGCTGTGATACAGGTTGCGGCAGAACTTCCGGGCGGCAGCCGGCGTGAAATTGCCGATGTTGGCGCCCATGAACAGCAGTACTTTCGGGCGGCGGCTTTGCGCCGTTACCTGCAGCAACATGTCGAAGTATTCGCCGTTCATCCCCTGTAATTGCAGATCAGGCAGTTTTGCCGGCAGCTCCTTTTCCAGCTGCGAGATCACGTTGGCCGATATATCTATTGGGTAGTAAGTAAAGCTGGCGCCTGTTTTCAGCAGCTGTCGCAGCAGGTGGATGGACTTGGTGGCATCACCGGGGCCCAGTTCCACCAGGTCAAAATGTGCCATCTGGCTGCTCAGGGACGCGGCAATGGCGGCTGCCTGTTCCTGCATGATCTCCATCTCGCAATCCGTCAGGTAATATTCTTTGCATCGCATGATCTCCTGGAAGAGCCGGTCGCCCTCCGCATCATAGAAATATTTGGAGTCCAGATGCTTAGGCGTCGAGCTTAAACCGCGTACAACGTCCTGGTAAAAGGCGCTTGCCTGGGTCCCGGGTGCGGCGCAGGTCCGCAACGTTTGAATTACAGTGGTGGTATACATAATTTCCGTGATTATTGAGTTAAAAGAGTCGTTAGTCGTAAGTCATTAGTCGTCAGTGACTGTCATTTTTAATAATCGCTTTCATCACTTACGACTAATGACTTACGACTAACGACTTTTAGCTAATCTGATCCCCATAAACTGCCAGCGCAGATGCGGATGAAAGAAGTTCCGGTAAGTGATCCGGCTGTGCCCCGGCGGCGTTACTTCCGAACCGCCGCGCAGCACCATCTGGCTTACCATGAATTTGCCATTGTATTCACCGATGGCGCCGGGTGCTTTAATAAAGCCAGGGTAGGGCAGGTAAGCGCTTTCCGTCCATTCCCAGCGTTCGCCCCATTGCAGTTGTGGGGCGGCTGCTTCCCATTCAAATTCCGTTGGCAGGCGCATGCCTTTCCAGGCGGCATAAGCGGCGGCTTCGTAAAAGCTGATATGACATACCGGCTCATCCAGCAACAAGGGCTGCAGGCCGTGCCAGGTGTAGTGCATCCATTGTCCGTCAATATAATGCCAGTACAAGGGAGCCACCACCTGCTGCGTTTTAACCCAGTCCCAGCCCTCGGCATGCCAGTGACGGAAATCGCGGTAACCGCCATCTTCCATAAAGGCCAGGTATTCACGGTTGCTCACCAGCTGTGTGCTGATGGAATAGGACTGCAGGAAAACACGGTGGCGTTGCAGCTCATTATCAAAACAGAAGCCGTCACCCTGGTAACCGATTTCGTATATGCCTTCCGGTATAGACAGCATTTCCGCCTGCACTTGCCGGGGGGCAAGGCCGCCGGCGGGTTTATCTTTACAGTAGGGCGGGAATAAAGGATTGTGCCCCAGGATATATTTGATGTCTGTATACAACAGCTCCTGGTGCTGTTCTTCATGGTTCAGGCCCAGGATCACCAGCTCCTGTATGGCCGGTGTAAGCTGCCGGCCAAGAAAATCCTGCATGGCCCTGTCTACATGCGCACGGTAACGCATGATGTCTTCTACCGCCGGGCGGCTGAGATTACCGCGATTGGTACGTATCACCCTGGCGCCCACAGATTCGTAGTAGCTGTTGAACACAAAATTGTAATCCGGATCAAATTCCGTATATCCTGGTACGTTAGGCTTAAGCAGGAAGGTTTCGAAGAACCAGGTAGTATGCCCCAGGTGCCATTTAGGCGGGCTTACATCCGCTACGGGCTGCACCACATAGTCTTCTGTTTTCAGGGGAGCGCATATCGCTTCGGATCTTTTTCGAACAGTCTCGTAATTGTTCCATAATTGCATATAACATCCTTTTTGTGCTGAACGTCAGCGTGGTTAACGTTCAGTGTTTATATATTCCTTCAGATCAGAAATGCTTCGAATGTTCAATGTTGCGGCCTGTTGCCTGCGCATCATAAGGGCATAGGTGTTATTGAAGCCAATGGGCGCTAACCACTTTATGCCGTATTGTTGCCGGAATGCGCGGCTCACATGATCATATACTTTTTGTTTGTCCTGGATCAGCGAATCTATCGTTGGCTGTTTGGCCTGCAGGATCACCAGCAGGCCGGTACCTGTGTACTCCGGGTAAAGGTCTATCTGGTCATTGACGAGGGCATCAAAACAGATCTTGGTACCGCCCAGCCCCGTTTTGGTAAGTCCGTGCAGGTCCGTATACCCGTCTACCAGCATCTTGTACATATTGGCCAGGATATACCCATCTCCGAAAATTTTGGAGCCGATACGGACCGTACCTTTTGTGCCTCCGCGGGCCGGCTTCCATAGCTGTTGCGCCACCAGGAAGTCTTTCGCCACTCTGGCCGGGTCTTGTTTCAGATGATCTACCCGGTAGTTGAGCTCCGTCATAATGCTATCATTAATGGTGCCAGACAATTTATTCAGCGCGGGCTCCAGCTCGGGATATTTGTCCAGAGTAGACTGCCGTACGATAGGTGCGGCATAGTAAGGCGGAAAGATATGTTTGTCATCATCCAGCACCACCAGGTCAAATGCTTTCACCCGGCCGTCTGTACTACTCCCGCTGATCACATCCAGCTTTTTTTCGTAGGCCGCTTTGTACATGATCATATCATTGATCACCACTGTACGTATATGCAGGCCGTAAACGGAACGCAGCCCCAGGTCACCATCCCGCCGTCCCATAAATTCCGGGGTGAAACCTGCCAGCAGTTTGGAACCATAAGCGGGCGGCAGCAGGTAAAAAGAAGAAAGCAACAGCAGCACAACAGGCAGCACATATACGGCCTTGCGTGCTTTGCGCAATTGTACCCGCTGCAATAATGACAGCAAGCCGTCAAACAAAATGGCCAGCAATGCGGCAGGTATGGCTCCTGCCAGGATCATATTGGTATTATTCAGTGCAATGCCGCCGAAAATAAATTCTCCCAGGCCGCCGGCAGCAATATATGCTGCCAGTGTAGCCACGCCTACATTGATGACTGTAGCCGTGCGGATGCCTGCCAGGATCACCGGCATGGCCAGCGGCAATTGGATCTTATATAAGAGCTGTTTACGGCTCATGCCCATACCCGTAGCTGCATCTGTGACGGAGGGATTCACTTCGTTGATACCGGTGTAGGTATTTCGGATGATAGGTAGCAGCGCATACAGGAATAAGGCCACAATGGCAGGCTTGGCGCCAATGCCCAGTAAAGGGATCATAAAGCCCAGTAGAGCGATGCTCGGGATGGTTTGCAGAATGCCTGCGATGCCCAGTACCAGCCCTGCCAGTTTTTTCCTGCGGGTAATGAGTATGCCCAGGGGCAGGCCGATGAGCACTGCTATCAGCAGGGAAATAAAGGTAAGGCCAATATGTTGCAGCGTTTGTTCCAGCAGTTTGCCGGATTGCTGCTGCAGGAAATCGCTAAAGCTTTGTTGTGGTTCCATGTGCCTGGGCAGTTTGCTTGTATAGAGAGATAGCGGTCATCAGCGATTTGCTGTCCATTGTATAAACTTCTGTTCTAAAGTCTACAGACAGCACGCCTTCTATCCCCATTGTCTGCTGCAGTGCATCCCAGGCAGAGATCCTGCCCGGTAGTACATGCGGCTGGTAATGATCTGTTTCAGCCGTAGGCGGCAGGTAAGGTTTAAGGTCTGCCAGTGTGAGCGACTTCAGTTCCAGCAGCAGGTGCTGGTCTTTAAAGAAGGCTTTCACAAAATCATTGGCAGGCCTGAAGAGCAGCTCCGCCGGTGTGCCGAGCTGTTGCAATATGCCCTGGTCCATCAGCCCGATGCGGTCGCCCAGTTCAAAGGCTTCCGTTACATCATGTGTAACCAGTATCACCGTCTTATTGTTCAGTTCATCCAGTGCTTTGAACTCGTTTCGCACGCTGGCGCGTGTAACCGGGTCCAGCGCGCCGAAGGGCTCGTCCATCAGCAGGATAGGAGGATCTGCTGCCAGCGCTCTTGCCAGTCCCACTCTCTGCTGCTGTCCACCACTTAACTGGCTGGGAAAGGAATGGCGGTATTCTTCCGGGGGCAGGTGGAGCTTCTCCATGAGTATGTTCACACGTTGAGCGATGCGCTCATCGTCCCATTCCAGCAGCTTGGGCACTACCGCAATGTTTTCAGCTACGGTATAATGGGGGAAAAGGCCATTGTCCTGCAGCACATAGCCGATGCCGCGGCGCAGGAGCTCAGGAGACTGATCCCTGGTCAATTTGCCATTTACGTAGATGTTGCCTTTATCTGGTTCGATCAGCCGGTTGATCATGCGCAGGGTAGTGGTTTTACCGCTGCCGCTGGTACCGAGCAGTACCAGGATCTCGCCCGGGCGCACCTCAAAAGATATGTCGGCTACTGCGGCTTTGTTTGGAGAGAAATACTTGTAGACGTGCTCCAGCTTTATCATGATCAGGTCCTGTGTGAGGTTTGAAGTTCGATGTTTGAGGTTTGAAGTTGGTTGGAAGTTTGAAGTTCGGGACAGGTAAGCAGTGCTGAACATCCAACCGCTAACGAACTTCAAACATCAAACATCAAACCTCAAACCTCAAACCTCAAACCTCAAACCAAGTAATTTATGCAATGATCAATAGACTTGGGGAAAAAGTTACCCACATTGTCCGTTATCCACAATCGCTTATTTATCAAGCGACAAGAAAACATTATTTAGTGATTCAGCATACAAGGGATGGGCAAATACCATCTCCTTCATTTGCTGTGCGGTAATGCCGCCCGCCATCGCCATTTGCAATAAGGACATCAGCTCGCCGCCTTCCGGGCCAAGCACTGCGGCGCCCAGTATTTTGCCGCTGCCTTCTTCTACCAGCACTTTCATAAAGCCCTGCGTATTGCCGGTTTCGATTGCCCGGGCTACACTCTCCATGGGCAGGCTGGCCACTTTATACTGCAATCCCTGTTGGGCGGCTTCTTTTTCAGATAATCCTATTCGTCCCAGCTGCGGGTCTGTGAACATGCAGTAAGGCACCTGTCGGTCAGCAGTGCTCATATTGGCTTTTTCCAGCAGGTTCTTATATACGATCAAATGATCGTGATAGGAGATATGGGTAAACGCCGGACCGCCTTTTACATCTCCCAGGGCGTAGATGCCGGGCTCACTGGTTTCGAGTTGGTCGTTCACCAGGATATAGCCGTGCGCATCTGTTTTTACGCCGGTTTGCTCCAGGCGGAGGGCAGCCGTTTGTGGCGTCCGGCCGGTAGCGATCAGCAGGTGGGAGCCTTCTACGGTATATGCCTGTCCTTCAGTATTGATGGTGAGCACAATATTGCGGCTCGTTTGTTCCACTTGCTGCGCCTGTGCGTTTGTAAAGATGTGAATACCTTCTGCCTCCAGCATCTTGCGGATGGCGCTGGTGACGTCTTCATCCTCGCGTGACAAGAGATGCGGTGATCGCTCTATAATGGTAACCTCGCAGCCGAAACGGCGGTACATTTGTCCGAATTCCAGGGCGATATAGCTGCCGCCCAGTACCAGCAGGTGAGAAGGCAGGGTGGTAAGGTCCAGCAGGGTGGTGCTGGTGAACCAGGGGATGCTATCGAGCCCGGAGATATCCGGGATCAGCGGCCAGGTACCGGTATCAATGAAAATATGTTCTGCGCTGAGCATTTCCGTTCCGCCGTCGTTCAGTGCTACCTGCAGCGTTTTGCGGCCGGTAAAGGAGGCTTCTCCATAGAAGAGCTCCTGGTTCTCGCCCTGCAGCCGCTTTTCACTGCCGGAACGGAACCTGGACACAATTTTGTTCTTTCGCTCTACAACAGCTTCCAGGTTGGTGGCATGGCCATCTATCCGGATTCCCCAACGATCGCTGTTGGCTGCCTCATAGGCCACCTTGGCACTGGCAATCATTGCTTTGGTAGGCGTACAGCCATCATTGATGCAGGTGCCCCCCGGCCAGCGTTTTTCTACCATGGCGGTCTTCCATCCGGCCGTAGCTAATTTACGGGCGAGTGGGGTGCCGCCCTGTCCTGAGCCAATAATAATTGCGTCGAAATGTAGCATGGTGGAAAACGGACCAAATATTATACCACCGACGGAGGGATGTTTGAGGTTTGAAGTTTGAAGTTTGAGGTCTTTACAAGTTGAAAGTCCAACACTTGCCTCCTGATACGGCATATTTATCCCGAACCTCGAACTTCCAACCAACCTCAAACTTCAAACTTCAAACCTCAAACTCATTTTATACCTTTGCGTCCTATGTCTAAAAGTACACTTACGGGTATAGCCGCTGCCGTTATAATCATTGTCAGCGCTTTCCTGCCCTGGCTTACGGTGGAGAGCAGGCAGCTGGTATTTACCGGTTTGCAATCAAAAGGTTCCAATTTTGGTGAGCCGGGAAGGCTGAATATTGTCCTGGCAGTAATAGCCGGTTTATTATTCGTTGCGCAGAAACATTGGGCGCAAAGGTTAAATCTGTTCGTATCAGGCTTCCTCATGGCCTGGACCTTCCGTAACATGGTGCTGTTTGCGCGTTGCGAGATGGGAGAGTGCCCGCATAAGGAGATCGGGCTTTACCTGTCATTGATAGGGGCGATAGCAGCGTTTATAAGTGTAGTTGCTACTCCGCGGAAAGCTAAAAGCTAGCGGCTAACTGCCGATGGCTATCCTCACGAGGTATACTGCCAGCCAGATCCCTGCTGTCAGCAATAAATACCTGAATGTTACGATCCACAGCCGTTGTCCGGTTATTTTCGCTTTGATGATCCCGAAAACCGTAGCGCTCAGGAATACCAGCAGGCTGCTAAGGCGGGAGGATGCACTGAAGTTCTCATTAGCGAAATAAGGCCAGCAGGGAATAAGGGCGCCTAACAGGAAGCATACGCCGGCTACCAGGGCACTGCGTAAGGCGCGCATGGGGTGCCAGCTTACCATTTGTACTTTTTCCTGTTCAAGGGTGGCGGCCCAGCGGGTGGCATCCTGCGCTATTTCCTGCTCTATGTGTTCGATGGTTTCCCCGGTAATATCCAGTTTATGCAGTTTTTTTCTTCTTTGGGAGAGAGGGAGGATTCGTCATGCGGATCGCCGCGGTTGGCCTGCCAGGAAGTGATCATAACCAATACCGCCCCTGCCAGCGATACCCAGATGATCAGGTCATAGAACTGCTGTACGCTGACGTTCAGCGCCTGGATCACCAGGGTGGCAAAGAACAGCAGGAATAACCCATCAGGAAACCCGATCAGGAAATCGGTTCTCCAGCCGGTGCTTCTTATGGCCTTTTCGTTTCTTGGCATCCCGCTTTAATTAATAATTAAGAATGAATAATTAACAGTTTGTAATTCATGTTACAGTATGACTGTCTACTAACGCAGTAAGACTACCAATATTATTAATTCTTAATTATTCATTATTAATTATCCGAGGGCAGCCAGGCTCTTTCCGATAATGGAAACGCATTCCCTGATCTGGGCGGCGTTGATCAGCAGTGGCGGCGCAAAGCGGATCTTATCGCCGTGCGTAGGTTTTGCCAGCAGGCCATTTTCTTTCAGGGAGAGGCAAAGTTCCCAGGCGGCTTCGGGGTTGGAATGCGTAATAACAATGGCATTCAGCAAGCCTTTCCCACGTACGGTCTTAATATAAGGGGATTGCAGGCCTTCAAGGCCATCCCGCAACAATTGGCCCATCGCCTGGGCGTTTTCGGCCATCTTTTCTTCTTTCAGTACATTGAGCGCGGTAATAGCTACTTTACAGGCCAGGGGATTACCGCCGTAGGTGGACCCATGCTCGCCGGGTTTGATGGTGAGCATGATCTCATCGTCGGCCAGTACGGCCGATACCGGGAGCGTACCGCCGGAAAGGGCTTTTCCAAGTATCAATATATCAGGGCGTACGTTTTCCAGGTCGCAGCACAGCATAGCGCCGGTACGGGCAAGGCCCGTCTGGATCTCGTCTGCCATGAACAGCACATTGGCGTCTGTACAATATTGACGGGCTTTGGCCAGGTAACCATCGGCAGGTACCATTACGCCCGCTTCGCCCTGTATGGGCTCTACCAGGAAGCCGGCTACGTTCGGGTCTTGCAGGGCCTTTTCGAGGGCCGGCAGGTCGTTATAGGGAATTACTTCATAACCAGGCATATAGGGACCAAACTCCTTACGCGCAGCCGGATCTGTGCTGAAAGAGATCACGTTCAGGGTACGGCCGTGGAAGTTATTGGCGCAGGTAATGATCTTTGCCTTGCCTTCCGGTATGCCCTTTACGGTATATCCCCAGCGACGGCACAGCTTCAGCGCGGTTTCCACCGCTTCCACGCCCGTGTTCATCGGCAGCACCTTGTCGTAACCAAAGAATTGGGTGACAAAGGCCGCGTACTCGCCCAGCAGGTCGCTATGGAAAGCCCTGGAGGTAAGGGTGAGGCGCTGGGCCTGTTCTATCAGCGTAGCAATGATCCGGGGATGGCAATGTCCCTGGTTCACCGCCGAATAACCGGAAAGGAAATCGTAGTAGCGTTTATCGTCCACATCCCATACAAACACGCCTTCGCCCCGGCTCAGCACTACGGGCAGCGGATGGTAGTTATGGGCGCCGTATTGTTCTTCCAGCGCGAGGTAATGTTGTGTTTTTTCAGAGAGCGTAAAAGCGGGTACCATAAAGGCAAAGGTACTTTAAAAGTTTGAGGTCTGAGGTTTATGGGTTTGAGGTTTGAGGTTTGAGGTTTGAGGTTCGTTGAAGGTTACAGGTTGTGAGGCAAGTTGCTGGTCCGTAACTTCAAACATCTAACGAACCTCAAACCTCAAACCTCAAACTTCAAACCTCAAACCTCAAACTTTATACATTTTTAAGCCTGTCCACCAACTGTATATATTCCTCCTTCGCCTTTTCCTTCGTCTTTCCTTTCTGCGCCAGCCAGGCTTCATACTTTGCTTTTCCTACAATATCAAAGAGGTTGGTGGGGGGGCTCGGTATTAACCTCTCCTTCAGAGGCCTGTTTATAAAGAGAATACAGCTGCAGCAGGGTCTCATTGTCCGGTTTTTCCGCTAAAGTCTTGCTGGCCGCGACTGCCGCTTCAAATTGTTGCTCAAGGTCCATAATGGTGATTTAGAACGAAAATATAGTCAAAATTTGAATACCTTTGTGGTTTCAGATTTATGAAGCATATCAGGAATTTTTGCATTATTGCGCATATAGATCACGGCAAAAGCACACTGGCTGACCGGCTGCTGGAAAGTACCAAGACCATCTCTGAAAGGGATATGCAGGCCCAGGTGCTGGACGATATGGACCTCGAAAAGAGAAAAAGGGATCACCATTAAGAGCCACGCCATCCAGATGAACTATACCTACCAGGGAGAACAGTACACCTTCAACCTGATAGATACCCCCGGGCACGTTGACTTTTCCTACGAAGTATCCCGCGCACTGGCGGCCTGCGAAGGCGCCCTGCTGCTGGTAGACGCCACCCAGGGCATACAGGCCCAGACCATCTCCAACCTCTACCTCGCAGTAGATAACGACCTGGAGATCATCCCCGTAATTAACAAGATCGATATGGACGGCGCTATGATCCCCGAAGTAAAGGATCAGATCGTGGAGCTGATTGGCTGCAAGGAGGACGAGATCCTGCTGGCATCCGGTAAAACCGGTATCGGTATTGATGAGATACTGGAGGCCATCGTAAAACGCATCCCGCCTCCCAAAGGAGAGCCGGAAGCGCCCCTGCAGGCCCTGATATTTGATAGCGTATTCAACTCCTTCCGTGGTATCATCGCCTACTTCCGTGTATACAGCGGTAGTATCAAGAAAGGCGATAAGGTGAAATTCGTGAACACCGGCCAGGATTACTTTGCTGACGAAGTAGGTATTCTTCGCCTGGGACTGGAGCCCAGGAACGAGGTGAAGACCGGCGACGTAGGCTATATCATTACCGGTATCAAGAACGCCAAGGAAGTGAAAGTGGGCGATACCATCACCCTCAGCGCCAACCCCGGCGCCGGCATCAAAGGCTTCGAAGAAGTGAAGCCCATGGTATTTGCCGGTATCTTCCCGGTAAATACAGATGATTTCGAAGAGCTGCGCGACTGTATGGACAAGCTCCAGCTGAACGACGCCTCGCTCACATACGAGCTGGAAACCTCCCAGGCCCTCGGCTTCGGTTTCCGTTGCGGCTTCCTCGGCATGCTGCACATGGAGATCATCCAGGAAAGGCTGGAACGTGAGTTCAACCAAACCGTGATCACCACCGTACCCAACGTAGGCTTCATTGCATACACTACCAAAAAGGAAGTGCTGACCGTGAACAACCCCTCCGAAATGCCGGACCCCAGCAGGCTGGAACGCATTGAGGAGCCGTTTATCCGCGCGCAGATCATTACCAAGCCGGAGTACATCGGTAATATCATGACCCTCTGCCTGGGCAAACGCGGTATCCTCCTTAACCAGAGCTACCTGACCACCACCCGTGTAGAGCTCATTTTTGAGCTGCCCTTAACGGAAATAGTATTCGACTTCTACGATAAACTGAAGAGCCAGACCCGTGGCTACGCTTCGTTCGATTATTCGCCCATCGGCCTTCGCGAGAGCGATATCGTGAAAATGGATATCCTCCTGAACGGCGACAAAGTGGATGCCCTCAGCGCATTGATCCACCGCGGCCGTGCACAGGACTTTGGCCGCAAACTTTGCGAAAAGCTGAAAGAGCTGCTGCCCCGCCAGCAGTTTATGATCGCTATACAGGCGGCCATCGGCGCCAAGATCGTTGCCCGCGAAACCATCAGCGCCATGCGTAAAGACGTTACCGCCAAATGTTATGGCGGCGACATCTCCCGTAAGCGTAAACTGCTTGAGAAGCAGAAAGAAGGTAAGAAGCGTATGCGCCAGATTGGCAACGTAGAAGTACCGCAGGAAGCCTTCCTGGCAGTACTGAAATTAGACGATTAAGAACGGAAGCTTATAATAACAGAAGTCGTTAGTCGTAAGTCGTTAGTCATTAGTGTGCGAACATTCTCTTTCATCACTAATGACTAACGACTAAAGACTGACGACTTTTATTTTTAACGCGCATGAACACCGTTATTTCCTGGAGCGGCGGCAAGGACAGTTGCTATGCCATGATGCAGGCAAAAGCCGCCGGTCACCATCCCCTGGCCTTATTAAGTATGATGAATGAGAACGGCAAAATATCCCGTTCCCACGGCCTGCCACATGAGCTGATCCTGCGGCAGTCGGAAGCGCTCGGCTTGCCCATCGGCACTATTCCCACTACCTGGGAGGCGTATGAAGTTCGCTTCATTGCTGCCCTGCAGCAGATGGTAGCCATCTACGGCGTGGAAGCCGCTGTGTTCGGAGATATTGACCTGCAGCCACACCGTGAATGGGAAGAAAAGGTATGCGCCGCCGCTGGTATTGAGGCCCTGCTGCCGCTCTGGCAACAGCCCCGCCGCCAACTGGTAAAAGCCATGCTGGAAAGCGGTATCCGTACCATGATCGTTTCCTGCAATACTCACCTGGGACCTGATTTCTTGGGCAGGATCATGGATGCGCAATTACTGGCAGATCTGGAAGCTAAAGGTGTGGATGTAGCAGGAGAGAACGGGGAGTATCATACGCTGGTACTGGATTGTCCGCTGTTTAAGGCGCCGCTGGAGGTGGGGAGATATACCAAGGTGCAGCATGAAAACTATCATTTTTTGCAGTTTGAGGTTTAAAGTCTGAGGTTTGAGGTTCGTTGGAGGTTAAATGTCCAAAGCAGTATTTTACCTTTTAACGCTGACTTGAATTGAACCTGCAACTTTCAACAAACCTCAAACCTCAGACTTCAAACCTCAAACCATAAAAAAACGAGTCCCGTTCCAACCGGAACGGGACTCGTTTTTTATATAAGAAGTGAATGACTAAGCTAATTGCTGTTGATGCCCGAAAGCATAACGTTTGATCAGCGCATATGCGCCAAACAGCAGGGCGCTGTAAAACACGCTACCCATAATGGTGTTCAGGAGAAAATTACCAAACATATCATTCCGGAAGAACGGAATAGCAGCTGCATAACAAGTGATCAAACCGCCCAGTGTGCGCGGGTACATACCGCTCAGCATCCATACCCCTGCATTGGAGATCAGGAAGAACAGGATGCCGGTACCGATGGAGGCCAGCAGGATGGTCAGCGCATTTACTTTCTTTATTTGGGTGCCGATCAGCGTGATCAGCAGGAAGGCGCCGTATACAAAGAACATCTGGGCTCCGTAGAAACCATCGATGTTAGTGAACATCTCAAAGAAGAGGTCTGTCAGGAACAGGGTAGCCAGGGGTAAGATATAAGCCAGGCGCTTATCTTTGATCACCACGCCGCCAAACAGGGCGCTGGCGCCGATGGCGGTGAAGTTCCACAGCTGCAGCTCATTGGATACCAGGCGGCCCAGGCCAGCCAGTAAGATTAAGGCTGCGATCAATAATATTTCGGGTAAGGATGACTTTTTCATATGTCTAAATTACGCAATTTTCAATAGTTATCAAACAGGAACGCTTGCCTTGTACAGCAGGCCTTCTCCTTCCATTTTATAGGTTTCGCCGGCGGCAACAAAAACAGACTGACCTTGCTGCAGGTCTAAAGTGTCGCTGCCGCTGATCACTGCGCTGCCATGCAGTACCAGCATGATCTCAGCTGCTTTGGCAGTATTTTCGTATACAGTTCCGGGTTTTAGCTTGATCTGGCTCACCACGAAATCGGGCGCAGGGGAGGAGTAGATCCTTTCTGCGGCATTCGCGGCGGGCTCGCCTTTCAGGATCTGTGGGTGAACGGCTTCAAAACGGGTATGCTTGAGCAGCTCCGGCACATCGATATGTTTGGGTGTGAGGCCACCGCGCAGCACGTTATCAGAATTGGCCATCAGCTCTACGTTCTGTCCTTCCAGGTAAGCATGCGGAACGCCGGCGTCCTGGAAAACAGCATCGCCGGGCTGGGTTTGCACAATATTGAAGAAGTAGATGGAGAAGATGCCCCTGTCCAGGCGCTCCAGTCCCTGCGGGTCATTGTCTATGGCACGGCCTGCCCAGAACGCCGGATCGGATTTCTGCAGCTTATTCTGCTTGTATGCCGGAAGGATCCTTTCAGCCAGCGGGCGCAGGAAGGTGTTCACCTGGTCCTGCGGCATTTCCATCACGGTTTTATATAATCCGTAGTAGCCTTCTTCTTCGTATACACTTTTCAGTGAGTTGAACTCCGGCACGGCGTCCAGCACATTTGCAAGCTTATCTTCGGGCAAAAACCCGTGTAAAAGCCAGAACTCGCTGAGGGCCACCATGATCTCGGGCTTATGGTTGGCGTCTTTGTAATTGCGGTGCGGCGCATTGAGGGGAATGCCGGCAGCATTTTCCCTGGCAAAGCCTTTCTCCGCCTCTGCTTTGGTAGGGTGCACCTGGATGGAGAGCATTTCTCTCACGTCCAGCACCTTGAAGAGGTAGGGCAGTTCCTTAAAGCGTTCCCATACGGGGGCGCCGATCACTTCAGCGGGTTGACGGCTGATGAGCTGGTCCAGCGTAAGGGTATCGCCATTAAGATGAATGGCTGAAGGAGCGCTGGGATGTGCGCCCATCCAGTATTCTGCCGAAGGTTCCTTTCCTGCGGGAATACCCAGTAATTGTGGTATGTAATTATAACCGCCCCAGGCGTAGTGCTGTATCTTGCCAACCAGCCGGAATAACTTTTTATCAACTGCAGCCATTTGTGTAGATTTACTGATTATCAGGTTAAAACCGGTCCCAAAATTAGTTGAAAAAATGGCTTCCCATAATGAGCTGGGCAAAAAAGGAGAGCAGATCGCCCGGATGTATGTACAGGAGCAGGCTTACGAAATTATTCACAGCAATTGGAAATGGGGCAAAAAGGAGATCGACATTATCGCCCGCAAGGGAAACGAGCTCATTTTCATTGAAGTAAAGACCCGTATCAACAGTTTATTTGGCTGGCCGGAAGAGGCGGTGCACCATAAAAAAAGAAAGTTCCTGCAGGGGGCCGCAGAAGTTTACCTGGAACGAAGCGGGGATACACCGGCGGCTATACGTTTTGATATTATCGCTATTACCTTTACCCGGGGAGAGCAGTACGAGCTGGAGCATTTTGAGGATGCGTTTTAATGTATGTAACATCGCTATGGACCCCCGCAGGAATGTTATAATGACGTAAAGTATTGGTATAAGATACGTAATGATATAGTAACTCTTTAAAGAGTTGCTATATCGTTACTATATCGTTACTATATCGTTACTTTATCCGGGAAGTTTCCATCAGAAAAACAGCCAGTTTCACAGGGAAGTTAATTAAAAAACCGTTAGCTACCAGCATTCAGCTAACAGCTAACGGCCAAAAGCTAATCGCCCTATTAATTCCACACGCCTGTATAATTCAGTGGCGTGATCGCTTTCAATTCTTTTTTCAATGCTGCACTGATCTTCAATCCATCAATAAACTGCTGCATGGTCTTTTGCGTGATCTGTTCGCCGCCACGGGTCAGCTCTTTCAGGGCCTCATACGGCTGCGGGTAGTTTTCGCGGCGCAATACGGTCTGAATAGCTTCTGCTACTACGGCCCAGTTGTTTTCCAGGTCTTCCTTCAGCTTGGCTTCATTCAGGATCAGTTTGTCCAGTCCTTTTTGTATGGAACGCAGGGCCAGCAGGCTGTGACCAAAGGGCACGCCGATGTTGCGCAGCACGGTAGAATCGGTCAGGTCGCGCTGCAGGCGGGAGATGGGCAGCTTGGCGCTCAGGTGCTCAAACAGGGCATTGCCCACGCCCAGGTTGCCTTCCGCATTCTCAAAGTCGATCGGGTTCACTTTGTGCGGCATGGCGCTGGAGCCTACTTCGTTCTTCTTCACTTTCTGCTTGAAGTAGTCCATGGAGATGTAAGTCCATATATCGCGGCAGAGGTCTGTCAGTATGTTATTGATCCGTTTCAGCGCGTCGAACTGGGCGGACAGGTTATCGTAATGCTCTATCTGGGTGGTATAGCGCATGCGCTGCAGGCCCAGGGAGCTGTTCACGAATTTATCGGCAAACTTTTCCCAGTTCACTTTCGGGAAGGCTACGTGGTGGGCGTTGAAATTGCCGGTAGCACCGCCGAATTTGGCTGCGAAGGGCACATTGCTCAGCAGCTTCACCTGGCCTTCCAGCCTTTCTACGAACACCAGGATCTCTTTGCCGAGAATGGTGGGGGAGGCAGGTTGTCCGTGAGTGCGGGCCAGCATGGGGATCTTCATCCAGCCTTTGGCCAGTTTCTTCAGTTCGAGCACCATGTTGGCGATGGCGGGCATATACACCTGCTCTACGGCTTCTTTCCAGAGGAGCGGGGTAGCGGTATTGTTTATGTCCTGGGAGGTAAGGCCGAAATGCACCCATTCCAGCTTGTCTTCCAGGTCCAGGCGTTTCAGCTCATTTTTCACGAAATATTCCACGGCTTTTACGTCGTGGTTGGTGATCTTTTCGGTTTCCTTGATCAGCTGTGCATTCTCAACGCTGAAATCCTGGTAGATCTTGCGCAGGGCGGGCACTTTAGCTTTAGGCAGGGTGAACACCTTTTGATCTGCCAGCGCTATGAAGTATTCGATCTCCACCAGTACACGGTAACGTATCAACGCGTATTCAGAAAAATAGGCAGACAATTCTTCGAGTTGTCTGCGATAGCGTCCGTCTAAGGGAGAAATGGCAGTTAAAGGCTGTAATGTCATAATGCTTTGAAGTCTGGGAATTCGTTTAAATTTGGCCCCAAAAATACAGAAATTGGAACGGAAAGTAAAAGTAGCGGCAGTAAGTTATTTGAATACCAAGCCTTTGTTATATGGTTTCAGGGGACATGCAGTAATGAAAATGACGGAACTCACCATGGATTACCCGGCAGTCATCGCCCGGCAGCTGATAGAAGGCAGTGTGGATGTAGCGCTGGTACCGGTAGCGGTGATCCCTAAAATGCAGGAATCACATATCATCTCAGACTTTTGCATAGGAGCGGAGGGGCCTGTAGCCTCCGTTTGCCTGTTCAGCGACGTGCCTTTAAAGGACATCAAACGCATCTACCTGGATTACCAAAGCCGCACTTCTGTGGCCCTGCTGAAACTACTGGTGCGCGACTACTGGCGGCTGGATGTTGAGCTGGTAGAAACCAGCGGCGATTACCAGCAGCTGATCCAGGGCACGGATGCCGGACTGGTGATCGGCGACAGGGCGCTGGAGCAACGCAAAGTCTCTCCTTACATCTATGACCTGGCAGAAGCCTGGATGCGCTTTACCAGCCTTCCTTTTGTATTTGCCGCATGGGTGAGCAACAAACCGCTTCCAATCGAATTCATACAGGAGTTCAATAATGCCAATAGCATTGGCATACACAATATACCTGCCGTAGTAGCAGAAAACCCTTACCCGGTGTTTGATCTCACGGCATATTATACCAAACATATCAGCTATCCCCTGACGCCGGCGAAAAGGCAGGGGATGCAGAAGTTTCTTTCTTATTTGGTTTGAAGTTTGAAGTTTGAGGTTGGTTAAAGGTTCCAGGTTATGAGGCAAGTTGCTGGTTAGTAACGTCTAACTTCTAACGAACTTCAAACTTCAAACTTCAAACCTCAAACTTTTTTCTTAACTTCCTGCAAATACTGCATTTATGAATATCGGTATCCTTGGTAGTGGGGCGGTAGGGCTCACTTTGGGCGCCGGATTTGTAGGAATGGGCCACCATGTCATTATTGGAACGCGTAACCCCGCCAAGGAAGCGCTGCAGCAATGGGCAAAACGCCAGGGCCCCCTGGCGAGCATCAGCACATTCAGGGAAGCCGCCGCATCCGGGCATCTTATTGTTATCTGCGTTAGCTGGACCGGCGCCAAAAGTGCGATAGAGCAAGCCGGTATCTGGAATTTCAAAGGCAAAACGGTAGTAGATGTGACCAATCCGCTGGATGGTAAAGGTCCCGATGAGGACGGGCGCCTGTCTTTCGTGAATGGCCTCCATTCTGCCGGAGAACAGATCCAGGCATGGCTGCCGCCGGACGCTTATGTGGTGAAAGCCCTGAGCTGCGTAGGACATGAGATCATGTTCCAGCATGAGGTGGAAGGAGAAAAGCCCACCATGTTCATTTGCGGTAATAATCCACAGGCAAAGAAAGAAGTAAGTGCCATCCTGAACCAGATGGGCTGGGAAGATGTGGCAGATATGGGAAAGATCATCATGAGCCGGAATATAGAGCCGTTATGCATATTATGGAGCGCCATCGGCTTCCGCACCGGCAGCTGGGACCATGCCTTCAAGATCGTAAGGCCAAAGAAGAAAAAGGCATAAAGCAAAGGCGCAAAGCATATAGCCTTGCGCCTTCGCAGCAGGATAATTATCAAACCTTAGATTAAAAATGTCAGGAGATTGGTGGCCGTATCGCCGGTATTTCCCAGGCTATTGGCAGCACTGAGCACAAGGCCGGCAGCAATCGCGCCCGCTGATGCAGCAAGTGACGTTAACAATCCACCGCCTTCAATGGTGGCCAGTTCATTTTCAGTAAGCGGGGTTAGCTGAACATGCTGTAATGTTTCCAAAAAAAGCTTTGTGATCATAAGATTCTTACAATCACAAAGCTCTTATAGTATCATCGTTTGACCTAATCCGGGCGGCTCTAAATTATCCGCAGAAGAGGTAAAAAATAGCTACTGGCTCTTAGCCGCTGGCTTTTAGCAATTGCCCTGAATGTTAAATCACTTTGATCGCTAAAAGCTAATAGCCAGCAACTGACAGCTATTTCTTCAATGCCTCCTTCATCTCTTTCACTGTCTTCATCTCTCTCACTTTCACATAGAAACTCGGGTCCACCTTAAACAGGGTGGGATCCATGTAGCTCAGGTTAGCGGTGGCCCAGCGGTGGCCGGGGTGAATGAACTGGAAATTATTCTCGCCCACCGTAACCTTCACGGGCATATCAAAATCAGGTACGGAAGAAGACCAGCGGAAATACAGCACCTGTCCTACAATGCGGTATTGCAGTTCGGGCAGGGTGGTATCGCGCAGGTACTGATCAAATGTTTTCTGGAAATTGATGCCGCTCTTCTGGCTGATGTAGCGCTCTACCTGCGCGCCGGTAACCGTCTGATGCATAAAGTCGGTATTGAGGCCACGCAGGATCTGCCTGAACTTCTCATCATCATTCACGATCAGGCGGATCATGTGCAGCATGGTGCCGCCTTTGTAGTACATATCGCCGGAGCCTTCAGTGTTCACGTTATATGGACCGATGATCGGCATATCGTTTTTGATGTTCTTGCGGCAACCGATATTGTATTCGCTGCCGGCGGCCTGGCCAAACTCGCACTCTGTAAAGAGCGTCTCGGAGTAGTTGGTAAAGCTCTCATGCACCCACATATCGGCAATGTCTTTGGTGGTGATATTGTTACCAAACCATTCGTGGCCGCTTTCGTGCACAATGATGAAATCCCATTTCAGGCCCTGGCCGGTGCCGGAAAGGTCCTTGCCTTTGTAGCCCATCTGGTACCCGTTGCCATAGGCCACCGCACTCTGGTGCTCCATGCCCAGGTGAGGCGCATCTACCAGCTTATAGCTGTCCTTATAGAAAGGATATTTGCCAAACCAGAACTCAAAGCAGTGCAGCATGGGCTTTACCACCGCGAAATGTTTTTTTGCTTTTTCCACGTTATAATCCAGCACCCAAAAGCTGAGATCCAGCTTACCGGCAACGCCTGCGTAAGTATCCCTGATCTCTTTATAGTTCCCGATATTGAGGGCTACGTCGTAGTTGTTGATAGGACTGCTCACGTACCATGTATAGGTAACGGTGCCGTCTTTGTTGTCTGTACGCAGTTTAAGGCGGCCGTTGGAAACATCTGTCAGATCTTCCGGCACGGTAACGTTAATGGTCATATATTGCGGCTCGTCGCTCTGGTGGTCTTTATTGGGCCACCACACGCTGGCGCCTAATCCCTGGCAGGCAGTTGCGATCCAGGGGCGGCCCTGTTCATCGCGGGTCCAAACCACGCCGCCGTCCCAGGGCGCGTTTTTCGCTCTTTTGGGCTTACCGTGATAGTACACGGTGATCTGGCGGGTAGTGCCTTTTTTATCGGCTTTCGGCAGCTGTATAAACCAGGCGTTGCAGCCGATGGTATCCCGGGTGTAGGTCAGTTTAGACTGGGTAGTGATCTTTAAGCTGTCGATGTCTACGATCACACTGTCGATCATCATTGGGTCCTGCAGGTCTATTTGCATAATGCTGTCGGGTGTCAGCACCTGGTACGTAATGGTATTATAGCCGCTGAAAGTGCTGTCTTTCAGCGACACATTTACGTTGAGGTCATATGCCACCACGTCCCACCAGGCGCGCTGAGGGGTGATACTGCCCCGAAGGGTATCTGCCCGGGAAAACCTGGATGGCTGGGGGCCTTTTAAAGGCGACTGCTTCTGCTGGGCCTGCGCCCCCAATGCCGCCATCAACATCATCATGAATAACATAGGTACGCCACGCATAATTCCGAATAGTATTTTGGGCGGCAAGATATTAATTTGCAGCGTAAAATGTAAAACGGTCATTGTAAAATGATAGATAATAATTATAAGAGGATGGACGTTAGGCAGATCCATGTATCCCTCCCTATTGGTTTCAGTAGCTTCCTTTTATTGCTGTCATTTTTGTTCCTTGGCGCCTGCCATTCCAGGCAGCACCCGGCCAGGCAGGTGTTCCGGGTAAATAGGGACGATGGTATTACTTCCCTCGATCCCGCTTTTGCCAAGAACCAGGCCATCATGTGGGCCGTTCACCAGTTATACGGTACCCTGGTGGAGCCGGACAGCCAGATGGTGATCCGTCCCTGGCTGGCCAGCCGCTGGGAAGAATCGGCAGATCATCTCACTTATACCTTCTACCTGCGGCCGGATGTCTATTTTCATGACAATGAGGCTTTCCCGGGCGGAAAGGGCAGGAAGCTGAGGGCGCAGGATGTGGTATACAGCTTCCGCCGGCTCATGGACCCGGCCACTGCCTCGCCGGGAGCATGGGTATTTAACGGCAAGGTAGATCCGGATAAAGGCTTCCAGGCGTTGAATGATTCCGTTTTCCAGCTTCGCCTGCTGGAGCCCTTCCATCCCATACTGGGCATCCTCAGCATGCAGTACTGCTCTATTGTACCGCAGGAGGCAGTGGAAAAGTACGGGAAGGATTTCCGCCGGCACCCCGTGGGTACGGGGCCTTTCCTGTTCCACGACTGGGACGAGGGCCAGGCCCTGATCCTGCACCGCAACCCGCGTTATTTTGAGAAAGATGAACAAGGGCGGCAACTACCTTACCTGGACGCCGTGAAATTTACCTTCCTGGATAGTAAAGCCACTGAATTCCTGTTATTCAGGCAGGGACAGCTGGATTTTATGAATGATATAGACGCTTCTTTCAAAGATGAAGTGCTCACCAAGACCGGCCAGCTGAAAAAGGAATGGAACGGCAAGATGGTGCTGGCTAAAAGCCCTTTCCTGAATGTGGAATACCTCGGCTTTTTGATGGACAGCAGCAAAACAACTGTGGAACAATCGCCCACCCGCCTGAAAAATATACGGCTGGCCATCAACTACGGGTTTGACCGTACGAAGCTGATGACCTACCTGCGTAACAGCATCGGTACGCCTGCCAACAGCGGCTTTGTGCCCAGGGGCCTGCCTTCTTTTGACGCGGCTAAAGTAAAAGGCTATACGTATGACCCCGCTTTGGCGCGGCAGCTGCTAAAGGATGCGGGTTTCCCCGAAGGCAAGGGCCTGCCCGTTATCAGGGTGCTGACCATCCCGCTATATGCAGACCTGGCCAATTATATTGCCAACCAGCTGCAGGAGATTGGCCTGCGCATCCAGGTGGAGGTGGTGCAGAAAAGCCTGCTGCTGGAACAAACCGCGAAATCAGCGGCTGTTTTTTTCCGGGGTACCTGGATCGCCGACTACCCGGATGCCGAAAGCTACCTGGCCTTCTTTTATGGTAAGAATCCGGCTCCGCCCAATTATACCCGCTACAGCAACCCGGCATATGACCAGCTTTATGAAAAGGCCCTGCGGGAAACCAACGATTCCCTCCGCTATGAACTGTACCGGGAAATGGACCGCATGATTGTGGCAGACGCTCCCGTGGTGCCCGTGTTCTATGACGAGGCCATCCATTTTCTGCAACCTAATGTAAGCGGCATGCGTAACAACGGCCTCAACTTGCTGGAATTACGATGGGTACAGGTCTCAGGTAAATCTTAGTATAACGTCTTCATCCTTATAGAGATAATCTATGCGCCAATCGACTCTTTTAACAAATTATTTTGATTTTTTACCCTACCTTTACCCCTTATTATTCCATTTTTTCAAGCAGGTTAGGAGCCGGTTTTTGACTATTACTGAGAACTAACCAATAATAATTTTTTAATGATAGCGATCTTGATCTTTTTTGGTGTGCATTGGTTCTTCTCATTGTTCTTTCACACTTTCTTCCTCCACAGGTATGCTTCTCACCAGATGTATACTGCCAGCAAGGGCTGGGAACGCGTTTTCTATTTCAGCACCTGGTTTTTCCAGGGCTCTTCCTACCTGGTTCCAAGGGCGTATGGTGTAATGCACCGTATGCATCACGAATATAGCGATACCGAGCATGATCCGCATTCTCCTCACTTCTTTAAAGACGTTTGGACGATGATGGTGCAGACCCGTAAATTGTATAACAGTTTCCTTACCCGCAAAAACGTGCCGGATGCCAAGTTCACTGCAGAACCTTTACCGGAGTGGCATTCATTGGATCGTTTCGGCGACCACATACTGACCCGCGTAGTGTTTGCGCTGGGATACATTGCCTTTTATGTAGCTTTCGCACCCAGCTGGATCTGGTTCCTGCTGCTGCCGATCCACTTCCTGATGGGACCTGTACAGGGAGCAATCGTAAACTGGTGCGGTCACAAATACGGTTACAGCAACTTCAATAACCACGACCACTCCCGCAACACTTCTCCCTGGGGCATCCTGCTGCTGGGTGAGCTGTTCCAGAATAACCACCACATGTACAAGGACAGTCCGAACTTCGCCAAGAAATGGTTTGAATTCGATCCTACCTACCCGGTGATGAAGCTGATGAACTTTGTGGGTATCATCCGGCTGAAGAGCGCGAAAGTGAAGAAAGCGCAATACAAGGCGGCAGCCTGAGTTTGATCAATTCATCTTCTATAATACAGAAAAGCGTCCTGGTATGACCGGGACGCTTTTTTTATAATATAATATTATCCTACAGATAACTCAGCCACCATTGTTCCCGGCGCCTTGCCTTATATGCCGCATAACGTTTACACAAGGGGTATAGGACCAGTACCAACAGGATCCAGATAACGTAGATCCAGGGTAAAGTGAGCCCGTAGCTGTCGATGATCTTAGGCGTATCCAGCACAAAATTGTGGGTCAGCATGGCGCCCAGGGGATGTCCCATGCCTACCGCCACGGCGATGGCGATCAGGTGGATGAGCTGGAAATGGATCACGAAATAGAACAAGGGCACCCGGCCCAGCACCACCAGCGGGTTCTCTGACGAGATAGAAATGGTCTGCAGCCCGGATAATAGCAGCAATACCGGCCCAAGGGTAACCAGCAGGAACAGCAAGGAAGGCGGGTACTTCAGCACATTAAAAAAAGACATCAGGGTTTGTACGGCAGTAGCGCCCGGTTGCCATCTCAGGGGATCACCATAGATATTTATATAGCGGAGCACAATGAACAGGAAGATAGCAGACAAGCCCATTACCCGCAGCAGGCGGGTACGCCTGGCAGGATCAAATTCCGGGCGGAATAGCATGCCCAGTCCGTAACCCGCCATCACCAAACCCACCCAGGGAATCAGGGGGTAAGCGAAGAGGAAAGTGATATTCCCTAACTGGGTAGCGCCCGGGGCGTGTAAAAGACTCCAGATGATCTGGGCGGTAGAACCTGGCGCGAACTGGACCCCATCCAGGGTGTTGTGAAAAAAGATCAGTATCAGTCCGACAACAGGTATGATCCTTTCCGGCAGATATACCAGCAAGGAAAGCAGGATCATCCCGGATCCCATTACTGCCAATACACTAAAGCCGATTAATGTGGGAGTAAAGGAAAATGCGAGGCTCATGATCGTAAAGTCCACAAAAATAAGCCATAAGCCACGGGTAAGCAGGAAGCGCGATAGTTCCTGTTTGCCTTTACGCAGCCCTAC
The DNA here is from genome assembly GCF_056754765.1 of Chitinophaga sp. SVR4-12A. Classification (NCBI taxonomy): domain Bacteria; kingdom Pseudomonadati; phylum Bacteroidota; class Chitinophagia; order Chitinophagales; family Chitinophagaceae; genus Chitinophaga; species Chitinophaga sp. SVR4-12A. Next base: position 269,264 of record NZ_JBPGWP010000001.1, read on the forward strand.
CAGGTAAGCTGAAGTGCCGGACAACATTACAAAAGTAGGTGCGCAGAAATGGGTGATCCAGCGGGTCAGGTAAAGGACTGGTGTGGTTTTGGAAGCATCCAGGGGATTGTAAAGAAACGCGTCGTGGTGAAGCAGGTCCCGTACGTGATCAAGGGCCATGATCACCATCACGAGGCCGCGGAGAAGGTCAATGCTCCGGATGCGGTAGGAAGGCGCTGGAATCGAGGCGGTTATGGTCATCGGGTGAGTGTTTGAAGTTTGAAGTTTGAGGTTTGAAGTTTGTTGTATGTTAGAAGTTTGAAAGTTGTAAACCAGCCTACCTGTTCTGAACCTCACAACTTTCCACAAACCTTAAACCTCAAATTTCAAACCTTAAACGTTATGCATTCGTTCTGAACGGCTTATAGATCGCTGTTCCCGCTATGGCTAACATTGCTTTATCTCCATTACTATCGCCATAGGCGTAGATATTTTCATACTGTTCCAGCTGGTACTGTGCCCGTATGCGGCATACTTTTTCTTCTCCGTTACAATTAAGTCCCAATATGTTACCTGTCAGCAGCTGATCTTTTACTTCCAGCTGGGTAGCGATACAGGTGATGCCCATCGCAGCGCACCAGGGGGCTACCCAATCCTGGGCGGAGGCGGTCACTACGGCCACAAGGTGGCCTTTGGACTGGTGGTCCTTGATAGCCGCAATGGCCTGTGGCCGCAGTAAGGCAGGCAGGCGGTGACGGCAGAAGGCCTCGCACAAGGTACGAAATTGTGCGGCCGGTGTACCGCGGAAGAACCAACGCAGTACATACTGCTTGGTGCTATGGCTAGACAGCAGCTTTAAGCGAAACATCACCAGCAGCGGCGAGAGCAGCAGCATGCCTGCGTACATGGCAATAGCGCCTTTCTGGTATCGGATGATCTCGAAAAGAGTATCGCGCCGTGTAATGGTGCCGTCAAAGTCGAAAAAAGCTATTTTCATCGCTAGTAACTATAAATTAAGAACTTACACGGAGTACCTCACAATTTTAATTTTTTGAAGATAAACTCCGGAATGGACTTGATAATGAGCATAATATAACGCCAGAACCATTTTACATATAATACGTTCTTACGGGCCTTCAGGCCTTTAGCCACGGAGGCCGCTACATCGCCTGGCTGGGCGGTCAGCAGCGGCGGCAGTTGCAGCCCTTCGGTCATGCGGGTATATACAAAGCCGGGCTGTACGCTCATCACGTGTACGCCGTACCGGAACATCCGGTTACGGAGGCCGCTCAGGTAAGCGGTGAAACCTGCCTTGGCGCTGCCGTAAAGATAATTACTCTGACGCCCGCGTTCGCCTGCTACGGAGCTGATGCCGATGATAGCGCCTTGCCGGCGGGCGGCGTAATCATTGGCCACTATATTGAGGATAGATACTGCCCCTGTATAGTTGGTATGAATGATCCGGCCGGCTTCCTGCCAGTTGGACTGCGCCAGTTCCTGGTCGCCCAGGTAGCCGAATACACAGATAGTGATATCCGGTTTGGGCTGGAGGCTATCGTAAAAAGCAGCGTGGCTGGCAAAGTCGAGCGCATCGAAGGCATGTATCGTAGCCCTGATACCGTAACGAATCTCCAGGTCCTGTTGTTGCGCCTGTAAAGAGGAAATATTGCGGGCGGCCAGCTGGATATCATACTTTTCCGCGGCAAACTGCCGCGCTATGGCTACGGCCATATCTGACCCTGCACCCAGAATTAAAACAGTAGGCATGTATAGTTGTGCTAAATGTATTATGAACTTTAATGTAAGCTATTAGCTGTTAGCGCCTGGCTTTTAGCTTTAAGTACACGGCTAAGGCTAGCAGCTAACGGCTAGTAGCTAAGAGCCGGTTAATACCAGCCTGTCGGATTGCAAAGACCGGAACTGGCTGTTGCTGTTATAATGTTTAACAATGTCTGCAAAGCGTTGTACATGAGGATAACTTTGCCAGAACACTTCCTGCTTCATACGGGCATCCTTGGAGAGGTAAATGCGGCCGCCGTATTGCAGCACCAGTGCATCCAGCTCGTCCAGGAAGGCGAGGAGCCCTTTCCGCACCGGGAAGTCCAGGGCCAGGGTATAACCTTCCATAGGGAAAGAGATCAGGCTGTCTTGCCGGCCAAACACTTTCAGCACTGCCAGGAAAGAGCCCCACCCCTTATCACTGATACGCTGTAAAATAGCGATCAGGCCTTCCTGCTGGTCCAGCGGCAGCACAAACTGGTATTGCACGAAACCTGCTTTTCCATAGCCCCGGTTCCAGTGCAGGAACGCATCCAAAGGGTAAAAGAAAGGCTCGTAGGAAACGACGTTATTGATCTCCCGTTTAGTATTTTTTGCGTAATAGAGCCAGTTGAAGGCCTTCACCGTCAAGGTGTTGAGCACAAAGGAGGGAAGGTTAAAGGGGACGGTCAGCTTTTTCTTGGCCGGCAGCTGCAGGGGAGCAGCCTGCTGCTGGGCAGACAGTTCTTCCGGCGTGGCGTGCTCGCCCAGTATCAGGATACTCCGGCCAAAGGAATCGCCTTTCTGCAGACAGTCTATCCAGGCCACGGAGTAGGTGTAATGCTTGTTCTCTTCAAAGAGGCGGATCACTTCTTCCAGGTTGCGGGCCTTGATCTGCCGTTGCCGGATATACGAAGTGCTGATCTTTTTGAGGCGGAACTTTACCCGGGTAATGATGCCGGTAAGGCCCATGCCGCCGCAGGTGGCCCAGAAGAGATCTGCTTCCTGGTCTGGTCCGCAGGTAATAGCGCCCAGGGAAGTGATCACGTCCATATCCACAATATGGCTGGAAAAGGCGCCGTCCACATGGTGGTTCTTACCATGCACGTCGGATGCTACGGCTCCGCCCACGGTAATAAATTTGGTGCCGGGGGTAACAGGCAGGAACCAGCCTTTGGGAACGATGATCTCCAGGATCTGGTCCAGCGTAACGCCGGCCTGGCATTCAAAAACGCCGGCTGCGGTATCGAAGCTGAGTACTTTATCGTATTTAAGGGTGGAAATGCTGTAGGCGCCGAGGGAAGCGTCGCCATAACAGCGCCCGTTGCCTCTCGCGATCAGCGAAGGTTGTGTATCCAGTACTTCCTGTAGCTGGTCTTCCCTGGAAAAGGAGCGCTCTTCGCAGGAAACGACCGGATAATTGCCCCAATTTGCTAAGCGTTTTTGCATTAGTCAAAAAAACTTTTGTTTGCCGGTAAATAAATGATCACATAAAAGCTTAGGATCCACAGGGCTATGGTTACCTGGATAAAACGGTCTTTGTACAGGATTTTGGTAGGGGAGCCGGTATTATTCTCCACGTAGGTTATTTGCAAATATCGTAATAATCCGGCAATTACAAAAAGAGTGGTATAATAAAGGCGGTAAGTCTGGAAACGCAGCTGGGTAGTGGGGTCCAGGGTGTACATGAGGTAACACACGATGATCACTGCCGACAAAAGGGCCAGCATCACGTTCATGAAGTCCATATTATACCCGCTGGAGGCCTTGCGCATTTCTGTGCCGGAGACCTGTTTGATGATCACATCGTCGCGGCGTTTGGCTACCGCCATAAAAAGGGCCAGCAGGAACACCATGACGATCAGCCAGGAAGAAACGGCGGTATTGGAAACGATCCCCCCGGCTTTAATGCGCAGCACGAAGCCACTGGAGAGAATGATAATGTCCAGGATGGAAATATTCTTTAAGCCAAGGGAGTATAACAGGTTCAGGACAAAGTAAATACCTACCACGAACAGGAATTTTGGTTTCACATACCAGGCCAGGCCAATGCCGATGACCAGGCAGATGGCAAACAGGACCAGTCCGGTCCCGGGTGATACAGCGCCGGAAGCCATAGGCCGTTTACATTTTACCGGATGCCGGCGGTCTGCTTCTATGTCCTTGTAGTCATTAATAATATAGATACTGCTGGCGGTAAGGCTGAACGCGAAGAACGACAGTACCAGTTCCGTTACCATGGACAAGTGAAATAGCTCTCCTGCGAAAAAGAGGGGTACGAACAGAAATAAGTTTTTAACCCAATGATGGGGCCTGAGTAGTTTAAGATATTGCACGGGGATTGCCTGCTGATTGATTTGGCGGCAAGATACAAAAAAAGCTATTAGCTGTTAGCCTCTGGCTGTTAGCTAATTGCTAAGCGCTAACTGCTAATCGCTTTTTTATTACTTTTGCCCCTCAAATCAAGTCCCCATATGTTATCATCAGGGTCTTCCCTTTACCAAAAGCGTAGCATCTTCACCGTAATTGAGGCAGTGATCATTATTGGCCTGGCCCTGGTACCGCTTTTTGCCACTTTCCCTTACCGGGTGAACATCTTCCTTTCCTGGGAGGGCGCTTACCGCATGTCTACCGGGCAGGTGCCCTATAAGGACTTTGGTCTGCCGCTGGGATATGGCTACTGGATCATCCCTTCGATATTTTTCAGGCTGTTTGGCCCCCAGCTTATTTCACTGGTAAAGGCGCAGGTGTTCATTAATATTATAGCCGGCTTTTCGTTCAGGCATATACTGAAGCGCCTGGAGCTGGACCCGGCTATCAGGACATTGTCTGTGCTGGTGTTCGTACTATCGTACTCGTTCTTTAATTTCTGGCCCTGGTATAATCATACGGTGATCGTGTATGAGCTGGCCGGACTGGCATTCCTGTTCCAGTATCTTACAGGGCCACAAACAAGGATGCGCCTTTTGTGGTTGCTGCCGGCAGCCCTTTTCGTCTTCCTGTCTATCTTCACCAAGCAGGATGGCGGCGGCCTGGCCCTGCTCTTGTGCCTGGCCCTGTTATTATATAATAGCATACACGAAAAGCGCTGGCTGGGCATTCCCGCTTTCCTGGGTTTCCTGGCAGTAGTGGCGGCCATCTTTATCCTGCCGCTGAGCGGCTATGGTTTTGCTTACTGGTTCAATCACGGGCAGCCCCCGCATAATTCCCGTTTGGCCGTCAGCGATTTTGCAGAAGAGATCCTGGGTGGCTCTCAATGGATCAAGTTCTATGTAGTATTGATGGTGTTGAGCCTGGTGCCTGCCCTCCGGAAATTCAACGCTTTCTGGATGAACAAGCGGGCCATGCTCTTTACGCTGCTTACACTGGGCATCTTAACGGAAGCAGCCCTTTTCCAGGTAACCAGCTATACGCCGCCAGATAACAATATCTTCTTTCACAGTTTCGCTTTTGCCTTTTTGTGCGCACAGTTCAGTTCCATACAGCAGATAGACCTGGGTCGTCCCAGGGCATTTATCGGGGCTGGGCTGCTGGTGCTCCTGTGGTGGTCCGGCGTATTCTGGAAATATATCGACCGCGTTGTTGCCCGGGTATTCCCCTCTTCCGAAATGGCGGCTACAAGACCGGGAGCGGAGAACGTAGTATCGCGGCGCAACTTTATGCTGAGCACCGATACCGGGGTGAATGTGCCCACTTCCGAGTGGGTGTTCACCCGCCTGCCGGAATTTAAGAAGATCTACATGCCGTCTTCCACCGTGGAGGGCATTGAGCGCCTGCTGCAGCTGCCTGTTGTAAAAGAAAAGAAGGATAGCATCAAAGTGCTGAACATGACAGAGTTAACGCCCCTGGCGCATGCAATGCCTTTCCGCCTGGAAACCGGCCAGGATTATCCCCTGTGGTACCACCTGGGGGTAGGCATGTTCAACCGGCAGCTGGACGCTTTTACCCAAAAGGTAAGAGGGCATCATTACGACCTTATATTGTATGAATATGCGCCCGGATTGAACAATTTCTTCCCTTTTGCCCTGCGTAAGGAGCTACAGGAGCATTACCGCCTGGCGGATACGTTCCTGGCGCCACGCCGTCCCACGAACGCAACAATCGAAGTATATGTAAAGCCGTAAAAAAAAATTTTAAAAGCACCCAACCTTTTGGAGAAAGTGAGCTGTCTGCATAAGACAGACGAACTTTTTAAACAATCAAATTTAAGTAAGCTGCCACCTGAGGTATCTGAACATACAGCGCTTTACGATAATGGACGCGACAACCTGGACCGGATCCTGGAGGGCTGCCGCAGGAATGACCGTTTGAGCCAGGAAAAGCTGTATAATATGTTCTTTGACAGGCAGCTGTCAATGATCAGGAGATATACCAACGATAGGGATAAGGCGGTCGATATCCTGAACAATGGTTTTTTGAGAGCATTTAAGAAAATAGGGGACTATAGCCATACGGGGAGTTTCGAGGGATGGTTGCGCAAGATCATGATCCATGCCATTGCCGACTATTTCAGGCGCACACAGGCGCAAATGAAGGAGCAAACTGTAGGGGAGATCCCTGAATATTCACACTATACCGATGATAATAATCAGCTGGAATACAAGGAACTGTTGCTGGTGCTGCGACAATTGCCGCCCACTACAAGGGTGGTAATCAACCTTTTTATTATTGAAGGTTATGCGCATAAGGAGATCGCTTCGCTGTTGAATATCAGCACGGGCACTTCGAAATGGCATGTTGCAGAAGGCAAACGGATATTGAAGGAACAACTATTGGCACAGCGGTCTTTGGATAATAATAAGCCCGTATGAACGAATGGATGACAAGCACTCACATATTGAAGATTGGCTGAGAAAGGCTGCCCGGCAAGACACACCGGAAGATACCGGTGCGGAGCTGAAGCGCCAGTCCTGGTCAAAAATGGCAGCCCTGCTGGATGAGGAGGATGCCGCCGGCCCACCGCCGCGCGTTGTCCGCTTCCGGTTTAACTGGGCTGCCATTATTATCCCCTTCATTGCCACCGCGGCGGTGTTTGCAGCTACCCTGTGGGTGGCGCCGCATTTCTCAAAGAAGACAACAACAATAGGAACGCCATCCAACACTAAAGATCATCCGCAGCAAAGAAACAAACAAACACAAACGCAGGAAATACTGAATAATAATAACCTACCTGGTGACAGTACATTCATTAATATAAATGGCAGCAAACCGCAGCCAATGCCTTCACCTGCAGACAGCATTACCGGCTTCGCAGGTAACATTGCAGGAGCACCGGATGGGGGAGGTGTGCCGTCACAAATTGAGCCTGCTTTACCATCGCCGGAAAACAGGCGTGGCAACGCTGCTGACAATAATGCAGCAGCGGCGGCAGCTAATAAGACAAACGGTGATAAGACAAACAATACCAATGCCGCCGGCGGTAATACTTTCCATTCAACGAAAGGAAATGCAAACAATCCGGTAATTGGTCCTACAACTGTCAATGGGAGTGGCAATAATAAAACAACTGCTAATAATACCGCCGATAAGGCGCCGGCGAAGGCCCTGGTTGGCAATGCCAGCAAACCTGTCAGCGCAGGGGGAAAGAAGAAAGATAATATATCAGATCAGAAAAACTTACCTCACAATAAAGTAAATAAAACAACAATACCGGGTATCGCGAATGATAATGAGCGGGTTGCAGCCGGCCATACAGCTGCTGCAGCTACCATATTATATCCGGTTCGTACCAGGAACGTATTTGCGTTACAGTTACCCTCGTTGTCAGATAACAGCCGTGATGCACGGGTACCTGCATCTGCATCCGGTGGCGGCGGATTAAGCCTGGGTACATCTGAAAGCCGCTGGGGCTTGCAGCTGGGTTTACTATCTCCCCTGAGCAGTGCGTTGGGCATTCGCTTAGGCGTATTATATATATACCCGCTGGGCAACAACTGGTTCCTGCAACCGCAGCTCAGCGCCAGCTATCTCACCGGGTATGATAAAGCTTTCACGCATGTGGCCATCAGTAAACAACACAGTGATACTTCCGGCGGCGGTGCACAGGACAACTACGATGTAGACACCACCCGCACCCCCTATATATTTAAACGCGCCTTTGCCGCCTCTGCCGGTATTAATGTAGGTTATCACCGGAATAAGCTGGCCGTAAGCACGGGCCTGGTATACAGTATGGCCGCGGCTTCGGGTAAGAAAGACAGCGCACGTGTAAGCTCCGGCGTTATACGTGACACAACGCTTAACCCCCTGCAGTTCACTGATCCTGCATTTAGTCCCGGCAGGCTGCCGGGTAAGAACCAGCTTAGCTGGAATCTTGATCTTTCCTGGTATGTAACGCCACGCCTGCAGGCTGGCTTCAATTACCGCGTAGTGTTGTGGCGCTCTGCCGGCGGAAAAGGCTTCCAGGCGCCGTTGCAAAGGATCCAGGACAACAGCCTGCTGGAGCTGTATATCCGTATACCCATCGGTAAATAAAATAGCATCTCATTACCCAACCTTTCCTTTTGCTGTGCCTGTCTTAATTGGTATATAAACCATATTTTGTATGCACAAACTTCATGTTTTTGTAATGTTGGTCGGCGCGTTCATTGTTGGGAACACGGCATGCCAGAAAGAGGATTCCATTAAAGCGGAAGAAAAATTGAAAGCCCTGAAAGCTGCTGCATTTAGCGACAGCACCGGGCATGATACACTCAAACCGCCCTGTGATACTTTTCCTCATGACTCTTTCCCGCATGATACTTTTCCGCACGACACTTTTCCCTGGCCACCACATGATACGCTGCCACATGATACGTTTCCCTGGCCTCCGCAAGACACGCTTCCGCATGATACATTTCCATGGCCGGATAGCCTGCGTCGCAGGCATTCATGATCTTAGGCTTCAGGCCTTTGGTAGCTTTCAATTAATATTTTGATTGTTTAGAATGTAGGACAACGGCCTTTGCATTCCTGTTAAGGCCCCGTTATTCACTTTTATCCTTTCTCCATTAAGCATAGGCTTTAGTCAACAGTTGATCTATGAGTTTAAAATTGTCAGTGATCGTTCCTGCATATAATGAGGCAGCATCTATTTACAAGATCTTATTACGCATACACGAAATCAAGCTGCTGCATGACATACAGCGGGAAATAGTTGTAGTAGATGATCATTCTACCGATGATACAGGCGGGCAAATACAGCTGTTCCGGGAGCATTACCCGGCAGCACAACTCACCTATATACGCCACCATCTTAATCAAGGAAAAGGGGCGGCACTGCGCACCGGCATCCATGCCGCCAATGGTGATTTTATTGTGATACAGGATGCAGACCTCGAATACGACCCGGAAGAATTCAACCTGCTGCTGGCGCCTGCGCTTGCTGGAAAAGCAGATGTGGTGTACGGCAGCCGCTTCAGGGGCCATCAGCCTCATCGCATCCTGTTCTTCTGGCACACCATCGGGAACAAGTTCCTGACCTTTATTTCCAATATGTGCACTAACCTGAACCTCACAGATATGGAAACCTGCTATAAACTGTTTCGCAGCAACGTGATCAAAGGCGTGCAGCTGAAAGAGAACCGCTTTGGCTTTGAACCGGAGGTGACGGCCAAGATCAGCCGCATACCCGGCATCCGCATTTATGAGGTGGGGATCTCTTATTACGGCCGTACCTACCGGGAGGGGAAGAAGATCAATTATAAAGACGGCTTCCGGGCTATTTACTGCATCCTGAAATATAACCTGTTAAATTAAACAAGTCGTAAGTCGTTAGTCGTTAGTCGTTAGTCACTTGTTGTTGCAGAACATAGTAGGCGCCAGTCACAATGACTTACGACTAACGACTTACGACTTACGACTAACGACTGTTATGCTTTTTCTATTACTGAAATTTCTCTACATCCTGTTATTATCAATTCCTTATGGCATCAGCGCATTTGCGTGCTGGTACAGGTATGGCTGTCGGCAGCCTGGTGGCGTATATTCCTTTCCTCTGGTAAGCCTGAGTGGCCTGATGATCAGCGGCGTGATCGCCTCCTGGTTATCGCTGGTGATGCCGCTGGCGGCGCTGGCCAATGTGCTGATACTGGCAGGCGCTCTTTTACTCTGGGGACTGCAGCGCCGGACTATTTACACAGTGGCAACTCGCTGGCGGCAGCAAATGCAGCAGCAGCCGCGGATCATAAAAGCAGTTTTCCTGTTGCTGCTGGTGTTTACACTGTACCTTTCATCACGGCAGTCGCTGGCGTACGATGAGGGCCTATATTATGTCCAGTTCATTAAATGGATGCAGCGGTACCCTGTGGTGCCTGGATTGGCTAACCTGCATGAGCGCTTTGGCTTTAACTCCCACTGGCATGTGATCAGCGCCTTGTTCAACTGGTCCTTTATTACAGGGCAGGCGGCTAACCAGCTGAATGGCTTGTTGTACCTGCTGCTGGCCATCTACCTGCTATCTTCCTTAGGCGCCGCGCCCCGTGATATCAGCTGGTGGATGAAAGCAGGGTTGCTGCCCGGTATGCAGCTGCCCATGGTGCTGGTGTACAACATGACGGCGCCTGCGGCAGACATGGCGGTGTTTTATCTATGTGCGCTATTGTTGGTATTGTGGATGGAAGCCATCGCCGGCACTAAGGGCGAACCGGCCGAGGGAGACCGCTTCTTTATCTTCCTGTGTGCCGCATTTTTGGTAACGGTAAAGGTATCAGCCCTGACGGTACTGCTGTTCCCCGCATGGCTATGGGTGCGCGCGGTGCGCAGCGGCGCCTGGCGCCAGGCAGTAATAGTGGTATTACTGTTTGTGACGATACTGTTGCCCTGGTTTGCCAGGAATCTGATCCTCAGCGGTTACCTGGTATATCCTTTTGAGAAGATAGACCTCTTCTCATTTGACTGGAAATGCCCTGCGGAGGGCGTCACAAAAGTGCGGGAGATCATTAAGATCTGGGCCTATTACCTGGTCAGGGATCCGGCTGCATTGACTGCGGGCAGCTTCCAGGAGCGGGTAAGTATCTGGTTCCTGCATAACCTGCGGATATATGACCAGTGTATGCTGCTGGCGATGGTGCTGTTGCCGTTTGCCTTATGGTGGAGGAGGCGGTTATTGCCCCGTGCTTTGTTTTACTGGGTGCTCTTTCTTTATGCGGGCGTTGGTTTCTGGTTCTTTTCAGCGCCAGATCCGCGCTTTGCTTATGGTTTCCTGGTGCCGGCCTGCATATTGCTGGGATACTTGCTGTTGATGAACATCCGTTCTTTGCGATATATACAGCTGATGATCGTGGTGGTGCTGGTGGCGATGCAGGCAGTTACGCTGCTGCTGTACCGTCATCTGCAGCGGCAATTTTTGCAGACAGGAGCGATAGAACCGGTGGCTGGAACAGGGTGGGTAATGCCAGCGCCGTATTTTGAAAAGAAAATGGTTCGTCACACGACGCCGTTCATTTACTATACACCGGAGCATTCAGACCGTTGCTGGGACGGGCCTTTGCCTTGCGTGTGGCAGTTACCGGAAGGAGTGGAGATGAGAGGGAAGACCTTAAAGGAAGGGTTTAGGGTAAGGGAGTAAAGTTTAGTCGCCCGACATCACACTTGTATAGATCTCATCAAAAGACCTTCCTTTATCTTCCGGCCAGCGCTCTGAGAACTTGATCTCTACGTTTTTCAGGAACTGAATACATAGCATAACGCCGTCGCGTCCTGTATCATGGAACAGCATATTTACCAGTTGGGTGAGGCGTTTAAAACTGGCCTGTAATACTTTTTCCCCTTTGGCGGTGATCTTTACGCGTTTGGAGCGGCGGTCTGCAGGGTCGGCCAGTTCTGTGATAAAGCCGTTTTTTCGCAGGCGGTTCAGCACGTCTGTACCGGTAGACATTTCGTAGATAGTGGCATAGATCACCTCTGATTTACGGGGCTCTTTCAGCTGCATAATAGTGTTCAGCAGCGCAAACTCCTCAAACTGGCCGATACCGGTTCCCTCCAGGGCGATGCGTCCATACAACTGGTGCAGGCGTACAATACGGCCCATGATCTTGGACAGCAATGCTTCCGGCTTTTTGGGCTGCAGTCCGCCGGTCAGCTCTTTGGGCAGGACCGGATCTTCTTCCTGCTGCTGGGAAAGATAAAAACGGCAAAAATCTGCGATACTGCTGTCGGGGTTTTTCTCTTCATAAGCGCCCCAGGCATTTACCAACTCTACTGTCTTATTCATATTACTACGGATATAGAGCAAAATAATAAAAAATATTCCAGATTCCTTGTTTATTACAACGATCTTGTAGTATATTTGTCTCAGTTACTTCGGATACGTATTAAATACACACTGTTTTACCTGCATACACTTCTTACACTTGGCTATTGCATTTGCTGCCGTACTGACCAATAAAAGCATCAGCATCATGGACAATCCGTTTATTTACTTCCTCCGGGAGGCAAGGCTGTTCATTCACACGCCGGGCATAATACACCTTGGTATTGTGCAATTACTGGTTCGTTTGCTGCTGAAAAAAGGGCGTTTGTAAGAACTAAAATGCAACATATGGGTACCATTAATCTATTGCCGCTCTCCCTTGTACTGCACGTTACCGGGGTGGCCTTGCTGACTGCCGGTATACTGGGCAGCTACGTCACTTTGAAACAGCTCTGGAAATACTATCCGGAAGATGAACGCCAGGCGACTGCCGTGTTCAAAACATCACAGGCCTATAACGTTTTTTTTGCTATTGGCGGCGCACTGCTCCTGGTCAGTGGCTTCCTGTTATTAAGGGTTTACCAGTTTACCATTACCAAACAATTCTGGTTTGAAGTTAAAATGGGCCTGGTGATCTTTCTTATCCTGAATGCCAGGATCTTCGGAGCGCGGGTGGTGAAAAAGCTGCAAGGCCTCCTGTCTGCTCAAAACGGGGTGGCAGATGTATTGCAGCTTGGCATCCTCAGGCGCAGGCTGGGTGTCTTCTATGCTTTGCAGCTACTGGCGCTGCTGATCATCTTTGTGCTGGCAATCTATAAATTCCAATAGGGGGTTTCAAATTCCAGATTCCAAATTCCAAATCCCAAATTCCAAAATGAAGCATAAACCTTTCGAATAAAGACTAATAATTTTACTTGAAGCACTTTCAAGTTTGGAATTTGGGATTTGGGATTTGGAATTTCCCCCTTTATTGAGCTTTCCACTCGTTGTTAGTACGGTTCATATCCGGGAAAGCCTGTGCGGGATCTATCACCACCTGGCTCAGTGTAGTAACAGAGGGATAACGGAAGGTCCAGGTACCGCCGCGCTGCCAGATCTCTGCGGGCAGGTGCACGGTATCTGTTTTACCGCTGCTTTCTTTTACAGCCACTATTGCGGGCATTACCATCTGGTCCAGGTTCTCTATGGTGATGAGGGCGCCTTTTGCCGGATCGTTGTCCTGGTACTTCACTTCTTTCACCGACTGGTCCAGTTTCCAGGTGTTCAGGAACCAGCCGCGCCAGAACCAGCTCAGGTCTTCACCGCCTACATTTTCCATGCTGCGGAAGAAGTCCCAGGGCGTGGGGTGTTTAAACGCCCAGCGGTGTATATACGCCCTGAATGCCTCATCAAATCTTTCTGGGCCCAGTATATAGTCGCGCAAAAGCATGAGGGCCAGGCCGGGTTTAAGGTAGCCCAGGTTAGCCAGTTGCCGGGCCTGTATTACATCGGGTGTGTTCATGATGCCTTCTGTTCCGGGGCCAAAGAGATTGGTAGCAATTTTGCCGCCGCTTAAAGGCCTGTAATACTCACCTTTATTAAATGCTTTGGTATTGAGCTGGTTAACGAAAGTGTTGAATCCCTCATCCATCCATGCATATTTCCGTTCATTGGAACCTACGATCATAGGGAACCAGTTATGACCAAACTCGTGATCCGTTACGCCCCATAATCCGCTGCCGCTGCTCCTGGCAGAGCAGAACACGATGCCGGGATATTCCATGCCGCTTACAATACCCGCTACATTGGTAGCCACGGGATAGGTGTATGGAAACCATTTTTCTGAATAAAGCTCTATAGCGTTCTTCACATACTCAGTAGAGCGTCCCCAGGCTTTGTCTCCTGCACTTTCTGCCGGGTATACAGATTGTGCAAGTGCTTTTTTGCCGCCAGGCAGGTTGATACGGGCAGCGTCCCAGATGAATGCACGAGAGGCAGCCCAGGCCACATCCCGGGTGTTCTTGCAGCTGAAGCGCCAGGTAAGCTGGCCGTTGCGTGCATCCGTACGCGTAATGATCTCGGTGCTATCGCGGATGGTAACGGTACGATCGCTTGCACGGGCCCGTTCCAGCCGGCTGATCTGATCTGCCGTTAACACCTGTGCAGGATTCAGCAGTTCGCCGGAGCCGGTGATGATCATCCCCGCAGGGGCAGTAACGTTATAGCTGATATTGCCATAATCCAGGTAAAACTCCGCTGCGCCCAGGTAGGGAAGGGTGTTCCAGCCCAGCACATCATCATAGACCGACATGCGGGGGTACCATTGCGCTATTTCATAGATCCAGCCATAACGGGTAGGCAGTCGGCCCAAACGGTCGGTACCGTACTGGGGCACTTCAAATGCATAGTTCAGTTTTAGCTGAATAGTGCCGCCATTGGCTTTTAATGCCTGTGGCAGTTCGAGCTTCAGACGGGTGTCGTTTACCCGGTATTGTGCTTCACGCGTTTTCCCGGCCTGCGTAATGCTTACGCCGCTGATCTCGAATCCCTGGGTCTCGCTGCGGTTGTTAAAGCGTCCGCCGGTCACTACGGAAGTAGCCACCGCGCGGGAGTCTGCCCGGTAGATGTTCTGGTCCAGCTGCAGCCATAAGAATGGCAGCGTGTCCGGGCTGTTATTGGTATAAGTGATCAGGACTGATCCGCTGATGCGGTGCCGGCTGGTATCCAGTGTTACATTGATGGTATAATCTGCCCGGTTCTGCCAGTATTTAGGTCCGGGACCGCCGCCGGCGCTGCGGTACTCATTGCCGTTCTGTGTATAGAAGACCGGGTTGAAGGCAGCATGCTGGTCATAGCCGGCCGGCGTTTGTGCCCTTACAGTTTGCAGGCAGGCGATCAGTGTGCAGCAAATGAATAGTATGAAACGGTTGATTCTCATAAAACTTGAAGGTCTTAACGGTGATGATTATATGAAATATCTCACTGATTAGCAGGCGATACCGGCGAGCAGCGCGTAATTAACTGGAGTTAAGATAGTGATTTAACCAGAAATAAAATAACCCTTCATGCTTCCTGGTGGGCAGGCCCTTCCGCGGGCCGGTTAATGAAGCGGGAATGGAAAACAAAGGTCACGAGCAATCCCAGCAGGCAACCGGCCAGTACTGCTATTACTCTTTCCAGCGCCGTATCCCAGATATGCTTACCGGCTTCATGCAGCGTAACGATAATGGTAGCCGCCAGTGCGGAACGGGTAGAGAGATCCAGCTTCAGCAGGGTGCATACAACAACAGTAATAGCAATTCCTCCGCTTACCATTACTACCGGCGATGGATGTACGAGGAGCATCAGTGAGCCGGCTCCGGCGCCTACCAGGTTTGCCTTGATACGGCTCATAGCCAGCGACACGGCATCAGCACCATCCGGGGAGAGCACCAGCATTACAGAGATCAGGCACCAGATATAATCACGATAGTTAAGTAAATGGGCGATCAGGAAAACCAGCAGGGCGCCGGCTACACATTTAGCTATATACACCAGGGTTCTTTTAACAGGAAAGCTTGTCATGGCTGTAAATTACAAATAATCGTTCAGCGGTTTGGCGGAGCCGGTACCGGCCCGTATATTTATAACACAAAAATTATCCCTGCATGCGTGCCCCACTGCTATTCCTCCTTTGTTGCCTGTGTTGTGCTTCGCAGATCTCATGCGCCCAGGAGCCTGCCACCGAAAAGATCGGCCAGCTGCTCGACAAATATGCCGCTTACGACCAGCTCAACGGCGCCGTACTGGTAGCCCACGAAGGAAAGGTGATCTTTAAAAAAGGCTACGGTTATGCGAATTTTGAATGGGATATACCTAATACGCCGGATACAAAATTCCGCCTGGCATCGGTGACCAAACAGTTCACCGCCATGCTGATCCTGCAGCTGTCTGAAAAAGGAAAGCTGAAACTGGATGGAAAGGTGTCTGACTACCTGCCAGATTATCCCAAAGCCAATGGCAGCCGTATCACTATCTATCATTTGCTGACGCATACTTCCGGTGTACCTAACTATACCGGCTTACCCGACTTCTTTCAGCGGCATGCCCGCAACCCGTATTCGCCCAAAGATTTCATACCTGTTTTTTCGGAGCTGCCGCTGGAGTTTGAGCCGGGCAGCACTTTTAAATACTCCAACTCCGGTTATTTCATACTGGGAGCTATCATAGAGCAGGTAACCGGCATGGCTTATGCTAAAGCCCTGGAGGAGTACATCTTTAAGCCCCTGCATATGGACCAGAGCGGCTACGACTTGTCGGCGCCGATCATCAAAAAACGGGCAGCCGGTTACCGCAAAACAATAGACGGTTATGCAAATGCTCCATACCTGGATATGAGCCTGCCTTTTGCCGCCGGCGCTTTATACTCTACGGTGGAAGACCTGTACCTGTGGGACCAGGCCCTGTATAAAGACCAGCTGCTCAGCGCTGCCAGCAGGGAGATCTACTTCCGGCCTTACCGCAATGGCTATGCCTGCGGATGGGTACGCAGGCCCTTTACCCTGGGCAATACAAAAGATACAGTCAGTGCTATCTGGCATAACGGCAGCATTAACGGGTTCAGCACCATAATCGTACGCATCCCCGAAAGGAAAGACCTGATCGTGCTGCTGAATAACGCCGGTAATGTGGATGTGGAAGAGCTCAGCAGGAACATACTGGGTATCCTCTATAACAAAACATATGATATGCCGGTAAAACGCCGTGCCCCGCTGCTGGCGGATGAGCCGGCGTCCCGCACTGCCACGCCTGATCCTGATACGGCTGCTTATCATAGCTATGCGGGTAAGTACCAGTTAGGGCCCGAGATGTTTATCACCATCACCGTAGAGGACGGGCGTATCTATGAACAGGTTACCGGCCAGACCCGCTTTGAAATATTCCCCGAATCGCCCGGTAAGTTCTTTATGAAAGTAGTGGATGCGCAGATGAGCTTTGTTAAAGGAGAGCAGGGTAGTATAGACCGGCTTATCCTGCATCAGTATGGAAGAGATATCCCGGCGAAACGCATTGATTGACATAAGTTCGCAGTATAATCGGGAAGACAGCAGCGCGGGTGTTTTAGTCCGCTGTATACTCCACCTCCAGTGTACCGTACCTTATCAGCAAAAAAGCCTGGTCTGCTGCTGCTGTAACAGCACGGATCTTCAGCGGTAATACCTGTGCGTTGTATGCATCTGCTGTAAAGGGGTTGTTGCGGCTGTAATCCTGGTCGATGAATTGCCAGACAGGATGGGTGCGGTGCATGTTCACCTTGTTATCATAAGGACCGAATACAGTGGTATAGTTCAGGTCGGGAGATTCACTGAAAGCTGTATAGCGTTTTTCGAGATTGCCTGCTTCATTGTAGGTATATTGTATGGTCATTTCGTTGCCTCCGCTAAAGTGGCGGATCACTTTAACGATCCTGTTCTCCTGGTCATATTCATAGCGGTCTGTCTGCTGAACAGGCAGCCTGTCATAAGGTTTCGCCGCAGCTGGATCGGGGAGAGGGCCATCATCACCTACGCGGCCGAAATAGTACACGGTATCTCCGGCGATCCTGTTGCTGTTATCGTAGTAGTAATGATGCCAGCTTTCAAAGAGGCCGTCCTGGCAGGGGCCTGCATAATCGCTGAGGCGCTGTTGTGCGTCATAACGGAACAGGTAATCGGCACTGTTACCGGCATCTGTCATGCGGGTGATGCTAACAGGGTTACCCTGGCTATTGTACCTGAAAATAAGGGAGTCGCCGCTGCCCGATTCTCCGGGATAAGGCTTGATGGCAGCGATCTGCAGGCCATCATGCCTGTCGTTGCCAGTATCCGTTTTAGCGCCGCTTAACAATAGTAAAACAGCAGGAAAAAGCAGGACAATCTTATGCATAAACAATCACTTTATAAGATGGTGTTGGGGTGATAGCGGGGTACATAAAGATAGGAAAAAAATCGACCCTGAGCATCTTATTTGAATTTCATAAGTTTTTCTTTGAATCTTGCAATAATCAGGTGAAACGCTTCAACTAATTTTATCACATGACTGTTTATTAAAAGGAAGTCTTGGTCAACTCTTTAAGGAAAATCAAATATTATGATAAAGCTCACTATCAACCAAAAGGAGCATACAGTCGATGCCCCTCCCGACATGCCTCTTTTATGGGTACTCCGTGATATCGTAGGCTTAACAGGAACGAAGTTCGGCTGCGGCATGGCGCAGTGCGGGGCCTGTACCGTTCACCTGAATGGAGAGGCGGTACGTTCCTGCGTTACCCAATTGGGAAGAGCAGCTGGCCAGCAGGTGGTGACGATAGAGGGGCTTTCGCCCGATACCAGTCACCCGCTGCAGAAGGCCTGGTTGCAGGAGGATGTGCCGCAATGCGGCTATTGCCAGTCCGGCCAGATCATGTCTGCCGCCGTGCTCCTGCGTGAGAATCCCAACCCGACTGACGAGGATATCGACCGTGCCATGAGCGGAAATATTTGCCGTTGCGGTACTTATCCGCGTATTCGTAAAGCCATTCACCTGGCTGCTCAACTTCAAAAAGAAGGAGGTAAATCATGAACAGTGAACTTACTACCAGCCGCCGCAGCTTCCTTAAAACAGGCGCTTTGCTGGGCGGTGGCTTAATGATATCTTTTTCAGTGCCTGGAGCTAAACGCCTGGCCGCTATGGGCGCTGCAGCAGGTGAAGATGCTGTAGCCTGGTTTGTGCCCAATGCTTACCTGAGCATCGGTGCAGACGATACCATCCGCATCATCCTGGCGCACGCAGAGATGGGACAGGGGGTATGGACCACCCTTTCTATGCTGATAGCCGAAGAACTGGATGCCGACTGGAACAAATTTAAGATCGAGCATGCGCCTCCGGGAGCGCCTTACCTGCATACGGCTTATGGTATGCAGATCACCGGTGGCTCCAGCACTACCTGGTCTGAATTTGACCGTTACCGGCAGGCGGGCGCACTGGCGCGTACCATGCTGGTAGAAGCAGCCGCGAAAAAAATGGGCGTAAGCCCGTCTGATTGCCGTACAGAAAACGGGGTGGTGATCGCGGGCGATAAACGTGTCAGCTATGGTGAGGTAGCCGCACTGGCCGCTACATTGCCACCGCGTACAGAGCCGGTTCCGCTGCGCCCTCCCGGTGAATGGAAGTATATCGGCAAAGGTGTAAGACGCCTGGACGCTCCTGAGAAAGTGAACGGCGGCGCAAAGTTTGGAATGGATGTACATTTTCCGGGTATGCTGACGGCAGTGGTAGCGCATCCGCCCGTATATGGCAGTAAAGTGAAATCATTTGACGACAGCCAGACCCGCAAGGTGCCCGGCGTGCGCAATGTGGTAAAGATACCTACCGGTGTTGCCGTGATAGCAGATAATTTCTGGGCCGCTAAAAAAGGCCGCGCCGCACTGAAAGTGGAATGGGACCAGGAAGGTAATGAAGGAGTAGATAGTCCGACCCAGCTGGAAGCATATAAGAAGCTGGCCGACACAAAGGGCTTGCCCGCTGCACAGAAAGGTAATGTCGGCAATGCCCTTTCCAGCGCCTCAAAGGTGCTGGAAGCAGAATATACATTTCCTTACCTGGCGCACACGCCCATGGAACCGGAAAACGCTACCGTGAAGCTGACGAAAGACCGCTGCGAGATCTGGACCGGTACCCAGATGCCGATGGCCGAACAGGCCGCAGCCGCCAAGATCCTGGGCTTTAAGCCTGACCAGGTAAGCGTGCATACGGTGTTCCTGGGAGGCGCTTTTGGCAGAAGGGCAACGCCTACCTGCGACTTCGTTTCAGAAGCTGTACATATTGCCAAGGCCAGCGGACAGTTCATCAAAATGGTATGGACCCGCGAAGATGATATACATGGCGCTTATTTTCGTCCGGCCTTTGTACATAAAGTACGTGTAGGCTTAGACGGTAATGGCGTGCCGGTAGCCTGGGAACATAATATGGCCGGACAATCTATCATGGCCGGCTCACCTTTTGAAGCCATGATGAAAGATGGTATTGACCCTGCCTCTGTAGAAGGTGTAGCAGACTCCCCCTACCTCAGCGATATACCTGATCATTACGTAGGCCTTCACTCACCCAAGTACCAGCTGCCGGTACTGTGGTACCGCTCTGTGGGGCATACCCATACCGCCACGGTGATGGAATGTATGATAGACGAGCTGGCGCATGCAGCCGGCAAAGATCCGGTAGAATACCGCCGCGCATTGCTGAAGAACCATCCGCGGCACCTGGCGGCCCTCAACCTGGCTGCAGAAAAGGCCGGCTGGGGCACTCCGCTCCCCGAAGGCAGGTTCCGGGGTATCGCCGTGCATGAATCATTCCTCAGCTATGTTGCCCAGGTAGCCGAAGTATCTGTGGATGATCGTGGGCAGATCAAAGTGCATAAAGTGGTTTGTGCCATTGATTGCGGGCTGGCTGTAAATCCTGATGGCGTGCGTGCGCAGATGGAAAGCGGTATCAACTTCGGTGTATCCTCCTGCCTTTATGGAGAGATCACCCTGGCAAAAGGGAAAGTGCAGCAAAGCAATTTCCATGATTATCGCATCGCCAGGATGAACGATACCCCGCTGGATATTGAGGTGCATATTGTGAACAGCACCGAAAAAATGGGTGGGGCGGGAGAGCCTGGCGTACCGCCGGTGGCCCCCGCTATTGCCAATGCCGTTTTTGCGGCTACCGGCAAACGTCTCAGGAATTTACCGTTCTGCAATACTAACCTCAAAGCGTAGTTATTATGGCCAGCATCAAAATATACGGATCAGGAAAGATCGTCTACGGGCTGTTCATCGTAAGCGTTGTTTCAGCAGTGGCCCTATCTTTCAGTACAACCGGCAGCGGTCCGCTGAATGATGGACCGCCAAAGAAAGACAGCGTGGCGTCCAAGAAGGCCTTCCTCGCGGCTTACAGTGTGCTGATGCACCCACGTTGTATGAACTGTCACCCTTCGGGGGATGCGCCCTTACAGGGAGAAGACAGTCACATACATACCATGAACGTACAGCGCGGGCCTGATGGTAAAGGGCTTTATGCTATGAAATGTTCCAACTGTCACCAGCCGGAAAATTCGCCCGGCCTGCACATGCCTCCCGGCAATCCTAACTGGCACCTGCCCCCGGCAGACATGAAGATGGTGTTTGAAGGCAAGTCTCCCAGGGAGCTGGCCGCCCAGCTGCTGGAGCCTTCTCTGAACGGGCATAAAACAAAAGAACAGCTCATTGAGCACGTTACTTTTGACAAGCTGGTGCTGGCAGGCTGGAACCCCGGCGAAGGCCGTGCGCTGCCTCCGCTTTCACACGAAGAGTTTGCCAAACAGTTCAGGACCTGGATAGAAACC
Organism: Chitinophaga sp. SVR4-12A; assembly: GCF_056754765.1. Lineage (NCBI taxonomy): Bacteria > Pseudomonadati > Bacteroidota > Chitinophagia > Chitinophagales > Chitinophagaceae > Chitinophaga > Chitinophaga sp. SVR4-12A. The sequence goes on from NZ_JBPGWP010000001.1 coordinate 290,512, forward strand.
GGCGCTTATCTACCTGATAACTAATTAAAATTTGTATTTTCATTCTGTGGAGAATAGTTGACAGTTGTCAGTTGACAGTGATTGAAGCGAAGAGATCCACGCTATTCACTGCCAACTGATAACTGATTACTGACAACTGTCAACTATTCTCCTCGGAACGCTTTATGGAAAAAAAGATCAGGGAAATATTAAAGCAAGGCGACTTTAAAGTCAACGGGAGCCTTTGGATTGAAAACAAGGGTACCCGTTTTTTTGGGCCCGGCCCGGTAGAGTTGCTGGAACGCATCGCCGAGACAGGTTCTATCAAACAGGCGGCCCAGCAAATGGGCATGTCTTACAAAAAAGCCTGGGACCTGGTCAATAATATGAACACGATGGCTGCCCAGCCATTTGTGCTTACCAGCACGGGAGGAGAAAAGGGTGGAGGCTCCATCATCTCCGAAGAAGCAAAGCAAATGATCCAATTCCATCGCCAGCTACGCGAAAGATTCCGCCAGTTCCTGGAACAGGAAACCGCCCGGTTAAAGTAATCCTGTTTTTTTCACTCATAGAATTTCTCTGATTATTTACGCGCTTCGTTGTATCTTTCTAAACATAACGCTTGCCTGGCCTTATCGTTATATTCTCAAATAAACAACGTCTGTTAAAGCACTTCCATGAGATTGAAATTTACCATCGTCATTTGCCTGCTCGCTGCCACCGCACAAGGCAGGCAGTTTCAATCAATCGATACTACCAGGACGGATTCCAGCGTAAGGATCCTGTCTGAAGTAACCATATCTGCTTCCCGTATCAAAGAAAGCCTGCTGCGGTCACCGGTGAGCGTACAAAAAGTAAATGCGGTTTATTTCAGGGCTTCGGCTTCCCCTTCTTTTTTTGATGCTTTGGAAAACGTACAAGGTGTGCAGATGATCACCCCCAGCATGGGCTTTAAAGTATTGAACGCACGCGGCTTTGCCAATACCACCAACGTGCGCTTTGCACAATTGGTGGATGGGATGGATGTGCAGTCGCCGCATATAGGCGGGCCTATTGCCAATGCGCTGGGTCCTTCGGACCTGGACGTGGATAACGTGGAAATCGTGCCGGGTGTGGCCTCCGCACTTTACGGCATGAATACAGTGAATGGTTTGGCTAATATTACTACTAAAGATCCCTGGTCTGCGCCGGGCCTGTCACTACAGCAGAAAACCGCCCTTACCCATGTGAACGATCCTAACAGCGCGGCAAAGCTCTTTTCTGAAACCAGTGTACGCTGGGCGCCGGTTGTTTCCAGCCGCCTGGCTTTCAAGCTGAACGCCACCTTTACAAAAGGCTACGACTGGATAGCAGACAATCATACGGAGCTGAATGGAAAGGCCAATGCCAGTACCGGGCTTACCGGCGATAACAATCCTGCTAAAGATCCGGTGAACGGTTATGGCAATGAATCCTCCAACCGCCGTATCATTAGCCTGCAGGGAAAGAACTATGTGGTGGCCCGTACCGGTTATTATGAAAAGGAGGTGGCAGACTATGGCTTGCAGAACATGAAGGCCGACGCCGGGATCTACTATAAACTTTCGTCCCAGGCATTGCTCAGTTACTTTTTTCATATAGCCGTGCTGGATAACGTATACCAGCGGTCCAACCGTTTCCGCCTGCAGGATTACCTGGTGCAGCAGCATGGGGTGCAATACCAGTCTAAAGCATTGCAGCTGAAAGTGTACCTCAATAATGAGAGCTCCGGCAATTCCTATAACCTGCGCTCCATGGCAGAGAATATAGACCGCAATTATAAAACGGATAATACCTGGTATGCAAACTATACCAGCGCTTTCAATAATGCCTACAATGCCGGTGCAGCGGTGGCCCAGGCGCATCAGCAAGCCCGTACGGCAGCAGACCAGGGGCGCTACGTGCCCGGCACGCCTGCATTCAATAATGTGTTGTCTAAACTGCAGCAAATCAATAACTGGGATACCGGGGCGGCGCTGAAGGTAAAGGCGAGTTTCATCCAGGCAGAAGGACAATTCAATTTATCAGAACAATGGCCGGTGCTGAAGGAAAAAGCAGGACTGGAGGTATTGGTGGGGGCAGATCATCGCAGCTACATTATCGTGCCGGATGGGAATTATTTTATCAACCCCTCTGCCGGTAAAGAATATACGAATATCTACTATGGCAAAACAGGCGGTTTTATCTCCGTTACAAAATCCCTGCTAAATGATCGGCTGAAGGCAGGAGCCATATTGAGAGCCGATAAGAACGACTATTTCCGGCTGGCCTGGAGCCCTCGCTTTACGGCAGTATTTTCCCCCGTTCGCACGCAACACCTGCGGGCGTCTTTCCAGAGTGGATACCGTTATCCCAGCATCTTTGAAGCTTATTCCAACGTGAACAGCGGAGGCGTGAAAAGGGTAGGAGGCTTGCCTTCCATGTCGCAGGGCATTTTTGAGCATGCCTGGCTGCAATCCTCCATCACCGCTTTTCAGGCAGCCGTGTTAAGCGATGTGAATACCAACGGCTTAACGCAGGAGGATGCTATTGGACGTAACAAATCATTACTGAAAAAAAATCCCTACACCTATATCAAACCCGAGCATGTGAATTCTATAGAAGCCGGGTACAAGGGTGTGTTTATAGGAGGAAGGCTATTTGTGGATGCGGACCTTTATTTTAACAACTATCGCAACTTTATTGCACAGGCCAACATGAATGTGCCCGATACGCAGGTACCTGATTCAATCCCCTATGCCTTGAACAGCCGCTCGCGCCAGGGCCAGTACCGCATGTGGACCAACTCCCAGACAAAGGTATACAACTACGGCGCCAGCCTGGGCCTGACGTATAGCACCAACGGTTACCGGGTAAACGCTAATTCAACCTATGCAAAGCTGCGTAAGTCAACCAACCAGGATGGCCTGGAAGACGGGTTCAACACCCCTGAGTGGATGCTGAATGTATCTCTTTCGAAAGAGGAGATCCTTAAAAACCTGGCTGCCGGTGTGACCTGGAGATGGCAGAGCAGTTATTACTGGCAGTCTTTTCTCATTAACGGCCAGGTGCCGGCATACAATACACTTGATGCACAGGTGAATTATAACATCCCGGGGGTGCATTGCAAGGTAAAACTGGGCGCCTCTAACCTACTGAATAAATACTATTATTCCATCCTGGGCGGTCCTGCTATCGGGGGAATGTACTACGTAACCCTGCAGTACGGATTGCTATAGACTTCAGGCTCAATAGCAATCATAGCTTACCTCCAGGTGCCTGTAATTGATACCAATAAAATTCCGATCGTATTTTGAGGGATCGCTTTCGATGACCACAGGTAGTCCGCATGTATTATAGGTAAGTGCCTGGAAAGGATTATTCACGCTGAAATCAAGATCAATGAACTGCCAGACAGGATGCGTGCGGTGCATGTTTACTTTGTCGTCGTACGTAAGCAGGGTGATGCCGCCGTTGTCTATTTTTTCAAGATTGCCCTTTTGGTTGTAGTAGTAGCGGATCACGTAGGTGTTGCCGCTGGGTGGATGCAGCCCGTCCTGGCGAATGATCCTGTTCTGCGAATCATAGGTGTAGGTAGTAATGCGCTCCAGGAAAGCCTGGGACGGCGGATCCGTTAAAGCGCCAAAAGTGTAGGTGGTATCCTGCACGATCCTGTTTTTGCTGTCATAGCCGTAGCGGTGCCTGAACTCGAAATGCACGCCGTCAGAATACATGCCTATAAAATCAGTTAACCGGCGATGCGCATCATAACGCAACAGGTAGTTGGGATGGCCGGTGCTTGGGATGGTCCGCGTAACGCTAACCGGGTCTCCTTTAGTGTTATAGACAAAAACAGCGCTGTCGAGTAAGGAAGATCCAAGATCTCCTTTTAGCTGCTGTATACGGCATCGGGGCCGTTCGTCCGGGTGATGATCGTCTTTTTTACAGGCAAACAACATCAGTGAGGTAATCATCACTAACTGTAGAGGAAATGAGGGAATTAAAGCGGGTTTCATGCTAATCATGATTTAGGGTAAATAAAGGGGCGATTGCTTACGTATGGGAATAGCGGGGTGTACCAGGTAAAGTAGGAGCTATAAAATTAGGGGAAATTGGGACATGGTTCATTATCCGTATCAATATCTATTTATTTCATTAAAAAAGAAGTATTTACCCGAACTGCAATATTTTCTTGAAAAATTAATTTTTCGGTGTAGATTTGTTATGTGACTACTAAAACGCAACCATCTTACAACCTTGTTCATGATGTAGAGGCAGCAGCTGCGCTGCTCAGCCCCATGCGTATGAAGATACTGGCGCATTTGAAAGAGCCTGATTCCGCTTCAGGACTTGCCCGTAAGCTGAACATGAACCGGCAGCAGCTCAACTATCATCTTAAAGAGCTGGAAAAGAATAAATTGCTGGAATTGGTAGAGGAAAAGAAGAAAGGCAATTGTATAGAGCGGATTGTACGCGCTACTGCAAAGGCTTACCTGATCTGTATGGATACTTTTCCGGAAGCAAGCGCCGGCCAGGTAAGGGACCAATTCTCTTCCACCTACCTGGTGGCAGCCGCCGCTCAAACTATCCGGGAAGTAGCCACTTTGCAGCAGGCGGCGGCCAAAGCCAATAAGAAATTATCCACCTTCTCGCTGCAGGCCGAGGCCAGCTTTGCAGATCCAGCCACCCTGAACGCGTTTGCAGAAGAACTTTCTGAAACTATAGCCCGGCTTCTGACCAAATACCACGCCGGAAATGATCCAAATGCCAGAAAATACCGCTTCAACGTGTTCGCTCATCCTACCAGCTCTGCTAAAAGCTAACATTATGGCCGATAAGAAAAACAAACGGAGAATAGAACTGAGCATTGTATTGGATGCAGATGTTAACGCTGTATGGAAAGCGTTGACGACTGCAGAAGAACTGAAGCGCTGGTTCCCGCTGGATGCCATTGTAAAACCAGGAGAGGTACAGCTGTCCTGGGGCGATGATCATACCTGGAAGTTCCATATCCGGGAAGCCATAGAAAATAAGTACTTAAAAATGGTATACGAGCATGGCGCTGATTTCAAGGAGCTGGATCCAGACAAGCGCCATCCGGCACAAATGATCAATAGCGATCCCGTTCAGCTGGTACTGGAATATTTCCTTGAAACGGAAAAAGGCCGCACCCTTTTGCGACTGGTGCATTCCGGCTTTGGTCCGGATACCAACTGGGACGATGAATATAACGCCGTAAACCGCGGCTGGCATTCCGAAATGCAAAGTCTTAAGCATTACGTCAATCACCACCTGGGTGAGGACAGGGCAGTGGCCTGGTCGCGTATTGTGCTGCCTGACCACGCGAATGTTGAAAAGGCCTGGCATAGGTTGATGCATGAAGCGGTCCGGTTTAAAGGCGCCGGCAACGCCTATACGCTTCATTCACCGCAGGGTGTACCGTATGAAGGAACGATCTTGTTCCTCAATCCCCCTTACGATTTTACCGGTACTGTACAGCATCTCAATAACGCCTTGTTCCGCGTCACTATTGAAGTATTCGGACGGTTTCGTGAGGTCAGCGTCTGGCTGGCTGCCTATAGTCTGCCTGCAGCAAGGCAGCAAGCCTTACAACAGGAATGGGATGCACAGCTGGAAGGATTGTTCAATCCCTAAAACATATATTATGCAAAAGAAAGACTGGAGTCAATTTATGTTAAGGATCCCTGTTAATGCGTCCATCCAGGAGATCTATGATCGCTGGACCAGCCCCGGAGGATTAGAAAGCTTCTTCCTGCGCCAGGCGCTGTTCACTACAGCAGAGGGAACTGAAAAGTCGGGCGGGCAAAAGATCGCGCCCGGCGATACTTACCAATGGCGATGGTTTGGTTTCCCTGACAACGTTACGGAAACCGGCACCGTGCTGGCTGCCAATGGCAGAGACTTCCTGCAGTTTACCTTTGGAAAAGCAGGTACTGTAAGTGTTAGCGCCAAGACAATGGAAGGCGCAACTATCATTGAACTAACGCAGGAAAACATTCCTACGGACGAAGACGCAAAATTTAACTACCACATTGGCTGCCAGGGCGGCTGGCTCTTTTACCTGGTGAATCTTAAATCACTCATGGAAGGCGGAATAGATCTGCGGAACCGCGACGAAAAACTCACCGGGGTTATCAACTCATAAGCTTGTTATTGATTCGCTTGCCGCTTACATACGGGTTATCCTTCAGGATGAACCGGTACGGCAGCAATGCATCTGCTCCGGCATAGTCTACACCTATACGGGGGGTGGCAATTATTGCGCCTGCAGGAGGTATAAAACCATCTGCAGCGATGTAAATATCATTACCTGTAAGGTCCCGGCCGGTATAACCGGTGTTGATACCCAGGGCCTTCGATACATTTCCAGGGCCTTTACCAAGGGTATAATCCCAACGCTCCTTACCGCAGCGGTCCAGCATGTGCTCAATTCCGCTCAGCGGCTCTATAGCCCTTACCAGCACGGCATGCGGTACATCTTTTTTGTTGGTCACCACATTGAACAGGTGATGGATGCCGTAGATCAGGTACACATAGGCCGTACCGCCTTTACCGAACATCACTTCTGTGCGGGCGGTGCGCCTTCCGCCGTAGGCATGAGAGGCGCGGTCCACCACACCGGCATAGGCTTCTGTTTCAACGATGCGGCCGGCGGTAGAAATACCATTGAATTGTGTGACCAATACCTTGCCCAGCAATTCCCGGGCAATCGCCAGCACATCAGTACGGTTATAAAAGGAATACTTCAGCTTTTCCATTGCAGCAGCCAATTTAGCAATTCTTATTTATACGGAATTTCCCGTCTTGTATCCACATTTACTGCCTTGATCTATTCTGCCGCATGCCGCCTGCATGAGCGCTGTAGCTTTGTTACAGCATCTGATTTTAAACTTTAAAACTATCTATTATGATCTTCGCGTTCATTTTCTTTCGGATACTGTTCATTGCTTGTATGGTATTTGTTATCGGCTATGTATTCGGGCCATTTGCAAGGAACCGTACTTTAACGGTGATCGCCAGGGTAGCAGCTATACTGGCCGTAGTGCTCTTTCTGTCGGCCAATGCATTTTTCTTCCGCTTTGGCGGCTGGAGGGCAGGGCATCACCCGGGCTGGCACCAGGAATGTGTAAAAGAAGCGCCGCAGCGGTAGCGGCGCTTCAGCCTACGGGGAAACGGCGTATCGCTGATTTTTCTTATTTTCAAGCCTATGCGTATTATCCTCATCATTGTTCTTGTACTGACCTTATCACAAACGATTCATGCCCAGCCCAACAAAAGAGCCCGTGATTGGGGCCTGCGTATAGGCGTAATGTCTCCCGGCCAATGGAACGCCATTACAGATGTTCCGGGCGTGAAAGTGGGGCATACCACCCTGATCAAAGGCGACAATATTCGTACGGGCGTGACCGCAATATTGCCTTATGATGGTAATATCTTCCAGCAGAAAGTACCTGCCGCCATCTTTGCGGGTAACGGCTTTGGCAAGCTGGCCGGCAGCACGCAGGTAACAGAGCTGGGCAACCTGGAAACGCCAGTGGTGCTCACCAATACATTGAATGTGCCGGTGGCTATGAATGCCTTGATCGAATATACCCTGCAGCAGCAAGGCAACGAAAAGGTACAGTCTGTAAACGCAGTGGTGGGAGAAACCAATGATGGCTGGCTGAATGATATCCGTAAACAGCCTGTTAGCAAAGACGATGTTTTGCAGGCTTTACAGCATGCCCAGTCAGGTCCTGTTACCGAAGGTTGTGTGGGCGCGGGCACAGGTACCATTTGTTTCGGTTTCAAGGGCGGTATTGGTACCTCATCCCGCAAACTGCCGCAACAGCTGGGAGGGTATACGGTAGGTGTACTGGTTCAGACCAATTTTGGCGGCGTGCTGCAGATAGACGGTGCGCCTGTAGGCGAGGAGCTGGGAAAGTTTGATTTCAGCGATCAGCTGAAGAACAATGTAGACGGTTCCTGTATGATCGTGGTAGCCACCAATGCGCCGCTGGACAGCCGGAACCTGCAACGCCTGGCTAAAAGGGCCTTTATGGGACTGGCAAAAACGGGCGGTATTGCTTCCAACGGCAGTGGGGATTATGTGATCGCCTTTTCCACTGCGGATTCCGTACGCGTCCCGTATGCGCCCTCCGGACCGGTACAATCCGTTCCGGTACTGCACAATGAATATGTTACGCCCCTGTTCATGGCTGCTATTGAAGCCACAGAAGAAGCTATTATCAATTCCCTCTTTGCCGCCACTACCATGAAAGGGAAAGATGGGCATGTAATAGCGTCCATTCCTATGGATAGGGTAAAAAGCATCCTGCAGCAGTACAACCGGATTAAAGAGTAGTCTATGAGATCTAAAGAATTTTACTTAAATTAGGTTAGTTCCGCTACTTTATTGGATCCGCTAAAATTGAGCAGCCATGCCAACACCCCAAAAGCTCAACCGCAGACAATTTATATCCACCGCCGCCATGGCGGCAGGAGGTTTGGTCATTGCATTTAACGTGCCAGCAGGCCTCCGGAAACGGCTTGCTGTCAATGCTGATACTGTGCTCGCGCCTAATGCCTATCTGCGTATAGGAGCAGACGACACGGTCTCTGTTATACTGTCGCATTGCGAACTTGGACAAGGCATCTTAACCTCCCTCTCCATGCTTATTGCCGAAGAGCTGGATGCTAACTGGGAAAGCATCCGGGCAGAACATGCGCCTGCAGCATTGGCTTATTATCATACCATCTACGCTACCCAGCGCACCGGTGGCTCTACCAGCCTCGTGTCTGAATACGACCGTTACCGCAAGGCCGGCGCTACTGCCCGTTACCTGCTGGTGCAGGCGGCAGCTAATCGCTTTCATGTGGATGCAAAAGACTGCCGTACAGAAAATGGCTACGTGATCATCGGGGATAAAAGGATCCGCTACGGAGAGCTGGTGGAAGATGCTGCTAAACTCACGGCGCCTGCAGAGGTCCCCTTAAAGGAACCCGGCAACTGGAAATTCATAGGCAAAAAAGTAAAACGGCTGGACACCCCTGTAAAGATCAATGGCAAAGCCATTTTCGGGATGGATGTACAGTTTCCCTCCCTGCTCACAGCCCTCGTTGCCAGGCCGCCGATTGCCGGCGCCACGGCAAAGGAATATGATACGGCAGCTGCAATGGCTGTTGCAGGCGTTCGCCAGGTAGTAGTTGTACCAAGCGGTATCGCTGTGCTGGGAGATGATTTCTGGGCAGCAAAAAAAGGCCGCGATGCATTGAAAGTCAAGTGGGAGGCCGGCGAAGGCGCTCGTATCAATAGCGATACCTTGCTTGCCGAGCTGAAACAAAGGGCGGATAAAGGCGGACTGCCGGCTACTAATGCCGGCAATCCCGACGAAGCGCTGCAGCGTGCTACGCATGTAGTGGAAGCTGAATACTTTGCGCCCTTCCTTGCCCACGCGCCCATGGAGCCGCTCAACTGTACAGTGAAATTGAGCGCAGACAAATGCGAGATATGGACCGGTACACAAACCCAAACCGATGACCAGAAAGCCGCCAGTGAGATCACCGGCTTGCCGGTGGATAAAGTGTTGATCAATACCGTATTCCTGGGAGGCTCTTTCGGAAGAAGGAACATTGCCCGCTCTGATTTTGTACGCGAAGGCGTGGAAGTGGCCAAAGCCTCCGGCAAACTGGTAAAGACGGTCTGGACCCGCGAAGATGATATCCAGGGCGGCATGTACCGACCTGCATTCCTTCATCGTTTTAAGATCGGACTGGATGCTGACGGAATCCCCATTGCCTGGAAACAGGTAAGTGTTGGCCAGTCGGTAATGTCCGGCGGCCCCTTCGAAAAAAGTAGCCGTTGTTAACGGCGTAGATGCTTTCTCTATTGAAGGCACACATACAGCGCCTTATGTTAAAAGTATTGCTGATCAGCGTATAGAACTGAACACCCCTGTATGGCCCATTACCATTGATAACTGGCGGGCAGTCGGATTCAGCCATACCATCTTTGCCATGGAAAGCCTTGCAGACGAACTGGCGCATGCCGCTGGAAGAGATCCTGTTACCTACCGTCGTATGTTATTGAAAAACGCGCCCCGTTTATTAAACGTGCTGAACCTGGCGGCAGAAAAAAGCGGGTGGGAAACATCCTTGCCGGCAGGCCACGGGAGAGGGATCGCGGTTTCCGAAGCCATGGGCAGTTTTTCTGCTGTAGTGGCAGAAGTGTCGGTATCAAAAGAAGCTTCGCTTAAAGTAGACCGGGTTATTTGCGCAATAGACTGTGGCCTGGCTGTTAATCCCGATGGTGTGGCGGCACAAATGGAGAGCAATATAGCTTTTGGCTTGTCTGCTGCGCTGTACAGCGAGATCACTTTTAAAGATGGTAAAGTGCAGCAGCGTAATTTCTACGACTACAAAACTTTACGGATCAACGAAATGCCGAAGATCGAGACCTTTATCGTCGCCAGCAACGAGAAGCCCGGCGGCGTGGGAGAGGCTACGGTTGGGCACATGATGCCGGCGCTCACCAATGCGATATTTGCTGCAACGGGTAAGCGTATCCGGCAATTGCCAATAATGAACCAGGATATCAGTTGATAAACTGCAATAATTCCCCCTTATGATAAAGCTGAATGTAAACGGAAAAATGCACCAGCTGGATGTGCCGGCTGACATGCCGTTGCTTTGGGTTATCCGCGACCGGCTCGGACTTACAGGCACGAAATTCGGCTGCGGCGCTGCCCAGTGCGGAGCCTGTACCGTACACCTGGATGGAGAAGCAATCCGTTCCTGTGTGGTCCCGGCGTCCCGTGCGGCGGATAAGCAGGTTGTTACGATCGAAGGACTGGATCCTGCTTTGGCCGGGCCGCTGCAGCAGGCCTGGACTGAATTTGACGTGCCGCAGTGCGGCTATTGCCAGTCCGGGCAGATCATGAGCGCCGCCGTGCTGCTTAAGCATAATACCAAGCCCACAGATAAGGATATTGATAATGCGATGAGTGGCAATATTTGCCGCTGTGGCACTTATCAGCGTATAAGAAGCGCGATCCATCTGGCGGCCGAATTGAAAAGGTCAGGGTCCATAAAATTGACCTTGCCGGCTTGAATAAGCCCTTGATCAAGCTTGAAATGGTGATCGTAAAGAACCGGTACCAGGAAATCACATCAGCTGGCAGTCAGCTATTTATAGGGGAGAAACCTCTTTTATTCTATTTAACATAACGTAAATTATCAGGAGAATAGAGTAGTTGGTCGAGGGGGAGCAGGTATTCCTTTGGGTTTGTTAGTTTTAAATTGGCACAGGGAATTATTACGGCAAATTTACGTAACTTAATAGATACACATCGCTTCATAAATCCTGCTTTTCCATGAAGCAATTTTTTCTTTTTTGGTTGCTTGTTTTATTGATCCCGGCCTTACTCTCTGCCCAAAAAGTAGTCGTCATAAAGATCGACGGCAGCATTAACCCGGTATCCGCCGATCACATTCACAACGGCATAAAAAAAGCGTCCGGCGAAAAAGCTGAATGCCTGGTGATCCTGTTGAACACGCCCGGCGGCTTGTTGAAATCCACCCGGGTCATCGTCAGCGATATATTGGAATCCCCGGTGCCTGTAGTTGTATATGTGGCCCCGGGCGGCGCTCACGCCGGTTCTGCAGGCGTTTTTATCACCATGGCCGCCCATATTGCCGCCATGGCGCCCGGCACCAATATCGGGGCCGCACATCCGGTGGATCTCCAGGGAAAAACGGACTCTGTCATGAGCGAAAAAGCCACCAATGACGCAGCCGCATTTATCCGCTCTATTGCTGAGAAACGCCAGCGTAATTTCCAATGGGCCGAGGATGCGGTTCGTCGCAGCCTGGCGATCACAGAAAAAGAAGCCGTGGAAAAACATGTAGTGGATCTCATTGCAGCCAATACTACAGATCTGCTGCGTAATATCAATGGTAAAAATATTCCCGTTCAGGGCGGCATCGCCGTCCTCCACACGGCCAAAGCGCAGGTAGAAACCGTGGAAATGACGGCCCTGGAAAAGATACTGGACCTGCTGGTTGATCCGAATGTGGCTTATCTCCTGTTGCTGCTCGGCATGTACGGGATCCTGTTTGAACTCTATAACCCGGGAGCCATCCTGCCGGGCATTGTAGGCGTGATCAGCCTGATCCTCGCCTTTTATTCGATGCATACCTTGCCTATAAATTATGCGGGCCTGGCCCTGATCGTCTTTGCGATCATCCTGTTCTTACTGGAGATCAAAATTGTCAGCCACGGTATACTGGCTATTGGCGGAGTGGCCTCGCTCCTGTTAGGCTCACTGATGCTGATCCGGTCAGATGCGGCGCTGGAATCCGTCAGGATCTCCCGTAGTGTGATCATCGCTGCAGTAGCAGTATCATCGCTCTTTTTCCTGTTTGTGCTGGGCCTGGGGGTACGTGCGCTGCGCGCCAGGCCGGTAACCGGCGTGGAAGCCATGGCCGGCGAGATCGGAGAATCCCTGGAGGCACTGGAACCCGGCGGCACCGTGCGCGTACATGGAGAGATCTGGCGGGCAATATCCACCGGCGCCGCCATCGCCCGTGGTGAAAAGATACGCGTGGTGGGCATCCGCGACCTTACCCTGCTGGTGGAACCTTTATAGTTTGAACTTCAAACCTTTAAATATGGAAACAGTTTCTGTTTGGATGGTCGTTATCATCGTTTTTGCCGTTATTATCCTGGCGAATGCCATTCGCATTTTACGTGAATACGAGCGTGCGGTGGTATTCCGGCTGGGCCGTTTGGTGGGCGGCGGCGTAAAAGGGCCCGGTTTAATTCTGCTGATCCCCATTATCGATAAAATGGTGCGGGTAAGCCTACGCACGGTGGTGATGGATGTGCCGCCCCAGGATATCATTACTCAGGATAATGTGTCCATCAAAGTGAATGCTGTGGTATATTTCCGCGTAATACAACCCAACAAGGCCGTAGTGGAAGTGGAAAATTTCCTGATGGCTACCTCCCAGCTGTCGCAAACCACGCTGCGCAGCGTACTTGGACAATCAGAGCTGGATGATCTCCTGTCCCAACGGGAAAAGATCAACCAGAAGCTACAGCAGATCATAGACGCACACACGGAGCCCTGGGGCGTCAAAGTGTCCAATGTAGAGGTGAAACAGATCGACCTGCCCCAGGAAATGCAGCGCGCCATGGCCAAACAGGCCGAAGCTGAACGCGAGCGCCGCTCCAAAGTGATCGCTGCCGAAGGAGAATTTCAGGCCTCGCAGCGCCTGGCCGATGCCGCCAAGATATTGAGCGAACAGCCCAGCGCCCTTACGCTGCGTTACCTGCAAACCCTGCGCGAAATAGCCACAGAGAACAATTCCACTACCATTTTCCCGGTGCCGGTCGACCTGCTGAGGCCCTTCCTGGCCCAACAGCTGAAAGGAACGGAATAAGGTTTAGAACCGCCACCTGATTCCTGCATTGGCGCCTAATCCGCCGATGTTGATATAGGATTTCAGGTCATTGGCCGGCTTGTTATCATCCTTGTAATGGGTTTGAGCGCCTTCACGCCTGATCGCTGTATTTGAGCTCGCGTCCAGGGTCGTTACGTAATCGGTATACCGCTCTGCAGTGGACAGATCATTCAACCCTCGCTGCTGAGTGCTGATCACCGCCCCATTGCTGGTGTTTACCACCCGCGTGGTTTCTTCATAGCGGGTCACTTCCTTCTTTTTGCTTTTAGCCGGCACGTTGCGGTATTCTGTTTCCAGGAATACGTCAAACCGCCGGCCTACGGGCATGGTCAGGCCCAGTGCGCCCTGGAACCCCAGCGTAATGTTTGGATGTACTTCTTCTTCCCGGTGGATCTCGGTTTGGGCTATCACCGTAGCAGAAACCGGCGTATTGGTACTGGCGTCTGTCTTAATGTGCAAACGGCCGTAAAAAGGCACCACCATACCGAAACGTACATACGGGTTCAGTTTTTGAAATCCAGGGCTCATCACTACGCCGGGCGCAAAATCAAAAGCCCTGGCATAGCCGTTGGAAGCGATATTGCCAACTACCTGGTCGCTGCCCTGTATGGTGGTTAGCTGCCGCGTCATCAAATTTTCTTTGCTGTGATAATAATTCACCGTTCCTTCCAGTGCAATGAAGCGGTTAATGTTCCAGCCAAAGCTAAGGCCGCCCCGTGCGCCTTCGCCGTAAGAACCGGTCAGTACCTTGTCAGATACTGTCGTGGTCTGGCCATTGGCAGGATTGTACGTGCTCCGCACATCATGTGGCGGATATGGTCCAACATCCGGGAACTGCCCGGGAAAAACGCTGAAGAAATAGCCACCTCCTGCTTTTAGATAAAACCTGGATGAAGGCGCTTGTGTGTCTGGCTGAGCTGTTGGGCTTTGGGCTAATGAGGATTGCAAACCGGCCAGTAATAACATGACCGCCATAAGCATGGTAATGCGATTCATATAAGCGTTGTTTTGGTTAACGGATACGGTCGTACTGGAAGTTAACGATAAACTGTTGCAAAATCAAAAATTTAATAATATTTTGTCTACCAGAGTAGTAGACTAATTTTCCACTAATATGAAAACTGGTACCAAGCATCTTCGCAGCCCTTTAATGGCTCTGCTGATCACGGTCTCCTGTATATGGCAGGCCACCGGACAATCATCTAACAGTAACAAACCAACGAACATTATTTTTATCATAGCGGACGATCTCGGTTATGGCAACCTTTCTTCCTACAATCCTGGCAGCCGTATACGCACGCCGTTCATCGATAAGCTGGCCAGCCAGGGAACAAGGTTCACCCGCTTCTATGCAGGCAGCCCGGTATGTGCTCCCTCCCGCTGCGCACTGATGACCGGCTACCATATGGGGCATGCTTATATAAGAGGTAATGCCGACCAGCACCTGCGGCCTGAAGACACTACCCTGGCCCAGCGCCTCCAGGCTCAGGGATACGTTACCGGAATGTTTGGTAAATGGGGACTTGGAGAAGAGAATGACAGCGGGGCGCCACAATTCAAGGGCTTCGATTATTTCTTTGGGTATTTAAACCAGCGGCATGCGCATCATTATTTTACCGATCATCTCTTTGAACTGAAAGATAAACAGCTCCGGCAGGTACAAACAGATTCACAGTACAGCCATGACCTGATCATGGATCATGCACTAGCCTTTGTACGGGAGCACAAAGACGAACCTTTCTTTTTATACCTTCCTGTCACTATCCCTCATGCGGAGCTGCTGCTGCCGCAAAAATACATGCAGCCCTTCCTGAACGCCGATGGCAGCAGTAAACTGGGACCTGAAACGCCTTTTGTTCAGAAAGATAAAACAAGCTACCATAGCCAGGCGCAACCGCACGCAGCCTTCGCCGCCATGGTTACCAAGCTCGATGCAGATGTTGGCCGGCTGATGCAATTACTGAAAACGCTTGGGCTCGATGATAATACCTATGTTTTCTTTACCAGCGATAACGGACCCCATAAAGAGGGTGGCGCCGATCCGGAATTCTTCGACAGCAACGGACCTCTCCGTGGCATTAAGCGCGACCTGTACGAAGGAGGAATTCGTGTGCCCATGATCGTAAGAGCGCCGGGTAAAGTACCTGCCGGGCGTACCAGCAATCAGGTATGGGCTTTCTGGGATGTGTTGCCTACTATGTGTGATCTCGCGGGGGCCCCTGCTCCCGCCAACGTCGATGGTTTCTCCTTTGTACCTGCTATCCAGGGCAAAAAACAGCAGCAACAACATGAGCACCTGTTCTGGCAATTTAATGAAGGCCAGCTTAAACAGGCCGTACTGCAAGGCGACTGGAAACTGGTACGCTTTAAAAAGAAAGGAACACCTGAGATACTGGAGTTATATAACATCAGTAAAGACATTGGCGAGCAAAACAATCTCGCGTCCCAATATCCGGAAAGGGTAAAAGCATTAAGACCTTTATTGCAGCAATCCGTATCCCCCGCTGCCAACGCCGCTTTTGACTGGTCTGATCTGCAATAAAAAGAACAAGCTGCAAGAGATAAACGCTGATAACTCATCCGCTTTCATCCCTTGCAGCTTGTAGCTGTTCCCTTGCAGCTGCTTAGAACGCCTCCGCCAGCGACAAATAAAGCCCGGACTGACGTTTTTCTCCCGGCCGCTGTTCACCCCAGCCGTAATCCACACGGATGGTCAGCTTCGCATTTTCATCGTAGAACCAACGGGCGCCCAAACCGTAGTTGGGCTTGAACCCGGTACCCCCGATATCGTTGTTGCGGAATACCGAGCCGGCGCCGCCAAAGGCTGCTAATGCAAACTTAGGCTGCATATGTACAAACCAGATATTGATCGGGATCTTTGGATCAAGGAAATAGCGATATTCTGCCTGGAAGGCCAGGTAATTCTGATCGCGGTAACGGCCGGTATAATACCCCCTCATTAAGAGGTCGTTACCCATTTCCGGCAACAGGTAAAAAGGCAGGGTATTGCCCTGCAGTGAACTGAAATTGGCATTTATGCCGATAGTGCTTTTACGGGATAAGGGGAAGAAATGTTTGCTTTGCGCTTCTATCTTCCAAAGTGCCTGGCTGCTTAAAAATTCAGGAGCATAAGATACATTGAGACGTACCCAGCTGCCACGTGTGGTATAGTTCTGGTTATCCCGGTTATCAAATATACCGGTGGCCCCGATAAAAGTAACATGCCCGCCGTCCTTATTAATCAGCTGCATATGCGGGTAAACGCCTTTGCTGTCGCCGGCGCTGTAATCATCATGCTGGTACAGAAAGGTTAGCCCGGCATAGAAATTACCGGTAATGCGCTTCTCCCCTTCCAGCTGCACTTTGTAGCGTTGGTTGTTGAGTAGCGACTGGTTTACTTTGCGGGTGGTATCGCCTATTCCGTAGAAATACAGCGGAAAATCATGGTAACGCAGGTTGCTCTTAAAGTGCCAGGCATTGCCCCGGGTCCAGAAATCCGTTTTCAGGTCTATCTTCCACTGTCTCTCAGTAGTGATGGCCGGTATCAGGTTGATGGTAGAGTTCCTGGTCTGCGGATCAGGGTGCTGCTTGTCCAGATAAAAGGAATATAAGATGGCTGCCCCTACTTCAAGCCCTTTCTCCTGGGAGTAGGCCATTGCGGGCAGCACAAAAAAGCTCGGCTTATGTATGGTAGTATCGCTGCGTACGGCGGTGGTATCCGTTTGCGCGTGCTGCGCCTTCAGCATGCCGGCGCAGAGCAGCAGTAAGATGGTGGCGTATGTCCTGTTTTGCATTCAATGTGTTTACTTCCTGTCAGCATGGCCCAGGCTTTTACCTGGGTTTACTTTATCACGTACCATTTGCTTGAGTTCCTTGATTTCCGGGAAATGTCCGAATTCCTTACGGTCCAGGAGCTTCTCATCTTCAATATAAATGATAAAGCTGCCAGCCACTTCGCTGGGGCGGAGGGTAACACCGCCCAGGTCATCGGCGAAGGTTGTTAGCAATTCCTGTGCCATCCAGGCAGAGCGAAGCAACCACCCGCATTTTGGACAATACTCTATAGTAATGATCGGCTTCATGATTCAAATGTAGCTAATAATGAATAATTTACTTTTTGCTTTTTCCGAAGGCTTCCAATGCCTGCCGGGATAAAAGTATACTGGTAAACGTTAGTACCGCTCCTGCAAGGAATGGGGCGCCGGGAAAATGTACCGGAGCGCCGGGTTTCGTGAACCAGGCAAAGAGGTTGGTCATCACCGGCGGACCTATAATGGAGGTAACGCTGATCAGGCTTGTAAGTGCACCCTGGAGCTCTCCCTGTTCTGTAGGCGGCACCTGGCTGGAAATAACCCCCTGCAGCGCAGGTCCGCAGATTCCGCCCATGCAGTAGGGCACCAGGAAAATAAACATCAGCCATCCCTGATCCGCAAAGGCAAACAGTACCAACCCGAAAGTGTATAACAGCAGACCGGTGTAGATCGACCATTTCTGCCCCAGCTTCGGAATGGTAACCCTGATCAGCAGTCCCTGTACCAGGGCGACCAGCAATCCTACAAATCCCAGTGAATACCCCACCCAGGTTTCATTCCAGTTAAATTTCAGCATGGTGAAATAGCTCCAGGTGGATTGTACGGAATGTGCGGCGATGTAGATCAGCACCAGCGATGCAATCAAGCCGGTCACCACCGGGTACCGCCGCAGGTGCATCAATGATCCCAGCGGATTAGCCCTTTTCCAGTCAAAAGCGCGGCGGTTCTCCTGCACCAACGACTCCGGCAGTATGAAGTAGCCGTACAATACATTGATAAAGGTAAGGGCAGCTGCTGCCAGGAAAGGCGCTCGTGGCCCCCAGTGGCTGAACAAGCCCCCTATTACAGGCCCGATGATAAAACCCAGCCCGAATGCAGCACCCACCAGTCCGAAGTTTTGCGCTCTTTTCTCAGGCTCGCTCACGTCGGCGATATAGGCAGTGGCGGTGGTCATACTGGCGCCGGTAGCTCCTGCGATCACGCGGCCTACAAACAGCCATGCTATTGTAGGCGCAAAAGCCAGGAACAGGTAATCTATTCCGAAGCCCAGCAGCGCTAAAAGTAATACCGGCCTCCTGCCATAACGGTCGCTCAGCCCTCCTACTATCGGGGAACAGAAAAATTGTGTAACAGCAAAGGCAAACAATAACCAGCCTCCGTATTGGGAAGCCTCACTCAATCCTCCTCCCGTAAGATGCTCAATAAGTTTCGGCATTACCGGGATGATAATACCAAAGCCAATAACATCAATCAGTATGGTAACGAAAATAAAACTCAGCGCGGCACTCCGCTTAACAGTCATGATACGGATAAATTTGGGCGCAAGTTATTTAATTAATAATGAATAAAAGTCCGGCGAGCTACAATTGCTATGATTATTAATCATTAATTGTCAATAATTAATTAACTTAAATGAAACGTTTTGTATGTTCCGCAGCCCCTTTCCCATCATTTATGTAAAAGATGTTACTGCCTGTGCAGAGTTCTACTGCCAGGTGCTGGGTTTTGAACATATCCGTCAGTGGCCGGCAAAACCAGAACCCCCTTCTTATGTGTACCTGAAGCTGGGAGAATCGGGACTGGGGCTCACACGTTATGATATGGCCGAAGAGCACGTGGAAAAGAACATCCTCCTCAATGCCAATAAGCAATTCGAACTGTGCCTGTACACCGATAATGTAGACCTCACCTGCGAGAGGCTGGAGTTGCAGGGCGCGCACATGCTGGTGCCACCGGCTACTAAACCCTGGGGCCAGCGTGTAGCCTATTTTGAAGATCCCGAGGGCAACGTTATCCATATTACCGGCAAAGTACCCGAAATACAGGCCTCTGCTTCCGCAAATGATTAATTGTCAGTCCCTTTTTGATTACTGGCTATTTAACATTAGTTTTGCGCCCCGGAACGTGTAATTATCCCCGTTAAAATACACAGTGAACACTGGATAATCTATGCCACCGTATTAACATGAGCGACAGTCGTTTCCTATACCTACCGGTTACCTGGATCTTATTATCTATGGTAAATCCCGTGTCAATGGCGCAAACTTCACCGGCAGACAGCCTGCTGCATAGCCTCGATGCGCATCCCCGGCATGATTCCGTTCGGGTAAAGCTCCTCAACCAGTTAAGCAGGCTCCATTTTACAAAGGATGCTGAGAAGGCGGCACAATATGCACAGGAAGCACTGCGCCTGGCAGACAGCCTGGATTATACGGAAGGCATGATATGGGCTATCCGTAACCAGGCACTCGTAGAAAATACCCAGGGCAACCTGGATAAACAGATGGACCTCACCATGAGGGCGTTGAAAATGGCCGAAAAGTCTGGTCTTGTACATACAACAGGGATCCTGTACAATGACATCGGCAACATACTGGTAGAACAGAACAACCCTGCTCAGGCGCTGGTATACCTTAAACAATCCCTGCGCATTAAACGCCAGTTTAACGAGCAGGCGGAAATAGCCAAAACATTGAACAACATCGGCTCTTCCTGCATGCGGCTCAAACAGTTCGATTCTGCCCTGCACTACCTGCGTGAATCGGAAAAGCTGAAGCTGGCGCTACACGATGAACGGGGACTGGGTTTTACATACGAGAATATAGGATTGATCTACGAAGAGGAAGGCCAGTACGAGACTGCCCTTACCTACCTGGAACAATCCCTGCAATACTATACCGCTTCAGATAATAAGCCGGGCATCGGCAAAGCGTGGCTGAACCTTGGCCGGGTAAATACCCTGCTCAAACATTATCCTGCGGCAGCCGCACAGCTGAAGGAAGCTGCCCGCATCAATGCAACGCTGAAGAATGCGAAGAATGAGATGATCTATTACCAGTATCTCGCCCAGCTCGACTCTTCCAGGCAGGATTATATTGCTGCCCTGCAGCATTATAATGAATACACTTTGCTGAAAGAGAAATTTTTCGCGGTAGAGAAACAGCGGATCATCACCAACACTAAAGAGAAATATGAATCGGAGAAAAGGCAGGCAGAAAACCTGCTGTTGAAAGAGGAGCAACGCGCTCACCTCGCCACTATCAGGGAACAGCGTATCCTGGTAGCTGTATGTTCCTTCCTGCTGGCTGTTCTTATCCCCGTTGCCGTGTTGCTGTATCGCCTTTACAGGCGCCAGGAAGAGCTGTCCCGCCAGCTCAACAGCCGGAACGCTGAAGTGTCCCAGCAGAACAGGATCATTCTGGAACAGAATGTAGCACTGGGCAGCCTTAACCACGTGAAAGACAAGATCTTTTCCGTGATCTCCCACGATCTTCGTTCGCCGCTCGCTATACTGGAGGGAATGCTGTTCCTGCTGCGCGATAATAAACTGGAACGCGATCAGTTCCAGGAGTTTACAGACGAGCTTTGGCGCGATATGAAAAATACGGCCTACATGATGGATAACCTGCTCAACTGGGCCAGCAGCCAGATGAAAGGTATGCGCGTAAAAGCCGATGATTTCGAGATCACCAGTATATTCAACAGGGAATTTGAGTTATTGCAAACATTGTCGCGCCAGAAAGAAGTACGCCTTAGCCACCAGCTCCTGAAACCGGTATTGGTGTATGCTGATCCCGACATGATCAAAGTGGTGCTGCGCAACCTGATCTGCAATGCCATTAAGTTTACGCCGGCCGGCAAAAGCATTCATATTTCAGGACAGATAAAAGGGGCTTTCCTGGAGATCTGTGTGCAGGATACCGGTATCGGCATTCCTGAAAAGGATCAGCATAAGATCTTCTCCCATATATATTATTCTACTTCCGGCACCCAGAATGAAAGAGGCTGCGGCCTCGGGCTCCCTCTTTCGAAAGATTTCGTAGAGCTCAACCAGGGATGTATCTGGTTTGACAGCCAGCCTGGTATCGGCACCAGCTTCTTTTTCACCGTCCCTTTATCAGAAGAGGATACTAACCTGCAGGGCTATACTATTGTTGTTCAGGAACAGATGAATTAATTATTGATTTCCGCGAAGGTATCTCCCTGGTTGATGTCCCCGGTTGTAAACCCTTTCTTGAACCAGTACATCCGCTGTGCAGACGTTCCATGCGTGAACGCATCCGGTACTACACGTCCCTGTGTAGCCTGCTGCAGCTTATCGTCGCCTACTGCACTGGCCGCATTCAGGGCCTCTTCTATATCCCCGCTTTCAAGAATAGTATCCATTTTGTCTGCATGATGCGCCCACAAGCCGGCCAGGAAATCTGCCTGCAATTCCAGCTTCACCGACATTTTATTATATTCCGTTTCACTCATCCGCTGGCGCATAGCCTGCACCTTGCTGCTGATACCCAGCAGGTTCTGTACATGATGCCCTACTTCATGCGCAATCACATAGGCCTGCGCAAAATCGCCCACTACATTGAAACGCTGCCGCATCTCGTTAAAGAAAGTAAGGTCAAGATATACCTTGTCGTCTGCCGGGCAGTAAAAAGGCCCCATGGCAGATTGCGCAAAACCACAGCCGCTTTCAGTACCATCACTAAACAGTACCATTTTAGGCGGTGTGTATGTTTTGTTAAGTGCCCTGAATTGTTCCGCCCATACATCTTCTGTTGACGCCAGCACGGTAGAGGCCATGCGTGCCGATTCATCACTGCCGGCCGTAACCGTTTCGGATGTTTCAGTGCTGGCGCCGCCGGGTTGTACCTGTTGCAATACCGTCTGCGGGTCCTTATTGAACAATAAAGCCAGCACGATAATGATAATGCCCCCAATGCCGCCGCCTATGCCAATGTTACGCATACCGCCGCTGCCCCTGCGGTCTTCTACATTACCACTTAAACGTTTATTTTGCCAACGCATGTTATAGATTTTTTACAAGTTACAATTTTAGACGATGATAAATATAAAACCGGGATTTATAGCCCTGTGTTGTTGCTCATCGCTTTACCTCTGACAACTGATAACTAACTTTCGTACCTTTAGTTTATGCCTAACCCAGCAATCGCATACACCAGGATTAAAAAGGTGCATAACGCCCGCATCACGGACGAGGAAGATGCGCTGGCAGCCGAGGAACCGTTAGAAATCAGGCTGTTATACGGTCCTGCGCATAACAGGAAACTGCAAAGTATTACCGTTACCATGCGTACACCGGGACAGGATACCGAACTGGCTACCGGCTTTTTGTTCACTGAAGGTATTATCACATCCGCGGCCGACATTTCAGACGTCCACTTCCTGCAGGATGATCAGCATTCGATACAGGTAAGCCTGCATGAACGGGTGCAGCCCGTGCTGCAATCTACACAACGCAATTTTTATTCCAACTCAGGGTGCGGGGTTTGCGGTAAAACGGATCTCGCTTCGATCTACACCACCATTGACAATGCTGCCTATGATACAGGGCCTGCACTCACCTTCCCGGCTACACGTTTAATGGCCCTGCCTGATGTACTCCGTGATCAGCAAGCACTTTTTGATGACACGGGAGGGCTGCACGCTGCCGCTATCTTTAATGAAGCCGGAGAACTGTTACTGCTGCGGGAAGATATTGGTCGGCATAACGCGGTAGATAAACTGGTAGGCGCCGCCCTTTCTGCCGGTATTCCCCTGCATAACTCACTCCTGTTGTTAAGCGGGCGCGCCGGTTTTGAGCTCATTCAGAAAGCCGCCATGGCCAACATTCCTATTGTGGCTGCCGTTGGTGCGCCCTCCAGCCTCGCCGTCAAAATGGCTCAACAATGGAATATCACCCTGGTAGGATTTTTAAGACAACAACGTTGTAATATCTACACTAACGAACACAGAATAATAATATAAGCTTGCTGCTTTTAAATATATTATAATGGATCACCAACCCGCCGCTGAAAATCCCGCCCGCTTCACGGGATTAAAACTGGGTAAAGTCAAGACCACCGCTGCCGGTGTGCCTGCAGTACTCGTCAGCGCTCAACATATTCTACAGGAAGCAGGCGCCTTACGGGGCCTGAAAGCGCTGCTGAAGCTCAACCAGAAGGACGGCTTCGACTGTCCAAGCTGTGCCTGGCCGGATCCTGATGATGACCGCTCTTCTATTGCGGAATATTGTGAGAACGGCGCCAAAGCGGTTGCCGAAGAAGCCACCCAGAAAAAGCTGACGCCGGCTTTCTTTGCAGAACATTCCGTGGCAACCCTGGCCGGATTAAGCGATTATGAGATCGGCCGCAAGGGACGCATTGCCCAGCCCATGTACCTGCCGGAAGGCGCTACTCATTATCAGCCCATTAGCTGGGATGACGCCTTTGCCAAAGTAGGCCAACACCTCAATGCATTGGCTTCATCCGATGAAGCGATATTTTACACCTCCGGACGTACCAGCAATGAAGCTGCATTCCTCTACCAGCTGTTTGTACGGGAGTACGGCACTAATAATCTGCCGGACTGCTCCAACATGTGCCACGAATCCAGCGGCGTAGCCCTCGGTGAATCGCTGGGTATTGGCAAAGGCTCTGTAACACTGGATGATATTCACCAGGCAGAAGTGATCATTATCCTCGGACAAAATCCCGGCACCAACCATCCCCGCATGCTCAGCGCATTGCAACGCGCTAAAAAGAACGGCGCAAAGATCATCGCTGTTAACCCCTTGCCGGAAGCAGGGCTCATGAATTTCCTGAACCCGCAAACAGTGAATGGTTTCCTGAACATCAAAGCCCATATATCAGACCTTTTTCTCCAGGTAAGGCTTAATGGCGACATGGCATTGCTCAAAGCCCTGGCCCTCCTGCTCCTGGAAGCAGAAGCCGCCCAACCCGGTACAGTGTTGGACCATGATTTCATTGCGACGCAAACACTTGATTATGACAGCTATATCGGGCATCTGAAGCAATATACATTGCAGCAGCTGGCAGACGATTGCGGCGTACCGCTGGAGCAGATCAGGGAAGCCGCACAGCTTATCCAACATAAAAAGAAAATAATTGCCTGTTGGGCCATGGGACTTACCCAGCATAAGAACGCAGTAGATACCATCAAAGAATTGGTGAACCTCCTACTGCTGAAAGGCAGTATCGGTAAACCCGGCGCAGGTACTTGTCCTGTACGCGGTCACAGCAACGTACAGGGCGATCGTACCATGGGCATTTACGAACAGCCCTCCCCTGCCCTGCTGAACCGCCTGCAGACCGTATTTGGTTTTGCGCCGCCGCGGGAACATGGCTACGATACCGTGGCGTCCATTCGCGCAATGCTGGACGGGAAGGCCAAAGTGTTTGTAGCAATGGGCGGTAACTTTCTCTCTGCCACGCCTGATACAAGCCTCACTGCGCAGGCTCTGCGCAATTGCGATCTTACCGTACATGTGTCCACAAAGCTGAACCGCAGTCACCTGGTTCATGGCAAAGAAGCCCTGATACTGCCTTGCCTGGGACGCAGCGACCGTGACATGCTGAATGGCCAGCAACAGTTTGTAAGTTGTGAAAATTCTATGGGTGTGATACAAATGTCGAAGGGTACCCTTCAACCGGTGTCAGACCAGCTGTTAAGCGAACCGGTTATCGTTTGCCGGCTGGCAAAAGCTACGCTGGGCGACCGCTCCAGGGTTAACTGGTTATTATATGAACAGCACTACGATTATATCCGTGAAGATATTGAAAGGGTCATACCCGGCTTCAGGTCCTACAATCAGAGAGTTCGTCATCCCGGCGGATTTTATCTGCCCAACACCGCCCGCGAAGGGCGCTTCAATACAGCCAGCGGTAAAGCGCATTTTAACGTGGCAGCGCTGAACACGCCCGTACTGGCAAACGATGAATACATGATGATGACCATCCGCAGCCATGACCAGTTCAATACCACCATCTATGGCCTGGACGATCGTTACCGCGGTATATATCACGAACGCCGTGTCATCTTCATGAATGCCGCCGACATTGCCCGCGCAGGCCTTAAAGCCGGTGACGTAGTAGACCTGTACAACGATCACGATGGCATCCGCCGTACCG
The DNA here is from genome assembly GCF_056754765.1 of Chitinophaga sp. SVR4-12A. Lineage (NCBI taxonomy): Bacteria > Pseudomonadati > Bacteroidota > Chitinophagia > Chitinophagales > Chitinophagaceae > Chitinophaga > Chitinophaga sp. SVR4-12A. The sequence continues at coordinate 315,911 of NZ_JBPGWP010000001.1, forward strand.
CACACCGTTTCATCGTAGTAGCATACAGCATTCCGGAAAGATGCACTGCTACCTATTTCCCTGAAACCAATGTGCTGGTGCCGCTAAGCAGCGTGGCAGATAAAAGCAATACACCCGTATCTAAACTGGTGATCATCAGGATTGCGCGCAGCAATTAGCATTTATTTGAACAACAGGAACTGTGGTGATCTCAACGCCGATATATCAAACCTGAAATCTGTTATTGTCGTTATCTCAAAGAAGATCGGTTTTACCGGCGGAGGGGCGCCCGGCATATATAAGGCCGCTATCCGGATGGTATTCAGCGACAGGTTCTCGTTACGTACCCTTATCCCCGCTCCCATCGCTGTTCGTAAGGGGTTTTTGAATACATTATTGTTGTTCTCTGTGATCTGCGACAGCTGCAGGTATGTGGAGAAGTTAAATTTGAAGCCAAGTACTTTCAGGGGGCTGTAATACACAGTTTCAGAACGCATGTTGATACGCTGGTATCCCATTACTTTTGTTCCCCTGTATCCCCAGATCCCATTATCGATATTGATCTCCAGTGGCTTATAAAAATAAGGGTCGGGATTGTTCAGGTAGTCTACAAAAAAGAACTCCCGGAACCTGCCCCAGGAGGGGTTGAGCAAGCGGCTGTAATATTCCAGCCGTGCATGTAATACAGCGTCTTCCGATGCACTCTTGCTCCAGAAAGTGCCTATGCCAAAACTGGCATTGAAAAGCCCTTGCTGCTTCGTGGTAAAGAACTTTTGTCCTTCCAACCCGGTATACAGGCGTCTCCGCTCTTTCCAGCTCTCCCAGCCGGAGGTCGCAGCCACGTTATATCCCAGCGGTATATCCTCTGTTCTGCCAAAGCCAAAGAAATAATGCGATTTGAAGAAGTCCTGCCGGAAAGCTCTTAACTGGGCCAGGTAATACCGCCGGTTATTATATACCGGGTCGGCCTTGAACACAGGCTGATACGGGTTACGCTGGAAAAAGAGGTTGTAGTGGCGGAGCAGTATGGCCACGTTGGGCTTAGCGCCTACGTCTATGAAACTGGAGCTGGGCCGGATAAAGTTATATCCCACCCAGGCGTCTATCACTTTATAACGGTAATTGCGGTAAAGGCTGTCGGGCCGCGCAGCATGGTTAATAGACCAGTTGCTGGCCAGGAACAGGCCACCCACCAGGGTAGCGTTGTTACGGTACAGCGGCCTTTCCAGCTGTATATAATAAGATCCTTCCAGCACGCCTGTATCCAACGCCTGGGGCTGATTCCCGTTCAGCGTAGTATAGCCCACGCTGGCATCAACAAAGGAGCCTGCCACGTTGTATTTGGTATACCGGATGGAGGTACCCCAGGGTGGCGTCCAGCTGTTCTGCCAGGAGAAGCGGACATCCAGGCTTTGTCCTGCGCCAAAAAGATTATTGTTGGAAATGCCGCCCCTGAAATTGGTAGAAGTGAATGACGACAGGTCTGCGCCGTACTCAAATACGTCCTTTGTTACTACCAGCAGATCCACAGAATCCGGTGAGGCGCCGGTATTGATAATATAAAGCCGCGCATCCTGCAGGAAGGCCCTGTTACGCAGGTAACGTTCGTTATCGGCCATGGTGTAGGGGTTGATGGTGTCTCCTTCGCGGAAGAAAAGCGCCTGCCGGATCACCCACTCATTCGTGTTGTAGTGGAGGCGGTTGGCCAGTTCCAGCAGCTTCATGGAGGACGAGAAGGTGGTATCGTTGATGTTGCGGGGACCAAACACTTTTACCTGCCGGTAATAGATATTCCGGACGGTCCGCCCCGCATAAGGCGTAAAGTAACGTTCACTCTTGATAATGGAACTATCCTCTGGTGGCTCCGGCACGTCCTGCCGGGTAATGCGTTTGATGAAGGACTGGCGGGCTTCCTTATTTCTGATAGAGTCCCGCAAACGGTTAAAGAATCCATTGCGCGCGGGTTTGGGAATCGTGTCGGCATTAACCTGCGGGCAATATCCTTCACGTACAATTCCCCCCTGCACTAAATTAGGCTGCAGTGTAAAGACGATGAAACAGCAGCAGATGAGCCGGCATATTTTAATAAGTCTTCCCAATCGTTTCAATCACTTAGACGCGTGTAACAGTACCTGTAATGTATTAAAAAAATGAGAAACGAAAAAAAAGGAATCCTTACAATAAATTCCAAAAGGCAGATTCCAAATTCCAAATGATCGTCGGGAAGGTCTCCCTGGTCTTTGGAACCTGGAATCTGGGATTTGGAATCACACATTTTATCTTCTCAATAAACCGGATAATAAAGAGATAAGGAATAACACAATGAAAATGAAGAATAATATTTTTGCGATGGAAGCGGCACCTGCCGCAACTCCCCCAAATCCGAATATAGCCGCAATGATGGCTACAACAAAGAAAATAACTGCCCAGCGTAACATAAGTAAACAGTTTTGGTGACGTAGGTATGGATACAAACATCATTCCAGAGCAGTGCCGGTCAGCCACTCACAATCGTCGTCTCCCATCCGTCATAGCGCGCATTCATCTGCCTGGCAAGGTCCCAGAGGTACATTACCAGCCGGTCTATACTGTGCTCGTCCGCCGGATCCGCGCGGGAAATATGCAAGATAAAGGGGTATTCCGGTTCGGTGCTGCGCCCGTTCTCTTCCAGCAGAAAGCCGTCTTTCTTCACCTGCTCCCAATACAATTCCCGATCTTCTTCCCGGCCAAAGTAGATCCAGTGGTCAATCTGTCTTTCCTTTTCCCCAATATCCCCGTGTTTTTTCAGCGTACGCAACACTTTGCGGTTTTGGATGCGCTGAAATTCCTGTACATCGGGGAACAGGTAATCAAAATACAGTTCCCAGGTCCTGTCTTCCTTTACTCCGAAATCGTAGCGGTAATTGGGGAAATTGATCATCACATCGGCAATGGCTTTATCGTACAGCAGGGTATTGCCGGTATAAAAGTAAAAGTCCCGCACGCCATTCGAAATAGTGCGGCCCACGAAATAGGCGTTTAGCTTCGCTTCCAGTTGTTCTACCAGCGAATCCTCTATCTCTCCCAGCATGGCAAATTCATCCCCTTGCGGGAAGCCGTCTGCCCGCGGATGGTTCAGGTACACGGTTATAAATATGGCATTGGGTTTATCTTTCAAAGGGGCAAAACGGCGAAGGTCCAGATCTAATCCTATAATAGCGGGATTGTCCTCAATAGAGCATGTATATATGTCCCAGTCAGGTTGGTAATCGCGGTGCATATGGCTTAAATTGGAAGTGGAAGGTAAAGGTACGAAGTTTGAGAATTGAAGAAAGAGGTATTTCCCGTTGCCATTCATCATAAAACACTTTCAACGCGTTGAATTCCTATTACTTTTATGGCAACAGATAAAGCAAGTATTGAAGAAAAAAATTTATATGCGGACGATCGCCATTCTTTGGCTGATAATAGTGGCAGGAACAGGGGCGGCAATAGCACAAGAACACAACAATGCCCCCTCAGGACTTATTTATGGAAAATTAGTAGATGCGGAGGGCGGTAAACCGGTAGAGTATGCTTCTGTAGCGCTTTTACGTTCCGATTCTACTGTAGTGACGGGTATGCTATCCAAAGGAAACGGCGATTTCAGCCTGGAGCACCTCAGCCCTGGACGTTATATACTTAGAATAAATTTTATTGGCTATACCACCGTTTATAAAGATGTAGCCCTCACACCCAAACAGAACCAGGTAGATATAGGAAACGTTAAACTCAGCGCCAATGTTAAGTCACTCGCTGGCGTAGAAGTGATTGGCGAAAAGCCCACTTATACCATGGCCATTGATAAAAAAGTTTTCAACGTAGATAAGAACCTCGCCTCTGCTGGCGGTACTGCTGCCGACGTGCTGAAACAGGTGCCTTCCGTGAATGTAGACATAGATGGCAACGTCACCGTGCGCAGGGGCAGTCCTACTATTTTTGTAGATGGCCGTCCCTCTACCCTCACACTTGACCAGATACCCGCAGATGCTATTGCCAGTATAGAGGTAGTGACCAATCCTTCGGCCAAATATGATGCAGAAGGCGTTAGCGGCATTCTCAATATCGTGCTGAAGAAGAACCGTAAAGCAGGTATCAATGGCAACGTCAATGCAGGCGCGTCATCATTAGGCGGCGTTAACGCCGGTATAGATCTGAACCTGCGCCAGGAAAAGTTCAATTTCTTCGTTACCTATAATGTACGTACCCGTAAAGCATGGATGAATTCTCATCTTTTCCGGAAAAATATCGCGGCAGATACTACTACCTTCCTGGACCAATACCAGGATGGCGACCAGTTCCGCCGGTTCCAGTTTGGGCGTGTCGGCTTCGACTATTTCCTGGATAACCGCAATACGATCACCATCTCACAAGGTATCGTAGCGGGTAAGTTCGAGAACAATAACAATCAAACCTTGTATGATCTGGATGCCATGCAGCAGCGTGTGCGCTACGGCACCGGTATTGACAACAACAATCACGGTTTCCGCAATTATACCACCCAGCTGGGCTACAAGCATACATTTACCGAGGCAGGCAAAGAACTTACAGCCGACTTTACTTATAACCGTGCTAACGGTGACGACGGTACGGACTATTCCATCCAATATTACAACCTGGATCACGAGCCCATCGCATCGCCCCGCCAGCCGGAGCTGCGTCATGGCCGTGGCGGAGGTAATACAACCTATTTCACCGGGCAAATAGATTACACCGATCCTATTACCGCCACTTCAAAACTGGAAGCTGGCCTGCGGACCACTGCACGTACTTTTAATAATGAGATTAACACCCTGGGACTGGATTACAGCACCGGTCAGTTTGTGCTGGACAGCGCCCTTTCTAATAAGTATCATTACCAGGAACATGTAAATGCCGCTTATGTTAACTACAGCGGTACTATCAAAAACTTTGGCTACCAGGGCGGTCTCCGGGCAGAGCAATCTTTTTATAGCGGCGATATGCAGAGCGCAAAGGCCAGTTCCTATGAGATCAATTACCCCGTAAGCTTTTTTCCCAGTGTGTTCCTTTCACAGAAGCTGAACGGCGAACACGAGCTGCAGCTGAACTATAGCCGTCGTATACGCCGTCCCTGGTTCCGTGATCTGTTGCCGAACCTGGATTATAACGCGCAAAGCGCCAGCCGTGGTAACCCGGGGTTAAGGCCGGAATTCACCAACTCTTTTGAGTTGTCTTATCTTAAAACATTTGCCCAGAAGCATAACGTTATGGTATCGCTCTACTATCGCAATACCAATAACGCCATCACCGACTTCTATACAGATACCACCCTGAACCTCAACGGACAGGATCAGAAAGTAGTGCTCTCCTACCCGGTGAACGCCGCCACCCGAAAAGCATTAGGCGCTGAGTTCACCGTACGCAACCAGATCACCTCCTGGTGGGATGTTACCACCAACCTGAACCTGGCACAAACAAAAGTAGATGCCGAAAACCTGGGCGGCGATCTTAACAACAGCGGTTTTACCTGGTTCGGTAAGATCAACAGTAATACTAAGCTGCCCTGGAACCTGCTGCTGCAGGTAACCGGCAACTATGAGTCAAAAGAGATTCTTCCGCAGGGCGAAGCCGCCGCAGAGTACCAGGTGGATATGGCGCTCAAAAAAGATTTCCTGAAGAACAAGGCTTTATCGGTAACGATCGCCTTAAACGATATTTTTAACCAGGACAGGGACCTGAATTTTACCCGCACCGCCTTCGCCGAACAGGAAAGGTTCCGTAAACGCGCTAGTCGCGAGCTCCGTCTCAATATAGCCTGGCGCTTTGGCAAAATGGACATGAACCTCTTCAAGCGTAAGAACAACAATCGAAATGATCAGGACCAGGATCAGCATCGTGACGAGGGAAGCTGACAAAAAAGCTAGCAAAAAGTACTTCTAATATGTAAATGGCTCCTGAGTAAATGCAAATTGCTGATAAAGAGATGCCATTTGCTCTTCATACCCTGAACGTCCGGGTTAATAAATGCGATTGAGGAGTGGAGAAGTAGAACGGCCTACCTGGGAACAGCAATTTGCGACCAGGTTCCCTTGACTTGGCAGTCCAGGACTTAATCGTTGAACCCTGGAACTGAAACACTGAACTATAATGCTGGAATTTAGGCCTCGTTTTTTTGGAATTTGGGATTTGCACCATTAGCTTTGGCGCCAAAACCATAGATGAGCATGGCAGAAAGCTTCAACAGCAATACTATTACCCTCCGGTTCCTGGCCCAACCCTCTGACGTCAACTTTGGCGGCAAAGTTCACGGGGGTGCCGTAATGAAATGGATAGACCAGGCCGGCTATACCTGTGCTGCTCACTGGAGCGGTCAATACTGCGTGACCGTTTACGTTGGCGGCATCCGCTTCTACCAGCCTATCGGCATCGGCAACCTCGTTGAGATCACTGCCAGTGTGATCTACACCGGCAAAACCAGTATGCATATCGCCATTAACGTATTTGCCTCTAATCCAAGGGAATCGGAGCGTATCAAAACCACGCACTGTATTATGGTGTTCGCTGCGGTAGACGATTCCGGCAAAACTGTGCCCGTTCCTAAATGGACTCCCCAGACGGAAGAAGAACACCACATGTGTAATTACGCCCAACGTTTAATGGATCTGAGGAAGAATATTGAAGAGGAAATGAAGCCTTATTTATAAGTTGCAAGCTACTAGCTGCAAGCAATAACCTTCCGGGAAGAAGCTCTCTTGTGAAAGGCTGATACTTGCAGCTTGCAGCTTCTATCAGTGCGTAAACTGCATTTCACTCAAATTCTTATATAAGCCGCCATCTACCCCTATCAGCTCCTTGTGCGTGCCTTCTTCCACAATGCTTCCCTTATCCAGCACAATGATCTTATCCGCTTTTCGCACAGTAGACAGCCTGTGAGCGATCACAATAGAGGTACGTCCCTGCATCAGCTTCTCCAGGGCATCCTGCACCAGTCTTTCTGATTCTGAGTCCAGCGCAGAAGTAGCCTCATCCAGTATCAGGATCCGGGGATCCTTCAATACGGCGCGGGCGATGGCGATACGCTGGCGCTGTCCGCCTGAAAGCTGTATACCCCGCTCACCCACGATAGTATCCAGGCCCTGTGGGAAGCGCTGGATGAATTCCCATGCATTGGCCTTTTTGGCAGCCTCGAGGATCTCTTCGTCGCTGGCGCCCGGCTTGCCATAGCCGATATTATCCCGGATATTACCGCCAAAAAGAAATACGTCCTGCGGTACCACTGCCATCTGCGCCCGCAAGGCAGTAAGCGGCAAACCGGTGGCCTGCTTGCCATCGAAGGAGATATGGCCTTCTATTGGATCGTATAAACGCAGCAGTAATGATACAATGGTGCTCTTACCGGCCCCGCTTGGGCCAACCAGGGCTACCTGCTGGTCTGCCGCTACGGTAAACGAAACGTCCTTCAATACGTGCATATCTGCCCGTGAAGGATAATGAAAAGAAACCTGGTTAAAGGATATTTCCCCGCTCAGGTGATGTTCCGGCAATATAACAGCGCTGTCGGTAATAGGCTCTGCCGGTTCATCCAGGATCTCCAGCAGGTTTTCTGTGGCGCCCATGCTTTTCTGGATGCTGGTATATACTTCGGCCAACCCCGTAATGGAGCCACCTATAAAGCCTGAATATATAATAAAGGAGAACAGGTCGCCGGTAGACTTCATCTCGCCGGTGGAGATCAGCAGTGCGCCACGCCAGATCACCGCTACCATAGCGCCGAAAATACCCATAATGAGGAAAGAGGAGAATGCCCCGCGGTACTTGCCGCTCTTGATGCCGGTGCCCGCAGCTTCCAATGTCTTCTGCCGGTAACGCCTCATTTCGAAGAATTCATTGGCAAAGGCTTTTACGGCCAGGATGCCCTGCAGGGTTTCTTCCACAATAGTATTAGCCTCGGCCACCTGGTTTTGCACCTGTTTTGAAAAGCGGCGGAGAAAACGGCCAAATACATAAGCCACCATCATTACCAGCGGAAAGATGGCCAGCATGAATATAGTGAGCTTGAAAGACGTATGTAACAGCAGCGCCATACCGCCTACGATCACAATGATCTGCCGTATGAACTCTGCGATGGTAGTAGTAAAGGTTTCCTGCAGCAGGGAGATATCAGACGATATGCGGCTGCCCAGCTCTCCCACCCGCCTGCTGAGGAAGAATTTCATGGGCAGCTTAATAAGATGGTTATAAATCGTTTGCCGCAGCGTGGCTAAAGTTTTTTCCGTGACGTTAACGAAGAGTACTATACGAAAATAAGAGAAGATAGCTTGTCCTAGCAGTACGCCACCCAGCATCAAACCGAGTTTGTTGATGTCTTGCGCCAGGTGCCCTTTGGCGCTGGAATCCACCAGGTCGCCCAGCAGTTTGGGAAATGCCAGGCCAGCCAGGCTTGAAATAAAAAGGAATAGCATGCCAAGGCTAAACTGGGGCCAGTAAGGCCTTACATATTTATATAGGCGGAAAGTTTTCCTCAGGGAAGCCAGGCTTAGGCCTTTACGAAGATTCTTAAGATCAAAAAAGTTTTGCATCAGTCCGGGTACTTAATGTTCTGGTTTTATTCAGCAGATAGGGGTATGATCTGCGGTTTGCTCTGATAGGACGAATCAGCAGGGCAATATATTTTAAATCCCGGACATAAAAAAAGGAAGGTTATAAGGCCCTTGCAGCCCGCACAACCTTCCATCTCACAATTGACAAATTAAGAACTTAGCCGAAAGCCGTAAGTGGCCAGTCTAATGTCTTTTGCGGTTCTTGGATGAATCTTCTACCCCTGTACCATAACGGGAGGAGTCCTCACCGGCATTAATAGCGCCAGGGGGCTGTTCAGCCGCAGGCGCAGTGTCTCTCATGGAGGCCGTATCGGACATTATTACACTACTATCCGTCTGCATAACGCCGGTAGAATCAGTAGCAGTATTATTGCCGCTGCCGCAGGATGTTACTAACAGACCGGAGAGACCGGCTATCAGCAGCATATATAAGCATTTCCCTTTCATAAGAATTAGTTTTATGGTCAAACATTCACTTTACCATTTTTAATGCGTAGAGTCCGGCGGTATCCTGTTGGAAGTATCCTGCATGTGCATAGAGGAAGTATCCCGCATTGCGCCGGACGTATCCTGGATAACATTACTTGCAGAGTCTGTACTGGTAGTGGTTCCGGAGCCTGCGTCCTTTGAACTGCCACATGCAAATATGAACAAGCTGAGTATCATTGCCAGGCAAACGGTGATGCACAGTTTGTAAATAGAGGGCTTCTCGATCTTTATATTGGTCATGACTAATGGGTTTATCTGTTTTACAATTAAAAATATGGTTCGGCAGAAAGTACGGAAAGAATTATGCCAAGCCCTAACTTTGCGGAATGAGCCGTTCTTATGCTGATCTTCCTCTACACTATGGGCATGTACCGCCCTGGCTGGCACGCAGAATGAGTCTGTTGGGCGGAGCGATTGTGGAAGTGATTGCCACAGATTATGGAAAAGGGGAAGTTTTGCGACGCCTCAGCGATCCCTGCTGGTTCCAGGCGCTCGGATGCGTGCTGGGAATGGACTGGCATTCTTCCGGCATTACGACCAGCGTAATGGGCGCACTGAAAAAAGCTGTAAACCCGCTCTCGAAAGAACTGGGCATCTATATCTGCGGTGGTAAAGGCCGCTACTCCCGCGAAACGCCCACTGAACTGCGCAGCATCGCAGAGATCACCGGCCTGCCCGGCGAAGCCCTGGTGCGTAGCAGCAAGCTCTCGGCCAAAGTAGATAATACTGCGGTACAGGATGGCTATCAGCTCTATCTGCACTCCTTCATCGTTTCCAGCGAAGGTGAATGGGCGGTGATCCAGCAGGGCATGAACGATGCCAATGGTATGGCCCGCCGCTACCACTGGCATTCGGCCGCTATGCCCTCCTATACGGAAACGCCGCATACCTTCATTTATGGTCACAACCAGGGTGAGATCCTCAACCTTACCGATAAAGCGGCGGCTCCTACCAAGGAAGGCCTGCTTCAGCTGGTGAAGGAAGACCCGGCCCGTATGCTGCCAGAGATCCGCAAACTCGTGATGCCTTCCCACCACGAAGTCCGCGCGGCGGATGTTGACCTGAAACGGCTGGGTAGCGCATTGGCTGCTGCCCATGAGCGCAGCCTGCACGATTTTGATTCGCTCCTGCTCCTGGAAGGCGTTGGGCCACGTACCCTTCAGTCCCTTACCCTGGTCAGTGAAGTGATCTACGGCACCCCCTCCCGTTTTACCGATCCTGCCCGCTTTTCTTTTGCCCATGGCGGTAAGGACGGTCACCCCTTCCCCGTACCCACTAAAGTGTATGATGAAACCATCCGTGTGCTGAAAGACGCTGTAGATAAGGCAAAGGTGGGACAATCAGACAAGCAGGACGCTATCCGCAAGTTGTCTGTTATATCCCAGCAGCTGGAAAAGGATTTTGTGCCTAATGAGAACTTTGACCAGGTGATCGCCCGCGAACGGGCTGATTCCTGGAAATACGGCGGCCGTACAGTGATGGGTAAAGCCCTCCCGCCAAAGAAAGATAAACCGGGCGATCAGCTCTCCCTTTTCTGATGCTCAGCCCCGGGAATTAAGTACGCGGATTGGGGCGGGAACTACACAACTGTTTTTATAGAAATGCCGTAAAAAAAGATCCCGACAATTTTACTTGTCAGGACCTTTGAGTCTCTTTTGCTTATTTCCTACGCTGGCATTGTCCAGTTCAGGTTCTTGGGTTTGTTCTCAGACTATCTTTCGATAACCACCCCTTTAAGTAAAAGAAACGTTCACTAATATATCCGCGAAGTTCGTGCCAGAACAATGCTGTTTGGTCCCTTTTTTGGAACACTTTTCATAAAACATTGACATATGGCACGTTATTCAAAAAAATCGCAGGACACCGTAGAAGAAGCCATGCATAAAGAAAAGAAAGGCAAATTACGCAGCGGCCGTAGCGGTAAGAAAGTAACCAGCCGTAAGCAGGCTATTGCTATTGGCTTGTCTGAAGCAAGGGAAAAGGGCGCTAAAGTACCGCCCCCGCCTAAAAAGTCGGCAAGCGCTAAGAAAGCATCCGGGAAGAAAGCAACTCCTAAGAAGAAGGCGGCGGCTAAGAAAGCAGCTCCTAAAAAGAAGGCTGCTGCCAGGAAAGCAAGCCCTAAGAAAAAAGCCGGTACTACACGTAAGAAGGCGGCGGCTAAAAAGGGCACCAGGAAAGCGGCCGGCCGCAAGCGTACTACCCGTAAGAAAGCAGCAGCACACGCATGAGCATTCCCCTGATAGGGATTTTTCCATTCAACAAATACAGCACTTTATAAAATTTTAATAGGGGAAGTTATTAATAATCAAGATATTTAATATCTTGTATGCCCAAAGGGTACATTATTCTATACATTTAATATTTTTATTTTATAAAGGACTTCCCATGAAACCGTCGACTATTAGCTTCCCTAGTGTTTTTGAAACTGCATTCGGCAATACGGAAAACTCTTCCAAAGATTTGCTCAACGGTATAAAAGTTAAAAAGGATGAGAACTGGTATATAGTCGGTAACCTGGCCAAACGCGGTGGCATTAACCCCGGCCGTATCACTAATGCGGCCCCGTTGGAGGATGATTATGATATCCTTTTCAAATCAGCTATGATCAATGTGGCAGATAAAGTACAGCAGCCAATGGCCATCACCATGGGTTTCCCTTTCTCTACCTATAACATCTATAAACAGGCCGCCGAACAGTTCCTGGCAAAGCGGCATTTCCTGGTAGAATATGATACCCAAACCTTCAATACCAAAGGCTCCATCAAAAAGGCGATGCTGGACATTGAGAAGTTTGAGATCATACCGGAGATCGTGGGCGGTATCATTGGTCTGAAGAAAACCATCGGAGAGCCCAACCTGGATAATTTCATCGCGGTGAGCTTTGGCTTCGGCACCATTGAGGGCGGTATGGCTACCGGCGATGGACTGATCAACCGTACCTGCTTCAGCTCTCACGGTATCAAATACGCGATCAACAACCTGGCAAGGGAACTGAATAAAAAATACTATCTCGATATGAAAAATGAGCACCAGCTGGACGATGCGTTCATGAAAGGCTCAATTTTCACCAACCGTAAAAGAATAGACCTTAAAGACATACGTAAGGATGTGCTCACCCAGTATTACAAAGAGGTGGTATCTCCCCTGCTGCGCAACTATTTTACCGACCTCGACTTCGAGCAGTGCAGAAAGATCTACCTCATGGGTGGCGGTGCACACTACCGTGAATTAACGGATGCTTTTGTAGAGGAATTCCGGGATTTTATACCTGTGGAAGTAGCCCCTTCTCCTGAAAACCTTATCAGCATCGGGTACCTGTACAATTCATTGCGTATTTCCGATGATAAGCCTCAGCGAAGTGTCGGTGTCGACCTTGGTAATGCTTCGTCTATCATTTCTATCTTTGATGAAGAAAAAGTAAATTTACCTGGCGCCACTGCTAATCAATAATGAATACTATAACGGATCTTTTTCGCAACGCCCTGGGCAAGGGCAGATTTCTATTACCCCGGCAGGTAGTGGTGCAAGGAAGCATTGAGGCCACTATCCCGGGTCGTATCGATGGTAATGTAAAAGGAGATGTGAAAACGGAAGGTCTGCTGGTCATTGGTCCGCAGGCTAACGTGAAAGGTAATGTGTATGCAACAGACCTCGTAACCTATGGAAAGATCTACGGCGATATCTATATCAGCAATAAAGCCGTGATCAGTAACGTAGCCTATATCAAAGGCGATGTAAACGCCCTCATACTGGAGGTAAAGGAAGGCGCCGTCATAGAAGGCGCTATCCGTAAGAGCCTTGCTGCGCGCCGTGGCCCTGAGCCGGAGAAGACAGAGGAACCCGAAACGCCCCTGCCGGTGAAAGACGCACCGCCGGATGAAGAAGTGGCCAGCTGGTTCTAGCTAGCCCTTATCTCTTCCATTCAGTTATTCAGATCGTAAACTCTTTACAGGATTCATCAAACCCGCTTTGATGGACTGTCCGCTCACTGTTATTAAGGTGATCAGCAGCGCGCCTGCTGCCGTCAGCATAAACACCCACCAGGGGATACCGGAACGGTATTCATAATTTTGCAGCCAGCTTTGCATGAGGAGATATGCCAGCGGTGCAGCAATAACGAACGAGATGGTTACCAGCAGCACAAACTCTTTTGACAGCAGCTGCCATACCTGCAACACCGATGCGCCCAGCACCTTGCGTACACCGATCTCTTTGGTGCGCTGCTCCGCCATGAATGCCGCCATGCCAAATAATCCCAGGCAGCTGATAAAGATCGCCAGTATGGCAAAACAGCCGGACAGTTTAGCAATACGCGCCTCGTCCTCAAACTTCCGCGCATACTCAGCATCCGCAAACTGATAATTGAAAGGCTGAGCAGGGCTATATTTTTTAAACACCGCTTCAATGCTGCTTAAAGCTTTTTGCGTACCGATGGCGCTGTTCAGTTTCATGATGAGATAGTTGTCGTGGGTTTTGGCCATGCAATACAGGGAGGGTCTTACAGCATCATATGGAGATTGCATGATCATATTTTTTATCACACCGATCACTTTCAGCGGCTGACCATCCCATTTAATGATCGCTCCTATAGGGTCTTTGAACCCAATGAGCTTTGCCGCACTTTCGTTGATCACGAATGCAGCGGAATCGCTTGCAAATTCAGGTGAAAAATCCCGCCCTGCAACAAACTCCCAGCCCACCGTTTTGCCATACTCGTATGATACGCCGGTATTGGGAAGGTCTACAGACATACCCGGCGGCTTTCCTTCCCAGTCAAGATCTCCATTCGTGGACCATACCTCTGTTACGGGGCCGGTGGTGCCTGCCATGTTGACAATAGCGCCCGTTTGAATTAACTCACGCTTGATCGCCTCAAAATGGCGGGGGATATCGTTATTCATTAATTGCATCATCACCAATCCATTGCTGTTATATCCCAGGGGACGGTCTTTTGCAAACTGTATCTGCCGGAACACTACCAGGGTGCCTATGATCAGGATCACAGAAACAGTAAACTGTACCACCACCAGCGCCTTGCGCGGTATTGCGGCAAAACGGCCTGCCCTGAAAGTGCCCTTCAACACTGTTACCGGGCGGAAAGACGACAGGTAAAGCGCCGGGTAACTGCCGGCAATCAAGCCTGTTATAATACAGAAAGCAATGCCCGCCAGCCAGAATAAAGGATAGTTCCAGGGCATAGCTATCTTTTTATCGGCTATTTCATTAAAAGCCGGCAACAGCACCTGCACCAGTATGATGCAGCATATAAACGCAGCTGCAGTGGTCAGCAGTGATTCACAGAAGAACTGGCTGACCAGTTGCCCGCGTTGTGATCCAATGGCTTTACGTATGCCCACTTCCTTTGACCGTTGTTGCGAACGCGCTGTGCTGAGGTTCATAAAGTTGATGCAGGCCAGCAGCAGCACAAACAGGCCGATCACGCCAAACAAGCGGACAAAGGTGATCAACCCGCCGGCATTCACGCCATTGCGGTACTCATCAAACAAATGCCATTTACGCATAGGGTGCAGGAACAGCTGCGGATCGGTTTTATATCCAACTACGTCCACATTGGCAATTGCCGCTTTCTTAACATTTCTGATCTTTTCCGAGGCTTCCTCCATCGTCACATGCTCAGCCAGCTGCACATAGGTTCTGAAAGAATTGCTGCCCCATGGGTTCTCCATATCCCTGATCCAGGACGTATTGCTGACAAGTAATTGCCATGGTGCGATATAGAAAATATTAAAAAAGGAAGAATTATTCGGAAAGTCTTCATATACGCCCGTTACTTTAACGTCCATCTGGTTATCTATTTTCATCAGCTTACCGGTGGGATCGGCATTGCCAAAGAAAGCTTTCGCCAGCGACTGCGATAATAAGATGGAATGAGGATCTCGCAGCCCTCCCCTTGTACCATAGAGCATCTTCAGGTTAAACATTTCCGGAGCCTCCGGTTCAATAAAAAAGCCGCTCTTTACCATCCTGTTGTCGCCATGGGAAAGTACCCGGTCCCATGTGCCGGACGACATCAATACATATTTGAACCAGCTGCCATAACCGCTGCGGATGGCCTCTGCTGTAGGGCGTGGCATACTGGACCATGTGCTGATCTCTCCATTAAGACGCTGGTTTTGATAGATCTGCGCGATGCGGTCGTAATTTTTAAAATACCTGTCATAAGTAAGCTCGTCCCATATCCATAGCCCGATCAGCATGGCCACCGCCATGCCCACAGAAAGGCCGGTAATATTGATAAAGGAATGCACCCTGTTCTTCAACAGGTTACGGAAAGCTGTCTTCAGGTAGTTTTTAAACATACACTTACTTTTAACCGCTTGAAGCGCGCTAAGAGAGTGCCGGATTTTACGGGGATGATAATCAGTAGTTTAGAAAGCTTTCCTGTCCGGTAGTGAACACGCTTTGTCACGAAACCGGACAGGGGTTGTTAACGTTGAGGCCTGCTGATCGCATCTATCCTGTGCATTACTTCCAGGCATGCCCTGCTGTTGTGATAAGGGCATTTCCAGAAGCCGGCTTTATCCTGTTTGGGCATTACTTCCAGCGACGCCGTTATACCCCAGAACCACTCACCATGCTGTTTATCTAACAGGTATTTTTTCACGAACTCCCATGCATGCACGGAATATTCCAGGTACTTATCCTCCCCGCTTTGCTGATAAGCTTCTAAAAAGCCTACCATTGCCTCTGCCTGCACCCACCAATCCTTTTCCGCGTTCATATGCCGGGTGGCCGGCTCGTATTCGTACTGCATGCCGCCGGTATTGTCCAGTCCTTCTGCCGCAGCCGCAGCCAGCGCCATGCTCACTGCCCTCACCTGTTGCGTAAGCTCGCTGTCGTGCAGCTCTGCTGCGGCCTCCGGTAACAGCCATGCTGCCTCTATATCATGCCCATAGGAGATTATCGTAGATGGATGCCCCCAGTGCTCGTCAAAGAACAGGATCTGGTGATGATTCACCGGGCTTACAATGTGATCGATGAATGCTTTGATGAGGTAATACAATTGCGTGCGCAATCCGGCATCCGGCCATACCCGGTATAAATTGGTATAGGCTTCCAGTACATGCAGGTGCGTATTCATCGTCTTGGCTGCGTTATCGTCCTTATCACTCAGGCGGGTATCTGAAATACGCTCCCAACCTGCAGAAAAGGCATCTATATATCCTTTGTAGGCTGGATCAAAGCTGTGCTGCTCCACCAGCCGGTAGATCTCAATGGCCCAGTTCAGCGCTGCTGTTTGTTGGGTATGCTTGTAATACTCGCTCAGTGCATAGATGGCGAAGGCCTGCCCATAGATCTGTTTACGGGTATCCAGCGGCTTGCCGGCCGCATCTACCGACCAGTACACACCTCCATGCTGTTGGTCCCTGAAATGTGCCTGCAGGTAATGATAGGCTCTTTCAGCCAATGATAGCCAGGCAGCGTTTTTATCAAAACCGTAAGCAGCGGCATAGGTCCAGAGGATGCGGCAGTTCAGCACACCGCCCTTCGGGCTACCGGGCTGCACTTCATTATTGTTGTTCAGCGCCCCGTAAAAGCCGCCCTGTTCCTTGTCTACTGTATGTGTTTGCCAATACCGGAGAATATTGTACAGCTCCTGTTTTACTTCCTCACGGTAACGGGTAAGTGGAATTGACATATGACAGATATTGTTTTTAGTGATGCACTTCATTTAGGTGTTTCCACCAGGTTTGTCTTAACAGCAGGCAAACCGCCAGCAGGATGATAACAGTAATGGTGAAGGGTAGCTGCATTGACAGTACCGCATAAACAGGTAACAAGGTAAGACAGATCTGCGCGGTAATGCCGAGTAATACATTGAGCGCATCCATCCTGAAACGCTTGTTTGCTTTAAATGCCGGATCCTCTGCCGCTACCAAAGCATGCACGGGTTGCCAGTATCCCCAGGGCCTTACGGTCCGGTAAAAATGTTTCAATGTGGCCATGTCTGTGGCGGGAGCCGCATAGGTGCCGGCCACACAACCGGCTACCGAGATCAGGAAGATCAGCGGAAAATAATACAGCCCCAGTGTGTCCGGAAAAATGTAGGGGAAGATGAGCGCCGGTATAATGCCGGCCAGCATTCCCCAGAAGAACCCGCTGCCGTTGAAGCGCCACCAGTGCCATTTCAGTACGTTGGCCGCCACATAACCGCCGTAGAGGGCAGATACGATCCATTGCAGCACACTGTTCACATCCTTTGCAAAAAGGCCCAGCACAATGCTTACCAGCGTCACCAGTATGCCAGACAGGTAGTTCATGGCGGCGATGTTGCGGTTGGAGGCCTGTGGCTGTATATACTTCAGGTAAATATCATTCACCATATAAGCCTGCGCTGCATTCAGCGTACCCGCAAAGGTGCCTATGAAAGCAGCCAGCAATCCGGCCAGCAGCAAGCCTGTAAGTCCCACCGGCACAAAGTTGGAGATGGCTGAAGGTAATATCTTTTCAAAATCAATGCCTCCGGCGGTTTCCAGGTGCAGCTGGTTATAATGCAACAAGGCTAGCACGGCAAAGCCGATGATCATGGAATAGCGCACCGGTATCAGCACCACCGATACGATCCCGCTCATCATGGAAGCTTCTTTGGGCGAACGGGTAGACAAGATCTTCTGCATATCATAATTGGGCGCCGGGCCCGCAAGACTGGCCAGTATGCCTTTGAACACCATCATCATGAAGAACACGCCGAACAGCGAGAACCCATCGCTGCTGATCTTATCATTCACCTCCGGGATGATACGGCCCCAATCCAGCTGCAGCTTCCATCCGAAGAAGGGATGATGCCAGCCCTCCGGCACCGGTAATTGCTTACCCAACAGGTTCTGATGGGCGATCACTGCTATTGTAACAGCCGCCACGCTCATGATCACGTATTTCAGCACATCTGCCCACACTACGCTGGTCATCCCTCCCATTACAGCATAGAACACGGCGAACAGCGTGAACAGGATGCCATAAAAATGCGGCACATACTGCGCGCTTACCATAAAGGGTACAAAAGGCTGCAGGGTTTCCCAGGGCACAAAGATCTCCACGAATTTGCCCAGCCCTATAAATCCATAAGCCAGGAAACCCAGGCAGCTGATCAGCGCAAACACCACCACAATAGTATGCGAAAAGGCGGTGCCCCTGCCGGAGCCAAAGCGGGTACTGATCCACTCGGCGCCGGTAGTCACGTTGGAGCGGCGGAGCCAGGCAGACAGGTACACCATCATGAACACCTGGTTAAAGGAAGGCCAGAGCCAGGGTATCCAGATGCTTTTCAGGCCGTAAACAAAGGCGAGCGTCACCATCCACATGGTGCCTGAAATGTCGAACATGTCTGAAGCGTTGGAAAGGCCCAGCAGGTACCAGGGCAGCGATTTGCCGCCCAGCATATACGCGTCTTTACTGGCTTTTGCCCTTTTCTTGAGTAGGATGCCGATGGCAATGGTAGCCAGGAGGTAAACCAGAATAATGATCAGGTCAATGGTCGCTAATTGCATTTACTTGTTATCTACAAAACCTTCAAACAATATTTTATTTCAGGTCCTGAAGGAAGAGCGTTCTTTCATCCGCCCTGAATTTCTTAAAATCGGCTTCGCTGCCCTGCCCCGGGTAAGGAGCATAGTAATGGTCAGGCCTTCCATTGCGCCATACCAGTACGTACGATAGCTGGAAAGGCCTTAAGGCAGGCAGCAAGGTCTGCGTCCACCAGTTGGCAGCCGGTATCCTTTCCTGCCCTGTTTCTGTCAGCGCCGGTATCTTGTGGTTGATAGCCGCCACCGCTTCCAGTATACGTAAGCGTTGCGCTAATTGCTGCTGGTATTGTACCGTACTGCCGGAATGGTACAGGTCAAAACCTATCACGTCCACAAAAGCATCGCCGGGATAGCGCTCCATATACTGCGCGTCATCGTCAAAATCAGCGGCAGAGTAGGCGTACAAAAGGTTGTGCACCTGTTTTACCGTGGTAAGATAATTGACGGTGAACTGCCACAGCGTTCTGAATTCGGAAGTGCTGCATTGCCGCTGCCCCCACCAGAACCAGCTGCCTGTATGCTCATGAAACGGCCGGAAGATAACAGGTATGCTAGTGCCGTCAACAGTTTTCAGCGAATGCATAAAATCTGCCAGCCGGTCCAGCCAGGCAGTATACACGGCATAACTGCTGCCTCCCGGCAAAATAGCTGTTACCGCCAGCGATGTGTCCCAGGCAGACCCGCCACTTACGGGGTTATTGCTATGCCAGCTGATACTGTTCACCCCTCCTCTTTCGTACACCGTTCGTATATACGTTCGCAGGCTGTCAAATGGCACACCGTCCAGGTTCACCGGCCCGCCTGTCTCCAGGCGACCCAGGTCCCAGCCAAATACCGCCGGCCAGTCGCCACAAACCTCCTTCACGTCAGACCGCTCATGTTCGTACTTCCAGCCAACACCATAGGCCATGTCGTCCTGGTGGCCAAACATCACACCCCGTTGCATCAAAGAACGTAATCGCTCATAGAGCTGCAGGGTCTCGGCCGTAGCCTGCATATCAGCCGGACCCTTGTATTGGGCAGACAATGCACCGGAAAGCAAAAGAAAAAGAAACGTAAACAAACGCATCATGCACTTCGGGTTTGACCATCAAATTAAGTTAATATCCCGGCTTATTCAGCGGTATTTTGTCAGCTGTAAACACTAATACTTTCTTATCTTGTTGTTGCCATTAAGACCGCATCTGTTGTAGATGCCAGAGCGATGGAGCCGGCTATCTCAGATGATATTATTTTATCCCCTATCTTTGATTTATCCAACATTCCGTTATGAAAGTTCCCATTCAGAAGAACATTTTGCGTGAGATTACACCGCTGACCCAGAGTGACTGCTTTATGATCTTTGCCCGTACAAAACAGGATTTTGATTTCCCTTTACACTATCATGAAGAATTTGAATTGAACCTGATCCTGAATGCAAAAGGCGCGCAACGTATCGTAGGAGATCATATCGATGCAATAGAAGCGGAAGAACTGGTGCTGGTGGGGCCCAACCTCAATCACGGCTGGTTCAATCATGAATGTAAGAGTAAGGAGATCACGGAGATAACCATCCAGTTCCATAAGGACCTGTTTGACGACAAGCTGCTGCGGAAAAACCAGCTGAGTTTTATGCGCAACATGTTCGATAAGGCAGGCAATGGCATTCTCTTCTCTGCAGACACCATCCGCCAGTTAACGCCCCGGCTGCTTACGCTCAACCAGCAAAGCGGTTTCGATTCCGTGCTGGAACTGATGTCTATCCTGCACGATCTCTCCATCTCGCGCAATATACGCATACTCTCAGACACCACTTTCCATAAGGGTCTGTTCACCCACAACAGCCGGCGCATAGAAAAGGCATTCGAGTACATGAATAATAATTACGACAAGCAGATCGGCCTCACTGATGTAGCGAAACTGGTAAATATGACAGAGGTGTCGTTTAGCCGCTTTATTAAGAAAAGCACCGGCAATACCTTTATCGATAGTCTCAACGAGATAAGACTGGGGCACGCCTGCCGCATGCTGGTAAATACCACGCATGCCGTGTCGGAGATCTCCTACAAATGCGGGTTTAACAATATTTCCAACTTTAACCGGCTCTTTAAGAAAAAGAAGAACTGCACACCCAAAGAATTCAGAGAAAGCCTTTCCGGCACACGCACTTTTATTTAAGAACGGCCATATACAAAGCTGTAGCGCCTGGAATCTTTTTCGCTCCAGTCCACATTCCCACGGATATGCCTGCGCAGGGATTCCACGTACCTTGCCACTTCCCGGTCGGTTGTCTCATCAAAGCCGGGTAATTGTGTTGAAAGCGTAACAAATCTTCGCATATCTGTATTATGAATGGCTGCCACGCATAACAAGGCCTCGTCTAAGGTCAGCCGCCGTTCCTCCTGCAGAAGGCTCACCAGGTTATAGTCGTCGCCTTCGGCCTGCTCTTTACTGAAAGAAAATAAGTCGCTGGACCAGCATAACAGTTTGTGCGACAATTGTTCAAGCTCTGTCAGCACGGGGTGTTGCAGTACTTCTTCGGACAAATTGATGCCTTCTATAATTGGAATAATGCCTGTACTGATATGTGCGCCAACCAGGTAAGGACGTTGTTCCATATACTGCGCCACGGTAGGTAGCTCAGTGGGTTTGCTTCCCGATGCCTGTAAGGCAGCCTGCAGCAATGCTTCCAGGCGCAGGGTAAACTCCGCCCTCCGGCCGGGAGCACTGATTTGCCTCATACGCGGCCACAGGTCAGCCCATGCCGCCAGTACCGGCCCCTCGTCGGTGCCGGGTGGGATCACGTCTCCCTGTATCACGGCAGTGAAATGCTCAATAAAGTTTGGCAGGTACATTTGCGCCTGCGGATCTTCGAGCAGATCATTCAGTGCAAATAACAGCACAATGAAATCGTTGGCAATCTTCAGCTGCTCCAGCTCCGCTTTGGGATAGAAGCGGGCGGTCAGCCAGGCAAAATTATCCTCCTGGTATTGCCGGTAAGCAGCACCGCTATGCAGGTTCAATGAGGCCACCCATGCGTCGGTGTGCCTGGCGGCCTCCTTTACCTGTGGGTGAATTGCTGGCGAAAATGGGCAATAAAGTAAGGGGATAGTAACAGTTTGCATTTTTATTTGTCCATTTTAGTAATTACTAAATAACGGCAAATACCATGCAACCGGATTTCAGTCGGGAAAATTTTAAAACCTTTTAACACTTCATTTGTATAATTATTGCTGCTATTTTATTATTAGCAATAAAAATCAGTTAGTTATGCGTATAGGCAATACCGGTATATTTTTTATGATCCTGCTGACAAGCTCCTGCCAATCTGGCCCCGGCCCGCAGGAAAGCGGAAAAGTAATAGACTCCCTGATACCGGATACGGTAGCCGCCATCGGCACACCCCGGGCGCAGTCTTCAGAAGATACCTTGCAGGCCCGGATCACCGCGCAGGATACCCTCTTTGAAGATGGCAGCAAACCTTCAGACTGGAAGACCGCCGGCTTTGACGATCCGGAAGCTTTCAAACGCTTCCTCGTACTGTTTAAAGAATGGGTAAGAAGCGACAAGGCAGACAGCATCGCCGCCTATATCGAATTCCCGATCAAGGGATATAAAACACCTGAACAGTTTAAGAAGAACTACCCGAAGATCTTTGATCAACACCTGAAGGAGGTGGTGGAGCAACAACGGCTCGACAGGATCTTCCGTAATTACCAGGGCGCCATGATCGGCAACGGCGCCATCTGGTTCAGCGTCATAGATAATAAGGGATACCGCATCATCGCCATCAATAAATAAGCACGCTTTTACATAAAATAAAAGTGTCCTGCTCCGCTCGGAACAGGACACTTTCCATTACACCAGGTTAGTAAGCAGTGTTATTCTTTCATTATCTGGAATATCTTCGTAACACCGTTATGCCTTACCTGCACAAAATACAGGCCATTATGCAAACCGCTAAGCGATATGTTGCTGCGGTTACCGCCTGAGAGCCTCAATTCCCGTACCAGTCGCATATCCGGTGTATAAATGCTGGCGGTAATAATCCCGGAGGAAGGAGCGCCGTAATCTACATACAGCTGATCCCTCGCAGGGTTCGGGTATACGCGCAGCGATACCTCCGGCTTAGCAGTGGGCGCCACCAGTTTTGCCAATGCAGGCAACACCGGCGATACGCTGGCTGCATAAGGATCGATAAAGAAAGTACCGCATTCCAGGCGTGGGAATACCTTATTGAATGGTATAAAATCATCCTTGTAAACATTGAATATCAGGCGTGGGAAGTTAACGCTTACCGTAGCGACACTCAGCTGGTAAGGGATAACCGGCGGATTATGCAGCTTGATACAATTACCGCTTCCATCATTGAGGTCGCGTATGTGCACATGTGTGAACGTGCGCTGCTGCGGCGTAATGGTAAAATCTGAATTGGCCAGTATCGCAAAACGTTCCTTGCCGGCGCTCCTGATCTCCAACCCTCTCCTGGCCACGTAGGCGCTGCTCAGGCTGGGGAAAGTGCTGAATTCTGCCAGGCTTACTACATTGGCGCTGTATTTCAGGAACAGAAAAAATACCTCCGTCTTTACATTCGTATAGTAACTACCTGTGTATCCGGTGAGATACAAATAATAGTTGTTGCCGCCAAGGTTGGTGAACACCAGGTCATTAGCCGCTTCCGGCCCGCCGTCCCCGATATGGTTCACGGTAATGGGGCTGCCGCTTTCCTTGATATCTACCAGCAATATCTGCTTGTTGGTGGCGCCGGTAGACAGCATGATATCGATATAACCGGTAATGAAGAATTCATCACCGTTAAAGATATTGGTATGCTTTACAATACGGGCGCCAGACAATGCCTGGGTGCCGGCAGACAGTTTTTCTATCAGCACCGGGATGCCCGCCGTGGTAAAAGTACCATATAACAGCCGCCGCGGCCCGGAGAAAGAAGTAGAAGGGCATTCCTCAATATACCCGGTCAGCGCAATGTTCCTGTTGGTAGCTTCGGTAAGGGAAAAAGCTGCTGCGTTGCAGGTGTTCAGAAAATACTGGTAGGTCCACAATAAACCGCCACCATTATTCAGCCGCGTCATCAGCACCCGGGTCTGCCCGGTGGGGGAATCGCTGAACCGGCCTGCCAGTACAAGATCGCCATTACTGGCTTCGATGATGTCATTGTATTCGATCAGTGCCTGGGCATTGGCAGTTGTAAGTGAGGCAAAATGGATCCGGTTGATCCATAGGGGGTTCAGGTTATCATCCAGCCTGATGACCAGCGGAGTAGAATAAACCGGGATGCCGTTGATCAGCTTAGCCGATTTGATGACGTAGCCCAGCAGGTAATAACCTTTTACCAGTTTAGCCTTGATGATCTTTTTGGGTAGCAGGTATTCGGTAGCTGCTCCCGGCTGAAGGTTGATCTGCTCTGACAGGAAATTGCCGCCCGGATCAAATTGGTCCAGGCTAAGCCCCCGGGTGCTGGGGTCCTTCGTATAGTTCTTGCTCCACAGCAGGAAGGCCCGCTTTAAGGGGCTGGAAGGCGGTGGCGTGTCTACCACAAAACTGGCTGCCTGGTAATCATAGTCTACCGATAGCTGGTTGAAGTAAAGTTGCTGGGCGTTTTGTGCTAGTACAGCCTGGGCGGCCAGGAGCATGGCCGGGAGAAACAGGTACAGTTTTTCTTTCATAACAAACGGGGTTTTAATAGTGATCTGTTTGCAATATGTGCTTTCGACCTGGTAGTAACAGTACACGATAATAACATGATCGCCTGTATATTTCATCGCAGTGATATATCGCATAGCCAGGGAATGGTCTCCACAAGCGGTCTAATGGTCGCAGAAATTTCCGGTTTCGCCTCGCTTACTGGTTTTTAGGTAGATAAACCATTAATTTTAGGTCATTATGCCTCCGAAGAAACTGAGCTATGTATTGTGGCATCTGCTGATGCTGATCTTCGCGCTGGGGGTGCCCCTGGTGATACTGCCTGCCAAAAGCGAAGCGCATCCTGATTATTTCAACCCCGCCAGGATCGTTTTTACCCTGCTCCATATCGGGGCATTCTACCTGAACGTATATTATCTCTTTCCACGATTTTTATTAAGGGCGCAGGCCTGGGCCTATCTCTGGAGAGTGCTGGCCATCTCCGCCGGCATCATGTTGTTGCAGGTGGCTTTGGAGGTGCAGTATGCCAGCCACCCTGCTCAGGCATTGCCTAATATTATTATTCTCAAGTTCTTTGTCAGCGTGATGATCATCGGCACCGGCACTGGTTACGCCTATATTGAAAAGATGATCCGCGATCAGCGCCTGCAGCAGGAACAGCTTAAAACGGAGCTGTCCTTCCTCCGCTCCCAGGTAAGTCCGCATTTTATGTTCAATACCCTGAACAGCATGGTGGCGCTGGCACGCAAACGCTCAGACAAACTGGAGCCCGCCCTCATAGAGCTTTCCAATCTGATGCATTACATGCTGTACGAGTCAGACCAGGAGAAGGTAAGCCTCAGCAAGGAGATCACTTACCTTCAAAGCTATATCGACCTGCAGACCCTGCGTTTCGGGCACCAGGTACAGATCATTTTCAGCATGCAACGCCCCCCGGAAGAACGCTTTATCGAGCCCATGCTGCTGATACCGTTGATCGAGAACGCCTTCAAGCACGGCATAGGATTGATAGAAGACCCCGAGATCAATATAGAGCTGAAAGTGGATGGCGACCGCTTATCACTGGAAGTACGCAACAAATACAACCTGTATACCCAGGAGGTAAAAGATAAGGTGGCCGGCATAGGTCTCAATAACCTGGTACGCAGGCTGAAATTGTTATATCCTGAGCGGCATGAGATCATTGCTGAAAAAAATGGGCACTGGTTTAATGCTTCCTTAAAAATACAACTACAATGATCAGATGTCTTGCAGTGGATGATGAGCTGCTTTCACTTGATTTGCTGGAAGATAATATCAGGCAGGTGCCGTTCCTGCAGCTGGTAGGCCGTTGCAGCAATGCCTTTGAAGCCATGGCCATCATGAAAAAAGAACCGGTGGACCTCCTGTTCCTCGACATACAAATGCCGGGGCTTACAGGCACACAATTTCTGCAAAGCCTCTCCAACCGGCCGATGGTGATCTTCATCACTGCTTATAAAAAGTATGCGCTCGAAGGCTTTGAGCTGGATGTGCTGGATTACCTGATCAAACCGGTTCCTTTTGAGCGCTTCATGAGAGCGGTGAATAAAGCAGCAGAATATCAGGCCTTTAAACAACAGCCTGCTCCTGTGGCAGCAGCGCCGGAAGCTGCAGCAGATTATTTCTTTATAAACGTGGAATACAACCTGATAAAAGTAGTGGTAAGCGACATCAGTCACATTGAAGGATGGCGCGATTATATAAAGATCTACTGCTGCAATGAAGAGAAACCATTGGTTGCCCGGCTGGCCATCAAGGTGCTGCTGGATCGCCTTCCACCCAACCGGTTCATCAGGGTGCATAAATCATATGTGGTTGCAGTAGATAAGATTTCTGCCATCCGTAAGAACCGTATCTATATAGGCCGGCATATCATCCCTGTCAGTGATTCACACCGGGACGAACTTTTCACGATCATAGGTCCACAGAACCTTAAATGAGTTCATCTACAGATTGTGGCTATCTATCGCAACATAACGGGTATACGTATACTTGATTTCCATTACCCTTCAGGATGTTGCAATTTTGGGCCACAACAGGACTTAGACCAGTTGTAGGTTTATTAAGATGTAGAATCACTGAAAATCAGGGTCAACATTCGGCTGTTGACCCTCTGCTTTAAATACTGGTTATTAGCATGTAGCATTTACCTTTTTATTTTTTTGATCATGTCCGATAACAATACCAAGCTCCTTATCGTTTTAGGAGCGCCAAACTCACCTGAGGGACTTTTAAGCTCCATTGCCATCAGCCGCCTGGATACTTGTTTTGCTGTTTACCAGCAGGAAGCGTCTTACATTCTCCTTACCGGTGGTTATGGTCCTCATTTTAATACCACAGATAAACCTCACGCCTGGTACGCCCGGCAATACCTCAAAGGCAAAGGGATTCCCTCCCATAAAATGCTCGACAGCGTTGAAAGCCGGAATACCCTTGAAGATGCCACCCTTTCCAAACCACTGATTACCATCCTGCAACCCGCTCTTGTTACCATCATCACTTCTGACTTCCATCTGCAGCGCGCAGGTCTTATTTTCTGCGATGTCTACCAGCACACCGTGCCTTTACGTTTCATCGCCGCGCCCAGCTATACGCTGCGCCTGGAAGAGTTACAGGCTTTGATGAAACATGAAGCAAAAGCAATACAACATCTCAGATAGGCTTCTTTCCAGACCTCTTGTACCCGGTACAGTTCTAGCATGATGCTTGTACTGCTGCTGGCATGACAAGCACACAAACACCGCTGTATCAGCCTGATATTAGTGAGGTGGTCAGCCAGCTGAGATCAGATCCCGAAAAGGGCCTTAGCTCCGAAGATGCCGCCAAAAGGCTGGAAGAACATGGCAGGAACGAAATAGCGTCCACCCGCCGCATCTCTCCCTGGCTCATCTTCCTGCACCAGTTTAAAAGTGCGGTAGTATACCTGTTGCTGGTAGCCGCAGCGCTGTCTGCTTTCTTTAAGGAATGGCCTGACGCGATCGCCATCCTGTTGGTCATCATCATTAATGCTGCAATCGGCTTTATCATGGAATACCAGGCCGAGAATTCCATGCAGGCCTTGCGGCAGATGACCAAATTGAACGCACGCGTGATCCGCAACGGAAAGGTGAGCGAAATACCCGTGGAAGAGATCGTGCCCGGCGATCTCCTGTTCCTGGAAGCCGGCGATGTAGTACCAGCAGATGCGCGCATCGTCAAAGCCACCCAGCTGCAGGTAAATGAGTCTGCCCTCACCGGTGAATCAGTTCCTGTAGAAAAGAATCCACAGGCCATCAAATCCGAAACGCCCCTGGCGGAGCGCAGCAATATGCTGTACAAGGGCACTTTTATCAGCAACGGTAATGCCCGCGCGCTCTGTACGGCTACCGGTATGGAAACGGAGCTGGGGAATATCGCCTCCATGGTACAAGGCGCATCCACCACCGCTACGCCCCTGGAGAAAAAACTGGAAGGCTTCAGCCGCCGCCTCATGGGCATTACCGTTGTCATTGTGCTCGTGATCTTCCTGGCCGGAGTGCTCAACAAAGTGAACATCTTACAAATGCTGTCCACTTCCATTGCCCTGGCAGTGGCAGCTATTCCTGAAGGCCTGCCCATCGTTGCTACCCTCGCGCTCGCCCGCGGTATGATGCGCATGGCCAGGCAGCAGGTGATCGTCAAACGCCTGTCGGCAGTGGAAACCCTGGGTGCGACAACGGTGATCTGTACTGATAAAACGGGTACCCTCACAGAGAATAGCCTGGAGGTAGCCGCCCTGGTAATGCCGCCGGACCATACGCTCGAAAAGGACAGCAAGAGTGAAAAATTGGCCGACAGCATTCCTGATGATGTAAGATCCGGTAAGAATTATCAACACCTGCTGGAAGTAGCCGTCCTATGCAACAATGCCTCCCTGGAGAAAAAGGACGGCAATTGGAAAGAAACCGGCGACCCGCTGGAAGTAAGCCTGCTTAAATTTGCATCGGGAACAGACCTCGACCCGCAGGAATACCGCGAAAAATATCCCAGGGAAAAAGAAGCGCCGTTCAATTCGGAAACAAAGGTGATGGGCACCCTGCATAAAAAAGACAAAGGCTACTTTGTGGCCGCCAAAGGCGCGGCAGAGGCCCTGCTGGAATATTGTACCCACATCCTGGATAATGGGGAGATAAAAGCCCTGGAGGACAAAGATAAGCAGCACTGGTTGCAGCGTACGGAAGAGCTGGCCGGTAAAGGGCTCAAGGCGCTGTCTTTCGGCATGAAAGAACAGGACCAGGTAACAGACGAATTCATGCAGGAATTTATCTTCCTGGGCCTTATAGGCTTCCTGGATCCGCCCCGCAGCGATGTGAAACAGGTCATAGCAGAATGCAAGGGCGCCAGTATCAAGGTAACCATGCTCACCGGAGACCACCCTGCCACTGCACAGAACATCGCCGCACAGCTGGGTATCAGTGATAACGGCGACACCCAGGTTATTAACGGCCGGGAAATGAAGCAATATGAAGCGCTCTCAGAAGAAGAAAAGGAACGCTGGATCAACGCAGCTGTTTTCGCCCGCGTAGATCCCCGCCAGAAGCTGGACCTTGTTAGCGTGCTGCAGGAAAAGGGCCACATCGTGGCCATGACGGGCGACGGTGTAAATGATGCACCCGCACTTAAGAAGTCTGATATAGGCATCGCTATGGGCATACGGGGCACACAGGTATCGCAGGAAGTAGCCGATATGGTATTGAAAGATGACGCCTTCACCTCCATCGTAAACGCTGTAGAACAGGGACGTGTCATCTTTGAGAACATTCGCAATTTTATCACCTTCCTGCTGTCCTGTAATCTCAGTGAACTGCTGGTGATCGGCCTCGCCGCAGCATTTAACCTGCCCTTCCAGCTGGTCGCATTGCAGATCCTGTTCATTAACCTCATCACAGATGTGTTGCCGGCCCTCGCATTGGGTGTAACCGAAGGCGATGTTGATGTAATGAAAAGACCGCCCAATGATCCCGCCCAGCCCATTGTCAACCGCAGGCGATGGGTAGCTATCTGGACTTACAGCGCCGTTATAGCGGCGTCCGCTTTGGGCGCAGCCCTCACGGGTATGGATGCTGAAAGCCCGGAAGATGCCAACAATATCCTGTTTTTCACACTGATCTTTTCCCAGCTGCTGCATGTGCTGAGTATGTCGCCTGCCAGTGAGCCGTTATTCAATAACGAGATCTTCCGGAATAAATTTGTTTGGATCGCGTTGGGTGTCAGCGCCGGTATCTCTGTGCTGGTATTCTTTATACCGGTATTGTCAGATGTGCTGCATATACGTAATATGAAGGGGGAAGACTGGTATTTCGTAGCGGCTTTCAGTTTTGCCAGCATGGTGCTTATCCAGGTGCTGAAACGCCTGAAATTGATCATCTGATCCTGGCGGATTGAAATAAAAAAGGTCCCGGGATCACCGGAACCTTTTAATTAGGTATTTAAAAGAAGCTTAATCTATGCGTCTAACATTAACAGCATTCATACCTTTTCTGCCTTCCTGCAGCTCAAATTCAACTCTGTCGTCAGCCTGGATCTCGTGAACGAGCCCGTTTACATGTACAAAAGTCTCTTTGTTGGATTCATCATGTTTAATGAAGCCAAAGCCTTTTGTCTCGTTAAAGAACTTCACGGTTCCTTGAAATTTTGTGTTCATTTGTAAAAAATTAAATAAAGTAAGACCTGCAAGATAGGCTTAACATGCCAATAAACCAAATCTTAATCTTCTTTAGCGCCTTTCTCCCCTGTAAACCAGTGTTCCTTGTCCCTGAACAGCACGTTAAATGTGGTCAGCGATCCATAGATCCTGGTGATATATTGCTGCAGGTTGATCTTTTCTTCATCATTCAGCACCTTGTGTGCATTGATCTGTTGTTCCAGCACACGCAGGCGGTCGCGCACCATCACGATCTTGTGAAAGAATACATCCAATGGTACTTCCTTCGGTTTCAGCGCAGGATCAGAAGGCTTTAGAATCAGCGTGCCCTTCATCCAACGCTCGCCCATAGGCACCACTTCCGTGATATTGCCCCACAGGCGCAGGATCTTCAGTAAAGAAGTTTCTACCTGCGATACGGTTTCCACCTCCACACTTTTGTGTTCAGCATGCAATACCTCGAACAAGGGATCATCCTTATCGATTTCTGCAATACCGCTGTTCATGAAGGTAACAAGGTACTGGGCATATTTAACGCCGATAATAACGCCGGGGCCATAGCGGGAATGTTGTACACGGGACCCCACGCCTGCAATTAATTCGTCTTCCATACGGTTTTCATTTTATGAGGCAATATAATAATTTACTATTTTAACGGTATGCGCACATTTGCCGATCACGTGATCCAATTTAATAAGCATCTGCACTTCGAAGGCACGCTGCCTCCGGGTATCCGCATCATGAACCCCTTCAGGGAACAGCCTCATATTATGGACGTCATACAGCAGTTCTACAAAAAGTTCTACGATGATACCGCGGGCCGTCAGCTCATCATGGGCATCAATCCCGGCCGCTTAGGCTCCGGCGCTACAGGCGTTCCTTTCAGCGATACCAAGCGCCTGGCCGAGGAATGCGGCATTGAGATCAAAGGCTTCAAAACACACGAGCCCTCTTCTGTTTTCGTGTACGATGTGATCCATGCCTATGGAGGAGTAAAAGCTTTCTACAGCGATTTTTATATCAGCTCTGTTTGTCCGCTGGGATTCACGGCCGACAGTGCCAATGGTAAGGTGGTGAACTATAATTATTATGACAGCAAGGCGCTTACCGAGGCAGTATACGGGCTGATCGTAAGCAGCATCCGTAAACAGCTGGAGTTCGGCATCAGCAGAAAGGTGTGCTATTGCATGGGTACAGGCAAGAATGTGGCGTTCCTGCAGGGGCTTAATGAACGGGAGCATTTCTTCAGGCAGATCATCCCTTTGGAGCATCCCAGGTTTGTAATGCAGTATAAGCTAAAGACCAAGCAGGCGTATGTAGATAAGTACCTGGAGGCGTTTGCCGCCAATAGATCATGATCATTCTTCAGAAGCCGCTTCGGGGATGTTCTCGGGCTTATGCCCCAGCATCCGCCGCAGCTCATTTGCCATTTCATAAATGCTGTCGTTTTCAGAGAGCTCGATCGCACCGGAATTAATGAGGAAATCCTGCATCTTCTTGCGGCCGTTCACGCATACAACCGTAATGGTTCCATCATCCAATGCATAGATAAACCGGCACTTTCTTATTCCGTGCACTAACGGGGAAATCTGGTAATGGGTGATCAAGAATTCCATAGCAAATTGTTTGGGTCAGGAAATTAACAGGAATAAGGGAGATAAATCGTTAACCCGATGTAAATGCCAAAAATTCCTGGCCGCTATGGCGAGCGCACCAGCAGACTTTAAAATAGTGTCAATAAGCGCGGAAAGCAAAGGTGCAATTGCATGGCTTTCATGCCCCTGGGCGTTTTACTTGCATTAGTCTGGGCAAAGCTCTATTTTAGTCGCGCTCAAAACAGCCTGGCAGACAGCATATGAGTTTATTAAAAGTATCAGCGATCAGCAAACAGCAAGACGGGGCCTTTATACTAAAGGATATTAGCTTTGAACAACAGCGTTTTCAGCACATCGCTATTGCAGGAGAAACGGGCTCTGGTAAAAGTACCCTGCTGAAAGTGGTTAGCGGACTGGCCCAGCCAGACAGCGGACAAGTGCTTTTCGAAGGACAAAAGGTAAAAGGCCCCTTGCAGGTGCTCATCCCTGGCCATCCCGGCGTAGCTTATCTTTCGCAGTATTTCGAGCTGCGCCATAATTATTGGGTAGAAGAGATCCTCTCCTATGCCAATATGCTCACTGATGAGGAAGCACAGAACATCTATAAGATCTGCCAGATCGATCACCTGTTCCGGCGCCGGACAGACCAGCTTTCAGGCGGCGAGAAACAGCGGATCGCACTGGCCCGCCTGCTTACCACCGCTCCCCGGCTCTTATTACTGGATGAGCCCTTCTCCAACCTCGACATGATCCACAAGCAAACGCTGAAGGCAGTGATCAACGATATCAGCGAAAAACTGGAGATCACCTGCATGCTCATCTCCCACGATCCGCAAGACATCCTCTCCTGGGCAGACACTGTCTTTCTCATGAGGAACGGCGAGATCATCCAGCAAGGCCCACCAGAGGAAGTATACAACCGGCCGGTAAACGAATATGCCGCCGGCCTGCTGGGCAAATATAATCTCATCCCCTCTGCCGGTGATGGTAAATCCCTCTTTATCCGTCCTGAACATTTTATCATCAACGGCAATGCTCCCGGCGCCTTCAGCGGCCAGGTGCAGTCTGTCACTTTCTGGGGCAGCTATTATGATATTGAAGTGCAGCCCGCCAAAAAAGACAGGATCACGGTAAGACAGCTGTCCACCAACCTGAAGAAAGGTGATACCGTAAATGTTTCCGTGCTGCCCGAGCACATTTGGTACCTATAGCAAGATCCGGGTTTCCCTGCTGACAGGCCTCTTGTAATTTTGTGGTACTAAAGAAGACATATGAAGAGTATCATGGAACGCCTGCAGGAAAAAGACTGGAGCCAGGTAACGGAACACATGCACCGGCAGGGCTACGCCGTCATCAATAACGTACTTACTAAAAAAGAATGCGAAGAGCTGGTCCATTCCTATCATGACCATCAGCTGTACCGCAAAACCATCTCCATGGAGCGCTATCGTTTCGGCGCCGGGGAGTACAAATATTTCAGGTATCCCCTGCCTTCACTGATCAATGATATCCGCCAGACCGTCTACCCGCACATAGCGCCCACTGCCAACAAATGGATGGAAGTGCTGAGCATCGATCAACGTTTTCCTGCCACGCACGAAGCGCTCAAAGAACTTTGCCACGATCATAACCAGGTGCATCCCACCGTGCTGATCCTGCAATATGGTGAAGGCGGCTTCAACACCCTTCACCAGGATCTTTACGGTGATATCTATTTTCCCATGCAGCTGGTCTTATTCCTCAGCGAGCCCGGTGACGACTATACGGGCGGCGAATTTGTACTGACAGAGCAGATCCCCCGGGCGCAATCCAAAGCGATCGTGCTGCAGCCACGCCGTGGCGATATGCTGCTGTTCACCACAAATTTCCGTCCTGCAAAAGGCGCCAAGGGCTA
This sequence comes from Chitinophaga sp. SVR4-12A, assembly GCF_056754765.1. Classification (NCBI taxonomy): domain Bacteria; kingdom Pseudomonadati; phylum Bacteroidota; class Chitinophagia; order Chitinophagales; family Chitinophagaceae; genus Chitinophaga; species Chitinophaga sp. SVR4-12A. Next base: position 349,318 of record NZ_JBPGWP010000001.1, read on the forward strand.
TTACCGCGTAAACATGAAACACGGGGTAAGCCCTGTCCATACCGGGCATCGCCATACCCTCGGCATTATTTTTCACGATGCATTAAGCTGATGATACGTCATACTGAACTGGATACTGATCCTCTCCTCCGCCAACGTAAGCTCCATTCGTTTATTCGCCTCAAACGTATCACGCTCGGCGGCCATAGCAAACTGAAGATCTATGGCCTCCTTTCCTGCAGCTCCGGTAAGCAGATGAAACCAGAGAACCGTGTTTTCTTCGAAACCGAAACAGATGCCATACAAGCCGGCTATCGTCCTTGTGGCCACTGTATGCCGGATGCTTACCATCAATGGAAAGCACACTTGTGGCCCCCTGTAACCAGGCTATGACCGGAATCGGACATGCCCCATCCAAAATCGGACATATATCGTTATTTTAGTAACTGTTTAACACTGGCCGGTAGCCTGGTAATATCAGGCACATTAGTAGTGTACCAGCAATACTTTTGGATCATTATGCTTAAGAACTACTTTAAAATAGCCTGGAGAAATCTCCTGCGGAACAAAGTTACCGGCATCATCAACATCCTCGGCCTGGCCCTCGGTATCAGCGCCTGCCTGGTGATCTACCTGGTGGTTCATTTTGAGTTGAGCTATGAGAAAGACTTTCCCGGCCATGAGCGCATCTATCGCATAGTATGGGAGGAAGGATCCATTCCCGACCCCGCCCCCGCCGCCCTGCAGAACGAAGTGGCCGGCATGGAGACAATAGCCGTCTTTCATAACTACGAAGCTAAAGTAGCCATCCCCGGTAGTAAAGGCATTGAGAAACGCTTCGACTATCCCCAGTGGGGCAAAGAACGCTCAGACATCGTCATCGCCACACCACAATACTTCTCCGTTTTTAACTACCAGTGGCTGATAGGTAATCCCGCTTCCTCGCTCAACACGCCCTTTTCCGTGGTGCTGACCGAAAGCAAAGCGTATAAATATTTTGGTAAGCAGCCCCTGGAAAAGCTCATTGGCCGCACCGTTATTTATAATGATTCCCTGACCCTAACGGTAACGGGCATTGTAAAAGATCCCGCCAGGAATACTATCCTCGGTTTCGGGGATTTTATTTCCTTTAGCACCGCCAGCCACGGCCAGAGCTTTCTCCGGAATGAATTCCATTTTGACCACTGGAATGAGGCCAGCATAGGGTCTCAGGCTTTTGTTAAGCTGTCGCCCAATATAAGCGCCGCTCAGATTAATACCAGCCTGGCTGCTTTTGCCAGCCGCCATCTGTCGAAAGAGGCGCAAAGCAAAGGCGCCTTCAAACTCCAACCCTTTACAGACATTCATTTTAATACCAGTTACCCGGATGTATACTCCAGTAAAGTACATCTGCCCGCCCTGTACGCCCTGATGCTGATTGCCGGTTTTATCCTGCTCATTGCCGTGGTTAATTTCATCAACCTGTCTACCGCTCAATCTGTTGAAAGGGCACGGGAGATGGGCATCCGCAAGGTGCTGGGCAGCAACCGCGGTCGCCTGGTGCTGCAGTTCCTTTGCGAAACCTTTATGCTTACCCTGCTGGCTGTAATAATATCGCTGATCTGCCTGCATCCTTTGCTCACGGCTTTCAGGTCTTTTTTGCCGGGAGATCTGCGGGCTGGCATCTTCCAGCCGGCTACCGCTGTGTTCCTGCTGCTGATCACGATCCTTACCGCCTTGTTGTCCGGGCTTTATCCCGCGAAGGTATTATCAGCTTATCTTCCCGCCCTCAGCCTGAAAGGGAAGTCGGGCCAGCATAGCCGCCAAAGCGGATACCTGCGCAAAGGATTGGTGGTATTCCAGTTCACTGTTTCTTTGGTATTCATCATTGCCGCATTGGTCATCGGCAACCAGGTGCGCTATATGCTGCATAAAGATATGGGCTTTGCCCGCGAAGCCATCGTTACCGTCGATAAAAAGGACCGCGCTCCCCGTAACCGGCACGAGGCGCTGGCAGCCAGGATCCGCGAGCTTCCCGGCGTAGAAAGGGTCAGCCTGAGCGATGGTACGCCTGCTGCAGTAGATCACTTCCATTTACCGCTCTCCTATAAGGACAGGCACGTAGCTTGTCAGCCGGTATGGACAGACACCGCCTATGTGCCGCTTTACCAGCTACAACTCAAAGCCGGCCGTAACCTGCAGGCTTCGGATACCGCGCGTGAATTACTGATCAATGAAACGGCAGCAAAAGCGCTGGGATTCGCATCTCCCGAAGCAGCCATTGGCCAGTCACTGCAAACCTTTAAGGTGGATGCTACCGGCCCGCATACGGCGTCTTACCCGGTAGTGGGCGTACTGGCAGACTTCCACCTCGAATCATTACATCGTCCTATCACCCCTGCCTTCTTCAGCACCAGTAAAGACTTTTCCTGGTGCATCAACATCCGCCTGCGCCCCGGCAATCAAACGGCCACGCTGGCTAAGATCGGGCAGCTCTGGACCTCCGTATACCCGGACGAAGTATTTCACTATGAGTTCTTCGACGCTACGGTTGCCTCCTTCTACGAGAGCGAGCAACGCACATCCGGCCTGGCCAATATCGCCATGATCATCGCCATCTTTATTTCCTGCATGGGCCTTTTCGGTCTCGCAGCATTCACAGCCCGCCAGCGCATCAAAGAGATCGGCATCCGGAAGGTGCTCGGCGCCAGCGTGGGCAGTATTGTGATCATGCTGAATAAAGATTTTATTATACTGGTGCTGATCGCCCTTCTCACTGCCACACCTATTGCCTGGTACCTGCTGCATAGATGGCTGGAAAACTTTGCCTATGCCATTCACATTAGTTGGGCTACTTTCCTCTTAGCCGGTACTATAGCCATCGTAATCGCACTGGCCACCGTTAGTCACCTGGCTATCCGCGCAGCACTTACTAACCCGGTTAAAAGCCTGCGCACAGAATAACCATAGTATCTGTTGCTAATAGCTAACTGCAACGGCAAAAAAGGGGCGCCCAGAAGAGCACCCCCTTTTCGCTATCTACACAGGGTTATGGTTTTTCCACAACCATACAGATGACAGACATGGGTGGCAAGGCTACCCGGATGCCTGATGTTGTACTGGCCGTGTAAGCCTTTAAAGTGGTATAATCAGCCGGTCCGCCCGCTGCGCCCGAAGGCCCGCTGCCATTCACCAGCACCTTCCGCGAAAAGCTGGCGCTGCCATCTCCTCCCGTTAATACATACCAGTAGAACCGCTTACCGGGATTGAAATTCTTAAACGCCAGCTGTACATTACGGGCGGTCGTACCTTTGTTCACCAGTGTTACGCCTACCTGTCCCGACGTGAACGTTGAGGCATATGCGTTAATATTCACATTGCTGTCAGACACGCTTGCATTTACATAACGGTCGCCCAGGAACTTACTGAAGAAATACAGATAATAGAACGCAGGCCTGGGCGCCCATCTCGCCTCTCCCGAAGCAGCTTCACCCTGGCTGAATAGGCCGTGGTCATTGCCATTCTCCCAGGAATTGGCCAGGTCCCAGCGGCTGGCCATCCCAAACTTGTTCTTCATCAGCTCTCCCAATACCATCACCGCATGCATGCCCGCTACATGAGATACCATCTGCTGTGATCCCACCGCAAAGATGTTCCACTCCGTGAGCGCAATGGGCTTCATCGTAACGCCCGCTGCAGCTGTGGATGCTGTCACATAATCAGCAATGCTCTTGGTTACCGTACCTGCAGACGCAAGGATCTCCGGCGGATTGGAATTGGTATTGTAAGGCGTGTAATAACTGTGCACGATAAAATAATCCGCCACGCTGCCTGCCTGTTTTAACACACCATTGTTCCATTCCTTATCAGTAGGCGTGGCCCAGGAAGCCGGTTCATGCTCCAGCAGCTGCGCACCAATGTAGATGGTCTTACCGATCTCGCTGGCGGCCTTACGCATGGAGTCTGCAAACACCCGTACATGACGTCCGTACAGGTCGCCGGTAACGATCATCGGCTGGCCATCCTTGTTCTGCGAAACATCAATGCGGTAGCCTGATTGCCAGGTGCCGTTGCTCTCATTGCCGATCTCCCAGTAACGGGTACGTCCTTTATCATAGCGCACCCATTCGGCGGCAAGATGTGCAGCAGCTGCTACCGGGTTAGCGCCCGTACCATACCTGGCATAGCCGTAGTTCACCGTGATGATACCTTCATTACCGGTTTGCTGCAGCATGCTGTAATAGTTATCCAGCGACAGTGTCCAGCCGGCCGTATTACCGCCCCACCAGTAACCGGGATCCATATTGTTCCCGTTAGCGTCCTGGAGCTGTGCGGGTGCGTCCGCGGGCGGATGGCCGGGTGCAGCATTCCAGAAATACACGCTGCTCAGGTTACCGCCGGGAAAGCGGATAATGCCCGGGTGCAGGTTGGTGATATGGCCCAGCAAAGCGGATTCCGTTACCATCTGGCTCATATACAGGTTACTGTTATTGCCAAACAGCGCCGGGGATATTTTGGTCACTACCGTCGACGCATCTACGGTTACCGTGTAAGCGGATGAAGCAGGCGCCGCTGCCTCAGTGGCGGCAGGCGCCGTAAATGTCTTCTCCTTCCATCCTTCAAGGAAAAAGCCAATGCTGGCAGCCGTCTGCGGGTCTGCAGGTTTTGTTACCACAGTGCCCGTTGTATCTTTTCCGCTATCGTCTTCCGAATACTGTTCCGGCTTCTTTTTGCTGCAAGCTGTTGCGAGCGCTAACGCCATGCATAACAACCCAACGCCTGTTATTTTTTTCATTGACCACTGTTTTGTGTGCTATCTTATTTTAACGATCCTGAAATTATCGTACGCTGTGTTATGCACGTCTACCGGCTTGTCCTCTGTGATATAGCGATAGGTAAAGGCTACCACGCCATTGGGTTTTAACAGGTCGCCCATGGTCACGGCGGCGGCGCCGGTACCTTCCTTCCCGCTATCTGCTTTTTTGAAAGCAGACAGGTTGATAGTTACCGTCCGCCATTTATCTTCTGTATCAAACACACCTCCTGTAACACTGGCCCATGGCATGTAACGGTAAGCGTAATTATCGCCCAAGCGCAGCAGGTTGATGCCTGCTGTCCAGGGTTCCTTGGTATTCATCTCGAATTTCAATGCGTAGTCAGACGCCTGTTTGGTCATAATACTGGCATCGAAAATGGTGCTCACATCCGTAAAGTTGCCGGAACGGTTACCATCCCACCATGCTGGATTATTGGCGCCTACGCCACCGAAGATATTCTGCAGGTACGCACCCCTGGTCCCCGGAAACAGGCCGGCGTCATTGGTTCTGTTGGCGCCCCACCAGGCCCAGTTAAATACAGATTGTTCGCCGGCTTCCCCGTTTGTGAGGTTACTGATCACATCCCCGCTCTGGTGATCGTTTAATGGCCCATCAGATTTAGCCGTACCATATTTGGCGTATATCGTAAGCCTGCCCGTATCAGTGCCGAGGTCTGGCATAATCAATCCTACCCTGGTGCCGGCTACATCGGAATTGAAACTGGTCACTTCCCTGCCACCCGGAAAAACAATCTTGTCTATCAACCACAGGCTGCTGCCCCAGATGATCAGCGAATCTCCCGGCAATGCGTTCTCATTGGAGATAACGCTGATCGAGGGCGGAGGAATGGTCAATACAAATTGGTAAGACGTTTCACCATGCGTGGTCACGATACGGATGTTGTTAGGCACATTCGGATCTGTTCCTTCCGTTGGTGCATTACCTGGTATAGTGACGATCAGGTGTGTATTGGTATTATAAGTCGGGTTGAAGTAAGCAGCCTGGCCGTTAAAGTAAATATTAACGATCCCGCCCAGGTTAGTACCTGTGATCAGTATCAGGGTACCTGGCAGTGTTTCCTTAAAAGTGCTGTCTTGTTTCGCAGGATCCAGCAGGCTTACACTGCTCACAACCGGCGGTGCAGATACTTCATCCTTCTTACAGAAGGCGAAGAGCAGGCAGCACATAAGGGCGATCAGAATATGTTTAGTCATAACGTTTTCATTTTTAAATTAGAACTGGTAAGGTACCGGCGGTTTACGGAGATTAGGCGCTGCCGTTAGTTCCGCAGCCGGGTAAGGCAGGTAGAAATTGCTTTCTGTTACGGGATAGAATGCCGGCGTGTCGGATGTTACCGTCCACGAAGTAGCATTGGTAGCCGCATTTGGTACGATACGGTAGGTGCCTTTGTCTACCATGTTTAATACCTGCAGCGCCTTGGTAGGATTGTAATAATGCAGGCGCACAATATCATACCAGGCCTGTCCTTCCATTGCCAGTTCCAGCCTTCTTTCATAGAAAAGATCGTCTGCGCTGATGCTGGTCTTAGCATCCAGCCCCGCCCTGGTGCGCACTGCGTTGAAGTATTTCAGCGCTTCTGCATTGGTAGTGGTGGCCGCATTGCCCATCAGCGCTTCTGCGTACAGCAGGTATACGTCTGCCAGGCGCAGCATATAGGTATTGATCTCTGTATGCTGCTGTGTTACTTTTCCGTCATTGTCTTCCGGTCGGCCTACAACATATTTCTTTACCCAGGCGCGGGTATTATACCGTTCAGTACCTACAAAATTCCAGGGCACCTGCAGTTCCTGTATGATCTTCTTACCGGGATTATTCGGATCATCTACTGCCTGGTGGATATAGGAATAGTGATCACCAGGGAACATGAATGTGCCCTTACGGCGTTTATCATTGGGCGAATACCGTTTCAGCATTTCGTAAGAAGCGCCCAGGTCGCCGCCCCAGCCATCGCCAAAGCCGGTTATCTCAGAACCATAGGCCAGGAAAGCCTGCACGCTGTTTTGTGTGCCCCAGTCGCCATCATACTTCCACTGCAATGCAAACAGGCTCTCTGAATTATTATTGTTCTTCATCAGGAACAGGTCCTCATAATTGCTCATCAGCGTAGCCCCGCTGTTGCTGATCACGTCCTTGGCAAACCATGCCGCACTGTCCAGGTCTGTTTGTTTGCGGGTGCCGCTGCCACCTACACCGGCGCGGGTGAGGTACATCTTGGCCAGCATACCTTCGGCAGACCACTTGGTGAGACGGCCTTTCTGCAAAGGCGTAGCAGGCAGGTTGTTCGCAGCAAACCGCAGATCGCGGATAATAAACTCCCATACAGACTCCACGGTGTTCCTCGTAATAGAAGTATCCGTCAACAGCACGTTGTTGTCAACGATGATCGGCACCGGGCCCCAGTTCTGCACCAGGTAAGCATAGGCCGTTCCTCTCATAAAGCGTCCTTCTGCAATCGCTGCCTGCTTGATATTATCCGGTACAGAAGCTGCCGTGTATTTGGTGATGTTGCTGATGGCCATGTTCGACTGCGCCACTACGTTAAAGAACGCCGTCCAGGAGCTATATACTTCCGGTGTTACATCCGTTGTTTGCATGCGGATGTTCTCCACCTGGTAAGAGCCCGACATCAAAATACCTGCCCTGCCATCGCCAATACCATGCGATGCTTTATCATTATAAGCAAACCATACAATGTTGTACAGTGGCGCTGTTCCAGCCAGTACCTGGTCTGTAGACTGGTAAAAGTTGGCGTCCACGATCGCATCTTCCGGTGGCCTGTTGAGGAAATCTTTGCTGCAGCTGCTCAGCATCCCGCAGAATGCCAGCGCCGCCAGATATATCTTAGAATGAAGCTTCTTCATAATGTGTACTTTTTGTGTTTAGAAATCAACTGCTGCGCCGGCGGTATACAGCCTGGTTAAAGGATAACGGCCTGCATCCACGCCAATGAACTGGCTGTTCAGCTGTACCTCTTTACCCAGGTAGGCGCCTACTTCAGGATCATACCCTTTATACTTGGTGAAAGTGTGCAGGTTCTGAACACCTATGCTGAGACGGATGGCTTTCACCACATTCTGACGGCTGATCAGCGAACGAGGGATATTATAACCCAGCTGAACGTTCTTGATCCGGATATAAGAACCGTCTTCCACAAACAGGTTGGTGAAGCGGTTGCCGTTGCCATTAACATCCGTACCTACTATCCTGGGTACGGTAGTGCCCGGGTTCTGCAGGCTGGCATTGCCGCTCGCATCTCTACTTACGCGTGCATAGTTGAAGGTTTCCTGCAGCAGGTTCCTTCCCAGGTTGATGTTATTGGGATTGGTGTTCTCGAAACGCAGGTAGTTGTAGATGTCATTACCCTGCGCGCCGGTTACCAGTATGCTCAGGTCAAAGCCTTTGTAAGAGAAACTATTGGTAAAACCAAAAGTGAGCTTAGGCCAGGGATTACCGATAAAGGTCTGGTCCCTTGAGTCGATAACACCATCGCCGTTCAGGTCCTTGTACTTGATATCACCTACCCATACGCCGCCGTTTTCCTGTACCGGGAGGCGGGTGCCGTCTGACTGTGTAGGGATAGCGCTTTTGTTGATCTCATCTTCAGATTGGAAGACGCCTTCAGCGATATACCCATAGAACTGCCACGGCGCCTCACCTACAACGGAACGCTCGGCAAAGTTGTTCATGTACCAGGCCGTCTTCGACAGAAATGCTGCATCAGAATAGAACTTCGTGATCTTTGTTTTGAAAGAGGAAATATTGAAATTGGACTTCCAGGTAAACCCTGCCTTGTTATTGATATTCACCGTATTCAGCGTAATGCCGAAACCCTTGTTCTGTAAAGCGCCTATGTTCACGATCGGCGGATTGATAGCCCCTTCGCCCTGTGTGCCCATGTATGCAGGCAGCGGGTTAGGCATCAGCAGGTTATCGGTTTTCTTTACGTAGAAATCGCCTTCCAGCTGGATCCTGTCACTCAGTATGCCCAGGTTAAAACCGATGTTCCTGGTTTCAGTAGATTCCCATTTGATCCCTGCGTTGCCATACTGCCCGGTGCGAAAACCTGCGCCCCAGGGCGTGGTAACGGCATTTAACGCGGCATATTGTGCGCCGCTACTGCCGGTGTTACCGGTGGTGCCGTATTCTGCACGGATCTTCAGGTCACTGATAAAGCCAATGTCTTTCATGAACGGCTCCTGTGAAATTCTCCACGCTGCTGACACGGAAGGGAAGTAGCCCCATTTGTTCTCCGGTCCGAAATTGCTTGATCCATCGGCCCTTCCGGCCAGCTGCAGGATGTACTTGTTGTCATAGGTATAGTTGATACGACCCAGGTAAGATTCCAGCGCTCCGGAGCCTTTAAAGCTGCCGGTGGTCTGTCCCTCTGCGTCCCCCAAATTCAGTGATTGAATATCGTTGCTGGCAAATCCTGTTCTCTGAGCAGAGAAGCCCTGGTAGTTCCAGGCCTGTGCTTCGTGGCTCACCATTACGCCTATACTGTGTTTGCCTATTTCTGTATTATATTGTAACAGTTCGTTCAGGTTCCAGTAAAAATTCCTGGAATTGCTGATGGCCAGGCTGGCTTTTTCATTGGTGATATATCCCAGCGTGTAAGTAGGTATAAATTTGCTGCCGTCGCCATACTCAAAATTGCCGTTAAAGCTGGTACGGAAGGTCAGTCCTTTTATGATAGACACTTCAGCGTTTACGCCACCCAGGCCGCCGGTACGTTTAAAGTTGTTGGTCACCAGGTTGGCGATAGCCACTGGGTTCAAAGGCGCATACTTGGCATTGCCGCCGTATTCATTGGTAGTAGCGCCGCCCCAGCTGCCGTCCGGGTTCTTTACCGGGATGTTCGGCGCCAGGTTGATGGCATTCCTGATCACATCTTCACTGGTAGACGCCAGTTTTTCTTTTGTCTGGTAGAAGTTGAGGGATGTGCTCAGCTTCAGCCATTTGAAGGCCTGGTTGTCCAGGTTGAGGCGGAAGGAGTAGCGGTTGAAATTGGAGCCAACAGCCACACCGTCCTGCTTGAAATACTCGCCGGACATATAATAAGTGGTGTTGGGCGATCCGCCGCTGACCGTTACCTGGTGTTTCTGCAAGGGTGATTGTTTAAACAGCGAATGTTGCCAGTTGGTGCCGTCGCCTAATACGGCCGGGTTCTGAAATTCCGGTGTAGGCGTGCGGTTCAGCAGCGCTGCGATCTCGTTGTTCATTTCCGCGAACTGGCGCAGGTTCATGGTGGGCAGCTCGTCGGGCCTGTCCTGCAGCGAGTACAGGTAGTTATAACCCAGTTTGATCTGGCCTGCCTTACCTCTTCTCGTGGTCACGAGAATTACGCCGTTGGTGGCGCGGGAACCATATACCGCGGTGGCGGAAGGCCCCTGCAGGATCTCGTAAGACTCAATGTCCGCCGGGTTGATGCCCGCCAAGGGGTTGCTGGAGCTGGTGGCGCCATAGGAAACCGTAGAGGGCTGCATCTGTACGCCGTCTATTACATAGAGCGGTTCATTGGTGCCGCTTAAGGTGTTCACCCCGCGGATGTTCACCGAGATGCCGCCGCCTGGCTGGCCGGAGTTTTGTGTCACATACACACCGGCAGCCCTTCCTTGCAAGGCCTGGTCGATAGTGGTGTTCACGGTGCGGTTAATATCCGCAGAACTGATAGAAACCTGGGCGCTGCTCTGGTCTGTTTTCTTCATCTTACCATAGCCTACCACTACCACATCATTTAACTGGCGGAGGTCTTCATCGAGGACGATGTTGATCGTTCCGGAAGCGCCAGCCTTGACTTCTCTGGGTGAGAATCCCAGGGAAGTGACCCTGATGATCTGGCCTGGTTCGGCGGAGATGGTGAAATTGCCGTTTTCATCGGAAGCGACGGCCTGCTTTGTCCCTTTAATAATAATAGCCGCACCCGGTATAGGTCTTCCGGAACCCTGTACGGTAACCGTCCCGGAAATTTTTCGCCCTCCGCCCCCTGCGGAAGGGTTTTGTGCCTGTGCAGGCATAGCGAATGCCCAAACAGCGATCAGCACCCACATTAGCAGGTATGATCTCCCTGTGTAATTGGCTTTTTGCATAGCGTGGAGATTGAGTTTTAATAAAAAATGAGCGATCTGATAGATTTCGGTTTACTTGTTCACTGTGTTATTTCATAAGTGGACGGGTTCCCCCCTAACGACCAGATAAAAGTATCCTTAGTCGTTGATAATCACGGTACCGCTATGTTTATTCCTTTGGGTTAAAATGTTGCAGTGGGGGTATGGGATGTTACTTTTAAGGTAGGTTTTGGTTACAAGATGGTTTGAGGTTTGAAGTTGGAGGTTTGAGGTTCGTTGGGAAGTTGGGAGGTTCAGCGTGATGGTTGGCCTTGATTATGAGACTTTTTAGAGAAATACCTTATCTTTAAAAAACTGTTAACCTCTTTGAGATGGCTACCATTTACAGATTTGAAGAATTAAAGATTTGGCAGGACGCCAGAAGATTGGCAAAAATAGTTTTTGAAGTCACCAAAGATTCCCCGTTTTATGATGATTTTCGATTTCGTGACCAGATTAGGGCTGCCTCTGGCTCTGTAATGGACAATATCGCTGAAGGCTTTGAACGCTCAAGTAAATTGGAATTTGTAAATTTCCTAAGTATAGCCAAAGGCTCATCCGGTGAAACCCGCTCCCAACTACACCGGGCCTTAGATCAAAATTATATAAGCACCACTACCGGCCTCGAATTAATCAAGGAATACGAAACACTTGCCAGCAAGATTAGTACCTTCATAAGCTACCTTAATCAAACTCCAACCAAAGGCCAGAAATTCAAGCATAGGATTTGATTTTACCCCTGAACCTCCCAACTTCCCAACGAACCTCAAACCTCAAACTTCAAACTTCAAACCTTCCGCATCGCACTCGCATACGCCGACGGCAGCATCTTATACGCTATCTTAAAATACTTCGCAAAATATTTCGGATTATTAAACCCTACCTCATACGCTACTTCCGTCACATTCATCTCCGTTTGCGCCAGCAGCTGCGCTGCCCTTCGCAATCTCACGGTTCTGATAAACTCCACCGGTGTTTGCCCCGTTATAGAAAAGATCCTCCGGTATACAGACACCCTGTTCATACACAGCTCCCTGCTCAATTCCTCCACAGAGAAATCCGCGTTAGACAACTGCTTCTCCACTATCTCCAGGGCCCTTTGCAAAAACTTCTCATCGGCTGAGACAGACTGTCCGCTGCCTGCTGTCGCCTGCCCCACTACCAGCTTCACCGGCGCTTGTCTGTTCAATATATTCCTCACTCTCGACAACATGATCTCAAAATTGAAGGGCTTCACCATATAATCCACCGCCCCTGCTTCCAATCCCTGCAGCTGCTCCTGCTCCCCTGCCATGGCGGTTAATAATATAACAGGGATATGTTTGGTACGGTTATCATGCTTAATCTTCCGGCAAAGCTCCATCCCGTCCATCTGCGGCATATTAATATCACTCACCACCAGGTCAGGATGCGCCGACAACGCCTTCTGCCATCCCGTCTTACCATCCGGCGCCTCTATGATCTCATAGAACGCTTTCAGGTTCTCTTTCAGGTAAAAGCGGAAATCGTCATTATCTTCTACCAATAAAATGGTCTGCTCCTTTCTTTCTGCCTTGTCCGGCAGCGCAGACGTAAGCGGCAAAGCTGCTTCCCGAGGGGTATCAAATGTTGCATGCTCCGCTTCCGGCGGGGCTTCCGACAGTTCAAACGGCAATGTTACCGTAAAACAGCTACCCTTATCCTCCTCGCTTTCCACTGTCATCGTCCCGTTGGCGAGCTTCACAAATTCCTTGGTAATGGCCAGTCCTATACCGCTGCCCTGGTTTACCAGGCTGGTATGCACATCGCTCTGGAAGAAACGCTCAAAGATCTTCTCCTGCCGTTCTTTCGGGATGCCGATGCCCGTATCCTCCACTTTTATTTCCATCCAGGCCTTGTCGCCCGATGTTGTTACCTGTACGTTCACCGTAATAGCCCCATCCTGGGGGGTAAATTTGAACGCATTGGACAGGAGGTTGAACAGGATGCGTTCCAGTTTATCGTGGTCAAAATAGGTGTATAAATGCTCGCAATCCGATTGATAAGAGAGGGATACCTGTTTGCGCTCTGCCAGGTCGTTGAAAGACTGGACCGCCTCTTTTACAAAAACAGCTACATCGCCCCGGGTGAGATCCGGCTTCAGCTCTTTCATTTCCATCTTCCGGAAGTCCATCAGCTGGTTCACGAGGTTCAGCAACCTTTTGGCATTGGTGCGCACCAGCTTCAGCTTCTGTTTATGATCTGCTTCCTTGATATTTCTCAGCAGCTCTTCCAGCGGCGCCAGTATCAGGGACACCGGCGTTCTGAATTCATGGCTTACATTGGTGAGCAGCTTGATCTTCATCATATCCAGCTCATGCAGACGCTGTGCCTCCATCCTTTCCTGCTGCAGGGCAAAGCGCATGTGTGCGCGCCGGATCACCATCTTCCGGGAGAAGAACAGCAGCAGGAAGATCAGCACTGTATAAATGATATAAGCCAGGGGCGTTTTCCAGAAAGGTGGCAGGATCCTGATCTGCAGGGAAATACCTTTTTCATTCCACACGCCGTCCTCATTGGCTGATTTCAAACGCAGGGTATAATCACCCGGCGGCACATTGGTATAGGTCACGCGTCTCGACTTCCCATCCGTTGTCTGCCAGTCTTTATTAAAACCGTCCAGCATGTACGCATAGCGGTTTTTGTCTGCATTGACGAAGCTCAGTGCCGCAAAGTCGATAGAAAAATCATTTTCATAATGCCGCAGCGTGATCTCCTGGATCTCAGGCAATGCGGCAGGCAGGATCACATGATTATGCAGCTTTTCATTTACGCCGATGGTTTTATTGAACAATTGCAAACTGGTAAAGACAACCGGCGGCGCCTCCTTATGCTGCTGTATATCTTCCAGCCGGAAGATGTTGAAACCATCTGCTCCTCCGAATACCAGTTCGCCCGTGCGCAGCTTCGCAGCAGCATTGATGTTGAAGGCCCTGCCCTGCAGCCCGTCCTCTTCGTCAAAGTTTCTGCAGTGGATGCTGATCCCTTCCTTTGTTTGCTGAACGGTGATCTTACTGAGGCCGTTCGTAGTGCTTACCCACAGGTGATGCGCATCATCTTCCAGGATACACATAATGTTGTTGTCAGGCAATCCATCGATCATGCGGAACGTACGGAAGCGTTGTGTCTGCGGATCAAACACGCTGAGGCCATCCCTGGTGCCTGCCCACATATTACCGTTCACGTCCTGCAAGAGGGAACTTACATTGTCGTTGCCCAGCTGGTGAGTGGCGGCCAGGTAATGTACAAATATGCCTTTGGCTTTATCCAGCACATCGATGCCATAAGCGGTGCCCACCCACAGGTTGCCGTCCCTGTCTTCCGCCATGGCGGAAACGAAATTGCTGTGAACAGAATTCGGCAGGTTCACCTGGTTATGATAGAAGATATTGTTGCTGGGATCAAAGCGGTCCAGCCCCCCGCCAAGGGTGCCTACCCAGAAATTGTTCCGCTGGTCGCGGTATATTTTCCAGACGGTCTTACTGGCAAGGCTGTTGGGATTCTTGTCATCATGACGGTAATGCGTGATCTTCCCGTTGCTGAAGAAATCCATCCCTCCAAAATAATAGCCTATCCAGAGGTTTTCGTGATGGTCCATATACAGGGTCAGCACCACATTGCTGCTGATGCTGTTATCATCCGCAGGATTATGCTGGTAACGGGTAAATTGGCCGCTGCCGCGGTCAAAATAGATCAGCCCTCCCCCGTTGGTGCCGATCCACAGGTTGCCCTTTTTATCCTCTATAAAGCAGTTGACATCATTATAAGGCAGGCTGTTGTTATCCGCATGTTTATGTCGGTACAGGCCAAATTTCTTGGTATTCTCTGCAAAGTAGCTCACGCCTCTTTTATAGGTACCGCACCAGATAATGCCCAGCGTATCCTTGAACATGGCGTAGATCGCGTTTTCTGCCACGCTGCTGGCATCTTCCTCCCGGTTCATGAGGAAGCGCGAGCTGAAATCTGCTTTATTGATCACATTGATGCCGCCATGATCGGTGCCTATCCACATCAGTCCCTGGTTATCCTGTACAATGCTGTTCACGATATCATTATTCAGGACTTTATTTTTGCTGGATAATTTTTTTGCGGCGCCTGTAGGCGGACTGTAATACACCAGGCCAAAATCGGTGCCCGGCATATAGATCCAGAGATCCTCCTGCGCGTCTGCAAACAGGCGTAGCGTCAAAGGTTCTTTATCTATAAACTCGGTAGCCACATCTGTGGCCGAAACGATCCTTCCGCTGCGGGTATCCAGGATCTCCAGGTAGCCATCCAGGTACAATACGCCCAACCGGTCGTTCCCTATCGGGGAGATGTCTGCCAGCCGTACGCCTTTATGTGATAACACTATTTTCCGTGCCGGACGGCCCCCCTCCACCTTGTACAAGCCGGAGTCCGGGTAGATTACCCACCAGCTTTGACCTGTCTGCCGGATACAGATCACGCCAAAAGTGGGCAGCTTACTTTGCCGCAGCCATACCGCTGCATCAGTAAACTGCTCCTTCACCGGGTCGTAAAGATTATCCCCGTTACGCGTTTTAATGTATATGCGGTGATCCGGCGCCGGGTAGATGCCGTCAATGTAATCATCGTTCAGCGACAAAGAATCCCCCTGGCTGTGCCGGAAGATCTTGAATCCATAGCCGTCATAGCGGTTCAGCCCACTCATGGTGCCAAACCACATGAAGCCCCTTGCATCCTTGTAAATAGCGTTGATCTGGTTGTTGGAAAGCCCGTTATTAATGTTCAGCGAAAAAAACTCATAAGACGGCTGTTGTGCATAGGTAACGTGCAGCAATAGAAATAACAGTGGAATCTGTAGGTAGTATCTCTTCAACATGTATTGTTCACTAAATCTACTTAAATATACCATTTTAGACAAATGCGGCAATACCCGTTCTGGATCAAAATTATTTGCAACGGTGTTGCGATAATACTTACCTTTGAAGAAGTCTTCAGTTGTCAGTTGTCAGTGATTAAAGCGACGATTTACTGACAACTGTCAACTGATGACTGATAACCGATACTTAACCAACGACTAGCTTATGACAGACAGCAACAACTTTGACGTGATCATCATCGGCGGCAGCTATGCCGGCCTCTCCGCAGCCATGAGCCTTGGCCGCGCCTTAAGAAACGTACTGATAATAGACAGTGGAAAGCCCTGCAACCGCCAAACGCCGCACTCGCATAATTTCCTTACCCGCGACGGACAAACACCCGCGGAGCTCTCCGCCCTGGCCAGAGCGCAGGTGGCGGAGTACAAAACCGTTACCTTCCGTGAAGGCCTGGCCCTTAAGGGCGCCCGGACAGACACTGGCTTTGGGATCCATACCCAGGGAGGCGGCCGCTTCACAGCAAAGAAACTGGTATTCGCCTCCGGGATCCGCGACATCATGCCGGATATTAAAGGTTTCTCCGAATGCTGGGGCATCACGGCCATCCATTGCCCCTATTGCCATGGTTACGAGGTGAAACAGGAACGCACCGGCATCCTGGCCAATGGCGACGGCGCATTTGAATATGCGAAACTGATCAGCAACTGGACCAAAGACCTGACCGTCTTCACCAACGGCCCTTCCACGCTTAGTGAAGAACAGCTGACAAAGATCCGCAGCCATCACATCAACATTGTTGAAACAGCGATCAGCAGCTTTGAACACGACAAAGGTTACCTGCAGCGCATTATCTTCAAAGACGGGTCTGATTTTCCCCTGAAAGCCGTCTACTCAAGACCGCAGTATGAACAGCATTCCGATATCCCTGCAGCGCTGGGCTGTGAGCTCACAGAACAGGGGCTGCTGAAAATAGACGCTATGCAACGCACTACTGTCCCTGGCGTGTATGCCTGCGGCGATAACGCCAGTGGCATGCGTTCGGTGGCCAATGCTGTTGCAATGGGCTCCTTTGCCGGGGCCGCGCAGAACCGGGAGTTAATAGACGAAGCTTTCTGATGGGGTCCCCATTCTGTCCACAGAACAGGATCGGTTGTTAAAACGTTATAAATAAGGCGGGCCCTGCTCGCCTTTGGTCTGAATATTGAAGGCACAAAAAGACGTTTTAAATCTTTGAGCTATGCATACATTTCAGGTTCCATATTACCAGGGCACCATCAAGGTGACAGAAGATCCGGAAAACCACTTTTCCGTAGAGTTTCCCCCGCGCAAAGTCCAGATCCAGCTGATACAGGATAATGAAGGCGCCAATCACTGGTTTGAGGCCGGACTGGATAAGGAAACCGAAGAATCCTATACAGTAGGTCTGGCCATTGAAAGGTACCTGAATAATAAAAAATAAACCGTAACACTGTCCATACACAGCATGGAAGGCCAAAATGATGATTCAGATCAACAGTTTTGATCCGGGGTTCCCGTAATTTTATTGAAAAGTATTGTTATGGCACTCCAAACGGGTGTTCTCAAATTCACCGGCAGACTGGATAATGTCATTGGCTACCGCAGAAATGGGAAGTATTTCCTTCGTAGCATGCCGGACAAAGTACGACAGACAGCCGCCACGCGCCGCGCTGCCCGTCGCTTCGGCATGGCCAGCCGGAAAGGAAAGCTCATTCGTGCAGCAGTCCGCCCATACCTTAACATGCGGTACGATGGCAGCCTGGTAAACCGCCTTAACAAGCTTTTTATCCAGGCCGGGCCTGACAATCTCCCAAACTTCCAGGGCTTCCACTTCAACCGCCATACGGGCATTGAAAAGCTCTTTGTTGAACAACCTGTATTTACGGTAAACGGTACCCTACATATCCCCGCCCAGGAACTGCTGCCACAAGGCAACAATACCCATGTAGAGCTTCGTCTCATCGCTGCTCGCATCAGCTTCGCTGAAAACCGGGTGATCAGCACCGAGGTATCCTCCGCCATCATCGAACTGAACGAAGATGAGCACTTTAAGGGCATGGCCATGAACGTGCCTGTGGAGGGTGATGGCGCGCTCATGGTGATACTCCAATACCGCGCCTGTAGAGCATGTAATGGCATCCTGTACCCTTCCGGCGACCGCCGTTACATGGCTGCTGATGTGATCAGCATTACCATTCCTGCAGCAGAATTGACATCAACAGCGTTCATTACAAATGCAACACGTAAACGTTTTGTCTTCCGCAGCGCAGGCCCAGTATCTTCGTCTTCCTCATTGCCGGGAAAAGAACAAATGGGTCTGCCTCCTCCATCATAGCGAAGAACCGCGGAGAGCAGTCCCGGGTCTCCTATCCCGTCGTTGCAAACAAACCGCGGAGAGTAGTCCCGGGTCTCCTATCCCGTCATTGCGAGGGCCTGGTAGCCCTGCGTAGAGCCGGCCCGAAGCAATCTTTTCAAGTCATCAATTGCATTCAGAAATTCTCCCTTCCTTTGCCCTGAGCGTCCAGCTCCGGGAAAACCTATATCCGAAATTGCCCATTTCCACCCTATTTCCGCCCCAAGACGATACCTTCCCCTTTCGCCCGGCGCTTAATCCCCAACTTCCCACCTCCAACGAACCTCAAACCTCAAACTTCAAACCTCAAACGTCCCCATTTCATCCCCTGCTGAACTCCCGATCAACTCCACCTCACGTCCACAAAGCCTTGATTTACAGTAGTGTCTTACTGGCCGCTTACCAGCCGTTTGCTCCGGGCACTATCCGGGAGAGTGCTTAGTCATAGCCGCATAAGTGCTTACTCAGTCTAACACCAGCACGTAATGTGTGATTAATATATCCCTCCTCCCTCTGCCAATCCCTTTTTTTAGCATTTTTGCAAGGCACTAACACTGCCAGCCTACATGCAATTCGTCAACCGTCCCTTTTACCGCTGCTACCTGTCGGTATTGCTGTTGTTAACCTGCCACCTTGCTGCCGCGCAGGATTTCAGCGTTGCCCGGATCCCCGATCCTATGCAGCACGGTAATCACGTTTCCAACCCCGATCAGCTTATTTCACCCGCCGCCGAACAGTCCCTTAACCTACTGCTCGACAGCCTTGACCGCTCCGGCCGTGCCCAGGTAGCCGTTGTATTACTTAAAACCATCGGCAACCAGGTTCCCAAAGACCTTGCCCATGAAATATTCAGTACCTGGAAACCTGGCGACCGGGAAAAGAATAATGGCCTTGTCGTCCTCCTCGTAAACGATCAGCGTCGTATCGAATTCGAAACAGGCCTCGGCCTGGAAGGCGATCTTCCCGATGTGGTCTGCTTCCGCATCCAGCAACACATCATGCTACCATACTTCAAACAACAGGATTATGATAACGGTATGATACAGGGCCTGCAGGCAGTGATCTCCGTACTACGCGGACAAGACGTACAAACCATCCCGTCCCGGGAAGATAACACCGCAAGCACCTTCATGGAATCCGTATCAGCAACGCGTGAAACACCCGCCGAAGGCAGCGCCATTCTTTATTTTGCCACGCTTGCGAGCGGCAATGTTTTCTTCTTCTTCGGACTACGCAAAAAGCGCTCAGCTGCCAACAGTCAACGGTCAACTGTCAACGCGCTCTACCGTCCCGGATGGATGGATTGGGCATGGCTGTTCGCTATGCCTTTCGTAAGTATCTTCGCATTGCTGAACTTCACCGATCTCTCCTTCGGTTTCGGCATCGTAGCGCTGATCATCTATATTCACTGGGCACTTTACTGGTGCGTGTATGCCAGCATCGTTAGCAAAAACGCTGCCCACGCAACCGCTAACCTTGACCGCTATAACAGTTACCTTACCTGGAAAGAAGCAGCGCCGCACATCTTGTTAAGCATTCTCTTCCCCTTCCCTATGCTGGCTTTTTTTCGCCAGGTACGTACACGGCTACACCGGCTTCGCTACGACCCTTACTATTGCCAGTCCTGCAACAATATCATGCAGCGTATCGACGAAAAAACAGATCACGCATTCCTTCAAAGATACCAGGTGGTAGAAGAAACGATCGGTTCCATAGATTATGACGTATGGCAGTGCTCCGCATGCAGCACTACACGAATCTATGGTTATGATAACGATTCCTCCACAGCAACCAACTGCCCGGAGTGCACACATAAAACCCTGCAGTCTACGCATAAAGAGATCATGCAGTCGGCTACTTCTTCCAGCTCTGGTTGGGGATACCAATACTATGCATGCGGCTACTGCGCATTTAAAAAGAAAGAAACCTATTCTATACCGGCTACCGGTAGCAGCTCAGGCGGTTCCTCGGATTCTTCGGAATCTTCATCTTCTTCCGACAGCTGGGACGGCGGTTCTTCAGGTGGTGGCGGCGCAGGCAGCAGTTGGTAAACCTGCCTGCACACAGTGCTGCTTATTTCACCAAGGTAACCGTCCCTCTCATCGCCCGTGCTTGTCCGCTGCGGTCTGTAAAATGAGCCACCCATACAAAAGTCCCCGTCTCTGCCAGTACACCTTTAAACTGGCCATCCCATCCCTTTGCAGGATCATCGCTCTGGAAGATCAGCGCGCCCCAGCGGTTATAAACTGTTAAGCGGTAGTTACTGATGCGTTTATAATACTTCGGACGGAACAGGTCATTCAGCCCATCTCCATTCGGCGAAAAGGCAGAGGGGAAGAACATCTCGCACTCGTCTCCTATATCAATCTCAGCAGACAGCGGCGCCGTAACACAATTGTTCCCGTCTTTTACAGTCAGGGTATATACGCCCACTCCCAGCCCGGTGAACACGCTGTCACGCTGCCAGCTGTCCTCCCCTGCACTGAACAAATAAGGTGGTACGCCGCCGCTGGCTGTCAGCGTAATATTGCCTTTGGGATGCGCGTCGCAATCCAGGTCGGTTTTGGATACCAATGCTCCGCTCAGCGCCGGCGGTTCCGTGATAGCAGCTTCCATGCGCCGGCTGCATTGCGCTCCATCTGTGACGTTCACGGTATAAGTCCCTGCAGGTAATCCGCTGAACCGCCCGGTGTTATTACTGATCTCACCGTTGGCTGAAGAGATCGTGTACAGGTACCCGTTAGTACCGCCTGCAGCCACAAATTGCAGTTGCCCGTCGCTGATACCGTTACAGCTCACATTTGCATGGCCGGAGGCGTCTTCCCGGAGTGTAAGTAAAGGCGGATCGTTCAATACGGCAGATGCAGGTGCTGATACACATCCATAGTTGTCTCTTACTATGATGTGGTAAGCGCCGGCTGGCAGGCTGGCCGCTATCGTGTCCTGCCAGCTAAGGCCTCCGTCGCTGCTATACTGGTAAGGCGCTGTACCATTCGCAGGAGACGGAATAATAATGCCATTGCTGCTACCTGTACATGAAGGCGGGGTAGCCGTTAACGTTAATACGGGTTGCGGACGGATAGTGACCTGTATGGACGCCACCGTCGCGCAATGGGTACCCGTATTGGCAAGCCTGATATAATAAGTTCCCGAGCGGTTAATGGCCTGTGGGTTCGCTACAGGAATAGTGGTAGCGGCATCCATCCAGAAGCTCAGCACATATGCTGCGCCCTGGTCACGGCTGGAGATAAATACCGGATTGGTAAGGTCTATCGTCGTAGGTGCGCAAACGGTAGTATCGTTCACCCGCAGTGTTAATGCAGGTTGCGGATGGATAGTGATCTGCACCGAAGCCACTGTGTCGCATCCTGTATTGGTGTTGACAAGGTGAATATAATACCGGCCTGTCTGATCAACCGCCTGTGGATTCGCAACAGGAATGGTCAGCGCGGCATCCGTCCAGTAACTCAATACATATTCCGGGCCCTCGCTGCGGTTGATGATGATGGCATTGCTGCTGAGATCAATGGGTGTTGCGCCGCAAACGGTCGTGTCATTCACCCTTAATGTCAACACTGGTTTCGGGTTGATCGTAACCTGTACTGCCGCTACCGTATCACATCCTGTAATAGTATTGGACAGCCGGATATAGTAGGTGCCTGTCAGACTAACTGCCCGGGGATTAGTTAATGGAATGGTAGCAGCGGCATCCATCCAGAAGCTCAGTGCATATTGAGGGCCCTGATCGTAATAGCTGATGATGCCCGGACCCGTAATATCTACTGCAGCGGGCGCACAAACGGCCGTATCATTTGTTTGCAGCGTCAGCACGGGCCGTGGATGCACAGTAACCTGTACGGATGCCACGGTATCGCATCCTGTATTGGTATTGACAAGGTGGATATAATACCGGCCTGTCTGATCAACCGCCTGTGGATTCGCAACAGGAATGGTCAGCGCGGCATCCATCCAAAAGCTCAATACATATTCCGGGCCCTGGCTGCGGTTGATGATGATGGCAGTGCTACTGAGATCAATGGAGGTTGCGCCACAAACGGTCGTATCATTTGCCCTTAATGTTAACACAGGTTTCGGGTTGATCGTAACCTTTACTGCTGCTACCGTATCACATCCTGTAATGGTATTGGCCAGCCGGATGTAGTAGGTACCTGTCTGACTTACTGCCCGGGGATTTGTTAAAGGAATGGTAGCAGCGGCATCCATCCAGAAGCTGAGTGCATATTGCGGGCCCTGATCGTAGTAACTGATGATGCCCGGACCGGTAATATCAACGGTAGCGGGCGCACAAACGGCCGTATCATTTGTTTGCAGCGTCAGCACGGGCCGTGGATGCACAGTAACCTGTACGGATGTCACGGTATCGCATCCTGTATTGGTATTGACCAGCCGGAGATAGTACCTGCCTGTTTGATCAACTGCCTGCGGGTTCGCTAAAGGAATAGTCAGCCCTGCATCCGTCCAGTAACTCAGTACGTACTCCGGCCCCTGGCTTCGATTGGCAATGACAGCAGTGCTGGTGATATCCACCTTTGTGGGCGCGCAAACGCTGGTGTCATTGGTGCCTAGTGTGATCATGGGCTGTGGGTTAACGGTTACCTGTACCGCCGCTACGCGTTCGCATTTTGTGTTGTTATTGAAGATCCTGATATAATAAGTGCCTGATTGATTAATAGCCCGTGGGTTAGGCACTGGGATGGTGGTAACGGCATCTGTCCAGTAGCTCAGCACATATTGCGGCCCCTGGCCGCGGTTGGTAATGATAGCCGGACTGGTAATATCAACAGTAGTGGGTGCGCAAACCGTTGTATCCGGCTTTACCTCCAGCACCGGTAACTGTGTGCTGGTAGGAAAGAGCGGTGTAAGATCCGTATTCATGACCGTGCCCGGTTGTCCGTCTACCGCTCCCCATTCTGTTCCGTTAGAGAGCCCCCGGATGCCGCCCGCCACATCTATTACCGGGGCGAAGGTACTGGTGATGATCACACCGCCGCCTGCTCCGCCGCCGCAACCGTGACGCGCCAGGAAGGTCTCATTGCCGCCATTGCCTCCCCTAGCTGAAAAGGACACCCCGGACGGCAGTGCACCTGTGTATGCCAACATAATACTGCCGCCTGCTCCGCCGCCGCCCGCGCCGTCATCTGTTGACGGTCCTGCGCTGATGCCGTTTGTAGTGAAAGCGCCCGTACCGGTGATGCTATTCGCTGTGATCATAATAATACCGCCCCCTGCTCCTCCCCCGGTGGCCGCTCCATTATTCTGATGACCGCCGCCGCCGCCGCCACCCATGATGATGCGGCCGGGCAATGCTGTTTTCACGCCTTTTCCGCCGCGTCCGCCCACATCCTGCGGACCTGTGTATTGGAAGCCGCCTTTACCACCGTCGCCGAAATTAGCGGCTCCCCCGCCGCCTGAATTATGCGCATTACCGCCACCTCCTGCATTGGCAGGAGCGCCCCTTGAAAAGCTGCCATTCTCATAGCCGCCCGCAGTAGCGGCGTAGGTACCTTCCGGCGTGCCTGCAATACCTTCCCCTTTTTCGCCGAAGCTGCCGTAGGTCACCCGTACATAATCCTGGAGATTGTAGGCGCCACCGGCAGAATTGATCTTCCCGGGCCGGAAGCCCAACCCGGTAGCAGAGATATCATGCCCGTTCATATCCAGTGTCTGCCATACATGAAAGGCTACGATCCCCCCGGCTGCGCCGTCCCAGGCCGCTGCCTTCACAGTGTCGCTTAAAATAACGTTTGTATAGGTAGGCACGCGGACCACCTGGTAGGATGATTTACGATTCGGGATGCCGCTAACAGCCCTGTAGCTAAACTGCAACGGCGCTACAAGGGTAAGTATGCCACCGATGAAGCTGCCTACCTCCGCAAATTCAAATTGCCCTGAATAACCAAGGTCTATATACCCGTTGCCATCTACTCCGTTACCGCCGTAGGCAGGAGAATTAACGGCATTGATGGTAGCGTCCTGCATCTGGATGATCAGTATGCGGTCGCCTTGCAGCAGCGGACTGGCATTGCCGATGGAGGGGCCAAGAGCAATAACGAGATCGCCGGTATTTACATTATTGAGTGCGGGGTAATAGGTGTTCACTACTCCTGCGATAGTAGCCGATGCGCCGCAGGGGCCATGAACCGGTTGAGGTAGTTGCGCTTTAACTACGTGGCATAGTAATATTCCAGCCAGCCAAACGAGACACTTAAGTTTTACAGACATTATCTGGTACCCTTTCTCTTGTTAATAACATGATGAAACTGCTATTACCTAGGCACAGGGAAAGACATAAGTGGATCTCAGTAGGCTATGGTCGTTGAGGAGGAACGCTTACGCAGGTGGCGGCCGGCGCTGCGGTATAAAATGGGGAGCACGTCTAAGTTGGCGCATCAGTAAATGTAGTTTAAGCTAAACCCGCGTTGATTGACTATCTGACCGAACAGGACAATAAATAACGTTGGAATTTATGGTTATGATAAATATAGACAAAATAGTTGAATATGTGTTGAGAGAAAAAGTTGTCATGATAAAAAGTCGTTCATATAATAAATAACAATGGATTAACTATTTCGTATCCCTTGGCTAAGTAACTTGCCGCGGCAATCATGAGAAAACCTTTATCATACTAAAGTTTGTGATGCCATCTTAATAATGTTGATTGAGCTGTTCCATCAATTTATTGGGAGCAACAGAAATTGAACACAATCTGTAAAGCACCCTATACCTGCAGGTAGAACGAACCTCAAACATCTGGCAAACAGGCGTACAAATTTACACCTTCCAGACACCGGGAGGAAGTAAAGTTTAAAAATTTCAAAAACCAAAACAATCATCAACATGGTGAAGGAAATCCTATTTAGTATCGCGACAAAAAAGAGTCCCCCCAGCTATCGGGGAGACCCATTTAATACTTTTTTCCACATTATACTCAGCTAAAATAATCATCAGTTATCGTAAACGACTCTTATGAACGACATTTGGAAGGCAATCGTGGATTTCCTTGGGAGATTCATTGACCCGGCCTTAAAAGAGCTTATTCGAGTATCCATTGCTAACTTCTGCCAGTGGTTGCTAACTCCTTTATATCAACGGTTATTTAACATAGGCAAACCCCGCTCAGAAACCCAAGGCAAGGAAGCTGAAAGCAGAAAACCGTGGAAAGCATATCTCTGCTGTGTTATCATAGCAGTTGTGTGCATTGTTGTATACTATTATTTGGTACAAAGAAGCACGTCAAATACCAATAATCTCCCTGCAATGTCCGCCACGGCAAGCATTGCGGCAGCTCCCAAGGACGTCATCCTGGTTACCTGCGACGGCACCATAATAACGATCGACTCAAGCCGAATTAAAAATAACGAGCTGTCTGCCGACCAATTTGAGGAACTGTTGTCCGGTCCACAATGTAAAAACAAGGAATGTAATACATTAATAGTACCAGCAGGGCGCTGGTTAAAAGTACCCCTACCCGACGGAACCGTTGCACATATGAACCCGGCCTCGTCCTTATGCATCCGTGCTGGTTTTGCTGTGAACCATAGAGATCTGAATTTAGTTGGAGAGGCTTTCTTTGTCGCGGCCAGGAATCCATTTCTACCGTTAAGGGTCCGCACGAAGGACGCGGTAACGACGGCGCTGGGGACGTCATTTAAGATCCGCGCATACGAGAACCTGAGTTACTTACAAGTGTCAGTGACCTCCGGTAGTGTACGGGTAGCACAACAGAAAAACAATATAGTGCTCCATAAAAATACCGGTGTCACGATAAGACGGGAAAGTGGCGCTCTTACCCGGGAGAAACTCGATCCTTCAATGCATCTTGCCTGGTTGAATGGCGAGTATTATATGGAAGGGCAGCCCTTGGACGAAGTGTTTAAAGAATTAGCCAGACGTTATGATACAGACTTCGTCATTCCGGATTCGTCAATCAGGAAAGAAACCGTTCGTGGTACCTTAGAAAGACAACAACCGATTAACAGTCATTTAGAATGGCTTGGAAATGCGCACCACTTTTCTTTCGAGAAGAAGAACGGTAAATGGTATATATACAGATCCTTGATCAACTTCCAGAAGAAAACATTGTAAACGATGTACCCCAAACCATTGTTTTTACTGTTCTTTTTGATCGGCATTAGCATATCGTGTCTGCGTGCCCAGCTGAAGCCTGGTGATCGTCCGGTGACCACCCACGTAAAGGATGTCAGGATGGTCGATTTGTTCCGGATCATCTGGGAGGAGACTCAAATGCGGGCATTCTACAGCGAGCAGGTATTGAACCCTTATGAAAAGGTATCCGCTGATTTTGATCACACATCTTTAGATACCGTACTGTCTCTGGTATTAGGCAAAAGAGGACTGAAATGGAAATACTACAAAGGAACCTTCGTGATCATCGGCGGGGAGCACTTCCAATCTGAACAGGAGAAAAAGCCTGCGCCTGAATCTGTATCATCGTTCATCAATGGCCTGGTTACGGATAAAAATGGCACTCCTATCATTGGCGCTACAGTGTTGGTAAAAGATGCTGATAAACGTGCGCAAACCGACCTTAAAGGGGCATTCACAGTGGTAGCAGAAGAGAAGGAAACACGGCTTATCGTGCGTTTTCTAGGCTATGCTGACCAGGAAATAGTTGTTAGGAAGGGCGAAACGCCCACGATACAACTAACAGAAAAGCCCCGGGAATTGGATGAAGCAGTAGTAATAGCCTACGGTACTAGTAGCCAGCGAAAGCTAACGGGTACCGTCAGCAAAGTGAAGGCAGCGGAAATTGTACAGCAGGCTGTTGCCGACCCGCTGCTGGCTTTGCAAGGCAGAGCGCCAGGCTTGAATATCACCCAGCTCTCTGGTCTTCCCGGAGGCGAGGTAAAAGTAGAATTGCGTGGACAGGCCAGTATCACTGCGGGTAACAGGCCGCTCTATATTGTAGATGGTATTCCGTTCCCGTCACTGGCCCTTAGCTATAATGCAATGAAACCGATTCCTCCTATTGGTCCGCTCGGTGCATCCAACCCGCTGACCTTGTTCAATATTGCTGACATACAAAGTGTGGAGGTACTAAAAGATGCTGACGCCACTGCTATTTACGGCTCGCGCGGCGCTAATGGGGTTATACTGATCTCTACTAAAAAAGCAGCAACCGGTAAAATGAAACTGGAAGCTGGTATATATGCTGGCATAGGACGGGTAGCACATCACCAGCGTTTCCTCAATACGGAACAGTACCTTCAAATGAGACGTGAAGCCTTGCGCAATGATCGTACTGATCCCGAAAATAATAGAGATCATGACCTGCTCAATTGGGATACCACCCGCTATACCGACTGGGAAAGGGCAATATTAGGCGGCACGGCTCACATCAGTGATGCGCAACTTGCTGTAGAAGGAGGCGATAGTACATCAGCATTTCGTATCAACGGAGGATACCATAGTGAAACCACGGTCTATCCCGGAAGCTTCGGCTATAGAAAAATGTCTGCCCGTGCTTATTATTGCCTGTCTAGCAACAACCAAAAGGCCCGGGCGACATTTGCTACTGTTTATGTAAATGAAAAAAACGTACTGCCACCCATTGACCTTTCCGTACATACATCAGTGGCTCCCAATGCACCTGCCCCTTACAACAAGGATGGCACCCTGAACTGGGATGGCAACACTTTTGACAATCCAATGGGTGATCTGGGAAGACCTTACAAGGCGAGTTCCAACAACCTGATGATCACTTCGTCATTCAATTATAGACCGATCCCTGATCTCTTGCTTAAAACTGATGCGGCCTACAATCAGGTTCAAATGAATGAAGTCCAGATTAATCCCTGGTATACTTTCAACCCCAGCGCGGGCTACGGTTCAAGCGTAGGAGGTTTTAGTCGTTTCTCTGACGGGAAAATGACGGATTGGATCATTGAACCAGTGGCTGAATATCAGTTAACTAACGGAAGTGGATCGCTTCAAACGCTTGTAGGAGCCACTTTTCAGCAGGATATCAGAGATCAGAAAGCACTTTATGCCGGCGGATTTACCAGCAATGATCAGCTGGAGCGCATAGAGGCAGCGTACAATATCGAACGCCTGGCTAGTTTCAGTTATGTGTACCGGTACAGTGCTATCTTTGGGCGTATCAATTATAACTGGGAGGAAAAGTATATAGCGAATCTGAACGTTAGAAGGGATGGGTCCAGCAGGTTTGCGCCCGGCAATAGGTTTGCCACTTTCGGATCTGTTGGCGGAGCGTGGATCTTTTCAAAAGAGTCTTGGATACAGAAAGCATTTCCGGGCTTAAGCTTTGGTAAGCTGAGGTCTAGTTATGGCATTACAGGGAACGACCAAATCTCAGACTACGGCTACTATACCACCTATTCTTATGCCTCCTTATCCTACGGGCAACAGGTGAACTGGTTTCCTTCACGCTTGGGAGCTCCAGACTATGGATGGGAACTTAGCAAAAAGTTAGAGTTTGGACTGGATCTTGGGTTTATGCAAGACAGGATTCTATTCAGGGGCTGCCACTATCGTCACCGGTCCACTCATCAGCTTATAAATCTCGCCCTACCAGGCACAACCGGGTTCAATAGTGTCTATGCGAATTTTGACGCAGAGGTCAGTAATACCGGTATGGAACTGGAACTAAATACCGTCAACATACAGCGGAGGGCTTTTAACTGGAACACCTCCATCAATCTAAGTATTCCCCAGAACAAACTGGTTTTCTTCCGGAACCTGGAAAGCACTTCCTATAACGCAAATTTAATGGTAGGAAGTCCCGTCAACACTATTAAAGGATTGCAATATATAGGAGTTGACTCTTTAACAGGAACTTACAGCTTTGTAGATGTAGATACTACAGGAAAGCCTCCGGGCGCTGCATTTAATTACCCGAAGAGGATCGGTACCCTGTTCTACGGCGGGCTGCAGAACCATTGGGAATTTAAGAACTGGCAGTTGGACATACTATTCTATTTTGTTAAACAGAACAGGTATAACTATCTATATATCGATGCCGTTCCAGGTACGGCACAGGTGAACCAACCGTTGGACGTATGGGACCGATGGACGACTACCGGCGACAAGAAGCCTTTTCAGCGATTTACGCAGGGGGCTGGCCTGGCATATAATTCTTATAATAATATCCAAAAAAGCGATGCTGTGATTACAGATGCTTCTTTTCTCCGCCTCCGAAGCCTGTGCCTCGCATACCAGCTGCCACAACAATGGTTAAACCGTCTGCACGTGCAAAAAGTGCGCTGCTATCTACAGGGGCAAAATCTACTCACGATTACCGCCTATGGAGGAAGAGATCCGGAAGTAGCCGCCAGCCGTCATGTATATCCTCCGCTGAGATGGTGGATACTGGGTATACAGCTTAATCTTTAGAATCTTAAATTATGCGATATATTACACGCAGGCTGATTGCCTGTTGGATAATGTTCTCCGCTTGTGAAAAATTCGTTGATCTTCCTGTCAGTGGCACAGAAACCTCAAAGGAGAAGATTTTTTCAAGCGATATTATGGCCAACTCCGCTGTACTCGCTATCTATGGAGAAATGATGGGCGACAATGGCTTTGCCAGCGGTGGTACGATGAGTGTCGGCTTTGTCGGCGCTTTATCAGCAGACGAATTGGAAACACATACTACCGTCAATGAGATCAGGGAGTTTTATAATAATTCCATCACCTCAGATAATGCCTTTGTGGAAAAAGGCTTGTGGAATAAAGCATACACCTGCATTTATGCGGCAAACTCCGTAATCGAAGGGCTACGACAATTCAGGGGTGTTTCTGACAGCGTAAAAGTACAGCTGCTCAGCGAAGCGTTCTTTATAAGGGCTTTCTGTCACTTTTACCTCGTGAACCTGTTCGGCGATATACCCTATATAACAGTAACGGATTTCCGCTTTAATCAATCAGTAAAACGTAATCCCTCGCAGCAGGTTTACAACAAGATTATCCTCGACCTGGATACAGCCCGCAGTTTAAGTAAAAACGACGTTTACATCAGCGAAAGAATACGCCCCAACAGGTGGGCAGCAACGGCACTGCTGACACGGGTCTACCTTTATAATCGCCAATGGGCTCAGGCAGCAGCCATGGCAGATTCGATTATTAAACGCAGTGATATTTATACATTGACAGATTCTCCTGATGATGTCTTTCTCGCTAATAGCGAGGAAGCAATATGGCAACTAAGACCTAATACTCCCGATATCAATACCTGGGAAGGTAATAATCTGATTCTTACAGATGTACCGGGAACCGGGGAATATAATTCGACGTCGCTCAGCCCATACCTCCTACAGGCCTTTGAACCGGGCGATCGGCGCAGGGTACACTGGGTGGATAGCATTGCGACCGGTGGAGTTGACACATGGTACTTCCCTTTCAAGTACAAGGTCAAAACAGGTAATAGTCTTAACGAGTATTCCATGGTGCTCCGTCTTGCAGAACAATACCTGATTCGCGCGGAAGCGCGTGCACACCAGGGAGACCTTGACGGCGCCAGGGATGACATCAATATGATCCGCGCAAGAGCAGGACTTTCTCCTGTCCTGGCAACATCCCTTAATGATATTTTAACAGCCATTGCACGCGAAAGACAAATAGAACTCTTTTCAGAATGGGGGCACCGCTGGTTTGACCTAAAACGTACCGGTCGGGCAAATAACGTATTGGCGCCCGTAAAGCCCCGCTATTGGCAGCCAACAGACACACTTTATCCCATCCCCCTGAAGGAAATAACCCTAAACCCCGGTCTTGGGCAAAACGGAGGATATTAATAATTGAAAGGAATTCTGTATATTTAGTTATAATATTCCTTTAATACCAAGTGTCGGGACTTTATTTTGTGATTAATTATCGCTATCCTAGCCTGGACAAAGTATATTCTGAATAACAGGGCATTTGGGGGCTCTGTGCACTACACGCCTACTCCACGCGATAAACAATTCCATCATTTCCGTTAACAAAACAGGCGGCCTGTCTCCTGTAAAAACGGGCGTATTTTATCTTCTAAACCTAAATATGTTCTTTATGAAAAAGAAACTGGTGCTGGTCACCCTCAGCCTCGCCTTCTCCATTACTGCAGCCCTTCAGGCTAACAATCGTTTTGTTACCGCCCGGTGGACGGATTCCGCTACTCCGACCATTTGCCAGGCTCCCACTAACCGGCCGGATGAATGTACGCTGACTTCGCCCGGCTCTATCTGCACCACGGTGGTTGGTACCCACACTTATAAATTCTATCAGTTCAACTCCTGTGTTACACCATGGTACAAACCATTCTGATGCACGAAGAGGCTTGCAGGGCCCTCTCTGCAAGCCTCCTCCACTTTCTTTAAAAATATCTCCTGGTACCTGTCCAATTCCCCCGCGCTCAGTCATTATCCTGGTGTCTAACCAAACATCACAAACAATGACAACTACACACAACGCATCAGGAAAAACCAAAACCATCCTTTATTGGATCTCTACCGGCTTACTCGTCGCCGGCATGCTGTCCGGCGGTATTGCGCAGCTGCTCCACGCGGCATCCACCGTAGATGGCTTCCACCACCTGGGATACCCGGTTTACCTGATGAACATCCTGGGCACCTGGAAGATCCTTGGTGTGCTTACTTTACTCCTCCCGGGATTCCGTCTCCTGAAAGAATGGGCCTATGCAGGTTTCTTTTTCCTGATGACCGGCGCCGTGATCTCACACCTCGTCAGCGGCGATGGCATCGGCGGCGTGATCGCCCAGGTAACCTTTGTGGCCTTAATTGTACTTTCATGGATGCTCAGGCCTGCCAGCCGTAAAATAAGCGAAGCACAGATTTGAAATGTCTTATTATATGAAGAAGCCTGTCAGCTGTTTATCTGGCAGGCTTCCTGCGCCCATTGATGAAATATAGCGCTTCCAT
This sequence comes from Chitinophaga sp. SVR4-12A, assembly GCF_056754765.1. Taxonomy (NCBI): domain Bacteria; kingdom Pseudomonadati; phylum Bacteroidota; class Chitinophagia; order Chitinophagales; family Chitinophagaceae; genus Chitinophaga; species Chitinophaga sp. SVR4-12A. The sequence goes on from NZ_JBPGWP010000001.1 coordinate 381,364, forward strand.
CCGCCAATTGACGAAATAAAGTTTACCCTTCCCTTCCTTCGTTCAACTACGCTCCTCATAACCAAATTGTTACCCAATGGCCCGGCGCTTGCAATTCCAGGGAAAACAAATTTTATGATCTATATTAAACAAAGACTTTACGCAGGATTATTGATGGCTGCAATCGCCATCCTGTCCTTTACGCAGCATGTTCAATCACAAACAGCTCCTGGCAGCATAAAGAACATTGTACTGGTGCACGGCGCTTTTGCTGATGGGTCCAGCTGGTCAGGCATTATTCCGTTGCTCCAGGCAAAAGGATTCAATGTAATTGCTGTACAAAATCCACTGACCTCGCTGGAAGATGATGTGGCCGCTACCAGGCGTGCCATTGCCTTAATGGATGGCCCCGTATTACTGGTGGGCCACTCCTATGGAGGAATAGTAGTAACAGAAGCAGGCAACGATCCCAAGGTAGCACGCCTGGTATATGTTTGTGCTTTGATCCCTGACGATAATCAATCAGCAGCAGATGTATTTCAGCCCTACCCTTCTCCGGGCAGTGCTGAATTCAGGCCGGATTCCGCTGGATTCCTGTCGATGACGAATAAAGGGATCAATGAACATTTCGCACAGGACCTGGCGCCTAAGGAAAGGAACATTATTTTCGCCACACAGGTGCCCTGGGCAATAAAGGGAACTGCCGGTAAAATATCAACTGCCGCCTGGAAACAAAAACCATCCTGGATGATCATCGGTACAGAAGACCACATGGTCCTGCCCCCGCTGCAACAGGCGGAAGCAAAAATGATCAATGCCAAAACTACCGAGCTAAAATCCAGCCATGTGCCGATGCTGTCAATGCCCGATAAGGTAGCAGCGGTTATTATGGATGCTGCCAGGTAGTACCACATATAAGAGAGAACTTTAACTTATTAAATACGATAATAGCTTGTTCAGGCTGGGGTAAAAAAAATATTTGACTGCATTGTCCAGATTTCGCTTCCCGGTTGTTATACCTATGAAGTTAATCGCAAACATCTGTCAATCCCCCTAGCATGAACAAGATAAATAACACTGCTGGTACCGCCCCGGAAGAGCGGATCGAATCACTGGAAAAGGAGCGCAGGATCTTACTCGCGCTTGGAGATGATATCACCAAGATCCGGGAAAAGGATGACCTGTTAAGATTTTTTTCATCCAGGATCAGGGAACTTTATCCTTTCTCTCACACCATTGTTACCCTGATTGAGCCGGAAGGGCAGACCTATACTCCCTTCCTGCTTGATCATACTTCATCTGCTATCAAAGACCATCCTGCGTATCCAGCTATGGTGGCCGGACATTTCTCCCTGGATGAGCCCTTTATCCAGGAAGTATTATCGAATAATGCACCCAGCGCATTTATACTGGAAGAGATCATGGATGCGCCGGATAGTCCTCCCTACCTGCGGGTAAATTATGAAGGAGGCATCAGGGAAATCCTGATGACGCCCCTGAAAAACAGGGAGCAGACCTTCGGCTTTCTGCACATGTATGCCAGGGATACCGCCAGCTTTAGCGCCGAATTCAAACACATCATCGCTAACCTTGCCCTGCAGATCTCCAATGCCGTCATGAACATTATTAAGAATGAAGAGATAACGCACGAGAAATGGCTCAATGAAGTATTGCTGTCCCTCAGCAATGAAATGGTAAAAGTGAGAGACCGCCAGGATCTGCTGAAGATCATTAGTTCCTCCCTCCGCGAGGTCATCGGCTTCTCTCATGGTATGATGACCGTCATGGATGAATCAGCAGACCACTACAAAGCCTGGCTGATTAATGCAGAAGCACAGCTCATGGAACTGGCAGACTCCGGTAATGCACTCTCCATCCCCGCTTCCACCGAAGATGGTATCTATGACATCGCCTCCCTGTACTACAAGCCACTCATATTTGATATGCAGCAGTTTGATATTGAAAGAACACCTTTGTGGTTCAAGCTGCATTATGAGGCCGGCGCCCGGGAAATGATCGTAAAGATCCTTGGCTGCAATGGTTCCTCTAAATACAGCCTGGTACTGTTTGCCGATAAACCGGGCACCTTTAAACAGGAAACAGTAAATATCATTCAACGCATCTGCAGCCAGCTGTATACCGCAGCCAGCAATATTGCTGCCAATGAGGAGATACGGGAACGGGAAAACGAAAAGTCATTCTTGCTCGATTTCAGCAGCGATATCGCCGCGGTAAGAAGTAAAGATGATCTCTCCTACGCGGTGAATAAATGCCTTAAGAAACTGAATATGCCCCTTGGGTATGTGATACTGCAATTGAATGATGACCAGCGCATATTAAACACCTATATCCACGACGGCAGCACTACTGCAAATGATCATAGGTATTCCGCAGATGCTCCGCTGCAGAAAAGAGTGCTCAACAGCGAGATCCCTTTGCTGTTCAGTGTGAATGCGGAGCTCAGTAAGGGGGTAGATTGCCCTCACCTGCAGTCGTGGAAAAAGATAGGGATCAAAACCATGGTAGGCACGCCTTTACGCACCGGCGACAGAACCCTCGGTATCTGCTGGCTGGGCGCAGATGAGATCAATATCCCCCTGCTACAGGGCATGTGCGACCAGATCTCTGTCGCCATGCATAACATCATGGCCAACGAAGAAATATTGCGCAGGGAAAGAGAACAATCCTTTCTGCTGGAATTCAGTCATGATATATCAATGGTCCATACAAAAGAGGATCTGAAACAAGCCATCTCCTGCGTGCTGAAGAAAATATGGAACACCAAGCTGGTAATGATCCGCATCATAGAAGAGGATGGCGCCACACTCAGTGCTTATATCTATGATGAGACGAGGTTCGATGACAGTAGCCTGTTCCTTTCCCTGGCGGCGAAGAATTATGACATCTACGAAAAACGGAGTGCAATGGTATTGAACAGTGAAGACCCGGTTGTTTTCAACGTTGCAGAAGAGGTAGAGAAGAACGATAACTCCTTTGCGCAGCTATGGAAGGAATCCGGGCTAAGCCATGCCTTCGGCACGCGGCTCCGGGTAGGCAATATCAACCTGGGAACACTCTGGCTGCTCTCCAATGAGATCAATCTCACCATACTCAAAGGCATCTGCGCGCAGATCTCCATCGCAATTTCAAATATACGCGCCAATGAAAAGATCCTGGCTTATAAACAAAAGCTGGAAATGGAAAATGATTACCTGAGAGAACAGATCAAAACGATCTACAACTTTTCAGAGATCGTAGGCAACGGCGCACAGATGCAGAAAGTATATCACCTGATGTCGCAGGTGGCCGACACTAACTCTACTGTATTGTTGCTTGGAGAAACAGGCACCGGTAAAGAACTGATCGCAAGAGCGATCCACAACGCCTCCTCCCGTAAGAACAAGCTGATGGTGAAAGTGAACTGCGCTGCCTTGCCCGCCAACCTCATAGAGAGTGAGCTGTTCGGTCATGAAAGAGGCGCATTCACCGGCGCGATAGACAAACGCATCGGCAAATTTGAGCTGGCCAACCATAGTACCCTGTTCCTGGATGAAATAGGCGAAATGCCGCCCGAACTGCAGGTAAAGCTATTACGCGTACTGCAGGAACGTGAGCTGGAAAGGGTTGGCGGTAAAACCACCATTAAGGTGGATGTACGCATCATTGCTGCTACCAACCGTAACCTGGAAGCAGAGGTGCAGGCAGGCCGCTTCAGGTCAGATCTTTATTACCGGCTGAATGTATTTCCTATCAACCTGCCACCCTTAAGAGAACGCCGCGAAGACATTGAGCAGCTGGCATACTCCTTCCTCGCTAAATTCAGCAAGAACATCGGCAAACGGGTAACCAGCATATCTCCCAAAGTATTGCAGGAATTAAGCGCCTATAACTGGCCAGGCAACGTAAGAGAACTGGAGCACCTGGTAGAAAGAAGTATCCTGCTGTGTGAGGGACAAACACTCACAGAGATCCATCTGCCCGGGCGCCAGCATGCAACAGGCAATGAAAGCAACGGAGCATCACCGGAGCTTACAAATGGCACCGGCACACTGGAACAGATGGAAAAGGCCCATATCATTGGTGTATTGAAAAGATGCAGCGGTAAGATATCCGGCGCCGGCGGTGCAGCCGAAATACTGGAGGTCCCCGGGACCACGCTGCACTCCAAAATGAAAAAGCTGGGCATTTCAAAGGCCGACTACTTCACGCGCTAACGATATTTCGCCAAGACCAGAACAATTCTCTTAATACCGTGAAAACAAAACCGGCCTTGTTTACATAAGTGATTGAATGCAATACTATTAAGCAACTGGCATCCGCCTTGCAAATCAATATGCAAACATCAAACACCAATTTCCTAACTCGCCTTCCACAGGCATCTTAAAAACCCAGATTATGAAAATAGTAGTCATTGGCGGCACCGGCCTGATAGGCTCGAAAACAGTGAGCAGGTTGCTCGCGCTTGGTCATGAAGTGATCGCAGCATCACCGGCCTCCGGCGTTAATACCATCACCGGGGAGGGCCTGGCAGAAGTAATGGCAGGCACAGATGTCGTAGTAGACCTGGCCAATTCTCCCTCATTTGAAGATAAGGCAGTGATGGAGTTCTTTGAAACATCCGGCCGCAACCTGATGGCAGCAGAACGCGCCGCCGGTGTTAAACACCATATCGCATTGTCAGTGGTAGGAACCGGCAGGCTGCAAGATAGTGGCTATTTCCGTGCTAAAGCAGCACAGGAATACCTGATCAGGACATCCGGCATCCCCTTTACCATTGTGCATTCTACACAGTTCTTCGAATTCCTGGGCGGTATTGTTAAAGCAGCCGGGCAGTCATCCACCATCCGCATGACATCAGCTTTCATTCAACCGATCGCCTCAGACGATGTTGCAGATGCAATGACCAAGGTGACAATAGGTGCGCCCCAGAACCGCATCGTTGAGATCGGAGGCCCGGATAAATTCAGCATGGCAGACCTGGTAGAAAGTTATTTAGAGAAAACAAACGATACCCGCACCGTCATTACCGATGACCAGGCTGACTATTTTGGTGCGATACTGGAAAAAGACACGCTGATCCCCGGCCCCGATGCTCATCTCGGCAAGATCAACTTCGAAACCTGGTTCGCTGCACAAGTCATCAACCCTCACTATTCACATTAAAAACAAACAATCATTATGCAGGAATTTTTATTAGTGATCCACAGGGACCTGACCAGCGCTAACCCCGCTCCCAGCCCTGAGCAAATGAAGGAAGCCCTCAAACCCTACCAGGAATGGATAGCCGGTATTGCCGCGCAAGACAGGCTGGTGGCTCCTCCCAAACGCTGGGATGTAGACGGCCGCGTGATCAGGCATGAAAAGTCAAAGGATCATGTATACAACGGTCCCTATGCTGAAGGAAAGGAATCTATCGGCGGATTATTCCTGATCAAGGCCAGGGACTATGACGAAGCAGTAGAGATCGCAAAAGGTTGCCCGATCATTAAGTATGGCGCTATTGTAGAAGTACGGATGGCTATCACCGCAGCGTGATAAAAAGTTTGAGGTCTGAGGTTTGAGGTTTGAAGTTTGAAGTTTGAGGTTGGTTGAAGGTTACAGGTTACGAGGCTGATGACCAGCTTGGAACATCCAACCTCTAACGAACTTCAAACCTCAAACCTCAAACTTCAAACCTCAAACCTTCCTTGTTAAAGAATACTCTTAATATAGAACACAACTGGCATCGACGCAAATGCCACCGGCATGATCACCGCAAAGAACCACACGCCAATAAATTTTATAGCCGGTACATATCGCTTATGCGAAAGCCCCACGGTTTGGAAGGCGCTTTGAAACCCATGATACATATGATAGGCAACTGCCACCATTGCCACCAGGTATAAGAGCACATACCAGAGCAGGCTGAAGCTGTGCGTTACGATGCCGTACAGGTCCTTTACCCGTACTATCTCCACGTTGTTCTCAGTACTTACGGCGTACACAAAATCTGGCGCAACCGGTTTGTAATCAGCAACCGTCAATACCCCCGTGAGCAAGTCTTTCCGGTACTCCCGGAAGCCAATGTCTGTAAACAGGTAGCGCGCCCAGAAATTGCTCATATGTATTACCAGGAAAAGGAAAATGATGCTGCCCAGCAGGCCCATATTCAGTGATGCCCACCTCACATCCGCCTTGGGAGCAATGGCATATTTTACAGGGCGGGACCGCCGGTTCTGCACCGTTAATATCAGCGCATAGAGCGCATGTATCAGGATGGAGATATACAAGCCATAAGCGATCACCGTAACAGGCGGGAAATGCGTCATGAAATGCGCGTAGATATTGAAAGTGTATCCCTCATCCCCCGCAAACAAAGTAAGATTACCGCCCAGGTGGACGATCAGGAACAGGCATAGGAACAGGCCCGTCATCGACATGATCAGCTTTTTGCCGATGGACGAGCGGAAGAATTGTTTAAAGTTCACCATATAGAATAGTTTGAAGTAATAACATAATAAGCCAGCTTCCGGAGAAGCTGGCCTTTGCATTGATGCCGCAGATAACTAGCGGTTTTCCTTGTTCTCCGACCGGAAGATCATTCTTAATGCCTGGTCTTTTGTGGTATATGCCACCGCCCAGTTATACAATGTTTTTATCTTATTGTTATAATTGACCAGGGAGACCACATGTATAAAAAGCCAACCCATTAAACCTAAGAGACCGCCTAAATGCACTTTGTGCTTAAAAAGGTCGGCTACTGCATACTGCCTCCCAATGATCGCCATATCTCCCCGGTCAAAATATTTGAACGGCTTCGGTTGCTGTCCCTTTGCGATGCGCAGCAGGTTCCTGGCCAGGTGCTTGCCATGCTGCAGCGCAGGTTGCGCCAGTTGCGGGTGCCCATTGGGATAAACCTTGTCCGTAAATTGTATACTGATATCGCCGATAGCGTAAATGTTGTCATAACCCTGTACACGGTTGAAAGCGTCCGTGATCATCCGCCTGCCCTTACCAATACTTTCAGGCGCGATGCCATCAAAAGTGTTCGCGATCACGCCGGCTGCCCATATTAGGGTCTTTGCTTCAATGTCAGTGCCGTCCGACAGCAATACCCTGTCATTTTCAAAGCCTTTCACATGCATATTCAGCACGATCTTTACCCCGAGCTTGTGCAGCTCTTTATAGGCCGCCTCATGGGTTTTATGGCTCATGGGCGCCAGCAGATAAGGGGCGCCGTCAATTACATAGATATTGCCGGTGGCGTTCTTAAGCTCCGGGTAATCATGCACCAGTATATACTTCCTCATTTCCGCCAGCATGCCGGCCACTTCTACGCCGGTAGGCCCGCCGCCCGCGATCACGATGGTCAGTAAGCGCCTGCGTTCTGCAGGGTCTGTTTCGCGGGCGGCCTTTTCCATGGTCTTGATCAGCTCATTGCGCATATAAAGCGCATCGTCGATCCCTTTCAGGGAGAAGGTATTCTGCCGCAGCTTGTCATTCCCGAAGAAATTGGTGCAGGACCCGGCCGCGAAAACCAGGATATCATAGTCCAGCGTTCCACCATCGCTCAGGTATAAGCGCTGCGTGGCAGTGTCCACTTTTAATAATTTCGCCATGCGGAAGGCGATGTCCTTCCTGCGGAACAGCTTCCGGAAGGGATAGCTGATGCTGGAAGGTTCCAGGAAGCCGGTAGCTACCTGGTATAAGAGCGGGGTAAAATAATTGTAGTTGTTCTTATCAACTAGCGTTACAGAATAGTGCCTGTTGTGGAACAGGTGCTTAACAAAATTAAGCCCGGCGAAACCGCCTCCGATCACAACAATATGTTTCTTGTTTTCCATCTTAAAAGCGTTTCTTATTCTAATAACAACCGGATTCCTGTTTTTGGACAAATTCCCCCGAACTTTTTTTTCATTATACCAGGATATCATTCTGGGGAATTAAAGGAGGCGGCAATACCCCCTCTCCGATCATCTGCCGCATTTCGATCTCTATGGCCCGGGAGAGCTGCGAAATGGGCACGTCATTAGGGCTCCCTTCGAAGGGATTTTCGGTACTTTCCCCTACCTGCTCCAGGGAAGTGTACAGCCAGGAGATCAGCACGCTGAACGGGATCACCAGCCAAACCATGTACCCTTTCATCATACCGGTCATGGTATCGTTCAGCTTGTCGAACTCATGCAGCAAACCAAAAGGCAGCAGGAGGCAAAACATCCGTACCAGGATGGTATTCATGATAGAATACTGCCTGGGATAAGGCGAATCTTTGAAAGATTCGCATTGGCCCTGCTGGGCATAAAGATTATTAACCGCTTTTTGCATTTCCATAAATTGAGGCAGCAGGATGGCCTGGCTATCATAGAGCTTTTTGAGATGGAGGCCTTGTAAGGACAGGATCTGCGCAGCCTTGTTTTGCGCGCCGATAACATAACCCAGCTCCTCCTCCGGCAGGTATTTCACCAATTCTGCATCCAGGCTGGTTTCCCGTTCAGGAATGGAGTAATACTGCTGGTATTCCGTATTCGCCCGGTTATCTGCCACTTCCCAGACACGGTCTTCCCGCAATTGGAAACGCAGGGCCGTTAGCCAGGCAAAATGACGGCTGTACAATATTCTCGTAGTATCAGGATCATGCAGGAAGTCCCGGCAGAGGATCGCCCAGGCCCTGCTGCCATTGACGATATTCGTCCAGATACCCCCCGCGGTCCAGGTACGGTTGTAAGTCAGGGAATTCTTGAAACCAACGATAAAGGCAGTAGCAGTGCCGAGCATGGCTACCACTGTCCATGGGATGGCCAGCCATTGTAATCCGGCCACATGGTACAGCACCACGGGCGCCACACCTATTATAAGCAGTACATATAGATTTCTTCTGGTCCAGTAAAGGAAGTTGCTTAATTTATAAGATTTGCCTACGTGCATATAATGGATCGTTTAACGCTAAGATTAACAAAGTGGAAGCCTATTTGGTTTCACCCTCCGCCTGCTCATCCAGCGTCATAAAATCGTCGAGGAACTCAGCTCCTTCATTGGCGTTTTGTTCATGTATGGGCTCCAGGGCAGTTTGTACATCTGTGGGAGCCGGTTGGATTTTCTTGTCTCCAAAGAGACCATGGAGGATTTGGGAAAGTGCGAACATGTGTCTGGCTTTTTCGAGATTATTTTGCAACCCTTGTGCCATGGCATTAACCTGTTGATTTGTAGCGAATTGGATAGACAGGGGATGATGTTGGTTTTACGATATATCGTAAATGACCGGAGCTTCCACTAAATATAGTGGGAGGATAGTGTAGGATGCGGAGTATATCATAAACGGTTATATTAGGCGCTTGACTAAATTCCACGCATTACATGATTAGATTATTTTCAGTAATACTGGCGCTTTGCTATTTGCTGCCAACCCAAACCAACTATGCTCAAAGCAAACCATGGAATGCAAACTGGATCGCCCCGCCCAATGACCCAGGCAATGCATATGGGGTGTATTATTTCCGGAAGACGATAGACCTTGCCGCCAAGCCTGCGAGCTTTGTTATCCATGTTTCTGCGGATAACCGCTATAAACTGTATGTTAATGGCACGCTGGTATCTTTAGGCCCTGCACGGGGAGATACCTATTATTGGAATTATGAAACGGTAGACCTGGCGCCCTATCTGGCTGCAGGTAAAAATATCGTAGCAGCCCTGGTCTATAACGAGGCGGAGAACCGTCCGGAGGCGCAGATCTCTGTACGGACCGCGTTCATCATACAGGGAAATACGCCCAATGAAGAGATCCTGAATACCGGTAACACCTGGAAATGCATCCGCGATCAGGGACGAAGTCCCATCACCGGCTTTTTTGCCGCCAGCACAGGAGAGTTCGTGGATATGAACCGATCCATTAAAGGGTGGACGGCCCTTGATTTCGAGGATAGCAGCTGGCCATCAGCCGCTAATTTGTTCCAGGGTAATTTAAAGGGGCATTCCGATGGACTTGCCTGGATGCTGGTGCCTTCGCCATTGCCACAGATGGAGCTGACGGATCAGCGGATCCCTGTTGTACGCAAAGCCACCGGTATCACGCTCCCTTCCTCCTTCCCGGCAACGAAAACCGCCATCACGATCCCTGCTGACACTACGGTTTCTTTTCTGCTGGATCAAAGCTATCTGACCAACGCCTATATCAACTTAAGTTTCAGCAAAGGCAAAGATGCCGGTATTTCTATGCGCTATGCTGAATCGCTGTTTGATGATATAAAAAAGTACGGCGACCGTAAAGGCAACCGCAACGATGTGGAGCATAAAGATTTTAACGGCCGAAAGGACAGCCTGGTCTCCGATGGCAGCGCAGGCCAGTTATATACAACGCTTTACTGGAGAACCTTCCGGTATATCCTCGTCACGGTTCACACCCAAAGCGAACCGCTGGTGATCGATGATATTTCCGGCGTATTTACCGGTTATCCCTTTAAATTCAACGCAGCTTTCAATACCGGCAATACTGAAATAAAACAGATCCTGGATATTGGATGGCGGACCGCCCGCCTCTGCGCCATGGAAACCTATTTTGATTGTCCTTACTACGAACAGCTGCAGTACATCGGCGATACACGCATACAGGCGCTGATCAGCTATTACAATAGCGGTGACGAGCGGCTGGCAAGAAATGCGCTGAACCTCATGGACCACTCACGTATCACCGAAGGCGTTACACAAAGCAGGTGGCCAACCCGTAGCACGCAGATCATCTCTACCTTCTCTTTATGGTACATTGGTATGCTGCACGATTACTGGATGTACAGGGCCGACAGTAATCTTATCAAAGACAAATTGCCTGGCGAACGCGCTGTCATGGATTTCTTCCGCAGGTACCAGGGGGCAGACGGTTCGCTGATCAACCTTCCTTATTGGAATTTTATTGACTGGGTAGGCGGTAAAGGATGGAATTTTGCCATGCCGCCCAAAGGTACTGATGGCGCATCGGCTATCCTCGATCTGCAATTACTGATGGCATATCAATGGGCGGCCGAGCTGGAGTTCAGCATGGGAATGCCAGGATATGCAGCATTATACCAGGGAAAGGCAACACAGTTAAAGCAAACCATCCGGGCCAAATACTGGAATGCTGCCAGGAAATTATATGCAGATACAAATGAAAAGGACGTCTACTCACAGCATGCCAATGCCCTGGCAATACTGGCCGGAGTGGTCAATAAACAGGATCTGCCGGAGCTTTGCAAACAGCTTTTAAACGATCCATCTCTCACCCAGTGCACTATCTATTTCAAGTATTACCTTCACCTGGCATTGGTAAAAGGCGGTCGTGGAAATGATTACCTGAAATGGCTGGATGTATGGCGCGACAATATCAAAATGGGCTTAAGCACCTGGGCCGAAATATCTGATCTGCCGCACAGCCGCTCCGATTGCCACGCCTGGGGCGCCAGTCCGAATATTGAGTTCTTCAGGATCGTCCTCGGCATCGATAGTGATGCGCCCGGTTTCCGTAAAATAAAAATAGAACCGCACCTGGGCGCGCTGACGGATATAAGCGGCGAGATACCGCATCCGGATGGGAAGGTTGCGGTTGCCTATGCTTTTGACAGGAATAAGTGGAAGATAAGAATTATGCTGCCACGGCAAACTAGCGGCACATTGATATGGAAGGAGAAAAAGTATCTGCTGAAGGCGGGAGAAAATTTACTGGAGATCTGAGCTCAAATTGCGCATCTTCGTCTGCGGCTGTGGTGCCTCATCGGGCCGGGGTCAATAATATTCGCTATCTTTCAACTCCCAGCCAGTTCCGAATATCAGGCAGATGGGTAAATCTCGATAGAATGCAGCATTTTGAAGGTGTAATTTTAACATTAGCTATCCTGATTGCTTTATCGGCTTTGGCAGATAAAGTTAAATTTCCATTTCCTATTATCCTGGTCATTACAGGCGTAATTGTAGGCCTGATCCCCGGTTTTCCTCTCCTGATGTTAGATCCGGATGTTGTCTTTTTGCTGTTTTTACCACCTTTGCTTTTTGATGCAGCTTCTCATACCTCGTGGCACGACTTCAGGGCTGAGATCTTGCCTATATCCATCTTAGGCATTATACTGGTTTTCTTTACTACCATAGCCGTTGCGGTGGCAGCCCACTATTTTATCCCGGAATTTAGCTGGCCCTTGTCCTTTGCTTTAGGCGCGATCGTGTCGCCTCCGGATGCAGTGGCAGCTACCAGTATAACGAAAGGGCTGAGACTCAACAAACGGGTGGTTACTATCCTGGAGGGAGAAAGCCTTGTTAACGACGCCAGTGCCCTGATAGCCTACCGGTTTGCGATTGTTGCCATCGCTACCGGGTCCTTTGTATTATGGCGGGCCGGATTACAATTTTTGTTACTGGTCTTCGGTGGCATTTTAGCCGGTGTAATAACGGGATACATCTTTATAATAACGCATAAAAAAATTACGCGTAATTCCATTGTCAGTACCAGTCTTACTTTATTGACTCCATTTATATCCTATATATTGGCTGAAGAGCTTCACGTCTCAGGTGTGCTGGCCGTTGTCAGTGCAAGCCTCTTCATTTCCTGGCGCTCCCCGCAAATATTCTCCTACCAGACAAGGATACGATCAAGGTCTGTCTGGGACACATTAGTATATTTATTAAATGGGTTCATCTTTTTACTCATTGGGCAACAACTGCCAGGTATTCTAAAAGATCTTCAAAAATATCCTATTGCCCTCTTGTTGTTTTATGGGTTGATAATTAGCATAGTTGTTATTATAATCAGGATAATGTGGGTTTTTGCAACCGCATTCTCTCAGAATATAATCAGGCGCAAAAAGGATCAGTTGGATTCAAAGGACATAGAGGATGAAAGGGTAAATACCTGGCGAAACGTTTTGATCGTTGCCTGGACCGGAACCCGCGGAATTGTATCATTGGCAACTGCGCTTGCTTTGCCACTAACTTTGGTTGGTGGTGCTCTTTTCCCCCAGCGCTCATTGATCTTATTCCTCACTTTTGTGGTTATTTTCGTGACGCTCGTAATTCAAGGCATGTCAATTCCTTTGCTCATACGTATTTTAGGTGTAAGGCCAGTGAACCAGCCATTTAAGGAAGAACAGGAACTGCAATTATTTCTGGCGCAAAGCATCGTCTATTTTATTGAGAATGAATTTCCGGCCAACCTGGACGAAAAGGTAAAAGAACAGTTAAAAATACGATATGAGCGTACCATCAGTCAACTGATAAGGGAGATCGGACAGGGTGACGAGCCTGGGATCAATAAGGAGGGACAATCCTTACCCATTCACCTGCCTCCCATTTTGCTTGCACAGACCGAAATCAGCAAGTTTCAACGCGAATTGCTCTTCAGGCTGCATAAAGAAGGTACCTTCGCCAATCAAACCATTAGGAAACTGGAACAGGAGCTGGACCAGGAAGATGTCAGGTTAAACAGATTGCTTAAGAAGGAGGAAGAATAGCAGTCTCATCCGGCTTGAATTTGGGAAGTTATGACTACTATTGGAAATATAATGCTAACTTGAGTAGTGAGCGGTCTCCGAGCCTTCCTTTAAGATCCTTCATCCGGTTACACTTTAAAAGTATTCATGTCATGATCACTACGGAACCCCATCATATCATTGCAATAGGCGCTTCGGCCGGAGGAATGGATGAGATTAATACGTTTTTTGATAATACAACATTGGATGGCGTTTCTTACGTACTTGTGCAGCATCTGTCTCCTGATTTTAAAAGCAGGATGGTAGAATTGCTTAGCCGGCATAGCAAGCTGCTTGTTGAAGAAGCTGTGAACGGAATGGACATTGAGTCTGATCACGTATACCTGATCCCCAACGATAAGTTTATGACCATTCGCAATGGCCGCTTGTTTTTAACGGGTAAGGAGACTGCTAAAGCGCCGCATTTGACGATCAATATATTGTTTAATTCTCTTGCCGCCTTTTATGGAAGGAAGGCAATAGGTATAGTGCTTTCAGGATTGGGTAACGATGGTACAGAAGGAGTGATAGCAATAAAAAAAGGCGGCGGCCTGGTCATTGCACGTAATCCCGAAACAACAGAATTCGACAGCATGCCCTCCAGTGCTATTGCTACCGGCATGGTAGATTTTGTTTTAGAGCCGGCACTGATGCCTGCAGTAATTGATGATTATATAAGGAATCAAACGAAATCGGTCATTGGATCCGAGGACGATGAAAGGACAATTGTTACGATCATCGGCTTTATCAGGGAGAAGCTGCCAATTGATTTTTCAGACTACAAACTAACAACCCTGCTTAGAAGAACCAGGCGCAGAGCTGCTTCTGCCAATTTTACCAATCTGGAGCAATATTATGAATTTCTGAGAGTGACACCGGAAGAAGTGGTGGCGCTGGCAAAAGACTTCCTGATCAGCGTTACATCTTTCTTCAGAGACCCCGAGGCTTTTGAATTCATAGAAAAAAATGTGTTGCCTGATTTACTCGAAAAGCTTAGTCCCGGTGAAGAACTGAAAATGTGGATTGCCGGTTGCGCCACCGGCGAGGAGGTATACTCCATTGCAATACTGATTGCGGAGCAGTTGACCGGTAGCTATCAGAATGTTCCGGTAAAGCTTTTTGCCACAGATCTTGACAGCGCCGCCCTATTGCACGCCAGCAAAGGTATTTACCATTGGAGCAGTGTGAAGGACGTTTCTCCCGGAAGGCTTCAAAAATACTTCCTGAAAGAAAACGATAACTACAGGGTATCCCCGGCCATACGCCAGATGGTGATTTTTGCACAGCATGATCTGGTGAAAAATCCTCCTTACTGCAATATGCATTTCATTTGCTGTCGGAACCTGCTGATCTATATGACCCCCTTTTTGCAAAAAAAGGTATTTTCTATGCTGCTCTTTGGGCTTAAGATGGACGGTTATTTATTTTTGGGATCCAGCGAAACGCCCACATCGATCATCAATAACCTGCTAACAGTTAATAAAAAGTGGAGGATATACAAGAATATAAATGCGAAGCGAACCATCAGCTTTGATGTATTTTCATTACCAGAGTCTTTAAATGTCAAGACAGAATTACTTTTACCGGAGACCATCGGCAGAAGTTCCAGCCTTAATGTAACTGAAGCGATCAGCGATGCAATGGCAGACGAACTGAATTGCCTGGCTGTTTGCATCGATGAAAATAACCGCGTTATCAAATCGTATGGGGATACATCCAAATACCTGTTACAGCAGAATTTTAATTCTAACCTTGTCGAATTGCTGCCGGAGCAGTTGTCACTCGCATTTAACAGTGTAAGCAGCCAGGCTGCAAAAACAAATGAAAGAGCCGACGTAAAAGGTATCCCTGTCAATATCGGCGGTTCAGTGATCTCAGTAAGCCTCTCTGTTTACCCCCTGGAGCTCCGGCCTGGCGCGCCGGAACTGTTTCTGGTAATTTTTAAGGAAGACAGAGAAATGGCTTTACAGAAAGATTACCCTTTGTTTGATGAAAAAACATACCATGACAAGTATGTTTCGAACCTCGAATATGAATTGAAAGAGCTGAAGGGGAAGCTCTACACCGCCTACGAAAGGATTGATGCGTACAATGAGAACATGCAGTCTTTCAACGAAGAGCTGATCTCGTCCAACGAAGAAATGCAAAGCACCAATGAGGAAATGCAGTCTGTAAATGAAGAGCTGCATACTATTAATGCCGATTATCAGCTGAAAAACAAACAGCTGTCGGAGATGAACGATGATTTAAACAATTATTTCAGAAGTAATATTAACGGACAGCTAATTGTAAATGATCGTCTGTTCCTGGTAAAATTTTCTCCGGGAGCCGTAAAGTTGATCAACCTGCGAGACGCTGATATAGGACGGCCGCTGAGCCATATCTCTACCAATATCAAAATGGAGAGTATTATAGAAGATATTAAAGAAGTGCTTGAGAAAGGCAGTGTGGTTACAAAAGAAATTGAGGCAAATAATGGCCAATGGTACCAGATAATGACCATGCCATATGTGCAACAAGCCGACAATAAACGTACGGGCGCTATTGTCACCTTTAGTGATATTACGGCGCTAAAGAAGGCAAAGCTGGAGCTTGATGAGAAGAATGAAGGCCTGCTGCGGATAAATGCAGATCTTGACCATTTCGTATATATTGTTTCTCATGATCTGCTCGAACCTTTGAGTAATATTGAGACAAGTATTTCTATCATGAATGAGCTGGATGACACCAATCCTGAGCTAAGCCAACTCCTGGGTATTATTAATTCATCGATTAAAAAATTCCGGTCGCTAATAGGGAGCATTGGCACTATTGCTAAACTGGAGAACAATATGACGAAAATGGAGCTTGTAAGCATAGACGAGATCATTAACAATATCGAATGGAGCCTGGAAAGTAAAATAAGATCATCCCGGGCTGTAATTACCCGTCATCTGGAAGTTAAAAAGATCTTTTTCTCTCAAAGGAACCTGAGAAGCATATTGTATAACATGATTGCTAATGCCATTAAGTTCAGCAACAATGTTGATCCTTTAATTCATATTTCCACCCGGAAAGAAGGGAACAAAATAGTTTTGAGTGTGGAAGATAATGGTATAGGGATACCTAAGGAGGCTTTTGATAAGATATTCGCTATCTATGGCAGACTAAACCAGGATATTGAAGGCAGTGGCGTGGGTTTATACCTGGCAAGAAAGATGGTCCACGCCGCCGGTGGCGATATGACCGTTGAAAGCCAGCCTGGTAAGGGCAGTAAATTTACAATCTATCTTAACGCAAGAGATTAGGAAAGGAACAGACTGTCAATGGCGGACAGCAGGAACGCGTTTAGGAGCGCTGACAGGCTTTTCATCACCTAATAGCACGCCCCATTTTTTAAAGCGCTCGGAGCGGTCGAAAATAATTTTTAAGATCGCCATCATGGGTAGCGCGAGGAACATACCGGATATGCCTGTCATGGCCCCGGCAATGAAAATGCCGATTATGGAGATGAGCGGATTAAGCTGCACCTGGGAACCCACGATACGTGGCATTAAAATATTATTATCCAGGAATTGTACCACGGCTATAGCACCCAATACAAACAGTATGTCAACAATACTTTCGGACGAAGCCAGTGTGATCAATACGCCGAGAATGTTGCCTATCAATGCGCCCAGGTATGGGATCAGGTTTAAGAACGCAAAGATAATTCCTATCAGCAATGCGTGTTTAATACCGAAAATCGCCAGTATTCCCCATAACAGGATAGTGATATAACAGAGTTGGATCAGCAGGCCTAAAAGGTATTTCTTACCCATCTTTTCAATTTGCTGCATAACAACTTCTATATTGTTATGTTCTTCCGGCTCAAAACACATTAATATAAATTTCATAAAAATGCGCCTGTACATTATCAACAGGAAAGTGTAGATCGGCAACAATCCGAAGAATATCAATACACCTGTTGCAGACCCGGCTGCACCGCCTAAAATATTGGCGGCGTAGTTTAAAAATTTATTGCTTTGCTGGTTGATAAAATTCAATTGCTCTGTGGGTGAGAACCCGAAAACCCGGCTGATCCATAATCTCAGCGCATTGAGATGGATGTTTAAATTCTGTTCTATTTTCCGGTAATCGTGCGCGAGAAATATCATCTGGCTGTAGAATAGCCATACTATTAGCGCAGCTACGATGATCACTAATAATATCGGTAGAAAAATAGCGATCGTTTCGGGAAATTTTCGTCTTTTGAAAAAGCGGTATACAGGCAGCAGCATAATACTAATGAAAAAAGACATCAGGAGGGGCATTATGATAATTTTCCCAATCACAATTATACAGCCGATCAGAAAAAGCCCGAGAAGTTCGATCGAACGCTTTAGCGTAACAGGTATTTCTTTCATATAAACTGATTCAGTATTGATTATGGAAGCACTTATCACCTTTCAGGGTTCGAAGTAATAACCGCATTACAAATGTACAGAATCCGCCCGGGGATTGATCATTCCGTTAAGTGCGGCAGTTGCGGGTGCGCGTTTTTCACAGGATTTCCATGTAACCAATGATTTGTGGTGGGTCCAAATAAAAAAGGCCTCAGTATTACTGAGACCTTTTCTTTTGTGACTCCGTCAGGATTCAAACCTGAAACCTTTTGATCCGTAGTCAAATGCTCTATTCAGTTGAGCTACGGAGCCATTCCTCTTTTCATTTTCCCGGTGTGATACCGTTCGTTTGAATTGGGATTGCAAAAGTATGCGTTTTTTTGAAACTAACAAATACTTTCAGCAAATTTTCTGCAATTTTCTGATTTACATTTACTTTTACATCTGTAATTAAATAGGCGGATTCAGCATCAGCAAGGATTCTAATTATCACAGCATGAAAATTCAGGTTTGGAGTATAGGAAAAGATAACGACCCCTACATCAGGGATGGTATCGCCATTTTTCAGAAACGATTACAACATTACGTGGATTTCGAGCTCCGTCTCATCCCTACTGTTAAACAGGCGGCCAGTCTTTCCATTCCCGAGCTCAAAAAACAGGAAGCGCGTATAATTGCCGACATGCTGCAGCCGCAGGATTATCTCGTGGCCTTGGATGAGCATGGTAAGATGATGAGTACCCTGCAGCTGGCTGATTTCCTGCAGCAACGTACCAATGCAGGCACCCGGCAGCTGGTGCTGCTGATAGGCGGCGCTTTCGGATTAGACCCGGTGATCCTGCAAAGGGCTCAGCTTAAACTGTCGCTTTCTTCGCTTACGTTTCCGCACCAGCTGGTAAGACTGATCCTTACCGAGCAATTATACCGGGCCTATTCTGTGCTGCATAATGAGAAATATCACCACCAATAGTTACATTTACATTTTTAACAGCCTAGTGTTTTTATGTTATCACTGAGTTTGATCATTATCATCATTACCTGCGTTATTTCCATTATGTCCTTTAACCGGCCCGGAGAAATAGACAAGCTGAGTATGTGGCCCTATATGGTGAAAGAGCATAAGCAGTACTACCGCTTTATTACAGCCGGATTGGTGCACGCCGATTATATGCACCTTGGTTTCAATATGCTGACCATGTGGTTTTTCGGCAAGTACATTGAAATGATCTTCCAGGACCTTTTCGGCAGTAAGATCTACTTCCTGGTGTTTTATGTGCTGGCGCTGATCGTATCTGATATTCCTTCCTTCTTCAGGCATCGCAATAACTATAGCTACCGTTCTATCGGCGCTTCCGGCGCGGTATCGGCGGTGGTGTTCGCCTTTATCCTCTTCCAGCCCTGGGCCAAGATCGTGGTATTCGTGATCCCCATGCCGGCAATTATATACGGCGTGCTGTTCCTGGGTTATTCGGTGTATATGTCCCGCCGCGGCGGCGATGGCATCAATCACGATGCGCACTTCTGGGGCGCTGTTTTTGGGATCGTTTTCCCATTGGTGATCCGGCCGGAACTGGCAGGATATTTTATTCAGCAGATCAGTACACTGGGCAGATAAGCGCTTTATTCCGGTTGAATATATTCAAAACGGGTTTGGCTCACAAACTCAGGAATGTAATTGCTCCAGTAGGTAGCAGACAGCAACCCGTTTGCATTAAAGGTAAGGCTACGGTAATGATCGGGGTTACCATCGTTCAGCAGCTGCCAGTTTCCCCGGGAAATGCGGGGACCGTCCGCATAAGCGTTGTAGGCGCTGGGAATGTTCAGCCCTATCATATGGCTGAGGTTCAGCGACAGGAAAGCATTAGCGCCTGTATATGCTCCATAGATCGTTCCGCATTGGCTGGCGCCTTTCCCCGCGCAATAGGTGGTATAATTGCCCTGGTGATAGATATATAGCGAAGTATCCCCTTTTGAGGACGGTGCGGACACCAGCACTGCAGTATCGCCAATGTATGTGTATTGGCTGCTGTAACTTATACCCGGGGCACCGCTGCTGTCGTAATAGTAGATCTCGTACAAGTCCGGCAAGGTATCATTACCGCTATAATGAAACCGTTTAAGTGCAGCAGCGCGGTTATTGCGATCAAATGTTCTTATCTCCGCTACACGGCGGTTTCCGTCATAATAAAACGTATCTTTTGTAAACAGTATGAGCTGGGTCGTATCGTCGTGGCCCGAAGAAAAATAGCTTAGCTGCAATGCCGGCTTATAGAATTCGTTGTACCGGAATTCAGCGACCTGCTTATCATAATACGGCTGTCCCAGGATTGGATCGCCATAGGCGGTAATTTCTGTGACCTTTGACAATAGCCAGGCCGGCTTGCTCACCGGTCCTGGAATATCCGGGCCGGGTTCTTTAACACATCCGCTAATGAGTAACAGTAACAAGCCTGCAAACAGCAGGCGCTTTTGAAGGTGTAACAACGCTTTCATAACAAGATGGAATTTGAATACAGGTGAATACCAAATTTATGGTATCTGCTGTTACACCGCCAATACTGGTTTTAGTATTTTTATTCCTTATCCCGGATCATTTCCAGGCACAACACTTCCTTTGTGCTGTCCGTGATCTTAAAACGGTCATCTATCCGCATACCCACGATCCATACGATCCGCCTGGCTGATTCCAGTACCCACACCTGTTCTTTTTGAGGCAGGGATAATTTCTGATCGATGAAGAAACGGCTCAGTTTTTTCTTCTTGTCCATTCCCAGCGGATAGAAATAATCTCCCTGTTTCCAGCGTCGCAACAGCAGCGGATAGCGGATATGCTTACTATCCAGGCAGGCCATATGTGCGGCTGATGGAATAGCGCCCAGTGCCTCCCTTTCCTGCAGGCGCAGCTTTAAATGTCCGCCGGCGGTGTGTACATGCGTCTGATCCTTTTCAATGACAATATGATCGGCTTCCTGTTGCGCCTGTGGAGTGATCAGCAGCCATTGCCGGTTGCGGATAATACGATGCGTAGGCGTTGCGATATAGCGTCCGGATTCACTTTGCAGCAGCTCCAGCACCTGGCTTACCTGCGCTGGCGTAACACCGAATACCTTGAAGAGCTCATAAGCAATGGTGTGCAGCGGCCGGGTTTTCTGCAGCTTGAGCACTGGCACCATAAAGGTAGCGCCTTTCTGTTCCAGCAGCCTTTTCCGGTGGCGGGCCACTGCTTCCTGGTAGAGCAGCTCCGCTTCCCTGATCCGGTCTATGGTGCCGGCCATATGCTGTACCGCGCCGGGATAAGCTTCCTGTATGGGCGGCAGCACGCGGTGCCTGAAAAAATTACGTGTGTATTTATCCGTTATATTGGAACTATCCTCTACAAAGGCCAGGGCATGTTCCTCCACATAGGCCAGGATCTCTTCTTTTTGCGCAAACAGCAGCGGACGGATAATGGCGCCCTGCTTTGGTAAGATACCATGCAGGCCTGCCAGGCCGCTGCCTTTACAAAAGTTCATCAGCACGGTTTCTACATTATCCTGCATATGATGGGCCGTGGCGATGAACGTGTAGCCGTGTATGTTCCTTGTTTCTTCCAGCCATTCATACCGCAGCTCCCGCGCAGCTACCTGTACGGATACACGATGCCTGGCAACATACGCCGCTGTATCGAAGCGGATGTTGTGTACGGGTACATGATACGCGGCGCCCAGCTGGTTAACAAACTGTTCGTCACGTGCTGATTCCTCTCCCCGTAGCTGGAAATTGCAATGCGCAATGGCAAAAACGTAACCTGCTGTATGGAACAGGTGGGCCATCACCGCGGAATCCGCCCCTCCGCTTACTGCCAGCAGGATCTTTTCTCCGGGCCTGAATAGCTGTTCCCGCGCAATATATTCCCTGAAGCCTGTCAATAGGTCTTGATACATAAAAAGTGCTTAATACATCAGATCTTCATACGCCGCCTGCAGTTCATTATAGGCATGCATATCTTTAGCGGCTTTTGCAACAGCCATTCCCTTTTCATAAATGCCGGCGGCCTGGTCCTGCTCCCCTGCCCTTTCCAGCAGCCTGCCCAGATGGTAATAGGAGCCTACATATCCGGGCTCTTTTTCCAGTACCTCCTCGAACAGCCGGCGGGCCGCAGCATCATCATTCAGCTTAATATATTCCAGTGCCAGCGCATGCTTCAGAAAGCTGTCTTCCGGGCTGCTTTCCAGGAATGCTTTCAGTTTTGAGATCCTGTCCATTGGTGGTTTTATTAGTTAATAATCCGTTATATTTGCTGATACCGCTTTTTCCAAACCAAACAGTTTTAAGGTTATGAAGATATTAGTATGTATCAGTAAAACTCCGGACACCACTGCAAAAATAGCTTTCACAGACAACAACACGAAATTCAGTGAAGCCGGCGTACAATTCATCATCAACCCCTACGATGAATGGTATGCGCTGGTACGCGCGCTGGAGCTGAAAGAAAGCCTGGGTGCCACCCTGCACCTGGTAACCGTAGGCGGGGCAGATACAGAGCCTGTTATACGCAAGGCCCTGGCGCTCGGAGGAGACGAAGCTTTCCGTATAAATGCGGATAGCCAGGACAGTTACTTTATCGCATCGCAGATCGCAGGCCATGCAAAACAGCAAAACTATGATCTCATTTTTACCGGTAAAGAGACCATCGATTATAATGGTTCTTCCATAGGCGGTATGGTAGCAGAACTGCTGGACCTCCCCTATGTATCCATCGCAGCAAAGTTCGATCTCAATGGCACTACCGCCACCATCAACAGGGAAATAGAAGGCGGTGAAGAAGTGGTAGAAGTAAGCCTGCCGGTAGTGGTATCCTGTCAGAAAGGAATGGCGGAACAACGTATCCCGAACATGCGCGGTATCATGGCCGCCAGAACCAAGCCCCTGACCGTGGTAGAGCCTGTTGCCATCACGCCGCTTACTTCCATTGTGGGCTTCGAGCTGCCTCCGGCCAAAGCTGGCGTGAAGCTGGTGAGCCCCGATAATGTGGAAGAACTGGTAAAATTATTGCATGAGCAAGCCAAGGTGCTCTGATCCCACACTTGTCCTTTATAAATCACGTTTCAGGTAATCTAAAAAAATCGCAAATGTCTGTTCTCATATTCGCTGATCAATCTCAGGGTAAAATAAAAAAAGCTGCTGCTGAAGCCATTTACTATGGCGCAAAAGTAGCGCAAGCATTAGGGACAACAGCTACGGCTATAGTGCTGGGTGAGATGGATAACGCAGAGGTGGCTGCGCTGGGCAATTACGGCGCCCAGAAAGTACTGCATGCTGCAGATGCAAAGTTGAACGAAGTTGACAGCGGCGTTGCCACCAAGGTGATCGTAGCTGCAGCTGCACAGGAAAATGCCCAGGTGATCATCTTCTCTCACAATTTCGATGGCAGGGCTATTGCCCCCAGGGTGGCAGCAAGGCTGCAGGCGGGGTTGGTAACCGGCGCCATCAGCCTGCCGGATACCGCTAATGGTTTTGTGGTAAAGAAAACCGTGTTCTCCGGTAAAGCCTTTGCCAATGTTAATATTACCTCGGCACAAAAAGTGATCTCGGTAATGCCAAATACTTTTGCGCCTGAAAAAACAGGCGCAACGGCTACGGTCGCTCCTTTCCAGGCGCCGGTAACAGATGCCGACTTCAAGGTAAAAGTTACGAAAGTGGAAACCGTAAGCGGGGAAATACCGCTCACGGAAGCGGAGACCATCGTGAGCGGTGGCCGCGGACTAAAAGGCCCTGAGCACTGGGGATTAGTGGAAGACCTGGCCAAGGCCCTGGGCGCCGCTACCGCCTGTTCAAGGCCCGTGGCAGACTCCGGCTGGCGCCCGCATCATGAGCATGTGGGGCAAACAGGCCTCACCGTACGCCCCAATCTGTACATCGCCATCGGCATCTCAGGCGCTATACAGCACCTGGCGGGCGTGAACGGCAGCAAGGTGATCGTGGTCATCAACAAAGACCCCGAAGCGCCTTTCTTTAAAGCAGCGGATTACGGTATTGTTGGCGATGCATTTGAGGTAGTACCTAAGCTGACAGCAGCAGTGCAACAACTGAAAAAATAAGATTCCGGCGAGGCAATTGACAGAACAGTCATTCTGACTGTCAATTGCCTCCTGTAAACTGACAACTTGTTTTTTAGATAGGGAATATTTTTCTAACTTCACGGTCTTACAAAATTATCAGCGACAACGCGAGACAGATAACAGATATGAGAAAAATAGAACTGGAAATAGTTGCTTTATCGCACAGCATTACGCAAACACATTCGTACGCCGTGGTATTGGGAGAAGTAAACGGCCTGCGCCGCCTCCCTATCGTAATAGGAGGTTTCGAAGCCCAGGCTATTGCTGTGGCGCTGGAAAAGATGCAACCCAGCCGTCCTCTTACGCATGACCTGATGAAGAACTTCATGAATGCCTTTAATATCGAACTTTCTGAAGTGGTGATCAGTAATCTGCAGGAAGGCATCTTCTATTCAAAGCTCATCTGTAACAATAACGATGAAACCATCGAGATCGACTCCCGTACCTCAGACGCCCTGGCGCTGGCCGTACGTTTCGGTTGCCCCATCTACACCTACGAAAACATCCTTAACAGCGCCGGTATCTTACTGGACGACCCCACCGGCAAAAAGAGCAATAAACCTACTACCCCCACTATATCAGAGCACGAAAAAGGCGTAGAAGACGACCTCAAAGCCATGAGCCTGGAGGAATTGAACACCCTGCTGCAGGAAGTACTGGAACAGGAAGACTATATACGCGCTATCGCCATCCGCGATGAGATCAATAGCCGGAAAAGCAAGTAAGCCTGGATTATTTTTCCATGATCATTTTTCCCAACTGTAAAATAAACCTGGGACTACACATCCTCCGCCGGAGGCCTGATGGGTTCCATGACCTGGAAACGGTATTCTACCCGCTTCCGCTGACAGACGCTTTGGAAGTATTGTCTGATGATAAGCTGCAATTTGCGGGCAGCGGCATACCGGTACCCGGTGACGAACAGGATAACTTGTGCCTGAAAGCCTGGCATTTGTTAAAGGCCGATTTCCCGGAGCTGCCGCCCGTGAAGATCCACCTGCATAAGCATATTCCTATCGGCGCCGGACTAGGTGGCGGCTCTGCTGATGCTGCCTTCATGCTGCAATTGCTGAATGATAAATTCCGCCTGGGAATCAGTAATGAACAATTGATAGATTATGCAGCCAGGCTGGGTAGCGACTGCGCCTTCTTTATCCGTAACAAAGCCTGTTATGCTACCGGCCGCGGAGAAGTGCTTGAACCGCTGGAGCTGGACCTGGGCAGGTATTCATGGCTGCTGGTATATCCCGGTATTCATGTTAATACCGGTTGGGCCTTTGGCCAGATCACACCCCATGAGCCTGAACAACAGCTGCGGCAAAGCATCCTGCAACCGGTGGAAGAATGGAAAAACCTCATCTCGAACGATTTTGAAGCGCCCGTGTTCAGCGCCCATCCTGTATTGGGAGAGATAAAAGAGCAATTATATAAAGCGGGGGCACTTTATGCTACTATGAGCGGTAGCGGTTCGGCCATGGTGGGCATCTTTCCTAAAAACAAAATAACCGGCGCCTTGTGGGACGCCGGCTACCGGGTATTTAAAATTAGCTGATTCGCTTATTTTACCTTTGCCACGAGATTCTTGAAAGTCTCAGGCTCATTCATAGCCAGATCTGCCAGTACTTTACGATTCAGATCGATGTTGTTTACAGACAGCTTGTGAATGAATTCAGAATAGGTCAGGCCTTCAGCGCGAACTGCTGCGTTGATACGGGCAATCCACAGCTGGCGGTAATTCCTTTTCTTCAGTTTACGGCCTACATAGCTATAGGTCAGGCCTTTTTCCAATACGTTCTTGGCTACGGTATATACATTCTTTCTTTTACCGTAGAAGCCCTTGGCTTGTTTTAATATCTTCTTCCTCCGGGCCCTGGAAGCTACTGCATTTACTGAACGAGGCATATAATGCTTTTTTGATCAGATTAATAAATAAAATTATAATTAACGGAGACAGAGCATCCTCTTAACCAGGTTCAGGTTAGCATCACTAACCAGTGTACTGCCTCTCAGGCTGCGCTTTCTTTTGGTAGCTTTCTTGGTCAGCAAGTGACTTTTGAAAGCTTTATACCTTTTGATCTGTCCGCTCCCGGTCACCTTAAAGGTCTTTTTCGCGCGGGAATGAGTCTTTACTTTGGGCATCTTACGTCAAATTTGGTCTGCAAAGGTAGGGAAATATTTCAATCCACCTACATTGAACCTAAATAATTTATTCACCATCTGGTTTCCACGTTGTCGTGTGGATAACTTTTTAACACGAATTTATACTTTTTTAGACTCCGGTAAATAATTGACAATCAAATCTGCCTTCTGCCTTTTTGCTTCCTGACATCTTCGCTGGATGCCTTTTTGGCATATACACATTTTTTATTTTGTATATTATTCATAATTTTAATTCCAAAATAGTATAATATTTTATCCATATCATATATTATTAAACCGTTGAACACCGAGCCTATGAAACTAGTTTACTTATCTCAAAATGCCAGCCCACGGAGGGTTGCAGCGCTTTTTCGAATTGCAGAAAACATTCAACCAAACCCGTTCCTCCGCGCCTGAAAAACGCCGGAATGATGTTTTTTTAATTAATTGACTCAGCAAGATGAAAAAGATACTAGCCCTCCTATATCTGTTTATTTTAAGTTGCTTTGCAGTACCGGCGTTCGCGCAGCGAATGAATGCACCTGCCAGTGTATGTACCTCCATGGGAGCAGCAAATACTCGTTTTGGTACATTCAGCATCGCCAGTTACAGCGGCACGAAGACCCAGTGGACTATATTTAAGGGCACAGCTTCCACCCCTGCGGTCCTCGGAGTAGATTACAAAGTTTTGTATGGCTATGTGGGTACCATTTCAAATGGCAACCCAGGCGGTTCAACTAATAACCGCTCCATTACAATCGAGTTCCTTACACCTGCCAGTTATATTGTAAGGGCACAGACATATAATAATAGTAATGTCCTTCAAAACACCCTTAACAAAACCGTAAGCGTTGTAGACTGTCCTATAACAGTATGTAAGGGAACCAACACCTCCGGTAAGGACTTCAAGGAAACATTTGGACAGGTGGCACCGGGCGCCCAGATACCACTGGACCCGGCAAGAGGTAGTATTCAATATATCTATCAAAGCACCTACGGTCTGAATGATAACTATTATGCCATTAGTAGCCAAATGCAACTTCGTACCGAATGGGACCAGTCGCTGGATCATACCCGTGATGGTACTGGCGGTCTGGAAGGTGCTATGCTGGTGGCCAACTCGGCAATAGAGAAGAAGGAATTCTACAGCCGAGAAGTAAGAGGCTTATGTCCCGGCGCCGTATATAACTTCAGTGCCTGGTTCCGGAATGCCAACGGTAAGGGCGTGTTGGAAAACAACTGTCAGAACGATTACATATATGCCGGGGTGACATTTGAAGTAAGGGATTTAACTACGAACGCCCTACTGGCGTCATTTAATACCAATGATGTATCCATGCCGCTGCATGACGTGAGTACAGATGCTAACAAGGGATGGCAGAAATACGGCGGTACCTTTAAAACCAATCCCAACGCTACCAGCCTCACCGATGTGAAGGTGATTATCAAGAATAACAACCCCGGTGGTTGTGGTAATGATATTGCCATTGATGATATTGAGTTTGCATATTGCTCGCCCAATATCTTCGCCTACTTTGATGGGCAAAAAGACCAGGAGGGCGGCCAATATACCATGTGTGCCGGCGCAGCTACCAACCTGACCGCAGAATTCCAGCCGAAAGACTACTTCACAAACCCGGTTTACAGATGGGAGTACAGTGATAACGGTACCAACTGGATCAAGATCAATGGTGAGGGTGACGGTCTGACCGGTTCTACTACCGATACCCTGCATTTTGCAGCGGATTCCAAATACCTTATCGGAGATCCTGTAGTAATTACGTATAAATGGTTCAGGTTAACGATCAATGAGGGCAGCGCAAGCCCAATGGGTTGTGAACAACCTTCAAAACCTGTAAGAATAGAGCTGCTGCCTAATCCAAAGATCTCCGTGGCAGGCGCCCAGATCTGTATCGGCGCCACCGCAACGCTGGAGGCGTGTTGCGGATACGATGAATATAAATGGCGATGGCCAACGCCGACGCCTACAGACAGTACTTTTGGCGACCAGATCGATGTCTCCCCTACTGTAACAACAGAATATGAAGTGATCGGCCGTAAGGACTACGGTTCCGGTCGTACCTGTTACCGTACGGCCACAGCCCCTGTGATTGTGGATACCATGCCCATCTTACAGCTGAACCTCACCGGTCCGAATCCTATTTGCTTTGGCCAGTCTGTAACGCTGCAAATAGATCCTTCCAACTTAGCATATGACATTCAATGGCGGCCAACCGGCGATATAGGCAACACTACCACACATACGCCAACAATTGTTGGTCCTAATAAATATAATGTAGATGTTACCAACGGCGCCTGTGTTGCGAAAGATAGTATCACTATTAATGTTATCGCAAAACCAAGCGTTACCGTTGGTACCATTCCGTCATCCTGCAGCAGCACCGGCAGGTTCACCATCCCTTACAGCAACCCGCTGAACAACCCGGCGCGGTATGATGTAGTGGCTGCCGGAGCCAACCCGATGCCAGGATTCACCAATGTGCTGAATCAGCCGCTGCCCGCTTCGCCGATTACAGTAGCTTATCCTACTACCACCGCTCCGGGCACTTACACTTTCAATCTGGTGCTGAGAAACCCAACACTGGGTTGTGACAGCATACGTCCGATTTCCGTAACGGTGGTTGCGCCATTACCAGTGCCTACGGGGATCATTGCATCCTCTACAGACCTCTGCGTAAACAGCTATGTTACGGTGACTGTACAAGGCCCCGCCTTGCCCGCTGGCGCCCGTTGGGCCTGGTATTCCGGCTCCTGCGGTGGCACCTTCCTCGGTTCGGGTCCCAGTATTTCCGTTGGTCCGCTGAGTCTGACCACTACTATATTTGTAAGAGCTGAAAATGCTGCCAGCCCTTGTCCGTCATCTACCTGCGTATCCAAGACCATCAACGTATACCCGATGCCTGGTAACGTAGACGCAGGTCCGGATATCAATCAATGTGATGACTCTACCTTCGTAATGGTTGCCAACCAGCCCAGCACAGCTACCGCCAAGGCGGAATGGACCGTGATGAGCGCTACCGGAGTTCCCATTTCCCGTATCATAGTTGCCGACAAATTCAACGAAAGCACTCAGGTAATAGTGCCATTAGGCGCCAGCGCAGTTCTGAACTGGGGTACGCCTAACGGTGTCTGCCCGGGTAAGGACGACCAGATAACACTTACCAACTATATTAATCCTTCCAACCTGGCTGTTGCGGGGCCTGACCAGAAACTGTGTAATGTAACCAGCTTTACGCTGAATGCAAATGCACTGACCAACGCTCCTACCGCCACCGGCACCTGGACCAGGATAGCAGGTAACGCAGCTATCGTGATCAGTAATATAAATGATCCCAAAGCGACCGTTACCAATGTAACCGTTGGTGATTCTATCGTATTACGCTGGACCGTTACTAATGGCCCCGTGTGTCCTACGGCATATGACGACGTTACCCTGGTGAGCTACAGGCTGCCTTCAGCTGCTGTAGCAGGCCCGGATCAGAAATTGTGTAATGTTACATCTTTCACACTGGCCGCTACCGCTCCTGCAGTAGGCACCGGCAGGTGGACAACCGTTTATGGCGGTAAGACAGTAACTAACGCAACCAGCCCAACCTCTACTATCACAGTAGCACCTGGCGACTCCATCATACTGCGTTGGACCGTTAGTAATGGTACATGTACAGCCAACACAGATCTGGTGACACTGGTGAGCTATGCACAGCCTACAATCGCTAATGCAGGCCCTGACCAGAAACTGTGTAATGTAACATCCTTTACACTGGCGGCTAACACGCCAACTGTAGGCACCGGCAGGTGGACCACCATCTACGGCGGTAAAACAGTGGCCAACGCTACTAGCCCTACCACTACTATAGCAGTAGTTCCCGGTGACTCTATCATCCTGCGCTGGACGGTTACCAACGGTAATTGTGCACCTAGCGCTAATGATGTAACGCTGGTAAGCTATCAGCAACCAACTATCGCTAATGCTGGTCCTGACCAGAAACTGTGTAATGTAACTTCCTTCACACTGGCGGCTAATACGCCGACTGTAGGCACCGGCAGATGGACAACCATCTACGGCGGTAAAACAGTGGCTAACCCGACCAGCCCGACTTCTACTATAGCAGTAGTTCCCGGCGACTCTATCATACTGCGCTGGACCGTTACCAACGGCACTTGTGCTGCCAGCACAAATGACGTAACCCTGGTGAGCTATGCACTGCCCACCACTGCTAATGCAGGCCCTGATCAGAAGCTGTGTAACGTAACATCCTTCACACTGGCTGCAAATGCGCCCACTGTAGGCACCGGCAGATGGACTACCATCTACGGAGGTAAAACAGTGGCTAACCCGGCCAGCCCAACTTCTACTATAGCAGTAGTTCCTGGTGACTCTATCATCCTGCGCTGGACCGTTACCAATGGAAACTGTGCTGCCAGCACCAACGATGTAACGCTGGTGAGCTATCAGCAACCGACTATTGCTAATGCCGGTCCTGACCAGAAATTGTGTAATGTAACTTCCTTCACACTGGCGGCTAATACGCCGACTGTAGGCACCGGCAGATGGACCACCATCTACGGTGGCAAAACAGTGGCTAACCCGGCCAGCCCCACTTCTACTATAGCAGTAGTTCCGGGTGACTCTATCATCCTGCGCTGGACCGTTACCAACGGCACTTGTGCTGCCAGCACAAATGACGTAACCCTGGTGAGCTATGCATTGCCTACCACTGCTAATGCAGGCCCTGACCAGAAACTGTGTAACGTAACATCCTTCACACTGGCGGCAAATGTGCCGACTGTTGGCACCGGCAGATGGACCACCATCTACGGCGGTAAAACAGTGGCTAACCCGACCAGCCCAACCTCTACTATAGCAGTAGTTCCCGGTGACTCTATCATCCTGCGCTGGACCGTTACCAACGGTAATTGTGCTGCCAGCACTAATGATGTGACACTGGTGAGCTATGCACAGCCTACCATTGCTAATGCAGGCCCTGACCAGAAACTGTGTAATGTAACATCCTTTACGCTGGCAGCTAACACGCCAACTGTAGGCACCGGCAGGTGGACCACCATCTACGGCGGTAAAACAGTGGCTAACCCGACCAGCCCGACTTCTACTATAGCAGTAGTTCCCGGTGACTCTATCATCCTGCGCTGGACCGTTACCAACGGTAACTGTGCGCCTAGCGCCAATGATGTAACACTGGTAAGCTATCAGCAACCAACTATCGCTAATGCTGGTCCTGATCAGAAACTGTGTAATGTCACATCCTTCACATTGGCGGCTAATACGCCGACTGTAGGCACCGGCAGGTGGACCACCATCTACGGTGGCAAAACAGTGGCTAACCCGACCAGCCCGACTTCTACTATAGCGATAGTTCCCGGCGACTCTATCATCCTGCGCTGGACCGTTACCAACGGCAACTGTGCTGCCAGCACAAATGACGTAACCCTGGTGAGCTATGCACTGCCTACCACTGCTAATGCAGGCCCTGACCAGAAATTGTGTAACGTAACATCTTTCACACTGGCGGCTAACACACCAACTGTAGGTACCGGCAGATGGACTACCATCTACGGTGGCAAAACAGTGGCTAACGCTACTAGTCCTACCACTACTATTGCAGTAGTTCCTGGTGATTCCATCATTCTGCGCTGGACCATTACCAATGGTAATTGTGCTGCCAGCACCAATGATGTAACGCTGGTGAGCTATCAGCAACCAACTACAGCCGTTGCTGGTCCTGACCAGAAACTGTGTAACGTAACATCCTTCACACTGGCTGCCAATACACCCACTGTAGGCACCGGCGTATGGACAACTGTGTACGGCGGTAAAACAGTGGCTAATCCAACCAGCCCAACTTCTACTATAGCGGTTGTACCTGGCGACTCCATCGTATTGCGCTGGACTGTTACCAACGGCAACTGTACACCAAGCACAGACTTAGTTACCCTGGTAAGCTATCAACAGCCTACCACTGCTAATGCAGGCGCTGACCAGAAACTGTGTAACGTAACATCCTTCACACTGGCGGCAAATGTGCCGACTGTTGGCACCGGCAGATGGACCACCATCTACGGTGGCAAAACAGTGGCTAACCCGACCAGCCCGACCTCTACTATAGCAGTAGTTCCCGGTGACTCTATCATCCTGCGCTGGACCGTTACCAACGGTACTTGTGCTGCCAGCACTAATGATGTGACACTGGTGAGCTATGCACAGCCAACTATTGCTAATGCAGGCCCTGACCAGAAACTGTGTAATGTAACATCCTTCACACTGGCTGCGAATACGCCGGCTGTAGGCACCGGCAGATGGACTACCATCTACGGTGGTAAAACAGTGGCTAACCCCGCCAGCCCGACTTCTACTATAGCAGTAGTTCCCGGAGACTCTATCATCCTGCGCTGGACCGTTACCAACGGTAACTGTGCGCCTAGCGCCAATGATGTAACGCTGGTGAGCTATGAACTGCCGACTACTGCGGCGGCTGGTCCTGACCAGAAAATGTGTAATGTAACATCCTTCACACTGGCGGCTAATACGCCAACTGTAGGCACCGGCAGATGGACCACCATCTACGGTGGCAAAACAGTGGCTAACCCTGCCAGCCCGACTTCTACTATAGCCGTAGTGCCCGGTGACTCCATCGTACTGCGTTGGACCGTTACCAACGGCACTTGTGCTGCCAGCACCGACGATGTAATCCTGGTGAGCTATGCACAGCCCACAACTGCTGCTGCTGGCCCTGACCAGAAGCTGTGTGGCATCACTTCTTTCACATTGGCGGCAAATGCGCCGACTGTAGGCACCGGCAGATGGACGACTATCTACGGTGGTAAAACAGTGGCCAACCCGACCAGCCCGACTTCTGCTATCACGCTTGCTGTAGGTGACTCCATTATATTGCGCTGGACTGTTACCAACGGTAACTGTACACCAAGCACAGATGACGTAACCCTGGTGAGCTACGAAACCGCATCTACAGCCGTTGCTGGCCCTGACCAGAAACTGTGTAACGTAACATCCTTCACACTGGCGGCTAATACGCCGGCAATCGGTACCGGTAGCTGGTCTACTGTTTACGGAACAGCTACAGTAGCTAATCCTGCCAGTCCGACCACGACGATCACTGTTGCTCCTGGCGATTCGGTTGTATTACGTTGGACCATTACCAACGGCATTACCTGTCCGCCAAGCACAGATCTTGTGACCCTGGTAAGCTACCAGCAACCAACAACTGCTGCAGCTGGCCCAGACCAGAAACTATGTAACGTAACATCCTTTACACTGGCGGCTAACGCGCCAACTGTAGGCACCGGCAGATGGACTACCATCTACGGCGGCAAAACAGTGGCCAACCCTGCCAGCCCGACTTCTACTATCACCGTTGCACCTGGCGATTCTATCGTACTGCGCTGGACCGTTACCAATGGCACCTGTCCGCCAAGCACCGATGATATCACCCTGGTAAGCTATCAGCAACCGACAACTGCTGCTGCAGGTCCTGACCAGAAACTGTGTAACATAACTTCCTTTACACTGGCGGCTAACGCGCCGACTGCAGGCACCGGCAGGTGGACTACCATCTTCGGTGGCAAAACAGTGGCTAACGCAACCAGCCCGACCTCTACTATCACCGTTGCTCCGGGCGACTCCATCGTATTGCGCTGGACCGTTACCAATGGTAACTGTACACCTAGCTTCGATGACGTAACCCTGGTAAGCTATCAGCAACCGACAACCGCCGCTGCTGGTCCTGACCAGAAACTGTGTAACGTAACTTCCTTTACACTGGCTGCAAATACGCCAACTGCAGGCACCGGCAGATGGACCACTATCTACGGCGGCAAGGCAGTAGCAAATGCAAGCAGCCCGACCACTACTATCGCTGTTGCGCCTGGCGACTCCATTATACTACGCTGGACTGTGTCCAACGGTACCTGTGCCGCCAGCACAGATGATATCACCCTGGTAAGCTACCGGCAGCCGACAACAGCCGCTGCTGGTCCTGACCAGAAAATGTGTAACGTAACATCCTTTACGCTGGCGGCTAATGCGCCCACTGCAGGCACCGGCAGATGGACCACCATCTACGGCGGCAAAACAGTGGCCAACCCAGCCAGCCCCACTTCTACTATCACAGTAGCTCCGGGTGATTCTATCGTACTGCGCTGGACGGTTACCAATGGTAATTGCGCACCCAGCACTGATGACGTAACCCTGGTAAGCTACAAACAGCCTACTACTGCAGCTGCTGGCCCTGACCAGAAACTGTGTAACGTAACGTCCTTCACGCTGGCCGCTAACGCGCCGACAGCCGGCACCGGCAGATGGACTACCATCTACGGCACCCGCACGGTAACCAACCCGGCCAGTCCGACTTCTACTATTACCGTAGCGCCTGGCGACTCCATCGTACTGCGCTGGACTGTTACCAATGGTAACTGTACCCCCAGCACCGATGATGTGACCCTGGTAAGCTATGCACAGCCTACCACTGCTAATGCTGGTCCTGACCAGAAGGCTTGTAACGTAACATCCTTCACATTGGCGGCTAACACACCAACAGTGGGTACGGGCAGATGGACCATAGCATATGGTACAGCTACCATTGCAGCGCCCACCAACCCAAGGTCTACTGTAACAGTGGCCGCCGGTGACTCTGTAATACTGCGCTGGACTATCACTAACGGTAACTGCGCTGCCAGCAGCGATCCGGTAACACTGGTAAGCTACCGCATGGCAGCAGCTGCTACCGCGGGACCTGACCAGAAACTGTGTAACGTAAATACATTCACACTGGCAGCGAACGCTCCGAGTGTTCCGACTGCTACCGGCAGATGGACAATTGTATATGGAACACCCACACTCAGCAGCATGACTGATCCGAGGGCTACCGTAACTGTTGCCATAGGCGACTCCGTAGTACTGCGCTGGACCATCACAAACGGTGCATGTCCGACTTCAACGGATGATGTTACACTGGTAAGCTACCAGCAGGCAGCGATTGCTACCGCCGGACCTGACCAGAAACTGTGTAACGTTTCTACCTTCACCATGAGCGCCAATGCACCAGGAGTAGCTACTGCTACCGGTACGTGGACCAGGGTATACGGTAACGCTACCATCAGCAACATACATGATCCGAGAGCGACTATTACCGTAGCTGCAGGCGATTCAGTTGTACTGCGCTGGACAATTGTGAACGGAACCTGTCCAATGACAAGTGACGATGTGGTACTGGTCAACCATATGCCTCCAACTGTTGCCGCTGCAGGCCCCGACCAGCAGCAGTGCGGTAACGGCAACTTCACGCTGGCTGCTAACGCACCAGCTGTAGGCACCGGCAGGTGGACCATTGTAAGCGGCACCGCCACCATCGCAAATGTGAACAGCCCGACCACTACTGTAACAGTACCGGCCGGTGGCACAGTAACACTGCGCTGGACCATTACCAACGGGGTGTGTCCTGCTACTACTGATAATGTAACTCTTTCTAATCTGAATGCTGTATTGGGCAACACCATCAGCGCAGACCAGACCATATGCTTGAATGAAGCAGCGGCTCCATTAGGCGGCGGCACGCTCACCGGCGGTAACGGTACCTATACCTACCAATGGCAAAGCAGCACCGTAAGCGCTACCACCGGGTTTGCCAATATCCCTGGCGCTACCAACGCTACCTATTCTCCGGGCACGCTGACACAAGACAGCATCTGGTTCAGAAGGATCGTTAACTCCGGTCCTTGTATGAACAACATCAGCAACGCCGTGAAGATCATGGTGATCACCAAACCGCCGGTAGTAGTATTTGTACCTGGCCCGCTCACTGTAAACTGTAAGCTGGGTATGGACTACACCACCCTGTTCGGTACACCGCAGTTCAGCCATACGCCTTACATAGGCCAGCAGCTCACCGTTACCTTCACGGATGCTTCTACCATCAACGGTTGTGTACGCACCTTTACACGTACGTGGACCGCTACCGACAGATGCGGCATGACCACTACCGCTTCACAGACCATTACCGTAGTGGATAACGACGCACCTGAGTTCAGATCTGCCGCACCGGCCAACATAACAGTAAACTGCGACGCCATCCCGGCTCCGGTGAACCTGACCGCTTATGACAGCTGCTTCGGTGTGATCACAGTAACACCAACAGAAACAAGACAGAATATTACAGGCGCCTGTGCGAACAATTATCGCCTGATCCGCACCTGGACTGCTACAGACGGCTGTAACAACAGCGTTTCGCTTACCCAGGTAATTACAGTACAGGATACTACCCGTCCGGTGTTCACCGTAGCGCCGCCCAGGGATACCACTGTTAACTGTAACTCGGTTCCGGCTGCGGCCACACTGACTGCTACCGATAACTGTACCCCTGGCGTGATCACTGTAACTGCAACGGATGTACGTCAGAATATACCTGGCGCACAATGCGCAGACTACTACCAGATCATCCGTACCTGGATAGCCCGTGACGAATGCGGCAATACCGCTACCGTGAAACAAACCATCACGGTACAGGACACTACCCGTCCGGTATTCTCTATACCACAGCCGGCTGATGTGACCGTGGATTGTGATAAAGTACCTGCATGGCCGGTGGTAACAGCTACCGATAACTGTAGCGCGAACGTACAGGTAGTGACCAGCGAGCAGCGGACTTCCCTCCTGCCAGCCTGCGCCAACAACTACCGCCTGATCCGTACATGGACTGCCAAGGATAATTGTGGTAACACAGCTACCATGCGCCAGATCATTACCGTACAGGATACTACGCGTCCGGTGTTCACCATTGCACCGCCCAGGGATACCACTGTAAGCTGCGACGCTGTTCCGCCTCCTGCAAACAACGTGGTTGCAACTGATAACTGCGCCGGCAATGTGAAACTGAGCCGCTCGCAGATACGCGAAACCATACCAGGCGCCTGCGCCAGCAACTATCGCCTGATCCGTACATGGACAGCTACAGATGAATGTGGTAACACCACAACTGTACGCCAGGTGGTAACCGTAACCGATACTACCCGTCCGGTGATTGCTCCGGCTCCTGTTGACCTGGTGGTGAATTGCGGTGATTCTATCCCGGTTGCACCTGTCTTAACGGCAACAGATAATTGCGATCCTGCCTTCCCGAAAACGGTGACTGTAGTGGAAGATCCTTATGTAAAAGATCTCTGCGCCGGTTATACCATCATCAGAAGGTGGCGTATAGCAGATGCCTGCGGCAACCAGGCAATAGAAAGGGTACAACGTATCACCGTGAATCCTTGTCCGAAACCGGCATTAGACCCGGCACTGCCGATGAACTGCTCTGACAATCCGAGCTTCACCCTGAAACTGAGCAACCAGGTTAACAATCCTACCTATATACTGGTAGGCGTAACACCTGCCAACGCAGTACAGGTGCCTTTAGCACAGAAGAACGCAACATTTAACCTGAATAACGCCACACAGGCAAGCTTTATAGTACAGGACGGCGTAACCGGCTGTATCTCTGATACGGTTGTTTACAACCTGCAGTACAGCAACAAGCCGATGGTGAACCTGGGCAACGATACCACTATATGCGGTGGCAACAGCCTGATACTGGATGCAGGTGCAGCTAACTTCGGTTACACCATCCGCTGGTCTACCGGCGAAACCACCCAGCGTATCCAGGTATCCACCGGAGGTACTTACTGGGTAAGTGTAACAAACGGTGTGTGCGTAACAACAGATACCATTCATGTAGAGCTGATACCGATGCCGCTGGTGAACCTGCCTGATGCATCTATATGCCGCGGCCAGAGCGTAAAACTGGATGCCTTTGTAGATGATGCTTCTTATCTCTGGAGCACAGGCGCTACCACTTCTTCCATCCTTGTAAGTACCCAGGAACAATTCTGGGTAAGGGTAACGAAACGCGGCTGTATCACCATCGATACCGTGAACGTAACAGTGAATCCGCCGCCGGATATCAGCCTGAACCGCGATACGACTATCTGTCCTGATCAGTCTATCATGCTGACCGTGAACGTAAGCAATGGCGGAAGCATCCGCTGGGCCACCGGAGCCACCACCTCTTCTATCGTGGTGAACCAGCCAGGCCTGTACTGGGTAACTGTAACGAGAGATAACTGTATGGTGAGAGATACTGTAAATGTACGCCTGCAACCAGGTATCAACGTAGAGCTGGGCCCGAACAGGGAGATTTGCCCTGGCAACAGCATCACGGTAGACGGTACCACCCAGGATGCGATGTCTTACCTGTGGGATGACGGGGATTCCAACCCTGTAAAAGCCTTCAACGCAAGCGGTAAGTACAGGCTCGCGGTAATGGACAGGTTCTGTCAGCGCGTGTACATGGACAGCCTGAATGTAAGGGTAATGGGCACACCGTTCATTAACCTGGGTAACGACACAATGATGTGTATCGGTGAAACACTGAGATTACGTGCAGATGGCGCCAATATCACCAGGGTACTCTGGTCTGACGGTTCTACCGGTCCGTTCCTGGATGTAACAAAAGCAGGCACCTACTCTGTGACCGTGTTCAACGATTGCGGAAGCTATACAGACCAGATCACTGTGGATTATACCCAGTGCGATCCGAAACCGACCTTCCCGAATGCGTTCTCGCCCAACAACGACGGCCGCAACGACTTCTTCAGACCGGTAGTGCGCGGACCGATGTACGAATACGAGCTGCGCATCTTCAACCGCTGGGGTGAGCTGATCTACCTGGGCCGCGATAGCAAGAAAGGATGGGACGGCAGATACCAGGGACAACTGGTGGGTGTAGGCACCTATGTATGGTGGCTCACTTACAAGAAAATGCCGAATGGTAACCCGAACATCATCAAGGGTGAAGTGACCGTGATCAGATAATGTAAACATATCTTCAGAAAGAGGGATTCCAACTCAGTGAATCCCTCTTTTTTGAACATACACATAGTTATTTTTAATTATTTAATATTATAGTAACATGATGCATTGCTACTTAAGAACTTAGGGTTTGTTATGTCGGGGACACTATGCCACAACATTACTATCATAGAGGAACCAGCTACTCTCTGACCGAAATAATATTTTGTTTTTCGTAATACTTCAGACAAGTGATTAGATTATCAGCCTTCCTATGCCTGATCATGGCTTTTGTGAGTACTGGAACTGTTCTGGGGCAGGCGTTTGTCAACGCTCCTAAAACGGTTTGTACGACGATAAAAGACAACGAGCACTATGCGACCATGACCGCCAATGTGACCGGAGAAACGGTCACCGATACCAGGTACACCATTACCCCTGGTGTTGCAGGTACAGACTATAAAGTGGTATATGGGGCCATTAACAGCGCACAGCCTGGCCGTCCATCCCTTGTCATTGAGTTTATCAAAGATGGCAATTACACCGTTAAGGCCGACATGAATACCCCTTCAGGACCTTATACTGCCAATGCCTTCATCAGGGCTTCTGCCTGCCCGATGCCGGATTGTAAAGGCGTCAACACTTCCTCAACGATGGCTGGTTTTACAGAGGATTTTGGCGTTACTACAGTTCCGGTTTCATTATCCCCAACAAGAGGCACTACACAGTTCACCGCCAATACGGCCGGCACACTTAACCCGAATGAATATGTTATTCATAGTACCACAGCTGGCTTAAGCGCCGACTGGATCACCACGGGCGACCATACCAGGAACACTGATGGCGCTATGATGATCGTGAATGCAGATGCCGCTCCCAACATTTTTTACAGCAGGGAAGTAACAGGGCTCTGTAAAGGCGCGATCTACAAGTTCGGCGCATGGATGAAAAATATTGATACCCAAACTTATTTTGAGAATAGCTGTGGTGGCAGCTACAGCAACCCAGGCATTACTTTTGAGATACTGGATGCTGTAAGCGGCGCCCTGCTGTCCACCTTTAATTCAAATGATCTTTCTGTTCCCTACCAGGCAACACTTAGTAATAACGGCTGGCAA
The DNA here is from genome assembly GCF_056754765.1 of Chitinophaga sp. SVR4-12A. Lineage (NCBI taxonomy): Bacteria > Pseudomonadati > Bacteroidota > Chitinophagia > Chitinophagales > Chitinophagaceae > Chitinophaga > Chitinophaga sp. SVR4-12A. The sequence goes on from NZ_JBPGWP010000001.1 coordinate 421,408, forward strand.
CAAATGGAGTTCAGCTTTAAAACCATGCCCGGCATCACCAACGTGATCGTGCAGATCAAAAACAATGCACCGGGCGGCTGCGGAAATAACATTGCGATAGACGATATTACCTTTGCATATTGTACACCGTATATTTATTCATTCTTTGATGGTCAGACGGACCAGGAAGGCGGACAGTATACCATGTGTGCGGGTTCTCCCACCAACCTTACTTCTAACTTTACGCCTTCGGGCTATTTTACCAAACCGCAGTATTTCTGGCAATATAGCAAAGACAGTGCTGTTTGGGTTACCATTTCAGGAGACGGTGACGGCGTGGCGGGCACCGCTACTTCTGTACTGAATTTTGCAGAAGGTGCGCTCTTGCTGGAGGGTGATCCGGTGGTGCCAACTACCCTCTTCTTCCGTTTGAAGATCTATGAGGAGGGGAATACGGAGGGCTGTGCCGCGCCATCCAAACCTTTAAGAGTAACCTTGCTGCCCAATCCCAAGGTGGTGGTGCCCGATAACGAGATCTGTATCGGCGATACCGCTTTACTATCGGCCACCGGCGGCTTTGATGAATACGTATGGGACCTTCCGCTGGATACCATTGCAGAAGAGGTGCAGGTTGCACCAACAGAAACCTCGGTCTATACGGTAACCGGTTTTAAGGAATATGGTAGTGGTCGTGTGTGTTCGCGTACCGGGGCAGCAGTGGTGATCGTTGATGCGAAGCCCGTACTGGACAGCATTGTCGGTCCTGCGAATATCTGTCTTGGCGAAGAAGTAACGCTCTCCATACCCGACACACTTGCTTTATATGACGTGCAATGGACCCCTACCGGCGACATTTCCACCGAGATAAAACATACACCGGCAACACCGGGAACAAGTACTTATGCGGCTACTGTGACCAATGGTATGTGCGTGGTAACTGCCACAAAAGACATTCTGGTGAACGATATTCCTGTTGCAAACGCAGGTGCGGACACCATCCGGCAGTGTAATAACGGCAACTTTACCATGGCCGCTGTAATGGCTGCCGGGGAAGCGGGTAAATGGACCATTGCAGGCCCTGCAAACGGCGCCGTTATCGGGAAAGACGACGATCCTATGACTCCTATAAATGGCCTTGGCGGTGGGCAATCTGTTACATTGGTATGGTCGGTTCAAAAAACTGCGAATACCACCTGCACAAGCACGGATACAGTAGTGCTTATGAATGTAGCAGTGCCCATTTCCAGCCTGGCCGGTCCTGATCAGAGCCAGTGCGGTACGCTGGACCTGTTCACCATGGCAGCCAATGTTGTTCCGGCAGGAGCAATCGGCACCTGGAAAGTAGAACAGGGAACAGCCACTATCACGGATGCCACACAGCCTAACACCACAGTGACGGTAACAGGCATCCAGGATGTGATGCTTTCCTGGACCATCTCCAACGCTACCTGTTCCGGCAACCCTGACACTGTAATACTGAGCAAGAAGAATGCACCGGGCATCGTATTGAACGCTATTCCGCCTTCCTGTAACGGCGAGGCGGTGTTGAGACTGCCTTACGCCTCTGTAAGCGATAATCCGACGCTGTTCAATGTAAGAGCCGCTGCCACCAACGTAATGCCTGGCTTTACAACTACTGCAGACAGCGCCCTGGCAGCTTCTCCGCTGAGGGTCTCCTACCCTGCCGCTACGCCTGCAGGCAGCTATGATTTCATATTAAACATCAAGAACGGTGGCCCTGGCTGCGCGACAGATGTACCTTTCTCTGTGGCTGTAGAAAATGGCTCAGTAGCGGCTACCGGTGTTACTGCCGATAAAACAGAACTGTGTGCCGGCGGCAATGTTACGCTCAGCCTCCAGGGCGGCAGCCTTGGCGGCGGTGCTAGCTGGGTATGGTATGCAGACAGCTGCGGCGGTACCAGCATCGGTTCTGGTCCCACCATTACAACTACCGTTACCAAGACCACTACCTACTATGTGCGGGCTGAAAGCAGCGGCGCATGCAGCGCCACTTCATGTGCTTCCGTGTTGGTGACCATCGTAGATAAACCACCGGTAGTAACTTTCACGCCTCCTGCGCTTACTGTAGAATGTAAGCAGGGCAAAGATTACACGACGCTGTTCGGAACACCGCAGTTCAGCCATCTGCCTTATACCAACATGCCGCTGACCGTAACCTTTGCAGACCTTTCTACTGTGAATGGTTGCGACCAGACACTGACCCGTACCTGGACCGCCACTGACCAGTGCGGGTTCAGCACAACGGCTTCACAAACGATCACTATTACAGATAAATCAGCGCCTGTATTCACTACGCCTAAACCGGCGGATATCACCGTGAACTGCGACGCTATACCGGCTGCGATCACATTGGATGCAGTAGACTCGTGCTACGGCGCCATGACGATCACCCCGGTAGAGACCCGCCAGGCTATTCCCGGCGCCTGCGCCAGCAACTATCAGCTGCTGCGCACATGGACTGCTACGGATCCCTGCGGTAATACCGCTAGCCTTGTACAGACCATTACGGTAAAAGAACTGACGCCACCGGTGTTTACCACCCCGGCTCCTGCTGATATGGCGGTGGACTGTGGCAATGTGCCGCCGGCTGCTACCCTTACTGCTACGGCATTCTGCAGCGGCACCATTATCACCGCCACATCCAGTGATCAGCGCCAGGATATTGGCGGCGGTAACTGCACTTACCGCATCATTCGCACCTGGACGGCAACAGATGATTGCGGCAACAGCAGCAATGTTACACAAAACATCACCGTACAGGATACCACCAGGCCGGTATTCACCGTTCCGCCGCCTGCCGATGTACAAGTGAACTGCGATGCCATTCCTGCACCGCCCACAAATGTATCAGCTACTGATAATTGCGGTTCAGTGAAGATCAGCCGTACACAGATACAGGAACCGGTAGATATACCGGGCGTTTGCGGCGCTTTCCGCCTTATCCGCGTATGGACCGCTACAGATGAATGTGGCAATGCCAATGAAGCGCGCCAGGTGATCACTGTATATTGTGATGGACTGCCGAGGGTTGCATTGGGTAACGATACCATCCTGTGTAACGGCGAAACACTCCGCCTGCGCGCTGATGGCAACGATATCAGCAGCACTACCCGCTGGTCTGATGGTTCTACCGGCCCCGCCCTGAGCGTATCTACTGCAGGTACCTATGGTGTAACGGTAACGAATAAGTGTGGCGCCAGCTCAGACGAGGTGAAGGTTACCTATATCCCCTGCGATCCGAAACCTACTTTTGCCAATGCCTTCTCTCCCAACGGAGATGGTAACCACGACCGCTTCAGGCCGGTGGTATACCGCGGCCTGATGTTGGGATACCAGCTGCGCATCTACACCCGCTGGGGTCAGCTGATCTACGCAGATGAAGATCCGAAGAAAGGCTGGGATGGTTCCTTACATGGCGGCCCGCAGGCCAATGTAGGCACTTACATCTGGTGGGTTAGCTATAAGAAAGAAGCCGATGGCCAGCCGATCATCGTCAGCGGCATCGTGAACGTATTGAGATAAACTCCATTAAGGTTACCAGTATAAATGGAAGACCGTTTGCCAGCCGGCAGACGGTCTTTTTTCGTTTATAAGGCCTTGTTTCCTATTGCATCTTCGGTTAAAACCCGGTGAACACCCGATATACCTATCTTCCCGTTTCAAAATATTGAGATGATACAGATGTAGATCTCATCTCTCTTCAAAAGAAATATGAGATCTGCATCTATACTACATGAATATTACGGGATATCCTTATCTCAATACCGGGTTTGAATAGGCCTTTAGCAGGATTTCTACCCGGAAAAACACGGGTTTTAAGCGGCAAAACGGGATGCTGTAAAATGAAACAGGGGATGTAATGTATTTACATCCCCTGCTTTTTTATAATTCAGGTCTGTTTAGTACAGCAACCTGGTCTTGATCGTATGCTTCACTTCCTTCAATGCGGCAAAAGCTTCCTGTGATAACTGGGTATCCACATCCAGCACCACGTAGCCGATTTGCTCATTTGTTTTCAGGTATTGTCCCAGGATGTTGATCTTCTTCTCAGACAAAGCCGTATTGATCTCTGAAAGTACCCCCGGCACGTTCTTGTGAATGTGCAAAAGACGGTGCGTATGTTCGATAGCGGGAACACTCAGCGCGGGAACGGTGTGTGAACCGAAGCTGGCGCCTTTCTCCAGGTAGTTTAGCATTTTGCTGCTCACATCCAAACCGATGTTGTGCTGGGCCTCTTCGGTGCTGCCACCGATATGGGGCGTCAGTATCACGTTGGGGAGGTTCTGCAGCGGTGTTTTGAAGGCGGCGCCGTTCTTTTCCGGCTCTACCGGGAACACATCGATGGCTGCGCCGGATAATTGTCCCTTTTCCAGGGCTTCTTTCAGCGCATCCAGGTCCACCACTTCACCACGGGCATAATTCAGGAAGATAGCACCTTTCTTTACGTCCTTCAGTGTTTGCTGGTTGATCATGTTATGGGTAGCGCGTGTAGAGGGCACGTGCAGGGAAATGATATCTGCCTGGGAAAACAGCTCCGCCAGTGTTTTCTGCTGTACTGCATTGCCCAGGGGCAGCTTGGTCTCCACATCGTAATACATCACGTTCATCCCCATGCCCTCAGCCAATACACTTACCTGGCTGCCGATGTTGCCGTAGCCAACAATGCCTAAGGTTTTGCCTCTCAGCTCATAGCTTCCTTTGGCTTCTTTCATCCAGGTGCCGTCATGGGCGGCTTTATTTTTATCCGGAATACGGCGTATCAGCATGATGGACAGGCCAATGACCAGTTCCGCTACCGACCTGGTGTTGGAATAGGGCGCGTTGAATACAGCCACCCCGTGCTCCTTGGCCGATTTCAGGTCAACCTGGTTGGTGCCTATACAAAAACACCCGATGGCCTGCAGCTTCCTGGCAGCTGCCAGTACCTTGGCGGTAATCTGTGTTTTGGACCGTATACCCAACAGATGTACATCCTTGATCTCGTTGATCAGCTCTTCTTCACTCAGGGCGCCCGATAGTTTGCGGGTATTGGCATACCCGGCGTCTACAAACTCCGCCACGGCTGCGTCACTGATATTCTCCAGCAAGAGGATATTGATCTTTTCTTTTGGATAACTTGTCAACTTCTGCTCCATATATTAGAATATTAATATGCGTATATAGCGCGCTCACAATTGGCTCAATAATTGTGGGTAACAGGAAAAACAAGGCACAAACCTAACAGAAGTAGACCAATAATCAAACAGGTACTTCGGCAAATTTGATTTTGTCAAAAAATATGTAGATCATTGCCGCGTTTTTGAAATATATTTAGCAGAATAGCAAAAAATATCAGTTGTCAGATTTTCAATGAAGCGTTTAAGAGCATTTTTCTGCATTTTGACTATATCCGGCATTGCGGTATACACGATCTCCGGTTGCCAGAGCAATAGTGCGCGTGGTAAATCTTCCTTCCGCACCAAGACAGAGGACACCTTATACACTATCGCAGAGAGTGAAAAGGAGAAGGCGGAGATCTTAAATTCCCCCCGGACGCACCAGCAGCAACAGGAGTTGTCTGCATTTTTTTCCAACAGGCTTTTACGGACCGGTTTCAACGGCGCCATGCTGGTGGCTAAAAAAGGCGTAGTGATCTTTGAGCAGTATCATGGCGTGGAAGACTTCCGCAACAAGATGCTGATCGGCGAAAGCTCCTCCTTCCAGCTGGCATCCGTGTCTAAGACCTTTACGGCCATGGGGATCCTTTACCTGATGGAAAGGGGTCAGCTAAAGCTGGAAGACACGCTACAGATGTATTTCCCGGACTTTCCGTATATGGGCATTACCATCCGTATGCTCCTGAATCACCGGAGCGGGCTGCCTAACTACCTGTATTTCTGCGACAGCCTGTGGAAAGGCGATAAAGGGACTTTCCTGAACAACGACGAGCTGATAAGACTGATGGTGCAGCACAAGCCGCCCATGCAGCATCAGCCCAATACACATTTCCAGTATTGTAACACGAACTATATGCTGCTGGGCTCTATCATAGAGAAGATCAGCAATAAAAAATACGCCGATTTCATGCGGCAAACCTTCTTTGAACCGCTGGGCATGACAAATACCTTTGTATTTGACCCTACCGGCACTCCCCGCCCCCATCAAACCACCAGCCACAAGTATAATGGCCAGGCAGAGCCAGACACCTATTTTGACGGTGTGATAGGCGATAAAGGCATCTACAGTACTGCGCAGGACATGCTGAAATGGGACCAGGCGCTTTATTCAGGCAACCTGTTCAAGGAATCGACCCTGGAAGAGGCCTATAAGCCCTACAGCAACGAAAAACCCGGAATCCGCAATTACGGGCTGGGCTGGCGCCTGATGGTGTATCCCGAAGGCGGTAAAATCGTCTACCACAACGGCTGGTGGCATGGTAATAATACCGTGTTCTATCGTTTTGTACAGGACTCTACTACGCTTATTATTCTTGGTAACAAGTACGACCGTGGCATTTACCAAGCTATCAAACCTATCAGGGGCATACTGGGGCATGCTGACGGAGAAGACGAATACGAGGAATAAACTCACCCGTGTTTCCGGTTAGGAAGCACGTTTTCCCGGGTCCAGGTGATCTTACCGCTAAAAGCTTCACTTCTTACGGGGCATTCCATCAGCTGGCAATAATGGCAGCAAATGGGCAGGCAGGGATCTGTATGAATGAAGAACTCTACTTCTCCTCCCGGTATCTCGCGGTTCACCAGTGTTTCCATTGCTTTCAGCTCTTCATGCGCCTGGCTCAGCTCCAGGTAGTAAGGCAGCGTAAGGTGGCAATCTATGTGGTAGTTATTGCCATATTGCTGCACCCGCATATTATGCACGTCTATCCAGGCCGCTCTCCTGTTGGCGTTCAATATACCGATCACCTTGTCTATCATCTGCATGTCCGTTTCGTCCATCAGGCCGGAGATAGAGCGGCGCAGCAGCTGGTATCCTTTCCGCAGGATCAGCACTCCCATGATCACGGATACGGCGGGGTCTACCCAGGTCCAGCCGGTAAAGCTGATAACTGCCAATGCCACTACCAAACCCACACTGCTGTACACATCCGTCATAATATGCTGCCCGTTACCGGAGAGGGTTATAGATGACAGTTTGCGCCCGGCACGCACCAGGTACTGACCCAGCAGCAGGTTAATAAACGCCGTGATGCTGATCAGCCAGATACCCTGTGTGAGGCCATGCAGGCCCGGAGCGCCCATGAAATACTGCACCGCCTTAACGAGGATCAGGCAGCCGGCAATGAAGATCATGGCGCCTTCAAAACCGATGGAAAAGAATTCTACTTTACCATGCCCGTAGGGGTGGTTCTCATCCCTGGGCTTTCCGGCCAGGTAAATACTGTAAGAAGCAAATGCACCGGCCACCACGTTGATAATGGATTCCAGGGCATCAGACAAAATGGCTACGGAATGCGTGAGAAAATAGGCCGTAAATTTTGCGGCAGTCAGGAGGAAGCTGACGAGCAAGGAAAGCAGGATGATCCGAAATTCTTTTCTAAGCAATGGTTTTGGTGTTGGTCCTGCAAAAAAAGGAAAAAAGATGGGAACAGGGAAAAGCTATTATTTGAAGAATTTTCCTATGACATACAAAATAAAGCTGAGGAGCACGCTGATGAGCAGCATAGTGGTAATGGGCGCATAGAACCTGAAATTATCGCGCTGGATGCGGATATCCCCGGGCAGGCGGCCCAGCCATTTCAGCTTGTCGCCTGAGTAGAGCAGCACCAGGCCCGAAACAACAGACAGGATGCCGATGATGATGAGTAGTTTTCCTGCATCTTTCATAGCGCTTCAAAAATATGCCTTTTTGGCGGCTTTTCATTGTGGCCTGTTTTCTGCGTTATAACACCCAATAAAAACAGGAGGTTATATGGATGCATATTCTGAAATCATCCATAATGCGGTGGAAACCGCAGGCAAGTCCGTTGTAAAGATAGAACGGCTGGATGCCAACAGGAAAGTAACCGGTACCGGTTCGGGTTTCTTTTTTTCATCAGATGGTTATCTCTTCACCAATTCCCATGTTGTAAATAAAGGCAGCTCTTTTAACGTAGTGTTGCATGACGGCAGCATTTACCCTGCTACGCTGGCCGGCGAAGATCCGGATGCGGATATTGCGATCCTGAAAGCATCTGCTTTTGATTTCCAGGTAGCGCAGCTGGGCGATGTACATGAGCTGAAAATAGGTCAGCTGGTGATCGCCATTGGTAATCCGCTGGGCTTTCAGCATACGGTGACCGCCGGTGTGGTGAGTGCGCTGGGCCGCTCTTTACGGAATGAGCATGGGTTGACGATAGACGACCTGATACAGACGGATACGGCCCTGAATCCCGGTAATTCAGGCGGGCCGCTGATTAATTACAAGGGAGAAGTGGTAGGCGTGAACACTGCCATGATACAGGGCGCACAAGGCTTATGCTTTGCCATCAGCATCAATACCGCCAAGATGATCGCCGCAGAGCTGATGCAATATGGCAAGGTGGTAAAGGGTTACCTGGGCGTAATGCTGCAGCAGGTAAGCCTGGTGCCCAAATTAAGGACTGCCCTGCAGCTTAGGAATAAGAGCGCCCTGTTCATCACAGGAGTAGAGGGCAACAGTCCGGCGGCGAAGGCAGGCTTAAAAGACGGCGACATTATCGTTTCCTTCAACGACAGCCTGATAGAAACGGCGGATGCGCTGTTCCGGCAGTTGAACCGGGAAAAGATAGGCCAGTTCCAGTATCTGAAAGTGATCCGCAGCAACCAGGTGCTGGAGCTGCGGGTAACGCCGGTGGAGAAGAAAGCGGCGTAAAAGCCAGGTTTCAAATTCCAAATCCCAAATTCCAAATTCCAAAGAGCGGAGATTGTCGCAAGTATATTTTCGTTTTGGAATTTGGGATTTGGGATTTGGAATTTAATTTTAGGCATGCATTTGCGTGAGCAGATATTACAGGAAAATTCCCGTACACATACTTTACAGATCGCGGCCTGGATAGGTAATGATCCGGCGCGCCTGGCGCAGCTGGTGGAGCTGTTCCTGCATGACGAGTACCGCGTGGTACAGCGTGCTGCGTGGATCTTAAGCTATGTTGCGCAAAAGCATCCGGAGCTGATGCAGCCGCACTTAGCGGCGATGGTGCAAAGAATGGAGGACAGCGGCATACCGGTAGCGGTGAAGCGGAATGTAACGAGGGTATTGCAGTTTTTGCCCATCCCTCCTGCCCTGCATGGCCCGGTCATGCATCACTGTTTTGAGTTCCTGAGCAACCCGGAAGAAACGATCGCTGTGCGCGCGTTCTCTATGACTGTACTCGCCAACCTGGCAAAAGAATACCCTGATATCCGGAATGAGATAAGGCTGGTGCTGGAAGATGAATTACAGCACCAGCCTTCGCCTGGTTTTGCCTCAAGGGCTAAAAAAATATTGAAAATGCTGGCTTAGCCAACCACTTCTTTCGTTGTTCCGGTTTCTTTGATCAGCTCAACATCCGGTTTGGATTCGTCTGTCAGCTGTACTTTACCCCTGTTGCTCCTGATGATCCTGGAGAAGAGAGAGATCTCCTTATCGAACAGGAAGCGGAAGAACAGTTTGGTCCAGGAAGTATGGAAGTACAGTGTATTGTAAAAAGAAGATGCTTCTTTCCTGATCTGCGGCAGTTTATTCCAGGGAATGGAAGGGAAATCGTGGTGCTCATTGTGGTAACCCACGTTGAAGGCTACCGTGTTCAGCACGCCGTAGTAGCTGTAAGTTTCCTGTTCACCGTGAGTGAGGTAGTGCTCCTGGATCCAGCGGGCGCCCAGGGGATGCAGGCCTACGGAGAAAAAGAAGCTGGCTACGAGGAAGCCAATGGCTTTTGGTCCCCACAGCAGGGTGATACCTGTTACAAAAGCGATCTGCACCAGCCAGTTAAGGGCTATCCAGCCGTCAAAGGGTTTAATCTCTTTTAACCTTGATATACGGAACACCTGGAAGAGCGGGTAGAACAGCAGCCAGATCACTTTACCAATAAAATAGTTATTGATCAGCTTTGCCTCCCAACGGTTGGGAAGGTCGGCATCCAGTTCATGCACACCCTGGAAAGAGTGGTGTTTGATATGATAACGCTCGAAAGAAACCGAGCTGGGCATCACCTGGGGCATATTAGCCAGGATGCCTGCCAGGCGGTTTGCTGCCGGCTTTTTGAAAAGCAATTTGTGGGCGCATTCGTGGATCATCACGAACAGGGCGTGATCAGCAAATGCTCCGAGGAGGTATGCAGCCCCCAGTACGATCCACCATGACTGATCCCTTACCAGCCAGGCCATTACGATTTGAAAAGATACGAGACCCAGGATGGCCCAAAACGTCTTTGGGTTTTTACCAATCAGGTTCCGGATACCAGGATGTTGTTTTAAGATCTCCTTTGTTCTTATACGATGCGGCTCCGGCTGAGCCGAGTGCACAAAATCAGTTACAATTGTTCGCATAACCGGCAAGATATGAATAATAAAATAAAAAATACAATTTAGGATTAGTTAATATTTGTTAAAAATCGGACGAAGAACAATATTAAGAAAAGTATAGTTGTAACAGTTATTGTCAGTACGTGTAACGTCGCCGATATTGTTATTATTGTCAGCGCCGGTTAGTATCACCCTTAAAATAAAAAAACCGCCGGGAAGGATCTTCCCGGGCGGTGCAATTATCAGGATAGTTATCAGCCTTTATCTTTAGTTTCTTCCAACGTACACGGACCAATGATCTTCGAAGGGGACGTATACAAAGTCTTTACCGGTTTTTGCTTCTTTCCATTTATCGCATACATCGTGATAGAAGTAGAACTTGGAGTAGTTACCATACTTTGCGTTCACTTTGTAGATGTAGAGGCCATAGTTACCAACAGCCGGGCCGGCGCCTTTTTCCAGGTTAATGGAGCTGATGGCCAGCTCTCTCATCGCTTCAGCTACCAGCGGATTACACACGCTGTTGTTCTTGATAGCCGGCGCTGTTTTGCAGTCTACTACAATGTAGCTGCTATACTCGTCAGGGTTCAGCTGAGGTATTACCAGCGAATCAATGAGGCGGTTCAGCTGCTTTAATTTTTCTTCCTTCTGGTAAAAAGTGTTCCTGAGATACTCTTCCTCTGTTACACCTTTACAGGAAAACAGTAAGGATGCCATAATGCAAACGAACAAAAGCGAATGTACATGCTTTAGATAAACTCGCATACTGAATGGTTTAATAAGTTAGTAATCCCGGATGCAGGGTTATTTTGATGGGACACTTGTCGCTGTGCTCTTAGATTTTGGTTCTTCGTCCGCCCTGTTTAGTCTCATAACATGCTGGTGGTATCCTACCGACCTATTCGTGTGACCTATCAAATATACGAAATAATTAATAATATATATTATTAATTTATTTAAAAGAAAAATATATATAAAAGAAGAAAGCCGCCCCCGATATTATCGGAGGCGGCTCTAGTATTTTAAATATGCTATAAGCGGGAGATTATGCGTTGCCTTCGGGCCTGGAAGCCGGCTGGGCCTGGGCGGGCTGCTGCTCCCTGGGTTCCCTGGGCTCTTTGTTACCCCCTTCCTTGCTACCGCCTTCTTTCTTCTTGGCTGCTTTAGGAGCGAAGATGGCGATCATGCGTTTCCCTTCCATGGTGGGCATCCCTTCCAGGGCGCCTACTTCTGCGAGGCGTTCGGCGAATTTCAGCAGTATCAGCTCTCCGCGCTCCTTGAACATGATGGCGCGGCCTTTGAACTGTACGTATGTTTTCACCTTATTACCATCTCTCAGGAATTTTTCGGCATGTTTAGCCTTGAAGTCGAAGTCATGATCGTCTGTATTAGGCGTAAAGCGGATCTCTTTCACCTCGCTTTTATGCGCCTTGGCTTTCATTTCCTTCTCTTTCTTCTTCTTCTCGTAAAGGAATTTATTATAGTCGATGATGCGACATACGGGCGGGGTGGCATTTGGGGATATTTCTACCAGATCCAGTCCCTGCTGTTCAGCCATGTGCAGGGCTTCTTCTGTTCTGTAAACGCCTACTTCAACATTTTCTCCTACTAGCCTTACTTCCGGTACACGTATCATTCTGTTGGTACGATGCTCTTGCTGTTGTTCCCTACGAAAGTTCGGGTTTCTCCCGCGGTTAAAATTTGGTCTGGGTGTTTGTTGCATTAAAAAAGTAAAAAATTAATTAATAATTGTCCAGGTATTACAAATTTAACGTTATTAATTATCAATAAATATACCTGGGAAGAAATTATTCAAATGTTTCTATTCAAAAGGTTTCCGGTTTACCACTTCATCATTCACTAAACCGATGAACTGATCCAGGCTCATGGTGCCGAGATCGCCTTTTGCCTGCCGTCTTACGGCTACTACTTCCTCGGTGGCTTCTTTCTCGCCCAGTACCAGCATATAGGGTACTTTCGCCAGTTCCGCCTCCCGGATCTTCTTGCCTATCTTCTCATTACGGTCATCGATCTCCGCGCGAATTTCCGCAATTTTTAACAATTCAGCTACTTTTTCTGCATATATTAAGCTTTTGTTGCTGATCGGGAGCACTTTTACCTGGGTGGGCGTGAGCCACAGCGGGAATTTACCTGCACAGTGCTCTATCAGCACGGCAATAAACCTTTCCAGTGAGCCAAAGGGTGCGCGGTGGATCATTACGGGGCGGTGCTTCTGGTTATCGGCGCCGATGTATTCCAGCTCAAAGCGCTCGGGCAGGTTGTAATCCACCTGGATGGTGCCCAGCTGCCATTTACGGCCCAGCGCATCTTTCACCATGAAATCGAGCTTGGGGCCATAGAAAGCCGCCTCTCCGTATTCTACCACGGTATTGAGTCCTTTTTCCTGGGCAGACTCGATGATGGCCTGCTCTGCCAGGTTCCAGTTCTCGTCGGAACCGATGTATTTGCTCCTGTCTTCCTTGTCGCGCAGGGAGATCTGGGCGGTATATTCTGTAAAGCTCAGGCTTCTGAACACGTAGAGCACGAGGTCTATCACCTTAATGAACTCTTCTTTTACCTGGTCAGGACGGCAGAACAGGTGTGCATCGTCCTGGGTAAAGCCACGTACGCGGGTGAGCCCGTGCAGTTCACCGTGCTGCTCGTAGCGGTATACGGTACCGAATTCGGCAAAGCGTACCGGCAGGTCTTTGTAAGACTTGGGCGATGAACGGTAGATTTCGCAGTGGTGGGGGCAGTTCATGGGTTTAAGCATGAACTCCTCTCCTTCTTCCGGCGTATGGATGGGTTGAAAACTGTCTTTCCCGTATTTCTCGTAGTGCCCGGAGGTGATATACAGGTTCTTATTACCGATATGCGGTGTTACCACGGGCAGGTAGCCGCTTTCTATCTGTGCCTTCTGCAGGAACTGCTGCAGGCGTTCGCGCAGCATGGCGCCCTTGGGCAACCATAAAGGCAGGCCTAAGCCCACTTTTTCAGAGAAGGTGAACAGCTCCAGCTCTTTACCCAGTTTACGGTGGTCGCGCTTCTTCGCTTCTTCCACCAGGGTCAGGTATTCATCCAGTTCTTTCTGGCTGGGGAACGTGATCCCATAGATGCGGGTCAGCATCTTGTTCTTCTCATTACCGCGCCAGTAAGCGCCTGCTATGTTGGTCAGCTTTACGGCTTTGATAAAACCGGTGCTGGGAATATGCGGGCCACGGCAAAGGTCTGTAAAGCCGCCCTGGGTATAGAAGGTGATGGTGCCATCCTGCAGGTCGTTGATGAGCTCCAGCTTGTATTGATCGCCTTTCCCGGTGAAATACTGCAGGGCCTCTGCCTTGCTCACGTCTTTCCGCTGATAGGTACTATTCTGTTTGGCCAGTTCAGCCATTTTAGCTTCCAGCTTTTTCAGGTCTTCTTCAGAGATCGTCTGGCCGCCCAGGTCTACATCGTAGTAGAATCCATTCTCAATAGCGGGGCCAATGCCAAACTTTACGCCGGGGTACAGCGCTTCCAGGGCCTCTGCCATCAGGTGGGCGGAAGAGTGCCACATAGTTGCTTTACCATCTGTATCGGTCCAGGTGAGCAATTGCAACGTAGCATCCGTTGTAATGGGACGGGTGGCGTCTATTACCTGCCCGTTCACTTTTGCTGCCAAAACTTTACGCGCCAATCCTTCACTGATGGATTTGGCAATGTCTAATGCGGTGATCCCTGGTTCGTACTGACGGACTGCGCCATCCGGAAATGTAATGTTGATCATATCGGTTAAGATAGCTATTAGCTACTAGCTGTTAGCTTTTAGCTGTTGACTTAAAATAAATGCTTGCGAAGATAAACAAATTTCCTTGCATCATCATCGCAGCGCTAAAAGCTAATAGCCAATCGCTAGTGGCTAGAACTTAAAGTTCCAGGTGATGGCCGGAAGGATCGGGAACAGTGATACCTGGCGGGCCCTGAGGGTGAGGCTGTTATTCAGCACCTGCCCGTAGGTATCGAAATACATGAAGTATGGATTCATACGGCTGTAAACGTTATACACTGAAAATGCCCAGCTGCTTTTGAACCGGCGTTCGGGGCGGCGGTTGGGCGTATATACCGCGGAGAGGTCAAGCCGGTGATAAGGCGGCATGCGGTAACTGTTGATATTGCCGAATTCCTGTACAAGGGCGCCTTCGATCATATAGAACTTTGTGGGCAAGGTGGTGGTATTACCGGAACCAAAAACAAAGATGCCTGAGAGGTGCCATTTTTTAGTGAGCTCGTAATTGCCTACTAAAACCAGGTCGTGGCGACGGTCGTATTTGGCCGGAAATTTCTTTCCCTGGTTGAGGGCAGGAAACTGGCGCCAGGTCCAGGACAAGGTGTATCCCAGCCAGCCCGTGAAACGTCCTTTGGTTTTATTGATGAAGAACTCTGCGCCGTACGCCCAGCCTTTACCGAATACGAAATCCTCTTCAGGATCTGTCAGGGAGGGGCTGTAGCCCTGGCGGTATTCGATCTGGTTCTGCATGTCTTTATAGTAGGCCTCCACGGAAGTTTCCCAGCTGTCTTCGTTGAAGTTGCGGTAGTAGCCCAGGGAATATTGCCAGGCTATCTGCGGCTTTACTTTATAGGTGCTGGGCACCCAGAGATCTGTAGGCAGCGAGGTGCCTGCGTTGGTAACCAGGTGTATGAACTGGTAGTTACGGGTAACAGATGCTTTCAGGGAATTTTGCTGGTTCCAGGCATAGCGCAGGATGGCCCTGGGCTCCAGTCCGCCGTAAGACCTTACCGGCTCCCAGTTTTTGTACACGGTACTATCTACCTTGGCGCCACCGGCGTCTTCCCGGTAGCGGGTATAAGGCCCTACCTGCTGGAAACCGCTGTAGCGGATGCCTATGTTCAGTTTCAGCTGGGGCGTCAGCTCCCAGTCGTCCATCAGGTAAAGCGCCGCTTCGTGGGCGTATTTCCGGTAGGCGTTATCGGGCGTAAAATTGGTGCTGTCCTGCCGCCCGGAAATAGAATAAGGCGTAAAGCGGTGGTAGATATAATTACCGCCAAAGCGGATGCGGTGGTTAAAGCTGGCGAAATAGTCGAAGTCCAGCTTGCCGTTCACATCGCTGATCCCGGACTTGAATGTTACCTGGAAATTATTCTGTGAGCCGGCAAAGCGGAAGCGGTAGTCATTGTAGATAAGAGACGTATTGGCGAACAGCTTTTTGCTGAAGATGTGATTCCATCTTAAAGTAGCGGTGGCATTGCCCCAGGGAATATCTGCATCAAAGGTGCGGGTACCGCTGCGGAAGGTGAACACATCGCGGCCAAAATAGCCGCTCAGGAATAACCGGTCGCGGTCAGAAAACATATAATTGGCCTTTACGTTCAGGTCGTAGAAATAATATCCTGAGCCGCCATAGGTTTTATTCTCTTTTACGAAAGGTTTGGCGATCAGGTCGATATAGGTACGGCGGGCGGAGACGATAAAGGAGGACTGGTTCTTTTTGAGGGGGCCCTGCAGGGACAGCCGGGAAGCGATGAGCCCGAGGCCGCCTTCGCCCTGGATCTCCTGGTTATTGCCTTCCTTCATACTGATGTCTACTACGGAGGACAGGCGGCCGCCATAATTGGCAGGCATACCGCCTTTGATCAGGGTGGTATTACGGATGGCGTCTGCATTGAACACGGAGAAGAAGCCGAACAGGTGGCCGGTATTATACACCGGCGCTTCATCGAGGAGAATGAGGTTCTGGTCTGGTCCGCCGCCGCGCACATACAGTCCGGCATTACCTTCGCCGGAGGCCTGCACGCCGGGCATCAGCTGCAGGGCTTTCAGCACGTCCACCTCCCCGAGAAAGGTAGGCAGGCGTTTAACGGTTTCTACGGACATTTCAGAACGGCCCATTTCTGTGGAGGACACATTTTTGTTGCGGCGTTTATCGGTGATCACCACTTCCTGTGCCTGGTAGGTCCTGGGTGTCAGCTGGAGGTTCATGCGGATGCTGCTGTCCAGCCGGATGGTGTGCTCCTGTTCATTAAAGCCCAGGAAAGAGCATACGATGGTATATTCCCCCTTGGGGAGGCTCAGCGCGTAAAACCCATAAGTATTGGACGGTACCCCCTGGGCACTGCCCTTTACGTAAACGGTAGCCCCGGTAAGGGACTCGCCATTGGTGCTGTCGCGCACATATCCGCTGATGGTAAATTTTTGCTGGGCCGTTGCCAGCAATGAACAACACATGCAAAGCATGGATAAGACGGAACATCTTAACATAAGATATGGATTGTTCACGCTCATGGTAATAAGCCCCACAGTTCTTAATGGATGCGGTTTTTCGCTCCAGGTTTTTCGTTAGTTGTTCCCTGCAAAGGTGTCTGTTCTCCCGGCAGGCTTTCATAGGATACTACATTCCCGTGTTCACATACATCTCCGCGACAAAAATAAATAAAATATATGATACATATGTTACGAAGCAGCAAATACCATTCCTATATTCGCACATCTGCACATTAGTATTACCTTTGTGTGCTTTTGGAATAGCTACTGGCTATTAGCTACTAGCTATTAGCAGCTAGCAGCTAGAAGCTAAAAGCTAAAAGCTTTATTTAATTATACAAATATGCTGATCGCGTTACAGGACATTACTTTTGAATTTGGATCCAGGGTTATTGTGGAAGATGCTTCCTGGCATATTGTGCCGGGAGACCGTGTAGGACTGATCGGATTGAACGGAACCGGCAAATCAACGTTGCTGAGGATCATTAACGGGGAATATTCCATCTCCAAAGGCAGTGTGAACAAGATCCGGAACCTCAGCATCGGCTTCTTTAACCAGGACCTGCTGAGCTTTGAATCAGACGAGTCAATCCTGAATGTAGGCATGACCGCCTTCAGCGAAGCGCTGGAACTGGAAAAAGAGATAGAGCGCATTACCAAAGAGCTGGAACATAACCAGACGGAAGCCCTGCTGCATGAGTTCAGCGACAAGCTGCACGCGTTTGAAGCGCTGGATGGCTACAACATGCGGCATAAGACCGCCCAGGTACTGGAAGGCCTGGGATTCAGCACGGCAGACCTGGAGCGTCCCTACAGCCAGTTCTCGGGCGGATGGCGGATGCGTGTGCTGCTGGCTAAACTGATCTTACAGCATCCGGATGTGCTGATGCTGGACGAACCTACCAACCACCTGGACCTCCCTTCTATTGAATGGCTGGAAAAATACCTGCAGAATTATAACGGAGCGGTGATCATCGTTTCGCACGACCGCTATTTCCTGGACAGGATGGTGAACAAGATCGTAGAGCTGTACCAGCAGCAGCTGCACCACTATGCTGGCAACTATGAGGATTACGAACAGGAGAAGGAGCTGCGCCGGGACCTTCAGCAACGGGCATACGAAAACCAGCAGGAATACATCCGCCAGCAGGAACGCTTTATTGAGCGTTTCAAGGCCAAAGCCAGCAAAGCCGCCCAGGCGCAAAGCGCTATGAAAAGGCTGGAAAAGCTGGATCGCGTGGAGCAGGTAGACGGCGGCCCTTCCAAGATCAGGATCAATTTCAACGTGGATAAGACCCCCGGCAAAATATTATGTACGCTTAAGGGTGTAAGCAAACGTTTTGGCGACATCGCCGTATTGAAGAACACCGGCGCGGAAATAGACCGTGGCGACAAGATCGCCCTGATAGGCGCCAACGGTAAGGGTAAATCCACCCTGCTGCGCATTATTGCAGGTACCGAGCCGATGGAAGGCGAACGGATCCCCGGCCATAACGTGGTGCAATCTTTTTATGCCCAGCACCAGCTGGAAGCCCTGCACATGGATTACGAGATCCTGGAAGAACTGAAGTCTGCAGGCAGCGGCCGTAACGAGCTGGAGCTGCGCTCGCTCCTGGGCTGCTTCCTCTTCACCGGGGATGACGTATTCAAAAAGATCCGCATCCTGTCGGGTGGCGAAAAAGCCAGGGTGGCGCTAGCCAAGACCATTATCAGCCAGGCCAATTTCCTGCTGCTGGATGAGCCCACGAACCACCTGGACATGAACTCTGTACAGATGCTGATAGATGCACTGAGTAAATATGAGGGCAGCTATGTGCTGGTATCGCACGACCGTTATTTTGTAAGCCAGACCGCTAACAAGATATGGGAGATCGTTGACGGCGAGATCAAGGAATTCAAAGGCACCTATACTGAGTGGGAAGAATGGAAGAAACGCCAGGCTGCCGCCAATCAGCCTCCCAAACCGGGAAAGAACGATCGCAAGAACAAAGGCAATGAGCCTGCTCCTGCAGCGGAAGCAGCAGCAAAACCTGAACCGGTGGCAGCACCTGTAAAACAGGCTCCTATCGATAAAGACGCCAGGCGTGAGCTGCAGAAACTGCAAAAGCAGTTCCAGCAGCTGGAAGCGGAACTGGCCAAATTGAATGAAAAAAAGCAGCAGCTGGAAACCAGCCTGGGTAACCCGGATGTATACGGGGATAAAGGAAAGTTCCAGCAGGTAGAGGGAGATTATAAGCAGACGCTGAGAGAGCTGGAAAGGGCGAACAAACAGTATGAGGAGGTGTTTGAAAAAATAGTGGAGCAGGAAGGGTAGTTTGAGGTTTGAAGTTTGAAGTTTGAGGTTTGAGGTTTGAAGTTTGAAGTTTGAGGTTGGTTGGAAGTGAGAAGTTCAGAATAAGTATGCCGTAACCTGATACGTTTTCTGAACATCAAACCTTTAACGAACTTCAAACTTCAAACCTCAAACCTCAAACTTCAAACCTCAAACCTCAAGCTCCAAAGCATAAATAATTAACATGCAGAAAATTCTTGTAGTAGAAGACGAGGTAAAAGTTGCCAACGCCGTCAAGAAAGGACTGGAGGAAAACGGCTTTGAAGTAGAGGTAGCTTATGATGGCCGTATGGGTAAAAGCCTGGCCTCCAGCAACAGCTATGACCTGGTGATACTGGACCTGAACCTGCCGCACAACAACGGCTACGAGATCTGCGAGGTGATACGGCACAAGAACATCCGGATTCCCATTATCATGCTGACGGCGCTGGGTGGTATGGACGATAAGATGCAGGCCTTTGAACTGGGGGCCGATGATTACCTGGTGAAACCCTTTGACTTCCGCGAACTGCTGGCGCGGATCCGGGTGTTCCTGAAACGGGCCGGTGCAGATGTACAGCAGAACAGCCTTTATAAGATCGTGATCGCCGACCTGGAAATAGACCGGGAAAAGAAAGAGGTGACCCGCGGCGGCAAGAAGATTTCCCTAACCGCCAAGGAATACCAGCTGCTGGAATTCCTGGCCCTGCATAAAGGCAAGGTCATTTCCAAGCTGACCATCGCGGAAAAAGTATGGGATATTGATTTTGATACCGGCACCAATGTAATAGAGGTGTATATGAATTTCCTGCGCAAGAAGATCGATAAGGATTTTGATAATAAACTGTTACATACCAAAACAGGGATGGGATATTACCTGGCGGAGGAGTAGTCTGAGGTTTGAGGTTTGAAGTTTGAGGTTTGAGGTTCGTTGGAGGTTGGAGGTTTCTAACGAATAGCCAGACTTCTAACCAGCAACCTTTAACATTTAACGAACTTCAAACCTCAAACTTCAAACCTCAAACATATTAATGTGAAGATCAAGTATAAAATAGGGATTTATTATACTGTATCGGCCGCTATACTGCTGATCGCCTTTGCCTCCCTTGCCTATTACTTTTCTGCCCAGTCCAGGAAAGCAGAATACCTGGAGCGCCTGGAATACCGGGCCCGCTCCATCGCCAATGTGATCATCGAAGGCGACAAGGTAAGAATAGACCTGCTGCGCAAACTGGATAAAACCACCTTCCAGGACCTATACAAGGAAACCATCCTGGTATACAATCCCAATTACGATCTGCTTTACTCCAATCTTAAGGATACGGCTATACGCACTCATCGCAGCCTGCTGGACTATATTAAACGGAACGGCATTTATAATTTTGAAAAGGATAGCGATGAGGTGGTGGGCGTTCATTATACTGAAGGCAACATCTCGGTGATCGTAATAGTATCGTCGCTGGACAAGTATGGTTTCCAGAACCTGCAGAACCTGCGGCGCATTCTCCTCATAGAGCTGATAGTGGCCGTTGTATTGCTGGTGATCATCGCCTATTTCTTTTCGCGCAACATGGTGGCCCCTATCACCAAGCTGGTGAACCAGGTAAATATTATTAACGCCAACAACCTGCAGGATACGCAGGTAGACATCCGCGGCCGCGATGAGATAGCGACGCTGGGCAGCAATTTTAACACGATGCTGCAGCGTCTCAGCGACTCTTTTGACCTGCAGAAAAGCTTTGTCAGCAATGCCTCTCACGAGCTGCGCACGCCTTTGGCCTCTATTATCAGCCAGCTGCAGGTAACCCTCTCCAAAGAACGAAATAAAGACGAATATGCAGCGGTGCTCAGCTCCGTACTGGAAGACGCCGTGAACCTCTCCGACCTTACCAATGGCCTCTTACAGCTGGCGCAGTCAGACCTGAACGAACAGCGGTTTTCCTTCTATGAGGTGCGACTGGACGAAATGCTGCTGGAAATGGGCAATCTTATTAAATTAAAGCAGAACGGGAAGGTGGATATACAGTTTGAGAAGCTTCCCGAAACGGATACCGAGGTAACATGCCAGGGCAATGAGACCCTGCTGAAGATCCTCTTTCTTAATTTAGTGGACAATGCCTGTAAGTTTTCATCGGACAATACCGCGCGGGTTTGTATTGATTTCCCCGCAGGGTATATAGAGATAAAGATAAAGGACAATGGCATTGGCATTGCACCCGAGGAGCTGGATAAGGTCTTTGAGCCCTTTTACCGGGGGCAGAATGCGCATCAGACCCGGGGGCATGGATTGGGCTTGTCCATTTGCAAAAAGATAGTACAGTTACATAAAGGATTTATAACTGTCAGTTCTACATTGAATAAAGGAACAGTGTTTACGGTGTTGTTACCGTATATATAAAAGTCGTTAGTCGTTAGTCGTTAGTCGTTAGTCGTTAGTCATAAGTCGTAAGTGGCTGGTGCGAAGATTATGGTCGCTGCATTTACTGACGACTTATGACTAACGACTAACGACTTTTTAAGCCCATTTTAATCCCCCTTAAAGGCCCCTTTAATTCCTCTTTCAGAGCTTTGTACCAGAAATTGAGACTGAAACGTCACTTATATGCAAAAAAAGCTCTGGATCATAACTACAGCCTTGTTAATATTTTCGCTCAGTAGCATGGCGCAGGTTATACAGCCTATTACTTTACAGGAAGCGGAGGATACTTTCCTTCACCGGAATTACCAGTTGCTGGCGCAACGTTTCCGGATCGACGCGGATCAGGCGCTTGTTCAGCAAGCCAGGTTATGGAGCAATCCTTCTTTCAGCGCAACCCTGGGCTTCGGCACCACAGATAAAATACAACCTTTTTACGGAGGAAACGGCGGCGAAACCGCTTACAGCGTGGATCAGCTGATTACGCTGGCTGGTAAACGCAATAAAGCAGTGCAGCTGGCAAAGCTGAACGCCACCACCACACAATCTGAGTTCTTTGAACTGATGCGCACCCTGCGACTGCAGCTCAGGAGTAATTATTACCAGCTGTATTTCCTGCAGGAAACTGAGAAAGTGTTGCAGCAACAGCTGTCCAACCTTCAGAAGATCGTAGACGCTTATGAGGAGGCGGACAAGAAAGGCAGCGTAGCCCATGCGGATGTGATCCGCCTGCGCGCCCTGATAGTAGGCCTCACCAATGATTATACCGACCTGAAACAACAGGAACTGGCCTCACAACTAAACCTACAACAATTGCTCGGCAACGACCATCAGTACGCGCCGAGGGTGGATACGGAGGGACTGTCGCGCTATAATCTTAACCTGAAAGGTTATACGCTGCCAGCCCTCATAGACACCGCCCTGCTGAACCGGCCCGACCTGCGCATTGCCCAGCAGCAGCTGCAACAGGCACAGGTGAACTACAGCCTTCAGAAAGCGCTGGCTGTACCGGATCTGCACGTAGGCGCCACCTATGATAAAGCTGGCAGCTATGCGCCCAACTTTGTAGGACTGACGCTGGGGATAGACCTCCCCTTCTGGAACCGTAACCAGGGCAATATCCGCTCTGCCGGCAGCCAGGTAAAGGTACAGGAGCAAACCCTGGCCGAGGGCAACAATATCGTAGCAACGGATGTGCAGCAGGCAGTACAGAAGATCAGCCTGATGGACCGGCAATACCAGCTGCTGGATTTCAAAAGCTTTAACCAGGAGTATAATAAGCTGATAGATGAGGTAGCGCTCAACTTCCGTAAAGGCAATATCTCCCTGTTACAGTTTATTGATTATTTCAACAGCTACAGCGATAACGTAAAGAACACCAACAAACTGATGCTGAACCGCATCACGGCATATGAAGAGCTGAATTTTGCTACAGGAACGGAATTGTTTCAATAGCTGTCAGGGTTTGAAGTTTGAGGTTTGAAGTCTGAGGTTCGTTGGAGGTTGAAGGTCTATAACGGATTGTCAGACCTCTAGCCAGTAACCTTTAACATTAAACAAACTTCAAACGTCAAACATCAAACATCAAACGAATTATTATAAATGAAGATCAATATCAATATGACCCGTTTTTTAAGCCTGGCTTTACTGGTAGCCAGCGCTGCCTGGTGGACCGGCTGTAGACATACACAGGCCGAAGATACCGACAAAGAAACTTTCGTGCTGAGCGACACGATGTTGCAAAGCATCCATATAGATACCGCTGCCGTAAAGCCCGTGCAAAGCGACCTTCGACTTTCAGGTAAAGTATCGCCGGATGTGGGTAAGGTACTGAAAGTATTTCCCCTGGTGAGCGGATATGTAAAGGATATCAAAGTACAGCTAGGCGATTATGTACAGAAAGGCCAGATCCTGGCGGTGATCCAGAGCGGTGAGATCGCGGATTACGAGAAGCAGATGTCGCAGGCGCAGACAGACCTCGCCGTAGCGGAGAAAGGGCTGAAGGTGGCGCAGGACCTGTACAGCAGTCAGCTGAGTACCGAGAAAGATGTAGTGAACGCACAGGGTGAAGTGGATAAAGCGCGTGCAGACGTGAACCGCCTGAACGACCTTTTCAAGATCTACCGCCGGGGCAGCGGCTCCACCTACCTGGTAACAGCGCCTATCTCCGGTTATATCATCGAGAAGAACATCAACAATAACATGGAGATCCGCAGTGATAACAACCAGAACATCTTCACGGTCTCTGAACTGAATGATGTATGGGTACTGGCCAATGTATTTGAAACAGATATCGCCCGTGTGAAGGAAGGCTATGATGCAGACATCGTGACCATCAGCTACCCGGATACGGTGTTCCATGGCAAGGTTGATAAGATCTACAATTTCCTGGACCCTGCCACCAAGACCATGCAGATCCGGATCAAGCTGGATAACAAAGACCTGCAGCTGAAGCCGGAAATGTTCGCCACCGTTACACTGCATTACAACGAAGGCGATGAGCGGATCGCAGTGCCGTCTTCTGCGCTGATCTTCGATCGCAGCAAGAGCTATGTGCTGGTGTTCAAGGATAAATACAATATACAGGTGCGGGAGGTAGAGCCTTATAAAACCTCTGGCAGCCTGGCCTACCTGAACAAAGGGCTGAACCCGGGCGAAAAGGTGATCAGCAGGAATCAGCTCTTAATTTATAACGCCTTAAATGACTAGTAGTTTGAAGTTTAAAGTTTGAAGTTTGAGGTTGTCAGTCATCTTCAATTTTCAGGTAAAGTTACCTGTTCTGAACCTCAAACGTCAAACCTCAAACATCAAACTGTAAAGACTGGATATGAACAAGTTCATTAAGAATATAGTCGGTTTTTCGCTTAAGAATAAACTGTTCGTTTTTATTGCAACATTAACGCTGATCATTTCGGGAATTGTGGCCTTTGTGCATACGCCGATAGAAGCTTTCCCGGATGTTACGAATACGCAGATCATCATCGTTACCAAATGGAATGGCCGCAGCGCGCAGGAAGTGGAACGCTTTGTAACACTGCCGGTGGAAGTAGCGATGAACGCAGTGCAGAAGAAGACCAGCGTACGCTCGGTTACCATGTTCGGCCTCTCGGTAGTGAAGATCATTTTTGAGGATGATGTAGAAGACTTCTTTGCGAGGCAGCAGGTGAATAACATGCTGCAGAGCGTGAACCTTCCCGAGGGGGCCGATCCCGAGATCCAGCCGCCGTATGGCCCTACCGGTGAAATATTCCGCTATTACCTGAAAAGCGACCGCCGCAACTCGCGCGATTTGCTGACCTACCAGAACTGGGTGATAGACCGTCAGCTGCGCAGCGTACCGGGAGTAGCAGATATCGTGGCCTTCGGCGGACAGGATAAAATATATGAAATAGAGGCAGACCCGGTAAGACTGGCTAAATATGATATCACGCCGCTGGAGCTGTACCAGGCTGTTACAAAGAGTAATGTGAACGTAGGCGGGGATGTGATCGAAAAGAACGGACAGGCATATGTGGTAAGAGGCATCGGCCTATTGAACAGCATAGCGGATATAGAGAATATTATCCTGGATAACATCAACGGCACTCCCCTGCTGGTAAAAAATGTGGCCACTGTCAGGGAATCATCGCTGCCGCGGGTGGGCCAGGTAGGGCTTGACAAGCAGGACGACCTGGTGGAAGGGATCGTGGTGATGCGCAAAGGCGAGAACCCGACCGAAGTATTAGCCCGGTTGAAAGACAAAATCAGGGAATTGAACGAAACCATCCTGCCAAGTGATGTGAAGATGGTTACCTTTTACGACCGTGATAACCTGATGGAGTTCTGTACCCATACAGTGTTGCACAACCTGGTAGAAGGCATCCTGTTCGTAACGGTGATCGTTTTCATTTTCATGGCGGACTGGCGTACGACCTTAACGGTGTCCATCATCATCCCGTTGTCGCTCCTGTTCGCGTTCCTCTGCCTGCGTTTGAAAGGGATGACCGCCAACCTGATCTCTATGGGCGCTATCGACTTCGGTATCATCATAGACGGCGCGGTGGTGATGGTGGAAGGCATCTTTGTGATGCTGGACCATAAGGCGCATAAGTACGGCATGGAGCGGTTCAACAAGCTGGCCAAAATGGGATGGATCAAACAGACCGGTGGCGAGCTGGCAAAGGCCATCTTTTTCTCGAAGCTGATTATCATTATATCCTTGATACCCATCTTCTCCTTCCAGAAAGTGGAAGGCAAGATGTTCTCACCGCTGGCGTGGACGCTGGGCTTTGCCCTTCTGGGTGCACTGCTGTTCACGCTCACGCTGGTGCCTGTGCTCACTTCCCTCCTGCTGAAAAAGAATGTGAGGGAGAAGCACAACCCCGTGGTGAAGTTCTTTGACTTTATAGTGATGCGCGGTTTCAACTGGACCTACGGGCATAAGCGCCTCAGTATGGTGTTGGCTTTCGCCTTCATGTTCCTGACCTTCTTTTCTTCCCGCTGGCTGGGAACCGAGTTCCTGCCGCAGCTGAATGAAGGTTCGCTGTGGGTGACCACAGAACTGCCCATGAGCATGTCGCTTACAGAGAGCGTGAAGATGGCGCATGCCATCCGCCAGGACCTGGGCGGTTTCCCGGAAGTGAAGCGGGTGCTTTCACAGGTAGGCCGTTCCAACGACGGTACTGATCCTAACGGGTTCTACTTTGTACAGTACCAGGTAGACCTGGCCGCCAAGAAAGACTGGACACGCAAGATCACGCAGGATGAGCTGATTGGCCAGATGGAGCAAAGGCTCAAAAAATACCCGGGCATCATCCTGAACTTCTCCCAGCCTATCAGTGATAACGTATCTGAGGCAGTGGCCGGCTTCAAGGCCGCCAATGGGGTGAAGATCTACGGGGATGACCTGGAAAAGCTGGAAAGCCTTTCGCAACAAGTGATTGCCCAGCTGCAGCATGTGCAGGGCATACGCGACCTGGGTGTGATACGGAATATCGGCCAGCCGGAGATGAGTATTAACCTGCAGGACAACAAGATGGCGCTTTACGGTGTGAACACTGCCGATGCACAGGCCGTGATAGAAATGGCGATAGGCGGTAAAACAGCTACGCAGCTCTATGAAGGCGAGAAGAAATTTGACATCCGTATCCGCTACGACGCTAACTACCGTAAAACAGAGGAAGACCTGCGCAACCTGATGGTGCCTACGCAAAGCGGCAATAAGGTACCGCTGAAGGAGATCGGTACCATCACCACGATTACTGGTCCGGCATTTATTTACCGGGATGGTAACAAGCGCTTCATCGGTATCAAGTTCTCTGTGCGGGATCGTGACCTGGGCAGCACCATTGCAGAAGCGCAGCGTAAAGTGAGCGCCGCCGTGAAACTGCCTAAAGGTTACAGCGTAGGCTGGACCGGTGAATTTGAGAACCAGGTGCGCGCTACCGGCCGTCTTGCACAGGTAATACCGGTGAGCATTGTAGCCATCTTCGTGATCCTGTTCATTATGCTGGGCAGTGTAAAGGATGCAGGGCTGATACTATTGAACGTGCCGTTTGCCCTGATAGGCGGGATCCTGGCGATCCACGTTACGGGCATCAATTTCGGGATCTCGGCTGGTGTAGGCTTTATTGCCCTCTTTGGGATCTGTATCCAGAACGGGGTGATACTGATATCGGTGTTCCATAAGAACCTGCAGGACCGGCTGCCATTGAACCAGGCCATCCGCCTGGGTGTGGAATCGAGGGTAAGGCCGGTGGTGATGACTGCCCTGATGGCTGCGATCGGTTTGATACCGGCGGCGGTATCTCACGGGGTAGGTTCTGAAACACAAAAGCCGCTGGCGATAGTGGTGATCGGAGGTTTGATAACAGCGACGATACTAACGCTGCTGATCTTCCCGATCATATTTTATGGCGCTTATAAAAACAAAAAAGATGCATTATAAATACAGCTCCTGGCTATTAGCATTTAGCTTTTAGCGGCTGGGAGCTCCATAGCTAATAGCCAAAAGCTGGTAGCTAACAGCTAAAGAAACTACTGGTTTTAGTTCGCATATAGGTTGATAGAATGGAACATGCAAATGCAGCTCTAGAAGAAACTCGATCTTCCTGAACTGGTTTCATGCTCAATTACTCCGCCCTGCCGTAGAAGAAACAACGCGGGGCGGATTCTTTTTTAGCTTTTAGCTGTTGGCTATTAGCAGTTAGCATGCGGAACATTTCCCGGCTAATAGCTAACTGCTAAAAGCTTTACCTTTGTAAAAGGCCCAGTCGTCAGGTAAAAGCTACATCAGGTGTAAGTATTCCGCGTTACGTGTTAGCAATCATTAACTTGCCGCATGAACATTTATAGGGTATTAACCAGGTATAAACTGCATCACGTGCTATTCTGGATGGCCTTTTTTGCTGTGTGGCTGCTCTTGCGGATCGACGCCTACCCGGCGGTGGCTGCTACTATATGGGCGGGCGTATTGAAGGTAGTGACGCTGGCCGGGGCGGTGTACTTTACCAATTACGTGCTGATACCCAAATTGCTGTACCGGCAGCGCTATGTAAGCTTCTTTTCAGCTTTTACTGGATTCATCATTTTTACCGGCTGGCTGGTGATACAGGTGCTCAACCTGGTGCTCAGGCCTTATGCCGCCAGGATCAGCCAGTGGCCCAACAGTAACCTGAACGGCCAGCTGTATGATGTGTATATACCGCTCTTCTTTATGGTAAGCGCTATTGTGGGCGTGCAGTTCTATATAGACCAGCTGAAAACGCAGCACCGGCTGCAGAGCGCCCTGCGGGCCAGCGCTGAGCAGGAGCTGCAATACCTGAAGGCACAGATCAACCCGCATGCGCTGTTTAATTCCCTCAATGCTGTTTATTTTCTGATCGATAAAGAGAATAAGGCCGCGCGGGAAATGCTGATGCAGTTTGCTAACCTGCTGCGTTACCAGCTGTACGACAGCAATACAGATACCATTCCCATAGAAAAAGAAGCACAGTATGTAGCGAATTATGTAGCTATACAACAGATGCGGCATAATGAGAACTGTGAGGTATCGTTTTACTGCGACCCGGATATGCGGCAGTTCCAGATCGCCCCTCTCCTGCTGATACCCTTTGTGGAGAATGCGTTCAAGCATGTGTCCGCGCATGTTGACGCGCCTAACAAGGTGCGCATCAGCCTGCGGAGACAGGGCGCTTTTTTACAGCTGGAGACCTATAATACCCGCGAGGAAATGGATAATGGTAAGGGGCTGCATAAAGGTATCGGGCTGGCCAATGTAAAGCGGCGCCTGGAACTGCTGTATCCTGAACGGCACAGCCTGCAGATCGATGAGACGGCACAGGCATTTCATGTAACTTTAGACATCCGTATCGCATGAACTTACGCTGCATGATAGTAGACGACGAACCAATGGCCCGGAAGGGCTTGCAGGAATACTGTGCAGACGTGGATTTCCTGGAGCTGGTAGCGGTTTGTGACAGTCCGGTGAAAGCTATCGACCTGCTGCAAACCGCACAGATCCACCTGCTCTTCCTGGACATACAAATGCCCCGTATCAACGGGCTGGACCTGGTACGTTCCCTGCCTCAGCCCCCGCTGGTGATCTTTACCACCGCTTTCCCCGAATATGCCTTGCAGGGCTTTGAGCTGGATGTGATCGATTACCTGCTGAAACCCGTCGCCTTTGAACGTTTTCTGAAAGCGGCGCTTAAAGCACGCTCCTATTTTGAGCTGCTGCAGCGGCCTGCCACGCCCGCGAATAATGCCGGGTATTTCTTCATTAAATGCGATAACGGGCTGGAACGTATATGCTTTGACGATATCCTGTATGCGGAGGCCCTGCAGAACTACGTGGTGCTGCATACCTTGCAGCGCAAGTATATTACCTATCTCACCTTCAAGGCTGTGGAAGATTACCTGCCGGAACAGCAGTTCCTGCGGGTGCATAAATCCTATATAGTAGCCTTATCAAAAATAGATCGTATAGCCGGGAACGATATCATTATCGGCCCGCATTACATTCCTATCAGCCGGCATTTAAAGGAGGAGGTGATGGAACGGATCCTGAGAGACCGGTACCTGAAGCGCTGATCAATCTTCATTATCCCGGATACGGGGCCTTAACCTTTGTTTAGATTTGTTGAAGATCATCTGTCCCTTATCGATCCCTTTGCGGAGCTGTTCCTGTTCGGCGGCGGGCAGCTGCTGGATGGTATAGCATTCCTCGCTGCAGCAACCGTCGTATTGGGCGGCGCAGGCTTCGCACTGGATGAACAGCAGGTGGCAGCCATCATTCTTGCAGTTGGTATGGGTATCACAGGGTTTGCCGCATTGGTGGCAGTGACTGATGATATCGTCGGTGATTCGTTCGCCGAGGCGCTCGTCGAACACGAAGTTTTTGCCTTTGAATTTGTTGGGAAGGCCTTGCTGGCGGGCTTTGTTGGTGTATTCGATGATACCGCCTTCGAGGTGATATACGTTCTGAAAACCGTTGTGCAGCAGGTATGCAGAGGCTTTTTCGCAGCGGATGCCGCCGGTGCAGTACATCACAATGTTCTTGTCCTTTTGATCTTTCAGCATATCTACCGCCATGGGCAGCTGTTCGCGGAAGGTATCGGAAGGCACTTCTATAGCGCGTTCAAAATGACCGACTTCGTACTCGTAGTGATTGCGCATGTCCACGATGATGGTATCCGGGTCGGCACTGAGCGCATTAAAGGAGGCGGCATCGAGGTACTGGCCCTTGCGGGACATATCAAAATTGGGATCGGTGATGCCATCGGCCACGATCTTTTCTTTCACCTTGATCCGCAGCACCCAGAAGGATTTGCCGTGATCGTCCACTGCGATATTGAGACGGATGCCGTCCAGGAAAGGGATGGCATAGAGGGTGTTACGGAATGCGTCGAAATGGTGCTCAGGAACGCTTACCTGGGCATTGACGCCTTCACGAGCAACATAAATACGGCCGAAAACCTGGAGCGCTTCGAGGGAGATGTACAATTGATCACGGAAGGCCTGGGGATCGTCGATCCTTGCGTACTGGTAAAAGGAGATGGTAACTCTTTTGAATGTTTCTGCTGCGAGACGGCGTTTTAGCTCGTCTGCGGATACTCTGTTGTGTAATGCCATAATGTTTGGAAATTTTAAGGACAGACGTCGGCTGAACAAAATTTCAACGAAAGGGCAAAGGTACGGAAAAGGTTTGAGGTTTGAAGTCTGAGGTTTGAGGTTCGTTGGAGGTTCCAGGTCCATAAGTGGTAGGCTGGCTTCTTACCACAA
Source organism: Chitinophaga sp. SVR4-12A (assembly GCF_056754765.1). Lineage (NCBI taxonomy): Bacteria > Pseudomonadati > Bacteroidota > Chitinophagia > Chitinophagales > Chitinophagaceae > Chitinophaga > Chitinophaga sp. SVR4-12A. The sequence goes on from NZ_JBPGWP010000001.1 coordinate 452,115, forward strand.
ACCTTTAACTTTTAGCGCCCTTTAAACCTCCGACTTAGTTGACCAGACATTCAGCAGGTTCACGAGCAGGATGGCTGCGGAGCTGATAATCAGGATGTAACCGATAAAGCCGAGCGTAGCCAAGAGCTGTATATCGTTTCCGCGGCGCAGCTCCCCGATGTAGGCGGTAGCGCTTAAGAGCAAACCAACAATAAATACGCTGATGGAAATCCTTCTGAGCCATTTGGTACCTGCGCCCAGCTGTTTGATGGAATTAAACAAATCCAGTTTCATAAGGGGTGTTTTCGGGTTAATCTAAAATTCACACGTTGCGGCTGACGGCAGCCAAACAATGACGCACAAAGGTAGCATCTTCATGTTAAGAAAGCAAACCTCAAATAGGTTATCTTTGTGGAAGAGTGCGTCAACAATTGACAACACCGGATGGGACAAAAAAATAAGCAGGAACGGCTAAACGCCTGAAAATGACCCCTTTGAAAAACCCCGTTTGCTTTGGCATTCTTTTTGACTTAAGGCTTTTTAACAAGCAAAATAAAGTAACCCAAAAATGTGATCTATGAGTACAATTATCCTTTCTACTTTCTACTTCATCCTCGCCTTCATGGTGTACCGAGTGCTGGCATACTTTTATGATGACAGCAAAGCACCCAAGAAACAAAAGAGACTGAAGGCATAATCGCCAATCCTATTAAAGATCAAAGAGTTTGAGGGGTAGCCCGCAAATGTGATACTCCTCAAACTTCTAACTATCTTCTGAACAGGGCGCCTCCCAATAATCCCCCGAAACCCGCCCGAACGCCTATACGTGTTGCATCCTGGCTCTGATAGCCCGCTATTACATCTACCCTTATCAATTTCAGGATATTCTCCAAACCCGCAAACACTTCTACGTAGTTATTATCGCCATTGACATAGAATGCGTTAGCGCCGGCTACCAGGTTCCATTTGAGACGATTCAGCAAAGGGATCTTGTTGGTAAGCAAACCGTTGAAATGATGTTCCACATTTGCGGTAGTATAGAATTGCTCAATGGTGCTGTAGCGATAATAGGGCGCCAGCTGGAAGCTGTTCAGGTATTTAATGTTATAAAAGGTTTGGTTACCGTTAAAATGCTGGTAATCAGGAATACCTACCTGTTTACTGTTTAAGAAGCCGCCGGCCCCGAGGCGGTAACGGAACTCGCCGAACAGTTTGAAATTCATGTTGTCGGATACCTGGGCCCACCATTTGTCGAAATCTACATCGCTACCGGCTAGCTTGTGAATGCCTTTGCTATAGTCGATCTCAAAACGGGGATATTTGGAACCGATGGCGATCTTTCTATCCGGGAATTCGATGAAGCGCTGACCGGGCTGGAAACTGAAACTGAGATCTGCCACCAATGCCTGGTGACGGACAAAAGGTACATCGGCCAGCTCGTAAGGATGGTTAGGCAGGAATTGACGGCCGGCATCCTTAAATACCACGAAATCAGTGGTGTTCTCTACGGGAAGACGATCTTCATATGTGATGCCTGCCTTTATCACTGCATTGTTCTCGAAGCGGCGGCGGAAACCCAGGCTGCCGAACCAGTTCTCATACAGCTTCATGTAATTCCGTTTCAGCAGCAGCGTATATACTTCATTTGTAAGGGCATCTATCGGGTTATCCTTATTAAACTGTGAAATGCGCTTACCACCGGCCAGAGTCCAGGTGTTATTACCAATGCGCTGACGCAGGCGGGACTCCTGTTCCCAGTTGATTTCCGTATACGCATTCAGGTGAGTATTACTAAAACCGTAGCGAAGACTGGGCGCTATACGCAGTTCCTGGTTATGCGGAAGATGGAGTTCCAGACTGGGTTCCACACTTAGTACCAAACCTTCCACAGTGTTGTATTCCAGCTGCGTGAACAAAGGTTTTACCGCTAATTGGTTCGTTACCAGTGTGGTATCACGGCGGAAATAATAATTATGCTTAACGCCGCTCCAAAGCACACTGAGTGGCGTGATGGGCTGCTGTTTTTTACGCAGGGAATCGATGTGACGGTCTGACACGAGGCTGTCTCTCCTGGCTTTGGCGGTACTGTCTTTCTCCCTGAAATCCTTCACTTCCTCCTTCTCCAGGGGCACGGGCCGGATACTATCCCAATAATGTATGTTCTTGTTATTGAACGCTGTATCATACTTCATCAGGGTTTTATCAAAATAGCCCGGCGGGAAGTTAGGATGCAGGTTATAGTTGGAGTATACGTTCACGAAATTGCCCAGGAGATCGAAGCCGAACTGTTTCATGGTAACGGTGATCACCTGGTCTTTGGTGCGCCATACTGCGCTGTCTACCGGCACGTGGATCTGCCTGATCTGTAGGGTGTCCATGATCTCCAGCTGGTAATCACGTGTAAGCAGCAGGTTGGCGCTGTGGATCCGCCAATCGTTATCTGTGATGAAGATATACCCTGAGAAAAGCGGTTCAAATTTGCGGCGGGGCGTTACCTGGATCCTGTTCACGGTGCGGCCATCTTCTATAAAGGTGCCTTCGAGATGATATTTATAGTATTGCAGGGCATTATCAGCGATGGGTGATACATAGCCACGGGGACTGAATTGCGTGATCACTGCCTGCACGTTGTTGTCGTAGAAATTGATATAGGCCGGGAAGCTGAAGCCGAAGCCTCCGCCGCTCTGGCGGGAGGAGATCACCTGCAGCTTGATGTTATCGGGCAGGCGGGCGGATATTTTGGTAACAGATTCTGAGAGAAAGACGATGCCTCTGCCGAGGGAGTCTACGCCGATATCCTGTTTATCTACTTTTTTTCCGAAGAAGCGGTCTGGCATGTGACGGAACTTGAACATGCCCTTGATATAGGCGTTGCAGCTAAACTCGGGTACCTGTGCCTTGTATACCGGCCGCTTTTTGATCGCCTGGCGGATGATCGCATAGGCAGGGTCTTCTCCCCCACCTTTGACGGTCACTTCGCGGATCTGGAGGCTGAGGGGACGCAGCTGGAAGTTCAGCTCGAGGTTGCCGGATACTTTGACCGGCTTCTCCTCTTTACGGTAGCCCATATACTGGCATACGATGGTGTAGTCGCCATCGGGCAGCTCCAGGTGGTATTCGCCGTCTGCGTTGGTGGTGGTGCCTTCTGTAGTACCTTTTACCAGCACTGTGGCATAAGGCAGTGGCTCGTTCTTTTCATTGGTAACATGACCGCGGATTATGCTGGCCGAGGCGCTGGTAAATGCACAGATGCATACCAGCAGTAAAAAGGATCTCCACATTATCAGGCAAGGTTTTCTCTGCGTTCTGTGGTATCACGGCGCAGGGCCTTACGCAGCTGGCTGCCGGAGAGGCCGCCCATACCGGCTACGAGGGCGCCGATAATGGAGCTTACAATGCCCAGCAGGATGGGGTTGCGCATTTTCAGGAAGATCTCGCTCACCCGGTTGGCCAGGATATGATCATTCCGCACATCCTGGAAGAAGGCCACCAGCATCCACAGGAGGAATATGGCGATAAAGCCGTTGAGGAAAGCCTTTCCGGGGGAAGAAGGTATGGCCAGCGCCACGAGGAATGCGGCGAGGGCAACAGACCACCAGCCCAGGAAAAGTCCTGCGAGATAAGCTAATGCAGCGATCAGTAATATGGATGCCAGGGATTTCATCTGCTAATATTTATGTCCGGTTTATACCCGGAAATTACGGAAACTAATATAAACTATAAAACGTAAGGAAATTGTTTCCGGATCTTTTTATAGAGGCTGCGTTCCAGCAACTGGCCGGAAGCGTCTGCGATACGGTGTGAGAGGACTATTTCGGTGAGCTCCCAGATCTGGCTGCCGGAAGCTCCGTCGAATATTTTCAGGATCAGTTTTCTTTCCGGGTTCCTGTCCGCGGTAAGGCGTTGCTTTCCTTTGGCCATTACGTCGGCTTCCAGTTTGGCGCGGCTGGACACTTTGGGATGTTGCAGCATGCCGGTGACGAGGGCGTCTACTTTCAGGTATTTACAGAGGGCGGTTTTATCTTTCCAGTAGGCATCGCGGGGATCGATGCGGGCCAGGCGCAAGAGGGAATCTGTCACCCGGTAGTCTTGCAGCCTGACTGCCAGGCTGGCGCTGTCGCCGGAGAGGGAGTTGTACATTAGCTGCTGGAGCAGTACGGCTTTCTCTCTTTCGTATATCCTTAGTTGTTGGAAGGAGGTATCTTCGCCGGGAGCGGTAGGCATGGTGATCACCCTGAAGGGAATGATGGCGATGGTTTTGTGCTGGTACTGCTGTGCGTAAAGGGTTTGCAGGCAGAATAGCAGTATGAGGGAAAAGGATATGGTTTTCATTGGTAGGTGGTTGTTCTGTATACTTTATTAGATGTATAGGGGCACTTCTTGCGGAACTCATTATACAGCCAGGTGTTGAGGCGGTAGTAGTTCCCGATTACATCTTCGGGATTGATCTCGCTACTAAAGTTCCAAAGGAAATCCCCGGACTTACCGTCGTACAGTGACATAGCCAGAGAGCTCATTTTCGCCCGCTTGGGCGTGTCGGATCCCGGTATGTAAAAATTATTCAGCCACCCTATTATGATGGCATCTACCTTTAGGTATGCAGCCAGCGAGCGTTTGTCAAGATAATTCACTTTCGGCAGGCTGACGCCCGCCCTTTCCAGTAATGAATCTGTGACGCGACAATCCTGTACGCTAACATGCCATCTTTTTTCATCGTTAGTGATCGAGTTGTAGAATGCCAGCTGCACCTGCATGCTAAAAATCGTTTGATCCTTCATCAACTGTGCATCAAACGTTTTTTTGAATCTATCCTCCCGGGCTTCCATGCTGAAAGGCAGGATGGCGATCAAACCATGGCTGTGGTACCATAAAGTATCCAATGATTCCGGGTTGATCTGTATAGTTTTCTCTTCCTGTGCAAAGACAGATCGCAGGAAAAACAACAGGAAAAAGGAAACTAATATTGTTTTCACAGGTGAATTGTCTTAGCGGGTATAAGGAAATTTTTTGATAAACGCTTTATATAAGCGGCCTTCGAGTTTTTTACTGTTATTAAAGACCGGGTTTGCTACCAGCTCCTTTTCAAAGTTCCAGAGCGGGTCTCCTGTTTTTCCATCGTACAGGAAAACTGTCAGCTTTGTGGGCCTGTTCATTAAATTGACCAATGCCCAGGCACTTCCCGCAGCTGTTACAGCTGCGATATCGGCGGCGGAGGAAGCACCGGCTACCTGGTGACTGTTAAATTCTCCCGCCAGTACAGCATCTACCTTCAGCAGCGAAGCCAGTACCTGCTTATCAGCATATATTATTTTCCTGAAATCAAGGTTAGCTGCTTTCAGCAGTGAATCGGTGAGTTTCCAATCCTGCACATCTACCAGCAATCTATCCTGGTCGGCTGTAATGGCATTATAGAAAGCTTCCTGCACCTCGAGGCTCAGGGCCGCTTCACTTGCCATCAGGCGTTGAACGACGGAATCATTTCCTTTAGGAAGTGTTTTGAAGGATGTTGTTTTGAAAGGCAGTATGGCAATGATCTTGTGATCATAAGCAGCTTCCTGGGCCTTCGAACTAATGGCGCCCAGCAACAGTATGGCAGTTAACAAAAAACGATGTTTTGCATTCATGTGTAACAGGTATAGGCAATCATTAAATACGCGTAAATGCTTTGGCTCAGGCTTTGGATGCTTCCAGGGCCTGTTCGATATCCTGCAGGATATCCTGTACGTTTTCCAGGCCTACGGAGATTCGTATAAAGCCAGGCGTTATGCCCACTTTCAGGCGTTCATCCTCCGTGAGCTTGGCATGGGTGGTGCTGGCAGGATGAGAGGCGATACTGCGGCTGTCGCCCAGGTTAGCTGTCAGCGTGAGCATCTTCAGTGCATCCAGGAAGCGTTTGCCTTGTTCCAGTCCGCCTTTCAGCTCAAAGCAGAAAATACCGCCGCCGCCGCTCATCTGCTTTTTAGCGATGGCGTATTGCGGGTGGGTTTCCAACAGCGGGTACCTTACCCAGTTCAGCTGGTGATGAGCTTCCAGGGCTTTGGCCAGGGTGAAGGCGCTGGCGGAATGGCGTTCCATGCGTACATGCAGGGTTTCCAGGCTTTTGCTGAGCACCCAGGCATTGAAGGGAGACATGGAAGGGCCAGTGCTGCGGCAGAAGGCATAGATCTCCTTGATCAGCTCCGGCTTGCCTACTACGATGCCGCCCAGTACGCGTCCCTGGCCGTCCATCCACTTGGTGGCGGAGTGGGTAACCAGGTGAGCGCCCAGGAGGATGGGCTTCTGCAGCACCGGTGTGGCAAAGCAGTTATCAACGTTGAGGATGATGTTATGTTTGTCGGCTATTTTAGCCAGCCATTCGATGTCGATGATATCGAGACCGGGGTTAGCAGGCGTTTCGATGAAGATCATCCGCGTATTGGGCTTAATGAGGGCTTCTACGCTGTTGGGATCATTGACGTCGAAATAGTCGTAGGATATTCCCCATTTGGGCAGGAACTTGGTGATGACCGTATGGGTAGATCCGAAGATGGAGCGGGCAGACAGGAGGTGGTCTCCGGCCTTCATCAGGGCCATAAAGCTGGCGAAAATGGCGCTCATTCCGGAAGCGGTGGCATAGCCTGCTTCGGCTTGTTCCAGCGCACATACGCGGCGAACAAACTCGTCTACATTCGGGTTGCTGAAACGGCTGTAGATATTGAAGTCTGTTTCGTCGGCGAAGGTGGCCCTCATTTCTTCCACGGTATCAAAGCAGAAGCTGGAGGTCAGGAATAAAGGCGAGGAATGTTCCATTTGCCAGGTCCTTTCAATCTGGATCCTGACAGCTTCGGTTTCCGGCTTGTATTGTTGCTCGTCCATCAGACAAAGAAGTTTGAGGTTTGAGGTTTGAGGTTTGAAGTTCGTTGGAGGTTGCAGGTTCATAAATGTTAGCCTGGCACTGACCAATAACTTCTAACATCTAACGAACTTCAAACCTCAAACCTCAAACTTCAAACATTTATAAATTATTGGTTTACTCTTGTTTCCCATGTAAGCTCAGTGCCTGACTTACGCAGGGTTTCGGCTACAGAGCAGTACTTGTTCATGGATAATTCCACGGCGCGGGCGGCCTTGTCGGGATCAATGTTGCCTGTCAGGTGGAATACTACGTGGGCTTTTTCCCAGAGGCTGGGCTCTTTGCCTTTTTCGCGGTCTCCTTCGATCTCGATGCGGAAATCGGTGATCTCCTGCCTTTGTTTTTTAAGGATCATCACTACATCAATGGCAGAACACCCACCCAGGCCCATCATGAGCATCTGCATGGGGCGAACGCCATTATTGCTACCGCCATTCTCTACAGAGGAATCCATGCGCACACTGTGCCCGGTTTCATCTGTAGCTTCCATATTGAACCCGTCGTCGATCCTTTTTAATGAAATTTTCATGCTTTCCTAAAAATTTAGGTCAAAAATAGGTTAAAGAATGCTGAAAGCAAAACATGGACGATGAGGGAGTTAAAGGGTGAGTTGCAGCATTCTTTGTTCTGCATTTGACGTTCAGTGTTTTTTGCGTAGTTTCGCGCAAATTTTTGGGGGTTGCCTGTAAAGGAATTACATATAAAAGAACTATTTACATTAGAATCGGGCGCTGAGCTGCCTGAATTACGCATTGCCTATCATACCTATGGTACGCTGAACGCGGATGCGAGCAATGTGGTGTGGGTATGTCATGCGCTGACTGCCAATTCTGATGTAGCAGACTGGTGGACCGGTCTGATAGGCGAAGGCCGGGTAATAGACCCGGCGCGTCATTTTATTGTATGCGCCAATATCCTGGGCTCCTGTTATGGCAGCTCCGGCCCGCTGAGCATCAATCCGCAGACGGGGCAACCTTACTATCACAGTTTTCCGCAGGTGACCGTCCGGGATATGGTTAAAGCGCATATCCTGCTGCGCAGGCACCTGGGCATTGAAAAGATCCACCTGCTGATAGGCGGCTCCATGGGCGGCTACCAGGTACTGGAATGGGCACTGGCGGAGCCGGCGGCTATCGACCGCCTTTTCCTGCTGTGCACCGGGGCCTCTGAGAGCGCCTGGGGCATTGCTATCCATACTGCCCAGCGCCTGGCCATTGAGGCAGACTGCAGCTGGCGCGATGACAGCGCAAAAGCCGGGCAAAGAGGACTGAAAGCCGCCAGGGCTATCGGGATGCTGACCTATCGCAACTACCAGACCTTTGTACGTACACAATCTGACCCGGATAAGAACAAGACGGATAATTTCCGGGCGGCTTCCTATATTAACTACCAGGGCGATAAGCTGGTGAACCGCTTTAATGCCCAGAGCTACTGGCTGCTGACCAAAGCGATGGACAGCCATAACATTGCCCGGGGCAAGGAAGACGATATGGCCGCCCTGCTGGAGCAACTACCCCACCCTACCCTACTCATGGGGATCACGAGTGATATATTATGTCCGCCGGAAGAGCAGCTCTTCCTGGAGCGGCACCTGCCCAATGCCACCTACTATGAAATAGACTCTTCTTACGGGCATGACGGTTTCCTGATAGAATTTGAACAGATCGGCGCACTGCTGAAAAAATGGATGGGCGAATAGGCCACGCGCTTTTCAGTAAGCTTGCATGCGCTTTTACCTAAGCTTGTATGCGCTTTTACCGTAGGTAGGACTAAAGTAACACTAAGCCTGCCCGGCGGGTTTACCAGGGAAAAACGAGGAACTTACTAAGACTCCGCGAGGAAAACACGAGGACATTTCCGCCAAAACCGCCATTCCCGCCACGTAATTTGGGCCAGATCCCCCAGCCCGATACCTTCGCTTTGATAAGCATTTTTCACTTTATTAAACAGTATTTTATGAGTAAGCAACAAGGGCCGGTGTATATCACCGGCACGGTCAACGGTATTTGTTATTACCGTTTGAACGGCCAGTATTATGCAAGGCGGAAAAGTACCTTAAGCGGGAAGCGTGTAAAGCGGGATGCAGCATTTGCACGTACGCGGCAACATGCCGAGCTGCTGGGAAGGGCGTCGCAGATAGCGGCAGGGGTTTACCGGCTGCTGCCAAGGCAGCAAAAGCGGCTTATCCTGTACAGGGCGATGACCGGGAAAGCGGTGGCGCTGTTGAAACGCGGGATATGCGAGGCAGAGGTACGGGAACAGCTGCAGCATACGAAAATGAGGGTAAAAAGGCAGACTGTAAAGCGCCCGGTGGTACGTATGGCTGCGAAAAAAGGTGGTATGGATGTGGTGAGGACGGTTTGGGGAAGAAAGTTGTCAGTTGACAGTGGGCAGTTGATAGTTAATGCGCAGGAGATGCTTGTATGGACGGTGATGACGAGGGAGAGCGTTTACCAGGTGAAATTGCCGGGGGCAAGATGTGCGTCATCATAAATCACCTATATTTACGCTGTAAAGAAAATCCCGTATTGTTACCATGAAATATGCATTTATCGCAGCATTGTTGTTTAGCCCGACCTGCCTCTTTGCCCAGGCCCAGGCGAAAGAAGACACCGTTAAAAATGAGAAGGTGAAGGTTATCCGGCTGGATGCCAAACGTTACAAGGCCAAAGGCGAGCCGTTGCTCCGCCTGTCAGGTATTAAGGTGATTCCCCTCTGCGCCGATACCAGCCAGCTGGGATTTGTGCAGGTAGGCATGGCCAACAAAAAAGTACGTGCTATTCCCGACAAAGCTTACACGCCCTATCTCCAGGATTTTGCAAATGCCCTGTTGGGCGGCGTTTATGTGCCATCCGGCAGGGAGATGCTATGGGTGATCAAAGACCTGCGCATTAATGAAACATCGGAAGCAATGAGCGAACAGGCGTTTGTGCGGCTGAAAGCAGATGCCTATGTGCCTGCTGACAACAGCGACAAACCCGCTTATCGCCTGCTGACCACCTTTGATACTGTGCTGATAAAGCGTGGTATGGATGTTACCGGGAAGCATGACAAGAATATTGCCCAGGCGATGCAGCAGTTCTACCTTGCCTGCGAGGATGCGGCGGGAAGCTATACAGCCGGGGCATCCATGACGGAGGCTGCTATTATTGACAGTACCTTAAGTGCGTTCAGGACGCCTATTTACAAGGATACTGCTTACAAGGACGGCGTGTATTATTATTACGAAGAGTTCCTGGCAAATACACCGCGTATCACAGATTTTGAGATAGAGACGAAGAAGCGGAAGAAAATGGTGGTATATGCCAAGGGGCCGGACAGCACGCGTAAAGAGGTGACGCGCATGTGGGGCCTGTCTTATAAAGGCGAGTTATATAAATTTGACGAAGGAGAACTGGTGCCGATAGAACGGAAAGGTAATGCGTTTGTGTTGTCGAAATATATGGATGATATCAACCGGAGGAATAAATCAATTTTCTGGGGCGCGATGGGATTCGGGTTAGTAGGTGCGGCTGTTGCGTATAACTCTACTGCCGTGCATAGGGCGAACGCAATACCCTGGCTGCTGGCGTACTACCGGCCGGAGGCCACGGCGATAGATGTGGAGACGGGGGAGTTGATATTTTGATCTTTAAGACGGCTTAATTAATTTTTTTTATGACCATGACTAGCAAACGCAAAGGCCGGGCTTTGATCGGGATAATTGTTCTTATTTTCCTGCTTATTTATTTTCCGTCGTGCTATGCTCCCCGTATTCCGTTGAGCCCCGAGGAAGAAGGACTTTGTACTGCGCTGGCCCGGGAATATCAATGCAAAGTTTACCTCCGGCACGACTATTATGCCGTTAGCGATAGCGGGAAGGATGGGAGCTTTTCTGTAGGACTGAAAAGCGGAAATGGGGACCTGTGTTCGAAAGACAGCTTGTATTTTATAAGGACTTCCTCGAAGATTGCGCATAATGTTGCCAGCATTATGAGCCATAAAGAGAACTATCGTTCTATTACTGTCTCATTTTCCGTTGAAAAGACAATAGCGAAGGATTCACATGAAACGCTTTGTTGGAGAGAGCTTACTATTGACATTGATAGTACCAGCCTTCCAGTAATAACGGATTGGTGGACATGGGAAGAGAAAAAGTGGGCGCCGAGTGATCATATTATAGAGCGATGAGAGGCTGGTACTGTAGCGATAGAGCGGTCTCGGTTTTCTTCTCCTAAAGTGTATTTTGAGGTGGGCTTGGAAGAGATGAAAGGGGGTGATAAGTAAGGTGACTATCTTGACAAAATTGCATTCGCAGTACACATGGTATCTGCATTCACACGGATATCTCTACAATAAAAGCTAACATGAGAACAAGGTATAGTTGATGCATATCAATTATGAATTTATGCTTGCCCATGCCCTTACTTAAACGTGATTGTTCCTGCAGTCACAAGGCTGTCGAATCTCGATATGCCGTACTGCCTGAAATCATTCTGCTGCCAGTAAGGATCTGATGATGGTATGTCTTTTTCTTTATCGCCAGGAATCAAAAAATGAACGTAGAAATAGTGTTGCTTACTGGTTGTATTGGTTTTGTCAACGCGGCTGAGATACCTGGTGTGACTTGTAATTTCTTTGCCGTGCTGGTATACCTTCACCCACAGATCCTTCCCGGACCGAACATAATGAGCCGGGACATAAGCGATACCGCTTTCGTTCACTAAATACCGCCCTTTGGACGAAAGGTTGAATTTAAAACCTGCCGTATCCTTTACCGGGATAACATAGCACCATCCACTGTAACCTTCCGGAACCTCTACCTTGGCGGTATTGAAGATCAAAGAACAGCCTGTATAAGGTAATAAGGCTAACAACAGATAAAGTATGGTTTTTCGTAGCATTGCTGCAATTTCTTTTCCTATCCTCATAACAAGATGAGTTGAAAATGTTTCTATCTAAAATAGTTCCTTTTTTTAACATTTATACCGATTTTTTTCGTTAACTTCCTGACAAACAATGATTCCCCAATCGTATGGATGCTGCTCCAAATTACACCTTGCAACACACATGTTAGAAATGATAATTGTTAATTCACAATAGTTCGTTATTTTTAATTATAATAAAAAACGCTAATCCCCGGCTCAACCAAAACAAAATTCTACATTTTATGAAGAACTATCTTACAACCTGTTTGTGTTCGGTCCTATTTTTACTTAACCTATGTGTAGTAGCACAAGCACAAGAACAGACCACCATCACCGGCGCTGTTACTAATAGTCTCAACGGGGAAAAAATGCCCGGTGTAACCGTTAGCGTTAAAGGCACTTTATCCGGTACCATTACCGACAACAGCGGTAATTTCAAGCTGAACACTTCCAGGAGCCTCCCCCTTACGCTCGTATTCTCCTACGTGGGATTCAAAAGCGAAGAGCGGATCGTGACCAGCGCCAATGAGGCCGTGAGCGTACAGTTAACCTCTACCGAGGTGCTGGGTCAGGAAATAGTAGTGGCTGCCAGCCGCGTGGCGCAAAACATCCTGCAATCACCGGTATCCATCGAGAAACTGGACTCCAGGGCCATCAAGGCGTCTCCCGCTCCTACCTTCTACGATGCACTGGCCAATATGAAAGGCGTGGAACTGAGCACCCAGAGCCTTACCTTCAAATCGGTGAACACAAGGGGATTTGCCAGCAATGGTAATATACGTATGGTGCAACTGATAGATGGTATGGATAACCAGGCACCGGGATTGAACTTTTCCGTGGGCAACATCGTGGGCATCACTGAGCTGGATATGGACAATGTGGAACTGCTGCCCGGCGCCTCTTCCGCCCTCTATGGGCCCAACGCGCTGAACGGCATTGTGCTGATGAACAGCAAGAACCCTTTCCAGTACCAGGGCCTCAGCGCTAACGTAAAATCAGGCTTGCTGTCTGAGCCCGGCCGCAGCAAAAGCTCTACCGGGTATTACGATGTCACCCTGCGTTATGCGCATGCCTTTAATAACAAATGGGCCTTTAAGGTGAACCTGGGCTACCTGTCGGCAGACGACTGGCAGGCCTACGACGACCGCGACCAGAGCATCCTGAACGGCTATAACCTGACCAGTGGCAGCCGTGGCGTCAATCCCGCCTACAACGGCGTGAACATTTATGGCGATGAGACCAATGTGAATATGAAATCTGCACTGCGGGCCACCGCATTAAGCCCTACCAACCAACTGGGCGGTACTATTGCAGCCTTATCCGCCGCCACCGGAGGCGCTATTACCCCACAAATGATCTACAACTCTATTATGCCTGATAGCGCCCGGTCTTTTGTATCGCGCACCGGTTATGATGAACGTTCGCTGGTAGACTATAAGACCAAGAACCTGAAAGTGAACGCTGCCGTTCACTATAAGATTCGCGAGAACCTGGAGGCCTTTATACAAGGCAGCTATGGTTACGGTACTACGGTGTATACCGGGGCAGACCGTTACTCCATTAAGAATTTCAAAATGGGCCAATATAAAGCCGAACTGAAGGGCAGCAATTTCTATGTTCGCCTGTACACCACTCAGGAAAGGGCCGGTGACAGCTATGCAGGCGGCGTGCTTGCCCAAGGCATTAATGAAGCATGGAAACCCAGCACTACCTGGTTCCAGCAATATTTCGGCACGTATGCGGCCGGTTCTCTCGGAGCGTTTGCCACGGCCTTCCAGACAGCGCTTCAATCAGGACAATCACCTGCTCAAGCATTTGCTGCCGCCACTAACGCATCACAGAGCAATGCTACTAATTTTCATAACGCCGCAAGAGCCAAAGCTGACAGCGGACGCCTGATGCCCGGCACTGCCGCCTTCAACGCTGCCGCACAAAAAGTAAAAGATAAAGCTATCCCCGGCGATGCCACCGGTGTAGGCGCCAAGTTCCTGGATAAAACCAACCTGTACCAGGCGGAGTTTATGTATAACCTGAGCGATCATATCTCCTTTGCTGAAATACTGGTAGGCGGCAACTACCGTATTTATGCGCTGAACTCTGATAAATCACTCTTTGCAGTGGATGATGACGGTAAAGAGTTCCGTATACACGAATGGGGCGGTTACCTGCAGGCATCCAAAAAAGTAATTGACGATCACCTGGCGCTAACGGGCTCCATCCGTTATGACAAGAACGAGAACTTTGCAGGCCAGTTCACTCCCCGCGTTACAGCGGTATACACTTTCCTGAAAACACATAATATCAGGGCTTCTTACCAGACGGGATTCCGTATTCCCACCTGCCAGGACCAGTACATCGACCTGCAGACGCCCCAGGCTCGCCTGATAGGCGGACTGCCCTTCCTGCTGGAACGTCATGGGCTGAAGAGCGGTCCGGTATATACCCTGGAATCTGTTCAGGCAGGTCAGCCGCAGCAATACCAGTTCAAAGAATTCAAGCCAGAGAAGATCATTGCCTGGGAAGCCGGCTATAAAGGCCTGTTTGCCAACAAGGTACTGGTAGACGCCTATGTGTACTATAATACTTTCAAGGATTATAACGGTATCCAGCTGCTGGTACAACCTACGGGGCCCAGCACACAGAACATTTACTCCATCCCCGTGAACCTGGACGAGGACATCAAATCCTGGGGATGGGCTCTGGGCATAGATTATGCCCTGCCACTCAATTTTGTAATAGGTGGAAACGTTTCATATAACAGGCTGCTGGATGAAGAAAAATTTGGCGCCGCTGTAATGTATAACACGCCCAAAGTACGTTATAACCTGTATGGCGGTAACCGCAATATTGCCGGTTCCAATATCGGCTTTAACGTTACCTACCGCTGGCAGGACAGCTTTGTATGGCAATCTTCTTTCGTAGGACCGGTGGTAAGAACACTGGCGCTGAGCGAGATCCCGTCTTACGGCACGCTGGATGCACAGGTGACCAAACTGTTCCCGAAAGTAAAGACCACCCTGAAGATCGGTGGGGCTAACGTACTTAGAAAAACATATACTCAATCATGGGGTAACCCGGTAGTAGGTTCACAATGGTACGCCTCGCTGGGGTATAACCTCTAATGCTTACTCACCCACTTAAATTGGCGAAGCCCCCCGGCGTACTGCCGGGGGGCTTCTATTTTGTTGTAACCCCCAACCGAAGTTGGGATATCTTTATGCCCGGGGGCTTACACGTTAAACCTAAAGTGCATTACATCACCGTCGTTCACGACATACTCTTTGCCCTCTATCCTTAAACGGCCGTTGTCGCGCGCGCCGGATTCAGAACCGAATTTCACGTAGTCGTCGTAAGAGATCACTTCCGCCTTAATGAAGCCTTTCTCAAAGTCGGTATGGATCACGCCGGCTGCCAGCGGGGCTTTCCAGCCGCGGTGAATGGTCCAGGCGCGTACTTCCTGCTCTCCTGCCGTAAAGTAGGTGATCAGGTTCAGCAGCTTATAAGCAGAGCGGATGAGGCGGTTCAAACCTGGCTCGGTCAGTTTATATTCTTCGAGGAACAGCTGCTTATCGTCCGGATCTTCCATTTCAGAGATCTGGGCTTCAATAGAGTTGTTCATGATGATCACTTCGGCGTTCTCGGCCTTTACAGCTTCCTGCAGGGCCTGGGAGAATTTGTTGCCGGTGTGCAGGGAAGCTTCATCCACATTTGCTACATAGAGCACTGGTTTTTCCGTTAACAGGAAAAGGTCGGCAATAGCGGTGCGGTCTTCCTTGCTCAGGCCCAGCTCACGGATGTTACGGCCCTGCTCCAGGCATTCCTGGCACTGTTTCAGGATCTCGAATTCCTTTTTAGCCTTGGGATCACCCCCGGTTTTAGCCATCTTCTCTGTACGGGCTACTTTCTTCTCTACCGTTTCCAGGTCTTTCAGCTGCAGCTCTGTATCGATGATGCCTTTATCGCTTACGGGATTGATGGGACCTTCCTCCCTTAATATATTATCGTCTTCAAAGCAGCGGATCACGTGCACGATGGCGTCTACTTCGCGGATATTGGCCAGGAACTTGTTGCCCAGGCCTTCCCCTTTGCTGGCGCCTTTCACCAATCCGGCAATGTCCACAAACTCGATCGTGGTAGGCACTACCCTTTGCGGTTTCACCAGCGATTCCAGTTTTGCGAGGCGCTCATCCGGCACATCTACCAGGCCAACGTTCGGCTCAATGGTACAGAACCGGTAGTTACTGGCCTGCGCTTTGGCGCTGTTACTCACCGCGTTAAATAAAGTTGATTTTCCTACATTGGGCAATCCTACTATTCCTGCTTGCAACGCCATCTTTTAAAAAATTTGCCCGCAAAGATAGGGAAAATTTGAATAAATAAGTCGATGGTCCATAGTCGGTGGTCCATAGCATCATCCATAAGACAAATTGTCTTTCACAACAGCAGTGTACAGCAGGTATACCGCGGGAATAGGAATATGCCCTAAACCATAGACTATGGACCATCGACTATTTTTAATAGATTTGACGGATATTAAAATAACCGCATATGCCGTGGACCATCGACTATGGACCATGGACTATTTACTAACCACAACTTATGGCTTTAAACTACGTTTGGATCGCGTTTTTCCTGGTAGCGTTCGTAGTAGCGCTTTACCGCCTGATATTCTTACATGACACGGCGGTATTCGCTAATGTGATGACCGGCATGTTTGACAGCGCCAAAACAGGGGCGGAAATATCCCTGGGACTGGCCGGTATCATGACCTTCTGGATGGGTATTATGCGGGTAGGGGAAAAAGCAGGGATGATCAGCATATTTGCAAGGGCGGTAAACCCCTTCTTTTCGAGATTGTTTCCGCAGGTGCCCAAACAACACCCGGCCATGGGCTCTATTGTAATGAACTTTTCTGCCAATATGCTGGGACTGGATAACGCCGCTACTCCCGTGGGGCTGGAAGCCATGAAACAGCTGCAGGACGTGAACCCGACCCCCGAAACAGCTACCAATGCGCAGATCATGTTCCTGGTACTGAATACGGCGGGCATGACCATTATTCCCACTTCGGTGATCGCTATGCGCCTGGCCAACGGGGCCGCTAACCCGGCAGATATTTTTGTTCCCACCGTGATAGGCACTTTTATTTCTTTCATGAGCGGGGTAATAGCCGTAGCGCTGTACCAGCGCATCAACCTGTTTAACCTGCCTTCCCTGGTATTCTTCGGCGGTTTCGGACTGGTGATGTTCGGGCTCTTTAGCTGGCTGCATAATATGCCGCCTGCAGAAGTGGCTACTTATACCGGGCTGCTGGGCGGACTTGTTATTTTTTCTGTGATCGTCTCCTTCCTGGTGCTTGGTTTTGCAAAGCGCATCAATGTATATGAAACCTTTATAGAGGGCGCCAAAGACGGTTTCAAGACCGTGGTCATGATCATTCCCTACCTGGTGGCGATCCTGGTAGCCATCAGCGCTTTCAGAAGCACCGGCTGCATGGACTACGTGATCCAGGGTATCGGCGGCTTCTTTGCCATGCTGGGTGTAAACACGGACTTTGTACCGGCCCTGCCCGTTGGCCTCATGAAAACACTGAGTGGCGGCGCTGCCAGGGGACTGATGGTAGAGGCTATGCAGCATTACGGCGCCGATTCTTTTGTAGGCCGTTTGGCGTGTATTATGCAGGGATCCACTGAAACTACGTTCTATATACTGGCTGTTTATTTCGGTTCCGTTAATATCAAGAACACCCGCTACGCGCTGACCTGCGGGCTGATTGCAGACTTTATCGGGGTGGTTGCAGCCATTATACTGGGATATGTGTTCTTCCATTGAAATGTGGTTTGAGGTTTGAGGTTTGATGTTTGAGGTTTGAGGTTTGAGGTTTGAGGTTCGTTGGAGGTTTGAAGTTTAGAAGAAAGAGCCAGGAAAGCATGCATATCCTGAACATCAAACATCAAACGTCAAACCTCAAACTTTTTTTATATCTTGGCGCCGCACCCACCATGCACGCGTTCTTAACCTTATAAATTCTGTTGACTAGTTCTATGAAAAAGTCACTTCACGAAGACTGGATTGCAGTCATTATCGCATTTCTGACCATTGCATTGGTGTGTTCCGGCTTAAAGCCCGCTCTCCCTAAATTTTCTGCCTGGGCCGATGGCGCGGGATTCTGGGCACAGATCAGCAGCCCTTCCCTGTTAATGCAGACCGGCGTATTATTTTTCTGGGCATTGACGAGCCTTGTGCTGGCCCGTTTGATGGCAGGTAACGCACAACCTGTCAAACTGGCTATCAGCCTGCTGGGCATTGTTGTGATCACGCTGGTGGCGCAACTGATCACCAGCAATAAATTCGTCAAAGACCTGGGTATAGAGGTAGTGCTGTTCAGCCTTTTATTAGGACTGTTGATCAGTAATGTACTGGGCGTGCCTGAATGGCTGAAACCCGCTATACAAACAGAACTGTATATTAAGATAGGCCTGGTACTGCTGGGCGCGAACGTATTGTTCCAGGAGATCATCAATGCGGGAGGCCTGGGCATTATACAATCAGTAGTGGTTGTATTTGCGGTTTGGTATTTTACCTTCTGGCTCACTAAACGCCTGGGACTGGATGATGAGTTCCGGATGATGATCTCCAGCGCCGTGTCTATCTGCGGCGTATCGGCAGCTATCGCCACATCCGGCGCCATAGAGGGCGATAACAAGAAATTGTCGCACGTGATCTCCCTGGTACTGATCATTGCCATTCCCATGATGCTGTTCATGCCTTACATCGCTATCTGGGCAGGTATGACGCCTGCCGTAGCGGGCGCCTGGCTGGGCGGCACCATCGATACTTCCGGCGCTGTAGTAGCCGCAGGCACTTTGCTGGGAGATGAGGCCCTGAAATATGCTACCCTGGTGAAATTCTCACAGAACGTATTGTTAGGGCTGGCAGCCTTCTTAATTTCCGTTTACTGGACCCTTAGTAAGAAAGATGTAAGTGCAGATAAGAAACCGGGATTGAAGACCATCTGGGAACGCTTCCCCAAATTTGTGCTGGGCTTTGTGCTGGCCTCTCTCCTGTTCTCTTTTGTGCTGCCGGCTGGTGTGGTAAGCAGCGCCAAAGGCAGCCTGAAAGAACTGCAAACGTATTGGTTTGCCCTGGCGTTTACGTGTATAGGATTGGAAACGAAGTTCACGGATATATTTAAGATGGAAAACGGGCGGCCTGCCATAGCGTTTATTATCGCGCAGCTGTTCAATATTTTCTTTACGCTGGTGATGGCGTATTTAGTATTCGGAAGACAATAAGAAAGTTTGAAGTTTAAGGTTTGAGGTTTGAAGTTGGTTAAAAGTTTGAGGTTCGGAACATGTGAACTTTATAAGCACACGCGTTCTGAACCTCAAACATCAAGCTTCAAACCTCAAACCTTTTTTATTGGTCCCACCACAACTTATCTGACAAGGCGCCTACAGCAGGTACATTACCGGAGTTCTTGGTCACTTCCGATGTGGGATAGGCCACCCGGCGAATGAAGGTAGGCAGTACTGCATTCTGCGGCATTTTGAAATCGGTATACTGGTAGTCCATACGACGAATGTCGGTCCAGGCTTCGGGGTTCAGGAACATTGCTACATATTTCTCTTTCATGATCAGGGCCAGGGTGAGATTGGCGGCTCCTACACTTACTACGGGATTGTTCACATAGGCGTCGCGGTTAGCGGCGCTCACGCCCAGCTTATCCATATGCGCACGGATGCCATCCAGGTAGGCGGCATAGGCCGTTGCCCGGTCGCCCGCACGGAAGGCAGCTTCAGACTGGATGAACTTACATTCTGCATAGGTCATAATCAGCAGCGGAGCGCCTCCTTTGGAGTAGAAGCCGGTGCTGGAAGAAAGATAGCTTTCTTCGGCATCTGTACCGGAGCCGATCCTGCCTGCGCCGTTGATCGTACCGCGATAGTCGCCAAACTTGGTGAGCGTGGCGATCAGGGGTAAGCGCGGATCAAAGACGCCGAAGGTGCTGTCGTTGGTGGCAGCTACAAAATGGGTACTGAGCCAGGCATCCAGCGAGTTGTTGTCGTTGTTGACAGCCGCCTGGTTCCAGGGGCTGAGTGACTGAAACTGGGTGAGCTGCATATCATCCCCATTTCCGGTGTAGGCCTGGCCAAGGGCGGCCAATACATCGGCAGGATCATAGTTTGCTTTTTTAGTAATGCGGTTCAGCAGGCGGGCTTTCAGCGCGTAGGCGCTTTTTATCCATGCATTTACCCTACCATGATGCAGCAGATCTTTGGCATTAGTAGAATCGAGCAATATTTTGCCATCCGTGCGCTCCAGGAAAGCAATGCCCTGGTTGATCAGTGAGAGGCAGGTATCATATACACCCTGATCTGTATCGTAATGCGGTTGTATGTGATTACCGCTCAGCGCTTCGCTGTATGGTACGGCGCCCCAGATAGCGTTAACTATACTCAGGTTTAGCGCCATCATTACGCGGGCAACACCAGCATGCTGATATGCGCCAACAGAATCTGCTGCGTGCGCCAGGTCATACAGGTCGGTCATAGTGTTGTAGACGCCTGTCCAGGTGGTGGTGTAGTCTACTTCATCATAAGTGTCTGATCCGCTGCCGGCACTGGGAGACGCCAGGTATTGTGAAAAGTAGGATGTGAAATCTCCCGTACGATATACCGTATACCCGGTATTATAGGTAGTGCTGGCCAGTAGCCCATTGATAGGCGGGTTGACTGCTATATTGGGATTCTCGTTCACGTCCAGGTACTTCTTACAGGCCGCAAAGGCGGTCAGCAGTCCGAAGGAGGTGATATATAAGATGAGTTTTTTCATGGTCCGGTGCATTAAAAAGTAAGATTAATAGTGGCTAAGAAACTGCGCACAGAGGGATAAGTGAACCCTGAAAATGCATCTGCATTGCTGGCGGCATTTGAAGAGCTGGATTCAGGATCAAAGCCGGTGTAATCTGTATGCAGCCACAGGTTGTTACCGGTGAGGGTAATATTGGCGCCGGTAATGAATTTGGTTCTTGCCAGCAATTTGGCTGGGAGCTGGTAAGAAAGACTTACATTACGTAAACGTACCCACGAAGCATTTTCAATGAAAGCTTCTGTGACACCCCTGTAAACGCGGCGGTAAAATCCATCCGTATAGTCCCTGCCGTCCGGGCCAATGCCCTGTCCGAGGTATACCGGCATATCATTCGGTTTCCCATCGGCGTAAACACCCTCAAACACCTTGGTTTGATCCCGGTTCTCTGTCATTTTTGAAGTACCAAATGCCGCCATAAAATTGGCGAACTGGTTATATTTCTTCACGCCTTGTCTTACATCGAACATGAATGACAGTCCGCCCCCTTTATAGGAGAATGAATTAGTGATGGCGCCGATCCAGGAGGGTTGTGTATTACCCAGGTATTTCTGTTGCGTGGTGTTGATGACGGGGAAACCTCGTAGACCACCGGTACTGTTGATCAGGATCGGCCGGCTCTTGTCTATCATCCTGGGATCTTCCGTGTCTGTGCCATAGTAGCGGGCGTAGCTGCGACCGAAGATGGCGCCCACTGGTAAGCCTACGATGTATTTCTGTGTGGCGCTGGAGCTGGAATAACCGAATTGGGAACCTACGATCACTTCGTCTACTCCTTCACGTAAGGACAATACTTTATTACGGTTGGTAGAAAAGTTAGCACGTACATCCCAGCTAAAATTCCTGCTCTTAAGCGGTGTTGCATTCACGGATATTTCTACACCTCTGTTCTGTATCGAGCCTGCATTTGTATAGAAATATTCATACCCCGAGGTGGAAGGCAGGGGTACACTCATCAACAGATCAGTGCTTTTGGAAGTATACCAGGTAAAGTCAAGGCCAAGGCGGTTTTGCAGGAATTTCAATTCAGCGCCTGTTTCAAAAGTATTGGTGAACTCCGGTTTCAGATCGGGATCCATTTTGATGTCGGCCCGGGTCCAGCCGATGATGCTGTTGTTGATCGGTCCATCAGTGAGGGTTTCGTAACCGGCCACCAGTTTATACGGAGCCGGATCTTTGCCTATTCTTGCCCAGGAGGCCCTCACTTTTCCATAGGTGAGTATGTTATCCGGGATCTTCAGGTGATCGGTGAATACATATCCCATACTAACGGAGGGATAGAAGAAAGAGTTTCGATCTTTACGCAGCGTAGACGTGAAGTCTTCGCGACCGGTCAGCGTGAGGAAAAGGAAATTATCCCAGCTCAGTGTCCAGTCTGCAAATACGCCGATGATGCGATAACGTTCCTCATATTGGAGGCTGACCACTTTCTTGGCGTTCTGCAGGATCAGCAGATCCGGGATGTCCAGGGTATCGCCTTCTGTAGCCACCCGTTTCAGTTTGTACTGGTACATGTCATGACCCAGTTTGAAGTCAGATGTCAGTTTGGAAGTGATATTGTTCCTGGCATTCGCGATGAAGGTTCCGTTCAGCAAGCGTTTGTCGATCTGGTATTCATCCACAAATCCGAAGCCATTATCGCTTAACGGCGCCAGTTCTCCTACAAGGCCTTTGGGGCCTGGCGCTGTATGGGTACGTGCATCTGAGTAAAAGTCTGTACCAAAGCGATAACTCAGGTCCAGCCATTTGAAAGGCGACCAGGTGGCATTAACATTTGCTATTACCCTGTTTACATCATCTACAAAACGGTTGGAGTATGCAACGTACATGGGATTGTCATTATCCGGGCCATAGTTTTTCTGTGTTCCGTCCGGCTTTATAAAGTCTTTCACATCCCAGCGGGGCGACCAGTAGATCAGCTGCTCTCCGTAACGGTCTGCGTTCACGCGGTTACCACCGGAGTTGATATAATTAACGGAGGCGCCCATTTTGAACTTGGGGCTGAAACGCAGCTCACCGTTCACCCGGGCGGAGTAGTTATTATAATCGCTGAAAGGAATGACGCCATCCTGGTTCAGGGAAGAAACGGAGGCGGAGAATATAGCCTTTTCTGAGCCACCGCTCAGGTTCACGGTGTTCCTGAACTGTTTTCCAGTACGGTAAGCCCGTTTAAAGTTATTGAACAGCTGTGCAGGATGGGAAGGATCCTGCCTGCGGGCCTCTTCCACCGTAGGGCCCCAGGAGGGCCAGAAACTGGTGGGATCATATTCTCCCAGGTATCCCTGAGAGAAACGGGTTTGAATATCGGGTGTTTTATTTACGTTCTCGAAGCCATAAGTAGAGCTCACGTTCACCACTAAACGACCTGCGCGGCCAGATTTGGTGGTAATGACCACGGCCCCGTTGGCGGCACGTAATCCATACAAGGCGGTAGCGGCGCCACCCCGCAGGATGGAAATGCTTTCCACATCGTCGGGGTTGATATCGGCCGCGCGGTTGCTCATACCGCGGGAATCATCTATTCCCGGACGGGGATCGGTGTAAGTGTCATTGTCAATAGGCACACCATCGACAATGAAGAGTGGCTGGCTGGATTTGGTGGGATCCAGTGAGTTGATGCCACGGATGATGATCCTGGAGCCCTGGCCCGGCGCGCCGCCGGTGCTGGAGATCTGTACGCCGGCCACCTGGCCTTGCAGCGCATTGACCACGTTGGTTTGCTTACTGACAGCCAATTGCGACCCGCTTACATCCTGTACGGCGTAGCCCAGTGCGCGTTTTTCCTTTTTAATACCGAGGGCGGTCACCACTACCTGTTCCAGGTTGCGGGTATCCGGTTGCAGGCCTACCTGCAGGCTGGTACGGCCGTTCAGCGGTACTTCCTGTCTGAGATAGCCTACAAAGCTGAATACCAGCGTAACATTTGTGTTTGGAACGGTGAGGCTGAAGCTGCCATCAGGTCCGGTAGTAGTGCCGGAGGTGCCCCCTTTTACCTGGATGGTAACTCCCGGCAAGACGTTACCACCATCAGTGGCGGTTACTGTACCACGTACCACAGCACTCTGAGCCTTTAGCAGGATAGGTAGCATACAGTAACACACCATGAAAATCCCAAAGAACTTTTTCATGAGCGTGCGATTTAGAATATCGGTTGAATTTAATTACGACGTGTGTTAAATATACATAGTAAAATGTAAATGTCATCAATTTATCGTATAAAAAAAGGCACAGATCCCGTGGGATCCGCGCCTTTTACCGATAGTCCTCTAAAAACCTTATTTGCAGTACAACCTTATCGTGTAACTCTTGTAGGTTTTGCCTACTCCGTAGTCTGCGCTTTGCGTTACAGATGCCGTAGCGCCGGCATTCAGTGTGGTAACCAGCAAGGGCTGTTCTTCCGTGTATACCGTATTGTCTGTAGTGGTCACTTTTATTTCAGCGTATATTTCCTTCACTCCTTTTGCAATGTCGTAGTTGCTGGAGGAGGTATTCTTGGCATCAAAGGTAATTTGCACTGAATGCTGGGTATTCAGGTCATTTACACGTGTTTGCGTAAGCGTTATCTTGTCTGACAGGCAGTCTCCCCCGGAAGGGCCCGGGTTATCATCATCTCCGCCACAGCTGGACAGTGCAAGGGTTAAGGAAAAGGCCGCGAACAAAAGGCTGAATTTTTTTCTTTTCATATGGTTGCTTTAAAATTTTGTATCCGGTGGGTCAACCGTGTTTTGTATTGTCGGGTACAAAGCTCTACCATAGCTGGTTGTTATTCAATACCCGGGCAGCAGTATTTTCATCTACTCATAAACAGGTATTTTTTATTTAAAAGGATTGTATGATCTTTAGGGCTTTGCCCATATTGTGCTTTAGTATGACCCGAACCCACTGCTTATTCATCCTTTGTCTTTACCTGGCGCTGCCCTGTAAAGCCCAGATGGCGCCTAACGAAAAATCGTATGCCGACAGCCTGGTGAATGTATTGCAGCACAGCAGTTCCGATAGCGTAAACGCCCGCCTGAACTACCTTCTGGCTGATTACTGGAAAACAAAGGATACCCTGAAAGCATGGCAGTACCTGGAACAAGGCAGGCGCGATGCCGCTAAATACCCTATGATACTGGCGCTTGGCGATTTCTACGAAGGATGGTTTTATTTTGACAGCAATCATGAAAAGGCTGCAGGGCTGTTCTCGAAAACTGAGAAGGCAATGACCCGCTTTAAAGATCCGGAAGCCTATGAGTTCAGGGCGGCATCGTTATACAATTATGCGCTGATGAGAAAGGCGGACGAAGGCGATGCTTTTGTGACGGACATGCTGCTGAACAAGGTGATCCCGCTATCAGAAAAAGGCAATAACAAACAAAAGACCGCGCATTTCTATTCGCAGCTGGCTACTTTGCTTATGTATAACGCGCAGTTCGACAAGGCGGCCATCTATAACGACAAGGCGATCCGGCTGCTGGAAGAGCACTTCCCGCAATCACCCACCCTGGTGCTGGCTTACCTTTCCGCGACCAGCAACTACATTTACAGCGGAAAGAAACAGCAAGCCTGGGAAGCGCTCAGTAAAGCCAGGGCGATGCTGGAAGGGCACCCGGAATCCGTTAACTATCCCCTGTATTATTATAATGAAGGCACCTGGTACATGATGGCGGAGCAGTTTAACAAAGCATTCATCAGCCTTGACAAAGGCATTAGCATGGCCCGTGAGCTGAAGCAGGAGATGATCCTGCAGATGCTGATCTTCCGTAAATACAACATCTTCCTGGAAGAGAAAAAATACGCAAAAGGCAAACAGTTCCTGAGTGCTGTTGCGAAGGACCCAGTCTTCATGTCTGACGTCAATAACCGGAAAGCCACCTATCAACACCTGTCACAGCTTAACGCCAACCTGGGCGACATGAGCGAAGCCTATAAATGGCTGCTGGCCTATAACAAGATCAACGACAGCCTTAATAGCGCGCAGCTTAAGCTGAAGATCAATACCCTGGAAGTAAAATACAGGACGGCGGAGAAAGAAAAGACCATCACGCACCTGGCATCTGCCAATAAGATCGCTATCCTGTCGGCAAAGAACAACCGGCTGGCCGCCTGGCTTTCTGGCGTAGCTGCCGTTATACTGCTGGTGATAGCTGCCTTCAGCGTGTACTATTACCGGATCAACAAAAAGCTGTCGGCCCAGCAGGCCATCGTTCACAGGCAGCAGCTGAAGGAAATCGAACAGCAGCAACAGCTGAGCAATATCAGGGCGATGATGGAAGGCGAAGAACGGGAACGGGAGCGGGTTGCACGCGATCTGCACGATGGTCTGGGCGGATTACTGACGAGCGTGAAGATTGATCTTTCCAGGATAAAAGATAATACCGGCAGCGAAAACCGGCTGCAGGAGCAGCTCACAGCTACCAGCCGCCAGCTGGATGGTTCTATTAACGAACTAAGGCGCATTGCCAGGAACATGATGCCGGAAACCTTGCTCCGCTTCGGATTGGCAGCAGCGCTGAGAGATTTCTGTGAAGGATTGGAAAGCGGTGGAACAGCGATCGTACTGCAATGCTACGGGATGGAAAAGAATGACCTGCGGCCGAATGTACAGCTGACCATATACCGTATCGTACAGGAGCTGGTGAACAACGCCCTGAAACATGCCAAAGCCAGCCGCATACTGGTGGATTGCATACAGGATGAAGGACAGGTGAGCATTACCGTAGAAGATAACGGCAGCGGCTTTGATCCGAAGCAGGTAAAGAGCCACGGCAGCGGTTTAAGCAACGTTCGCAGCCGGGTAGATTACCTGAATGGTAAACTGGAGATCCAGTTTGCCGCCAACACGGGCACCAGCATAAACATCCAGTTCAATGAGCACGCAACAACAGATATCGCTGTTAATAGTTGACGATCACCCGGTAGTGACAGCCGGCATCAGATCCCTGCTGCAGGAGATCACTTACGTGAGTGTTATTGGCAGCTGTTCAGACGCGCAATCAGCAAGGGAGTTCCTGCGGGGACAGCATGCCGATATTGTGCTGCTGGATATTAACCTGCCGGATACCAGCGGGCTTGATCTCTGCCTGGAATTGCGCAAGCAATACCCGCAGCTGCGTATCCTGGCACTGAGCAATTATAATGAGCGGAGCATGATCAACGGTATGCTGGCCAACGGCGCATCGGGTTACCTGCTGAAGACCGCTACCACGGAAGAACTGCAGATCGCCATTGACAGCGCCGTGAATGACCGCCTGTATTTCAGCAGCGAAGCGGCAAAGAAGATGCTGGAGGCGCCTGCCAGGAGCACAGTTCCGCAATTAACGCGGCGTGAAACCGAAATACTGCGCCTGATCACGCAGGGCTGTACCAGCGCCGTTATTGCTGATCAGTTATGTATCAGTCAGCTGACGGTAGAAACACACCGCCGCAATATCATCAAGAAGTTTGATGTTCCCAGCATGGCGGCGGTGATCAAGATAGCGATCGAGCATCAGCTCGTTTAGGCATGATCGTATTTACCCACTTTCTCTTCCATCGTTACATCCTCATCTTTCCTGATCTGCATTTTGATATAGACCAGCAGCTGATTGGCGCCGGCCTTAAAGCAAGCTTCCTGTGCACGGCGGGCAATGTCCATCAGCTGATCATAAGGTCCTTCCATCACGGTTTCAAAGGGGCATACCCGGTAAGGCACCCCGGATGCCTGGATAATGGCGATGGCTTCGTCTACCACGGCATATACTCTTTCACTGGCTACCTGCGGAATGATCTGCAGGGCCAGGTTGATCTTGTGTTGCATATAATACGTTTACTTTTTTTCCGGCTTCCAAATTACGTTATACAAATCTTTTCTCATATCCTTCTTTGTTTGCACGCTGCCAAAAGCGTGGAGCTCTTTGAGCAGTACAAGGTCAACATCGGCAATAACGATCATTTCGGTATTAGGGGTAGCATCTGCTTTGATGCCGGTAACCGGGAAGGGAAAGTCTGAAGGCGTTAGTACGGCACTCTGTGCATATTGCAGGTCCATATTGTTTACTTTGGGCAGGTTGCCTACACAGCCGGCGATGGCTACATAGCATTCCATTTCCACGGCACGTGCCTGGGCGCAGAAACGTACACGGTTATACGCATGCTGGGTATCGGTGAGGAAAGGTACGAAGAGGATCTGCATGCCCTGTTCAGAAAGGATGCGGCTGGGCTCGGGGAATTCCACATCGTAGCAGATCTGGATGCCGATCTTGCCGCAGTCTGTATCGAATGTTTTCAGCTCCTGGCCGCCTTTGATGCCCCAGGCAAATACTTCGCTGGGTGTGGGGTGCATTTTGATATAATGATCAAAAGTGCCGTCCCGCCTGCAGAGGTAGCAGATATTATACAGCTGCTCATCTATTACAATGGGCATGCTGCCGCCGATGATGTTGACGTTGTAAGACACGGCATGCCTGACAAATTCATCCCTGATCTGTTCGGTATACCTGGCCACCCCACGGATAGCGCCAGCGGGATCCAGCTGGTTGAACTCGGCCATCAGCGGCGCATTGAAGAATTCAGGGAATACCACGAAATCAGAACCATAATCACTGACGGCGTCTATGAAATATTCCACCTGTTCCAGGAAGCCCTGGAGATTGCGGTAGTCGCGCATCTGCCATTGCACCAGGCCTATACGCACAATGGATTTATTATAACGAACGGTATCTGCATCCTTCTCGTAGTAGATATTATACCATTGCAGCAGCGTGGCAAAGCCTTTGGAGGCTTCATCATGCGGCAGGTAGTTACGAAGGATCTTTTTTACAAGGAAATCGTTGGAGAACTGGAACGTGAGCGTAGGATCATAGATCTCTTTGTCCTGCACCTTTTCTATGTATTCCCTTGGCGACAACTGCTCAGCATATTTCTCATAATTAGGGATACGGCCACCGGCCACGATACCGCGCAGGTTCAGGCGTTCGCAAAGGGTTTTGCGGGCGTCGTACAGGCGGCGCGCCAGGCGCTTACCGCGATAGTCCGGATGCACGAACACTTCGATGCCGTAAAGAATATCGCCTTTGGGGTCGTGTGTGTTAAAGGTGTAATAGCCGGTGATCTGTTCGTAGGTATGATCGTCGCCAAATTTGCCATAGTTAACGATGATAGACAGGGCGCAGCCTACTACTTTACTGTTTACGGTGACCGCTATCTGTCCTTCCGGAAACAGGCTGATCAGGCGGCGGATAGTATCTTCGCGCCAATAGCTGCCGGCCATATCGGAGTAGGCAGACATCATGGATTCTTTCAGATCAAAATAGTCTTCTGCTGTAAGCAATCTTATTTCTATTGTTTCCGTCATGGCCTTGTTTTTGGGTGTCTATATAAATATACCACTTTTACTATCTTCGCAGTTCATTTCAAATTCCTTATGCCCCTTATTCAGAACAGGGATATTGTTATTGTAGGCTTACAGCAATGGTATACCCCCATAGGCAGCAACTGTAAAAATATTGCCTTACAGTTTGCCCGGCACAACCGGGTTTTGTATGTGAATTCGCCGCTGGACAGGAGGACCATTCTGCAACAGCGGAACGACAAGGAAGTGGCGTACCACCTGCAGGTGGTGAAAGGCCAGGCCCCGGGCGTAGTGCCCATAGCGGATAATTTCTGGAACCTGTACCCCAACCGGGTATTGGAATCGGCCAACTGGATCCCTTATACCCCTGTGTTCTCTGTATTTAACCGGATCAATAACCGGCGCTTTGCCAAAAGTATCCAGGAGGCTATTACGCAGCTGGGCTTCAAAGATGTGCTGCTATTTAACGATAACGATATTTTCCGGGGCTTTTACCTGAAAGAATTGCTGCAGCCGGACCGCTATATTTACTATAGCCGGGATTACCTGGTAGCCATGGATTACTGGAAACGTCATGGCCAGGCGCTGGAACCCCGGCATATTGCCAAGGCGGATGTGGCTGTGGCCAATTCCTTATATCTTACGGATATGCTGCTGCAGTACAATCCTGATAGTCACTATGTAGGCCAGGGTTGTGATCTGAGCCTCTTTACCCCGGACAAGCAGTATGAAAGGCCAGCAGACCTCCCTCCTGCTACGGCTCCTGTTATAGGCTATGTAGGCGCTTTAACGGCCATGCGCCTGGATACGGAGATACTGATGGAGATCAGCCGCCAACGGCCTGGCTGGCAGATCGTGTTGGTGGGACCGGAAGATGAGGTGTTCCAGGCGTCTGCGCTGCATCAGCAGGCCAATGTTCATTTCCTGGGACGCAAGGCCCTGGATGAATTGCCAGGATACCTGCAATACTTTGATGTGTGCATTAACCCACAGCTGCTAAATGAGATCACCGCGGGCAATTATCCCCTGAAGATAGATGAATACCTGGCGATGGGCAAGCCTACTGTGGCAACAGATACGAAGACCATGCAGCTGTTTAAGGATCATGTGTACCTGGCGGCCACGCCGGCCGATTATGTGCCGCTGATCGAAAAAGCGCTGCAGGATAAAAGCCCTGAAGCAAAGGCGGCGCGTATTGCCTTTGCGCGCTCACATACCTGGGAGAATTCCGTAGCGGATATATACAAGGCTATCCTGGAATCAAAGCGTAAATAATCACCGCTGATATAAAAGCAGAGGGCTTATGTTTTACACATAAGCCCTCTTTATATAAACGGGTTCTCGCTCTTAGTTGCCTGTCTTCAGGAATTTACCTGTCCAGTGGAACTGGTTTTTCTCATCTTTAATTTCCAGCATGTAATAACCCGCCGGAAGCTGGCTGATATCCAGGTCTTTCTGCAAGGTGCGGTCGGTCAGCGGATGTGTGAACACCGCCTGCGACCTGCCGGTCATGTCGTATACAGAGAAGTATAGTTTCTCACCCGTACCCAGGTAGCGTACAGAGGCGCGGATAAAGTTGATGGCCGGGTTGGGCCACATGGCCACGGTATCAATGGGCCGCAGTATTTTATCCGCGATTACGTCTATCGTAAAGGTGGTGCTGTTGGCAGCGTGTTTATTATCGTCTACTGTCAGCTGGAAGGTGTATTTACCTTGTTTTAATCCTATGATGCGGGTCTCTGCTGCGTTGGGCGCTTCGATAGCCGCAGTGGCAGGGCCGCTGAGCTGTTTCCATGCATAGTCGTTAATAGAACCGTCCGGATCGTAGGAGTTTTTGCCTGTAGCAAACGCATAATTCTGCGGGTACTGGATCACCTGGTCACCCTGCGTAACGGCGATCGGCGGTCTGTTGCTCACCGGCGGAGCGGCTGCAACGGTGATGGTAACACGGTCTGTAGCAGTGGCGCCATCGTTATCCGTCACTTTCAACTCAAATACGTAAGCTCCCTGTTTCAACCCGCTGACAAGCGTTTCTGTCCAGTCGGCATGCGCTATTGCAGCTGTTGACGGGCCGCTTACCTGTTTCCAGGTATAGGCGGTGACGCTGCCATCGGGGTCATAAGAGCTCCGGCCGTTGATGTACAACTGGTTCACGGGCAGCTCTATACGCTGATCAGCGCTGGTAATGGCTACCGGTGCTTTGTTGACACGCACTTCCGGATGAACAGTGATGGTCACACGATCGGATGCGGTGGCGCCCTGGTTGTCAGCTACGGTTAACTGGTATTCATAGCTGCCGGCTACCAGGCCGGTGATATTGGTGGTCTTGTTTTTCGCGTTGGAAATAGCGCCTCCGGCCGGGCCGCTGATCTTGGTCCAGGTATAGCTGCTGATGCTGCCATCCGGGTCTGATGAGCCGCTGCCATCTACCAGTACGCTGTTCACCGGCAAGGTGATGTCTTTGTTGGCGCCTGCGTTGGCCAAGGGTTGCCTGTTGGCTGCTTTGCTAACGTTAACGGTTACCCGGTCTGCAGCAGTAGCGCCATCGTTATCAGTTACTGTCAGCTCGAAGGAGTATGATCCCTGTATAAAGCCGCTTACGTTTGTGATGCTGGCGGCGCGACTGGCGATCGTTATGGTAGAAGGCCCGCTCAGCTGTTTCCAGGCGTATGCCTTAATACTGCCATCAGGATCGGATGAACCGCTACCGTTCAGCTGTGTGCTGTTCTGTGGCAGCGTTATGTTCTTATCACCGCCTGCGTTGGCGAGCGGCAACTTGTTGGCCGCTTTGTTAACGAACACCGTTACACGATCTGTAGCAGTAGCGTTCTTATTATCTGTTACTTTCAGCTCAAAGGAGTAGCTACCCTGTATAAACCCGCTTACACCGGTAGTGCTGGCGCCTGGACTGGCGATCTTAATGGTGGAAGGCCCGCTCAGCTGTTTCCAGGAATAAGCGGTAATACTACCATCAGGATCTGTTGAAGCGCTGCCGTTCAGCTGTGTACTGCTCAGCGGCAGGGTGATGGTAATATCGCTGCCTGCTTTGGCCAGCGGTGGAGCATTCACCGCTTCGGGCGCCACTGTAACGTTGACCCGGTCAGTAGCGGTAGCGCCGCCATTATCGGTCACTGTCAGCTCGAAGGAATAGGCGCCGGCCTGCAGACCAGTTACTTTGGTAGTACCGGCTGAAGGTGTGCTGATGGCGCCACCTGCCGGGCCACTCACTTTCTTCCAGCTGTAGGCGGCGATGGAGCCATCCGGATCGGATGAGCTGCGGCCGTCCAGCTGTACGCTGTTCACCGGCAGGGTAATGCTGATATCGTTACCGGCATGAGCAGCAGGCACTTTATTGGCCGCCTTGTTCACGATAACGGTTACCCGGTCTGTAGCAGTAGCGTTCTTATTATCTGTTACTTTCAGTTCAAATGAGTAGGAACCCTGTATGAAACCACTTACGGCGGTGATGTTGGCGCCAGGGCTGGTGATCTTTATGGTGGAAGGCCCGCTCAGCTGTTTCCAGGAATAAGCAGTAACACTACCATCCGGATCTGTTGAGCCGCTGCCGTTCAGCTGTGTGGAGCTGGTGGGCAAGGTGATGGTCACATCATTACCCGCATTGGCTACCGGTGGTTTATTGGTGGTGGACTGAATCACAGTAATCACTACACGGTCGCTGGCGGTAGCGTTGTCATCATCCGTTACAGTCAGCTCGTATACATAGGCGCCTGCGGTAAGGCCGGTGGCATTGGTCTTGGCAGCAGCGGGGGCGCTCAGGGCGCCGCCGGTGGGACCGGATACTTTATGCCAGCTGTATTTAGCAATACGGCCATCCGCATCAGAAGAAGTGATGCCATTCAGTTCAACGGTGTTGAGCGGCAGGGTAATGGTCTTATCCACACCTGCCCTGGCTACCGGCGGATCATTCTTGGCCGGGTAAACAGTTACGCTTACACGGTCGGCAGAAGAACTGCCTCTATCATCTTTCACCGTGAGCTCAAACACATAAGTACCTGGTTTGAGGCCGGTTACATTGGATTTGCTGCTATTAGGCGTTACGATGGTTTCTCCGGCAGCCCCGCTGATCTTTTTCCAGCTATAGCTGCTGATGGTACCATCTGCATCTTTGGAGTTCAGGCCATTGAGCTGTACGCTGCTGGCGGGCTGGGTAATGGTGATATCAGTACCGGCATTAGCTACCGGTGGTTTGTTGGCGGCTGCGCTTACGGTAACGGTCACTTCGTCTGCATTGGTAGCGCCTTTATCGTCTGTTACGGTCAGCTCAAACACATACACGCCTGCCACCAGGGCTGCCAGCGTTGTTTTCGCGGCATTGGGCGTTACGATGGAGCCGAGCACCGGCCCGGTCTTTTTCTTCCAGGAATACGTTTTTATAGTGCCATCCGGGTCTTTGGAATTGCTGCCATCCAGCTGTGCCACGAGGCTGATAGGCAGGGTGAATACCTGGTCTTTACCTGCGTCGGCCACAGGAGCTGTATTAGCCGCAGGCGCACCACTGAACTCATAAGCGCCTACGTCGTACTTACCGCTCAGCGGGCGGCTATGGTCATCCATATCGGTGTGCAGGCTCAGGTCGTTCATATCGCGGCCATGGTTCACGGCGCCTGACTGGGCGGTAAGCCTTACATCATTGGCGCCGGCATTTTCAAAACGGGCTTCGTCTATCGTCTTATAGGATAGGTTGTTCAGCGCTTCGAACTTGATGGCTTTGGCTCCCCTGATGTAGAAACCGCTTTGCGGGTAATCATAGGCAGTGCCTTTGGCGATCACCAGGTTATTATAGACCTTATGCCCTACGGTGGTAAGGTCCGCATAGATCTTTATGCCGTTCACATCGGTGTTATATATCGTGTTGTTGTAGATATAGCCGGTTGCAGGCTGGAACTGCAGTTTATCCGTTACATTGATCCCTTCATATTCTACATTGGAAACGACGTTGTTATATACGTAGTTAATGCCGCTGCCGAAGATCTGGATGCCGCAGTTAAAGCCTTTATCCACTCGGTTATTGTAGATGCGCAGGGTACTGCCGCCACCGCCGAGGATACCGTATCCATGCGCCACATTCTTTGAAGTGGCATAATTTACTACCCGGTTATGGTGCACGAGGTTATTACCCAGGTCTGCCATGGAGATCTGGATACCGTCACTACCCATATTTTCCAGGTCGTTATTGTATACCTGCAGATTTTCAATGTGGTGGGACTTCATGTTTATACAGCTGCCTTCGCTGAAGAGGTAATGGGTATTACCGATGTAGAACCCTTCCCAGGCAGAGTTACGGCATTTCGTATCATGGATCTTAACATTGCGCATTACGAAGGAGCCTTCGAGCCATTCAGGATGAGCGCATTGCTGGATGGTTTTGGCCTGTATAAAAGTACCGCAGTCGTGGATGTACACATGATGCAGATCATAGTCGGTACAACCGTCGCCCAGGAAGAAGCCGTACATGATGGCGCCCTTTGCATTGGTGCCGTTCACATCGAAGCCATATGTAATACCGGGAGTGCCGTTGCCCTCGATCTTGAAGTATTTGGATCTGCTGAGCACAAAAGCCCCGTTGGAGGCGGTGCTTCTCACCCCTACCCTTACCTGTCCGCCGCAGTTCTTAATGATAATAGGTTTGTCTGCGGTGCCTACCAGCTTATTGAAATAGATATAGTCATAATCTCCCGCGGCAATGCAAAGCGTATCTCCGGGCTGCACATTGAGTGTCGTCATGACATCCGGGTAATAGATCTGGCGGAAGCTGTTGGCTGGTACATGAATGGTTCTGTTAGCCCGGCTGGATGGCGGAGCGGTAGCCGCACCATCGGTATACTGCAGCATCCACTCATAGACGTTCATGCCGTTCTCCCTGTAATCAGGATCGTAAGCTTTTGTCCATGCGTCGTGGCTGCGTGATTGAAAGATAGTAAGCTTTGCAGCTGGATTGGGCGAAGGCACGTGGCTGTTGATATCCTTTACCCAGCCTTTAGAGTAAGCCACCGGTACGGTGGGATCGTTATCATTATGCAGGGCCCATACCGGCGTATTATCTTCGGCGATCACATTGGCCAGCCGGGGTTGGGGGTCCCAGGCGCCGCATACCACAACGGAAGCGGCTATCTTTTTGGCCTGACCCTGGTTTTCTGAGAGCGCACCCCAGGTAACGCCGCCGCCCATGCTCAGACCGGTTATATAAATGCGGCTATCGTCTATACGCAGTTGCGTTTTAAGATAGGCAATAAGGGTGTGCACATCTCCGGATGCCGGCCATACCTTAAACTGCGGTGTAACTACGATAAATGAATGTTGTTGTCCTTTTACGGTAAAGGAAGCGGGGAAAGTACCTCTTTCTATGAGCCTGGGAGGCCCGTTCTTCAGCACTTTTTCCTGCAGCTTTTTGCCGTTGGCGCCCGCGAGCTCGCCCACGCCATGCAGCACTATTAAAAGAGGATATTTTTTGGAAGGGTTGGCACTATAACTTTGGGGTACTGCCTCATAATAACCGGTCATATTGTTGAAAGATGCCGGCAAGGATCTAGGGACATTCTTCATCTGCCCGATAGCGTTCAGGTAGAGGGATAGTGTAGACAGCAATAAAAGCAAACGGATACGATTGCGTAAAGGTCTGCAACGATGGTTTACGTCATAGAGGTTCTTCATGAAACAATATGGTTTCAGGTTATCGAATGAGATTTAGTTAAAATTTCATCGCATGAGGCCCTGGTCATGCGTGATGAAGATTAAGTGAATAACATCGACAGGTAATATGGATTGTCCCGGGGCGTCGCTACTAAGTACTCTTCTGATGATTCCTTTCCAATATTATTGTGCAAAGAAAGGGTTTTTTATGAATCAAATAATAAAATTTTCCCATATGTATTACTGATAATAATAAATTGTTATTTTTTTACATTCATAAGCCTATTGAAATTCTATGGCTAAGCTCGCATAATAGTTGTAATAGATTTTTTTTCCAGATAAAAACTATATCTTGCGCTTATAACAGAGCTTTGCATTGCCGATTCCTTCCTGACAATGCTTTTTTTACCTATATCCTAATAAAAGACCTCCGTTACTATATTTTTTTTCATTAACGATTGTACATGGCTTTTGGATTTCTGGCTGCCATCCGTAACAGGCACTTTCATTCTTTGCTGGGCAATATTGTGATGGCGTTCTTCAACGTGTTGTCTTTTTCACTGCTTGTTCGGATGCTTCCCCTTACAGCGTTTGGCGAATGGGTACTTTTCATCGGCACCTATAACATCCTTGACCAGATCAGAACAGCGCTGCTGCAATCAGGGCTGATCAAATTCTACACCGGGGTGGAAGTAAGCACTGCCCGTAAGGTGGCGGGAGCAGCGTGGTATATATCACTGTTGCTTACACTGAGCTACTTGGTGCTTTCTTTTGTAGTTTACTTTGCCGCCTATCCCTGGTTCAATGATACCTGGCATTTCTTTATCCGCTGGCTGGGCATACTCACACTGTGCTCGCTGCCTATGAACTTTGCCACCTGGGTATTACAGGCGGAGCACCGTTTTGAGAAGATCGTATTAGTAAGATTGGTGCAGAACGGTTCTTTCCT
This sequence comes from Chitinophaga sp. SVR4-12A, assembly GCF_056754765.1. Classification (NCBI taxonomy): domain Bacteria; kingdom Pseudomonadati; phylum Bacteroidota; class Chitinophagia; order Chitinophagales; family Chitinophagaceae; genus Chitinophaga; species Chitinophaga sp. SVR4-12A. Next base: position 488,678 of record NZ_JBPGWP010000001.1, read on the forward strand.
GGTATTTCTCGGCAGCCTTTTTCTTTTAAAGCAGGTCACTATACAAAATGTGCTGTATGCCTACAGCAGCTCGATGCTGCTGGCCAGCCTGTATTGCCTGCTACGCAGGTGGACCAAAGTACGCACGCTTTTTTTCCGTACGAAAGAACAGGCGCTGGAGCTCTTTCGCTTTGGTAAGCATATTGTGGGCAGCATGGTATCTTCATCGCTGCTGAACTACTCTGACACGCTGGTGGTAAGGACCATGCTGAGTCCCGCAGCTGTAGCGCTTTACAGCATACCGCAAAAGTTCATGGAGGTAATTGAGATCATCCTGCGCAGTTTTGTGGCTACGGCCCAGCCTACTTTGTCTGGCGCCGCTAACCGGCACGACTATGGCGCAGTAGCCCGTGCATTCTCAAAATATACGGGCACGGTTACACTGTTAATCCTTCCTTTCATTATCGGCTTGTTCCTGTTCACACAACCGCTGATCATCATACTGGCAGACCGCGCCTATCTTGGCGCTACGGATATTGTGCGCATCATATTGCTGTCTGCCATTCTCTGGCCTATTGACCGTTTCATCGGCGTTACGCTGGACATGATCAACCTGCCGAATATTAATTTCTACAAGAATTTCCTGAAGCTGATATTGAATGTAGCCTGTGATATCGTGTTTGTATGGATCTATACAGATATCCGTTCCGTTGCGTTAGCCTCGCTGCTGAATGTAATATTTGCAGTGGGCTTCGGTTACTACTTCCTGAAACGGCGCCTGGATATAAGCCTGCGCGATGTGTGGGACCTGGGCTGGCAGGAAAGTAAAAGGCTGCTGGCAAAGGTAAAGAGAGAGAAAAAGGAACCGGTGGAAGTATAATAACGGTTTCCATATACGAAAGCCGGATGTGACGAGTGATCACATCCGGCTTCTTTATTTGTTCTTGTCTGGTAACAACCTTACAGCTGCACCGTGCTGAAACTTTCATCTAACAGGTCCATTACTGCGGCGCCTTTTTCCATATCAAACTTGCGGGCAAAGAGCTTACCGGAGGCCATCAGGGCCCCGATGTCTTCCACGCCGAATGTTTTCGGATGTTCCAGTCCGGCAGCCCAGTCTATGTAGTGCAGGTTATCCATGCTCACCTTTTCACGGTAATCACTGTTCATGAGAATCGTCTGGATCAGGAACTCATCTGAGCCCCAGGTGAATTTAAAGAAGCGGCGCAAAGCGGGATGCGTTCGTTCAAACTGCAGGCAGTATGCCACACAGTCTGGTGTAAGCGTCCACCAGGCGGAGCCGCAGTACAGCTTGAAGCCAAGAGGCGGCTGTCGTTTGGGCATGAGGGCAGTTAACAGGTTGCCGAACTTATACTTGCCGGGGAAATTATATTCTACAAAATGATAGTTGTTCATTTTGCTCATCATGGGCGCCAGCGCCGTATCGGAGATCACGTTGAGGAACTGTTGGCCGCTGTCGCTCCTGGCGATGAGATAATCGTAGATAAAGGCAGCGGGCTTGAGGATATAATCCTGCCCGCTCAGTAAGGTGATATAAGCATAGGGTTCCTTACTGTCCATCACCGCCTGCATACCGTTGAGGGTAGCCTGTAGGATGCTCCATCCGGCCCAGGTCACTTTTACCCTTTGCTGTACGGTGTATACCTGCGGCAGCGAGAGCGCGTCTTGCCAGTGAGACAGGTCACACTTGGCGTCTACATGCACATAACAATCGATACCCGGATGCGACAAAGCCTGCAGCAATCGTTTCAGCTGTGCAGGATGCCGGTGAGCCAGTATAATAAAGGCGATCTTCATATAGCTACAAGTTTCAAGCTCCAAGCTACAAGCTGTAAGCCACCGCTTTCAAGGCTTGCGGCTTGTAGCTTGCAGCCTGCGGCTTTTCTACGCTTTTCTCCATACGGTGTTGAAACCGCCGGTACAACCTACGGGCAGCAATTCAGCCACCTTACAGTCAAGCGCCTGCAGGAATTTGATACGTTTGGTGAACAGGGAAAAAGGGAATACGTCTTCCACGAAATTGGTCTTGGCGATCTGCACTATTTTAAAGTCGTGCGCGGCGGCCAGTTCCTGCAGGTCTTTACAGGTAAAGAACTGTACGTGGTCCAGGTTATCTGCCTGCGACTGTACGGTAGTACCTTTAAAGCCAAGTGAGCTTTTCACACTATTGATGAAAGACCAGAGCTTTGGGTTATTGCGCGCCTTTAACATGGGTTTGGTCACACATACTTCACGGGGGCCTTTGCCGTTGGGCACTGTTACGATCAGCACGCCTTCCGGCTTCAGGGATGCATAAATTGTTTGCAGCAGTAAGCCCGGCTGGTGCAGGTGCTCAAGCACTTCACTGCATATTACGGCATCATATTGCTGTCCCTGTGCAGTTAAGGCTTCTGCGCTTACCGCTTCAAAGTGAACGTTGGGCAGCTTGTTCTTCGAACGCGCTACATCAATTGTTTTCTGGCTGATATCTATCCCCAGCACTTCATAGCCAAACTGTCCGAGGTGGCGGCTGATAACGCCGTTACCACAGCCTACGTCCAGCACCCGTGCCCGTGCGGGAATGCTCTGCTGCAGGCAGGCAGCGATGAAGTTGAGGCGTTTAATGTCTGCAATCCGTTCGTATTCGTAGGTGATCATAAAAAATAAAACAGCTTTTAGCTTTTAGCAGTTGGCCCTTAGCTAAAAGCTAGTGGCTGGCTGCTAATAATTTATTATAAATAGCTTCAATGTTGCGCGTCATACCGGTTACGTTATAAGTAGACCGGATGGTATCCATCGCCTTTTGCTGCAGGCGCTTTCTCAGGGAGAAGTCCCGTGCAAGGCGTAGAATAGCGTTGGCCAGTGCAGCGCTGTCCGACGGTGGCACCAGCAGCCCGTTATGTTCATGATCAACTGCTTCACGGGTGCCATCCACATCGCTGGCCACTACCGCTTTGCCCATGGCCATGGCTTCCAGTACGCCGATGGGAAATCCTTCCCAGAGAGAAGGCAGGCAATAGATGTCCATTGCGCTGAGCACGGCCGGTACATCCTGCCGGAAATCCTGGAACACCACGCGGTCACTGATGCGCAGCGATGCAGCGGTATCCCGGGCGCTTTGCTGCAGCTCACCTCCTCCTACCATGAGCAAGGTAATATCCGGTAGCTGGGCAGCCACACTGGCAAAGGCTTTGATCATGCCAACCGGATCTTTCTGCAGGGTCATGCGGGCAATATAACCTACCACCAGGTGGTTAGCCGGAATTCCGCAGGCAGCCTTTATATCAGGGTAGGCTGCGGACGGATTAAATTTCTGCGGGTTCACGCCGTTCCGGACCACTTCTGCTTTAAAGCCGCCGAATGCCCGCAGGCCTGTCTGCCGGTTGGATTCAGACACGCAGATATTTACCTGCGCTTTGCGGGTGATGTATCTCTCTGCCGCAATGCGGGCGTGCTTCATCACCGGGTGCAGTCCTTCATGGAAAGACCAGCCGTGAATGGTGTATACCAGCGGCAGCTGCAGGGAGCGCGCCGCCCATAATACGTTGGTATTGGCGCGGGTGCCATGCACGTGCACGATGTCTATCTGCTGCTGCAGCATGAAGCGTTTTACCTGCTTCCAAACGGTAATATCAAATGCTTTTTCGCTTTCGATCACGTGGGCCGGCACCTGCATTTGTTGCAGTGCAGTGATCATTGGCCCGTCTGTAAAGGCCAGCACCAGCGGATCGAATTTTGTGCGGTCCAATGTAGCCACCAGGTCGAGTACATGGCTCTCCCCACCGCCGATCTTTCCCTGGCGGATGGTTTGCAGCACACGTATTTTTCTTTCCTGTGTCATAATTTCTCTATCCATCTGTTATACCATAGCTGGAATATGAGAATATTCCACAGTTTCTGATGACTAATATTACCGCTTGTCAGGAACCTGTCCAGCAGTTGCTGTACATGTGGAGCATTGAAAAGCCCCGTTTTGTTCAGCCTGTCGGGGGCCAGGTAATACTGCATCTGTTCGCGCAGCTCATCCCGGAACCATTCCTGCAGGGGTGCGATGAAAGGCCGTTTGGGGCGGTCCATAAGGGAGGGTGGGATGTATTTGTGCACGATCGTCTTCAGTATATATTTATTTACATTGTCCTTTACTTTGAGTGAAGCAGGCACCTGCGCCAGGAATTCCACCAGGCGGTGGTCGAGCATCGGTTCCCTGCCTTCAATGCTTACGCTCATGGTAGCCCGGTCTACCTTTACCAGGTTGTTGTCTACCAGGAAGGTCTTATAATCCATGGCCAGCAGCTTATTCAGCGGGTCGTTCACTTCATTGAGCTCACCATTCAGGTCAAAAGAGGTCCGGTATTTTTCCGGTCTTACCTGCAGGTAGTGCTGCGTTTCAGTTTCGGTCAGGTACTGGCTGATGTATTTCAACGCGTATTGCGGCTGGCCGGCGCCCCATATGAGCTTCATCTTCTCGTAGCGGGAAGCGAAATTGTATTTCCTGTTGAAATACGGGATCATTTCAGGGTTCAGTACCGACATGGTATGACTGAGCATCCGTTGTAACCGTTTTGAGAAACGGGTATAGCGTAAGGCCTGGTTGAATTTATTGTAGCCGGCAAAGATCTCGTCGCCGCCGTCGGCAGAAAGCGCCACCTTTACCTGGCGGGCGGCCAGTTTGCTTACCAGGGTGGTAGGCACGGTAGAGTTATCGGCAAAAGGCTCGTCGTAGATCTCGGGCAGGTGCTCCAGCACATCCAGCGCATCTTTAGGGCCTACGATCCATTCTGTATGATCAGTGCCCAGGTGACGGGCTATCTTCTTAGCTTCTGCGGATTCGTCCCATTGTTTTTCCTTGTACCCGATGGTGAAGGTTTTGATACGGCTGCCCGAACCGGCCTGCAGGATGGCGGCCACGCTGGCGCTGTCATAACCGCCGCTGAGGAACACGCCCACCGGCACGTCTGCCACCATGCGGTAGTTATAAGCGCTCTTCATGAGCATTTCGGTATGCTGGATCACTTCATGCTGGGAGAGGTTGGTCAGTGGCTGGTTGTAAGCATCCAGCACGTTCCAGTAAGAACATTCCTGCATCTCTTTCCTGTTGAGGCTTACCGTCAGCAGATGGCCCGGCTTCAGCTTGCGGGTCTGGCGATATACGGTATAAGGTGCGGGAATGTAACTGTATTGCAGGAACAGCGATACACTGTTCACATCAATTTCCTTTTCAAACTGCGGGTGCTCGCATAAACCTTTGAGCTCGGAGGCAAAGAGCAGCACGTTACCATCCCAGAAATAGTAAAGGGGTTTTACGCCTGCCCTGTCGCGGCACAGTATCACTTTATCCTGCCTTTCATCGTAGATCACGAAGGCGAACATGCCGATGCATCTGTCCAGCACCTGTTCTTTCCAGGCATCATATCCTTTCAGCAATACTTCTGTATCGGAACCGGAATGAAAGGTGTAACCTATTTTTTCCAGGTCCTTCTTTATCTCTTTGAAGTTATATATTTCGCCATTAAAGATGATGGTGTAATGTCCGAAACGCATAGGCTGATGGCCGCCGCTGGACAGATCCAGGATAGACAGCCGCCTTTGGCCCAGCCCGATGTTCGCAGCCGGATGCCCGAACACTTCGTAGCCGGCGTCGTTCGGGCCGCGGTGCAGCATCACATCAGTCATGCGCTGCAGGATATCTGTTCCTGATTTTTTGGTAAAATCAATAAACCCAGCAATTCCACACATGTCGTTTAATTAAAGTGTTTGTAAATTTTTTACGTTCCAGTAAATACCTCTCCAGAATGCTTTCAGGTGGGTATCTTCCCTTTTAAGCAGAAACTGCAGGGTATTTTTCGGCACCGTAAAACAAATGAAATACAGTATGAACACCAGGCGGGCGGGCAGGCGCACGTTGCGGCGCATGAACAGGATCCGGTTCCTGGTGATATAGTATGTTTTAAGCGGGCTGTTTTTGCCCGTGGTCATAGATTCCTTATGGTAGATCAGTGATTTGTACTGGTAGTAGATCTTGTATCCTTTGCGGCGAAACTGCTCGCACCAGTCGAACTCTTCGTAATACAGGAAATACAATTCAGGCATGAGGCCTACCTTATCCAGCGCTTCCCGGCTGATCATCATGGCGCCGCCATGTGCATAGGGCGTTGAGCTGACGGCGTCGTATTGTCCCTGGTCTTTCTCGCGGCAGCCGATCATGCTGTTGCGGCCGGTGAACATGTCCACGGAATGATAGCCGGCATACTCAATAGTGCCCTTGTGAAAGTAGTAATGGAATTTGGGACTGGCCACGCCTGCATCGGGATAGCTGGCAAATACTTCCAGTAATCCTTCTATGAGCCCTTCCGTGAATTCAGTATCGTTGTTCACGAGGAAGAGGTAGTTACCGGCGGCGGCCTGGATGCCGAGGTTGTTCCCTCCCGCAAAACCGCGGTTCTCTTCACTGCGGATCACTTTCACGGTAGGAAAGCGGTTAATGATCTCCCTGGTAGGATCTTCTGTTGAAGCATTATCCACGACTATCACTTCGAAGCGCGGATAGCTGATTTGCTGCAGGGATGCCAGCAGTTCACAGGTTACAGCCGTATTATTATAATTGACGGTGATGATAGAAACCAGTGGGTGATATGTCTGTTTATTTGCCTGCAACATCTAACAAGGGATTGTCTATCTCTGTTTTGGTATGTTTGGTATGTATAAAACGGTTGTTGGCGCCTTTGAGGCGGAACAGCAGCATTACCATGATGAATGCCGCACGCGGGAGCCCCAGCAATGCGGTAAGCAGGTAACGGCTGAAGAACCGGCCCGGGATGGGCAGCAGCAGGCTGACGCAGTTGCATACCCAAAGGGCTATCCACCAGGCCAGCGGCAACAACAGATACTGGTGCAATGCGATATACAGCAGCGTAACCAGCGTAACGGCTACCACCAGCAAGAGCCGGGGCAGCAGCAGGTTCTGGCATACTGCCAGGTTAAAGTAATCGATGTTGCCCCTGAACAGTTCATGCCATCCTTTTTTCCAGTAATGACGCAGGTACACCAGCTGACTGGATAACCAGCGCCTGCGCTGGTGCTCAAAAGTTTCGGCCTGCTCTACCTTTTCATCAAACACCTGTGCATCTTCCAGGTAGTAAATGGCGTGACCTTTTGAGATGACCATTAGCTGCAGCACTTTATCAAAACCTCCGGTAGCATCTATCTCCTGCATGATATTTTTTATCAGCGGGTAATGGAAGGCCATGCCGCTGCCGATCACGGAAGAAGACAAGCCCAGGGCGTTGGCGCCTTTGCGGTAGATGTGGTTGGCAATGATCTCATTGGCCGCATCCAGCACAGCAAAGGGTGTGTTCAGGTTCTTGGCTACCCGCCGGGCCTGTATGGCATACTCTCCTGCCTGGAAAGCCTGGTTTACGAGCAGCAGAAAATCTGCCGCCAGCATATTATCCGCATCACAGATCAGGGCCAGGTCGTAATGGTCGCCCAGCTGGGCAAAAGCGGCATTCAGCGATTTTGCCTTGGTGCTTTTGTCGAATGAAACGGGGACGACTGTAACGCCGGATGCGCGCAGTTGTTGCAGCGTTTCAGGCTGCAGCGAGTCTGCGATCACAATCACTTCATATTGTCCGGAAGGGTAGTTCAGCCTGGTATAGCTCTGCGCAGTGGACAGGATGATAGAGTCCTCTTTATAGGCCGGTATCAGGATGGCCATTTTAGCATAAGGGCCCTCTGCCGCAGCCGGCAGATGTTGCGTATTTTTTTTACGCTGCATCCGTCCTGCGATGGACAGTATCAGGTTGTAAAGTATGCATCCGGCTAAGTAGGAAAATAAAATAACTTCAATAACAGCTGTCATTATACGTTATCTTTTTGTACGAGCGCAAAGGGTGTGTTCACCATCAACCACATGTCGTAGGCGAAGTTGTGCCGGTGCGCGTAATTAATATCAAGACTGATCCGCTCTTCAACAGACATATCTTTTTTACCACGTTTGCTGATCTGCCACAGGCCGGTGATACCGGCGGGCGCCAGGAAACGTTCTGCCCAATCGTCGGTGGTAAGCGTAGCGGCTTCATAGAGCGGCAGCGGACGGTTGCCTACCAGCGACATATCTCCTTTCAGTACGTTGAACAACTGGGGCAGCTCGTCAAGGCTGGTATTGCGTAAAAAGCTACCCAGGCGGGTTACGCGGGGATCGTTGGACACTTTGAAGAACATCGGGCCGTTACCGTTGCCATTGTATTGGTTCTGGGCTTTGAGCACATGCAGCTGTTTGTCTGCATCCGCCACCATGGTCCTGAACTTATAAAACCGGAACATGCGGTAATTCTTACCGGCCCTGGAAGAAGTATACAAAACCGGGCCTTTCCCTTCCAGCTTTATCAGCAGGGAGATGAGCAGCAACACCGGCAGCAGCAGCAGCAGCAGGGTACCGGCTACCAATACGTCAAAGATCCTTTTGGCAGCACGGTTCATGGGAGTACTATGATAAGTAACGCCGGGAGCTTCAGGCGTTTTGGGCACAAAGAGATGCATACGCTTGAACTTGCTCACGAAGTTCACTTTATCTTCCAACCGGTTGATGAGGCAGTCGCGGGTAATGATCTCGTCGATGAACACATATTTCTTTACGAAGGTGCGCAGGGTATCTGACAACTGATCCGTATACAGGAAAAACGGGATTGAGCGCAGCACCTGGTGCTCTTCAAAATAGGTTTGCCAGCTGGCCAGATCTGTTTCATAACTGCTGTTGAAACGATAGATGATCACAGCAGGGATCTTCCGGTACACGTTCAGCAACTGATCAATTGCCTCCTGTGCATCGGCCACATGATCTGCCGTGAGGTACTTGAAATCCCCCGGTTCCTGGGGCATTTCTACAACGTTGTGGCCTATGAACAACGCTATCTTCTCATCCGAGATATGACGGATGATCGTAGTGTTAGGCTTACCTGATGTTGCACTCCTGACAATCGTGGCAGTAGTCGAAAAACTAGGTGTAATCGTTGTCTCCATATCTTTTAGTTGCAATTAGCTTTGGTAAAGGGATTACGACAAGGTTTCGGTCAGCTGACCGTTCAGCATACAGGCGATCTTCTCGAGCAATTTTACCGGATCAAACGGTTTATGCATTACCGCCTGTACGTTATTGTAACGTGCCATCAATGTTTCTGGCGCTGCATTGGCTATTTCACCGGAGAGCACGAGTACAGGAATGTCTTTATATAAATAACTGGCAGATAAATGTTCCAGCAGTTCCCAGCCATCAATGTTGGGCATGCGCAGGTCTGTAACGATCAGGTCTGCAGTATTACCGCCCGACAGCCAGGCCATGGCGTCAAGGCCGTCTCCCACCGCTACTACAGCATAATGCCTGCTCAGTATTGCTTCCAACAATATTCTTATTGGCTTGCTGTCATCTATTATTAAAACTTTCTTTTTCATTACTACCTTCTTTTTCAATAAAACTTGAACTTTTAAACACAACACCTAAGCAAAAACGCACAGCTATGCCATAGGTATAAGAAGGCTTTAGATGGATAAGGTCAAAGAGAACTGAAAATGTACGGTAGCTTTTCAGGGGATATGATGATCGATAGAGGGATTAACTAACTGTAATTTAAGGTATCCTCAATAAATTATCAAAGGTTCCTCAATAAAATAACACTAGTTGACCAGGTTTTTCTCAGCATAGTTTCAATCAGAGAGAAAATTGCTACAATGCTTCGAATGGATGTAAAATTATAATACTTTGTTAATTAACCAGACAGTATTTCGTAAACGGTATATTTTCCCGGGTGAATGCAAGGAAAACGAAGGTAAACGAGTACTCAAACAAAGATACGGGTAAAAAAGGTCTAAATAGTAAAATTTTAATCGAGATAAATTACTTTTGCCGTCGACATACTACTACCCCATGAAGAGATTTTCGGGTCCGGCCATTCTATTATTATTACTTGGAATAGTAGCCTACATCATACTGGTATTAATCACGATCTATCATAAACAGCCTCCTTTATATGATGAGCCGTTGTTCATTCCCAATGTGTACTTATTTGAGCAATACGGTCTCACTAAAGAGTTCCTGTTAAAGATAAATGAGCAGGCGCCGGGACCGCTGTATCAGTTCATACATTATCCTCTCAGAGGGATCACCCATTTGCAGACGCCAGGCATCAGGCTGGTGAACACTGCACTACTGGGAGTGATGATCTTACTGCTGACAGCTATTATTACCCAGATTAACAAGGTAGAAAAAAAGCACGCCTTTCTGCTGGCCCTGAACATGATGGCCATCCCTATGGTGTGGAATGTATCAGGCATGGCCTTAACAGAAATTCCGCCCATGTTCTTTGCCACCCTTTCCATACTTTTTTTGCTGCATGCGCTGCGAAAGCAGGACAGCGCCTTTGTGATCAGCCTTTTACTGGCGCTGCTGGCAGGTGTAGCCACCGGCCTGTCTATCCTGGGAAGGTCTCCTTTCCTGATCATGGTACCGGCTGCGGGCGCGCTGCTGGTAAGACATTTTCACGACGGCCGCCGCTGGGTGATACTCATTATATACATGAGCACGGCATTGGCCATTTGCCTGCCGGTGTTCATCATCTGGAAAGGATTGATGCCGCCGCAGCAGGCGTTCACTGCAGCCGGCGGACTAAGTATACCGCATGCGATGCTGGCCTTTGCATATGGCGCACTGATCACTTTCATACTGGCGCCGGAGTGGTTCTTTTTTAACAGGCGTATACTTATATATATGCTGGTTGTGTATGCGGTGTTGTTGGTAGCCAACCTCACCGTGATCCGGCTTAAATATGCGCCACTGTATTTTTCCCTGGCCAAAGTATTACCCAGGGAGGTGATGCGCCCCTACCCTTTTATTATAGTGCCGGTGCTCTGGGTGATCGCCTGCTACTTTTCTATCTGCTCGCTGATAAGAGCCTGGGAACGGAGACAGGAACCTTTCTTCCTTTTCTTATTCCTGTGCGCAATGCTGATGCTGGCCACTAACCTGAAGGTGATGCATCTTTTCAGTTCGCGTTACGTGGCGCAGGCTGCGCCCTTCTTTGTATTGTTGCTGTTATCGTACGACAAGATCAGTTATAACAAATGCCTGAGGGCGATCGCCGGTATGATCATAGGCCTGCTCTCCCTGGAAACTTACTTCCATTTCCATTAATGTTGTAACAAGCTTATGTTGCCGCTTACCTTACTTCACGTGCTGAAAAGTGGCTTTTACTAGTAAATTTTCTTACTTCACCCAAAAAAATTAGGTAGTTTATGATCTGCGAATTAATTTAGCGCTCGAAACCGGGTACGCCATAGGGTGTTTATTTCCTTAACAGCTAGAACATATCTGCTCTCCCAAAATGGCGCTGGTGTTGCAAATCTAATCTTTCTACTGCCTTATCCTAAGACAAAAACCACGTAATGTAGGTCGGTTGCAGACCGTGAGCCTACCGTCTTTTTTACCATTCCTTTGAATTTCTGGTGCGTGACTGGATGCGGTCATGAGTATTGAAATAGGTATCGTATGATTTGCCGAAGAGGTCCGGTTGTATCCGGATTTTTTAAGGCAGCATAAGTGATAAAAAATAATAATTGATATGGATGTCATATATTTTATAAAAGCCCTGCTAAAGAGAAAGTGGTGGATCATGATCAGCACCGTTGTAGCTTTAGCACTTTCTTTTCTTTTCACGATGGACCGCGCCAAGTTGTACAGGTCTAACGCACAGATGTCTACCGGCTTTACGGTGAACGACGATGTGAAGCTGCGTGATGAGAATGTTAACCTGTATGAGGCAGACGTTAAGTTTAACAACGTGGTAGAGACCTTCAACTCCCCCAGTGTGATCGGTTTGCTTTGCTATGACCTCATGCTGCATGACCTTACCTCTCCCAAGCCTTTCACGGTGCTGACAGACAAACAACGTCACACACCTGAATACACCAGCTTTAACAGGGCGCAGGCAGTGACCATCCTGCAGCATAAGCTGGATTCGCTGCAAACCCTTACCTCCTATCAACCGGAGGAGCGCAAACTGCTGGAATACATGGCCCTTTATAAATACGATTATGAGTCGGTAAAGGAACGCCTGTCGGTTGGCCGCCTGCAGCGTACGGATTATATAGATATCTCTTTCGGATCTGAAAACCCTGAGCTGTCTGCCTACGCGGTGAACCAGATCATTAAAGTATTCCTCCGCTACTACCGCAGCCTGCGTTCCGAACGCTCTGTAGAGAACATCGGCACTTTTGAAGAGCTGGTGGCACAAAAGAAAACAGAGCTTGACCAGAAAGTGGAAGCCCTGCGCAACTATAAGGCATCAGAAGGATTGCTGAACGTGGAAGCTGCCAGTGGTAATGAACTGGGGTTGATCAGCCAGTTTGAAAGGGCCCTGTTGGATGAAAGAAATAACCTCAATATCATCAACTCTTCCCTGCAAACGGTGAACAGCCAGCTGGGACAAATGGGACAGGGCCAGGTGGTATATGATAATAACAATAACAATGATATTGTGTCCGTGCGCAGGCAGATCAACCAAATGAACGATGAGTACATGCGTACAGGGAGCACCGACGCTGCACTGGCAGATAAAATAAAAGCCGCGCGCCAGCAGCTGCAAAAGCTGATGTCTGTAGCGCCGACAGCTACCACTGCCAGTAAAACGCTGACCCGTGAAGAACTGCTGCAACGCAAAGCGCAGCTGGAAGGCGACCAGCGGGCTGCCATGCTGAATGTCTCCAACCTGCAGGCAAAGATCGGCTCTCTCAGGGGCTCTGTAGGCACCTATGCCAATAAAGAGGCCAATGTAAAAAGCATGCAGCAGGAAGTAGACCTGGCGCAGGAAGAATACAACAAACTGAAAGAAAAACTGAACACCGCGCTGGATAGCCGTACCGCAGCTTCTGATAACTTCAGGCAAACTTTGCAGGGCCAGCCGGCTTTCCGGCCTGAATCTACCAAGCGTATGAAGATCATGGGCCTGGCAGGTATGTCTGTATTCCTGCTTAGCACCCTTGGTGTGCTGTTCCTCGAATTCTTTGACCGGTCTATCAAATCACCTTCTCTCTTTGAGAAGAATGTAGACCTGAAACTGATCAGCACCATTAACCATGCGGATCTGCAGCGCTATAGCATTCCGCAGGTGCTGCAATCCAAAGCAGGTGAAGACGATCTTACTGTAAAGCGGCAGAACACCTTCCGGGAACTGCTGCGCAAACTGCGCTTTGAAGTGGAGAGCAGTAATAAATCTATCTTCCTCTTCACCAGCACAGAGCCCCAACAGGGCAAAACCACCCTTGTACAGGCGCTGGCTTACAGCTTAAGCCTGAGCAACAAACGGGTGCTCATCATCGATACCAATTTCTGTAATAACGATCTTACCATGCAGCTGGAGGCCAAACCTACACTGGAAACATTTTCCCTGCGCCCCGAAGAGGTAAGCCTTGAAAAAGTAAGGGAGATCGTAACAACCTACTCTGTTGAAGGCATAGAAGTGATAGGCTGCAAAGGCGGCGACTATACCCCATCTGAGATATTGCCCAGGCACCATTTGCTGAACTATCTGCCGCAACTCAAAACCTATTATGATTATGTGCTGCTGGAAGGAGCGCCCCTGAATGATTATACCGACAGTAAAGAGCTGGTGACTTATGTAGATAGTGTGATCGCGGTATTTTCTTCCAGGCTCTCCATGAAGCAGAACGATAAAGAATCCATACAATTCCTGCAAAGCCTGAATGGCAAAATGCTGGGAGCTGTACTGAACAATGTAAGCGAAGACTACCTGGAATTGTAGTAGTCGAAAAAAAGAATAGCATGCGCGCCCCTGAGCAATTGAAATTTATTTTTTCATTCCGGCCTGAGCTGTCCGGGCGTTACGCCTGGGTTGATTATGCAAAAGGCATAGCGATCATTTTTGTGGTATACCGGCACGTACTATATGGTTTATTATATAGCGGCGTAGCGGCAAATCCTTTGCTGATGGACGCCAACGAAATGCTGTACGGGTTTCGCATGCCCCTGTTCTTTTTTCTTTCAGGCCTTTTCTTTGCTTCCAGCCTGAAGAAGCGGGGATCTGCGGACTACCTGGTCACCAAAGTGAACACGCTGCTCTACCCATATGTGCTATGGTGTTTTATCCAGCTTTCACTGCAGATCATATTTTCGGACTATACCAATTTCAAACGGGGAGTGGGCAACTATATAGATATACTGATACACCCGCGGGGCATGTTACAGCAGTGGTACCTCTTTGCCCTGTTCAATGTTTCCGTATTGTATCTCTTCACCCATTCGGTGCTTAAGTTAAAAGCGCCGATGCAGATCATCCTCGGGCTGATACTGCCGGCCCTGATTCCTTTCGTGTACGATATCAGCACCTTGTCTGATGTGATGATGTTCTACATCTTTTTCTGCCTGGGCCACCTCAGTGCGCCTTATTTCTTCAACGAGAAAGTGCAGCAACAGCTGGGCAGGGGCTATAATGCGCTGCTGCTACTGCCCGCATTTGTGCTGGCGCAGTACTACTGTATGAAGCACCCGGAAACGAATATCTATCTCTTTTCTGCATTGGCCATGCTGGGGGTGATCCTGGTGATCATGATCTCCTTCCAGCTGGCAAAATATAAGAAGCTCGGTTTTTTACTTACACTGGGCCATCATTCATTGTATATCTACCTCCTGCACCTGGGCATCGTTTTCCTGCTGCGTACCGCACTGTTGCGTACCGGCCTGGTGATCAGCATGCCGACAATGACATTCATACTGGTAACGGCTGGTATACTGCTGTCGCTGGTGCTGTACAGGATCTGCCTGCTGCTGCGGCTGGACTTCCTGTTTGTAGGGCCGTTTAAAACGCCTTCCGCAGCATTGACCACAATACCAAAAAAATAAAAGGCAATGAGAAAGGACCGTAAAATGATTAACGAGGGCGTGCACCGAACGCTGATCCTGGCTTTCGCAGCCACCGTCATTTTAATGTTGCTGGCAAAAACCTTTTTCTTTTAAATGAACCGCTATAAGCCGCTCATGCAACTGACCCGCAGAAATATGAAACAGGCGTCGCTGGTACTGATCTGGATACTGATTGTACCAGTGATCACTTATCTGGCATCTCTGGATGCAAAGATAGGCATAGGGCTCAGTGTGCTGATCGTAGGCGGCTCTGTGGGCCTGGTGTGTGTGATCAACTACCGTCTGGGCTTCTATATCTATATCACCGTCACTTTTATACTGCCCATGATAGAGCGCATGGCCGGCACGGAGCTGAGTAAGGGCGTGGCGATGGACGGCCTGCTGCTATGTACCCTGCTGGGTTGCATCTTTAAGCGGGGAGATCAGACGATTCGCAAAGTAAAGCTTAGCAACCCGATACTGGTCTGTATGTACCTTTACCTGCTGGTATTGATAGCACAGCTCTTCAACCCTGCCGGCAGTTCCCTGCTGGGATGGTATGTATTCCTGCGGGTAGCCCTGCGCAGCTACTTCTTCCTGTACATAGGGCTGAACGTATTTAACAGCATGAAGGACGTGTACAACTTCTTCAAGTTCTGGCTGGCGCTGGGCACCGCCGCCGCTCTTTATTGCTGTATACAGCAGTGGTTTGGCCTGCTGTGGTACGAGAAAGCCTTTATGGCCAAGTACCCGGAAAAGTACAAGACCACCGTGATCATCTTCGGCCTCCGGCTATATTCTTTCATGTCTGACGCGGCGGTGCTGGGAATCATCCTGGCGTGCAATATCACTTTCATGCTGGTATTGCTGACGGCCAACCTGAGCGTCATTAACCTGAAGCGGAAAGTTCTGCTGGCGATCTCCGTAGTGCTGCATACTTTGGCCCTGGGCTATTCCGGCACACGCACCGGTTATGTGATGCTACCGCTGGGCCTGATGATCTTCTTTATTGCCAACATGCATAAGCGCAATACCATACTGATAGCGATGGGCTTTGTGTTCTTCGGACTGGTCATTCTCTATGGCCCGATCCATGGAAGCCCTACTATTAACAGGGTGAGGACCGCCTTCATTGGTGAACAGGATGAATCTGTGAACGTACGCGACAGGAACCGCAACCGCATCCGGCCGTTTATGCATTCGCATCCCATGGGAGGCGGCATTAATACCACCGGCGGCAATGGGGAAACGTATTATCCCGGGCATGCGCTGGCAGGTTTTCAGTGCGACAACGGCTATCTGCGCGCAGTGCTGGAAACAGGATGGTTAAGCATGTTCCTGGTGGCGGGGATCTTCTATTTCCTGGTGCAAACCGCGGTGGGTAACTATTTCCGGGCCACCAATGAGCTGGACCGGCTGCTGATGATAGGGCTTGCCTCTTCCAGCTTTGCGGCCGCGGTTTCTGAATATGCACAGGATACTTTCACTTTAGTGGAATCGTCCATTATGTTGTTTGCCTTCATAGCCATTGCTATCAAAGTAAAATACCTTAACGAATAACTATTAACCGATGATATTCACCTGCTGATTTTCTTAGAGAGGGAAAATGTAGTGTGTGATCTCATCAGGGGATGAAAAAACAACAATTATTAAACAGTAACTGATGTAATGAATGTTATATCAGCAGATTAACAAAAGACAAACTATTAACTGATGAAAAAGGCCTACATTTTACTGCTGTTTGTTTGCATAGGTCTGGCGGCGAATGCACAACAGCAACCCGATACCGAAGTATTACTGAAGCTGCCTGCAGATGCGCCTGCAGTGACGCGCTTTAAGCAAAAGCTGGTGGAACTGGCATTGCAAAGCCCGGATGTAAAACAATACGATGATCGTAAGGATATTGCCAAATATAACACCCGCGTAGCCTCGGCGCAATGGGCCAATCACTTTGTTGCTGCAGGCAACCTCAATGAGTTCACCATTAAGGGCCGTAGCAGTGATGTAAATGCTACCCAGAACTTTTACCCCCGTTACAATTTCGGGGTAACTATCCCGTTCGGGCACTTCGTTAGTATTCCCAACGAGATCAAACGGGCTAAAGCTGAAGGAAAACTGGCGCAGCGGCAGAAGGAATCCCAGGCCCTGATCGTCAAGGCTAAAGTATTACAGGCCTACGAGGATTATGCAGCCGCCAAAAAGCTCCTGGAACTGCACCTGCCTGTGATGGAAGATGCATTGCTGAACTATAACCAGGTAGAAGAAAAATTCCGTGCGGGCGATAACACCGTACCTATTGATGTTTATAAAGAGGCCTACCGTCAGTACAACGCAGAAATGGTACAGAAGGTAGAGCTGGAAAGAAACTTCCGGCAAACAAAACTGATACTGGAAGGTATTGTGGGCATGACGCTGGAAGAAGTAATGAGACTTCCCTAACCTATTGAATGAAACGTCCCTAACCTATAAAATAAACGTTATGTTTTTAAAGAACGTTGTACTGCTGTGCGGCCTGGTGCTGCATACCGGTGGAGATGGACAATACGCTCCCATGAAGCCGATAGATCTCAAGATCAGTCCCTGGCAAACCAGGCAAGCGCTGATACTGACACCTGAAAGCATGAGCAAGGGCAAAAAATATCCGCTGCTGATCTGTTTTCACGGAAGAAGCATTGCAGGGCACGATCTGAGCAAGATCTTCCGGCAGGGAGTAGCGAGACAGATCCATGAAGGAAAGAAGATAGAAGCGGTGAACCCGAAGGATAATAAACTGTATGAGTTCATAGTAGTGGCGCCATTAGCCGAAAGCTGGTCTTTTGCACCGCAGGATGTAGAACCAATGCTGGACGATATAATGAAAAAGTACCCGGTAGATCCCAGCCGCGTTTACCTTACGGGTTACAGTGCGGGAGGCTGGTCGGTAGAATCTGCCAAGACGCATAGCAACAAGCTGTCAAAGCGCATTGCAGCCTGCGTCACCATGTCGCCTCCGATCCTGGACAGCCCCTACCTGAAAAGGTATAAGCTGGCCACCGACGCGAACATACATACCTGGTACTTTGCCGGGGCGCAGGACGGCTACTTCCTGCAGAACGCCCGGTCTTATGCAGACAGCACCAACCGGTACAAACCCGGGTTAACCAGGTTTACCGTATATAACGGAGGACATTGCTGCTGGGAGGAATATTATAATCCCGAACACAGGGAGAACGGTATGAATATTTACGAGTGGATGTTGCAGTTTAAGAATACCGATTGATAATTCCCTATACTATGAACAGGACAAAAGCTTTGAGAGGATGGCTGTGGTTAGCCGAAAGCGAAGCATCCACAGCAGCCGGGCTGAAAGGGCACTGGCTTTACAGAACACCGGATCTGGGGCTGTTATATCATTATAAGTCCCTGATCGCAGAACTGGCAGAAACTATTATACCACGTACGGACACACCAGGTGCAAAAGATGCGGGCGTACCTGAGCTTATCATTACCATGATAAAAGAAAGTACGCCTGCAGGCGCCCAGCACAGGTTCCTGCAGGGACTGGAAGAACTGGCTGCCTATGCGCGCTCACAATACGGCCAGTCTTTCTTTGACTGCAGCGTGGAACAACGCCACAACATACTGGCTCATTTTGAGAAGAAAGACCGGCCGTTTAGCGGGATCACCGGTAAATTATTCAGCCGCTTGTTTGGCGATGCTTTTTTTGTAACACTTAAAAAATGTACCGTAACGGGCTACTGCGCCTGCCTGCAACGTGCAGCAAAACAGCGATAAAATATGCGTTTCACTTATATACTGTTCTACGCCAGCTTTTTTATACTGTTCTATAATTATATAGGATACGGTATACTATTGTGGGCACTGGTAAAGGTTAAGCGCGGGCTGCTAAAGGCAAAGCCCGCCGCTGCGCCCTACGAGCCGGAAGTGACGCTGATAGTGGCCGCCTATAATGAAGAAACAGTGATCGAAGAAAAGATAGTGAACACGCTGGCGCTGGACTACCCGAAAGAAAAGCTGCGGCTGCTGTTTATTACAGACGGGTCTACAGACAATACCCCTGCCATCATCTCCCGTTACCCCGGCATACAATTACTGCACAGCAATGCCCGCAACGGTAAAACAGCGGCCCTGAACAGGGCCATGGAACATGTACAAACCCCTTACGTGATCTTCTGCGACGCCAATACCCTGCTGAATACAGGTGCGGTGCGCAATATTGTAAAGCACTATGCGGACGAACGCACCGGCGGCGTAGCCGGCGAAAAGAAAGTGATCAGCGACGAGGCTGCAGGCGCTGCCGCTACAGAAGGCGTTTACTGGAAGTATGAGTCTTTCCTGAAAAAGCTCGATGCCGAGCTGTATTCTGTGGTAGGTGCGGCCGGGGAGCTGTTCTCCGTTCGTACGGCGCTTTTTCAGCCGGTGGAAGAAGACGTGATCCTGGACGATTTCGTGATCTCCCTGCGTATCAATATCAAAGGCTACCGGATTGCCTATGCACCGGATGCATACGCCATGGAAACGCCTTCCGACTCTATCAAAGAAGAGCATAAGCGCAAGATACGCATTAGCGCAGGCGGCTTTCAATCTATTGTTATGTTGCGTGCATTACTAAACATTTTCAGGTTCCCGGTGGTTTCTTTCCAGTACATCTCGCACCGGGTGCTGCGATGGACGCTGAGCCCTTTAAGCCTGTTGCTCCTGTTAGTGAGCAATATTGTACTGGTTATATATGCGGGCGGATGGTTTTACCCTGCCTGCCTGGCCATACAGGTACTGGGTTACCTGGCGGCGCTGACGGGATACAAGCTGGCAGAGCAAAATATCAAGATCAGCCTGTTCTATATCCCTTTCTATTTTTTATTTATGAACATAGCGGTGTACCAGGGCTTTTACCGCTACCTGACCAGGAGTCAGTCAGCTGCCTGGGAAAAAGCAAAACGTTCTAACAAAGTTCCAAATGCCAACATCCAAATTGCAGAAAATGGAGAAACAATTGTCCGTAGCAGCTGAAACGCCCACCCCCGAGCCCACGCCGATGCCGGCTGCAAGCGCTGCTTCCCCCAAGAAGAAGTTCATCGGCTACATCCACAACTTCCGTGGAGTGGCCATTATCTACGTGGTAGGCGCTCATATACTGCTGAACTGGAAAGAAGGGTCTGTAACGCATAAGATCCTGGATGTTATCATGCAGAACTCCACCATCCTCTTCCTATTCATTGCGGGCTACCTGTTTCAGCATTTATCTGCAAAGTTTGAGTACAAGGATTACCTGGTCAAGAAGTTCCAGAACGTGATCTGCCCCTACCTCCTGCTATCGCTGCCGGTGCTTGCATACCGCCTGATCACACAGGATATTAACGGCTTTACCCTGGAGGACCACCCAGACTTCGGCTCCTGGCCCCGCTGGGAACAGGCAGCTTATTACCTGCTGCACGGCGCTCATCTGCAACAGCTGTGGTTCATCCCAATGATCGCTTTATATTACCTGATAGCCCCCATACTGTTATATATGGACCGCAAACCGGTATTATACTGGTCATTGGTCCCACTGGTGATATTATCCTACGTGGTACAGCGCAGCGTGTTAAGCGACACCCTGGTCATGGCCGTTCACTTCCTCTCTGTTTATGTATTTGGTATGTTCATGAGCCGGTATAAAGACCAGTTCCTGGTATTTGCTCAAAAATACTGGATCCTGATTACCGTATTGCCCATCGCTTTCCTCGTATTGAACTACTTCGTGAGCAAACCTTTCTACGACCCGGTAGACTATACGCACAAGATGCTGTTCTGCCCCTTCTACCTGTACTGGCTGTGGAGGCTGGAGAAGTACGTACCGAAAGTAGTGGATGTACTGGCGGTGTATAGCTTCGGCATATACTTTGTACACTACTTTTTCGTGCTGTTGTTGAGAGGCCTCTACCAGTTGATATTCCACAAACCAATGCCAGGGAACCTGCTCATCTGGACTGTCTGCCTGGTGATAGTGATGGCCTTGTCGATCTGGACTTTACAGTTAGCCAGGCGTATACTCGGGAATAAAAGCAAATTCCTGGTAGGGTGCTAATTACGTTTAAAGGCTAATTCCCGCAATTTACCGCCCATTTTGAGCGCTTTACCAACTTTTCCGGAAAGTATAGATATTAAATATTTATATTGCAGCATACTTATTATTTTAGGGACAATTATATTCCACTTCTGACCATCTCCCAGAAAAAACCGCCAAACTTTTTTTCTCTTCTTTTGGCCACATCCGATGAAAGAGCCTGGTAAACAACGATTACCGGATACTCAATCATTACATATGTTAAAATTTTACTTGCGACTCCTGTTGCTGGCATTGTTCAGCACACAAACATCATGGGCACAGGTATTGAACCCCAATGACCCTGTGGTTACCTACAACCCCAGCAACCCTCCGGCTCAGCCCACCTGGGGCCAGATCGGTAAGTGGGTAAGGACAGTACGCGTAAGCTGGAACAGTGACGGCTACAAGTGCTACATCTACAAAGGGATGCAATTCAGGTTGCACTATCCCAAGAATTTCAATGCAGCGGATACCAGTAAAAAGTATCCCATTATCGTATTCTGGCATGGCATAGGCGAGAAGGGAAGCATGTATGATAATGAGTATCAGCTTTTCCATGGCGGTCAGGTGCATGATCAAAGAATTGCCTCCGGAGCCTATGATGGCTTCCTATTGTATCCCCAGAACCAGTTCGGTTATTTCGGTCCTACCCAGTATGACTATGTTAATGAACTGATCAACAACTTCTTTGTTCCGCAGTTAAATGTGGATCCTTTTCGTGTAATGGTGAACGGGCTTTCCGGTGGTGGTGCATCCACCTGGGATTTCCTGTTCCGTTTCCCTAAACTGGTTGCCGGCGCTACGCCTATCAGCGCAGCGGCAGACACTTACGACGACAACATACAAACCTGGAAATGGACCTCTGTATGGCATTTCCAGGGCGGTGTGGATAAGAACCCTCCTCCCCAGATCGCACAGGGCATAGCAGCCACTGCAAGTGCTGTGGGTGCCAACTACAAGCTCAAGATCTATCCCACCATGGGGCACGGTATCTGGAATACCGTATGGAATGAAACGGACTATTTTCCGTTCATGATGCGGCAGTATAAGTCCAACCCCTGGGCTTTATACGGCCAGACCGAGTTTTGCCCCGGTACACCCATCAATGCTGTGCTGGGCCTTACAGCAGGCTTTGATCAGTACCAGTGGCGTAAAGATGGCACGGTCATCACCGGCGCTACCAGCAATACTTATACCGCTACCTCGCTGGGTACATATGATGCCCGTGTCAGGAGCGGAACCCGTTGGTCTGACTGGTCACGTATACCGATCGTGATCAAAACCAAGGCGGCTACCGTTACCCCGGATATCACCATGGCAGGATTGCAAAGCAACGTACTGCCTACACCGGAAGGTAAGGACAGTGTTGTGTTATCTTTACCTGACGGATACGCCACTTATGCCTGGTTAAAACAAGGCACCAGCGATACCATTGGAAGGGACAACACTTTTGCTGCACGCCAGCCGGGTAACTACGTTGCCCGCGTTACCGAGCAGTTTGGTTGTTCAAGCAATCTGTCCAATCCGTTCACGGTTATTAACGCTGCAGGAACGCCGGCGCCGGATGCTGCCAATGGCCTCATCGCCACCGCGTTGTCCAAGACCTCGATCAAACTGGATTGGGGTAACAAGCCCACACCACAGTATAACGAAACATTTTTTGAAATATACCGCGCCACATCAGCAGGCGGCCCGTATACCCTTGCAGGCAAGGTGGGTACAGACGTGCTTACCTTTACCAACACCGGTTTAACCGCCAATACCGAATACTTCTATATCGTACGGGCAGTGAACAATAACGGTGCTGCACCGGTAAGTAACGAAGCAAGTACTACCACGCTGGCGGATAACAAACCGCCTACTGCACCAGGTAACCTGACCGTTGTCAATACCACCCGTAATGCGGTATACCTCAGCTGGACGGTATCTACAGACGATGTAGGCATTGACAGGTATGATATTTATATCAACGGTAAGAAGAGCTATTCAATACCGCAGGTAGGCACGGGCACCCAAACCTTTACTGCTTACGGTCTTAACTTCGGCACTACCTATACCTTCGTTGTAAAAGCGAGGGATGCCGGCGGCAATGAATCTCCGGCCAGTAACCAGGTTTCTGCCATCGCGCAGGCCACCGGTCTTACCTATAAATACTATGAGGGCACATGGACCAGCCTGCCGAACTTTAACAGCCTGACACCGGTAGAGAAAGGCTTTACCGCCAATGTGGATGAATCAGTAAGGAACAGAACGGATAACTACGCCATCATGTGGGAAGGTTATATTACCGTACCCGCCACCGGCAGTTACACATTTGAAACTTATTCAGATGCAGGCAGCAAACTGTATATCAATACACCGTATAGCCCAACTGCTACCCCGCTGGTGAATAACGACGGCATTCACAACGGCCAGTACAGAAGCGGCACCATCACGCTGACCAAAGGCAGCTATCCCATTACGCTGACCTACTTTGAAGGTACAGGGTCAGACGATATCAGGCTATACTGGACCAGCATATCTGCCGGAATCTTTACGCGTACACAGATACCTAATTCCGCATTCCGCGACAACCTTAGCCTGGGCACAGCGCCCAGCGCCCCCACCGGCGTTTCAGTATCTGTTGTTTCCCACAACAAGCTGAAAGTAAACTGGACAGACAACGTAAGCAATGAGACTGGTTTCGAAGTGTACAGAAGCACCACTTCCACCGGTACCTACACAATAGTGGGCACCACGGCAGCTAACACTAATAACTTTACGGATACTGCGTTAACGCCAAACACCACTTATTGGTACAGGCTGAAATCAATCAACAAAGCCGGCGCTTCCGGGTTTACCACCGCTGTCTCCGGTAAAACAGCAGTATTGCCGGCTATACCACAGGCGCCAACCAATCTCACGGGCACCGCAGTTTCAGGTACCAGGATCAACCTGGCATGGAGTGACAACTCTACCACAGAAACAGGTTTCGAAGTTTACCGTTCTATCAATAACGCGAACAACTATGTGCTGATCGCCACTACCCCACCGAACGCCGGTTCACAGGCCACATATGCAGACAGCTCCCTGTTCGCCAATGTGACCTATTACTACAGAGTGCGTTCCAAGAATGATGGCGGCAACAGCGCATACAGCAACGTGATCAACCTGGCCACACTGAATGCCCTGCCGGAGATCGTTGGCACGGAAGACAGGACTATGCGCTACGGCACACAAACCAGCTTCCAGATCGGTGCTACTGATCCGGATGATGAAGATGTGACACTCACCGCGCCTAACCTGCCGGCATTCGGCACCGCTACACCTGATGGTTTCGGTGGCCTTAACCTGAGCTTCTCTCCGAGCGTAGGCGACCAGGGCGTATATAATATACAGATCACAGCTACTGACGAACATAACGGCGTCACCAATGCAACATTCCAGCTCACCGTGAATGACAACTTTGTGCCGCAGTTAAGCCCGATATCAAATGTTAGCCTGGCTGAAAAAGGTTCTTCCATCCTGAACCTTAGCTCTTCCGACGCGAACAGCGGCGATCCGACCAACTGGACAGCCACAGGACTGCCCTCTTTCGCGGTAATGTCGCCGGAAGGCAATACGGCACAGATCCAGATCAACCCGGGCTATGCCGATGCCGGTGTTTACAATGTAACAGTGAAAGTAGATGATGGTAAAGGCGCATTCGACACCAAGTCATTCACGATCACGGTAACGGATGTGAACCCCAACTACTCCGTGTATATAGACTTTGGAGACGGCAGCTGGACATCGCCTGCCCCATGGAATAATACCGCCAAACGGCCGGCGCTGAATGATGTATTCCCTGCCCTGAAGGATAACCTGGGCCGCGCTACCAGCATGGCCATGAACATCCTGACCCCATGGCAGAACATCAACGGCGGCGCCAATATCAATAACCAGGGCGCCAATACCGGCAACAACTCCGGCGTATACCCGGATGCCGTGATGGTAACCAGCTGGTGGACCACCACAGACCCGCAGACCATGCGGTTTACAGGATTGGATCCGAATTTCAAATACAGCTTTACATTCTTTGGCAGCCGCGCAGGCATCAGCGATGCCCGTGTAGCCAGCTACACCATCAATAGCACTACTGTAACGCTCAACGCACAGAATAACTCCACGCAAACCGTTTCCATCCCGGATGTAAGACCGGATGCAAACGGAGGTATCTCTGTGAACATGGTAGCCGCAGCAGGATCAAGCTTTGCATACATCAACGCCATGGTGATTACCGCGAGCTTTGATGATCAGTCAGCGCCCGCCAAACCGCTCAACTTCACCGGACAGGTGGTTAGCAATGGTGTACAGTTGAACTGGAGCGACCAGGCTTATAACGAAACCGGCTACGAAGTATCCCGTTCTGCTAATCAGACAGGGCCTTTCACCATCCTGAACCCGGGCCCCACTAACGCGAACGCCACCGGTTATTTAGACGCCACTGCCGGTAGCGCCACCACCTGGTATTACAGGGTAAGAGCCCTCAATGGCTACGGCAATTCTGCGTACACGGATACCATAGCTGTTGTGATCCCGAACAAGGCGCCTGTGATCGCTGCGATCAGCAACGTGACCATGAAATCAGGCACCAGCCAGCAGATCAACATCACAGCCACCGACGCGGCTTCAGATGTGATCACCTTATATGCTACCGGCCTGCCTGCCTTTGCAGTGCTGCAGGATAACGGCGGCGGTAACGGCAAGATCACGCTCACACCAGGCAGTGGCGATATAGGCAAGTATACATTGACAGCAAGAGCAAAAGATAATACAGGCGATACCAGCAGTGTAAGCTTTACCGTTACAGTAACGGATGCGAAGATCACTTCCATTTATGTGAACGCCAACCAGGTAGAACCTGCCGGCTCACCATGGAATAATTTCAACGCCTTACCGAACGTAAACGCCGGCATCACCAACCTGGTGGATGAAACAGGCGCTGCCAGCGGTATTAACATCACCGTGCTTGATCAGTTCACCGGCGCCAACAACGTAGGTGCGGTAACCGGTAACAACTCCGGTGTATACCCCGATGCGGTGATGAAGACGTTCTTCTTTGACCAGAGCAGTACCGACCGTCGTATACAGCTGAGCGGACTGTCTGCCACCCGTAAATACAACCTGGTGTTCTTCGGCAGCCGTACCAGCGTGTCCGACAACAGGAATACTATTTACAGCGCAGGCGGGCAATCTGTAACGCTGAACGCTGCCAGCAATACCAGCAATACTGTTCAGATCAACGGCCTTGCACCGGATGCAAGCGGTAATATCGTCTTCACCGTAAGACAAGCCGCCGGCTCTGTTGCCGCTTACCTGAACGCACTGGTGATACAATCCTTTGTTGATGACGGCACACCGCTGGCGCCTTCCAACCTCACGGCTACGGCTAACTCCAGGACCAGCATACAGCTGAACTGGGCGGATAAGGCCAGCAATGAAACAGGTTACCAGGTATGGCGTTCTACTTCCGCCAATGGCACCTATAGCCTTGTCACTACCGTAGGCGCCAACGTAACAACGTATGCGGATAACGGCCTTACACAGAATACGGTTTACTACTATAAAGTAAGAGCAGCAGCAGGCGCACTGTTCTCCGCTTACAGCAACGTTGCCAGCGGCGGAACCATGGCCTTCGGCATCTCTATCAACTTCACCACTACCACCAGCATTGCCGACGCACCATGGAACAACACCGCTGCATTGCCTTACGCAGGATTGACCATGTACGACCTGCTGGATGATAACAACGTGAATACTTTCGTGGCCATGCAGATCGTCGACAACTTTACGGGTACCAACCCGGCGGGTAAAATAACCGGTGACAACTCCGGCGTATATCCCGACAAGGTACTGGCTGAGTCTTACTATACGGAAACAGATACGGCCAAGATAAGGGTCACCAGGCTGGATCAGACCAAACGCTACTCCTTCACCTTCCTGGGCAACAGGGGCAGCGGCGGTACCAGGATCACGGCATACAATATCGGCGACAAGGTAGTAACGCTGGATGCAAACGACAATACCCAGAACACCGTTACCATCAACGATGTGGTGCCTGACCAGAACGGCGACATATTTATAAGGGTTTACACTGCCCTGAACTACGGTTACCTGAACGCCATGGTGATCAAGGCATACCCGCTGGGCGACAGCAGTGGCCTGGTAAGCCTGCAGAACGGCGGCGCTACCATGGATGCCGGACGTACCACCAATAAGCTGGTAACGCTTGCAGGTGCACTCAACAACGCGCAGCTGAAACAGGCTGACGAAGCAGCTACCAATGGCGTAACGGTTGACAAGGCATTCCCGAATCCGTTCAACACATTCATCAACCTGTACTACAGTCAGCAACAGGCCGACACAAGGGTAACAGTAAGATTGCTGGATGTTACAGGACGGCTGATCCTGGTCAAAGACCTTGGCATCCGCGGTAAAGGACAATATATGGAAAGACTGGATCTGGGCAACGCACAGCTGAACCACGGGGTTTACTTCCTGCAGGTACTTTCTGAAGGCAAAGCTGTCAAGACCATTAAACTAATGAAGAATTAAGATTTAGTAACATACCGTTCACGGTTTTCTTTAACTCCGGTTCCGGCTTGTCCGGGACCGGAGTTGTTTTATACAGCTGCTGGCTATCAGCTATTAGCGTTTAGCCAATGCGTTTGCCCAATAAAAAAAGCGAAGCACTTTACATGCTTCGCTTTCATTAGTATTTATCTGGCTAACTGCTAAGAGCTAATAGCTAAGTGCTTACTTCATCCCCGCCAGCTCCATAATAATCTTATGCTCCTCCGCTGTTACCGCGCTTACAGACAACCTTCCTAACCTTACCAGCTGCAGGTTAGCCAGGCGCTTATCTGCTTTTACCTGTGCCAGGGTAACTGGTTTCTTAAGCGGTTTAAGCGGCTTCAGGTCTACCACTACCCAGTTAGGATCTGTAGTGGTGGGATCCTGGTAATGTTCTTTTGCTACTTCTGCAATGCCCACTATTTCCAGGCCTTCATTGCTATGGTAAAAAAATACCTGGTCGCCTTTTTTCATTGCCTTCAGGTTGTTGCGGGCGGCGTAATTGCGCACGCCATCCCAAAAAGTTTTCCCGTCCTTTACAAACTGGTCCCAGGAGTATTTGAAAGGTTCTGATTTTACAAGCCAGTAATTCATATCAGTAAGTTTAAAATTTAAAGACCGCTGGCCAGCACGTCTGCGATATGCATGGTTTTTATTGAATGCCCATGCTTACGGATATATCCATCCAGGTGCATGAGGCAGGAGAGGTCGGTGGAGATCAGGTAATCCGCCCCGCTGTCGATAGCGTTCAGCACTTTCTGTTCGCCCATGCCGATGGAGATCGGTTCGAACTTTACAGAGAAGGTGCCGCCAAAACCGCAGCATACCTCGCAATCATTCATTTCCCGTAGCTCCAGGCCTCTTACTTTTGAGAGCAGCAGCCGGGGCCCCTGCTTGATACCGCACTCTCTCAGCGCGCCGCAGGCGTCATGATAGGTGCCTACACCGTTAAGGGTGGCGCCGGTATCTGTTACATGCAGTACATCCGTCAGGAATTCTGTGAACTCGTACATGTTCTTGCGCAGCTGTTTCACTTCATTGTGTGCAGCTGAGTTATCGAACAGCTTACCATAGTAGTTACGCACAAAACCGGTGCATGAGCCGCTGGGCGCGACAATATAATCGTAGGTACGGAAATCCTTTACAAATTTGGTGGCTACAGAGCGGCATTCGTCCCAATACCCGGCGTTAAAAGCGGGTTGCCCGCAGCAGGTCTGATTGGGGTTATAGCTCACGTTGCATCCCAGCTTTTCCAGCACCTTCACCATATTAAATCCGGTTTCGGGGAACAGCTGGTCTACAAAACATGGTATGAAAAGCTGTACATTCATTTGATCAGTTTTTTAAAAGCTGCAAGCCATCAGCTGCAAGCTGCAAGCAATTGCCCTTAAATATAAGTTTCAACAGATAGTAACAATACACAGCCTATAGCTTGTAGCTTGAAGCTTATCGCTTGTAGCTATTATTTTCCCAGCTCCCGCTGAAAAGCGATCATCTTGAGTGCGGTGATCGCAGCTTCCTCGCCTTTATGGCCATGAGGGCCGCCCAGGCGATCTGTGGCCTGCTGCATATTATCTACGGTCAATATACCAAATATAACAGGTACGGGCAGTTCGAGGTTCAGTTGTGTAATGCCTGTAGTAACTGCATCACATACATAATCGAAATGCGGCGTTTCGCCACGCACTACGCATCCGAATGCAATAATCGCGCCCGGTTGATTGCCGGTGCCTTTGGTGGCTTCCCAGTACTGCTTACAGGCAAAAGGCAATTCAAAAGCGCCGGGTACCTGGTGTTTAGTGACGCGGGAGATTTTATACCGTTCCAGTGTACGTTCGCAACCGGCTACCAGCTCATTGGTAACAGCGTCGTTCCATTCGGTATATATCATAACAACACTGGCATCCTCTAAATGGAGAATGCCAGCATCATTCAATAACGTTTGGTTATGTATTGACATAAGTATTTATTCCCTTACTTCTCCCAACCTGGCCAGGTACTTGTCCATTTCGCGACCTTCGTTGGTTTGAGGATATTTTTCTTTGATTTCTTTGTAGATAGCGATGGCATCCTGTGCTTTGCCAGCTTTTTCCAGGGCCAGGCCTGCACGGAACAGGTACATGGGGGCAGTCAGCTCGTTATCGCTGTAGTGACCAGCCTTTTTATAGTACTCGATACCCTCATCTGTTTTGTTCAGCTCCATATAAGCGTCGCCGGTCAGACCATAAGCGTAGGCCTGTACCAGTTTATCGTTAGCGCTGAAATCTTTCAGCAGGTCTATACCTTTCTGGAACTCGCCCAGCCTGATATAGCTCACGCCGGCACTGTATTTGGCCAGGTTGCCGGCTTTGGTGCCGCCGTATTTATTGATCACCTGTATAAATCCGTAATTGTTACCGTCGCCATTCAGCGCCAGTTTAAAAGAGTCTGCTGCAAAGTACTGCTGCGCATGGAATACCATTTCCTGCGCCTTCCTTTCATTGGGGGCCTTGATGAAACGGTTATAGGCGAAGAAGCCGCCTACTATCACCACCACTGCCAGCAGGGCAATGTTGATCACTTTTTTATTCTTGTTATAGAGGTCCTCTGCCTTGTGCAAAGAGCCTTGCAGATCGAAGTCCTGCTGCGTTGTTTCTGGTGTAGCGGCTTTATTTTTGGTTTCTGCCATTTTTTAGTTTGTTATCAGTTTTTACTCATAGGTAATTTGTAAAGCTATTAGCTGTTAGCTATTAGCATTTAGCAGCTAACGGCTAACAGCTTGTAGCTAATAGCTTCAATATTAGTCCACGATGAATGGATAATCCTGCTGTACGTAAACGTCCTTCAACAGTTCATCATCGGCCGGCCAGGGAGATTCTTCTGCGAACTTCACACATTCTTCTACTTCATTCTTTACCTTCTCGTTGATCGCTTCGATTTCTGCGTCAGTAGCCCATTTATTCTTCTGGATGGTCTTCAGCACCTGGGTGATGGGATCCTTCTCCTTATAATCTTCTACTTCTTCTTTGGTGCGGTACTTGGCGGGATCGCTCATGGAGTGGCCGCGGTAACGGTAAGTCTTGATCTCTACCAGGGTAGGGCCATTGCCTTCACGGGCGCGTTTCACCGCCCTTTCAAGGCCTTCCGCCACTACTTCGCAGCTCATACCGTCGATAGAATCGCTCGGCATATCGTAAGCGTCTGCCAGTTTATATATATCCAATACGTTGGAAGTACGTTCTACGGAAGTACCCATGGCGTACATGTTGTTCTCGCAGATGAAGATCACCGGCAGTTTCCACAGCATCGCCATGTTGAAGGTTTCGTGCAGGATACCCTGACGGGCAGCGCCATCGCCGAAGAAACACAGTACTACGTTATCAGTGCCCTGGTATTGCTCGGCAAAAGCCAGGCCTGCACCGGTACCGATCTGGGCGCCCACAATGCCGTGACCACCGAAAAAGCCTTTCTCCTTGGAGAAGAAGTGCATACTGCCACCCTTACCTTTAGAACAACCGGTAGCCTTGCCATACAGTTCTGCCATACATTCATTGGCAGTCAGACCCTTTGCGATCGCCAGTGCGTGGTCGCGGTAAGCTGTGATGAATTTATCTTCAGGCTTGGTAGCAGTCATAGCGCCTGCTGCGATTGCTTCCTGCCCGATATACAGGTGGCAAAAACCGCGGATCTTCTGCATACCATAAAGCTGTCCGGCCTTTTCTTCAAAGCGGCGCAGCAAGAGCATCAATTCATACCAGTACAAGTACGTTTCCTTAGTGAATTTCGTCTTCGCTTCTGTTTTAGTAGCCACTATTTCTAAATTTGTCCGCAAAT
This sequence comes from Chitinophaga sp. SVR4-12A, assembly GCF_056754765.1. NCBI lineage: Bacteria > Pseudomonadati > Bacteroidota > Chitinophagia > Chitinophagales > Chitinophagaceae > Chitinophaga > Chitinophaga sp. SVR4-12A. Next base: position 520,057 of record NZ_JBPGWP010000001.1, read on the forward strand.
ATAACAGGAAAATCCTAAAAACTAAATAACTGTAACAAATCCCTGTAAATTTGTGGTTTACAATTATAAATTACAATTTATCAATAATTAATTCCCTTTTTGTTATCTGTTACTGACATAGCGCTTACCCAGTTCAAGAACTACACGCACCGGGCCTACCGTTTCGGCAAGCGCATTATCGGCATTACCGGCCGCAACGGCAGCGGCAAGACCAACCTCCTGGACGCCATTTACTATCTGTGCTTCACCAAAAGCTATTTCAGTAGTAATGAGGGACAGAACACCCAGTACCATACCAATGGCTTCCGCCTGGAAGGGCAGCTGCAAAGGGATGGTCAGCTTAACCGGGTGGTCTGTACCCTGAAAGATGGGAAAAAGGAGATCTCCCTGAACGGGGAAGCCTACGAGCGCTTCTCCCAGCACATTGGCCGCTTCCCGGCCGTGATCATTGCCCCTGACGATGCCGAGATCATCCTCGGCGGCAGCGAAGAGCGCCGCAAATGGCTGGATGGCCTTCTCTCCCAGCTCTACCCCGGCTACCTGGAGCACCTTATCACCTATAATAAGGTATTGCAGCAACGGAACAGCCTGCTGAAGACCATTGCCGTTCAGGGCGCCGGCCAGGATGCCCTGCTCGATATTTTTGACCAGCAGCTGGTACAGCACGGCGTGCCCGTATTCGAGAAACGCCGGGAATTTTTACCTGCTTTCATACAACATGTACAGCAGCTGTACGATTACCTGGCCGGGAAACACGAGGTGGTGAACATCCAGTACCAGTGCGGACTGCTGGAACAACCGCTGGCACAGCTCCTTAGGGCTAACCGCCATAAGGATATGCTGCTGCAGCGTACCAGCGGAGGTATCCACCGCGATGATCTGCTTTTTCTGCTGGATGGTCATCCTATGAAGTCCAGCGCTTCCCAGGGGCAACGAAAGAGCTTTCTCTTTGCCCTTAAACTGGCGCAATATGAAGTGATCAGGCAACAGAAACAGTTCCCTCCCCTGCTCCTGCTCGACGACGTATTTGAGAAGCTGGACCAGGAAAGGGTATCGCGGTTGATCCAGCTGGTCAGCAGCCCTGATTACGGACAGGTATTTATTACGGATACGCATGCCTCCCGCTTACAGGAAGCGTTCAAAAATAACGCAGCAAATTTTCAATTGATCGAGATGGAGTTGCAGTAAATCTCCTACCTTTGGCCCATGCGCCATGGAATCAGTTCAATAGGAGATGCACTCCGGGAATATATGAATAAGAGCCGCCTGAAGCCGCGGATGATGGAAGTACGTATCCAGGAAAATTGGGAGCAGCTGATGGGAAAGACCATCGCCAGGTATACGGAAAGCATCCAGTTGATAGATGCAAAACTGATCATCACTACCAATGTGGCGCCACTGAAACAGGAGCTGAACTACGCTAAAGACAAGATCATAAAGCTGGTGAATGAAATGCTGGGAGAACCGGCAGTACGGGAAGTGATCATTAAGTAATTACTGCGCAGCTTTTTCATTCTTCGCGACGGAACGGTCTATAAGGTCCTGTATATCGCTCATCAGCATACTGGTATGGAAATGCAGCATCACCAGTTCCTTTTCTTCTTTGATCAACATCACTACATTGCCCAGTTCATCTCCCTTTCCTTTATTCAGCATATAAACAGAGCTGGTCTTATCACGCACTTCCAGCAAGGGCTCCAGGCCTGATTTGCGGATCAGTGTTTGCTGTAGCCGGCGCACATCCTTACTATCGATCGTCTCGCTATCTTCTGCGCTGATCACATATAATTTCATGCTGCTTACCTTGCGGAGCATACGTTTTATAATAGCGCCATCTTCATTGTCAAAAGCGCTGGCAGGGATAAAATTGCCGCCGATCTTTATCAGGAAACCCAGTCCCATCCTGAAAGTGGTGGCCTTATCATAGTATTCGCGCTGGAAGGACTTCAGGTATTTTTGCTGGCATAGTGCGGGTATGGCGCCTAAGAGCAGGAAGGAAGAGAGGAGGATACAACGTTTCATTGTTTGTCGTTTTTCTTGAGTTTTTTGAGATTATCCATTCCCTGGATGTTCATGTTGCTGGCGATCTGTGAGATCTCATTCAGATCGATATCGCCAACCAGGCTCATAGCTACAAATTCTTTGTTGCCACCAACCAGCATGATCAGCTCAGAGATATTACCTTTGGCATTTTCCTTTACCAGGAATTTGAGGTCATTCTCTTTATCTCTCACGGTCATCAGCTCCTCAAAATCTTTGGTCAGAAATGCAGCGGCTTCTTTATACAGTTTGCTGCCGTCTGTTGCATCTTCCTTGGCCAGGATACGCAGGCCTTTGAGCTTCTTTACAACAGACATGAACTGCTGCCCTTCACCGGTATTGATATCCAGCTTACTGAACATACTGAACATCTTGGGTGTAACGCTTACAAGGGTGAAAGAACGGTCGTCCTCATACTTTTCAAAGAAACGGTCTATTACGCTTTGTGCAGATAATTGCTGAGTGGCCATCGCCAGCATCAGCATGAATGTTAGCTTTTTCATCTTTCTGATTTTGAGCTGCTGGCTACAAGCCGTTGCAGCGTATGTTTATTTAGGTTTTAAAATGAGCCTTGTACAAAAAGAGCCAGCATACCACTTGAAGCTTGCAGCTAGTAGCTTACCGCTTTTACCTTATCGGTTGCCTCATTGAAGTAGCTGAGCTTTTCCATCTGTTCAGTGCCTTTGTTCAGGTTCCTGGCCAGCAGCTGCAATGCTTTCTGTGTTTCTTTGTAGGCCTGTTCAGGATCCTTATAGGTATCCTCTCCAAAATCCGCTACAATGAGCTGATCATGCTTGACCCGCTGCTGCTGTATGCTGTAGCCGATGCCTGCCATGATCAGCAGCACGGCGGCATATTTCATCCAATGCTGCCAGGGCCGGGCCTTACTGATGGGCACTACCCGTGCTTCCGGTGCTGCTGGCAGCTCACGGTCAATTTCCACCTGATAGTAGCGGAACAGCGGCGCCGCTTCACGCAGGTCTTCCGGCAGTGCATGCTGATGCGTTACAAAAAACTCACGCAGCTGCGCCTCTTCTTCCAGGGATGTTGCTGCTTCCCAATATTTCTCCAGCAGCGCTCTTATTTTATTGTAATCCATATACATGCAGATTTTGTAATTGCTCCCGCACTGATTTCCTGGCGCGGTGCAGGTTAATTTTTACTTCGCTCAGCGTCAGTTCCAGGATGTCGCAAATCTCCTGGTAGGAAAAGCCGTCCATATCCCGCAATTGGATAATGGTGCGGTACTTTTCGGGGAGGGCGTTGATAATGCCGTGCACCCGGCCCATGACATCCTGCTGCTCAGCCGCCAGGTGCGGACTTTGCTGGTGAACGGCGTGTACCTCCCCTGCCCTGTCAAGTCCCTCGGTATTCCGGTATTTCTTCGATTTCAGCCGGTCCAGCGCCAGGTTGCGCACAATGCGCATACACCAGGCCTCCATATTTTGCAGCTCCGGCATGCGCTCCTGCTGATTCCATACCTTCAGCAGCGCATCCTGGATGATGTCTTTGGCATCCTCTTCATTGTTCAACAGGCGGAAAGCAAAGCGAAAAAGCTTTGGCCTGATGGGAAGTACCTGGGAATGAAACAGTTCTAAAGACATAACAATGATGAGTGCCGTTTTATATAAGGAAGACGACCAGTGAAAACCTTTGTTACAAGAAAATTAAAAAAAATCCTGTCCCGGGACTAAACCGGAACAGGAACTCAACCATAGTTAATCAGGGGGAGACTAAAACAGTGTTTAGCAATTATCTCAGCCACAGTATTTTACCGCCCTTATACTCCTGATAAGTACCGGTAGATGCGTTATAGGTGTATGTGCAGGTGCTGAAATGCGCCCACTCGCATACGAAGTCATAATTTTCCACGCCCGCGGGATAGAAATTGCCATCGCTGGCCTTGTAGTACAACGTAGGGGTTGCCTGGGAGTTCGCAGCTACCGCGCCGCCAATACCTGCAGTAATGGCTACCGCCATCAGAAGGGTTCTCATTTTTTTCATGGGTGTTACTGTTTACGGGTTTTTATGAATAAAGGGTTTCAGATGCTGCTTGCTTTGTGTCGGCTTTAAATATGGTTCTTCGGATCGTTCTTTACGAATATAAGGGAAAGCGGCCAATAAAAAAAGCGGGCCCGCTTACACCCTATCAGCAGAGGGAAAGAATCAGCGGAGCCCGCACCGGTTCATAACATGTTATAAACGGTTCAAATTTAAAGGAACGGGAAGCGCTGTTTTGCTACTTTTTTATCTGATGTTGGTACTCATCGGATGATTCAGGGACTTACAACCTGATCCGGGGGTCTACAATGCTGTATAATATATCTGCCAGGAGGTTAATGATCACGAAGATGCCGGCCGTGAACAATACGGCGCCCATCAATACGGGGAAATCAAACTTTTCCAGTGCGTCTACCGTCACCTTGCCAATCCCCTTCCAGCCAAAGATATACTCCGTAAAAAATGCTCCTGCCAGCAGCTCTGCAAACCAACCGGTAATGGCGGTGATCACCGGGTTCAGCGCATTGCGCAGCGCATGTTTCCAGATCACTGCCCGCTGGCCCAGGCCTTTGGCGTAAGCGGTGCGGATATAGTCCTGGTTCAGTACATCCAGCATGGCGCTGCGGGTCAGCTGCACAATGATGGCCAGGGGGCGGATGCCCAGGGTGATAGCCGGCAGCACCAGGTTACGCAGGTTCAGTATACGGCCGGCAAAGGGATCTACATCAAACAGGCTGCCGGTCATATGCAGGCCCGTATAGCTGCTCAGCACAAAACCAAAGAGGTAGGCCAGCACAATGCCGGTAAAGAAAGAAGGCGCCGATATGCCCAGCACACTCGCAAATACCGCGCTGGTATCCATCCAGGTGTGCTGTTTTACGGCGGAGAGAACGCCCAGGGCGATGCCTGCGACCGTGGCGAACAGCATGGCCGCTACCGCCAGCAGTAAAGTGCCCGGCAGGGCCTCGGTGAGTATTTCCCACACGTCTTTTTTGCCCTGGTAGGAACGCCGCAGGTAAGGTGTTTTCAACACCAGTATTTTGGCATCTGACAGATGCATGACCTTCACATAGCGCAGCTTTTCGCGGGCTTCCTGTTCGGTATGCACCGCTATGGGAGAAAGATCATTCAGGTACAGCAGGAACTGCATGGGCAAAGGCTGATCCAGGTGCAGTTCCCGCCGCACATTTTCGAGGGAGGCTACGTCTGCCCGCTGTCCCAGTGTAAGGCGGGCAGGATCGCCGGGCAATACGTTGAACAACAGGAACACCAGCACTACTACGCCGAGCAGTACTAAGAATCCGTAGCCTGTTTTCCTCAGTAAAAAATGCATGTCAGGGTATATCGTTATAATGCCATTTTCCCTTGATGGTTCCCTGCTCCACCAGTATCAGGCAGGGATTGCTGCGGCCGGCCGTTTTAATAGCAGTGCCGTCCATCTGCACAAAAGGGAACTGCAGGCCGTGTTGCGCCTTGAAAGCATCCACCGCTTCTTTGCCGGAGGCGGTAACGCCATAGATGTATATCTCACCTTTCTGCTCCCGCTGCTGCAGCGCCTTCATCTTATCATCCCACCCCTTGCCTGCTTTGGTGGTGTTCAGCACCAGGAAGAGGTATACGGGCTTGGTTTCCGTCAGGATGGACTGCGTGAGATTGGCCCCGTCAAAATCAGTCAGGATGAAATCCTTAATAGCTGGCTCCGCGTTGCCTTTCTTCACCAGTTTATCCTTACGGTCTACAAACACCCAGGTGCTGTCAGACCAGGGATAGTTCTCCATGGTAAACTCTTTGCGCTCGCCGTTCTTCTCATATACCAGCATGGTCTCATACACATCCGGCTGTGCGCCGGGCGGCAGCTTCATTTTCTCCGGGATATTGTTGCCTACCTTGTAAGCCAGGCAATCCACAAAAGGCAGGTGATTTAACGTATACCACTGTACGCCGGCTGCAAACACCAGGGCAATCACCATGATGATGTTGTTAGCCATATTACGGAACAGCGGCTGTATACGGTTACGGTAAAAGAAGATCACCAGGATCATCACCAGCAGCACTACGTCTTTATAGAAAGTGCCTTCCGCGCTTAGCTTGATACAGTCGCCAAAGCAACCGCATTCCTTGATGGTGCCGCTGAACAGCGCATACGCAGTCAGGAAGGTGAAGAAACAGATCAGCAGCAGCAGCAGGAATGAGAAGACCCGCATTCGGTAGCCGATCAGCACTGCCACACCGGCTACGATCTCGAATATATTCATGATCACGGAGAACGCGAGTGAATAGGGCGAAAGGAAAGTAAGGTGAAGCACCTCAAAGAACTCATCCATCTTGTAACTGAGCCCTAAAGGATCATTGGCCTTGATAAGGCCGGAAAAGATGAAGAGAACGCCTACCAGTATTCTAAATAGGTTCAGGATAATTTTCATGGTCCAATAATGATAATAGGGTTGAAATTAATTAATAATGAATAATTAATAGTGAATAATCGTAGGAATGGTATCAGGCTTGATAACTGTATTGCCGTATTATTAATTATTCACTATTAATTATTAATTAACAGCCTTCCTCAATTTTGATGAGCGCAAACAAGGCATAATTAATGATATCTACATAGTTGGCGTCAATGCCTTCAGAGATCAGGGTCTTACCGTCGTTGCGCAGGATCTGCTTGATGCGCAGCAGCTTGGTGAGGATAAGATCAACGAATGATTCCTGGCTCATATCCCGCCAGGCTTCTCCGTAGTCATGATTTTTATCTTCCATGACCTGCTGTACAAATTTGATCTGCTCATCATAACGGCGGGATACTTCTTCTACGGGCAGGTCCTGGTAAGGGTTGCTGTTATCTTTCTGGCCCAGCTGTATCAGGCCGATCACGCCATAGTTCACAATACCGCGGAACTCTCCGTCTATATGATCGTCCACTTTTTGCGTGCCCAGCTCCTGGATGGTGCGGATCCGCTGCGCCTTAATAAAGATCTGGTCTGTAACCGACATCGGCCTTAGCACACGCCAGGAAGTGCCATAATCCCTGGTCTTTTTGATAAAGATATCCTTACATGCTGCTATGGCCCGCTGGTACTGCTCGTTGGTTTTATTCATGATCGTTATTAAGGCAATAAATTTTAATTTGCAGGGCAAAATAAAGAAAAATGTGGGAATGAAATTAACGCCATATACCATTAACTGCCGCGGCAAACTGCTGGACCTTTCCACACCCGTGATCATGGGCATCATCAATATCACGGATGATTCTTTCTACGCGGCCAGCCGCAGCAAGCACCTGCATCATGTACTGGAGCAGGCGGAACGCCACCTGGCCGAAGGAGCCGGCATCCTGGACCTGGGCGCGCAAAGTACCAGGCCCGGCGCTGCCACGGTAGGTGAACAGGAAGAGACCGACCGTTTGCTGCCCGCCATACATGCAATTATTAACCAGTTTCCCGGAGCGGTGATCTCTGTTGATACCTGGTATGCCGGCGTGGCAGAAAGGGCCGTACAGGCAGGCGCAGCCATCATTAACGACATCAGTGCCGGCGAAATGGATCCCGGCATGCTGGCTACCGCCGGCCGCCTGCAGGTACCCTACATTGCCATGCACATGAAAGGCACGCCCCTTACCATGCAAAAAGACCCGCAATATGATAACGTCGTGCAGGAAGTGCTTGATTATTTCATTAAAAAGCTTGGACAATGCCGGGCCGCCGGTATTGATGACGTGATCATAGACCCCGGTTTCGGTTTTGGCAAAACCATGGCCCACAACTATACCCTGCTGCGGCACCTGCAACTGTTCGAGGTGCTGGAATGTCCCCTGCTGACAGGCGTATCCCGTAAATCCATGATCTACCGCCTCCTGGGCACCACACCGGAAGAAGCGCTTAACGGTACCACGGTGATCCATACACTGGCCTTACAGCAAGGCGTTCACCTGCTCCGCGTACATGACGTGAAACCCGCCGCAGAGGCGGTCAGGATATGGCAGTATATCAGCAACAGCTGAGGAATAAACGGATTTTCGGTTCATATAGCAATCATTTCCTATTTTTACGGCTATGGATATGTTTCAATTTTACGGTAATAGGTTTAACTGGCTGAATATACTGGACCTGCTCATTGTTGTTTTCCTGGTCATACAATTATACAGGCTCCTGAAGGGCAGCCTGGCCTTCAACATCTTTGTGGGACTGCTCATGGTATGGCTGGCCTACTTTATTGTACAGGCCCTGGGTATGCCCATACTGACCAATATTCTGCAGAACTTCATTAATGTAGGCATCATTGCCATCATCATCATATTCCAGCCGGAGATACGCAAATTCCTGCTGGTGCTGGGTAAAAAAACACCGCTTAGCAAAGACAGCTTTTTCACCAAGCTGTTTATGCCGGATAAGTTTAAAAGCTATCGCGAAGAGGAAAATATCATCAACGAAGTAGTTACCGCCGTGGCACACCTTTCTGCCAGGCACACCGGGGCCCTCATTGTGCTGGCTACTACGCACAGGGTGAAATTTGATACCGCCAGCAGCATCTCGCTGGACTGTAACATCAGCGCTAAATTAATTGAGAGCATTTTTGCGAAAGGCAGTCCGCTGCACGACGGAGCCCTCATCATTGTAGGTAACCGGATCCTGGCCGCCAAAGTGATCCTGCCGGTTTCCGATAATCCTAACCTGCCTACCCGCATTGGCCTGCGCCACCGCTCTGCTGTGGGTATTACAGAGCATAGCGATAACCTGGCCATCGTAGTATCTGAAGAAAGGGCCGCTATTTCTTACGCGCAGGATGGTAAGCTGGTGCAGGATGTTTCGCTGGAAGAGCTGAAGATCAAGATGTACGAAGTGCTGGTGGATGGTGAAGTGTAGGAAGAAATTCCAAAAAGAAAATCCCAAATTCCAGAAGATCTTCGCGGATGTCTCCGCTCTTTGGAATTTGGGATTTGTTATTTGAAACTGCGTCAGCTATTACTTAGCGGGAGCAGGTGCAGGTGCAGCAGGAGCTTTACCTGGTTTAACATCTACCAGTTGTACGTCGAATACCAGTACAGAGTTGCCGGGGATAGCCGGGGGACTGCCCTGTAAGCCGTAAGCCAGTGCAGAAGGAATTACCAGTGTAGCTTTGGAACCTTTGTTCAGCGCGCTGATACCGGCGTCCCATCCTTTGATCACAAAACCCTGGCCGATAGGGAACTTAATGGGTTCCAGCGGCATGCCGGGCCTCATGGTAGAATCCAGGCTGGAATCGAAGGTTTTGCCGTTCAGCAGTTTGCCGGTGTAGTGTACAAATACAGTATCACCTGCATGCGGCTTGTCGCCTGAACCGCTCTGGCTTACTGCAACATATACGCCTTCCGCTGTTTTATTTGCATTCAGCTTGTTCTTATCCAGGTATTCTTTGATTTCTTTTTCGTCTTTGGCAGTCTGCTGGCTCGCAGAATATTTGCTTTCAACGGCAAAGGTTACCTTGATCTTGTCGCCTTTTTTACCAAACGGCGGACGAGGCTCAGGCAATGAATCCCAGGGAATAACGAAAGTAGCGCTGTCACCCTCTTTCAGCAGGGCCAGGCCTTCCATCAGATCGTACTTGTTCACTGATTTCTGGATCAGCACCGGTACGGGAGCGCCCACCAGTTTGCGGGACTCTGCCAGAACGGAATCGTTCAAACGCTGAGTAATGTTCATCAGCACCGTATCGCCCAGCTTAAGCTGCGCACCGCTGCCCGATTTGTGTACGGTGTATTCCACACCATTGGGTGTTTTCTTGACACCGCCGGTACCGCAGCTGGCCATGAACACGCCTAAAGCTGCTACAAGTAACTGATTGTTTCTTTTCATCTCTGAGTATTATACGTATTAATAGGTAAAAAGCTATTGTAACAAATCCTCGTTCTCTTCTACTGCTTTTATAAAACGCTGTACGGTCTTTTCAAGCGTGTCCGAGCTTCTGCCGCCGGCGGCGTTGAAATGGCCTCCGCCTTCAAAATATTTACGGGCAAAGGTATTCACGTCAAAATCGCCTTTGGAGCGGAAAGATAGTTTTATTTCTTCTCTTCTGTCTATGATCAGGGCAGCCATCTTGATACCCTGTATTGACAGCAGAAAGTTCACGAGGCCCTCTGTATCTCCGGTCTGCAGGTCAAAGCGCTTAAGGTCGGCATAGGGTATCGCCATCATGGCGGTATTGTATTCATAGAATACTTCCATGCGGTGCAACAGGCTGTGGCCAATAAAACGGAGGCGGTTTTCCAGGAAATTATCGTAAATGGCCTGGTGGATCAGCTCATGTTTCAAACCACGGTCGAGCAGGTCTGCTACCATACGGTGTACCCTGGCCGAAGTAGAAGCGAACCGGAAAGATCCGGTGTCTGTCATGGTACCCGCATAAATACATTGTGCTATCTCGGTAGTAATATACTGCTCTTCTCCCAATTTATAAAGCGTTTCGTAAACCAGCTGGGCGGTAGAGGATGCCGCCGTATCGCTGACGCCGTAATCGAATGCCGGCTGAGGCTCTAAATGATGGTCTATCAGTATTTTAGTGCATTTCAGCTGCTCGAGGTAAGGCGCCATGGTCTTGGTGCGGTACAATGCATTGAAATCCAGGCAAAACAGCAAGTCAATGCCTTCCAGGGCGCTCATGGCTTTGTCTTGCATGGACTCAAAGTCCAGGACCCCCTCGGCCCCGGGCATCCATTTCAGGAAATCCGGGAAATTAGTAGGAGATATAACGGTTACTTCGTGTCCCTTCTGGCGCAGGTAATGGTACATCGCCAATGAAGAGCCCATAGCATCTGCATCTGGTTTCTGATGCATTGTGACCACCACCTTCTTAGGGCTTTCCAGCAAAGGCTTGATTTCTTCGATCGGCTTCATACCAAGATTAAGCGGATGTTAAAATATTGTTATGTGTCAACTAAAAACGAAGTGCGAAGTTCTTTATAAAATTCCAAATTCCAAATTCCAAGTTCCAAAAAACCGGCTTGGAGGCTGCCGACAGGAAATTAGAACCCAGGATTTGGAATTTAGGATTTGGAATTTGAACTTTGGGCCCCAATAAGGATTCAGGATATTCATCCTTGCCGTTTGGAATTTGGAATTTAAACTTTGGAACTTAAAAAATATATGGGCAACAGAACTTTTACGATGATCAAGCCTGATGCAGTAGCAAACGGGCATATTGGCGCAATACTGGAAAAAATAAACGCCGCCGGCTTCCGTATTGTAGCACTCAAAATGACCAGGTTATCTGCTGAGAAAGCAGGCGAATTTTATGCGGTGCATAAAGAAAGGCCTTTCTACGGCGAACTGGTTGAATTCATGAGCAGCGGTCATATTGTTGCTGCCATCCTGGAAAAAGCCAATGCAGTGGAAGATTTCCGCAAGCTCATCGGTGCTACCAACCCGGCTAACGCCGAAGCAGGCACTATCCGTAAGCTCTATGCAGAATCAGTAGGCCGTAACGCCGTTCACGGTTCCGATTCTGACGAGAATGCTGAGATCGAAGGCAGCTTCTTCTTCAGCGGCCTGGAGAAATTCTAAGGAACGAATAGACTGTTATTTATAAGCGAACGAGGCCGTCTCAACAGTGAGACGGCCTCGTTCTTTTTGATGGACTTATATTATTATCAAGCTTAGTCGCCGAATTCCACCACCACGTCGTCTTGCTGTACCATGGTGCCTTCTGGCAGATGTATCGCTTTGATCCTTGTGTTGCGTGTGGCTGTTACCGTGGTTTCCATTTTCATGGCCTCGATAATGAACAAGGGTGTATTGCTGGCCACTGCATCTCCTGCCCTTACCAGCAGTTTGGACAGCTTGCCCTGCAGGGGCGCTCCGATCTCCAGTTCAGGATTATTCACCTTCCTGTTCACCGGCACCAGGCTGGCCACAGAATGATCTCTTACCTGTACGCGGCGGGTGTAACCGTTCAGCTCAAATACCACGGTGCGCATGCCGTTTTCGTCTGCCGGCTGCACATACAGCAGCTTCACGATAATGGTCTTGCCTTTACCCAGGGTTACCAGGATCTCCTCTCCCAGCCTCAGTCCGTAAAAGAATGCAGGTGTGGGAATGGCTTCTACGTTGCCGTATACCATCGCATGATGATAATACTCATCAAACACCTTCGGGAACATATGATAGCTGAGATAATCCAGGAATTCTGCCATCGGGTATTTCAGCTGGAAGGTGGCAAAATCGCTGTCAAAATCTACCGGCGGCAAATGCTCATTAGGCTTGCCGTTCAGCGGTTTTTCTCCTTTAAGCACAATGCGCTGCAGCTTTTCCGGGAAACCGCCGTAAGGGATCCCCAGATCACCGCGGAAGAAACCGGCTACTGAAGCAGGGAAAGCCAGGTTACGGCTTTCATCCAGCACATCTTCAGCTGTAAGGCTATTAGCGGTCATAAACAGCGCCATATCACCCACCACCTTGGAGCTGGGCGTTACTTTCACAATATCGCCAAACAACTGGTTCACTACTGCATAGTTCTTCTTGATGGTCTCCAGCTGTGTGCCAAGTCCCAGTGATTCTGCCTGCTGGCGCAGGTTAGAATACTGGCCGCCGGGGATCTCGTTCTCATAGATCTGGGCGGTACCGGCTTTCATATCAGATTCAAAGGGATAATAAAACTCCCTTACATCCTCCCAGTAATTGCTGTATTCATTGAGTGACGCCAGGTTCATGGCCTGTCCTCTTTCATGGCCCTGCATAATAGCCACCATGGCATTCAGGTTGGGCTGGGAGGTTAGCCCACTCAGGGAAGCAATGGCGCAATCCACCACGTTCACACCGGCTTCTATGGCTTTCAGGTAAGTGGCCGCCTGTACAGACGAAGTATCATGCGTATGCAGCACTACCGGTAGCTGTACTGCCTCGCGCAGGGCGCTGATCAATACGGAAGCAGCCTGCGGTTTCAGCAAGCCCGCCATATCTTTTAACGCCAGCATATGGGCGCCCGCATCTTCCAGGCGTTTGGCCAGGTCAATATAATATTGCAGCGTGTACTTTCTGTTATCCTTGTTCAGTATATCGCCGGTATAGCTGATGGCCGCCTGCGCCAGGGCTGGCGTATATTCCCGCACAAAGCGGATACTGGGTGACATAGCATCTACCCAGTTGAGGGAATCGAAAATGCGGAACACATCTATACCGTTCTCCCAGCTCTTTTCGATAAACTTGGCAATGAGGTTCTCCGGGTACGCCGAGTAGCCAACCGCGTTAGAGCCGCGGAACAACATCTGCAGCAGCAGGTTGGGCATCGCTGCGCGGATCTGCTGCAGGCGTTTCCAGGGACATTCATGCAGGAAGCGCATAGATACGTCGAAGGTAGCGCCGCCCCATACTTCCATAGAGAACAGCTGCGGATTATTACGCGCATATCCTTCCGCCACGGCCATAATATCCTTGGTGCGCACACGGGTGGCCAGCAGGCTTTGATGTGCGTCGCGATACGTGGTATCTGTAAAATACACCGGCTTTTCGTTCCTGAGCCAGCGGGCAAATTCATCACGGCCCATTTTCCCGAGGCGGTCCTTACTGCCTTCAGGGAATGGCTGCAGACGATTAGCACCCGGCACCTGTGGAATGCGGAAGCGTTTGTTCGGATCTTTCACTTTCACGTCGGGATGCCCGTTCACCGTTACATCTGCCAGGTATAGCAGGGTTTTGGTGCCACGATCCCGAATCTGCGAGAGCTTGAACAGCTCCGGGTGTTTATCAATGAAGCTTACCGTACAGTTGCCTTTACGGAAGGTATCGTGCGTGATCACATTCTCCAGGAAGCGGATATTGGTCTTCACCCCACGGATCCTGAACTCGCGCAGGGTCCTGTGCAGGCGGCTGGCGGCCCCGGATAGCGTACGGCCCCAGGCGGTCACCTTTACCAGCATGGAATCGAAGAAGGGCGAGATCTTCACGCCGGAGTAGGTGCTGCCTTCATCCAGGCGGATCCCGAAACCGCCGGCATTGCGGTAGGCGATCACAGTGCCGTAATCAGGCGTAAAATTATTCTCCGGGTCTTCTGTGGTGATGCGACACTGTACGGCAAAACCATTCAGCTTTACGTCCTCCTGCCCTTTCAGGAAGATCTCCGGATCGCTCAGCTGGTGGCCCTGGGCGATCAGTATCTGCGAACGAACAATATCGATGCCCGTTACCTCCTCCGTAACGGTATGCTCAACCTGGATACGGGGGTTCACTTCTATAAAGTAGATATTATTGTTGCGGTCTACCAGGAACTCAACGGTGCCTACGTTGTTATAGTTCACCTTGCGGGCCAGGCGCAGCGCATATTCGTATATAGCTTCCCGTGTTTCCTCCGGCAGGTTGGGACTGGGCGCTATTTCCACCACTTTCTGGAAACGGCGCTGCACGGAGCAGTCGCGTTCATAGAGATGGACAATATTGCCGTGGTTATCCCCCATCAGCTGCACTTCTATATGTTTGGGCTCTTCAATGAACTTCTCAATGAAGATGGTATCATCACCAAAAGCTTTGGCAGCCTCGCTGCGCGCTTCTGTAAATGATTTCTCCAGCGAGCTGGCATCATGCACTACGCGCATACCGCGGCCTCCGCCGCCGGCGGCCGCTTTCAGCATAACGGGAAACCCTATACGGATAGCTTCCTGCAGGGCAATGGCTACGCTGTCCAGCTTTACCTGGCTGTCTTCTATCAGGGGAACCTCGGCGGCACGGGCAAGGGTCTTGGCGGCCACTTTATCGCCCAGTTGCGCCATCACTTCAGGAGTGGGCCCTACGAAGATGATGCCTTCCTCCCGGCAGCGCCTGGCAAACTGTACGTTCTCGCTCAGGAAGCCGTAACCCGGGTGAATAGCGTCTACCTGGTTCTCTTTGGCCAGGTGAATAATGCCTTCAATATCGAGGTAAGGTTTAAGGGGCTCGTCATCCTTGCCTATCTGGTAGGCCTCATCCGCCTTATAGCGGTGCAGGGAATAACGGTCTTCGTAAGTAAAGATGGCGACTGTCCGTATACGCAGTTCTGCTGCTGCCCGCAGTACCCTGACTGCAATCTCGCCCCGGTTGGCTACCAATAATTTCTGTATCTTCTGAAGTGGAATGTCCGGCATGGTATGTTAAATAAGTATGCGTTTGAGTTAAAATTGTATGCGAAAATAAGGGAAAACCCCTTTTCTGGGCGGCGATAAAAATAGTAAAAGAATGGTTGATTTTCTTCGACTTTTTCTAATTAATAGCCATAAAGCATAAATGGAATTCAAAATTATGGGGCCATACGATTAATACATCTAATTAATTAAAGTAAAAATTATATATAATTGCTCACTGGTCTGGAAATTTACGTTATAATTTGCTTATAAACATCATCTTTGCTGTCGCCATGTGGAACGTATACCTGAAAGGCTTTACTGCTTACCTGCAATTGGAGCGCTCGCTGTCCGCCAATTCTGTACTGGCTTATATACGGGATGTAGAGAAACTGGAGCAGTATCTTTTGGCCCACGACCGTAAAATACCACCTGAACAGGTAACGCTGGATGAGCTCCAGGGCTGTGCGCAATGGATTGCACAACTGGGCATGACGGCTACTTCCCAGGCCCGCATCATTTCCGGCATCAAAGCGTTTTACCGCTACCTCATGATGGAAGACCTGCTGAAACATGATCCCACGCAACTGCTGGAAGCACCTAAGATCCGCCGCAAACTGCCCGATGTACTGAGCTTTGAGGAAATAGAAAGTATTATCGGCCAGATCAAAGCCGGCACGCCGGAGGGTCAGCGCAACCGGGCTATATTAGAAACCATGTACAGCTGTGGGCTTCGTGTAAGCGAGGTGGTGAACCTGAATATTTCCAGGCTTCATTTTGATGCAGGGTTTATACGGGTAATCGGCAAAGGAGATAAGGAAAGGCTGGTGCCTATTGGAAGGGATGCTATTAAGTATATTAATATTTATATGGAAGAGATCCGGGTACATGTGCCGGTGAAGAAAGGGTTTGAGGATACACTTTTCCTGAACCGCAGAGGCAGTGCCCTTAGCCGGGTGATGATCTTTTTGGTGATCAAGGAGCTAACGGCAGCCGCGGGGATTACTAAACAGGTGTCGCCGCATACCTTCCGGCATTCTTTTGCTACCCATTTGGTGGAGGGTGGGGCGGATTTAAGGGCGGTACAGGAAATGCTGGGGCATGAGAGTATTACTACCACGGAGATTTATACTCATCTGGATAGGGAGTTTTTAAGGGATACGCTGCAAAGGTTCCATCCGAGGTTCTGACTAGTTATTTAATCATCTTACTGAGGGAAGATAACGATATTAACGTCCTCATATTGATAAAATATAAATAAACAGCACCGATCAATCAAAACCAGTGCTGTTTATTATTAGCCTAATTCTATGCTTTGCATTAATGTATTTATCCACTTCTTTGAGAATCCACCTGTCACAATTTGCTTTATTCTCTCTTTAAAATCCTCCCTTAAACCAATCTTATAACTCCAGTCCCACTCATATTCTTGATAAAGAATCAGAAATTCAAGAAATTGATCTAAAGACGAAGCAACTACTTCTACCTTTATCGAATCAGTATAACTTTCTTTAGCTACTATTTGCAATGTCACTGTATCAATGTACAAATGATAGTGATCGTAGTATGCCCCGAAATTCTTATATCTATTATTCTCTATCACAGTTTCCGTATAAAAATTAATGCTGCCAATACTAAGAATAGCAATATTTGTGTTATAAATTAATTCATCTACTTTATCTGCATATTGACCATTATCCGAGTACTCCAAGGATAGTCTTTGCTTTATTTCTAAAGCATCTTTTTCCGATAAACTTCTTCCTTTCTCTAAATTCCTCCTTATAATCAAATCTGTGGAAGGTAATAATCTATTAACCTCAAATACAAATGTTTTAATATCCATAATTTTTATACTTATAAGGTATAGTTCTCTTTTTTAGCTCCTCTTATATCAGCAGATTTCATTTTTCCATTATTATCGTAAATGTAAGTTTCCGAATAACCTCCTGATTGTTGATAACTCGTTCCATAACCTATCTTATTTGCACCTACATACTTTCCTAGCTTGTCATCATAGCGGTATGATGAATAAATATCAAATGATGAACTGGCTTCATTTTCTGTACGTGTCAACGAAGTCAGCGTGAAATAATTATCGGATGATCTGCTTTTATAAACAACGCCAACCTCTATCTGATTTCCGAACTGGTTGACTAATGCATCAGGATTACCGGTCCTTAACGCTGCTATTTCAGCTATGAAACTTAAAAATGTTGAACCGATTCCCAATTTACTCTTAAGTATTGACTTAGCAGTTTGCCTGGGTATTTTAGCATGTTCAGATCGTGTCAGCGGTACGGCTGTTCGTTGTTGGTTGACATGATGATGTTCCAATACTTCATTGGGCTTTAGGCCTTCAACATCCTCACCCATGGCTTCCCAATGAGCTATTTGGTCTTTAGTAGCAATTGGCGAATATCCATACTCCGACACCCGCTGCGTGTTCCACGCATTAAGATATTCGGGAGTATTTTTAATCAATTTATCCCAAAAATATAAATAATTTCTTGGCCACCCGTGCAGAGTATATGTTGTTTTAACAACTTTTCCACTTACTGATGTATATGTCGCGGGAGCTCCTGCCATATCTTGTGCATACTTTAAAGTGCGGTTTACAACATCTTTTTCTTGTAAACCATCTAAATCAATTGCTCGTATTGGAGTATTTCCAGCAAATTGATACGGTGTGAACCAAGGATATCCCCTCGTCACCGGATCTACACTCAAAAACTTCCCCAACCTCGGATCATACACTCTCATTCCATAATCCTGCTGGTTCCCCTCTCCCTTCACCTCATTATCATTTTCCTTCCCATTGAACCCATAACGATACGTTCCCAAACTCCACTGCCTATCCGGCTGCAACATTCCAAAAGGATAATAATCCTGGGCACTCAACACCTCCGCCTCGTAGTGATCTACCTTATCTCCTGCCACCTCATCCACGACCTTATCTGAAATAGTCGCCAGCACATTACCCAAATGGTTAGTCAGCTCATAACGTTTAAGCCCCTTTTTTAACCAGGTAGCATCATTAGCAGCCGTAGCCATATCTATATCAGCTGTCCAGATACCTAAGCGACTACTACCATACAAATGTTGTTCTTTCCAGTATAGCTTGTTGTCACCATCTTTAGTCCCATATACAGCCAGTACATTATCTTGCGCATCACGTACATACCAGGTCTTCTCTACAATACCTCCCTTCGTATACTCCTTATATACACGATTACCGGCCGCGTCATATCTATATATCAAAGACCTGTTATCGGACTTGACAATCTTGTTGATCTTCCCATACAGAGTCCAATTAACCGAGTTTATAGCACCTTGCCTATCATATATTAAGTTACCAATCCTATCGTAAGTATAGTTATTTGCAGCCTGAGTCTTCAAATCCTCTGTATACAAACCGTCATTAGCATTGTCAACTACCTGCGTCAACCTGTTATTCACCAAATTACCATTTGCATCACGGGAATAGGTATAAGTCAGCTGATCCATATCCAGCCCCTTGCTACTACCATTACGCAAATAGCTCAGGATATTACCATTCCCATCATAGGTAACTGCTTCCTTGTACGGATCACCCGCTGTTGCAGCCGCCCACTCAGTTGCCCCGACTGTTAACGGATGCTGACGCATCCCTTTCAGGCGGTTTAACTGGTCATACCGGTAAGTGTATCCCACTGGCGCCTGTTCAGCTACTTTTTTCAATGCCAGCGTACTACGCCCTATGTTACCGTTGAACAGGTCCCGGCCTACCTCTGTAGGCTGGTCGGCAGTCCAGCTCAGCGGGAAGGCCTTTGCAGCACCTCCAATCTGTTTATAGTCATCTTTAAAGTACTCCAGTGAATACGCATAAGCATCGCGGGCAATATTGCTACGCGCGGTATTCTGTACCCCATCTCCCCCAATCTCATTCTCCGGTGTTAAGTAGTTGCCATTTACCCCCTTCAGCCAACCCTGTAAAGTATAGGCATAGTCAAGCCCCTGTACAAGCTGCTCGTTACCGAGCTCCATTCTTGCCAATGGCCCATGCAGGTAGTAACGATAGCTGGCATCAGTGCGAGGCGTCTCAATCTCCCATCCATTTGAAGAAACTGTGTTAACACCCGTAACTGCCTTGATCAGACGGTTTTCCGCGTCATATTCATAACCATAAAGGAACTGGTCCGTTTTGCCTGCCTGGTATCTTACCTTATTCACCTTTCCGCTCACAAGATCATACTGGTAGTCAATTTGCTTTGTATCCAGGTCTGCTATCTGTTGCCACAAGGTCTTCACATTTCCCAACTGGTCATAACTGTAATACGTCGCCTGCTGAGCATTTCCATCACTATCTTCTCCATAGGTAACGGCTGTCACCCTTTTCCTCAGATTTGTCTGCGCATTGGCAATCGCGGCAACTGTTCCTGGCTTAGGAGCATCGTAATAAGTCCTGGTAATCTGGCCCCTTGGCTTCGTTCCAATATCAGTCACCGCTCCTGCAGACAGGAATGGTATTGCGTCCAAAGAGAATCCCATGGTCTCCCCGACTTCCTTAATGCGTCCCTGTACATCATAGTTTGTATAGCTGAAACGGAGATTCGAACCTCCTCCAAGTGGGCTAAGTTGTTCTGCATTCTGGGAAACCACCATTCTGCCTAACATATCATACCAGAAACGGCTGGTTCCTCCGTCAGGCGTATTTTGAGTTTCGACGCCATTTAACGACTGATATGCATATGAAGTCGCTAATGTATGCTGCGGGTAAATAGCCGTGTACTGTGTTTGGGTGCTGGCGTCAAAACGTACCCATTCAATTTTGGCGCTCTCCAGTGAAGCGGCATAAGCAGGACTAAAGTTCATACAGGCATCTCCTGCATTGGCAGCTATTTCAGCGGCGCTCAGCTTCCGGCTGAAAAAGCGCACCTGCTTCAGCAGCGACAGGTTCTCAGGGTAAACAATGCCGGTGCCACTTGCTCTTACTTCCCATAAACAGGCGCCGGTAGGTTCTATTCCTACCCGTGGGCAGGCTTTACCATTTACATATATTTCCAGGTTATTTTTGTTAAGCTTATCTCCCTGGATCACTACATGCGTCCATGGCGTTAGTGGTAAAATACCTGACAGATCTGCGGTTGTATGTGCCGATAATACAATATCTGTTTCCTTATCCGGAAGTGGCGTAATGGTGTATACATCGAAATTCAGATATTTACCATTGATACACAGGTTGAATAAATATTTACTTCCACTGGTCGTTGCCAGGACCTGACCACCAGCTGCATTCTGATTGTAGGTCCACATTTCAATTGCTCCGGCGGCGGAACGGTCAAAAGCATTTGTAAACTGTAATAATGCAGTTGCCTTGGATGTGCTTACCTGCGGATTTGTACAAGCATAATCCGTACTTCTTTGCCTGCGAACCGCATCAATCTGTGCAAACTGGGATTCATCCAGCAGATGTACTCCTTCCGGGGGCACCGTTCTAACTAAATTCCCTGCCTGATCGTAGTAATAAAGTGTATAATGATAGATCTGTTGCTGGGCTTTCAGCGACACCTTAGGCTTATTAGCACCGCAGTAAGCGATATAATCAGCCCGGAAAAGCCGTTTTACTTCCTCAATATATTCTTCATACGCTACATGCCCTGCTACTGCCGCATCGTCAATAGTCTGCATCAGGCATTCGTAATTGTCCTGCTTAACGTTGGTATATGCAGGGTGATTACATAACAAGGCTGTAAGGGATGGATTCGCTGATATCGCATCTGCATACTCCTTATATTCCGCATAAGACAGCGTAAAACCGAAACGGCCGTTCAGGTAATTCGCAAACATTACCTCGTAATTCGGGTGATCCGTATTCAGGCTGCTGCCCATAATGACATCAAAAGCCGTTTTTGCCTGCTTATATTCTGTTGCTGAGATGCAACCTTTCGCGCCCTTTTCCATGAAAACCGGTAGCTGCACCGGCTTTTCAAGCAGGTAACGACAGTTGCTACAACCCTTTACCAGCAACTGCAGCTCAGCTTCGGTGATCTTCATGGCCTGGCCATATTGCTGCACCAGGTAGGCATAAAAGGTTCCTCCTGTTTGCGCTGCATTATATGCTGCGGTCAATTCAGCAAGACGGTCACATACAGCAGCATTGGTAGCTTCAAGGACCTTCTCCACCGGTTGAGGCTTGACATCATACGGATAAGGAGCGTCGATTAAATATGGATTATAATCCATATTGTAGGGGATTTTCAGGATTCCCTTCAGTGCATCTCCAAAAGACGTATACCCCTCTGCAGTAGCTTTACCGGCAGGCAACGTGCTGGCGCCGTTAATGTGGTCTGCGTCACCACCCAGCTTGCAGATCTCTATCAGTTTTTTTCTCACTGTACTCTTCAGGCCCAGGTATTCCAGCTTATCCAGCTGCCCTGACAATGCTCCCATCCATACATCAGCCTGCGCCTCGCAATTCTGGTTGATCAATGCCGCAAGCGCGTCATTCACCATTCCGTTCAGTACTGTTGTATCTGTAGTAATAGCTGGGGTAGCGTAGTTGACATTAGTTATACGTGAAGTCTTGTATGCGTATGCCTGGTTACATCCAGATCCAGATCCGGATCCCGGTCCCGAACCGGCAGACGCCTCGTAACAGGTATCAATTTCAAGTATCCAATTGTCAATCCTTCCATGTTGTTCAAATTCCCAGTAATCGTGTTTATCATGTGTTACAGAGAAGCGAGTAGCTATATCGGGATCATCGAGCTGCCATCTTACAATACATGATATAGACGCGCCTACGGGAGGGGTATGTCCTGTATATGTATATTGCACTTTAGATGTCTGCCTCACATCATCATAACCGTAAGTAACCCTGGAAAATTTATCTTCCCTGGCATCAACAGCACAACTAAAAACAGTATCTGCCGTAGCTGTACCACAGTTCGCAGCGGCAATACGCAGTACGCTAAGCGGTATCTCGTTCCTTACGCAAAAACCAACCAGGGTTTGTCCTGCCGGTATTGTTATCCGGGAGCTTCCGATGATCAGGTTTTTGTATTCATCCGGGTAATAAATATCGACAGTTATTGATTTTGTTAATGCTGCGCCCAGATAGGTAACCCTGGCTATATAGCCATTGGAACAGGGATTCGCATCCTTGTCCAGTATGAATTGCGAGATATCCGGACAGCCAGTTACAGGGTATGCAGCCGGCGCTCCTATTGAGCACTTTCCACCACAATACGCCGGCGTATTTCTCAGTAACTGATAATATTTATCCTTCAGCTCCAGGTATTTATCCCTATACATATTCCATTCCCTGTCTGGGATACGGCAATTATCATCAGGTGCACAATTTGACCAATTGTCGGCCTCTTTAATCGGAATATTGTTAACATTTGTTGAGCCCGTGTAATCCGCACAATAAAGCATGTAATCAACAAACGCCACAAGGTCTCTTACCGGCGCACCGGCTGTTTTGACACCGGCTACATTTCTGGAATAATTTGTGAGATCATCAATAAAAGCTGATTTGAAACCAGATCCTTTTCCTAAGAAGAACGGGTCATGATCTACCAGCCAACTTATATTACTTTTACTATAAACAGCCCCACTTGCATTGGCCGGTATATCAGCGATCGTTTTTGCTGATGTACGTAGCTGTTCATCCCACTGTAGCAAACCGGTATTGTCACGGCAGAATTGCAACGCACAGTACTCAGGATGATATTGAACAAAATAGGCGGCCCAATCGCTCTTCCAATACCTGATCAATAACTGTACTGTAAATGCGCTGTCATGTGGAGAGGTAATACTTCCATCTTCTAATTCAAACTGTTCCTGGATGTAGCGTGCCGAATCCTTGGGTAGTGGTTTAAAAACCTGTCTCCAGTAAAGATTTAATACATTGATGGTGGGTTCTGCTGCATTTCCCGCATTATCAAAGATTGCGTATTGTCCACCCGGGCTTACATCTCTCTTCATCACATTTTCAAGGTCTGTACAGGGACTGGCAGAAGTGCCACAGGATGCCCTCAGTGTTGCGCACTGAGCAGCCAGGGATGCGTACAGGCTGTTGATCCATTCTGTGATATTAGCATCATTCCCCGCAACATCTACATGATCTGCCAGCAAGCGTTCCTTGATACGTTGACTAAATACGCTTAATTCACCTAATGACTCCTTACAGGTAGCGCAATCATTGAAACAGGAAAAGAAATCCTTGCCCAACAATGCATCATTGACAAATGACCACTCTTTCTTCAGATTGGTATTCTTACGCACAAAATCCCTCGTATAGGACCTTACTGCCTCCTCGGGGATGCTTAATTCATACGTGATGAAGTATTCCCCGATCTCCATGTTGGTCTCGATCGTTGTTGAGGTAAATAATTCCTCTCCGCAGCTTCCGGTTAGGCTTCCGCTTGGCAACCCGGTAGTCCTGAGTATTTCTTTTCCACAATTATCAGTGATAAGGATACTCCCTTCATAGAAACAATTGCTGCAAATATTTACGCCATTTTCAGTATACTTCTCTATCAGCTGCTGTATATCAAAAGACAGCTTTACCGTACCGGACACCGTATTCACATAGGTGGAAGTAGCCGAAATTTTCATTCTCGACGGGTCAAAAGAAAATTCACGGTTCATTACCACGATCGTTTTCTCCACCGCAGCAGGCTTAGATGGCAGCGAATCAACGTTATCAGGTGTTTTACCTGTTAAGGCCGTTGCAATTGTTTTGCCGGAAGCATCCTGGTAGCTGATACTGATTTGGCCGTTCCCGTCAATAGTCATATTCTTCAGGTAATGACTGGCAAAGCCAACATCATTCCCAAACAACCTGTCCAGCTCCCATTGCTCCGGTTTACCGTAAAAAAGCCGCGTGGCCTTGCTCACTGTCGTAGGCCCGGGCTGGAATAATTTACCTACTCCTCCCTGTACGCTTACACGCCCGGTATTATCGGCGGTATATCTCGTTACTGCAAAAGGATATCCCTCTGCGTCGGGTATGTATTTATTTTCTGGCCTGCTTGCATCATCCTTGAAATCGTTCAGTGGGGAATAGTACCTGGCCGCACCCGACAGGTTATTTAAAGGAGCGGGCGTATTAATACAATCACTACCACTACCATAAACATCATTGAAATTATATTTTCCGGTCTCCGAAGGATGCATTCCGGCATAGAACCTCAGCGTTGATGCGGCAACAGGAGCCGGAAGAATATTCACCAACGGACGCCCAAACTCGTCATATATGGTCTCCTGCACCACCGCTGTTTTGTCACTGTTATTGACAGTAACCGTTTGCCTGCTTCGTAAGGTCCCATCGAAATAGCTGACTACTTCCTTCTTTTTACCGTCTTCCGCATACACCGCATTATATTGCCAATTGAGGTTATTTTGATGCCAGGGATTATCGGCCAGATCTACAACACCCGGTTTGGTCACTTCCCCTTCCTGGATCTGGTATTTCCAGGGGCCTTCCTGGCGGGAACCATCTTCCTGGTATTGCACCAGGCGAATGCGGACCAATAAAAACCGGGAATTATGCACCAGGGAAATATCAAATTGTTCCTTCTGCACAGTAGCGCGACTGGCATTGTTTCTGAACATTTTCTTCAGGTCATCTTCCGTGATGCCTGTTGACTGGTTCCCCAGCTTCCGTCCGTTATCTGATTCATCATCAATAAACGTCCATTCCACATCGTACTCCTCCGCCCCGGTGATCTTGTTCCAGGAAAGCGATACGGTAGATGGCACTGCAGGTCCACCCGGGTCTGTTGGCTGCTGCAGCATTACACGGGGAACTAACGCAGCATCCTGATCCAATTCATAGGAACGTTCCACTACCACCTGGCTCGTAAGCCTGAAAGCGGCAGGAAGCGGAGACCCTAACTCGGCGCTTGTGATATCATTTACCGTGATCCTTACCCTGTGCCCGCTCGTAAAACGGTACGAAGCCGCATCCTGGTAAGCAACACCGGCTGCCGGATCAAAGTTGATGGTCAGCTTTGCGTGTTCATCTGCGACAAGCGGGTCTACCTGGTCTGGTTGAGCCCAGTATTCTACTTTCAGATCTATTTCACACTTAAAAGCTTTAGACAAAACCACCGCCTGATCACGATACAATCCGAAGGTGATAATATTGCTTACTGTCTTGTTATGGATCTTCTGCCAGTCAAACGCACTGTTAAGGAACTTTTCATCCTTCAGCATCAGTACATCTCCTTTCTTTATCGTGCCCTGCAACTGATTTTGGTAAGCCTCAATAGCATTGAAAGCCTTTGCCTGCAGCACTCCGCAAATCAGCCAGGCAAACATCATCACCTTTATCATTGATATTTTAGCGTAAACAGAACGCATATACATGTTCAACATTAAGCGGTTAACACTAGTCTTTAATTATTTCATAACCCTTCAATCGCCCGGAAGGCGTCAGCTGTCCGTCATTCAGTATCACATACCGGTCCATCCGCAAAAGGTCCTGCCGTACAACACCCGGCTCGAAACTGCGCACCGTCGCTTTTATTATTTTGTCTTTCGACATATCCTCCAACTCCATGGGATTGGGCATCCGCATCACTGCACGGCGGATCACACCCGCACTATCAAAAGAGACGCGGTATTCGCGGCAGCTGGCATGTTTATCATTAACCAGCGAGATCTGTGTAAGAGGGCCATCCGGCATGCGTGTCACCTTGTATGTTTCCCTGGAGAGGAAGGTGGCTTCCATTGCTGCAGACATTCTCACCGGGTTCACCACCTCTTTCGGTTCAGACACGAATATTTTCTTCACATCATGTGCGACTACAATGTAGGCATCCTTCAATGAGATCATTTCATTACCGCCAAACTGGTAATATCCCTGGTTCCCCTCCCTGGTATAACAGAAATCGCCCTGAATGTTATTGCTCATCTCCCCCAGGTCCTGCGCATCCATCGTTCCTGCAATGGTGATGTAAGTAACCGTATCCATCGCATGCAACAGCTTTGTCAGCTCATCTATGATAGCTTTCTCCTGCTTATCATTTTCCCTGATCACAATTCTTTTCTCCTTTTTCGGGCGGTTTGGCGCCCAGCCATTCCCGAAAACCAGGGATCATTGCAAAGGCGCCTGAGGTGATCAGTAACACACCGGCAGGTATAAGGATCTTTATATATTTAGCACTTAATTTCATGGTATAGCAATATTTTCACTAGTTAGCTTTACGATAAGCAGAACGGTTCTCTTTAATTGTCATGATCCCCCTTTCGGTTTCTTTCTTCACACGGATCAATGTGCCTTCGTCATCATACTCATAGAAGGTGGCATAGTTATTCTCGTCCATCTCTGCCATCACCCGCTGGGTCTTGTCATCATAGGTGAAGGTCTTCAGCTGTCCGTCATAAGGGAATATCCTGATATCATCTATCTTCACGTTATTACCAGCCAATGTAACCGATACTTCTTCCAATTGACTGCCCGAGGTCCACGCCGGGAGATCCAATACACCTTCTACCAGTTTCCAGCCCTCTACAGTAGCTTTCTTTTCCAGCGTAACCTCATGCGCAACCTCATGGCCTTTCACCGTCAATGTAATACCGGGCCCACCGCCTGCTGCACCATTGTCTTTCACCCAGGCAGAGAAGATGTACTTATTGCCTGTTACCGGGTTGAACCCTCGCAGTCCCAGCCAGCCATCCGGTCTCACGTAATATTCACCTTTTGCGTTATTCGCAATGTAAATGCCGGGGGAATGTTCATATCTGAAAACGTAGGTCTTCAATTCGATCTGTCCATCCAGCTTTAAGCTGTAGTTGCCGCTATGCGCATCCTGGTCGTCCAGTTTATCCGCATAGCCATCTCCCAGCACTTTCCTGATGTTAAACTGGTCTGGTTCGCATGGTCTTATGCCTACACATTGATCGTTGAACTTATAATCATCAAAACCGTCGTAAAATATTTCCCGCTGACGCATGTTTGCACCCACAGCAACCGGCAGGCCGGATTTGTATCCATAACGCGCCGCACTGTAACGATTCAAAGCATCTTTGTTCTCAAGCTCCTGGGAATACTTGTCATACATCGTCATGGTGTTGGTTGTTACCCACTCAACGTTCGTTGCCATACGCCAGCCATTATTCCGTACCCAGAATGCATAGAATTTCTCATAGTAACCATTCCTGCGGAGATTTGCGCCACCGGTGGGCTTGGTAACCAGGTCCTGGCCTGAACGACTGGTAAGCCATGCCATTTGCTTATATGGCAGCCAGTTCCCCAGGTATCCATAGAGATATGGGTTAATAGCAATACTGTCAGGAATACCCGGACACCCTAAATTGCCGGAACAGATATCTATCGCACCGGAAGGACAGGAGAAACGGCGTTTAACGATCACTCCGGAGGCATTCCTCACATAGGTATCTCTTGGCTTGCCATCAAGCAAATCGCCGGTGGAGAATATTTTTGTAACATCAGATTCCGCATCAGCATTAACAAGCTGGCTAAGTGTGTTATTATACACTTCCACCCCCACCGCACGGTCGCTTCCCGCCAGATCATTCATTGCTTCAATTGTCAGGATATGTTGTCCCGCTGTTAGATAAACCGGGTATACTTTCCAGTCATAAAAAGGTTCGCCGTCCGAATTCCATCTCATCAAAACCTGTTTGAAAAGCACCCCGTCAATGAACACCTTCACCTGGTTGTCTGCTCCCATACCGAGATAGTAAGTTTTGCTTTCAGGCACCTTCAGACAGTTATTGATCCCTATCCATTGCCCCTCATAAGATGACTTCAGCCATATACCGGTTCTGTTCAGGCGGCCGCAATATCCTGAGCCCACAGTAACAGTAGGTTCGCTCGTACTGTCATTTTCACCGGTTCTTCCGCAAGCTCCTATAAGGCCCCAGAAGGAATTCGCCACCCTGCTGCCCTCATTTCCGTTTGCATCATAAAACAGAGCGCCCTGCGCCGAATAAACCATCAGCTCACTACCTTTTGCCAGGGTCAGTCCCTCATCTGTATCCTCTGTTGTAGTACTCGGTATACAGGATTGTCCGTCCGGGCTTCTTGTATATCCTTCCGGGCATGCCCCCTTCACCTTTGAACCACAATCGGGGTAATCATTCATGATGCTGATGTCTTCACCATCCGGGCATATAAAGTTACCGTTTACCCGTTTGCCGTTATCGTCCAGTTCATATAGGTATACTTTCGGATCATCCTTCAACCTGGTGGTTGAAAATATAATTGTAGGATCAATAGCCTCGGCAGTACCCTGCTGCAAGGTGTTCATATCAGCTGTATATATTTCAGCGCCAACTGTTTTACCGGTATAATCTGCCCAGGCCTCCACACGAATACTGTGTTTACCGGCTGGTAAATAGTACTTTACCATAGCCCATATTTCAAAGGTCTCCGGGCGAACTACATCAGATCCGGCCACATTCACCCCATCAATAACAACTCTTATTTTCCTGGTACCCGAGACACCAACAAATACATTCATTCCGGTTTGCAGGGTCAGCAGCTTCTCTGCGCCCCACCAACGGTAATCCGGCAATCCCTCGAGCCAGATACCGACATTATCCAGCTTCGCGTGCCAGTAATCAACAGAGCTTGTACCTATGTTGATCGGATCATTAAAATTGTAGAAATGCGCGCCCTGTTTACCATAGTCTCTCGACCATCCTCCCGGCCGGATAGTGTACGTAAAGTTTTTATTGACCAGGCCAGGCTTATAACATATGCCGTCTGCACGCTCTTCGTAGCCATCCGGACAGCTTTTGTAATTACAATCTGTTGGCTGCCCCCAGGCCTCATCATATAAAACGGCCGTCGCATTCAAGACCTTATATCCTGACAGATCTTCATTGCTTAAAAGCATCAGCTTATTATTGACTATCGGGTTCTCAAGGCTTGTAATGGCAGTAGCAGGCGCTGATAGGATATTGCGATATCCTGAGCGGCAGATTTTTACCAGCCCGTTTTGAGCCCGGGCCAGTCTACCTGTTCTCTCAATCAGGCGAAGCGATTTCACGCCACCTCCTGCGGGAGAATTAACCACCCAGGTATGATATCCCGTGCTGGTATTGATCAACTCATCCCCGGCGGTAAGGTATGGCCTGAATGCGGCCTTGGGTATACCATCGTCGTCAGTACCGAAATTTGTGAATACAGTCCCAAGGGTTTTATACGCCATCCCCATCTGGCTGTACATCCAGTAAGCCGGGATATTCAGGGTATAGACAGGATCTTCAAACTCATTCTCCGACTGCGTTAAAACAGGTTCCCCGGAATATTTATCAAAAAGCAGGTAGGAAGCCGTACTGGTAGACCCGTTTATCCTTTTCACTACCTTGCTGACCATACCATAATACTGCACTGTTTTCATTACAGCCGATGAGCGGAATAAACGGTAATCATCATTCTGAGACCAGGGGAAATGCGGTAAGGGCAAGGGGAATCCATAAAAAGGGATCACATCCACACCCAGGTTAATACTCTTTCCTTTATTCTTCATTTCCGACTGGCGCATATCAGTGATCATCTCAATGTCCCTTCCAATGATCTGATCCCTTGTGATAAGGCCCGTGCTGTCCACTACATCTACCACGTTTTTTAGCCGCTGTGAGCCTCCGGATTCGGCCGCATTGTAATAATATTCAGAGGACGATATTTCCTGTCCTGTTTGATTAAATACTCTTTCGGCTTTCGTCTTTCCATGCATATCGTTCAGGAACACCACATATCCCTGGGACATGCTCTGCTCGTAAACAGCATTACCACCAAAGAATGAAGACCAGGCGCTGGGTTTATGCAAATTCTTTTGCAGCCCCGTTTGCTGAACAAAGACCGGGAACTCCTTTGCCGTATAAAATTCATAGCTTAGCCATCCCGTTTTGTTTTGTGGATCACTTGCTCCTCCCGCTCCTAAATTGCGAACCTTTACCTCGCGGTAGCCAACCACCGGGGCAGGATATAAAGATTCTGCCAAAGGTTCTTCCAGGTAGAAAAAATTGTCCAGGGCCCATTTCACTTTCTGGGTATACTTAACTGGCTGGCGCATCGGGTTTTCATCCCCTCCCACTGCCGGTTCATAAGAAGCTACCCCACTGCTGATCTCATCATCGCCTCTCTTTATCGTATAATCATACTCCTGGCCGTAGGATGAGCCATTTTCACCGCTTACCATGCTGTCCCAGGCATCTGACATTGTTATTTTCCTGACACGCAGACCGCCACCCAATTTCTTTCCATCCATTTTCACCACACGCGCAAAGCTTCTGTTCAGCTTAACGTGGCTTGCAAATTTCTTCCGCAGCGCTTTCTTATTAAAGTTCTCACGCAGCTCCGACAGGTTAGAAGTTGCATTTGCAATGGCAGTAACGATAGCTGTAACCGGCTTGTCCTCAGTTATGCGGCTTTTGTACCCCGGATAGGCATATCGCGGATATTCCAGCCTCATTCTTTGCCACGCTGCGCTGGCAAACGGATTAACCTGCACGCCGCCTTCTGTATCATCTTCAAATGTTACTTTAGCTATTCCATTGCTTACATCAACTTTTTTGATCTTTCCATAACAGGGTATAAAGTCGTACTTCGAATCCGCTGTTGAGGAAACCTCATCTGTGACATTTATAAACAGCTTACAATACAGGTAATCTTCCCCATTGAGGTACTTATCCTGGAACTCCTGCTTATCGGTTGTATTAAATGCTCCATCCCGGATCTTTATGCCAAAGGTCTTTGCTTCCAGCAGGTTATCAGTGGCATTGCCTTCATCATCATATATTTCAGTGATCGTGCTCATATCCATGGCCTTCTTGTCCTGCACATAAGCATAGTCATCCGATTCATACTCAACGTTAATAACGCCTCCCGTAGGAAGTGTGATCTCCTTCAGTTGCCACATACCTGCGTTCACTGCAGCATCCGCCTTATCATGAACCGAATAAGGAAATTCATCGTTCTTCAATGCGGCGTCAAAACCATCTTTGCCATTGGCAGTGAATGGTTTAAAAGTGCCCCAGCGATCAGTTGACAGGTAGCCATAGCCCTCACCCTCATTGTACTTAAATACGTATTGATGATGAGCGCCTTTATTCGAACTGGCATATTTGAAATACACGCGCTCCAGGGTCAGCTTTCCGCCCTTTCCTGAATTAGGTACACCCGGGCACAGGTTATAATTATACTCAAACACCACTGTCTTAACCGGGGTGCTCAGGTCAGTCTTTGAGTATAGCCTGATCTCTTTCAGTAACTGTTGTTTAACATCCGTCTCCTTTACTCCCAACCAGTTACAGCCAAGTGCATCCTCACGATCTTCCGTGATGAAATAGGCGATCATCGTTTTAGATTCAATGGAATGCAGATACCACAATTCCTTTTCACCATATATGAATGATGCCTTGTCATCGTCCGGGTCGGCATTTAAGCTACGGTTAAATTGTGCCTGGTTAGGCTCCTTTCCATATGGGGTACGCCAATGGAAATCCTTTTCCAGTTTAGAGTAGTTAAATTTAAACGCTGTTCCCCGGTCATCCTCCGTGATACCATCATCTGTCATATCTACATAATCTGGCGAAAGTATACCGGTAAGCAGGTAGGAGCTTGCATAAGCGGGTTGAGATTCCTTATGATAATATTGATCCGTGGCGTTTGATGAACGGTAATCAATCTCATTGTTTGCAGTCAGGCCAAACCGCACCAGGTTAGAGGAAGGATCAACGGCAGCTCCCGGCGCTGATGCAAATGTGTACTCATCCTGCCGTTTATTATAAACCGGTATGCCATATACCATCCTCTTTCCATCATCGCCCGTAACAGACATTTCTGAAATATGATGTGCTTTACGGACCCTATCTACCCGCTCTATGGGTTTGTATGACATAGCATTACAAGGCTTCGGAGTAAATACCTCACCCTCTTTTCTATTCAGGTCATAATTCCTGATCTCCTTATCAAGCGCTGCAACAGTTGCCTCTCTGGCTGTCAGATATGTAACGGCGGCGCGGCGCAGCTGCCTGCCATCTTTTTTATACATAGAATCTGAGCTTACCGTTCCCCGTATGGTTGAAGTGAGCAGGCCTTCCGCCTTCTTTCCCGATAAAGGCACGCTCACGGGGTCTTCGCCAAGTATCCTGGCTACAAAAGCAGGATCGTCCACGTGTTTCTCACCTACCTGCTGGAAATATGCCGGCTCTTCTTCCAGCGTGCGTTTTGGGGCAAAATCACCCTTTTCAAGAAAGCCGTTATCCTCTCTCCACTTACCGTTTGTATTGGTTATATCCTGCTGGTACACGGTCGTTCCGCCGTGAAAATAAGCTCCTGCGCCATATTCCAGGCTGAAGGACTTATTGTCGGAGACATCTTTTGTTTCGCTATCAAAAACAACCCCGCTGCTATGCCTGTACAAACGCAGCTGCCCTCCCCCAAACTGGTTGCTGTAAGAAAAAAGATCGGGCGTTGTAATGGGTAATGCCAGGTTATTCATGTCAGGGATCACCGGGTTATCCTTCTCCCGCATAAAGTCCATCATGGCATCAGGAATGTTTGAACCTTTCTCTGCATAAAGAAGGCCATAGGCCCTGTTTTGCTTCGTCCGGTCCAGCACCTCACGTTTTGTTTTATATCCCGTTACACCGGCGCCGGTAAAAATGCCGACGGCTGTACCACCAATATCTCCGCTATATGTTGAGTTGGTAGATTTAAAAGTAATATTGCTTTTGGGATAAAAAGCCGGCGTATTAAAGCTGACGGACGAACTGAAAAGCTCGCCTGATGCGGCGCCATGCTCCTGATGTACCGATATATGGCGGTTGTGCGTCTCCAGCCAATACCTGCTTCCGGTAACGGAAAAAGACGAGCTCATTGTTAAGCCTTTCAGTCCTTCCCTCGTATTATAACCAAGGCTCAATGATCTTGAAGCAGAGACAGTATTGCCTGCAACCATGTTATATCTGAGCGAGGCAGAAATATTCGGGGTAACTGAAACCCCATCTGCTGTGCTGGATGTTAGTCCCACACCGGCGCCAATACCGGGCGTTAACGGGCCACAGTTGGCTAATGATAGCGATACACCCGCATTGGCCCCTATTTCAGCGCCATACCCGGTATAGTTGTCGCAAAATACGCCCAACGATAATGAGCCCTGGATGCCTGCACCAAAGATCTCTCCCCGCACAGTCAGCCGTCCGCCCCCTGTGATCTTCGGTTTCATAAAGCTCTCTGTTGTCACCGTATCTCCATTGGCGTCATCAGCAATGCCTCTTATACTACGGTTCATTGCCCCTGCATTCAGGTTCCAGCCAAGTCCCACCCAGCTGGCCTCGTCATCCATTCCTGCACCTGACTGATAGTTCAGGTTCACAGGATATCCTCCCACGTCCAGCAGGGGGATATTATACTTAAAATCACCGGTGAAAAGATCTACCATATCACTGGTTCCCGCAGCCTGAAACTGTTTAGTTTCCGGTTGCGCCGGGCCAGAGGTCAATGCCCAGGCAACAGCAGGCATCAGCCCCTGCACTAATAATAAAGCAAGAAAAAAACAAGCGATCCGTACACGGGCACGCGCATTTCTGATCATCATATCTTCAGACTTAAAGAATCAATGTGGGCAATAGCACTTCCCTTAACCGGGAAGGAAATGAATTGGTGTGTAAACAGCCAATCCCTGAATAATAATTTACAATCCTCCCGGGCATACACTTTTGCACGGTCAAACACCAGCATATATTCCACTCCGTTAATGGCCCCATTTGCAACACGGATAATATCGACAGGGGGAATCGTATCTGCAGCATCCACAAAAGCGAACAGGGTATCCAGCCCGTAGCTGTATCCCACATCATTGGTACTCTTCATAGGAGTACCGGCAGCGTTTAACACATTCAACCGGAAGTATACAAGGGAGGTATCTCCCCCCGCGCCTGGTTCAGCAGGCATATACTGCAATCTGAACACATAATCACTGACCGTTTTTTCCTGCAACAGCTGAAGGTCCTTTACAGACTGCATCAACTCCTTTTTTCCGGCGCCACATGCACAAACTAACAGCATGAAGCACCCCGCTATAAAATATCTTGTCATCACTCCTCAGGTTGTTTATAAATGAATCTCAACTGTTTCAGTTCTCCTGACGGCAGTTTTACATCCATGATGTAGAAATAGCCATCTACAAAACCGCTTTTACCAGACAAGTCGATCACCACCTGGTTCTGTCCTCTGCTGATCTTCACTACCGGTAATTTCTTGATCTGCAGATCCGGCTTTGTCACGCATTGAATACTATATTGCAGTTTCGTTTCAGCGTAAGTATTGTTGAAGGCAAATAACAGTTGCCCCCGGGCCAGGTAGAAATTACCTTTCGTCAGGTCTTCCAGGTTCCTGAAGGCTTCCGGAAGCGGGTCGGCAGGAGATTGCTCACACTCCACCGTGAAGTCCCATATCTCTGATTCTGCCAGCAGCAGCTCATTTTTATAGGCAGCTACCTGCCAGGCATATTTCTTACCTTCCACCAACTGGTTAGCTAAGGAAGGATATAACAATACCGGTAAAGGGATCTGGCGTTGGTTAATGATTGCCAGGTTCATTCTCAAAGCTTCTGCACGTTGCTGACCTTCTTTTACCTCCACAAGCAACAAGCGGTACATTACCCCATTGACAGCAGGGATTAATGGCTGCCAGGAAAAAGAAGGGCGTTTGTCACACAACTTATCTCCATCATAGGGCTGTATCAGCTGCATCGCGCTGAAAGGCTGGAGGTTGTAACTGAAACATTGTTCATCAAGCAATGCACTATTGTGACCATTCCCTTCATATAGCTGGAAACAATAGTCATAATCCCCCTCAGGAAAAAAGCCGCTTTGCCTTACTACCGTGGCGATCCTGCTTCCCCCAAACGACACGGCGGCGTTATATACCGCTCCCGGTGGAACCGTATTCATACCGGGTAGCAGATCAAAGGTGCTGGTCCGTATTGTCACCACCGCCCCCGATCTCGCTTCGGTAACATTGATCACAAGACTGGCAGCCTGGCGGCCACCGGGGTTATTCATTCTCACTTTATAAATGTTCTCCAGTGTGCGTCCCTGTATTTCAGGCATAAAGGAAAATGTGACCTGCGCTTTCAGTGGCGATAACACACACCATAACAGCCCTGTCAATAATATGCTATATCCTTTCATATTGCTGTTAGTTTATCTGGTAATGCAAAGAGATGGCGGTATTGAATTTGCCATAGTAATAATTGGCGGCTGTATTCTTCAGGTTCTGCCGGCCGTCTGCAGAAATACTCAGGCTCCAGCGCTTAAAAAGCTGCGCTGCTGCCTGCTGACGGAGGCCCACCTGTGTTACAACATCTTTATTATCGAGGTAGATGAGTGAACTGCTACAGGATAATTTCCACAGGAAATACTGGTAACCGGCTTCTGTATTCAGCAGGTTATTATAGACAGCCGCATTATTGATATCACGGCTGTACAAAGCGCTGATCATCACCATACCAGGCCCTGCCATCCAGGTCTGCATGGATGTTGCATTGATAAAAAGGCTTTTCACAGGGGCATCGGGCTGCATATAATTCAGCTGTTGTACGCCCAGGCTACTGTTATTGCTAAAAGATTTACCGGCCAGCGTTCCATTCGCCTGGCTGGTAAAAGACATCTTCCGGTTGAGGAAGGCAGTATATTTCCCGGCGTCCGTGGTTTCATTTAAGGTATTCTGCAACACATTCATGCTAAGCGTAAACCGCCGGGTAAAACGGTAACGGGCATCGAATGCATATTGCAGGCTTTTGCGTTTATTGTCTGTCAGCGGCGAAACGGCCAGATCACGGATGTCCGTACGTAAGCTGACAACAGCCCTGTTACGCAGCCAGCTGCGTTTTACAAGAAAACCGTACTGCAACGTTCCCCTGCCGGCGAATGGAGCGCCTGGATTCACGTAACCCAACCCGGCATAGTTGAAGTACACTTTGTGGGTGAGCCCTATCTTCTTCACATCACCGTTATAAGCCATGCCAATGGAGGCAGTAGCCCATATATCGTCCAGGAAATGACCTGCGGCAGATTTAGACACTGCAGCAGCATCCTGGCTGCTGTTACCAAACTGGCCGGAGGATTTGGAAAGTTCAAAATCGATGGTTCCTGATTCTCCCAGCCTTACTTGTTGGGAAACAGCCCCTACAAAGACATTCCTGCTGATCGCTGCCGTGTTGAACCCATACTGTTGTTGTGGTTTGGCATTTGCATTTAACACGGAAACATGGCTTTGTTTACGCCCGATATCTCCACGGCCGATACGCAAAAACTGCATACTGTAATTGCCCCGTCCTGTGGCAGATTGTAAACCGGCATCCTGGACGCCCAGTTCATTACTTTTACCGGCTGCCAGCATCATAAATTTATTTCCCTTCAAAAAGGAACCACTGGCCCCGGTCATAAACAGGTCTGACAAAGATCCTTTGCTGGCATTTGCGCCAATACTACCCAGCTTCAATTCCTTCATATTCATCATCAGCCGCTGCAAAGGGCTCATGTGCAATAAATTTCCGGCTATCCGGGATGTATTCTCCGGTTTTTGCAGCCATCCTTCAATATCCCCCCTCACCTGTTGCCCGCTGCCAAGCATTTTGTTCATTTCCTTTACGCTCCCCATCTGCTTTTTCAACGCCATCACTTTATCATAGTATGCGGCTGAAGTATCCCTGTTCCGGATCAGCACATTGCTTAACTGTGCACTGTCCAGGTACATGAGCTGATCCGCAGACAGGCCGGCTCCCAAACTGTCTTTTCCTCCTTTAATGGCCATCAGTTGATCAGCAGCATACTTTTTCATACTACCTTTCACGTCCAGGTCTTCCAGGAAATATTTCTTAAGATCATATTTTCGCTGCAGTTGCTGGTTGATCTTATCCAGGTAAGCCTCACGATCAAAAGAGATCTTCATAAAATGAGCATCCTGTAAGCTTGTATTCGTATAGTCGTACCCAGATAAAGTGGAGTAATTGAGCTGAAAGGGAATACTGCCAACAGAAAACACATCCTGTACGGTTCCCTCGTTCCACCAGCCAGACATCATGGCTGTAGAATCGCTATAGGTAGACGTCCAGGACACTCCTTTCAGCTGGTTCTCCGGCTTGCCCGGCAAGGTAAAACCTCCCGGAAGCTGTTGATTCCTCAAAGCATAGAATCCCCGCAGCTTATTATCTATATAAAGCGTTTGCCTGGCGCTATCTTTCATACCATCAAAAGCGCGCTGCATCCTGGCAATACCAGCTGTGGTATTACCTGCGCTCATGTACTGTACAAACTGCATCCTGGCGCCCGGATGAAGCCCGCTTAACCCCAGCTTGTCAAAAGGAAGTGTAGGTGATAAAGTATCCTCCGGGCGAAGAGCGGCCACCCTGTTATTAATAGCAGTCACTACGGCCGATTTCAACACAGGTTGATGGGTCAGGCTTCGCTCAGCCAGGTTGTTGGGTAAACTATCCTGTAAAATAGGGGGCCATATGAATGAGCTGGCAAAAGCAGCTGGCATCATCCATACCATCAGGCACACCATTACCGGGAGTACCTTGCTGTATATTTTATACATAATAATAGATATAGGGTCTTCCTAAATAACGTTATCACGCTTTTATTCGTTCTCGACTGCTGCCTCCAGTGCTGCCAGGCGTCTCTCGCGGTCATCCAGCAACAGCTGCCGTTTGTTTATCTGCTGCTCACGTGCAGACAGCTTTTTTTCCTGTGTTATCAGGTATAGGGCCGTTTCCTCGATTTGCTGCAAAAGCTTTGCCTGTTGCTGGCCCAGATCGAGGTCATTTTCACTTACTTCTTTTGCCGAAGGCATACCAGGAAGATGCTTATACGCTGCTATGAAGCTTTCTACTTCCGTCAGGGGGGAGATCGTACGAAGGATCAAAGACAAAATCCGCCCAGTTATTGGGTGTTACTCTTACCTTTTTGGCCAGTATTTCCCCGTTAACAGCCAGCTTAACTTTAGGATTAATGGTGCCTATTCCTATAAAGCCCGGATTTTGCCTGATATACATCAGCGACTTGCTTTTATCTGAATCGTAAAATTCCCAGCCCGAAGCCACGGTATTAGATGTACAGTCAAAACGCAATACACCGGGATCAGCCGGAGACGGCCTCAGGTAATGTGTCCATATATTTCCATTGACAGGATCTGCGCTAAAACCCAATCCATCTTTATTTTTAATAGAGATGCTGTTGGTGCTTGTATTACCCGCCGTAGTAACCGCCTGAAGATTGGGAGTTTGAGAACTGGCTATCAAAGCCATTCCCAAAAAAGTAAGTATTAAAAAGAATAATTTATTATTCATAGGTATTATCGCAGCTGGTCTTATTTATTATTACTCCTTTTCTCCAATTTTCTCAGGCGCATGTCTTGTTCCGTAAATATGCTGTCCTGCGCTTTCATCCGCTGCTCCTGCTCCATCAATTGCTTATGCTGCGCTATCAGGTGTAAGGTCATCTCCTCGATCTTTTGCAACAACTTCGCCTGGTTTTGACCAAGGTCAAGTCCTTGCTGGCTAACCTCTTTTGCTGAAGGGATTTCGGGAAGATGTTTATGTTCCGCAATGAAGCTTTCCAGCTCCTGTAAAGAAGGCAATTTATAAGAAGGCTCAAATACGAAGTCTGGCCAGTCGTCCGGTGTTACCCTTACTTTTTTAGCATAGATATCTCCGTTAACTGCCAGCATTGCCTTGGGATCTGTAGTGCCTATTCCTACAAAGCCCGAAGACTGCTTAATGAACATGACGGTTCTGCTAAGATTTGAGTTATAAAACTCCCAGCCCCCGGTTGCGCTTGAAGAATTGCAGTCGAAACGTAATGTTCTCGGCTCTGCCGGCGAGGGTTTCAGGTAATGAGAAGACGTGCTGTAATTGGTGCTTGCATCCACTCCTACATTCAGGCCATCTTTGTTCCAGATAACGATGCTCTTGTTGGTGAAACTACCCTGATCAGTGACCGCCTGGAGATTGGGTGTCTGGGCGCGGGCCGTCACAGTTAATATACCCAATATAAAAAAAGCAAAACCCGGTTTACTGTTCATCATTTATTGAAATAGTTATTAAGTTCAGATGATGATCTTTTTTTGAACAAGCACCAGGGATACGCATAGGTATACCGGAAGAGCATTATCTCCCGGGTATCGATATAGGGTCCTCCTGTTAAATGAACATAGATCAGCTTAGACAAAGGCACAGGTGCCGTTATACAACACCGTTTCCGTTTTTTTCGGAACAGCTGCTGTCTCCAGGCACATGCTGGCTGCTAAATTAGAGCAGCGCTTCGGGGGAAGCTAAAAAGGTTCAGGAACGGTAGTGTATTGTTTACGAACGGCAGAGAATGATCGGGGCAGGCGGCGCTGGCACTGGTGAACGGTTATGAAAAAGGAATGCCGGGTTATACTTCCAATGCGGGCGATAACATCTTCAGCGACGATACTGCAGGAGTACAGCTGACTACCGTTAGTGGTAATCTCACGGATGGATTTGCGCTGGCTATTAAACAGAATGTGCCATAAAATAAAAAAAACAGCTACCTGGGAACTGGCTGAAAGGTAGCTGTTTGTATGAACATTGGGGCTCTCAAACAAGATGACTCCTAACTAAAACTCCTAGAATGGCGCTAATGACAAAAATTCGTCCTGATACTTTTTCCTTTGCTTTGACATCACCGACCAGTTGCCGAGCCATTGTGCCAGGTGGCTGGTCGCCCTCTTCATGGCGGAAGGTTGAATGATGATATTAAGTAAGGTACAGGGAGCGATCGCTCTTCGCTCAGGACTTTGTGCCGATTGTATGTCCTCTTCCCAAAGCAGCTGGTTCTTACGGTATACTTTGAAGTATACATCCGGTCCTTTGTGGTATTGACCCTGGCGGACCGGCAGTAAAACGCCGGCTGACATATCCTGGATGCCGAACTGCACTTTATAACGGCCTAAGCCATTGGTTTGGGCAACGCCCAGTAAGCGCTTGTTCAGGGCATTATATACTTCTACTTTTAATTGCGCCTGGCCGCTCATGGCGCCATGATGTTTAACCGTACCACTGATCACCCAGGTGCCGTAACTGCCCCTGATCTGGTTCCAGTGTTCTGATGGTATTACATACGCAAAGGCCGCCAGGTACTTGTCTCTTGTCCGTTTCCAGTGAGGTACCAGCCTGCTCAGATGATACTGGGTCACGCTTCGCTTGCCTGAAGCGCGCCCGGGCATCTGTTCCAGGCACAGGTCCAGTTCCAGGGGTTCAGTAAACAAATGTATCTCTTCCCAACTGAGGCGGAAGTCGCCTCTTTCATCCAGCACCGTTTCAGCTAACAAACGATCTGCTTTCCGGACCACCTCAGTGGGAGAAAGCTGTTTAAGAGGATTGAAATTACCTTTACCGGTCATATCTGACGGGTAACGGCCTTCCGGCAGGTAGATGCGTAAGCGCCCTTTAGCCATCGGCTCAATACATTCATCACAGATTAGCGCAGAGATGTTTCCAATTAACAGGTAACTCATAGTCTGAAAGGTTTAAAAAAAAGGGGTTAACGAGTAAACCCTGGACCAGCTATCCTCTCTCCTGGATAACCGACTTTTTTCTTCTTCTCTTTTTCTCTGCATACCGGAAGAAACAAACATGGGTAGAAAGGCCCAATTCAAATATTAACCCAAGTATTGCCCCTCTCCAAAATATAACGTGATTCTTTCGTACTCAGGTTGATGATACAAAGGTTGGGAATAATGCAAGAGCAGTCA
Source organism: Chitinophaga sp. SVR4-12A (assembly GCF_056754765.1). Classification (NCBI taxonomy): domain Bacteria; kingdom Pseudomonadati; phylum Bacteroidota; class Chitinophagia; order Chitinophagales; family Chitinophagaceae; genus Chitinophaga; species Chitinophaga sp. SVR4-12A. The sequence goes on from NZ_JBPGWP010000001.1 coordinate 560,910, forward strand.
AGCGTTAATCACGCAGAAAATGAAAAATGCGTACTTCTACGCATTTTCTGCGGGAAATACGGTAGCGCCTGATGAAAATGAAAATAAAGAAGGGATTGCCGGCTGACAAGTCCTTTAAAATGAATGATTTAACATTTAGCCTTAGCGACGGTCCTTAACATATAGATCCTCAGGTCTCTGCTGTCCGGGCTACCAGCCAGGTGAGGCAGCCCCTCATCCACCCGGCGGAGCTTTTATTATCATACTCCGTTAGCCCGACTTACCTTAATAAAAAAGACTGGATACTAATTGAACATAATAAGGGCACGCGGGTTATTAATTGCTAGAATGTTGATATGACTAAATAGTAATTATAAATTAAGAATATAATAAAAAACGGAGATAATTCTTTACAAATAAGCACTTTTAATTGCCTGCAAACCCCTGCATATAAGGGTCATGCGTAGAACTACGCATTTTTACGGGAATGTACTGAAACTTAGCTGTTCACCTGACACTAAAAATCCCGCCAAACATAATACTGTAGCAGGTTTGCAGCGGCGTCAACTTATACTTAACACAAAAGTGTCATATATATGTAAACTGCGAAAAGTGGGATTTTGTAATAACTTTACCGCCACTGGCTATTATCTAACATCCTAATTAACTAAAACTGATGTCACATGAGTACAACTGAAAAAAAACACTACCCCCGTGATGCCGGAGAATTTATCTCCCTGAAAGACGCTGACAAAATGATCGGCAAGTTTAAAGATCATGAAAAGAAAAGGGTCGGCAGGGAAGACTATACACAAGCATACTTCTTCGGTAAAGACAAGATCCAGGAACTGCTGAATTGCCATGAGGACATTGTAGGTATCCGTATTTATTATGGTATGGACGTGGACGGCGACGGTATAGACGACAAGAAAATGGTGATCTATGCAGTAAACAAGGAAGGTAAAAATGTTCCTTACAAACGACCCAGACCTAAAATTGCCGGATTAAGCTTCACTGCGCCCACAGACGACCCACCGAGTGATGATGATGGAGGTGCACTTGATGGCGGCTTAAAATGCCCTACATATTGTCCCTGAGTTGATTAGTTAAAAAAGCCATTTTAAGTGCGAATAGACAATATCATTTTTTACATCATGATGGGGATCGAATGTTTACTTTTGATCCCCTTCACTTTAAACTATAGATCACTGGATAAATCTGGCAAATGGGCTTATTACTATCTTCTATCCAGTGTTGTTTACGCCGTTGGTGCGGCTACGTTAGCGAGAGTGTTCGGCAATAACCTATGGTTTTCTTCTTCGATGGACCTTGCACAGTTTGTTATACTCTCTGTGTTCTATTACCTGGTAATCAAAAAACCTATTATAAAAACCCTGATCAAATTCCTCCCAATACCTGCAATCGCACTTTTTTTCATTGACCTTTTCAAACTGGAAGGCCTTTCCGCCTATAACTCTATTTTTGCTACTGTAAGAACATTCCTGCTGCTTTGTTATGGCATCGTCTTTTTCTGGCAGCTGCTGTTTGACGAAGAGCTGGTAAAAGAAGCCGTATTTATTAATACCCTGGCTAATTTCTGGTTCAACGCAGGCTTGTTTATCTATCTGTCCTGCTCATTCATGGATAGTCTTACCTATAGCGTCTTTCTCAAGTTCTCTATTGCTGAGGCAACAATTCCTGCGCTTGTTTTCATTAGTGGTATTTTGGAATCGATTCTTTTTTATATTGGTCTTCTGAAAGCAAAAAAACAGCGTATATGAATATTGTTGAAATAGTTATTATGGGAACGGCAGCTATGCTCTTGCTGGGCATACTGGTCGTAGTGCTCGTAATATTTCAGCAAAAACAAGTCATCCAGCATAAACTCGCCCTTCGGGATAAAGACCTGGAGCTCCAGCGGGAACGCCTCGTAGCCGTTCTCCAGGGCCAGGAACAGGAGCGCAAACGCATCTCCGAAGACCTGCACGATGAAGTAGGCGCCCAGCTGTCTGTCCTGAAACTGAACCTCGGCCAGCTCTCACAACACCTCAAAACCGGTAACGGCGAAGCCGAACGCCTCAAAGAGACCAAAGAGTTCACCGACACCATCATCCAACACCTGCGCTTCATCTCCCAAAGCCTGCATCCCCAGGCCCTGGATAACCTCGGCCTTTCTCATGCACTGGACTCCTTTTGCAGCCTGATGAACAAGAACAAACAGGTGGAGATCTCCTTTAAGACCTCCGGCAACGGCCACCCGGTAGACCGCGAAAAGGCCCTTAACGTATACCGGGTAGTACAGGAGCTGATGAACAACATCCTGAAACACGCCCAGGCCACCGAAGTACTGATCACCTACCATAGCACCCCCTCCCTGCTGAGCATCGACGTGGAGGATAACGGCAACGGCCGCCTCCTGGACTCGCTGGACCAGTCCCGCAAGAAAACCGGTAGCCTCGGCCTCAAAAATATCGAGAGCCGCTTGAATATTATCGGCGGAAGTATCAACTTTGCAAAAAGAACGCCAACAGGAACGGTCGCGCAGATCCGGGTAGAGAACTACCAGCCCGCGATCGGATAGCCGGAAACTTGCTAGATATTAAATTGTTGACAGTTAAACGTTAAGAAAAAAAATCACTTAACTTTACGGGCTATTATACTGTTATCACAATTCATCTCCCTATGGCTGACAAGATAAAAGTGGCGATTGCTGACGATCACAAGATCTTTCGAAGCGGCGTTATTAATACGCTTACCCCATATGATAATATCAATGTGGTGTTTGAAGCAGAAGATGGGGAGCATCTGTTAAAGATCATGGAGGAAGAGCAAGTGCCGGACGTCATACTGATGGACCTTAAAATGCCTAACATGGACGGCATCCAGGCCACCGTGCAGGTAAAGGAAAGGTTTCCCGAAATAAAGATCATCATTCTTACCATGTACGAAGACGACAACTTCATCGTGCACCTGGTAGAGAATGGCGCCAACGCCTACCTGCTCAAGAACGCAGAGCCAGAAGAGATCTACGAAGCCATCTGTACCACCTATGAAAAAGGATTCTACTTCAGCGAGAATGTCAACCTCGCCCTGCTTAAGAAAGTGCTGCACAAGAACCGGCAGCAGTTCAAACCAACCTTCAGGAACAACAACGCCAACACAGAACTGCAGCTGAATGAACGGGAAAAGGAAGTACTGCAGCTTATCTGTAATGAGTTCACTACCCAGGAGATCTCCGAAAAGATCTTCCTCAGTCCCCGCACCGTAGAAGGCATCCGCCAAAAGCTGCTGGAGAAAACCAGCGCCAAAAATACCGTGGGCCTGGTAGTGTACGCCTTCCGCAACGGACTGATAGAATAAACAGCTGCAAGCTACTAGCCGCTGGCTGCTAGCTAAAAACTAAAACGGCAAACAGCTAAAAGCTAAAAGCCAACAGCTAACCGCTAAATTTAAACCACCAATTATATGAGAACACTACGTTATCACATGGCCGCAGCCGCCTGCGCGCTCTTGTGTTTTGCCCAGGGCGCTTTTGCCCAGAACTTTAAAATGCCGGCTCCCAGCCCCACTCAAACGGTAAAGCAGGATTTTGCACTCTCCTACGTGGAAGTGAACTACTCCCGCCCCGCTATGAAAGGCAGGACCATCATGGGCGACCTGGTGCCTTACGGTAAAGTATGGAGAACCGGCGCCAACAGCGCTACCACCATCACTTTTGGCGACGACGTAAACTTCGGCGGCAAACCCGTTAAAGCTGGTAAATACGGCCTGCTCACCATCCCCGGCCAGTCTGAATGGACCGTGATCCTCACCAAAGACCTGAACGTAACCAGCCCCTCCGCCTACAAACAGGAGAACGACGTGGTACGCATCCAGGCACAACCCATGGAACTGCCTTTCTCCGTTGAAAGCTTCCTGATCTCTTTCGACGAGGTATTGCCAACTTCCATGAACATGCTGCTGCTGTGGGATAAAACCGCCGTACCGGTAAACATCACCGCTGATATCGATACCAAGGTAACCGCCCAGCTGGATGAAGCCATGAAAGGCGAAAAGAAACCCTATTTCCAGGCAGCCTCCTACTACTTTGAAAACGGAAAGGATCTGAAGAAAGCCCTGGAATGGGCCGACGCCGCCGCCAAAGAAAATCCGAAAGCATTCTGGATTTATCACCTGAAAGCCAAAATACAGGCTAAAGCAGGTGATAAAGCCGGCGCAAAGGCAAGCGCCCTTCAGTCTATAGAACTGGCTAAAGAAGCCAAGAATGATGATTATGTGGCATTGAATAATAAGCTGATCGCAAGCCTGTAATCATTAGCCCTTAGCTATTATTAGCTCTTAGCTTTTAGTGCAACCTTGGGTTAAACACTAAAAGCTAAGAGCTAACTGCTAATAGCTCCCAATTCAGGTATTTCTACGCTTTTCTCCCATTCCCCCTTCCCCTACATTTGCATCGTAATACACCGCAAACCCCAATCAGATCTGCAGATTTTTAAAGCGGAGCGTTTGTTTTTCTAAAACCCCAAAAATGTAATTATCATGCCATCCCGCACCAAAGAGCTCAGCGCCAACGAAAATGTTGAGCTGAGAAGCAAGCAACATTTCCTGCTCCTTAAAAACCCGAACTATTTCGGTATACAGGATAAGGAGAGCCCCCTGAACGAACAGTTCAAACCAGCACTTGAACTGTTGTATAACACATTTTATGAAGAACTTACCTGCGTAAGCTACAAGCCCGACACCCAGCGCCTGAGCGCCATCGTGAAGGTAAAACAGGGCGCCGGCTACAGCGGCGGCCCCTGTACACCGGGCAGCAAAGAGTATGTGCGCTTTTATGTAAGCTATGACAACGGCGCCTCCTGGGAAGATGAAGGCGTTGTGAATTTTGACATCCACGATTTCGGCAGCACAGAAGACCTCTGCTACGAAGTATACAAAACCTTCGTACCCAAAAAGAGAGCCTGTTGCGATAAACAACCGGTGCTGCCCCTGGTACGCGCTATCCTTTCCTGGAACCAGCTGCCGCCGCCCGCTTCGCCCTTCTGGCCACCCATCTGGGGCAATGTGCTGGATGCACGCATCCAGGCGGCCCCGCGTACCGGCATTATCTGCCTGCTGGATGATATCTTCGTGAGCGCAGGCGTAAAGCTCGACCCTAAGCAGTTTGAGTTCATAGAACAGGCGCTGCCCCCGTTGGATTATACGCCTGAAGTGAAAGAGAATTACACCCTGGAAGAAATCACCAGGATCTATGGTAAGGATATTGAGCCCTCCCGGAAAGGTTTTGGCTTTGTAAGCACCACCCTTTTTACCAAAGCAGCCGTAAGCGCAGAGCAATACAGCCTCCTAAAGAAATATGACCTGGATATCAGCGCTATCATCGATGCCCTGCAGCAACAGCAATTCAATACCACCTACGAAGAAGTCACCTGCGTAGGCCTGAACCGCGACTTTGATACACTGAATGCAGCGATCCATATCAAACGCTCCGCTGGTTACTCCGGTAACCTTTGTTCCAAAGGCTCCCGGGAATACCTGGCCTATTACATGGATTTCGGCGCCGGCTGGGTATACATGGGCACTTCCTCCGTAACCGTGCATGACATTGCACTGCCCGATGGTGGCCTCTGGTACAATGCCCCGCTCAAAATCGCACTGGATCCCTACCAGAAAGAATGGTGCCAGACGGGCAGGGCTAAAGTAAAAGTGATCCTTTCCTGGAACTGGGTACCGCCCGTTAATCCCAACTGGGTAGCGCCATGGGGCGATTGGGAAGAATGCAACGTAGAGATAAAACCCCTGCCCAACGGCGTGAACCCCGGCCAGCTGAAACCCTTCATCGAATTGCTGGGCGGCATGCCGGTTGACCTGATCAGCAGCGTTACCGGCGAAGCCAATGGCCTGCATACTCTCGGCTTTACGGCCGTTGAAAGCCCCTTTGGCGGTAATACCACCTTACGCGGCCGCTTCTTTAACCAGAACAACCACAACTTCCGCTACAGGATTAGGGTAATAGAGCCCAGCACCGCCATCCATTCCGTAATGACGCCGGTGAAGATCAAGACAGATACCTTCGGTACCATCTCGCCGCAGATCACCCTCACCCCGGATGTAAACGGCTGGATGCCTTACATGGCTGATCCCGGCACCAACACCTTCATTGTAGACGACCTGTTTGGCAGCTTCGTACCGGTGGAAAATGGTGTCCACTATATCAAGGTGGAATTCGAAGACACCACCCTGGGCGGCGTATTCTACAACAGCCAGTGGGTAGCATTCCGGGCAGACGTGCATGCACCGGATGTTGACGTGACCATTACCAGCGGAGGCGGCGACTGTGGCGACTTCCCGCCGGGTAGCACTATCTCGGGTACTTACCATATATTTGACAACGATAGTGCGGGCATGAGTTTGTATATTACCCCTGCAGCCGCAGGCACTACCATACAAATAGACGGCCTGGCCACTGCATCCCTGTCTTATGGCAGCGTAATGTTCCCCTTGCCTAACGCAGGCAAATCCGGTACCTGGACATTGCAGACCACCGGCGCTACGCCGCCCTGCGGTTACAATATCTGGATACAGGGTCACGACCGTACCATTGTGGGCAGCAGCCAGTACGGGTACTATGCATATATGCCCAAAGGCTTCTGTCTCGGATAAATAAAACGATGCATACTTATTATCTCATACTAGCTATTCTGGCAGCCTGGAGGATCACACATCTCTTCCAGGCGGAAGATGGGCCTTTCGACATCATCTTCCTGCTCAGGAAAAAAGCAGGAGCAGGTTTCTTCGGAAACCTGCTCGACTGCTTTTACTGCCTGAGCATATGGGTGGCCCTCCCCTTTGCGATCTGGCTCGGCATATCCTGGCAGGAAAAGCTCCTGCTCTGGCCCGCCATCTCAGGGGCAGCCATCCTGCTCGAAAAACTGACATCCAAACAAACAATAGACCACTAAAAAACATTACTATGTGTTGCGGAAAGAAAAGGGCCGCATTAGCGACCCAGTCAAGAGGAATGGCACAGCCCCCAAGAGGGCCCGAGCCGGAGATGCTCGCCTTTCAATACGTAGGCGATACCTCGCTTACAGCCACCGGCAGCATTACCGGTAAAACATACCGCTTTGCGGCTAAAGGCGCCATACAGCTGGTGCACCGCCAGGATGCCTCCCGGCTGAGAGATGTGCCCAACCTGGTGCAGTTAGACTGATCACGGCGCCGTGACGGCGCTGCTGCCTTTCTTTTTAGTGAAAAGATGAATGATGAAGGCCAGCAGCACCACCAGCACACAGCCGATCACATTCAGCCAGAGGAAGGAAACGATCTCCATCTTGTAGATGGTGATCACCAGCACTTCAGAAACAATGGCCGACCAGAAAGTGGCGTTACCATCCAGTTTTTTGATGTAAAAAGCTACCATGAAAATGCCCAGTATCACGCCGTAAAAAAGTGATCCCAGCACGTTCACCGCTTCTATCAGGCTTCCCAGCTCGCTGGCGAACTGCGCTACCATGATACAGAAAATGCCCCATATCAAGGTCCACCATCGCGAGACCTTCAGGTAATGGGCCTCCGAATCGTCTTTGTTGATCATCCGCTTATAAACATCCACGATCGTCGTAGAGGCGAGAGAGTTAAGCGCCGCGGCTATACTGCCCCAGGACGCCAGGAAGATAATAGCGATCAGCAGCCCTACCAGGCCTTTCGGAAGATTATTCACCACAAAGTGCAGGAAGATATAATTAGTGTCATTATCGTCGGCAGCCGGGTCGGCCTGTTTGATCAGCTTCTTCGCCTGCGTGCGGAGGTCTTCTGCAGCGGTTTCTGTCTGGTGAAGCGCATCCTGCGCCTGGCGGATGCTTCCTGCATCTTTTCCTTCCAGCGCGCCGGCCAGGATCTTTACCTGCTGCTGTTTGGCGCTGGAAAGCTGGTCATAGCGCTGTTCCAGGTCCTTCAGCGCCGTGCCGTATTCAGTACGATATACCTTATTCAGCTGTCCCTGGTTAAAGAAGATAGGAGAACGGAAGTACATATAGAACACAAATACCAGCGCGCCGATCAGCAGGATCAGGAACTGCATAGGTACTTTTACCAGGCCGTTCATCAGCAGCCCCAGCCTGCTTTCTGTCACTGATTTGGCAGTGAGATAACGCCCTACCTGCGACTGGTCCGTACCAAAATACGAAAGCGCCAGGAAGAAGCCGCCTATCAGCCCGCTCCAGATATTGTATTTATCCTGCCAGTCAAAGCTTGTAACGATCACATTCAGCCGGTCCATCTTACCGGATACATGCAGCGCTTCATTAAAGCTGATATTATCGGGCAGTAAATGCACCACCATCCACCCCGCCAGGAACATCCCCGTAAAGATCACGGCCAGCTGCAGCGTTTGCGTATAGCTCACGGCCTTGGTGCCGCCAGACATAGTATAGATGATGAGCAGACCGCCCATCACCACATTGGTCCAGTAAATATTCCAGCCCAGTAAGCTGCTCAGGATAATAGAAGGCGCATAAATGCTGATACCCGTTGATAATGCCCGCTGTACCAGGAAAAGCACCGCCGTTAGCGTACGTGTTTTAAGGTCAAAGCGCTGTTCCAGGAACTCATACGCCGTATAAACCTTCAGCCGGTGAAAAATAGGCACAAAGGTGATGCAGAGCACCACCATTGCCAGCGGCAATCCAAAGTAATATTGAACAAAACGCATCCCGTCAGTATAGGCCTGACCGGGAGCCGAAAGAAAAGTGACCGCGCTGGCCTGCGTGCCGATAATAGACAGCAGGACAATATACCAGGGCATGGATTGGTTGCCCAGGAAATACCCGTCAATATTCTTATGCCCGCGGCTTTTCCAGACACCGTATAGAATGATCCCAGCCAGTGTGACGATCAGTATGATCCAATCCAGTATGCTCATGAGAATGTTTTGGTGAACAGATAGAACAATATGATCAACACGACCAGGAAGCCGGTCACTAACAGGTACCACATCCACCAGGCGGGGAATAGCGGTGGCTTCTCATTTTGCATGAGTTCTTGGAATTACAGGATTTTAAATCAATTAATAATTAAAAATGAATAATTAATCATCTGAGGACATGTAACAGCGCTTGATACATGTATCACGGTATTATTAATTCTTAATTATTCATTATTAATTTCATCTTCTGTTGATCAGGGAGCCGCCTAAGAGCCCTAATCCAATGCCGATTAGCAGCCCTATATGCACCCGTTTGATCATAATACCGATGATCAGCCCGAGTGCGATACACAAACCGGCTGCAACATTCAACCGGGAGCGGTCTGGCGCTTGTTTTCCCATTGGCTCGCTGTATTGTTATTTTTTATCTGAAATAAGGTTCACGAATAAACGATAAGCGCCCGGTACACCTGCGGGCAGCTGTCTGAAAAATGCCAGCGACGTATACACGTAACGTCCTTTTCCATAACGTGCGATCAGCGTGCCGCCATCCAGCGGCTGCTCTCCTTTATCGTTCATTACAAACAGCTTTTCGTATGCTTTGTCCGCATTAGCCGTAAAGTACAGGCCACGCTCCTGCACCCATCCGTCAAAGTCCTGCTGCGTCAGCTCATTGGGATAATGCATCACGGCATGGTCAGGCAGCAGCCAGGTCACCTTGGCGGTTTCGTCTGTCACCCGGTCGCCACGGGAAAGCGTAAACGGAAACGGTCCCAGCTGGCTGGTCACCAGCGGCGCATTGGTATTATACTGTACCAGCAGCGTGCCGCCGTTCTTCACATAGTCCATCAGCCCGGGCTGCCAGTACTTCATACGCTCGTTGATGTTATAGGCCCTTACACCGGTAATGATCGCGTCGTATTGCGAGAGGTTGCCGCCCATGATATCCTTTTCATCCAGGGCCGTTACCTGGTATCCTACCTGGCGCAATGCGGCGGCCACCATATCGCCTGCCCCAGCAATGTATCCCAGCCGGTTGCCGTTATGCTCCAGGTGCACCCTTACCAGCCGCGCTGCTGCGGGCGGGAACAGGGTGATCGGCGGTATATGATCGTAATTGATGGTTTGCAGGCTTTGCGTATATACCTGTCCGTTGGTGCTGACCGCTACATTAAAAGTATCAACGCGGTTGGTGCCGTTCACCGCTGCAGGGGCAATGCTGAACCGCATTTCTGTTTCATCGCCTTTGCGTTCCAGCTGGAATGGCTGCTGCTGCGGACTGGCCTTAAACCCTGCAGGGAGCTGCAGCTGAACGTTGCCATCCGTATGATCCGCCATGGCTTTCAGCTTCACGGTCACCGGTTGTGGTTTGGGCTCGGTGAAGATAAACACCTGATTACTCAGGTTGGCCACTACGCGGGGCGCGATGACCAGCGGCTCATATAATTCTCCTTTAACAGGATCGGTATGCTTGTATTGAAGCGGTCTTACCACTTCAAATGGCTGTCCCTCGATTTCCAGCTGAATAGTAGCCTGTAAGGCCGGGATGTTCTCCGGGCGGCCTACCAGCTGCTGGTCTTTGATGGTATAAGTACCCAGCGGATGCCTGTAATCTTCCAGCCAGTAGGGTTGTGATACAGGTGTATTGGCCGGTACGGTAATTTGCTGCGGGATGGTCAGCAGCTGATCAAATACCAGCGGCTGTTTGCTGAAGGAAGTATCCTTTCCTGCCACACTGATGGTTTGCAGCTGCACCGGTACCTGGCTGTTATTGATCAGCTGTACGCTGGTTTGCAGCGGCTCACCAGGCACGATCACCGGCGTAGTGCTGTAGGCTTCTACCCAGAGCCCCGCGCAGGCCAGGATCAGCTGTTCGGTTTCCTTCAGTTTCTGGGTTTTCCAGTAACCGTCGGGCAGTGCGCTAATGGCTTTTCGTATAGCCAGCAACGCGGGCACAGATGCGGAAGGGTTGTCGATATTATAAGCTGCCAGCGCCTTGTCTATCTGCGCGCCGATCGCTTTACCGCCGGGCACGCGGTCCCAGCTGGTGTTCACGCCATCCAGCAGGTTGTGTACCGGGGCTTCGCCCTTAATAGTGGTAAAGTATTCCAGCGCGCTGCCGCGGGTGGCTGCTACGCCGAAGCCCTGGCTTTTATGCTGCGAACGGCTTTCAGCAGCGATCTCTCCGTAGCCCCTGCCTAAGAGCACATTAAAGGCGCCCACATCGATCTTATACTGATCCGGTGCAGTGGTATTGATGTTGCCGAAGCTGAAGGTATTCCACAGCAGGCGTTTGGCCTGCCAGGGTTTTACGTATTTAAGTTGTTCGGGATAGCGTGCAGGATCAGCGGCTGCTTCAAAGGCCTCTGCCGCCAGCATGGCGGATGCAGTGTGATGGCCGTGGCCTGCGCGGCTGTCTGCCGGGAAGCGGCAGATGATCACATCCGGTTGAAAGTTCCGGATCACCCATACGGCGTCTCCCAATATCTTGTCCTTATCCCAGATCGTGAAGGTTTCCTGCGGGTTCTTGGAAAAGCCGAAGTCCTGCGCGCGGGAAAAAAATTGCTCTGCACCGTCTATACGGCGGGCGGCCAGCAGCTCCTGGGTGCGGATCAGCCCCAGTAACTCCCCCTGTTCGTTGCCTACCAGGTTTTGTCCGCCGTCGCCACGGGTAAGCGACAGGTAACCGGTACGGTATAATTTCTCCTTGGCAAGGTAGCTCAGCAAACGGGTATTCTCATCATCCGGGTGAGCGGCCATGTAAAGCACGCTGCCCAGCGTGTCCAGTTTCTTCATTTGCAGTTTAATGGCGGCGGCATTCAATTGCGGTGAAGGCTGCGCCCACAAAGGCAGGGAGACGATGCTGGCTGTGATTCCTGTTAATATGGTCCTTAAAAACATTTCGCTGCTGCTGTTTACAGATCATCAAAAATAAGCATTTAATATCCGTATGTTCATTACTATGAGATGAAAATTAGGGAGTGGACACATAGGCTGATGAATGGACGAATAGTAATAATTCATATATTTGGAGCCATAAAATAATATCTCTATGCCTGTAAAATTTGTTAAACCCATTTGTTGGCTCCTTATTGTCATGATGGGCCTTTCATCCTGTACAACGGGAGATGAACCCAAACCTCCAACCGACAAAGACATTACTGCTTTCATTTTAAAAAAAGCAGATCAGCTTCCCTTCGATCCTGCCGACGTTAGCATTAGCCTCGGTAAAGACAGTATTGAAGTAGTGCTGCCAGCAGGTACTGACCTGACCCACCTGATCCCCGACATCGTGATCTCCGGTGTGTCTGTCAGTCCGGCCAGCGGCGTGCCGCAGGATTTTTCAAACGGAATAAAGTATACCGTCACTGCCGGGGATAGCAGCACGCATGTATATACTGTGCTGGTGAAGAAAAGAAAAACGGTGTTTATCGGTACCAGCGGCGCCTTTTATGCGCTGGATGAAGCCAATGGCCGCCAGGTCTGGAAGTTTACCGATGGCCGCAGTTTTTCCTATTCCGATGCGGTGTTATACAAAGGCCTGGTATATGTTGGCGGCATCAGCGGGTACATGTATGCGTTCAACGCTAACACAGGGGCTGTAGTATGGAAAAAGAAACTTGGCGAAACCGGTATAGAATGCGGCCCGGCTATTACAGGCAACACCGTCTACATCGGCGATAATGACGATTATTTCTATGCGCTGGATGCAACCACGGGACAGCAAAAATGGCGGTTCTCTACTTATGCCAACAACAGCTCCAACCCGGTGCTTTTCGGCAATAAGGTGATCTTTGGCAGCTCAGACAGCAGGTTAATCGCCCTGGACACTTCTACCGGCAGCCTGGCCTGGCAATATACCACAGGCGATATGATCAATGCATCTGCCCCTGCTCTTTCCAATGGCGTTGTATTTGTTGGCAGCAGGGATGGATATCTGTATGCCATTAACGCTGCAACAGGCCAGTTAAAATGGAAATATTCCACTATGGGGATCTCTCTGGAAATGTCAAGTCCTGCGGTCTATAACGGGATCGTTTACATAGGCGGCTGGGCCAATGTCCCGGATTTTTCCCTTCATGGCAGCCTATACGCCGTAAATGAACAGACCGGACAGCTGGTATGGCATGCGTTGGACAGCATGGGCGTTTCAACCAGTCCTTGTGTAGATAATGGAAAAGTGTACATTAGTCCAAATGGCGGAACGCTGTATGCGCTTAATGCAGCTACCGGAACAATACTGTGGGATAAGACAATACTTCCAAACGGGGCCAGTCCTGCCATTTCAGGTAACACGCTCTATGTTGGCGGCAGCGGCACAAGGTATATTTACGCGTTGGACAAAAACACAGGCGCCGAGAAATGGAAATTCAACATTCAGAGCGAGTTTGGTGGTTCCACTCCTGTAATTGGCAGAACTGCAAAGCCAATACGGGGTTTCTCTATTGGCAGACAGTAACCAGTGGTATTACTTCTTAAACATAAAATATACCGCACCCAGTATAAAAGCAAAAGAGATCAGGTAGTTCCAGCGAAAAGGCTCCTTCAGGTAAAAAACGGCAAAGAGCGCAAATACGGTCAATGTCACTATTTCCTGGATCGTCTTTAGCTGGAACCCGCTAAAACCTTCCTGTGCGCCATAGCGGTTGGCAGGCACCATAAAGCAGTATTCAAAGAAGGCAATGCCCCAGCTGATCAGGATCACCTTCCAGAGCGCAGTGCCCTGGTGCTTTAAATGCCCGTACCAGGCAAAGGTCATGAAGGTGTTGGAGATTAAAAGAAGGATAACGGTGCGCATTTCCGCAAATAAATTAATAATTAAGAATTAACAATTAATAATCATAGAACTTGTAACAGGCGTGCAACTTGTATCGCACATTATTAATTATTCATTGTTAATTATTAATTGTTAGCGGTTTTACCCGCCAGCAGATACAGCACCGCCATACGCACAGCTACGCCATTCTCTACCTGGTTCAGGATAATGGACTGGCCGGAATCAGCCACATCTGAGCTTAATTCTACTCCCCTGTTGATGGGACCAGGATGCATGATCACAATATCTTTCTGCAGGCTGTCCAGCAGGCGGCGGTTTACGCCGTACGCCAGCGAATATTCCCGCAGGGAGGAGAACAGCGGTGTATTCTGTCTTTCCAGCTGTATGCGCAGCACATTGGCCACATCGCACCAGGCCAGCGCTTCACGGATGCTGTAGGTTACGTTTACGCCCAGCGCAGCCGCCATGTGCTTCGGGATCAGTGTGGGAGGGCCCACTACCGTTACTTCGGCGCCCAGCTTTTTAAGACAGTAAATATTGGACAGCGCCACCCTGGAGTGCATAATATCACCGCAGATGGCCACTTTTTTACCCTCAACGCTGCCGAGCTTTTCGCGGATGGAAAAGGCGTCCAGCAATGCCTGGGTAGGATGCTCATTGATACCGTCACCGGCATTTACAATAGGCACATTGATGTGTTGCGACAGGAAGTGGGGGGCGCCGCTGGCAGAGTGCCGCATTACCACCATATCCACTTTCATGGAGAGGATATTGTTCACCGTATCGATCAGCGTTTCCCCCTTAGAAACAGAGGAGCCGGATGCGGAGAAATTCACCACATCTGCGCTCAGCCGCTTTTCCGCCAGCTCAAACGAGATCCGTGTACGGGTTGAGTTCTCAAAAAATAAATTAACGATGGTAGTGTCCCGCAAGGTTGGAACTTTCTTGATTGGCCTTTGCAAAACCTCCTTAAACTGGTCAGCTGTTTGAAAAACAAGCTCTATATCCTGACGTTCCAGATCGCGAATTCCGAGAAGATGTTTTACTGAGAGTGACATTCTAAGGTGCAAATATACAGGTGAAAATTTGATTCCCTACGCCGAATTTTCTATTCCAGTATGATAACTTCATCTTTACCATCCCGCTCATTCCATAAAACCCGCACCTTTTCACTGATGATAGCATCGATGGTACGGCCGGTATAATCAGCCTGGATAGGCAGCTGGCGCGTAAAACGGCGGTCTATCAATACCAGCAGCTCTACCGAGGCCGGACGGCCAAAATCCAGCATGGCGTCCAGGGCAGAACGTGTGGTACGCCCGGTATACAGTACATCATCGATCAGCACTACGCGTTTATTCTCAATGGAAAAATTGATATCCGTTTCATTGGGCACATGCAGGGCATTGCCCTTATTAAAATCATCCCTGTAAAAAGTAATATCCAGCTTGCCATAAGAGATAGGCGTACCAGGCAACAACTTCTGCAGGGTATGATAGATCCTGTCAGACAGGTAGATACCACGCGGTTGAAGGCCGATCAGCACAGAATGCTCAAAGTCGAGATGATTCTCTATCAGCTGGTGACAAAGCCTGTCTATTGTAATGGCCAACTGTGTCCCATTCAGTATGGTTTTCAAAGCACATTAAATTTTTGATGTCCAAAAATAGTAATTAAAAGCCATAGAACTATTTAACATTCCCTTAGAAAACAAATAACACTGTTTAACAATATATCTCCATTTTACTGTTTAGATTGCTATCGTTAACAATCTATATCACTAAACCCAGTTGTCTATGCAGAGAATTTTATTGTCCCTTTGCACGGGAACCCTTTTGTTGTTTGTTCAGCCCAAAGTACAGGCCCAGGAACAACCTCCTCCATTTAAAAAGAACCTTATCGGCGGCAATTTTGGATTTTCGTATTCGAAAAGTACAAACGCAGTGACCGGGCTCGAAGAAAAAAACACCAATATAAGCTTCGCCCCCGTGTATGCCCATTACATTAAACCCACAGTTGCAATTGGAGCCAGCCTCGCCTATTCTCGCTATACAAACGAAAATATCAACGGTATAGATAAGGTGAAGACAAATTACTACTCGTTCAGGCCTTTCATCCGGTTTGAGATCCCCTTATGGCAAAGCAGGTTTGCTATTTACAATGACCTGGGCATTTATGGCATGTACGCAAAAAATGACCGGGAAGGCAGTTACAAATACAGCTGGGATGCCTGGGGAAGCAGGGGATTACTCCCATAATTTTGGTATCAGGTCTACCCGCAACGGTACTAACGACTTCAAGATTGGAATTAATTTCCTATTCTGACTGAAGACCCTCAAAATGAGTTGTCCTGCCAGGAGGCAGGACAACTGCCTCGCTCCTTCCGCCCCAAATAATTTTACCCCATCTTAGGCCCCGATCCCCGAACTTTGTAGTAGCATAAATCAACACTTTTTATGAAACAGTTCATGCATACCGCCCTGCTGGCGGGCGCACTGTTCTTATGGACCTACAGCGCCCATGCACAGCTGAAGAACGGCGATAAAGTACCCGGCTTCCGCTTAAAAGACCAGAACGGCCAGCTCTTTGATCTTTCTTCCGTATTAGGCAAGCAGCCACTAGTGATCTACTTCTACCCGAAGGATGAAACCAGCGTCTGCACCAGGGAAGCCTGCTCCTTCCGCGACTCCTACGAAAAGTTTCGCGAGCAGGGCGCTAAAGTGATCGGCATCAGCAGCGACGGCGTAGCATCGCACAAGGAATTTGCTGAACATCACAAACTGCCCTTCACCCTGCTGGCCGATACCGCCAACCAGGTAAGGAAACTGTTCGGAGTGCCTAAAAACTTTGTATTACCGGGGAGAGTCACTTATGTAGTGGATAAGAATGGGGTGGTCATCCATCAGTTCAATTCCATGCGCAATGCAGAACAGCATGTAACGGAATCATTGGCAGCGCTGCAGAAGATAAAATAAAAAAGTTTGAGGTTTGAAGTTTGAGGTTTGAAGTTTAAGGTTTGAAGTTCGTTAAACGTTAAAGGTTCAGGACAACTGTCTTTCTTAAGACTATTTATCTGAACATCTAACTTCCAACGAACCTCAAACTTCAAACCTCAAACCTCAAACCACTAATAACTTATAAGCTAAACGCCTTCTTCACAGCATCCACATAATCCAGCTTCTCCCACGTAAACAGTTCCACTTCCACTTTCTTCTCATTCTTCTTGCCTTTGTTGAACACTTTCGTGATCACCTCGTGGTCGCGGCCCATATGTCCGTAAGCAGCGGTTTCGCTGTAGATAGGATTGCGTAGTTTCAGCCTTTGTTCGATGGAATAAGGGCGCATATCGAAGATCTCTTCTACTTTGCGGGCAATTTCACCATCGTTCATATTTACCTTGGCAGTACCGTAGGTATTGATGTACAAGCCACAGGGCTTGGCTACACCAATAGCGTAAGATACCTGTACCAGCACTTCATCACACAAACCTGCAGCTACCAGGTTCTTGGCGATATGACGGGTAGCGTAAGCAGCAGAACGGTCTACCTTGGAAGGATCTTTACCGGAGAATGCACCACCACCGTGAGCGCCTTTACCACCGTAAGTGTCTACGATGATCTTACGGCCGGTCAGGCCGGTATCGCCGTGAGGGCCACCGATCACAAACTTACCGGTAGGGTTGATATGATAAGTGATCTTGTCGTCGAACAGCTCGCGCAGCTCAGGCTTCAGTTGCGCCTTTACGCGGGGCACCACGATGTTGATCATATCAGACTTGATCTTGTCCAGCATCTGCTGATCCTTGTCAAAATCATCGTGCTGGGTAGATATAACGATGGTATCAATGCGAACAGGCTTGTTATCATCAGAGTACTCGATCGTTACCTGTGATTTGGCATCCGGGCGCAGGTAAGTAATGTCCTTATTCTCGCGGCGGATCGCAGCCAGCTCTATCAGCAGCTTGTGAGCCAGGTCAAGGGCCAGGGGCATGTAGTTCTCTGTTTCTTTGGTAGCGTAACCAAACATCATACCCTGGTCGCCGGCGCCCTGCTCTTCAGGGTTCTTACGGTCAACACCCTGGTTGATATCAGGTGATTGTTCATGGATAGCCGACAGGATACCACAGCTGTTGGCCTCGAACATATATTCACTTTTGGTATACCCTATCTTACGGATCACCTCGCGGGCAATATCCTGTACATCCAGGTATGCATCTGATTTTACTTCACCTGCCAGCACCACCTGACCGGTAGTTACCAATGTTTCGCAGGCTACTTTAGACTTTGCATCATACGCAAGGAAATGGTCAATCAATGCATCGGAGATCTGATCCGCTACTTTATCGGGATGCCCTTCTGATACCGACTCTGACGTAAATAAATAAGGCATAACTCTCTTTCGCTTTTAAAGTTTAGTGTAAATAATTCGCAGTTTTAAATTGTACTGGGAATGAATCCCTCCGCCTGCTTTCACACGATGTACGTCAATATTCCGCGGAGATAAAGCCTCCAGCTTGAAACCGGTATTGGTTTCCTGTTTACGCAGCAGGAACTGCATAAACCGTGCAATATTGAACTTGTACTGTGATACTTTCACTCCTCCAACGTTCACCTCTGTTTTATCGCCACCAAAATATGGTTGGTTGGGATTCTGAGGGTTACCGTAGTCTATCACGGGTCTGGTGGTGTCCCCGTTGGTATATTGCATCAAAAATAGGAAATCTGGTTCAGAATATATATTATCCAGGTCGCCCGCACCGGTAGTTATTTCTGTTACTACCAGTTCTGCCTTGTTGATCACTGAGTTCGGGAAGTTCTCCAGGTTAGGGATCGTGATCTTCGTAAAGAAGCCCGGAGCGTCTGTCAGATAGAGCAAACTATCGCCGGTAGCGCTGTTGGTATTCAGGTACTGAGCCGACTGTGAGCCCATCGGGTTACGCACAAAGTAGTTGGCATGCGCTGCGCTGCTGCCAAAAGCGAAATGCGTTTGCAGGGAGTCCTTCTCTGAGTTCTGGTAATATACGGTCAGGTAATTTTCCGCCTCTGTCATGTCCAGGTACAGCATGGTACGGTTGGTAGACAGGGTGGTATCCGGTATAATAGCGAATCCTTTGAGGAAAGCGCGGAAAGTAGAGTCATTCGTAAAGCCGGTGGTAGATGTCTGCTGCAGCAGCTGGTTACCAAAGGCGGTGCTCAGCTTGATACGCAGCTGAGGCCCTTCTTTTACGCCGTATACAGATACGGAATCTTTCAGGTTCCGGGGTATCACGGTGGCAGTACCCAGCAGTTCGCCTGCGTTGTACTTCAATGCCTGGTAATAACGATAATTGGAATCTACCTTGAAATCAGGCTCGTTCATGCGGTATACCCGGAAGGTTTGCGGCGCCAGTGAATCGCCATAATAGCCTCTTACGGCAAGGCTCAGCACCACAGAGTCCAGTTTCTGGTTAGTGCCCTGCCAGCTGTAGGCATTGCTGGGAAGGCTCATCTGCGTATATACAAAGCCGTGGCTTCTGCCAAACAGCGGGTCATCCACGATGGAGCCCAGCACTTTGTTATAGTTGCCCCGCCCGGTGAACACGGCGGAATCCACTTTCCAGATATTGTGGGTAATGATGTTAATGATGGTGGTATCCTCTCCGTTTACAAAGTCTTTTCCGGGTATCAGCTCCTTCCCTAGGATGGTAGCTTCATTACAACCGGACGAAATATAGAGCACAGTAAAGAAAGCGGCGACTAGTCCCAGGTTCCTGAAAATAATTCTCACGCGTATTGATTTTGTTTTTAAGTCGATGGTCCATAGTCCATGGTCCATGGTTGTTATGTTGCTAAAAAGTCTGCTTAAGTACCGGATATGCCATGGACCATGGACTATGGTCTATGGGCTTCCCGCTATTTTCCAAGCAACTGGTTATACAGCTGCAGGTAGTCGGCCAGGTCCTCATTCTCTTTTTTATATGGAAGAACGATCTTGCCCTTTTCCCCCTTTATTTCCTCTACCAGCTTTTTATCAACTTTATCCCCCGCCACTATCACTGCATCGGCATACTTGGCCGCGCCTTTGTTCAGCGCTGCATTGCTGCCTTCTTTGTACAGCTCTATATCTTTTTCCTTGATCTGGTTACTGATAGTAGCCTTCTTGACGAAAGTAGCCCCCAGCTTCTCCTTAAAAGAATTGGGTTCCAGCGAATATACGATCTTTGAATGTGCAAAAACAGGCTCCTTCTTGTAAGCCGTTTTCAGGTACATAGGTATCAGTGATGTCATCCAGCCGCTGCAATGGATAATATCCGGCGGCCAGCCAAATTTCTTCACCGTTTCAAGCGCTCCTTTACAGAAAAACACGGCACGGGCCGCGTTATCATCGTAGAACTGCTCGTTCTCGTCTGCAAATACCGCTTTACGCTTAAAATAATCCTCATTGTCCAGGAAATATACCTGCAGGCGGGCGCTCGGCAAAGAAGCCACCTTAATGATCAGCGGGTAATCGTCGTTGTCTATGACAATATTGATCCCCGACAGCCGCACAACTTCATGCAAACGATGTCTTCTCTCATTAATAATGCCAAACCTGGGCATGATCACCCGAACCTCCAATCCCGCCTCGTTGGACTTAATTGCCATTTTATTGACCATGGCCGCATATTCAGTCAAATCCAAATATGGCGACATTTCCTGGGCAATAAAAAGAATTCTTTTCTTTGTGGACATTTAATGCTGATTATTAATGCAGTAATTTTTAATTTGGCTTGCAAAATTACGGATTTTTTAAAGAAAAAAGGACAAATTGGCACTTTTAACATCGCTTTAAGCGTTTTTCACGTGTCAAAGTGGAAAAATGTCTGCATATTTGAGGGTTTGATGTCTGAGGTTTGAAGTTTGAAGTTCGTTAAATGTTAGAAGTCCCGGTTAGTAGCCGGCCTGTCTGTTATGAACTTGTAACCTGCAACCAACTTCAAACCTCAAACATCAAACATCAAACCTGAAACATGTTCATTTTCAAACAAAAGAAAGATCTTCAGGACTTTCTTGAAACAGCCCGGCAGAAAGGATCAAAGATCGGATTTGTACCAACCATGGGCGCCCTCCACCAGGGACACCTGTCATTAATACACGAGGCCCGGCAACACACCAGCCTGGTAGTGTGCAGTATCTTTGTAAATCCTACACAATTCAATGATCCTTCGGACTTTGAGAAGTATCCCATCACAATAGAAAAAGATATCGAGCTGCTCACCGGGGCAGGTACGGATGTCCTTTTCCTACCCTCAGTACCTGAAATGTATCCGGAAGGCCTGGATGCCCCCGCGCCGCATTACGACTTCGGCGAACTGGAATCCGTGCTCGAAGGAGCTCACCGCCCAGGCCATTTCCAGGGCGTAGGCCGCATCGTACATAAGCTGCTGGATATCGTACAGCCACACCAGCTGTTCATGGGACAGAAAGACCTGCAGCAATGCCTGGTTGTGAAACATTTGTTAAAATTGATCAAGTCCCCGGCGGAAATGATCATCTGCCCCACCCTCCGCGAACCCGACGGCCTGGCCATGAGCAGCCGTAACGTACGCCTGAGCCCTGCAGAAAGGACAAACGCCGTGGCCCTCTATAAGGCCCTTTCCTATATCCGCGATCATATCCGTGAGGGTGAGCCGCTCCCTGATGTGCTGACTGCCGCCCGCTTGCAGTTACAGTCCAGTAAATTTGAAGCGGATTACCTGGACGTGATCGCCGTAAAAGACGGTAATGCCATTACATACCCGGGTTCCCCCGCAGAAGCTTCCGGCCCTATGTACGCCGTGGTGGCTGCTAAAATGCAGGGCAGCCCCGTGAGGCTCATCGATAATATGCAGATTTAGGATTTATCCGTAGCTTTGCGGATTCTGAACCAGAACTATGCAGATCGAAGTACTTAAAGGTAAGATACACCGCGCTGTCATTACAGAAGCCAACCTGAACTATGTCGGCAGCATCACCATTGACGAAGACCTGATGGATGCCGCCAACCTCATTGAATATGAAAAAGTACAGGTGGTGAACGTAAACAACGGCGAACGCCTGGAGACCTATGTGCTGAAAGGCAAACGCGGCTCCGGAGTGGTCTGTATGAACGGCCCTGCGGCCCGTTTATGCGCCGTGGGCGATGTGGTGATCATTATCTCCTATGCCATCATGGACTTTGAAGAAGCTAAAAAGCACACTCCGGTGGCCATCTTCCCAAAAGAAGGCAATAAGTTATAAATTCAGCCCACAATCCCGGTGATATGCCCAAAAAACTCAAGAACGTATTACAGATAGCTATTTTCCTGGGCATAGGTCTGGTATTGATATGGCTCATCACAAAAGACCTTACTGCAGAACAGAAAGAGCAGATCAAAACTGCCCTTCGCAATGCCCATTACTGGCTGGTAGTCCCCGCCATCATCATCGGCATTGCCAGTCACTGGGCAAGGGCGGTACGCTGGAAACTGCTGATAAAGCCCCTGGGCTACGAACCAGGCACCCTTAATACATTCTTTGCCGTAATGGTTGGCTACCTGGCCAACCTGGCCGTTCCCCGCCTGGGAGAAGTAAGCCGCTGCGGTATCCTCGCCCGTTACGAAAAAATCCCGGCCGATAAGCTCATCGGCACCATGATCGCAGAACGCGCCATAGACCTCATCTGCCTGATGCTCCTGTTGATAGCCACCGTATTGGTACAGATGGACCTCATCGGGCAGTTCTTTCAAACCGAAGTATGGCATCCGCTGCAGCAGAAGATCGCTAACGCGGGCAGCGCACAAATGCTGCTCTATATCGGTATACTGATCGTCTTCATCATCATCCTGTTTATTTTCTTCCGGCTTTTTGCCCGTTCCAAAGCAGCCATCACCTTACGCACCCTGGCAAGAGGCGTGCTCGAAGGCATCCTGTCTGTAGGTAAAATGGAACGCAAAGGCTGGTTCATCTTTTATACCCTGCTCATTTGGGCCCTGTACTTTTCCATGCTGTACTGTGGCTTCTATACGCTGGATGAGACCAAACACCTTGGCTTTAACGCCGCCCTGGCCATTCTCGGCGTTGGCAGTATAGGCATGATCGTTACCCAGGGCGGTATCGGCGCTTACCATGCGCTGGTAACCAAAACCCTCGTGCTATACAATATCCATGAATCCACCGGCTACGCCTTCAGCTGGATCCTCTGGCTGGCTCAAACCCTCCTGGTAATGGTGGTAGGCTTACTCTCCCTTGTGCTGCTCCCCGTCTTCAATAATAATAAGCGATAGATCGGTACAAATAGTGTAAATTTAACATACAGGTTCGCGGAAAATATGTATGTTGGGATCAGTGTGAACAACCTCCAGATTGCAAATTTCAATTTATGCGTTTGACGAAAAGTGAACCAGCTGATATGGTAACCGCAACAGAATTAATACCGGATAAAAAGGGGAGTAAAAAAAAGAGTGAAGTGCCGCAAAAGAAGAAGATGATTGCCAGGGATGTGAGCTGGCTCTCCTTCAATGCAAGGGTATTACAGGAAGCTGCAGACCCCAGCGTACCCCTGCGGGAAAGGATCCGTTTCCTCGGCATCTTCTCCAATAACCTCGATGAGTTCTACCGTGTAAGGGTGGCTACCCTGAAACGCATGATGTCCTTCGGCCGTTCCGCCAAAGTGCACCTCGAAGAAAACCCCGATCAGATCCTCGACGATATTCAGCAGATCGGTATACAACAGCAACGTGAATTTGACCGTATATGGAAAGATATTGAGGAAGAGCTGCGTGCAGAAAAGATCTTCATCCGCACAGAAAAACAGCTCAGCAAAGAGCAGCAGAAATTTGTACTGAACTATTTTGATGAGGAGGTGCGCACCAATATCATCCCCCTGATGATAGAAAGTATCCAGCACCTGCCCTACCTGCGCGATAAATCCATCTACCTGGCCGTAGGGCTGGCCCGCCAGGATAACTCCGTGAGAACAAAGTTTGCGCTCATAGAGATCCCTACCGCCATCCTGCCCCGCTTTATCATCCTGCCTTCCAAAGAAGGTGAACGCGATATTATACTCCTGGAAGATGTGGTGCGCTTTTGCCTGCCCCATATCTTCTCCTACTTTGGCTACGATAAGTTCAACGCCCATATCATCAAAGTGACCCGCGATGCAGAGCTGGATATCGATAACGATATCTCCACCAGCCTGATCCACCAGCTGGAAAAAGGACTGAAAGAACGCCGCAAAGGCAAGCCGGTACGCTTTGTATACGACAAGGATATTGATCCGCTGCTGCTGGAATACCTGATGCGCCGCATGGGCCTTTCCGGGAAAGATAACCTCGTTCCCGGCGCCAGGATCCATAACTTCAAGGACTTTATGGATTTCCCGGATTCGGTGTTCTCCAACAAGCAGCAGCAACACCGTAAAACGTTTATACATCCGCTGTTCCAGAACGCGCCCAGCGTAATGCACGTGATCCAGCAGCAGGATGTCATGCTCCACCTGCCTTACCATTCTTTTGATACAGTGATCGACCTGCTGCGCGAAGCAGCCATCGATCCGAACGTGATCTCCATTAAGATCACCGCCTACCGCCTGGCCCGTAATTCCAAGATCATGAATGCACTGGTGAACGCGGTACGCAACGGCAAACAGGTGACCGTAGCCCTGGAGCTGCGTGCCCGCTTCAATGAGGCCGATAACCTGGAATGGAAAACCCGCCTGGAAGATGAAGGCGTAAAAGTACTGATCGGCATCCCCGGTATGAAGGTGCACGCCAAACTCTGCGTGATCAAAAAGAAGATAGGCACCAAAGTAGTACAATGCGGCTTTGTCAGCACCGGTAATCTCAACGAGAAAACCGCCCGCGTATACGGTGATCATTGCCTGCTTACCGCCAACCGCTCCATCATGGCTGATGTCAACCGCATCTTCGCTTACCTCGAAAGCCCGCGGCATGATGTCAAAACCACATTGGAAGCCTGTACTACCCTGCCGGTAAGCCCCTATAACATGCGCAACTTCTTCATCAGGATGATAGACAAGGAGATCAAGAACGCAAAGCATAAGAAGAAGGCCGGTATGATCCTGAAAATGAACTCCCTCTCCGATCCGATACTGATCGCTAAACTGTATGAAGCCGCCAAAGAAGGCGTAGACATCCAGATGGTGATCAGGGGTATCTGTTGCGCCTATACTGAGAACAAGAAATGGGAGAAGCCCATTCATGCTGTCAGCATCGTAGACGAATACCTGGAGCATGCCCGCGTGTTTATCTTCCATAACGGCGGACAGGAACGCATGTTCATCGCCTCCTGCGACTGGATGCTGCGTAACCTTGATCACCGCGTAGAAGCCGCCGTACCCATCCTTGACCCCGCCATTGCACAGGAACTGAAAGATATTATGCAGATCCAGCTCAGCGGTAATGTCAAGGCCCGCATCCTCGATAATGAGCAGAAGAACGAATACAAACGCGATCATTCGGGTAAAAAGATCCGCTCGCAGGTAGAGATCTACCGCTACCTGCATGAGAAGCAATACCCGATGTAAAGGTGTAAATGCCAAATCCCAAATTCCAAATTCCAAAACGCGGAGATTTTCCCTGGTTTACTTTAGATTTGGAATTTGGGATTTGTATTTTGAACTTTGAATTATGAAATTAGCTGCAATTGATATCGGTTCCAACGCTGCCAGGCTGCTCATATCAGAGGCATCCCCCAAAACCAATGGGGAAATGGATTTTACCAAGGTGAACCTGATCCGTGTGCCGCTGCGTTTAGGCTTTGACGTATTCACCACCGGGGTCATCTCTGATAACAAGGCCGAAGATCTGCTGAACACGATCAAGGCGTTTCAATTGCTGCTGGACGTATATCATGTAAAATACCTGAAAGCCTGCGCCACCTCCGCCATGCGCGACGCCAGCAACGCTGCCGGGATCCTGAAGACCGTAAAGCAAACAACCGGCATCGACATCCGCGTGATCACCGGCGAAGAAGAAGCTTCTTTCATATTTGAGAACCACGTGGCCGAGCACATGGCCGCCACCAGCTCTTATCTCTACATAGATGTGGGCGGCGGCAGCACCGAGCTGACCTTCTTCAGCCGCAACCGGCTCATCTTCAAAACCTCTTTTAATATCGGCACCATACGCCTGCTACAGCAACAGGTAACAGATACGCACTGGCAGCTGATGAAGGATACCCTCAAACAGATGCTCAGGGGCTACGGACCTGTAACCGCCATTGGTTCCGGCGGTAATATCAACAAGATCTTCTCCCTCTCCAAACGCAAGGAAGGCAAACCGCTCTCCCTTGAAACACTGAAAGACTACTATAAGGAATTCGCCAGCTTTACCGTAGAAGAAAGGATCCACCTGTACAACCTCCGGGAAGATCGTGCAGACGTGATCGTACCTGCCCTCCAGATCTATGTGAACGTAATGCGCTGGGCAGATGCCAACGAGATCTATGTGCCCAAGATCGGCCTGGCCGATGGCCTTATACAAGCCCTCTACGCGGAGATCAGCAACCAACCCGTCTAAAATAATTTGACGCTTTAGGAATATATTCCCCAAATTTGTGATCCGCCGGCTGGCGGATAATCCGTTATTATTCATTTTATTAATTAGCAAATGTCTGTACACAAGGAAGTTAAGCGTGTTACCACCCATGTACTACAGAAAATGAAAGTCGATGGGGAAAAGATATCCATGATCACCGCCTATGATTACTCCATGGCCCGCATTTTTGATGATGCAGGCATGGATGTGATACTGGTGGGCGACTCCGCCTCCAACGTAATGGCGGGGCATGAAACAACGCTCCCCATCACACTGGACCAGATGATCTATCATGCCTCCTCTGTGGTAAGGGCCATTAAGCGTTGCTTCGTGGTGGTAGACCTGCCCTTCGGCTCCTACCAGGGCAACTCCAAGGAAGCGCTCAGCTCTGCCATCCGTATCATGAAAGAGACCGGCGCACATGGTATCAAGATCGAGGGCGGCGAAGAGATCATTGAATCCGTAAAACGGATCATCTCTTCCGGCGTACCGGTAATGGGCCACCTGGGCCTTACACCCCAGTCCATCTACAAGTTCGGCACCTATGCCGTACGCGCTACCGAAGATGCGGAGGCCAACAAGCTCCTGCAGGATGCCGTACTTTTACAGGAAGCCGGCTGCTTCGCCATCGTCCTCGAAAAGATCCCCGCCCAGCTGGCCAAAAAAGTGGCTGAAACAGTACAGATCCCCTGCATCGGCATCGGCGCCGGCAGGTATGTAGACGGACAGGTGCTCGTGATGCACGACATGCTGGGTATTAACAAAGAGTTCAAGCCCCGCTTCCTGCGCCGCTACCTCAACCTCTACGAAGAGATCTACAATGCTTCACAGCAATATATCCATGATGTGAAAGCAAAGGATTTCCCGAACGAGAACGAGCAATATTAAATAGTTTGAGGTTTGAAGTTTGAAGTTTGAGGTTCGTTAAAAGTTAGAGGTTTAGATTGGCAGTCCGGCTACCATTTATGAACTTGTAACCTTCAACTAACCTCAAACTTCAAAGCCTCAAACCTCAAACCTTAAACACCAAAACCATCTTGTTTTTATGCTTGAAAACATCCTTAACGGCCTGATGCAACGCTACATGGAGCGTGTACCAGATGTAAAGGCCATTATTGAGACCATGATCAGGGAAGGGATCATTCAACGTCCGGAGGATGTTGAAAATGACCATATCGCGTTCCGTACAATGGGCGTTCCCCCTTTAGGGATCCAGTCGCTGGAAAAGATCTTTTTACATTACGGCTACACGAAAAGGGATGCCTATTTCTTTAAAGAGAAAAAGCTGGATGCATTTTGGTATGCCCCGCCCTCCCCGCAGTTTCCCCGTATCTTCATCAGCGAGCTGCGGGTGCAGGACCTCAGCCCCCGCGCCCAGGAGCTGATCACCAGCTACACCAGCGAAGTGAAAACAGACCCGGTAGATGCCCTCAACCTCGACGACGCAGCAGCCGTAGACGCGTTCCTGCACAGCGGCTTGTGGCGCCTTCCCACCCTGGAAGATTACAAAGCGCTCGCCGAAGAAAGCGAATACGCCGCCTGGGTGATCTACAACCGTTATTACCTCAACCACTTTACCATCAGCGTGCATAATCTTCCCCCGGGATATAACACCGTAGCAGATTTCAACGCTTTCCTGGAACGCAATGGCTTTGTGCTCAACAACGCCGGCGGAAAAATAAAGGTAAGTCCCGACGGAGGCCTCCTCCAAAGCGCCACCGTCGCCAACATGATCACAGCCAGTTTCGCCAACAACGAAACCTACCGCATCGCCGGCTCTTACGTAGAATTTGCGGAACGAAAGGTCTTACCGCAATTCGCTCAGCTGCCTGCCGACCAGGTCAAACGGGAACACCGCCGCGATGGCTTCGAAGCCGGCAATGCAGATAAGATCTTTGAAAGCACCTACAGTTCACAGACAGGGAAATAGTTAACAGTCGTTAGTCGTCAGTGGTCAGTCGTCAGTGGTCAGTGGTCAGTTAACAGTTGTCAGTTAACAGTTGTCAGTTGTTAGTGGACAGTTGACTGATACCGACGACTTATGACTAATGACTAACGACTAACGACTGACGACTTACGACTGACAACTGACAACTATCAACTGCCAACTTATTAATAACTTGCAATCATGATAGCAGATACTTTAAAGCAATTCACCATACAGTCCAGGAACAGCGGTGTAAGCACCGGTGCAAACTGGCTCCCCGGGAAAGGAGCATTATTGGCTTCCTACTCACCTGTAGACGGCGAGCTGATCGCCGAAGTACAGGGCGCTTCCAGGGAAGAATACGATACCGTAGTAGCCGCCGCCCATGAAGCGTTCAAAGAATGGCGCCTCTGGCCTGCTCCCAAACGCGGCGAAGTGGTAAGGCAGATCGGCGATGCCCTGCGTACCCACAAAACAGCCCTGGGCAAGCTGGTGTCCTGGGAAATGGGTAAAAGCCTGCAGGAAGGCTATGGAGAAGTACAGGAGATGATCGACATCTGCGATTTCGCCGTAGGCCTCTCCCGCCAGCTGTACGGCCTCACCATGCACTCTGAAAGGCCCGGCCACCGTATGTACGAACAGTGGCACCCCCTGGGCATTACCGGTATTATCTCCGCTTTTAACTTCCCCGTAGCTGTTTGGAGCTGGAACTCTATGCTGGCCTGGGTTTGTGGCGATGTATGCATCTGGAAGCCCTCTGAGAAAACACCCGTTACCGCCCTGGTGTGCCAGCGTATTGTGCAGCAGGTGTTTGCGGCGAATAAAGTGCCCGAAGGAGTATGCTGCCTGGTAGCAGGCGGCCGTGAAGTCGGCGAATGGATCGCCAACGATACGCGCATTCCGCTGGTATCCGCCACCGGATCCACCCGTATGGGCAAGGCCGTAGGAGCCGCTGTAGGAGCCCGGCTGGGCAGGGCTTTGCTGGAGCTGGGAGGCAATAACGCAATCATCATCTCCGCTTCTGCCGACCTGGATATGGCATTGATCGGCTGCGTATTCGGCGCCGTAGGCACCGCCGGACAACGCTGTACCTCTACCCGCCGCCTCATCATCGAAGAGAGCGTATATGATGCATTCACAGAGAAGCTGGCTAATGCTTACAAGCAGCTCCGTATAGGCAATCCACTGGACGAAGGCAACCACGTAGGCCCGCTCATCGATAAAGACGCGGTAAAGTCCTACCAGCAGGCCCTGGAACAGGTGAAGCAACAAGGCGGCCGCTTCCTGGTAGAAGGCGGCATCCTGGAAGGAAAAGGCTTCGAATCCGGCTGCTATGTACGTCCCTGCATTGCCGAAGTAGAGAACTTTTACGACATCGTACAGCATGAGACCTTTGCGCCCATCCTGTACGTGATGAAATACAAAACCATCCAGGAGGCTATAGACATGCAGAACGGTGTACCACAGGGCCTTTCCTCCGCCATTATGACACTCAACCTGCGCGAGGCCGAGCAGTTCCTCAGCAGCGCCGGCTCTGATTGTGGCATCGCCAACGTCAACATCGGCACCTCCGGCGCCGAGATAGGCGGCGCATTTGGCGGGAAAAAGAAACCGGTGGCGGCCGCGAAAGCGGCTCCGACGCCTGGAAGAATTATATGAGGCGGCAGACGAATACAATGAATTATTCTAATACGCTACCCCTGGCGCAAGGGATTAAGTTTACGGTGTAGGTGCTCTTCCGGGGAATGCGTCTCCCAAGGAAAGAATGCCTGAATGACCCGTCATTGCGGAATGCTCTCCCAAGGAAAGAACGCCTGAATGACCCGTCATTGCGGAATGCTCTCCAAAAGAAAGAACGCCTGAATGACCCGTCATTGCGGAATGCTCTCCCAAGGAAAGAACGCCTGAATGACCCGTCATTGCGGAATGCTCTCCCAAAGAAAGAACGCCTGAATGACCCGTCATTGCGGAATGCTCTCCAAAGGAAAGAACGCCTGAATGACCCGTCATTGCGGAATGCTCTCCAAAGGAAAGAACGCCTGAATGACTCGTCATTGCGGAATGCTCTCCAAAGGAAAGAACGCCTGAATGACCCGTCATTGCGAGACGCAGCAAAGCCTTTGTGCGCGGGGCGCGACGAAGCAATCTTTTCTCACAACCACCATCATCTTCACTTAAATTGCGTCAAAAGATTGCTTCGTCGCCCTTCCCACTAACCCTCGCATCTCCTCGCAATGACGGCACTATCAAGTTTCCTACCTTGTGGCTCCTTCCCAACCCTCGCATCTCCTCGCAATGACGGCACTATCAAGTTTCCCGCCGTGTGGCTCCTCCCACTAACCCTCGCATCTCCGCAATAACGGCACTATCAAGTTCCTGGCTTGTAGCTCCTTTCAACAACGGTTCACGCCAACTATCCTCCGATACTCCCCCGCCAAACCTGTAGACTTCCTCCACACTCCTGCCTGCTCCCTTCACCCCTTCCTACTGCAACCACCCTGCAATTGCACTGAAACCTCGGCTCATATTCATTTCGTCCATATTCGTATTCATCTAAAAATCGTCCCCTTCTTCCCTCCGTCTCAACAATAATCAGCGTATCCATTACGTTTTATCTAATCGCAATCGGTTCCAATAACCACCAATAAAAAAATAAGCGAGGTTAGAGAACCTCGCTTTTTCGTTAAACGGAAACCATGCTTATGAGAAAAACATCTGATAGGCCGAAGATGGCCTCCAAATATTCTTCCAGTGATAAATATTATACTTTTTTTCGAGAATTCATATTCTACTTTTGTGCTATAATGTGCTTTTCTGAACCCTTTTTTTGCAAAACCATACTTCACATTTAATCTTAAACCTACCCCATTCATTACACTCTACTGGTACACACTGATTATCAATTGCTTCATCCCCTCTGCTTCACAGCCCTATTTAAACCACCTGCCTCCGCCCACCCAAAAATTGCTGCAATCCAACTGTCCTGTTGCAATCTCCGCTCCTTGTAATTTCGTATTTGGAATTTAGAATTTTTCACCAATCATGTTTTTTGAACGCTCGTCAGATTCTTGTCTTGTCATAATATCATTTTACATATCTTTAACCAATTCTGGTACCTAACTTGCTCTACATGGCAATGTTATTACCAATATTTATTTTTAATATTTTAGACCTGGTACCGGGCGTTTAGTAAAAAATGCAAGGTCCATCTGACTAAAAAAGAACCACTTACAAATGAACTTACGCAGAGCAGTTGCTGTCCTGTCAGGTAGTGCTATGTTATTGACGGCCTCCCTCGGCTCATTCGCACAGGGAACATCCGTACCGAGGAACTGGCACTTATTAAGCTATGAGAAGGACAGCGTGTATGGAATCGGTGCAGACAAGGCTTACAAAGAGCTTCTTAAAGGCAAGAAAAGCACGCCCGTAGTGGTAGCCGTGATAGACTCCGGCATCGATACCACCCACGAAGATCTCCGTTCAGTACTCTGGACAAATCCTAAAGAAATACCCGGCAACGGCATAGACGATGACGGGAACGGCTATGTGGACGATATCCATGGCTGGAACTTCCTCGGCGGTAAAGACGGCCGCAGCATCAAAGAGGATTCTGACGAAGCCACCCGCGAGTATTTCCGTTACAAAAAGATCTACGGCAATCCTGACTCCACCATGGACCCAGATTCGAAAGAATATGCCTACTGGAAAAGACTGGTGGAAAAAGTTGTAAAACCCTCCAGCCAGTACAAGGTGTCTTATAAGACCATGTCAAAGCTGCAGGATAACCTGAAGAAATGTGCGTACATCCTGACCAATTTCCTGAAACAGGATGACTTCACCATCAATAAGCTGGACAGCATCGAAACAACCGACCAGGACGTGATGCTGGCCAAGAATTTCATGATCCGCCTGCTGCAGAGCACCGGCGAAGAGAACATCGCCTACCTCGACTTCAAATCCGAATTCGAGGAATACCTGGCCGACCTGAAAAAGAAAGCCGAAAGAGTAGATGAAGGCCTGGTAGATAAACGCGCCGAGATCGTGGGCGACAAGGTGGACGATATCAATGATAAATACTACGGCAACAACGACGTAATGGGCCAGTTCTCCTTCCATGGCACCCACGTTTCCGGTATCATTGCCGCTGCCCGTAATAACGACATCGGCATCGACGGTATAGCCGACAACGTTCGTATCATGGCCGTAAAAGTAGTACCGGATGGCGACGAACGCGATAAAGACGTTGCCCTGGGCATCCGCTACGCGGTAGACAACGGCGCCCGTATCATCAATATGAGCTTTGGTAAAGGCTTCAGCCCGAACAAAGTATGGGTAGACGACGCCATCCAATATGCCCAGTCAAAAGGCGTATTGCTTGTACACGCCGCCGGTAACGACGCCAGCGATAATGATGTAGTGGATAATTTCCCTACTCCTCACATGAACGACCATACGCGCGCTACCAACTTTATCACAGTAGGCGCCAGCGGTTCCGGCCGTCAGTCTTCCAAAGTGGCTAATTTCTCCAACTACGGCAGAACGGAAGTAGACCTCTTCGCCCCCGGCGTACAGATCTATTCTACCGTGCCTGGCGGTAACAAATACGGCAGCGCCAGCGGTACCAGTATGGCCGCTCCCGTAGTAACCGGTGTAGCAGCATTGGTGCTCTCCTACTACCCTGACCTCACTGCACAGCAGCTGAAAATGGTACTGGAAAAAACAGCAGTTCCGATGCAGGACAGCATGGTGAACAAACCCGGCACAGACGATAAAGTGCCTTTCTCTGAACTGTCTGTTACAGGCGGTATTGTAAATGCCTACAAAGCATTGAAGATGGCCGACAGCATCAGCGCCTACGGAGACAAAAAGAAGCCTAAGTCGAAAATGCAGCCCGTGAAGAAAGGTTAAGGCTTCCGGGTTCCAAATAGAAAATCCCAAATTCCAAAGCGCGGAGATGTCCGCAACCACTCTTGGAATTTGGGATTTTTATTTGAATTAAACTGTGAACTTTGGAATTTGGAATTTTACTTAACGATTCTCCAACTGATCGGATACCTGTACGGCACTCCCTTACTGGCCCTCACCGCCCCTATGATCGAAAAAACGATATTGAGCACCCATATGATACCATAAAGGCTCACAAATGACATACTGAAAAGGTCAAAATCCCAATCATCCCGCCAGAGCCTCCGGAATGCCCAAACCCCATGACGGATACTGACCAGCAGGCCAATGGCCACGTTGATAAGACTAAGGGTAATCTGGAAATTAAGGGCTTCTTTTCCCTGGTTGTCGATAAAAGACGATTCATTACGTTTGATCAGCCACATTACCAGCGCCCCGATGATATTGCCTACATACGAGAGTACGGCCATACCTATCAGTCCGCCCAGGTGTACCAGGGCCCCCCAGGTTTTTTCTTCTTTTTGTTCCATAAAGTATAAGCGTTTAGTGTGGTTGCGGGGCATAGGAATAACATAAAACTACAAACCTGTAAGCCGGATTCTGTATCCGCTGCCTTGCAGCAGCGGCTGCTATCATTTATCTGCGATGACGCTCACGCGCCAACTGTATCTGCCTACCCTCGGTCATCGGACGGGCAGCCCTCAAACGACCGTATACATGGCATTTCAGCACACAAGGTTTACCCTCCCGGCATGTTACCACACCGCGACGTGGGCTCTTACCCCACATTTTCACCCTTACCCCAACCGTGGTCGGGACGGTTATTTTCTGTGGCACTATCTGTCTCGCAGCCTTGCACCGCGATCCCACCCGTTAGGTGGTGTGTTGCCCTATGCTGTCCGGACTTTCCTTCCCTTCATTACTGAAAAGACGATAGCTCGGTTTGTAGTTTACGTTATTACTTTACAAAGTTACACATATTTGAAAAATATCTCCGTAGCCCCATACCCGTACCGGGGATGATATTCATTCACGAAGTTATCTACCTCAGGGGTTTGCCGCAGTATATGATGCAGCTCGTCCCGCAGCTTCCCTTTGCCAAGGCCATGGATCACGATCATGCTGGGTTGCCGGTGGGAAATGGCCAGATCCAGGTAACGCTGAAACTCATTGAGTTGTATAGCCAGGATGGCAATATTGGTTAAACCCTTCCAGTTGTCGTCCAGCTTTTCAATGTGCAGGTCCAGCTCATATTTAGGCTCCAGCGGCGTATCTGCCGACACCTGGATCGTACCGGGCGACATCTTAGCAATGTCTGCCATGTCAAAACCGGCTGCCGTAGCCGCCTGTTTATCCGGGTATTTCTCAAACAGCGGAAAGCTCAGCATCGCATCCCGCCGAACCCGGAGGTCATGCAGCTGGTGGAACACCTGTTTAGGCTTGATCTTCCAGCTTTTCTTAAAAGAAGGGGCCAGCTTGGGGTCCGGATCTTTCAGGGAGAAGCTGAACTCAAAACGCGGACTGTCATTCAGTGATTCAAACAGCAGGTCTGCCAGGTAAAAATTGTTAAAGGGCAGCAGCTCGTTCTTGATCTCTAAATCCAGCTGGTTCTTCAGCCAGATCTGGAAATGAAAGCGATAGGTGCGCTGCGTTTCATTCAGCAGGTGGAACTTCAGCAGCTGGATCTGCTCTTCCATACCATCCTGCTGGTAAACAGGCAGCATAGACAGGAACACGCCCTTGTCTGTGCGGAAAGTCTCATGTTTCTTTTTCTCAACGGGGATCTCGTCTCCGGGTATCATCTTACGCGGAGCCGCAGCAGGGGTCTTTTTTTCCGTAAAGCGGTAAAAATAAGGGAAGTCTATCTGGTCAAGATACACGGGGAAAGTGATGTTACTTACTTCCACCATTACCATTTCGTGGTTGACAATGTCAACTACAGTGCCCTCCTCTTTGGAATGCAGCAGTATTATCTTATCTCCTATTTCATATTTCATGATGGCATTCTCTCCCCTGACAATTTAAATTTACGATCCAGCTGTTAACCGGTTAAACATCCCAAAGCTAAAGTCTAAAATCGTAAATCTAAAATCAGATTGTCCTTCCCGCCATACCTTAATTAGGATGCCTGCGCATATATGCGTCGATGGAAACGGGGCCGCTGCCTTCTATGAGGAAGAAGATCAGCAGGAACAGGACAATGATAGAAAGGCTGAGCTGCGTGTACACCGTGAACAGTCCCGTGGGGGAATGCACGAATAACACCGCGCCCAGTAAAACCGGTATGTTTGCAATTACAGCCACTCTCGTTAGCAATCCCAGTGTGATCAACAATCCGCCTGCCAGGTGGGCAAATACAATGTAATGCGCCAGCCAGAAGGACATTACCGTTAGAACGGGGCTTTCATCGATCAGGGCGGTCAAAGCATCCCTGTTCTGAACGAAGATCACGCCCAGGTAGAACAGGAACATGCCCAATCCTATCCGAACAAAATCTATCCATTTAGGATGATGCCGGTCGCCCCAGCTTTCAATTCGCTGTAGCAGATTCATAACATTAGGTTTTAAGATCAATCAAAGAGCTTATCCTAATATACGAAAAATGTCTGAGGTTTGAGGTTTGGGGTTTGGGGTTTGAGGTTTGAGGTTTGAAGTTTGAGGTTCGTTAAAGGTTACAGGTTCAGTACCTGTATGCTGTCCTGCGGGAGACAAGCCGGTCAGGCAGAAGGCTCGTCCTTAACTTCTAACTTCTAACGAACTTCAAACTTCAAACCTCAAACCTCAAACCTCAGACCTTAACCCTCAAACCTCAAACTTTCACAGCTTGCGTTGCCTGCACTTTTTCTTTTGAAAGCTTACTATTCCTGTAGCTATACCCAAAATAAATAACTAAGCCGATAAGCAGCCAGACAGCAAACACGATCCAGTTCTTTAGTCCCATTTCCGTCATCAGGTAAAAACAGCTGAGCAGTCCCAGAACCGGGATGAGTGAGAGTTTACGCGTAAAAGAGAGTACGGTGATCACCACCGCTACGACCGTAAACAAATCGAAGGGAATATTATGTTTCCACACCTCCCATCCACCGGCAAAAGACCATTTCTCTGCCAGGGGAGCGCGGAAGATCAATATAAAAAGAACGATCAGCCCGGGCACAATCCACTGCCCGTTAATATACGGCAGCTTGAAACGGCCGCCGCTGCTTTCCTCCCTGGGCAGCATCAGCACGCCGCCGCATACCAGGATAAAGGCAAACAGGGTACCGATACTGGTAAGGTCCGTTACAATGGTCAGGTTCAGGAACAGTGCTGGTACACCTACGATAATGCCTGTAACGATCGTGGCAAAGGAAGGCGTTCTGAAGCGCGGGTGGATCTTGCTGAAGCGCTTCGGCAGCAGCCCGTCGCGGCTCATGCTCATCCAGATACGGGGCTGCCCGATCTGGAATACCAGCAGCACGCTGGTAGTGGCGATCACCGCGCTCACGGAAATAATATAACCGATCCATTTCAGGTTCACCGCATCAAAGACATAGGCCAGGGGATCCGCCACCTTCAGCTGGGTAAAGGGCACCATCCCCGTTAATACCAGCGCGATCAGCACATACAGGACGGTACAGATGATCAGAGAATAGAACATGCCCCTGGGCAGGTCCCGCTGGGGATGCGTACATTCTTCCGCCGTGGTGCTCACCGCATCAAAGCCGATATAAGCAAAGAATACGGCCGATACGCCCCTTAACACCCCCGAAAAGCCGTTAGGCATGAAAGGGTTCCAGTTGTCCGTATTTACATAGAAGGCGCCGAGCACGATCACGAAAACGATCACCAGGATCTTGAACGCCACCATCATATTGGCGCTGCGTTTACTTTCCTGGATCCCTACATAGGCCAGCCAGGTGATAAACACCACGATCAAAAAGGCAGGCAGGTTCAGGATGACAGGCACTCCCGCAATACGGGGCGCCGCCGCCAGCGTTTCCGCCGTGGCATTGTCATAGTTGCTGGTGAGCCAGGCAGGAAAGCCAAGGCCCAGGCCCCGCAGCAGATTATTAAAATAGCCGCTCCAGGAGATGGATACGGCTATATTACCAATGGCATATTCCAGGATGAGCGACCAGCCTATGACCCAGGCGGCCAGCTCGCCGAATGTTACATATGAATAAGTGTAGGCGCTGCCCGATACCGGTACCCGGGAAGCAAATTCCGCATAGCACAAGGCCGAAAACCCGCAGGTAACAGCCGTGATGATAAAGAGGATGGATACACCCGGACCACCGTGAAAGGAGGCTTCCCCTATGGTGGAGAAGATCCCGGCCCCTATCACAGCCGCAATCCCCATGGCGGTCAGGTCTTTTACCTTTAATACCTTACGGAGTTCACCAGTTCCGTGACCATCAGCCAGCCCCTCTTGGGCGTCTTTAAGTATAGTGGATAACGACTTCCTGCGGAATAACGACTTAGACAAAGCAAGTTTTATTTTGGTGAATGTGCGAATATAAGGATTTCCCTATCATTGCTGACGGCTCAGTAAAAAATCGGCCAGCTCCCTCAGCGGCTTCTTACGGGTAGAGATCACCGCAATATCTTCCAGGTTGTTAAAAGCCTGCTGCTGGAAACGCTCCTTCTCTTTTTCTGCCCAGCTATCCACCTTACAATCATGGAACAGCTGCAGCATCTGGTCTACCTTATCATCCGGCGATGTGCCCAGCAGCTCCTTCAAACGGGTTCGCTGCGCCGGGTTGCACAGCTCCAGGGCTTTCAGCAACAAAAAGGTCTTCTTATTGGCCAGGATATCGCCGCCCTGCTTTTTCCCGAACTTCTCCGGGTCGCCGAAAGCGTCCAGGTAATCGTCCTGTATCTGGAAAGCGATCCCGATGTTCCTGCCAAAATTGTAAAGGTGCGCCTGGTTCCCCTCGCTGCCGCCCCCGATAATGGCGCCCATTTGCAGGGAAGCCGCCAGCAGTACGGAGGTTTTCAGCGCGATCATGTTTACGTAGTCGTCATATTTTACCTGGCCCAGTTCCATCCCCTCCAGGTCCATATCCAGTTGCTGTCCTTCGCAAACCTGGATGGCCGCCCGGTTAAAAACGCTGAGGAGCTTATGCTTGTAACGGGCCTGTACCTTGTTCAAATGCTCATATACATATACCAGCATAACATCCCCCGCCAGGATGGCGGCCGGGTCTCCGTAAATGGTGTGCACGGTAGGATTGTTCCTGCGCAAAGGCGCCTTGTCCATAATATCATCATGTATCAGCGTGAAGTTATGGAACAGCTCTACCGCATTGCCCGCATGCCAGGCATCTGCATGAATGTCATCGAACAGCTCATTGCCCATCAGCGCCAATACCGGCCGTATACGCTTCCCTCCTATCCTCAGGATATGGGTGGCGGCATCATACAGGGATGCGGGCTGCTGTGGAAATTGCTGTTCATCAAACTGTTTTACGAATTGTGCAATGAGTTCTTGAAAGGAATGCATGGTGTAATATGAAATGTCGTCTTATGTTGAAGTTATATATTAGTCGTAAGTCGTTAGTCGTCAGTCGTTAGTCGTTAGTCGTGAGTTGTCAGTCGTCAGTTGTTAGTTGTCAGTTGTCAGTCACTACCCTCATTAATCCGCTTCAATCACTTACGACTAATGACTTACGACTAACGACTAACAACTGACAACTGACAACTAACAACTGACAACTCTACTTACTTTTCGTCTTCTGCGCCCTGCCCTTACCCGGCTGCTTCGCCTTACCGGCTTTCTCTTTTTTCCCTTTCACCGGCTTGCCGGGCCTACCCGCCGGCGCCAGTTCTTCGGCAAGATCGTAATCCAGCTGCCGTTTAGCCATGTTGGCCGCCAGCACGCGGATCATCACTTTATCGCCTATACGGAACTTGCGGCCTGTGTGCAGGCCGATCAGCGCATACTCGCTTTCATCATGTTTGAATTCGTCTTTGGTCATCAGGTTGTGGATGCTCACCAGGCCTTCGCATTTGGTGGCCACAGTCTCTACCCAGAACCCGAAATGCGCAACACCGCTCACTACACCCTCAAAGGTCTCCCCGATGTATTGCTGCATGTATTCTACCTGCTTGTATTTGTTGGCAGCTCTTTCTGCATCCATGGCCTTGCGTTCCATCTCAGAGCTGTGCTTGCACTTCTTTTCCATGTGCTTGTCCGGCTTGATATCATTGGCCAGGCATTGGGCCAGCACACGGTGTACCAGCACATCCGGGTAACGGCGTATAGGCGAGGTGAAATGGCAGTAATGCTCAAAGCCCAGACCGTAGTGCCCGATGTTATCCGTGGTATAGATGGCCTTGGCCATGGTACGGATCCCGATCGTTTCCAGTACATGCTGTTCCGGCCTGCCTTTTACCAGCTGCAGCATTTTGTTGAAAGAGCGCGCAATAGTATCCGGGTTATCCAAATCAAACTTGTGCCCGAACTTATGGGCAAATATGGAGAACACCTTCAGCTTTTCCTCGTCCGGCGTATCGTGCACGCGGTAAGGAAAAGGCACCGGCTGTTTATTGAACTTTATTTTGGATACGTATTCTGCCACCGTACGATTCGCCAGCAGCATAAACTCTTCTATCAGCTGATGCGCTTCCTTGCTTTCTTTGATCACGATGCCAACCGGCCGCCCGATTTCATCCAGCTGAAAGCGCACTTCCTGTGAAGAGAAATTGATCGCCCCTTTATCAAACCGCTCCTTGCGAAGCAGCTGGGCTATTTTGTTCAGCAGCAGCACTTCTTCCTGGTAAGGTCCTTCCCCGCTTTCGATGATGTCCTGCACCTCTTCATACGTGAAACGATGTTTGGAATGGATCACGGTACGGCCCAGCCAGTGCTCCTTGATCTCGCCTTTTTCATTCATCTTGAATACGGCAGAGAAGGTGAGCTTATCTTCATGCGGGCGCAGGGAGCACAGCTCGTTGGAGATCTTTTCCGGCAGCATCGGCAGCACACGGTCCGGCAGGTATACTGAAGTAGCCCGTTTATCAGACTCTTTATCCAGCGCAGTATCGGGCAGCACATAATGGCTCACATCTGCGATATGGACGCCTATTTCGTAATAGCCGCCTCTTAGCTTTTTGATGGAGATGGCGTCGTCAAAATCTTTCGCATCAACGGGGTCGATGGTAAAGGTCAGCTGTTTGCGGAAGTCTTTTCTTTTTCGTACCTCCGTGGAAGTGATCTTCTTTTCGATCGCCGCCAGCTCGGTCATTACCTCTTCGGGGAAATTGAGCGGAAAACCGCTTTCCACCAGGATCTCCTTCATGGCCAGGTCATTGGTATCGCTGGCGTCCAGGATCTCCACGATCTCTCCCACCGGCTTGCGGGTCTTCTCCCCCAGGCCACAATGCGTACCACGGCTTTATCGCCCGTCTTGGCCTCGCCAACAGCATTGGCCGGGATGTATATATCAGGCACGAAGGCGCCTTTTTCAGGCACCAGGAATGCGAATCCCTTGTTCACTTCCAGGGTGCCCGTAAATTCTGTCTTTTTTCGTTTAAGGATGTCGGTTACCACGCCTTCCATGCGGCCCATGGTTTTGCCCTGCTGCTTGACCACGTTCACGAGGACTTCATCCCCGTCCAGCGCGGTATTCAGGTTTTTCTGTTTCACCATGATGTCTTTGGTGAGGCCCTCCACGATCACGAAGGCCATTCCCGAACGGGTTACCTCCACAAGGCCCCGGAAACTTTGCTGCGGGCTTCCACCGCCTTTCTTAGGTCTTTTCTTTTTTGTCATCTCATGTCCCATTAAATGAACGCCTTACGTAGCTGCCCCTTCTATATAGTCAAAAATATAATTATTAAACGAATTCCCTTCCCCGAAAAGAAAAGATATTTCCACCGGTATCACGGCGATCTGTAAGCCAAGCTGCTCCAGGCGGGCCTGCAGCAAATGCAGCCGAACCGCATCTTTTTCTGTGGTAACCACCAGTTTTTCCTTACCCGGCAGGCCCTTCAGTTCCCGTTCTATCTTTTCCAGGTCGCTGTTACTGTAGTAGTAATGGTCCGGAAAAGGCAGCAGGAACACTTCCGGGTACTGCTCCTTCAAATGCTGTACCAGGGGAGCCGGCCTTGCAATACCGCATACCAGCAGGATAGATGCATCCGGTCCGGGCTTTACGGGCTGACCGCTCAGCATATCATACAGCATACCGTACTGCAGGCAGGTGAAGAACAATCCCTGGTGCGGCAACGGCGCTATTTCGCGTTCCAGGGCCTGTTTTTCGGATTCCGGCATATTAACCGGGCATTTGGATACGATAATGATATCAGCCCGTTCATAACCTTTACGGCCCTCCCGCAGGCGGCCAAAGGGCACTACATGATCGCGGGTAAAAGGCCGGTTATATTCGGTAACGAGGATGTTTTTGCCCGGTTTGATGGAACGGTGCTGAAAGGCATCATCCAGCAATATCACCTGGGTTTCCTGCCTTTCCCGCAGCAATTCCGGTACCGCCAGCATACGCTCCTCTCCCACGCAAACGCTGATATCGGGGAACTTCTGGTGAAACTGCATCGGTTCATCGCCCAGCTGAGCGGCGGTGCTCTCTTCATTGGCCAGGAAAAAGCCCCTGGTCTTGCGGTTATAGCCACGGCTCAGGGTGGCTACGGAAAATCTTTCTTTCAGCAGGCGTATGAGGTATTCCACATGCGGCGTTTTACCGGTGCCGCCAACAGACAGGTTGCCTACGGCGATCATGGGAATGTCAAAGCTCACGGCGGTGAGCGTACCGCTATCGTATAGCCGGTTCCGTATCCACATCACCAGTCCGTACAACAGGGAAAAAGGATATAGTAAAATTTTCAGGTATTGCAGTGCTTTCATGGTATGTTCGAAAAGTGATAGATGTTTTCAGGTGTAACAACGGTATGCAGCGGCACATCCCGTGGGTCAGTATCCGTGATCAGGTCAACCGGTTCAAATAAAGACAGGCCGATGGTTCTTACGCCGGGACGGCATTGTTTCAGGAAACGGTCATACATGCCTTTGCCATACCCTACGCGCTGCCCCGTTTTGTCAAAGGCCAGCAGCGGCACAAATACCAGGTCCAGTGTTTCCGGCGCTATCAGCGTGCCGCCCACCGGCTCCGGGATGCCGTATTTGCTTTTCACCAGGATGGTATGCTGGTCCCACAAATAATGCTCCATCTCGCCGGTAGCTAAAAAGGCCCTGCCCAACACCCACCGTAAAGCAGGATAGGCTGTCCGCAGCCATTCTATGATGGGCCAGGTGTTCACTTCTTTCTTCTCGGTAATGGGCAGAAAGACATGCACCCAATGCACATGGTCGAAGCACAGCTGGCGGCAGTGGTGCAGCAAGCCTTCGTTCAGCGCGGCTGCTTCTTTTTCATGAAGATTTAAGCGGCGCTCAAGGAATTGTTTTCGTATGTGCGTTTTAGTATACAACCAACAAATAGTATTGTTTGAAGTTTGAGGTTTGAGGTTTGAAGTTCGTTAGAAGTTAGATGTTTTGATTAGTGGTCCGTCTATCAGTTATGAACCTTTAACCTTCAACGAACCTCAAACCTCAAACCTCAAACCTCAAACTTTAAACCTCAAACCTCAAACCTCAAACCTTTTGCTTGTACTTTCACAAAGTCTTTATCTATCTTCTCCCCCTTCTCAATCCTTCCCAGCTTCCTATACCCACTCCACTTCACCACCTCATCCTCATTTGTATGATACTCCCCGCTGAAGATCCACCCCAGCACCGGCACTTCACTTTGCTGCAATACCTTTGCCGTCAGCAATGCATGATTAATGCTCCCCAGGTAGTTCTGCGCCACGATGATCACCGCTGCTTCCAGGTCCCTGATCAGATCCAGCGTGAACACCTCTTCATTCAGCGGCACCATCAAACCGCCCGCACCTTCTATGACCAGCGGCCTGTCGGCCGGCTGTATGATCTTCGCCTGCTGCAGGATAGGCGCGGTTTCAATACGCACCTGTTCCAGCCGGGCCGCCAGGTGAGGCGAAGCGGGCTCGTACAGGCAATATACTTCTTTATGGCATACCGACACCGCATTGGAAAGCAGCGCTTTCACGGTTTCCGTATCCGTACCATCCTCCAGCCCTGTTTGCACGGGCTTCCAGTAATCCGCCTGCAATGCCTCCGTCACACAGGCAGCTGTGAGGGTTTTTCCCACGCCGGTGCCTATACCGGTAATGAATATCCTTTTACTCATAACCCGGCAAAGATAGCGGATGATAAATTGTTAAGAGAGAAAGTTTGCTTAAGATGCGAACAGATCGCTGATGGCAGGAAGGAGCAGGCTCAGAACCGGAATGACGTGTGCAGAAGGGCTGATGGGATAGCACCGTAGGCTAAAGCAAGCTCGCGATAGGCATTATCAGCCAGCTCATAACCCCGTACGGCTTTATCTTTGGGGTTCACGATCCAGTATTCCTTCACGCCGCAACGCTCGTACACCCGCTTCTTTTCGTGCTCATCATACTTGCCGGTGGCCGGCGACAGCACCTCAATGATCAAATCCGGCACGCCATGGATGCCATCCTGTTTGATAATGTGCATCCGCTCAGTGCTTACGAATACAATGTCCGGCTGAAATACATTGTGCTCATCCAGGTAAACGTCGTACGGCGCAATACGGACTTTCCCAAGCCGGTGCCGTTTTACATAGGTCGCCATCGACAGGAAGATCTCGCCGATCGCCACCTGGTGCACATCCAGTAGTGAAGGTGACATAACCAAATGATTGTCGATTAATTGAACTAAAGTGCCCTCCGGAAGTCGTTTGAAAATATCCATCATGTCTTTTTGGGGCGACGTAGAACGGGAGGGCTTAGGCACTCTCAAAGCTCGCATGGTTAGTTTTTTTAAATGTTACTTATTGCTAAAATACAAATTTTTATTTAGCAAAAAAACGGCCACTGCAGCATTTGCTTATCTGCCCGCTCCGATTTTTTCCCTTAAATTCGCCGGAGTTAACACTGATATATGAAGTTTTGTAACAACATTCTGGAAACGATAGGAAACACCCCGTTAGTAAAACTGAACCGAGTAACCGCAGCTTTGCCCTGCCCTGTTTTTGCCAAGGTGGAATTCTTTAACCCCGGCAACTCCATTAAAGACCGCATGGCGGTAAAAATGGTAGAGGTGGCCGAACAACAGGGATTGCTGAAACCCGGCGGCACCATCATTGAAGGCACCTCCGGCAATACCGGTATGGGCCTTGCACTGGCCGCCGTGATCAAGGGCTATAAATGTATCTTCACTACCACGGATAAACAGTCCAAAGAGAAAGTGGACATCCTGAAAGCAGTAGGCGCAGAAGTGATCGTTTGTCCCACCAACGTGGAGCCCGATGATCCCCGTTCCTACTACTCCGTAGCACGGCGCCTGTCCAAAGAGATCCCGAACTCTTTTTACATCAACCAATA
The DNA here is from genome assembly GCF_056754765.1 of Chitinophaga sp. SVR4-12A. Lineage (NCBI taxonomy): Bacteria > Pseudomonadati > Bacteroidota > Chitinophagia > Chitinophagales > Chitinophagaceae > Chitinophaga > Chitinophaga sp. SVR4-12A. The sequence continues at coordinate 605,377 of NZ_JBPGWP010000001.1, forward strand.
TGATAACCTCGCCAACCGCGAAGCGCATTATGAGCAAACCGGCCCTGAAATATGGGAACAGACAGACGGCAAGGTAACCCATCTTGTAGTGGCCACGGGCACCGGCGGCACCATCACCGGCGCTGCACAGTTCCTGAAAGAAAAGAACCCGGCCATCCAGGCATGGGCGATCGACAGCTACGGCTCGCTGCTGAAAAAATACCACGAAACCGGCGAACTGGATATGAGCGAAGTATATCCTTACATCACCGAAGGCATCGGGGAAGATTTTGTGCCGCAGAACTATGACATGCGCTTAATAGACCGCTTCGAAAAAGTGACAGATAAAGACGGCGCCATCATGGCCCGCCGTATCGCCAAAGAAGAAGGGATCTTTGTAGGATATTCCGCCGGCTCTGCCATTTCCGGCCTGCTGCAGCTGAAACAGCACCTGAAGCCAACAGACCTGGTAGTAGTGGTCTTCCACGACCATGGCAGCCGTTACGTTGGAAAGGTATATAATGATCAGTGGATGATGGAGCGTGGCTTCCTGGATGTGAAGACCGTAAAAGACGTAGTGAACGCCCGCCGCAACCTGCCGCTGGTAACCATCGGCGCAGAAGAAAAAGTAAGCGACGCCATTGCCAAAATGAAGAAATTCGAGATCGAGCACATCCCCGTGCTGGCTAATAACGAGATCATTGGCGCCGTATCAGAGGGCGGGCTCTTTAACAAGCTGATAGATGACGCCCACCTGAAAGACGCCCAGGTTAAACAGGTGATGCAACCCGCCTTCCCGCAGGTAGGCATGGAAACGCCCATTGAAAAGCTGGCTGCTTACATCAACAAGGAGAACGGCGCTGTGCTCACCAAAGATGAAAGCGGCAGCTATCATATCGTTACCAAATACGACATTATCCAGGCGCTGGGAAGCTAAAGCATGTGATGGAAGTGCGCACTTACATAGACCAGCTGCAGAATACCGTTCATATTCCCCATCCGCCGCGGCGGATCGTGTCCCTGGTGCCTTCGCAGACAGAACTGCTGTACCACCTGGGCCTCGACGCCGAGGTGGTGGGCATTACGAAATTCTGCATCCACCCGGAGCATTGGTTCAGGCAGAAAACCCGTATCGGCGGCACCAAAAGCCTGCACCTGGACCAGATCAAAGCCCTGCAGCCGGACCTGGTCATCGCTAATAAAGAGGAGAACGAACGGAAACAGGTAAATGCCCTCATGGCAGACTTCCCGGTCTGGACCAGCGACATTCACTCCCTGCCCGATGCCCTCAGCATGATCCAGGAGCTGGGCGAGATCACCGGCCGTCCCGAACAGGCCCTGCAGATAAGCGCCCAGATCAGCCAGCAGTTTAGCCTGCTTAACGAAAGCCTGGCATTGAGCACCCGCCCGCGGCAGGCCGCCTACTTCATCTGGCGCGATCCCTGGATGGTAGCCGGCGGCGATACCTTCATTAATACCATGCTGGAGGCAACCGGGCTGCAAAATATCTTCTCCGGTATGCGCCGTTACCCGGAAATTGCCCTCTCCCAGCTACCCGAAGCCTTTAGTACTACACCGCCCGCCCATCAGTTTGTGCTCTTGTCTTCAGAACCCTACCCCTTTAAGGAACGCCATATCGATGAGATCCGGGCTGTTCTTCCTGAAGCGCAAATACTGCTGGTAGACGGTGAAATGTTTTCCTGGTACGGCAGCCGCCTCCTGCAAGCCCCGGGCTATTTCAGGCAATTGTTCCTTTAGTGTTTTCCGCATCTTTCCTTAGTTATTCCCTGGTCTTTTCCGCGACTTAGCTTAGTGTTCCTTTAGTCCTTCCTTAGTGTTTCTAAAGACTTAGCTTCGTGTTACTTTAGTGATACCCGTACTAAAAGCGCATACAAGCTTGGGTAAAAGCGCATGCCTTCCTGGGTAAAAGCGTATGAGCATTGCCTGGAACCTGGATAAATACACCCGGATTACGTATCTGTATCATAAAAAAACAGTAACGATATAGTATCTCTTATAAGAGTTACTATATCGTTACTATATCGTTACTTTATCGTTACTATATCCGGGGAGGCAAGTGCTATTGTCTGGTCCTGAAATCACTATACTGGTGAAGAAATAATCCTGCTACCGGCTATACCGCCGGGCAGTTCTAAAGGCGAAACTAACAATTAACAACGCTCAGATCAAAACTGTTTAAACGGGCAACCCTTCCGCTGTTGTGCCCGTAAACATAATGGAGTACAAAATACTATTTATTCCGCTAACGCATATTTCACACTAAACCTACAACAACATGGAAAGAAGGGAGTTCGTCAACAATCTGGGAATGGTACTGGCCTTAGCGTGCGCCGGTGGATTAGCAGCCTGCAGTAAGAACAGCGCAGATGCGCCGAACCCGGGCGGCGGTGGCGGAGGCTTCTCCGCCAACCTGGGTTCGGAACTAACGAACGTAGGCGACTACAAGATCGGCAGCGGTGTGATCGTGATCCGGGTAGCAGCGGGCAACACGCCTGCTTCTTTCGCTGCGCTCTCCAGCACCTGTACCCACGAAGGTTGCACAGTAGCCAAATTTAACAGCTCCACCAACCTCATAGAGTGCAATGCTCCCTGCGGGCACGGCAGCCGTTACACCACCAGCGGATCTGTAAATACAGGTCCGGCAACCAGGGCACTGGCCCAAAAAACAGTGACAATCGATGGCACTACGCTGACCGTCAGCTAAAGTAAAAGCTAAACAAAACAAAACGTAACAAAGCAAAACCTGCCTGCGCCCGGCCGGGTTTTGCTTTTTATTTTTACGCTTTGCTTTTTTACTTTTACTTTTATCTTTGCCCTCCGTAAACTAGTAAACAACCAAAAAGAATATGGGAAAATACAGAGCCGGCGTGTTATTCGGCGAAGAGCTGGAAGCGCTGTATAATGATGCTAAAGCGAATGCATTTGCTATGCCTGCCGTGAACGTGGTGGGAACTAACTCAGTGAACGCAGTATTAGAGACCGCTGCAAAAGTGAACTCCCCGGTTATTATACAGTTCTCCAACGGTGGAGCACAGTTCTTTGCCGGGAAGGGAATGCCGAATGATAAGCTGCAGGCAAACATCGCCGGCGGTATCTCCGGCGCCAAACACGTGCACGAAGTGGCCAAATATTACGGTGTACCCGTAGTATTGCATACAGACCACGCTGCCAAAAAATGGCTTCCCTGGATCGACGGCTTACTGGACGCGGGCGAAGCGTTCATGAAACAGACCGGCCAGCCCCTTTACAGCTCCCATATGCTCGACCTGTCTGAAGAACCGCTGCACGAAAATATTGAGATCTCTCATAAATATTTCCAACGCATGAACAAGCTGGGTATGTCCATCGAGATCGAACTGGGCGTAACCGGTGGTGAAGAAGATGGTGTAGACAACTCCGGCGTAGAGAACTCCGCTTTGTATACCCAGCCGGAAGATGTGGACTATGCTTACGAAACACTGAGCCAGGTAGGTTCCCGCTTTACAGTGGCAGCCGCCTTCGGTAACGTGCACGGCGTTTACTCTCCCGGTAACGTGGAGCTGCGCCCTGAGATCCTGAAGAACAGCCAGGATTTTATCCAGCAGAAGCATAAAACAGCCGCTAAACCCGTATACTACGTGTTCCATGGCGGTTCAGGCTCTCCCAAGCACCAGATCAGCGAAGCGCTGGGCTACGGCGTGATCAAAATGAACCTTGATACCGACATGCAGTGGGCTTTCTGGGAAGGCGTTCACGACTACTACGAAGCTAAAAAAGGTTATCTGCAGGCACAGCTGGGCAACCCGGAAGGCGCAGATAAACCCAACAAAAAATACTATGATCCCCGCGTATGGCTGCGCAAAGGCGAAGAAACCTTTGTAAAGCGTCTCGAGGAAGCGTTCAACGACCTGAACTGTATCAATAGGAATGCTTAAAATTAGTTGACAGTTGTCAGTTATCAGTCGTTAGTCGTTAGTCGTTAGTCGTTAGTCGTAAGTACCAACCGGGCTGACAACTGTCAACTGACAACTGACAACTAGCGACTAATGACTAACGACTAACGACTAACAACTGACGACTTAAAGCCCCGGTGTTTAAACCGGGGCTTTATTATTCAGCAAACAACATATATAAAAATACCATCCTATCTATTGGTTGTCAATTTCTTTTCCCGTAATATTGCGAAACAGGAAAAGTGCGTGTGAATTTAATTCGTATCTTGCACCACTATTTTTTAACCTAACGAAAAAATATGTCTAGCTGGTTTAAGCGCATTAAACAGGGCATTTCAACGTCTACTAGTGAAAAGAAGGAAGCACCGGACGGATTATGGCACAAATGTCCTAATTGTAAGAAAACCACCACTGTAAAAGACCTGCGGGAGCATTTCTACGTTTGCGATAAATGTAATTACCACAACCGTATCAACTCCGCAGAATATTTTGAGATCATATTTGATGAAAACCAGTACGAGGAGCTTTTCCCGAACATCTACCCGAAAGATCAGCTGGGATTCCAGGACCTGAAGCCCTATGCCGACCGTTTAAAGGATGCCCAGAAACGCTCAGGCCTGAAAGACGCCATGCGGGTAGGCGCAGGTAAAGTACTGGGGAACGACCTGGTGGTAGCCTGCATGGATTTCGCCTTCATCGGCGGCTCCATGGGCTCAGTAGTAGGAGAAAAGATCGCAAGGGCCATCGACCATTGCATAGCACATAAAATGCCCTTAATGATCATCTCCAAATCAGGAGGCGCCCGTATGATGGAAAGCGCCTTTTCCCTGATGCAGATGGCCAAAACATCCGCCAAGCTCACGCAGCTGGCGCATGCAAGGTTGCCTTACATTTCCCTGATGACAGATCCCACCACAGGCGGCGTTACGGCTTCCTACGCCATGCTGGGTGACCTTAACATCGCGGAACCCGGGGCACTCATCGGTTTTGCCGGTCCGCGTGTGATCAAGGAAACGATCAAAAAAGACCTCCCCGAAGGGTTCCAGAGCGCGGAATTCCTCCTGGAACACGGCTTCCTCGATTTCATCATTGACCGTAAAGAACTGAAACAAAGGCTGGCAAATGTATTGCAGCTTTTTAAACACTAATAAATATGTTTGAGGTCTGAAGTTTGAGGTTTGAAGTTCGTTAGACGTTAGAGGTTTAAATTAGCAGTCCGGCTACAATTTATGAACCTGTAACCTTCAACGAACTTCAAACCTCAAACTTCAAACCTCAAACCTTAAACTTGTTTTCTCCCATCACAATTTTTAAATGGCAGAATTAAAGAACAGATCGGCTTATTTCGAATACGCAATAGAAGATAAATATATTGCTGGGATGGTATTGACCGGAACCGAGATCAAATCCATCCGGGCCGGGAAAGTGAGTTTTAATGATGCCTTCTGCTATTTTTCAAAAGGTGAGCTGTGGCTGAAAAGCCTGCATATCGCCATCTATTCTCATGGTACCTATGCCAACCATGACCCGCTGCGCGAACGCAAGCTCCTCCTCACAAAAAGGGAGCTGCGCAAAATGGAGAATAAACTGAAGGAACGGGGCTATACCATCGTGCCCCTGCGCATCTTTATCACAGAAAAGGGACTTGCCAAAATGGAAATTGGCCTGGGTAAAGGTAAGAAGCTGCATGACAAACGCGAAAGCATCAAGCAAAGGGAAACCGAAAGGGAGATCCGGCGATTTGTGAAATAAGCGCCGGGAATGCAAACTATAAACCACAACCGTTCATGCGTAACTATGCATGGCTGGCAACAGCCGCTATCCTATTCCTCTTTACCTCCTGCAAGTCAGGTGAAAAACTCTTCAACCAGGGCCGTTATGACGAGGCCGTAGCCGCCTTCGTTAAAAAACTGCAACGCAAACCACAGGACGCCGTCGCCCTGCAATTACTGCCCAAAGCTTACGAACAGTCCATGCGGCTGCATGAAGACAAAGTAAACGGCTACCTCCGTTCAGACAACCCGCTCAAATGGGAATCTGTCAGACGCGAATACCGCTCCCTGCAGCACCTGTATGATATCATATACGCCTCCCCCGCTGCGCAGAAAGTAGTACAGCCGAAGGATTATCGCGACGCCATTACCGGCGCACAGGAAAGCGCCGCCCAGGTACGGTACGAACGCGGGATGGAACTGCTGGACCGGGGCGATAAACCCAGCGCCCGCGACGCCTACGAAGAATTTGCGGCCGCCCTTAAAATGGTGAACAACTACCGCGACTCCCGCCAGCGGATGGACGAAGCCTTCGCCCTGGGCACCGTGAACGTGCTGATAAGCCGCATCGACGTACGCAGCCCTTACTACCAGTTCAGTGCAGACCAGTTCCGCGATGCCCTGGTACGTAACCTCCAGCAGCGCAGCATTAACCGCTTTGTGAAATTCACAGACGAACGCTTTGCCCGGAACCAGGACATCCGCCCGGACGAATCCCTGGAAATGCAGTTCTATGATTTCGAAGTAGGCCAGACCTATGTAGACCGCCTCCAGCGTGAAGTATCGAAAGAGATTGAAACCGGCTCCGTAAAAGATACCAGCGGTAAATTCATCAAAAAGTATGAAACCGTAAAAGCCACCATCTATATCGTTAAAAAGACGGTCGTTTCCCGCGGCCTGCTGGACTACCGCATCGTTGACGTGACCAACAACCGCGTGCTGCGGCAAGACCGGATCCCCGGCAGCTATACCTGGCTGAACCAGGTAGGCACTTTCCGTGGCGATGAACGCGCCCTCAGCGATGAAGATAAACGCCAGATGGGCGGCGTAGACGCCCCTCCGCCCCCGCCACAAGAGCTGTTTATGCTGTTTACCAGGCCTATTTATGACCAGCTGGCGAGGGATTTACAAGGATTTTACAGTCAAGTCAACTAACGTAGGTTTGAGGTCTGAGGTTTGAGGTCTGACGTTCGTTAAAGGTTCCAGGTTCATAAATAGTAGCCCAGCTGCTAATCAGGACTTCTAACCTCTAACGAACTTCAGACCTCAAACCTCAGACCTCAAACGTTAAACTTGCTTTCTTGTCCCCTTAACAATTAAATATTTTCTTTAAATTGTTAAAAACTGTAATATTGCACCCAAAATAACCGGAAAGAGCGAGGGAGATATTACGACCTTTACGAGCAGTGCACACCGATCATGTAGTATAGCCCCCACCTGCTAACCGCCTATACCCATACCCTATTTGCCTATGGTCAACTGTTACCCGAGCAAGTACCATTACTGCTATGCCTATGTCCTTGCCACAATACTGGCTTGCTGGTCATTGATCGCCCATGCAAATGAGCGCGATTCCCTGCAACGCCCGCAGCCGGTGATACCAGCCATCACTGCCTACACCGCTACGGAAACACGCAGCTTCCCGGAAATAGACCGGCAGCTGGCCACACAGCTCATACCCGCTCCTGCAAACGGCCTCTTTACCGCCGAATCCCTGCAAAGCATGTATGCACCTGATTCCGTTACCAATGGTTACCGGGAACAGGCCAAGGCAGAATTCCTGAAAATAAACAAGGAAAACCGCTACGTAGATGCGCTCACACCAGACGACCTGAATGAGCTGCCCATTGGTCTCTCTAAAAGGATCAACAATACGAAGGTGGAGATCGCGATCAGCAACGCCATCTTCCATCCTACCTATGCAGAGCTTACGGTGTATGCAAAAGTGGAGATCCCCCAGAACCCAAAGGAGATCTTCTTTGGCCTCAAAGGGCTCAAGCTTTCCTATAGCGGCGGTATTGTAGGCGATGCCAAACTGGTATTGCTGGGCAATGTGCCCATCCCTATCAACGGAGGCACTGCCGCCGTAACGCTGAAAGGCGCTATGGACATGCAAACCGGGCAAGGCACTGATCTTACCTACGTTACCATGGATTGTAACGGCTTCAAAGAGCTGGGCATCACGGCGGAAATAAAGTTCCCCCGCACCATGCTGGTGCCATTGAAGTCGGACGGTGAAAGGAACATGGATAGCACTGCCTATGTAAAAGCAGATTTCCACACCATTGCAAGTGACTGGAACGATATACTGGTGGAGCTTAACCTTCCCGCCTTTGAGATCGCCCCGCTGAAAGGCGTCGGCTTTCATATTAAAAATGCCGTATTTGATTTCAGCGATATTCGCAACTCACCAAACGTCGTATATCCGAAGGGGTATGAAGACAAATACATGCCTGCAGAAGATCCTAATCTCTGGCGCGGCGTATATGCAGACGAGATAGAGGTCACACTGCCCAAACAGTTTATGCGGCGGCAGGAATCCGGTAAGCGGGTCTCCTTTGGCGCTCATAATATGATCATTGACAGCCACGGATTTACCGGCTCCTTCTTCGGCAATAATATCCTCCCGGATGGTACTGCTGCCGGATGGCGTTTCTCAGTAGATCGCTTCAATATAGACCTGGAAGCCAATCACCTGGTAGGCGCAGGTTTCCAGGGCATGGTAGGCCTTCCGATCGCAGAAGCTCCGCTGGGCTATACGGCTATTGTTACCGCGGATAATGAATACATCCTGAAGCTCAATACCATTGATACGATGCGTTTCAATGTGTGGAAAGCCCGCGCAGAACTGGAACCCAATTCCTGGGTACAGCTGAAGCTGGCCAGCGGCCGCTTCGAGCCGGAAGCCATGCTGCATGGCCGCCTGATCATCTCCGCCTCCACCAAGCAGGACGACAAAGGCAAGCCGGTGGCTGTCTTTAAAGGCATCATCTTCAAAGACCTGCATCTGCTCACCAAAGCGCCCTATCTCACTACCAGCTATTTTGGATATAAAGAGGAGAACACCGTGTCCAATTTCCCGGTGTCCATCACCGAGATCTCACTAAAGGCGATGAACGGGGAAGCCTCGCTCACCTTTGGTGTTCGCGTGAACCTCATGGAACAGAACTTCGCCGGTGATACGAAGATCGCCATCATCGGAAAGTTCGATGAAAAAGAAGGCATCCAAACCTGGAAATACGATAAGCTGAAGCTGGAAGAGATCCACATCAATGCAAAAGTTTCCAAGGCCCTCACTATTGCGGGTACACTGAAAATATATGAGGATGACGAAGTGTATGGCGATGCCATCAGCGGCGAAGTGAAAGCCAACTTCATGGAAGATAAAGTGAAGGTGGAAGCCCGCGCTATGTTTGGCAGCAAAGACTTCCGCTATTGGTATGTAGATGCGAAGGCCAGCTTTAAACCGGGCATTCCCATCGTACCGCCGGTTAACCTCACGGGCTTTGGCGGCGGTGCTTATTACCGCATGAAGAAACTTGCACCGGATGTGCTGGCGTCTCCTTCTCCCACCGGTATCAATTATGTGCCGGATGAGAAGACTGGCCTCGGTATCAAGGCAGCAGTGCTGTTCAATATCTCTGAGGACAAGGTAGTTAACGGAGAAGCCTCCTTCGAAGTGGCCTTTAACAGGAGTGGCGGCATCAACTTCATAGGCTATTATGGCTATGCCTCCATTCTTAATGTGCTGCCCAACCTGGAAGGAGATATCAACGGTTACCTGGGCAAACAATTCGGCAAACTGGCAGCGCAGGAACAAAAGCTGGCGACCGAAATGGGCGATGCCGGTGAAAAGCTGATGGCCATGAAAGTGTCCAATCCATCTCAGGCAGCAGAAAAAGTTGCCGGAGATGATTATAAAGCAGGTGAAAGCGGGCTCTCTGCCTATGTAGGCATGCAGTACGATTTCACCACCTCTACCTTCCATGCCAATTTTGATCTGTATGTAAATATAGCCGGCGGTATCATGACCGGCAACGCCAGCGGTAACCGCGCAGGCTGGGCCGTAATACACGTTGCTCCTGATGAGTGGTACTTCCACATGGGTACACCCACCAACCGCCTGGGCATCAAGTTGGCAGTAGCTGGTATTTCCGTTAAAACAACGTCCTACCTGATGGTAGGCGATAAAATACCCGGCTCTCCCCCACCTCCGCAGGAAGTGGCAGACATCCTGGGCATGGATCTGAGTGAGCTGGATTACATGCGTGATCTCAATGCGCTGGGCGATGGCCGCGGCTTTGCATTCGGCTCCAGCCTCAGCGTAGAAACAGGCGATATCACCTTCCTGATACTTTATGCCAATCTGAAAGCCGGCTTAGGTTTCGACATCATGCTGAAAGACTATGGCGATGCACATTGTGCAGGCAAATCAGAAAAGATCGGTATGGATGGATGGTATGCTAACGGTCAGGCCTATGCGTATTTACAGGGTGAGGTGGGCGTAAAGGTGAACCTGAGGTTCATCAAGGCGCGCATCCCGATCATATCCGGTTCAGCAGCCATGCTGATGCAGGCTAAACTGCCTAATCCCACCTGGATGAAAGGTTATATGGCCGTTAAATTCAGTGTGCTGGGCGGCCTCGTAAGCGGCAATATGCGCATGAAGGTTAGCATAGGAGATGAATGTGAGATCGTTACCGGCGCCTTAAGCCCGGTGGATGTAAAGATCATCTCCAGCGTTACGCCTGCCAAGAATGCAACGGATGTAGATGTATTCAGCGCTCCGCAGGCAGCATTTAATATGAAGATAGGTCAGCCTTTCGATGTAGACGATGACAATGGTACAAAAACCTACCGTGCCAAGCTGCTGACCTTTGTTGTAAGGGATAACGGGGCCATCATACCTGGTAAGCTGGTATGGAACAGCAATAACGATGCGGTGTCTTTCTACTCACAGGAGGTGCTGCCTCCCAAGAAGACGCTCGAAGCGACGGTGAAGGTAACGTTTGAAGAGCTGGTGATGGGTAGCTGGCAGACCGTGTATATGGACGGGCAGCAGAGTGAAGAAGTGGAAACTGTGAGCTTCACTACCAGCACGGCTCCGGATTATATTCCGCTGACCAATATCGCTTATTCATACCCGGTAGTGGACCAACGGAATCTCTACAAAGAGGAATACGGCAAAGGGATGATCAACCTGAACAGGGGCCAGGCTTACCTGTTCGATAAGCGCTGGCGGTACGAGATCCGCCTTACTGATGCGGGCGGCGGCATTATCAAAACGGGCATGCAATACGACAGTGTTGCGCAACTGCTGAGCTATGAGCTTCCTGCACTGAATACCAGCAGCCAGTACAAGTTTGATGTAGTGGCCATTCCGCCGGGAGCAAGCAGCACTGATACGGTAGTGGCTTACCAGAAGACTGATGCCGGTGAGGATGGCAGCTATACCGTTGCCAATAACCAGGCACAAAGCGTAACCCGCGGCGATGTGATGAAATCCCTGATGAACTATGGATTCCGTACCAGCAAATTCCGCACCTTCTCTGAAAAGATCAACGCATTGCACCGCGTAGATGCTTTGGCAGAAGACGTCATTACAGATGCGGTACGCCTGATAGCGGATGTTGGGCAGTATGAAGGTTTTGAAGTGGCAGAGCTCACGGGCACCGGCTACAGCGGCTACAACCCGCTGGTGAATGTGGAAGCAGTGATGGAAGACGCCTATTACAACGCTGATATCAATCCCTTGCTGTATAGCCGCTATCCTATTGATCAGGATATACATATTGTGAACCGTAACCCGGATGAGCTGGGACTGGTACCTTCCAAAGCATTCATCGTAATGCCGAGCTACCTGGCCGAAGCCAGCACCGGGGACGTGAAGAGCTGGGTGAAGACCAGGTTGCCCTATCAATACAACCTGCCACTGATCTACAAACAGGACTTCATCGATCTGCAATACCAGGTGGTGAACAAATACCTGTATTCACCAAACAGGCAGCAGTTCGACTACCTGATCAGCGGGCATTTCCCCTTCATCCGTTACGGAACGTACAAGGTAAAATACCAGTACGTGCTGCCAGATGGCACCCGCACCAGCAATGCGGTATTTGATTACCAAAATCCGCTTAAAACAAGAGCTTACTGATAGACACTATGCGCACGCGACTCTTCATCATACTGTTACCGCTGTATTTTGCCGTGATCACTACGGCAGGCGCCCAGCGTAAAGACTCTTCAAAGATTTTCGTCAGGGCCAGCGCACAGGAACATGGCATCAAGCTACGCTGGGCGGTGAACACCTCCCGCGCCTGGAAGCTCAGCAACCAGTACGGTTTTGAGATCACCCGCTTCACAGTGCTCCGCAACGGCAAAATGCTGGCTACTCCTGAAGCAAAGGTGCTGAATAGCATTCCCCTGAAACCCAGGCCGCTGAATGATTGGGAGGCTATTGCACAGCATGACCAGTATGCCGCGGTAATAGCACAGGCCTTATATGGAAAAGACTTTGAAGTGAGCGGCGGAGGCAATAACGGGATCGCACGTATCATGGCACAGTCGGCAGAGCAGGAACAACGTTTCGCCTTATCCTTATACGCAGCAGATAATAGTTTTGACGCAGCTGTTATGGCTGGCTGGGGCTGGGAAGACCGCAGCGCCAGGCCCGGTGAGAAATACCTGTACCGTATCCGGTCCCTGGTGCCGCCAGCCCGTTTGATGATCGACTCTTCCGGCGCATTTATCGGCATGGATGATCATGAGACCCTGCCAGTGCCTGGTGACGTGGGCGTTGTCTTTGGTGATAAGCATGTCATCCTCAGTTGGGACTACAGCATACTGCAGCGTTATTATAACTCCTGGATAGTGGAACGCTCAAAAGATGGTGGACAGCATTTTGAGCGCGCTACCGCTATGCCCGTTACCAATTTAAATAAGAAGGAGAAGAAAGCCTCCCCACGCATGTATTACATCGATTCTCTGTCAGACAACAATACCGTTTATCAATACAGGATCAGGGGCGTTTCCTCTTTCGGCGAAACAGGCCCTCCCTCCCCGGTTTCAACAGGTAAGGGCAAAAATATGCTGCTCTATACGCCCAACATCCGCAGCAATGAGATCAGTGAGCATGGAAAGATGGTGCTTAACTGGGAGTTTGAAGAGGCTGGCAATGCATACATTACAGGCTTTGCCCTTAACCAGGCCAGCCGCGAGAATGGTCCTTATAAAACAGTGCTTACCAATATTGCGCCTAACCAGCGCAGCCTGGAATATAGCCAGCTGATGCCGACCAATTACTTTACCATTACGGCCATCGCCAAAGAAGGGGAATCAAGTACTTCCTTCCCGGTGCTGGTACAACCGGTGGATTCTATTCCGCCTGCACCGCCGGCAGGCCTTGCAGCGACGATCGACAGCAGTGGTGTAGTATCCTTGTCCTGGAAAGCCAATACTGAAATGGACATACTGGGCTATAAGATCTTCCGTGCTTCCAGCATTGGAGAAGAGCTTTCTCCGCTGGTGGATACCGTTTTCTTTAAAAACAGCTTCCGGGATTCAGTTACTGTGAAATCACTCAACAGCAGAGTATACTATGCAGTAACGGCGCTGGATAAACGATATAACCAGTCCGGCTATTCTGCTGTGATCGAAGTAAAGAAGCCTGACCTGATCCCGCCTTCCTCACCCATATTCAGCGGGTATAAAGTGGAAAAGGGCAAGGTAATGCTTAGCTGGGTGAACAGCCATGATGAAGATGTAGCAGCGCATCTGCTGTATCGGGAGAACCATACAGACAGCACTGGCAAATGGGTGCTGATACAAAGCTTCCGCAATGGCGCGCAAATGTACACAGACCCTACCGCTGCCGATGGCCTCACCTACAGTTATCTCATACTGGCTAAAGACAGCAGCGGCCTTGAATCGGTTCCTGCACAACCGCTTACGGTAACCATCCCGGCAGACCCGCGCAGTATTGCAGTAAAGACGCTCAACGCCAGCGCCAACAGAATGGACCGCTACATCGAGCTGTCCTGGAAGGACGATAGCGACGGCGTTACAGAGTACCAGCTCTACAAAGGGATGGAAGGCCAGCCGCTCACCCTTTGGAAGATCGTTCCAGCGGGCGCCAGGAGAGTAACGGATGAATCACTGAAAGTAAATACCACTTACGAATACGGTATACGGGCTGTTAATAACGGGCTGAATGGCCCCTTGAAAAAAGTAAAAATAACTTACTAAATGTATAGCACCCCTCCCACTATGCACACGATGATAAAAAAAATGCTGTTGCTGTGCGTTATAAGCATACTGGCTATTGCAGGCCGGTTGCAGGCACAGATCACCTATCAAATGACCGTTAATTACAGTATACACGGTACTTTGAACAAATCGGAATGTAGCAGCCGCTATGAGATATGGGCAGAGATGGAGAGTGGCGACGAATGGAAAGTTACCTCTGAGATGATAGATTATCTTGAGCCCTGGGATCAATGGGGATTTGAGCCCAAAACCCTCACTTTCCAATCTAATAACAAGATCAAAAGACTTAGGATCTACTCTCTGCGGAGGAGGGACGAAACCTTTGGTTGCGATACGAAAGATCAGGGCAACTCTTATACGGACTATTTTACCTATCCTTGTTTTCATGCGATTTACACTGGTGGAACCAGTAAGTTCATAGGGTATGGTTCCGAGTCAACCCTTGAGGTGACCGTTAAACCTGTTTCCAATGCATATGATCTGAGAATACAAGCCGGATGGGTAAACAAGTCGTCCTTCATTTCCGGTTTTACTTACACGATAACGGCTATTTATACCGATGGCTCATTTGATGAAATTTCGCAGCTTTATTTCCCGGGGAATTTGCCGACAAACAGCAACGATTACGACATCATGGACGCCATACATATTCGCAGCCGCAAACCAATACAAACACTGCGGGTATATAGTAGCGGCTTAGTCCTATCAGGTGGTTTTAGCTTCAAATTCCAGGAACGCACCTATGACATTCCTATCAATGACAATCCTGCCAACTATAATGGCAGGATGTATCCCAATCCGTTTATACCCGCTACGGACCCCGCCAGCTTCGTACGCATCAGCTATGACCAGGTCATGAACCCTATCTACTACGATCGCACGCCTCCCTCCAACATATTACCTGTATCAGATTATGTTTCACTGAGAGGCCCTTTCGAACTACCAGCCTCCGAATACATCTGGCAATACCAAGTGGACGGGGTGGACGGTCCTGATGACTGGCACAATTTCCCCGGGCAATTCCAGTACCAGAACCCGGTTTCCTTTACAGGACAGCTCCTTTTTGGTGGTAACTATATAAATTTCCTCAACCGCAATATCCGTGTTAAAATGCTTCCTGCTTGTGCACAGGACCGGGAGTCTGGCATACTCACGCTGGATTATCGCTTGTCTGCGCCACATATCCAATATGTCACCCCTAAAGATGTTTCCTGTAATGGTGCGGCAGATGGAGGCATGATGATAATGTTCGACCGCCTGCCATTAGCTGGTGAATCTGTCAATATAAATATCATAGACCGGAACACCGGGGCTTTACGATACCAGGACATAGACGCCACCATTAACCCGGACCAAACGTATAACTGGCCCACCACTAAGCCGCCCTTAACGCCTGGCAATTACACGGCCAAGATAACAAGCGGCTACTCCGGAAGCGATACCTATAGCCAGGATGCCGCGCATTCTTTTGACTTCCAGATAAATGAGCCAACACTCGTCACCTTTACCAGTCCTGTACCTGCTAACGTAAAATGCTTTGGCGGTAGCGACGGTAGCATCAACCTGAGCGCCGGTGGCGGCGTAGGCGGTTACAACCTGCTGTACAAAGGCCCTTCCGACGCAGGCTATAATACCCTGCCCTTTGCAGGTAATACTGCTACCCTCTCAGGCTTAGGCATAGGCGACTATCTGATCCAGGTGAAAGACCAGCACAACTGTCCGGGCGTAGCGCCTTCAGGTGCAACAGAGGTCAGCGTTCCTATCCGTCAGCCAGATGCTCCGCTGGCCATAGACGGCATCTCCACAATAGATCCTAAAGCATTCGCATCTTCCGACGGCAGCATTACCGTGATCCTGAAAGGTGGTACGCCCAATGCTGACGGCTCTTATAACATTGAATGGAGAAGTGCGGATGGCACCCTGCTCAGCGCCAATGGCACAGCAGGCAGCGGCAGCTATACTACCAATGTCAGCAACCTGCCTGATGGCATCTATACCATCAGCGTTACAGACGCTAACTCCGGTGCAGCCACAGGTAACAAGGGCGGATGTATGCTCACCGATACCTTTACGCTTACACAACCGCCGCTATTAACAGCCGTCATACAGATCACAGACAGCATCAGCTGTAATGGCGACAGCAACGGTAAGTTGACTGCTATAGCAGGCGGTGGTAAGCCCTTTGGCGGCTCGCCCGCATATACCTATGCATGGTACCAGGTGATCAGCGGCGTGGCCACGCCTATTGGCCAGACCACTGCCGTAGCAGATAACCTGGGTACAGGCAGATACGTAGTAAAGGTTACAGACGCGAATGGCATAGAAAGATGGTCTGATACAACAGATCTTACAGAACCTGCTCCGCTGCAGATCCTGCTGACTGCCACACCGGCCACTTGTCATGCAGGCGCTAATGGTGTGATCAGCGCAGCAGTAAGCGGCGGTACATTAGCGTACCAGTATAGCTGGAGCAACGGTAGCCAGTCGGCCACCAATACCGGGCTTGCTGCAGGCACTTATACTGTAAACGTAACAGATTATCACGGTTGCCAGATCTCAGACCTGGCTATTGTGGGGGAACCTGCAGCAGCGCTGCAGATCGATCAACCCGTGCTTACACTGCCGCTCGCCAACGGGTATACCGATGGTAAGATCAAAGTACGCTTAAGCGGCGGCACGCCCTTAACAGGCGGCGCCTATAATATCACCTGGCAGCGTGCAGACGGCACCGTGCTAAGCACCCATACGGAGCAGGCTGTAAGCGGCGGCTATCAAAGCGAGCTGACAGATATCGGCGCAGGCAATTACACCATTACTGTTACAGACGCCAATTATACCGGTCCGGATCCCAATATGAAGGGTTGTACCGTGACGGCTCTCTTCCCATTAAGTGAGCCGCCTGCATTGGAGGTAACGATCGCCCGCACCCGCTATATCTCCTGCAAAGGCGATGCGGACGGCACACTGACAGCTACGGCCAGCGGTGGTGTACCCATCGTAACAGGCCCGCTCCCCTATCGTTTTCAATGGTTCAGGAAGGTTGCAGGCGGGTATACCGCTATCGGGCAAACGACCAATGTAGCCAGTGGTTTGATAGCCGGCACCTATAAAGTAGTGATCACCGACTGGAATAATATCGATAAAGAGTCTGATACCTTTAACTTAGCCGAACCGGGACAATTGCAGGTGCAACTGGCCACTGAACCGGTAAGCTGCGCCAGCGGTGCAGACGGTGCAGTGAGCGCCACCGTTAGCGGCGGCACTACCCCCTTCGAATACCAATGGACCACCGGCGCTATTACCAGCGCGATCCGCAACCTTACAGAAGGCAGCTATATGGTGTTCGTAAAAGATGCGCATGGTTGCGAAACACAGGAGCAGGCAGATGTATTTATTCCCAATGGCATTGTAATAGATGCAGACATCACATCGCCCACCTGTACCGGTGACTGCGACGGCGCTATTAATACGCTGATCAGCGGCGGTACGCCCCCTTACAGCTATGCATGGAGCACAGGCGCAGGCAATGCCTCCATCAATCAACTCTGCGCAGGAAAATATACGCTCACGATACAGGATGCCAACAACTGTAAACGCATACAAAGCTTTAACCTCCCGGATCCTCCGCGGTTGACCATCAACCTGGGCGCTGATAAAACACTTTGTAACGCACAGGTATGGCAGCTGAATGCAGCTATTGCAGACCCGGCGGCAAGCTACGCCTGGGGCGGCAACCCGGCCTTCCAGGCAGCTACTGCGCAGGTAACGCTCAACCGCAGCGGCCAGTACTGGGTAAAAGTGACTGACAGCAAAGGCTGTACGGCGGCTGACACCATCAGCATTACGCAAAAGAACGCTGCTATCTCCGCAGAATTTGTGGTGTCTACACAGGTGTTCCGGAACGAGGATGTTACGTTCATTAACATCAGCAATCCCAGCCCGGAAAAAGTGGAATGGGTCATCCCGGAGAACAGCGGCATTACAGTGGTACAAAAAACAGCGGCACTGGCTACACTCCGTTTTGCTAATACCGGAGCTTACCAATTGGGATTACGGGCCTTTGTGGGCGATTGCCAGCAGCTGTTCACCAAGAGCGTCACCGTACTGGAACAACAGAATTTCCCGCAACCCGGAGGCGCACAGGATCCGTTCATCAAACAGTTTGATGTGTTGCCCAACCCGAACGGCGGCCAGTTCAATGTACGTGTAGGCCTTGACAAACAATCAGCAATCCGCCTGCGGATGATCAATATCATCAGCAACGAGCTGGTAAGCGACCGCCAGGAAAGCCCGGCCACCCAATTCAACATCGGGTACCAGCTGAACGTACCGGCGGGCACTTATGTGCTGCTGCTGGAAACGCCGCTGGGCAATGCGATCAGGAAAATTGTGATCAATTAAAGGAGATCCCTGTATCTATGAAATTAAAGCACTGCTTCCCTATACACCTGCTGCGCATATGCATGCTGCTGATCGTACTGGCTGGCGCCCTGTATTCACCTGCCAGCGCCCAGCAGTTCCCTGTGCGCCTACAGGTGCAGTGCATTCCGCCCTTCTCTCCACAGCTGGCGGGTTTCTATTCCGGTACACAGGCAAAACTGATCGTCACACTGATCAATACTGACCTGCAAAAGCCAACCCTGAATGTAAGGTTACGGTTTACCATCAAAGGATCTACCGTCTCCCTGCGTAACAGGGATTATGGCTATTATCCGCCTATCTCCCTGGATGCGGGCCTTCCGGTGCAATTGTCGCTGAATGATCTTGCACCTTATTTCAACCCTGACAACCTCGAAGTATCAGGTATGTCAAAAGGAGCGCTGCAGCAGAACGGACAATTGCCTGACGGATACTATACCATTTGCGCAGAAGCAGTGGAGATCAACAGCGGGCAGCTTGTGAGCAATGAAAAGCAGGGTTGTTCTCCGCCCGCATGGTTGTCTGTCAGCGAACCGCCTTTGTTAAACCTTCCCCGTAAAGGAGAAGCTGTCGCCTTCCGCGAGCCCCTCAACATTATCTTTAACTGGACGCCCAGGCATATGAGCAGTCCCAATGCCGCCTTCCAGACCGAATATGAATTCACCCTCGTAGAAGTGTGGGACAATGCCATTCTGCCCGAAGCTGCTTTCGGCACTATGCCGCCATTGTATCAGGCCACTACCAGCAACACTACTTTACTGTATGGTCCCACGGAACCGCCCCTGCTGCCAGGAAAACAATACGCCTGGCGCATCCAGGCAAAGGCTAAACAGGGACTGGATGAATACGCTGTATTCCGTAACAACGGCTATAGCGAGATCTTTTATTTCCGCCTGCAGGAAGATTGTCAGCCGCCTGAACAGGTGGCCGCTACGCAGGAGAACGGACGGATTAATATCACCTGGGCGCC
The DNA here is from genome assembly GCF_056754765.1 of Chitinophaga sp. SVR4-12A. Classification (NCBI taxonomy): domain Bacteria; kingdom Pseudomonadati; phylum Bacteroidota; class Chitinophagia; order Chitinophagales; family Chitinophagaceae; genus Chitinophaga; species Chitinophaga sp. SVR4-12A. The sequence goes on from NZ_JBPGWP010000001.1 coordinate 624,735, forward strand.
GCAACCTAAGATGTTTGAATACATCGTGGAATACCGTGAACAGGGTAAGGACAATGCCGAATGGTTCAATGTAAAAAGCACTTCCAGCAGCGCTACTATCAATGACGCTATACCGGGTCATAAATATGAATACCGGGTAGGTGGCTATTGCAGCCAGGGTAATAAAACGCTGGGTGATACACATGCCTTTGAAGTGCCGAAGAAAGACACAGCTAATAAGAATTGCGGAATTCTGCCGGATATCAGCATTAGCAATCAAACACCTATACAGCAATTGCAGGTGGATGACCAGATCATGGCAGGAGATTTTCCTGTGAGATTACTAAGGGTACAGGGCAGCGGTTCGTTTTCGGGTAACGGTTATATCACGATTCCTTTCATCGGTTATAACCGCGTGAAGGTGAAGTTTGAGAACATCAAGGTAAACACAGACAGGCAGCTGATCAGCGGAGAGATCGTAACAACGTTTGACTCGTTGAAGACACAGGTGGCAGACGTGGACAGTGTGATCAATGTGATCACAGACCTCGCCAGTGTGATCAATGATCTCGCACATCTGGCCATAGATGCTGATTACCTGACCATAAAAGAAATGGCTGAAGCCATCAAGAAGATCGCGGAGCAGGAACTGCCTGAAGAGCTCAAAGGCCGTATGATAGAGGCCGCCAACAATCTGGAACAAGCCAAGCAGGAATACGACGAAGCCAAAAAGGAATATGACGCAGCCAAGACTCCTGAGGAGAAGGAAGCGGCGAAGAAAAAAATGGATGCTGCAGAACAGCAATTCAACGATGCCAAGAAAGAAGTGGAAGCTGTGACGAAGGAAAAAGAAGCGCTGGTTGAAAAAGTATCGGAGATCATTCTGCAGGCAATTAAAAACCTGGGCAAGGAAGCGGAAGAGAAGATCGACGCATCTAAACAGCAATATGAACAGCAGGGTAAGGAGCTGGATGACAAAGCCCTCGTGCTGAGCTCCGGGCAGGATACCAGCGCACTGGCAAATGTGCTGATCATTGCCGACGATGAAGAGGAGCTCGAGATGGAGCAGGAAACCAATGCATCCGTAAAAACCTTTGCAGCGCAGCACAAGGCGCTGGTAGCGTCCAGGTTGGCATATGGCAAACTGCAGTTCTCCCTTGCCCTATACAAGCAGTTCACCTCGCGCCAACGCCTTGAGCTGGTCGGAAAGGTCCTGCAGGCCAACGGCAAAACCTTGATCGTGAATATCAATAGCAAGCTGGCTGAAGGACAAACAACAGACCAGGTGGTGGCATATACGCAGGCACAGCTGCTCGAATTCATAACACAGTTAATTGTATCAGAGTGATTGGAATAAAATAAACCCTATGCTGAAAAAAAACTGGATCGCAACTATACCTATGCTGCTGCTTTACTTGCTGGCAACGGCGGCAGGCAGGCTTCCTGCAGATACTTTGTCACATGCATTAGAGGCATCCCTTTCCACCTCAGCAAACAGGTTAATGCAGGAGGTATTCAACCCTCATGGAAAAGGCCTGGTTGAATACAATGGCTTCGATGCGGCAGATGATCTTCAGCAACAATACGTTAATGGCGCAGTTCCCTTATACGATAATGCAGTTAAGGAGCAACTGATTGCCAGCATCAAAAGCTTCAACACTACCAATAGCAGCAAGAAAACAAAGCTGTACGCCTTCACAGGCCGCTACTTCCTGGGCTACACAGATTTCATGAGGAATGCAGCCCTCCCCGCCTATGAGCAGAAAATAATGGACGCTCTTTCCGCGGGGATACAAAAAGAGAATGCGGGTAAAGGCAGCACAGCGGTCTTTCGTAAAGCTTTTCTCAACGTACTGGACGATAAATACCAGGAGTTCGTAAAGAAATCTGAGCGCCTGCAAATGGAGAAGACGATTGTCTTCTTCTATGTGGAAGCAGTACTGGGAATGGACAATTTCCATGACACCGATCTGAAAACAACTTATAAGAAAAGGCGTTATTGCTTTGTCTGGACAAAAGGGCTGGATGTATTTGAAACCCAGAAACTGAATAAAGCCTTTCCTGAATTCCGGCAGCTGTTAACCTTCACTAAAGAAGGTATTGCTAATCCCAGCGGACTGGTAGCCTGTACAGACAAGATAAACAGCATTTACAAAAGCGTAACCGACTACGATTCGCCCAAGGAAGCCATAAACCTGGTATGGACGCTTAGCGCAGAGGAAGTGTCGGCCCTCACCGTTCCGGAGCGGATGCGGCTGCTCAAGGCCATGGACAAAGCTTCGAGCCTCACGGATGTGAACAATGTGTTTTCTCTTGGCACAGACAACTTCGGCGGCGAACAGGCGGCTATAAAAGTGATCACCACGGTAGGCGACAACATCAGCAAAGAATGGATGGATAGTTTGCAGGCCAACAACAAGCTGGTGGTGAGCCTCCTGGATAAGCTGAACGACGCGGGCATGGGTGGAAGCAATTATACGAAAGCTGTCTTCAGCGTGCTGGGACATTTTTATAAAAATGTCGCCATCGAAGCTAACAAAGATAAGTTCAAAGACAATTTCAGAACATTTGCCTTCAATGGTTTTGGCTTGTGGGATGGCTCCAACTACACCGTGTCTGAATACCCGGCCAGCGGCACGATCGGTGGTGTGATTCATACCAATAGTGGCCTGGGGTATAAAGACTATGCGTATGGCCCCTTTGACCAGGTAGCGATCATATCATCAACAGAATTACCCGGACTTAAATACAGCCAGAAAGTTAACGGTAAGCATTACCTGCTGGTTGTTCCCTCCTTTTACCTAAGCTGGGTGCATCATATAAAACAGAATGCTAACAGCTGGCAAATGGGCGGCCTTGCAGTGCTCATACCTTTTAACGCCGTTATGTTCGGCACCGGCATGGTGCTGGTTGAATCCGCCAGCTGGATCGTACAAACGCTTGGCTACATGGATATTGTGGCATCAACAGGAAGTACGGTATTAAGCACCACCCCAATAAAAGACAGGATAAAGGAAAGGTACGGGGAGAACAGCACCCAGTACAAAATGATCAACGGGGTAGATAAGGCTTTCCTCATATACGGCGGCAGCCGTCTGATCATTGATCTTGCAGGCATTCCACAGTACCTCGATGAGGCGGCGGTGATATGGAAACAGGAACGTGCCGCCATGCAGCAGCAGGGCGCTGTAACCCAGAAAGAAGCTGAAGCGCTCGATAACCTCTTAGCCGCCCGGCTCACCGCAGCAGATATTGTTCAGAATGGCATGAAGGAGGGCTGGACAATAGAACGGGTGCTTAGCTATCCAAAAGGCAAAAGGCCCCCTCCTACTGAATATCTTAAGCCTGAGTACATTGCAGCACACCTCAAGGAATTTGAGGATGGTGTATCGTTCATCTGCCCCCAGGCCATTATAGATGATTACGGAAGTATGCTTGGCCGCAGAGACGGCGTTTATGTGATCAGCACAAAAAGAATGGAGGAGCTGATGGCGGCGACGCAAGGAGACATGGCGCTGATCGAAAAAGAACTGGCCATTCCTGCAGGCGACTGGCAAAGCCGGGTCATGTGCCGGGTGGATGTAAAAGTTCCTAAAGACTTCGACTTACGGATGCCGAGCGGTAATGAGGAGGGAGCAAATGAATTCTTTAAACCGGGCGGCTTTACTGCCAACGGCGTACCTGAAGCTGTCATAAACCCTATCCCCGAAGCTAAATACGTCTTTAAAGCGATCAACCCGCAAGCCGCAGTCAAGGAAGCCACAGGTATTGTACAGAAAGGCATGAAAGACGGCTGGACCATTGAGCGGGTGCTTGCGAAGCCACATGGAGAACGGGAGCTCGCAACGGTGTATATGACAGAGGTGTATAATGCCGCGCACCTGAAGAAGTTTGAAGAGGGAGCCGCCTTTATTTGTCCGCGCAAGATCATAAAAGAGTATGGCGACAAGCTGGGCTACTCCGACGGCGTATATGTTACTACTATCAAAAAGATGGATGAAATGCTGGCCAGAACACAGGGAGATATGACCAAGATCGAAATGGAACTGGCAGTACCCGAGGGCAGATGGTCAACACAGGACATGTGTGTTGTGTACGTGCCAAAACCCAAAGAATTAGGCCTGCGGATGCCCAGCGGCAATGAATATGGAGCAAATGAATTTTTCAAACCTGGCGGTTATACGGCGAACGGTACCATTGAGGCCGTAATAGATCCTATTCCAAAAGGACAGTATTCATTTAAACCGATAAATTACAAGGAATAAATAAATTTAAGGTAGTAAAACATCGGTTATGGATAATCAAAGAGATAACAAAGCTTATACGAAACTGCTTACGGCCTTAGAGAAAAATGAGCTGCATAAGTATATGATAGGCGAAGGCGACTATCAGTTCGTCAACCCCTTTGTGGAAGAGCCGACCGATATTGCATCTGTATTCATTTCGGGCTTTAATCAATATGTATTGAACCATGGTGCAGCTACGCTAAACGCGCAGATAAAGGCAGCTATGCTCACCCTTATGAACAGCCCTGAAGGATGCTGGTGGACCATCAGGCTGATTAAAGCATACCTTTTTCAGTTTCATGTGGGCGCATTGAAGTTTGAAATACCTGTACCGGAATTGCTGCCTGCCATCCAGGCATGCCTGAACAATAATAAAGCCGCACTGCAAAATAACAAAGCATTCACGGGCTGGAGATTCGGGGGCGGTTTATGGGAACAGATCGGGATGGATATAAATGAGATCAATGCAACATTAACAGACGAAAATAAGATTGTACTATAACACAGGGAATACAATCCCTAAACACCTATGACGAAACTTATACCCTATACCCTATTGGCAGCCCTGCTGCTGTTACTTGCTGCCTGCTACAAGGAAGTGGATCGCCCGGTGGCCGCAGACTTTACCTATGCCCTGGAAGACACCTCACTGACCGTACCAGCAAAGGTGAACTTCACCAACCGCAGTACCGGTGGCACCACTTTCAAATGGACCTTTGAAGGAGGAGAACCCGCTACATCGGACTATGAGAACCCCGGTACCGTGATCTTTAAAGACGCCGGCGCACATAAGATCACCCTGGAAGCCTGGAATGAGGATACCCGCAATATAAAAACACTCACCATACAACTGGACAGCGCTGTACAGGTGGCCTTTGATGCCATCGTGCAGGTCAATGATTTTTCACCAGTACAGGTACAGTTCATCAATCATACCAAAGGCGCCAGCAAATACAGCTGGACATTTGAAGGAGGAACACCCGCTACCTTTGCCGAAGCAACACCGCCGAATGTTACCTTTACCACTCCCGGTGATCACCAGGTAAGGCTGGAAGTAAGCAACGGCGGAGAGAATTTCTCGCTGAGCAAGACCATTACCGTAAAACCGGCGCTCAGCAGCGACTTTACATTGGCGCCTTCTGCTTTTGACGACGATTACGAAGCGCCACTCACCGCTATACTGGAAGGCAAAAGCAGCAGCTACCTCACACAATCCTGGACCGCACCGGGAGGAACCGTGGCAGATGATACTGCTTCCAAAACAAGTGTTTACTTTAAAGACCCGGGCACCTATACCATCACGCTTACCAATGGTAATGGAAAAGATAGTCGTACGGTGAGCAAAAGCATTACAGTAAAACCTAACTCGGGCCTGCGTACCATCCGCGATGTAAAACTGGGCATCAGCAGCGCTCATGCCACCATTGGCTGCTTCTATTCTACCCGCTTGCGGAAAGTATACCACAAGAACGATGACCTCAGTGCCGAAGGCAAAGAAATAGACCTGGTATTCTTCGGACTGAACCGAAACTTCACTTATAACAAGTTCATATCACCTGATTCTGCTGCATCCTATACGTTTGCGGCTATCCCGGGCGCAACGGTAACAAGCTATATCAACAAACAGGAACAGTGCAACTGCGCTGTTTCTTTTACAGCCGCTGCCTTTGACAATATGGTGAACGATGCGCCCTTGCGTAGCCTGCAATGGCCTGCGGCCGCAACCGGCGGAATACAGTTCGATTATAACCTGCTACCACGTATTGTGCTGTTCCGCACCCAGGATGGCAGAAAAGGAGCCATCAAAATAAAGGATTATGTACTGGAAGGAAGTTCCGGCTACATATTAGTTGACATTAAAGTGCAGAAGTATGAATAGACGCCATGGCCTATACCTGTTTGCTTTTCTATTACTCCCGGTGTTGGCAAACGCCCAGCAGATAGACCTTGACAATATGGGCGGCATGTTTAAAAGCAAACCGTTCAGATTGAATGGCGGCCTGAATGCCAGTTCTGTATTCAGCAGCGGAAGCAATGGCGGCCGTCAGCCCTTTACCTGGTTCATTAATGGTAACCTGAACGCTACCATTCTCGGACAGGTAAGCCTGCCTTTTTCATTCAACCTGACCAATGCAGGCGCAGGATACTCCTATCCTACCATGCCTAACCGACTGAGCCTGCACCCTACGTATAAAGGTGTCACCGCGCATATCGGCGATGTGTCCATGTCATTTTCTCCCTATACGCTCAATGGTCACCAGTTCACCGGTGTAGGCCTTGACGTGGCCACTTCAAAAGACTGGACCGTGAGTGTGATGTATGGCCGCCTGCTGCGCGCCGTAGATTATGACAGCACCAACCACAGCATACTGCCCACTTACCGCCGTATGGGATATGGCGCTAAACTGGGATTGAACAAACAGTATTATTCTGTCGGGATCAACTTCTTCAGGGCAAAAGATTACAGGGATCCGCTGCTATTCATCCCCGACTCGCTCGGCATCTACCCTAAAGAAAACTTTACCGTCAGCTTAACAGCCAGCGCCCGCCCTAAAGAAGGACTGGAGCTGACCGCTGAATATGCTAACAGTGCACTTAAACTCGACAAACGGGATTATAATAATACCGCTGTGAAATCTTCCGGGGGCAACCTGCTGGAAAGCGTATTCATGTACGAAGCAAGGAACACACATTATTTTAAGGCCTTTAAAGCGGGCATGAACTATACGTTCTATAAAAGCACGATCGGCCTGGGATATGAGCGCATAGACCCTGGTTACCAAACACTGGGCGCCTATTACATGAACAACGACCTGGAGAACATCACCGTTAACTTCTCGCAGCCTTTCCTGCATGATAAAGCAAATGTATCTGCGAATGTGGGCTACCAGCGTGATGATCTCAATCATACCAAAGCAGGTGCTACCTCCCGCATGGTAAGCTCACTGAACCTGAACTATATGCCCAGTGAGAAATGGAATGCGAACTTCTCCTATTCCAATTTCCAGACCTATACGCATATCAAGCCGCAGTTTGATTATATCAATGCAACGAATCCCTATGAGAATATGGACACGCTCAACTTTAAACAGATCTCACAGAGCGCTTCACTGAACCTGAACCATATTATCAAGGCAAACAAACAACGCAGCCAGAATATCAATCTCAACCTCAGCGTACAGGATGCCGCAGATATACAGAACGGAACATTGTGGAAAGGGAACGGATCCCGCTTCTACAATAGCAACATGGCCTACACGCTGTTACTCATACCGCGGCAGATCAGCTTTTCCGGTGCATTTAACCTAAGCTATAATACAATAGGACGTAACGATTTCCTGACCCTGGGGCCCACCCTCGGACTGAATGCCAAACTGTTCGACAAGAAAGCCACCGCAGGATTTACGACCTCCTATAATACCAGCGCCAGCGATGGACAACAACAGGGACAGGTATTGAACCTGCGTGCGAACGCTGGTTACCTGTTCCTGAAAAAGCACAACCTGAACCTGAACGCCATACACCAGACGCGCTGGACGCCCAGGGGCAATACCAGCAACCTGACCGCCACCCTGGGGTATAACTACAGCTTTTAGACAATGACAGTAAAACGCAATATCCTGAGATACCTGTTCCGCCTGCTGGTTATCCTATTGGGCGGCGCCTTGTATTCACCTGCCAGCGCGCAGCAGTTCCCCGTGCGCGTGCAGGTGCAGTGCATTCCGCCCTTCTCTCCGCAGCTGGCTGGTTTCTATTCCGGTACACAGGCCAAACTGATCGTCACACTGATCAATACTGACCTGCAAAAGCCAACCCTGAATGTGAGGTTACGGTTTACCATCAAAGGATCTACCGTCTCCCTGCGTAACAGGGATTATGGCTATTATCCGCCTATCTCCCTGGATGCGGGTCTGCCGGTGCAATTGTCGCTGAGTGATCTTGCACCTTATTTCAACCCTGACAACCTCGAAGTATCAGGTATGTCAAAAGGAGCGCTGCAGCAGAACGGACAATTGCCCGACGGATACTATACCATTTGCGCAGAAGCAGTGGAGATCAACAGCGGGCAGCTTGTGAGCAATGAAAAGCAGGGCTGTTCTCCGCCTGCATGGTTGTCTGTCAGCGAACCACCTTTGCTGAATCTTCCCCGTAAAGGAGAAGCTGTCGCCTTCCGCGAGCCCCTCAACATTATCTTTAACTGGACGCCCAGGCATATGAGCAGTCCCAATGCCGCCTTCCAGACCGAATATGAATTTACCCTCGTAGAAGTGTGGGACAATGGCATTCTGCCCGAAGCTGCTTTCGGCACCATGCCGCCATTGTACCAGGCCACTACCAGCAACACTACTTTATTGTACGGTCCTACGGAACCGCCCCTGCTGCCAGGAAAACAATATGCCTGGCGCATCCAGGCAAAGGCTAAACAGGGACTGGATGAATACGCTGTATTCCGTAACAACGGCTATAGCGAGATCTTTTATTTCCGCCTGCAGGAAGATTGTCAGCCGCCCGAACAGGTGGCCGCTACGCAGGAGAACGGACGGATTAATATCACCTGGGCGCCGCAACCTAAGATGTTTGAATACATCGTGGAATACCATGAACAGGGTAAGAACAATGCCGAATGGTTCAATGTAAAAAGCACTTCCAGCAGCGCTACTATCAATGATGCTATACCGGGTCATAAATATGAATACCGGGTGGGTGGTTATTGCAGCCAGGGTAATAAAACGCTGGGTGATACACATGCCTTTGAAGTACCGAAGAAAGACACGGCTAATAAGAACTGCGGTATTCTGCCGGATATCAGCATTAGCAATCAAACGCCTATACAGCAATTGCAGATGGATGACCAGATCATGGCGGGAGATTTCCCTGTGAGATTATTAAGGGTACAGGGCAGCGGTTCGTTTTCGGGCAGTGGTTATATCACGATTCCTTTTATCGGTTACAACCGTGTAAAGGTGAAGTTTGACAATATCAAGGTGAATACGGACAGGCAGCTGATCAGCGGAGAGATCGTGACGACGTTTGACTCGTTGAAGACACAGGTGGTAGACGTGGATAGTGTGATCAATGTGATCACAGACCTTGCGGGTGTGATCAATGATCTCATCCACATCTCAATTGATGCAGATTACCTCGCCATCAAGGAACTGGCGGAGCAACTCAAGGAGCTGGCAGAAGAGGAGTTACCGGAAGAACTGAAGGACCGGATCATAAAAGCAGCAGATGACCTCGTGCAGGCAAAGCAGGAATATGATGATGCGAAAAAAGCCGTTGACGACGCCAAAACACCGGAAGAAAAAGCTACAGCCGAAAAGAAAGCAGATGCCGCTAAAGACAAGTTTGAAAAGGCGCAGGCTGAAGTAGAAGCTGTACAGAAAGAGAAGGAAAAGCTGGTAACAGAAGTAGCGGATGTCATTGTTTCAGCCATTAAAGAACTGAAAAAGGATAGTGAAGCATGGGCCAAAGACGATGACCTGCAAAACTATGCTGCAGCGCTGCATAAAAAGATATATGAGGACCAGGGATTAACTGAAAGTGATGAAGAGGCTTCTTTGATATCCATTGACACCGTGTTCTCAACAACATTCGCCGAAGACGAAATGACAGATGAGATCAAACAATACAACCAGGTATCACAAAGCTATTGGCTGGCGCGTGGCAACGTAAGAGCGGCGAAGACCGTTAGCGCTATACAGGAATTTTACACTGATCCTGCATCCATTGGCAGCTTCTTCTCAAAAGATGCAGCATTGAACGGAAGTTCGCTGCTCAAAGAGGTGATGGATGAATACCTGAAAGGTACGGAGAAGGAAAAATTGATCAAGCAGGCAAAATCGTCGTTGCTGGAGCGTATCACCATCATTATTAATGCAGAGTAAAAAAGCCGGAATATGAACAACGGTTATATCAGGTTTATTATTCAACTGCTGGCGGTGCTCACCTTTACGGTGTCAGTAAAAGCCAGTGGCCCTATTGACAGTATCATTGACCGGAGGGCGCAAGCCATCAGCGAACAACTTGCCCGGCAAATCAGGGAAAACGAGCGGTTGATTAAAGAAGGCAAGGGCGAAGCGGCTAATTATATAGTATATGACAACTATCCATCCGGCAATTATCTATTCACTGCGTTCACCAGCGACAATGCGAGGAGGATGTGGTTACAGCGGCCCTTGCTCAAGAGGATCTCTCCCCTGGACAACATCCAGACACAGACTTTCCAACTGAACTCCTGGATCAGTGACCTACATAAAACATACCTCGAAAATACGCCTTACAAGGATTATAAGATCTACTTTGTCTTGTCAGGCATATACAATTATGACTACATTGAGGATAAAGAACCGGATGTTAAATGGCAGGACCAGCGGCTTATCTCTTTTCACAATGAAATAAAGACGAATCCTACCACCTCTACATATACGGATAAGGAATCTAAAATACTTTTCAGTGTATTCAATAAGGTAGCCGAAACATCTCAAAACTCCGGGCTGGGCGAGTTAATAAAGAAAGATAAAAACATCGTATGCTTTGTATACTGCTTCTATCAGTATCGCAAGGGGCCCCAGACAACATTTACATGGCGGGATGATCTGGGCAAATGGGATATCAATAAAACCCAGGTAATCGCCCCCAATGCCTTTGTGGTAACGGGGACTTACCGCAGTCCACAGGTGCCTGCTGATCTGATACGAGGCTTCACCAGCTACCATAATAATCACCTCGACGACATGGTCGGTGATGCGCCACAGGACCTTGCTACCCGCGGCGATTATCTGACCCAGCGGATACGAAACGCCTTTACCTTCTTCTCTACACTTGGCAACGGTATGCAAACGGGCGCTGATTGTGCAAACGATCAGGCTCTCCGCGAACGGATGGAGGCGCTGTATAAAAACCCGCTGCCAAATTCAACAACTTCGGCGGCCTTATCACTGAAGGACCTTACGCTGGATACACGTAAATGCCTCCTGCAACTGCTTTCCGGATCCGGTATATGTGGCGACAAGACCAACTGGGTAGTAGAGATGAACGCCTGCGAGAACATGATCGTGGATATCATTGCATCAACTCCACAAGAGCAACGCAGGCCGCTGCTTGATTACCTCAATGAGCCAAACAACAACGTGCTTTGGGGAATCATCAGCAAAGTGCACGATGAAGGGCCTGGGAAGTACAACTACTCTGCAGTGGTCAACCTGCTTTGCCAGTATGCCTATGATGTATACAGCAAAGATATTTCCGTGATACAGGCCAGTGATGAGTATTGTTCATGGTCCTCTTACAATCCTGAAACCAAATTCAACGATTACTCCTTTAACCTACTTGCTGAATACACGGAAGCCAACAAAATGACTTTCACGTTCAGGAATTATGACGGAAACTGCTATACGAAAGTGATCGATGGAAACGGGCAGGAGCATTACACAACAAGAGTACTGACTGGCAGGCCCTTTGACTTTGTAGGCATTATTCCGGAGGTAGATTTATCTGTCAAATTCACACTCCAGAACAGGCAACAGAACACTTTACACCAGCGGATCCTTGTACCCGCCCTGATGCTGCACTGGAATGTCAAGCGATCGAATACAATCACTATAAAAAGGAACCTGGAGATCGCCGTGCAGGGAGCAACGTTTTTCTGGGGTGGCGGAACTGTGCTCATGACTGGTACTAAACTGGCCAGAGCGCTGATGGCGGCTGAGGGCGTTGCCACCTTTGCCAATGTTGTTGCAAATACTGCCAGCGTTAAGGACTATATAATACGACAGGAAGGAGGACAGGAGTTCCTCACTACCATCAATGAGGTTAATGGATGGGCCAGTCTTTCCAATGTAAGCTATCTAGCTTTAGCCAGGCTTGGAAGAGCTATAAAGACCTGGAAAGCCATTAGGGCAAGCAGGGAGGTATCGTCTGCAGCTGATTTTGCCCAAATGGACGACCGGATGACGCAGCTGGAAAATGCGATGGCGGAGGACGGGCTGATCACTAAAAAGATTACGCATGCCAACAGCTCCCCGTTTGAGGTATTATTTGCTTCAGTTTGGAACGACCCCTGGATAGACGAGCTGAAGAAGCTAGCTAAAAATCCCAAGGTGACCATTTCGATGTGGGACGAACTGTGGGTTTCACAACTAAACGGCTGGAGAGGCGAGTTCAGTATTAGCAAGAAAAGGAACGTTGCAAGAATGATGTGGAAAGACAAAGGAACGGATGCTGAATACGATCTTTTACTGGCAAGCGGATCGGGATATAATGGTCAAATGGGAAAAAGCGGCCTGTTTGTACCTGAATCTTTCGTTCAGGAATTGGATGCTGCCAAAAAGGATATTTTTACACCACTCTGGGCCACTAAACATATCGACAGCGAATCATTGGGTCTGAATTGGTTTGCACGGCTCAAAAAGGCTAAGCCAGGAAATATATACCCGGATGTTATTGATGAAATAACCATCTACTCTGACTTGTGTCCTTGTCCATCGTGTCAAAAAATGTTTAGTGACTTCCTTACGATGTTCCCTAACGTTAAAATTCATATTATTACAAGTACAAAATTCACCTATTAACATGCAATACATGGACTTCCTGATTCCCTACCTCCCAGCCCTGGGCGATGTAGAAGGTTGTACGGAAGAAGAAATAAAAGAGCTGGAACGATCACGTCAGGTACAGCTGCCAGCAGCATATAAAGAGTATTTGCTGCTCTTTGGCAGAAAATCCGGGTACCTGCTGCGGGGTTATGATACTACTGTTGACCAGATCGATTCTAATATAGAATGTATTGAATTTGACCTGAAAACTACAAATCACAATCAAAGTTTTACGCTACGGCCAGAGATATTTGTATTTGCCCAATGGCAGGGAACTTATTTTTATTTTAACTGTGACGGCAAAGCTGATCCTGAAGTATTTATAATTACTCATTTTGACCGGATCAAAGTGCATTCAGATCGATTTTCCGATTTTGTAAGATCAGAAGGACTTGACCAGACACTACTTTATTTAAAGCTGTAAAACAAAAAGTCCTGCATCGTAAAATGCAGGACTTTTTTTATACTCCCTGTTCAAACCCTTCATCCACCAGCCACGGGCCCATATCCGCAGCCTGCGTAGCCAATTCATCACAGCGGTTATTATACGGATTACTGGCATGGCCTTTTACCCATACCATCTTTACCTTTTGTCTTTTATACGAAGGAATAAAACGCATCCAGAGGTCTTTATTCTTCTTATCCTTGAACCCGATCTTTACCCAGTTCCACAGCCATCCTTTCTCAATGCTGTTCACCAGGTATTCACTATCGGTAAAGATCGTCACATCCAGCCCGTCCTTTTTCAGGGCTTCCAGGCCAGTGATCACTCCCATCAGCTCCATACGGTTATTGGTGGTACGGCGGTATCCCTGTGAAAGCTCCTTGCGAAGCTTGCCCCACATTAATATAACTCCGTAACCTCCCGGACCGGGATTTCCCCTCGATGCGCCGTCTGTATAAATGGTGATCTCTGACATGAGCTGTTAGCTGAATGAAAAGGCGCAATAATAATTAATAATTAAGAATTAATAATGAATAATTTCAAGACCTATTGTCTGTCCTGATACTTGTTCTCCGATTATTAATTCTTCATTTTTAATTATTAATTAACTAGACCTGGATGACGCCCGTCATGAAAGTGTCCGTCACCGGGGCATGATTAGCCGCAGCAATCCCTTCTGAGATCACCCTGCGGGTATCTATGGGGTCTATGATATCATCCACCCATAAACGGGCCGCGGCATAATAAGGAGTGGTCTGGCTGTTATATCGTTCGGTAATGGTAGCCAGGAGTTTACTTTCCTCTTCCGGGCTGATCTCCTGCCCTTTTGCTTTCAGGGAGGCCACCTGTATCTGTAATAAGGTTTTCGCAGCCTGTTCTCCGCCCATTACGGCTATTTTGGCGCTGGGCCATGCATAGATGAAGCGCGGCCCATAGGCTTTACCGCACATGGCATAATTGCCGGCGCCATATGAATTCCCTACGATGATGGTGATCTTCGGCACAACGGAATTGGCTACTGCATTCACCAGCTTGGCTCCGTCCTTGATAATGCCGGCGTGCTCACTGCGGCTGCCTACCATGAAGCCGGTCACATCCTGGAGGAAGACGAGGGGGATCTTTTTCTGGTTGCAGTTCATGATAAAACGGGCCGCTTTGTCGGCGCTGTCGTTATAGATCACGCCGCCCATCTGCATCTCTCCCTTCCTGCTTTTAACGATCTTGCGCTGGTTGGCTACAATGCCCACGGCCCAGCCGTCTATACGGGCATAGCCGCATAAAATGCTTTTGCCGTAATCCTCTTTGTATTGATCAAATTCCGAATTGTCTACCAGGTGAGAGATCAGCTCCACCATATCATAAGGCCGGGTGCTGTCTGCAGGCAGTATGCTGTACAGGCCTGCCGGATCTTTGGCAGGCGCAACAGGCGTGATGCGATCAAATCCTGCCTTGTCGGGGCTTCCCAACTTGTCCATGATCTTGCGGACCTGGTCCAGGCATTCCTGGTCTGTCTGGAACTTGTAATCGGCAATGCCGGATATTTCGGTATGGGTTACAGCGCCGCCTAACGTTTCTGCGTCTACGCTTTCGCCGATAGCCGCTTTTACCAGGTAAGGCCCCGCCAGGAAGATAGAGCCATTGCCTTCCACCATCAGCACTTCGTCGCTCATAATAGGAAGATAGGCCCCTCCTGCCACGCAGCTGCCCATCACCGCAGCGATCTGGGTAATGCCCATAGCGCTCATCCGGGCATTGTTATAGAAGATCCTGCCAAAATGCTCTTTGTCGGGAAAGATCTCATCCTGCATGGGCAGATAAACGCCTGCACTATCTACGAGGTAAATGACCGGCAAGCGGTTTTCCATGGCTATTTCCTGCAGGCGCAGGTTCTTTTTCCCTGTGAGCGGGAACCAGGCTCCTGCCTTCACGGTCATATCATTGGCCACGATCACGCATTGCCGCCCGCTTACATAGCCAACGCCGGCTACTGTACCGGCGGCCGGACAGCCACCATGTTCTGCGTACATATCATAAGCGGCAAAAGCGCCTATTTCAGTAAAAGGAGTGTCTTTGTCTACCAGGTAAGCGATCCGCTCCCTGGGGGTTAACTTACCTTTCTGCCTGACCTTTTCCATGTTCTTTTTACCGCCTCCCTGCTCTATCACCGCCAGGCGTTGTTTCAGCGTACTTACCGCCATCCGCATGGCATCTTCATTCCGGTTGATCTCCAGTTGTTGTTGATCCATAGCTGTAGTATTTATTTCTAAAAATAACGAAGAATGAAGACATGGTAAAAAAGGGTTTTTCGTAAATTTAGAGGAACAGTAACCATATAAACCTGCAATCACCATGTCTCATCTGCAATACATTGCGCAATCATTGCAAGACCTGTATGACGGCAATCCCTGGATAGAGGTCACCTTCACGGAGCATCTGAAGCGGGTAAATGCACAGCAGGCGGCAAAGCGGATCAATGGCTCCAACTGCATCTGGCAGATCGTGAACCATATTATCTACTGGCATCAACGTGCATTGCGGTATATGAACAATGAACAACCCGAACAGGATGGCGACCTGCCCGATTTTTACCTGCCGGAAAATCATGGAGAGGAGAACTGGCAGGCTACCCAGCACCGATTGGAACATTCAATACAGCATCTGACGGATGGGATCCGGTCTTTCCCGGAAGACAAGCTGTATGAGGTATTCCCGGGAACAGAACACCAGGCGGTGTATTATTTTCATGGCCTGGTTGAGCACGCCGCCTATCACCTGGGGCAGATCGTGCTGCTCGCCAAGTACAGCACTTAATTAATAATGAATCATCCAGGGACAAGTACCAGGGCCAGACACCTGCATTCGCCATTATTAATTATTAATTATTAATTATTCATTATTAATTAACTCCAGGTCGTACCGTTCCTCATTCAACTGATGGCCCCACATCTGCTGAGCATGCGCATCCGTTTTTCTGAATCCTGCTTTTATATAAATATCAGCCGCAGTGATCTGCTGGTTGGTAGTTAAGAGGTACACCTGTTTATACTCCTTCTCCCGGCAAAAGGCGAGTGCGTCTGCGACCAGCTTCTTGCCCAGCCCTATCCCGCGCATATCCGGATGCACCAGGAGCCAGCGCAGCTGTGCCAGGTAGCTGGAATGCCCCAGGATAGCCACTGCCCCTACAATACGTTGCTGGTAGCTGGCTATAAATACCCGGTCTTTGGCAGGGTCATAGTTCTGCAGAAAGTCGTAAAAGGTCTTGCACACATAGGTCTCAAACTCGAGATTATAGCCGGTTTCCTTTGCATAAATATCGCCGTGCAGGTAAATAAGATAGCCCACATCACCGGGTTGAAGTTCACTCCGGAAGGTAATATCCTCCAGGCTGATATCTTTCTTCCCGGATAGGAGCTGTTCTATGGTACGCATGGAACTGGTCACCTCTTCCTGCTGATGCACCGGCAGCGGGTCCAGTACCTGCCGGATCTGTTCATTGGAACGCTGATCCAGGGTTTGCATCAGGCGTTTCCCTTTGGCGGTGAGCTGCAGGAACCAGGTACGCCCGTCTGCAGGCGATTGTTTGCGGCTGACGATATTATTCTGCTCAAACGTCTTTAACATGCGGCTCAGGTAACCGCCGTCCAGCTGCAGGCTTTCTATCAGCTTGCCCGCTGTACACTGCTCCGTGTGCCAGATCTCATATAATACGCGTACTTCAGACAGGGAGAAATTACTGTCCAGTATATGCTGGTCCAGCAATCCTATTACGCCTGTATAAAAGCGGTTAAATTTTCTCATGGAGTTGATTGTTGCTGCCGTAGTTGACATGTTTCCTGCTGGTATTTATGACACTAAGGTATTGCATATAGTTGACAAAGTCAAGTATATTATTTGACTATGGCAAGTATTATAAACAAAAAAGGCCGCACAGATGTGCAGCCCTTTTCTTGTGCTTGTTATAATTAAACTGTTAAGCCTTTTTATACACGATCCGGTAGATAGTGCCTTTTGCGTCGTCAGACACATACAGGGAGCCGTCGGGGCCCTGTGCCAGTCCGCAGGGACGGTGTTTGGCATCGCCGGGAGATACGATGTTATCAGTACCGGCAAAACCGTCTGCAAACACTTCCCATTTGCCGGAAGGTTTGCCATCCTGGAACGGTACAAACACTACAAAATAGCCTTCCTGTTTTTCAGGCGCCCTGTTCCAGGAACCATGGAAGGCGATGAATGCGCCATTCTTATATCTTTCAGGGAACATATTGCCGGTGTAGAACAACAGCCCGTTAGGCGCCATGTGCGCAGGGAAAGCAGCAACAGGATCTTCTGCATTTTCGCCGCCGGTCTTCTTGCCATCGCCGCCAAACTCAGGGGACAGCATTTTCTTCTGCTGCTCATGGTCATAGTAGATGTAAGGCCAGCCGCAATCGGAACCTTTTTTCAGGCGGTACATGCATTCAGCAGGCAGGTTCACCGACTGTTCCTGTGTGAACAGCTTGGGGAACATGTCATGCAGCTGATCGCGTCCGTGCTGCATTACATACAGCGCGTTCACCTGCTGGTTCCAATCCAGTCCTACCACATTGCGCAGACCGGTAGCGTAACGAACGCCGGTGCCGTAGGTCTGGTTCTGCTGATCGGCTTTGAATTGCCAGATGCCCCCTGCAGAGTCCAGTATCGGGCAGGGTTTCATACCCTTAGAGCCTGCAGTACGGTCTTTCTCCTGGCAGGCATTGGAATAGGCGCCTATGTTCACATAGATATTGCCATCATTATCCAGCACCAGTGATTTGCTTTCGTGCTGGTTACGGTCAATCAGGCCGGTCACTATTTTCTCCGGCTGTGCAGGATTGGTTACCTGGTCTTTGTCATCCAGCTTGTAACGGAACACTTCCGTATTGGAGGAAGCATACAGGTAGCCGTTTTTGATTGTGATACCGGTGCCGCCGTAGTCCCCAAAGCCGGTGTTCTCATCCGCTTTGCCGTCGCCATTGGCGTCGTGGAGCCTGATGATGCCTTTTCCATCTTTCGGGCTGGCCAGCTTAATATAGATATCGCCTTCTTTTGTTACCACCAGGTGGCGGGCTTTACCTACGCTGTCGGCCACTTTGATGGCGCCGAAGCCGGCGGGCAGTTTCAGACCGGCAGTGTCGGCGTCGGGAGCAGGCGCCGGGGCCAACTGAGCGGTGGAGTCGGTACCGGCTTCCTTCTTACCCCCTTGCCCACACGAAGCAAAGATAGCGGCGCCACTCATCACCAGCAGCAGCCTAAAGCATGTTCTCTTCATAACTTATAAATTATGGGAATAATTGAGGTGTTAAATTAAGTTGATTTTTTGATTAATCTAGGGGCTATTTTACGGGTGGTATTACTCATAAATAAGATAGCGGCCGCTGCCCTTCTACACAAAAAATGCCGGCGCGAGGCCGGCATTTAATGAGTATAACAACTGATGGATGGACGATAAGATAATTGTCCACTCAATAGCCTGGGTTCTGTACCAGTTTGTTGTTACGGTTTATTTCATCGCGTTGCAAAGGCATAAAATACATCTTGTCCAGCCACAGCCGTTTTTCAGCTTCCAGTGTAACAGGCGTATAAGTATAATTGTAATTGACAGGATCGTACTTGTAGATGGTCACCTTGCTGCCCGGCTTTAAGGTTGCCGTGATGTTGATACCGCGCAATGGTCTGCCCACCGTATTCTGCGGGATCATCCAGCGCCTTACGTCATAGAAGCGTTGCTCTTCCAGTGCCATTTCAATTTCACGCTCATGACGGTAGCGGTCTCTCAGCTCAGTGCCGGCAGCAGTAATGGCGGGCATGAATGCGCGTTTGCGGATCATGTTCAGGTAAGTACGTGCTTCTGCATCTTCACCCAGGCCAATACAGGCTTCTATATAGTTCAGCACCACCTCTGTATAACGGAGGAAGGGATAAGGCACCTGCTGGTTGTAGAACTGTGCATCTATCGTAGTGTCAATGAACTTCTTGAAGTAGTAGCCGGTAAAGGAACCGTTCCAGTTCTCGATCGGGCTTGAACGGGTATCCAGTCCAACAACAGGCACATTCTTCGTACCATCGAACACTTCATACCTGCCGGTCTGCACCTGGTTAGCGGGATCCTTCAACTGTACGTCGGCTGGGCGCTTACGCCATCCTGCGCCATCATAAAGGATGGTCGCATAGAAACGCGGATCACGGTTCTGGTAAGGATTAGCCTTATGCGCCGGGTTGTTCCAGTCAAAGGGAGTACCGTCAATCATTTCATAATCATCCACGAACTGCTGCGTAGGCGTGTTGCCTGCCCAGTTGTGATAACCATTTAAACCGTTATAGAGGCCGATGTTGCCACCCGGTTCGTCCTTATCATTCAGAAAATAACGGGAAAAGATGCTTTCACTGTTATCTACCAGGAACATGCCCTGGATATTGTTGGTAGCCTCCTTGGCGCTTGCCGGGCTAGGGCTCTGCAGGTCAAAGGCGCCCATATCTATCACTGCTTTAGCGGCTGCCTTGGCTTTCTGCCAGCGTTCGGTACGGTTACCGCTTGTATATCCCAGCAGCTCAGGATTACTGAAGCCTGCAATGATGGCTGATTTGCTTTTAGCAGTTGGTATATCATGCAGATCGCTGGCTGCATAGATCAATATACGGGATTTCAGTGCCAGTGCAGCTGCTTCTGTGGCCCGGCCCTTAACGGTAATGCCTCCCTTGCCTTTCAGGTAATAAGCTGCAGAGTCGCAGTCCTTAACGATAAAGTTTACGCACTCTTCAAAAGTGCCGCGGGCAATAGTATAATCAGATTCGCCAAGGGCGTAGATCTTGTCAACCAGTGGTACGCCACCATAGCCACGCACCAGCTGGTGGTAGAAAAAGGCGCGTAAAAAGAATGTTTCCCCCTTCAGTCTGTCCCGTACATTACTATCGTCAAAAGGTACCCCTCCTATTTTGGAAAAGAGCTTATTACAGGCCCTGATCCTGGTATACAGCTCATTCCAGCGCATGGTGCTGCGGTTGGTCACATATTCTGCATCCGTTGGGTTGATGGTGGCTTCCACCATGTTCTTCATACCATAACCATGGGTGAACATGGTCTCGTCTGTAGCAGAAGAAAGCATGGTTTCCAGGAAACCGCCGCTGCTAAGGCCATTGTAGATATCGTTCACAAAAGCTTCTGTGAGGCCCGGATCGGAGAACACCTGGTCTTCCGCTGCCTCGTCCCTGGGCACCGTGTTCAGGAAATCCTTGTTACACGCTGTTGTCAATACGCCTGCCAACAGGGCCACCCCAATGTATATACGTTTTATTTTGTTCTGCATACTGTTAATCTTTAAAATGTTAATGAAAAGCCTGCATTGATCACTCTTGCCTGCGGATAGTACTGCCCGTTGCCGCTAACAGACTCGGGGTCCAGTATTCCCAGTTTATCAAAAGTGACCAGGTTAAGGCCGTTCACATACACCCTCAGTGAATTGATGCCAACCCTCTTCTTCAGCAGATCAGAAAGGTTATAGCCGATCTCCACGTTCTTCAACCGTATATAGTTGGTGCTGCGGAACCAGTAGGTATTACCGGTAGCCCAGTAGGTATCATTACGGTCGCTGGTGCGGGGATCTACACTGCTGGGATTATCGGGGCTCCAGCGGTGGTCATAGTAATCTTTCGTGAAGTTGCCGATCTCACCGGATTCAGTATTGATATGCAGTGCACCGCCGGTAGCGCCCTGTACCAGGATGGAAGCATCAAAGCCTTTGTATTGCAGGTTGATGTTCAAACCGCCGGTAAAGGTGGGCTGGTTGTTCTTTGTCATACGGATCTTGTCGTCTCCATTGATCTTGCCATCACCGTTGATATCCTTGAACTTCATATCGCCGGGACGCAGGTCATTGGTCAGCGCGCTATAGTCAATGGTGTTGTTCTTGATGTCATCAAAGTCGCGGAACACGCCATCGTACTCATAGTAGATCTGGGTATTCATCGTCTTGCCGGTTGATTTCTGCCATGCGGGCGCGCCAGGCGGCTCATCCCAGAATTTGATGCTGTTCTTGGCATAGCCACCGTTTACGCTTACATCATAATGCAGCTCTCCTATCTTGTTGGTATAACCTATATGGAACTCCCATCCTTTGTTATCTACTTTACCCAGGTTCTCTGCGGGCAGTATCATACCGGTGGTTTGGGGGATAGATGCGTTCCTGCGTACCAGGATGCCGGAGCGTTTGTTCATGAACGCGTCCAGTTCGAAGTAGATCCTGCCATCCAGCAACTGACCGTCCAAACCTACGTTATAGTTATTGGCCACTTCCCAGGTAATGTTGGGATTAGCCAGGCGGGCTTCATTGATGGATTTCTGCAGTACGCCGCCCAGTACGTAGTTATTAAACCCGTAGGTGCCGTAGTATTGGTATTCCTGCAGGTCCATGGTGCCGTCGCCGTCATCATCGAAATAGATCTGGTCGTTACCCAGGCGGCCCCAGGATCCACGCAGCTTCAGGTAATTGATGAAGCGCACATTGTCTTTCCAGAAGTTCTCTTCAGAGATACGCCATCCGGCCAGTATACCGGGGAAGAAACCAAAGCGTTTGTTGGAAGGGAACATATAAGAACCGTCTACACGCCATACAAATTCTGCCAGGTATTTCTCCTTGTAGTTGTAGGCGGCACGGCCAAAGTAGTTTAGACGGGCACGGTCCCATGCGCCGCCGTCGTTGTTCTTCTCCCTGTCGCCGCCGGCTATCAGCTGGTCGATGGAGCTGGAGATAAAGTATTTACGGGAAGCGGAGAAGTGGTCCTGGTTCACCGTTTCCCTTTCCACACCAAATACGAGGTTCACGGTATGGCCGCCTTTGAAGGAACGGTCATAGCTCATCAAACCGCGCAGCAGCTGGTTGGTCTGATCTTCATCGCCCTGGTCCAGGGTGGATTGATCGGTACCGCGTTTACTGCGTGTAAGCTTGGGCGTTTTACCATCTGCTTCGTAGCTGCTGCCGTCCCAGGTATACAGGTACCAGGGCGTTTGCCATTTCTTGGTGCGTTTCAGGTATTTATCAAAGGCGATGTTACCGCTCAGCTTCAGGCCTTCTACCCATGGAATGGTGATATCCAGGCGGGCGTTGGTCTGTACGTAGTAGCGTTTATCGCGGTCATAACCGGTTTGGCTGGTGGTGATCACCACCGGGTTGTTACCATACTCGATATCAGGACCGGGCAGTCCGTTGGGCCAGAAAGCCGGCTCATTGGGCTTGCCGCGCATAAGCATACGGAAGATATCGCCGGCGCTGCGGGTAGGAAAGTTCCTGTCTTCCTGGCGGCCCAACATGTCCACGCTTACGCTCATATATTTATTGATCTTACCATCCAGGTTGATACGGAGGCTGTACTGATCAAATTTGGTAGCTGATTTCTTATAGTATCCTGCCTGGCTCTGGTAGCCGAAGGAGGTCATATAACGCAGGTTCTCTGATCCGCCGGAGAGCTGCAGGGTATGATTGGATGTAGGCGCCCAGGTTCTGAGGGTAGCTTTGTACCAGTCTGTATTCGGGTGACCCCAGGGATCTGATCCATCGCTGAATTTCTGCAGGTCGTCTGCGCTGAAAGGCGGCGTCCAGGTATTACCGGTTACCGGGGAAGTATAGCTGCCATTCTGTTTATAAGCGCTCCAGGCGTTGTTCCACTCAGTGGCTGCTACATTTTTGTACAGGCTCAGCTCATTCCTGATCTGTGCGTACTCGGTGGCATTGGCCATTTCCGGCGTACGGGTGGGTTGAGACCATCCCTGGTTGAAGTTATAGGTGAGCACCGGTTTGCCGGATTTACCGCGTTTGGTGGTCACCAGTATTACACCGTTAGCCGCCCTGGCGCCGTAGATGGCGGCAGAAGCGTCTTTCAGTACAGACATATTTTCTATATCTGCAGGGTTCAGGCGTTCCAGGCCGCCAGCTCTTGCGGCAACCCCATCTATCACCACCAGCGGGTCGTTGTTACCCAATGTATTGGAACCGCGTATACGGATGGTGGAACCATCATATCCGGGTTCACCGGTGTTCTGCATGGCTACCACGCCGGGCATGCGGCCTGCAATGGAGTTACTCAGGTTAGTGGCGGGTGATTTTATCAGGTCGGCTCCTTTGATGGTGGCAACAGAACCTGTTACAGATTCACGTTTCTGTGAGCCGTAACCCACCACCACTACTTCGCTCAGGCCTTTGGTATCTTCCTGCAGCGTAATGTTCAGGGGGCCGCTGCCGTTTACCGTAATGGTCTGCGGCATGAAGCCGATAGCGCTGATAGTGATCCTTGCTGCTTCGGGGACTGATAAGGAGAATGTGCCATCGGCATCGGTAGTGGTGCCTTTGCTGGTGCCTTCTATTTTGATAGTAGCGCCGGGCACGGGCTGTTTATTCTTGTCAATGATCCTGCCTTTCAGCACAATATCCTGTGTAGCGCTGCCTTTGGGCGAGATCACGATCAGGTCTTCATTCATCATCCGGAAACTAAAGCCGGTGTTATTGAGCGCCATTTCCAGCACTTCAGATACAGGCTTTTGCTGTACGTCAAGAGTGACCAGCTTATCCAGCGAAGCGGCATCCTCCTGGTAAATGAACCGGTAGTTGGTTTGCTGGGTGATCTTCTTAAAAAGCTGTTTGATGCTTTTGTTCTCCTGTTTGAGCGTTACCCTCGCCTCCTGCGAGTAGCCGATGTTTGCAGAGGCCTGTAGTACAGTAACGAGTAGTAAGGTGACAGTTAATTTCATACACAACATTGACTTACAGACATAGCGATGCCTGTCCTCCAACAAGTCAAAAATTTTCATACTTTTGGTTTGAAAGGTTAATAAAATGGCATGTCTGGTAACTCCCAATTACCAGCATGAGATTTTGGCTTTTACGGGAAATGCGGTCACATTTCCCGTTTTTTATACGCTATTAGTTCGGTTGATAATCATAACGTGGTTTTAATCAGTTAGAGAATATTTGTTTGTCAGCTATATCAGTTCGCGTCATACAGTACTGCAGTATGGTCTTTTATACGGTATCTGCAGCCGGTGATAATGCTGATGGCTTTCAGCGCCTCTTCCGGCGAGTCGTCTTTAAATGCGCCTGTCATACGGAAAGATTGCAGGCGTGCCCCTGTTACCGTTATCCGCATGCCGAACCATCTTTCCATCCTGATGACCAGTTCAGATAAGAGTTCCCCGTTAAATACCAGTTCATTGTCCAGCCAGGCCGTTTCCGCGATAATGCTGTCTTTACCCGCAGGCGCTACGCTCGAAATACTCAGTTCTTTATGCGGATGAATATCCGGGTTGGATGCGATGCTTAGCTTTTCATAGGAACTAAGCAGGTAACGTTCCTGCGGACGGCGTTTTACCTGCACTTCTATTTTCCCCCTGATCAGCACTGCTTCTGCTTTCTTTTCGCCCGGGTAGGACTTTACATTGAGCGAGGTGCCGAGCACCCTTACGTCCATTACGGCGGTATTGATAATAAAGGGTTTCCCTTCATTCTTCACTACTTCGAAAAATGCTTCGCCATCCAGCTGTACCCGGCGTTCTTTCTGCAGGAAATCGTCGCCGTATGTCAGCTTGCTGCTGGCGTTGAGCCAAACGGTGGTGCCATCCGGCAGGATCAGCTTTGTCCTGGAGCCGGGCCGGGTGATGACCATGTTTGGAAACCTTTTCTCCACGGTTTCCTTCACCTGTGGCTGTTGCAGGAACACCAGCGCAATACAGGCAATGGCCAGCGACAGGATGCCTGCCCCTAAAAGATAATAGCGTCGTGCATTGTTTTTCCTGGCGGGAGCGTTGGCGATAGGTTCCACCTGTTCTGATAAGTGCCCTTGCTGTTCCAGCTGCAGCAGATTGCGTTCCAGGAGGCGCTTGGATCTTTCGGGAGACCTTGGCTGTGAGCTCACCGCTGATTCGTTCCAAAGCCATTGCACTGTTTCATATGCTTCGGAGAATTCCGGATATGCTTTCAGCAGATCTGCCAACAGCAGCTTTTCTTCTTCTGTTAGCGCTCCGCTGATCTTTTTCAACAACAATTTGTAAAAGATAGATTCCGGTCCGTTCATTTATCATCAATTACCTATATAGACGATAATATGGCGGGCTTACCATTAAAGGGAAGTAAAAAAAAGTTTGAGGTTTGAAGTTTGAGGTTTGAAGTTTGAAGTTTGAGGTTTGAGGTTTGAAGTTCGTTGAAGGTTAAATGTTTAGGACAAGTATCCCAGGTAGGCACACTGGTCCTGAACCCCAAACATCTAACGAACCTCAAACCTCAAACCTCAAACTTCAAATCTCAAACATGCTTATGCAAGTGTCCTGTACTTAACTGACGCCGCCACTTTCTTGAGGGCGATGGCCATCTGTACTTCCACGGTATTCACGGAAATGCCCAGCAGCTCGGCTACCTCCCGGTACTTGAAGCCGTCTTCCTTGACCATTTTAAAGATCAGGCGGCAGCGGGCTGGCAGCACATTGATGGCCCCTTCTATCTTGCGGACCATCTCCTTGGAGATCACCTGCTCTTCCGGGGTGGGCGCCAGGTCCTGCACCTGCAGGGGATCGATCTCATTGAATTCAATGCTGTGTAAATGACGTTCTTTTTTCAGGAAGTCCAGGGCCAGGTTGCGGGCCATAGTATATATATAGTTCCTCGGATGGGCAGTATCCGGCAGGGAATGCCGCCGCGCCCATATCTTTAAGAAAAGATCGGAGTATAATTCTTCTGCTACCTCCTCCACTCCTACCAGGGCTTTGATAAAAGTGATCAAAGGGTTTTCCAGGGCCAGGAACAACTGCTGATAGGCAGTCATATCATCTTGGCGGCACACCCGGTCATACAATTCCTTTATACCTTGCAGGTTATACATAGATAGCACCTGATTAAAGCAGTTTCCAATATTGATACAGTATAACGCATAAAGGGATCATCTCACACGTGGTCATTTATAAAATGTTTCCATAACGTTCTCCCTGTCAATGCTACAATTACGGTTTCTCAATTCCAAAGTAAAAGGAAAAATCCTAAAATCCAAATGGTAAAACTCCAAATCCCAAATTCCAAATCCCAAATGATCTCCGCGAATGGTTTGAAATTTGGGATTTGGAGTTTGGCTTTTTTATTATTTATCTTGGCAGCCATGAAACACCTTATATTACTGTACTGGCTCACAGGGCTGGTGATGCCTGTATTTGCCCAGGACACCCTCTTTCGCTTTGCCATGATCTCGGACACGCACATTGGCAGCTCAACGGCGCAGGAAGACCTGGAAAGGACCGTTCAGGATATTAATGCGCAACAAGACATCGCGTTTGTGATGATCTCAGGGGACATTACAGAATTTGGCTCAGACGAAGAGCTACACCTGGCCAAACAGGTGCTGGATCGCCTGCAAAAGCCCTGGCATGTTATACCGGGCAACCACGACACCAAATGGTCTGAAAGCGGCTGTAATACCTTCCGCACCGTTTTTGGCGGAGAAACCTTCAGCTTTCAATATAAAGGATACTGGTTCCTGGGCACCAACTGCGGCCCTAATATGCGCATGGGCCCCGGACAGGTTCCCCGGGAGAACATTGTATGGCTGGAGCAGCAGCTGCAACAGCAGCCGGACAAAGACCTTCCCATTATTTACGTGAATCATTATCCGCAGGATGATGGCCTTAATAACTGGTACGAGGTGCTGGACCGCTTCAAGGGCCGCAATCTGAAGGCCATTCTCTGCGGACATGGACATAATAACCACCAACTTAACTTTGAAGGCATACCCGGTATTATGTGCCGGTCCAACCTGCGCGCAAAAAAGCCGATAGGCGGATATAATATTGTGTCATTAGTGCATGATTCACTGGTGTTCAATGAACGTCGCCCCGGGGAGGAAACCTTACCCGCCTGGCATGCGGTAGCGCTGCATACAAAAGAAGCGCCCCGGTGGGTGGCCAACCCACCCCGCCCAAGCTATACTGATAACCTGTCGTTCCCGCAGGTGCGCATCAAATGGACCAAGCAGGAACAGGGAGATATTGGCAGCGGCGTAGCTATCAGCGGTAAGCGGGTGATCTATACCAATACCAACGGCGATATAAAAGCAGTAGACCTGAGATCAGGCAAGCTACTATGGCAATTTACCGCCAAAGGGAAAATATATGCTACGCCGTTACTGTCCGGCAACCGGGTGATCGTGCCCTGCACGGATGCTAACGTATATTGCCTGGATGCCCGTAACGGCCATGTACTATGGCAACAGGCTACCGGCAAAGCCATCGTAAGTTCTGCGGCACTGTACCGGGATATAGCGATCATAGCAGGTTCAGATGGACATTGCCGGGCATGGGACATCGCCACTGGTAAACAGCAGTGGGATTTTGACAGCGTACGCAATTTCGTAGAAACCAGGCCGCTTGTATATAAAGACAAGGTGTATTTCGGGTCCTGGGGCAATGATTTCTATGCGCTGGATGCCGCCAGCGGCAAACGCATCTGGACCTGGAACAACGGCGCTTCCAACCGCATGTTCTCTCCTGCTGCCTGCTGGCCCGTAGCCAGCGGTAATAAAATATACATCGTAGCGCCGGATCAATATATGACGGCCCTGGATGCCGCTAACGGACAGGTGCTTTGGAGGCACCGTGATACTGCCAACCGGGTACGGGAATCCATGGGACTTTCGCTGGATAGCGGACGGGTATACGCCAAAACCATGCAGGGATATGTGCTGGCATTCAATGCAAGGTCAGCTGAACAGGAACTGCTTTGGAAATCGCCG
This sequence comes from Chitinophaga sp. SVR4-12A, assembly GCF_056754765.1. Taxonomy (NCBI): domain Bacteria; kingdom Pseudomonadati; phylum Bacteroidota; class Chitinophagia; order Chitinophagales; family Chitinophagaceae; genus Chitinophaga; species Chitinophaga sp. SVR4-12A. The sequence continues at coordinate 652,814 of NZ_JBPGWP010000001.1, forward strand.
GTAGCGCTGGGCTACGAGATTTGTCCCTCTCCTATCGTGGAATATCAGCAAACCGTATATGTGCCTACTCAATCGGGCGCGATATACGCCTTATCTGCAGCAGACGGCGCCCTGCAATGGCGGCACAAGTTCTCCAATTGCCTGATCAACACCATTCAACCGGTAAACGAACATACGGTGATCGCATCTGCAGCAGATGGAAGGCTGATCTGTCTGGAGGTAAGTCGTTAGTCGTTAGTCGTAAGTTGTAAGTTGTAAGTCGTTAGTCGTTAGTCGTTAGTTGTTAGCCGTAAGTGATTAGAGCGGCTATTCGCTTCGATCACTGACAACTAACAACTGACGACTGACGACTTCTTATCACACCTCCGCCGACTCATTCAGCTTATCCAGCTCCAGGATGGTGGTGGTGCCGGTTTCCCGGTACATCGGTACAAACTTGCGGTTGAACCTGATTTCATGATAGGTATAGGAGGTGCGTTTGAGCACTACGTTGGAAAATACGTCGTCAAACCCTTTGACCAGCACGTACAGCTCAACGTCGGCATCCTTCATATCTGATTCGTTCAGTCCGAGCAAGGGGCTGTCCTCATTGATGGGATGCACCACGGTCCAGTTCATGGGCAGGTTCTGGACTTTACTGCGCTCCAGCGGCAGATCGAAGAATTTGTACGCTGTTTTGCCATCTTCCTGTACCAGCAGGGCGCAGGTCAGTTTTACCTCTACATCTGTCAGCGTGTGATTTTGTTTGTAAGAAGCGAAGCGGAACATTAGTCCCGTCTTATCCTGGTAAGGGGCAATGGTAGCGTAATCGCTGAAGGCCAGGTATGCTTTTGGCTTGGAAAAGCGGCCGTAGATCAGACCTGTAAAAACGGCCAGGTACAGGAAACCGTTCAGTGCTTCCAGTGAAGCTACGAGGTTGGCCCCGTCCCCTACCGGGTTCACACGGCCATACCCTACGGTGGTGAATGTTTCTGTGCTGAAGTAAAAGATCTCTTTAAAGATCTGCCACTCTGTAGTGCCTATCACGCCTACAAATTGGTGTACTCCTAACAATAAATAAACACTGGTATAAACGAGATTGATACCAAAGAAGAAGATAATAATGGCCAGGAAGAATTTCCACCCCGGAAGGTTTAACATGGTATGGTAAAGGCTCAGGCGCTGCCATACCGGCCAACCTTCCTTGCGCAGGTTGAATGATCCGTCGCGGTTAACAAAACGCCCCACAGAGCCACTGGAACTGGCGCCAAAACCGGTGTCGTTGTTGATCTTGGAGAAAGGGTTGATACGTAATGCCATATAAATACTTCCGTTTATATGGCAAAGCTACTATTACTTTCTGCTTTTTTTACCAAGCATGGAGTGATCAACGCTGATAATGCCGGGCCCCATGATAAACAAGGTAAACAACATGATCAGGTAATACAAGGGTATTTCGAAACCGTTATTACCGGCTTCGAACCCGTTAGGCCAGTGCACTGCAAAAATTGCCACCAGCATAATAACCATCAGCGGGATTGTAATAAGACGGGTAAACAGGCCCAGGATCAGCAACAGTGTGCCCAGGGCCTCAAAGCTGGCTACCAGGTAGGCGCTCACAGGCGGCACGGGAAATTTCGCCTGCTGGAACCAGGCTATAATAGCGTTGATGTCTGTCCACTTCATTTTGGCCGCGTGATAGAATCCATAGGCCAGCACCAGCCTCATGATCAGTAAGGGAAGCGACCATCCTTTTTCCATGGAAGCGCCCCACCTGCTTAACGATTGTATCATAGCTTCTGCGATTTGATGTCGTAGCCAAGAATCAGCCGGTTCTCCAGCGCCTGGGCAAAGAATGCGCGGGCGGCATCCCTGATCTCTTCATTCAACGGCAGCCGCCAGGCAGCGCAGGCCTGTTCTACCAGGGGGCCTATACTTTGCGGGCCTTCCTGTAATAATTCGAGTAGGGTTACCAGCACGGGCGACAGGTGCATGAAGGCCACTTCGCCATTGTCTGGCTTGCGGAACAGCGCCAGGAAATAATCCCCCTTGTCTTCAGCCCTGATCTGCTTAGCCGGCTTTAAATGTACCGGGTAATGGAAATGCTGCAGCTGGTGTTCAGGGTTCAGCACAAAAGCGGCGGTGTTGATATCGCCGGAGCTTGTGTAAGCCGCGGGCCTGTCTTCCATCATGAACAGCTCCACTTCCAGCCATTCAAACCACAGCAGTTCAGAAAGGAAAGGATATTTTTCCAGCAAGGGATGCTGCACCTGTAAGAGGTATTCGTAGAGTTCCCGCGGCATGTACCAGACCTGGGGCGACTGGCAGGGATGATTGGAGAAGAAGTCCTGCACCATGCCCTTCCACTGTTTAGCCGTTAACAGATGATGGGTAAGCGGGTAGGCGGATTGCAGCATATCATCCACCACATTGTACACCAGCCGCCTGTAATGCGTAACATGCCCGTTATGCACCCCGGGGATCTCCGTATACCGCCCTGTACGGCAGTATACTGCCAGTGCCGACTGATGTTGGCGGGAAGTGACTTCAGGCTGTTGCATACTGCTGTTTTTTCAGGTTCACGGTTTTGATGGCCTGCAGGCGGTCTATTTCCACCTGCAGCTCTTCTAGTTCGGGAATATTGAAGTCCCTTTCCAGCAGCACGGGCACATCCCTGCCCAGGCGCTGCATGGTGTAAGCAAAAAGGTCGTATACCGGGTCGATGATCGCTTCACCGTGTGTGTCAATGATAAGGTCTTCAGCTACTTTTTCATGACCGGCCATATGAATGTAACGGACTCTATCCATTGGCAGCTGGTCAATAAATGCCTTTGCGTTATACTGGTGGTTAAACCCGTTCACATATACGTTGTTTACATCCAGCAGGAGGTCGCAATCCGCCTCCTGCAGGACGGCATTGATAAACGCTATTTCAGTCATCTCGGGCGCAACAGGCGTGTAGTAACTGACTATTTCAATGGCGATCCGTCTTTCCAGGAAATCCTGCACCTGCCTGATACGGCTGCTTACGTGCTTCACTGCGTCCTGGGTAAAAGGGATGGGCAGCAGGTCGTACAGGTGGGCATTATCACATTTGGAGTAGCTGAGGTGCTCAGAGTAGATCTGTGCATTTGTTTCCTGCAGGAAATCTTTTACTTTCCGGAGAAAGTCAAGGTCCAGTTCATCAGGACTGCCCACGGAAAGCGAGAGCCCATGGGTGAATAAAGGATATTTCTCCAGCGCCTGGCGGAATAACTTTTTCCAGTATCCCCCCACTCCTATCCAGTTCTCCGGCGCTACTTCAATGAATGCCGGATGAAAGGACGGGCTTTGCAGCAAGGTGGCTGCGAAGTCTTTTCGGAAGCCTATTCCTACCATGATAGTTAAGTTTTAAGTTGACAGTTATCAGTTGCCAGTTGACAGTACATAACGCGGATAAATCCACGTCAATAACTGACGACTGACGACTGACAACTAAGAACTGTTTTAAGCTTTAGGTTTAGCATTCGCGCTATCCTTCTTTGCTTTGTTTTTCTTTTTATCTCCGCATTTGCCTTCTCCGCATTTCCCTTCGCCACATTTGCCGTCTTTACCTTTTTTAACGCCGGCAGAATCTTTCTTGGCGCCGCAGTTCAGCTCCAGGCTGCGGGCATCGGAGTTGCCGTCCATTAAGCGGGCCCTTACAGATTCGCCGGTACCCAGATCTTTAAAACGGAAAAGGTCTGCTGCATTTGCATTGAGGTTAGCAGTGGCTAATAAGGCGCCGGCCAGCAGTGAGCCGGTAAGCAGTACTTTTTTCTTGTTCTCCATTGTCGTCAGATTTTTATGTGTGAAAAATTATCTTGTACGTATATCCGGTAGGTATACCCACCCGACACGAATTAACGGTGCTATATTTGATTTCGACCAGCCGTCAGCTCATCATTCTGTTTATTGTAGTTTCATCCTCTGCTGACCAGGTATTGGGAAGATTACACGGCGATTATTTGTTACAACATCATTATCCGGGCTCATAAGCGTGTTATGTAAATATATTTATTTTTTTGGTTTAATCGAGTTTAAGTAATTAACTAATCTGGTTATTGGTTCTCTGAATTCTGATCCGAGTTTCTTTAAAACCTCTTCATTGTCCTCGTTACCGGAAGCCATTAACAATGCGGTATGATAGCAAAAGCTGATCTTTTCAGAAAATGGTTTTCCATGTACTTTAGCAACCTTGTCAATTACGGACAAGGCAAGTTGTGGATACCCATATAGCAATAAACTGTTTATAAACGTGGAGAACAACGTTACTGTATTTTCGTCTATAACTGCCGGGGCCAATCTATTGAAGCATTGAGCAAAAAACTTCGCACTGCTATTGGTGTCTTGAATGTTGTTATCCTCCATCGCCAATAACACTCCAAGCCGACAGTGGGCCAATGTGATTAAATTATAGGCTTCTGTCTGCATATTTTCTGCAAGCTCGTCCCTGTGAGTAGATAAGTAGTCGATAAACGAGCGGATTAAAGACGCAACCGCTGACGGATCGTCTATAATCTCATAAACTGCTTTCCGCTGAGCGGCATTTAATACTGGCGTATTGAACGCTACCTTAAAGAAGTTGCTCCAATCCTTCTTTTTCAGATGCAAGTCAAACAGCTCATCAAACTTAACGTCATTAAAATATGCTTCCCCATATGCTTCAGCACTTTCCTTTACCATGTTTGCTGATGTTACATCTTCGAAAAACGAATACACCTGCCCGTAAAACTCAATCGACTTAGTGTCTAATTTCCCTTCCTTCACCTTTTCAACATAACCTACAATACGCCTTTCAATCTCCTTCTTATCACACCATAACTCCAGGAACTTCACCAGCCATATCACTCGCTGACGGTCTTCCTTACGCCCATACCGCATCAGGTACCATATATTAAAAAACCTTTCACGCAGTAGATAAAGATGGTTTTTGGTCTTTGTTGTTCGTTTCTCGATAATATCAATTCTCTCCAGCTGTCTTAGCTGGGCAGAGATCACCTTACTTTCCAGCCTGAGCTTTTGTGTCAGCTCTTTCACGCTTATCGCCTCCCAGTTGCGGGCCACGGCATCTACAATCTTCTGCTGCTGGGCAGGCAGGTCATCCATCCTGTGCTTATACAAAGGAGTAACAGCATCCAGGATCTTTTCAAGATCATTTACCGCACTCCCATGTTCATCATCCACAAACACCTGGAACAATAATGCCATCGTACGGGGCAACCCGCCGGATAAAGTTCTTAAGGTTTCTATGCGGGAGGGAGTTTCCTTAATGATCTTCTCTATCTTCTCTGTTTCCCCGCGCATCTCTGCCAGTTTCTTCAACAGCGCAGTACTCTCGTCATAACTGAGCCCCATTAATGGAACCATCTTAAAAAATTCGAAGAACGGCTGCTGGTAATCGAGTATGCCATCCAGTACAGCAGACGAAGCTGCAATAAGGCGCAGATGAGGCCTGGTTTGTAATATTTCCCTCAGCCTGAATATTTCCAAGCGGTCTAACTTATCCAGCAGATCCCCCACATTATCAATAAGCAGTACTACTTTCTTCTTATACCGGTCTAAATATTTGATCAGTATATCTAATGCGATCTCCTCAAAATCCTCTTTATCCGCATAACGCTGCATCTCGGCCGATAGACCTGAAAAATTGTGTGTATCCTCCAAATATTCAGCGATATACTCCCAGATATTTACCACCTGGCTGATAAAGTACTGCTCTTCACTGAACATGATCGGTATAACCCACTTATTGAGGTATTCATTATCTTCAATGGCATACTTCAAACGCCACAGCAGTGTTGTTTTACCAGAACCTCTTTGTCCCAGCAGCATGTAATGCTGCCCGGGATACTTCATATCATCTGTGCTGACATCATTAAACACTTCGTCAAACTGCCAGTGGCGCACCACAAACTCATCCAGGAATTCCTGTTTATTCTTTCTGTCTGGATTATATAATAATATCGCCATAATTAACAGATAAATTTGATCCACCAACGTTTTACCACCGGAGACGCAAACTGGTATTGTTCTAAACTACCGATATAATGGATATAGCCATCATACATCAATGATTCAATGATACTTCTGTAACTGTCTTGCAAACTATATTTAACAGCCATATCAAATACACCTACCCTGGTCATCACATCCTTTTTTGCAATTTCTTTCAGCAACTCGTCTACATATTTAAACACCTGTTCTTTAAACTGCTCTTTCAACCTTGAAAAATAATGATCAAAATGATTCTGGTTTCTTAGTACGATCATATTATCCATACCCTGCTCCATGGCAGCCGCTGTTATTTCACCACCTTCCGGGATTAAACGTACCACCTCCTGTACCAGCAATTGAATGTGAAATGGAATATGATATTGTATCATCTCCAGGAGCTTTTCTTTGCCCGCTTCTTTTACTATCCGTTTGTAGGGCGTTAGCAACTTCTCAAAAAGATCAAGCGCTTCTTCATCTGTAAGCGAACCTATCTCTATTGAATTAAGATCATTGATAGTAGCAGTAGCACCCAGGCGGGAAACCGTATGATTTAAGCCTATAGAACCGGTGTAAATGAACTTTACCTTTTGGTTGATCTCAGGGTCTAAGCGCAGGGCTCTTTTTCTTTGCAGAAAGGCAATAGCGCCCTCCTCTCCCTTCTTGCTCATGTTCTCGATAACCTGCGGAAACTCATCGATTAAAAGAACCAATTCAATATCTTCTACCTGCGTATAGCCCATTAAAAAATCAAAAAACTCGTCGTAATAATCCCGTGCGGCTGTAGGCTGGTTAAACTCAACGCTTGCCCCCAGTACCGTTACACTGTTTATTCTTCTGAAAAAGCGGTTTACGCCGTTTGCGAAGCCGCCTAACAATTTAGAGGACGTGGAAACACTTTCATTTTTTAATACGGCTCCCAACAGCCGCTTATAAAACGACTGCTCGTCTGAAATGCTTTCCGTGTCTACATAGATATAATGCCGGTTGGGAAAATCATTATCCAGTAAATACCATAGAATGGAGGTTTTTCCTACTCTTCGGGGCGCGGTGATCTGGAGATTGTTTCCGTTGGATAAACTGCTGATGATCTTTTCGACTTCCCTTTTGCGCTGGTAAAAGTCTTTTCCTCTTGCGGGTGAACCGATAATGTTCTTCATTTAACAATGGATTTATAGCCAAATCTATTCACAATTTTTTTATTGTCAAAACTTTTAACAACTTTTCTATTGTCAACGTTCTATTTTCTATGGTATAATTCCTGTACTACCCTCCACATGAGATATCGCGTACTGGCCACCGACTACGATGGCACTATTGCTCACCACGGCGGTGTACCCGCCGAAGTAGTGGAATCATTAAAAGCCTTGAAAGCCAGCGGCCGCGCCATCCTGCTGGTAACCGGGCGTGAGCTGGACGAGCTGAAGGCCATCTTCCCCGACCATACCATATTTGACCTGATCGTAGCAGAGAACGGGGCGCTGCTCTATAACCCTGCTACCCTGGAAGAAACCAAGCTGGGAGATCCGCCTCCACCCGCCTTCGTTCAAACACTACAGGCAAGGGGCGTGCAACCGCTTTCCGCCGGGCGGGTGATAGTCGCCACCTGGGAACCGCACCAGGGCACCGTGCTGGAAGTGATCAAAGAATTTGGCCTGGAACGGCAGATCATCTTTAACAAAGGAGCCGTAATGATCCTGCCTCCTGGCATCAATAAAGCAAAGGGACTGGAAACAGCGCTGGATCATATGGGTTATTCGCTGCATAATGTGGTAGGCGTTGGCGATGCAGAAAATGATACCGCCATGCTGCAGGCGGCTGAATGCGCAGTGAGTGTAGCCAATGCCATACCGGCATTGCAAAATATCAGCGACTGGATCACCCCGGCCGATCATGGCGCCGGTGTGATGCAACTGGCAGACCGCATGCGTGAAAACGACCTGCAATCCTTTGACCCGCTGCTGCAAAGGCATTACCTGCCGCTGGGAGAACGCTATGACAACTCGCCTTTTGAACTGAGCCCCTACGGCAGCAGCATTATCATAGCCGGCAGCAGTGGTGGCGGAAAGACCACATTGACCGCTGCATTTATGGAAATATTGCTACAACGTGGTTACCAGTTCTGCATGGTAGACCCGGAGGGAGATTACCTGGAACTACAGGGCCCCGTTGTCATCGGCGATGTGAACCAGCCGCCGGCTATAGACGCTATCATGCAATTACTACAACAGCCCCGCCAGAGCGTTATCGCATGCACACTGGCCCTTTCCATGGAAGAAAAGCCCATATTCCTGCAGCAATTATTGGTGGCCATCCAGGAGCTGCAACAACATAAAAGCCATCCGCACTGGCTGTTACTGGATGAAGCGCATCACCTGGCGCCCGAAGTGGCAGATCCGAGCTCTTTCAGTACTTTAACAGCTATTCGTAATTTCATGGCCATTACCACCAAGCCGGAGCTGGTGCACAAACCATTGATAGAACGCGCTACCACTATTATTGCGGTGGGCGACGAACCACATAAGACCCTTCAAAGCTTTGCCAATATAACGGGAGAGGATATACCGGAAGTGCCGGATACGCCACTGCAGAAAGGAGAAGCATTGGTATGGCACCGGCCCTCAGGCGAGGCGCCCTTCCTGGTAAGAACACAGGTGCCGCAACAGGTATTGCAGCGGCATAAAAGAAAATACTCCACCGGCGATATGGGGCCCGACAGCTTTATCTTTACCGGGCCTGAAAACAAACTAAAACTCCGTGCCAATAACCTGCACACCTTTATTGAGCTTGCGCAAGGCATAGATGACGAAACCTGGATGTATCACCTGCAACAGCATGACTATTCCCAATGGATCAGGCATGCTGTAAATGATGATATGCTGGGTGAACAAGTGGAAAGAGTGGAAACCGCAGAAAAGGATCCTGCCAGTTCCCGCTCTTCCATTGCAAAGCTGATACAATTACATTACACCGGGCCTGCCTGATCAGCGGCTACGCCACCTGAAATAAAGTACCAGGCCTACAGTTACCATCAACACCTGCACCAGGGCCCATAGCATGGTGCTGAAATCGCGCAGCCCTTTGCCTCCCCAGTCCATAAAATGATGCTTATGGAACAAGGCAAATGAATAGCCCTCCCTTAGGTCGGCATCATCTACGCGTACAGACAGTCTGCCTGTTTTTGTTTCTACATAATATCGTTCATGCTGCCTGCCGTCATAAGCCACTCTCCAGACAGGCAAACGCTTGTCTGTAAAATTGTATTCGTCCGTGAACTTTGTTACAGGCGCAACAGCGCGAACAGATAGTTCAGGGTTGGCGCTAAAGCACCCTGCCAGGAATACAGCGTACTTTGCATCACCTTCGGGTAATAGCGTATGATCCTGCGTGCTTACATATTGGATTCCTTCCTTCGTATATACCTGCCAGTAAATGGCTGTGTCCATCTTCACAATACTGATATTGGTGACTGGCGCTTTTACGATCTGCATCAGGCTGTCAAGCGGCAAATGCAATGCGGCAGCCGCAAAGCGATTGCTTACAAAGTAGCGGTCCCTGGTATCATCCTGGAACTTTGACAGGGCATGATAAGCGCCGCTAAAGGTCCACATTAATGTGAACAGGGCTGCAAGAATAGCCGTGTAACGATGCCAGCGCCGCGTCTTTACCAGCCCATTGCCGTTTACCTTCTTGCTTTTGGTGGCAAAGAACAGGTAGATGCCCATCACACTGGTTACAAAAGCCGTTGCTGCCAGCAGGAATAAAATAGCCTGCTTCCCTTTTCCAAAAACATCCAGCCAGTCCCAGGTATGGAGCAGCCGGAATACCGTATCGAACGCTGCACGTTTGTTATCCATCGCAAAGGCAAAGCGGTCCTGGGTGGTTTCTACATAGATGCGGATACCATCGGGCCTTTCAAAGCCTACTTTATAGACTGGCAACAGGCGGTTGATACTTTTGTATTCCTTATCAAATGCAGTAAGCATGGAAGCATCTGTTACCTTGCTGCCTTTACTGCCATTGAGCACACAGCTGGTGGCCGCATCACAGCAATCGTGCAATGTACCGGGATCAGCTGCAGCAGTAGGCGCCGCATTACTGTCGGGTGACAGCGGCCCTTCCAGGAACTGCCTGGCCAGGTATTGGGCATACAGCCAGTTACCGGCGGTGAGCTCTTTTCCGTTTACAGCGCTCAGGTAAACAGGCTCCGGCTTTTGCGGCAGCTGCACCTGGTAAAACCAGGTGGTATCTATATGCACCAGGCGGAAGCTATTGATGCTGTCAATACGGTTCTTTTGCAAAGCAGTGGCCAGGTCTGTTTTGATATGCGTGCTGTCGATCACCATGGGTGATAATGACTGCGTAGCCACTTGCGGACGGATATTCGTCATCAGCGGGTGCATAAAGCCGCTCAATGCCCATAGCAGTACCGGTATAGCAATGATGACCGATAAGGTGCGATGCACCTTGTATATTTTCTTTCGCATGGTTCCTTTCTTAATGTCCAAAACGGCAGGCAAGGCCTACATTCCATTCTCTCGGATCACCGAGGTTATAACTGTACCCGTAGGCAGAACGGCTGGCAAAGGTGGCGTAATACTTATTCAGCACGTTCAGGGCATTCACCCACACTTCAAAGCGGCCCCAGTGATAGCCGCTGCGAACGTTCAGCACATCAAAGCCCTTATACCGCTGTGTATTGGCGTTATCCAGCCAGTATTTCCCCAGGTGCTGCCATTCCAGCCCTATGCGGAAACCTCTGAGGAAAACGGGCTTGTACATTACTTCTGCATTGGCAATAAAACGGGGAGCGCCGCTCATTTCATTCTTGCTTACATCGGCGCCTTTCTCCACATACTCAGTGAATGTATGTTTGGCATTCGTGCCGCTTACACGGATCATCCATTGCTGGTCGGGCCGGTAAGTGATCCCATATTCAACACCTCGGTGCCTGGTCTTGCCTGCATTCTGGTTCATGGAAGTACCATCATCCTGCCGTACGGAAATTATTTCATTACTGCCATTCATGAGGTACACACTCCAATCTGCATATATTTTTTGCTGCAGCAATGAAAACCATCCGCCTGCTTCATAGTTGAAGAAAGTTTGCGGTTGCAGATACGGCACTTTTACGCTGTTAAACAGCTCTGATACCTGCGGCGGCACATAACCCTGGCTGTAATTGGCGTATACGCCAATGCCCTTGTAATTGTAAGTAAACCCGGCTTTAGGAGTTACCCGGTTGAAATCAGTGTTAGTGGATGGCGCTCCTGTACTCGCGGAAGCGCTGAGGTGATTATTGAAATCGAAATGGTAAAAATCATAGCGCAGCGCAGCTACTACTTTCAGGCCTTTTAAAGGGCTCATTTCATAATGCACATAAGATGCCAGGTTACTGATCGCCGTGGCATAATCACTCAACGTAGAGTCAGTAGGTGTATAGCTTACATAATTACCCTTTGCATCGCGGCTGATGCGGATATAGCGGGCGTTATAAGTACTTGGGCTAATATCTGCGCTGATGCCGCCGATCACTTTACTATTCAGCCAGTTGAACTGTTGCTGATGCTGGGCCACCAGGAGATAGCTGTTAAAAGAACTGTTATTCAACTGACCATTGGCCAGCAGCGGATTGCTCCTGTTGTTGGTGATATAGTAAGAAGGATTCTGCTTTACGGAATTGTCGCGGAAGAGCACAGACAATTGCGACTGACTCCGGTCATTCCATTGCTGAATGAGTTGTGAGCGGATCCGCAGTGCATTGGTTTTACGATAGGTGAAAGAATACGGCGTAGTATAATCTTTCTTTGCAAACTGTGCGCTGTCCAGCGATCCGGTCATATCGCTGTAGTAGTCAATATAGCTGATGCTGTTGCTCCAGGTGGTACGCTCGCCGGCTTTATAGTCTGCACGGAACGTCAGCGCGGTTTTATGAAAATCGCTGTAATCTATAGGACCATCGTGGCGGTTAGCATAATAGCCGCTTACAATAAAGCCCCATTTACCGCTGGTGGTTCCAGCCTGGAAGTCTGCGCGCTTATAGCCATTATTATTGGCCTGCAGGCTGATCATACCGCTGCTGCCAGGGGGTGGCGCCAGCGTGATGATGTTAACGGCGCCGCCAATGGCCTCTGCGCCATATAAGGACGATGCAGGCCCGCGGATGATCTCTATCTGCCGGGCGGCAGCCATATTCATTTCCAGCAGGGCATTATGGTTATACAAACCGGTGGTGCGGATGGGAATACCGTCTTCCAGGTAAAGGAAAAGGCTCTTGGTAGTCATCGGCTGGCGGATGCTCATCTCATGCTGCTCATTGGCAAGACTTACCATGAACACGCCGCTTACTTTATTTAATACCTGGTCTAAACGGTTGGGTTTTGCATCCTGTAGTGTTTGTGTAGTGATCGTGCTGATGGCGATAGGCGCCTCGCTGCGTTTTTGTGCAGAACGGCTGGCGCTGACGATCACCTGCTGCAATTCAGTGATGGTATCACGTGTCTGCGCTTTATCCTTATGCTGGGCATGCGCGCCAAGCAGCAGGACCGAACAGATCACTGACAGTACAATATGTAGCTTCATATATGGCAAATAAAAGGTGCTTCACCTCAATACCGATGGTATAGAGGCAACAGGAAAGTTCAATAGTTAACGCATATACTGATGTTGAGCCGAAGCTAGCATAGCTCATCATCAATAGTTCAATAGCAATTAAAACAGTGAGTGGATTCGATTACGCCTGCGGCGGATGGAAGAAGGAAGGGGTATAATCTGTGCAGGTGTTTTCCTGGAAAACAGGATATTGAACGACGGAAAAAGAGCGAAGGGGTACGATGGCTTCAGTATGAAAAGCGGCGCAGATGATCTCAAACTTGTTCTCGGCGCGGCGTTCAGGGTTGTCCTGGTCCTGCTTTTCTTCCTGCTTCATCTTTTTCATCATGTGACAGCGGCCATTACAATGCATCTTAGGACGGCTCTTGTTCACGCAAAGGTTTTTGGCAATATATTCCCTGTTCAGCTGGTATTCAGCTACGATCAAGGCTTTGCTGAAAGTTTGCATCAGCACGCCCAGGAGTAATAATATTGCGGCAACCTGTTTCAAGTTGCCGCAAAGATAGGAGTGAATGTTGACTTTTCAAGGCGAGTGAGCAATATTATTTGGTATTCCACTTAAACCATTTAATGCCCAGTACAGAGAACACTATTGCATAGCCTACCGTCGCCATTAAAGCCATCCCGCTGTCGCCCGTCCAGTGCGCAGGCTGCAGGCTATCAGAGACGATCTTCTTCACGGTACCAAAAGGCGACCATATTACCGCCTGCTGTACCTCTTTTCCCAGTGCACCCAGCTCTCCAAGCATGCCCACCATGATGAAGAGGAAATATACCAGGCGGGTGATCGCGCTCACTGTTTCAGGATGTTTGATCAGGCCGACGAGCATCTGTCCCAAACCCAGGTATACCGTGCCGCCAGCCAGCGCCATCACAAAGCCGAATAAATAACCTGTGGGCGAAAGCGAGATCTTATCTACATAAAAGCCTACCACGAAAACAAGGATGGTCAGCAGCACGATCATAAATAACTGTACCGTTAAACGGCTGGCCATGATGGTCCAGGAAGGAATAGGCCCTACGCGCAGGCGTTGAAAGATGCCCTTATCCCGGTCTCTTGCAACGGCATTGGTATAGCCCATCAGCCCGATAGCAGTTAAGCCGATGGTAATGCAGATAGAAATGACGAAGGCGCCGCCCATCTTATCCACCAATCCTTTCCAGGAGATGAGGATGATAACGGGCACCAGCAGTACCAGCACTACAGAACGGCGGTTACGCCATTGCGTCGTAAAATCTGCCCGTAATAAAGCGCTTAACGCGGAAGAAGTGCGGGGAATATCTCTTTGCATGATGATCTGTTGTGGTGGTTTAGATTATGAACGGACTTCGCGGCCGGTGAGGCCAATGAATACATCCTCCAAAGTGATCCTGCCTTTACGTGAAACGCTGATCACTTCAGGGTCGTGGCGGTGACGTTCTATCAGCTCGCCGGGTGTGTCGATGGCTACTACACTGCCATGATCGATGATGGCGATACGATCACATACCGCTTCGGCTTCTTCCATGGAATGGGTGGTGAGCAATACGCCATGCCCTTTTTCCCGGATGGCTTCTATACGTTCCCACAGCTGGCGGCGTGATTGCGGATCAAGGCCGGTAGTAGGCTCATCCAGCAGCACCAGCCTGGGATCGTGGATGGTAGAGATCAGCAGCGAAACACGCTGTTGTTGTCCGCCGGAAAGCTGGCCAAAGCGTTTGGCACCTGACTCCTGCAGGTTAATATCCTGCAGCAGGGCTGCGATCCTGTCGTTGCTCATCTCCACGCCATAGATCCCGGCGTATAAACGGATAATCTCGGTAATGGTCAGCTCCGGCTGGAAGCTGGTGGCCTGTAACTGGATTCCCATGTTGGCGCGGGCATAGAGGGGCTGTTGCCGTACATCATAACCGGCTACGGTAATGGTGCCGGATTTAGGTTTCAGTAAGCCTTCAACGGCGCTTAAAGTGCTGGTTTTCCCGGCGCCGTTGGGCCCCAGGAAGCCGAAGATCTCCCCGGGCTTTACCTCGAAGGAAACGTCCCGCACGGCATGGAAATTTCCATAGTAAACGTGCAGTCCTTCCACCCGTAATACCGGGGCAGTTTGCAGGTCATTCATGTAAAAAAGATTTTATGTGCTCGTAACTTCGTAAACATACGCTTTCAGTGCGCCAGCTCAATAGGTAAAAAGGCGAAAACAGTGCATTAACCGGTAAAGGGCTCAATATTGGCGGTGAAGTTTCCAAGCCTGTTTTATTATCCCAAGCTAAAATAAAATATTTCTATCTTCAATAATAATAGCAAAATGATACTATTTTAACAAAATCGGCCGGAGCAAGGATAAAGCATGGAGAGAGCAAGGAGAAAGCAAGGAGAAAGCAAGGAGAAGACAGGTAAAATAGTACAAGCGTAACAAAACAGGCAAATCACAGACCAATACATATAATAAAGACTACCATTATGTTCCGCTATGCCCTTTTACTGGCCATCCTGATGGCCGGCGTTCTCAATGCTGCCGCCCAATCCTTATACATGCCCCGCGACGTGTCGCAGGCCTTTAAGAAGGGTACCCGTTCACTTGATGGGAACCCCGGAAAAAATTACTGGCAGAATCGCGGCCGTTACGATATTACGGTCACCGCCGCGCCGCCCGACAGAACCATCAAAGGTACCGAGGAGATCACCTACTTGAACAACAGCCCCGATACCCTGGGGAACCTGGTGATCAAACTGTTCCTGAACATTCATAAACCGGGCGCGCCCCGCCTGGTGCCCGTGCTGCAGGATTACCTGACAGATGGCGTACAGGTCACTTCCTTCAAGGTGAACGGACAAGCCCAACGCTGGCGTAAGATCAATTTCACCAACCAGCCGGTAGAACTGCCCATGCCGCTGTTGCCGCATGACTCCGTAAAGCTCTCCTTTGAATGGCAATATGAGATCTCCCTGCAAAGCAACCGCGAAGGAATGATAGACTCAACCACCTACTTCCTCGCCTACTTCTATCCGCGTGTGGCCGTGTATGACGACTACAACGGCTGGGATATGATGACCTTTACCGATGTACATGAGTTTTACAGCGACTTCAATGACTATACCGTTACGGTAAATGTGCCCGCCAACTATATCGTAGTAGGCACCGGTACCCTGCAGCAGCCGGAGAAACTGCTGCAACCAACATTTGCGGAGCGCTTAAAAGCTTCCGCTACTACGGACCAGGTGATCCGTATCGTTACTGCAGAAGACCTGGCCGCTAAAAATGTAACCACGCAAAATGCCGTGAACAGCTGGCAGTTTAAAGCCAGCAATATACCAGACATGGCCTTCGGCCTCAGCGATCATTTTGTATGGGACGCCTCCAGTGTGATCGTAGACAATGCGACACAACGCCGCGCCGGTGTACAGGCGTTCTATAACGATACCGCCAGAGACTTTCACAGCATGGCGAACTTTGGCCGTCACTCACTGGATTGGCTCTCGCACCACTGGCCGGGCATCCCCTACCCTTACGAAAAAACCACCATCTTCCAGGGCTATGCAGATATGGAATACCCGATGATGGCCAATGATGGCTCTACGCCAGATACCGCCTTTTCCCGCTTTGTAGCAGAACACGAAATTGCCCATACCTACATGCCTTTTTACATGGGCATTAACGAAACCCGCTACGGCTTTATGGATGAAGGCTGGGCCACTACCTTCGAACTGCTCATCGGCCGGGAAGATCTCGGCACAGAAAAGGCGGAAGCACTGTTCAAACAATTCAGGGTAGATGGCTGGATCACGGATGGCAGCCCCGATGAAGACATTCCCATCATCACCCCGGGAGATGCCCAGGGCACCAGAGGCCTGGGCAATAATCAATACGGCAAACCAGCACTGGGATACCTGGCCGTAAAAGACCTGCTGGGCGATGCACTGTTTAAGAAATGCCTGCATGCCTATATGCAACGCTGGAATGGTAAGCACCCAATTCCCTGGGACTTCTTTCATTCATTCAACACCGCAGCAGGCAAGAACCTGAACTGGTTCTGGAACAACTGGTTCTTCTCCAATTACTATATAGATCTCTCGGTGAAACAGCTCGCCCCCGGCGCACAGGGTTATACGCTGCAGATTGAAAATCCCGGCGGAATGGCGGCGCCATTTGATGTGCAGATCACTTATACGGATGACAGCAGCGAAACGCTGCACCAGACACCACAGGTATGGCAGGCTAATCAAAAACAGGCTACTGTGAAGATCAGCACTAAGAAGAAGATCAAATCATTACTGCTGGATGGCGGCATCTACATGGACGCCGATCCATCCAACAATAAGTGGGAATTTAGTCGTTAGTCATTAGTGGTCAGTCGTTAGTGATTGGCGCGGATGGATGACCGCTTACAAACTAACGACTAACGACTAACGACTAACGACTAACGACTAATGACTAATGACTAATGACTAATGACTAAAGCGTCGGAATAACATATTGCTTATAGAGCAGGATCTTACCATCTCTTGTCCGCCCTTCCTCATAGATCTTTTCTCCCAGTGAGAGCGGGTCCAGCTGGAGGGAAGGACGGTTGGCGATCTGGAACTCATTCATCACAAATACTCTTCCCTGGCAACGTTTGATCAGTTCTTTCAGCAGGAGCTTGTTGGGCATGGTGCTCTTCCACTTCTCTGCAATGTTCTTACGGTCAAGCGTTGCCATGGCTGCCAGTTCATCGCTTTCCATCATCAGGATCCCTTTCTCCAGCGCGGTGCCATTATAGCTAAGGTGATGGCCCACTTTGTAAAAGATGGTGCGGTTCAGCAGGTCTTCCGTAAGGTGCTTTCCGTTCTTTCCTTTCTTCTCCCATTTCTTGATCTGGTGCCAGCTTTCCCAGCTGCCGTATTCAGCATCTCCCGGGAACAAGAGCACTTTACCCGTAGCCACTGATTCAATGGCCAGGGCCAGGCTGGTGTTGTTGATATGACTGTTAAGGCGAAGGGCTAAGGAGCCGGCGGCAGAAAGCCAGTCGTCATTGATCTTGCGCCACTGGTTCTTCGGATGGTAGTATACGCTTTCCATATCATCCCCATCAACAATAAAATCTGAAGCAAAGGGCACATCATTGCGCACTTCCTCCTTTAATGAAAGGAAAGCATTCATGGCAAGGGAGCATTGGTTCAGCGCGATGTTCTTTTCATACACATCACGGCCTTCCTTACCGTCTTTGAACATCAGATCTTTTCGCTGCGGTGGCCCCAGCACATAGAATTTAATACCTGCAGCCTGGTTGATGGTCACGATATCGCCGGGGCTGAGATAACGTATCTTCACTTTCTTCTTTTCCAGGATCTCTTTGATGATGCGCATACCGGGCAGCGGCTTGCCTTCTGTTTCATCCTCACCCGCCAGGTTGATGCTGGCCAGGGTGTTGAGGCCATTTAAGAAAGCGCTGCTGTTGTCCAGCATGATGCGGTCGTAAGCTGTCTTTCCTTCTTTTCCGTCTGCATCAATGCGCATGTTCTCATGACGATCTTTATAGGCATGGATAGCGTTCTGTAATGCCATGCGCATATTGGTCCTTTTCTTCAGCAGCTCCTGTGCAGTGCCATCAGGATCATCAGGGTTTTCTGTCCATGCAAACCAGGCCTCCCTGATCTCCATGGCTTTGAAGATCTCGGGATGTTTGGCGAAACCGTTCACATGGTCATTGTGCTCATGGGTGATCACCAGCAGGTCAACGGAGTTGTTCACGTATTGCACCAGGTCCTGCATAAAAGGCTTGAATTCGGCCGGGCCGCCTTTGCAGCAGCCACAGTCTATCATCATGGTATACCGCCGTGTTTTACCGCTGAAGAACTTCACTACAAAGCAATCACCTGTTCCCAGGCAATACATGCGGATGGCCACGCGGTCTATTTTTGCGCCAACGCGCACGGTATGATTAATGGGGCGGGCCACTACTTTCTTAGGCGCTTTTTTTATTTGTGTAGGCATATCTGTCAATTAATGCTGGTGAAGAAAAGCAAAGGGCTCTGTCATATGATGAAAACCGTTGCCGAAATACTGGAAGTACTCATTAAGACCGCATTCACTCTCTCCGTACTGGTAGTTGTACTGCGCTTTGATCCGTTTCAGGTTGAGGGCAGGCGTACGGGCTTTGTCCAGGCTGTCTATATCCAGGATCGGTTTGGAGATCACATATTTCAGCAGCTGTGAGTCGAGGTCAAAGATGAGCGTGCAGGCGCCCCTGAATTCGAATCCTCCTTCGGGGATGGGGTTTTCCTCTTCCGTTTGCCGCGACAGTGAACTTTTATTCGGGATGTAATAGCCCTCGATCTTCCCGTCCCTGAATACAACACCGGCGCGCTGGGTGATGGAGAACACCACATTGTTGACCTGCGTGCCGTTAGGGCCCACGCGGGACACGTGCCGCAGCTTCAGGATCTGGAAGGAGGCGCCGTTATAGCGGCTGGACTTACGCATGCCCAGCGCTTTGAAGTTTTCTACAAAAGCCAGCCCGGTGAGCTTTGCAAATTCTGCAGACTGTGCGATCTTGGAGTTAAGACGGGTATGCAGGCCAGGTATACGTGGCTGGCCCTTTTCATACAGGCCGGTAATGTATTCCCTTGTTTTGTAGTAGATCTTTCGGCGATCGTTCACATACTTGATCTCATCACCATAATCCCTTAAAAAGCCGTTGACAATGGCCAGCAGTTCCTGGGTAGGATCGGCGTGAGTCTCTTCCTTTTCTTCCTTCTTATCGTCTTTACCGTTGTCTTTGCATTCGTTCTCTACCTGCATGTAACCAATGTTGCGCAGGGGAAAGCGCAGGCTTTCCACGCTCAGTGTTTTTACGCCATCAGGGTAAATACCTCTTCTTCTGAAAGCGTCAATGAATGCCAGGCGGTAATCACGGTTATCATCCGCCACTATGTCTGCATCAGCCGTGATAACTGCGCGGAGATAATCGCCAAAGGTGAGGTCTATAGGCGGACAATAATCCAGGGCGCGGATGCACATGTTCAGCACATGTCCGGCGGCTTTCGCGGCTTCATTGGCCAGGCGGTCAATCAAGTCGCGCTGGATCTCTCCCTGGTTCAGGATGCCGGAACCATTGGAGGCAATACGCAGCAGGTCTGCCACCCGGCTTTTATAGATATTCAGGAAGGCCTCGAACACGGCAGCCACCAGTATACTGCCCCTTGCATGCGGTTCCATTTCTGTACGGTAGTCTTCGGGGTCCGGATCATGCGGCCTCCATTGATGTGTTTCCGGGTCGATCTCGCCGATGGCATCGCGCAGGCTGCCGTAATCGCCAACGGCGCTGCCAAACTCCTGCGCCAGTTGTCCCAGCAGGTTCTGTGCGCCCAGGTCGCCCCGGGTCTTGCTGATCTGGTGCTTCAGCACTTCGGGGAAGGTAAAGTGCTGGAACAGGGCCACGATATCGGCAAAGGCCTCATGAAAGGCCAGTACATCGGGGTTGGTAGGCTCGTTGTAATAATTGTGCACGCCATCCAGTATAGCATGGGTGATCTCGTGGGCGATAATATCATGGCTCAGACAGGTGAACACAATGGAGTTGGGCATGTGCAAGGTTTCATCTGCCGGAGTGGAAGCGAAATACCCGAACAGCAGGGCCTTCTTTATGGGGCTGTAATAGGCATTGGGCTCGCGCATGGCGTGGGGATAGATGCGCAGGCGCTGGATGTATTCATCCTTTACATCCACATCGTCGCCCCTGCGCGACTCCCATAAGATCTTACGGCCCAGGGCGCGTTCGAAGTTCTTGATGGTGGTCATGGCCACGGCATATACAAACTGCTGGTGGAACTGGGGATCGCTTTCGCTGGGGTCCATACCGTCCTGGGCAAGGATATAATCATCGTCCAGGTTCACGGCTTTGTAGAATTTGCCCACGGTGGGATCAAAGTCTACTACTTCTATGTACTCGCCAACAGGGCCGGGTGTAAGGTTTTCCCAGGCCACTTTGTATACGATGTCGTTAATAGCGGCGGTGTCTATTTTCAGCGACAGGCTGGGATCAAAAGCATAACCACGTAGTTTCCGGAATGGGGGCTTTTTCCCGTAGAAGTTGGGAGGATTGTTAATGATAGCCATTATCACTTTTTTAGTGAAACAGGATTTGGGGCTGTAGGATATATCCTTGCTGGTGCGTTGGGGTCGTTTATTTAGCTCCTGGCCATTAGCAATTAGCATTTAGCGCTAATAGCTTAATTCCGTTATCCAGTTGCAAGGTGACACTTTTTCCTGAATAAATGACCCGTATAAATACCTTTTTTTGAAATAGTTAGGGCAGCTTATAGCGGTAAATAGTATACGGAGAGGTCCTTTTGTTGATGCCGTTATTGTACTCCGGCTGCTTCTGGATCTGCGAGCAGCTGATATACAGGTAACCGTCTTTTGAGATCTGGTAGCTGTCAGGCCATATTAAGAGGCTGTCTTCCACCAGCGTTGTCATCTCCATCGTAGGATCGATCCGTACGATACGATAATGCTGCATGTCGCCCAGGTAAAGATTGCCCTGCTTATCAAAGATCATCCCGTCAGTAGCTGTAAAATGCCCGAGGTCTTCCACCTTCATGCCCAATGCGGCGGGGCTCAGTGTATCGCTGCGAAGGTACTCGGTTCGTATACGATAGAGTTTATCATCCGTAAGCGGCTTGTAATAAAGCCATTCACCGTCTGGTGTAAGTGCAATGCCATCAGAGTTGATCTTAACAGGCTGGCCGTTTTTCTGAAGCTCCTTCCCATCTATTACAAACGTATAGTTCGGGTCTGACTTAACAGAATAATGGTCCTGCAACACCTGCTTTATTTTACCGCTGCGCAGGTTTACCACGAAGATGCCGCCTTCATTGGAATTGGTGAGATAGGCAAACTGGCGGGCGGTATCAACCCGCACATCATTCACATAACTTTTGCTGCTGGCCACACCGTCAAAGGGATAATTACGAACCACTTCGCCGGTGTGGATATTTATTTTCACCAGCTTATAGCTGTTCTGGTAAACGCTTTGCATCTTGGGTGCTGCAGGGTCTACTACCCACATCCAGTCTCCTTCGTCAATATATACCGCCTGTACGCATACCCAATTATTATCTCCGTTCTGACCGGGTTGCCAGCTGTTCATTTCCATGTTTGGGTAAGGCATCACCTGGTTGCCCGGCTTTGTCTCTACCAGTGCATAGCGGTAAATGTCTGACCATCGTGGATAGTTGGTAAACAGGCGGCCACTGGACGACACAGCAACGCCTGTCAGCTGGTAAACGCTGTCAGAGAAAACAAGTTCAAGCTTCTGATGGGGATGGGGCGGGTTACCATGATCCCAGTTACAGGAAAGGGCAGTGCTGGTCAGCACGGCAAGCAGCAGGGGGAATAACTTTTTCATACGCCGTTTTAAAAGGGCGCAACAAAATATATACCCATGCCAGGGCCGTTGAGGCTTTCTCCTCCGCAAAAGGAAAAGAACCCGCCGCACAGCCGGCTTGCCGGGTGCACACAGATTGTCCCCTGTTATCTACAGTTATGAACACAGGTATCCCGCTAATACACGGGAACAAAGGTAAACGATGAAATAATGAACTGGCCGCTTCCTTTGGCTACCAGGTAAAGGTCATGGGTACCGTGGTTCTTCCCCATCCTGGCCGGGACCTTTAACGCATAGGTAGTATCACCCGTGTAGGGTATTTTGAGGGTGCCTATTACTTTGCCTTTGGGCTTATCTATCCTGAATTCTAGTACTGGCTCGCTTTTTTGGGAATTGGTCACTTCTACCTGGAAGCCGATCTCCCCCATGCCCAAATATACCTGCCCGAAACCGAGGTAAGAACCTGATTTCATCTGGAATTCTGTCTCATGTTTGACTTTAGGTGCAGCCGGCGTAGCAGGGTTGGTGGCGGGAGGGGTTGACGGCGCAGCTTCCTGACCCTGTACCAACAATGGTATCAAGAAGATCAGTAAACATTGCAACAACATCAGCGTCAACCTCATAGGCATCATAGGATAGGCTTCACGTCCGTTCCAATTTGGGTGTCAGGGGCCAGTACCCGACATTTATCCAGCTGGAAAAATAATAATAATTTTTCTAATATTTGGAGTTAATATAAAAATAATAAAGTTGTTAGTCATTCGTTGTCAGTTGTTAGTTGTCAGTTGTCAGTTGTCAGTTGACAGTAGTTGAAGCGAGGTAATCGCAACCACATTGCAACTCAGAACTAACCACCAACAGCTAATAACTAACAACTGACAACTAACAACTGACAACTGACGACTGACAACTGACGACTGATGACTGATGACTGACGACTAACTGCCTACCTGATCAGGTTTACAGCTCCTTTTCTGATCACCTCAGTACCGTCGGCCAGTTTTAGCCTGATGGCATAAATGTACACGCCCACGGGTTGCGCCTTGCCCTTATGGGTGCCGTCCCAGCCGACGCCTGTGGCGCTGGTCTCGAAGATCAACTCTCCCCACTGGTTGAAGATTTTCATGTTTTGCCCGCTGATGATATTGCCTTCTGCCTTGAACTGGTCGTTCAGGCCGTCGTTATTGGGTGTGAACGCATTGGGAATGAACAGGTCCTGGCTGAGCAGCTTGGCACTGGCATCGCCCGGGGCGCTGTTCTGGCAGGCCTGACCGCCAAGGGCCACTACTTGTATTCGGACTCCCTGGGACAGTGGCAGGCCTGATACCAGGTGGCTGGTGCCCATTAATCCCGAGCTGGGGGCGACAAAAGGCCCTCCGTTCACAGATACCCGGTAGCCTGTGGCGTCGGGAACCGCTTGCCATACAAATGTGACGCTGTTGGGCATCACCTGAGAAGCGCTTACTACGGGTTTAGCCACCTCGCTCAGGCGGTTGACTATAACGGGCACACGGCTGCTGTTGCAGCTGCCATTGGCAGCTTCCACGTAATAGGTAACCCCGGTGGCAGACGGTGGTACCGTATAGGTGACCCCGTTAGCCAGGGGATCTCCGCCGGAAGCGGCGGCGTACCAGCGATAGGTCTCGAGGATGGAAGGCCGTTGCACTTTCAGGGTGGCGGTGCTGTCTGCACAAGCCGTTACTGCATCTGCCGTTGGAGCGGAGGGTACAGCCGTTACCGTTACCTTCACAGTATCCGTTACCTGGCAACCCAGCGTATCGGTAGCGCTGACGATATAACTGGTAGTGGCAGCAGGGCTTACGCTAAAGCTGCTACCGCTGCCATTGCCCGGTTGCCAGCTGTAATTGGTAACAGGGCCGCTGGCGCTTACACTTAGCGTAGCAGCACTACCCGTACAGATAGGGTCTTTATCTGCTGTGGCAGTGAGCACTGCCGCTGTTTTCTTCGGCACCATACCATTGTACGTAGTGGCGCAACCGTTAGCATCCAGGATGGTGCAGGCATAATTTCCCGCCTTGAGGTTGGCGGCGGAATCCTGTAGTTGTACCGGTGAGCTGGTCCAGGTATAATTTAAAGGCGGGGTACCGCCGCTGGCTGTTAATGCTATGCTGCCGTCGGCATTGTCGCAAGTGGCGGCCCTGATACTGGCTGTTACAGTCACCGGCGTATATACGATCCCCGACAGGGCCAGGATGACGGCCCTGGAACTGCTGCCGCTGCCAGACATATAACGGATAGAAATGGAATCCAGCAGCTTGGGCTGATCGCGGCAGGCCATGGAAATATCATAGCGATAAAAGCGGGGATTGTTGCCGGAAAGGCCATCTACCAGGTAAGGAGGAGCCGCCTGGCGGGCAATACGGCCAACACCGCTGTACACAGCATTGGCGCCGTTAAACCAATCCAGCACGGTTACCGAACCACCCGGGGCGCTCGTACCGTCTGCAAAATGCAGGGTAAAGCCGATGGTGCTGTTACCTTCCGTAGAGAATAACAGCAGGCTTAATTTGCTGTAAGCCGCAGGTGTGCTTAACGCCAGTGTACCTGATGCCGCCGTATGGACGATAGTTCCGTTAGCAGAAAGATACAGGCCATTGTTACCATTATAAGGCGCCAGCTGGTAGGTACGATTGCCGTTCACCACCGTGCCGTTATCTACCATACCACCGGACAATCCGTTGGTAATGGCAAATGCCTCGGTATACAACAGGTAGAAGCTCAGGTCCAGCTCTGTGGTGGTCACTGCGGTGGCGCTGGTGCCGCTTTCCGCCACTACATCATTATTGAATCCTGTTATGGGAACAGGCGAATAAGTTTGTGCAGATAATTGCCCCTGGCCCGCACAAAGGGCCAGCAAAAGAACGATCGTAAAAACGTGTTTCATCCGTTAGTTTATTATGGTTGATGATAAATGGTGATCAGCGGAGTATTGCTACCCAGCCTGTGTATGGTTTATCTTTAGGCTTTGCCCTGATAACGTAATAGTAAGTGCCGCTGGGCGACTGTTTGCCATGCCAGGTACCATCCCAGGGCCGTTCATAGCCAATGCTCTCATACACCGGCTGTCCCCAACGGTTAAAGATCTCTACCTGGCAACCCGGTATGCCGCGCAGGCCATCTATCTCCCAGCGGTCGTTAATACCATCTCCATTAGGACTAAAGGCATTGGGTATACGTAATACTTTATCAGGCACCACGATGAGCCAGGCCAGGCTGGTACTATCCACACAACCAATCTCGTTCATGATGGTAAGCGTAACGCGATAGCTGCCCGGTAAGGCATAGCGATGCTGTGGATCACGCGAAACATCCGTATTGCCATCGCCAAAATCCCAGGCGTAACTAAGGGCGTTCTGCGACTGGTTACTGAAACTGAAATGGGCCTCGCTGTATTCCAGCGGTATATTGGCGCCTGGTTGTGTGGTAAAGGCAGCAACCGGTGAGGCTTGTACCTTGATGAGCGCCGTTTGTTCCAGCGTGTCAAAACATTGTTGCTGTGCGCCGGCAATTAATGTAACGGTATACGTACCTGCCGTGGTGTATGTATGTGTTGGGGTGTCTGCCGATGAAAGACCGCCATCCCCGAAGCGCCAGCGCCAGGCATCTGCCTGCTGCGATTGGTTCAAGAATGTGACTGGGAAATCAGGACAGCCGTTAGTGGTATCTACGCTGAATGCCGCTACAGGTAATGGAATGACCCTCACCGGCTGCTGAGGCACATTTACGGTGCATACACCATCTGTCACCGTCAGTGAAACTGCACCGTTCCGAAGATATTGTACCGTAAAGGGACCAAAACCGCTGCCGCTTTGCACTACTCCCCCACCCCAGTTCCAGGCGGCGGTAGCATTATTGCTCACATTGCCGGTGCTGCTTACACTAATAAAGTCTCCGGCGCAGGGCGTTGGATCACTGAGGGTAAAGCCAACAACAGGCGGCGCGCTAACAGTAACAGGCTGCGTAACAACAGCAGAAACACAGCCGCTGTCTGTTACCTGTAATTGCAAATTGTAAGCGCCTGCCGTATTGAACAGAATATTATAAGGCCCTGCCCCACTGCCGCTTTGCACAGCAGCGCCAGAGAAGTTATTCCAATTATACGTGGCTGTATTGGCGGCGCTGCCCGTAAACGTCACAGTTTGCGGGCTGCCCAGGCAAACAGCAGTTGGCGTAACGGTAAAAGTGCCTACAGGTAATGGTTTTACAGCAATATCCACGCTGTCTTTCAATACACAGCCAAATTCGTCCTGCGCACTCACTACATAGCGGGTACTAAGGACGGGGGCTACTACCACGCTCGAACCCGTGGCATTATTGGGTTGCCAGTTATACCCGGCGACAGCGCCTCCACTGACGCTGGCAGTGAGCGTAGCAGACTGTCCTTCACATATCATCGTATCACTGGTGCTCACCGATAGCGTAACGGGCGATTGCTGTAGTACCGTTCCAGTGTAAGTAGTGTTACAGCCATTCGCATCTGTAATGATGCAGGTATAATCGCCTCCTGGCAGGTTGGTAGCCGTTGGCTGCGTTTGTATTGGCAGGGTGTTCCAGCTGTAAAATAAAGGCGGTGTACCGCCGCTTACGGTTAAAGCAATGCTGCCGCTGCCACCACCGCACATTGCATTCGTAATAACAGGCGTGATGGAGAGCGGCGTATAGGCGACACCGGAAAGCGCCAATACACAAGCCCTTGTGGGGAATTGCGTACCGCTGCCAGACAGATAAGTGATCGTAACCGAC
The DNA here is from genome assembly GCF_056754765.1 of Chitinophaga sp. SVR4-12A. Classification (NCBI taxonomy): domain Bacteria; kingdom Pseudomonadati; phylum Bacteroidota; class Chitinophagia; order Chitinophagales; family Chitinophagaceae; genus Chitinophaga; species Chitinophaga sp. SVR4-12A. The sequence continues at coordinate 679,529 of NZ_JBPGWP010000001.1, forward strand.
TGCAACAACTTAGACTGATGGGCGCAGGCAACCGGTATATCAAAACGGTAAAAGCGGGGATTGTTGCTGCTGGCCCCGTCTACTATATAAGGTGGGACCGCCTTTCGGGTAATGCGTCCAAAGCCGGAGATCACGGCATTGCCGCCGTTAAACCAGTCCTGCACTGTCATATTGCCTCCGGCTGCGCTGGTGCCATCTGTAAAGTTCAGTGTTGCGCTCACCGTAGCAGCGCCTTCTGTAGAGAACAGCAGCACGCTGACACGGCTATAATTAGCCGGAGTAGCCAGTGTCAATGTACCTGCGGCTGCAGTATTCGCTACAGCGCCGTTGGCAGAAAGGAACAGGCCATTATTGGCGTTATAGGCTGCCAGCTGATAAGTGCGTGCACCGTTAGCAATGATACCGTTGTCCGGCAATCCGCCGGTAATACCATTGGCAGTAGCAAAAGCCGCTGTGTAAAGGATATTGAAGCTGAGATCCAGGTCGGTGGAGGTCACTGCAATTGTGCTGGTGCCTGACTCCGCAACAACATCATTGTTAAACCCTGTAACGGCCACAGGGGTGTACGTTTGTGCGCATAGCTCATGCAGGCCAGTGGATAACACCAGCAATAGGGCAATAAAAAAGGTTTTCATCGGTTTACATCATCGTTTTCTGTCTGTGGGCGCCATGAAACACAAAGGAACGGGCATAGGGCACCGCATACTTTAATGGAACTATTTTGAATGCAGGGTCCAGTTTTTTTAAATACACCGGCAGCGTTTATTCGGGGGGGTATGGAAAAACTTTTTTTATTACAGTACGAATTGTATCAGAAATTCCGTTCTTCCCGGGGCAAGGGTGGTAAGCGATAGTTCATACCCGTGGTGATGCAGTACTTCTTTTATGAGCGTAAGGCCAATTCCCTGGCCGTTCTTTTTGGTACTGAAAAAAGGGCTGAACAACTGCGCGGCGGCTTCACTGCTGATGCCTTTTCCTGAATCTGCGATGATCAGCTGCTTTTCGCGGATACGGGTGATAAATTCAATGCGGCCTTTGTACTCAATTGCTTCCATGGCATTCTTCACGATGTTGATCAGCACTTGCTCCATTTGCTCCAGGTCTGCGTAGATGTGGAAAGGACCTTCTTCCAGGCGGTATTCAAAGCTGATCTCCTTTTCTCCTGCTTTCATTTCCATGAGGCGGGCAACATTACTGATCAGCTGATGCAGGTCAATTTCTTTCCTGGCAGGCTCGGGCAGGCGCACCACATCGGCAAAGTTCCGCATGAAATGATTGAGGTTGTGATTACGGTCGACGGCTACACGCAGCGCGTGTTGTAGCATGCCACCGCTTTGCCCGTTCTGCAGGCTTTCAGCACCAAGCGCAGATTGCAAAATGGAATTCACCGGCCCGATGGTATTGTTCACCTCGTGGGCCATCATCCGGATCACTTTACCGTAGGCTTTTTTCTCGGCAGCCAGTATTTCGGCGGTGAGCTCTTCTATCAATATAAACTCGCGGGGAAAACCACGGTCGATAAAATGTGATTTCTGCAGGCGATAAGTGAGCGCATTGTTATAAGTAACCGTTACAGAGCCGCCTTGCGGTAAGGCCCTTGCATGGGCCAGCATATCGGCGCCTTTCATCTCCATCAGCTGCCTGGCTTTGGGGTTTACCTGCGCAATGTTCCCATCGTGGTTGAGAATGATGATACCCGTAGGCGATGTATTTACCAGCTTTTCCAGGAACAGGTGCTGTTCCTGCTGCAGGGTCCTTTCATGCCGCAGCTCGTCAATCATACGGTTATATACGTTGATCAGCGCATCCATCTCGTATTTACCAGTAGGCACCAGCTTCACGTTAAAATCCCGGTCTTTGATGGCCTCAGTTCCGAGCACCAGTAGTTTTAAGGGGCCTATCAGCTGCTGATACAGGCGCCAGGATATGGCTACCGACAGCAGGATGATCAGCTCTGCCACAATGAACAGTATTTTATTCTCCTTAAACACAAACCAGGAAAGCACCAGCGCAAGCAGGTGCAAAACTGATAAGAAGAGGATATACTTAGTCCGAAGTTTCATCGTAGGGAATATTATATTTCTCCAGGCGGCGGTATAATGAGCTGCGGGTGAGGCCAAGGGCGCTGGCTGCTTTCGAGATCCTGTTCTTATGAAAATCCATGGCCTTACGGATCATCATGGCTTCTATCTCATCCAGCGTAATGGCCCCTACATCAGGAAGCTGTATGCTGCCTTTCCTTGCGGTGGAGAGCTCCAGCTGTGAACGGAAATCATCTACATCCAGGTTATCTTTCCGGGTGATCAGTACGGCACGCTCTACCAGGTTCTTTAACTGGCGAATGTTACCGGGCCAGCGCAATTCCTGCAGCCAGCGAAGGGCTTTGGGAGATACGGAGAGCGCAGCCCTGTTATAGATCTCTTTCAGGTTGCCGATGAAAAAGTTCACCAGCAATGGAATATCACCGGGCCTTTCTCTTAATGCAGGGAGATGTATAGTGATCAGGTTGATCCTGTAAAACAGGTCTTCCCGGAAAGTGCCCTCTCCTACCATCCGGCCCAGGTCTTTATTGGTGCCGCAGATCACGCGTGTATCCACTACCCGGGTGCGGCTGCTGCCCAGTACTTCGTAGGTGCGGTCCTGTAATACGCGCAGCAGCTTCACCTGGCTGCTGAGATCCAGGTCGCCGATCTCGTCCAGGAAAATGGTGCCTTTATGGGCCATCTCAAAACGGCCTACCCGGTCAGTACGCGCATCTGTGAAGGCGCCACGCACATGGCCGAACATCTCGCTTTCGAACAATGAAGTGGAAATACCGCCCAGGTTCACTTTGATAAAGGCCTTGGTGCGTCGCAGGCTGTTCTGGTGAATGGCTTCCGCCACCAGCTCTTTACCGGTACCGCTTTCGCCGGTGATCAGCACTGGCGCGTCGGTGGCTGCTACACGACCGATCGTTTCCAGCAGCTGCAGCATGCGCTGGTCTGCGGTAATAATGGAACGGAAATCATACAGGCTGTCCAGCTCTTTGCGGGTCTGGTGCTTTTCCGTTTTCTCGCGCAGCTGCAATAAGGTTTGCACGGACTGTAAGAGGTAGCTGTTATCCCAGGGCTTGTTGATAAAATCGTTAGCGCCCAGCTTCATACCTTGTACGGCCAGGGCAATGGTGCCCCAGCCGGTAATGAGGATAACGGGCACTTCGTTATTAATGGCCCTGATCTGCTTCAGCAACGCGATCCCTTCTTCACCGCTTGTTTCAATGGAGAAGTTGAGGTCCAGCATGATCAGGGATACCTTTTGCGCGTTGATAATATCCAGGGCCTCCTGTTGGGTAGCGGCTGCCAGGGTCTTATAGCCCGCATTCTCAAACAGCAGCATCAGCGAGGCCCTAACGGCAATATCATCATCAATTACCAATATCATAAGTAAAAGCAAGTTACATTTTTTCCGCTACAGCGTATTTAGTCTTCATGCAGCGCCACTGCGGGGTATACTGCCGCGGCCTGCCGCCCGGGATAGAAAGCGCAGATCAACACCAGCAGGTATACAAATAACACCGACAATACGATAGCCGCAACATAAACAGCCACAGGCAGGTCAAACACATTCAGCAAGGGAAACTGTACGGCGAAGAAAACACCCACAATAATAGAGAAGGTAGACAGGATAAGCGCCTCCGCTACCAGCTGCATGGATACCGAACTGCCTGTTGCGCCTACGGCCCTGCGCAGGCCAATCTCTCCACGGCGTTTATTGATATTGTACCATAGCACGCCAAACAAGCCCAGGGCCACGTTGATGATGAGGAAACCGGCAACAATGGATAAGATGATCATAGGCATCAGGGACATGCTATTCATGTTCTTCCGTTTGTCTGTAAGATGTTCTATCTCCACATTAGCCGTTTTCATAGCGGTGGATATGGTTTTATATAGGCGGCCTTCAAAGTTGATATCTGCATCCGGTGTTACACGCACCAGCATTTTCTCCATACCTCCCAGGCTGCCTGTATCAATACGATTAAAGACTGCTTTACCGGCTACCGTGTAATCTCCTTTCATTTTGGTATCCTGTACCACGCCGATGACCCGTGACTGCTTATCGTCTCCATACTGTTTGCCCACTGCAGGCTCGTTGCCGAACAGCTCTTCCCGCAGGGTGGCATTGATCACTACCGGCTTTACCCTGGCCACTGCGTCCTGTTTGTTAAACCAGCGTCCTTCCAGCAGCTTTAGCTTCAATAAGTTTTGATAGTTGTCGTCAACATTATACCAATTGATGCTGCTGATATTTTTGCCTTTATTATCAACCCCGTTCATAATAGTGGAGGAAGAAAAGGGCACATTGTTAGAGGTAAAACTGATCTCCCTTACCTGAGGCAAAGCCTTTACTGTCTTCTGCAGCGCATCGTAGAACAGCCAGATGGAATCTTTATTATCAGTCTTGAGCGGGTTACTATAGTTAACGATCCATACATTCTCATAGTCTAAGCCGATAGGTTTCCTGTAGTTGCCATAATAATAAACACAGATCGTCAGCACAGCAAACACCACCAGGAAGGAAACGAACATCTCGGTCATTAGCAGGAAGTTCTGCTTCTTTTTATTCCACATCAGTATAAATAAATGCCTGAACATAGTTTTTTGAATTAGTTGATGAATGATCATGATGCCTTCAATGCATCTACCACATGCATACGCGACATGCGCCAGGCGGGGTATACGCCGGACAAAAGGCCGAATACCAGGCAGGCCAGCAGGGCAACCAGCAATACATTGAAGTTCAGGGAGAGATGCAGATTATTGAACAGATGTGCATTATTGATCAGTTGAATGACTATAAGGGACAACACTACACTGATCGCACCGCTCAGCAGGGTAAGGATCAGGTTCTCAATAATGAACTGTCCGGCCAGTACCTTAGAGGATGCACCAAACGCTTTACGAACGCCAATTTCAGAAGAGCGCTCCATAATGCGGGTCACGTTGATGTTCACCAGGTTCATAGCAGGGAGCAGCATTACGAGCAGCACAAAGATGCTGATGATCATCAACACGATCTGCATGCCCGACTTCTTTTCATTACCGGTTCGCAGGTAGGCATTCAGGTAATTATCCGCATGCGTATAGATATTGGTATACATTTTATTGGACATCGGCAAGCGCACGGCCATCTGTTCATACTCTGCTTTCATCGCAGGCACATCAGCACTTGATGCGGCTTCCAATATGCCTATGAAATTGCCCCGATAATCTTTATTGGCCCGGAGGTCCATTTTTGAAAGTGTATAAGGCAGAAAGAGATCACCGGAGAACAGGTAATTGGTGGACGGCACTGTCTTCATAACGCCAGCCACCCGGTAGCGTACATCATCGGCCTCAATATATTGTCCCACCACAGACGGCATATTGCCAAAGTATTCCTTTTTCAGATCCTCTGATATGACGGCTACGCGCTCGCCGTTAGCCAGCTGTTGTGCTGTAAAGGGCTTCCCTTCCAGGAAATCGTGGTCCAGCACTTCCCAGTAGATAGCGTCAGTATAACGATAGCTCACCGTGATCTTTTTATTATTGACATAGGTATTGGTACTCTCCGGCCGTGAGGAAATAGCAATTTTAGCGGGCCTTTTCAGGCGCTTTACATAGCGGTCCAGGTAGTAGAAAGACAAAGCGCCGCTGTTCATGGAGCCGGGGCCGCTCTCTTCAAATGTGGTGATATACAGCATGCGGCTCCTGTTCCTGTCGGGATAGGTTTCACTCACCACTTTATCTACAAAAGCAGCAAGCACCATCAGGATGGTAATGGTAAAGCTGATGACGAAGATGCTGATAAAGGTGAAGAACTTCCTTCTTTTCAGCACCGCAATGGCGATCTTAAAATAATTGACGAGCATAGTCGGTATATGTTATAATGGATGAAAGGATCACTGCACCTGGCTGCCGTCGAACAGTCGAACAAGGCGGTGCGTTTTCTTAGCCATCTGCTCGTCATGCGTTACCATGACGATGGTAGTACCTTCTGTTTTATTCAGGTGCAGGAGGATCTCCATCACTTCATTGCCCATGGCGCTATCCAGGTTACCTGTCGGTTCATCGGCCAGGATGATCTCCGGACGGCCGGCGATGGCACGTGCGATGGCTACTCTTTGTTTTTGTCCGCCGGAGAGCTGTTTAGGAAAATGTTTCAGGCGGTTGCTCAGCCCTACTTTTTGCAGCGCCTCGGTTGCCAGCTGCTTTCTTTCCTTAGCAGCGCCTTTCCGGTAGATCAGCGGCAGCTCTACATTGTCTACTACCCGCAGGTCGTTGATAAGATGATAGCTCTGGAAGATGAAGCCGATCTTTCTGTTCCTGAACTCCGCCAGTTTCGCGTCCGGCAGGTTTTCCAGCTTCTTGCCGTCTATCTTCACTTCTCCTTTGGTAGGTGCGTCCAGCAGTCCCATGAGGTTCAGCATGGTGCTTTTACCGCAGCCGGAGGGACCCATTATGGAAAGGAACTCCCCTTTTTCTACCTGCAGGGAGATGTTGTGCAGCGCGAGTGTTTCAACCGTATCTGTACGGTATACTTTCTCTATGTTCTGTAGATGGATCATTATGATGGGTTTAGTTGTTAAACGATGTATAGGCTTGCTGATAGCTGATCTTTTCATCCTTTTCGAAATCGTACAGCGACAGGTAGCGCAGCTGGTAATAAGCGCTCCAGGAATCGCGCAGCGCGGCGATATAATCCCGCTTGGCCTGGTCTTTTTCCTGGAAGGCGATGCTCAGGTCTGTGATGCCGAAATTACCCAAGATATATCTTTCCTCAGCGATGCGGTACTTTTCGCTGGCTATGCTGTCTGCATTCGCAGTCAGTTGCAGCTGGTCTTCCATCATATCAAACAAGGTGACCTGGGTAACGATCTGCTGGGCAAAGATCTGTTTGTCCTGCTCCACCGCATATGCTGTAAATTCCAGGTTGGCCTGCGCGGTTTTGGTGCGCGACCTTGATCGCCCCCAATCCAGGATGGGGATGGCGAAGGTGATCTGTACTTCCTGCTGATCCTGTGGCGACTGGTAAGATTTACCGATGGTAGTAGCGCTTTTGGAAAAGCCCAGCTGCGCCGTTAAGGTGGCATTGAGGCCGTTATCGCCTTTGGCTTTGGCAACATCCCTGTTGGCTTCTGCCATACGCCGTGCAAAGGCAATCGCATCGCTACGGTTCTGATAAGCCTCTGCCAGCACCTTGTCTGCCGGAACATGCACATTTGATTTTGAACCGGGTGGAATGAGCGCTATTTCTTCCTTATGCTGCAGCCCGATATAAGACCGCAGGTTGAGGCCTGCTATTTCCATATCGCGGCGTGCAATACCGGCAGCCTTTTCAGACTTCAGCTGTTCCAGCTGCAGCTGCAGGATCTCGTTGCGTGAGATCTTGCCCAGCGCATATTTCTCATTGGCAATGCGCAGAATGTTTTTAGTGTTGCGGAGGTTGGTCTCTGCTATCTGCAAATTTACCTGTGCCAGCAGCAGGTCAAAGAAATAGCCGCAGGCAGTGATGGCCACGTTTTCCATGGCTTCAATGTAGGCCTGTGTGCTTTCCTTATATTTCAGGGGCTCAATCCGCCTGTCCCATTTCAGCTGGTTGAACTGGAACAAGGGCTGGCTGAAACCTATGCCGAAGGGCACGTTGTTATACAAAGTGTTCTTGCGGTCAAAATCATCAAAGCGTTGCAGCTGGGTAGTACCAAACACCGTTCCGCCCGTGGCGGCGATGCTCTGGCTGAAAGACAGGTTGAGCGAGGAATTGTTATTATGAATAGATTGAAAGAGGATCGTTCCATCCGGCTGCTGTACCTCGGTAAATGTTTTATTATAGCCTGGCAAGATCCCGTTCAGTGCCAGCTGCGGTTGATAATTGGAGCGATAGGTACGGAACTCCCAATATTTGGTTTTACGGGTGGTCAAAGCCTGTTTAGCAGCAATAGAGGAGGCCTTGGCCATGTCTACCACCTGTTCGAGGCCGAGCCTCAGCGTATCAGGAACCGTTTGTGCCTGTACCGCGCAACAGGATGACAAGCAAAAAATAATATAGCGCAATATGCGGTTCATACGGTTTAGTTGTTGATGGTGAGCCCGCGGGCATTTTTGTAGGCACTCATGTCAGAAATGATCACACGCTCTCCGGGCTGCACGTTATCCATGATCTCTACGTAGTCGAAATTGCTGAGGCCAATGTGCACTTTCCTTCTCTCGGCCTTACCCGCGTGCACCACGAAGATGTCTTGCTGGGCGGCTCCTTTAAAAGCAGCGCCGTTTGTTATGCGCAGTGCGTTCTTCTTAAAGGCGGTTACCAGGTAAACATCTACTTTCATATTAGGACGCAAGAGTTTATTATCGCCGGCATCCAGCTGAACAGCGAAGGTGATGATACCATTCTGAACGGCGGGCTGTATGTTCACGACCGTTCCTCTTATTGTGGCCTCATTGATACGGATGATGGCCGGCATCCCGTTGCGCAGCTGGTCCAGGTACTGGTCTGCAATACTGCCCTGCACCTTGAAGCTGCGCAGGTCTGCTATCCTGGCCAACGGGTCGCCTTCGTGTATGCTTTCCCCGATGTTCCTGTTCACCCAGGTGATCACGCCGCCCCGGCTGGCGGAGATATTGGCCAGTTGCAGCTTACGGCCCAGCTCATGCAGGTTACTTTCTTCTATGGCGGCAGCAATCTCCGCTTCTTTCATCTCGATCTGCATGGTCTGCTGTTTGCTTTTGATCTCGTTCTCCAGCTGCTGCTTTTCCAGGCGGGCCACTTTCAGCTCCAGCTCTGCCTGTTCAATATCTTCGCGGGTACCACCCCCGGCGCGGAATAAACGTTTTGCATTCTCCACTTCCGCTTCCATGCTGTTAATGCGTAGTTGTTTTACATCATTGTTGGATTTGATATCATAAAAACTCTTTTCCAGTTCCAGCCGCAGCTTTTTGATGGAATTACGTTTTGATTCCAGCTGGAACTGCAGCTTTTCGAATTCATTCTGTGATGCGGTTTTATCCAGCAGCAGAATAGATTGGCCCGCCTTGATGCTGCTGCCACTCTCCATCATCACCTGTTGAATAGAGGCATTGATAGGGCTGGTGATCACTTCCTCGAATTCAGGCAGCACTTCGCCGGAGGCATTGATGGTATTTTCGATATCGCCCCTTTCTACCACGGCGGTGATGATCTCAGATCTGCTGAGCGAAGGGGAAAGCACGGAGCGAAGGAAGATTACCACGGCAATGATGGCTAACAGGGAAAGGGATAAGGTCCATACCAGTTTTTTCTTTCTTTGCAACCGAACTTCTGTTTCAATTACTTTGTCCATGAAGAGATTTTAGCACCCAATACTTTCCAAGCCGGATGCCAAACAGAATATGTTCAAAATGAGATGCTTAGACGATTTCCATTTCACAAAAATGTCCGGTTCCGGACAATTTGTTTGAAAATGGGCAGACTAACAATATGATGATATCTTTATCTTTTTACTGGCTCATTTGTAAAAGCAGGTGTACGCCCCTATCTTTGCCAACCATCTATAATTACATAGAGATATGCATGGTAATAAAACAACAACTATAGTGCTGCTGGCCGCAATCGGCGCTTTTTTGTTCATTCCGTTCCTGGGGCGTGTGCACCTGTTCGACTGGGATGAGATCAATTTTGCCGAATGCTCCAGGGAGATGATCAAGCTGGACGATTATTCCCGTGTATATGTAAATTTCAAGCCTTTCTGGGAGAAGCCCCCGATGTTCTTCTGGATGCAGACGGTGGCGATGAAGCTATTTGGCTATACGGAATTTGCTGCGCGTTTTCCCAATGCCATCTGCGGCATTTTTACCTTGCTGGCGCTTTACCTCTGCGGCAGGCGCGTGTACGATCATAAATTTGGTTTGCTGTGGGCGTTGGCTTATGCGGGCTCATTGTTTCCTAATATGTATTTTAAGTCAGGGTTGATCGATCCCTGGTTCAATCTTTTCATCTTCCTCTCCCTGTATTTTTTCATCCTGTATCACTGGAAGCGCAACGGCTATGATAAAGAGGGGCTGACGAAAACACCGGTGTATTATGCGATCTGGGCCGGAATTTTTATGGGCCTCGCGGTATTGACCAAAGGCCAGGTGGCGCTGATGATCTTTTTACTGGTGCTGGGAGTATACCTCATCTATAACCGCTTTAAAATATACTTTGGCTGGGGACATGCGCTGCTGTTCCTCGTGATGGCTTCCCTCCTTACTTTCTCCTGGTATGGTTATGAAACCCTGAAGAATGGTCCCTGGTTCATTACGGAATTCCTGAAGTACCAGTATCGCCTGTTCACCACACATGATGCGGGACAGAAAGGTTTCCCGGGTTATCATTTCGTTGTGATCCTGATCGGATGTTTTCCGGCTTCCCTGTTTGCGATCCCGGCCTTCTTCAGAATGCGCTCCGGCAGCCGGTATGATAGAGATTTTAAACGTTGGATGGTGATCCTGTTCTGGGTGGTGACTATCCTGTTCACTATCGTGCAGTCAAGGATCATTCACTATTCTTCCATGGCCTGGTTCCCGGTTACTTTCCTGGCTGCTTACACTTTTTATAAGTGGGAGCGCAAGGAATTGCCTTATAAGAAATATGTGGCTGTTTTCGCCGGTATCCTGGGCATTATCATTGGTGTGGTGCTGTTGTCTGTTACCATTATTGCCATGAACATCAAAAAGCTGGTGCCTTATGTATCAGACACCTTTGCGCAGGGCAATATGATGGCGGATGTGCATTGGAGCGGTATAGAAGGCGCGCCCGGTATACTGATGCTGGCAGCGGTAATAACCGGACTGGTTTTATTAAAGCGTGGCGCTTATGGCAAGGCGGCATGGACCTTCTTTGGCAGCACTGCCATTGTTATATTCCTGGCAGCTATGCTGATCGTGCCTAAAGTGGAGCGCTACTCACAGGGCGCGGCTATTGATTTCCTGATTGAAAGACGCGGGGAGGATTGTTATGTAAACTCACTGGGATACTGGAGCTATGCACCTTTCTTTTATGCGCAGAAAGAGAAGCCTGCCAATCCGAATTCTTATAACGAAGAATGGTTGTTAAGGGGCGATATAGATAAACCTGCTTACTTTATTACGAAGGTGGATCGTGTGGAGGATTATACGAAGAATAACTCTGAGCTAAAAGAGCTGTACCGGAAGAACGGGTTTGTGTTTTTGGTTAGAAAGCCTCGCTAAGTTTGCATTGCCAGGACCAGTAATGCTTTGTGCGGGGGGCGACGAAGCAATCTTTTAAAAGCCTCTTCGTGTTGATCCGGGCGAAGAGTTACATTAAAAGATTGCTTCGTTGCTCCAACGCTCCAGCCCTCGTGGCTCCTCGCAATGACGGTGGCTGAAGCCCCATTGTTCATGGCAGCAATGACGGGGATGAAGCCCATTGTTTACGGCGGCAATGACGGCTATAAAACCAATATTATTTCTTACGGGAGAAGAGTTTCAGCATGTTGCTGATCACTTTATCATTCGATCCTAACCATCCCTTTACTTCCGTATAAGCAGCTACCATGGCATTGTCCAGCTTCACCCTCCATTTCTGGTTCTTGCTGCCTTCTCCGGGCCTTGCCATGTAGTGAGTAGCCCTGCGGAAAGGATTTTTCTCAATGGAATAGTAATATAAAGCAATAGAGCGCCTGAACTGGTCTTCCGGACAGGTCATGGGTTCCGGATGGCCGTGATAGGAATCAGCGTCTGTATTGAAGATCACACAACGGTTAAAGATGGGGGATACTTTCCTTTCACAGGCAGCCATTTGCCGGTCCCACAGTTCCAGCTGTCCGCCCCATTCGTCCTGCCAGTCTTTATTCAGGTAAACCAGCACGTTCACACGGCGTTGCCAGTTCCTGTGGTGCGGGTGCACGGTAAAATCAGCGTGAATATTCAGGTAACCGCCCCTGCCCGACTGGTGTATACCACCGCCTTCCAGGTAATCGTCCTTCTGCAGGTTCTTAATGCCTGTTAATTCGCTGAGGAACTGCAGGAATTGGGGCGAGTTCAGTTCATTGATCGTATGCCGGATGTTGGGAGGCAACTGTTCCAGCTTGTTCAGACCGCGTTTCTTTTCGTTGAAATGTACATAGTTGATCCATCCGTCAGCTGTGCTGAGCGCATCAAACTCCTCATTACATTTGTCGAGTATTTCCGGGTTCAGGAAATCCTCCAGTACAATGTGCGGATATGGTCCTGCGTCCTGGTACCGGCGGCTGATCACCGGGAGCTGGCTGGCCCAGCTTTGAATGTCTATAACAGTTGTAGGTGTGGATACTGTTTGCAAGGTCGAACTTTTTATACTGAACAAAGATAGTTGCTATGTTATTTGGCCCCAAAAAAGGTTTCTCCTGGGTTTACACTACGAATATATCAAAACATTTTATTACATATAAGTTATATTTTAGTTAAATCCTGCTTATTCAGCAACCAGAACAATAGGAGCGCCAGCTCGTTACCCAATGAAGAATACTCCTCCGGATCATCAAAAATCACGGAAACTCGTTATATTAGCCGGCAGAAAATAAATATTTGTATCCCTTATTAATTCCCTCATTTAATCATTTTAAAACTATTACACCATGACGTCAATTTCGAATCCCCTCACCAATGCACAGAGTGCGGTATTTCTCTCTTATGTTGCCTACTCCACTGATGCTTCCAACGACATTTCCACCTACCTGCCCGGCTGGAAAGTTGTATGGAACGGCATCCAGACAAACGACGGCAACTATGCGTACATTGCCGTAGACCCAACCGGGGAAATCTATGCACTCGCTATACGGGGCTCTCTGAATCCTGATGAGATCTTCAAAAACTGGGACGCATTTGCCAACTGGATCCTGGAAGACCTGGACGTGATCACACAGGTAAGCTGGCCTTATGCAAGCACACCGAACCCGTTGATCGCTTCAGGTACCAACACTGCGTTCACCAATGTGCAGACCATGCAGGATGCAATGGGCAGTGGTCTTTCTATTGCAGATTACCTGATCCCGAATATCAAAGCCGGCAAACAACTGATCATTACCGGGCATAGCCTGGGGGCTAATCTCGCCAATGTGTACACGTCTTATTTTGTAACAACGGTTACACAACAAAACCTGTCTACCAGCAATATTTCCCTTTACACCTTCGCAGCACCTGCTGCCGGTAATGCGGATTTTGCAAAAGACCTGGATGCGAAGCTGCCTACGGCGTGGCATTACCAGAACTCAAATGATATTGTGCCCAACTTCCCGGTTTCACAGACGATCATTAAAACAGCTTTCCTGTATCAGCCTAAACCGGATGCTTCTGCTATTACCATCAGCTATAATGGCTATACGGTAAGCCTGCGGGAAGGCTTTATCCTGCTGGCGGGCGTGTTCCTGTATTATGGATATCAGCAGCAGTCAAATAACTATACAACGTTTTATACAGAGCTGGATCCCAGCTATGAGGATAATACGGCGACGGATTGGTTTGGCCAGGCAGGGTCACAGCATCATTTGAGTAATTATGGTGCGTTTCTGGGTGTGAATGTGCCGAAGGGAGCAAGTGCGGCAGAGACGGTGTGAATACACGGGAAGTGATGAATTTAAAAATGTGATGAATTTAAAAAGGCTGCACGATGTGCAGCCTTTTTTGTATTGACTTCCTTACCTCCCATACTCCTCATCCCCCACCTTTTCCAACCACTCCACCGCCTTCCCATCCAAACTCTCCTGGATGGCAATATGTGTCATTGCCGTAGTAGCCGTTGCACCATGCCAATGCCGCTCACCGGGAGCAAACCAAACTACATCACCGGGACGGATCTCCTCTACCGGCCCACCCTCGCGCTGCGCCCATCCACAGCCGGCGGTAATGATCAATGTCTGACCAAGCGGATGGGTATGCCAGTTAGTACGGGCGCCCGGTTCAAATGTAACACTGGCGCCGGCCACTCTGGCCGGGGCATCAGCCTGGAACAAAGGATCTATCCGGACCGTACCGGTGAACCAGTCTGCCGGTCCTTTGCCGGATGGCTGTGAGCCGCTTCTTTTGATGTCCATATCTAAGCTGTTTGGTATTCCGGTACAATACTACTACTAAAATTCCTGAGTAACAGGCCTGAACAGTATTTCATTAATATCTACTTCTTCCGGCTGGCCAATCGCGTAGGCAACCGCCCTTGCGAAGGAATCCGCAGGGATCGCTTTCTCATATACTTTACTATAAGCTGCAGCGATATCAGGCTCGGAAATGGTGTTGGTTAGCTCAGTGGCTACGGCGCCCGGAGAGATCACCGTAGTGCGGATATTATGCGGTTTCACTTCCACACGTAGGCCTTCTGATAGGGCACGGACCGCAAACTTGGTAGCAGAATAAACCGCATTGCCATTAGGCACCTTATGTCCGGCTACAGAAGACACATTGATGATATGCCCGGAGCGCCGTTCCTTCATATAAGGCAATACTGCTGCAATGCCGTATAACACACCTTTCAGGTTTACATCGATCATCGCATCCCATTCTTCGATCTTCAGGCGGCCGATTGGAGCAGCCGGCATCAGGCCGGCATTGTTGATGATGACATCTACTTTTCCGAAAGTTTGTACGGTACTATCTACGAGTTGCTTTACCCGTTCATATTGCGTTACATCTGTAGTGAGCGCCAGTGCCTCAGCGCCCTTCTGTTTCAGTTCTTCGGCCAGCTGCTGTATACGGTCTGCCCTGCGGGCGGCTAATACAAGCGTAGCGCCCTCTGCTGCCAGCAGACGAGCAGCTGCTTCTCCCAGGCCGCTGCTGGCGCCTGTAACGACAATTACTTTCCCTGCAATGTTATTGCTCATGGTGTTTCATTTTATTGCAGCCAAAGTTATTGCGCAAGGGCAGTTGCCAGCTAACGATTATCAAACAAAACATTGAAAAATTCAAACATTTACTGTGGAGGGCCCCTGAGCCCGGTATTGTAACATTTATTCCGCCAGCCTTTGTCCGAAAGGAAGCAGATCAGTGCCTGTACAGGCGACCAGCTTGTTCCTTTTAACGATGCTGTTAAAGCAGATTTGGATACCGCCATTGCTAAAGCGAGGGAGCTGCTCACACAGTCAAGGCCTGCCCAACCAGACGCCCTGTAGGTAAAACATGACCCGGTTAACTATGGTAAAAGCTATATTGTATACAGGGTGGTGATACAATAAAAAAACGGGGCTATACCACCACATCCGGTGATGAAGCATCGCTGAACGGCGCCGGAGCACTGCCGGTGAGCTCATAGGTGTATATATACGCGTTGTCAAGATCATGTTTGAAAGAGCCCTCACCGGTGCCTTGCATATCAGATGGACCAACGCTGGCATCATTGGCTTTGAGCCAGCTATCATCCTGGTCTCTTTTATGCGCCCAGTAGTGGCCGCCTCTGAGCGTCTCACCCTGGTGGTAAACAAATCCCTGTAATTTGTATTGCTTCCGCATCACCTGCACCGGTCCCTGTTCGGATAAACTGAAATACTCTGGCATTTTAAAAGGTTTGCTCAATTTATTCCGGTTATTATCAAAGCGCTTCAGGGCGATGGTCAATACCGCTGGAAGCCGCGTAAATATCGTTTCTTCCTGTTTTTTTACTACGCTTACCCATTGCTGATCCATTAATGCCCAATCAATCGTTTTCCGGTTGTTATGATCAGGCTTATGTACAGGGAATCGTGGGTTGTTGAGCCAATCGATAAGGCCCTTGGCATCAGTCACAGATATGTTAAGTATATTCTCAGGAGGTTGCGGCGTTGTCTTTTCCCCGTTAACCCAGGGCACAGCCGAGGGATCATTGGGCGAAGGTTGTATTGCGGATACATCATACGCTTCAAGGATCTTACGCTTGTCTACTGCTACGTGTCTGAACAGCGCATCATGTTGTTGCAGCAGCTGGTGTGGATTAGGAATCTGCGTTGGATCCAGTTCATCCATTAACTGACCCATCAGCTCTGCAGCATCTTCATGGCGGCCCATGCTGTTGATCAATCCTAATGTATATAAGTACAATCGCAGATCGCGTACGTCTGCTTTAGTGATGCTTTGCTGGTTCCCTACCTTGTTTACCAGCTGACGCACCTTGCCGTCCAATGCCAGGTGCTGATAAACGGGTAAAGATAACAGCTGGCACAGCGCGTTCATGAAACAATCCGTTCCGGTGTTAGGAATGCCACCCTTTTCTGCCTTGTCTTCCAATGAAGCATTCCGTTTATAGGGCTTTTCATTTGCTTCGTCAATATCAACTTTCTGCTGGTCGTCATGCAAGCTGCTTTTGACCACTTTTTTACCGATAATGTCTCCCAGCAGCTCATAGTTCTGCGCTACATTGTCATATTCCTTCCGGTCCATAAAGAGAGGGTCCATCCTCACTTCCTTTATATAGGTCCCTATCCTTCCCATGAGATCATTGAGGAGATTCCGCTGCAAACGCTTTTTCAGGTCTATGAAGCGGTCTGCTTCTGTTTTTTTACGTTCCTTTTTTATGCTGGCGTGCAAAGTATCTATGTCAGCCAGGCTATCCGGCCCGAGCCGTTTTTGGAGCAGCTCCCTGGTTGCAATAGTTACTCCGCTCCAGCTTTTTTCATCTTCGGCTGTAAGACCAACGCTAAAAGCAGTATTGATCTTATCATCCTTGATGATCATTCGTACCTCCTGGATATAGCCCAGGAGATCTTCTTCTTCATTTTCCAGCTGCATCTCCAGTATGTCAAACCATACCTGCTGTAATATAGTAGTAATGTATGCATTGCTGGCCTGGGATGTTTCAAACATCCCTGTTGTAACAGCTTGTTCCGGTTCCTCATTTTCGAGCAGCTTCTCCAGTCCGTTTTTGAAATTGCTCATCAGCTTCATATCCTTTTCAGTATAGTCAGCTGTATCGCGCAG
The DNA here is from genome assembly GCF_056754765.1 of Chitinophaga sp. SVR4-12A. Taxonomy (NCBI): domain Bacteria; kingdom Pseudomonadati; phylum Bacteroidota; class Chitinophagia; order Chitinophagales; family Chitinophagaceae; genus Chitinophaga; species Chitinophaga sp. SVR4-12A. Next base: position 696,442 of record NZ_JBPGWP010000001.1, read on the forward strand.
TTCCTGTATGTGATGATATGTCCGTTCGATCTCGTCGATCGTTTCAGGCGGATATTTTTTACGGACGCTGAGCAGGCGGGTTACCATATTGGCGATCTGCAGGAACCGGAGATCAAAGGGGTTCATATTATGCTCATCGCTGTAAAAATAGCTTTTGCTGGAGGGGAAGGCATCCGGCACTCTTTCATCAAGCTCCTTATCTGACACCACTGCCATTACCGGAACGTGATCACTGAAGCTGAACCACGACGCTGAAAGCTCATTATCCTCGCTTTCCATATAGTGAGGCAAACCGGTAGCAGGATCAATCACTCCGGCCTGGTACGTTCCTGCGGTCTTACGGTCTACAATAAAATAGTCGGCGCTCTGAAGGCCGGCGTTATTCTCATTGGTCCCGGTCAAAGATCTTGCATCCCTCAGACCTTTTCTCTCAATGCTCTTTTTATAATTATAAGGTTTGCCCGATGCCGGATCCGAGAGGTTCCTGACCTCATTCATGGTGCCGGTGGAAAGCTTGTTGCCCCTTTTAGATCTGCCAACGGAACTGTTCGAGTTCAGTTGCTGCGCTTTGATCACTTTTCTGGCCAGCCTGTAAGCATTCGGAACCTCCGTTTTATACGTCTTGTTCTGGAACCTCAGAACAGCCGGAGTTTTTACAACTGCTTCCTCAGCGATATAATAATCTCCGCCAACAATCAGTTGCGCACCAGCCTTTCTCGACTTGTCTCTTAGCTTTGGTAGGGATTTGCGCAATTGTTCCTCATAAATAACCCTCCTGTCAAATTCATCGCCTTCCGGGCTGGTATGCACCATACCGTACCAGATCTCATTTCCGGCCCGCTTACCGTTTGCGTTCTTTCTTTGGAATTTGTGAACGACAATCGGGCGGAACTTTGTATAACCAAGATGAGGATTCTTGGTCCAGCTTATGTTTGCACGGCTTATCTCCTCTCCGGCACTGCTGATCGCAGTATAGCCGAGGTATTCATACTTTTCTTCGTTGAAAACAGCCGGGTAATATTCTATCTGTGATTGGCGCAACAGCTCTTCCGGCGAATTCAGCAGGGCATAAGCGGCAGTCTGTGCCAGGAAATCTGCGGCGGTATAATCCTTCTTTACGGGAAGGGTTTTTATGTGATCGCTAGAATCATCATGTTCGTCATTGTGCGCCTCAATGGCTGCATTAAGGGCTTTTACATCTATTGAAATAGCCTGCAATTTAGGCCCCTTTACCAGCTTGCTGCCTTTATCTTTCTTAAATTCAGATTCCTCGTCCTCCTCCATTTCATTCTTTTCTTCGAGCTTTTTCTTCATAAAATCCACCCCTTTCCCTACTTCGTTGAAGCCCATAATGAGATTGGGGTGCACCTCCATTAAATGGCGGGCATGCGCTATCATATAATGCTTTTTCAAGGAGCCGAGAATGGATAATATGATCCTGTATTTCCCGGCAAAATAGGCGTCACCTTCATCTCCCAGCCTTTTGCATATATAGTTAAGTCCTTTCACCGCGTCCATCAGCTGATCTACAGCATGGATCTCGGAAAAATCCGGCAGCCCGCCGGCATTAGCTGCTATTACCCCCACATATTCTGATATTTCCCCGGCAGTAAATCCCTCCTTTGGTTGTTTCCATGGCTTTACCGTGGCAAGGATATCCTTTGTATCGAAATCTTCCATCTTCTTAAGGATCCCATCCTCGTCCAGGTCATTTCCTTCTCCGAAGTGATTGGCATTCCAGGCTACAAATTTTAAAGGGACATCCTGTTCCGGGTCCAGCTGCGCATCCTCTTCACCAAGGGTAATTGCCGGAACCGTATCTTCCTCATCCTCCTCTTCGTCCATTTTAGCCGGCGCATTATGCTTTGATTTGTGCTTCTTTTTGGGAGGGGCTGTTTTCTTCTTCGCAGGCTGCTGCTTTCTTTTGGTAGCCAGCTGCACTACCGTATCATCCGGTTTTAGCTGAAACGGTTTTATTTCAGGTTGCGGATCGTGCTCCTGAGACGTCTCCGGCTCCTCCAAAGCGTGTCTCACCGCGGGGTACGAGATCCCGGAGGATTGAGGGTGATGTGCTGCCGCACGGGAAGGTATATTCGCTGACTGCTCTTTACTGCGTTCGTTTGCCATGGATCTGAGGGAACGGGATTTACTTTCTCCACTAATTTACAAACTATCTTTTATGTTTCCCTTAATAAAAAAAGGCTGCCCAACCTTGCGTTGAGACAGCCTCTTACAGTTCAGAATGGCGGCAAACGGTAAGTATTTCTATGCTATGATAAAGATTTCCGGAAGTGATGTGCCGACAGCACATACCCTTTATTCAGGTACAGGCGGTGTGCAGGATGCAGCTGAAAGCCGCTGTCCAGCACCACGGAGCTCTTCCCTGTTTCCTTTGCCAGCTGGTGAATGTAATCCAGCAGGGCGCCTGCATATCCTTTACAACGAAACTCCGGTAAGGTGCAGAGATCATCCACATAGATAAATTTACCTGCATAAAGGCTATAGATGTTGCGGTAACCTGCAAAGGCAGCCACTTTATTATTCTCCGAGAGGTACAGCATATGATAGCCTTCCAGCTGCATCTCCTTCACCTGCTGCAGGTAATCGTTCTTTACCAGGTGGGGCCGCAAAGTGTTCACTACCTCCCAGCAATCGGTTATCTCCTTTTCACTTTGCGCATATCTGATGTGAAACATAATCGGCTGTTTTATAATTCAGGTTCCATGTGTAAAGAAACGCCTATACGGGTCCAGGCATTGATGGTAATGGCAATCATAATGATCTGCGCGGTCTGCTCTTCACCGAAGAGGGACAGTGACCTTTGATAAAGCTCTTCGCTCAGGCCGTGCTGGTGGATCAGTGTGATCTCTTCTGCAATGGCCAGTACCGTGCGCTCCGCTTCATTGAACGCATTAGGCGCCTCTCTCCATACACCTACCAGGTACATCTTCTTAGGATCAGCGCCCAGTTTCAGCGCATCGTGGGTATGCTCGTTCACGCAATAGGCGCAGCCATTGATCTGGGCAACGCGGACCTTTATCAGCTCGCGATGTAAGCGGTCAACACTGGTGGTCTCAATGTATTTGTCTAATGCGTCCATTGCTCTGTAGGCAGCGGGTTGTACTTTGCCCATTTTAAGTCTTGACATGGTGCTATTGTTTTTATGTTAATACAGATCACTTGTTTGATAAGCGTGTTTCCTCTTCGATAAAATGCCATCCAGGCTCCATTTATAAGCTGGCAGGGTAGAGAGCAAAAAGCTGGCTGCACTGGCCGTGAATACAGAATAATTCAGCGGCGCCTGGATACCGAATGCCACTGTCATGCTCAATGCAAACAGGAGCAGCAGGATACCGCTGCCAATGGCAGCCCAGCGGGTGAGCAGGCCCAGGATCAGCAGCACACCGAAAATGATCTCAGCGGCAGAGGCGATCCCGGCTACAAAGTTTGCCAGGCCATAAGGCAGGAAGAATAACAGCTTATAGGCATAGTCCATAAAATGCTGCCAGTCGCCCCAGCTGATGCGTGCGCCACCGGGAGGTCCCCATACGCCTAAGCGGTCAAGACCTGCACACAGGTAACTAGCGCCGAGCCCTATACGTAAATAAAGTTGGATCAGGGATTGATTCTTTTGCATCTGTTTTGATTTACGATGTAAAATTATCACCGGCTTGGGCTACCTTTATAGTCCAGTTGAAACAAAACGTGTAGTCCAGATGCTTCCTTTCCAGACCTTGCTTACTATCAACAAGAATGGCAGCGCTCCGGTGTATCAACAGATCTCCAACGGGCTGATAGGCCTCATTCGCGAAGGTGTTATCAAGCCCGGCGCTCCGCTGCCCGGCAGCCGGGAAATGGCCCTGTTGCTGCAGGTGCACCGTAAGACCATCGTGGCGGCTTACCAGGAGCTGTTTACACAAGACTGGATAGAAACGATCCCCCGTAAAGGCGTGATCGTATCACAGCGCCTGCCCGAAATAAAACCGCGCAGTTTTAAAGCGGCCGCCAAAATACCTGCCTATGCAGGTAATACCGGGTTTACCTTCAATAAAGCGCCGGTGGTGCTTAGTTCAGCCGCCCGTGCAGGCGATCACCGGCTGATCATCAATGATGGATTCCCTGACCACCGCGTAGCCCCGATAGACCTGCTGATACGCGAATACCGCAGCCTGTACAACAGCGCGGCCATTAAACGTTATGCCGCCTACGGCAGCCCCCAGGGACCTTTAAACCTGCGTACGGCCATGGTGCAATTCCTGTCTGACAGCCGGGGATTAAACATCACACCAGGCAATGTGATGCTGACACATGGCGCGCAAATGGCCATTTATATTGCTGCCCGGATGATCTTAAAACCAGGCGATACCGTACTGGTAGGCGAGCCGAATTATTTCCTGGCGGATATGATCTTCCAGCAGTTTGGCGCTAAACTGGTACGCATACCGCTGGATGAGAACGGGATCGACGTGGATGCCATCGCGAAGATCTGCAAACGGCAAACACCCCGCCTGCTCTACATCATCCCGCACCATCACCACCCTACCACCGTTACGCTGAGTGCTGACCGTCGCATGAAGCTGCTGGAGCTGATCCGGGAATATAAGCTGCCTGTGATAGAAGATGATTATGACTATGATTTCCATTACAGCAGCAGCCCTATTTTGCCGCTGGCCAGCGCAGATCATGGAGGGAATGTGATCTACATCGGCTCCTTTACCAAATCGCTGGCTACGTTTATAAGAGTAGGCTATATGGTAGCACCGGAGAACTTCATCACCGAAGCGGCGCTGCAACGAAGGATGATAGACATCCGGGGCGATAATGTGCTGGAAGAAGCGCTGGCGGTCCTGTTTAAGAACGGCGATATGCAGCGGCACCTGAAGAAATCAGTGAAGCTATACCATGAAAGAAGGGACCTGCTCTGCGAACTGCTGGAACAGGAACTGAAAGGCGTTGTCAGCTTCCGCAAACCGGCGGGGGGCATGGCGGTATGGGCCCGGTTCAACGAGCAATATCCCCTGCCCTCTATTGCAGCAAGGGTATCTGCACAGGGACTGTTCATGACAGACGGCGCCAATTACAGCTATGGCACCAGCAACCATAACGCGCTGCGCTTTGGCTTTGCCTCATTAAACGAAAAGGAAATGCGGGAAGCGGTGGCTATTATCAAACAGGTAATATAAGCGCTAGCATGCGCGCAGGATCAGGAACACCAGCAATGGATAGAGGATCCATTTAACGATCTTGTAGGTGTTGGTACGGTAGAAGTATACTTTATTGATGATCCCATTATCATGAAAACGTTCCCCAATACCTTTAAAACGGAAGCGTGAAAGCTTGCCCCACAATACGCCGGCTTCCTGCGCCAGTCTGAGCGCAATAACATAGGAGAACACGGTGATGTTTCCCGTACGGGCGCGTTTAACAGTCTGGATGCTGCTGGCGATCAGCTCAATGATCACCGCACCTGCCATAAACAATAATACAGAAACTACCCAGGCCGGTTCTACAAACAGCACTACGACTGCCACCAGCAATGAAAGCAACAAGGTTTCCGGTGTATTGGGAAAATCGTAATAAGCATATTTAGGATTCAGCTGTGGCAGCCAGCTGTTGCCCGTACCATAACGGAAAGGGCGTTTCAGATCCGGCTGTTCATTCTTCCACCAGGGATGCACCACTGCTGCATGCGGCAGGGTTTTGAAATCCTTATACCCGTTGTGCTCACGGATCTTTAGGAAGAAGTCCACGTCTTCACCACCGCCTGATTTAGGGTATACGGTGGAGAAACGCACATCGCCAATGGCGCTGCGTTTTACCATGATATTGGCTGTAGCGCCCCAGGCAAAGGAGGGCTTATGTTCAGCGATGGAAAAGATATCCAGGGAGCCGCTTGCCTTCAGTGCAGCGGTAAAATTGGTACCCGGTTCGGGCAGGCGCACCATGCCGATAAAACCTATTTCCCCGGGATGTTCGATAGCGGCATTCGCGTAAGTGATCAGCAGGTCTTCGCTCACGGCGATGTCATCATCCAGCAGCAGCACCCATTCTCCCCTTCCCATATTGATGCCTGCATTGCGTGTAATACTGGCGCCCATATTCTGCGGGTTGACCGCCAGGAATACCTGTTCATTATCCACCATCGACTGGATGGAAGATGCCGGGATGATCGCCGGGTTATCGGCTACCAGGTAGAATCTGATGAGGGCATTGTCAGGTTTTCGCAGGCGAAGGATAGGCAGAATGTACTTCTCGTCCAGTCGAAAAGAAGGAATAACTACATCAATACTTACTTTCATGCATTCGTTTGGAGCGATAAAGATAGATACATTTTACTAACCGTTAATATTCCCAGAAATCTTTTTCGCCCTGCAGCTTTTTCTTGTAACGCTTGTATAGCATGCGCAGGTACATCATCCAGCCCATGCTTTGGCGGATCAGCTGCAGCTTATCCTGTTTAAAGGGAATATCATTGGTGACGGAGGAGAAGCCCGTCATATCATAGCGCACGATGGTGATTGGAAAGAACAGTTTTTTAAAGCTGTTATCGCCCCATACACGGATATTCAGGGCGTAGTCTGCATATACTTTGTAACGGAGATCATACTGGTATTTGCGGAGCGCCTTCGCCGGGTAGATGATCACCTGGTGGTTCATGCAATGTTTGGCCAGCCGGTAGCTGGTGAATTTGCCGATCAGCAGTTCAGGTGTTGCGCCGCTGGCGCCGTAATAAGGCTCGCTGTTGCCGTAGTACACCGCATTTTCATCCTGCAGCTTTGCCGCCAGCTCACTGAAGCCGGGCAGCAAGCGGTCGTCTGCGCCCATGAAGTAGCACCATTTGCCTTTGGCTCGCTGTATGCCTTTGTTCATGGCATCATAAATGCCTGCATCGGGCCCGCTGGTCCAGGAAAGACGGGGATCATCCGTTGCCTTCAGGATCCCGATGGTATTGTCGGTGCTGCCGCCATCCATCACCAGTATTTCAAGATCTTTAAAAGACTGTTCCAGGATGGATGCCAGGCATTCCTTTAAATGCAGGCCGGCGTTATAGGTGGCAATAATAATACTGAGCGTGTTCAACGGGAAAATACATTACGCATGTAATACAGGGAGACCGGTGTGTTCATAGGTACGGTCAACAGGATCATATGGCTATGGTATGTTACTATACTTACACTTCGGCGTAACCGTCAGGACAGAAAACAAGCTTGTTGATCTTTGTTTCGCTATAACGCAGGTCGTTCACCACATACTGTGATTTTGAATTGGCGTTATGATGCAGATGGAAGCAAACAGCGGCCAGTTTCAGGCGTTTCTTCAATACGCCTGCGTTGATCAACCTGGCAGCGAACTCGCAGTCTTCAGAGCCCCAGCCAAAGAACTGGTTGTTATACCCGTTAATGGCGATGAAGTCTTCTCTCCAGAAGGCGAGGTTGCAGGCCTTGATATTATCAGAGCTGTAGGGATTTGTTTTGATCAGGAATGATAATGCCGGGAAGCGCAGCGCATTGAAGCGGCTCTTGATACCTCTTGAGAAGAAGTTCAGGCTGGTATTGCCACTCCGCAGGATCCCCATGGTAGTGCTTTCACCGATCATGGTGCGGGCGCCCTGCACGAAATGACCTCTCTGGGCGTTGCGAACATGATCTTCGATAAAGCGGGGATGCGGAATGATATCGCCGTCTATTTCGATGATATAGTCCGATGTGGACAGTTTTACTGCTTTATTGAGGACGATCCCTTTTCTGAAACCCTGATCTTCATGCCAGGCATGTTTTATGGGCATGTTGAAGATCTTGCGGTAACGGTTGATCAGGTGCTCGGTCTCATAGCCTGAGCCATCGTCGGCGATCAAAATCTCGTCGGGCAATTGCGTTTGCTGCAATATGCTCTCGAAGATGATCTCAAGGGCCCGCGGCCAGTTGTAAGTTGAGATCAGTATACCTACTGAAAAATCCCTGTTCGCCATCAAATTTGTACTTTTTTGCTTTAAAATGTGAAGGCCGTTGCTACGCGCCTCATAAGTATAACGTACTATACGCTAATTTGTTACTCATCAATTTGCGCTAAAGGTTTGCATTTCTATCAGCTTGCGGTATAATCCATTCTTTTCTAAGAGTCCGGTATGTGTTCCCTGCTCAACAATTCTGCCACTTTCCAGCACAATGATGAGATCAGCATTTTGTATGGTGCTGAGACGGTGTGCGATCACCAGCGAAGTACGGTTCTTCATCAGGTTGTTCAGGGCATCCTGCACCATACGTTCTGATTCCGTATCCAGCGCAGAGGTGGCTTCGTCCAGCAGCATAATGGGCGGATTACGCAGTACGGCGCGTGCGATACAGATGCGCTGACGCTGCCCTCCTGATAATTTAACGCCTTTATCGCCTATATTCGTCTGGTAACCGTGCTCGGTTGCCATAATAAAATCATGCGCATTGGCGATCCTCGCTGCTTCCTGCACCTCTTCCAAAGTGGCGCCCGGTTTCCCGAAGGCGATATTATTAAAAACAGTATCATTGAACAGGATCGATTCCTGGTTTACAATGCCCATCAGCTGGCGCACAGAATCCATCTGGAAAGACTGGATGCTTTCGCCGTCTACCAGGATATGGCCTGATTGCGGCTGGATGAAGCGGGGGATCAGGTCCATCAGGGTGGACTTACCACCACCGGAAGGCCCTACCAGCGCCACTGTCTTTCCTTTGGGGATGGTCAGGTTGATGCCATCCAGTACCACCCGCTCATTATAGGCAAAGCGAACGTTGTCGAAACGGATCTCCTTATTAAAATTAGTAATAGGTTTTGCGCCGGGTGCATCCTTGATCAGCGGTTTCTCATCTATCAGGGCCAGTACACGCTCTCCTGCGGCAATACCGGAGTGAATACCGGTGAACGCCTGGGAAAGGGCCTTTGCCGGGCGCATGATCTGTGAGAACAGTGCGATATAAGCAATGAAAGCAGCTGCATCCAGTCCGCCATCCTTCGCCAGCACCAGGGAGCCGCCATACAATACGATACAGGCCACCATCACTACGCCCAGGGTCTCCGATACCGGGGAAGCCAGCTGCTGCCGTTTAGACATACTCCGGATGATATTGGAATACCTGACGTTCTCCCTGTTGAAACGGCTCTTGATGAATTCGGTGGCGTTGAAAGCCTTGATGATCTTCACACCGGCCAGGGCCTCATCCAGGTAACTGATCATATTTCCGTATGATTCATGCGAGGCGACAGCCTGCTCTTTCAAACGGGATACGATCCTGGAGATGATAAAGCCGGAAATAGGGATGATCAGCATAGAGGCCAGGGTAAGCTTATAAGAGATCACGAACAGCATTACCAGGTAAGTGATCAGCGTTAAAGGCTCTTTAAAGATCACCTGCAGAGTGCCTGTTACCGTGTACTGCACCACCTGTACATCCGACGCGATCTTCGACATGATATCGCCTTTCCTTTCATTATTAAAATAGCCCAGGTGCAGGTCCATTACATTATTAAACACCGCCTTTCTCAGGTTCAGCAAGGTATGGATCCTCAGGGCCTCCATGGTACGTTCCGAGAAATAACGGAAGATGTTGCCCAGGAACACAGATACCACAATGATCGAGCACGCAAAGAGCAATGTTTTGTAAACGCCATACTTCACATATATGATAGATGAGTAATAATACATCATCTTAAAAATGTCGTAATAATGGGCCGGCTTTGCTACTACCTGCTTCGTTGCGTTCTGATCAAAGAGCGTGGTCACCAGCGGCGCCAGTAATGCCAGGTTCAACGCACCAAACAACACGGATAAAAGTGTAAAGATGATATAGGGAATCGCATACTTTTCGATCGGTTTAGCAAAGGACAAGAGCCGGAAATATGTCTTCATTAATTACTATAATTATATATATAAAACGGCAAAATTAGCACTTATTTATGAAACGCCCCTCACAATCATGGAATTAGGCCTTTTCCCTCCGGCTGAAAACGGGATCAAGGCTATTTCCATACGCGGTTCGCGACGCGGCAAAGGATCAAGTACTAAAGAGCATGCGGTTTTAGTCCTAAAAAATAGATAGAACAAGGTATACCAGGGTTATACGGATTTGGTTGATAATCTACATACACTGGTTATATATGACTCAAAATTATAATTTTTATTCTTATTTCCTAATATCTCAGGCGCTTATACTTAAATTATTTTCACATGACCAGACAAAGCAGCGATAATTGTATATAAATTATATTATATTTATCCTTCGAAAAGGAGCATTCAATTAACACGAGGGACAATATTTCAACCACTATCCTATGCCTGGAACAAACTGCGTGAAAAACCTGGTTTTCATTGCCTTAACAGCCATTACCTGCATTTCCTGCAAATCTACTGAACTGGTGTATATCAATGTACTGAAACCCGCGCCAGTGACCTTACCGGCTTACGTTAAAACGCCCGGTGTGGTAAACAGGACCACCGTTGCCGCACAGCACAAGGCCGTAGATGCCGTGGATAAGATCTTCAGCCTGGAAGGCGCACAACTGGACAAGGAAGGCGCGCAAAGCAGCGTTAGCGGCCTGACCGATGAGCTGCTGAAGAACAACCGTTTTGAGAATGTAAAAGCACTGGGCGAGCTGGATCTGAGCACCAATGCCCCCGGACTTTTCTCTGCACCGCTCACCTGGGAAACCGTGGATAAAATATGCCGCGATAACCACGTAGACGCCCTGTTCTCGCTGGAGCTCTTTGACACCGACTCAAAGATCAGCTATGCGGCTAAACCCGTTTCACTGAAAACGCCCCTGGGTAATGTGCCCGGCATTGAGCACCAGGCCAGCATGCTGACCACGGTAAAAACGGGATGGCGGATCTATGATCCTGCCAGCAGGAATATCCTGGATGAATTCCCGGTGGCAAGAGACCTTACTTTCTCCGGCAGGGGCATCAACCCCGCTGCTGCAGCAGCTGCACTGCTCAATCGCAAGGAAGCGGTAAAGCAGGTTAGCAGCGAAGCAGGGCAAAACTATGCGATGCGCTTAATTCCGTATCGCATCAGGGTTACAAGGGATTATTATGTGAAGGGCACAGATAATTTCAGGACTGCGCGCCGCAAAGCACAAACAGGCAACTGGGATGGCGCCGCAGCTATCTGGAAGAAGGAGACCACGAACCCCAGCAGCACAGTGGCAGGCAGGGCCTGTTATAACATGGCCATCATCTGTGAGATCAACGGAGAGCTGGAACTGGCCATTAAATGGTCGCAAAAAGCTTATGAAGAATATAACAACCGTCTTGCGCTGAACTATATCCGTATACTGAAGAACCGGCAGGCAAACGACGAGCTCCTGAAACAACAGCAGGCAGAATAATGCGTTTTGTGATGAATGATGCTTATTTTTAAGCAATGACACACAAAACGGCCACCACTGCGGAACTGATCAAACAAGCAACAGCACCTGCTCATGCCAGCGCAGAGAAGGCGTTAATCCGTCACATAAAAAGCATTCGTACAGCAGCAGATTATGCATCTCTGTTGTACTGTTTCTATGGCTATTTTGCACCGATGGAAGCGCATTGAAGCGCTCAGCGGCACATCGATACCCGACGCAGCGCTAAGGCGAAAGGCTGCCCGTATATTGACAGACCTGCAGGCGCTTGGATTCCCGGCGCCACAGCATATTGCGCTTCAGCTGCCTGCTTTGCATCACACTGCTGAAGCACTGGCCTGTCAATATGTGCTGGAAGGTTCCACACTGGGAGGCGCCGTGATCAAAAAGATGATCAACGGGCAGTGCCCTACCCTTCCCGAAACGACCTTCTCTTTCTTTTCGGGCTACGGTGAACAGAACAGAGACATGTGGCTGTTGTTCCTGGACAGCCTTAACGCCGCGCTTACAACGCCCACAGATACCCGTTTGGCGATGGATGCCGCCAATGCCTGTTTTACCGGGCTGGAAGAATGGATCTATACGTTTTTCACTGTGCCCAATGGAGGGCTGCAATAGCTTAAAAGCTGCCTGATCACCTTTCCGAGGCTTTCATAGTTCATGGGTTTAGTGATACAGACCGTGCCGTTGCTCCTGGAGAACTCAATGTCAGAGATACTGGTGGATGTAGTGAAGATCACTACGGGAATGCCAGTCCATTCTTTCCGGCTGCGTATAGCCTTTAATGTTTGTCGCCCGTCCATCCTGGGCATGTTCATATCCAGGATAATGAGATTGGGAAAAGGCTTGCCGCTCTGTTCCAGGAAGTGCAGCATAGCAATTCCCTCCTCGCCTCCAGGCGCTTTTAACACGGTAATGTCCGGGTACAGGCTTTCGATAGATTCTCCAAAGATTAACAGGTCATCCTCATCATCATCTATATAGAGGATGCCTGGTGTTTCATCTGCCATAAAATAAAGGTGTCGTACTGCGTTATATTTGATTTGCCCTTGTTACTTCTTCATCTACATGTGGCCGGCCTGGTTGTTCTGCCGGCAGTACGATCGTAAACGATGCCCCATCGTTCTCCCTGCTTTTTGCTATAATAACTCCGTGGTGCCTTTCCACGATCTTTTTCGCGATGGCCAGCCCGATGCCGGTGCCTTCATATTTTTCCTTGCTGTTCAGCCGCTGGAAAAGAGAGAAGATCTTACTGGCGTATTGTTCATCAAAACCTATTCCTTCATCTTTGATCGTTATCTCATACAGCCTGCCGACGGTATCTTTCATGTTGGGATAGCTGGCTGCGCCGACAGTTCTTGCCCTTACTGCGATCACAGGCGCTTCTCCCGGTTTATGGAATTTCAGGGAGTTGCCGATAATGTTCTGGAACAGCTGCCGCATCTGGCCGGGCACCGCCTGGATGAGAGGCAATTTGCCTGCCTGTATCCTGGCGCCTTTTTCATGGATCACCAGTTCCAGGTCCTGCAGGATGTCCCGCAGGATATTGTTAAGGTCTACTTCTTCAAACAGGTTCTCGCTTGAGAGGCGCGAGTAGGATAACACATCATTTATCAGGTTGGTAGCCCTGGAAGAAGCGCTGATAATACGGTCGATATAGGCAGAGAGATTGTGCTCATTATTCTTTCCTTCGCCAAAATGGTCCCTGATCAAGCCGCTGAACAGGTGGATCTTGCGCAATGGCTCCTTCAGATCATGAGAAGCCACGGAAGCGAACTGCATGAGATCCGTATTGCTGTCTTCCAGCTTCTTGTTCAGTAAACGTAACGCGCGGGTGCGTTCCTGGATCTTATCTTCCAGCAGCTTTTCTGCTGCTTTCTGATCCTGTATGTCTGTACAGGTGCCGAACCATTTGATAATATCTCCGTCATCGTCACGCATGGGGGTGGCGCGCCCCAGGAACCAGCGGTACATATCATCAAACCGTTTGAGCCGGTATTCTATTTCATAAGGATTACCGGTTTGCAGTGACTTTTTCCAAAGGTCCTCAGTGCGCCCTTTATCGTCGGGATGCAATGCAGCTACCCAGCCATCGCCTTTGGATTGCTCATAAGTGAGGCCCGTATACTCATACCACTGCTGGTTGAAGAAATCTACATAACCATCTGTGCGGGTGGCCCACACCATCTGCGGCATGAAGTTAGTCACAAACTGGAACTGGTCTATCAGCGATTGCATTTCCATATTCTTCTGGCGCAGCTGCTGGGTACTGTGCTCCAGCGGCGTTACGTCTACCATTGCGCCGATCATACGGTAAGGCATACCCTGATCATCCAGCAGCAGCGTGCCCCTGTCCAGCACATGGGCATATTCCCCATCCGACTTCATGAAACGATACGCTATATTAAATTCTTTAGCAGTACCCTGCAGTAAGGAGCTGAAGGCGTCTTTTACCAGCTGCTGATCGTCAGGATGGATGTGCTGCAACCTGAAAGCGTGGCTCCGTGTTTCAGGCTCAGCTGCATCAAATGAGAAAAGCTCGTAATAGCTGTCGCTCCACCACAGCTCGTTACGGGCAAAGTTCCAGTCCCATATCACATCATTGGTGAGGGAAGCCACCATTCTGAAGCGTTCTTCGCTGATCTCCAGGTCGCGGGTGCGTTCCTTTATTTTCTGTTCCAGCTGTTCATTCAGCTCGCGCAGCGTTTCCTTAGTAACCAGCAATTCATTATAGTTCCTGCGCAGCTTTTCTTCTGCCTCTTTACGTTGGGTAATATCTGTGAGCACCAGCACAAAGCCATCCTGTTTCTTGCTGATGGCGGCCTGGAACCAATGTTTGGCGCCGTTCTTTGCAAAGTTGATCTCCATGAAGCCGGGCCTGCCGGTGTTCACCACATCCGTATAGCGTTTAAAAAGGCCCGGAGTGGCCAGTTCCGGAAAATTGTCTTTCAGGAGCAGGCGTTCTTCCTTGCGCCCCTTTCCCAGCAGCTGGTAGGCAGCAGTGTTGGCGATAGTACAAACGAAGTTGATCACCTGCCCTTCCCTGCGTTCTGTTTCAAACACCAGGATGGGATGCGCACTGGCATCAAACACGCTTTTGATAATACTGTTCAGGTTTTTGGTAGCAGATACATCTACCAGGGTGATCACAAGCCCATCCCGTATCTTGTCCTGCCGTATGTAAGGCAGTATGCGGATCAGGTATACAGCGCCGCTGTCCAGCTCTATTTCCCGTTCTATCACGGAGCCTGTCTTGTTGGCCTGGCGGATATCTTCGAGGAAGGTGCTGGACCTGATATGATGCGTGATATGATCGATCGGCCGTCCTATATCGCTGTCAATAATATTGATCACCGTGCAGGCGGCTTTATTGAAACGGCGGATGCGCAGGTCACGATCCAGGAAGATCTGGCCTATGAGGGAGCTTTGCAGGTAGTTGCTGATATCATCATTCAGCTCTACCAGTTCCTTGATCCTGAGCTGATGCTCGGTATTAAGGGTATGCAGCTCTTCATTGAGCGACTGGAGCTCCTCGTTGGAGCTTTGCAGCTCTTCATTGGCGGACTGCAATTCTTCGTTAGAGCTCTGCAGCTCTTCATTGGCTGTTTCCAGCCCTTCCACGGCCATCTGGAGATTAGTGCGGGTTTCTCTCAGCTCATCTTCCAGCTGCCGTACGTAATGGTCTTTCTGCAGGAGGCTCATGTCCTGAATGGCAACAGGCGCCTTCTCTACATCCATGATACTGTCTGCCAGGACCACCAGTGTATAGCTGCCATGCGTGGTTTCTGATGGCGGATAAACGAAAATATCCATCAGCCTTGGCTCGTTATCGATCCTGGCCTTTACATGCCTGAACTCCTGGGGCTTGTTTTCTTTCTGGCACTTGCGAAGGGCAGTGCTCAGCAGGGCAGACAGCTCTGAGGGCGCCATTTTCAAAAGATGCAGGGCGCTCAGCTTATCGGGCAGCGACAGGAATCTCCTGAAATTGCCTACAGCCTCTTTTATCTCGTAGTTCTCATTTACATAAATTGCGGTATATCCCAGCTTATCCGCCAGGACTTTCCTGAAATCTTCTGCCAGCTGCACATCTGTTTTCACCTTCAGGGTCGGAGGCACCAATAGAGGCCCGGAGCGGCTTTTACCCGCGCTTACCCGGCGGCTGAATGCATTCTGGTCAGCCGTGCGTTTATAGATCTTCCATTTGTCATCGACCTCCGTGAAGCCCCTTCTTAATGGGGAGGGATTCTCGCTGGTGCCCAGGAACAGGTAACCACCAGGGTTCAGCGCAAAGTTCAGGGTAGCCAGGACGTTTTCCTGCAGCGGATGATTCAGGTAGATCAACAGGTTGCGGCAGGTAACGAGATCATTCCTGATAAAGGGAGGATCTTTCAGTATATCATGTGTAGCAAAGACCACCTGCTTACGGATGCGGGGTATTACGCACATCCCCTCTTCCGTTTCCATAAAGTACTCTTTCAGCACCTTTTTTTCAAGGCCCAGCAGCTGGTTATACTGATACCTTGCTTTGGAGGCTATCTCGATGGAAGATCTATCTATATCGGTGGCAAAGATCTTTACATCCAGCACTTTATTCAGCTGCTGCATGGCCATATCTATCAGGATAGACACCGTATAGGCTTCCTGGCCGGTACTGCAGGCGGTGATCCATACTTTCAGCTGGTCATAATCTTCTTTACTTTCCACCAGTTTCAGGATCACCTCGCGGTACAGGGAGGTAAAGGCATCCTTATCCCGGAAGAAGCTCGTCACCCCTATGAAGAATTCTTTTGCCAGCAATGCCGGTTCAT
Organism: Chitinophaga sp. SVR4-12A; assembly: GCF_056754765.1. NCBI lineage: Bacteria > Pseudomonadati > Bacteroidota > Chitinophagia > Chitinophagales > Chitinophagaceae > Chitinophaga > Chitinophaga sp. SVR4-12A. The sequence goes on from NZ_JBPGWP010000001.1 coordinate 712,626, forward strand.
CTTCCGCTTTCTTTACATACTGCTCATAATCATTTACCGCATCAATCTTCAGCATCTGCATACGGCGGGCGATGCGGCGCAATATCGTGGGTTGCTTATACTGAATGAAATCGTAACCGGTGCGTTTATAAACGGTGGTAAGAATGCTCTGGATACATTCATTATGCTGTTTGGACTGCGGTGTTTCCTGCGGCAGAACGCCATCGATATAGTTACAAACCTGGTTAAAAATATCTGAAGGCGGTACTACCAGGTCAGCATACCCGGATCCGATGGCGCTTTTAGGCATACCATCGAATTTAGCTGTTTTAGGGTCCTGTACCAGCACAAAGCCGCCATAGCTTTTAATGGCTTCTATTCCGCGTGTTCCATCTGTACCGGTCCCGCTTAGCAATACGCCGACCGCATAATTCCGCTGATCCCGGGCCAGCGACTGGAAGAAAGTATCGATAGCGGTATTGGGCCCTTTATCAAACTCTTTCTGGGCCAGCATCAGCAAGCCGTTCTGGATGGTCAGCTCTTTATTGTTGGGTATTACATATACCTTGCCTGCCTCTACCGCCTGTTCATGACGGGCTTCTTCCACCGGCATATAGGTATGCTTGGCCAGCAGTTCTACCAGCAGGCTTTTATAATCGGATGAAAGGTGCTGTACTACAATAAAAGCCACATTATCGCTGTCTGACACGTTATCAAACAGTTCATTAATGGCCTCCAGGCCTCCCGCGGAAGCCCCGATGCCTACCACGTAATTGTCATCTTTCTGCAGGGCGCTATTCTTTACCAAAAACATAAATCCTTAATTTAACCTGTTAAGCGTATGCTGTACCAGGAAGCCGCGGAACTGTTCCGCAGCGGCTATCTCTTCCTCATGCCAGCTCTTTGCTGTGTGATGTACGGTCTGCTGCCAAACCCGGAAAGAATGCCTGGGATGGTAGACCGTAGAATTCTGTTCAAACTGTACGGCTTCATTGGGGTTGCCGCCCCAGGAAATGGTGCGCACCATCTCGGGGCGGAAAGCTATGAGGTAATTGCCCCTGTCGGGCTGGATAGGCAATGCCATGATACCGCTGGCGCTGTCTGAAAAAGCCTTGCTTTCTTCGAACACCAGGGGCAGCTGCGCCTGGTGAAATACCTGCTGCCGGGCTTTCTGCCGCAGCCAGAACACCAGCGTTTCAATATCGCCCGCTTCGGGTGTGCTACCTTCGGTTTCTATATGCCCCTCCCAGCACAAGGCAATTCCCTCCGCATTCAGAAATTCTTTCAGCAGAACCGCGTTGCCGGCAAATGCATCCAGCATGTTGCCATTGTCTACCATATTTTCAACGATGGCGGCAAAACGGCCGGTCAGTTGCTGCCGCAGGAACACCGCCTCCGCATTCTGCAGGGAAGCGATCTTCTGGCTCAGTATATTGGAGATCATTTCCACAACGGAGCATTCCTCGAAAGAGAGGTATTTAGGTGAACGGTGATGGCAGGCGATCAAGCCCCAGAGCCGCTCCTGGTCCAGGATCCGCGCCGACATAGCCGCCACCACGTCCATATTCTTCAAATATTCTATATGCACAGACGCCACGCTGCGCAGGTCTGCATTCAGCAGATTAGTAAAACCGTTGCTGATGGGATTCAGCAATGGATATAATTTAACGGGTGCATAATCACGGTTGGGAATCAGGCGGTAGGGATTTTTTTCGTACATATCCCTTGCTGGTTTGGGAATGTCTGAAGCAGGAAAAGTAAGTCCCAGGTAAGCTTCCATGCCCGGCTCCGCTTCTTCGGCCAGTACCGTTCCGTTCCAGTTGTCATCAAAACGGTATACCATCACTTTATCAAAACCTGCAAGCTTTTTTAGTTCTCTTGCCGTGACTATACATACTTCATCTATTGCGCTACATTGATTGATATGCTGCATGACCTGTTTGATACGCTGGTAGATCTCGATAAAGGTGCGTGGCGGTGCAGCGTAAAATTCTTTCAGCTCCGCTTCTACGATAAAGCCTTCTTCTACTCCATGCAGCAGGCAGAATACCGATGCTTCCTCCTCATTTACCTTAAAGGTGAGCGTAAGCGGCAGCTTTCCTTCAAAGCCTTCCTGTATAGCTGCCAGCAGGCCTGCCCGGCTTTCGGCGCTAATGTAAGCGGATGCCTCCGCTCCTGCTACTTCCTGTACCGGCCGCTTCAGCAGCTGCCGGATGTTCTCACTGACCTGTACAATCGTCTGGATATTTTTATCCAGTAAGAGCAATACCCCATGTGGCTGAATGGAATTAGTCTGATGGATCGGCAGCCTCCCGCAAAAGGTGGCGTCATAATTTTTGTGTTCTGTCACATGGCTTGATTTAAATAAAAAATTACTGTTGCGGCTACACGGAAAGCAGGCCTATCTGTATGAATAAAGCTCGGCAACTGATAACTGCTGTAATCGCTGCTCAAAAAACATGCAGGTCCGGTGATTGTTGATTTTACGTACCAGATTCAGCGGCGGCAATAATCAATTGAGGATTTTATGAAACAAAATGTGGAGTAACAATAATCAGTTTGCGGAGGGTGAAACGTGGTAATGCAGTTTGGTAATATAATGGATCAATTCTATGATGTAGGTACGCTGCAGCTCATCGGAGAAAATATAGCCGGAGCCTTTCTCCTCGTTGATCTTCTGCAGGATGTTGGCTACTTCAATATCCTGGCGGTCATCCAGGTAGAAAACAGAGCGGCCGTTATCAGTCAGCGCGGGCAGCATATGATGATAGGAGCCGCTATTGTCAGCAAGGAAGTCTTTGCGGAAAGAACAAACGTAACGGGCCATGCGGCGGCGGGGAAAATGTGCGATCACATACAGGTCCCTTGTATTAATAACAACGATCATGGCTATTGTCTGAAAGCGGAGGGCGTCACGCTGGTCTGTTTCTTAAAGAAATGATTAAAGTGCGCCGGCTCTTCGAAGCCCAGGCAATAGCTGATCTCTGAAATATTCCAGTCAGTATGTTTCAGCAGCGCTTTCGCTTCTGCGGTCAAGCGCTCGAAGATATGTTCTGTGGTAGTTTTACCGGTGGTGATGCGGATCGCGCGGTTCAGGTGGTTCACATGAACGGCCAGCTGATCGGCGAAGGCCCTGGCAGAGCGCAGGGTGAAGCGCTGATTGGGCGATTCTATCGGGAACTGCCTTTCCAGCAGCTCGGTAAAGACGGTCGTGATCCTCGCATTGGCGTCAGCATGCTGGTAGAGCTTTTCCGTAGGCTGGATCTTCAGCGCATAGTGGATGATCTCCATAATGTAGTTACGGATCAGGTCATATTTATACATATAATCTGAGCGGATCTCTTCCAGCATCTTTTCGAATACCTGGCGGATGTATTGTTCCTGTGTTTCGTTCAGCACATAACTGGGTTTGGCGCCCAGGGCAAACATTGGCAGGTCTCTGAGACTGCCTTTTAAGCGCTCTGTGAAGAAAGCTTCCTTGAATATACAGAAGTAGCCGCTGGGGTTCTCCGACTGCATCTCGTAGGTGTATGGCACATTCGGGTTAAAAAAGATGAGGGTGGGGCCGTCTGTTTCCAGGCTTTTGTCCGCATAGTGGTACACATTCTTCCCGTTCCCTATGGCTATTTTGTAAAAGTCGCGGCGGGTGTATTGCACCGGAGTTTTACCCTGGCCTACGCAGTCTTCCAGCCTGAACACATTGAAATGCCCGATATCCTGTTTAAGGTTTTCCGGCAGCCAGTTCATTTTCTGCCGGTAAAAGTCTTCCAGTGTCTCTGTTTTTGCCATAAAATGAATTTCTCTTCAAAATTACGGTTCAAAAGCTTCGCCTTATTATGAGAATCAAAGAAAAACTTGTAAAATTCAAACAATTGCTACACGGCCGTGATCTTCATACGTAATGCTTTCATTCCGGATACCCCTTGCAAATCTTCCACATCCAGGCGCTCCACCCGGCTGCCCAGCTTGCCCCTGGCTTGCAGGATCCGGACATACTGCAGGTACTCCTCCTCTTCCGCCTGACTGGAATAAACAATGGTCAGGCATCCGGCCTGCACGATCCGTTCGATACTGTCCTTCACATGCGCTTTATCGATGCGCTTCTTGACGATCTCAAAGCGGGCGTTATAGCTGCCATCCACATCGAAACGCTTCTCATCCATCCGGAAGCGGATGGCGATCGTGGCATGGTATACCAGGATCAGGGCGGTAACGTCCAGCGGAATAGGCAGCACCGTCTTGATGCAGCGGTGCGCTGCATCCATTTCACAGAGCACTTCCAGCTGCCACAGGCGGATGGCCTGTAATTTCTCCATATCAAAGCCTTCCCGGGGAGCGATGGAAGGCCCTATGTATAGGTTATGCTCTACTCCATCGGTTTTAAAGCGCTCATAGTAATGCGGAAAAATGCCCTGGGCGGATGTCTGGCGGCGGTCTATCACGCTGGCCAGGTTGCTGTTGATGTCTGAGATGGTTTGCTCATACTTCCGGCGGTGTGCATGAAAGGCACCCTGCTCCTTGTCTGCTTCCCTGAAATATTGATCCACCTGCGCATGGCCGCTGAAAGGCCGGAGCAGCACGTGGATGTGCTGTTCCAGGTAATTTGTCAGCAATTGTTCGGTATCTGCCCGCAGCGGTTGGCCGAGTTGCCGGCTATGCTCCTCCAACAGCGGCTTTTCAGCTGCGAGGGCGTCCTCCGGTAATGTTTTCAGCAGGGCCGTTAAGGCATGCAGCTGCTTTTTCAGATCCTGACGGATACTGTCGTTACGCGCGTCTGACGAGCCTTTGATATCGATCTGGCCGTACAGGGGGTATACATCCGGGAATACGATCTCGTTGAGCGTGGCCTGCCGGCCTTCCTGCAGGTCGGTGATGAGCGTTTTGGCCTCTTCCCTGAACTTCCAGTATACGCTTCTGTGAATAGCGGTGTAGCGGTCCTGGATGACGGCCTGGATCTGGTTTTGCCATTCGGCCACCAGGCGTTCTATATTATCGGTCAGGTAAGGCATTACCACGTCCAGCTTATTGGCATTGATGCTGTTCAGGGCCTTGGGCATTTCAGACGCTACTTCCAGCACGCCGAACAGCTGCTGGTTTTTGACCACCGGCGCCAGGATGAAGCTGTTCACATTTTGCGATAAAAGGCGGGTGGCCATGAGGCTGCCCGGGTTGGCGGCCAGGTATTCTGCCGTATCGGCAACGGCAAAATAGCCCCTCTTCTTCAACAGGCAACGGTAAGCATTGTTGCACAGCACATCTGCCGGGGAGATATTATTGTCCTCCTGCAGGATAAAGCTGCGCGACCGGTGGCCTAAAGCGTTTGTGCTCAGGGTACCTTCTTCCTGGTCAAATATCGTCAGGCCCAGCTGAATGTGCGGCATGCGGAAGATGGAGCGGAAAATGGTCTCTATGCTTTCTTCCAGCCCATCTGCCTGGATGGACAACAGTTTCTCTTTTAGTATAGATACCGCGTTCTCTACCGTGGCATCGAACAGCGACATGATCGTGAAACCTTTGAGCAGCCAGGACTGCGGGGGGAATTTTTCCCTCCACAGGGCAATGTTGTCATAGCTGTTCAGCAGCAGATCAATATCTTCCTGGCTGAGGGGAATGGATCTTTCGGTGGGAAAGATATCCATGAAATCCGCATTGTACAGGATGCGGTAATGCTTGATGATCCCTTCTGCCGTAGGAATGTCGTAGAACAGGGGCTGGCTGAAATCCAGGCGCGTACCGTAGAATTCATTCAGGATAATGCAGCAGCTGGCAATATAGGCCTGGTCTGTATCAAAATCGCGGATATTGAAAGAAAAATCCGGACCTGCATCACGCAGTATATTTTTAAACCTTTCTGTATGATTGAAGATGATGGTCTCATAAGGAAGGGCAATGGCCTTGATCTCATTGAAAGTGAGCGCCTGCGGAAAGCAGTCGGCCAGCAGGCGGCGGATCAGCACTGCATGTTGTTCCAGCTGCGCAGGGTCTGTGAGCCCGTTCCTCAATTCAGGATAGGGAGCAATGTCGCGCAGCAGCGCCTGTGCGTGCGCAGCGCACTCATTCGATGGATCGGCAGCTTGCTTCTCCAGGTTTTCGATCAGCTGATAAAAACAAAGTGCTATTTGAAAAGGGCTGTCCGCAAATCTGTTCAGGTTCATGCTGTTTCCTATCATTTTACCGGCGGTAAAAATAATAATTTAATTGCGCTGACAGCTTTGGTTTATCTTTAAAGTTAAAACTCTGCTATGTCTTCATTCTATAAACGGCTGGCGTTCCTGGTCGCCTGTTTTATCACTACTACTGCTATGGCCCAATCCGACAAGGAAACATCGCTTCCTTTCAGTCCTTACAGGGCCGTAAACGGGTTCGTTTTTGTTTCAGGACAAATAGGCGTTAACCCGCAGACCGGCAAGCTGGTGAGCAGCAGCTTTGCGGATGAGGTGAAGCAGACCATGGCCAATATCCAAGGTGTACTGAAGCAGGCCAGCGTGGATTTTTCCAATGTGGTGACGGTAACCGTATACCTGAAAGACATTAAACAATTTGCCGACTTCAACGAGGTGTATGTAAAATATTTCCAACCACCGTTACCTGCCCGTACATGCGTAGCCGTTAAAGAGCTCGTATTAGGCGCTAATGTAGAGGTGACGGTAACGGCGGCGGTATCTAGTAAGGATCCCTGAAAGCGATAGCTGCGCTGCCCGGCTTAGCAACAGCATTCGGCCCTACCATGGCAGGCGTTAAAATACGGGCGGTAACAGCCGCTGCAGACACTTCATCCGCTCCTTTATCCAAGGGAGCGATACGTGCCTGGCCATCCATATCGCTTGTAACAACCGGGTAAGTGCCGGTGGCGGTACCGATAGCGGGACTTCCCGCCTGCAGGTGGAAGGCGCCGGTAGCATCCCGTGCCAGCAAAGGGTTGGCAGTACTGTATCCGCCGGATGGTATGCTGCCTGCGCCGTTCGTATTATACAGGATATTACCTGACCATACGGCCCCGGTATAAGGCCCTGCGATGGAAGCCCCTGCTCCCCCACCCTGTATGATGTTGTTTGCCACGGTAACGGCAGTAGCGCCTAAGCCGTTGGTGCGTCCGCTCTGTATCACATTAGCAGGGTTGTTCACCAGCGTATTGAAAGCGATCAGCACCCGGTCAGGGCGATCATGCACGGTCAGTGCAGCGCCATCTGCTACTTCTCCGTCTCCATTGCCAATATTGATAGCCGGGTTACAATTTTCAAAGTGATTGCTGTAGATGGAATGATCATCCCCGAAGATGCGGACGCCGGGGGTGTTGATAAAATAGTTGCCGTACACCAGGTTGCGGTTGCCGTGGCGTAAGGTCAAATGCGCCGGGCAGTTACGGATGGTATTGTAGCGGAAGGTGACAGCAGAGGCTTTGATGGATACCATCTCATTTTCACCCTCACATTCTTCAAAGAGGTTATATTCAATGATACTATTGCTGGAAGAAAGGCTGTAACCGCTCAGGCCTATCTGCACAGATTCTGCGCCGTTCCCCGTTTGCTGCCGGTGATCAAAGAAATAATTATGATGGATATGAATACGCTGACCTATCTGGCTGCCGGTTCCGCGCAGGGTGATAAAACGGCCCATGGCGTTCTTGTGCTGAAAGGTGTTATAGTCTACTTCATGATCATTGCCATTCAGCGCCAGGTTCTCACCATCGCCCGGTGTTTCGAACACATTCTGCGTCCAGCGGCAAAAGCTGGTGCCGCTGGCCATGGTAGCCTGCGATGCATTGTGCGTAAATTTAAAACCGCGGATGATGATGTACCGCGCCGGGCTCACGATATTAAAACCGGCAGTACCCTTAATCTCTGCACCCCCGATGGATTGCGCGGCAATGGTGATCGGCTGTGCAGCCGTACCCTGTTTATTGATGGTAATATCAGTACCGGCGGTATATACGCCATTGACCAGAACGATGACATCTCCCGGTACGGCATTATTGACGGCCGTTTGCAAGGCGGAAAGTGAACTTACCTGGATGGTGGCGGCAGATAGCGGTCCTGCCAGGCAGCAGCATAGCAACAGCAGGTAGGAACAGGCATGTGTTTTCATAAAAACGTGGTTTAAAAAGTGAGCATTATAGGGTTTTGTTTTCTGCGCAGCATATTGAAGGTAGGAAATATTTAAAGAATTGCAAACGATTGCATAGATATGCGAAAGAAGGATCAGTAAGTGGTAAAAAAGAGTAAGTGGAGGGGGGATTCATCGTATTATTACGACTAGTATAGGGGGGTGGTGTTTCACCGGGCTTTCACCGGGGTTTCATAGGGCAAAAAGGGCGTTTTTCGGGGGAAACACCGGGATAACAGTAGGCTTAATCCGGGCGGATGCAGATCCAGTGGAATTTTCTTGGTCTCCGTAATACTTTTTGTAAGAAGGGATTATTTTTCTGCAGCACCGTATAGTTAAATCCATCCAGGTCTTCCAGGCTGAAATGAAAATAATTGCCCGCCATTTCAGGGAAACCCATGCTGCTGTAATAATCAAAGGTTCGCTGCCGGGCAGCAGGCACTTCGTTCTTTTTATAGAAAAAGGTGTCTATAATATGGATCTCCCCGCCTGGCAGCAGGTGTTGCAGGGCTATGCTGATGATCTCCGGCAGGGAAGGAAAATAAGCAACAGATGCAGCGAACACGATTACATCAAAGCGTTCTGCGCCCAACACAAAATCCCTTAATTCTCCATAAATAAAACGCAGGTTAGGGGCTGTAAAAACCGCTGCGCCCTGTTCCAGCTCCGGCAGGTTGACATCCAGGCCGGTAACCTGTACATGCGGTACCTTTGCCAGCTGGTTGGACAGCCAGCCATTGCCGCAGCCCACTTCCAAGACCTGTAAGGGCTTTTGCCTGGCTTTTAGCAGAGATTGCAGCTTTTGGCAGGAGGCCTTGCGGATCAGCCACTCATGGTAATGCGGGTGGCCTGCCTCTATATCAGGGAGCTTTGCCAGCTCCTCGTTGCTGTACACCCGCCTTTCCTTTTCTCTCAGGGCCAGGTAGCGCTCTGCAAAGGTGGCATCCGGTTCAGCATCCCGGGGGATATAGACATTGTTACGTTTCTCAAGATTCGGACCGTTCATAAGTATTAAAAAAGCTGCACCGCAAGTTAGGCATTATTATATGCCGTTGTGCAATTCGCGTCGCTGATGGCCGGAATCTGCGTGTTTGCTCCTGTTGGAGTAGGATCCATCAGGGCCGGCGCCGCGATATGGTCCGTATTAATAAGGATATGACCCAGTTCGTGCGCTAAAGTCGCCGTATCAGCCGTATTTGCCACCACGATGGTATTACGGAAAAGCGGGTGCGGACTTAAACCGGGCCTGCAGGAATACGCCGCCGCGGCGATGTTGCTGACGGTATCTACATAGAAAGCACGGAACCTTGCATTAAAACCCGCATTAGCGCTGCCGTCCCTGAACAATCTTGTCTCTTCCGGGGAAGGCGCCGCGCAATTGTTGCCTGAACGCAGATCGGTATCTCCGCCCAGCATTTGTTGTGTAGTAGGCGCTGGCGGCTGCGGCACAGGAGCGTTCACCCCTTGCACCACCCGAATATTGCATTGGGAGAAAATAGCATTGGCTACAGCAAAATCAGTAGCGATATTCTTGGTAGATCCCTGCAGCTGCAGGGTATCTATTGTGACGGTCTTTTCTGCACGGGTGCGCACGGTTGTTGGCGGCGCCAATGCAGGTGCAGGCGCTGCTGCTGCCAGCATAGCATTGGCCCGGGTAAGGCTTTGCTGCTGGGCAGCCGAAGGGGTTGCCGGGGCGGCCGCCAGCGCATTACGTATTTCCGTGAGTATGGCGTTGCCGTTTCTTTGTGCAGCTAATACGGCCACCTCGTTATTGACCATGTTATCCATAAAAGCAAGGGCCATGTCGAATGCAGCCGGGCCGGCAGTCTGCCTAAAAGCCTCCTGTATGAAAGGCAGCTCTGCCTCGGCATTGGTCAGGGCTCTGGCCATCAACGCAATACCACGGGCCAGGGCGGTGGTTTCTGTTGCCAGGAAGATTCCTACATCCAGCTGCACAGGCGTAGCCCCTGGTCCGGGAGCGGCACTGGCAGCGGGCCTGTCCAGCAGGGGCGCGTGCAGCGGATCAAAGCTGCCGGCCAATCCTTTTATTTGCAAGGGATGCAGCGTACCTACGGTGCCGTTCAGCTCTATGGGCAAAGGAAAACGCAGCCCTTCCCGCCAGTTGGTCATGAAAGGAATCCGCAGGTAAGTAGCGTTGTACATCAGCAGCCCCTGCGCCAGTTCTTCTTCTGTAATGATATCCAGCGGCAAAGGCGCAGCTGCACCGCTTGGGGTGAACGGTGTGGCAGTGGTCCACAAGGGCAGTAGTATACGCGCCAGGCGGCGCATGGTCATGCCGCGCCCGATGATCACATGCAGGCGGTTAGCGCCGCCGCTCAGCAGTCCGCCCTGCGCTGTCACCGGACCTACTACGGTATCTGTTACGTTAGTTGGAAAGAACTGCACACCGGAACGGGCCACCTGCCCTTCCCGTATAGTGAAGCCAACAGCATCAGGATCTGCCCGGGATACCATTGGCGAAGCAACGCTTTGAGATCCGGGCTTAGCTTCCCTATTGTTTGACAATACCGCCGCTGAAGCCTGCTCTGCTTCTCTTTCATGCGAGCTGCCGGGCGAATCGATCTCCAGTCCAGCAGGCGCTCCTGCAAAACCCTGCTGTTGAATGGTATGTGTCAGCTCATGAGCGATCAGTTGTTGCCCTTCTTTAGTAGCAGCCGTATACTGGCCTTCGCCGAAAACAATATCACGGCCAACGGTATACGCTAATGCATTGACCGCCCTGGCAGACTCGCCTGCCCTGGCATCCGTATGCACACGCACGCGGCTGAAGTCATGATCAAAGCGCGGCTCCATAAAACGGCGGATGCCGGTGTCCAGCGGATGACCGGGCGATTGCAGCACATCATATACCAGCTCAGGCACTTCATCTGTATGCTGTGCGTTGGCAGGCGCCCGCTGTAATTTGGTTTCCCGCTTTTTCTTACACTCCTCACATTCCCCTTCCGCAGCAGTTTTGTGATTGCAACCGCATTTACGGTGCAGCTTTATGCCTTCGTCTTTCGTGACGGGCGGCGCTTTGGGCGCTTGTTTGATAGCTTGTTGTTGCATAGGCAGCAGGCTTAAGGGTCAGAATGGAATGGTGAGGGTTCCGCCAATAAAGGAGGACGGGCGCTTCGTTGGGTCAGGATCATTCAGGGCCGAGTCGCTGGGTGACAGCGGGCCCTGTACGCCAAAGTTGAAAGTAGCGCGTGGCACTTCCTTACAGCTGCCCTTGGCTTTGTCTACCGCATCGTACATCTCTCCTATGGCGCCGGCAATGTCTGCCAGCTTGGACAGGCGGTCGTCTGGCGCCGCTGTCTCCAGCTCTTTCATGGCTTTCTTCAGCTTTTCCCCGGCAGCAGTGATCTTGCTCTTCAGCGATTCGGGGCTGGGCGCAGTACAGGTGGTTTTGGTGGTGCTGATCTCGAGGCCTGCAGAGCCACTGGTACCTTTGTCCTTGTCCACTTTCAGGCCTACCTTGGCAGCTACTTTTATATGCGGTAAACCGTTCAGGGCAATCGCAAAAGAGAAGTCGCCGGAAGTTTCTGCTTTCAGTTCAAATGCCAGCGATTTGGCTCCGCCCAGTGACAACGGCAGCTTCGCCGACACCGACTTAGGTATCTCTGCTGCAAACTCCAGCGGGCCTGCCTTGAACTTAAAGGAAAGCAGATCGCTTAATGATTTCCCGCCGCCCGCCGGGGCAGGACCAGGTCCCGGTTGCCCAAGGCCTCCGGCAGGTGAGGGCGGTACTAATAAGCCCGGCGGTAATGCCCGTGGTGCTTTATACAGATCTGCAGTGATCACGCCTGCGCCCTTTGCGTTGTAAGCAGTGGCAGGCTCTATTTGTATACTGCCGGCCGGTACTCCTAACAGGACCAATGCCTGCTGGAAGGCGCTCATCCGCTGCTGCAGCTGTCCCTGCTCTTCTTTGGATTTGGCGCTGTTCATTTTGGCTGCTTCACTCAGGTAGGAAGATAATTTAATATAGGCGCTGGGGTTAGCTGCGATCATTCCTTTGAATGCCGTTGCCAGCTGCACCAGTTTAGGGTTGGTCACAACAGGCGCATCGCTGCTTTCCAATGAGATGGAATCACTGGGCAGGTTCAGTGCGGGAAAAGGTGAAGGTGGATCGGGGCTCTTCTGCAACACACCAGCGCCGGCATGCCGGCTGCTCAGCGCCCCTTCGCGGGCGCCGATGCTTTGTGCATTGCTTTCCGCCTCCTGTTCAAAGGCATCTCCTGCTGCACCGATCTGTAGATCTCCGGAAGGTTTTTCAGCGCCGGATTGCTGTACAACGTGGGTGAGCTCATGCGCCAGGAGTTCCTGTCCGCCGGACTGCCCCGGTGCATAGCTGCCGTTACCGAACACAATATCGCGGCCTACGGTATAGGCTTGTGCATTGACAGCCCGCGCGGATGCGGCCGCCTTATCGTCGGTGTGGATCCGTACATTGCTGAAATCATGACCGAAATGCGGCTCCATCATGGCACGGGTACCGGTGTCGAGCGACTGTCCGGGTGCGTTCAATACCTCATGCACCAGCGGCGGCGCGGTGCCGGTTGCCGCTTCATGCAGTGGGGAGCGCTGCAGGCTGCCTTCGCGTTTCTTACGGCATTCCGGGCATTCGCCTCCGCCGGAGTGCTCTTGTCCGCAACCGCATTTCCGTTGTAACATCCCTTTTGCCATAACAAATCATTTAGAGGATCTTGATACGCCCTTTGTTGATCTCAAATCCGCTCTTTGTATCCAGGCGCTGTTTAACAGGTCTCAGGTCCAGGTGAATGTGCAGCTTCTTTCCATCGGGGCCGTGGTTTTCTTTTTGCACTACCCTGCCGGCGCCATATTTCTTGTTGATCTCGCCGGCCAGTGGCACATCATTGTAAATGGCTCTCCATGCAAATTTACCGGTTGTTGGGTCTTCTTTTTCACATTCAGCATTGAGGTCGTCAAAAAACTTCCTGACTACTTTGCGGTTCCAGTATTTACCGGAGTAATCGCCGATATCTTTTACTTCTTCGAGGCCGGTGGACAGGAAAATATCTGCCGAGAACTCGCCCCAGGAGTGCCCGGGATAGGTGCCGGCTTTCCAGTCGGTATTGGTGGCCCGTAAGCGCGTCAGCAGGTTGCTCACATCTGCAGCAAAGGTGTGGAATCCCTGTGCGTTGGCATATGCTTTTTCTGCCTTTGCTATCTTTACTTCCAGCGCTTTTCGTTTCTCCTGTGCTTTCTCATCTGTTGCGCCGCTCTTGTCCAGGTCCTCCAGCTCCTTCTTTAATTTTGCCAGGTTGGTTTCTGCTGTTTTCTCCGCTTTAAATTCATCTCCCGCCCCGGCGGCCATGGTGGCAGGCAGCACGCTGGTTTCCACTACCGGGTCGAGGGAGCTGGGACGTTCCTGGCGTTTCTCAAATTTATCTTTAAAGTCTTTCACGCTTTTTTTATCCTTGTCGAAAGCAGTCAGGTCAGGTTGCTGTGTTTTGGGGTCCCTTTTCAGTGTAAAGGAAGCGGGCGTTCCTGGCGTAGCCGGTGTACCGGGGCTGGCAGGTGTTCCGGGTGTAGCCGCAGCCGCGCGTTCCAGGAACCCATAGCTCACCAGCAGGTCTAACATCGCCGTCAGGTCTTCCGCCTTAGCGGGCTTTGGCTTGATCTTCTTCAGCAGTGCCTTGTCTTTCAGTAATTCCTCTGTGGTGAACGTGAAAACAGGAGGAGCAGCCACAGGAGCGCCCGTTGTTCCGGTAGCCGGTGCAGGCGCTTTACTTTTCACCCATTCTGCAATGGCGCTTGCATTACTAAAGAGCGTGGTTTCATCTGTTAACTGCTTCAGCATTTCTGTACGCGGCGATACGCTGGCGATGGGCGCGGTAGTTTTGGCCGTGCCCAGCTGGCGACGCAACTGTACGCTGCTGTCTGCATGTACCTTCACTTTACTGAAATCATGATCAAAGCGCGGCGTTGCCGCCAGGGCGGCAGTATCCTGCGCGGTACGCGAACGTGGCAGTGCTCCTCTCGTCACCGGCGATGCATAATTGGTTTGATGTACTCTCCCGTTTCCCATGACGCATGGTTCAAAGTCCCGGACCGATATCGTTCACCAGCGCTTTTACATCTATTGCGCCCAGCGCAGTTTCGAAATCTGCCGGTAAAGTCTCTCCTATTGCTTTAGCCCGCTTTTCAAATTCTGCTTTTATCTTTTTGCGCACATCTTCATCCAGTTTTACTTCCCGGTTATACCGTTCTCTTAAGCCCGCGGCAATAGGCGCATAAGAGTAATGCCAGGGCTCTTCGTTGTATCCGCCTTTACGGCCTGCCGTATAACTTTGTATCAGCCCAACTTTGGGCGCGTTCGCCTGCAGCCAGGTGTTGAGCGTAGCCAGCGAATCTTTCTTGCCGGGTTTCCAGTCATCTACGTTCACTGAATTCAGATCTACTTCCGTGCCCCAGTGATGACGGGAGGTACCTGGCAATGCAGAAAATTTAAGAATGGTGTCCAGGCGCTCTTTGGAGGGCGTGCCTAGCCATTTGGATTTATTCACGCCCTTGGACCGGTCGCCTTTGTTAAAGAATTCGTTCGGCAGCGTATCCCAGCCACCGGCCCGGCTACCAGACAAAAAGAACTTCTCAAAGACGATCTGCGACTGTGAGGTACTTCCGCTAAATGTATCGGAGAACAGGCGTATATCAGATACCGCTTTGATCGCCACCGGCGGCTTCATCGCGTTGAGGCTTGCAATAGCCGTATCTACCCTGAACTTGATGCGGTTGAGAATATCATTCTTCCTGGCAGGTTTTATACCGGTAAGAAAGGCTACCCTGTCTGCTGCATCAAATGCATCGATGTCCTTCAGTATGTCACGATCTGCAGCCGTAGTCAATTTATCGGGATCATCCAGGAAGGCTTTTAAAGGCCTTACAAAGCCTTCAACGGTACGTGCTTCATCCCCCTTGCCTTTACCGAGATCTTTGAACGAAGGGGCTTCTATGGTGATCACCGGCGTTTCTTCTCCCGGCCTCGCTGCTTTGGGCGCCCATGAGCCAAGGCTGGTACCCGCACTGGGTGTTTTCTTACCCCTGTCAAGCGGGTACACCGCATTAAAATCATCCGGGCCCGTGCCCAATTGATTCGCCGGCCGGTCTGATGGGTTTACGAGCGTGCTGGCCATGCCACGCGCCAGTTTGATCGCTTCTTTACTCGCGGCCGGATCTGCAAAGATGCCTGCGCTGGCGGGCGTTGAGATGGCATGTACGGATACGATCCGGTCTGGTTTAAATTTTTCAATAAGGTTAATGAGGGCCACTGTTTCCGGTTGCCTAGGCGCTTTACCGGTATTAGGGCAATCTGTGTCTTTCGGTGTTTCACCTGTGGGGAAATCCCTGTTAAGATCTACCCGCTGACGGTTACAGCGGTTACGCCAGAACTTCACACCATCCATCTCGTCTTTTATAGCAGCCGCGTTGAAGCGGGGGATCACGATCGTATTGAAAGCCAGGCCGGCGCCCAGGTTGTTCCTCATTTCTTCCACCAGCGCATCGGTAGCCTCGAAGCCCGGCCGCTCATCGCCATGGAAACCACCTACTACCAAGGCCTTTCCTTTAGCCAGCATCACACTGGGAAAGAAATGTGCTTCCACCGGGATATTGGATAACGGCACCGGTGAATCCGGCTTGGTCTTCGGCTCGGGGCTTATTGGTTTGGACTTATCCGCCGGCATTTTAAAAGTGCTGGGATAATCTGCCGCCATGGTGATCGCTCCCCTGGGAGGATTCAGACCATAGTCAGAGAAAAGCCTTGCCACGGGCATTGCAGGCCACGCAGGATACAAAGGGCCTTTAGGATCTATTTCTTTAGCCTTTTCACTGTTCACCGCTGCAGAGATCCCTTCCACATCAAAGGGCGCACGGGCAAGGCTCAACGCAGACTGCGCCGTAACCGGCGGCAATACATCCTGTTGCCCGATCGCAGCTGCGATCTGTGAAGCTTCCTGTTCCGCCGCACCTGCCGGGGCGCCGAGCTGCAATGCCGCTGCCTGCGGCGCCGCTGTTGCATGCCGTTGCTGTACAACATGGGTTAATTCATGCGCCAGTAAACGCTTCCCGGCAACAGTACGCGGCTGATATTGGCCAGCGGCAAAAGTGATATCTGTACCTACGGTATAAGCCGCTGCATGTACCGCATGGGCAGATGCATGTGCGCGGCTATCATTGTGCACTTTTACACGGCTGAAATCATGGCCGAAGCGCGGCTCGAAATAGGTACGGATAGCAGCATCCAGCGGATAGCCTGCGGCATGCAGGTTCTCATGCACAATAGAAGGGATCTCCTGCGCTGCGAGTTTGGCCTGCTCCGTTTTCGGAGCGGTTTTCGCAGCTTCATTAACAGTAGCCTGCTGCGTTTTAACAACAGCCTGTTGTTCGCTTCCCATACATTATCTTGAAGGAAATATCATACAACATCTCTCCATTTGTCGGGTATGCGTTCTACGGAGATCGGCGTACCTGAACAACTGTCATTGTAGAACCAGTGCCTGAACTGCTCCGCTTCCGTGATCCTGTTCTGGTAGCCCCAGCGTTCATCTATATCCCGCTGATTCCAGGCCTGGGAAGAACGCTGGCAATGCCGGTGATGGCAAATATCATAATCTGCCCGGTGCAGGTGGATCAGGTAAAGAGAGGCATCTTCTGCTGTTCTTCCATCTACGCGGGTATGCAAGCCGCCGTGCCATTGCATGGGCACCGTGGCCAGCAGAGGCTTTGAATACACCGGGTTAAAATACCAGTGCGCCCGCTGCTGCAGGATAGGGCGCGAGAAATCAAGCGGGCTTTCCGTTTCATTCATGTGCAGCACTTCGTAACCACGGCAGTTAACAAACTCACCTTCAAAGCGGTCCATATAATCGCCCAGGTCACCGGTAGCAGGATCCGGCGCCACGATCTCGTCCACATCGGTGCAGAGCACCATGTCATATTGTGCGATCAGGCGGTTTTGCTGCAGCTGCAGCATATCGCGGTGCCATGCCCAGTCTGTGACCGGATGCGAGACCGGCACCCGTACAAAACCAGGACCGGATGTAGAACCATCTACGGTATCGTGATCCAAAATATAGATGTCTTCCGGTGCAAAGAAGCGGGAATAGTATTTCCACCAGACAGGCAGGAATACGGCTTCATTCTGCGCCATGGTAACAACAGCGCGGGAACGTTTATTCATACGAGAACAGATTACATGTTCAGGTTTGAGGTTTGAGGTTTGAGGTTTGAGGTTCGTTCAAAGTTGCAAGTTCATAAATAATTGCCGGACTGCTAATCTGTACCTCTAACCTTCAACGAACCTCAAACCTCAAACCTCAAACCTCAAACCTTTATATTTTCTGTACTACCATCAAACTGTTAGCCAGCTGTATTTTCTTATAAGCAGGCGTTGCCAGTATCTCATTCACGAAAGCCTGTACACCGGGATAATAATCCGCATAGTCGTGAAAAGCAATGTAGCCACCCTGTTTCACCCAACCGGCAAAGTGCCAGAAATCCCTGGCTACATTGGGGTAATCGTGCAGGCCGTCAATGAATAAAAGAGAAATAGGCTTCTCCCATTTCACATTGAAAGAGAATTCCTGGATGGTCTCTACTACGGAAGATAAACCAGCGTTTTCTATATTCTGTCTGAAGCGGACCAAGGTAGGCGGCGTTGCCTGCAGGCCCTGGTCCGCTGCGCCTACTACGCCTTCGTGCGGATCAATGGCATACACTTTTCCCTGCGGGAAATAAGTTTTCATGACGCTTCCCAGCAGCACGGTAGACTTGCCCTGGTAGCTGCCTATTTCCACGACAACCTGCGGTGCAGGCAGGTCTATACCAGCTTTAATGGCGCTGGACATCAGCAGGTCTGCTTCCTGGTCGTCCAGCCATCCTTCGATCTGCTTTACCTTGTTTAAAAGACTAGATGCGAGTAACATAGCGGGGATTGCGTTATTAGTTAAATGGGGGGTGTTATCTACATAATGCCCAAACCTTTTCCTGGCATGCGTTCGCACGGGATCATTGTATTGCCTTAGCACCGGGTGCATCCAGAAGGCATCTGTTCTGCGGAAGGCATGTTCCAGGTCGGATATGCTGTGGGCGACCTTATATTTCACATAGTCGTAACTGCTCGGGTTCTGCGCAATGTTATAGCCCAGCAACCGGGTAATAGTGGGGAGAATGATCTCTTCGGTGGCCCATATCCCCGATGCCTGCATAATGTTCTGCAGCTGCTGGTCTTCTTTAAAGATCTTCACGAGGTCTCTCGCAGCATCGGCAGTAAACACAGTAGATGGCCAGAAGGTCCAGTACAGGAATTGGTTCTCTCCATCGGGGAACTTTTTCAGGAAAGGTTGCCAGAGATCATATTCACGGAACGCATGTATGGCAGGTGCGATGTTCGTATCCCTGTTCACCTTTTCCTGCCTGCTCGATAGCATGCCAACATCCTGCACACCGGAGAAGAAGCGGCTGATATAGTCTGTAAACCCGCCGCGGATGGCCAGTTGATCGGAATCCACAATGGTAATGGTATCAAAGGGAAAATGCTCCAGCGCATATTCCATACAGTTCAGCGCAAAGCTATGCAGGTAGCCCCACCTTACCGGCACGGGCGCCGGATGTATGTAAGCATTGAATTTATGAAAGGGGAAATGCTGCTTCATCAGGCCTGTTTGCTGGCCACCGTTGTACAAGAGGATCACCGCATCCGGGTCCAGATGATGCAGGTTACGCACCAGGTCTATAATACAGTCTTCGCTCTCATGCACTAAGCAAGCATATACGTTTTGCAACTGCTTATAAGTCTGTAAACCGGATCTTTCCTGTAATACAGGTGTTTGCACGACAGCTTGCGGTACTACTACCCCGTTAGCTTTATACAATGGCCAATCCGGTCCCATTACTTTTTCAATTTCTTCAACGGGGAAATGATGCCACCAGATACCATCTGTTTTCTTAGGGCTTACATTGCTGTTGTGGATCATGTGCACAGAGAAGGTAGGATCCGGTAGTACCGTTACCCGATCCGCCGGCATGCTCCATACAAAGAGGCCGTCCATACCTACATCGATCTCTGCAAACCGATGCCTGTTCCATGTTTCGCGGGTATAGCAAAGCGAGCTGCCTAATAACCACACCCGCTGGTTGGCAGGATAAATGTATTGATAGGCGTTTTGTTTCTGCAGGTCATAATAGAGCAGGTGATTAATGCCGCAGACATCTGTCTGCGCCTGCTGCAATGCGGTGACCTGGTATTTCAGGCGGCGTATGGCATACCAGTCATCATCATCCCAGTTGGCGATGATATCGCCCTTTGCGTAAGCGGCAGCCAGGTTGAGTTTGGCGCCCAGCGTGATCTTCTGATCCAGCCTGTAATAGCGGATCATGGGAGCATCCGGCACCAGGTCTGCTATATTATCTGTGCCGTCATCAATAATGATCAGTTCCTTGTTATCATAGTCCTGCCGCAGGAAATAACGGATGGCATTAGGAATGAACTCCCTGCGGTTATACGTGGGCATGATACAGGAAACCATGGGGGCTGTATCGTGAAGCATGGCAGTAGATTTTTGCGGGAATATGTATGGGGCTAAAAAGAAAAACGAGGGAGACGGATGCCACCCTCGCTAATTATGTACAACGCCGGGAGTCGAACCCTAGAGACGCATTACTACAACTCTACCTTACCGAACGGAATCGCGCTGCAGTAATAAAGTTAAACATTAATAACCGCAACACCAATTTTCTGATCGACTTTTTAGCGGCAACATCCAACTTTTTTTTGTCAGCCTGCATTGGTTCCTTCCAGCGCTATGGCTCCGTTGATGGCAACAACGGTGGCATTGATCGAGGGCGCCACATTCCACATCACGATCCATTGCGAAGTGGCGGGCCTTTGCAATACCGGGTTGATATGAATACCGGTATTGAAGCTGTTCTTCTGGTTATTATCTGCACTGAGCACATGGTTCTGCGTCACCATCATCCTGCCGCCCAGCTGTCCCCATACGCGGATTCCATCAATGGCCAGTATGTTAGTGGCTGCGCTCAGGCGCCGCAGCTGCACGTGATTGTTCTCAATGATCAGGCTTTGGGCATTACCTGCAAAGATGCCGTGCCGTTCCCAGCGGCCGCCGTACAGCGGCAACACCACGGTAATGTTGTTATCCGCGATGGTAATAGCTTCTGCCAGGTCACGCACATTGTCTGTTGCCCGGTGGCTCACACCAACATGCACGCCCTGCAGGAAACCCGCTGTTGTATTTTTCCGGATCTTTACTTCCTTTGCTACCTGTCCGCCAACGGTGATGCCTGCCCATCCGAATGTTTCATCTGTGCGTGCTACCAGGTTAAACAGGGAGGCAAATGCGTTGCCCCTGCCAATGTTAGTCCTGAAGGCTTCATCCAGCAATATGCGGTCTACCAGTTTTCTTACGTACATCAACAGTCCTGTTGAAGTACTGATCACCTGGTCGGTAGGCGGGTTTGCCTGTAACAAGGCAGCCCAGACGGCCTGCGTTAACAGGCTGCTGTATGACCGGAACATGATGCGGACATTGGCGAAAGTAAGGTTCACCATGCCGGGAGCCGTATCGCCGGGAGTAAGCTGTACATCGTACATGAAAATACTTCTGGCGGCCGCCCGGTAGTCTGCCGCTTTCAGCAGCTCAGGAAAGGTCAGCACATTTGCCGGCCTGTCGTATACCGTGATCACGTTATTTTCTATCATCGAGCGCAAGGCGTTCACCACCAGGATGCCCTGCTGCAGGTAACCTACGCTCATGTTGCAGTTTTGTACGCGCACCTGTCCCGGACTGGCTGCATCATTCCGGGTAGTGATACAGGTAGCATTTTTTGTGAAGCCGCTGCCGCATTTCAGGTTCACATACTCCACATCTACATTCGGACAGTTAATGAAGGTAAGCGCGCCGTTCAAACGTGCAGGACCGGCACTACCCGTTTCTGCATAGATATCGCGCACGAGTACCGACTTACAATTATTAAACACCAGCGCTGCTTCTGCAGCGGCAGCCACGATCCGTGTGCCGTTGCCGCAGCCGCTGATCTTGATATGTCCTTTGTTGGTGATCTGTACCGGTTGCGTCACTGGGTACAATCCTGCCTGGAAGCATACCTGCGCATCCGTTCCCGCGGGGATCTGGTTAAACACACTTTCCCATCCCAAGCCCGGCATGGCGGTGAACGTACAGGCCCCACTGCGGCTGGCGCAAAGCAGGTCCAGCGCTTCCTGCACAGTAGTGGCCTGCGACAAGCAGGAATTACTGGTATAGCAGATATCATCTGCACAGATCTCGGTCAATGAAGGGAACAGTTCGCGGCAATCATCCACTTCCGCGTTGCCATTCGTTACGGTGATCAGTGCCAGGCGGCTGTAATAGTGCGGTGTTCCGGCGGGCAGCTGTGCCAGCGGACTGGTATTGGGAATGGCATAAGGCGGCCATTCCACTTCGCCGGTAGCAGTACGGGCAGGGATCAGCCAATAGTCGCCGGCTTTATAGTTACCATCGGAGAAAAATACCTGTATACCATCTTCCAGGTCTACCCAGTCTGCCGGCATCGGGATACCATCTGCCGTAGCAGCTGCATCCGACTGATCCCATTTGCGCAGCTTCAGGTTGGGTACGCCCACATAGGCGGCGGCAGAGCTTTCCAGCGTGATCTCGCGGGTAGCGGGATTAATGCCGTGGATTTTTACCAGCGGATGCGGTGTATTGTTCAGCGTAGCTGTTTCATCTATGATCTCCACCCATTGGCCAATGCCGAAACCCAGTATATCATCCTTGCCTACATCTGCAACAGTAAGGATACTGCCGTTCACTTTCTCGATGCGGGTTTCAACAGAGCCATTGTCCCTTGACCATTTGAACCTGGCGTTCGCGCGTGTGCCATTGCGCTGCACTTCTACGCGGTACAGCTGATTCTCCAGACGGCGAAACCCGGCGCTTGGTGGCAGCGAACAGGGATTCGGCGTATCAGCCGCTTTATTCGTGCGCACATTCATTTTGCCACTGGGCGCAAGAATAGTGTTATCCCATTCGGGGAACACGCTATTACAGTCTGGCGTAGCATTGCCTGGGTTCACCTTCAGCAGCTTTACCTGCCATACCGTTTGCAAACGGGTGGTGGTATCTGCTTCTCCCAGGGCCACTTCCTGGATCAGCGGATCATCGTGATAATTGATCTCACGCTGCCAGGCTTCCAGGTACACAATATAGGCGCCGTTCTGCAGGTTCAGTGAAACAACCGGCGAGGGCGGGCTTCCCGGAGGGCTGGATGGCGGACTGGATGGCGGGCTCGAAGGCGGGCTTCCCGGGGGGCTGGACAAAGGGCTGCTGATAAAGTACTGGATATCCGGGTTGGGATACCAGGGCTGTTGCTTGTAAGTAACAGGCGGAACTGCAGGATCCAGCTCACACAGCAGGCCTGACACATACAAGCGGCCCGGGGCGATCACCAGGTCGGTACCGCCCGGCAGCACGCTGATCTTAAAACCGCTCCCTTTTTTGGGCACGCCGGAAGGGCCTATCACATCGATGGTCTCTGTATGCGTTCTGTATTGCTGAATGTCCAGTTGTTCATTCCAGTCGGCATCCAGTTGTACCCGGCCCTGTTGCATCAGCACTCCGCTGTAGTGCTTCAGGCGGTTGAATATTTTTCGAGAATAATCTCCTGGCATTGTTTTATCCTCCTATAAGTTTAGATTATTTTAAGAAGCGTAAAATATTCCTGCTTCCAACCCAAAGCGGAGATATTCGTTTAACCTTACACGTAAGTTAGCTTCCCGTTGTGGTTGATACAGGTTATGAAAGACGCCCATTTCCGCTTCATCATCTGCTCCCTGCCGGATCTCTGTTGCGCTGTGCGCGCTCAGCTGGCAGTACCCCGCGTCTCCATACCGCAGGGACGTGAACACCGGTCTTACCCTGGCTGCATCTTCCGGTGTTGCAGGCTGGCAGCGGTATGGGCGGGGCAGATTGTGTCCGGGCGGCAGGTAAGAAAAACGTACGCAGCCCTGTTGCAGGCGCTCTGCCGCAACGGGGTAGATCCATGCATCACCGGCCTGCAGGCTGGCATAGAAGATAGTGTTGGAAGCCATCTCCATGATGCGGGTGTTGACCTTCCCGATGATAGTGGTGTTCTGCACATTGAGCACCGCGCCCGGATCTGTGCCGTTCAGCCCTGCATAGGCTACTTCGTATTCGCTGGTAGCGTCAATGATGCTGTCGCTGATATGGATGCTGGCGCCTTCTGTTGCGCGTATGGCGCCGCAGATAGATTGGCTGATGTGCACTGTTGACCCGGGCGCCTCCACTACCAGTCTTGGCTGGGAAGCCTGTGCCGCTACTGAGCCGATGGCTTGTGTAGCGCCGGGCGCCAGCGTACAATGTTGTATATGCAGTAAAGCAAGCTGGTTATCATTGCCGGCAGCATTCTGCAAAGGGATATGCAGGTTGCCGCCGATCACCAGCAAACCATTCAGCGATACTTCCGTGTTGGCCTCGCCGGATATATCCATATCACCGGCCAGTACCAATACGGGCCTCGCCTCTTCCCTGCCACGGATCTCTATTTTCGTACCGGCGGTTAAACTGATCGCCGGTGTTTCTATGTAGTAGTTGCTGTTTTCTATTTCAATGACACCGCCAGTGGGCGCCAGTTCCAGCAGGGCTTCCTGGATGGTGGCTTTATCCGTGGGCACTCTCACCAGGCCTTCCTGTTCAAGCCCGGTCGCGAAAGTGTTGGTTCTGCCGTAGGTGCCCCCGCCCATTTCTGCGCTGAAACCATAGTAGTAATCCACTTTCACATTTGCCGGCGGCGCTTGTAAGGCAGGGAAGGCAATGCGGCCCAGCACAGGATCAATGGCTATTTTAGACGCCGGCATATTGGCCCAGCCGATCACGTTGCCCCCCGGATCCAAAAGATCACTGAGATTACAGATGGAAATGTTATCAGACAACAACAGCGGTGAGCCGTCTACATAAATCAGCACACTGCCGTTCACACCATAGAACGTGGCAGGAGCAGCGGCCATCCGCCGGCGGCTGAGCGGTACCGGCACATTCTCCGGGCCTGCCAGGTGCGTGATCTCGTCTTCTGATTCGCTGCGGTTGTACAATGGCGTATCCATGCCCAGCGCGTTGAATTTATATCTTCTGTCGTCTAGCCGGAAGGCCGGTGACTGCAGTAAGGGATGACTGGCCAGCCGCCACAGCCAGATGCCGATATCGGGAATATTATAGCGGCCTCTTTTGCGTTCAATGTTGCGCACATCAGCTGTGCGGGCGGTCTTATCGAAAGGCGTGTTGATGAACTCCAGCAGGTCTCCCTGTTGTAAGCCGGTGACAGACAGGTTCTCCGGGCGCAGGTGATTGAGATACTGGGTAGTGGCCAGCAGGGTAAAATATTCCACTACATTGGAGTCCCAGCCGGTCACATCATGCACCAGCTGTTCCAGCACAGCGGCAGTTCCTTTGCGGCGCCTGTACTGGATGGTATTGGCCACCTGTGCGCGCTGGGTAAAGGGTGCATTGGGGAAAACGATCAGGCCACGCGCGCCTACCAGGTCGCCGATATAGGGCACTACCCATTCTGCGCAGGTTTCTATGAACTGATCATCATACAGCTGTTCAAAGTTCTCTTCCAGCACGGCGATCTGTTCTGCTATCAGCGAGAGCAGCTCTTTCAGTGGCCCCGGGCGCTCTGCTCCCGGGAACAGGGCATTGGCTGTTTCCTGGTCGCGAATGCGGTACAGCGAGGGCAGCAGCTTGTACAGTCTTTCTTTATCGAAGCTCATATGATCACTTTAAGATCGAGGTGGCGGTGGTCCAGCAACAGCAGTTCTGCCGCTGTAACATTACCGTCGGTAGTTACGGGCATGGATGCAGGGATGGTATAATTAAGATCGGGGGAGGGATCATCTGCGCGGTACAGGGTATCGATGTCTACCGCGATCACTCCTTCTACGGCCTGTATCACCGCTACTACTTCGCTATAATGCACTGCCTGGCCAAAGCCGCGTGCTGCGAAAGAGAAAGCGTTCTGCAGGCTGGCGCTTACTGCGCTTAACACTTTATCTGTGATATAATCCGGGTCGATCTTGAGATTGGCGGAGAGCCGGAAGAACTGCGGCACATAGGTAGCCAGCGTAACGGTAACGCGTGGATCACCGGCTTTACGGATGGCATCCAGCAGGTTCTTATACAGTTCGCTGTCTGTTTTAATGGCGGCGCCGCCTGCACCGGCAACGGTAATGAAGATAGTACGCTTCTGTCCCTGCCAGGTCCAGGTGGCCAGTGCTTTTTCTACACCGGTGTAGGCGCGGGCAAAATCTTCATAGTCCAGCAACGATACGATGCGATCCAGTGTAAGGATGGTCAGGGGCGCATTACGGCGTGCATCCGCCAGTTGTTCAGGATCAGCTGCATCAATGGCAGGCACGGGATTGACCGCTGATTTAACACCCAGTGGACGTGATACCAGCTGTGACAACTGGTTGGCCTTTACCGCGCCGCTGATGCCGATGCCTTTCCGGTATTTTGCTTTTACATTTTCTTGTCCGGTAGGAAGGCGGGCGCCGGTGATGCCATCACCGAAGGTAACGGTGGTTTTACCGTCGTCATCACGGCGGGTAATATAGATCCGTTCATCAGGCCCTCTGTCCAAAAAGTTGGGCACTTCTTTCCAGAGCAGGTCATTCACGCGGATCTCCAGCGTGGATTGTACCCCGCTGGCAGAAGCGCCCCTGGTATAGGTAAGCGGTGGCTGGCGCAATGTAAATTGCTGGAAGGCTTTGGCGGCATCTCCGCTGCCTAACACTTCCTGCACTGTTTCTCCATGGGTGGCAGGGGCCACATTCGCATTCACGTTCACGGTGCTGCGTGTATACGTATATGTGAGCGAGGCCGTGAATACAAGCACGGTATAACCGCCTTCCACCAATACTTCCCTGATGGTCATCATCTCGCTGGTAGTAGCGCCTTTGAGATCGGCACGGTCGCCGGTAACGATCACCAGCTGGCCTGTTTTCAGGCCGGGGTAGTAATTATTCAGGGTAATGTTATCGCCTGATACCACATCTTCTACCGGCAGCTCTGCAAGGGCGAGGCGCACGCTCTGTGCATAGGCGGTGACATCACGGAAGATAGACAGCTGGCTGACAGCGGGCTGGTTGATGAATATCGCAGCTGCCAAAACCATCGTACTATCAATGGTGATCACTTGTGGCGGATAATGTACGTTACTGCCTACAACATCTTTCCATTGCATGGGGATGCTGATCTGCGTGGTCTTGCCGCTCATGCCATAGGCTGTGCGCGGGCGGATCACCGTTTGCTGAATTTTGAAAACGGGAACCTCCTCTATATTTTTCCCGCCTTTCTGCAGGCCGATAAAACTTCCTGCCAGGATCTCTTCATATGCATTATCCAGGAATACCCTGCCGTCTGCCTCTTCCTGGTCAAGGTACCATTCTGTCCACTGAGACGGCGGCGTAGGGGTCGTACCGTTAGTAAAAGGCTCCTTAGGGGCGTTGTAGCCAAAGATGGCTGCCTGTTTGCGGAACACGAAGATGTCCTGCGTGCTGATGGATGCCTGCCGGGCCGCTTGTGTTTTAACAATGCCGGCTACCAGGTCATGTGCAGACCATTTCTTTGTTTGCAGCAGCACGGCCAGGTCTTCTTCTTTCCAGTTATTAAAGATGATCTGCGAGATCACGGATTCATCCAGTTGTTCCTTATTATTGAAGATATTGATATCGCCTGATGCCTGTACCGGGCGAACAAAAGCGGGCAGCTGCACACTGCCGCTGGATAGTTCAACGCGGGTGGTTTTCGCATCGGTGTCTATGGTAGCGGACAATACTTTTTTCATTTTCAGGATCTGCAGGCCTGAAACGGTTTGGGATAATAGCAGTATATCGCCCTTTTTAAGGTCATTAGCGGCGCCGTCTAATATCACCAGGCCTTTGTCCAGCGTAAGCTGCTGCAGCTGTTTTAAACGCGGCCTGATGGCATTCCACTGCGGCCTCGCTTCTATGGGCGCTATCGTTTCAAAGGTTTGGGGTTGTTCTCCCGGGCCCGGGATGCTCTGGATCTTCACACCGGCGTCGATGGTAATGGGAGGCAGCCCTTCAAGGGGGTTCTGCGAGGTGCTGGTACTTAACAGGGGGCCCAGTGCACCGGGCGCGTCTTCCAGCGTAAAGGCAAGAAACGTACCTGCTGCCGCTCCCGGGCGCAGCTCATAACCGATCAGGCGGGCCTGCTCCAGTACAGAAAAGCGCTCTGTAGCAGTTCGCAGGTAAGATTCGTTGGCGATGCGCTCCTGGTAAAAGGTGAGCACCTCTCCCATGGCCGACCAGGCATCCAGCAAAGCAATGGTGAAGTCATCATTGTTCCTGGCGGTAAGGTGCAGCAGCGCATGCTGATCTGCGCCCGATAAGCGGGCCAGCAGGCTGTCTCTAAAAGTGGCGTAGGTACCGGCGCGGTAGGCGATGGCCTGTAAACCTGGCCGGTTATAGATCTGTAAAGGGGTACCGGTTAGGAGACCGGTGCAGCAGTTACAAGTGTCAGTCATAACAAATAATTTGTTTGAGCTTGGGCCCATGCACAAAAAACTTTACTGCTCATCGCAATGACGGGATAGAAGACCCTTACTTTCCTCCATTCATTATCAACCTGAACACCCCGTGCTCAGGGAAATTAGGATCGTTATCCAGGCGGGCAATTTCAAGACGTGATAACGTCAGCTCGCCTTTATCCAATGCTACATTATCCGTTCTGCCCTGGCGGTTGAATTTCGTAATCTCTACCGCGTCCACGCCGGGCGTTTGTTGTGCGGCAGCATATAAGGGGCTCAGGTATACGGTTTGACCAAAGCTGAAATTATCAGGATGGAAAAGGCCTCTGCCGCCCTGCGGCAGATCACGGTTGCTGAAGATCTGTAAGAGGGCCGCCTGCACATCGCTCCGGAAATAATGTTCATTCACGCATACCTTCATTTCAATCTCCAGTGAGATATACACAGGGCTGTTCACCTCCAGGTCGTGCCCTGCCATGCGGTAACGTTCCAGTTTCTGCCGCATCTGTGTTTCGAAATCAGCGGCTATCGCTTCGCCTCCCAGGCGGTCTACTGTCAGGAAAACTGTTCTCCAGCTACCGGTCCAGCGGAAGGTGGCCGCGCTGCGCTGCACGGTTTGATCCACGCTTTTGGTAAGGTTCTCATAATCTTCGAGGGTGACGGCGCGTTCCTGTTTGCGGAAAGCGTTAGGCGCTTTTTGCCGCACCATCTGCATGCTCTCCTGGTCCATAGCGCCGATGGCGGGCAGCGGCATGGATACTGCCTTTATCTTTTCATTTACGCCGGTAATGTCCGGGTCGTCAGATACCAGGTATACTTTGGGCTGTATGCCGATGTTGCCGTTAATGCCGTTACCGATCCTGCAGCGCACCGTAAAATCTGTTCCGGGCGCCGGGCGTTTGCCCAGCAGGTCGTCGCCGAAGCGTACGTAAGCGGTGCCGTCGTTCTCCACTTCCACTACGAAGTGCAGGTCGGCAGGCTTGCTGTTCAGCAGGTCGCGCTGTGGCGACCAGGCATGTGGGGATCCGGCTTCCAGCAGCTGTATAGCCGGCAGCACATCGCGCATGGACCATTGCCGTGCGGTGAGCGCAGCATCCTGCTGATAAGGCGCCACCTGGGTCACGGGGCCAAATTTAAGTTTGGGATAATACCGTAAAGGTATAGTGGATGTTTCGGGGATCTCGCAGGGATCGCCTTCGGGCACGCTCAGGCTTAAACGCGGTGAAGGCACAGGATCCAGTGAAAATTCCGTGGTCATGCCATGATCGGCCAGCACGTTATTGCCTAATGCGAGGCTGACGTTGGGGAATTCTCCTCTTTCATTCTTGGTGGAGATGCACAGCGGAAAAGGCAGCGCATCGGCCGCTTGCCATTGTATGATGGTGACCGGCTGATTGTCCAGCGGGTCTTCTACCACCCTGGCATTGCTGAGGCGTACCGGGTGCCGGTGAGTAGGATCTGCATCTCCTGGCTCTCCTGTCTGTGGCCCCAGCACTTCTGCGAGGATCAGTATCATGCCTGGCTGCAGGGCCGCCAGGTTGCCTTTTAAGGTAGCGCTGGTAGCTCCCCGCGGCAGGCAGCACTGGCTGTCTTTCCAGGTGTAGAACTCCATGCGGTTATGCCGGTAGTCCAGCATAATATCATGCATCAGCTCAAACACCAGCGCGCCTTCATTCATAGCGCCCTGGAATTCTTTGCTGTCAGAACGGAAGGCCGCCGGTATGGCGCTGGTACGTGTCAGGACCTTCGTGATGCCGTAAATGTTTTCTTGCTGGAGCAGCAAACCGGTGATACCGTCTGCTATTTCTATGTGTGCCCAGGTACGGGCATTGCAGCCGTCGTGCACAAAATAATCTATGAGGCGGGCGTGACGGCGTACAGACACACGCCTGCGGGCCGTGCCCAGGTAGGCTTCTGTGGCGATGGCATCCTGCTGATAGCTGAGATAATCGCCTGCATAGGCCAGGAGCTCTACCAATGCAATTCCTTCGTCTGCGATGTTACGCTCCTTCCACTGCGGTATCAGCAGGTTGAGGCGGTCCAGCATCAACTGGCGGAAAGTAGCATAGTCCTTGGCCAGGTAGTTCAGCTCCGGCGCCGGCGGTGGCACCGGTGCACAGGAGAACTGCGGTTTGCAGTCAAAATCATTGCCACAAAGCACCTTAAAGGAGAAGTCGACCGAAGACAGTACAGGGTCATATCCCGTAGGGGCGTCACTGTTAGCGGCATCAGCTACCAGGTGGAGGGTATAGGTGGAGAAATCCCCCGCTGCCTCTACCCGTACCACCAGGATCTTGCCCGCATCCGGGTTGGGCGGTGAAGCGGGCGGCGACAGCACGAGGCCGATGCTCACGGAAGTCACCTTAATATCCTTGATACGTTCGCCACCGGCGATAACCACATTCTTTTCGCTCAGGCTGCCCGGCACAATATCTTTCAGGAAATGCACGTACAGCGTAGTTTGCCGTACCGGCAGCGGATCTGCAGGATTGTCCAGCACTTCCAGGAAGTCAATGCCGTTGATGGTGGGATGTTCCATCACCTGGTTGCGCCTGGCATCATTACAGCAGAAGTATTCCATTCAATTAATAATGAATAATTAAGAATTAATAATCACAACGCAGTGTGCTTACCAAATACACGTTAACGTGAAAACTGCGCTACGTTCTGTTCCCGGGTACGTCTTACGGTATATACCACGGTGACCCGAAGGGTGGAATCAAGGTTTTGCACCTGTACATCATTTACTTCTATCAGGTCGCCCAGCCACTGCTGCAATGCGCCCTGTACAAGGAACTGGGTGGTAATGGCCAGCTCGTCGCCGTTAGGCTCAAATACCAGCTGCAGCAGGCCACTGCCAAAATCGGGATGGTTCACGCGCTCGCCGGGAGCCGTGAAAAGCACTTGTTCGATCAGGTCGCGGATGTGACGGTCGTTGTCTGTTTCCGCGGTGTTGCCTTTGTTATCGAACTGGTAGGGAAATGCGATGTTCATCCTTTTAATTAATAATTAAGAATGAATAATTAATAATCCCAGAACAAGTATCTGGTGAAGCCAGCAATATCCTGTAATGAATAATTATGATAATTGAATGGCCACAATGCAAGTGTTTGCAGAGAACTCCTGCCTTGTGATTATTAATTCTTAATTATTCATTATTAATTTATTATGTCCCGATAACCCGTGTTTGTGCAGATAGTATCATTAACGGGGTACCGTTGGGTGCACAGATCGCCTGGCTATCCATCAGCAATACGGGCATACCGTTGGAGGTTACACGAACGGCGCCAGTGATCCACTGCGCCGTTACACACGGACTGGGTGCGCCGGATACATTGAAAGGACAGCCGGCTACGGTATAATGCGCGGGCTGTGTTACGATGGGCATACCGCTCACCAGCACCCTCGGGTTGGGAGAAGTAGGCATTGCGGGCCCCGCATGTGCGCATTGCACGGTAGCGCCAACGTGTAATAAAGGTCCGGGCATATGCAATTATGTAATGGCGAGCGCGCCGTTATTGATCGTTACTGCGGGACCTACCATCACTATGCTGGCCCCTTTTCCATTCTGGATATAGATACCCGTATCGTTCACGATGATAGACGCGCCGGTAGTGCTTTTCAGCATGATGCCACCGGTAGGTCCGGGCAGGTCGCTCACCACCAGCGTGTTCTGCGCCTGCGTCTGGAACACGATATTCGGCGAGGCAGGGATCCCTGCCAGCGCGAGGGCCGGTATTTCTCCGGCAGAGCCCCAGAAGCATCCCGACCAGATGGGATAATCGGGATTACCGCCTTCAAATTCCACCCATACCAGTGAGCCGATGATGGGCACTACAAATGATCCCATCTGGATACCGGCCAGCGGCACACAAGGCATGGCCCAGCTGGAAATACCGAGGCCCAGCACATCAGGTACCTGCACCAGCAACCTGGCTTTCTGCATAGGGTCAATATTGTTGAGCACTGTACCGCGATGCTTGCCGTAGAATTTTCTTTCTGTTGACTCGTTCATAAAATATATCGTTGATCATGCCGGAACCAAAGGCACTGTAGGCAGTAAACCGTTCCGGGTGATGGTAAAGTCCTGGGTGTATTTTCCCCGCTCTATCTTGTGCTTTACCTGCTTTACAAAGTAAAGACCATCAAAGGCGAGGCCTGCTCCCCGCACACCTACCAGCGCTCTTGCCTTTAGTACGTGACCGTAACGCAGCACATTGAGCGAACCGGTACCCGTCACCGCATCTGCAGAACGGGCTGCTTCTGCCAGTCCTAAGGCCACTGCCTGGATGGGATTCAGACTGGCTGTATCCGGCAGCATAGGAAAATTAACAGGGATGGGCGGCAGCGCTGCCAGCGGCGGGTTCAGGGGGCCAATATCCGGTATGGGAATAGGAATAGCGGTATGCGCTTCCTCGATCTGTATAAAGACAATGGGCATTGTTTTGGAAGAGCCGTTGAAGCTGAAATTGAGCGATTCCACATTCGTATGTGCGTCCATGTTAACGTTCAGCGCGGGTTGCGGAATGCCTACTTTTATTTCAGGGCCCCAATAGGCAATGTTCATGCCCGGTGCAGGGCCCGGCTCTATGTAGAACACATAACCTACTGCCCTGGCCAGCTCATTGATATATTCGAGATCTTTTCCACGGTGCGTGGGAATACGTTGCGTGGGCACCGGCACATCTGTAAAAAGGCTGGGGATCACCAGGGGCACCATACCGAAGATGGCATACTTTGCGATGATCAGCGCCACCCTTGCCTCCGGCGGCATACAGGGGTAAGGGAAGCCGGTGAAGTCAACATAGTTCATCACGCTGGTCAGATCAGCACCGGTCACCGTAAAAGTAGACTGCCCTGTCTGTACATTCGGCGTGAGCTGGTGATTCACCACCATGCCATCCATTAGTACATGCGGTGTGCCGTTCACCGTGATGATGATGATGACCCGGATAAAAGGACCTACCTGCCCCAGTAGGAGCAGCAGCGTATTCAAAGGCGATTTGCTGCTGAAGTTGAAGATCAGCTGAAAACCGCTTTCACCGCCGGCCGTTGTAGTTGCTTCCACGCTCACAAGCGCATCCACCACTTCTTTGGGAACCGGAACCGGTACTACGGGGCCTATCAGCAGGTTCAGGGTTACTTTTCCTTTCAGCATATCAGAAGCCAGTCAGGTTTTCCGCTTGTGTGATGCGCAGCCGGACGCCGATTTCATCTGTCAGCTCTTCTGGTTTGATAGCGTTGTTGGCGTCTGCGATCTGCCAGAACTGTTCAGGATTGCCGATCTGTGTAGCGGCGATATTATCCAGCCGGTCTCCTTCCCTCACCACATACTCCTGTAACAATACAAACCTGTCGGGAGAAGGCACCATACGGCGGCGCAGGTAAATGATCTTCCTGCCATTGGGTTCATCCATAGTGGCCGTACCGGTACGGTAATAGCGGCTGTTAACGGCGAAATTATTCACCGGCAGATTACCTGCCTGCAGCAGGTTCTGTAATAACTGCGTGTTCATGGTATTACGTTTATGCCCAGTTCAGTGAGGTTACCGGAAGCGAACATGCCTGCCAGGCGTTCTTTGTTCTGATGATAGCTCATAAACAGGCTGCCTCCTTTATGATCAAAGCCCAGGTCGTCTATGCTGAGCACCCGCATGCCCAGGCTCACTTTGGCCCGGATGGGGTTCAGGTTCACATCAAAGGCTTCTTCCGTGATGCTGAAATCTGTAATGCGCACAGGCAGGATGCGGTTTTTGTTCCAGATGAACAGCGTAAGCGGCGATTCCATGGAAGCGATCTCCAATGCGCCCATGCTGGCCATGCTGTTATTCGAAAGCAGCTGCGAGCTTTTGGGATAGATGATAGTTTCCAGCGCTGCCAGCTGCGGCTGTATGCCTACTTTCACGGTAACGGCATCGGCTACCTGCAATTGATCAGTTGCATCTATCTCCGCATCCAGCTTCAGTGTTTCTACCGGCGGACCGGTAAGGCGCAGGGCCTGTGAACGATTGTTGGAATCAGTGCTGATGCTCTGTACCTGCAAAGTGCGGGTAAGGGTATCAGGATTGTATTGCAGGGTGATGATCCGTTCTACGGCAGATGTGTCTGGATTGATAAGCACAATGCCGCCTTTTATGAGATGAGGAGATCCGGGAAATGTAGACATGAATTCGCAAGTTTGAAGTTTGAGTAAGGGCGTTGCTAAGCAACAAGGCACCCCGGTCTTTCTTCCCCGTCATTGCGAGGAGGGGGGTATGCTTATGGCTTCGTGCTGCCTCGCAATGACGGAGGATGAAGACCACTATATACACTATTTGCGATCTGCTGCCCTACGCCAGCCGGTTTGGCATTGAGAGCATGCTGAAAACTTCCTGCATCCAGTGACGGTATCGCCCCGCCGGAATACAGTCCCTGCGGCAGGCCCTGTTCCGTGAACAGGCGCGTAAGCTCCTGCTGTACGGCCAGGCCTATACGCTGGCGATCGCCCGGCTGGAAGCCGTGCAGCACCAGCTCTTCTATATGCAGCTCTATGTTGGG
Source organism: Chitinophaga sp. SVR4-12A (assembly GCF_056754765.1). Lineage (NCBI taxonomy): Bacteria > Pseudomonadati > Bacteroidota > Chitinophagia > Chitinophagales > Chitinophagaceae > Chitinophaga > Chitinophaga sp. SVR4-12A. The sequence continues at coordinate 746,853 of NZ_JBPGWP010000001.1, forward strand.
AGGTGTTACCATGTTCCTAATTCTGCGTTGATCAATGGTTTTTCCAGTTTATTATATTCACTGCGGGCAGCGCGGGAGATATGCGACATATCTACCGGCCTGCCTTCATCCGCTGCAATAAAAGCGGCGTTCATCGCAATGTTGCGGATATTGCCGCCTGCGATATTGAGACGGGCCAGCTTGTCCAGCTGCAGCTCTGCCACTGGCGTGCTGGCAGGAAAAGCGCGGCGCCAGATCTCGGCCCGTTGTGCCGCATCCGGGAAAGGAAATTGTACGATAAAACGAATACGGCGCATCCAGGCTTTATCCATCGTACTTTTCATGTTGGTGGTGAGAATAGCCAGTCCGCGGTAGGCTTCCATGCGCTGCAGCAGGTAGCTCACTTCTATATTGGCGTAGCGGTCGTGGCTGTCGCGCACCTCGCTCCTTTTGCCGAACAGTGCGTCGGCTTCGTCGAACAGGAGGATAGCGCCGCCGTCTTCTGCTGCATCGAAGATCTGTTTGAGGTTCTTTTCTGTTTCGCCCACATACTTGTTGATCACCTGGCTGAGGTCTACCCGGTAGAGATCCAGCTCCAGTTCTCCGGCCAGCACTTCTGAGGCCATGGTCTTACCGGTGCCGCTTTCTCCTGAGAACAGCGCCGTGATACCCAGTCCACGGGAACTACGGGAGGCGAATCCCCAATCCTGGTATACTTTATTTCGCTGCTTCACCTGCATGGCGATCTCTTTCAGGAGATCTTTCTGCGCAGCAGGCAGCACAATATCTTCCCAGCCTGCCGCCGGCTCAATGCGTTGGGCCAGTTCATCGATATGCGGACGCGTATGTTTGCAACAGGTTTTCCAGAGCAGCGGTAAGAGCTGTGTTTTATCATCCCCTTCGGATAACTGTGCCAGTGCAGCTGCTCCGGCAATACTGATGGTGCGGGCGCTCAGGTTGAACTGCGCCACTATCCTGTCCATCTGCCCGTTCAATAAGCGGCCGGTATCACCCAGCTGGGCCATCCACAAATCCGCCTGCTCCTGTGATGTAGGCTTTGCTATTTCGTAAGCGATCGTTTCCCTTCTTGTTTTAGGGCTTGCCTGCCCGGTACTGACGATGATAATGCCCTGCACATGCTCCATAAAACTATTCACTGCCTGCACACGCATCTTATCCGTTGGGTCCAGTGTGGTATAGTCCAGGAAGATGGCGCAGGCTTTCAACGCTGCTTCACGGCTCCATAAACGCGTCAGCTCATTAATATCGCGGGCAGCGGTCGGAATAGCGTATACCGGGATCGTATACAGGTACATGCCCAAACGGGAGGCGATGTAGCCCGCAATGGCCTCTTTATCCATATGATTATCGCCCCCCAGCTGGATCAGCGGCAAGCCGCCGGGCGCAAAATGCTGCGAGTAGCTATGCAGAATGCGGTTGGCCAGCTCAATGTGGGAAGACGCCAGGCTTTCGCCTGCGGGCGCAGGTTCTACCAGGCCTGATAAGCGCTCGTCCAGATGTTGCACGCCGGTAAGAAAGTGCAGGATCTGTTCATCTATCTTCAGCGGACTTTTAGATACCAGCTGTTCATTCATCAGTTCTATCAGGCGCCAGTAGCGTAAGGGCGCGTTAGGCGATAGTGCGCTCCAGTGCGCTTCCGGAAGAACGGCCAGCGCCAGGCCGAAGGAAGGCAGGATGAGGGAAGCGTTGCCGTGAAGGCGTGCGATCAATGTAGCCAGGCTGCTATCCAGCTCCACGCCTGCGCAAAGCAACAGTATATTCTTTTCAAAGGCGGAAAGCCCTAATACTTTTACCAGTGTATCCAGCGCGGCGGTGTCAGGCATTTGCTGCGCCGCTGCTTCCACTTCGTTCAGTGCCTGCTCCAGCTGGATGTGGCGGTTTGTGTCTTCCGGCGCGCCTGCCTCCGGCGCAGGATGGTACAGTTCCAGCGTCAGCTTAGCCAGTCGAACGGATGCCATCAGGTAACGCTGATTGGCATCATGCCATGTGATGGAAGCGGCGCTCATGGTATCGTGATCAGGGGTGAGTTATAATTGCCATTGGGAGCGGCGCCCAGCGGGCTTTCTGCTCCGTCTACCTGTACACGTACCAGGTAGGTGCCTGCCCTTACGCCTGTAATCGGGATATTGATGATATCAAGCGAACCAGGCGGACTTAACACGGTAGACATCAGCAGCTGAAAACTATAGGCCCGCGGCGGTACGCCGGGAACAGGCGGGTTTAGTTCATTTAACAGCAGCATGATGCGTTGGGTGTCTGTTACGTCCGGGCTTAACTGCAGGCGTACCGTGGCCGACCTGGGCGCATTACCGGAACCCGTTACATTCAGCACCTGGCTGGATACGATACGCGGACTTAATACAAAAGCTTCCGAACGGGAGGAAACACCCGTATGCGGCTGCAAGGGAGAGCCCATTAATGTGGGATGTATTACCTGTATGCCATGAACGCCGGCCGGTAAAGACGGCGGCAGTGTAAACGTGATGGAAGTATCGCTGATATCTGCTATAGCCGGCGTTACTTCAATACCGCCTACATTCACGAGCACAATGTCATTTTTGAACTGGTAACCCTGTAATACGATGCGGTAACCAGCCAGTATCTTCTGATCAAACAACACTGGCGCAGCAGGACCGGATTGTGCGCCTACCTTGTTGATCACCGGTTGCTTGAAAGGGATCACATAAATATTGCGGGCCTGTACAGGCAAAGCAGCTTTGGTAGAGCGCTGGCTTTCTATCAGCACCACAGAGATATGGTATGCTGCGGTGGGCCTGTATTTTGCGCCGAAGGCGGTCCAGAGCTTGGAGATCTCTTCGAGGTTCATCTCTTCAGGACTGATCTTGATCTGCTCTACCTGGTCTGCCAGGTTGGAAGTAGAAAGGGCTCTGAGCGAGAGTGGCAGGTCGCCGGTGTTCACCCCTCCTACCGGTGGCGTTAAGGATCGGCGAATTGCGTCGCGGGCCAGCACCGGTGTTTCATGCAGGAGCTGCATACCGTGGCCCAGCAATATTTCCATGTGCAGCTCACTGCTGCCATAGGCTGATAACACATAGTGCAGGTCCAGCGCCAGGGGCGGATTACCGGTACGTGTACCGGCGGAATCAAATGCGGGAAAGCCGTTGTTACGCCAGCCCGGATTAGTAGTGGCCTGGTACATGAACAGGTTCAGCTGGCTCTGTTCATTGGTGGTGCTGGTATCAATACGATCCGGCGGCAGGGCGGTTACCAGTACGGTAGAGCCGATGACGCCCGTTACATCATGATTGATCAAACCGTCATTCAGCAGGTCTTTCAATACCTGTGTTACTGATGCAATAGCAAGCGCCGTGCTCATGATGTACCTCCACTTCTTTTTTTAAGAAAGTCGTCCAGCGACATTGCCGGTTTACCGGCCGTGCCGGATTTTGCAGCTGCAGGCTGCGTCAGGGCCCTTACATCGATGCGGCCGATAGATACTTTGATCACCGGCTGTGGTGCTGATGCCGCAAGGGAATACTGACCTGAACGTTGCATATTCCGGTCAGGAGAAAAATGGTTGAACCACTGAGGAGATCCGGTAGGTCCGTTCCCGTTATGAGGAGCCGGCGCAATGCCTTGTTGTCCGGGTGGCTGGATACTGAAATAAAGCGGGCGGACAGCGGCAGCCTGCGTTTGAGCAGGAGAGGTGGACGGTGTATCGGGCGCACTGCTTTCAGTGGGTGGATGCTTCGCAAAAAGATTGTTCACTGCTCCTCCTATGGGCATGGGATCAGGATGATCTGCCGGAAGGGCTGCTGCCGGAGGTGTAACCAGTGACAGCAACGTTTCAGGCGGGGCCACAGTACGGTTCGCAGGCGGAGCTACCACCGGTTCTTCATTTTCCGGTGTGGGCGGTTCCGGCGACGTACTTATCCGCGTGGGGCCTTCCCGAAGCGCATTTGATGCAGCCTGTGTATGATCGGCCGGAGGCGTAACGTTCCCCGGCAACCAGGCAGGCATGACCTCCTCAGCGGGACCGGGCTGTGATTCAAACCGTCCCCTGAGCCGGGGCATTACATAGCTGGCAGCGGTAGTATGACGGGCTATCAGGTTGCTGATGAAGTTAGCCATGATCAGATCATTTCCAGGTAGAGCTGACGGCGTTGCGCGCTCATGTTCAGTATATCTTTTTCAGACCAGCCGAAGGCCCTTGCCAGCAGGCTTACTTCCTGCAGCAGGCGCAGGGCCCATTGATGCAGCTCTGCCCACAGATAGCTGGCAATATCGAATAATGCTTCCCATTGATGTTCGCATGCCGGACAGCTTAACAGCATCCGTATATCGGCCTGCGGATCTTCTACGCTCATACGTTGCATGAGCGCATCGGTGACATGATCCGGCAGGCTTTGTATACCGGCGGGCTGTATCTCCAGGATACAACGTTGGAGAAGCGCTGCTTCGTTCGTATAGGCGGCACAGATATCGAGCGTATTGGGCAGGCGGTAATGGATGGTATACCCGGATGTTTCCAGGGAGCGGCTGGTCAAAGCGTCTGATTGCAGGCAAGGCTGCAGGCGCAGCTGCTGTACAGATGCTTCCCATTCTACCTGTTCGGCGCAATGCGGGCACCAGGCCGTGTTCAACAAGCGGGGGCCAAAGATCCATTCGCGCAGTTGCAGCAGGCGCGCGTCCCGTTCGCCAATGCTCAGGGCAGCTATCTGTTCCGGGTCAGTGGCACATGCCGTTGCCAGCAGGCGGAGCGATCTGTCCAGGAGTGATTGCTGTAGACCGGTTTCCCAGTGATCCATCAGTTCAGCGGCAGTAAGCGGCCTCATATTTCAGTTGTTAGTTGACAGTTGTCAGTTGACAGTTGTAAGTCATAAGTCGTAAGTCGTGAGTCGTTAGTCGTTAGTCGTCAGTTGTTAGTCGTTAGTCGTTAGTCGTAAGTCGTAAGTAAATGCAGCAATGGTAGCCGCGTCAATCACTGACAACTGACAACTGACAACTGACAACTAACGACTAACGACTAACGACTTACGACTATAATTAAGGCTCCGTGAAAGAAGGTTCGCTCGGCTCTGTTACTTCATAATCGCGTTCCCATCCTTCGTTCTCCAGCTTGATATGCTGTATGGCCACTGCATTGGCGTTGGCGTCGAGGTCAGGTAAAGCCTGGTATTCAGATACCCAGCAGCGGAACACCTTGTAAGCGATGGCCAGTTGCCCGGCTTCGTTGTACAATTCTATGATAATATCTTTTCTGAAATCTTTCAGGGATACTTCTGCGCCCAGGCCTGAACCAAAGTTCCATATTTTGTTGGCCCATTTTTCAAACTCCTGGTCGTGCGTCACTCCGCGTTCCAGTGATATTGCTTCAAACTCCGTACGGCCCGGTGATTTGCGGCTGCTGCTGGGATCTCCGCCTTCGCGGTGCTTCACCACTTCGGTGGTTTTCTTAAGGCCACCTACTTTACTGATGCCGGCAACGTAGCGGCCTTCCCATTTTACCCGGAACTTAAAATTCTTGTACGGGTCAAAGCGTTGCGTGTTTACGGTAAACTGTGCCATAATAGTTAGATTTCAATTTTACCTGCCAGCTGTTGAATCTTAATGATCACAAATTCGGCAGGCTTTAATGGTGCAAAACCTACCAGTATATTCACGATGCCCTGGTTGATATCGTTTTGCGTGGTAGTTTCCTTATCGCATTTCACCAGGTAAGCATCTCTTGGCGTGGTGCCCTGGAAGGCGCCCTGGCGGAAGAGGTTATGCATGAACGCGCCGATGTTCAGTCTTATCTGCGCCCATAGGGGCTCATCGTTCGGTTCAAACACCACCCACTGCGTACCGCGGTAAAGGCTTTCTTCAATGTAGAGAGCTGTGCGGCGAACGGCGATATACTTATATTCATCTGCCAGCTGGTCGGCGCCGCGAAGGGTACGGGCGCCCCATACTACCCTGCCGGTGATAGGGAAAGCACGGAGACAGTTGATGCCCAGGGGATTCAGCTGACCGTTCTCCTGGTCGTTCAGGTTCACCTGCAAACCCTGTATACCATTAATGCCCGCGTCGATCCCGGCAGGTGACTTCCACACGCCGCGGTTGGTATCTGTCTGCGCCATGATACCGGCAATGCTGCCGCTGGGTACAAAAGTATCTATCTGGTTTTGCCGTGCCGGGTCGGGCTTGCGCACTCTCGGAAAATACAGCGCTGCATTGCGCGCAGCAGTACCGGAGAGGCCTAATGTAGACAATCCTGCAATGGCATTGGACACCGCGCTGGTGGGAATAGCTGCCCAGGCCAGCGGCGGATCTACCAGCAGCATGGCCCGTTTCTGCACGCAAAGCTCCAGGGCCTTCTGGTAGGTAGAAGCACTGGTATCTGAGAGCCGGGTGGGCGGCGGTATACACAGCAGGTTAAAGAGGTCGGTATTCAGCAGCGCATAGATCCCTGTCTTCAGGCTTTGGCTGCCTTCATATTCAAGGGCGGTGAGATCACTGCCATCATCTCCGCCGGTGGCGGTGATGGGCGTAGTGGTCACTGCCGGGCGCACGGTAGGCACGATCCAGTTGCCGCTGCCGTCTTTTTCCACGCCAACACGGGTAGAGCCCTGTTCCAGCACGCGGGGCAGGAAACGCACATCGGCAGGCTGTAAGGATACGTTGAGGAACTCTTCCACTTTCACCTTGTTTTCATAAATGATCAGGTTAAAGTGTGTAGTATCAGCTGTTACGGGAGATGAGGGCGGCGCAGTAGGATCCTTTGTGTTGTAGTTAACAGCTGCGCTGAGGTTATTGCCCAGAAGCCCCGGACTGGCGGCCTTCAGGTTGAGAAAGTCGCCCATCGGGCTTAATGTGCCCGGCAAAGGGATGGTAGCGATACCCGCGCCGTTCACAATGCGGACGATGATGGCCTGACTGCCGCCGTTGAGGTAGAAGTCCTGCACGGCATAGCTCATCGTACTATCCACCCATAGCCCGCCGAAGATGCGTTCATAATCACCGAAGCTGTTGATGATGACTGGCTCATTCACAGGCCCGCTCAATGCGCGGCCAACAAAGGCGGTTATTGAGGTAGCCACTCCGGTGATCGTTCGCACGCCACTGGGCAGTTCTTCAATATACACGCCAGGATAAGTTGGTTGAACTGGCATAAATAAAGGTTGTTAGTTTTGAGTTATTAGTTGACAGTGGAGAGTGGAGAGTTGTCAGTTGACAGTTGTCAGTCGTTAGCGATTAGTCGTTAGTAAATGCTGCGAAGATGGTGTTCGCTGCATTCACTGACAACTGACAACTGACAACTGTCAACTAACAACTAACAACTAACCGCTTCCATGAGATATTCCTGTGGAAGATTGAGCAAAATGCTGCGCTGCAGGAGATCAATGCGGACCAATATCTTCTCCTTTCCTTTGTATTGCACTACTTCACATGCAAAACCGGTAAAAGGGCCTTCACGGATGAGCAGGCATTTACCAGACTGGAAATATTCTGAGGTCACTTCTACCTCCTGGCCTTTTGTAACAATAAGGCGGATATGATCGATCACGGCGGTGCTGACCCTGGCTATTTCATTGCCGGTTTTCACATAATATAATACGCCGTCAATGTCGAGGCTGTTGACGTAGTGGTGATCATTCTTAAGATGTACGAAAACATAAGAGGGGAACAGCGGAGCATCGATGTACTTTTTACGGTCGGACCATTTGCGGAGCGATTTGACAGTTGGCAAAAAGGCATCTACGGCTAGTCTGGAAAGTTGTTCTGTTACTTTTTTCTCATGGCGCGGCTTGGTATAAATAACACGCCATCCGGCTTGGAAGTCAGTCATGGGGTTTCATTCTAGCTGGTAAAAAGATAAAGCTTGCGCTATCGTAAGTCACAGTCTTACGGATCGGCAAAAGCATAAAAGGTAAAAAATAGAAACAAACTGAAGCTGTGGTACGGTTCTTCTTTAATCTGGTGCCAGTCTTTAAAAGAAAAAAATCCTTGCCATTCGATTGGGGTCGAAAAGAATTGTTTATTGGAAGTGATTGAGATTAACGATTCAATAGCAAGTTAGTAAAAAAAATTAAATTTTCAATATTCAAATAAAAAATACTTCATTATTAATTCTCGGATGTCCACGATGATGGCTCATTTAAAAGGAAATTGATTTTTGCCCGCTTAACAAAAAATTAATAATTTCATAACCTGAAACTAAAGATGCAGACCTGGCGCCTCATCTTTCCAACCATTCCTCTGAAGCACTCCAGAAACAATTTTTACTATTCCACGATCTTTTGCCCCTATGTTGACTATAAGCAGATATATGTCGCTATCCGTAGCACATGTTAAAAGAACCGTAAGCGGATTTACAAGCTGGTACCTGATATTCTGTGCTTTATTTTTATTCCTGCGGTGTGCGGCCATGGTGTACGACAGGATGCTGCACGGCCGCCTGAGAGCCTGGTGGGATGTATGGCTGACAGGCATTGCAAAAGACATGATCTTCCTGATGACCCTGGGCGCCTGGGCATTCCTGGGGCATTTGCTGATCTCCCTTTTCAGTGAAAAGCTGGCGCAACGCGTGGGCATTGTCAGCGCCATCCTCATCTGCCTGCTGCATATTGCGCTCACACAGTACTTCCTTACTACGCTCACCATGCTGGGCGCCGACCTCTGGTATTATTCCATCCATGACATCTGGCAAACCATCGCTGCCGCAAACATCCGGTCCCTGGCCGTGATCGGACTGCTGGCCGTGATCGGACTGATTGTCTGGAGCCTGGTGAAACTGCCCGGCAGGATCCATCCCGCACCCACAATAGGCATCAGTATTATTGTATTGTCGGGCTTCTCTGAAGTGTTTAACCTGGCCAACCGCTCGCAAACCTGGCGCAGCGAAAGCTCTGAATATGGCAATAGCCTCAGCAATAATACCTCTTACTTTTTTTACCGGCAGAGCCTGGATTACTTTTTTGCTTCACCGGCAGAACTGAATATGTATGCAGACAGCAATATCCTGACAGAACGGGAGGAAGACAACAACAGCATCGATTATTTTCATTATACGGATGAAAAACATTATCCCTTCCTGCACCCGGATGAAACAAGGGATGTGCTGTCCCCTTTCCTGCGCAGGAACGGCCATCCGCCTAATATTGTGATCCTGCTGCTGGAAGGGGTAGGCAGGGCCTATGCCAATGAAGGGGCTTATTTAGGAAGCTTTACGCCCTTTATGGATTCACTGTCAAAACATTCCCTGTACTGGGAGAATTTCCTGAGCGCAGCGGGAAGAACCTTCGCCGTATTGCCTTCCATCCTGGCTTCAGCGCCTTTCGGCAAAACGGGCTTTACAGAAATGGGCAAGCGCATGCCTCCGCACCTAAGCTTAATAAGCCTGCTTAAGCACAACGGATATGAAACCGCTTTTTATTATGGCGGCGATGCGCAGTTTGATAACATGGCAGATTTTCTGCATCGCAATGCCATTGATCACATTTATGACATACAATCTTTTCCCGAAGGCTACAACAAGCTGCCGGCCAACCAGCTCGGGCTTTGCTGGGGATATGGCGATAAAGAGCTCTACCGCTTTTATTTCTCTACGCTTAAAAATAATGACACCCCTTATTGCAGGGTATTGCTCACCGTTACTTCTCATGAGCCTTTCCTGGTTCCGCAGCAGCAAAAGTACCTGGCCCGCTTTGAACAGCGGATGAACGAGCTGCATTTTGACAAAGCGAGCAGGGAGATTGCACGCGACTTTAAATTGAAGTATGCCAGCATCCTGTTTGTTGATGATGCCCTGCGGGAGTTCTTACGGTACTATGCACAAAGGCCGGATTACGGTAATACCATCTTTATCATCACAGGCGATCACCGCATGCCGGAGATCCCGATGAAGGATAAGCTGGACCGCTACCGGGTGCCCTTCCTGATCTACTCCCCGCTGCTGCAAAGGAGCGCCACATTCTCAGCGGTGTCGTCTCATTTTGATGTTGCTCCCAGTATACTGCGCCTGCTGCGTACGCAGTACCAGCTGCGCGTGCCTTCACTTGCTTCCTGGGTAGGCAGCGGACTGGATACCGGGCATACTTTCGGCAACCGCAAAGCGTATCCTTTTATGGAGAACAAACATTTCATGATCGACTTTATGCAGGGAGAACATATGATCATAGGGAACGACCTTTTCCGCATCGATCCGCAAATGCGCCTCTCCCCTGTTGTTGACAGGTATAAAATGGTACAGCTGCAAAGACGGTTTGAAAGATTTAAGCACAAGAACCGCCAGATGGTGGAAGGCGCCAGGCTGTTGCCGGATTCGATCTATGAGGAGTATTTTCCGCGTTAGTTATTATGCTAGAGGGACCGTATGTAAGAACGCAGGTAATGCAGCTCAATGGAATCCATCTTTTGGAAAGAAGTCGGATGAGATGACCTGTTAATCAAATTATATAATTGCGTTGAATCATCTTTTATTTTCTTTAATGAAGCGTCTTGCGAAGCTCTTGCATGACAGCTAATGCAATAATACTGGAACATCTTTTTACCTTTCTCCTGATCTGAAACGTCGTTTTTCTGAAGAGAAAAGAAATAATTATTAAACGCTTTGGAATTGAAAACAATTTGCCTGTCTATATCATTATGCTCAAAGACCTGTGCGTACATAGGCTTTTCGTTATCTTTTGAATAAAAAACTGAAAGGCAGATGGTATCATCCAGATAATAATCCCTTTGCACAATTTTCCCGTCTTCATACCGGATGTACTCGCCGTTCTTTTTACCGTCTGCATCGTAACCATTGAATTTGCTGCTTTCATTATCGGCACATGCGTACATTAAAATCAGGAAAAAAATAAAGAAATGGCCTTTTACCAGACGGAATAACTGTCTCATAGGTATCGGATCTCTACGGGTTAATTTATTCTGATTTAATTAATTATGCGACACTAAAATAATAAATAAATTATAATTCCTCCAACGGCATTACCAGCACCGCCGCCCCCTGTATCTCTCCTGCACGCAACAGCTGTAAAGCCTCATTGGCCTGATGCAGCTCAAATACCTGGGTAGTTGTTTTCACCGGTACCAAAGGCGCCTGTTGTAAAAGCAGCCTTCCGTCTTCCCGGGTAAGATTGGCTACGGAGCGTATTCCGCGTTCTTCCCATAACAAGCTGTAAGGAAAAGAAGGGATCGCGCTCATATGAATACCGCCGCAAATTACCATGCCGCCTCTGTCTACATCTGCCAGCGCTTTAGGGATCAATTTCCCGTCAGGTGCAAAAAGGATCGCCGCATCCAGCGGTACCGGGGGCTTTTGCCCAGAGTCTCCAGCCCATACCGCTCCCAGTTTCCGGGCAAAGTTTTGGCCCCGCTGGTCGCCGGGACGTGTAAAGGCATACACGTTCTTACCCTGATAAACAGCGATCTGCGTAAGGATGTGCGCTGCCGCACCAAAGCCGTACATACCGATATTCCGCGCATCCGGGGAAGCCATGCGATAAGAGCGGTAGCCGATCAGGCCCGCGCAAAGCAGCGGCGCGCCGGAAGCATTGGCATAGAGGCTGGGCAAAGGCAGGCAGTATTGCTCCCAGGCTACGGTAAATGTGGCATAACCGCCATTCACGGTATACCCGGTGAACAGCGCATTTTCACAAAGGTTTTCGCGTCCGCTCAGGCAGTATTTGCAGGTACCGCAGGTATACGCCAACCAGGGAACACCTACCAGGTCGCCTACGTCCAGCTGCAATACCCCCGGGCCTTTAGCCACCACAATGCCGATGATCTCGTGGCCCGGTATCAGGGGCAAACGGGGATGTTGCAGCTCTCCGTCCACAATATGAAGATCGGTACGGCATACGCCGCAGGCAATCACTTTCACGAGCACCTGCGCTGCAGCCGGAACAGGCATCGGGAGGTTCTTTAGCACCAATGGTTTCCCGGGAGCTTCCAATATCATGGCAAGCATGGTTTCAGGTATCTGGGGGTGTTGATGGAGTGTCATATCCTGGGGTGAGATGGCATGCCTGTAAATCTAGCAAAATAGCTGCCAACCCCACGCGATGTTAAAAGATATATCTACCTTTAGTTAACCCCCACCGCTTAAAAGCAAGCCCTTATGCACCAGGAAAAATATAGCTTGTTTGATCATCTGATAGAAGGCGTCCAGGTCATCAGCAGGGATTGGAAGTACCTGTATGTGAATGAGGCCATATCTGTGCACTCCATGCTCTCAAAAGAAAAACTGCTGGGCCATACCCTCATGGAAATCTACCCCGGTATTGAAGACACGGAACTGTTCAGGCGCATCAAAGGCTGTATGGAGGACTGCCACACTCATAAGATGGAGGTGGAATTCAATTTCCCTCACCGTGCCGTAGGCTATTTTGAGCTGAGGATGCAGCCCGTTCCGGAGGGCGTACTGATCCTCTCCATTGACGTTACCGAGCAAAAGAAGACGGAGCAGGCCCTCAAACAGAGCGAGGAGCGGTACCGCATGATCTTTAACGGTATCCAGGAAAGCCTGATCGTTTATGATGTTATTACAGACGATGCAGGAACAGTGACCGACCTTTGTTTCGTAGAAGTGAACCCCGCCGCCGAAAAAACACTCGGAAAAACAAATAAAGAACTGAAAGGTCAGACGCTCAGCGATGTCTTATGGGTGCTGGACCAGAACGCGGCCGAAATTGTGAAACGGGTGCTGCTAACACAGGAACAGGTAAGAACAGAACGCTTCATCCCTGTGCTCAACAGGTGGTTTGAGATCTTCACCTTTTCACCGCGACCCGGGCAGATCGCCAATCTTAACCTCGACATCACTAACCGCAAGCACGCAGAAGAACAGGCGCACCAGCTGCACCTGGACCTGGAAGAGCGTATCAGGGACCGCACAGCAGAGCTGATCGCCTCCCTCGAAAGAGAAAAGGAGCTGAATGAAATGAAATCTGATTTTGTGTCGATGGCATCCCATGAGTTCAGAACTCCCTTAAGTACACTGCTCACCAGCGTTTCACTGATAGAAAAATACGTGGAAACCGGTGAAAAGGAAAAATCACACAAGCATCTTGCAAAGATCCAGGCCGCCGTTAAAACCCTGACGAACATCCTGGAAGATTTTCTCTCGCTCGATAAACTGCAGGAAGGGAGGATAGACGTAATGGAACAAAGCTTCGAATTATCTCCCTTCATAGAAAAAGTAATTGATGATATAAAGGCCATCTGCAAACGCAAACAACATATCCGCTACCAGCATACCGGTCTCACCAGCATATGCTTCGACTCCAAGATCTTACAGAACATCCTGCTCAACCTGCTTTCAAATGCCATTAAGTATTCCGAGCAGGATATAGCCGTGTCTACCCTGGTAGACGATGACACCATGACCCTGACCGTAACAGATAAGGGCATCGGTATCCCGGAACACGGACAGGAAAAAATGTTCAGGCAGTTCTTCCGTGCAACAAATGTCAATAATATCCAGGGCACCGGCCTGGGACTATATATCGTCAAGCGCTATCTCGACCTTGTAAACGGCAGCATCGATTTTACCAGCAAAGAAAATGAAGGCACTACCTTCCGCGTACGCTTCCCACTGCATCACTAAAAATTGCAGAAAAGCTCCCGTTAACAGACTGGCAGGCCCCTTCCCTAAATATTCCCATGATGAATGAAACACACCACATTTTCTAACCCGATAATTACGACCACTCAAAAAACCATTGTATGAAGCACCTTAATGGTATGCTGAACATCAGCAAGAGCCAGACCGGTCTGGCTTACTTCCCCGATCATGCTGTCTATTATGTAGCGATGTTTGATTTTCATCAGCAGTCTATATTAAGAAGACCGTATTATACGTGGAAATAATAGTTTCCCTGAATTGTGTCGGAGGGGCTCACCGGGTTTGGTGAGCCCTGCTTATTCTTACGATTTACTACATTTGAAGATAAAACCACTATATGCCCAATATCAAACCTTTCACCTGCTTACTGATCATATACTTAGCAGCATTATCCTGCAATACCGCCCAGGTAAATACGAAAACTACCACTGACAGCAGCTACTTCACCCCGGCCGACAGCGGCGTTCAAACAGGCGGCGTACAAGTAGTGCCAATCACAACGCCCAAAGGCACATTCAATGTATGGACCAAACATATCGGCAACAACCCCAAGACAAAGGTACTATTGCTGACCGGCGGCCCCGGCGCCAGCCATGAATACGTAGAATGCTTTGAAAGCTTTTTCCCCAAAGAAGGTATTGAGTTTATTTACTACGATCAGCTGGGTACCGGCTATTCAGATAATCCAAAGGATACCTCCCTGTTTGACCTTGCCCGTTGTGTGGATGAAGTGGAGCAGGTACGCAAGGCATTGCACCTCGACAAAGATAATTTCTATCTCCTGGGGCATTCCTGGGGCGGTATCCTGGCCATGGAATACGCCATCAAATACCAGCAGCATCTCAAAGGCCTGATCATTTCCAATATGATGGCCAGCGCCGCTGATTATAACCGCTATGCCGATGAAGTGCTGGCCAAACAGCTGGACCCGAAGGTGCTGGACACCATCCGCCAGATCGAGAAAAAAGGTGATTTTGACAGTCCCAAATATATGGAGCTGCTGATGACGCATTTCTATTCAAAATTCATCTGCCGCCTGCCCACATGGCCTGAACCGATGGCGCGCTCGATGAGCCGCCTGAACCAGCCTTTTTATGTAACCATGCAGGGGCCCAGTGAATTTGGTCTTTCCGGTAAGCTGGAGGGATGGGATGTGAAGGCCCAACTGCCCACTATTGAGGTGCCTACCTTAAGCATTGGCGGCAAGTATGATACTATGGATCCGGAACATATGAAGTGGATCGCCGGACAGGTAAAGAAAGGCACTTTCCTCTTTTGCCCCAATGGCAGCCATATGAGCATGTATGATGATCAACAGACGTATATGAGGGGGCTGATCTCGTTTATAAAAACAACAGAAGCAGGCAGTAAATGAAAGCTTAGTCGTCAGCCTTTAGCCGCATAGCATTGGACGGCCCGCCTACGAAATACCGTAATCCGTACAACAGAAGCTATTATTGGGACATTTACAACCAGCGCTAAGTTGAGGAACTTTGCTCAATAGCGCATATGGTTATGAAAACTTTGTTCCTACTGCTGACACTTTTCTTTTTTGCCACTCAGCTGCTTGCACAGGATACCGCTACGGGGGAAGAATATTACCTTTCCCTGCCTGCGGCCATTAAAATGGCGCAGCAACAGAACAAGCTGGTGCAGGCCTTGAAGCAGGACGAAAAAGCCAGTACCCTCGATCTCCGGGATGCACAGAACGCCACACTACCGCAGCTGGGTATGGAGGTCAACTACCAGCGGTTCTCGCAGCTTACATTGTACGACAACGGATGGTCAAAGTCCGAGTCTTTCACCCGCAGGCCGGATCCCAATACCATTAACATGGGCGCCAGCGCCGCTTTCACCCTCTTTGCCGGCGGCAGGTTAAGAAACGCTATCGAAGAAGAAAGCATCCGCAGGGAGCTGGCAACATTGGGCGTTACGGATCAGGCCGGACAAAGTGCACAAGTGGCCGCCCTCCTCTACCTGGACATTATCCGCCTGTATAAGCTGGATTCCCTCTTTAGCGAACAGGTGAAACGGGCGGAGCTCCGCTTAAAGAATATCACTTCCCTTTACAACAATCAGCGTGTTACACGCAGCGACCTGCTGAGAGCAGAGCTGAACCTTTCCTCTATTCAGCTGAATAAAGAAACAACAGACAATGATATTGTCATCGCCAAACAAAAGCTCGCCGTCCAACTGGACATACCGGATACCGCGCAGCTGGTGATCACCGACACGGCGCTGGCCCAGCCGCTTTCTCTCAGCGGACTGCAAAGCAGCATGAACGCCGAACCGGCAGCGCCCTATGTATTACAGCGCACTGCCAAAGCGATCCGTTTACAGGAAAGCAGGATCCGTTCGATACGCAGCGCTTACTATCCCGTGGTACAGCTGTACTCCGCTTATGGATTGAACTATCCCAACTTTTTCTTCTTTCCACCGGTGGCACAGTGGTACTCTGTTGGGTTTATCGGGATACGGGCGCAATATGCTATTTCATCGCTCTATCATAATAAGAACAAAGTAGCTGCTGCCAAAGAAAGGCTCAACAGCCTGCAGCTGCAGCGGGCTTATATCAACGACAATGTGAACGAAAATATCCGGTCCTTATATATTAAATACAGCGAATCACTCACGCGGATCAGGGTGGCGGAGAAATCCATTGAGCAGGCGGCCGCCAACCTGAAGATCGTCAGCACGAAATACTACAACCAACTGGCATTGCTGACCGACCTGCTGGATGCTGACAACCTTTACCTGGAATCCAATTTCAACCTGGTAAAGGCGCAAACAGATGCGATGGGCTATTACTACCGCCTGCTATATGTTACGGGTAAACTATAATCTACAATCACTATAAATACGCCAGATCATGACCGAGGCCAGGCCTACAAAAAGACATCCGGGCAATATCGTCACCACCATTATTGCCATTCTTATAGCCCTTGCAGCTGCCATTTACTTTATCATCTTCTTTATTCACAATGCGCAATATGAAAAGACCAATGATGCGCAGGTGGAAGCCTACCTGAACCCGGTATCTGCCAGGGCAGCCGGGTATATACAATCCATCCGCTTCGAGGAAAACCAGCTGGTAAAAAAGGGCGACACCCTGGTGCTGCTGGACGACCGGGAGTACAAAGCCAGGTTGCAGGAGGCCGAAGCAGCGGTAGAAGATGCACAGGCCCAACTGGTAGTGCTGGCCAGCTCCATACGTTCGCTGGAAACTGCCACAACCGTCAACCAGGACCAGATCGCTGCTGCAAAAGCGCGGCTCTGGCAACAGGAACAGGATATGAAACGCTACGAGAACCTGATACGCGAAGAAGCCGTTACCGGGCAGGAATTTGAACAGGTGAAGGCCCGTTATACCGTGGCCACCAGCGAATACAGCGCCAGCCAGAACACGCTGCGCAGCAGCGTTACAAGGGTAGATGAACTTAGATCAAGGCATGCCCTGCTGATGGCTGATCTGAAAAGAAAGAACGCATTACTGGACTTTGCACGTATCAACCTCTCATATACCGTGATCACCGCCCCTTATACGGGACGGCTTGGCAGGAAAACAATACAGGAAGGACAGCAGATCCAGCTGGGACAACCGCTGGTGACCATTATCAACGAGCCCTTCAAATGGGTGATCGCCAACTTCAAGGAAACGCAGGTGCATAATATGCACCCGGGACAGGCCGCACTGATCACGATAGACGGGATACCGGGTAAAACATTTCACGGCAGGATCGAGTCGCTTTCAGGGGCCACCGGCGCTAAGTTCTCCCTGCTGCCACCCGATAATTCTACCGGCAATTTTGTAAAGATCACCCAGCGTGTTCCTGTAAAAATAATGTTTACCGACACTGCGTTGTCGGCCATTAAGGTAGGCATGAACGTAAATGTTTCCGTAGTAAAATAAGTATATGCTTGCACCTGTTTATTTTAAGCCCTGGATAAAAGAACAGCAATGGCTCATCAAGCTGCTGTTGTTCTTTTTACTGATGACAGGCCTGGTACAATTCGCCTTGTACGGGTTGTTACAAAGCTATGTGCTGGGCGCCCTGGGCGCTCAGCCGGAAGACATCAGCTTCTCCACCCAGATCAGCTATGCCGTACTGATTGCCTCCATTCCGCTGCAGGCAAGAATGATACGTTACTTCCACGTCAAGCAATACCTGCTCGCCATGCTGATGTTGAGTATTATTATCAGCATTGCTTTTCTGTACATCCATGACATTTATGTGTTCATGCTGATGCGTTTGCCGCTCGGTTTCATCGTAAGTGGTATTGCCATCCCCTGTCTTACCCTGATCCTTTCCAGGCTGCAGCCTTTCGAAATAGTGATCGGGTTTTCCGTGTTCTATGGTTCTATACTCGGCGCCGGTTTATTATCGGGCACACTGGTGTACCGGGTAACGGATGCTACGAACTGGGAAGACGTATACCTGTACCTCATCCTTGTACAAGCCCTGGCTATCATTGCCGTGCTGCTGTCCTTACATACTGAGGTGGGGCAACGCAGGTATCCCCTGTACCAGCTGGAATGGCAAAGTTTCATACTGGCAATGGCCCTGTATATTGCCATTGCCTTTACTTTCATCTACGGACCGCGTTACTACTGGACAGACGACCCGCGGGTCAGGGCATCCATTTTGATCGCGCTGTGCACATTGGCATTACTGATCTACCGGCAGGGTATCCTTAAAAGGCCATACCTCCATCCGGATGTACTCAAACACAAGCCTTTTATTATTGGGATATTCCTGGTGGTTGTTTATTATGGCGTGAAGGACAGCATCAATCTCGTATACGCTTATACGTTAAATGTGCTCAGGTGGGATACAGGCAAGCTGATATGGCTTTCGGGCTGTAACGTGCTGGGACTGGTCATCTTTATGATCATTTCTACACGTTTGCTGTTATCGAAAAAGATTAAGATCCCTTATTTCTTCCTGATCGGGTTTAGCTTGTTGCTGATCTATCATGTATGGATGTACCGCATCTTCAGCACGGATCTCTCGTTTGCCGACCTGGCCGGACCGGTCATTTTGCAGGGTGCAGCATCCGGCATGCTGTTCGTGCCTATTGTGGTCATGATGGTGTCGCAGCTGCCTCCCTATACGGGCTTTACCGGCGCTGCTCTGGGCGCTTTCACCCGTTTCCTGGCTACCATTAACGGTATATCCGGTTTCTATACCTTGCAGCTCTATTATAACCAGCAATATAAGGAGGGGTTTCTGCGGCATCTGACTACTTTGGATGATCCCTTTGTTCAGCGGCTGGAGCAATATACTGCCGCATTCAGGGCAGGCGGATATACGGCGGAGCAATCTGGTATGCTGGCCACCGCATCTGTAAGCAGGGCTCTGACGGTGCAAAGCCAGCTGCTTACAAATATGGCGGTGTTTAAAATAATGTCTGTAATAATTGTTTGTACGCTGTTAGTGATCGGAACAGTGCTATTGCTGTCGCCCTTAATACGGCGGCGCTCATAATACCAGCGTCATGATAGAATGCGGTAAGCTGGCTGTTTCAGCCGCCTTGCCTTTGATCCAGAGGTGGAAGGGCAAGCGCTGGGCAGTAGGGTTCATCACCACTACGGCAATGCTGCCGTCTGCATTCTGAAAAGCGGTAGCTTCCAGGAAGGAACGGCTGCTGGAAGCGGCGATACGCTTAGCGCCGGGGCGGATGAATTTCGAGAAATGGCCGATGTACCAATAGGCATTGGTGTAGATCAGCTTACCGGTCTTTGTATTGCCGTGCAGCGGCGCAAAGCAATAATTACCTACGTGGTTAGGGCCGCCCTGTTCATCCAGCAGGATGTTCCAGTCGATCCAGGCAACGGTGCCGTTGTTAAAATCGTTAATGATAGAGTGCCCATATCTTTCGCCGAGGCTCCAGTTATTCACGCTGTCCATACTGAACTTTTCTTTACAACCTTCTGTAAACACCAGGTGTTTATCAGGGAACGCCTGTGACACCAGGCGCAGGTTATCGAACTGCATGGTAGAGCCGGTCCATGTTTCATACCAGTGGAAGCCGATGCCCCAAACATATTTAGCGGCATCTTTGTCTTCCAGGATGGTGCTGGCGCGCTGGAAGAGCAGGTTGCGGTTATGATCCCAGGCGATGAGCTTTTTGCTTCGCAGGTTGTACTCCAGTAAAGTAGGGCCGAGATACTCCTTAATGTAATCCCTTTCTTCTTCGGCGGTGAAGATGCAGGATTCCCAGCGTTGTTTGGCCATGGGCTCGTTCTGAACGGTGAGGCCCCATATGGGTATGCCTTTTTCTTCATAGGCTTTGATGAACTTCACTACATAGTTGGCCCACGTCTGGCGGTGATTGGGCAACAGTTTGCCGCCCTGCACCATGCTGTTGTTGTCTTTCATCCAGGCGGGCGGGCTCCAGGGACTTACCAGCAGGGAGAGCTTCTCACCTGATGCGGTGATCGCCTTTTTGATCAGGGGGATCTTGAACTGTTCGTCGTGCGCCAGGCTGAAAGAAGACAATGCGCTGTCGTTATCTTTCACATAGGTGTAGGAGCCGCTGGAGAAGTCGCAGCTGTTGATGTTTGTTCTGCCCAGTGTATAGCCGATACCTTTAGCCGGGTCGAAATACGCGGTGAGCAGTTCCTGCTGCGCCCCTTCCGACAGTTTGGCGAATGTTTCGGCGGCGGCGTCTGTCATAGCTCCACCGAAGCCTTCAAACCGCTGGAAGGCGGCGTCGGGATCCACGAAAACGCAGGGCTGTGTTTCAAAGGGCTGCGCCATGTCGGTAAAGTGCAGTGTGTCTGTTACCGAGATGCGAAAATTGGTGCTGTCTGCCGTAGTGTATACGGTCACTTTGCGATTGATGACGTTTGTTGCCGTTTGCGTGGGTTCCTGTTTGGAGCCATTGGTTTGCTGGCATGCACACAGGGAGGCAGCGGCAATGATGACGATGTACCTTTTCATAATTGGATTGTAAGAAATAAAAAGTGATGTAAGGTAAGGCGGATTTGAAATAGCAGTATATGGGTGGTAGAATATTAACGGGTTGGTTAGGACAAAACGACTGGAAGGGGAATATTCCCCCAAATTGATGATCCAGATCAACTTTTCTTACTAAGATCTTACGTAGATTGCCGTCTTTAATCAAAACCATTGTTATGTTCATTAAAACCATATCCCATGGCAAAGCTTAAAAAAGACGATCTATTCGCAGGCAAGAGTATTTACCGCATGCAGGGTTCCGACAAGCTTATTATCCGGAAAAAAGGAGGCCCCAAAGCAGAACAGGTATTGAAGTCGTGGCGCTTTGAGCGAACGCGGGAAAATGCAACGGAGTTTAGCGGCGCCGGGAAGGCGGCCAGCGCTATCAGGGAGTCGCTGTTCACTATCAGACATCTTGCAGACCATAATTTCAGGCCTACGCTGATCAAAATCTGCAAAAAAGTCCAGGCACTGGATACAACAGGAGACCGCGGCCAGCGCTGTGTTTTCCTGTCGCAGGGGCGTTATATGCTCAGGAACTTCTGGCTGCACAAAAAGCATCCTTTCCCTACAATTGTAGCCGATACCGTAGGCTATAGCCTTAACCGGGAAACAAAAAGCGCCGTGATACAGCTGCCCATGCTGCTACCGGACATCAGCCTGCACCTGCCCTGGAAACAGCCGCTTTATCGCTTTAGCGTCTCTTTAGCGCTGGCGCCGGACATTATTTATGAGAACGGGGAATATAACGATTATGCTGAAGATAGGGAGTTTAGCCACCTGGATACTCCATGGCATGAGGCCACGGAGACATTTCAGCCACAAACCCTGGAGCTGAAACTGCAGAAACCGGAGGCCATCAAAGATTCCCAGACCCTGGTATTGGCGGTTGGTATAGAAATGGGCACACCCGGCGCTAATGGGCAGATAACTGGGGTAAAACGCTGCGGTTCGGCCTGTATCCTGGCTTTAGGCTAGCCATTATTCCGATCATTTTATATCAACCTGGTAACGATATAGTAACTCTTAAAAGAGTTACTTCATCGTTACTATATCGTTACTTTATCGTTACTATATCTGGGGGGTGGGCATAAGAAAGGCCGTCCTTTTACAGCACGGCCCTTCGTTTATGATACTCTCTGCATTGGTCATTTCTTGGGGTTCAGCAGCGAAGCATGGATCCAGCCGATGGTCTTAATGCATCGTGTTCCATCTACGACTTCTGAAGCTTTTTGCGCCAGGTATACTTTCTTCCAGCTGCCGTTCGTCTCAATAACGCCTACTTCGTAATCTTCCGGAAGCGTTTTGATCGCAGCACTGGCGGTACTGGGACCAGACCTGAATTTTACGCCTGCAGTATTGGTAACAAATATCTTGCCGGTGTCTGAGGTAGCGCCTTGTACTTTGGTCCGGAATTCATCCCAGGGAAAAGCTGGTCCGGGATCGGGCTTGCGGCCGGCAGAAATATCGTCATGTCCCAGGGCCGTAACCAGGTGATAGGTATCTATCAACACTTTACTCAATTTATAAAGCGCTTCCAGCTGGGCGGGCGGATAGATGAACCAGTGCTGGTTCTCCTTGCCGGTCCAGAAACGGTGTTTATGCGCAGCAGGAATAATGCGGGCCGCTTCCGAGGCCGGGTAAGTCTTGGAAGTTTTAGCGGTAACGGGCCGTTTAAAGGTGCCGTCTGCCAGTTTCTCCACGAAACCGGGATTTACGATCTCGATGCCGATGGCATGGTAATTAAACTGGCTAACGCTGTCCCATAAACTGGAACCGGCATGGTTGGCCCTGCAGTTGAAGGGCACCAGCTGGGTGATGGTACCGTCGTAATCCAGTACGATGTGGGCAGCTATCTTATCTGGATTATTTGTGGTGTCCATGAACCAGTCTATCGCGTTTTTCGCGGTGTCGGTAGCGGTGTAATGAATAACCAGGTAATCCGGGTCAATGGGCGGCCTTGCATTAGGGGATGGTGATTTAATGATCTTTTCACCAGCACCGTCCGCCTCCAGCCAATGATTAACAATTTTCATGGTATAGGTCGGGGTTTAGATTCCGACAAAGATAGCAAATGTTTAATATTTTATTTGCTCTTCTTGAATTTCTTCACCTCATAATTCATTGCCTTGTTCGACTTCTGGAACATCCTGCGCTCCGACTCCGTTGCTATTTTCACGCTATCCAGGCTTTTCACATAAACAGACATTTTGGTGATCTGTTCTTGTAATTTCGGAGAGTTATACACTTTCTGCTTTTCCTTCAGTTCCAAAATCGCCTGGTTCCCCTTATCCTTCGCTTTTTCGTACTCGCGGCTGTCTACCGACATCATCACCTCATCAAAATGTTCGGTCGCTTCAAACAGGGCCAGTACTTCCTGTACATTTGGATCCTCTCCCTTTTTGTAGGTAGTGGGATCGCTCGCGAGCGCAACATGGACCCGGCACTCTTCTTTTACCGGTGTAAATGCCTGGGCATCCGTATAAGCCAGCACACAGCCCAGATCAAAACCGGATTGCAAAGGCGCATCGGGGCGTAATCTGATCAGGATGGCCTTTTCATCACTGGCATTGATGTCGTTGAAACGAACCTGCAACTGGCCATTATTTACATCATACGGGTACCCATATACTTTTTCGCATTGGATGCCGGGAGGTAAAGTGATCTGCACCATGGCGTTCTGCGCCACCACGTTTAAGAGGCCTTTCAGCTCTTTGGCAAAGAGCTGAGGGATCTTGTCTGCGCTTTCAATGAAATAATAATTGCCGCGGCCTGTTTCAGACAGCATTGTCAGCAGGTCTTCATTGTAGTCTGCTCCCAGGCCGAAAGTGGATAAGGCAATCCCCTCCTCTTTATACTTTCCTTCCACAAGACGCTTCAGGGTCGCCGGATCCACAATACCCTGGTTGGCCAGGCCGTCTGTGAGCAGCAGCACACGGTTCACGTAGCCGTCCTTACGGGTGGTCTTTACCTGGGAGAAACCTTCCAGCATACCGCCGCTCAGGTTAGTGGCGCCGCGATCATAAATCCTGTCCAGTGCCTGTTTCAGGGCTTCCTTATTCTTTACCGGTTGTGAAGGGCTGGTTACCTCTACCTGGTCGTCATAGTTAACGATAGACAGGTAATCGTCTTTGCTCAGCTGCTCTACCAGGAATTTGGAGGCACGTTTAGCATAGGCGATCTTCTCACCCTGCATGGACCCGCTGCGGTCCAGCACCAGGGAAACGTTTAAGGGTATACGCCGTTGGTTGGGATCCGGCTGACCGCTTTGAATATTCACATACAGGTAGATCTCCCCACGGCTATTACGGATGGCATAGGCGTTGCCCGCTTTTGCGTACCAGTTAATGAGCGTTGCTGTTTTGGCGTGGGAAGCGGCACTTTCGTAATAGATAAAGCCGGAGACCATGGCACAAAGGGAAATACCGCCCAGGATGAGCAGGAATGTCACTCCCTTGAGCTTTGCGTGGTAGCGTTGCATAGAGGATGATTTGGTTTACGACAGGATGCAGGCCCGTCAGTAATCCATAAAGATAGGTAAGGCTTTAACAAATTTTTAGGGAAGCTGATAAATCATTCGGTATTTTCAATACGCGGTAGCCATATTCAGCAAACCTGTTCATGACAATAGTGATAATTTGAGGGGCTTTGAAATAGCCGATGCTGATGGGTACATATTATTTTTCGGACGACCCAATGATCAAAGTTAAAAGCATAGGGGTTAACATCACCAACAAGATGTATTTATGCCTCTCTGTGCCAGCCAGTTACCAGGTGGATTGCCCGGCATAACTGTGAGCGGGTGAAAGGCTTTTCCAGGAAGAGATCCGCTCCGTTCTCCAATGCAACATCTTTCGCAGCGGCATCCATACCTGAAATCATTACCACCTTAGTGTCGGGGTATTTGTGTTTGATATAGCTGATAAAATCAATACCATAGCCGTCGGGCAGCCGGTTATCCATCAGGACAAGCGATGGGGTTTGTTGTTGAAAATATTCCACAGCTGCGGACAATGATTTTACATGTTCGATCTCCAGGTCCTCGTCATTCAGCAAAAGGTTGATCAGCAGGCACATTTCGCCTTCGTCTTCAATAATCAGCAGTTTCTGTCTCAGCGCGGTAGAAGTAGTTGTGTCTAGCATACTAATATGGTTTAAATGGTTTCTGGAGATGTCCCTAAAAAAATCGTACCAAAACTTACATTTGAAACGGGCCCATCCATAAGGATCCGCTAGTGCGGGCGGACCAGCGCTTTTAATTCTACCACTTCAAACTCTGGCGAAGCGTCAAAACAATGTTTCAGAATGGGTATGTGCCCATTACCGAAAGCACAATGATACGATCGTTTACCGCCGGTTTGGTTTTCAGGATGTTATTGAAGATCCGTAGGTTACGGTCATACCACCACATGGCCAACAGATCGGGCCCGCTGTTATCAACGGTATTAAATCCTGTGCAGAGATAAGCCCCGTGCATCCTGCGGAGCGTTGAGGCTCCGCCATCAGCAGGAAACTTTCCAGGATAATGTTTGTTTTCTCCACGGAAATCGCCTGCGGTATAAAAACGGGTGTAGCGTTGTTCCAACATTTTGTCCCGCAGTGTATCGGCAGGTACCTGGTGATTCCACAAATTTTCAGGCAAAATAAGTGTCGCCACAGGGTTCCTGGTCGCTGATCTGCTAAAGCACCGGTTCCGTCTGCAAACTTGCGTGCAGGCTGCCCTACCGGTTCGAAGATAAAAAGCGGGGATTTGAAGATAAATACAAAGGGTAAGGCCTTTCCCGGCGGATATTATCGTCAACTGCCATAGATTTGGGTATGGGAAAACATTTAACACGCATCCTCCTTGTCTATGCAGGGCTGTGGGTCCTGCGCGAATTAAGTGTCAGTGTACCGTTGCTGATCCGCGGCCTTCCCGCTTTCCCCGACTGGCAGGACACTGTTGGTAAGATGTTGATGCTGTCTGCTTTCCTCATTTTCCTGCTATATCCCCTCAGTGCTTATTTCATATTCAGCAGCTACTTCCGGCAAAAAAGAAAAACGGCAGTGCTGTACCTGTTCCTATCCTTCTCCGTCATCATCTTTATCCGCTATGGTGTGGAAGAGCTGCTCTTCCCGGCCGTGCTGCATTTCCGGAATTATGGGGAAACCACGAGCCTGATCTATTACTATGTAGACAACCTGTTTTATGCCTGCCTGTATTCGGCTTTAGGCGCCGTTTATTTCTTTGTGCAGAGCGAGCGGGAGCACCAGCTCAAAGAAGCTCAATTGCAGCTGGCGGGCAAACAAACGGAGCTGTCTTTCCTTCGCTCGCAGATCAACCCGCATTTCCTCTTCAATAACCTTAATAATATCTACTCCCTGGTATATCATCAGTCAGACCTGTCGCTGAACGCGATCGCGAAATTATCCGACCTGCTGCGTTATATGCTGTATGACAGTAATGAAAAAGTGCCCCTGCAAAAAGAGCTGGATTATATTCATAAATACCTGGAGCTGCAGCAGATGCGTTTTGGCCTGCATGCTCCCGCCCATGTTGAAATCACCGGCGACGCAGGGAAAGCCGGCATCCCTCCCCTCCTGCTGATCCCCTTTGTGGAAAACGCTTTTAAGCACGGCGATATAAAGAACGGCAACACTATCCTGATCCGACTGAAAACAGATCATACCATGATCCGATTTACTATCATCAATACGATCAGTCAGCAGCAGAAGGACAGTGGCGGCGGTATCGGCCTGGAAAATGTACGCAGAAGACTGGAATTGTTATATCCCAACAATCATACTTTGCAGGTACAGAAAACAAGGGATATATTTGAAGTACAACTGGAAATCCCAAGATGACAACAACCCGAGCGATAAGTCATAAGTTGTCAGTTATCAGTGATCAGTGGTCAGTGGTTAACTACACATCAACTGTCAACTGACAACTGTCAACTGACAACTGTCAACTGACAACTGTCAACTGACAACTGTCAACTTAGATTGAAATCATTCCACTATGAAAACAGGCACAGACACCATCATTATCGGCGCAGGACTTTCAGGGCTGGTGGCCGCCACTGAGCTGGCAGAGAAAGGCATCAAATCTATACTGGTAGACCAGGAAGGGGAACAGAACCTGGGCGGACAGGCATTCTGGTCGTTCGGAGGATTGTTCATGGTAGATACCCCGGAGCAAAGAAGGCTGGGTATCAAAGATAGCCTCGAACTGGCGATGCTGGATTGGATGGGCTCCGCGGCTTTTGACCGCCCCGAAGATCATTGGCCACGGCGATGGGCAGCAGCGTATGTGCACTTTGCCGCTACGGAGAAATACAGCTGGCTGCGCGGATTGGGCCTGCGCTTTTTCCCGGTAGTAGGCTGGGCCGAAAGAGGCGGTTATGGCGCTATCGGGCATGGTAATTCCGTGCCACGCTTTCACGTGACCTGGGGCACGGGCCCCGGGGTGCTGGAGCCATTCATTGCACGCGCGAAAGAAGCAGCTAATAATGGGTTAATACAATTCAAATTCCGGCATCGTGTAAATGAACTGGTGATGGAGAACGGCGCCGTAAAAGGTGTTCGTGGTGTGATACTGGCGCCAAGTAATGTACAACGGGGAGAAAAAAGCCCGGAGACCGTTACAGGTGATTTTGATTTTGACGCATCAACAGTCATCATCACTTCCGGCGGCATTGGCGCCAATCATGAGCTGGTGAGAAAGAACTGGCCCGCCAGTTTGGGCACGGCGCCTGCACATATGCTGTCTGGTGTGCCACAGCACGTAGATGGGCGCATGCTGGGCATTGCGCAACAGGCAGGCGCGCGGCTTATTAATCCGGACAGGATGTGGCATTATACAGAAGGGATTAAAAACTGGGCGCCTGTATGGGAACAACATGGGATCCGTATACTGCCCGGGCCTTCTTCTCTATGGTTAGATGCTACAGGCAAACGGCTGCCTCCTCCCCTGTATCCCGGTTTTGATACACTGGGAACGCTTCAATATTTGATGCATACCGGTTATGACTACTCGTGGTTTATTCTCAATCAGAAGATCATTAAAAAGGAATTTGCATTATCGGGGTCGGAACAGAATCCTGACCTGACAGATAAAAAATGGAGCCAGGTCATAAAGCGCGCAGTGGGGAAGAAAGCAACAGGGCCGGTGGAAGCTTTCAAAGAAAACGGAGAAGATTTTGTAGTGGCGGATAATTTGCATGATCTTGTAGCTGGAATGAACCGATTAACACCAAAGCCTTTGCTGAGCTTTGAGGCAATTGAAAGAGAGGTTAAAGCGAGGGATAGCCAGCTGGATAATAAATTTGGTAAAGATCTGCAAATAGCTGCGATCCGTAATGCGCGCAATTATGTAGGTGATAAACTGATCAGGACCGCGCCCTTGCATAAATTACTGGACCCAGGTGCAGGACCGCTGATAGCGGTTAAACTGCATATTCTTACCCGGAAAACATTGGGCGGGTTGGAAACGAACCTGGATGCACAGGTGTTGAATGAGCAGGGGCAGCCTATAGCGGGGCTGTATGCTGCCGGCGAAGCAGCGGGATTTGGTGGAGGGGGGATGCATGGGTACCGGGCATTGGAAGGGACGTTTTTGGGTGGATGTATTTTTTCCGGGAGGACGGCGGCGAGGGCGATTATAGGCGGCAAATAATAAGGGCCGCAAGACTGCGGCCCTCTGAGAATGTTCACACTATCTCCATAATTATGAGCATCCTCCGCCTCTTTCTATAGAATGAGCGCCGGCTTCCAGTGGATTACCATATCCTTTATTAGGATTGGCAGAATAGAAGCAGCTGCCCCAATCATTGCTACCACCAATCGCACCGCTGATCATACCATACAGGCCGCCTACTACCCATCCCGGTATGAACCAATCGCCCAGGATCGTATACTGACGGGAGTGATAGAGCTCGTGCTCAAAAGAAGGACTGCTGGTATTGCCTTCCCAGATATTCACCGTTGCGCCTAAAGTAACGGCAGAAAAACCGCTGGAAGATTTGTCGTACTCAAAAGCGATCACGCCGCCTTTGAACCATTCCACATCATTCCAGGCGCCAAAGCCGGTACCAAAGCCGCCGATGATCAGGCCTACAGAAGACGTAATAGGTGAACGCGCAAATTTGATCGCAAAGCTGATGAAGCCCAGCAAACGCTCTCCGAATGAATCTCCCATAGATGCCTTATCCAATCCGCCGCAGATGGCTGGTCCGGCGATCATCGCAATGCCGCTAAAAACAGCAAAGCCGAGACCGAAGGTATTGTAGCCAAACCATAAGGATACAGCGCCTACCACACCGGACCAGAGCATTTCAGAAACGGAAAAATCTCCGCCGCTTACTGCCCAGTTGACAATGTATCCTACTACCCCTGCCACAAAGCCAACAGCTGCGGCAATGGCATCGTCAATACCGAACCACAGACCAAATGGATCGATCATATTGACGGGGTTATTCAGCACGTACACATATAACTGTAAGCTGCGCGGTGCTTTAAAGAATTTCTCCGGCTGCTGTTCCAGGAAATACGGATCGGGCGTCAGGAAATTGCCGAGTGAAGGCATGTAATAACGCCCGCCGAAGAATACGAGATCCGGTAACGTATCGTATTTCTTGCCGGAGAAGTTTTGCTGCGCGGACAGAGTTGCGCCAAAAGCCATCTTGCCAAAAGCATAGTAATGCTGCTCGCTTATCAGCGCGCCGGTTTGCAGATGGCTCTCCGCCACATGGCTGCCTAAGTGGTCCCGGTGGAACACCACACCGCCATTGTTGACACGGATCATGGCTACCGCGCCTGTTTCATCAAAGATATACCGGTTCTTTTCATTGCCTTTGACTGTATAGATATCGTCAAAGTTGTACATCCTTTCTGTACTACCGCCCACCGTCGTGGTGGTGAGCACGCGGGAACCCAGGTGATCATAGAAATAACTGATAACTGTTCCGTTCTTGTGGGTCACTTTTACCAGCTGGTTCCTTGCATCGTATTCCATTACTGTATCGGGTGTCTGGGTGATATTACCGGCTGCATCATACTTGTACACCTGTGTGGGCTGGCCGCTAACGCCTGTGACCCGGAAGGGATGCTGTGCATCGCCATGCTGTACCTGTTCTGTGCCGAATGTTTCAGGATAATGTGTGAGGTTGCCCGGATCGTCGTAGGTGTAATTGTGATCGTAATTGCCGTTGGAAGTGAGACCGGTAGCACGGAGCAACTGGTCCAATTCGTCGTACAGGTAAGACCGGGTATGCTGTATATGACCGGGTGCATTGGCAGCATCCGTGATCTTTGTGATCAGTCCTGTTTCGTTGTAGTCATACGTGAGGTGCTGGTATTTCACGTTGCCACCGGGCGAAGTTGTCTTTATGCTGGTTAAGCGGAAACTGCCCGGGTCATAACTGTACTCGGTAAGCACACCACTGGCATAGACGATCTTGGTACGTTTACCCGTAGGCCCGTATTCCATCCTGTTGATAATACCCGGAATGGAATCGATCAGCCCTCCCCGGCTATATAGGATTGAGGCTTCAAAACCATCCGGGTATTTTATTTTAGTATACCTTTTCAGGTTATCTGTTTCGTATTCTACTTTCATAGGCTGGGCCAGGCCCGGGTAGCTGCGGGTTTTGGCTTTCAGGCAGCCGCATTTGGAATAGCTGTACTTCACCTCCCCGAAGCCGCCGCTCACTTTCGTGAGCTTGCCCAGAGTATTCTGTTCTCCCGGATCACCGCTGTCGTATGTATAGGTTTCCATGAGCGTGCCGCCGCTGCCGCCGAAATGCACCGTGCGCAAACGGCCCATCACATCATAGGTGTTATACACCGATGCATTCCTGCCATCCTTTCTTTCCACCAGGTTGTCTACCGCATCGTAGAAATAGGTGTAGTTACCGGCGTCGCGGTAACCGGAGCGGATCCGCCTGTTCAGGCAGTCGAAAGTATTCTCTACGAAGGTGCTGTTATTGATGGTCACCTTTGTGCGATTGCCCAAGGCATCGTATGCATAGCGGGTAGTGTACTGGCCGCTCTTCTTTCTTTCCACGATAGCGGTCAGCCGGTCTTCTGCATCCATCCATTCTGTTTTCGGCGTATTGAAATTATTATTACCCGGGGCATCTTTCAGATCCAGCGGATCGTAGAAGCTGCGGGAAGATGGACTGAATACCGTCACATAGGTCTGCTTGTTCCAGTCGGTACGGCGGGTGCTCCTGCCGAGGGCGTCGTATTCATAGAGGGTGAAGACATCCCCGTTATTCTGGTCTGCCACAGAGAAGCCCATATTATTGGAGAAGTAGGGTTGGTATTCTTTCTTCGTTAGCCCTTTGGGGTTATACTCTTTTTTACCGGTTACACTCACCTTGTTGTCTTCTGCTTCAGCGCGTACCTGGAGCTTTTCTCCCAGTCCGTCAAAGTATTCTATGCGCCGGGTTTGTGCGCCGCCTTTTTCTGTACGGGTAAGCGTGGTCTGAGAACGCTGGGCAGGGGTATGATTGTATTGA
Source organism: Chitinophaga sp. SVR4-12A (assembly GCF_056754765.1). Classification (NCBI taxonomy): domain Bacteria; kingdom Pseudomonadati; phylum Bacteroidota; class Chitinophagia; order Chitinophagales; family Chitinophagaceae; genus Chitinophaga; species Chitinophaga sp. SVR4-12A. Next base: position 777,887 of record NZ_JBPGWP010000001.1, read on the forward strand.
TATTGCACATAGGGCTGTCCCGGCAGATCATCATGACGGTAAACGCCGGTGAGCTGTCCGGCTTTATCAAATTCATATTTCTGCTCTACATTGTTGGGGTCTTTGTAGGAGGTGATGCCGCCATATTTGTATTCATAGGCCATCTTTATCACCAGGCCGTTGGATTGTTCCACCTGTATGGGATAAAGATGGAAATTATCAAAGAGCATCTTCGTTACCAGGCCTACCGGATTTTTCCGCTCGATGGTATTACCTGCCGCATCTGTTTTCTGACGCAGCCTGTCCATGAACCAGGCGTCTCCCAGCTCAGGATCTGCTGCCTGTATGTATCCCAATGCGGCCATGTCAGGCGGTACGACTCCGAACACCTGGTTAAAGGCAGCGGTGCTCATGACCAACTGGCGTTCGCGGCTAAGATTGCCCTTGGTGGCCTGTTGTTCAGGCAAGCCTTCAAACTCAGGACCGTCGTAATACCAGATGGTGGCCTTCAGCACCTTGTTGTCGGCATCTCTGACAGTTTCACGGCTTTTGAAAGCGGTGAGCCGGCCGGCTGCCTGCGCATACGTAGTCGTTGTTTTGAGCACTTGTTGTTCCTGCTGGCCCTGGTCATTCTTCCATTTGGCGGTCTTTATCTCTTCCGTCACATTGCCGGCTGCATCATAGCTGCAGGTTTTCTTCACCTCGCTCCACTCTGCTGTGCGTTCATGGTTCCTGCTGATGCTGCTTTGTTTGGCAACGAATTGGATCTCCCTGCCATCGGGCGCTGTTCCTACTTTCTTTACGCTGTATACATTTTCTTCGGCTTTATATGGCAGCTTGCTTTGAGGGCTGCCGTCTTCGCCAAAGATCTGCGTTAATATGGGCAATCCTTTCAGGAAGGGATCAGTGTTGTTGAAATAAGACACGGAGCGGTTGGGCGCGATCGTTTCATCGCCGCTTTCAATCCTTTCTGCTTTGGCAAAGCCGCAGAACTGCCTGGAACGGCTATCGAAATGGCCATTGTAATAATTGAAAGTACTGACGCTGACCACGCCGGTGGAAGGATCGGAATTGGTGATCTGTTTTACCACCGGCACAGGGAAAGGAAGGAAGCAGGTCTTGCTCAACAGCGGATCTGTTCTATCCTGCTGAAAGGAGGTTGAGCTGCCGTGCTCAATCTTTGTGGCGATGCCGGTATTACCTACGATAGTATTGAGCAGGTAAGGCTTTTTGCCACCGCAGATGTCCATATAACGGTAGGCGGCTTTATTACGCAGGGCTTCATCATAGCTCCAGAGTATGCCGTTGGTGCCCATGCCTTTCATGTCGGCTATTACGATGCCTGCGTTGGCAAGCGGCGGTGTACCGGCAATGGTGATGGTATCGCTGAACTTACGGCCGCCCTGGTTGATCCAGCAACAGATGCGGTCGTGGTCTACATATACAATGTCCATGGCGCCGCTGCCATCTATATCCGCAAAGAACAAACGGGCAGGATCATAATTGCGGGGCAGCTGCGGGGCGTTGGCCATCCGTTTTACTTTTCCCCATTTACCATATCCCAGGTTGGGCCAGTACAATACCCGGCCGCTATGGATCTGCACCAGGTGAGTGCGGCCATCGCCTACGATGTCGGCCATGCGGATGTGGGGGTCGTCCAGGTTCACTTCGGGCTGCTCTTCAGCGCCGAAGCTCCTTTCACTATCATCGGCTGATCGGCCCATCCTTTTTCTGCTTTATTGAAATAATAGTAGAAGGCGTTCCCATCGCTATACATCATGTCTACCCGGTTGTCCCCATCCAGGTCTACCAGCTTTGTTTTAGGACTGCCAACAGGAACGTTGGGGCTTTGCCGGTAGTTAACCTTTAATCCCCAGCCGCCGCCGGGCAGGTTGGGAAAATAACCGCCTGACTGTTGGCTGCCTACCATCAGATCTGCCGTGCCGTTGCCTTCCATATCGCCGAAGAGCAGGTTATCATCACTCAGATCAGTATGCAGGGGAATGTCTTTTAGGGTGTAAGGCGCTCCCCATTGCAGTGCGCCTTTGTTGGGCCAGAACCTGGCCACACCATTGGCGATCTCCATTACGCCCTGTAAGCCTGTTCCCTCAAAATCCAGCAGGCTTACATCCGGGCGTAAGAGAGAAGGCGGTGCGCTGCCATTGCGGCTGGTAAAAAGCTCCAGCTTTTTCTGCGCAGGATCAAAATGGTTGTAATCAAAGGTAATGGGTGGAAAAGGAATCTCCTCTGTTGTGGCGTTTTCCTTATGCAGGGCTAGCAGTTCCGCTTTCTGCAGCAAGGAGATCCCGCTGTAGGGCGCCTGCATATAGGAAAAGCGATATTGCTTGACAGGCGTTAAGGCAGGCTGCAGCAGGTCTACCTCAATAGAGGCGCAGCGCAGGGCTGTTTTCACCTCAAAGCCATTGCGATAGCTGCAATACTCATCCTGCCTGAACTCGTAATTAAACACCACCTGGTAGATGGCGTAGCTGATCTTTTTGATGTAGGTATTGTTGCCGTTAGACATGTACTCATAACGAATGGTATTACCATTGCTATCCGTCATCTGGTTCAGGAACCAGGCATGGGTCTTTTTAACGCCGTTGTCAATAAACACCATCCTGGAATCAGCCGTGGCACCTAATTGCAGCAGGCTGCCGGATTTGGTCTGTACTTCCCAGCCGGCGGGTGTTCTTTTAATGAGCGAAAATTCATTCTCTACCAAAGGCTGGTAAATGTTATTGCCCATGGGCACCAGTTCCCTGCCTTCAAACAGGAAGATATCCGTGTTATCGTTAAAAGTGGGCAGCCGTTTGTCTGTGCTGCGGGTGATGGCAACCATGTCTACGCTCCAGCCCATGCCGAAGGGGCCGTTACCTCTACCGGTACTGTATTTCAAGGCAAGACCGGGCGTGAAATTATTGACGCCTTTGGGCAGCTTGATAGGTACCTGGTAGGAACCGGTACCGGTGCCAAGGTCTGTTTTAAAGGCTTCGTCAATGGGTTGCATGCTACCGCCACCGGATGGTAGCGGCAGCACATCCGTTCCTATTCCTGATGTCTTTGCCATATTATAATCCTTTATAGGTGAAGGAATATTCAAGGAACAGGAACAGGTCCCTGATCTTTGATCTGTCTAATCCCGGATTATCGGCGTCTAAGAGCTGGATGGTCCATTCCTTGTTCAATTCCTTGTCGATAAATGCATTTAGCGGGTTGGCTGCATCCGCCTTATTTGATTTGATCACACCATCGGCGTTTGTAGCAGCCTTTGCGCTGACGGCTTCCTGCTGTACCGTAAATTTCAGGTTGTTGGCAGGCATGCCTTCGGTTACCACTTTCAGGGAGATGTTCTTCACCATCTGCTTCATCTCGTTGTAGGCAAAGTCTGTAGCCTGCAGCAGGCATTTCAGCTCACCGGTATCAATGAAGCGGTAGTACTCATCCGGGAAAACAATACGGAAAGGCAGGGCCATATTCTTTGCCCCTGTTTTAGGTAAGGTGGCCCTGATATTGTTCTCCAGCAGCTGGTCGTACTGGGCGGTATAGTAAACGATCATCTTTACGTCAGAGATGGTCTGGTAGTTGAGATCATTGGCAGCCATGGGGATGTCGAGTGTCCAGCTGGTGGCTACGCCGCAGTTCTCGAACACGTCCAGTACGCGCTGGTCGGGCTGGAACACCACGATATCCGCACGCGGGCTGTAGTTGGACAGGTAGAGTGTTTCATGGGGCTGGATCCGGAAGAACAGATCGCCATTCTTCTTCCTGTCGCGTGAGATACCGGAGTTCTTCAGGGTGCCATGAACGCCGCCCGGCGGAATGAGGCCTTCTACTACCATTTCTACTTTTTTGATCTTCCTGAGATAAGCGCCCGGGTAACACAGGTCGAAATCAGACAGGGAAGTTTCAAACTGCAGTCTGCCGGTGTTCTTGAAGGTGGTCTGGAAACCAGTGGGGTTCAGCTCTGCCAGGGAGAACATTTGTTTGATGGGGATGTCTTTTGACTTGGAATTATTGATGCGGTCAACCGTGAAGTAGTTGATATCATTCAGGAGATAATCTGCGCTCAGCAATCCGGAGATGATATTGGTATTATAATCACTCTTGATGGCGTTCAGTGCGCGGCCTGTTTCCAGCTCATAGGCCTTCTGCATTTTCTTCGCAATACCGATAGCGCGCTGCAGGTAGGTTTTGGAGATAAACAGCATGCGGGTACCTAGCTGGAACCATACTTCAGGCGTGAAGGTCTGTGATTCAAAGCTATCCAGCAGCTCGCGTGAATGTTTTTCATTCATTTCCGCGATCTTTTGCTGCTGTACGGCCACATCTACATTTACCTGGGCGGCCTGTACCTGTGCTTTTGCCAGCTGCATACCGGCGTCCAGCTCAGCGATGTTGCGATCCATATTGGAAAGCTCCATTTCTCTTGACAGCATGCCTTTTCTCCAGGCAGCATCTTCCATTACCTTGTAGGCGTCGCTGCCGGAGAGGGTGACGTCCTTTCCCTGGGATGGGCTGTAGTAGGTATAGGAAACGCTGTAGCCTTCCGGTCCGGAAGCGAATACGGTAGCCGCTTCCAGGGCCGTTATCTCATAGCTCACGTCTGCATACTGCTGTTTCTGATCTTTGGCGTTCTGCAGGCGGGTAGCTGCCAGCTGTGCGTTTTCATTGTTGATGTCCAGCTCTGCCTGTGCGTATTCCACCTGTTTCTGTGCCAGGTCTACCTGGGCTTTGCTGAGCTCAACGGATTGCTGCAGCTGTTCACGGGTCATTTCTTCATCTTCGCCACGGGCGGTGAAATTGATATATTCCCTTTCTGCCTGTATGGCCTGTTCAGCGAAGTAAGTGGCTACGCTTTGCAGGAAATCGAATTTGAAGATGGGGAAATAATTAGCCGGGAAGCCGAAGTAATCCAGTCCGGCGTTGATCATTCTCAGCCTGTTCCTGGCGTCCAATACAATGTTGATCGTATCTGGGTTCAGGGTGGAAGCATCCGGATCGGCAATGGCGGCGATCAATGCGCTTACCTGGTCGCCATATACTTTAAGCTTGTCTTTATACAAGGGAGATGCCGGTGTTTTATCATCCACGGTAATGATATTGACGTAGGTATCAAATGCCTGCTGTACTTCTTCGTTCTTGTAGAAGGAGTTACCCCATTCCAGGTAGTTGCGGGCTACCCTGATCCAGAGGGCCGGCAATTCGATGGAAGTATTGATGTATTGATAATTGGATGCGGTTTGGTATTGGGCCAGTGCTTTAGGATATTCACCGAGGTGATGATGACAATCCCCTATACAGATGGGCAGCTGGTACAGGTACATGTGCGGCAGGTTCACGGCCAGGTCTGTGATGGCGTTGTAAGCGATGTTCACTGCGGCCAGGTCTTTCAGGTCTACCCGCTGGGCGTAGTAGGTGTTCTTTACACTTTGCAGGTCCAGTCCCGTATCTGCTGTCCACTTGAACTTCATCGTTTGCGCGCCTCTTATCACGCCCAATTCCTTGGCAGCGATCTTTTGTTCTTTCTCGATATTGCCTTCCAGTTCCTGGGTGATCCAGCCATCTCCTTTGTTGGGCATGCGGAATACTACTCCTCCCCCATTCTTGCCGGCGAGGTCGTAAATGGTATCTGGCTTTGTGGTGGTACCCAGCTTGATGGCATGCAGGGAAGCGCTTTTCACTTCTTTGGACCCCATGGCGCCTACAGCAGTTTCTTTATTCCCGTTTCCATTGGTCGTTAATACGCCAGGGGCAGCGGTAGCGGCAGCCGCAGCTGCAGGTTGAGCAACTGTTCCCGTTGCACCTGCTGCCGGTGCGGTGGCTGCGGTAACGGAAGAAATAGCTTCTGCCGCCCTTACTGCCGGGGAACTTCCAAGCATTGCCGAGAGATCCGCATTATGCAGTACGGTGCTGGCCTCTTTACTCATGGTGGCAGCTTCGTTTGCTTTGCCTTCCTTATTGAGGATAGCGGCCATATTGAGTTTTGCCTGTCCTTCACCTACTGCATCGTTAGCGCCTTTGAAGCCTTCTGCGGCAGCGCTTAACATTTGCTGCGCAGCGCCCAGGTCGCCTTTCTGGATCTGAACAGCGCCAAGGTTCATTTGAAGAGATGCCTTTGCGATCTTCGCATCGGGCGTATCAGCATTACCCAGGGTATCCAAGCCTTCTTTAAAGAATGCTTCCGCCTGTTTCCAGTCGCCGCTCTTGGCGAATTCCAGGCCGATCATGGTTGCATCCCGCGCATCCCTCAACATTTTATCGCCAGCATAATTGACCCCTGCACCATCGTATAGCTGCGCATATTTCTGTGCATCGGCAGGCAATGATTTCATACTTACATAGCTCACCGCGGTTTGTATATTTTCCGGCGGCAGTGAGATCGCCATTTCACCACCGATCTTCAGAATAGGATCAAACAGGTTGTCGTTCACCGGTATTGCCTGTAGTGTTTCATAAATGTACCAGGGCTTGTAGGAGGGATATAACAGCTGGAACACCAAACCCTGTACGTACTGGTAGGTTTTCAATGCTTCCTGGAATTTCTTTTTGTAGAACAGGTTATTGGCTTTGGCAAAATTCAGTTTGATCTCACTCAGCTTCACCTGGTTCTTCGTGTCGGTTTTCTGATAGGCGCCTTCCTTTGCCGCCAGCTCCAGCCACTCGTTGTGTTCCGCCAGGATGTTGTCATAGCTGGCGCCCACATAGTGTAGGGTGTTTACATTTTCAAGGTATTTGGTTGCCATAAGGGAGAGATTTTTTGGAGTTAAGAAATAAGTGTACGATTGAAAAGGGATACTGCTACAGATCAACCGTAATTACAACACAGCGGTTGCTGACAGCTGTTCACGACAGTTCGTTCCTGATAAATTGTATTTGTTGGCTGCGATTAAAAAACAAATTTCCCTTGCATGGTGAGGGAAATAGCTATGGGGTTATGCTTAACCGATTATGTGAAAACACCTTTCGCACAACTAAGCTAAAGAATTATTTCAATCCCTGCAAAATAAAAGCAGTCGCATTAACAAATTTCCTGCGATGGATAACGCATGAAAGCTGTGCCTGCAATGGATTGACGAAGATGGGAGCAGGCACGGCTTTGATGCCAAGGCGTATTAACAGTAATGTTTTATGAATTAACGGAAATGATGAATGCTCTTTTTTCCTGTTATAATAAAATTGCGTATTTATACGTGCCGCATAAATGACGGAAGCGCTTACCTTTGTTGCACGAGCCGGATCTGCAAGCCGGTGCGCTTTTTATTTCTCAACCCCAAAAATTAAAGAGATCATGAACTTTTCCAATCTTAAGGAACAGGTGATCCAGAAACCTGTTGTGCAGGAGCTGAGCATTTTCAACAAATTTTACCAGAGCGTTGTGCTTAATTTCAACATGGAAGCGCAAACCCAGTCTAACTGGTGCTGGGCGGCCACTTCTAAAAGCGTTTCGTTCTTCTATGCCAGTTTCCTGAATCCCTGGTCGCAATGTAAGATCGCTTCATCCGAACTGGGACAAACCTGTTGCACCTCGCCTGTACCGGGCCCCTGTAATGTACCCTGGTATTTAGACAAAGCGCTTACCCGCACCAACAACTTTGTTTCTTTCCAGGGACCGATGACCTGGGAAAGCGTAAAAGACCAGATAGACCAGGGCCTGGTAGTAGGTACCCGTATCGGTTGGTTTGGCGGTGGCGGCCACTTCATGGTGATCTATGGTGTATCCAGGATCCTTACCACCAAATATTTTCACATCGATGATCCTATCTACGGCAAGAGCATACTGACAGTAGACCAGTTCAGTAATAACTACCAGAGCGCCGGCTCATGGACGCATAGCTACATCACGAAAAAACATTTCTACTTTATGTGGTTAAAAGATATCGCCTTCAAAGCAGAACTGCTGAAGCCCATCCCGGAAGTACGGCCGCTGATCCGTATGCAGCGCCCTAACCTGAACCTGGATAAAAGCGCTGCCGAGCTGCAGCTGTCCTTACCGCATCACGCCTATGTGATCGGCCTGCAGGATATTAACCAGGAGATCAGGATACCGGCGGAGCCCAGCTCCTTGCGTGTGATAGAGATGGATGAGAAAAGCCCGGTGGCATTGTATGACCTGTCTACCGCAGAGGATAACCCGCAGTTGTTGCAGGTAAGTACAGATGATGATTACCTGGGCCGTATTGAGAGCGGTATGGAGAAGCTGAAGGGCAGCCTGCGGGATAAGAGCGTGGAGGGAGAATTGCGGTTGTTGAAATTTCCGGCGCTGAACCTGGAGGCGTTGTGGTTGCATACGGAGGCGAAGGAGAATGACCGTTATTATTTGCTCAGGCATTTTGGGCAGGAGGATGGCGTGTTGGATGAGCAGCGGTTCAATGAGGTGGTGATGAGGCAAAAGGCGGTAGTGGAGAAGCAGGATGATATGATGGGTGCGTAATTTTATAGTTTGGTTGATAAAAAGGGAAGCCGCCGGTTTTGTACTGGTGGCTTTTTTGTTTTTATGTTTTTAGCAGGTTTTCAAAACGGGCTGCGCTGGCTGGGTGGATGGGGATGGTGCGTGGGAGGGCATGGAGGCGGTAGGAATGCTGTGAGGCGGTAACGAGCCGGTGGCGCCAGCGAAAGGCCCGTTTGAAAACTGCTAAAAACGGTGAGAGCAGGAAAGGAATTAGTAAACTGCTTGTTTATGTGGTGAACGAATGAGAATGAGTAGGTCTTTTTATTATCATGAAAAAGAACGACATTTATGGCGCGAATTTGAGAGCGCTTTAAACCCTTATTTACATATGAAAGGACAAACCTTGCTTTTAACATGTTTAGTGGCGGCAGTGACGGGATTTACTGCATGCAACAATCAATCGGCATCTAAGGAAGCGGCGGCTGATTCAACGGCGGCTGTACCGGCTGAAGTGAAACTGAAGGAGGAAGCGGTTACTTACAAAGATGATACGAGTACCCTGATCGGTTTTGTGGTGTACAATGAGGCTTCGGATGCGAAACGTCCGGGTGTATTGGTGGTGCCGGAATGGTGGGGATTGAATGACTATACGAAAAGCAGGGCAAGGCAATTGGCTGAACTGGGTTATGTAGCCTTGGCGGTGGATATGTATGGCAACGGCAAAGAGGCGGCTACACCTGATGAAGCGGGTAAGGCAGCTGGTGCGTTCTATAAGAATCCGGCTTTGATCAAGTCGAGGATGGCGGCGGCGCTGGCGGAGCTGAAAACTTTTAGCCAGACAGATAGCAGCCGTGTGGCGGCTATTGGTTACTGCTTTGGCGGGGCGATGGTGCTGAATGCTGCTAAAATGGGATTGCCCTTTAATGGCGTGGTGAGCTTTCATGGCAGCCTGGCTGGTGTGAACCCGGATAAAAACCTGCTGAAGGCTAAGATACTGGTGTGCCATGGCGGTGACGACAAGTTTATCTCTCCGCAGGAAGAGGCGCAGTTCAAGAAAGGGCTGGATTCTATCGGGGCAGACTATACGTTTAAAACATATCCCGGGGCAACACATGCGTTCACTAACCCTGCCGCTACAGAGCTCGGGAAGAAATTCAATATGCCGATCACTTATAATGCTGCGGCAGATAGCGCTTCCTGGCAGGATATGAGAACATTCTTTGCACGCATTTTTTAATACAACTAACCCAATAAACGATGAAAGGCAGTACGGTAAAACGTACTGCTTTTCTTTTTCAGGGGATGATCACCAGGCGCTATGCACCTGCCGCCCGGTATCCTTAACGTTGAACAGGCCGTTCTTCCAGGCCATGATCTGATCGATATCGGCGTTGCTGATGATCTTTATACCGGCCTGCGGCCGGCTGTTGGTGATCTCCGCCTGCTGGCCCGGTTTAAGCAATGCCTGGTCGCCGGTATTCGGAATCGCTACCCGCGCAACGCCTTTGAGCAGGGTGGTATGGATGCCTGCTTCATCCCGATAAGCATTCACATTAAAGCTGGCGCCCAGCGCTTCCACGGCGGCCGTTTCCCCGATCTTCACCATAAAGGGCCTGCCTTTGGTGGCAGCTACTTCAAAGTAAGCTTCCCCGCTTACTTCCACTGTTCTTTCCTTTCCTGCAAAAGCGGTGGGATAACGCAGGGAAGAAGCCGCGTTCAGCCATACCAACGTACCGTCTGGCAGTTGCACGCGGAACTGTCCGCCCCTGGGTGTTGTAAGTGTATTGTAGGTGACCACCCCTTGCTGTAGGTGCTGTTTCCTGTTAGCATTGATGGCCAGGATGACCACTGCCCCTTCCGCCAATAGCAGAAGCACGGAAGCAGCAAGCCACCCCCATCTGCGAAAAGACAGGCGGAGGAGGTGGGAGGTTGTCTTATAGGCAGCGATGGTCTTGTCAATTTCCAGGATGGCGGATAGCCTTCTTTCACGATCTTCCATGGGAAGTACTTCATCTGCTGTTGTTTGTTCTATCAGCTGTACCAGCAGCTCAGGCACGGTTCCATCCTCCGCATGTTCTTCGGGGCTGGTGGCCGGCTCGCGCGCTTCCAGCAACTGTTCCCTTATCTGCCGGATGGCCGCGGTGATGGTGTTCCTCACGGTATTGGCGGTAACCCCTATCTCCTCGGCGATTTCGGCGGATGACAATCCTCCGTCGCGATGCAGCTGGTAGATCTTACGCCGCTGCTCCGGCATACCGGCAATGATGCGGCCTACCAGGGCTTCCATATCCTTCCAGGCCAGCTTGCCTCCCGGGTTACGGACGATATCTGGCGGCTGTCCCAGTTCCTGCAGCCAGCGATAAGAAAGATGAGCCGCGATGCGATAGATATAGGTACGGGGATGCACCACTTCCGCGTGGCTGTCGCGGTACAGCCATAAGCGCAAAAAGGTTTCCTGTAGCAGTTCTTCGGCGGTGGATTCGGACCTCGTCAGCTTCAGTAAAAACGTGTACAACATCGTGTCGTACCGAAAATAGAGTGTATTAAACGCATTTTCGTCCCCTTCTGCTATCTGTGATAGCAGTTCATTGTCACTGTATACCATGTTAACCTATTGGTTGCTCTCTCGATCTAATAAAGATAATAGGCGGGAATGTTGTATGCAAGCCAAGGCGGTTATTTTTTTAGCAGATATGTGTCGGTCGTACACTTGTTGCCACAGTAGTATGCGTATTAAAAATCCCGGCCGCCTGTATGCAACCGGGATATGTTCCTTAGTTGAGCGATCTGGCTACCAGCCGGGGTTCTGCACCAGCTTCTTATTCCTGTCTATATCAAACTGGGGAATCGGAAAGAAATAATGCTTCTGCGCAAATACCCTTGTTTCGAAAACGGTCCTTTTATAGAAGCTCAGGTCTTGTACATTATTGCCTGCATCGACATTCATCCCGTAAAAGGGGCCTCCGTCTGTTTGCAAGGCTATGTTCCATCGACGTGTATCAAAATAGCGATGATATTCAAATGCGAGCTCTATCCTGCGTTCCTGGCGGATACGCGTCCTCATCTCCGTTTGTGTTAAACCGGCGGGCAAGCCCGGGATGCCTGCTCTTTCGCGGATTGCGTTGACGTATATAAGAATGTCCGGATGGCCGGGTTGTGCCTCATTCAGTGCTTCCGCATAGTTCAGGTAAATCTCTCCCAGGCGGAACAGCACCAGCGGACGAGCTACTGATCGCCCCTGCCGCGGATAGGTATTGGGGTGATAATTCTTACGTACCAGGTAGCCGGTACGGGAATAATCATAGGAACCCTGTTTCCCGGTATTGCCTGTATTATACAGCTCCACTGTCTTTTCGCCTTCGCTGGTATTGAACCAGGTCATGCCGTTAAAGGTGATGCAAACGTAAAACCGCGGCTCCCGGTTCACGTACATATTGTAAGTACCTGCTTTGGTGTATTTGGTATCTGTAGCAGAGAAACCTTCTTCCACATAGCCTGAGCCCTGTTCACTGATCATCTTGCCATTGGCCATATGAAACGCATCCACGATCTGCTGGGTAGCGCCTACACCGCTCCAGCCGCCGGCAAAGCGGGGAGAGCAATGCACTTCCCATTGATACACATCGTTGCCGCCGCGGGCAAAGATCGTTTCCTTATTCCAGGGATCCAGCAGCACATCGCGGCAGGAAAGAAAGGGGTCAAAATTGCCGGAGGCGTCATTCTTTTTCAGCAGGTTGAAAATGCCCAGGTCAATCACTGCCTTCGCTGCATCTGCGGCTTTCTGCCATTTGGCGGGATCGTTCTGCTGACTGATCAGGGGCTTACCGTCGAGGTTCTTAAAGCCGGCATAGCCTGTGTTCCCGTTCACCAGCGGACTGGCAGCATACAAAAGCAGGCGTGATTTGATCGCCATGGCGAATGCCCTTGTGGCACGCCCGTATTCTACCAGGTCTGTTTGCTGCAGCGGCAGATCGGCGCCTGCTTTGTCCAGTTCCGTGCTGATGAAGTTTACACACTCATCATAGGAGTTGCGCGGGATCTGTGTTTCTTCAAAAGGCACGTCCGGCGGCAATGTTTTTTCACCCAGCAAAGGTACCGGGCCGTATTGGCGCAGCAGGCAGAAATAAAAGTATGCACGCAGCAGGCGGGCTTCTGCTTTGTATTTTGTGAGCAGTGCATTGCCTTCGGGCAAAGCCAGGATCTCCTGGCATTTGTCTGCATTCTCGAGGAAATAGCTGGCAGAGCGGATGCCCTGGTAATAATGCGTCCAGAAATCATAGAAGCCGGAAGTAGGGTCCCAGCTGCCGATGTTTATGAAATAACTATCGTAGCCGCCACGTGCCCAGGTCATGTCTGTTTCATCAGAACAGCCCAGCCAGGGATTGGAATTCCACTGGTTGCTTTCATCCCGGATACGGTCATAGATATTGGCCAGGTATTGCTCCAGCGACTTTCTTTTCGAGAATACCTCGTCGATCGTAATACGGTCATCCGGCACCTGGTCAAGGAAGCCCTTCTTACAGCCGGCTACCAGCAGCACGGCTGTTAACAGTAATGTACATACGTGGAAATGTTTCATACAATGATTTTTGTGCGGTATCAGAATTGCAGGGAAACGCCCAGGTTATAGGAAGTGAGCTGCGGATACTGCGTGCCCCTGCCCTGGTCCAGCTCAACGTCCCACAGTTTAAATGAGCTGATGGTAAGTACATTATAGCCCAGCAGGTAAATGCGTGCGCGTTGCACACCTGCACGCTTTAACCACCGCGGGGGCAGCGTATAACTGATCTCCAGGTTCTTAAGGCGCAGGTAACTGGAATTCTTCACCCACCAGGTGCTTTCCTTATAGTTATCATTTACAACGCCGAAAGAGAGACGGGGATAAAAGGCATGAGGATTGGGATTCTCCGGCGTCCAGCGGTCGGTGATCACGCTCATCAGGTTACCGCGGTTACCACCCTGCTCAAAGGGAACGAAGCCTTCTCCATATGCATAGGTATCTACATTGGCAACTCCCTGGAAGAACAGGCCTACTGCCACATTTTTGTAGGCCAGGTTTAAACCGAAACCGTATACGATCTCCGGTACAGCGCCATAGCCAACGGGGTACTGGTCATAGGAGTTAATTACACCGTCCCCATTAATATCCTTGAACTTGATATCACCGGGCCGTACATCTCCTGTTTGTTTGGGGCTTCTGAGTATCTCCAGTGAGTCCTGGAAAAGGCCTTCCGCGATATAGGCAAAGCGCTGGCTGATCTTTCTGCCTTTTCTTTCCAGGTAAGGATAAGCCCATGGCGGCAGATCATCCTCGATCACTTTGTTCTTGTTGAAGGTGAAATTGCCTTTCAAACCCAGCATCAGCTCTCCTATCTTCATGTTGAAATCAAGGCTGGCGTCAATACCTTTATTCTCGGTCTTCCCCAGGTTGCCATAGGGGTTGCTGCGCAATCCCAGCATGGCGGGGATGGAAGAACGCCTGAGGAAAATGTTGTCCCGTTTCTCTTTAAAGAAATCCACCTGGATATTCAGGCGGTCTTTCAGGGTGGTGAATTCCACTCCCAGGTTAGTTTTCTTTGCCGTTTCCCAGGTTACGTCTGAAGCATACTCTCCTATATCATAACCGTTGCTATAGTTGTTCTGTCTTTCATTACCATATGCGTAGCCGTTAGTGCTGGCCACGGTGGCGATGTAGGCAAAGCGTCGTCCTTCTATCTCACCGTTGCCCACCAATCCGTAAGAGAAGCGGAATTTTAAAAACTGGATCACATTCGCTGCCGGCTTCATAAACTTCTCACTGGAGGCGATCCAGCCGAGGCCTACAGAGGGAAAGAAACCGTAGCGGCGGTTGGGCGAGAATGTTTCGGAGCCGTTATAGCCAAAATTAGCTTCAAAGAGATAGCGGTCATCAAAAGAATAGGTGCCTCTTCCCGCCAGGCCTCTTTGTCTTCTGGGAATGGAAGCGATGAAGTCATCCTGGAAGGCATCTACCTTATCACTCTGGTTATATAACAGCAAACCGCCTACGCGGTGTTTACCGAAAGCATTATCATAACTCAACGCCGTTTCGGTATAGAACTGCCGGTTACCGCCATTGCTCCTGCTAAAGCCCAGGTAATTAGCGCCAATGCGGGTTTGACGGTATTCCAGCTGTCCGGCGCTGTCACGGCCGGTGGCCAGCCAGGTATCTACTGATTTGGTGCGGCGCAGGTTGTGCTGGTTATAGGTATCGAAAGAGAACATCGTGGTAAAGGAAAGCCCTTTTAGCAGGAAGTCGAGATCCTGCCTTACCCGGATGTTGGAAAAGATCTGGTTACGGAATTCTGTAGCAAAGCCCGACTGTGTGAGCTGATCATAAGGATTGTTCACAGAAGAGCCATCCTGCAGGGCGGGGATCTTTCCATCCGGATAGCGCACCGGAAATACGGTAGGCGGTGTAGATAAGGCCGAGCCGAAAATAGTGCCGGTAGCGGTACCCGGGTAATTGCCATTGCCAATGTATCCCTGTACGCCAAATTCCAGCTTTGTAGAAGCAGTAACTTTCAGGTTCAGGTTAGTGGTGAAATTATACCGCGTGAACTTAATGGCAGAATTGTATTTGGCCAGCTGGTCGCGTTTGAACAAACCTACTTCATCAAAATAGGAGGCGGAGACATAGTAGTTGGCCGCTTCGGAACCGCCCTGTATATTCATATTGGCGCGCCTGTTGGTGCCAAATTTGTTGAAGATCTCTTTGATCCAGTTCACGTTTGGATATAAATAAGGATCCTCTCCGCTGGCGGTTTTCTGAACAGTCTCTTCTGAATACTGCGGTGTGCCGCCACGGGTGGTAATGGCTTCATTGGCCATTTGCATATAGGTGACGCCATCTGCATACTCGGGCAGACGGGTAAATTCAGTAACACCGGTATTTAAGTCGAAATTGATCTGCGTTTTCTGCGACTTACCCCGCTTAGTGGTGATCAGGATTACGCCGTTGGCCCCTCTTACGCCGTAAACAGCAGTGGCAGAGGCATCTTTCAGGATATTAAAGCTTTCAATATCCTGTGGGTCAACATTGGCGAAAGGCCTTTCTACGCCATCCACCAATACCAGCGGACGGCTGTTGGTAAAGGTAGAGATCCCGCGTATCCAGATCTGCGCATCATCATAACCCGGCTCCCCGCTTCTCTGCACGCCTACAATACCTGCCAGGCGGCCGGCCAGCAAGGTGCTGAGGTTGCGTACCGGCTGTTTCAGCTCTTCTACTTTTACGCCTGATTGCGCGCCGATAAGGCTCACCTTTCTCTGCTTGCCGAAACCTACCACTACTACTTCGTTCAGGCCGCCTTCCTCTGCTTCCAGGATCACTTCCATATCCACGCGGTTGCGCACGCTCACTTCCTGCCGCTTATACCCTATGAAGGAGAATTCCAGCGAGCCCACCGGATCTACGTCTATAGTGAAGTAGCCACGTTCATCCGTGATAGTGCCCTTTTCTGCCTTGATCACTCTTACGGTTACACCGGGCAGCGGATTACCGATACCGTCTTTTACGATGCCGTTCACTTTTATCTCAGCGCGGTCTGTTTTATCTATGACGTTGGCATGGCCCGAACCGGAGGCAGGGATGATAAGGTATTGCAAGTCTCCCATTTTGTTCAGCCTGAGATGATGTGCAGCCAGGGTTTGCTCCAGGCTGTTGATCAGGCGGCCGCTTTCCAGTTGCAGCAGCTGTGAGGAGACCTTAATGTCTTTCACCTGGATCTCATTATAAATGAATTTCAAACGATGCTTTTGATAGATCTGTTCCAGTACGGTTTTCAGATCCAGCTTTGCAGTTTTACTCCGCTGTGCAGACAGCGTTTCATCGCGGCCGGGCGTATCGTTTTGCACAAAGGCTGTTTGGGCATAGGTGGCAGGTAAGACCATGCTCAGGCTACAGCAAACGATCCCCAGGCCCCCTAGTAAATAACGTAGAGCTTGTTTCATAACGGAAAAGTTTTGTTCACTTAAGGAAGTGCAGCGATCTTATTTTGGTTGAATAGTTACGTGTCTTTCTTTTTTAATAATTGTTACGTTGTACATAATGGACAGTGTATTCCACAGCTCGGGCTTGTCTTTTAAAGCAATGCGCCCACTGAAGGTCTGTCCTTTCAGCTGTTCCGGTTTTTCAATGGTGATCGTATATCCATAAATAACACTGATCATTTCAGCTATGGCCGCCAGGCTGGTATTTTCCAGGTAGGGATCCTCTTCCTTCCAGGCGGTATACAGGGCAGCATTCACAGGCTCCTTACGGGAACGGCCGTCTTCGAGCAGCCATCTTTCATTGGGGTGAAGCGTCAGCGCCTGTTGCGGGGCGTTCACCTTTACAGCGCCGGTGCTTACCACTACGGAGGAACGGCGCTCATCTTCCCTGACCACGAAGGAAGTACCCAGTACAGTCACTTCCATCCGCTGTGTGTGCACGATAAAGGCATTGTTTGCCTGCTGTGCTTTTACATCGAAATAGCCGGTGCCGTTGATCCAGACGGCACGTCCGTCTTGTTCCATTTGCTGGTTGTATTGCAGCTCAGTGCCAGGCCCCAGCCATACCAGGCTGCTGTCCGGCAATAGGATCATCCGGGCGCTGTCTGTTGGCGATAGTTTTACCAGCATCCGTTTGGGAGGCTCGTTGTTACGGGAAAAGAAATAAAGGGCAACACTGATGGCCAGTAGCAGGACGGCAGCGTATTTCATCCATCCCAGGCTAAAAGATCGCCGGGGTGGCGCTAAGGCCTGCTGTACCTGCAGCCATTGCGCGCTGAGATCTTCCCGGGAGATACCGGTTGCCCGCTGCCGGTCTAATATATCTTTTACCCGGAAGTAAAGTTCTTTATTGGCGTCAGCGCTATTGATCCAGGCAAGCACGCGTTCCTGCTCTGTTTCATTTGCGGCGCCGTCAATGAACTTTATAAGGAGCTGATAGTCGAATTCATTATCGTGCATAGAGATGTTGCTATTATGTAGACGATCAAGCTGTTCGTTTCTACGTATAGGGTTGAAAAAAATATTTTCTTCATCTCCGTCCTTGCGAGGAGCAGCGTGGGCAAGAGCGTGGGGCACAAAAGCTTTGCTGCTCCTCGCAATGACGGGGATGACGACCCGATTGCTCCTGGCAATGGGATGAAGGCTCTTTCCCGCGATGCCAAAAAGTGATTATAATAATGACCAGAAGAGGTAGCTGAGCTTTCTTACTTTCCCTTTGAGGAGCTTCAGGGCTTTGTACAGTTGTGTTTCTACCGTGCGGGAGGATATGCCCATGGCATCGGAGATCTCCCTGGTTTTGAGGCCTTCCTGGTAGCGGAGCTTTACAATTTCACGGCATTTGGGAGGCAATTGCTCAATGGCCTGCCAGATACTGCCGTCTTCCGCATTCATCAGCAGGCTTTCCCGGCCGGATGAGGGATCATAATAGGCCAGTTCCTGCAGGTGCAATTCTGCCAGGGCGCGGCTTACATAGCGTTTATGGACCATATCGTGCCTGAGCTGGTCCAGGCACCTGTTATGCACGGCACGGAACAGGTAATTGCGGATGGTATGCTTTATTTCCAGGCCGGCGGCCTGGCGGTGCAGCTGAATGAAGACCTCCTGTATAATATCTTCGGCAGTTTCCCGGCTTACGAATTTACAGGCATAGCCCAGCAGGCCGGCGGCGTACTGTTCAAACAGCGCGGCTACTGCGGCGGAGGTATCCTGCCGGAGCGCTGTTTTCATTATGTCTTCGCTATCGTACATGCAGGGGGCATCGGTTTTTCATTACGTGTATACCAATATAGTTACAATAAATGAAAAAGTGAAGGGACTTTTGCCCTTCACTTTTTCTCTTGTAAAAAAATAAGCACTGATATTCAGCCCTGTTACTCGATACCGGCCTTATACAGTTCAAAGGCATCCGCAAAGGAAGCGGATGAAAAGACATTATTCACCGCGTTGGTGAGCACGTTCCCGAGGTCTGTGAGCACGCTGGGATTGGTCAGCTTATCGTTAATGTTGGTAACGATCATCTCGCTCACCTTTTTATAGTTGGCAGCCTGGTTGGCCAGGAAATTATAATCCGGGCCGCTGTCCATCTTAATGGAGATACAGATATTGCTGCTGGATGAAGCGCCGGGCGCGGTGCACAATTTGCCCGCATAGGTAGACGGAATGCCAAGCGTCATGGAGTTCACCACTACTTTCAGTTTTGAGCTATCATTAGGGTCCGGAATGATGTCCAGGTCGCCGGTACCTTGTCCGCTGAAGATAGTGGCAGTGAAACTACCGGTGCCTTCTACCGGGAACTTACTTTTCCCATCGGAGCTCAGACACTCCTGGTCATACTGGTAACGGCCCGTTACCACTACATACTGGCTGGTAACATGTGGTGCGCTGAGTGGCAGGGTACAGAAGTCCATGCTGGCCTTTACATTGGTATTATTAACAACAGGCCTGGTAGCATTGGGCTGCAGGTTGTACAACCCTTTGATCACCACTCCGCTCAATTTAAGGGTTGGATTTCCTATACAGGTGCCTGGATCATTGCCGCTGAGGCAAACTGCATCATTATTATCCGGCAGGGTGCCCAGGTTCCAGTCGCCGGCGGAATAAGGATCATAAGAATTTGCCTGCTTTGCCAGGATCGCGGGCAAAAAGAACTGGGAGGTTTGAATAGACATTTGTCCCCACAGGTAGTTCACAAGGAACTTCAGGATCGGTTCATCTGTTAATTTTGTTGTCATAGTCAAAGAAGCTTTTAATTGTTTACAATAGTTTCCACGAGGCTGCGCAGGCAATTGGCGTATACGTTATCACCATATTCTTCCAATTGCTCTACTGCTTTGATCATGTACACCCTTGCCTCTGAATAGCACTTGTCCATACCGGGCGATTGCAATACCAGGCGTTTGGCCTGGTTAAACTCCGCTTCCGTATAGGCCTTGCCGGACAGAATCTTCTTTACCGGGTTGTTTTTGGGCAAAGTTTCCAGCACATAGATATAGGGCAGTGAGATGCGCGCGTTGCGCAGGTCGATAAAGCGTTGTTTACCGGCCTCTTTGTCTGTCTGGAAAATATCCTTCAGGTCGTCCATCACCTGGAAGGCGCGGCCGCAATACATGCCGTATTTCTCCATAGATACTACCCTGCCTGCCCTGGCATTTACCAGGCGGGCGCCCGCTTCGCAGGCGAGTGCGATCAGCTGCCCTGTTTTACGGTCAATGGTGCGCAGGTAAGTGCGCCGCAGATCGCTTGTTTTCCAGGATGGCTTTTTATGCAGCTCGTCAATTTCACCGCGGCAGAGATCAAAGGCGGTATCCAGGTAATGCCGCACCAGCTTCAGGTCGCGCTGTGTTTTCACGGAGCTGACGAAGTTGCGCATGGATGCTATCATCTGCATATCGCCTACCAGTATGGCTTCTTCATGGCCCCGTTCTGTATGCAGGCTCGGTAATCCGCGGCGCAGGGGCGCCTTGTCTACGATGTCGTCATGGATCAGGGAGCCTACGTGCAGCATTTCCAGGGATACGGCAGCGCGTATCACTTTATCCGGCAGCGGCGTATCCGCCGGTTCTTTCGAATTGAGCCGGGCGCTCAGCAGGAGCAGGATGGGGCGAAAGCGCTTGCCGCGTTTATAGATCTCGACGGTATTCTTCGACAGGTATTTCTTCTGCGTTTTTAAGGTTTGCATCAATGCCTTTTCGAAGGCTTCCAGTTCTTCGCCCAATAAAGCTTTGGCCTGTGCTATTACATCGGAAGCGGTTGTTTGTTGCATATCAGTGTTACTATTCCGTTGATTTAATTTTACGCTACCACAGGTGGCGGACATTTATAATCTTCCTTTACCGGTGGCTGTTCTTCCATTGCTGCCATGAATGCGGCGTAATGATAGCTCCTGTAAGGCCGCAGCAGCGTTAGTAAAGGTTGCAGGCCATCAGCCAGTTCCGGACTGCCTTTCTTCCTGAATACCTGCAGGAGCGTGATGAGATCTTCTACTACCGGTATGCTTTGCTCCTTTTGCGCCGTATGATCATTCAGCATGCGCTTTAAGCGGCTGCGTACTTCCTGGTTGTCTGTGCAGATGGAAGCAATTTCGGGTTGGTGCAGGTAATAGTGATACAGCATGTCCTGTGCACCGGGCGCCGTTACCAGCGCTTGCAGCATTTCTGCGTCAGGGCGCATGGTAAAGACGCTGGGCCTGCTGAATAATCCATAGGCCTGGTCGATAGCACAATACTTCAGGATCTCAGACACGATCTTCTCGGCCTCTTTCCGGGTTTTATCCCAGAAGGACACCAGCGCATCTTCGATCTGCTTCACCGTCCAGCCAAGCGCGCCCAGGAATTTAGCGGCTACGTCGGCGGCTACGTTAAATGCATTGCGCAGCAATTTGGCCACATCTTCTGCGGCAGTGAACAAGCCCTGCTTCAAGGCATCTACCCACCTGGCTACATCGTTTACGAGGTCGCGGAACAGTTGGTCTGCATATTTGCCCAGGTAATCAATTAAAAGCTTTTTCAGATCGTTCCATGATTTAATCTCCGGCAGCATAAAGTCAACGGTCAGGGTCAGCGATCCCCATCCAAAAGAACCTTTTACACGGAAGCCAAAACCTGGATTGATGGAGATGGTGATGCTCATATCCAGCTCGATATCCAGATCCACCGGCGGAATGATCTCCAGGCCTTTGACCTTTACGGCGGAGGTATGTAAATGCAGGCCGATAGACCCGCCTACTGACCCGATGAAACTGAATGAGCCACCTGCATAACTGAGGCTGCAGAGCACCTTCTCAGTGAAGATGAACTGGTGCAGGGTCATTTCTATGTAGAAGGCGTTATTTTTGATATAGGCGCAGATGGTGTCTGAATACGCCAGCAGGGTCATAGAAGCGTTCAGGTACAGGTAGGGCTTATCTGTAGGCGCAATAATAGAAGTGGTATCTATCAGGCCGTAGGGGCCTTTTGTTCCACTTGCATCAGAGAGCTTGAATAAACCGCCGGCCAGCGAGAGCGGTTTATCGATATAGCCCCATGCCTTGATCCCTGAATTGAAATAGATAGCGATATCGAATACTGCTTCAAAGCCGTAGAAAGTAACATCCCCTGCAGCGTAGAAGCCCATCTGGTATTGGGTTTGCGTAGCCGGGTTGCGCCAGCCTGCAGGATCCAGTACGATGTAGAGCTGGAATTGTTTAAATGAAATGCCGTTCAATACGGGTACCCAGGAAAGATCCAGGCTGGTGAACTGCTTTATGAGGCTGGTCAGCTGGATGCTCTTTGTCTGGTCTTCTTCGATGAGCTTAAATACAAATACATACAGTACCGGTACTTCTACTTCTATTCCCGCCACTACGTCCATTTCCAGCTCCACGGGGTTCACGTCTCCAATGGCAACATTACCACCGAAGCCAAATTTCAGTGCGCCTTCTACGGATACGCCTACTTCTCCCCAAAAGTTCCCGATAGTGATGCCCTCCAATCCCAATGGGTCTTTCCATCCGGGACCGGTGGGAGGAGGAGCGCCGATCTGCAGCATACTGTTCCCCTGCAGCAGCTTATTATAGGTATATCGTTGCAGCCGTTTTACCTGTATGGCCTGCTGCCCTTCTTCCAATGCCTTTAGCACGAAGTACAGGTCAAATTCTCCTTCGAGGTTCAGGGTACCGCCGCCAATGAAATCCAGCTTCACCGGCTGCCCTTTCCTGGGGCCGGCTATTTCGGTGAACTCGAAAGTAACGCCGGTTTGTAATGAGAAGGATTTGGTGGCAGGCGATATGATGAACTGTAAGCCGTCAAATGAATACTTGTCCGTGCTGGAGGACTCTCCTATTTTCCCGATAAACTGGGAATTAGATAAAGGATCGGCCAGGTAGGCATAAAAGCTGATACCGGAAGCATCCGGAAAGAAGGTCTTCAACACTTGCAGTGCAGAGCCGCCAAAGTCAATGCTGGTAAAGAAGGTTAGCCCTTTGCCGATGGTTGTCGGTATCTTCGATGGCGGATTTTGCATCTGCACGGATGGATTGTCCAGTGAGGACACAATAAGGCCCGTCTTTGAAAAGCTGATGTCTTTCAGGATCGTGCCAAATATATCCGGCCATTGCTGTGCAGGCGACCACTCCCAGTTCTTTGTCCATATGCCTGCCACACATCCCCAGCCCTGGCCATTCTTCTGGATCTCAAATACCAGTCCCAGGTCTGTATGATTGATCTGCACGGTGGAAGTCAGCGAGAAATCATACACCGTACCGGTCGGATTATTGCCACCGGAAGGGTTTAGCACTGTAAAGGTGACCGTTGAATTCTGCAGGTTCAGTTGCGGAAAGCCGGATGGCAGAGAGAGGCTGACTACATTTACAATTTTCTCCGCCAGTTCCGTGAGATTGATGTCCGGGAATTTTCCCTGCAGCTGGAAGCTCTTGCGGATATCCCAGTTCACGGAAAATTCCGCAATGGGCTTGTCTCCGTTCCCTATAAAATCTACAACGGCAACGATGTTACCGGTAGTAGCAGGGTTCCCGTTCTTATCATAGTTCAGCGACAGCACCGCTTCATTCAGCCTGATCTGCCGTACACCGGAATTGATCTGCCAGTCGCCGGTAAAACCTGCAGACAGTCCATAGTTGCTTTCACCGGGCGTACCATTCACATCCAGCTGGTTGCAGATCAGCACCGGGAAACCCGAAGCGGGGGGATAGAATTTGGCGAACAGCTGCGTAAGGTTGATGGTACTATCTTCCTGCAGCTGCACATCAAAGGAAACATCCGGGAAACTTGCACTCAGCAGCAGGTCAATATGATCGATCAACTTTACGGTACCAGTTACAATGGTAGTGATCTGCGGGTTATCGATAATATCGTTGACCATGAAGGTCGCGTCAAAGCTCTTCAGGTCGAAGTAGCCGGGCAGCACATTCCATTCGCTGGTGCTGCCTACGTCTACGGCAATAGCGCTGAACGCTTTTGCCAGGCTTTTGTTGATCTCTTTGGTATTGATATAGATACGTATGCCCTTGAGCGTGATAAAATTGCTGAGTTCTGTAATGTATTTCTTCAGCTCATCTCCCACCGGCGCATTGTTGAGGAAACCCGCCAGCTCCTGCAGGGAGTGCTGTACGAATACAGCGGTATCAGCTTCAAACACCAGCAATTTCCCGGGGTCGGTAATATCTACGCTGACGCCTATGGGAGGCTTGGCGCCGATGGTGACCTGGCTGCTTAACAGCACCGCTACTGTCAATTCATTACGAGGCATCTGCAGGAACGTGCTGCATTGTAAGGACACGGGCAGGGTCAGAAAACTGGCCGGAGAAATATTATGCGCGGCAGTAGACAAGGTGATGCCGGGTTGTAACTGGCTAAGGTTTTGAATGCTGCCGGATAATATACTCAGCGGTCCGCTGATCGCAATGGTTTGTCCGCCGCCTAACAAGGCTGTTACCACTTCCAGCAACCCGGTGTTGGTCAGCAGTGAAGGCGCATAAAAGTTCAGGCCTGCGCTCAAAGCCGGATAGTTGCCGCCAGCCGCCTGCACATATGAGCTGAGTAAGAAATGCGACTGCTGAAAACTAAGCTGTGAAATCCCTGTGCCTGCCAATACGGGGAAGGATGTGGCAAAGGACCAGGAGGACGGCAGCGGAAAATCAATGAATAATGCCGGTTTCTCATCAATAATGGAGAATACGATCGTCTGTACGTTGACGTTATTCGCATTCAGCAGGCTCATAGTGCCGCTGAGCGTGACGGTATTTCCATTCTTTTTGGGAGGTTCGGAAATGCCGGATATATTTAAAGTGCTGCCTGCCCAGGTGTTCAGCAAAGTATATACCGGGCCATCCGTATCTACCGCGCCGGCTGGTAACTGCAGCGCACTGCCGCTGTACCATTCCGGGTTGGTGATGATGTTATACAAAGCGTCGATAGTCATCGCGAATAAGATTGGTCGTTAAAAAATCATTGCAACCTGTCGACTAGCACCGTATAGTCGGTACCGTCGGAGCTGAAACGGATATTCCCCTGGGTGGCGGTCAAAAAAACACCCAGGTCATTATTCTCGGTCACATACTGCCCCTTGTCTGCATCCCAGCAGTCAAGGCGGTGCATGGGAATGGTAATATTATTTTTACCACTTACATCCACCATTTTTTCTACATAGTCCAATAATATGCAGCGTGGATGTCCATATCCCATGTGTGCGGCGCTGGCAGAAAAAATACCGACATTCGGCTTTACCTTGGCCAGGAAGGCCTTATTGGAAGAATGGTTGGAACCGTGATGTCCAAAGGAAAGCAGGGTAGATTCCAGTGCGCCGCTGGTCCACTGGCCAAGGATCCAGCGTTCTGTTACCGCGGTAGCATCGCCGGTAAGCAGCACATTATTATTCTGATAATCCACTGAGATCACCAGGCTTTGTGTATTGGGATCGCCGGCTACATTAGCGGCCAGGATATAAATATCTACCTTGGGATCTCCTTCTACATCCTTACTTGGCTTTGTGTTCTTGTAATAGGTGCCGTAAGTAACCCGCTTGGTAGTACCGGGTAATGCGGCCATCCAGGTGCCCAGGATGCCCATATAACTGGAGGTGTCGCCGCTGAAATGCACATATTTGGGGCGCCGGGCCTCCGCAATGAAAGGGATCAGGTTGATATGATCTGCGTCGGGATGTGAAAGGAAGATGGTACTGATATCAGTCCCTCCTGTAATAGCGTTCACTTTAGCCGCTATTACATTCGGATCTACCGAGGAGGAAGTAGAGCCCGCATCATATAACATGAACTTACCGTTGGGTAGTTTGATCAATATGCAATTGCCTTGTGCTACGTCCAGGAAATACACATCCATGATGCTGCCCGTCAGGGCGTCGCCGCTCAGGGCCGTTACTGTTTGTCCGGTAAGCCCATTGGCGATGCCGGTTAAAACGAAAAACAGCAATACCAATGGGCGTATTATTACGGCAGGGATGAGCCGGTATAATCGTGTCATAATTTAATGGTTAATCTGTGAGCGTATTTTAATAATCGTCAGGCAATAACAGCCAGCGAGCCGGTAATCCCCATCATCCCCTGCCAGTTGCCTACATTGTTTACCTGCGGAACGAACTGCATCTGCGTGTTATTGATGTTCACCCTATAGGCAGGCAATGTATAGGAAGTAAAATTGATGTTGTGGAGGGAAGTAGTGACAATAGGCGTTACCACTGCTGTAATAGCCTGTGTAATGGGCCAGGTTATCGCTGAGATGATCTTCTCTATAACGCTGCCCGAGGGCTTCAGCAGGAAAGTAAATGCATTCAGGCTCCTGGCAATGATGTTCATATGATTGCCACCTGCGGGTTGCAGGGCTGCAGTTGCCTGTGGCGCAGGGCCGCCTTCTACATCATAATTGACGCCGATGGGCACCCATAACACCGTTACCTTCGCTCCTACGTTACCATTCACACCAAAGTCCATCACAATATCATTCCCACTGATCCTTACCGAGGGGTGGGTGATATTGATGGAATAGTGATAATCCGCTCCGCCCACACTGGAGCCTACCTCGCCTTTGCCGGAATAATTACTGCTGCTGCTGATAGCTACATTGGTAACCGCCTGCAACGCCGGCTGGCTTAACAAAGCGAAAAAGGGAGTATTGGGCCAGTTATATCCTGCCGGTACGGAGGCTGGGCCATTGCTGACTAGGTTAGTTACGGCGATGATAGCGCCGTTCCGGATAGTAGCTGCAATGGGCGACAGCTGGATGCCCGGCAGATCGGGCGGGGGAATGCTGAGACCTGCCAGCGCCTTACTGGCCGATGCCAGTAGCTGCGGCATCACCAGGTTACGCGCAAAAAAGTCCTCGATAGGATCTTTCAGCGGCTGATAAGTGGCCGAGCTGGCCGCGAGCTGCAGGTTGCCACCTGATACGGAGAGCAGGCAGCCCAGCGTAACATCCAGGTTCAATATCGTCTGCTCGTTGTTTGGTTGTTTGAGTGTGATCTGCAGGTTAGGGAAATTCAGGTCAAAAGCAGGCGCATTGTCAAGGGCTTCCCGGAAGGCCGGTGCATTCAGCAGTTCGGCATGTTCTTCTGTGGCTTCGTTCAGTGCTTTTTCTTTTAGTGCGGCCACTGCAGCTGCAGTAGGCGAAAGATTAAATACAGGCGCCTGGGTGGCCTGCCATGTCATGGTGATACCCGGGTATTTGGGATCACTGCCGGATCCCTGGAACAGGTTGGGAACAGCGCCATATAATTGTTGACTGCAGGCGTTCAGCTGCTGCTGGTTAACGCCTACGGCTACATCAAAGCTCATAGTATATGTTATTTTGAGGGTGGTAATAATTAAATAATACTATTAACCGAAGATCTTCCGGATCGCCTGGTTCACGCGGTCTGAGAGGTATGATTTTACGTTATCATCTCCCAGCGCTTTTTCAATCTTTGTTTTCAGCAGGTTCTGCATAAAGCCTGCATTGGCAATAGCGTTCTGTACTTTATTATTCAGCTCTGAAGCATGGCTGGGAGTGAGCGTTACATGCAATGAAGGAATATTTGCCTCTAGCTCTGTTACCGTCACATTCAGCGTATTGTTCTTCGTGGCAACAGTAGCGCTGACGGATACGGTAGGTGCGCTGAATGTATCAGTGAAAGAACCGGTCAGCTGAGACACATCGCCCAGGGATGCGAAAGCGGTTGCACCGTTGGCGTATTCCTCGTGACGGTTGTTCGCGATCCAGTCTGCGTGGTCTGCTTCCGCTTTTGCTTTGGCCTTTGCATATATCGCGGCTTTATGGTTTTGTACAACGGCTGTATCGGTTTGTGCATTGGCCTGAGATCCGCCGGATCTCACATAGCCCATAAAATCATTGATATTATTGCCGCCATAGGAACGTGCTTCCTGGTCAAGCGAGCTGCCGTTGGTTGCATTGCCCAGAATAGACTGGTACAGGGCATCTCCGCGGGGATCGCCCAGGGCTTTCAGGGCATTGGCCTCAATGGTCATGGCTACCTCCATATAAAAGCCATGCTCATTATAATCATCATTATTGAAGCCGGTGTTTTGATTATCGGGCTGGTTGGAAGCGGTGCTGGTAACATTCATATAGTAGGCGGTATCCTGGCCATTGGTAGTATGCTTCAACCATGCATTATGGAACAGGCCATTGGTTTTGTTGGTTTGCCCGTTCACTACGCCGTTCCGGGCGAGCACCACGCTATTCATCGTATCGTTCTGTCCATAGAAGGTATCTACCAACGCATTACCATTCGGGTTATCCGGTGCCGACAGCTTATCGCGATACTGGTAGGCCAGGTCTATATTATGATCATTATCTGATCCACCTGCTGCCGCCATTTTGAAAATGTTCAGCAAACCATTGGCTGTTGCGATGGCGCAGCCGGTAATGCCACCTGAGTCTACCTCATAATTGCCGGCGAAGTTGAGCTGACCGAAACCGATCGTAAAAGTAACCGTATGCGTGTTGTCGTCATACGAAAGACCGCCGTTGGAGATGGATGGCAAACCGGTGATGTTGTTGTCGTTCATGGTGAGGGAGATATATCCCAGCACGCTGTCCTTAAAAAGGGTGATCGGCCCGATCTTACCTACAGCAGCTCCCTCCAGCGGATCGATATTGATCCCATTCCATTTGAGGCCGTTCTTCATTACATTGGGAAGATAATAGGGTGTGTTGGGCGTCCATAGCAGCTTCCATGCCGCTTCCAGGATAACGCCATCTGTGCTTTGTTGTGGCATAATGGTCATTTTTTATGATGAGGAAAAAGAAATTATTTCAGCCGCGATGCAATACCTGCCAGGCAACACAAAGCTGCACAGCGGAATGCCGTTGCGAAAAGGTAGGTTCAATAAAAATACTGTCCAGGTTAAAACAACAGAATAAATACTCAGAATAAATGGGGTGCAGTTTTCACAGGTAACCCATTGGTTATTTCGGCCAAGCTAATTAATATCTCCTGAAAAGAGGTAAATAATTCCGTGTACGTATAAAAAAAGCCGGCGAGAGCACTAAAACTTCCGGGGACCGATTAAGCCGACTTCCGATATTCTACGGGGCTCAGACCCGCATGTTTCTTAAAATAATTGCTGAAATGCGAGGTTTCCAGGAAACCGAGCCTCAATGCGATCTCTTTAATGCTAAGGTCGGGGTTGTGCAGCATCACCTTCGCTTCTGCTACCATTTTATCGGCTATCCAGGCAACGATGGTCTTGCCGGTTTTACTGCTGATCACACTGGAAAGATAACTGGCATGGAGGGATTGTTTATCGGCGTAGTCCTGCACCCTTAACTGGGTATCAACTTTACCGCTGACCAATTCCCGTACATGCTGCTCCAGGTTCCTTCTGAAAGTTTTCACGATCTGCGAGCTGCGGTTGCCTTCATAAATAGGATTGTATTCCTGGAAAAAATATTCCTTGATCTTCAGCAGGAGCGTCACTAAAGCGCTGCCGATGATCTTGAATTTATAGGGAGAGTCGCCGCGATGTTCTTTGAAGAGAAAGCGGTACAGCTCCTCCATGACGGCGAACTGCTCCGGCCGCAGGATCCGCGGTTCAACGATCTCGGTCAGCAGGAAAGAGAACTCACGGTAAATATCAGCGTGTACCTGTTCTTTGAGGAAAGACTCGTTGAAAACGATCAGGCAGGCGTCGGTGATCTGATGCCATTCAAAATCGCGGTAGTTGCCCGGGTTGGTAAAATAAACGGTCCAGGGTTCTATGGTGAACTTCTGGTCGTCTATGGTATACCTGCCAAATGCATGCTTTACAAAAAGGAAGCTGAAAAAATTAGGCCGGTAGGGAACAGATGAAACGGGGAACTCTTTGAATATATCCTGGAGGTTATGAATGGTGAACCCGGAAGTGGTGTCTATCACTTCATGGGGAAGCCCCATGAGGTCGTATAGCTCTGCCAGATCCTTAACGATAATATTCCTTGATGACATGGGTTAAATATACAGCGGTTTTCCGGGAGACAGGGCCATTATTTTATCGTTAAGACCTTCCTTTGCCGCTATCCTGGACAGCTCTCTTAAGGGCGCACCCAGTGGCTCGTCTGAAAGATCGAACGTCCCATAATGCATGGGGACCAGGTATTGTGCATGCAGGTCCTTCCAGGCTTTTAAAGCCTGTTCCGGGGATTGATGGATCAGGTGCATGAACCAGACCGGCTCATAAGCGCCAATGCCCAGTATAGCATAATCAAAACTGCCGTACAGCTGCTGCAATTGTTTGTAATGCGCAGCATAACCGCCATCCCCGCCGAAATAGATGCGTTTACCGTTGGCCTCTATCACGAAGCCTCCCCATAAACGTTTGTTGGTATCAAAGACGCCGCGCTTAGCCCAGTGCTGGGAGGGAACGAATGTAATGCTGATCGCCTGGTGATCTGTGTTGAATTGCTGATACCAGCCCGCTGTTTCAATGTTGCCCGAATGCGTGATGCCACGTACCAGCTGGTCCATCTCCAGCCCGCAGAGATATTTCATAGCGGGATTGTTACGGGCCAGCAGCTGCAGGCTGGCTTTGTCGCAATGGTCACGATGATCATGTGACAGGAGCAGGTAATCCAGCTTACGGATCCGCTCGGGATTTAACGGCAATGCAGACTTGCGGTGATAAAACGGGATATCACCGAATACCGGGTCTATCATCAGGCGGATACCGGCTA
The DNA here is from genome assembly GCF_056754765.1 of Chitinophaga sp. SVR4-12A. Taxonomy (NCBI): domain Bacteria; kingdom Pseudomonadati; phylum Bacteroidota; class Chitinophagia; order Chitinophagales; family Chitinophagaceae; genus Chitinophaga; species Chitinophaga sp. SVR4-12A. Next base: position 807,926 of record NZ_JBPGWP010000001.1, read on the forward strand.
TACGAATATAGAAGCTGGCGTGCCCGAACCAAACGACCAGGTCTTCCTCCCCATCCAGCCAGGTATCATCTTTATATACCTGCAGCTGCCATTGATCGGCTTTCTTCTCCTGTTCAAAGGGGTTGGTCTTCATCTTCCAGCGGAGCACTTCAACGAAGTTGGCTGCGTAAGGATGACTGAGGTTCATAAACCTCCCCTGCCGGTCTACCGGTGTGCCTTTCCAATCAGCGTCCTTAATAATTGTTTTTAACAGCGGATTGCTGCGATAGGTGATCGCCATTATCGTTTATGATCTAAGACGCTAAAGGTAAGAAAACAAAGCGGGCACTTAAAGTATGGGGCCGTAATCCTCCAGCGCTTCTCCATCGGCATACATGCTTTCTATCTCCGGAACTACGGAGCGATCATGTACATGTGATGCGGGCCTGCGGTCAATCAGGAGGCTAAGCAGCTCAGGACGGCTGTAATGGCCACGGGAGTCCATCAGCCGTTTACGGACATCGATCAGTGAAAAGTCCAGGTCGGCGATCACTTCACCTTCACCCTCCCTGAGGGGCCCGGCAATGATCTGGCCAAGGGGGCTCACGATAGCAGTAAAATGTCCCCCTGAGATCGGGCCTATGGGGCCACCCGTATCTTCCGAGATCTGTGCCTGCTGATCAGCATCCAGCCAGGCGGTAGCCACTACAACAAAGGCGCCTGATTCCAATGCGTGCTGACGGGCATTGGCTTCTGTTTGCTCTGAGAACAGCGGCCCGAAGATAGACCCGGGGTACATGGCAGAGTGGATCTGTTCGCCCTCGGCCATCAGGGCATAACGGGCCAGGGGCATATAATGTTCCCAGCAGGCCAGCTGCCCGATGCGCCCAACGGCGCTGTCAATGGCACGCAGGCCGGAGGCATCTCCCTGTCCCCAGACCATCTTTTCACAATAAGTAGGCATCAGCTTACGGCGGCGCTGGATCAGCATGCCATCTGCATTGAAGAGCAGCTGTGTATTATAAATGGTGCCACCATCGCGTTCATTAACGCCGATGGATACCACCATATTGGCTTCTCTTGCGGCCTCGCCGATGGCCTGGGTTTCGGCGGAGGGTACGGTCACTGATTCTTCCAGCAGGCGAAGGTGTTCTTTTGCCTGCTGGAAGGGCGCCTGTATAAAGGAGAAATAAGGATAGTAAGGAATAACCGTTTCGGGGAAAGTGGCGAACTGTACACCCTGTGTACCCAGCTCACGGATCTTTTTAATGACTTTGTCTACAGTACCCTGCCGACTGTAGAGTACGGGGCTGATCTGTACGGCAGCAGCTTTGATAATTTTTTTCATGTGCTTTGTTTTTATAGTTGACATTTCATCTACTTACAACCGGGATAGCGGAACTTTGTTGAGATCATGTTATTAATGGCATGGTTTTAATGTCCAAATCATTATGGACCAGACCTTACAGACCGTTAAAATTGCACAGTTTGCCCATCGTGTGCAGTATGAACATATTGGCATGGAAAACATTGACCAGCTGAAGCGTCATTTGTTGGATTCCCTTGGTTCTCTTTTCCATGCTGCGCGCAAACCCGCCATCGGGAAACTTGTAAAACAGATGCAGCAACTGGCGGAAGGCGGCGCCTGCGAAGTGCCTTTGCTTAAACAGCTGCCCCTGGACCGTGCTGCACAACTGTATACAGCGCTCATCCGGTATCCCGATTTCATGGACAACTTTCTTGGGAAGGAATCTACCTGCCATCCATGTGATAACATTGGCGCGCTGTTCGCAGCCTCCCAGTATCAAGCAACAAGTGGGAAAGACTTTTTACGTGCGATGGCCACCAGCTATCAATTACAATGCAGGCTGGTAGAAGAAATACCCGTTATGACAGAAGGTATTGACCATACGCTCGTGCTGTCTTACTCTATCGTAGCAGGACTTGCACAATTACTGCACCTGACTGTGGAGCAAACGGCCCATGCCCTGGCGATAGCAGGTTGCTCCATTTCTCCCCTGGCCAGCAGCCGCGCATCCTATACCTTCGAATGGAAAGGCTTTGCATCCTGTTTTGATGCGCTTAACTGCACCAACATTGCCCTGCTGGCGAAGGAAGGACTAACAGGACCACTCGCACTGTTTGAAGGGCCCAAAGGCTTTAAAGAAATATTCGGGATGAAACTGGAGTACGAATGGGAACAGGAGGACTTTAGCCTTATTCCTAAATGCGTGCTCAAAACCTATAACGCAGAAGTGCACAGTCAGTCAACACTTGAAGCAGTGAAAGAACTGCAGCGGAAGCATCAGTTCCGGGTTGAAGATATAGAGAAAATAGACGTGGCCACTTTTCTTACCAGTTATAACATTATTGGCTCAGGCTCTTACGGCAACCGTAAGACGGTAGATACCAAAGAGCAGGCAGATCATAGTCTCTTTTACCTGGTAGCGGTGCTGCTGCTGGATGGGGAGATCTACCCGGCACAATTTGAACCCGACCGCATCAGGCAACGGGATGTGCAGGAGCTGCTGCAGAAGGTGCATGTACACACCGGGTTGCCGATCCATAAACCATTGAAACTGGCCGAAAAGATCGATCCCTATACAGCGCCCTACCCGGAAAAGGTGAGAAGCAAGGTAGAGATCGTTTTTAATGATGGCAACAAAATTTCCTGCGAAATGGATGATTATCCCGGGTTTCATACACGGCCCTTCAGCTGGGAACAGGTAATCGCTAAATTCAGGAAACTGACGGGAGATAGTATCCCTGAAGATCAGAAAGACCGGGTAATTGCGACTGTCAGAGACCTGGAGAATAAGAACATGCAGGAACTGCTGCAACTGGTTAACAATATCTGATCGTCACCTTACAGCTCAATCGGTTCCTTTAATTTATCCAGTGCCGCCTGGCTATCGACTACCGGTTCTTTCCAGGCCTTATCTTTCTTAATAGACCTCGCCACCCAAATGGCAGCGGATTGTATGAGCGCTATCACCAGCAAAGCATATCGTAAGGCCACATCTTCACCGATGTAGCGGGCCAGCAATATGAAAAGGCTGCAGCCGAAGAGACGGCCGATATAAATTCCCAGCTCATGGCTGAAGATATACGCAAACTGGTTACGCTTTTCTTTGGCCGACACCCACTCAATTACGCTCAGCTGCAGCGGGAAATAAGCCAGATCCAGCAAAGGCCGGGCAAAAACCAGGCAGGCGATAAATATGATCGCGCCTGTTGCGGAATATAAAGCTGCATTTGCGGCAGCGCCCATTACGAATAAAGACAAGCCGGCTGCATAGATCCCGATCCTGTGCTGCGCGCCGGTGGTTCTGCCCAATGTATATAACAGCACTGCAGAAAGTAAGGCCCCGGTGGATTGTATCATACCAAGCGCCCCTTCCTCCCCTACCAGTTTCATCACCAGCATAACCGGCGCTGTAATAATGTAGCCCTGCGCAATACCTTTCAGCGTGGCCATCCGCAGCATCTTCATCCATAAGGGGTGAAAGGTTTTGAACAGGAAGCGCTCTGGAGGAGGATTATGAAAACCTCCCCGCTGGGCGAGCCAGGACGCCGCAATGGTCAGCAAAAAAACAACACCGGTCAGCACATAGTAGGCGGTATTGATATGGCCATTGAACCAGGAGTTATGACGGGAAGCTGCAATGAAAGAACCGGCGAGAGAAGGCATTATTATAAACGACAAGGTGTTAAAGAAAGTTTCCAGTCCGTAATAGTAATTCCGATCCTCATCTTTGGTGGTAGTAAGGGTAAGAAAGACACGATTGGCCCAGAAAAAGCCATAGGATATTCCCATGATAAAGCCGGCAACGGATACACCGATAACCTGCAGCTGCTGCTGGAACATCATGGTGGCCATAGAGATGGCGCTTAAGAACATACCCGCGGCATACAGGCGGGATACCGGGAAACGCTTCAGCAGGAAGCCATTGATCATGAAGGTAAGGGGAATACCGGTACTCTGCGCCAGCTGAAATACCATTACAAGGCTGAAATCCGAGGAATTGCGTATGATATAAGCGCCTATAAAAAGCTCGATGACAGGCAGCACTAAAGCATATATCATATTCGTGAGCAACAATATGCGCATGGAATAGCTGTGCAGCCGGAAAAACGCGATCTCTTTCAGTACGGTGCGCATGGGCAATATAAGTTGCTGAATGCAGTAACAAAATTGTGCCAGATCAGAAAATAGTACATCCAGCTCAACCATATCACACCCAAAGGAGTAATACGTCCGATATTTCTTTTTATTTTTGGAGATAACATAGTCATTTATATTAATCAGGGACAACTACTTTATGACAATATCGGGCTATTCAACGGCATTATTTTCCAGCTGGTATTTTGTTGAAGAACTGGGCTTATTGTTTGACTGCGGCGATGGTCTGACCGCTGCTTTATTACAAAAGAGCAGAAAGATCGACCATGTATTTATTTCACATGCTGACAGAGACCACCTGACAGGGCTTTTGCAGTTCAACCAGTTGAATGCAAGAGAAGGAGCGCCTGTCATTCATTATCCAAGAGACAGTGGTTCCTTCCCGGCGCTCCGGGATTTCTCTATAAAATTTGATCCGCATGTAAGTGCCGCCCTTTGGAAGCCTTTAATTGACGGTGACAAAGTGTGGGTAAAAAAGGATACCTATGTGCAGGCATTGAAGAACAATCATGTGCCCACTGACGAAAATGTTTTCAAAAGCCTGGGATATAAAGTGGTCAGTGTAAAAAACAAACTAAAACCTGCATACCTTTCGCTGCCGCCCGCTGAAATTAAAAACGCGATTGAAACGCTGGGGAAGGAAGCTACTTATACCAATGTAGAAACAATACAGTTGTCTTACAGTGGCGATACGCCTTCTGAAAACTTTGAATACTGGAACAATTCCAAGATCTTAATTCATGAAGCAACTTTCCTGGGAGGTGATGAAGACAAGCATATTCACGCACACGGCAACAAGCATAGCACGCTTAAAGATGTATTAAGATCGGTTTCAGAAATTAATCTTGACTGCCTGATCCTCGGGCATTTTTCTTCAAGGTATTCGAGTGAGCAGATCGATGATAGTATAAAAACCCTATGCAAGAAATATAACATTAATATCCCGGTTTTCAGATTGCTACCGGGGCAAACAAGCATCAATATATTATCAGGAACGCCTATTGTTTAACAAAGAACTTGTTGGCATTCTCGTAACGGATCTTGTTCTTTTCGCTTTCTGTTAAATTTAAGCGCTCCAGCGCGTCTACCGCCTGCTTTAGCGTGATCTGCGGGAAGTCTGAACCCAGGAACACCCTGTCGATACCAACATTTTTGATCGTCCAGATAAATTCTTCTTCCAGGGGGGAATCCGCCACAATGGTTACCATAGCAGAGATATCAAAATAGATGTTGTCCTCAAAGAAGCCCTTTGCCGTGCGTGCCACCGGAATGATGTTCCAGAAGCGGAAGTTCAGTCCACCCAGGTGGGCAAAAATAAATTTTGTTTTAGGGCATTTCACGGCCAGATCAAAGAGGTTCTCGCAGTCTCCAGGTTTAATAGCGGCATTATCCATCAGAATAGCTATTCCTAAGTCTCCGGCCTGGCGGCAGAGGTTAAGCACCCGCTGGTCTGTTACATCGAATTGTTGTGTATGCGGGTGTAATTTAATGACAGTCACACCCTGAGTGGCCAGCCTTTTCAATTCCTGTACGGCGGTATCGCCATCCAAAGGATGTACGGAACATATGGGCACGAGCTTTTGATATTTATGGGATAGGGCGATCAGCTCATCATTTTTTTGTTTTGTTCGTTCCGGCTCACCTTTCCGCGCGATCAGGATCGCGGCGAATTTAGTTACCTGCTGGTGGGTGGAGTCAAGCCCGGAGATGTATTTATTATAGGATTGCTCGCCTTCCCAGAGGTGGACGTGGGTATCAAAGATGTTTTGCTGTGCAAAGGCGATATGAGCAATAAAGATACATATCAGGGCCGACAGGGGCAAGCGTAAAGGTTTCATGGCAGTTTCAGGCTATTGTATCCTGAATTTACAACTATTTTCAATAGCCGGTTGCTACCTGGTGCAAACCTTACTGAAAAGGCAGCGGCCTTACAAATCCCCTGTAATAATCAACATCAATCTCTTCCACATCGTTAGCTGCCTTATATTCCGGGTACTCTTTATTAGTGGCATATTTAACCGCCTGCATAAACTGTTCTACATAAGCAGTATTCTTTTTCGCGGGCGACTTGGCCTGGTCAATGATATCGGAGTTGGATAGCATGGTTGTTTCCAGGTAAACGATCTTATCTCTTTTTTTACTGGTATAAAATCCGAGGAAGCAGTGGTTGTGTGTCAGTACCATCACCGTTGATATATTGATCGCCCTCAAGAGGGAGGCAAATACCACGGTTCCATCCACGCAATTGGCCTGGTTTGTTTTCATGGAATTGTCAAAGGTGCGGACGGCCTGGCTGACCAATGCATTGGTGCTGTTGGTGGAAGTAGTAGTGATACTGCTATACTGGAAACCTCTATCGTGCAATACTTTCCAGATGGCAGCGACCTGCAGAATGGTGTTGACCTCATCTCCCTGGTAGCCGCTTACAGAGGATATCAGCTTTGTATTCAGGGCTTCTTTCAGGATCTTATCAATTTCAGGATGTTGTTCCTGGATGAAGGCAGTAAACAGGAAGTCGAATTTCTGCTCGTGATAGCGGTAAATACAGTCATTAATGCTGCGCATAAACAGCGGAACAGATCTTTCCACTTTATTGCCGTCCTGGTCGTAGATCCGGAATATGATATTGATCGGAGAGCTCGACACCTGTTTGGCCAATGTTGAAATATTCCATGGAATGTCCGGCATAAAATAGACTTCCTGGCCTGCCTGCTGAGACATAAAGTCGCCGCTTACCTTGTCGAAATAACTTTTATCAACACTTTCTATTTCCCATTTTAAAGGAATGTAGGAGCTGTTGCTAATGAACCTGAACCCTAATGCGCTGCTCTTGACGGAATTCATAAATGCGTTGTCGATGCTCCCTTTATAATCGGCCATACTTATCACCATTGACGGGAATATTTGTCCGTCGAAGTAGGCCACCGGCTCCCATTTGAAATTAGTAAAATCTCCTTTTTTGTACTTCGGTTTTGTCACCTGGTCGCCAGACACATTGGGTTGTGGCGTTCTGCTGTTCACCACTTTTACGTTTTTGTTGAACTGGTCTGTTGTTCTTTTGGTGGCGTCTATAAACCCTCCGATGTTCCGCATGGTTTCTGTGCCGGTTCTCAGCGCATCATTGGCATCTTTAAGCACTTTGGAAAATTGCGCGTGGAGCCTTGGGGAGAGCATTAATACAATAGCAAGCAGGTAAAAATGTTTGGTTTGCATTGCAGTAATTTTTGAGGTGATACTACATGCTGTAGTGGCATAGGAGATACAGTATCTGTTTTTTGGGGACCCTGGCTGTGACTGCAAATTTTTCAGATGACAATCCCTGTATCTTCTGTGAACAAAGGTATTTGATAGTTGCGGCGCTGTTCGTTAATAAACTGTTAATCAATCAGTAACAATTCCCTATAATTTATAGATATCCCTGCTATATTATAAAATAGCTGTCAGCTCAATGTTGCCATCGAATATAAAAACCTTACCAATTACGTATCTTCGCCACTTCATGATACGACAAACGACCATAGCCGATTTCATAAAGCTGCCTGTACCGGTTCCCTTAATTGATGTGCGTACACCTGCTGAGTTTGAACAGGGGCATGTTCCCGGGGCTTTTAATGTACCCTTATTCAGCAATGAAGAACGGGTGAAGGTTGGCACTACGTATAAGCAGACGGGAAGAGAGGAGGCGATCCTGCTGGGTTTTGATTTGACCGGACCGAAATGGTCGGGGTTTATTAAAAGGTCTCTGGAGATTGCACCGGATAAAAAGATCGGTGTTCATTGCTGGCGGGGCGGCATGCGCAGTGGTGCAATGGCCTGGGCCCTCGGACTGTATGGATTTGAGGTCTATGTTATCCAGGGCGGTTATAAAAGCTACCGCAAATGGGTGCGTCAGCAATTTGAGCTGCATTATCAGCTGCGGATACTAGGGGGTATGACCGGCTCGGGGAAAACAAGGCTGCTGCAGCAGATGATGACAGCAGGACGGCAGGTGATCGACCTGGAAGATCTGGCCCAACACCAGGGCTCTTCTTACGGCAGCATGAATAAGCTGGTGCAACCCAGCCAGGAACAATTTGAGAACAATCTTGCCGAGCGTTTAAAAGACCTGGACCCTACGCATGAAATATGGGTGGAAGATGAAAGCCTGAACATTGGCAGATGCTCCATTCCCAATCCTTTCTGGCGCCAGATGCGGGAGGCTACGCTCTTTGACCTTAAGGTTCCGCTGGAACAGCGGGTAGCTACTTTAGTGCAGGAGTATGGCGCGCTGGATAAGGACTTTTTAGTAGCATGTACAGAACGCATCCGCAAGCGCCTTGGCCCTGAACAAACTAAAAATGCGGTGGCAGCTATCCGTGAAAACCGTATGGAAGATTTTATCAGGATCGTACTGGTGTATTATGATAAAACCTACCGGACAGGCCTCAGCAACCGGCCACCTGAGCGGATCTTCCCTATAGAAGTGAGGGGTAGCGACATCACCGCCAACATGCAACAATTGATCACTTTTATATCTCCTGATGGAATCAACATTTAAACTGACGCAATACTCTCATGGCGCCGGCTGCGGCTGCAAGATCAGCCCGGCCATACTCGACAGGATTCTCCATAGCCCTGTTATGCATCCAACTGATGCCCGGCTGCTCGTAGGTAACGATAAACGCGATGATGCCGCGGTGCTGGACCTGGGAAACGGGCAGGCCCTGATCTCTACTACCGATTTCTTTATGCCGATCGTAGATGACGCTTATGATTTCGGGCGGATCGCATCGGCGAATGCCATTAGCGACGTATATGCCATGGGTGGGAAACCGGTACTGGCCATCGCCATACTGGGCTGGCCCATTGATAAGCTACCGCCGGAAGTGGCGCAAAAAGTACTGGAAGGATCACGGGCCATTTGCGCAGAAGCGGGCATTACCTTAGCCGGAGGCCACAGCATTGATTGCCCCGAGCCCGTGTTCGGACTGGCAGTGAATGGTATGGTAAGTATCTCAGACCTGAAACAGAATTCAACTGCTACTGCCGGTTGCAGGCTTTATTTAACCAAGGCATTAGGCGTGGGTATTTTGTCTACTGCCCAGAAAAGGGGTTTGTTATTGGAAGAAGATGCGGCGATCGCTTTAAAAAGTATGACCACCTTAAATAAACTGGGTGAATTGTTTGGATCGATGCCTGGTGTGAAAGCGATGACCGATGTTACCGGTTTCGGCCTGCTGGGACATCTTTCGGAAATGTGTGACGGCAGCGATCTTGCTGCGGTAATTGAGTTTGAAAAAGTGCCTGTTATCCCTTCCCTGCCCTACTATCTTGAAAAGGGCTGTTTCCCCGGCGGCACTACCCGTAACTGGAACAGCTATGGCAGTAAGATCGGCGCGGTAACAGACGAACAAAAATACATACTGGCTGATCCGCAAACCAGCGGGGGCTTACTGGTGGCTGTTGCTGAAGAGGCAACACCTGCTTTTGAGGAGCAGATGAAGGAACAAGGCTATCCCCTGCAAGCAATCGGAAAACTTACAGCAAGAGATGGCGGACCATTGATCACTGTTGTATAAGGCATAAGCCTGAAGGGAAAAAGGGTTGTAAATCTTTACAACCCTTTTTTCGTTTAGCAGCACCCGGTACCGCAGTGTAAACTTTAAGGAAAGAAATGCCGGATTCGGAACTGGTTTTGTCCAATTCCCGGCATAGCACTTCCATCTGCATCACCCTGGGTCTAATTTTGACGTGAGCATTCAGCTTAGAACATTTCAAAAATTTAAAATCAGGTCAAAATGAAGACACTATTATCACACAAAGGAATCGGCTTTTATTTTTCAGTGGCTATGTTTCTCTTCATGCTTTCGATAGGCGGCTATGCGAAAGCGTCTGGCAAGCCGGAAGAAAAAGTAAAGGCAAAGAACATTGTTTTGGTTCACGGAGCATTTGCAGATGGCTCCGGTTACGAGAAAATATACAGGATACTTAGCAAAAAGGGATACAACGTTACGATCGTTCAAAACCCGCTTACTTCGCTTCAGGACGATGTGGAGGCCACAAAACATATATTGGATAAACAGGATGGCCCGACCATTTTAGTAGGTCATTCCTGGGGTGGTACCGTTATCACCGAAGCTGGTGTGCATCCTAATGTAGTGGGCCTGGTTTATATCGCGGCATTTGCACCGGATAGCGGAGAGAATACGGTACAATGGGCTACCTCACTGCCGGCGGCGCCTGAGAATGGCATTCTGCAGCCGGATCAGAATGGGCTTGTATTCTTTGATAAGGCCAAGTTCCATGCAGGTTTCGCTGCAGATCTGTCTAAAGAAACAGGTGATTTCATGTATGCATCCCAGGGCCCTATCGCGGTGAGCTGCTTTACTGCGCCCGTGACAACGGCCGCCTGGAAAACCAAGCCCAGCTATGGCATTGTTGCTACGAATGATAAAGCGATCAACCCGGATATAGAACGGAACATGTATAAACGTGCAGGTGCAAAGATCACCGAAATAAAAGGCAGTCATGTCGTGTTTATTTCACAGCCTGCTGCAGTAGCTGATGTAATCGCTGCAGCAGCGGAGGGTAAGTAGTGTGCAGCGTGGATATAGGAAGAATGAGGGCGCCTCCTGGAAAGCAGGGGGCGCTCTTTTACTTAACGAGGGAAAATTTTGTATATTGAATATAAATCAAACAGGGACATGACCAACAAACTACCAGTACACGCTGTTGTTACCGCTTTGTTCTCCGTATCGCCTGAACGCGTTTTCGATGCATTCCTGAACACGGATATGATCGGGCAGTTTATGTTTGGTCCGCAGCTGCGGGAGGAAGAGATCGTCAGCCTCACCAATAGTCCATGGGAAGGCGGCAGCTTTTCCTACATCGTGCGCAGAGATGGACAGGAAATTAATCATGCAGGAAAGTACCTGGAAGTGAGGCGGCCGGACCGCCTGGTATTTAGCTGGCAGGTGATGGAAGACTCATCCGGCGAAGCATCTGTTGTGGTGATAGAAATCGTTCCTATCATTGCCGGCTGCGAGCTCACCCTTACTCATGAAATGCCCAGTAAGTGGAGTGATTTTATAGAACAGTCCAAAGCGGCCTGGGGAAAAATGCTGGACAAGCTTACAGAGATATTGCAATAAGGAGCTGATGAGACGGCTCTTATTTTTATGTGGCATACTGTCTTCCCTTGTTTATATAAGCGCTGACATAGTATCGGGAACAAGCTGGAGCGGTTATAGCTATCGTTCACAGGCCATCAGTGAATTAATGGCGATACACGCAGTCTCAAGACCGGTAGCAGTCCCGCTTTTTGTGCTCGCTGATATATTGATGGTGATGTTTGGAAGCGGATTACCCGTATTTATTATTGAAAGACGCCTGCGCTTTACCGGTGGGCTAATTATTGCAGCCGGTGCTACCGGTCTAATCACCACGCTGTTCTTCCCTATGCATCTGCGTATCGAAACGCCAACGATCAGTGATACCATGCATATCATCCTCACCGGAGTAACTACTATGCTGATGCTGCTGGCGATCGTTTCTGCTGCCGCCGTACTTGGAAAGCGTTTCCTATACTACTCCATCTTCACGATCATCCTACTGCTGGTATTTGGCGCCCTTGCAGGCCTGGATGTTCCCAGGATAGCCGCCGGTCAGCCAACACCCTGGCTGGGGCTCACGGAACGGCTTACTATCGGCGCCTACATGCTGTGGATGGCGGTACTATCTGTACTGCTATTGCAGAATGGAAAAAAAGCTATTTAAGATCATGTATTTAACTGCAATCATACAATAAAAAGACTGATCAACACTGCCAGCAAAAACTGCGGGTCAAATGTCCGCAATGCTTTCAGCGCACGGGTGAGCTGATTTTCAACGGTGCGTTTGGAGATGTTAAGCTTCTCAGCTATTTCCTGGTTGCTCAAACTATTGATGCGGCTTAACCAGAAGATCTCCTGGCACTTGGGAGGCAAGCCACGCAGGAACTGTGCCAGGCGGGATTCCATATTCTCATATTCCAGTTTATTGACACCGGAATTATATACAGGTGGAACAATTGTTTCTGTAAACTGGCCGAGGTAGGCGGTACAATTAATTTTCGCCGTCTTCAGGTATTTATATACCTGGTACCGGGCAGTTGCCTGCAGGTAAGGCAGAAAATTTTCGATCTTATTCGACTTACGTTTCTCCCAGAGAGATACAAAAACATCATGGGTAATTTCTTCGGCAGCGGCGGGATCCTTCAGATAATAGTGGGCAGTGTTATAGATCTTTTTCCAATACCGGTTGTATAGCAGCACAAAGGCCCTGTTGTTATCTGCAACAACAGCGTCCCACAATTCATTGTCGGAGAACACATTTTTCATAACGATCGGCGGGTAAAAATAGAAATATTCCTGGTATATAGAAATATTTTAGAAAAATTCCGGAGTGGCATGTGTGTGGGGCAGGCAATTCTTACACTATATAACAAAGGGGTTATCAGCCACCGCCTTTTGACTACTATCATGACACCCGGGGAATATCTGCGTTTATTCGAAAAATACCAGCAGGGGCAATGCACTCCTGAGGAGGAAAAGCTGTTGATGGCATACCAGGACAATTTCCACCTGCAGGATGCGCCTCCTGAAATGTCTACAGCCGACAAGGAACTGAGGGGCCGTATATATGGCCGTATTGTTGCAACAACAGCGAAAAAAAAGAAGGTTTTCCCGCTGGCCTGGCGGTGGGCTGCCGCAGCCATATTCATCCTTACGGCGGGGCTCAGTGGCCTGTTGCTCAAAAAGCAGCCTGACAAACCGGTTAAAATCGCAAAGCACCACGTCATCAATGGCACATCTATAAAACCGGGTAGCAATATGGCTACCCTCACCCTCGCTGATGGCTCCACCATCGCCCTGGAAGAGGCAGCAGACGGTGTAGTGGCCCAAACAGGCGGTACGGCCGTAACAAAGACCGGTAAGGGCGCAATCGCTTATTCAGATCAGGGAGCTCATGCATCTGCAGATCAACATGCGTTGAACACCATTAACATCCCAAGAGGCGGGCAATACACCGTTACATTATCGGATGGCACGAAAGTATGGCTCAATAGCGAATCCTCATTGACCTATCCCGTAGTATTTGGCGGGACCGAACGAAAGGTGATACTAAAAGGCGAAGCCTATTTTGAAGTAAGCAAAAATGAACAACAGCCATTCATCGCCCAAACGGACCATGTGGATGTACATGTGCTGGGCACCCATTTCAACATCGATGCCTATAAAGATGAAAAGAACGTGAAAGTCACGCTGCTGGAAGGATCCGTACGGCTATCCGCCGGAGCTGATAAGGCATTGCTGACACCTGGTGAACAGGGCATCGTAGATATGCTGCACGCAGGCATCGAAAGAAAGAAGGTGAATGTGAGCCAGGTAATGGCCTGGAAGGCAGGCTACTTTATCTTCAGAAATAATACTATCCAGGACATTATGCGTCAGATAGGACGCTGGTACGATGTGGAAGTCGTATATGAAGGGGACATACCGAAAGGGACATTTGGCGGCACCTACTCCAGGAACAAAGAAATCCACGAACTACTTAAAGGCCTTGAACTAACCGGCTTAGTACACTTTAAAATCGAAGGAAGGAGGATAATCGTTATGACTTAACAGCATACCTACATGGTTATCAAAAAAGACCAGGAGCGTTGCGACCGCCCCTGATCTTCAGCGTTAGCTGAGCCAGGTAACCAACAATTGCTTGTGAATGCCAATTATTGTTAATTAAACCTAACACTCAAATGTACAAAATTTTTACTGAGCCATTGCTCAGGCGAGGTTCCCGTGCCTGGCTCCAACTCATCTGCGTTATGAATATAACCGGCGTTCTCATTCTTGCCGCTGTATTACAGGTCAGTGCAAATGCTTCTGCCCAGCGGGTCAACATAGCCGTGCAAAAAGCGCCGCTGGAGGATGTATTATTCAGCATCCAACAGCAAACCGGCTATGATTTCCTTTACAGTACGGAATTGATCAGATCAGCATCGCCTGTCTCGGTGTCGTTAAAAGACGCCCCTTTAATGACCGCGCTGAAAATTATTTTTGAGCATCAGCCGCTCGATTATGTCATCAATAACAAGACCGTCACCATTAAGTATAAACCGCTGGAAGAAGCGACGGTTTTTACCGTCAGGGGAAAAGTAACGGACAACAAAGGATCGCCTATTGAAGGCGTAACGGTTCAGCTGAAAGGTACTTCCACGGGCACCGCTACGCAATCCGGCGGCGCCTACAGCCTGGATTTGCCGGATGCCAAGGGCACGCTCCTGTTCAGCTTTATTGGCTATGTAAAACAGGAAGTTCCTGTTAATGGAAAAGCGGTGATAGATATTACCCTTATTGAAGAAGAGAAAAACCTGGGTGAAGTGCTGGTAACAGGCTATACCACTCAGAGCAAACATACCCTCACCAGCGCTATCGTAGCGGTGAAGGGAGAAGAGTTGACCAAAAGGGTGGCAACTGATCCGGCATCGTTGTTACAAGGGCAGCTGCCTGGTTTGTCCGTCGTGCAAAACTCCGGTGAACCTGGTAACGATAATGTTCAGTTACGGATCCGCGGCGTAGGTACCTTCAGCGCAGCAGGCAATAAGCCATTGACCATTGTAAACGGCCTGCCGGGAGACCTGTCTGTCATCAATCCAAATGATATTGAATCCGTCACGGTATTGAAAGACGCCTCCGCGGCTGCGATCTATGGCTCCCAGGGCGCCAACGGTGTGATCGTTGTAAAAACCAAGAAGGGAAAAGCTGGTGCATTCACCTTGTCTTACAATTACAATATCGGCTTTGCTACTCCCACCAGGCTGCCTGAAGTGGTGACCAATTCTGCCCAGTATATGGAATTGCTGAATGAAGCGGAGGTAAACTCCGGCAATGCGCCCGTGTACACGCAGGAGCAGATCGATCTGTATAAAAATGCGACCGACCGGGTAAAGTATCCGAATCACGACTGGCTGGATGAAATGTTCAATACTGCCATCGTACAAAATCATTACCTGAATTTAAGCGGCGGTAGCGACAGGACCACTTACAGCCTTGGCTTGGGTTATACCAACCAGCAGGGCACCATGCGTGGTTTTGAATATAAAAAATACACGCTGGACCTGGGCCTGAGCTCCAGGGTGCACAAACGTGTAACCTTGGGCACCAATATACAATTGCGGTATGGGAACAGGCTGAGCCCCTTTGTAGGATCCACTGATCTCTATATCTCTACGCTGGCGCAATCGCCGCTGTACCCCGCCCAAACAGCCGACGGCCTGTGGATCAATAAAGCGTATGACAGGGAGCTTGGTAATAAGAACCCGGTGCTCACGTCTACCATCAGGACCCAGAACCCTAATTACTATGCGCAGGGTAACATCTCTGTTGACATTGACCTGATGGAGGGCCTGAAATGGGAAAACAGGGCGGGCCTTAACTTCGTGCTGGATAAAACAAAAACCTTCCGGCCGATCATCCCCATGTACCTGTACAGTAACCTGTCTTTTATGACGAATGCGGATGTAGGTACACCTGGTCTTAGTGTAACTGAAGATGACGGTATCATGTACAACATCTACAGTCAGCTGAATTTTCATAAAACGCTGGGTAAGCATGACCTTACCGCATTAGCCGGTGCACAGCAGGAAGTGAATAATATCAGCAATATCGATGCATGGCGTATAGGCTATCCCACCAATGAGCTCAAGGAGCTGGATGCAGGATCAGTAAGCGGCCAGACGAACGCAGGCACTTCAGCTGAATATGTGATCCACTCTTTTTATGGCAACCTCAATTATAATTTTGACGATAAGTACCTGCTGGGCATAAGCCTTCGCTATGATGGTACTTCACGGCTGCCCAGCCATAGCAGGTGGGGGCTCTATCAATCCTTCTCCGCTGGCTGGCGTATCTCCAGGGAGCGCTTCCTGTCAAACGTAACATGGCTGAATGATCTGAAGATCCGTGGGTCATGGGGACGCCTGGGTAACCAGAACATTGGCTACTATCCTTATCAGCCCACGCTTGCGCAGAATAATTACGCGTTCAGCTCAGGCATTGTATCCGGTTTTGTTCCCAACCAGCTGGTGGATCCTAACCTGACCTGGGAAACCACACGCATGACGGATGTTGGTGTAGACATGGTTGCTTTCAACAACAAGCTGGAGTTCACCTTTGATTGGTTCAGCAAGTATACCTATGATATCTTAAGGCAGTCGCAGGTGCCGCAGGCATTAGGGGTTACAGCACCTATTGTTAATAACGGCGCTGTGAGCAACAAGGGAATTGAACTGAGCCTGCGCTGGCAGGACCGTTTGACCCGCAAGTTCAGCTATTATGCCCAGGCTAATTTCCAACTGTACCGTAATAAGCTCGTATCCTTCGGCGCCGATGAGATAGGCGGCCCGGATGGTCAGACCATTATGCGGAACGGCTCCCCTATCAACTCTTTCTACCTGTATACTATGGATGGCATATTCCAGAGCCAGGAAGAAATCAACCAGGCGCCCGACCAGACAGCCCTGGGCGGCACACCCACGCCCGGCGACATCCGCTATAAGGACATCAATGGAGACAAAAAAGTAGATGCTAATGACCGGAGCATATTTGCGGGCCAGTATCCCAAGTTCGAATATTCGTATACGATGGGCTTCAACTTTGGCAATTTCGACGCCAGTGTGATGTTGTATGGTTCTTACGGGAATAAAATATACATGGGAAAATGGGGCATCGATCCTTTTGCCCAGGGCGCAATGCCCACTACCGACTGGCTGAACAGGTGGACGCCTGAACATCCGTCTGCCACCATGCCTAAGATATATATGGGCTTTTACGGCTATCCCAGGATCACCAACCAGCAATCTACTTACTATCTCTACAGCGCCAGCTTTATGCGGATCAAGAACCTGCAGATAGGCTACACTTTCCCACAGGGTTTAGTAAAAGGGATCAGGTCTCTCCGGATCTATAGTGCGGTGGATAACCTGGCGCTTTTTACGCCGCTGAAGAAGGGCACGGATCCTGAAAGGCTGGACATCAACACCAAACCCGACGCCTGGTATGGTTTCGCCAATTACCCGCAAAACCGCACAATCACCCTTGGCGCTTCCGTTCAATTTTAACTTCAATGATCCAAGACATGAAAAAATATTTCATCGCTATCATAGTAACAGCACTTTGTAATACCGGCTGTAAAAAACTGGATGTTACGCCGCCGGACAAACTTTCCACGAATATTTTCTGGAAATCTCCCGGTGATGCGGATCTTGCATTGACAGGCCTGTATGGCACCCTGTATGCAACAAACGGGCAGATCTCTGCATATGCGCCTATGTGGTGGGAAAATTTCAGTGATAATTCCTATACGCAAAACAACCAGGCGGCTGCGCAGCAATCGTTGATATCCGGTCTTTCAGCCAATATTGGCGGATTTCCCACATCCAGCAACGAGAGTTTGTACATCACGTCCTATAAGGGGATCGCTGCGGCCAATAGCCTGCTGGCCAATGTAGATAAAGTACTGAGCGGTGATAAGCTGAACCAGTATAAAGGAGAGGCTTATTTTCTGCGTGCATTCCACTACTTTATGCTGGCACAGACCTATGGCAATGTGCCGCTGGTCACGGAAGATCCCCTGACAATTGATTTCAGCAAAAGAGTGAGCAAGTCGCCCAGGCAGGAGGTCTTACAGCTCATAGAACGCGATCTCGACCAGGCCATTGCCGCATTACCCGCAGCTAAATATACCAGCGGCCATGCCGTGAAAGCATCGGCACAAGGCATTAAAGTGAGAGTATTATTGTTTGAGAAAAAGTACCCGGAGGCCGCTGCGCTGGCCAGGCAGATCATCAGTGATAATTTGTTCTCGCTGAACAATAATTATGCGGCTAATTTTTACAAGCCGGATCAACGTTCCAGTCCGGAGATCATGTTCTCTGTTCAGTTCCAGGCGCCTGCTGCTGCACATAATTTTGCCATTACAACAGTGATCATCCGGTCTGGCTATAAAGATCTGCAGGGCACACAGGATATGATCAATGAATATGAAGCGAACGACCCTCGTAAGACGATGACCTTCTTCTTTCCAGGGGATGGGCCGGACCAGGGCTGGCCTTTCCCTGGTACAGTGGGAACGCCGGGTGTCAATAACTGGACGAAGGGATTCTATCCCGGTAAAAAATGGCTGGATCCTAAAATCATCGACCCTCAGCCTGGATTACTGGATGACCAGGATTATGTATGGTTAAGGTATGCGGATGTAAAGCTCATGTATGCCGAAGCGCAGAACGAAGCGGTGGGCCCGGATGCCAGTGTATACCAACAGGTAAATGAGGTGCGGGCGCGCCCTGGTGTGGAAATGCCAGCGCTGCCGCCGGGACTTAGCAGGGAAGAAATGCGTGAGAAGATCAGGCATGAGCGCCGGGTTGAATTCGCATTAGAGGGTTTGCGGTATTTTGACCTGCGCAGGTGGGGCATTGCGGTGCAGCGACTGAATGGCTTTGTACAGAATCCATTAACGCCGTCCATAAAAACGGTGTACAGGAGCAATTTTGATTACTGGCCTTTGCCGCAGTCGGAAATTGACAGGAATAAGCCGGAGCTGATCCAGAATGATGGGTATTAGTAAGTTGAATGGCTTGTTGTATATTGTTAGGATATTAAGATAAAGATGCAGCGCCTGTTCCTGTTTTTATTCATTTGCTGTTTTGCAATTGTGCAGCCGGGGAAATATGCCTTCAGTGCTTCCTATTATATTGATCCCACTGCGGGGAGCGATGACAATAGTGGCGCCAGCCGTGAAATGCCGTGGAAGACGTTCCGGCGGGTCAATCAAACGGTCCTTTCGCCGGGCGATGTAGTGGAAATACTGCATGCGGGCGCCTTTCATGAATCATTGGCGCTACGGGCACATGGTACTGAAGAGCAGCCTGTAATAGTAAGGTTTGCACCAGGCAGGTATGACTTTTACCCGGATGGCGCCGTCAGAAAGCGGCTGCATATTTCCAATACCAATGACAGACCGGATGAGCTGAAAGCAATTGCCATTATGCTGGATAGCTGCAGTTTTGTGCAGGTGGAAGCGACGGATGCGGAGCTGATCTTCAGGGGTAAAATGATCGAGACCTATCTTAATCGTTGTGATCATATTGTTCTGAACGGGTTCAGCTTTGATTACCAGCGGCCTACTGTTTCTGAGCTAACGGTGACGGATGTGGCAGATCACCATGCAGATGTCAATATTCATCCCGATTCAAAATTCAGCATACAGGACAGTTTGCTTACATGGATAGGTGAAGGATGGAGTTACCAGCCTGGCTCCTACTGGCAGGCACTTGATCCGGCAACAAATGAGCTGTCGCGTATTGATATCAGTATGGAGAATGTTCGGTTTAGTCAACCTGAGGGGCGTAAAGTGCGGATTTATTTTCGAAAGAACCCGGGGTTCCGAAAAGGATGGAACTACCAGAACCGGGATGTAACGAGGGATTGTGCGGGTATTTTTATGGAGCAGAGCAGTCATCTTACCTTACAGCACATACAGATCTACTTTATGCACGGGATGGGTGTGGTGAGCCAGTATTGCAGGGATATAAAAATGGATGGTATAGCGGTAAAGCCTCGTGAGCATTCAGGCAGGACCTGTGCCGCCTGGGCGGATATCTTACATTTTTCAGGGTGTAGTGGTAAAATAGAGATTGCCAATTCATACTTGTCCGCAGCCAATGACGACGCCGTGAATGTACATGGCACCTATTTGAAGATAGTAAAGATGCCGGCTGCTAATAAAGTGCAGGTTCGGTTCATGCATGAGCAGACTTATGGGTTTGATGCGTTTGCCGTGGAAGACAGTATTGCATTTGTGGAGACAGCAAGTTTGTTAACAGTGAATAAAGGTCAGATAGCCGGCGTTGAGAAAATAAATGAGAAAGAATTTGTCCTAACCTTAAAGGGTGTAGTGCCGGGTGTTGTAAAAACGGGAGATGTTGTAGAGAATATAAGCGCCACACCTGCTGTGTGGATACATCATACTACCATAGCGAGGATACCTACAAGAGGTATCCTTGCTACAACACGGCGCCCGGTGTTGATCGAATATAATAATTTTGAGCGGATGCATATGAGTGCGGTGTTTATTAATGGAGATGCTTCAGGGTGGTATGAATCAGGGATGGTGAGGGATGTGAGGATCAGCCATAATGATTTTAAGGAGTGTGGTGAACCGGTGATCAATGTGCATCCGGAAAATACTGTTTTTAAGAATATACCCGTGCATGAGCATATTGCAGTGACGGATAATACCTTTACGCTTCGGGGTAAAGGTTTGTTCTCGGGGAAGAGCACGGGAAATATAACTTTGTCAGGGAATGTGGTTCATGGCGGAAATGGGGCAAAGGGGATGGAGGAATTGATCAAACTGGATCACTGTACGGGGGTAAAGATAACAAACAACAGATTGGAGCAATAATTCAGAGTAAGCGAAATACCCGCTTCCTGTATTCCTCAAAATCATGTTCATTAGAAAAAGTCTGAAATTTCTCCTGTTTGCCATTACGATCTTCTCTTACGAGAATGACGTCCATACCTCCAACTATGGTTCGCTTCGCTTTATCAAATATGCGTTCTAACTCCTGGCGGTCCTGGATTGACTGCAATTCCTCGATGCGATTCACTACAATTACAAAATCTTCCATTTCTTCTATTTGGGGCAAAAATAAAATAAATATGATAACCGCGGCTATACGGATTAAAAACATTCCTATATCCGCGGTTATCAGCATTTACGCTTGCTATTTGTTATTTCGTTTCATTACCAGGAGCAGGAAGGCCAGCAAACAACTTGTTGCTGCCAATAAGTAAATAGCATGATAGTTAAAATATTGAGCTATTATACCCGCTATTGGTCCGGCCAGTCCAAGCGAGAGATCAAAAAATGCCGCATAGGCTCCCAGGGCTGTTCCCCGCATCTGCGGCGGGACCTTTTTGACCACCAGCACACCCAGGGAAGGGAATACGAGCGAAAAACCAATCCCGGTAAGGGCACATCCCAGGATGGCCATCTGTCCTGAACTAGAGAAGGCAATGCATAATTGCCCGATGATCTCTATTATAAAAGAGGCCATGGCCACTTTGTAGCCGCCGTACTTATCCGGGAACGATGCAAAGAACACGCGGGTAAGGATATAGCAGCCTCCAAAACAGAAGAAGCCTAAAGATGCATTGTGCCAATTCTCTGCGGCGAAGAGTAAGGCGATAAAAGATGCGATACACGCAAACCCTATGGAGGAAAAGGCTAAAGCCAGGCCCTGACCGTACACCTGTCCGATCACCTTGTAGAATGGAGGCCTGACATGAGCCGGATCTACTGCGAGTACGGGCAATTGAGCGGTGGCCAACCAGCTGACCAGGGACAATACCACCACTGATGCAAACGCAAGGGTAATACCGAAAGTCTTGACCATCCAGATGCTGAACGGCGCGCCGATCGCTATTCCTGCATACATGGCGATGCCGTTCCAGGTCATTACCTTACCTGTATTTTGCTGCCCCACAAGACCAATGCCCCAGGTCAATGCACCGGTCACCAGCATACTTTCCGATATGCCGTGCACGATCCTGGAAACGATCAGCAAGCCCAGGGCCCAAAACCGGAAACCGCTCAGCCCTCCTACCAGCACGTATAGTATACCTGCTGCCAGTACCATCCATATACCCTGGCGATTACTGGTGTTGGCTCCGCGGGTATCGGTGATCTTTCCTGCGTAGGCACGGGTCAGTAAAGTTGCCAGTGATTGTACGCCAATTACAAGGCCTACGAAAAGACTATCGAATCCTAAATTGCTTTTGACAAATACCGGTAAAATGCCCAGCGTTATACCAATCGTGAGATAAGCCGCAAATACGGAAATAACTATTGGTGTCAACACCTTTACCAAGGACTTACTTCCTTCCTGTTGCATGGTAGCGCTATTGCCGAAAGCAATAACTGCTTCATCTTTTCCTGCCATATTGTATCGTTTTAACTGAATTGTTTTACGGATACAAAAGTAGATTGGCAGGAGCGAGCCAGCGATGGCTATTTAACGGCTATGATTGGACAAATCATTGTTTGGTGTTCCGGAATTCGCCGGCGGTGATCCCGGCATTCTTTTTAAAGAAGCGGGAAAAGTAAGCGTGGTCTTCATATCCCAATTCAAAAGCGATCTGCTTTACATCCAGGTCTGTATAGTACAAAAGACGCTTGGCTTCCAGCATGATTTCCTGGTGGATCCAGTAACTGGCAGAAAAACCGGTGATCTCCTTTACGATCTCGTTCAGGTAAAGTGCCGTGATATGCAGTTGTGAAGCGTATGCCTGCACTTGTTTCTGTTCTTTATAATGCGCCTGCACCAATTGTTTGAAGCGGATAAGGGTTTGGTATTTTTGTCCGCCGATAAGGCTTTCCGAACCCTTTGACTGCACCAGCGCCCGGGCAACCATGCCTGTCAGGCCATCTGCGAAGGATTGTACTATCGATCTTTGAAAGGGGGATGATTGATCCGCAAGCATGGATTCGAATACAGGAATAAAGGAAAAAATATCATGATCCTTCTTTAAAGGAACAACCTGGTGCGTAGCCAGATATGTATTGAAGATCTCCAGGTAAGTATTGGAGATAAAAGTTGTCTCCATAAATACAAACCAGCCTTTGCCGTTGCTTTGCTGTATATAGCGGTGCACCTGGCCGGGCGCAATGTAGCAAAGCGAAGACCCGGATAAGCGTGCTACGGAGAAATCCAGCTCTAAGAGAAAGCTGCCTTTTTGTTGAATAATAAACATGAAATGGTCGTCCCGGTGCAGTACGTCTGCCAGATCGCCGAGGTCTTGCATGGGACTGATCTCAATACCGGATTTTAATTCGTCTTTATGTAATGCGATTGCGGATCGTTTCATGCTACGCTAAATTGGAGGATCAGAAGGCGTAAAAATAAACATCGGGCATGAAATGATATAATTTTCTGAACCGCTGGGCGTAAAATCAATTATGCGCAATAAATACCGGCTGACTAACCAGTCGCAGCACAGGTGTAGCATGGCTGGGCGAAATAAAATTAAACAGCGGTCCTCTTCCAAAGGCGCCCATCACTATGAAGGCATTCTTTTGCGCCAGCAGGTATTCGAGTAAACCGGCCCTCAGGTTCTTATCTTCCAGCACCACGAGATCTATGCTGTCATAGTGGGCTCCTAGCCATTCCCTCAACTTATATTTATCTTCCATAGCGCTATTCCCCGGCGCTGTCATGCTTAATATCACCGCCTTACGGTCGCGCATTTCGGGAAAAAGGTGAGTAAATTCTTTAATGGCAAATACTGAAGCGCGGCTGTGATCGAAAGTAAAAATGATGCGATCTATACTATCAAAGGAATCGGGAGCAATTATTACGGGGCATTCTGCATTTCTCAGCACTTCCTGTACAAAACTGCCAGGAATATTCTCCCGTTGATCCCGGAAAGAAATAGCAGGATCAATTACGATCAGGTCTGCATACCTGCTTTCACTTACCACTTCTGCGGCCGGTATTCCGCGGTCACGGTGAATATGGCAGTTCACTCCCCTCCTCTCACAGCTATCTTTAAAGGTTTTGATTTGCCCCTCACAATAGCCTTCCTTTATCTCACGAATAGAAGCATCCGGCAGGGCCGTGGCAATCGCCAGCTGCTGCAGGGTTTCTTTTGAGCGGGCTTCGTATTCCAGGTTCTCCAGGAAAACACCAATAAGCCTGGAACGGGTAAGACTGGCAAGGAAACATGCAAAATCAAGGTACTGCATGTTAATTTTTACTGCATCTGTTACAAATAATATCTTTTCCATAAAATTCGATTTTACCAATCGTGAAATTATGAACCTTACAAGGGGGAGCGAATGATCAATGTCAGTTGGCGGAGTAACAGCTGTCATTCCGCTGACATGGGGGCGAGGAATACCTTTGTTCACAACATACCTTTCAATTCTAAATCAATTATTATATGAAATCAGATAATGAAATACAAAAAAACGTAATGGATGAGATGCGATGGGACCCGGTACTGTATTCTGCTGAAATCGGTGTGATTGTAAAAGATGGGATTGTTACCCTGATAGGCTATGTAGACAACTATAGTCAGCGGCTGGCAGCTGAAAATGCCGCCAAAAGGGTTAAAGATGTCAGAGCGGTAGCTATAGACCTGGCAATCAGTCTCCCTGATGAGCAGCGGCGTTCAGATACAGATCTTGCAGCGGCCGCCCTGAATGCGCTGAAATGGAGCAGCTTTGTGCCAGAGGACAGGATCAGATTGAAGGTGGATGAGGGATGGATCACCATAGAAGGAGAAGTGGAATGGCAGTTCCAGAAGGAGTCTGCTTACCGTGCTATGAGTGATCTTATAGGCGTTCATGGAATTATTAACCGCATCAATGTTCGTCCAAATATCACCCCTGTTATCGTAAAAGATGTGATCAAAAAAGCGCTGGAGCGCAGCGCGGATATTGAGGCCGAAAGCATCAATATTTTAACAGACGGCGGGAGGATCGTGCTGAAAGGTAAAGTACGCTCCTGGGCTGAGCGAAAGGAAGTAGAACGCGCTGTCTGGGCCACTCCGGGCGTAATAGAAGTAAAGGATGAACTGATCATTGCCCCGTAAATGCTAAAAAGGTAAGTGAAACCGCCGGCCTGGATGAAATGCGTAAGACAGTGGAAGATGCGCATGACCTGGATCATCATCCCAGGCCGGTTGTATACCGGATCAGGTTAAACGAAAAGACCGGCCGTTACGAAAGGAAACGAGACCGGCGGTGCTTTTCCGCCACAGATCCCAGGCCGCCTGGCAGGACATGAGGAAAATCAGTTAATTACCTGACTGCCGTCATGCTAAATAGCCCCTGATTATCAGAAATTAGCAGCGCAATTAAGAGATATCATCAAATTTGGCATAGAAAAGTACCATGCCAACTGTGTACAAAAGAATTGATTACCAAAAAATATTGAATGGATCCCTCTATCAATGACCGCTCGGCTGACAGCTACTATCGAAAAGAAATAGAAAAGGAACTGCAGCGCTTTGGGGCATTGTTTGACTACGCCAGTATCGGCATATTAGTGACAAATAAACAGGGAAAGATCATTATGATCAATGATTTCGCCCTGGAGCAGTTTGGTTACCAGCGCGAGGAGCTGCTGGAACATACCATAGAACGGCTGCTGCCTCCACAATTGCGGGATAAGCATGTGGGGCATCGCGAACGATATGCGGCCCACCCTCAAAGCCGGCCTATGGGCATCGGCCTTGACCTGTTTGCCATCCACAAAGACGGTACAGAGTTCCCGGTGGAAATCAGCCTTAGTCATTACGAAAATGAAGAAGGCAGCTTTGTCATCGCCTATATTAACAACATCACAGCCAGAAAGCAGGCCGAAGCCAAGATAGAACGGCTCAACAACGAGCTGGAACAAATGGTGGAACAAAGAACGCAGCAGCTTAGGGAAGCCATGGAAATGCTGGAAAGATCCAAGGAAGATCTTACGGTGGCGCTTGGTAAAGAAAAAGAGCTCAGCGAGTTAAAATCCCGTTTTGTTTCACTGGCGTCTCACGAGTTCCGCACACCGCTCAGCACTATTTTATCCTCTGCTTACCTGGTTAAACAATATGGGAAAGAAGCGGACCAGGACAAACGGAACAAGCATCTGCAGCGGATCGTCATTTGCGCGAAACTACTAACCGACATTCTTGATGAATTCCTTTCAGTAGGTAAAATAGAGGAAGGAAAGATACAGGTTCGCTTCGTCAATATAAAGGTGAACGATTTCTTCCAGAATATCATACAGGAAATGCAAGGGATCACCAAAGAAGGACAGCAGGTGGATTATCTGCACGAAGGGGCGCCCGATGTAACACTGGATCCGTCCTTGCTGAAGCACATCGGAATGAACCTGTTGAGCAATGCTATCAAGTTTTCAGATAATAACACCACTATCCTGGTGCGTACTTACCTGTATGAGGGCGAATTCAAGCTACAGGTAGCGGACCATGGTATAGGCATGTCGCGGGAAGACCAGCAGCACCTGTTTGAGCGTTTCTACAGGGGAGCAAATACCACCAATATCCAGGGAACCGGCCTGGGCTTGCATATTGTCAGTAAATACTGCGAACTGATGAACGGCAGCATCTCCTGCGAGAGTGAGCTGAATAAGGGCACTACTTTTACGATCATTTTCCGGTTGAACGATCAACTTACAAACCACAACGCATGAAAACAATCCTGCTAATAGAAGACAACGCTTTTATTCGCGAAAACACGTCGGAAATCCTGGATTTAGCCGGATATAAAGTCTTATCCGCAGAAAATGGTAAAGCAGGTGTCGAGCTGGCTTTGGAGCATGCTCCGGACCTCGTGATCTGCGATATCATGATGCCGGTGCTGGACGGGTACGGGGTGCTGCACATGCTGCAACGCAATAAGGAAATGAAAGATATCCCCTTCATATTTCTCACTGCCAAAACAGAGCGGAGCGATTACCGGAGAGGAATGGAGATGGGTGCGGACGATTACATCATGAAACCGTTTGAAGCAACGGAACTGTTGCATGCTATAGAGATCCGTCTTAAAAAAGCAGCCCTCAGAAAAGAGGAATTCACGCCCAACCTCCAGGGCCTGAGTAAATTAATGGAAGCGGCTACCGGCAAAGCATCTGTCAAAGCCCTGGCAGAGGGACGGGACATTGAGCGGTATAAAAAAAGGCAAACGATATACACAGAAGGAAATCATCCCATCAACCTTTTTTATATACAAAAAGGGAAAGTCAGGATCTTCAAACGAAATGATGACGGTAAAGAATTTGCCGTTGATCTTTATAATACCGGGGATTTCTTTGGCTATGTACCCATGCTGGAAGGAACGGTATATAAAGAAACCGCGGAAGCCATGGAGGATAGCGAGATCGCATTGATCCCCCGTGAGGACTTCGAAGAACTGATGGGCAGCCAGATAGATGCAGCGGCCCAATTTATCCGTATGCTGGCCCGCAACGTAACCAGCAAAGAACAGCAGTTGTTGGGCCTCGCCTATAATTCCCTGCGCAAGAAGGTCGCAGAAGCATTGCTATCTCTCTGCCGGAAGTATAATGAACAGAAACAGGAACCTTTTGCTATAGATATCAGCCGTGACAACCTGGCTACTATCGCTGGTACCGCCACTGAATCGCTGATCCGGACCCTCGGCGATTTCAGGGAGGAAAAGCTGATCGAGATCAGGGAAGGATCCATTGTTATTTTAAATGAAAAGAAATTAGCGAATATGCTGTATTAAGCAGTATTATTTATTATGTGCGATGAACAAGGGCATTGTCAGCTTCTCCATCAGCTCATCCGCCATGCTGGGACGGAACCAGCGGGAAACCATTCCTCTCCTGTAGGCTCCCAGCACGGCCAGCGTGCCCGCAGGCTGTTGCTGCAGATAAGTAGTAATCGTCGCTTCAGGCCTTCCTTCTATGACTTTATATATGGCTTTGGGAAAATGCCGTTTCATGAATTCTTTCATCAGGCGGTTGTCCGGTAAATGCATTCCATCCCCGGGATCATTAACGGAGAGTACTTCCGTCTCAAGCGGCTGCAGGCAAGGCATCAGATAGCTAAACATTTTTATAGCATATACCGATGAAGGCTCACCATCGTACAACAACACCAATCTTTTGATCTCCTCGTATTTTGGCGGCACTAACATTACCGGGCATTGCACATCGATCAGCAGGTCGCGGATGAACCTTGTAGGAGGCTTATCCTCTTCTGTAACCAGCGTTTCGTCCATGTCAATGATCAGCAGATCCGCATAAATGCTTTCATGCAATATTTCCTGGATAGCAATGTTACGGTCGTGATGTACGCTGTAATTGAGCCCCGCTTCCTGGCAGGCCTGCTCAAAATGCCTGGCGGAGATCTCCCTGATCCTTTCATCCTTTGCTTCCAGTTCCCTGATCTCTGCATTCGTGGCGCCGGCTTTTAACAGTTTGTAGATGCTAAAGCTGTTATAGGTAAAGTCGTCCAGGAAGAGCCCAACCAGGTGAGATGGCTGTTGGCGTGCCACCGCTATGGCGTACCGTAAGGTACTGTCAGAGAACCTCAAACCATCAAAAACGACTACTATTTTTTTCATAGCGCTTATTTTTAGTCAAAGGTATCTGCATGAAATGGTACAGAACAGAATAATGGTTAGGAAAAAAACTGATTAAGGTCAGCAGTTAATTGCGCAATACTATCTTTTTTGAAACAGTGCTTTTACTTTTTCACCGGCCTTTTTAAGCTTCGTTTTCCAGGCCGGATCTTTGCTTTTGTCCTGTCCCATCAAATAGGCATAGGGCTGCAGGGCGGGTACATGATCACAGATGATCCTGGCGATGCCCATTAGTGGTATGGCGAGGATCATCCCGGGAATGCCCCATAACAGCTCGCCTGCAGCCAGCCCTACAATTGTTGCCAGTGGATTTATCCTGACCCCAGCCCCCACCACCAGCGGCTCCAGCAGGTAGGTCTGGATAAACTGCACCAGGCCGTATGTGACCACAACACCTATTATCTGGTTTGTACTCCCTCCCTGGATCAGTGTCATGGCCACCGTCAGCGCCGTGCCGGTAAGATTACCAGCGAATGGAACGATTTCCAGCAGCCCGCAGATAATGGCAAAGAGGATAGGGTTCTTCACACCTGCTATTGAAAAACCAATGCTGTACATTACCCATAAGGAGGCGATCATCACGGATAAGCCGCTAAGATATTGCTGTGCCACTTTCTGTGCCTGGCGGATGGTTGCTAATGCGTTGTTCCTTTGTTCCAGGGGTACCAATCGTACAATGAAGCCTTTTATGCGGCCCCGGAAGTACATAAACAGGAAAATGTATACGAAAACAAGTAACATATTGGCCAGGAAGGGGCCGATCGCGTTGAATACCGCAAGTGCGGCGCTGAAAGAAGAAGACTGTTGCTCTTTGATGATTTCCTGCTGCCGTTCCCGGGAAACACCGAACTCCCGGGCAAT
The DNA here is from genome assembly GCF_056754765.1 of Chitinophaga sp. SVR4-12A. Classification (NCBI taxonomy): domain Bacteria; kingdom Pseudomonadati; phylum Bacteroidota; class Chitinophagia; order Chitinophagales; family Chitinophagaceae; genus Chitinophaga; species Chitinophaga sp. SVR4-12A. The sequence continues at coordinate 837,144 of NZ_JBPGWP010000001.1, forward strand.
GAACTGACGGGCCTGGTGATATCGCTGCGTGAGCTGCTGTTCCAGCTTAGAAGCATCATCCACTATGCCGGACAATTCCCAGCCCACAAAAGAGACCAGCAGCGCCAGAAAGGCCACCAGCGTAAGCATGGAAAGCAGGATAGCCGGCGCCCGGTGAATACCCTTTGACTGTAGCCACTTTGCCAACGGTAGCAGTAACATAGACAACAGACCAGCAAAGGTAAGTGGTACAAAGAACGGCTCGCCAAACACCACAATTACAGTAAGCAACACGAGGATGGACAGGATAGCTGCAGCCTTTATCACTTTTGTGGAATTCATGTCAAAAGCTCAACAATAAGTATACCACTTAACCGTTTCATTATTTCCTGGCGGCAACTTCATTCAGAAATTGCTCGATATTGGTATAACCGTCTTTATCCTTATCCAGGCTGGCATCGGCAGCGTCATTGGCATTCAGGCCATGCTGCTTTTCCCAGCTATCCGGCAGACCATCGTTGTCAGCGTCTTTATAAGCTGTTCCTTTGTATTCGGGATAGCCACCAACCTGGCTGATGTCTGTAATGATGCCCATTTTATAGGAATCAATCGGTAAACGGCGGTGCTCAAACTGTGTTGCCGGTAGCTTTACATCTTTCGGGTAAGTGATCTTGCCTGTTCTTACCTGCTCTATCACGCGGGTGTCTACCGGGTCTCTTTGCGGCAATGTAGCTCCGGCGTTCTTCAATACATAATCGAAGGCCTCTTTTGCGGAAACGATCGTTACCGGCGCCATGGGGAATGGTTTGGTGAAACGCATGTAGTCGGTATACTTTCCGGCGTCGGGCTGGTCCTGGTCATGCTCGTCTTCTACCTGTACACCTCCTGCCCAGTTGTTTTTCGTTATCTCAGGGTATCCGTCCATGATGTTGCCATCTACATAAGCCCGGCCGAATACTTTGTATTTCAGCTTACTGCGGCCCGATTCCGGGTTCAATATGCGGTGGCCTACCAGCGCTGTTTTAGAAGTGGCCGGACCAGGTTTAAAATAGTTGTTGATGATGTTAAACGTAGCGGTATAATCGCCGCCATCCATAGAACGATGGACCCAGTTGAACACTACGTTGTTCACAAAATTGAATGTACCGTTCCAGCCGATGGAGGGATTACGGCCGGTGTTATCTGCCCAGAGGTTGCGTGTGAAGGTGGCGTTCTCGCCACCCAGCGTACTACCGAAAGCGTGGTTCCAGGTATCCAGTCCTTCGGCGAAGATCGAGTGCTGGATCGTCAGGTTCACGGTGGGCATCTTTTGCTCCTGTGTACCGGTGCTGTCATTATACATGTGACGGTACATACTCATGTTCTCGTCCAGGCCCCAGCTGGCCGAAACGTGGTCGATGATAATATTGCCTACGGGGTTACCGCCGATAGCATCGTCACGACGGCCTACATTGGTTTCACCGCGACGGAAGCGCATGTAACGGATGATCACATCATGGGTATTGATCCATACGGATTCCCCGGCTATGCACACGCCATTGCCCGGCGCTGATTGCCCCGCAATGGTAATGTAGGGAGCGCGGATGATCAGCGGGCTTTTCAGACGAATGATACCGGCTACATTGAAGACCACCGTGCGGGCGCCGCCCTGTTCGCAGGCCCAGCGGAAACTGCCCGGGCCATCATCGTTCAGGTTAGTTACCACCAATACTTTTCCGCCGCGGCCACCGAAGCTGAACCTGCCGCCGCCTTCTGCACCCGGGAAGGCCAGGATACTGGCCTGTGGCAGGTCAGAAGGACGGTGCGCCCAGGGGATGAAAGGCTTGCCTTTCCTGGCCTCGGCCTGGATAATGGGCCATGCCTGCTGCCAGGCGGAATCAGAATGACGTTCTGCTGCTTCCATTAGTGCGCCACTGGCGTGGGCTATATCCTGCGGTATTTTTGGATATTGGGCAGATGCGGGCTGCAGGCCGCATACTGTTACCAGCGCCAGTACCAGACTGTATCGCTGGCATATGGCTGTTTTTAAATACGTGAAATTCATCAGCTACTTCTTCTTTTATGATTAGTTTTTAGAATAAACTACTTAGCTGCTTTAAAAAAAGGAGAATTCTGCTGAGAAAAAAACGGGTTTCGGATGTAAGCGGATATTATAAGGATGAGGCGGGATTATTGCATCCTGAACAAACGCGGGTCACTGGTCCAGCCAGTCCTTAAAAAGCGGCGTTTTCTGGCTGCTGATGACGGTTTCCTCGTCGTATTCGGGCACGAGCACCAGTTTAAGGCGGCCTTTGAAATAAGGGTGCACTTCCTTCACGGCATCTATGTGGATGATGAGATTACGGTTAACATGAAAGAACTGGACGGGGTCCAGCATGGTCATTAGTTCATCCAGCGTATAGTCGAGGGGGAAGCGCTGTCCTTCCTTCGTCACCAGCAGGGTAATTTTATTACGGGAATTGAAATACGCAATCTCGCTGCTTTTAATGGCTTTGATCCGGTTGCCTGATTTTACCATGAACCGTGATTTGTAGCTCTGCTGGCTGGTTCTGATGATCTGGATGATCTCATTAAAATGAACGTCGTTGCCGGCAGGTTTCATCTGGGAACGGATGGCCTCCATCTTTTGCAGGCTTTTCTCCAGTTTGGGATATTGTACCGGCTTTAAGAGATAATCGATGCTATGCACCTGGAAAGCGTCCAGTACGTATTGATCGTAGGCGGTACAGAAAATGATGGGACAGCGGACCTCAACCTGTTTAAAGATGTCGAAGCAAAGACCGTCTGACAGGTGAATATCCAGCAGTACCAGGTCGGGCTGCCGGTGATCGGCAAACCAATTGACTGCCTCTTTCACGGAGGACAGGATCGCTAAAGGACGGATACCGGCGTCATACTGCTGTAGCAGGCCTACCAATCGCTCTGCAGCAGGTTCTTCATCTTCAATGATCAATACTTCCATTGGCAGTTATTTTATTCATCTATCTCCAGGAGCGGTAAATCTACTTTAAAAAAATGGTGATCGCAACTGACCTTGATCTCCAGGGCAGACAAATGCTGGTAACGTTTGCGGATATTTTCCAGGCCGGTTTCTGATCTGGTGGCTTGTTCTTTTTGCAAGGGTTGATAGGTATTCTCCACGCTGATCCATTGTGTTCCCTGCAGGTACACCCGGATGTGCAGGGGTTGATCCCTGGAAATAATGTTATGCTTTACGGCGTTCTCCATCAGCATCTGCAGGGATAGCGGCGGGATGCACAGAGCCGCTGTTGTACCAGGAACGTAGGGCATCTCTATCTTTAACGCTTCTCCAAAGCGCTTCTTTAACAAATGACAATAGGCTTTAATAAAGCCCAGTTCTGTATACAGGGGTACCAGCTCTTCTTTTTTGTACTGCAGCACATAGCGGTATACATCTGCAAATTTGTCCAGAAAGTCCTGTGCCTCGTTGCGGTCTTTATCGATCAGGCTGGCCAGCACATTGAGGTTGTTGAACAAAAAGTGCGGGTCCAGCTGCATGCGTAATGAATTGAGCTGTGCCTGCAGGTTGTCTTCCCTGAGCTGGTTGGCCTGTACCTGCGCTTTTTTCCATTGCATCATAAAATAGATGCCGAAGTTAATGGAGAGCACGGGAATGGTAAAGAGCAGGCCATATACGTTCAGCACCATTATTTGTGTAAGATCCGGTGGGGTGCTGTTGGTGGTGATCTTAAAGAGATAATACGTGAGGTTAATGCAGCAAAGGGAATAGAGTGTGCTGACCACCAGCTGGATAAAAAAACGCCTGGTGGTATGCGCCATCCAGGAGATGTTCCTGTCCAGCAGGAGATAAATATATTTATTGCCAAACCATAACAAGAGGAGCACTGTGATGATCCATGCCATGGCTACTAAATAGAAGCTGTTCATGATCTACCTGAAGGAAATTTCTTTTACCTGGCCCCATGGAATATACTGGTACTTCTTATTGGGCAGCCATATGATCAGCCCCCAGTTCTTCTCGCTTACATCGTTGGCCGAGCCTAACAGCAAGGTGCTGTTGTCCTTTAACCTGACCTTGGAATAGTGTTGCCTGTAGGGCGTGATCGTGCTAATATAGTAAAAGGGAATCTGATAATATAGCCCATCCTTATTGCCGTCCAGCAATTCCACGTTCCAATCCTCATCCAGGTCGAACACGCAGGCGCCTTCGTAGTGCCTGTTATCAGTGGTTTGTACGCTGGCATACAGGCGATCCGGTTTAGGGTAATCATCATAAGACAAGCCGATAGCAGGCGTTGCCTGAGGTGTGAAGGAGCGAAATGCTTTCCATTCTATCAGTACCCTTCCATAGATGGGATGCGTTACTACAATACCCTTATTGGCGCTGCTGAGGTCATCCGATTCGCCCAGCTGAATGTTTTCCCCGGATCGTAGTTGCAGCAGCACCTGCTTGTCCTGCTTTTCAATGCGGGCAATGTATGCAAAGGCGTAGCTGACAGGTTCGTTATGAAGCGTCTTTCCGTTCAGCTTGTGCGCACCCAGGTATTTATAGCGGTTCCACTGCACAAAGCCGGTAACCGGTCCGTTGGCGGTGTTTACGGTGCCATAAAGTGGCGCCCATCGCCGGATCTCAGGATCGGCGGGGGTAGTTTTGAAATTCACCCGGCTGATCTCGTCCCATTTAATGGTTTTTGAATCGCCGTCTACGTAAACGACGATATTTTTGCCCAGCTGGGCAGCTTCGTCTTTGTAGGGTATTGCCCTTACTTTGCTACCGTTCCTGAAATAGATCTGCGCCTGGTCTGAGCCGGTGACGTGAATAAAATCGATATCACCAAAGCGGCAGAGGATCTCGTTCTTGCGCTGGGGGAACTTGTCTTCAAATAAGCTCATGAATTTCCAGTCGACCTCCTTCCCTCCTTCTTCGTTGGGCAGGCGCCTGATCTGGGACTCGTCCAGGTATTTAAATATGTTTTGATTGGTGCTTTTCGTAACAGAGAGCACATCGCTCCAGAGGCGTTGTCCACCGCTCCATTTAACAGGGCCGGTGTAGGTTTGCTTATTTTTCAATACTACTTCTGCGTAGATATATCCCTGGTATTGGGCGCTGGCCGGTTTGCATACCATGAAAGTAAAGCAAGTAAGGAGAAATAGCAGCTGAGAAGAAAGCCCCGTCATAAATGTTAAACCATGGATCAGAATGTTTTAAAGATAGCATAATCCAATGCAAGGAGCAAGGTAAAAGGGGATGAGTCAGGATTTAAGGTAACTGAAATCGGATATTGCATTACTAAGTGGGTACAAGGTGTCTAAAACCCTTAACAGTCTTTTATTATTCTTTGCTATTGCCAGCTTCCTGGGCGACATCCCGTCCTTATTTTCGATGTCGGGATCTGCACCATATTGTAACAACAGCCCGGTATGTTCCAGGCCTAGCTGTCTTCTTACTGCATGAAAAAGGGCGGTTTCCCCGTTACAATCAACGGCGTTTACATCGACGCCATTTACCAGCAACCATTTTGCCATATTATACCTTGGCCAGGTATAGGCTGTTATCAGCAGTGTATTAATTCCCGCTTTAGCGGCATTTTCGACGGTATGGCCGTATTGCTGGAATATTTCCGCGCCTGCCACGTCGTCGTTCGCAACAAGGGCCCACATGCAGTTAGGCCCGGTAGCGCCGTTTTGCAACAGCCAGGTATAGAGCATTTCATTTTTACCATGATAACAGGCACACCAGAGTGGCGTAGTGGGGAATGGGGGATGGCCGGCGGGGCCAACGTAATGCACGGCATTCATATCCATACCATTTTGCAGCAGTAGCTGCAGTATTTGCAAAATCGTTGCTGCTTTTAAGGGATCCCCATATGGGCCTGTTTCACAGAGATAATGCAATGCATTTTTACCGCGATCTTCAGACCAGCTTAACCATTGCGGCTCCTCCCGGATCAGGGAGCTGATAAGGTCCAGGTCTAGTTTTTTAATGGCTTGTATAAATTTGTTCATTGCCGTGATACCCGGTTAGGATACGCCTGCCAATAATAGTTATTTTTTATAATATTTTAAGCCCTCCTCCTGTTATGTATTTTTTCTATCTTTACCCCATGAGGATGTCTCCAACACTTTAATACTTCTTTTCATCATCTGGGCAAACGGCCTTTGCATGGGCCGTGAAAACGCTTGCCTATACCCTGGCATATTCATTCCTCATTATCAATTTCACTATCATGAAAGAAGTATTAAATAAAGCGCAGATCGATCATTTCATTCATAAAGGCTTTATCCGGATAGACCATGCATTTGATGCACAAGTGGCAGCAGCGGCACGTCAAATTTTATGGAAAGATATGGGTTGTGAGCCGGATGCTCCTGCTACCTGGACCAAACCGGTTGTCTGGCTGGGTATGTACAGTCAGCCCCCATTTATAGCAGCTGCGAATACACCGGTACTGCATGCTGCGTTCGATCAGCTGGCCGGAGAAGGCAATTGGCAGCGCTGTGGCAGCATGGGCGCTTTCCCGGTGCGTTTTCCTGCAACAGCAGATACAGGTGATACCGGCTGGCATGTAGATGCCAGCTTTCCGGGAGATGATCCGGGAAGCGAATGGCGTGTTAACTGGCGGTCGAAAGGTCGTGCATTACTGATGCTGTTCTTGTTTTCGGACGTGGGTGAGCTCGATGCACCTACTATCATCAGCGCGGGATCTCATATAGAGGTGGCCCGCTTATTAAAGGAGAAAGGTGAACAGGGACTTTCTTTTATGGAGCTGGCTATGCAACTTTCTTCCTTACCTGTAAGAGAGGAGGCGTTGGCAACAGGTAAGGCAGGTACTGTTTATTTGTGTCATCCTTTCCTGGTGCATAGAGCGCAGCTTAACAGGGGTACCGAACCACGGTTCCTGGCGCAGCCACCCTTGCTGCTGAAGCATGATCTGCAACCGGATGGAGATATAGACAGATTGAATCCTGTGGAAGCGGCTATCAGGATGGGATTAGATGGTGTGATTTGACATTAGATAGAAAGGGCTGCAAGTTTTAGGCTTGCAGCCCTTTTAGAACTTCAATATCTACTTTAAATCTTTCCGATCATCACTACCCCGTACATCCAACAACTTCCGCTCCGGATCTATCTGCACAAAAGCCGGCTGTTGATCCGTCTCCAGATCAATAGTATGCTCCCCTGCTGAAAACCGTGCGCTATAAAGCCGGAGTAGCTGCGGCGCTCCTTTGCCGGATGACTTGCCGTACACACCGATATCTACAATATCGTTCATATCGGTTACTTCCCGCTCCTGCCGCTTGTCATCATACTGCAGCTTCCTGATCTTAACCTGCAGGCGGACACGATAGCTGCCACCTTTACGCTCAGCTGTCGCCTCCATCACCTTGTTGTCATAAAAAATGATCTTCTCCCAGGTATCAGTAAGATAATAACGCAAAGAGTCCGGCGTGTGTGCCTTTAGTACAGCATACAAATCATTGGCGCCCGGATAAGGGCCTCCATTCCGGAAAGACCATTTTCCAAGGAATTCCGCGAGCGCTGCATTGAGGGTATCCTCCCCCAGTGTTTCGGCTAAGCCGTATAATACCAGGGCACCTTTCTGATTGGAAATATAAGCCTGGTTACCATACAACAAGGGCGTTTCTACATTAAAGTCTATTCGTCTTCTCCATCCATAATCACTATGCATCCGGTCATATATAGCCCGGGTACCGGCTTTCCCATATTGCTTCTCCATCAAACGTAAAGCAGCATAACTGGCAATTGCCTCGCCAATGATCCTTGCGCCTTCCGTATTATTACCCGCGATCTCGTAATTCCACCACTGCCGGGCAAGCTGTGATGCTGCGTTAAAATAAGGATAGTCTGGCGCCGCGTTTCCACGTAGATCTGCCACCCAGCCCATGTCAGGTTCAGCCAGACCGATCACCCCGGGGACGGAGATCCCGGGTGGACCATAGGCAGGTGTTTCTGCCAGCGCCAGGGAAGCAAATGGATAAGGGCCAAAGGCCTTTGAGAAATAATGCAGGCCATCCTTCAGGGCTGTGTTGAAATGCGAAAGGTTTTTGTCATGCATAGGGCTATAACAAAGCCGGATGGGAACAATCCGTCCGTTCTGCAGTTGTACGGTGTCGGTGCGCATCGCGTACCTGGCCGACATCATTGCATATGGCATATACACCAGCGGACTATCCTGCACGTAATGAAAGTAATGCCGGCCGGCCTTGATCCATTCCTGCTTCAATGCACCCGGCGCCAGGGCCCATTGCCCCTCCGGAACACTCATCAAAATATCTGTGCTCACCAGGTCTGCATTGAAACCATTATAGGTTTCCATTCTTCCTGCCGGATCATCCTGCGGAATACGGATGTATTTTTTCTGCGGCAGGCCATACTCTTTGCGTTCGTCCACCCTCACCAGTTCATCACCCTGATCATAGCCCAGATCCGGCAGATTGCCGTTTGTCAGGATACCGTTATCCAGCAGCTGTGCTGCGTACAAGCCGTTCTGGAAGCCCTTGTAGGCCACCGTACAGCGAAGCTCCAGCGTCATGGTGTCGCCCGGATTCAGGCGGCGGGGCAGCTGGTACACCCGATAGTCTGAAGGCGCCTTTGATGAGCGGAAGCTATTGAATTTTCCCGGCGGGAAATAAAGCGGGCAGGTATAAGACAGTTCCCTATCATTGGCCAGTATCTGATACTCCGCGTTACCACCATCCAGCAGTAAACTATCGATAGGCACTTTCCCTTTGTTGGCAATAGTACAGAAGGCCCTGGTCTCCTGCTTCTTTTGATCGGGCCAGGCGGCTACCTCCATGCGGATCCGGGTAACTTTGGGAAGCGGCAACGCTGCATATTTCTTCATTTTCATTTCTGCGATAGCGGCTCTCTCCTTCCTCTCGCCGGGCGTAAGGTATTCATTCAGGCAGCTTACGTTATAATAGATGTAAGCCCCGGTAGCTAAAAAGGCTACACTCAATGCGATGACCCCGAAACGGGCCATACCGGCAAAGCGTTGTGCCGCCAGCTTCCACTTTTCACGGAAGGCAGAGCGCGTGCCCCGGCTATACCATAAAGAGCCAAGTACCACCAATACCGCGCCGGCCAAAGTCCAATACACGTTATACCACAACAAAGGTTTCACCATATGACCAACGCCATCCATGTCTGATGCCCAGACCCTGGGGACATAGGAATATAGCAACAGGTAATAGTCTGCATAACCAAAGTTGGTAATACCAAAGAGCAAGGCAAAAATGGCAATCGCGATACCATGACCAAGATACTTATTATCAACAGCGATATGAATAGCATAACAAAACAGCACATACTCCAATACACGCGGGATGATCATCACCAATTCGGAAGAGGCATACAACGGCAGGTTATAGGAAGTGTAACCATTTACTACCTGGGTGATCAATCCTATCCATACAGGGGTCAGGGCCAACCCAAGCCCCAGCAAAATAACACTGATCAGCTTTGCACAATTGAAGACCCAGGTGGGAGGCGGCAGGGTGTCATTGATAAAGCTATAGCGGGTCAGCTTTTCCCGGTGAACCGTCTCCCCGGTATAAAATACGATGATCAGGAAAATAAAAAATAAGAATGCTTCTATAAATGCACTCACGAAGTAGACGGTTCGCGGATAGTCCGGTACAGTATAACTACGCGGGCCATGAAAAAAGATAAAGCCCAGAAATATATAGCCGCCTGTGAGTATGATCCAGAAATAGGTATCTCTTACAATGTTGAGCACTTCTATCCTGGCAAGGTTCAGGATCATCTTGCCGTTATAGGCGCCGCCAAATTGCACTTGCAGGCTGCGTGGCTTCCAGCGTTTATCCTTGTCAATGAAGCGCTCTGCGGAAATTTTCTTTGCGCCTGCTCCCCTGAAAAAACGCCCGAAGCTAAAGCGCCAATAGGTAAGCAGGACAATGGCCAGGCCCAGTGACATCCAAAGGATCCTGTTCTGCAGCAGCAGGCCATCAAACATCAGCACGGAGGAATTCAGCTGGGATGGCGGCCAGTCACGCAGCGAAAGCCGCAGTCCGTTCAGCAAAAAAGGATCGCTCAGATAGATCACGTTAAGGTTATGGATATTATTTAAAAAGAAATTTCCGATGAGATAGCCGAGAAAGAGGAACATGGCTCCGCTGTAAATTACTTTCACGGTACGAAAGGCCGATACCAGGCCGAAGAAGAGCGCAGCAGTAAAGAAGAGGTTGGGGAGGACGATCGTCCAATAGGGCTGCCAGTAATAAAGAAAACGGTTAGGCCCGAAGCGCTCAGCCGGCTGTAAATGCAGCAGCGGTCCCAGTAAGCTCCCCAACCAGGCGCCGGCCATAATGGCGGCGCCAGTAAGAGCCACGAATACAAAAGATCCCAGGAACCTTCCCCAGAAATAACCCGGCCTGGTGATGGGATAGGAAAGATAATATTCACTGACGCCATGCTCAATATCCCTGTAAAGCGCAACGCCCATAAAGAAGGCGCTCATCAACATCAGGAAGAAGGACATGAGCGATGCATACTGTATCAGCACCGAAGGCGCATTGATATGCACACCATCTCCCGCTGGCACATCTCCCTTGCAAAAGGTGATAACAGAGAAAACAAGCACAAGGAAGAGATAGCAATAAAAGGCGGGACGGCTAAGCCGGTATTTTATTTCGAATAAAAACAATTCGATGAACATAGGATCATATTTAAAGGGTATTCACGTCCATTTTTGTGGCGATATAGGTGAAATACACATCCTCCAGGCTGGGTTCAGCGGGCATAAAGCCGTTGCCGGGATTGTCATCGCTCCTGATCCTGATATGCAAATGCCCGGCTTTTAGTTGTGTGCTGATGATCGGGTATTGCTGCCGGTACGATGCAATCTCATCCTGACGGATCTTCCGGGAATAAATCTTCCCTTCCAGTGCAGCAACGGCGGCTTCCGGCTCGCCGCTATAGAGCACTTCCCCGTGGCAAATAATAGCGAAACGCGAGCACAGCGTACTCACATCTTCTACGATGTGTGTGGAAAGAATGACAATCGTCTGCTCTCCCAACTGGCTCAGGAGGTTGTAAAAGCGGTTGCGCTCCGCGGGATCAAGTCCCGCTGTGGGCTCATCCACAATGATCAGTTGCGGATTGCCCACCAGTGCCTGTGCAATGCCCCAACGCTGCTTCATTCCTCCTGAATAAGTACCCAGCCTGCGGTGACGTTCTTTATAGAGATTCACTTTATCCAGCAAACCCAGTACAAGATCTTTACGCTCCGCAGCTGCCCCTACCCCTTTGAGCCGGGCCACATGATCCAACATCTGCAAAGCGGATATACGCGGATAAATACCGAATTCCTGGGGCAGATAACCCAGCCGTTTTCTCAGTCCGGATTTATCGGTGAGCACATTGATATCGTCCAGGCTTATGCTTCCGGAGTCTGGCTCCTGTAGGGTGGCGATGGTGCGCATCAGCGAGGATTTACCTGCGCCATTGGGCCCGAGCAGGCCAAACATACCGTTCTCCAACGTAAGGGAAACGTTGTGAATAGCGCGCACGCCATTAGAATAGGTTTTGGATAACCTATCAATAGTAAGCTTCATGAAATAAGATTTGATTAGTGGATTTCTATTGTTGTTTTTATGAGGTTCTTTCCTGTCAAAGATACACGGCTGTCAGCACTGGCATTAACGTGTGGCTGACCGACCCGTGCTTTCCTGTCAATCAATTCTGATGCACTATCCAGGCGGGCAGACAGACAGTGCATCACTGCAGTGCTGTTCAGCAACATCACGGTGTTAACGCAGCGGATATTTACCGAATCGAAAAACTCATCAGGCAGTTCATATCGTTTGACATTCCCGACGTCCTGCGCATCCTGTTCTGCAAACCACACGGTTGCATTCACGGCATCCAGTGAAAAAGATTTTGGGGGAACAGGCGCCGGTCCGCCTCTTATAAGCATTTGTCCGTTGACTATTTTGATACTGCGCAGCGATGAAGAATAAAGATTGATCTGCCCGATGCTTTGCCGGTAAAACCAATCTGCATAAGGACGGTGCAATGGCTGCCGGAATGATCCCTGCACATACAAGGTGTCACCCTCCTGCCGGAGCACCGGCGTTATTCCACCCCGTACCTCTAAAGCATTGGTCAATACGCTCCCTTCGTTCATCCGCGCCCCGAATTCTTCCTTTGGTATTTCTATAAAATCTGCATCGGCCGGGATGATATTCACCCAAACAGTTCCGTTCAGCACTACATTTTTAATGCCTGATAAATTGAAGCGCTGCAGCCGGGTGGCCTGCACCTGTTTGAGCGTAACTACATTCCCAAGCAGCAGCTGGCGGTACAGGAACAAATTGACGGCCACCGTGATCAGCACAACAGTGAATACGGAGATCCATATCAGCCTGGTACTCTTTTTCATATCCGCCTATTTCTGTAGTTCCTTTTTGAACTGTTTTTTGAACTGCTCATACCGGGGTTTTAGCTCCGCCAGGTCGATCTGCAATAAATAAAGGCTACGGAAAAGCTGGGGCAGGTCCATTTCGATAAACCGCGTTTTGCGGTAACGGGTAGCCTGTTCTATTGCATCATCCGCTGCAAAGATGCCTACGCCCCTTTTGTTGACGATCACTCCCTCCTGTTGCAGCACATCATAGGTACGCAATACTGTATTGGGGTTAACACCCAGCTGCACTGCCAGCTCCCTGATCGCAGGCACACGCTCTCCGGCCGGCCAGGCTCCCAGCAGGATCTTCTCGCACACAAATTCTGCGATCTGCAAATAAATAGGTTGAGATTCTTTAAACTGCATGCTATTAAATTTCTTTTTCCGTGAGACGATAATAAGCGATAGTCCAAACCAGGCCGGGCATCCCATATTGCGCGAGGGCTACCAAAGCATTTGTCAGCCATCGGGATAAATAGACAAAATGCGCCGGATGACCTACGTCGTCATACTGCACCCAGGAAAAATGCAGTAGACGCCAGCCATGTGGAAGAAACAGGTTTACTATCCGCTCATGAAAGACCACCATGACAAACATACCGCACAGCACAACCAGAATCGACTTAATGACAACAAAACGGGAAAAATACAGGGGGCCTAGGAAAAACACTCCCTGAACGGAGAAAAAGCCCAGCAAAAATAGATGATTGTTTCTTTCAAAATAGGGCCCCTGTTCCCCGGTAAAGACGTTATAAACAATGGTGGGCGCCACCCTGACCATAGCATTTGGCATATTACGGGGATGCTGTTCAAGGATCCGGTTGCTCAGCTGCACCATAGGAATGTCGATCAGGTAAAACACCACTGTGTACGTAACAAAGAAAACCAACACGCCATAAAAGAGCACACAAAGCAACTTTTCCAGCTGAGAGGCGGGCAGGGCGAGGAATGAAATACCTTCCCGCTTTAAGCACAGGTCTGAGAAGAGTGATCCTGCATACAGGCAACCGGCCACATACAATCCAAAAAAGTAGGTGGAGAATTGCGTTGTGATGTCTATCAGCGACCAGCTGTCCACCGTCAGCAGGAATGAAAACCAAGCCAGTAAGATGCCCGCGAGGGCCAGGACAAACAATATATAACGTTTGCCATTCTCCGCCCAGTGCCTTCCCAGCAGCATCTGCCATCGTTCAAAATGAAAAACTTCTGATGAATAGGCGTTCATTTGAAATAAGCATTTATAACTTTCTCGTCTGTATTAACTGCTTTATAGAGCATTTCCAGGTTGGTTCGGCTTTCTTCCTGTAAATAGTTGGGAAGAATTAAAGCATTCCCGCTTAAAGCATATTCACGATAAATGGCCATCGCTTCCTCGTTCTCATCCCGTGATAGTTTGAACAGCAGCTTTTCGGCAATGGTATCGATGCCCTGGTCAAAGATGATCCGGCATTTATCCATGACCATCACACGGTCTATCAGCTGTTCAAGATCATTTACCTGGTGAGTGGAGATCAGCATACATTTCCGCTCGTTGATGGCGCCGGCTATCACTTTCCTGAATTGATTCTTGCTGACAATGTCCAGTCCATTGGTAGGCTCGTCCATTAACAGCAGCTCCGCGTTCGTTGCGAGCGCAAAGCTGATGAGGACCTTCTTCTGTTGTCCGTAGCTCATATCTGTCAGGCGGGAAACGATCGGCACTTCCAGCTCACGGCAATAATGTTCGAATGCGTTGCGGTCGAAACCGCCATAGAATGGCGCTGTATATTTCAGCCACTGGTCCAGTCCGATGGCAGGTAACTGTATATCTTCCGGTACAAGAAATACTTTTTGAAGAAAGGAAGGTTGCCGTTTACGCGGTTCATAGCCCAGTACATCGATCTCTCCACTATGCGGGAAAAGAAATCCGGCAATATTACGGAGCAAGGTGGATTTCCCGGTTCCATTCCGACCCAGCAAGCCATATATACACCCGGCCGACAATGTCATATCGAGACCGGATAAGACCTGTTGCCGGCGATAGGAGAAGTGTAGGTTTTGGATGGTGACCATGTGGTGTACTAGTGAAATAGGACACTAAGGTTGTGAATAATTCTGAAATGGACAAATATTTTTTTGGGGATCATCATCCTGTCATGCGATTTCGATCCAAACCGGCGCGTGGTCACTTGTTTTCTCCCAGGCTCTGACATGCTTATCTATTCCGCCTGCGAGCAGGTGTTTTCCCAGATCAGGGCTTAATAAAAAGTGATCCATACGAATTCCGGCGTCCCGTTTGAACGCATTACCGAAATAATCCCAGTAGGTGAATATTTTCTGATCGGGGTAAAGCTGCCGTATGGCATCTATCCAGCCTTGCTTTAACAGTTTTTGAAATGTTGCCCGGGGCTCAGGAAAAAAGACGGCGTCGTTCACCCAGCGTTCCGGTTTATGTGCATCCATTTCTGTGGGCACTACATTATAGTCGCCTACCAATACCACAGGTGAACCGGACTTCACCAGGCGCCCTGCCTTCTTAAGCAACCGCTTAAACCAGGTCATTTTGTAATCGAATTTTGGCCCGGGAGCGGGGTTACCATTTGGAAGATAGAGGCAGGCAATAATGATCCCGTTGACCTTTGCTTCAATATACCGGCTTTGCAGATCTTCCGGATCTCCGGGGAGCCCTTTTCCAATCTCCTCCAAATGATGACCATCTTTTGCAAGTATGGCTACGCCGTTCCAGCTTTTCTGTCCATGCCAGATTGAGCTGTAGCCAATTTCTTTAAGGCTTTTCCCGGGAAACTTTTCGTCTGAGGTTTTCAGCTCCTGCAAACAGGCAATGTCCGGTTTTGATTCTTCTAACCAACGGAGCAATACCGGCAGGCGGCCATTTACGCCATTCACGTTATAGGTTGCTATTTTCATGCAGGCGGTTTTCATTCAGCGTTCAAACGCTGTGCCAGCGCCAGCCCCATCTTTGCTATCCGGGGGTATGATAATTGGTATTGATATCACTATGCAATTGATCGAAATACTGGGTTTGGCAGCAGGTATCTGTACTTCGTCCTCACTGATCCCCCAATTGATTAAAACCATTAAGCTCCGGAAGGCGGATGATGTTTCCGTATTTATGTTCATTGTGATGATGACAGGGAACAGTTTGTGGATCTATTACGGCATTGATAAGTCCGATTTCCCGATCATAGCCACCAATATTTTTGCGCTCGTGCTTAATATAGCGATGCTTGTACTAAAAGCGAAATTCGGATAGTTCGTATAGGAGGTCGGCCCTGCAATTCGGGGCTTATTTGCGCAGGATCTTCTCCATTTTCCTGCCCTTCGCCAGCTCATCTACCAGTTTATCCAGGTACCTGGCTTGCTGTGTCAAGGGATTTTCGATCTCCTCTACGCGATATCCGCAGATCATGCCGGTGATGAGATGCACATTGGGGTTAAGCGAAGCGCGTTGAAAGAATGTTTCAAAAGTTACTTTTTCATCTATTAATTCCTGCAGTTTCTTATCATCGAAACCTGTTAACCATGCTATCACCTGGTGCAATTCTTCCTTTGTTCTGCCCTTCTTCTCCACTTTTGCAACATACATGGGATAGACCGAGGCAAAGGTCATTTTTGCGATGCGCTGATCATGTGTGCTGGAAGTTTGCATACCCGTGTATCCTGAGTTAAACTGGTTATCAATCAAATATAACAATAAAATTGCATTTAGAATAATATTAACAAAAGGTTGGTTATCTTCATAGTATGAAACGTGCAATCATTTTTGCAGCCATTTTTTTGTCGGCTTTGGCAACAAAAGCGCAGGTCCATCCTGAACAGCGGGCTGATACCAACTATCTTCAAAAGAAGTGGTTTGTGACAAAATATGCCGGGATTTCGACTGGTTTTCTTGCATTTAAAGGGGGAAGCGCTAATTACCTTTCGGCTCCTTTAGAACTAATGATTAATCGCCAGCTAAGCAATAACCTCGTTGCTTTTGGCGGCGTTTCTGCAACTCCTTATCTTTTACAATACAATGGTGCATTCTATCAACCCGGGATTAACAAAAACTATAGCTCCATGCGGGTCAATAATTCCGGTATTTATCCTGCTGCCAAAGTAGGCCTGATGTATATCAGCAACGATAGAACATTTTCTATTTCCGGTAGTATTAGTGTAAGCAGGAGCAGCTACTATGGCTTCTCCCCTATTTATGCTCCTCCTAATGCCCATGTGCAGTAAAACAACGCATTTATCACCGCTATAAACGACAAACCCGCTTCCAGGAGCGGGTTTGTCGTTTCCCGGCGTTTGCGCCAGCTCATTCTTTTCAGTGTGTGAAGCTGAATTACAGCTCTCTCAGACCGCCATCAAGAAGGATCTCCGCGCCCAGCATGAAGGCAGAATCTTCTGTTGCGAGATATAATGCCGCAGCTGCGATCTCTTCTGAGGTCCCTACCCGCTTAACCGGTGTAAAATCAGCCATAGCTTCCATCATTGCCTTTGCTTCGCCAGCATCGCCGGTAACTGTATGAAACACGGGCGTATCGATGGGGCCCGGAGAAAGCGTATTTACCCGGATCTTCCTGTCAAGCAGCTCAGCAGAGAAGCTCCTGGCCAGCGAGCGAACGGCCGCTTTTGTAGCTGAATAAGCTGCATGATTGGGAATGCCCTTTTCATTCACAGTGGAAGATATCAGTACCACGGCAGCGCCGTCTTTCAGTACAGGTAATGCCTTCTGCACAGAAAAGAAAGCGCCTTTGAAGTTAATGTCACTTACTTTATCGAACTGTTCTTCAGTAAAATCTGCCAGCGGTCCAAGCACATAAACGCCTGCATTCACGATCAGCACGTCTATCTTGCCCAGCTTTTCTTCCACGGTGCTGTAAATCCGGCTAAGGTCATCCAGCCTGGACACATCGCCCTGGATGCCCAATCCATCAGGGCCAATTTCTTTGATTGCTTTATCGATAGTTGCCTGATTACGGCCGGTAATGGCTACTTTAGCCCCCTCTTCCGCGAAACGTTTGGCGATTCCCAAACCGATACCGCTGCTACCGCCGGTAACAACGGCTACTTTGTTTTTTAATTTACCTGACATTTTTGATGCGTTTTTACATCACAAAACTACCAGGACTTAAGGCCACTAAAAATGAACTACATTAAAAAAAACGGTTGAACCAGTTCACTTTTTCTTCACCTTATCGTTGCGGATCTTGGAAAGGAACTCTTTGGTCATATTCAGGTAGGACGCAAGGGCATATTGAGGTAAGCGTTGCGCCACGTCCGGATATGTCTCCACGAATTCATTATAACGCTGCTCTGCATCCTGCGTCAGGTTGGAAACAATACGCCGTGCATAAAAGGCTGCTGATTTTTCAGCCATCATCCGGAAAAGCGTCTCCAACTGGTGATCAGCCGCTTTCAATTCCTGCTCTGCCTCATAGCCAATTTGGAGCACGACACTGTCTTCCAGCGCAACCACGAACTGTGTTGCCGGGGTTTGATAGATATAACTATTATAATCGGAGATCCACCAGTCTTCTATAGCAAATTGTATAGTACAATCGTTACCCTTTTCATCGATCACATAAGACCGGAAAGCGCCTTTGAGCACATAGAACCGGTATTTGGCGACAAAACCGGGTTGTATGACAAACTGTTTTTTACGCACTTTAACCATCTTAAACGCGGCGATAAGTTTGTCAAGATTTGCCCCGGAAAGCGCGATCTTTTTGGTAACATTATTAATGAAAGGTGTTATCGATTCCATCAGACTTTCGTGCTTATACACAAAAATACGTGTTTATCGCGCGACTATTACCGGGAAGTAAACGCTATCTAAAAAAAGCCAGTGCCCCTTCACGAGACACTGGCTTTTCTGTAACCAGGTGCAATATTTCCTTTATTGTTTAACGATCTTCGTAGTGCTCACTTCATTCTCTCCGTTCCTGATCTTGATTATATAAACACCTGCAGGCAATGTAGAAATATCCAGCTGCGAGTTATCCATACTTACCTGGCGATGCAATACCACCCGGCCATTTACATCAAACATCCGCACATCTGATTTTCCTGTGTACCCGGCGAGGTTGATGTTCACTATATTGGTAGCAGGGTTCGGAAATACGCCTACTTTCTGCACTTTGTTAGTGATCGCATCAGCGGGATCAGTTCCGCGGGTAGCGGTACCTAACTGTACCCGTAATGTGTAACAGGTAGTAGCGCTATTAGCCCCGTTGTAACCATACACCTGTGCGTAGTAGGTACCCGGACTAACCGTTCTGCTGATGGTTTCGTTGCTGGTGCCGCCTAATTGTGAAATAGCGATCTGTCCGCCTGTGCTGTTCAGCAGTTTCAGGTCATAGTCGCCAGGCAGGGTGCGCAATGTAATTGTGATAGTACCGCTGGTAGTGATCACAAATTTATAATGATCCACATCACCGCTTGGGCTGATGAGACCAGTTACATCGGTATTAAACGGAATGGTGGCAGCACCGCTGATCGTTCCGTTGCTTGCATTATCCAATGTATTCTGACAACCGGATACCGTCAATGTAGTGAATTGTGCGGTAGCATATGTACTGTTGCCACCGGAACAATTTGTTCTTACTCTCCAGTCATATAAAGTGGCGGAGCTTAACCCGCTCAAATTAACAGACGTGGAAGCAGTTCCGGTTACGGCATTGATCCAGGTTGAGGACGCATTTGTTTTATAGTCTACATCGTAGCTCAGGGCGCCGCTTACGGCTGACCAGCTAACAGTAGCCCCGGTGGTTGTTACCCCTGCACTGGTTAAACCAGTGGGCGCAGTACAGGTAATGCCTCCTGTTGTAGTAAACTGTGCCGCTGAATAAGTGCTGCTGCCGGTGCTGCAATTGGTTCTTACCCGGTAATCATAGGTAGTTCCTGCTGTAAGACCGGTTAAGCCAACAGAAGTGGCGGTTGTTGCAGTTGCAGCATTGATCCACGTGGAAGACGAAGCTGCTTTATAATCTACATCATATGATACAGCGCCGCTTACCGCTGTCCATCCTACTGTAGCAGCAGTATTGGTAACAGCAGAAGCAATTAAGCCGGCCGGAGCAGTACAGCCTGAACCAGATGTGATCGTGAAGTTGGTGTTCGAAATATCGAAGAAGATGTTCCCTACCGCTTCTATCTTCACTCTGGCTGTGGTAGTGGGTGTATTAGGAACAGTTATCACCTCGCTGCCGTCATTAGGCGTGCTTGCCACTAATGTGCTGAAGGTAGTGCCACCGTCTGTAGAGATAGAGATCTTTACGTTGGCGCAGCTAACCGGGGATGCAGTGGTATTCGCCACATTCCAGGTGACGGTTTGTGATGAATTGCCTGCCCAGGATACATTTGTATTGGGAGCAGTCACCGAAAAAGGCCCGGATGAATTAGACACGGTTACCGTCATATCCGCAAAATTGGTTTGCCCGATAGATACAGGTGCAGTAGAACTATATGGAGCGTTATCCCTTACCGTCAGGCGAAAATGCAAAGTTCTTGAAACGGAGCTCAACGCTTCCGTATTTGCTCCTGCATCACCGCCCGACAATGGGCCTGACACTAAACCGCCGGCAAGAATAGTTGACATTTTGGGGAAATATCTTGTTGGTGAGGTGCTTGGCGAAAATGAGATCCAGTTGGGGCCGGATGCTTTGCTGGCGCTGGCCACACTGGCGGATCCTGTTTGTGAGGAGGATGCATTATCATTTTGCTCCCAGCAGTAGGTCAGCACATCGCCGGCATTGGCATCGGTGGCAGAACCGGTCAATGCAAAGGGAGTACTGATAGGAATCGTGAAATTACCGCCGGCATTCACAACGGGCGTTGCGTTATTGGCAGAGATACTGGTAGTGACCGGGCAGGTTTTGCTGGAGAGATTGGCCTGGATCTGCGCAATGGAAGCCGCATGATAAATATCAATAGAATGCGGGGCCAGATCCTGGCTGGTAATACCGGCATAACCCATAATAGTGATCCCGGAACCAGGTTCCACATTCACGCCGGTGCCTTCATTGCTCATGGAGAAAGTGTGGTTGGCGCCTAACTGATGCCCTACTTCATGCACTACATAATCGATATCGAAATTATCTCCCTGCGGAATATTATCAGCAGGAGAAGTAAAGCCGCTACCTTTTGATGTATTGACACAAATGCAACCGATACAACCGGCGTTACCACCGCCGCCGGATGCGCCGAACAGGTGACCGATATCATAATTTGCCGCACCAATCACGGAGGTCAATGTATTCTGCAACTCGCTGTTCCAGGCTCCCCCTGCGCCGGAGCTGGCCGGGGAATAGGGGTCTGTTGAAGGATTGTAATAGAACACATTGGTGGTTGCCGCGATCAGGTTGAGGTGGATCGCCAGGTCCTTTTCATACACACCGTTACAACGGGTGAGTGTAGCGTTGACAGCTGCCAGCACTAATCCAACCTGCGAAGCGCTGGTAGCCCCGAAATAGTTGGAGTATTCAGCGGTAACTGACTGCGCCAGGCGCATTGTTTTCATATCGCCGGTTGACCTGGCATTAACGTCCGGTAACTGCCTGCTGATATTAGTTGCCAATTGCTGCTCCGGGGTAGAGCATTTCCATGGCAGGGTCTTCGGCTGTTTCTTAAATACCGTGTAAACAGTGTGGTCAGCAGAGTAAGGCTCAATGAACTCGCTTGGCTTTTCTGTACGAAAGACCATTGCCTGGATGCCCTGCGGGGAAATACTCAACTTCAACGTGGCCTGTTTATCGCTAATGCCTTTCCCGGAGAATGCCCTTATTCCCGGGAATTGGGCCTGCAATGCGGGCTCGAAATTGGAAGCTTCTACGATCTGGAATTGTTCAATTTCTCCGTCTGCATTAGGCAAGGAGATAACAGTTGCATGTGATGACGCATTGCCAACGGTTCTGAATATTTCGTTCCGCAAGGGAGTAAAATTCAGATCAAACAGTTGAAACTCAGTAGGGAATGCCAGCCGGGATACGGCTTTGTCGGGTGTGATCCTGGCGTTGTCGGTGTGGGGTCTCCAATAATTCTGTGCAAACGATAGGGTACTGCATAGCAGCGCTGCTGCAAAAAGTAAAACTTTTTTCATGTGTGGTTTGGGTTTTCATGGTGAAGAAATGCTCTCTGTATAAATGTAATTTAACCCACTGCGGCGGTAATTGCAGTGGGATGTATTACAACAGTGCTCTCCCAACACAACAGTTAAAAAGCATAAATTGTTCAGCAAATCAGTTGGCCGGCTGTATGATATGGTATTTACCGCTTAAATGCATGAGACTGAACAGGTACAACAATCCATCATAGTAGGGATCGAAATAACCATCTTCATAGGGCTCCAGCTTAGCATTCCAAAGCGCACGTACAAAATCCAGGCTGTTATCCTTTTTATTCACAAGTGAAGCAGCGGCGGCTGTCGCTACCAGGCCAAGCGAATGCCTCAGTTTTTTTACTTTCCCTGCCTGCAATATAAAATCAGGCTCGGATCCGTCCAGGTTAAACTGGTCTCCGAAGCTGTCGATACCTTTTGACCGCAGAAAACGTTGAAAGCGGCGGGCATAGTCCTCCTGCCATTTTTTATCCTTTCCAAACCATACATAATCCATAGCAATATTCATGGGTACCCTCCAGGAGTCATAACGGAAACCCGGCTGCATCCAGGGCGTTGGATGAGGAACACCACTAAACTCCGTATAGTCGGAATTCAGGCCGGTAACCGGGTGGCAGGCCCTGTGCAGGAAAACACGGGACGTGTCTGCACAGTCCCTGTAAAATTGCTCGTGCCCGTCTTTCGCGTACAATGCCCACACTTCGTAAAAGGCCGGGAGATGATAGGAAGGATCTGTCCAGTTATAGTTGCCACCTTCGGGCACGAAGGTGATCTGTTTGTGTTCCGTATTGATCAGGTTATAGATATTGCCGCTGCCGTCTTTTTCCCACATGGCATCCAATATTGCCCTTGCTTCTTTATAGTAATCAATACCGGTATTATTTCCCCAACGGTTTGCCGCAAACAGCAAGCTGGTGATATAATACAATTCGCCGTCAGAGGCTGAGCCTTCCGAATTGCGCTTCATGGTTTGCGGGTTTATGCTCCAGGCAAAATAACCCTTACGGGGCCCATCCTGGTGTTGGAGGTACTTTTTCGACCATCTCCAGATGCGGTCGAATACGTCTTTTTTATCCAGCTGAACGGCTATCATCATACCATATGAGAGCCCCTCCGTACGGGCATCGTGATTTTTCAAATCGGAAACATACGCCATCGAATCACCTACTTCAAAATAGATACGGTTGGGCCCTTCAAAGATATCATGATAAGCCTTATTGACCTTATCCTCGATGTCTGCCGTGCTGTAACCCGCTTCACGGAACAGGTTTCGCCCCGCTTGGGGGCTTTTCACCGTAAGGGATTGCCCTATGGCCCATCCCTGAACATAACAGACGATAAAAGATAATATCATTAGCTTTTTCATAGTCATTATAGCTTTGTTATTCCGCTGTTGATTTTTATAAGTTAAAGAAAATCCGGGATATAAATAGCTGTCAGTTTGACACCAGTGTTCAAGTTTTATTTACAAAATGCTGAGAATCCAGATCAGTTCCCATACCAGGGGTTCTGTGGAAACGCCGGTCCTTCTGTTACCAGGTCTATCTGCTGCTGCGGTATGGGCCTCAACATATGTTCAGGCAATACATTTGCCGCCGCTTCCTCATTGTATTGTTTAACCCTGGCAACCAGCGTTTTTGTCCGGGCAAGATCATACCACCTGTTACATTCGCCATATAGTTCCCTGGTACGTTCTTCAAGAGTAAAATCCAGCGTTACCTGGCCGGCGGTAATAGTCTGCGCGGCTACCGCAGCCGCATACTGATCTGGTGTTTGCCCTGGTTTTAGCGCGGCTCTTATTCGTAGCACGTTCAACATATCTGCAGCCTGCTGCAGTGATCCGCCTCCTTTCAGCGCCGCTTCAGCAGCGATCAGGTAGAGTTCCGAAAAACGGAACAGTATATAGGGCCTGTCAGAATAATCGTTCATATCGGCTCTTGTTGAATCGTCCCATTTACGCAGAGAAGGGTACAGCAGGCTGGTATAAGGCACCGTTACTCCCGGCAGATAATCAGGCTCAAAAATAATTCCCCGGAAGGCGGCTCTTTCGGGCGTCGTTATCACCCTGTCTGCCATCCAGATGGCGGTATCAACACCGTTGACAAGCGTACCTCTTGGTGTAGCCGCACCGGCTGTGCCTTTCACAGCCGCCGGCACACTGTTGGATAACCAGATGGTCTGAAAGGTGCCGTCATACCGGGAGTCTGTAGCCCTGTTCGCAAAAGCTACCTGCAGCACATAACGCATGTTGGGCCGTATTCTTTGCCAGGGACGGCCATTCTGCACATCTCTTACACACACGTAAGCTCCGCCCGCAGCGGGATAGTTGGCATTTACGGTGGGATAGTTCGGACGGAAAAAGAAGTTGGACTTATTCTCCTTCAGGTTGGTGGCGCCGGTACCTGTCTGGGAATTCTCTCCAAATTTCAGGTCTTTGTTATGATCAATGACCATGATGGTCTCCCGCCCGTATTCATTGCCTTCCAGGAAGCCCTGGGCAAACGAGGGCCAAAGGTCAAGACCATAAACACCTTTATTATCGATAATGCTTTTAGCGGTGTTAAAAGCGTCCGTAAAGTCGCTTCCTTTGGCTGCAGCTGACCATCCCCTCCACAGGTAAGTCTTTGCAAGCAGGTAAAGGGCCGTAGCTTTATAGGCAGGTTTACCCAAACCGGCAGCCGGCTGGTTGGGCAGCACTGCAGCGGCATCCTGCAGGTCCTTTATAATGGCATCATATACTTCGGCAACAGGCGCCCTGGTATCAGCGGCTTCCACCTGGGTATTGAAAGTGAGATGCAAGGGGACCTCGCCAAAAGTTGTAACCAGGTAGAAATAACAAAATGCACGCAGGAATTTAGCCTGCGCAAGCAGCTGCGCTTTTTTACCCTCATCCATCCTGGCCTCCTGTCCAAACTGGAGTATGCCATTAGCCGTGTTGATATCTATGTACATGGCATTCCAAAAGCCGCTATAGTCATTCGTGTTGCTCTTCATCAGAGACGAGTAGGTAAAGTTGTGCTGCACATCCGCGGCGCCACCTCTGATCATCTCATCCGTTCCGCCGTTAAAGAGCTGGGTAAAGATCTGCGTGCCCCAATGACTACGGAAGGAGGAATAGATACCCGCAACGCCTCCTTCCAATCCTTCGGGCGTTTTGAAATAATCGGGATCGATGGTTGCCCGGGGCTGCTCATTCAGCACCTTCTTACAAGCTGCTGCGATGATCAGTAACGCTGCCATCAGCAGCCATGAGAATTTTATATTCAGTTTCATTTTGAGCTCGGTTTCAGATTAGAATTTAACATTAACACCAAACATATACTGACGGGTAGGCGGTACTCCCATTCCTACTGTGATAGCCCTGCCCACCACAGGCGTTCCACCTGCAGTAGAACCAACGGCGTTGCCATTGCCGTTACCTTCAGGGTCGATGCCAAGCCCGTCACGTACCAGGGGCGCCCAGATAATAAAGGGGTTCTGGGCGGCCAGGTATACCCGAAGTGAACTAAGACCGATCTTACTGGTGATCTTTGAAGGAAAGGTATATCCCAGGTTGGCAGACCTTATCTTAATAAAAGAGCCGTCACGGTAAGACAAGGTGGATGTATACTGTAAAGCATCCCTGCTTGCATCCGGCTGCGGAAAATCGTTGGTGGGATTATCGGGTGTCCAATAATTTACTTTGTACTGGTTAACACGGCTATTCATAAAGAAAGGATAACCGGCTGCGCCACCATCAGCGGTCAGGTAGGTAACCACCACTGTTTGCCCGATACGGCCGAATGTCACAATATTCAGGTCAAAATTCTTATAAGCGAAGCGGTTGCTGAAACCAAATACAAAATCCGGTTGAAAATTGCCGATCACTTGGCGGTCTTCCGCTCCGATTGATCCATTGTTGTTGACATCCTGGATCCTGATATCGCCCGGTGCGGCCCCGTATTTAGCGGCATCCTCTTTTTCACCCAACTGCCAGATGCCGGTCTTTTTCACGTCATAAATTACCGTCAGCGGTTGCCCCACATACCAGCCATTGCCAATGTCCTGGGTCAAGCCCGGCTGCAGGGCGACGATCTTTTCCCTGGCCATGGAAAAATTCAGGTCTGTATTCCAGGTGAACCCGCCGCGGCTTTTTACGTTCAGGCTACTGAGCGTTATTTCCAGGCCATGGCCGGCTGTCTTGCCCTGGTTAACAAGTACGGAGTTGGCTCCCCTGCTTCGTGGTAATTCTTTACTGAGAAGTATATCCCGGGTATTGACATTATAATATTCAACGGCGCCACTCAAACGGTTGTTGAAGAAGCTGAAATCCAGCCCTATATTGTATCCCCTGGTAGATTCCCAGGTGAGATCGGGATTGGGAAGTGTATTGATCAGGTACCCGGATACAAAATTCACATTGGGAGAGGTGCCCGGACCATAATTGTAGAAATTGGAAGAAAGGCTTCCTATAGTGGTGTAAGGCGCAATGGTCTGGTTGGAGCTTATGCCCCATCCTACCCTCAGTTTAAGATGATCTATCCAGTTAATGTTGCGCATAAAATGTTCGTTGCTGAGGTTCCAGCCTGCAGACAGTGCCGGATAGGTGAACCATTGATTGCCTGGCGCCAGTACGGAAGCGCCGTCAGTCCTCACCGTAGCCGTCAGCATGTAACGATCATCATAAGCATAAAACACCCGGGCCATATAGGACAACAGGCCGCGGTCGGTGTAGCCGGAAGGATTAGCTGTCAGCGAATTCGCCAGCTGGAAATTATAGTCCTGGATATAGTCAGCCGGTACTCCTTGTCCGTTGAATTGCTGGCTCTGATTGAAATTTTTCACCACTTCGTGTAAGGCGGTAGCCTGGATCTTATGCTTTTCTGCGAAAGTTTTTTCGTAGGTAAGGGTGTTGTCTACGGTATAGCTCCAGGTTTCATCGTTCGACTGGCTTAGCGTAGCGCCCGCGGTAGTGAGGTTGGTGTTAAATACAGTTCCCGGGCCATTATAGTTATTGTTCATGGTCTGGATCCAGTCGAGCGCCAGGCTACTTCTGAATTTCAACCCTTTAATGATCTCCAGCTCTCCGTACACATTGGTCAATGTCCTGAAGCGCCGGGTACGCGCTTTGATCTTATCATTGTTGCCAATGGACGTGAGCGGACTTAGCTGGTTGGCGTCATTCGATTGTTGAATAGCCGGCTGAAAGTTAATACTGCCGTCAGCGTTATAAGGGAGGTACAGCGGGCTTAACCTGGTAGCTGATCCGAAAGCGCTGGTATTAACACGGTTGGCCCAGCTCATGGTATTGGTAGTGGTCAGGCCTACTTTTATACGATCACTCATCTTGTGATCAATCGCGATATGAAATGAACCGCGGTCAAAACGCTGATCCGGTATGATGCCCGTTTCACGGAATACACCGAAGCCGAAGCTATACAAGGTTGTTTCATTACCGCCGGCAACGCTGATATTATGATCTGTACGGATACCGCTTGTCAGCAAAAGCCGCTGCCAATCTGTATTAACGCCTTTGGCCAGGTTTTCCTGTTCAATGGGGGTAAGTGCATTGGGATGGGGATTATTAGGATTGGGCTGTCCCTGCTTTGCAGCTTCCTTGAACGCTGCATACTCCTGCCCGTTAAAGAGATCATAGGTGCCCATTGCCTGGGAAATACCCACATAACCGTCATAACTGGTGACGGGCTTACCAGGCCGTCCTCTTTTTGTGGTAATGATGATCACCCCGCCGGATCCGCGGGAGCCATATATGGCAGTTGCAGATGCATCTTTTAGCACGTCAATGGTTGCAATATCATTGGGATTGATATCGTTGATACTGCCACCTGAAAGCGGTATGCCGTCTACTACCAGCAGCGGGCCATTCTGGGAATTATTGGCGCCTGAGCTGGATGCGAGCGAGCGGTTGCCCCTGATCCTGATCTCTCCGCCGGTGCCTATACTGGAACCATTGTTCACAATGTCAATACCGGCTGCTCTGCCCTGGAGCTGGTTATAAACGTTAGGCGCCCCTACTTCTCTCAAGGTTTCTCCCTTAACGGAGACCGTGGCTCCTGTCACGTCCTTCTTTTTTGCAGTGCCATATCCTATTACCACTACCTGTTCCAGGTCACTGACCGCTGATTTTAGTGTCACGTTGACAGTTGTTTGACGGTTCACGGCAATTTCCCGGGGCACGAAACCCACCGAAGAGACCACCAATGTGCCGGTGGCCGGGGCGGTGACCTTAAAGAAGCCGTCGCTATCACTCAGCACGCCCGTCCTGGTGCCTTTTAGCTGTACGCTGGCGCCGGGGATTCCTGATCCGTCGTCGCCGGTAATGCGGCCGTTAATAATAATGTTCTGCGCTCCTGCAAAAGATGTTGTCCCAAAAACAAGTAGAAAAGTCAGCATCGTTTTTCCTAATAGGAATTTGAAGGAGGTTGACGCTTTTTGTAAGCTGTGCGTAACCAAAAATTTCATAATCGTGGATTTGTACAGTAATTCAAATACGAGGAATATGTCGTCGCAGCGAATGTAACGTGACTTGTACAGGGGCTATGGTTGGTTTGTAAAAATGAATAGCACAAATGTTTAAAATGCCAGATTCAGCCTGGCTTTAGCTGGCAGACGGCCTGTTCCGGGCCTGGTATTCAGAGGGCAGCAGGTTAAATTTTGCCTTAAAGGCCCTGGTAAAATAATTAGGGGTAGAAAACCCGACGGCATACCCGATCTGGGCGATCTTCATGTCGCTGTTTTTCAACAGGTCTGCAGCTTTGTTCAGCTTTATAGAGCGGATGAATTCTACAGGGGTTTCGCCCGTCAACTGGACGATCTTATTATACAGGGAGGCACGGCTCATAAAAAGGTGCTTACTTAGCTCCTCCACTGTCAATTGGTCATTGTTAATATTGTCCTCGATATATTGTATGACCTTCAGCAATAGCTGCTCGTCCTCGGATTCCACTTCAGTTACTGGCATCACCACCTTCAGCTGACGGGTATAGGTGTCTTTCAGGGTTTGGTTCAGCTGTACCAGGTTCCTGATCTTAATATTTAATATATCAAAATTGAAGGGTTTAGTTAGATAATCACTGGCGCCGGTCTCCAGGCCTTTCAACTGCGAAGCGTCGCCTGTCAGCGCAGTTAACAGGATAATAGGGATATGGCTGGTCCGATTGTCTGATCTGATCTTCCGGCTCAGCTGAATACCATCCATACAAGGCATACTGACATCACTCACAATTACATGAGGATGAGTGGAAAGGGCCTTTTGCCATCCTTCTTTTCCGTCTGAGGCTTCTATTATTTTATAAAAGGGCTTTAAATTATCTTTCAGATAATACCGGAAATCATCGTTGTCCTCTACCAGCAGTACGGTCAACCTTTCCGTGACAGGCACAATGGTTTGTGGCGCCGGTGTTGGGTCTGCATCCGGCAGGCCGGCCCCGGGGGGGTCATCTGCGATTGCATACGGCGGCGCCATATTTTCTTCCGGCTCCTGCAGCGGTGCTAAGGGCAGCCGGATAGTGAAGATGCTTCCCTTGCCGGGAATGCTTTCAACATCAACAGCGCCGCCATGCATTTTCACGAACTCCAGGGTAATGGAAAGGCCGATACCAGTTCCCTGGTTGAGCACTGCGGAATTGGCATCTCCCTGGAAAAAGCGAGTAAAGATCTTTTCCTGCACTTCTTTTGTCATTCCAAGCCCCGTATCTGTAACGGCTATTCTCAGGCCCTGCAGGGTATCCTGGTCAATACTGAGGGAGATCCTGCCGCCTTTAGGCGTAAATTTGAATGCATTCGACAAAAGATTGAACAATATCCGTTCAATCTTATCCCTGTCAAAACAGGTATGAAAGCGATCCAGGGTGCTGGTGAAGGAAAAGCTGACCTGTCTGCGCTCGGAAATATCCTTGAATGATTCTACCACTTCTTTTATAAAGGAAACAATGTCTCCGTCGGTAAGATGCAGTTTTAGCTCCCGCTCTTCGAGCTTACGGAAGTCGAGCAGCTGATTAACCAGGTTTAATAGTCTGCGGGCATTTCGCTTCAGGAGGTTCAGCTGTCCCAGCTTTTCAGCGGATGTTTCCTGCCGGATCAGATTTTCTATAGGGCCTACGATGAGCGACACCGGTGTCCGGAACTCATGGCTTAAATTGGTGAGATACTTGATTTTTACCTGTTCAAATTCACGCTGCCGCTCCACCTCTCTCCTTTCCAGCTCCATGGTCTGCCTTATCTGGAAACGTTCCTGCTCCAGCGCAAACCTGTTCTTCAATTTCCGGACGGCGCGATACCGCAGTCCCCATAAAATAAGACCTGCCGCCAGGACGTAGAAAATATATGCGTAAACCGTGAGCCAGAAAGGAGGCCTTACATATATAGTAATGGTGGCTTCTTTTGTATTCCATGAACCGTCATCACTACTTGCTTTTACCCGGAATATGTATTTGCCGGGCTGCAAATTGGAAAACACGGCGGTACGGGAAGTCCCTGCGTTGTTCCAGCTTTTATCGAAGCCTTCCAGTATATAAGTATACCTGCTCTCTTCCGGCGCGGTGAAATTGAGAGTGGCATAGCTGATAGAGAAATTTTGCCGGTAAGCGAGGCGGATCTCGTCCGCCACTGAGATATGCTTCCTGATCGCCGCCTTTTCGCCGGGCACCACGGAGCTATTGGCGATCTTCAGATCTGTAAGCACTATCTTAGGTACATTCCTGTTGTAGTTCAAGGCCTTGGGATCGAAATAGTTAAACCCATCCAGGCCGCCGAAGAACAGCTCACCGTTGCTGGTTCTCAATCCCGCGCCCAGGCTGAATGTACTATGCTGCAAACCGTTATACGGGAAATAGTTCTTGAATTTCCGGGTCTGCGGATCAAAACTGCTGAGGCCCTTATTAGTGCTGACCCACACTTTACCGGCATCGTCTTCAAGGATCTTGTAGATCACTGCATTGGACACTCCCTGCTGCTCGGCATAACAGACGAATTTCTCCGTTGTGCTGTCGAACAGGCATATCCCGCCTCCCGGGGCGCCGGCCCAGATCCGGCCGCTCCTGCCAATACAAAGCGCCTGTACGTCATTGGATGGCAAGCTGCTATTCTCATGGTTAAGCACGCGGACGCTGCCTTGGGTTGGATCATACACCGCAATCCCGGCGCCTATCGTACCGATCCAGATGTTGCCCGACCAGTCCTCTTCTATCGCCCTGACAAAGCCATTTGTAAGCACTCTATTATTAGCGGCATGGTCATGGTTACTATTGAACCGATGCATGAGCGCCTTAAGGGGATCGTACACCGTTATGCCATTCCCGTTAGTGCCTATCCAGATATTTCCCCTGCTGTCCTTTTTAAGACAAAAAATTTCATTACCGGAAAGGCTTTCCGGCCCTTCGCCTTTCGTATAGTGCTTAACCTTGCCTGATTGCATATGCAGTACATAGGCGCCCTGCATGAAAGTGCCGATCCATAGTTCCCCGCCCGTACGCTCCAATGCCAGCACGGCCGGCGGCTTTCCCTTACCGTGAAATACGAGATGGTCGAACAAGCCGGTCTTCCTGTGGTACAGGTTGACGCCGCCTCCGTCGGTCCCTACATAGATGTCTCCATCTTCGCTTTCCGAAAAAGAAGTGACGACTGGCGCTGTCAGGCCTTTTGGATCAAAAGGATCGCTCTTCCGGAGATTAAAGAAAGCGAGGTTCTTATCGAATTTACTCACGCCGCCCTGGTAGGTCCCAACCCAGTAAATGCCGTTCTTATCAATAAAAATGCTGCGGACAGACTTGCCCCGTAAACTATAGCTGTTCCTGGGATCATACTCCACCCTGCGTGCTGTTTTCCTGCGGAGATCGAAGATATTCAGCCCTTCCTCGGTGCCTACCCATAAGCTGCCCGGATTCTCGGCGGTGATTGCCAATACCCGGTCGCTGCTTAATGTCTGCCTGGCGGTTTCACTATGCCGGTAGCTGCAAAAGCCCTTCCCTTCCGGCAGCAGCATCGTTAAACCGCCGTCATCGCTGCCGACCCATATATTACCGTCATGATCTTCTGCCAATGCTTTTACTGAATTGTCAGGGAGCGACAGCGGGTCTGCCGGATCGTGTGCAAAATGCCTAAAATTGTCTGTATTGCGTTGGTAAAGGTACAAACCGGAGTTTCCTCCTATCCATAAGCGGCGCCTGCTGTCTTCCAGTATGCAGGTAATAATGTTAGTTGCCAATTGCCCCGGTTTTCCGGGATCAGCGCGGTAGCGGGTTGTTTTACCCGTTTGCGGGCTGAACCTGAACAGGCCGGTATAGCTCCCGATCCAAAGATCACCGTTATGATCACGAAAGAGCGCCCGCGCCGTATTATTTGAAGTAAGCTCGTAATTGATGAAACAGTCCTTATCGCGGTTGTACAGCGACAGTGTAGCGTTTGTTCCTACCCAAAGATTGCCGGAACGGTCTTCGTGCAGGGCAAGGATCGAATTGGCGCCAATGCTGGCCGTATCGCCTTCCTTATGCCTGTAGACTGTGAAATTAACCCCATCGAATTTATTAAGGCCATCGTCTGTACCAAACCACATATAGCCGTATTTGTCCTTCAGGATAGCGGTAACGGTATTGGAAGACAGGCCATCTTTACTGCTGAAATTAACGAAGTTCAGATCGTTCTGCTGTGAGACAGCAAGGTGGAACAACAGGATCAGGGTGCATAAAAAAAGATGTACTTCACGCCGGCATGTAAATTAACGGATCAATGGCAAACAAAGCAACTCCACCAATATACATGATATTATTATGAAAAAAGAAGGTATTTAGGGTGCATCTGTTCTGAAAGGAACGGCCGGCAGATTTTCTGAATTTACCAGGTTGCATTCCGGGTTATCCGCCCAGGCATATCGCACGGCTACAGGTTCGGCAACTTTATCAGCATAAATAACAACTTCATTTCCTTCAATGATCGCTTTGGCCCAATAAAATTGTTTGTCTTTACCGGCAACAGCAAAACCTCTTACTTCCTTTCCATCTTTTGTAGAAAGACCCGCCCCCATGTCTGTAAAACTGATGCGAATGCGATTTCCTTCCTTCTTATAATTTTTATACCTCGGGCCAGATGCAATGCATGCTTGTTTGTACACCATTTTATTGGCAACCAGAGCCAGGCGGCGGCCCACTTCCTGTTTATTTTTCGGGTGGATGTCATTGGCTTCTCCAATATCAATAGTGCAGGCCATTCCTGTATTGGGCTGCGATAGCGTCAGCGTTTGCGCTTCTCTTAGTTCTGCCCAACCGCTTTCTGACGGAAGCGGTTGTGTTTTCATGTAATTGGCCAACTGAACAAATAAAAACGGAAGATTGCCTTGCTGCCAGCGCTTCCTCCAGTCTGCAATCAGCATAGGAAACAATTTCCG
Organism: Chitinophaga sp. SVR4-12A; assembly: GCF_056754765.1. NCBI lineage: Bacteria > Pseudomonadati > Bacteroidota > Chitinophagia > Chitinophagales > Chitinophagaceae > Chitinophaga > Chitinophaga sp. SVR4-12A. The sequence continues at coordinate 870,037 of NZ_JBPGWP010000001.1, forward strand.
ATAATCATAAGCAGCTCCTGTATTGGCTTCACCCTGGTACCAGATAAATCCTTTAATACCGAAAGGAATAAGCGGGTTTATCATGGTATTAAAGAGTACTGTGGGATAATACTGGTAATTAAGCATTTTAGGGAGAGCGCCTTCAAGATCCTTTTTATATAACCATTTTCCGGCTAAAGAAATTTTAGACGAACCATCGGTCATATAAATATCATCTAAGGGGCTCAAACCGCCCCCACCCCATAACATGGCTATTCTGACAGCAATAGTATTTTCTCCCCTCTTTACCATGTTGGCCGGAATGGTATAAGCATGCGTTGCATTGGAATACCACACATTCTTACATATTTCCTGGCCATTAAAGTAAAGCGAATAATTCATCTCAGGATGCCCCAGGTGGATGGTTACATCTCTTTGATTAAATGATGGGGGCAATGTGATTTTTTTTCTTAGCCAGACCACTCCTTCATAATAACCAATTCCAAAATCCTTTATCACATTCGGCATTTCAACGGTTGTCCAATCTGCATCATCATATTCTACAGCGGGAACTATCTTATCCGCATTATTCTGCGGATTATATACCATACTCCACAGGCGTACCTGGTTCAGACTGTCCTGTACAAAATCCTCACGATCCGGAGCCAGCGTATCATTACTAAGCGTTCTTTCCCTGGTGATTGGCGATGTAAGCAGCATCTCCCTGCTGGTCCACGCCTCTATGGGTGTGCCACCCCAGGTACTTTGAATAATACCAACAGGAATTTTTTGATCCTGGTGAATTTTACGGGCAAAATAGTAAGCAACTGCAGAAAACCCTTTCACATTTCCAGTATCACAAACTTTCCATCTTCCACCTGAAATATCAGTTTGAGGTTTTACCTGTTTACTATGTTCAACCACCAAAAACCGCATTTGCGGAAAATTGGCGTTTGCAATTTCCTTACCTGCATCCTTAGCCTGCTGCACCTGCCATTCCATGTTTGACTGACCGGAAGCCAACCACACATCGCCAATAAGAATTCCCTTCAGTTTGATTGCAGCGCCGGGTTTTCCGGATTCTGCAACTTTGAGCACATAAGGTCCTCCTGCTTTAAACACAGGAAATTTGAGCTGCCATTTTCCCTGCTGATCAGCTTTCGCCGTTGCCTGCGCGTTTCCAAGTTTTGCAACGACAAGGGCGCCTGGACTTGAACTTCCCCAAACCGGAATTTTGACGCCCCTCTGTAAAACCATGCTATCGCCAAATACATGCGGCAAACTGATCTGAGCATAAATAGATGTTTGAGCAAGAAAAAGTGCTGCAAAGAATAGCAGCGAAGTTCGAATCCGGAATCTCATTATATTATTCATTTGTTTTAAGCGCGTCTGTTTCTTTAAGATTTGTCAATGAACGATGAGCTTCTTAGTGAAACTGGATCCATTCGAATCTATTGTGACAATGTAGAATCCTGCATTCAGCCGCGAATCAAGCTCTATTTTGTTACTGCCCTGCGTTTTCCTTTCATAAAGCATTCTGCCCTGGTTATCATAAATCCTTACCACCGCCTGTTCTGAAATCTCCTTAAGCAGGATCGTACATCTTCCCTCGCTGGCAGGATTCGGATAGATGCTCACCTCATCTTCATTAAAGCTGGTCTTCTGTGAAATCGCGACAGCTGAAGTGTCGCTCATCCCTGCCTGGGAAGCTCTCATTAATGAGCCGGTCAGGCTGATATTAAAGGTCTGCCTGCTTTTGCATCCTGCGCTGTTGGTGTAGGTGGCCACGTAATTTCCCGCCTGGCTGGACTGAACATTAGATATATACACTTCCCGCGTAGTGGCACTGAAATTATTCGGCCCGCTCCAGCTCCAGGATCCGCCCTGCGTAGGCTGAGGGCCAAACTGTACGCTGCCACCTGCAGCTAAAGAAGCATTGGCTGTCTGCTGCCAGGTTCCGTTATTAACATTTAAATAGGGTGTGATGGCAGTAGGTGTACAGGCGGCGGGCTCCCAGTAAATTAAGCCTCTTCCGCCGCCGGCGCTCATGTATACCCTTCCGGCAACGTTCATATCGCCGATCAGCAATGGCGCGCCTGCAAACTCGTGGGCGTCGTCATTCAGCCTGGTCCAGGTAGCACCCTGGTCCGTTGATCTGAAAAGCCCTGTCACGCCAGCAACTGTTCCCCAGATGAAAACAGTAGGATAGCTGGCGCCTGACACCGCCTTTCCTATGCCAATCGTTTTACAATAAGTTACATTCGCTACATTCGTATAAGCCGCGCCGTAGTTGGTTGAATACTTTAATCCATTGCGGCCAAGCGGTACCCACACATGCCCTTCACGACCCGGTACGGTCCGGATCAAAGCCGCTTCCCACGGATAATTCGCAGTTGACGCACCCGGCGTACCCGCTAATGAAAAACTGACTCCTTTGTTGGAGCTCCTCAGGAGCTGCCCGTTGTTTGGAATGTAGATATAAAAATAGTTGGAGTTTACCTGGTCAGCAACCGGAACGGCGTCTCCAAAGGATACACCTGAACAGGCAGACCAGCTGCCGCCGTTGTTGGTAGTATAGTAGGTGGTTGCAGAACCGCCGGGGCAATGCAGTATAGTACCTCCGTCAGCGCTGACAGCTACCTTTCCTCCTGCACCTTTATTGCTGGCGCATCCCGTCCATGAAGCACCCTTATCGTTGGAATAGTAAACAACGTTTCCGCCGTTTGAAGCTCTTACAACTTTGTTTGTGTTGCCGGCAGCATAAGCAATGCTCTGGTTGTTCTGATCTGAAGGCGCCAGTCTTTTTGCCGGGTAAGCAGTCAGCGGCTCATGCACAAAGCCTGTTACATCTCCAAAGGAAGAAATGAACGGCCCTCCGGGGATGCTTATCCCGTCAAGCAGCGCGGTCTCTTCAAGCCCAATAACGTCATATTTCCATGAAGGATTTGTGGCTGTAATATCGGAGCAGGTATATACGCCACCGCCACCGATCACCCGCACCTTTGAAAGGTTGGACTGATCAAACTCTATACAGTCCATCCAGTTAACTGCGCCTCCCACAGTCCATCCCATGCCATTACTATCATAGGTGGCATTTGTGCCGTTTTTAAGCGTCCAGCTGGACCCTCCATCGGTAGAGAGGAAAACAAAATCGCCCCAGCCGGTACCAAACTGGTTGTTCCAATACATACCACAGGAAGAAACTATTACCCGGTTAACGTTAGTCGGATCAATACTTACGCCTCCGTATGCATAATCTTTTGAAGAAACGGGGGTAACGTTTGTCCACACACCGGTAGCTGTGTTGAGCTTATACAGCTTTCCATCTCCGTTACTGGACTGCGGACCTGCATCATCAGAATAGGTAACATACATGGTAGTTCCCTGCAGCGCTGCGCGGTGCGGCATAAAGCTGGCGGTTGCGGAAATGGCGGTAAAGGTGGCGCCTCCGTCTGTGCTCTTATATATATTCGCGCTCCCGGTACGGGAAACGCCAATGTACATGGTTTGCGTGGCCCCGCCTACTACGGCGCTGGAAGGATCAAAAACTACAAAACATATTCCGTTCTCATTAGGCGTAGTAGTTACGCCATTCCAGGCAAGGTTCCAGGTAACGCCGGCATCCGTGCTTTTCCATAATCCGTTAGCCCGGGTGCCACAGAATAAAATGTTACTGTTTTTGGGATCTACTGCAAGCCGCTCTCCGTTCCCGCGCCCGTTCCCATTTCCATGCGCTTTGAATTTAGCCGTAACATCTGTATAAGTGAAAGTATTTCCTTTGTCCGTGGATTTCAATATAGCTGTTCTTCCGTTGTTGATGTAGGAGGTGCCGCAGAGCATATAAACATTATTGGCATTCTGCGGATCCAGCGCCAAAGCTTCTACTCCAATAAACCCATTTTCTGACTCGTTAAGCCAGTCGAGCAGCTGGATCCATTTATTGTTTGCGGCATCCCAGCGGTAAGCTCCGCCTACATCTGTGCGGCAATACCTGTCACCGGATGTTTTATGGGTAACAATACCCGTTACAAATCCACCACCGCCAACAGGCGCATTCTTCCAGACGTAACCGTTGGTCTGCGCCGCCACTTTATAGCCCGGCAACGCAACACTGAAGAGCAGTAAACAGATATAGGCAAGTTTTTTTTGCCTGAACTGCGGGAATACCCGCGGAGATCTGACAGATCTGAATACAAAAGGCAGCATACCCTTTTGTTTAAATGGTTTCAACAAGGTTGTTCTCATAGAATTTAATTTCGTTTAAGTAAAATTGTGTGGAGAAAACTGATAAAACGAAATAAGTTAATAGGTAATCACATCCAGCTCAGCATAACCTGCCGCATCATTATGCTGGGTATTGCGCAATGCACGCAGTCTGATATAACGGGCTTTTACCGGCTTAAATTCCTTCACTTGCCACAATGGGTTATTCTTAATATTAGAAAACTCCCCCTCATCCGCTATTTTCCAGTCTTTATTATCCTCTGACACATAGAACTGGTAGTGCGTAATGATTCCCTCTGTGCGGCCCTGGCCTGGCAGATATTTGAAACCGGATACGTTCTCCGTCTTACCCATATCAATATCAATATCTGCCGGCAGCTTTTTGTCATGTTCCTGGTACCATGCTGTTGCAGGGTCTCCGTCTATAACACGGTTAACTTTATCGTCATCAATACCGGCTATTTTCCAGGCTTTCCTGGATATGTCAAATTTCTCCCCTGCTACGGCACTGCTTTTTTTCGATATTGGATCATAAACGATCGCTTTTACGGTCACTTTTCCATCCGTTTGTACAGGTCTTTCGTACCGCTTTGCATCCTTTGTAGGCATGCTGCCATCCAGTGTATAATAAATAACGGATCCCTTATCGGCAGGCCTGATATACACCGAGCCGGACTGATCCCTGATAATTTCAGGAGCCATCAAAATAGGAGGTGCATTATAAACTCCAATATTGGATATAAGGGGGCAGCCCTTTGCGCCTGTAATGGTAAAACGTAACTGCGTAGCAGTTACAGCCGGGAAAAGCAGGATACGTTTGTAACCGATGGTAGTTCCGTTCGCCAGCTCCTTCCAGCTGCCGTTTACCAGGCCCTCAACCTTAAACGCTTTTACCCGCTGGCCTAATCTTATATATTCCTGGGCAAGAAACCGGTTAAAAGTAGTGAGCTTACCAAAGTCAATAGTCAGTGTTGCGGCTGTTACTGCATCATCAGTTGCCCAGTAGGTGTCCTTATTTCCGTCCACTGCCATGCTTGCAGCGAATATTCTTGCGTTGCCACGCACATTTGAAGCGCTCACTTTCTTCTTTTCAGCAAGGTTCACTGCAAATGCTTCTTTTACGGCTTTCGCCAGCGCCAGCGCCGCTTTCTCATCGGTTTCGTGGATCAGGCCTCTCCTGTCTACAGGAAAATTCAGCAACAGGGTACCGTTACGTCCAAAAGAGCTGTAGTAGGTGTTCAGCAGATCGGGCAGGGATTTTACGCGGCTGTCTTCATAGGCATGATAGAACCATCCGGGACGGATGGAGGTATTAACCTCAGCCGGCACCCAGGAATCACCGTTCTCTACTCCATGATGCAACATATCATACGGTACTTCTCCGGTAGCATTCAGCAGGCTCCAGTTCGTTTGCCCCACATAACCACCCTCTGTACCTACCCAGCGCAGATCGCCGCGATCCCCACCATCGTTCCATATAACGATGTTTGGCTGCAGCTGACGTATGAGCTTGTAAGTGTTCTTCCAGTCATAATAGGTAGTACGGTCTATTTTACGGGTTTCCCTGGCGCCGCCATAGTAGCCCGAACCACCATTAGCTCCGTCAAACCATATCTCAAAAATATCCCCATAGTTTGTAAGCAGCTCTTTCAGCTGATTTCTGAAGTAAGTAATGTATTGCTGTGTTCCATACACTGCGCTATTCCGATCCCAGGGAGATAAATAAATACCCAGCTTCAGGCCGTATTCTTTACAGGCATTTGCCAGGTCACGAACAATATCTCCTTTGCCACCGCGCCACGAAGAATTTTTAACAGAATATTCAGTATACTTTGATGGCCATAAACAAAATCCTGAATGATGTTTGGCGGTAAGAATGATCCCCTTCATACCCGCTTCTTTACAAACACGGGCCCATTGACGGCAATCCAGGTTCACCGGGTTAAAAATTTTAGGGTCGTCTTCGCCAAACCCCCATTCCTGGTCGGTAAAAGTATTGGTAGATAAATGGATGAATGCGTAATATTCCATCTCCTGCCATTTCATTTGGTTTTCAGAAGGAACCGGTCCGCAGGGAGCGGGCGCCTTGGTTTGAGCGTAACCATTCAATGCCAAACATGCTGCAATTATTATTACAGTATAAATTTTTCGAATCATAACATTATGGTTTTTATCGCTTACTATTATTGACCAGGTCAATGTACTTTCTGATTGTTTTTGACATTGAAACAGCGCTTTTTTATTACCCGGTATAGTCACAGTTTGATAATATTCAAAAAGAAAACATCGTTCTCACGGATCTCCAGCTCTTTTGCAAAAGGCACTCCGGCTTTTACTGTAACAATTTCCCTTGTGACGGGCGAACCATCGTTTTGCTTCTTTATTTGTTCCACTTCCTGCCTGTTAAGCTGTGCAGGTATCCCCATCGAGAGATAGGTGGAATAGGCATCGTTGCAACGGTAACCTACTTTATATACTTCAAGCGAATACATTCCGGCAGGCACGTTTGCAATGTTGATCTTCAGTTTTCCTTTCGGTCTTGAAGGAAGATCGCGGATATAATATTGCTGATTGTGCACAGAATCTCCCGGATGCGTATTGGTAAAATCCCAGGCCAGCACCTGTATATTCCCCGTTGAGTCTCTGCAAACCCATGAAGTGGAATCAGTATTTACCAATTCAATATTTCCCAGCCGGTTCATAAACTGGTAGGCATAAAATACCGGCTTATTAATGCCCTGCGTGTTCAGCATTCCAAAACCTCCGTGAAAAGGCGTAAAACGAGGCCCCGGCTCTTCGAAAATATCGGTAAAAACCCAGTACGACATTGAGTTGGCAGCCTTTCCAACCTGCTTCAGCTTTTGCAGTACATAGGCTGCTTCGTGATAGCTGTCATGAATGGGATCAGCCGGCGTATAGGATGCGCTCCATTCGGTGTAATGAAGCTCCAGGCCAGGCATGGCTGAAGCGGCAATTTCTTTTCGTGACTGAAGCACATCACCGCTCACGCTCATGGGATTTTTATCGAGCACGGTACCTGAATTGCCAAATTCGTCGAGATATCCCTGCTTTACACCATAGGCATGCGTGCTTATAAAATCTATGGGTACATTATTCTTTTGGCAGTATGCAATCATTTCCGGTTCCCAGGCAGCACCGGCAGTGCCTGGCCCTCCAACGCGATAAGAGGAATTGACACTTTTAATAGCTTTAACACTATAGGAGTATAACTTGAAATAATCTTCCTGCGTTCCTGCCCAGAAACCATCCAGGTTAGGTTCATTCCAAACCTCAAAATACCAGGTCTTTACTTCGTTGGCTCCGTAACGCTCTGTAAAATGCCGGGTAAGGTTCTGCACCAATGCGGCCCATTTTTCGTAATCCTTAGGAGGAGTTACGTTACCCCGCCACCAGAAGATCGTCTTGGATCCACTGGCCAGTGCTGAAGGCATAAAGCCCAGCTCAACAAAGGGTTTCATGCCAATGCTTTGTAAAAAATCAACTAAAGCATCAATGTACATGTAGTTGTAAACCGGGTTACCTTTACTATCCTCGGTATATACAGCCATGTCATCTGTTAACAGCCCGTGCATACGGATATACCTGAAACCACATTCTTTTCTTACATATGCAAGCTGCTGCTGCCAATCTGCCCGGAGCCCTTCATTGGCCCGGCCTGCGCCCACACACTCGTTAAACATGGTATTGAGCTTGCCCGCTGTTTTGTTGACATCAATATTGATCGTTCGTTCCTGCACGGCTGGCTTTTGCTGTTTTGTCGTTTGAGCAGGCAGTGTGCTGATATACCTATTCAAAAACAAATACAGGTTACGATCCCACTCAATGTTATCATGCCCATTGGTGTCTACATTCCAAACGTGAGGAATGCCCACCTCTTTAAGGTACTGATGGGCCTTTTCGCTGATGCTGAAAAGGCCATCTCTGTTACCACATCCCAGCCATAGCAGCTTCAGCTTTTCCCGGGCGGCTTTAATATCCGGGATAAATGGGACGTCTGTATACATACCGCCAAACTTATTCGTATTAGGTGCGGAAGAAAACCCGCCTATATTGGTAAATATGTCCAGATGGTGCAGCCCGATATTCAATGACTGTCCGCCCCCCATAGATAAACCTGCTAATGCACGATGTTCTCCATCATTTATAGTCGAATAATGTGAATCGATGTAAGGAATTATATCCTGCAATAAATCCTCTTCAAATGGCTTTCCGTAACCTTCAAAGTTATCTGCCCTTCCTGAGCGACTGGCCGCTGACGTATCTGCCACTGTCAGCCTGGTATCGCAGTTAGGAAAAACCATTATTACAGGTTGTATTTTTCCATCTGCAATCAGGTTATCCACAATATTATCCGCCTGACACCATTCCGTCCATTGACGGTAGTCTTGGCCCAAGCCATGCAACAGATATAGTACAGGATATTTCCTGTCAGGAGAATATCCCGGAGGCGTATACACATTCATTTCCCGGCGTTTCCCGAGTGTCTTTGAGCTGTACCGGACAACTGTTAATTTTCCGTGAGGTACATGATCACGCTGCACATTAAATCCCACCGGAGGATCAGGAAAAGTGGGCACCCTATCCATCATCGTATCTGTTTGTGCCAGGCAAGTATGAGCCACCATTACCAATACGACCGAAATAAACCAATACCTGTTATTCATTGTATTTTCTTATAACGTTAATTTCATTCGCTCCAAACCAATACCCCCGCTGGTTCCAGTACCTTCTTTCCGATGAGGATACTGGACCGGTCGGGTATTTGCATTTCATAATCAGCAGAGGAATAATTCACGGCTACATAAAAACCGTCCCGCCAATAAACATATACCCCCGGCGGATAGTGTTCTGTGGAAGCACCTGCGTCATGATAGATCTCCTGTAGTACATCCGATTCCAGTTTCGAATCATCGGTATCTACTCCGATATATGTAACACTACCTTTCCCTGCTTTATGCTTTACTACTGCAGCTTTTCCACTATAGAACTGGTTGTCATATATAGCAGGAGCCGTTGTATTTTTATCCGGCACCAGTAAGTCGGCCCAGTTATTCCAGCTGTAATGAGTAGATTTCATCAGGATATCTCCCCGGGCACTGCCTGAAAGCATATCGGTTGCTTTCACCTGTGCCCCTATAAGGCCGGATAAGGGTGCGGCCCATTCCGCTTCCCAAAAATGTCCCATACGATCTTTGGTTGCGGTACGGCAGGTAATGATCAAATGCCCTCCCTTAGCAGCATATTCACTCCATTTTTTCACCAAAGCACTATCGGCCATTTCGTATGCCGGGACTATTACAAACCTGTATTTCGACAGATCAGCCGTTTCCGGGATCACATCTACCGGTGCGCCGAATGATTTTGCAATCTCAAGAAATTTAATCGGGTAATTCCAGGTGTCCCATTGCAAGGTTTGTTTTTGCCGGTCAATAGTCCAGTAATTTTCCAGGTTCCAGAGAATGGCTGTTGACCGGGCCGCTAGCTTTGCCGGCATGGTAACATTCGGCTTATATTGTCTGCGCAGCGATTTTATTTCTTTCATGAATTGCATATACTCCTCACCGCCCTGTGAAGGCGTTACACCATCCGGCAGTATGACGCCGGCATGGTATTGCTCTGCACTGTAATTAATCTGGCGGAAGCGGTAAGAGCTGGCTAGTTTACCCCCTGCTGCAAAGGTGTGGTACAGCCACATACGTACGGTACCCGGTAAAAGCAGCGGGTTATAGCTGCCCCAGTTCACCGGCCCGGGCTGAATTTCCATTACACCGGATACGCCACCTACTGTTTTATAGTATTCAGCAGCAAAGAGAATGACCTTACTATTTCCCAAACGAAAGCCCTGCTCGCCGATATTGTTGGTACCGCCATTTGGATAGGCGGTATAAGTGGCAAAATCAAGTTGATTCGTCCGCCGCGGATCAGCACCTGTGGAAACCGCTGTATAATTGGTTGTTATAAACTGCTCCTTCAAAATATGGCTCCGTAATGTTGCCGCCTCAAAATCGAGAAATTCTGCCTGGGCATCTGCCGAGTACCTTTTAAAATCAAGCAGTGCATGGGGGTTATTGCCCCACCAGCCTACCAGGTTGGTATTGGGAATAATGACCTGGTCAAAATTATTGTACCACTGGCTCCAGAAAGCAGCTCCCCAGGCAGCATTTAATGCCTCAATGGTTTTGTATTTGTTCCTGAGCCATTGCCGGAACGCTTCCTGCGAAGAAGGGCTATAGTCAGGTTTGGCATCCGGCTCATTATCCAGCTGCCAGCCAATCACATTTTTATTCTGACCATAGCGCCTGGCCATCTCTGTTACAATGGTTGCTACAAACCGGCGATAGGCAGGGTTAACGATTGATCCTAACCCCCGTGTGCCATGCTCGCTACGGATGTAATGACCATCCATGACGAAAGTTTCAGGATAATTCGTCCTCATCCAGGCCGGCGTGGCCGCAGAAGGTGTGCACATCAGCACTTTCAGGTTATATTGGGCGCAGAGGCTTATCACCTTGTCGAGCCATTCAAATTCAAATTTCCCCTCTTGCGGTTCCAATTTAAACCAGGCAAATTCGGCCAGGTGCACAAATTCATAGCCCATACCGGCAATCTTCCTGATATCGCGTTCCCATTGCTCTTCGTTCCAATGCTCAGGATAATAATAGATGCCGGTTGTAATGAGATCCTTCTCCGGAAAAAAGTGGCTGCCTTCCTGCGCTGGCGCGTTCGCACTTGCCATCATTACGCCGGCTAAAGCGAGTACAAATTGCCTTATTATTTTTCTCGATTTCATCAAATTGCTATTCAATACATTCATTTATTAAGCTCAACCGGATCGGAAAGTATTGCCACAAACCCACCTCTGCGAAGCATTTCAACTTCCACCGTGCTGGATCTGTCCACCACCAGATACCGGGTTGTAAGCGCTTTATCATGTGTGCCATCACTAATTAATGTCAGCTTGCATTGAACGCCTTCCGGTAAAAAGCTGAAGCTGATCTTCTCTGTTCTTTCATGCATGGCCGCACTGATCCCTCCGATAAACCATGTGTTGTTTCTGCGGCGGGCCACTACAACATCTTTACCGGGATACCCAGCCAGCAGGCGGGTATCATCCCAGGCGGCCGGCACTTCCTTAAGGAATGCCTTCGCTGCATCCGGCAATTGATGATAACCCTCCGGGCGGTCTGCCAGGTGCTGGATACCAGATTCAAAAACGATACTCAGCGCCAGCTCATGCCCATAAGAAGTAGTATGTGGATTTTGAGAATTGGTAAAGGTAACCGGCGTGTAATCCATCGAACCCACCACATTGCGGGTAAACGGAAGAATGGTGTTATGCACTGGTGCGGCAGTTGTAAACACCGGGTCATAGCAGTACCACTCCGCCCCGCGTACAGCTTCGCTGGTCATCAGGTTGGGGTAGGTTCTTGACCAGCCCCGTGGTACCAGGCAACCATGGAAATAAACCATCATTTCAAATTTAGCCGCATCCTCAAGAATATCGAGATAGTACCTGATCATGTCTTGCTTCTCACTCTCAAAAAAGTCAACTTTTACCCCTGCTACGCCCAGCTTCTTCAGCCGGGTAAATTCTTCCACTCTCTTTTCATGGGTGAGCAGCCTGTCGCGGGGAGTTGAACTAACACTTGTATGAGGGCCGCCTGAATTGTACCACATCAATGGCTTCACTCCTTTTGAATGAATGTATTGAAGGGCATCTTCAAGATGGCCGCCGTTGCTCATTGAATCCCATTCCCAGTCGAGCAGCGTATAAGGCCAGCCCATTTCCGCAGCCAGGTCGGCAAACTCACAAACAATTTTATAATCCTTTGTGCCGTGATTGCTCGACCAGTAATTCCAGGAGGCAATCCCCGGTTTAATCCAGTCGGTGTTCTTTACAACGGAGGGGGCAGCAACATCATCCACTAATGTAGATGCTACAATATCCGCCAGCGTACCTATCATTATCACGCGCCAGGGTGATTGCCAGGGAAGCGTTATGGAAGGTTGCGATGTCCCCTGCCCTCTTCCATCGCGCGGGTCCGGAAATGTAAGCTTGTAGGTGGATCCATCAGCTGTGTTACTGAGCTTGGTAGCACAATAAGTCCTGTTTACATCTGCTTCATGCAGCAGAAACCAACAGGAACTGTCTTTCGATCTGAAAAGCGCCGGGTAACACCATTCCCTTTCCTGTACGTTGCTATTGCTCATTGAATCGTAGCACTCTTCGTTGGCAGTATTCCACTTTTCCATCCAACGCATTGTTTCTTTGGGAATGGAATAAGCAGTCAGTTCATCTTTTACGACAAACTTCCCCTCCTTTTCCGGGAATTCGTAGCGGAAAGCAATGCCATCGTTGTACGCCCTGATGATAACATTCAGCCGGGCTTTGGAAGGATTCTCAAAAGAAAAGATTACCTCATTAGCCGAATTGGCGCAAACAGCTCTTTTTCCATGCAGTGCGGTGTATTGTTCATGGATGAACCTGGGTTTACCCGCGCTGAGGAATTTCAGCTCTTTTGAAAAATCCTGGTCGCTGCGCAAGAGCCCCAGCGCAATATGTGGAATAGCGTCTGATACCTTTCCATTGCTATTGTAAGAGGCTTTGATATACCACCCTCCGACATCATTATTTTGTGCTGAGAACAGGGCCACACTAATCCGCTGATCCGGCGATTGAACTACCGCCTTCTGCGCAAATGACGGTAACGCGTGCAAAGAAAAAAAGAGAATGGAGACAATCGCAAACTTCATATTCACCATGTTTGTATTTACCAGTTATTTACTACCCGCCACGATGGCATTAATCGTCCGTTGATCCAGCACGGTATTACTCCGTCTGTCCAAAGCGCCGCCCGTATCCCAGTAAAAGGGCTTAAGACCATTGGCGATGGCCTGTTTGGTCACATAGGTCAACCAATAATCCACCGCATCATTATGGGTGGCCAGGTCTTTGGGCACATACTTACTGTTGTCGCGCCTGTAGGTTCCATATTCGCCCATGATGACAGGGATCTGTTTATCGGTGTATTTCGTTTTCATCCTGGCGAGAGAGGCGTTTACATCACTTTCCTCGCCCCAGGTAGCATTCCGCTCAGGCTCAATGGTAGAATGATGCCCTGTACCCCAGTAATAAAACATTTTACCCCAGGATGCATCGCCATCCATCAGCAAACAGAACTGGGATGGGGAATAATAATGCACTTCCACCATCATCCGGTCTTTCACAGGATCTGTGGGAAGGACATTCATCAGCTCAGTGGTTTTCTCAATATTCGTTGAAGGACCTTGTACCACCAGCACCCGGTAGCTGTTACGTCCGCCGGTAGACCGTACTGCATTAACGAAAGTTTGATGATAGCTGGCAAGTATTGCCATTTGCTCAGCATTGTCGGCCGGGGGCTCATTGGCGCTTGCAAACATCAGGTGCTCATCAAAATCACGCATAGTGGTTGCAATTTGTTCCCAGAAAGCCTGCTGCTTTGCATTCACCGAATCCTTTTTCTGGCTGTTAATATTGTTGTCCAGCCAGCCACCATCCCAGTGGATATTAAGCAGCACATACATATCGTTTTTGACGCAGTATTGAACCACCTGCTTTACCCTGCTGAGCCATTCATCCTGGATCTTAGCGGTAGCTTTATCGGCATGCTGGTCCCATGAACAAGGCAGGCGGATAGCATTAAATCCCTGCTGTTTTACGAATTGAATGTAGCTCTCGGTAATTAAAGGATTCCCCCAGGCGGTTTCCCCGCCAATTGCTTCGAGCGTATTTCCAATATTCCAGCCCAGCTTAAATTTGGCAGCCAATTGCACGGCAGAGCTTCCCATGCCGCTTGCATCAGCTGGCGCAGGCGACAGGTTATAGCCCGGGTAGATCCCGCTGGCTTGTGTTACATTGATCCTGCGCACCTGGCTGTTTCCTGCGCTCACCTCCAGCACTGCTGAACGTGCAGCGCCGGTGGTATTGGTCACCGCAGTTAGCCGGATGGGCGCCTTGCTGCCATTGCCGCTTGCCGGGCTTACCTGCAGCCATGATGAAGCGGGGTTACTGATAGTCCATTGTACGTTACTGGTGATAGTAACATCAGATGTGCCCCCGTTTGGCTGAAAAGCAATTTCAGATAAAGAAACCGACAGCTCAGGCGTAATAGTATTCTTCTTACTACAGTATGCCGACATTACCGCCACCATTAAAAGGCCGATAAGCGCATACCAACTCCTGGTTTTCATATTTGTGTATTTGGTTAAAAATTTTTCGTTACCTGATCTTCACCACCCTGATATTATCAATAGCTGCCTTTAAGCCGGAAGCCGATGGTGCTGCGGAAAAGTTCTTGGTCTGGATATTTACCGCTCCATTACCACTGGCGCCCAGCAAAGCGGTCAGGCTCGCAGCTGCAGAGCCTTTACCATCATTGCTTCTGAACATTGATAATGGAATGGTCACTGTACGCCACCCCTTTGTAGAGAAGGGAGATACCACACCATTCGTGCCCTGCCAGGGCTCATAGCGGGCCATATAGTCAAACGCATAGCCTTTTATTACATAAATAGAAGTACCGGTCCATGCGCCGGGAACGCTGATCTCAAACTTAAGCCCGTATTCATCAAGCGGAAGGCCTAAGCTATCGGCAGGAACCCACTGTACGTCGTTGGTATTTATACTGCGTTGCCAGTCCCACCAGGTGCCATCACCGGCGGGCAGAATCCCATTGCTAAGCACCGCATAATTGCCTTTGTTGCCGGGAAAATTGACGCTGCTGTTATCAATACCCGTACCCCAGTTGAAAGTATTGATCTTATCAAAATCACAGAGCATCCCTGTTGTAGCATCATTTACATTAAAGGGAGTGGAAGCTGTGCCGGATTTTGTAACTACCACTACTGGTCCGCTTTGTGTAAGCGCCGGCAACACAAAGCCCACGGAAGTCCCATCGCCGGCGGTGGTGTATTTCGTAACCGGCGTACCGGCAAAAGTGACCTCTTCTATAAAAAATAAATTCAACCCGTTGATATAAACGGAATCGCCCTCATTGGCATTTTCGTTGGAAATGCTTGTGATGCTGGGCGGCGGGGCCACAATACCAAATGTAAAAGTGGTAGTCCCCTGGCGGGTAACGTAGCGGATGGTGTTCAGATCTTCTGCAGACACCGACGGAAACGGTATCACGGCAGGTACCAGCACAGTCGCGCTGGTGTCGGAGAACATTACGCTGTTGATGCTGGCAGGTATGCCATTAAAGGAGATCTGTACAGCGTTTTTTAAGTTATGCCCGATCAATACCACCCATTGACCGGTGGTGATGTTGTTCACAAGGGTATCGGCAGGCGCCGCTGCATAATTCCTGACACTTGTTATAACAGGAGCGCCTTCTGTTGCCTCCTTTTTACAGCCGGACTGCATACATGCAAAGGCCGTTGCAAGCGCCAGTAACAGTAAGCTTCTATAGTGCTGGTTGAATATTTCTTTGTTCACGGTATACTGTTTTAGTATTGCTTAATAATATGATACCGGAGGTTCCAACAATTTCGGGTTGGCAGTAACCTCAGAAGAAGGTATTGGGAAAGTGAAGCTTTGAATAGTTGCAGGTGTAATAACACCATATGGATCTGCAGGCGTTAAAACACCATTTGGCAGGGTAAATGTCACCCGTTTTTCCCCGTTCAATTTACTGATTGCCTTTGCCGGGTTGTAGTAAGACAACCTGACCAGGTCTGTCCAGTATTGTCCCTCCCCTGCAAGCTCAATTCTTCTCTCATTGATCAGGGTGTCTATATCTATTTTAGTAGTTGGATTAATCCCGGCCCTTTCACGAACTTTGTTAAAGTAAAGCAGCGCCTCAGCATCGCTGGTAGCGCCGCTGTTACCAAGTATGGCTTCCGCATAAATGAGGTAAACATCTGCCAGTCTTAATAATGCATTGTGCTCGGTAGAAGAGGTCAGGTTCATCGTTGGCGCATTATTATCCTTGTTCGTACCGATAATATGCTTCTTCAATCCGCAATCACCTGTAAATTTATATCCTCCGCCCGCTGCGTTCAGCTCCGGGTAATAATCACCATTGATCATAAAGGTAGCCTTACGCCTTACAGAATCCTTCGTGGTGTACAGCTGGTACATATCTATGGTTGGGCGGATATTAAACCAGCCGGCAGAGCCATTGGCAGATATTTCCGTACCGCCGGGAGAATAGATCTGCAGCATATTTCCTTCCAGCCAACCGCCACCGGGTGCCCACTGCAATGCAAACAATGACTCCGGGTTGTCGTTAAACTGGCTTTTAAAGAGGTTAGCATAATTAGCTACCAGTGCCAGGCCACTATTCTTACATACGTTACCTGCGTATTTTCTTGCGCTATCCAGGTATGCCTGATCCCTGGCGCCTCCATGCTGGTTTAACCCGGCTACCGTCAGATAAACCTTACTTAACATGCCTTGTGCAGACCAGGTCGTTACCCTTCCGGCAACATCCGCCGGCGGGAGATTTCCTGCTGCAAAGGTCAGGTCGTTAATGGCGAATTTATATACGTCTTCGGTTTTTATGCGGTTAATCAAAGGAGATATGATCAGTTTACTGTTATCTTCAATAACAGGCACAGCACCCCATAACACCGCCAGGTTGTAATAGGCAAATCCACGTATAAAGCGGGCCTCAGCAATAGCAGCATTCTTGTCCTTCTCCGGGATGGCATTGGACGCCTTCTGCGTGATGGCATTAATGGTTACATTACAGTGTGCGATAACATTATACATCCCTTTCCAGTTAGAGATCATAATGCCGTTTAAGCCCGTAACCGTAAAAGTGTTCAGCTGCACGGCATCTCCCCAGTAACCAACTGCCATGTTTCCACTCAGCACATCGCCTACGGGTAAATAACAGTTATAATTCCAGTCTCCCCAGGGTGTACCGGCATACAATGCAGCTGTTGCCAATCTAAGATCATTGGAGGTTTGATAAAAGTTATCAGCACTTATCTGCGACAGGGGTGGCCGGTCTAAAAAGCTTTTGGAGCATCCCGTTATAACGATCGTAGCTAACAGGAAAGCTATTATTTTACCCAATATTGATCTCATAACTATTTATATTAAACAGATGAATATTTTACTTACTCAATTTTACGTTAGCACCAATGGTAAAGACCCGGGGCTGCGGATAGTAGCCTCCGTCAACACCTGCGCTTAGCGGGTCCCATGATCCGATCTCAGGATCCATTCCCTTGTAATTGGTAAGAATAAAAGCATTTGAAACATTGAAATAGACTCTCACATACTTAATATTGGCTTTCGAAATCAGCTTTTCCGGGAGGGTATATCCTAAAGAAATATTCTTACACCGTAAAAAAGAGCCGTTCTCAACAAACTTGTCAGAGTTCCTGTTGTTGTCATTGGTATTGTCATTCCTGATCCCCGGGATCCTGGTATCGGGGTTTGTCACCTGTATATTGTTAATATCGGTAGCAGATCCGTTCGGATCGATCAGGGTCAGTTTCGCATAGTTCATTAGTTCCCGGAGATATCCAAAACTTGTACCCGGGTATTCTCCGTTCACGCGCAGCTGGTTATATACTTTATTGCCAATGTTTGCCGTGAAGAATATATTCAGATCAAAATTCTTATAGGAGAAGGTATTGTTTAAACCAAGCTGGTACTTAGGTATGGGAGAACCGAGGAACGTTTGATCATGTTCATTAATAATGCCATCACCATTAAAGTCTTTGAACTTCAGATCACCATACCAGATACTGCCACCGGCGGCGCCTACGGGTAGGGGCACGCCATTTTTAGTGGGTAGTGCGTGGGTCTTAAAATCTTCTTTTGTAGCAAACACGCCCCCGTCGATAACATACCCGTAAAACTCGCCAATAGACCTGCCCACAACAGTTTTGTTGTACTGCCTGTCCAGCGACGCGCCATCCGTATTGAGCTTCAGCACCTCATTAATATTGCGTGAAACAGTTACATCTGTTTTCCAGGTAAAACTTTTGCTTTTAACGTTGGTTGAACTGATTCTGAAGTCAAAACCCTTGTTATTAACGGTACCCACGTTTACATACGGGGCATCCAGTGAGCCTGGTGCATAGCCGATCGCTGTACCGGAATACAATGGCAAGGGGATCTGTAATACAAGGCCGTCGGTTCTGCGATTGTAAACATCCACGGAGAAGCTTAATCTCCAGTTAAAAAGCGTACCGTCCAGCCCTATGTTTGCATATTTTGTTTTTTCCCATTGTACATACGGATTGCCCACATTCTGGGTAAGCTGTGCAATGCCTGTAAGCCCCGTAGCCACAGTAGCAAGCGTGGAAGTATAGGCATAGTCCCGGATATTCTGATTATTCGTTAAGCCATAACCCAGGCGCAGCTTTAATTCATTAATATTTTTTACTGACTTCAGCAATCTTTCATTATTCATCTTCCAGGCAAATGCTCCTGAGTAGGTATTCACCCAGCGGTTTTCAGGAGCGAACTTTGAAGAGCCGTCTGCCCGGAGATTGGCGGTAAACAGGTACTTATCATTGATCGCCAGGTTGATACGGCCAAAGTAGGATTCCTGCGCGCTTTGCCCCTTGGTACCGGAATTGGTGGCGGTAGTGGGATCCCCGCTACTGATCACCTGCACATTGTTGGAGGGAAAATTAGATCTTGCGGCAGAAGACCCTTCACTGGTGTTTAGCTGCGCTTCATGGCCCAGCAACACATTTACATTATACCTGTCTTTAAACAGGTGCGAATAGGTAAAATAGCTTCTGATGGTTGTAAACAGGCTTTGCGAAAAATTATAAGATGCGCTGTTAGTATTATTTTTTACCAGACCGAAGGTATAGGAAGGGTTAAACCGGTCTTCCGTTGCCATCGAAAAGCTTGCTGTTGCTTCATTCCGGAGGCTCAGATCTTTGGTAAACGCGATGTCGGCATATATATTACCAAAAAGCTGTTTCCTGTTTGCCTGGTCTTTATTGATAAGGGCTATTGCATACGGGTTCACGGTACTATTCACCCATCCATTCGGGTTATAGGCGCCGCCCCAGCTGCCATCCTCATTTTTCACCGCTATATCCGGTGTCTGGCTTAATGCGGTATTAATTACATTTGAACTGGTTGAATTCACATTCTCTTTGATACTCACAAGTTGCAGGCTGGTGCCGATCTTTAGCCAATCGGTCGTTCTATTATCAAGGTTCAGTCTTAATGAGATCCTGCGGAAATCAGACCCCAGGGCAATACCTTCCTGCTTGAAATAAGAGCCGGACAGCAGGTATTGTGTTCTTGCATCTCCCCCGCTAACGGTCAACGTGTGGTTGTACATCGGTGCATTTCTAAAAAGCTCTTTCTGCCAGTTAGTACCCTCCCCCAGGTAATTGGGATTTACAAACTCCGGCCGGGTATCAAATCCCCAGCCTAGACCCGTATTTCTTTCATTTATAAAAGCTGCATATTCCCTTAAGTTCATCACCGGCAGCTTCTTAGGTATTTGCTGGTAGCCTGCATACATATCATAGGTAATGCTCGGCGGAGCGACCTGCCCTCTCCTGGTAGTTATTACTATTACGCCATTTGTTGCCTGCGAGCCATAAATTGCCGTTGCAGATGCGTCTTTCAACACATCAATGGATTCAATTTCAGAAGGATTGATACCCGCCAGCGGGTTGACGCCTGCCCCGAGTGCGGCCGTACCGCCAATAATGACCCCATCAATTACGTACATAGGAGAACTTCCGCCAAAAGAAGACAAGCCCCGGATCTGTACAGATACAGCTCCGCCTGGCTGACCTGATATTTGTTGCGCTACTAAGCCCGGCACCTTTCCCTGCAAGGCCTGATCAAAGGTTACAGGTTGTGTTTTACGGATCTCATCACCGGAAACAGAAGATATGGCGCCGGTAACGTCTTTCCGTCTTGTCTTGCCATAACCGATTACCACCACATCCTCCAGTTGTGAAACATTCTCAGCCAGTTTTACCTGGATGGAAGTGCTTTTATCAACCACTACCTCTTTTTTGAGGTAACCAATCATGGTGATCACTAATACGTCGCCTGTTGACGCATCGATCGTAAACCGCCCCGCTTCATCGGTGATTGCGTAGCGCTGGGAGTTCTTTACGGTAACCGATGCTCCCGGAACCGGGATGGAATTACCCTGGTTGACGATCGTACCACTGATTTTTATTGTTTGTGCAGAGAGATGTATGCTGAAAATGGATGCCAGCAGGATAGCTATCAGCGGCAGCAGTTGTAGTTTCATATACGTGGATTAATTATTGTAAAGTTGAATCAATAAGCTCGTTACCATCCCGCATTTTGTTTCAACACGTTGTTTGACAAAGTGATCTGTGTATAAGGAATTTGCACCAGGCCCTTTGTTTCTATGACCTTTGATCCCAGTATAGTTTTGGTTGTATTCACCCCGCCATTTTGAACGGTCACTGACTCGGCAATGGCAGCTGCAGCAACATTTACGCCCTGGCGAAGCAGATCCCAATAGCGGATCCCTTCTCCTGCAAACTCGAGCCTTCTTTCATTCATAATATTTGCCTGGTTCACCGGGATCTGGACAAAGCTGTCGCCCAATGCTCTTTTGCGTACATCATCGAAGTAATTTTGTGCGCCCGCAGCACCTAATTCAGCAGCCATTAACAATACATCTGCATAGCGGATAGACACATAATCCTGGAACTGGCTGATCATGAAGCTGGCGCCGCCCATCTTTTCCGCCAGGCTTTTTCCTGCCGCATCCACCATCGGCGTATATTTTTTAATGCAATAGCCGGTATACTCCCTCTGATCTTTTATATTCTGAAAATCAAGCCCTTCGTCCTTTATTGAAATAATGGAGGCATTTCTCCGGCTGTCGCCCGGAGCGTAGGCATTCCAAAGCTTAGGGTTCACGGTTGCGCCTCCCCAGCCCATTCCATACGGGTAAATATTCTGGATACGGATGCCGTACATTACCATCCAGTTATTGCCATCCACATTGCCATTCCAATCACTGGTGTAGGTATACTTGATGGCAAACACGGTTTCCTTATTATCTTCTCCTACGTAATTATTGAGAGAGGCAGCCGGCCATAAATTAGCGAATTTGTCAACCAGCCCGAATCCGCCGTTATTAATAACATCCTCCAGGTAACCAAGCGCCTGCGCTTTTGACACCTCTCCCACCAGGTCTGCTTTGCCATAAGAACCGGTGTAGTAAAGAAACACACGGCCTATCAAAGATTCGGCGGCCCATTTGGTTACCCGTCCGCGGGTGGCCGGATCCTGAGCGCCATAACTGGTGGCAGGAAGATTGGCTGCTGCAAATTTCAGATCATCTGTAATGAGCTTATAAACGCTGTCTACGCCCGTCTGCGGCACATTGTCGGTAGTAGGTTTTGTGATCAATGGGATATTGCCCCACAACCTCACCATATCAAAATAGCAGAATGCGCGTATAAACCTTGTTTCAGCTTCATAGGTCTTGCGTAAATTGTCATTCCCTTTCCAATCTACCCCGTCCAGGTGCAGCAAAAGCATGTTGGCACGGTAAATAGCTTTGTAATAAAGGCTCCAGCTATCGCCAAACATATTCTGATCAGAAGGCGAACGGAGCTTGTCAAATTCGTCCATCATCTGGTAACCGAATCCGTCTGCATTGCCGGTGCCTCCGAATGCTTCATCAGACATCACCACAGAGGCCACAGGAAAAGCAACGCCACCTGACCAGACACGCTGTAATCCGTCATATACGCCCACCAGCGCTTTCCAGGCATCATCCGGTGTTTTGTAAAAATTCTGTTCTGTAGCAGAGGTTACATCTTCCGTATCCAGGAAGTTTTTGCTGCATGCGATCAATGATAGCAATGCAGTAGACAGTATATAAAGCTTTAAGTTTTTCATTGCTGATTCTTTTTTGGTTTAAAAGCGGACGTTTGCCCCGATCATGTACGTTCTTGGCCTGGGATAATATCCAAGGTCCACCCCGGATGAAAAGCCTTCATTATATCCAACTTCCGGGTCCATTCCTTTGTAACCGGTAATTGTGAAAGCATTCAGCACAGAAGCATATACTCTTAGCTTGCCCAGGTAGCTTTTTTTAACCAGGTTTGCAAAATCATAGCCGAGCGTGATGGTGCTGATACGAAGAAATTTACCATCATAGATGTACAGGTCGGAGAACTGCGCCCAGTTCACCCCATCTTCTGTTACCCTGGGAATCCTGTTGGATGTTCCTGGGCCATGCCAGCGCTCCAGGATGTCCGTCGTATAATTACCGAAGCCACCGGGACCTCTCCACGACTGCACCAGTTGATTACCTGAAACACCGGATGCCTGTACAAAGAAATCAAAGCCCTTGTAATCCAGCGCTACGTTAAAGCCAAATGTGAGATTAGGATTGGGATCACCGATCTTTGTTTTGTCATTGGCATCAATAGCCCCATCGCCGTTCAGATCAACGTAACGAACATCCCCTGGCTGGGCGGTGGGCTGTATGGGCGCGCCGGTTTTGCCTTTATAGGCCAGCACATCTTCCGCTGTCTGAAAAATGCCGTCAGTTTTAAAGCCCCAGAAATAACCTACCGGCTCACCGTTTGCTGCACGGTAAAACTCACCCGCATTAGCATACAGCACATTGGTATTACCATGAAGCACATGATCATTTGTAGGAATATTCCCTATCTTATTTTTGTTATACGCGCCATTTACACCAATTGAATAATTGAAATCCTTGCCAATGCTATTACGGTAATTAAGCGCAAGCTCAACGCCCGTATTCTTTACATCGCCCCCATTGATCAGCGGTGCATCGGCTCCGGCGGTGGCCAGAATGGGCACCGTTATTAACCAGTCTTTTGTGGTTTTGTTATAATAATCAAACGTAACGTTCAACCTTTTCAACACGGTAGCATCAAAGCCGATATTGGTCTGCTCTGAGGTTTCCCATTTTACATTGGGGTTAGCGATGCGGCTCGGAAAAGCACCTTGTGTATTCGCCCCTTCAACAGGCCCGAATATATAAGCCGTGTTACTGAAACTGATGGGAGATAAATATTGATAAGCCGCTACATTCTGATTACCTACCCGGCCCCAGCTACCACGGATCTTCAGGAAATCCAGCCAATGAGCGCCCTGCATAAAGTTCTCCATAGAAGTAACCCATCCTCCAGATACCGAGGGAAAATATCCCCAGCGATGCCCGGGTGCAAATCTTGATGACCCATCAGACCTGAAGGTGATATTCAGCAGATATTTCTCGCGGAAATCGTATTGCAGCCGCCCGAAGTAAGACAACAAGGCATTTTCAGTAGGACCTCCGCCAACACTCATATAGGGCGCGCCCCTGTTCACATTCTGGGCCACGGAAAGGTAAGCATGCTGCAGGTCGGCCACACGCAGGTACCAGTTGTTGCCATTCATAGCCACTGTTTTCGCTTTCAGTGAAGAACTGCCGGCCATTACGCTGAAATGATGATCAGCAGCCACATTAAAATCATAGCTCAATAAATTATCGAACTGGATAGTTAGCCCGTTACCCATTGACTGGGTTACCTTGGAAGTATCATTAAACGCATAAATAGAGAGGTGATAAACCGGCGTATAACCATGGCTTTGATTAGCCGTATAATTTAAACCCAGGCTGGAGCGGAACTTTAATCCTTTAATGGGCTCAGCCTGTATATATACATCGCCAAACAAACCCTGGCTGCTGTTCCGGTTGCGCGTGGTATAGTCCATTACTGCATAGGGGTTCGCTTCTGTATTGTTCCATGCTTGGTCAGGTTTTCCCGGGTACCAGCCTTTCTGGTCGCTGCTGAAGTAATTGCCATTCCCATCATACATGGGCAGTAAGGGGCTTGTACTGAAAGCACTACGCAAAGTGTTATTGTACTGACCGTCTACTAAAATTCCATGCGTGTTCTGATAATTGAATGTAAGATGCTCCCCTATCTTAATAATATTCTGGTACAGGTTGTGATCGGAGTTTATCCTGAACGTATAGCGCTCGAAGTTAGAAATGTTAGAGCCGCCTACAATACCGCCCTGGCCTGTATATCCCAATGACAGGGAATAGGTGGAGCCCGCACCCCCACCCTGTACACCCAGCACATAGTTTTGAGTCGGTACATTATTCTTAAACATCTGGTCAAGCCAGTTGGTATTTACAGGCAAATTGTCAATCACCTCATTGCTGAAATAAGGCGCTTTACCCGAGTTCGTTGCAGCTTCATTTATAATCGTGGCATACTCTTTTGCATTCAAAAGCTTTGCTTTACGTGCAACACGCTGAGCGCCGTAAAAAACATCCAGGGTCACCTGCGCTTTCTGATTGTTTTTCCCTGTTCTGGTGGTAACCAGAATAACACCGTTAGCGGCCTGGGAACCGTAAATGGCAGCGGAAGCGGCATCTTTCAGGACGTCAATGGATTCAATGTCGGCGGGATTCAGATATGAAATATCACCGGTTTGAACGCCATCAACAATATACAGCGGAGAAAAATTACCCACCGTACCCTTACCACGGATAATAACATTCATGCCGGAACCAGGCTGACCTGAATAAGAAGTGATCTGTACACCAGGCGCCTGGCCCTGCAAAGCCTGTAATGCATTGGTAGTATTTTGCTTTTGAATATCGGCCCCTCTTACCTGTATGTTGGCGCCTGTAACCAGCTTTTTCCGTTGCGTGCCGTAACCGATTACTACTACATTCTCCAGCTGATTCTCCGAGTCCTGCAGCTGGATCCTCAATTCCTGCGATTCCACCTTCACCTCTTTTGCAATGAACCCTACCGAAGAGATCATCAGCACATCGCCGGTGGATGCGTTAATAGAAAACCTTCCTGCTTCATCGGCAACGGCGGCTATCTTGGTATTTTTCACGGTGACCGACGCGCCCGGAACCGGGGCGGATGTGCTTTGGCTGGTGATTGTTCCGCTCACTTTCGCAGTCTGTGCGAAGGTGTTTTCGCTTAGGGTAAAAATCATAGTTATCCCCCATAGCAGCAATATTCGCAAGCGAATAATTTTGGCTGACTTCATACGTGTGAATTTAAATTGGCTGTTTTTTTATATTTAGATGTGTCCCTTCATAAATCACTTCTTTATCGCATGGTGTATCAAAATCCAGGCTTCTGACTTTATTGGGGCTTATCATATTGATCCGGAACGTTCTTTTCTGCAGCATCCCCTTGAATGATCCCTTCCGGTCCCCGATGGTAAGGGTTCCTGTTGCTTCCTTATATCTTACCGGGATAACAGAAAAAGCACCTTTTTCATAATTGTAATTAGTTCCTTCATCTTCGTAGAGGTTGAAGGATGCATCCGCGCCTGTGTAAATGTTTAACGTGATGGTATCTGCCTGTCTTTCTGTGGTGTACTGTAATGCAGGCCCGAAAGGCAGGATGGACCCTGCTTTTACAAATAAAGGCATCCGCTCATAAGGAGCATCGGCCACAATTTGCTGACCGCCGGCATACCATTTGCCCGAATAGAGATCATACCATCCTTCACAGCTGGGCAGGTACAGTGCGCGTTTGGTTTGCCTGTGCTCATAAACAGGATTTACCAGCAGGGCAGGCCCAAACATGTACTGATCTCCGATATTTAATACAGCCGTATCTCGTGCAAAGTCCATTGCAAGTCCGCGCATGATGGTATAATCGTCATGATATGCCGCCCCGGCCAGCGAATAGATATAGGGAAGTAAACGGTAACGTAGCTTGTCGTAATAAAGAAAACTTTTATACGCAGGATGGTCTTCAGGAGCTGTATTATATACCTCCCGATATGGAAATTGCCCATGGGAACGGAACAAAGGAACGAATGTGCCAAACTGCGACCAGCGGGTCATCAGCTCCCTCCACTCTTCCTGGTTTTCAGCATCCGGGCTTTCAAATTTCCGGGGCACCACAAAACCACCTATATCCATGGTCCAGTAGGGAAGCCCGGACATAGAAAAATTTACGCCTGCGGCTATTTGTGCCTTCAGATCAACCCAGGTGGATCCGATATCACCGCTCCATATAGCTGCAGCATAGCGCTGTGAACCGGCAAAGCCTGAGCGTGTGAGCAGGAAAACCCTTTTATCGGGGTCCGTGGAACGCTGCCCTTCATAAATCCCTTTTGCATTTTGCAGCGGATAAGCATTCAGGAATTCTGCAGCGCTGCCCAAAGCAGTGGGCGTCATTTGCAGCTTCCTTTTACCGGCATCTACATTAGAAAGGATATCCGGCTCACTGGCGTCCATCCACCATGCGTCAATGCCTTTACTATAGATCTTATCATTGATCAGGTTCCAGAATCCTTTCCGCGCATCTTTATTGAAGGCATCGTAAAAAGTAGAAACATATCCCTTGCCTATCCAGTCTCTCTGCCGGTCGGCTATATTCCTTTTATAAAGCCATCCGTTCTTATCAAACTCCTTGTACGCTGAGATGCCGTCATAAAATTTCGGACACACCGATATCATGATCCGGGCATTGTATTTTTTATGCAGCACATCGATCATACTGTCGGGAGAAGGAAAGCGTTTTTCATCAAACTCCTGGCTGCCCCATTCTGCTTCCTTCCAATAGCTCCAGTCCAGCACAATGTTGTCAATAGGGATCTTTCTCCTGCGGAATTCATCAACCGTGGTAAGGATCTCTTCCTGTGTTTTATATCGTTCCCTGCTTTGCCAGAAACCCAATGCCCATTTCGGCACTATAGGCGCTTTACCGGTAAGATCCCGGTAACCGGCGATCACCTCATCCATATTATTACCGTAAACAAAGTAGTAATCAACCTGTTTGCCGGCTTCAGAACAAAAGCCAAAATTGTTCTGCTCTGCTGCGCTCAATGGTTCCTGCCATTTCAGAGAAAGATAGGATTCGCCTCCTTCAGGTGTCCATTCAATTTTAACAGGTACTTTCTCTCCTTTTTTGAAATCCCATGGAACTAATGCAGACGCGGGGTTCCAGGCTTTGCGCCAGCGGTCTAAAACAAGCTTTCCGTCCAGCCACACCTTCAGGGAACCGCCGTAGGTGAACCGGAACTGGTGCAGGCCCGACAAATGACTGGCAAGGCTCCCTTCCCAGCTTACCATTCCGGTAGCAGGTGTAAATTCCCCGGGTAGCTGGATCTTTGAGTCTCCCAGGAACTCCATATTAATGTTTGCCTCTGCTCTTTCTATACTTATCTCTTTGGGGTTATGCGTATTGTTGATGTACGAGGCTGTAAGCCAGCCCGGTTCTCCAAGCTTTGAGAAAAGCTGCATGGAAGAAAGCGGGTGGAGCGGCCTTACATCACCAGCCCTGGTCAGCGAATAATTATCCCACAGAATGCCATAATTTTTACTGGAAATCAAAAATGGAATGGCTACCTCCGTATTGTTCTGGAAGAAAGTAACCTGCTGCCCCCGGTAATTCATTATACCATCCTGGTGCTGGCCCAATCCATACCAGGCATCACCGCCTGTTGACTGAAAGGTTTGCGTGAGCGTGTAATACCGGTTACCATCAAATACAACAGGTTGAAAACTCCTTCCAACCGGCTGTTTTTCAGCCAGTATTTTTTTACCGGTGAGATCCGTGAAAGTAACCGCCCCTGTTTTGCGGTCGATAGTAGCGATTAATCTGGAGGTTCTGAGTGTGAGGTTTTCTTTAGAAGGAATAACATTCCACGTAAGCCCGGGCTTTTTTTTGTAAACAGTGATCAGGCTATTACCGGGTACTATTTCTTTTCCGGGAGCTGCGATCACTCTTATAATATTATCCGCAATCACTTCCAGCTTAACGGCATGCGGTGAGCCTGTTAGCAAAGGGTCTGTAAAAAGTATTACACCATCAGGAAGTGTGATATAGGCGGGCGGCACTGCCAATAAGTCATTCAAAAAAGCGGAAGCCAACAGGCTAAACAGCATCAATCTCAATTTCATACACGTGGATTAGAATGCCGTAAAGCTATTACCTGAGCGGCTGAAAGCAGGTGGTTGAATGTTTCAAATTGGGGGATAATTGTTACAAAGAGCTGATTTTCATTCAGCTTTTTTCGATTGAGCAGCGGGTTAATTATCTTTATTCCTAATATTTGCCATGTACTGCGAGGGCAGCATATTAAACTCTTCCTTGAAAAATTTGGTGAAGATCTTGGGATCATTAAATCCTACCTGGTATGCAATTTCGGCAATTGACATTCCGCTTTTGTCCAATAGTTGAGCGGCTCTTTTCAAACGGATCGAACGGATAAATTCCAAGGGCGACCTGCCGGTAAGGGAAACGATCTTTCTATAAAACGTAACACGGCTCATGCACATCTCACGGCTAAGATCTTCCACCGAAAAATCCGGGTTATCTATTTGCTTTTCAACAGCTTCCAAAGCCTGTTTCAGGAATTTTTCGTCCACAGGGGTGATAGTAACCTCCCCGGGATTGACCTCCACCTGCTTCTGGAACCTTTTCTGCAATAATTTTTGCTGTGCCAGCAGGTTATTGATGCGGGAAGCCAGGATCTCAAAGGTGAACGGTTTTGTAATGTAATCGTTCACACCTGCCTTCAAACCCTCCAGCTGCTTCTCTTCACTTCCCATGGCAGTAAGTAAAACAACAGGAATATGAGCGGTGAGCGTTTCGGTCTTAATTTTTTTGGCCAGCGCAACCCCGTCCATTAAAGGCATCATAATATCGCTCACCACCAGGTCTGGGTTTAGCTGCTTTATTTTTTCCCAGCCTTCTTTCCCGTTCGTAGCCTCTTCTATGTAATATTGCCCTTTCAGGTTATCCTTTAGATAAAATCGCAGGTCCTCATTGTCTTCCACTATGAGTATGGTTTTCTTCTTATCGCCCTTTTTACTTTCCTCCAATAATGGTTCTCCGTTTTCTGTTGGTAAAGGGCTTGTTGCAACCCGGGCCGAACATTCATAAATTTTCTTTGCAGGAAGCAGCACAGTAAAACAGGTACCCCGGTCCGGCTCACTCTTTACGGTGATGATCCCCTTATGTAATTTTACAAACTCTTTTGTAATAGCCAGGCCGATCCCGGTCCCCTGGTTTACCATGCTTTCCGGCACCTCCGTTTGAAAGAACCGTTCAAAGATCTTTTCGTGCTGGCTGGCCGGGATCCCGATACCGGTATCTTTTACCTCAATCGCAAGGGTTCCATCCCCTTCATTATTTACCGCCGGCTGATAGGTAAGGTGAATGCCCACGGCGCCGTTATCATGCGTATATTTAAAGGCATTCGAAAGCAGGTTGAATAGGATCTTTTCAATTTTATCCTTATCGAAATAAATTTCCAGGCTGTCGATATTAGCGGAGAAGGAAAATTGGATCTTTTTCTTTTCCGCAATATCGGTAAAAGCGTAGCTGGTGTCCTTACAAAACCTGACAATGTCGCCTATGGAAGGATGTAATCTTACTTCCTCCACTTCCATCTTCCTGAAATCCAGTAGCTGGTTTACCAGGTTCAATAAACGCTTTGCATTACGCTGTACCAGGTTTAATTGTTTTGCCTGCTCTTCATCCGTAGTATGTTGAATGATCTTGTCCAACGGAGCGATGATAAGGCTTAAGGGGGTGCGGAATTCATGGCTTACGTTGGTGAAGAATTTTGTCTTTAACTGTTCCAGTGCCTGCGCCCTTTCTGCTTCCCTGCGTTGTTGCCGCACTTCAAAACGCATCTGTATCCTGTCAAGCGTGATACGCCGGGCGAACAGGAATATCCCGGCTGCCATTAACGCATAGATACAATAGGCAAGCGGCGTTCGCCAAATCGGTGGTTCGATATGCACCTGTAAGGTCTTGACCTCACTCCATAGGCCGTAACCATTTAAAACCTTTACTTTAAAAACATAGTGCCCGGGATCAAGATTTGTATAGGTAACCCGCCGTTGATCACCGTTCACATACAACCAGTCAGTATTGAACCCTTCGAGCATATATGCATATTTATCCTGGGTACTATGATCGAAATCAAGTGAGGAGAATTCAATAGAAAAAACATTCTCTTTATGCTTCAGTTCAATTTCGGGCCCACGGGTCAGCGATTGCCGCAGCACAACACGGCCATTGACCACCATACCCGGATCTATGTTATTGTTAAAGATCTGCAGGCCTGTGAATACGATCTTCGGGCGGTATGAAGGCTTCCCGATTTTGCCAGGATCAATGATATTGAAACCGGAAGGCCCACCAAACAGCAATTCACCCGCATGCGTCTTCAAGGCTGCATTTTCGTTGAACTCGCGGTTCTGGATGTTGTTCTTCTCATCGTAACAGATAATAGTAAAACCGGCGCCATGCTGCTGTTGTTTTGGAACAGCGTTACATAATCCATTCGGTGTGGAAAGCCAGATACTGTGATAATTGTCCTCCAGCATATCCAATATCACATTATCAGCCAGGCCATTTGCAGTAGTAAATGTGAAAAATTCCTTTGTCTGTTCATTAAACAGGTTCAGGCCTTCGCCGCTCCCGATCCAGATCCTTCCCTTACTGTCTTCCAGGAGGCTGCTGATGGCATTGCTGCTTAAACTATGCTTAGCGCTTGTGTGCTGGTAGAGCTGTGGCGTGCGCTTATTTTTTTCGAAGACGGCAAGCCCCGCCCCGGTGCCCACCCATAAATTGCCCTTGGCATCCTGCAGGATAGCGGTTATAGTATTGGAAGCTGAGCCACCCGGTCCGGCTTTATGGTGTTCAAACTGTTTTGTTTTCCTGTTGAAAAGATCCAGACCACCATTCAAAGTACCTATCCATAACTGTTGATCCCTGTCTTCAAATACTTCCCATACATTGTCATCTGCCAGGCTGGAACGATCCTTATCATTGTGCCTGTAATGCGTAAACTGTTTCCCGTCAAAACTACTGAGGCCGCCCAGGTAACTACCGATCCAAAGGATCCCTTCGTGATCGATCCATAAGCTTACGATCACATTATTACTCAGGCTGTTCTTATTGTTTGGATCATGCAGGTATTGGGTGAAAGTATTTCTTCTCCTGTCAAAGTACATGAGCCCCCCACCGTTGGTCCCCAGCCAGATATTGCCCTGCCTGTCTTCCGCAAAACGGTTGATATCATCATATTGAAGGCTCCCGGCAATCAGTTCCTGGTGATGGTAATATGGAAATTGTACTATATCGCTGTTCAGGTAACTGATCCCCTGCTTGTAGGTGCCCAGCCAGATAATTCCGTGATCATCCTTATAAATAGCAGTGATACTGTTCTGACTAAGGCTCTTCGGGTCATCGGGGTTATTCAGAAGATAAGTGGTGCTGAAATGCTCATCTTTGCGGACCAGGGTTACTCCTCCATGGTCTGTTCCTATCCATATTAACCCGCTATTATCCTCCACCACCTGGCTTACCATGTCTGAATTCAACCTCGACGGTGAGGAGTTTTTATTAAACTGTTTGATGGTGCTATCCGGGGGATGAAAAAGAAAAACTCCGCTGTTGTAACACCAGGCCCAGATGTCTCCGTCTCTATCTATAAAGAAGTTATCAAAATCGCTTCCCTTATATTTTTGTTGGATAACAGCACTGGCGTAGACAACCTTACCCGGTTGCAGGTCATATTCCAGCAAAAATCCGTTGTGATACATCACCCATAAATTGCCGTTCCTGGATTCCTGGACGCAGGTGATCTTTTCCGAAGGGGATGATGACCGCGGCGGCCTTACCAGCCTTGCACTTTTAGCACTAACTGAATACAGGTACAAGCCAGCGTCATAGTAAAGAAACCAGTATCTGCCATTGTTGCCTTTGACAATACTTTTAATTCTGCCGGAAGGTAAACCGAAGGATTGTAAATAGCTGCCAGGATCAGCACTGAATTTCTCCGTGTCCGGATCATAGATACAGGCGCCTCCCATTGTAGATACCCACATCTTTCCATGCGGCAGCTCATATAGTGCCGTGATATTATTATCAGGAAGCGAAGTGCTGTCATTGTGATTTTTCCGGAATACCCTGCAGGAATATCCATCATAACGATTCAGGCCCGACATAGTGCCAAACCATAAAAACCCGTCGCGATCTTTCAATATGGCCTTTACCTGGTTATGTGAAAGACCGGTATAGGTGTTTAGCTTGGAAAAATTATAATGGCTGCTTTGCCCAAAAGCAGGGAGCGATTGCAAGGCCAAGACAATCCAGATAAAAAAACGCATCACAACGTGTTTAAGCCCATCCTTCACAATATAACAAAATACCCTCAATAAGCCGCCTCACACGATTTTCAGGCATAAGGCCTCCTGGTTGGGCAGCCTATCCGGCAACTGCACTGTCAGCGCATCCTTTGTCCGTTCTACCGGTACTTCGCCATGGCCCAATAATTCAACACGCGTGATGGCGGAAGGATAATGCTTACTATCCGCAGCCAGCGATTTGATCCGGGCTTTCCCATCCGCCGGCAAGCCAAGCACTATTGCATAGAGCGTATCTGCCTTGCTTGTAAAGCGGATATCTTCCGGTCCGAAAGGCTTTCCTTTACCTTCATTGAATCCCTGCGCGCTCAGGGGCGCTGCCGCTTCGATAGCAGGCCCTTCCCCGTATATCTTCCAGGGACGCGTGCCGTAGATGGACTCGCTGTTCTGTTGCATCCAGGAAGCAATGCCTTCCACAATAGCCAGTTCTGCGGAGTCAATATTGCCATCTCCACGTACCGGAACACTGAGCAGGAGATTGCCATTCTTGCTCACCACATCCGCCAGTGTATGGATCACTGTTTTGGCTGACTTATACCCTTGATTTTCATAGACCCTGCGATCATAATGCCAGCTGCCAATACAGGTATCAGTTTGCCATACATATGGCTCGATCTGCTGGCTTTGCCCACGCTCAATATCCCAAACCATACACTTTCGCTGCTCTTCATTAAGTATCTTACCGTTAAGCACTGCCTGCAGCTTGCCGTGCTTTTTAATGCTGCTGTTGTAGAGATGCGCAGCTATTCGCAGGCCGGCGTCGCTTACCGGCCACAAAGGCAGCACCGTATCGTCAAAATATACCAGGTCTGGCTCGTAGCGGTTGATCAGGTCTACTGTGCGGTTGAAGAACTTCTCGCAATAACTTTTACTGGGTTTGCTCGCCCCCGCCCCCCAGGCCCATTGCTGGTTGAAAGCATCCCAGCCTTGTACTTTGGCGCTACGCGGATGATTTTGTGCATAGAGCTCCTGTGGATCATATCCGTTCCACCAGGCATCTTTGCCGTCAGCTTTGGTGATCTTCCCATCATAGGGCACACCTGCCAATGCCCCGTTCTTATCCGCGCCCTGGGCTGGCTCGTACCAGGTCCAGGCATGCGCTGCATGCACGCTCACACCCAAAAACAGGCCCTGTTCCCGGGCTGCCTTTGCCCAGCCTTCGATGAGGTCTTTTTTGGGCCCCATGTTCACGGAGTTCCAGGACTGGTATTTACTATTATAATTGTCAAAATTGTCGTGGTGATTGGCCAGGGCCACAAAATATTTTGCGCCCGCCTTTTTATACAGTGAAAGCAGCTGGCCGGGATCCCAGTGCTCCGCTTTCCATTCATTTATCACGTCTTTGAAGCCAAACTTCGACGGATGTCCATATTTCTCAAGGTGGTATTTATAGTGGTCGCTTCCCTCCTCGTACATACCGCGTGCGTACCAGTCGCCATGTTCTGGCTGACACTGGGGCCCCCAGTGCGCCCAGATGCCGAATTTGGCATCCCTGAACCAGTCGGGTACCTGGTATTGCTTTAAAGACTCCCAGGAAGGTTTGAAAGGACCTTGTGCGATCTGCTCTCCGGGCAGGGAATTTTCAAGAAGTGCAGCAGCATTTGCATAACGTGCGGCCCATAAGGCAGGAACAGCTCCGGCCAGGCCTCTGATCATTGTTCGGCGTTTCATGTGCTAAAAATACCGATCTTCTTTTTTTCCCTTTTACCCAATATCGACAAAATAATTGCACTTTATCGACATCCAAACCCTACATTTGTTGCAAAACCTTGACTATGAGCGGAGAACGCAAGTTCCCGGATTTCATTTTACTGAATATTGGCCTCGCTGTCCATAATGCTGACTGGAACTGGAAGAACGTATGCAGCCCTTTTATCAGGATCCACCTGGTTAAAAGCGGGACAGCCAGGATCATCCGGGAAGACGGCACGTATGAACTGAAAAAGGGGCATTTATACCTCACCCCCTCCTATGTCCGCCACGGATATGAATGCGATGGCCGTTTGTCATTATACTATATCCATATCTACGAGGAAATGAATGGTCAGCCCAGCATTTTTGACCTCCTTGACTTTCCCGTGGAACTTGAAGCAGACGCGTTGATCATTCAGCTGATACAGCGGCTCGCGCTCATCAACCCTGACCGGGGACTACAATTCTATGACCCCAGCTCATACGATAATTCGCCTACCCTTATTAAAAATATTGCCCTTCACAGAACCATGCCTCCCGCTTTCGAAATGGAAGCCAGAGCTATCATCCAACAAATTTTTTCCCGTTTCCTGGCGGGAGCATCCGATAAGCATCTGGAGCTGGATCAGCGGATACTGAAATCGCTGCATTATATTCATACGAACATCGACAGGCCTATTAATATAGAAGATCTGGCAGCGCTGAGCTTTTTGACAAAAGACCATTTTATCCGGCTGTTTAATAAAAATATGGGGTGCACGCCGGGAAAATACATTAATCAGAAAAAGATCGAGAAGGCCCAGCAGATCATGTTGATCAGGGATCTGTCAATTAAGGATATTGCCTTCAGCCTGGGATTTGAGAACATTCCCTACTTCAATCGTCTCTTCAGGAAGATGACCGGGGTAAATCCGGGTAGCTATAAAAAGAAGCTCTGCCAGCAAAGCAAATAATCCGGCGCCGCAATTATCGGTTGATCTTTCCCTGCCTGTACGCCAGCACCGTATCCATAATATGCTTTTGCGCCACGCGCTCAAAGAGAATGCGATGCCCCGGTATATTCAGGTGAATACCATCCTGGTCATATGCTTTGTTGATAGTATTATCGGGGTTTGCAAAAGGTTCCCAGAAATTAATCACCTTGTCGCCGTAGGTTGCCAGCAGCCAGTCGCGCATCTGTGGCAATGTACTACGCGGATGCCCGAAAGTATTGGTGCGTGGCTGGGTAGTGGTCACCCACACCGGGATATGCTGATCCCTGACAGATTGTATGATCGTACGAAAATTAGCCTGCTGCTCTTCCAGGCTGTAGCCTGCGGCCGCATCATTGGTAGGCAGGTTGATGATGATGGCATCGGGATGGAAGCTGAGCGCTTTGGTAATATTCCTTTGCTCATCCGGGGCCGGCCGCCCTTCTTTCCTGGTACCCGTGGGCATTACTTCGTAGGTAGAATAGCCCGTCTTCGAAAGGTTCTGTACCGCTACTTCCGGCCCCAGCGATTGGGCAAAGCGGTTGACCCAGCAACTATCCTTTGGCCTGATGCCGTATCCTGCCGCTGTGGAAGAGCCCACTACAACAATTGTATACCGGTGATGATCCGGGGTAGTTTTGCAGCTGGCGGCCAGCAACAAGCACATGATAGCCACTGCAAATGCAGCGGCGGCGCTATTTCTACGCATGAGCAAACAGGTTATAAGGTAGCGGGATGCAGCGCCGCAGTGGATGTAGCATACAGATCGTACCAGTCCTGGTAATCAAGATCTATGGAAAATGTATTGACAATGTTTCGTATCCGCCTTTCATTTGTAGTGCCCACCAAAGGCAGGGCGCCTAATTTTACCAGCCAGGCTACTGCAATAGACTCAATATCTGCATTATACTTACGCCCGATCTCCTCCAGCCTGGCCCGTACTTTTACGGCCTGTTCATCAGTACCGTGGGCAATCCTTCCGGCCGCAAGCGGAGCGGTTACAAGGGGACGCATATACCGCTGCTTGATGTAATCTATCTGGCCATTATCAAATGCAGATGTATTCAGCAGGTTTAGCTCAATATGATTTGTTACAATAGGGATCCCTAAATAGGAAGCGAGCAGCTGATGCTGGAATACAGAGAAGTTCACCACTCCCACATGCTTTATCTTCCCCCGCTCCTTCAATTTCCTTAATGTATACGCTGTCGCCTCCAAATCTGCCAGGGGATCAAAATGATTAAGGAGAAATATGTCTATGTAATCCGTCCTTAATCGCTGCAGGGAATTATCTACGCTCTTTACTATATGATCCGGCGATGTGTTGCAGTGTTTCACGCGAACGTCCGGCACGGACGGGTGTGGCACCAGCAAACCACACTTTGTAAAAAGCACCACATCTTCCCGTTTAAAAGAACGCTTGCTCAATGCTCTGCCGAAAAGCTCTTCACATTGATACCCGCCATATATATCGGCATGATCAAATGTGTTAATACCCAATTCCAAACACAAATTGATCGTAGACTCCATTATCTTTTCTCCATTGGCTGTGTCATCGTTCCACCTGTAAAATCCGTATATGGCTGGCGATACTTTGGGGCCGCCGTCACCGATGTAAATCTTCTCCATATTTGATGTTAATTAAACGCTACGTTAAGATCGTGTCCAATTGGTCACATGACCAATTTATTCAAAGTAAAAACATTTTTATTAGTCTACAAAATGAGCAGACTTAATAGCAGACAAAATACCCCATATTGTGGCTTAAGATCAACCGATTCCCCT
This sequence comes from Chitinophaga sp. SVR4-12A, assembly GCF_056754765.1. NCBI lineage: Bacteria > Pseudomonadati > Bacteroidota > Chitinophagia > Chitinophagales > Chitinophagaceae > Chitinophaga > Chitinophaga sp. SVR4-12A. Next base: position 906,869 of record NZ_JBPGWP010000001.1, read on the forward strand.
TATGGCGGGCACAGGGTTATCCGGCTGACTGCTTTGGCGCGGGCTTTGTACTACCTATAACATTATTCACCCAAAAAAAAGATGCATTATGGTAACTACGGATAATACCATCGAGGTACTGAACGACCTGATTGAGATCAACAATGACAGGATCGCAGGGTATGAGAAATCGCTGGCAGAACTAAAGGAAAACGATGCACATTTGAAAAGCTACTTCTTGAAGTATATAGATCAGAGCCGGCAGTTGAAGCTTGCACTGGGAACAGAGGTGCAGGTACTTCATGGCACGATGGAGTCAGGCACCACTACAAGTGGTAAGCTTTATCGCGCCTGGATGGATATCAAATCAGCATTTACCGGCCGTAGCGAAGAAACGGTATTAAGCAGCGCTGAGTATGGCGAGGATGCTGCGCAGAAAGCTTACACAGCTGCGCTGGAAGAAGATCTGCCTCACCATATCAGGGCCCTTGTAGCATCGCAGCAACAGGAACTTAAACAGGCACATGATGAAGTAAAGGCATTAAGGGACCAGCAAACTGCATAAAGTTACCTGAGTAAGTTATTTGAATATAAAGAGGCCACCTTCCGGTGGCCTCTTTATTATTTATTATTGCTTTATCAGCTTAATTGTCTTTACTGGTTTGTTATCAAATAGTACCTGTAGCAGGTACAGTCCATTCATAACCGGTTTGCCGCCCAGTTCCAGTCGCTCCTGGTAAGCACCGCTGCCCCTGTTACCCAGGTCTTTCACCAGCACCAGTCTTCCGTTGCCATCGAGCATTCTTACCATTACCCGCGTAGCCTGTTGCTGATGAATATGCAGGTTCAGGTTGATAAAATTGTCAAACGGATTCGGATATACGTTCACTACTGCGATGTCGTTACCATCCGTATTAGTGATCCCTGGCTGGGTACTGCTCATAGCACCCGCCAGCCCTACCGTGCGATTGCTGCTGCGTGCAGACATGCCTGCATTATAGACGGGCAGGGTTTGAATGGAGCTGCTGTCATCCGGCGGCGCAACCTTCATTACCAGGGTGTTCAGGTAGCCGTAGTTGAGCGCCGTATAAACGGAGATATAGATCTCGCCATTTTTATCAGGCATTACCTTATCGATAGTCACCGTGTTCTGGATATTGTCATTGGCATCCAGTGTTACTACCTTATTGCCGATAGCATAAGCGGTGACCCTGGTACCGCCACTGCCACGGCTGCCGAGGAAGGTGAAAGAATATTGCTTGGCCTGATCCAGTCCGCTGAATTTCAGTACGGCCGTATCTCCCGGCTCTGTATAATAAGATTCTGCCAGTGCCTTGTCAGGATATACGCCGCTGTCATTACCGGTTTGCGCGCCTGCCGGGTTGGTGCCCGTAAAGTTATCCACGAGGGTCAGCGATATGCCGGTGCCGCTGCCCGTGTCGTCCCACAGGTTTTTCCATACCAGGCCTTGTGTTGGCAGCGCAGCGGTGTTATTCCAGGGGGCGCCGGCTATATTGGTAACGGTAAAGTTCACATATACACCGTATGCCAGGGTAGCGCCGGAGGCGATATTGCTGTAGGCAGAGGTCAATGTTCCTGCTACTGCTCTTACCTGGTAGTAATAGATGCTGTTTGCACTCAGGCTGCTGTCTTTGTAAGTGGTGACGTTGGCGCCGGTGGTAGCTATCAGGCTGTAGGTACCATTGCGGGAAGCCGAACGCCATACTTCGAAGCCGGTTTCATTGCTGGATTTATCAGACCAGGTCAGCTGCAGGCTGGTCCTGGATTGTCCGCTGGCTGCCAGGTTAGCAGGTGTTAATGGTGTACCGTCATCTACATAAGACTGTATCACCATGGCATTGAGGTAAGCAGCCACGGAACCGGAAGGCTGCCTAACCGTAAACAGGATACCACCGGTGCTGTCGGGAACCAGGCCATTGATCTGCACCGTGTTGCTGGTATTGCTGGCAGCATTGAGCGTAACGGTTTGTCCGCCTGCGCTGTAAATGGTATTCCGGTTATCTGCTACACCCGCACGGGCGCCGAAGAACACCAAGTTGTATTTGCGGTCAGCACGCAGGCCGCTGATACGTATACGCCTGTCGCTGCTGCTCTGGTCATAGAAGAAAGTATGCATCACTGCATCCGGGAACACGCCGGAATTATCACCGGTGCTGGTGCCAACGTTATTGGCGCCGGTGAAGGGATCCAGTATCGTGATGCTGATACCGCTGGCAGCGCCGGTTTCATCCTGCAGGTTACTGATACCTGTATTGGCGTTGGGCAACGCATTAAAGTTGTTCCAGGGTGCGCCAACCGGTTCTACCTGGTTGCAGTTCACGTAAATGGAAGTGCTTTTCTTATCCGTTACCTGCACGGTAAAGCGCAGGCTGCTGGTATCGCCTTTGCTATCTGCAGCTTTTATTACAAGCGTGTACTTGCCGATATCGGTAGCAGTGGGCGACAAGGTGATAGTACCACTACCGTTGCTATTGTCCTGGAAGCTGGCGAAGCCGGGCAGGCTGACAGCAGACAGGGTGATCACATCTCCCGCCGCATCTGTGGCAGTAACAGCTATCTGTTTAATCGTATCTGTTTTGATGATCACATCAGCGATCGTAGCCAGTACCGGCGGTTTGTTCGGGATGGTAAAGGCGATGGTATCTGTATAGGCAGATACGCCATAGCCATTTACTGCCCTGGCTGTATAATACCAGGTTTGACCGCTGGTAGCCGTTGCATCCGTATAGGCGGTATCATTCGCCTTGGGACCGGGGCTCAGCAGGGTAAAGGCGCTGTTGCGGTCTGCTGAACGGTACAGCTCATAACCTGTTTCATTATAAGCCTGGTCTGTCCAGCTAAGCCTTACGCCTTCCGCGATGTTGCGTGCAGCAAAATGTCCCGGCCTGGCAGGTGCGGTGCTGTCGTCAAAAACAGCATTCACCACCATTGCATTGATATAAGCATACTGAGAGCCCGCAGCAGCTGTGAGGTCTACAGAAATACCGCCGGCAGAATCCGGGCGCATATTATTGATAGTAGCAGTTTGCGTAGCATTATTGGTAGCATTCAGGGTTACGCTGGTACCATTGATGGAATAGCTCGCAACACGGCTGTCGCTCACACCGGCCCGGCTGCCAAAGAATGTAAAGCAGTATTTGTATTTCGGATCTAAACCGGTCAGCCTGATCGTTTGCAGGGTGGTATTGGTCCACCAGCTGCTGGTCATCACATTGTCCGGGTACACGCCACTGTTTGAACCGGTGTTCGCACCCTGGTTATTCGTATTGGCGCCACCGTTAATGGTCTGCCAGGGGGTCAGTACATTCAGTGTAATACCGGTGCTGCGGCCCTGGCTATCCTTCAGGTCCGGATATACTTCGTACTGGGCCGGTTTCTGATTGGTATTGTTCCATGTGGAAGGTCCCTGGTAGGCGCCATCTGTGAAGTCTACGTTGATGGAGTAATTGGGATTTACATCCGTAACATTAATGGTAAAGCTTTTGGCATCTGTACCGCCTTTGCCGTCATCAACCTTCACTGTCACGGGATAAGCGCCTGCATCAGCATAACCGGGCGCCAGTTGGATCTGCGCTGTATTACCAGTGGCGGTGAAGGTGGCAAATGAAGGTAAACCTGTAAGGGTCCAGATAGTGGTATCTGTAGTATTGTTATCCGCGGATGAGAGGTTGACCTGTGCAGTGCCCTTTTCTGCAAGGCTCACATCGGCAATAGTGCTTAAAGCAGGCACGTAGTTATCATTTACCGTCAGGGTAAAAGATTGGGTAGCTGTTCCGTTATGCTGGTCGGTAGCCTTCACCTGTATATTACTCCACACGCCCTGGTCGGTACTCTGCGGAGAGAAGGTAAGCACAGCGGTACCGTCGCCCTCGTCGGTCAATGTAGCAAAGGCCGGAAGATTGGATGCGGTAAACGTCAGGGTTTCTCCATCCGGATCACTAACGCTGATATTACAGGTAAGCTGTGTACCATAACGCATGCTCTTATCAGGCAAAGCTGTCATCACCGGCCGGTTGTTAAGGGTGGTAGCGCTTACCTGGTTGGAAGTGTTGCCTCCCCCGTCGTTCCTCGCCGTTACCTTATAATAATACCTGGCATTGGCAAACAGTGCTGAATCTGCAAAGGTAGCCTGCGTGGTATTGTTGGCGGGCAGGGAAGCTATCAATACATAATTCGCGTTCGTGCTGGCGGAGCGGTATACATCAAACGCCACTTCATTGGTGGAATTATCTTTCCACTGCAGGTTGATCCGGTTGCCCGATACTGCTGTGGCAGTAAGCACACTGGGCGCGGTAGGTTTGGAAGGTAACCCTAATGTAGTACCGCTTGCATAGGCTGTAGGACCGGAGCTGCCATAGTTGTTGATCGCCTTCACCAGGTAGAAATAACTTTTATTGGCCGCCACGGTGCTGTCCGTATAGCTGGTAACGTTAGCGCCTGTGGTGGCAATGATCCCGTAAGTCCCGGTAGCAGTGGTGCTCCTGTATATTTCGAAGCCTGTTTCATTGTTCAGGCTGTCTGTCCACGAAACGTTCAGCTTGTTGTACGATATCGGCGTGACAGTAACTGTGCCGGGTGTATCAGGAACAGCGCCCAGGGGAATCGAATCTTTGAAATAGGCAGCAGGTATCTGCTGTCTGTCAATGTTCGGGCCTTTCCAGTACAGCTGCATAATTTCCCCGGAGCCGGTGCGTTCGAAATAAGAGAGCGCGATCTGGTGAGAACCGGCATTCAGGAAAACGGAAGCGCTTTTAGAAGTGGCGGTATGTGTACCATCGTTGTTCACCAGCGCAGTAGCGTTTGGACCATACGGCTGGTCAATATATAGTTTGCTGCCATCGTCTGAATAAGTCTCAAACGTATAGGTGCCAGACACCGGGATGTTGATATATCCTTCCCAGAGAAAAGCGTAGTTGTCAGACTGTGTTCTGGGACTTATATCTACATTGGCGCTTACGCCGGACTTGGTAGGTGTCAGGCTGCTGAAGTTAGGCAGCGAGGTCCAGGAACCGTTATAATATTTGTAGGCAAGCCCGTCGGATGCTGCCACCCTGGATACCTGGTTACTGGCCGGAGACTCGTTACCGCTGCCATCTCTCGCTTTCACTACAATCGTATACAGCTGACGGTTAGTGAGCCCGTACGCCATGAAGGAATAAGTAGTGGTACCGGAGACGAAAGGTACAGAGTATGTTTTTTTGCCGTTCAGGTAAATATCATATCTGTCTACCCCTACATCATCCGTCGAGTTGGTCCAGGAAAGATAAATCGCATTGGCTGTGCTGGCCGTCACTTTAAGGTTGCCAGGTGCGCTCGGTGGCGTGATGTCTGCCTGTGTGGACGCATTGGCTTCATTGCTGACGGCAGCTGCGCCGTTATTGTTCACTGCCCTTACAATATAATAATAGCGTGTGTTGACACCTAGCCCCGCGTCGGTAAAGGTGAGCACATCGGCATTCACCTTGCCTGCCAGTGTATAAGGTCCGCCGGCTGCAGGAGCGCGGTAGATCTCGAACTGCGTTTCATTGAATGCAGGGCTGGGGTTGTTGGTCCAGTTCAGTTTGATCTGCGTTTTGGAAACAGCCGAGGCAACTAATCCCGCCGCAGCGTCAGGCACATTGGCGCCCGCTGCATTGATCACCGGGAAAGGATTGGAGGGTATGCTGGAGCAGGTATATTGTTCAGCTACTTTCGCGATATAATTACCAGGCGTGCGCGCAGTGAAAGTATTGGACCGTCCTAATGTATCAGTGCCACCGGAAAGCATCCATACGTAGCTGGTATAGCCGGTGGGCAGCTGCAGCACCACACTGTCCCTGCCTTCGGGCGTGGGCAGCACGTTGCTCATCATACCGGAGATCTGGATATCCGGCGTTACGGTAGGCGCTTTGATCTTGATCACCACGGGTATGGGCGACCATGCCGACCAGCGGTTGCCGCTCTTTACGCGCGCATCATAAGTACCCAGGCTATTCACCACCAGCGTGTTGCTGTTGGCGCCCGGTATCACTACCCCGTCTTTCCGCCATTCATAGCCATCAAAGCCGGCGCTTAATCCTAATGTATCAATGATCGGGTCACCCGGACAAAATTCTGTTCTGCCATACAAAGGCCAGGGATTGGCTTTATGTCCACGGCTCATGAAAGGGAAATAATCTTTTTCTTTCCAGGCGTTATCCCACACACCATGGCCCGCACCCGCATAAATATTGAGCTTGTAGTTGCCACCCACAGCAGCGGCTGCATCCGCAATAGCCTGTGCATTGGCAGGTGGAGGATTAGGATCCACACCACCCTGGAACTGCCAGAGCGGCGTAAACTTATTGCTTTGTACATAGCCGATATAAGTGGAGGTGGCTGCACTGATAGGTGTAGCCGCAGCAGTTAGTTTAGGATAGCGGGCAATAAAGTCCCATACTGCCTGTCCGCCGCCGGAAAGGCCTGCTATCAGCACTCTGAAAGGGTCCACATTTAGCTGCGGTACAAAAAAGTTATTGATCAGCTCTGACGTGTAATCATAAAAGCTGGGGCCCCAGTAGCCACTCTGGTTCTGCCCGTAGAGGATGAAGCCGTCAAATGTACCATTGTCCACGGCAGTCATATATTCTTTTCCCCCGTGGTATAGCTGGTACTCATTATCGTAAACGGTTCCCTTCTCGCCTACCCCATGGAAGAAAACAATAATAGGATACTTTTTGGAAGTATCTGCTGCATTAAAGTTTTTGGGATACTTAAGGCGGAACTGCATCCCCTTATAGATATAACACTTATAAGAGTTAATCCCTGTAAAGGACAGCCGCGGTGTTCTTACCCACTTACCAATAGATCCCCATGCAGGTTGGGCAGGAGGATTGGCTGCATTGTAATCTACAACTGGATCGTTAGGATTTAGTACATTTTGTGCCCATACTGGCTGCGTGCCTATAAGCAACAGCAACAGCAATCGGAGGTACAATTTTATCATATTTTATGATTGAGTATCCGGTAATGACAATTCTACCAGGCTCTTTCATGGGATATGATGGTTAAAATATTACTAAGTATAGTAGTGGTTTCTCTGCGGAAGTGGTTAGATAGGATGTAATGGATTTCACCAAATACTGCGCAAGATAGTTATTAAATATTTCCTTGTACAGGAAAATCGGTAAATGAGATAAATTTTCGGGTGAATTTCTAAAAATATGCCGTAAACGTGTTTACGCAACCGTGAGCACTATACGGAATATTCCCCATTATTACTAACTTACCGGGAATTATTTTATGTCCACAGGAAAACTACCGTTGTTCTTATTGCTTGCCATGCAGGTATTGCTCCAGGCCCCAGGGAGCCCTGACAAGGGCGCGGTGGCTGCAGATGAGCCGGGCGGTTTTCGGACGGAAGAGGCATTTCCCTTCCTTCATTTTGATTTTCCTGTAGATATTACCCATGCAAATGACGGTACCGGCCGTCTTTTTGTTGTGGAACAAGCCGGCGTCATCAAGGTTTTTGAAAACAAACGTACAAGCGCCAACGCCTCCCCTTTTCTTGATATCAGGAACAAAGTGAGTTATGGCGGAGAGGCTGGATTGCTGGGTCTTGCCTTCCATCCCGATTACAGGCGCAATGGCTATTTTTATGTCAACTATACCACCCGGGCGGCGGGAAAGCTCGAGACGGTCATCGTTCGCTACCGGGTCAATCCTTCGAGCCCCAACCAGGCAGATTCCGCCAGCGAAAAGGTATTGCTCCGTTTTGACCAGCCCTGGGATAACCATAATGGCGGCGCCATCAGGTTCGGCCCCGACGGGTATCTTTACATAGCCACCGGCGACGGAGGCAGCTGGGGAGACCCGCACAACAATGCCCAGAACAAAAAAGTGCTGTTGGGGAAAATACTCAGGATTGATGTGAATAGCTCCGCGAAAGGAAATTATTCCATTCCGCCAGACAATCCCTTCAGCGGTAACAAGGAAGGTTTGCGGGAGGAGATCTATGCCTACGGACTGCGCAATCCCTGGCGCATCAGTTTTGATCCCCCTACCAATACACTTTGGGCAGGAGATGTTGGACAAAATAAGCACGAGGAAATTGATCTGATAGTAAAAGGCGGTAACTACGGCTGGTCACGGAAAGAAGGGGTGGAATGTTACAGAACCAGGAACTGTGACGATCCCTCGTTCATAGATCCGGTGCTGGATATGCCGCAGGCTAAGGGTGAGCGCTCCATCACAGGCGGTTTTGTTTACCGTGGAAAAAAACTGCCTTCTCTTGGCGGAAAGTATATCTTCGGGGACTATATCAGCGGTCGCATTTTTGCGCTTGAAACCAGGGATGGTAAAGCTGTTAAAAATAGCCTGCTGGTGGATAAGGTCGGGCAGATCTCTTCTTTCGGTATTGACGCAGATAACGAACTGCTTATTTGTATTCACCTGACCGGTAAAATACTCCGGTTAATCAGGCAATAAATGATAAACATGATGCACAAATGGCTATTACTGATCTTTCTTTTACCACATGTAGCGTTGGGCCAGGCATCCAATACGGTTACAAATGGTGATGCTGTTTATCCTGACAGTGCCTGGCAATTTACAGATGATGCATCCAAAGACGGCTGGAGCAAAGACGGCCTTAACAGCCTGAAACATTTTATTATAGACAGCACTCATGCAACAGGCATGTTGGTGATCCAATCCGGGAAAATCTTATTTGATTACGGCGATATAAAAGAAACCAGCTACCTGGCATCATGCAGGAAAAGCTTGCTTTCCATGCTGTATGGGCCTTTTGTGGCAAATAAGAAAATAGATCTTTCCGCCACCATGGAACAATTACATATAGATGATGTGGGTGGCTTGTTACCGATAGAAAGAAAAGCTACTGTCAGGGATCTGTTAACAGCGCGTTCAGGTGTTTATCATCCGGCCAGTAATGAAGGCGATGCTTCTGCAATGGCGCCCAAAAGAGGCAGCATTCAACCGGGCAGCTTCTGGCTGTATAACAACTGGGACTTCAATGCTGCGGGGTACATCCTGGAACAACGAACAGGACGCACTATTTATCAGCTGATCGACTCCATACTTGCCAGGCCATTGCACATGCAGGACTGGAATATTAAAGAGCAACGTAAAACCGGCGACACAAGCAGATCAAAATACCTGGCCTATCATATGTGGTTTTCAACCAGGGATATGGCAAGGATAGGCTATTTAATGCTCAGGAACGGAAAGTGGAAAGACCAGCAGGTAATTCCCGCTGACTGGGTTAAATTAACAACTGCCGTCGTCACACCTTACAAGGAGGCGGTTAAAGAAAAGACGGCATATTTTCATTTTGGGTATGGTTATTTATGGTGGATCTGGGACGCGCCTTATAATACAGGTTTTTATGAAGGCGCTTATTCTGCGACAGGCGCATTCGGACAATTTATAACTGTTCTACCTAAGCTTGACCTGGTGGTAGCGTTCAAAACAAAATATGAATACGGCAGGCAAACTCCCACTGATTTATATTTAAGGATTTTGGACAAGTTGGTGGCTGCAAGGAACTAAATTTTTACGCTTCGCCGCGTAAAATGTCATTATCTTTCACTACAGCTGCGTTCCAAACCTGCCTGCCGTATTCAGGTACTAAGCGCTGATAAGGACCCTTTTAATTGTAGTGTCCCATCGCCTGGAATACCTTTCCATCCTCATTGAACGCAAAAAATTCTGCTGCTTTCTTTCCCTTAACACTTGTATAATAAATGATCACAGTATTCATGCAGGATAAAACTTCGTGCAGATCGAAATGAAGATCAGGATAGTTCACCATCGCCTTTTCCCAGTAACTCCGCACGTTTGCCTTTCCTTTCAGCCTGCCATCGGGGTTGATGCCCATCTGCTGTATAAAAGGGCTGCTCATTTCAAAATCTTCCGTATAATGTGCGAGTACCGCATCCAGGTTGTGCGCGTTCCATGCAGCCACCCATTCGTTCGCAAATTGCAAAGCTTGTTCACGTGAGATCATATTCTTTTTTTAACAAAGGTAAGATGCAGGAAAACGAAGGAATAGGACAAAAAGGTCAAATTACTGCCTGGCCCGGTGTATGGCCGAAGACCTGTTTGTACCTGCGGATAAAGTAGGACACATCCTCAAACCCGCTCCTGTAGCAGGCTTCCTTCACGGATAAACGCTTGTGCTGCAGCAGGTATTTTGCTTGTTGTAAACGTTTTTCGATCATCCATTGGCCGGGACTACAGCCCACTTTCTTTTTGAACCACCGTTTAAAAGTGCTCAGGCTCATGTTGTGCATACCAGCGTAATATTGCAGCTGCATACGGTCTGCAATGTGGCAGGCCATAGGACTAAGCAGCGTATCCGCATTGCCAAGCACCAGGTTCAGGCTCACGAAAGGCTCCCGCTTCACGCGGATATCAGAATATAAAATGGAATTTTTCGGAACAAAAAGCGTATCACCGGCTTTCATATCATAACACTCGCCGTTAAGGAAAACCACTTTCCGGCCTTCCCGTACGTAGCTAAGTGTACTGTAAGGCATGAAGAACGCATCTTCGGAAGAGCGGCGGTACTGGCAAAAAGCCATGCTCATAGCGCCATCCGCATACAACAGCTCTACCTTTGCCTTGCACTGGTTGAAGTTTTCATACAGCCGGATCATAGGGCGCAAATTACAAAGTCTTCGCAGTTTTGTAGCAAAAAGCTATACTCCGGCTAATATTTTACTTAAAAAGGAGCTGCGCAAAATTGAACAGGTTATTCCGCCATACCGGCCAGGTGTGACCGCCCGGGTATTCGCTGTAGCTGTGCTTAATATTCAGCTCGTCCAGCTTTGTAAGCATCAGCTGGCAGTTCCGGTAGGCAATATCTTCTTTGCCCCCCATGGAGATCCACAGGGCTTTCAGATTGCTGTTGATCATAGCGCTGTTGCTTTTCATAAAATTGTACTGGGCCTCTGCAATGCTGGCCTGCCGGGACTGTATCCAGCCCGAGCTGAATACGCCCAGGTAGGAAAACAGATCTGTGTTCTTAATACCGGTATAAAGCGTGTGAATCCCGCCCATGGATAAACCGGCTAATGCCCGGTGGCTTGCACCGGTTTCAGCCCGGTAGTTTTTTTCTACCAGGGGAATAATAATCTCCTTCAGCTCAGATTCAAATGTCTTCAATACAGATTCGTCAAAAGCAGCACCGCCCACGTTTGCATCCGGCATAACAACCAGCATAGGCTTCGCTTTCTGAGAAGCGATCAGGTTATCCAGGATCAGATCCGTTTTACCTTGTGTGGCCCAGCCGGTCTCGTCCTCACCACCCCCGTGTAAAATATACAGCACCGGATACTTTTGGCCCGTATTTTCATCATAACCAGGCGGGGTATAGATATACAGCTGGCGCCATGAACCGGTAACCTTTGAGAAATATTTCCTGATCCTGATATCCCCATGCGGCACATCCCTTAATGCATAATAGCTGCCGCCCGCAAAGGGTATTTCAATACCGCTGGCCATTCTTCCCATACCGTAAAAAGTTTCGCTGGCGGGGTCCGCAACGGCCACGCCATCTATCAGCAGGGAGTAATAGTGAAATCCTTCACCAATAGAATCTGTTGTTACGGTCCATACACCACCCGTGTCTTTCACCATATTATACTTGCGGCCCAGGTCAACCTGCACCTTCTGTGCCTCCGGCGCCTTAACGCGGAAAATAACGCGGCGGTCAGCCAGTATCTGCGGATACTGTGCATTGCGCACATTGGTTGCCGCAGGCGCGCCCACTACCGGATATTTTGAGAAGGTGGTCGTGTCCACCGGTTTAAAGATCAGCTGTGAGAACATATACAGTCCGTTCTTCCACACCTTGAAATCGTGCACGCCCGGCTCGATGTAATAGATGTGCGGCACATTGTGTTGCTGCAGGTAATCATGTGTGCGTTTGCTAAAAGAAATCAATCCGTCGCTGGCGCCGCAGGAGATCCAGAGCAATTTTATTTTTTGCCTTGCTTCAGCCGGATCGGGCACCAGCTGTTCCGGTACTTTAGTGTTAGGCGCAGATGAAAAACCGCCGATCCACGCAAACTTGTCAAGGTTACCCAGGCCAAAGTTCAACGACTGCCCTCCTCCCATTGACAGGCCCGCAATGGCCCGGTTCTCCCGGTCCGTGTAAACAGGGTATTTCTTTTCTATATAGGGAATGAGATCGTTCAACAGATCCTTTTCAAAAGTGGCAAACGCCTGTACTTTGTCGGGAGCCATAATATTGCCGGTGGCCCGGTCATCTTTCATGGCCCTGCCGTTAGGCATAACAACGATCATAGGCTTGATCTTTCCTTCGGCATACAGGTTGTCCAGCACTACCTGGGGAGTGCCGCCTTTCAGCCATTCCTTTTCATCGCCGCCTATGCCGTGCAGCAGGTATAACACCGGATATTTACTCTTTTTGGAAAATCCCGGTGGTGTATATACCAGCGCTTTGCGGGGATTTCCCACTGTTACCGAATTATAGCTGACCGTATCGATCCGGCCATGTGGTATACCGGCACGCAGGGAATCAAAACCCGGGGCTGCGTGTTCAATGACGCCTTGCGCAAATGTGGCTGTGGCAAACAACAGCAGAATGGTAACATTAAAAACTATTTTTTTCATGCCGCATGATTTTTATGTTGCAGATACCGCTACAGGATCAGTATCATATGGGATAACACATCTATTCCTTCAGGGCTTCTTTAATGTCAATACGACAAGTATTCCTTGGGTCATAAACGTGGTATTGTCATAAATACTGCAACCGGCAGATCTGGCATTGTAAAGAAATGGAATTTAACGGTTCAAAAGGTTCAAAAATCACCGGCGTTAATTTTTAGACATCCTACACCAAACGATACACTTTTCCAAATCGTTGGTAATATGCATTTTCCAGATCCTCTCTGTGTGCGGGGTCTGCAATACTGATCAGTAGCCTTGCCCGTTGTTCAAGATTCCTCCCATACAAATTCACCACCCCGTGTTCTGTTACAACATAATGCACATGGCCACGTGTTGTCACCACACCGGCGCCCTGCCTCAGAGACGGCACAATGCGGGAGATTCCGTCTTTTGTGACAGAAGGCAACGCGATCACCGGCTTTCCTCCTTCAGATAGCGCAGCGCCCCTCATAAAATCCATCTGTCCGCCGATTCCTGAGAACTGGTAAGTGCCGATAGAGTCCGCACACACCTGACCCGTGATATCGATTTCAATAGCACTGTTAATAGCTACCACTTTGGGGTTACGGCGAATAACATCGCTATCATTCACAAACGCAACATCCATACAGCTCACGTAAGGGTTGTTATCCACGAAATCATATACCTTACGCGTTCCCAGGATAAAACTGCTAACGATCTTACCCCTTCGCACTTTCTTGTGCTCATTGGTAATAACACCCTTTTCTACCAGGGGTACTACCCCATCTGAGAACATCTCGGTATGTAAGCCCAATCCTTTGTGATGAATTAGCTGCTTCAACACTGCATCCGGAATGCCACCGATACCTACCTGAAGGGTAGCACCGTCTTCAATGAGACCTGCGACGTATCGTCCGATCTGTTCTGACACGGGGTGTGACTTTTTTGAATAACTGACTTCAGGCAGCGTTGTTTCATGCAATACCATCGCCGTAAAACGTGAATGATGTATTACGCCATCTCCCATAACGCGGGGCATCAGGGGGTTTACCTGCGCGATCACCTGCCTGGCGCATCTAACCGCAGAAAGTGCTGCATCGACGGAAGTACCGAGGGTACAGTATCCATGCTTGTCAGGAGGCGATACCTGTACAATTGCGACGTCCAGGGGAAGAACGCCGTTCTCAAACAGCCTGGGTATTTCACTCAAAAATATGGGCACATAGTCGCCACTGGCTGCATTCACCCAATCGCGTACATTGGCCGATACAAAAAGTGAATTCATATAAAAGTTTTCTAACACATCAGGTCGGTTCCAGTTAATGTCTCCATATGTGCTGATCGATACCAGCTCAACATCGTGCAGCGCTCCTGCACGATCCAGTAAAGCATTTACCAATGGAAGCGGCGTAGCAGCGCTTCCATGAATAAAAACCCTGTCGCCGCTTTTTACGAGCGAAACAGCTTCTTCTATTGTGTTGTATTCCGGGTACATAGTTGTTTGTTAAAATTAAAGGGTCTGTTTATTTACTGTGGAGCATATCGTTCGGGTTTTCAGTCCCAATAAGCTATAGAGGGGACATATACCGGCCAAAGCGCTGAGAAAAAGTACAATGCCAAGTATCAAAAATATTACCCCTGCCATGCCAGTTATAATGCCGCCAAAGTACAGAGCAGCGAATAATAAAGCGGAAATAAGCCGGCCGCTTCTATCAGTTTCTCCGATGTTACGTTTCATATGTGATTAATTTACAAATAAAAGAATATAATAACAATTCACTAAACTGGCCAGCAAAATTGGCTGCTTATTACATATTGTATGATGACAATTGTCAGTCGTCAAAATGATCTTCAGCAGTCCTGTTGTTTTCGACCATGACAGCTGTGATCTTGTAGGCCGACGTTTGTACATAGTTATCCGTGAAACAGGCTGTTACTAATCAGCAAAACCAGCAGGCGACAGTAATGACATCTGTCAAAACTTATTCTGACAATGATCATTTCCAGAGATGCTCACTGTCATTCGCTACGGCCAGGATGCATGGTAGTTTTGTTTGTATAATGTATCAACCATGAATAAGATCCTGCTTATATTTGATGGCATAGACGCATCTATAGGCGCATTTGAGTTTGCCCGCCGGCTGAATGAGCTGCAGCCTATTCTTCTTACCGGCTCCTTTCTGCCACAAACAGATTTTTCCGCTTCCTGGAGTTACAATACAGGGGAAGGTCCCCTGCACATATCTTATCCCGGTTTTCATCGCTCATAAATAGTTAATACTTTAAATCTAAGGTTATGAACACTATATCTGCTATTAAGAACGAGAAGAATAGCGAAATTCGTTTCAATATCCGGCTTGACTGGCTGGAAAAGAAAAGAAGTCTGGTAACATCGGATGAGGTAAAAGATACCATCCGTATTGCGACGCCGGTGGTATTCGGCGGTGAGGGGCAAGAGTGGAGCCCTGAACATCTTTTTATCAGCGCTATTGCAGGCTGTTTCATGAACACCTATCTTCATTTTGCAGACAGGCTTGCATTCGAAACATCGCATTTAATCTGCGAAGCAAGGGGAACGATCGAACTGTCAAATGGAAAACATGTGTTTACACAGGTAGAGCTCTATCCAAAGATCTTCATTGCCAATGAAGCTTACCGGGCAAAAGCACAGCAGGCACTGGAAAAAGCGATCGCGAATTCACTAGTAGCCAATTCCAGCAGGGCTCCCGTTAGCTGCCGCGCTGAGATCCTGTATGACATGCATCCCAGGTATAAGACGTTCAGTTGAGTGCCTTATATTCATCAGTATAGAATTGTACATTGCCGTTCTCATCCGGCCTGGCTGCTTTTATCTATCGCCGGGTTAATGGTCATTGGTAAAGATCATGGCTTATCCGACTTTCATGTAATTAACCGCCTGCACCAGGCTTTCTATATATTGGCGGTCCACCATATTATAGTCAGCTAAGGGGATCTCATTTTTAGTACCTTTTGACAACCACGCACCTATCTTCAACAGCCATTTATCCCGCCAGGACAGCTTATTAAACTCCAGCTTACCCGGAAAAAAGAAGTATTTGCACCTTTTCCTGATCTCTTCGGAAACATTATTCTTAATATATCCGGTCAACTTATCCTTTTCCTCCAGGGGAGTGCCGGTGACAAGAAAAAGATATACTCTTTTGGTGGAAAGGAAATCCTCATTCTCCCTGATCCATTTCTTCAACTGTAGCTTACCAATATAGATGCTGGAACCCAGGATCACGAAATCGGCGTCTGACAACTGTTTGGTAGTTTCCGCTCCGGCCGGTACAACGGAAAGATTCAATGCATTGCCAAGCCATACCGCATATTGCCGGGTAGCGCCATACTTACCTTTATAAATTATTATGCCTTTCATAAGAATGCAGTTTTATGGATGAGTAATAACAACAGGGATATCCGTTGTACGAAGAATGCTTTCTGCATCGCTGCGATGGAAGAAGCGGGATAGGCCACTCCGGCCCTAAGCGCCATAGGTAACGAGTCAATCCTCAGAATTGTTTTACAAAGGATTCCATATACAAGCTTATGGCGAGCTTACCGCTTATTCAGCACGTTCCTGCGGGTAAAAAAAAATATTTTTTTCCGCCATTTTACCTTCCTCATT
Organism: Chitinophaga sp. SVR4-12A; assembly: GCF_056754765.1. Taxonomy (NCBI): domain Bacteria; kingdom Pseudomonadati; phylum Bacteroidota; class Chitinophagia; order Chitinophagales; family Chitinophagaceae; genus Chitinophaga; species Chitinophaga sp. SVR4-12A. Next base: position 923,157 of record NZ_JBPGWP010000001.1, read on the forward strand.
GAGTTGCCTAAGCGCCCAGTTATCGGTCTTGGTGGTTTCCAGCCAAAGATCACCGGATTTGCGCATTACCTGCACATTAAGACCGAACTCACGGCAAAAATCATGTTCCAGGTCTTGGGCGGTTCGGTCTGGGCTGATATCGATCCAGCCGAAGCTGTGCATCATCCGGATGTCCTCAATCGGTGTTGCGGGCGGAATCTTTTCCCAGGCCGGGGATGCCTTGCCCGCTGCATGCGGCTGCCAGTAAAACTCGAGCTTCAGGTAGGGGTATGCCTCCCTAAAATCATTCTGTATGTTATTGATGGTGGCGTCTTCGCTTATGTAGATCTGCATGTTAATAGATTTATGGTACAATTGCAAGATTAAGCCCAGGCCGATTTACCTGAAATGAGGGATATCAGTCTGCCGAATGACTGTTATCATAAGGGATAACCTGTAATTATCAGACACTAGTTGAGTAAATGTCAGATCTATGCCAGAGGAACAGGTCACCACTACACCAGGCAAAGCTGGGAAAAGTAGTTTTCCGGGCGACGAAGAAAGATATTTCCTGGAGGGCCCGCGATCCCGGGCCAGGGAATTGTTCTTTTCACTGCGGGTATTATGGGAATTTATCCGTGGTTTCAGAGTATTACATTTCGTTGGGCCCTGCATCGCGGTGTTTGGCTCAGCCAGGGTAAAACCCGGAACCAGGTATTATGAACAGGCCAGGCAAATGGGCGCCGGCATTGCAGCATTAGGATTTACCGTAATGACGGGCGGCGGCCCGGGTATTATGGAGGCAAGCAACCGTGGAGCAAAGGAAGCTGGCGGGCGGTCTATAGGCTGTAATATTATACTGCCCAAAGAACAGGCGGCGAATAAATACCTGGATAGGTGCTTTAACAGCAGATACTTTTTTATCCGAAAGGTGCTTATGTTCAAATACTCCTACGGCTTTGTCATCATGCCGGGAGGTATTGGGACGATGGATGAGTTCTTTGAGGCGCTTACGCTGATTCAGACCCATAAAATACAGGATTTCCCAGTGGTGCTGATGAACAAAAGCTATTGGGAGCCGGTAATGCCGCTATTCCATAAAATGCTGGATGAGTATATGATAGACCCCGAAGACCTGAAATACATGTTATTTACAGACTCAACTGACGAGGCCTTGAAACATATCAGTAAATTTGCCGTAGAAAAGTACCATGCCAAACGCAGAGCCACTTTCAAAAAGTATTTGTTGTTAGGAGAAAAGTGTCTGAATAAGAGCTGAATAAAGGATCAACTTTCACGATCTTTATTACATTAATGCTCTTGAGGTTTGTCAAAGTAAAAAAATGAAGTAATGATAAGTGTTGTAAGATTCGGTATAAGTATTAAACTTAGCCTTTAAAGTTCTTTAAAACCTTTCCTTAATGATTTTGTGCAAATGCTGTGCAAATCAAAAAGGCCCACTTTTGTGAGCCTTTTATAAGTACTTGAAATCACCGTGCCCAGAACTGGAATCCTATCTATCTGGGTATTAATATCTTACAGTCGAAGAGAGTCAAATTATAGTCACTATTTTTAAGGAACATAAAGGCGTGTCAATTGTTTACGCTTTTAAACTCATTTTCACCTGTCGGAGCAAATATAGGATTATTGCGGGAGGTTCCCAAGTTTAATGTAAGTCCATTTCTGGACAATAAAATTAGCCTTAAGAAATCGGTCCGTACGACAATACATTTGGCTAACGTCATGAGCTGGGGAAGACAGTATTTTAATGTAGGCACCGAACTGAAATTTTTCTATAAATGGCCTTTCAGTGCCATTTTTTGATATTCATTAATAAACATCCTCGGCGTCCATCCTTTAAGCAAACCTTCAAGAAGATAAGAGTCTATCATGCTTAAGCCGATATCCGCCATATTCTCTAATACCTTGCCAACTGCCACACCTAATACCATGCCTGGTACGCCGCCAGCCGCCCCACCGACGGTAGCCCCTATTCCATACATACCCATAAGTTTGGTAAATTTTCCTTTGGGTGTTTCAAAGAACCCTCTTTTATTTGCTATTTCGTCAATGTACTCTTTTGTTATGTATTCACTATCACCTGTATGATTCTCCAACCACTCTCTGTACTTCTTTGAATTTGATTTGCGTCTAAGTTTGATGATGTCCTTTAGGTTTATCCGACCTTCCTTTAATAACGTTCGGATATCAGGTAGCATTTCAACCTTAAATATTTCGTTAGTTGAGCTCAGAACATTTGTTGCGCTGGTGATCGTAGTATAGCTCTGATGTGAGATATCATAGTACTGGTAATTGCCAAAACTTGAATATTGATACTCAGCCAGTATCGCAGTTTCCACAATAACATCTCCCAGATGAAGCAGCTTGAATCGCTCATCATGATTTAAGAATGTGATTTCCTTATCTTTTCCTAATCCAACATTTTCCAACTTATTGCTAGAATACGCTGACATGACAATGTCTGCGGCATCATGAACGAAGGTTTCCCTAGGAATTTTGTATGTTTTGGAGATCTTTCTAGTCAAATCGCGACGCACTTTCCTATCCGGCATGACTCTTAACCTCGCAAGACCCTCCTTAATCGATTCATCCGGAACACAATGGACAGGAGAATTTAAATTGCCGGATTGGATCGGCATTGCTTTACCTATCAAATCGTCATTGGACAGCGCCGTTAACATTGGTGTCCACAATACAAATTCAATAACACCTTCATCAATAAGTTCATTGACCAATTCAATGCCTAAAGTATTGATCAGGATTACCAGGGGCATATTTTCACCATAAACTTTTATTGAAATCTTGTCAAAGAATAGCAATTGTTCTGCCATTTCAATGACACAGCTATCATGGGCTTCCTGCCATTCTGCGAGAAGCCCTTGCTGATCCTCACCGGGATTCTTTATTAAATATTTTCTTGCAAATTCGTTTAGCCCTGTGTTAAATATTACCATGTGGTGAAGGTACTAAATTATCAGATGACCTTTCTTTCTTCAGGCTCTAACTAGCTTGCAAAGCTTAGTTTTGATTAATCGCAATCAAACTAGCCTCTGCAGGAAAGCACACCTTTCCAAATAGTTTCTTTCTACTATTTTTACTAATGATAAGATTTATAGCCAGTATAGTTCTTGTTCTCTCATGCAGTATTTTGTAATGAAGCTCCCAATATAGGAGGTTATCAACATATAAGAGGTATTCAAAGGTTTTGCAAAGATGATTAGAGTCAAAATGCCATCCAACAGACAAAAGCAGTGATTTTTTCAGGTTAATACCATATGATTTTTATAGATCAACTACTAAGAAAGTCGCCATTTCGTTTATTTTTTCCGACGGTTTTTCCTTCTTAGGTTAAGTCGTCAATAGAGTCTCCGCCCATCCATTCTAAGCCTTGGGCAAGTGTAAACTGTTTGTCAGCCCCTATTTTCTTAAAAAAACTTCCAAGATTCTCATGAACAAACAAACCGTCTTCATAAGTCACCTTTGCCAGGGACCAGGGTTTTGTGGCGCTATCCTCGCTTGACTTACAGATAACCCACATTGTATCCTGATCGTTGGAAATTGCATAATCAGATACTATTGAGAGGGAATATTTATTCCTGGAAAATACTGCCCCGATATCGACTTTTCCAAAATAGGAAAAAATTGGTTTTCCGGTACACTCTTGTGGACAACAGATAAATTCAGAAGGCGTTTTCCAGTTCTTTTGAACCGCATTGGGAGTCAGGGCGGTTACCAAACTAGAAGGTTCATCATGCGCGTTGTGGTTACGGCTATCCGTAAATATCCAATTTCCCAATGAGGTGTGCCTATTGGAAGCGTTACCGCTTTCCTTTCGTGCCCAGTTATTCAAACGTTCCCAGGATATTTGTGCTTCTTCTGGGGAGACTGCTCTCATCCATTCAAAATTTGGGTCTTCGTTCAAGTACCTTTTTAATATTGACGGGTCTTTAAGAAAATTTTCTATACTGCCGCAGCGGTAAATTATTCTCTTTATCGTAATGGGGTTTTTCAGTATGTTCTCTAGTCTTGTAAGCCACCGAAGATTTTCCGGCCGGTTATTCTGACGATTGGTGTCAATATGGTCAACAACATGTTGCGGCGTAGGAGCGTCACCATGAAATGCTGTTGCTACTATCCTGTGAACAAACTCTGTTCCGATCTTTAAATACATCTTGGAATCTGGTTTACCCCAAACCCATCGATTATCCTCTTTGCGTAGACGCATTCCTTCTCGAATGTGTCGCAGGATAGCGCCATTGTCCCGGACTGAGTATTGTTCATACTTATATACACAATCGAATTGTCGATCAAAATCACCTAGGTTAATTGTCATTTCTTCGTTCCTTTTAACTTAATGCGCATTGATGATTGATAGCACCTAATCCTACGAGTATTATTGCGCTGCAATTATTATAATTAATATACGATTTTTTCAAGTTCAGATATGTAAAAAAGAGTGAGTTTTTTAGTTTCATTAATTTCAAAAGCAGGCTTCTACACAACGACAGCGTTAAACAGGTGAGTGCAAACGGATCAAGGAAGCGTTTCTGAATAGGGTATTTCCAGAACTACCCTTGTGGAAAGTAAGTTCCATGCTGCTAAGCAAGGACTGCCTTTCAGCTACACCTTCATGGATAAGGACTTTGATAAATTGTATCACGCCGAGCAGCAGACCGGCCAAATCTTCATCACCTTCGCCGTCGCCATCCTCAATGCCTGCCTCGGTCTCTTCGGCTTCGTTACCTATGCTGCCGAACAACGCACCAAGGAGATCGGGATCCGCAAGGTCCTCGGTGCCAGCGTCAGCGGTATCGTCGCCCTCCTCAGCAGGTACTTCACAATGCTTGTCGGTATCGCAGCGCTCATCGCCTTCCCCGTCGTGGGGTGGTCCATGTACAAATGGCTCGAGAGGTTTGCCTATCGCACGGAGATCAGCTGGTGGCTCCTCCTCGTGGGCCAGCTCCGTCGCCCTTGCCATTGCCCTGTTGACGATCAGTATTCAGACCATCCGCGCGGCCATCGTTAACCCCGTTAAATCCCTCCGCAGCGAATGATTTTGATTTGGATTTGTAAGATTAACCCTTGACCTGCATTTCCTATTTGTTAGTTCAAATAGTGGCTATTACAACTGATCTTCGAAAAATTGCCGCTTCCTTTCTCTTTCTGCGTACCGTTTTTCCAGGGAAATCTGGTTTTTGATATACAATTTATGTTGTAGGTATTTATGCTGCATTGGCAGAACAGTAATAGCAGATAAAATCTCTTGCAGTTGGGCAGCCCTCACTTCCCCCCAAATAACATGACCGTTGCCTACAAAAAATGATTTCAAAAGTTTAATCTTTTTAAAATCATCAACGTTATCGTTGAGGGCCAGGTATTCACCCACGGCATTAGGATATTCAGCATTAAATGAATGACGAAATATGTCCAACACCATATTGACCTTCACTACAGATCTGCAATTCTTTTTTAGGTATGATTTTAAGAATGCCATACACCTGTTTTCTATTATCCTCCCGGAGATTTGTAAAAAAAGCATTGACAAATTGTTCATCTATGTAATAAAACTTCATCCTGGCGGCAAAATCCATGGCCTGTTTTAACAGTTTCTCAGCATCCGGTAACTGCCAGATAATGGAAAGGTTTCTATACTCTTTTGAGGAAAGCGAGAATTTATCCTTTGAAATAAATGTAAGATATTCAAGCAAAAATTTCCTGTCAAGTTTAAGAATCGCCAAAAGGTCCTTGCAATCATGATCAAAGTTCCCCTCCGCTTTGTCACAAGCGTAATAAGCTCTTTTTGGCAGAGAAAGGTCACCAGCAAAATGATGAAGATGCTTCTCAAAGAAATGATGGTCAAGCTTGACATTTACTTGCGCTTCAAGCTTCTCACAAAATAACTGCAGCACATCGAAGTAAATACGGGGATTGAAGCAAAGAAATTTATCAAGAAAATCAAAATCAAAATAATAGAACTGATTCAAGGTTCTATAAGTTCCCATTAATAATTCGTAATGGTCCTTGGTTAAAAACTCCCTGCTTATCGCGCAAGCAAACCTGAACATCCAGGAATAAGATTCGCTAGTTCCTTTAGGGTCAGCTATTATCCGGAACAATAAGTTTATTTCATTCACACCCGCCGCATTAACCGCCTCCATTAATTTATGGGGCACATACCCAGCGGTATTCCTCTCCTGCTTAATTTCTTTTAAACACGCCATTCCCAAGCGTTTATTTCGGGAATATGTCTCATGAAGGATGGTGTCAAGGGAATTATGGAGACTCCATACCTGTATATGCGGGGATGTGATAATGGTGACAAAAGCCCGGTAAAAAATCCTGAATTCTGAAATGTCATTGAATTGAAATTTATACCTTAATTCAATTTCCTTAATGCGGTTGAATTTGTCAAAATCCAATGATTCATATTCATGCTGTTCCCTGTCCCTGAGGCGGTCTCCATCCAGTAATTTGTACCACATATATTCCTTCGAATAAAAGCGGTCTTTTAGCTCCGGGAAAGAGGAATGAGAGATACCCAGCTTGTTGTAGCGATTTATAAACTGTTGCACAAAATAGCAATGCAGAAACTTTGTCGCATTGAAATATTTATTAATAATACCTAAAACGTTTGGCAGGTCATGTTGTAAAACCTCAGGCACATTATCCATTGCTGGTTTCAGATAGCCATAAAAACCTTCATCTGCTACAGCGGGGTTAATGGAATACACTTTATCAAAATGTGCCCATATTTTCTTCCGAAGCCTTTTAACAACAGGGTTATTCGCCGGTAAATGATAATAATAGAAGGAAATTTCCATTTTCCTCCTTGAGCCTCCATGAATATCAAAAACGGTTTTCAACAACCCTGGAAGCAAGTCGAAAAACATGTGCAGGTAAACAGGATTATCCTTATTTCCATTCTTAATCAAGAGGGTGATAAATTCCGACTGGCGGTAAAAATTGAGTCGCTCATCTTCATGACTGAATTTAAAAGCTCCCTCAAGCTCCCTGAATAAGTCCTGGTATAAAGAAGCGTTGCGTCGAACATACTCAAAGGCTATTTCCAGTGCGCTAATTGCATTATCGGTAGATTGGTAAAAAAACTTGAACAGTAATTTCAGGTATCTATCGATATCCCAGTTTATTTGATTTTTCTTTTGATCGATTTTGAAAACAGGATCTCTTTCAACAGGGAGGTTCCGGAATTTTTCGTATATGAATGATAACGTTTCATCAGGTTTGTAAAACCAGAAAATGTCGAGAAACTGAAACGCCTTTTGCTCATCTTTATTAATGCTATTAAAATAATCCGTCAATGTATCGATTATTCTGCTTAAGACCTTCTCGTAATGAAAGTCATTATTTGCCGGAATGATAGTGTCACTGAAACGGTTGGGCCTGGATTCGAAATAGTTAAAAGTTAATGTCCGGAAATCAAGGGTCTTATCCTTGATGAATGCCTTGTAAAAGAAGAATGTGGAAAGAACCTGGTCGGATATCCGAATAATGGAATTATCCGCTGAGCTTTCCAACAGTTCCAGTTTTTCCAGGGTGGCGGTCGCTTCTGTAAATTGCTGATGGGTCAACTCAAAATCGGAAAGTATCTTCTGGTAAAAATCCCTATTGGACCTGTCAACCGAGTAGAAAAAAGAGATAATTCCGAGAGTCTTTTGTAACAGGAGGTTATCAAACAGCGCTTCATCCTGGATAAAGGAATGGAAATAACTTTCATAAAAGTCGTCCAGGTCATGAAGCGCCTCAAGGCTTTGGTGCTTAATAGCCAACTTGCCGGCCATTATCGCAACCCGGGGGTTCCCTTTCGCTATTTCAAGGATCCGCTTCAGATACAACCGGCTTGTAATATTAAAATCAGCACTCTTTAAGATGATTTCTATCTGACTATCAGAAAGCCCGCTTATGCGTATAACCGATGGGTTGAAAAATAAACACTTACTTTTAATGTATTCAAGTGCATAGTCCCTGACGGTGATAACCACTTTCAATTTCCCGCTTCTCTTACTCCTTAGCAGACTTAATATTTGCTGCAAATTAGAAGTCTGCCTGTTGGCATCATCTATAAAGAGCATATAGTCCCGGTCATCCCTTATATAACTTTTAAGATCATCAAATATAGGTACTCCATTCTTATTGGAAATACAATACCCCTCATAGCTTTTATTTTTTGCAAGCCAGTCATCAAGGGCGGCTAAAGCCAGTTTCGATTTTCCCACACCTGGAGGACCTGAAAGCGCAACAATATTACTTTCAGCAAGGCTTGCGGCAATATTTATTAATTCCTCTTCCCTAAAATAAAACTGATTGTCTAAAGGGGTTGAAAGTCCCCCGCCTCCCATACTGTACTCTTCGGCAAATAATTTGGGTGGTAAGATTTGCCCGGAATCAATATGGAGATGAAGATGTTTAGCTGCAAGATGCTGATAGCGGCCATAGATATCAAGCGCAAGCGTGTCAATACTTTTAAAAATTAACGCAATTCTGTGCTTATTAATCAACTTCCTAAGCGCCTCTATTTCCTTTGTCTGAATTTCAGAATTAAAGCATAAGATTATTTTATGTATCTCAGCTGGTTCAACCCCTGTTACGGAAGTATCCAGGCATTTGAGCAGATCATCCTTCAGTTTTTTAAAAAAGGCGGTTTTGCTATCGCTCCTGTTTTTTGTCGTATGTTCTGCAAATGTATATTTCCCTGAAGGAAGAAGCCAAAAAGAATCCGGTGTTCCTTTCTTACTCTTCTTTTTGCCTTTCTGTGTCCCGGGACGGTTTATATCCGGATAATTATCTTCTGACCAAAAAAGATAGTCATCACATAGTTCCTGAAAGGCCGTATCATTTATTGATTGTAGGGCGAATTCAATTTCCTGAAGCGTAGCCATAAAGTTTGATATAAACTGGGTAATACCATAGCATGTTAGAGAGTCAGGTCCTTAACAAGTTTTCCAAACAGAAACTCCTTAGTAATTCGTTCGGACTGATTAAGTGCGTTGGATTTCAATGAAGAAGGAAAGAATTTTTATTGGGTACACATCCCTCCGCTTTCTATTGCATTATTACAAAAGATTATTTGAGCGGACCATAAAACACAAAATTTCCAACAATTTATCGGACATTCCAATTATTACAGCGATGATGGATATTCGTTTATTGCCGCTACCTCAAAACCAGGCCCTCCTCCGCATCCTGCCCCCTTATAAAACTCACTAACTTCTCCACTTCCTTATCTGCCGCATCCCACCATTTCGTAGACCAGATTCTGTAAAATACAAACCCGTACCTTTCGAGCTGTTCCTGCCTGAAAATATCCCAGGCATATGCCTCGCTGCTACTATGGTATTTAGCCCCATCGCATTCAATGGCAATAAGTGGCTTACCGGTATATCTGGAATGAACTACCATATCAATTCTAAACCCGCCTACCGCGTATTGCTGCGTGATCCTGTCAGCGCCGATATGCTGAGCCAGACGTTCAAAAACCTCATCTTCAAAAGGAGATTCTGATCCTAAAGCAGGTCCAATTACGTCATAATGCCTTTCCGAGCAGTGTTGGTTCAAGGCTTGTAATATATTCGCCCGCAACTCCTCATTTCCATCGCTGACTGCCTTTGCATAGGTAAGATAAGCATAAAGCACGCCACGCCCTCGATTACCCTTATTTTGCAGAAGTGGCCCATATTGATCCGTAACCTCCATAGGAAATGAAGTGCAAACATATACCTGGTATTTAGCGCGTGTAATGATCACATTCAACATTCTATGGCCCTTACTTTGGATGATGGGGCCAAATGTTTGTGAGAACGAGCCATTTGGTTTACGGCCAAATGTGGTAGATAAAATAATGATATCCCGTTCATCCCCCTGGATGTTCTCCAAGTTCTTCACGAAAAAGGAATCGCCTAATCTGGACATTAAATTATCAAAAGACACATCTTCTTGCCGTTTCTTGAATATCTCATCCAGGATCAGATTCCGTTGGTAAATATTGAAGGTGGCCACTCCAACACTGGGATAGGTACTGTCTGGTAGCGGCTTTATTTGATGCTGCAGTATCTCTATCACTTTTAACACTTCTGTCCTATTGGTCTGGCCCTCATACACGCCATTTACCTGTAAAAAATGAATAGGCGTATAATCTTCCTCTGCCGGCACAGGGATCAATCTTTTTCCATAAAAGGCATGATTGGAAAAATCTATCAGGTAAGGATGTCTTGATCTATAGTGGATATCAAGATAAGACTGTTTAAATCCTTTGTCTTCCGCATAGGCCAGGAGGGATTCACTATCTGCTAAATTCACCTGCGCCGATTTCATATCACGGCGGTTTTCGGCCTCTTCATCTTCCAATGACTCGTCTTCCTCTTCGTCAGCTGGGTCCAGCAGCGCCACGCCACCCTCAAAATAGAAAGAAGGGGCCATCTGATGTTTATCTCCAGACACTACCTTCGCTTTTCCCCTTATCAGGGCCGCATAGGTATCTTCGATCCGCAGCTGGCTGGCCTCGTCAAAAATAACAAGGTCAAAAATGCCCTCTTCTAGAGGAACAATGGAACTACAAACCGATGGATTTAAGAGGAGTACAGGAAAGAAATCAGTAAACAATTCGAACTCCTGCCTTATGATGGAACGCAAAGAGTTCCTTCTCATTCCTTTCGCTCCCTTTTTATTGAAAACGCTATTGATCATCTTCCCACTCATCTGAAGCCGCCAGGCGCTTTTATCTTGTTTTTCCATCCACTGAGCAACAATATTGTTGATCTGTATATTATTGAATTGCGCCTTCAGCTTTTTATACTCCGTTAATTCATGATCGTCCTTGGGCAAATGAGGCGGTTCGTTGAACATGATTACAAAATACAAATACCAGTACTCAAAGCTTTCCGCCCAGGAAGATGACAGATGTTCACTAACCGTATTCACAAGCCCACGTTGTTTGTCCGTAAGTGCCAAAAGCAAACATTTCCAATCATAAAAGCCCCTGAATTCCTGCATTTTACTGCCGATGGACAATGCCAGCTCGTTAATAATAGCACACGACTGCACCGCTCCTTTGAGGCTTTGACAAGTGACCGGTAAATCGTCGACTATCACGCCTGTGCCGTTAAAATTTCCTATTTGAAACAACTCATTGCGGAGTTCCTGGTAGCCATTTATTCTATCTTGATAAACCAGACGAAAGTCATTAAAAATCTGTTTGATACCTTCCAACTTTTCTACCAACACTGGTAACTGTTCCGTTAGAGAATTAATGTCAAGTACTGGTGGAATGGAAACGAGTTTATACTTTGTGTCCAGCGTATCGAGCAAGGTATTAAATTGCTGTATGGTATGCCTTGCCTTTGATCTTAGATCGTCGAAACCAGGATGAAAATGATGTTCATCCATTTTCGCAAGGTATGCCGTGATTTCGTCCGGATAGGATTTTGACCAGTCTTCCACTTTAGCATGCAGCTCCCTGACATTATTCACAAAAAGGCTCAAATCTTCTGTTGCGGCATCTTCGATGTAATAATGCTCAATATAAGTTTGTTGTAAATGCGCTTTTCGGACGTTAGATATGCGGTTTACCAGTTCCAGCCGGTTACTCCGTAACCGCCGGTGCCTGTCAGAGACCAGGCCAAATAGATTTCGTCTTAAAACGTGCGGCCCTGTCGTTCCTGAAAAATGCATTGCCAAACTGCGCCAGATTAACATTTACAAAGGCGAGATACTCAGCTATATTACTTTTTACTGTTCTGCCATAGGTATCATAATGTAGCTCAAGACCTTCATGATATTGTTCCTTTAGCTTCCGGGCATCCAACAATAATCTTTTCAAATCAACAAGCGCATCATCTATCGCCTTTTCCAGGTTAAATGGCGCCAGCAGGGGTTCGTTTCTCAAACTGGCGCCTTCAATTACATTCAGATAAGGCCTTATGGCATCCTGGACAGGTAACGGGAACGTTTGAAATGTTCCGGTTATCCATGCGGCGCCGGCATCTATTTGCCCCTGTATCGACTTCTCTAGTAAGGACGTTTGCTTTCGCGCAAAAGCAATAAACGCCTCAATGCTGCGTTTTACCTCGCCTATTGTTTGCGCCCCGGTAAATAAGTGTTCAGAAATGGGCGCAAAGGTGGCATGTAAATGTTTAGATGTCTGAAACAATACCTCGGCCTTTTTTAAAATAGCAACCAAGGCACTTAACTCCCGCTCATCTTTCTGGAATTGAAAATCTTCAATATTCAAGACATTATTCAGGGACATATTCCCGAGCTTCCTTTGCAGCCGCAGGTACTCTCCTACCAGCTGACCCCATTTCTTACCGCTATAAAGTGGCCCATCTAACGCATGGTGCTGACGATTGATGTAAGTGGCGTACTCCTGTAAAGATTTCTTTATCGCATCGTATCGTATATTCGAATGATGCAAATTAGGCGCATACGACGGTCCACTGTGCCGCTCACGCACGGAATCTACAATAGCTTCCCGGTCGTCATTAACATCATCAATAATGGCTACCAGTTCCGCCAGCTGCCTATTTGTCCGCTCCAGGTTCTTTTTTATCACATCCAACGCCGTTTTTTTCTCACAAACTACCAGACACTTGAGACCATTCGCCAGCGCGTTGGTGATCAAAGCTGTTAAGGACTGGCTCTTTCCGGTACCAGGAGGCCCCTGGATGATCTGGTTGGCGACGATACCCAGCGTGCTGATAATGGCCTGCTGACTGGGATCCGTATTGACCGCAGTAAAGGGGGTAGCCGACAAATTCTCTACGACTAGATTGTCAAACTCAAATTCATCAAACCGGTCCATTAGTTTTGTAATGTCGGTAATAATGCTCTCCTTTTGCACCCTAAAAAGGCCCAAAATACCACCGAAGTAGATATAGGCATTATTATTTGCAATGGCTTCTGCCGCCGTTTTATCAGGCAGGGCATTTACAGGCGACTCAAATTTTTCCGCCAGCACCTTCTTATAGTCTGTTGCCGATCCTGAACTTAGCGCGTGTAATACACTGGCACAAGCATTCAACAGCTCTTCCTTATCAATAACGGCATCCTCCAGCATTTCCTCCGAGAAACCAGCTAGACTGATACCATCCTCCCCCTTTATTAGGGACAGCAATACTTCATTAATACCTACGGAATGAATATCTGCATTGGTTACTTTCCCATTGGGCTGGTAGACCTTATTTCGCAGGATCAACCACTCATTGACCTTGTTTTTAGACTTGACTGCTTCCAGTGGCCAGATAAATAACGGCGCTTTAATAACCTTGGATGGATCTTTGGATGATCGTTTGATAAGTAGGGGGTAACCAAATCCCAGGTTTTTCACCCCATGTTCCTTGAAGTAATCTTCATTTTCAATGATGATCGAATTTAAGCGTTTGGAGATAAGCCCCAATTTCTTCTGTACCTCCTCGGATACTACATTAAGGTCTATCATCTGATCGAAGGAAATGGTAAATTCAAAAGCCGGCTTTGTTAGCAACGTTTTTAAAAAGTCTTGGGCAAGGTTATCCTTTATAATGTTCAACTGTTGCAGATCGAGCCGGGTAGCAAACCTGCCAGGTAATGCATTTAAATGAATGGACCTGGTATTACTACCTTTCAGTTTATTTTGTAAGGATTGAAGGAAAATTCTCGAAGACATATCTGCTCGCATATTTATGCTATACCTACGGTTGTACTCTTGTATAGCTCTATTCACATATTATTTTGTTGGCCATTCTACAGGCGCTATCGGATGCCCGGTCAATTTATCTAACGACATTATATTGAATACAAGTGCCGCAACAAAATCAATAGACTTTGCCCGTGCCAAGTACAAGCTTTTTCTACGAGGAATTGCGGTAAGCATTGAGGAGCAAAATAGCAAACTTCAAATGGACAGTTAATGTGTTTGGTAGTTTCAAGGTTGGGAGTTTTGGTGAATTCGATAATTATAGAAAATGTATATAAATATACAAAACATCCATCTATTTAACAACATGTTTTTATGACAAACGCGGAGCTGCCTGACCCTGAATATCTTTCCATTGCAGCCGCTTAACATCCACCCATCTTAATCCAGTATAACAACTAAAAATAAAGGCAAGCCGGACCTGCTGATTAAAGCACGGTGTTCTGAGTAATGCAATATATTCCTCTGCTTCCAGATGTTCTTTTAGTTTATTACTTGGATTTCTGACAGCTGCTATATCCTCCGTGGGATTTACTCTATAATAGCCGTCTTTGGTCGCAGCTTTGACCACCCATTTAAAACGGGCATAATAATTGGCGGGCGTTTCCCCGATCAAATTATCTAAAAGGTAACGCCGGAATCTTTTGCAAAAATTCTCCGTAATATCTACGGGGCTAATGAAATCTCCTTTTATAAAAGCTCTCAGCTTAGAAAGGCAGCCTGTTAAATGTCGGTTGCCGTCTCTCTTGTTCAGCCTAATGTACTCTTCGTAGTAATCAATAAAGTTTGCCTTAAACTTATGCGCTGGTATAACGGGACTGCCTACCGCCTGCTGCTCGATAGTAAGCTGGCTCTTTTTTGTTTCCAGTATCTTTAAGGCTTCCTTGTTGAAGTTCTTCTGTACCTGGTCTTTAGGCTTTGCGTAAATAAATACCCCGGTGGTAGGCCGCTGCCCCGGTCCACGGCCTAGATCATAAAAGAAGTAAATCTTATCTCCTTTCTTATTGAGCTTTTCCCCAATGTTCATAGGATTCCATTTTTAAAGGTTATAAAAGAGAAGCCCAATGAGTATGCCATGCCAATAGAGAAATCAGTCATGGAGACACCTGTTATCAACAGGTGAAAATTTGTGAACAAAACGGGAAAAACAATCTTGAAAAAATTCTTCCTAGCTGCCAGGTACTTATTGGCAGAACTGCCATACAGGCTTGCTTTTTACTGCCAAAAGAGATCCTCCTTTCTGGTGTCAAACGGGATGTGAAATGAACTGTCTTAACCTGGTGCTCGTACGAAAATCCTGCGATGTGACTCCGGATGTGTTTCGGCGGAATGCCTGCAAAACTGAGTGTCATTGCGAGTGTCATTTGAGTGTCGTAAATAGTGGGAAAAAGGGTTAAAAAGCGTGATTTTTTGACACTCCCGAAAATAAAAAAGCCTTACAAATCAGTGACTTGTAAGGCTATTGTGTGCCCAGAACAGGAATCGAACCTGCACTACCTTGCGATAACCAGATTTTGAGTTTGTATAATCTCCTTATCGTTCTTAAATGCACCTGAACCAATTTTATCCTAACTGTTTATTTTTCAGCCATTTACAGTACTTTCTCTAATTTCGCCGAACGCTCTCAAGTGGTGTTTTAACCCAATGATTGCTGGCAAATTTCGCTGGCAAATTCTCGAAGCGTAATGATTTTATAAAATTCAAAATTGAAATTTTATGCCATCATTATCGATCGCTCTCGACACACGGAGATTGAAGAAGAAAATAGGTAAATATCCAGTAAAGTTATTGGTTGTTCACGACAGCATGCCTGAGCGCTATCAGACAATCTATAACCTGTCACAGGAAGAATATGATAAGTTGAGCGCACCACGAGTAAGTAAAGAGCTGCAGGAAATAAGAGATAATTTAAAAGAAATCTTACGAACTGCAGAGGCTGCTGCCAAAGAAATAGTACCATTTTCGTTTGACAAGTTCGAACAGCATTTTGTAAGACCCCACTCCCACTTCAAAAAGAGGAAAGAGAAAATGAATACAAACGAAACTGATTCAAAAGAATTCGATTTTAGCCCTTACGAACAAAAATTTCCAATCCTAAAAGAATCTCATCCTGGGCAGGATTATATGTCGGTAGTTTTTTTGTCGTATGTAAAAAATCTGATCAAGGAAAAAAGAATTGGAAGCGCTCTAAATTACCAGAACACATACTATTCTCTAAAAACATTTAATGGTAACGTTAGGTTCGTCGATATAACTCCTAGTTATTTACGACAATATGAGCAATGGATGCGCGACAAAGGGTGCTCAAGATCAACTGTAGGTATAAACCTAAGGCCATTAAGAGCGGTTTATAATATTGCGATCGATGAATTCAGTTTAATACCAAGAAAAAATTACCCATTTGGAAGACGGAAGTACTTAATTCCAACATCCAAAAATATAAAGAAAGCGCTGACTCAAGAGGACATTTATAAAATCTATTATTATCAGACCGAAAATGAAGAGCTTCAAAGGGCGCGGGATTTTTGGATGTTTTTCTTCTTTGCCAATGGCATGAATCCAAAAGATTTTGCCTTACTGAAATTTAGAAACATTCACGGGGAATTCATCATTTTCGAACGAGCAAAAACGCAGCTCACTACAAGGACAGATCCAAAGCCAATTACCGTCTACATTAACGAAGATATAATCTCATATATTGAAAAATGGGGTAACGAAGACAAATCACCGGACAACTATATATTTCCGATACTAACCCATGAAATGAATCCACTAGAGGCGCATTTTGCAATAAAAGCGCTCGTTAAATGGGTTAACGACCGAATGGCGATAATTTGCAAAGAACTGAGGATAAGAAAAGCAACAACAATCTTTACGCGCCATTCATTCTCTACAATTCTGAAACGCAAGGGCGCCAGCACTGAATTTATCCAGGAATCTTTAGGTCACGCAGATAAGCAAACCACAGAAAATTATCTCGACAGCTTCGAACAGGAAGTAAAAAAAGAATATGCCGAAAAGCTTGTAGAATTTAAAATCAAAAAATTAACGATGTTCAAGAGCAAGAGCTGGTAAGTGAACTGTAGGTATAGTTGTGATTTACCCTAAACTCATTTTAGGGGGAAGGCGCTGCTGCCGCGCCATTCCCCCTTCCCCTTCCCGGCAGGGGTTTCAAACAATGTGAAGTATCATCGCTAACCTTTCTTGCTTTTCATACGTTCTTTAAGCACCTTACGCCTTCTTTCATAAAGACGCAGTTGCAGATCACTAAGCAAAGAGGATAGCCAGTCATTCAACTCCCTGGGCGCTTTTACTTCGTCCCAATGGTCCTCGCCAAACCAGCTCTCCAAGGTTGTACAACTAACATGCGTGTAAATGTCAACCCAATCACTGTCCATAGGAGCTTCCAGGGTGCGCGTATAAAGATACACAACACATTCAGGGTAAGTGGCAATTTGCTCACCTTTTAGTAGCGCTATCAATCTGGCTTGCTGTATAACGTTTAGAATTCTCCTTGGAATGGTATCTTCCCAATGCGGACTAAAGGTAATAATGGGCGCCTGCAGTGCGTCAATAATATCAAAAGCATAGTCTTTCATCATCTGTTAATTAAAAAGGGAGCCGGTCAGCTCCCCTGGTTAAGAATTCTTGTTTCAGGTCGATGAACAGGTATTGACACCTACCTCATGCCGAGGCCCTCGTCCTGGCGGAGGTAATCATAACAGTCCTGGCAGAACGGGGCTTGCCATTGCTCATCATAAATCATCTCACTAATATTGAAGATGTGCCCGCAGCACTCACAGTTCAACATTTCGTCCAGGTCATCGTCCTCCTCTTGAAAGCTGCTACGATATTGAGGACTATAGCGGTATGTTGAATTATTACGGTACTGTTGACAGCTGTGTGTTGTCTCCAGTGTGTACGAGTTGTTAGAAAACCAGTTGCGATGCTCATCGTCCCACTCACCCATGTGTTCATTGATGATATCGTAGACACCATACCTGTTTAGAAACACCAACCGCGAACGCTCTATAAATTCGCTTATGAGCCGCCTAATACCAATATTGTAGAGGAAATTTTCCGGAAGCTTTGAGAGCACCTGGTCGATAAATATCCTGGTGTCGGAAATTGCAGCCGTTGCTTTGACGTTATCTATAATGCCATTATGAGCCATTACCAGGCCGGGAAACACCTCGAATGGATGACAGTTGTCTTCATCAACAAAACCAGATGTCGCAATCCTGAAATGAATGATCATTGGCAAATCGTTGTATTTTCGAATAGAAGTATACTCGCGATACATGGCTTCAACGGAGTGCATTTCCTTCAAGATGCAAACCTCGCTATTGTCAACGTAGGCAAGACCGCCTCCGTCGGGGTTATTCTTCCAACACGCATGAAAGGTTGCCTGGTCAATAGTTCCGTAAGTATTTACGATTGCAATACACATGGCTTTTGGTTTTTAAGGTGAGTAAGTAGTTTTTCAATGGCCTTCTCCTTCAGTAGGTCGGTGTTGAAGTATTGTTTTGCTACACCGATCACTCTATTAAGTAGTATCAGTTCTTTACCGTAGTATCGTTGGCAGACCAGTTGGGAAAGGTCGCTTTTGCCATCGAAGGCAGCCAGGGTTGCAGATTGGATATTTTTATATTCATGCAGGATCATTAACCTGCAAAAGTTCAGTCTGAATACCAGGGCACTGATATTATACACTTTTGCCGGAAACCTCAGCTCGATGCGGTTATACCAGATCTTTACAGCCTGATGCTTTTCATCGTCTCCTTTTAAGTTAAGCTCCGCCTTTCCCCTGCAGTAATCTGTTTCCAGTCTTTTGGGGTACATGGCCATAAATAGCGGCAGATAAGGCCTGCAATAATCAAAAAGTTGCCATCCTGTTTTAGGCGGCAATGAGAGATGGATATGGCCGCCCGCGTGGGGATGATTGTTTGCATTGATCGCTTCTTGGATTTCAGGGAGCCAATCGTTTTCGATTCTGTTGGAGAATAATGGGTAGATAGGTGTCTTGAGTTCCCAGTCAACGGAGCCGTCTTTTTCCATAACGCAACCGGTTTGGTTATAAAGTTCTTCCTTATTGCCGTAGCCACAGAACTCGGGGTCATCGGCCTTTTCGATTTCAAATCCGATACCAGGGCTATTGCTATTTTCCCGGTAATCAGGAGGGCAAGGGCCGTCATGATAGCCCCAAACTTCACCATCATCATCATCATCATCGTCATCATCCCTCTCGCGTTCATAATGATATGCATCATCGGATTCCCAGTAATAAACATCGTCAATGTGGGCAACACTGTCCTCTACAGTGATAACCAGGTCATGCGCGCGTAAGCCTTCTAATGTATAATAGCGACTGTTATACTCGTAGTATTGGTCGCTGTAACGCTCATGGGTGTTGAAGTCATCGTCTCGGGCCGTATACACCCGGATGGCCTCGTCCTCTAATATGTACTCATTATATTTTTCATCAAACACAAAGCATTCTGAGTCTTCCTCTTCGTGATAATAATCATCATCGACTAGAACGCAGTCGCGACTTAAGCTTAAATACTGTGTAGCTGTCTTTACGACTTCTTCCTTATACTCATGCCAGTTTTCAGGCAGGTAGCCATATTCAATACTTTGCCTTACGAGGGCCAACAATTCCTTTTTCATAAAATAGATTTTGAGATTAGAAGTGAGGTTGAGGTAATGCTGCGTTTCGGCTTGCTATAGCCATCATCAGTACCGGAGCATTACCGGCAGACGCCGTTTTTACTCAGGTAGCGAACAATTGGGACATGTCAACCAATCCGCTGTCTCCGATGCTGAGCACTTACTAAGCTATTTGCTGTTCAGGTAGTCCATTCGCTCCTGGTCTGCCACTGGAATAACTCGACTACTTAGCTATCCGTCATTGTGGGCGTGTAAAGAGGCTCCTGGCCTATCTTTTCAAACCGCAGCGAATGCACACATACTCAGCCTCGCAGAGAAATAGTTTGGGGCAAAAAAATACACCGACGCGCCGGCAGCTTTTTAGCATGTCCGGCATAAGCGGCGGTGGAGATTTTTTTGCCCCAACCGAAGGCAAGCCTGTCGCAGCTTTGCGCGGCGCAGACTATTTTATCGGGAGGTGAGTATGTAAATTCGCGAGAGTGTTTGAAAAAGTATGGCCAGGGGCGGCCCGCGCCCAGAGTGATAGATAGCTATGCGAGGTTAGCCCACTTGTGCAGAGCAGGGGTAAAGGATACCGAACGCGGGCGTAAGTGCCACATCGCAGACAGCAGGATGGTGCTGTCGCATGAAACTGCTAGCCGGAGTTAAAACGGTGTGTCGATAATCGGAGAATTTCTATTATGAAGTAGATTCGGGTAAGGGCAGGTACGTTTATAAAAGACTGGACGTAACATCGTCGCGGTGCGGCAGTAATGTAAAAGCGAGGTATCTGCGATGTATTGGAGAGCCATCGCGGTTTATATTTGAGCGTATTGGGAAAGCAGCTGCTTCCAAGGTTACAGTAGGGACGAGTAGTAAATACACCGTTACTTACTTGTCGTTTATTTTCTTGTATGGATTTTGTTTGCTTTGGCCAAGAAAGAGCATTCCCTCTTTGGTATCAAGATAAATGGGCGGGTATGTACCTGCCTCGCTGCTGAGCGCCTGCAGCGCTGGGTTAAACTTTGTCAGGTACGGCGATCTTTGGCGATCGGTTGAGTGCACTTGCTGCACCCATCCCTTTAAGTCATAATCATTGTTGCGCCACTTCTTTTCCGTTACTCTATAACCCTCCCCATCAGGCGTTATGAAGAAGGTATTGCAAATGGTACTTGTACCTAAAACTTTTCCGGTTTGGATATTGGTTTGCTCAAAGGAGTACCGACGTGTGTATGCGCCTGTAATCATGTCGTTTGGGTTACTGTCATTACAGGACAGCGCAAGTAGTAATGAGTAAACAAGCAATGTTCTTTTCATTTTGGTAGTGCTTAGGTTTTAAAGTAATAGCGGTATCAAAATGATCTTCCTACGGCATAAGCCCATTTGAACAACCAAGGGGCGGAGTCACTGGTCAAACTATACTTAAAGTAGATATAGGTGCCACATAGGATCGCTACTGCCCAGGTCAGGGCGTTACCACTGTGAAGATGAAGCACCCCACCTACAACCCTTTCAATGGCCAGTATCGGCACTACAGTAGTTGCCCCAAAGCAAATGATAAAAGCTGCGAGCCATAGAACACTATTCCTTTCCTTTAGGGAGATTAGTAGGCCTTTAAGCAGGAAGATAACGCTGGCGGTGATAAGTGCACCTGCAGCAAGGGAAATAGCTTGGGCTATATCGCCGTTGACTGTTGGGAGTTTAAAGGTCTTCATCATCCAGTAGCTAATAACAATAGGCCCGCTGCAAAGGATCAACAGATTGATTAGCCGTAGTGCCAACAAGAACACTATGCCGAGCAGTGAGCCGGAAGCGCCAACAACATCATCTGCGGCTTTGCCCATGGCACGGTCAACCTTTGCCTGGCTTCTGCCGGCGTAGTATCCCTCATCATATCCTAATTCATATTGCTGCATTGTAAACACATTTATCGGTTAGAAAATTTGCATCAACAACTGTAATAAATATACTAAATAGTTGCCTTCCGGCCTTTAAGAAAGCGCAAAATTTATAAACATTAAAAAATCACAATTGTAAGGTGCAGTAACCAACTGATAATGGCTGTCGGTTGCAGCATTTCTCACCATTGGATAGACGCAATCCACCTAAATATAATCTAGAAAAAAAGGCCGCTTCGGCGGCCTTTTTTTGAGCTATACCACAAGCTCTTTTAGGGTTGCCTGCTGCAGGCGTTTTATTTTTTTATCTAAGTCTTTTATGCGCAGCTGCTGCTTTGCCTGCCTTTCATCTGCCTTATCCTGTTGATCATTCTCTATGGCTGTAACGGGTACACCGCAGCTTTCGGCAATCTTGTACAGGCAATGCCCTGTAAAATGCGAAGGCTGCTTGCTTTCACCCTTACCTGTTATCGCCATCCGGATAAGGTAGCTAAACTGCCCCTCTGTCATTTGAGAAAGTTGCCTGTAAAAGCTCTCATTGCCCTGCCACTCGTCTACCTGTTCATTTTTGAATAGTACCTCCCTAACTGCACGACGGTTATGGTAGTCCAAGGATTCGTAGACCAATAGGCGCGCAGCAACCATATCAGCATCCGTGAGCACCATCTTGGCAGGCTCTTCACTTACCAAGCTACAAAGGTTACTGTGTATGGCTGCCTGTACCTTGTCTTTATCCAGCTGTTGATAGCGGTCTTCACGCTCCTGAATCCGGCGCTTCTCAGCTTCCAGCAACTCAGGTGTCGCTGTCCCGGCTTTTATGGCTTCCTGAACCGCTTTGGCAGTGACTTTGACCGCCTGCCGCCTTTGCTCTTTTGGATGGGGATCAAAAAGCAGACATTCAATGCTATCACCGCAAAGTTTTAACCCTGTTAAAAGTGAACCATCTTGCAGCTTTTGCTGGTAGGCCTCCAAATCCTTTTCGTATTCCAGTACTGCCTGCTCGTATCCGGCTTCATCCTGCATTTCGTTATCTTCTCCATCATACTCCAGGTAATCCTCTTCGTCCGGTGGCTCGGGTGCGCGTATAATCTGCACTTCCCACTGGTTATAGGTAGGTAGCTGCTGTAACTCAGGAATAACACCTATGATCTGCTGCAAACGTTCAGGGAGTGTTCCCTGATATAATATTGCACCCGGCTGGCTTTCGGCTACGGCTTCCCTTACCAGTGTCAGCAAATAAGCATTGCACTTTCTGTTATAGCAGGTTTTGTTGGTACAGGTGGCTTCCTTGGCATATTCCGCGAAAAGGGATTTTAAGGTCGCCGTATTGAAGGGACAGCTGGTACATGCCCCCGCTTCAGCAACAAGCATTTTGTCTTTGACGTTGAATGGTGCTCTTTTCAGATCATACCTGTAGCGGGAAAGCAGGTAGTTAAAGTTGTAGAGTTCAAAGCCATCCTGCTGCCAGTTCTTACACTCCACCTCAAAAACTTCCTGCTGCGAATCGGTGTCTAGTGCTGCGAGGGCTACAGCTTGGGAAAGAGATATTTTAGCTGCAAGCAAAACCTCCTGTAAAGGCTCTATAAGGCTGGCCAGTTTTAGCCTGCTGTGGATAAATTGTTTTGACTTACCCAGGCGCAGGGCTACATCATCAAGTGATTTATAACTGCCCATAATCCTTGCAATGGCCTTTGCTTCATACAGCGGGTGTGCATCTTCCCTTTGCATATTTTCCACCAGCTGTAACTCAATAACCTGTTCATCGGTAAGCTCACGGATAACGGCTGGAACATGGCTGATCTTTGCCAGCAGTGCTGCACGAAGTCTGCGTTCTCCAAAAACGAGTTCATAGCCGCCTGCTACAGGGCGAACCATTAAGGCAGATAAGATACCATGCAGCTTTACATCTTCTGCCAGTTGTTCCAGTGCCACCTCGTCAAAGTGGCGGCGGTGGTTTAAGGGACTAAATGCTATTTCTGCGACTGCTATAAGAACAGGGCTTATCATCTGTTGCTCAGCTGCAGGGGCAATTCTACGGGTTTTTCTGCTGCCAGTAGCTGTTTTCGGGGCAGGCTTTACTTTTATATTGCGTTTCATCATCTATGGTTTTTGTGGAGTGATAAAAAGGTGAAGGAAGCAGGCTATTGCCTGCTCCGGGTTAGAGGTTAAAGAGTATGGCTACCATTTGGGCAAACCTTTCGTTGGGATGTTTTTTTGTTTTGGTAAATTGCTCTAAGCAATAGGCCATAAAAAACGCACGATAACCCAAGAAAAGTTGTTCAGCAAAAAGGCGGCTACTGGTATGTAACGCATCGCCGTACTTAAGGATGTTTGCTTTAACTGATTCAGCCAGTTGCAGCAACATGGAAAAAGATATGGTGGTATGCTCCCAACGCTTTACGATCATTTCTTTTTCCTCCGGTACGGTTTCACACATACTCAGGGTAAATTCAACGAGTGCCGGTATCTCTGCGGGAAACAGCTGATGCAGTAGCCGCGCCCGTTCCATATTGTTTAAATTATCTAAAGGTTTCATGATCCTAATTGTTTAATTGTGAATGAAAATGAAGGCCGCTGCCGGAAAGATCATTGGTTAATACTCAAGGTTTTTTAGTTGCTGGTCTGTTGCTTTTAAAAGCCGTTCTATATGGGCTTTAAACTCACCCCGTTTGATTAGGACGCTAAAGGTGATGCTTTCAAAAGCAAAGTCGTTTCGTATGGCCAGCCATTCGTCTCCGGAGTTTATCTGGTTGATAAAACAGAGGTTACTGTAGTAAAATCCCTGACCCAAACACCAATTGTCTTGTTTCAGGAAGGATTCTAACTGATCTAACGAATCGCACTTTTTCAGCATTTCTATGTCAAAGGGTGGATCATCGGCCCACCGAATCCACGGGTTTTTACTGCCTATCTTTACCCATATATCCAAAAGCTGCTCTTCGGAGAATTTATGTTGCATCGTGATAGAAATTTGGAAGTTTAGATGATCATAAGTGCTGCTTAATATTGATTGCTGTATTTTACTTTTAGAGCCTGCGGCTGGGGGTGGTAAGGCAGAATGCCGGAAGCCATCCAACCGCCTGTAACTGGTGTTTGTGCCCGCTTGGAGACTGCTCGAGATGATTTTCATAATCATTGGTTTTAGTGAACAATTTTTTTAATCATGTCGGCTTCGCCTCATTCGGCTCGCCGATAGGCAGTCAAAAAGCAGCGTGGGTGCGAATCCAAATTTTGCAGAAAAAAATACACGCAAGCGAAGCGCAGGGTGGAGATTTTTTTCCAGCAAACTCGCCCTTGATTTGGATTCGCCAAGGGGGTTTATCTTTGACGGCCGGCGAGCCGAAAGGATCTTATCGGGAAAAGAAGTGTAAGGGATAAAGTAATCAGTAATGATAGCACTTGCTAGAGGATGTTGCACAGAAGGAAGTCAGTGCCTGCTTAACTGAGGTAATTGGTGAAGATGGCAATCGCTACGATAAAGCGTGAGGGATAGTAGCGGTAAGCCCGCAGCGCGAAGCAAGCGAGGACTTGGAGCGGATAGCCCGCCCCCTTGCTGTGCTTGGGGGCACGCCCTGGAAAATTATTAAAATGGATCACTAATAAAAAAAGAACAGCACAAATGGTACTGTTCTTTTTTTGTTCGGCTTCGCTGTCCCCGCTCACTATGCTGAACTTAACGCTGCTTCGTAGTTCCTGATCTCCTTGATAATATCGCCAAGTATCTCCGACCGGTAAGTAACACCGTTTTTCATTTCCATTTCTACCTGCAGTCGGAATAGCTTTTCTGCAACGGTTTGCAGCTCGCTTTTAATCTCTTCCATCCTTTGCCCGGCAATACCGATATTAATGCCGTCAATGTAAGGTCTTTGTTTGAGCGCAGAAGCTTCCAGGGCATAATGGATGGTAGTGGCTTCTTCCCTGACCAACCTAAAACCAGTGGCACGGGCAATTTGGCTGTGAAATTGAAAACTGCGTCCGGCAAGTTCGGTAGTACTCAACACAAGGCGCTGGATAGCCTTGCGTTGGAAAAGATGCGGCAGGATAGCGTTAAGCAAACTCTCTACAATAAGATCCGTAGAGCGGTAACCCTTCGATGAGTAAAACAGCAAAGATGTTTCCATATCCTGAACGCCTGCTACATAACCATGACCATTATCCTGGATCAGGTATAGGGTATAAGGTGTTGGCGCCACCATATGTCCGGGTGGCAGATGCGGCCAAACTTTGGCCAGGTATACAGAGCCCGTAAGTGGCCGCGTAACGAGTGTTAGGGTCTGACGGGGAAGATTGGCTTCCTGAAGGACTTTTTTAATGAATGATTCTGTCATGGGAGATGGGCTGTTTGATTAAAATGGTGATGACATAATAATATTCAAATACAGCCTACGGCTTGAGTCCTTCGCCGACACTCTTTTCTGGTGCACGTTCCCTTTGCTGGCCTCTTCTACCGTTACCGGTTCGTTGCTGGTCCTGTTTTTTTTTATCATTATCCGCAGCCTGGGTTGCTGTAGTATTATTTTGCTGTTGCTGCCCGTTATCCTGGGACTGCTTTACAGAGTTATCTTCAGCTGGTACAATCTTTTGAAGCTTACCTTCTGATACCTGGTATTTTATAATTTGCCCGCTTTCCATATCAAAGCGCAGAAAGCGTGGTTCGAGTTTGTTATCCACTTTTTCCGGCACCTCATGGTAGTTGCCCCGTTGAAGGGACGCGAGGATATTGCTCTCATGTTCGCTGTCCAGTACGTTTACGTCTTGTTTTCTCAATTCACTACGTAGAACTGGGCTATAGTTTTCATGCTTAATGTGTTCTTTGTAATTACCGTTGTCTTTCTTCTGGTCGAAGTTCAGCTTCTTCCATCCCTTATACTGTTCATTTTTGTAATTGACCCAGGTCTTGAATACGCTTCCGCCATCAAGGGCATTAGCGATTTCTTTTACGGTATAGGCCTTACCATAATCAGTGGACACAAACTGAGTAACCGGCTTTGCCCCAGGCTCCGGTTTTATCAGGGTGGCTTTAAAATTGGGAAAGTCGAAGATATCAGTATCCTTACGGCGCCTGAGGTTGGCTTCTATCTCCAGTCGGTTATAGGTGCTCAGGTCATCCTTTGTGGAGGTAGGGCGCCTGTGATGCGTTATATCTTTATCGAGGGTGATTTCTTTTTCGCCATTGGCGAGCGCCTTCGTTAATGCCCATTCCAGTTTTTCGTCCATCCGCTGGCCGAATCCCAGGTTACTGAATTGTTTTTTTAAGAACTGGAGATTTTGCTCCGGTGTGATGTTGTTACTCATGGTAAGTGTTTTTTAGTTTGTAATAAAAATGGTTTATAGTTTAGGGCCTCCCTTGGTCAGTTGCTGCTCTGGCAATCTTTCCCTTTGGAGCACCCGTCTGTCCAGCCTTTGGGCTTCGTTTTGTTTGTGCTCTATAAGACGCTGCAAGTCACCTTTTATCGGTTGGTGCTTGTTATCATAAAACTGAACGGACTTCGAGCGCGGATCAGCCTCTATATAGTAAGTATGCGTTTTACCGCCTACAGGCAGCTGGAAGGATTCACGGTTACCCTTTTGCAGGCCGGCCATTATGGTTTGCTGCTGCTCTGCCCTCAGGTGTTCGTTAAACTGCAACCAGGTGGGTACCGCTATATACAGATCAAAGCCATAGCCTGGCGGAAAGCGGTCCATTACATAATTTCCGTCCGGGCCCTTTTCTTTGAAGTTGAGTTGTACCCATTCTGAGGCTGTTTTCCCTTCCGCATTGACAAAGGATCGCTTAACGGCACGGCCACCGAGCAGGTTATAGGCTTCCTTGACATCAAATCCCTGTTGCTTATCCACGCGGAAAGTATAGCTACGGTCATTGGCTGGATTACCAAGATCCTTTAGCGTAGCTTCGTAATATGGGAACTGCATATTACCTTCCTTGTCGCGCCGGAACTGCAGCTTAAGGTCCATGCGTTCATTAGGCCCCGTACGGAAGCTTACGGGCGCTTTCAGGTCAACTACGCCACTGGAAAAATCAAGCTGTAGTTGCTCTACCGTTGAAGACAGACCCGTACGGCGCAGCGCCTGCCTCAGCGCACTGGTCTGTCCTTCCAGCCTTTGCTCATGCTCGCGCCTGAGCTTAGGCATCACTATTAACCGACTAACCAGGCGGGCAAGCTGCCTGGCCACCCAGTTAGGATAAAGTTGCTTTTCCAGGTTCTGCTTATCTAGTCTGAGCAGGTCCAGTTGTAGCTTATCTTGTAAGGTCATGGGTGGATCGAACTTTACTTCCAGACCGCTGTAGAAGTAGAGCTTATATTTCAGATAAGCAGGATTCTTTACCGAAGCCTCGCCCTGGCTTTGGATGCGGGCTGCTTCCTGTTGGTCCCATATAGCCCTTTGTTGTTGCAGCGTGCCGCCTTGATTATGGCCTGCCTTTGTTTCCATGTTAGGGTGGTTTAATACAGTAGTGATACACTAAGGAGTACTCAGGTAACGGGCACTGATAATATCCTTACCATCGGCCTTTAGCGTCAGGTGCCGGTCCCCGTTTTTTTCGAACAGCTGCATCACAAAGCTTTTCTTATCGGCTATGGTGAATTTATCGAAGGCCACTACCAAGGTCTCTCGGCCCTTTCCCGAAACTGTTGGCCCATGCTCGTAGTAAGCGCCTAATGGGTTGATCTCTTTTTCCTGCTGCGCGGTACGTTTGGCCCTTTTCTGGTCGCGGATATAAAAGCGCGAAAAGTCAATATCATAATCAATACGGGAACGGTTCTTTAAAGAGAAGCGGTAAAACAGTACATTGCCTGCCGAGTATATACCTTCCAGTTTCATCTTGACACTGCCGGCTTTTGTCTTGCGCTTATGCATAAAGGCCCTGTCACCAATGATCCTTTCTGCAACCCGGGCCAGCTGCTCATCATTAAGGCTCCGGTTTTCAAAACGTGCTACCGCCTCTTCTTTCTCTTCCTGCTTACGGAAATCAATAGGCTCATCAGGCGGGTTCTCGCAGAAGTGCACACGGAAAGGATATACCCTACCATCTGTTGTTACTACTGTTAGGTTGGTATTTTCAAAATGCTCCTTGTTGGCTTTCAGTTTCAAAATATTGGTAACGCCGGTTACCGGCTTTGCGATAATATCGGCCGATCCCCTGTCCACACCATCCCTGCTGATGGGGGCGGGAAAGATCAGGATGGTAGTTTTATAATAACCGGTGGCCAGTTCATAAGGTGCGATCAGCGCCTCAGGGTAGAGTTGCCGCTTAGGTTGTGCCAGTACAGATGATCCGGCACAGATCAAAACGGATAAGATAGCTGCAATCAAAAGTTGTTTCATGTGTTGTTGGGATTTATATATGAATAATTAGGAGTCGCGCCGGTTTTGGTCAGAGAGTAGTACCGGGTAGCCGGCGCGTACCGTTGCGCGAATGGTCTTAGCTTTGCGGGACAGTAAGGTCTTTGCTGTCTGTATGCCGGCGCTGGCCGCCTGGGCGCCAAGCGAAGGATCCATGCTATAGAGCTCCATGGATTGTATGGCCTGGACAAGCCCTTGCTTGGTGGCATCGCGCGTAATGGCACCTGGTATACGGATACCTTCGATGCCATCCATATCAAAGACAGATAAGCTTACAGGATACAGATTATCCAGGTAGCGGAGATATTTAACGCTTACCGTAAGGCGTTCCCCATCCAGGGAGCACACACCATACACGAAATTATCCTTGGGGATTAGCTGACCACCGATATAGATGTCTTCCAAAAGGCGCAGCTTGATCGTTGCCCCCGATTCCAATGTCTGGTTTTCATGCACTACCGCTGGTATAGCTTTATTTTGGTAGCGCTCCCCGACAACTGTATTGCCGCCTTCAAAAAAGTCGTTATGCGCTGATGGCCGGCGAAGGCTATCTGTGCCTCCCTCGGGTTGCAATAGATCAGCGCTGATTGCTGCAGGTTCTGTACTGACCGAAAATACCTGTCCCTTGTTTTGCTCGCTTTGCTGGCGCAGCTTTTCGCGGGCACGGCTGGGATGCTGTATATCCAGTATCTTTTCCAGCATGGAATTGATTTGGTTCATTTCGGGGTCAGTGCCACCGGGGGCGTTGCCACTTTGTAGTGAAGCCATCATTTGCTGTTGCTGGGCTTCCAGGGCTGCACTGTCGTTAGAAGCTGCCTGTCGCTCATGGGAAAGCTCTGGTTCCTGGGTAAGCTGACGCTGAAGGTCTGCCAGCTTAATGCGCGCCTTTTGTTCATTGGCATCCTCAAAGCTTAGCTCAGGAAGGTTTTTGGGATAATCACTGTTATAGCCTGGATAAGGGGATGAAACAGTGCCACTGGGAAAAGCCAGGCTGTTTCCCATCGTAGTATCGGTAGCACTATTATTATGGTATGGGTCAAGGCTGCGCTGTTCCTCCAGCTTCATGGAATCCCTTAGTGCCTGCTGGTATAGGCTGAGCTTATCACCAATACCGCTATTGACACGGGCATCAGGCACCTCGGTATTGAGGCCTTTGGCGCTTACCTGCACGCCTTCTGCAGCTGTACCCTTACCACCACCTAAAGCCCAAAAGAACAGGCATAGAAAGGGGATAGCCATAAGCGGTAGCAGTGTCATCATTTTTCTTTTCTGTAGGAATTTTTGTGTGTATGCTTTCATAACTAAGTTGTTTATAAAAAATATTGGGTTACCCTTGGCGATCATCGTTACGTTAAGGCGCGTATTCCAGGTAACAGGGACTTTGCTGTAGCAGGAAAAAATGCCGATGACAGAATTGAGCTTTCTTATTCATGGTTGCGGTTTGACAGTGGCTGGATAATGGCTTCAATGCTATCGATAAGACCAGGGCGCTCAGCGCGAAGCTTTTTATAAAGAAGCATACCGCTGCTGTCGCTGCGTAGGCTGTCCAGGTAGCTTCTATACTGCATGAGCTGGTAATAGGCTTTCTGGCGGGAACCATTGGAAGCCATGCTGGTATGATCCAGGCGTGGTACTTTCATTTTTCCGTCCATGATCATTTTGCGATTCTTTGCAGTGGGTTGAAATACCTGGTACAATGCGATACCGGAATTTGCACCCAGTAAAAGCAGGAAAAGTACCAGTGCCAGTTTTTTCTGGGTCGCGGTCCAGTTGCTGGTAGCGCGGTGCATAAAGGCAGCCCACCTAGTTTGCAAGCGCAGGATCCAGCCGGCGGCTTTAGCTGCTGCCTGTTCCCGCTCAGGCGTAAGGTGGTTTTGCTTTCTTTTAACCATGGAGATCATAGCGAAGTGTTTAAAGAGATGATACTATCGTCCTGCATCAGTTGCGGCTTTCTACTTTCAGGTCTTTATTTTCAAGTGTTAACCATCTTTCGATAAGGTACCCATGCGGGTTATGATCACTGGGCGAGAGCCCATCACGGATATAGCCTTCCGTAATTAAGCTGCGGGTAACTATGCTGGTAGCCCGGATAATTTTTTGCCTGCCATAGTAGCGGAAGTAATAAGGCTTTTGCTCGAGGTGTACCTGGATGCTGTCTTCTTCAATCCGCTGGCTGATATTGCCGCTGACGATACCCGAGTAATAGCCGTTCTCTTTCAGGTTATCATATTGCTTTTTAGCAGAGCCATCAGCCAGGTAGAGAGCCTTACCGATATTTCTTTGTATAACCTCATCATCGGGGTCAAGGGTAAAGAAGTGAAAATGGAACATGCGTACATGATCCCGTACTTCTACTGCTACGTAGTCCTGCCGGTTGGCAGAAGTGGCGTCCAGCAGCTTACCATTGGAGATCACATGAATGGTGCGCTCCCTTCGGCTCATCTCCTGCAAAAAAGCATAGGTGACATAGCAGGTGATAGCGACCTGAGCGATAATAAGCACAATAGAAAAGGTGCGGATGTACTTAAAGGCCTGGTCGATGTTTTTAAATTGTTTGAGCATGGCACAAATGGTTTAGGGGTTAGGCTTTCTTTGCATTTTTATCGTCCTTGGTATCTCCGGAAAGCTTATCGGCCATAAAGGCCCCGGTCTTACCAATTGTCTTACCCAGGTCTCCCATAAAGCCACCACTACCGGGCATGTAATTACCACTCATGCCATCTTTAATATGGGAATAAGCATCCACGATGTTTCCGGCGCCGGCAGACATGCGGCTGGCCGTTGAGCTGACAATGGTAGTAACGCGTTGGAGCATAGCGTTGGCCCCATGGGCATGGACAATGTAGTTGGCCACCGAAGGGACCGTAAAATACCCGACAATGCCAATGATCATAAATACCAGGTAAGCGGTATCAGCGTTGCTAAAGGAGGTCTGCCCATCTTGCGCGACTTGGACAAGATCGATCTTGATCATATTCTCCTGGATCTTACCGATAATGGCGCCAAAGATGTTGGCTACCGGCAGCCACATGAAAATATTGATGTAGCGGCCCAGCCACTGGACAAGGCTTTGCTGAAAACCATCAAAGACAGCCAGGCCAAGCACCAGGGGGCCAAGCATGACCAGTACTACTCGCTGAAAGGTGCATAGCGCGTCAATGGCAAGAGATGCCGCCTGGAAAACAACCTGCAGTACTTCACTCATCCACTGTTTTACCGAGTTCTTGAAGTTGTAATACATCTTAGACATGGCAAACACCACACTATTACCCAGTCCATCCATAAAGCCTTCATCTGTTGGCTCCTGGCCGGGATGGCTATAGCGGTACCACGCGTCACGATCCCCATCTCCAGTTTCGCCAACATACATTTGCCATTCTTTGGTTCCTTTAATAGCTTCCTGTTTTTTCTTTAACAGCTCCTCTATGGCTGCATCGGAGTCCTCCACAATTGCAGCGGTAATGGATACCGTGGGCCTGAGCACCAGGTTCATCATATTAACCAGCGGTAAATAAAGGGTGATAGCAAGGCCGATGGCAAAAGGTCTGAATAAAGGAAAGAAATCGATCGGTTCAGCATTGGCTATTTGCTTCCATACCCGATAGCCGATATACCACATCGCCCCAAAGCCTGCCAGGGCGCGGCCTACATCAATCATCTTGCTGCAAAGCGGGATCATCTCGTTAAACAGCTGTTCCAGCACGCCATGTAGCCCCTTCATTTCATCTGCCATTCCCTGGGCATGAAGAAAACAAGGCAAAAGGAGGGCTATAACAGCCAGGGTAGCCGTTTTAAAAAAGTATTGTTTCATATATGAAGAGTTTACTGTGGCTTCAGGTTATAGAGCTGGCGAAACATTTGTACTTCCTTATGCTGTTTGCTGCGTTGGAAAACCAGCACGGAAGCCTTGTTATTAAAACTGCGCAGGAAACTGAGCTTGTCCTGCATCTGGTCATAGACCCGGTCAATACCCTGGAGCCGCTCATCATCGGTCATCTTGAAGTTGCCGCTGGTAAGGATCATCGTCAGCTCATCAAGGTGTTGCAAGCTTTGCTCCACCAGGTTACTATATACCTTCATCAGGTACTCGAGTTCCTCAGCTCGCATCATACCAGAGGCGGAGAAACGACTATAGGCTGCTTTGTATTCTTTGAGGATATAACGCTGCGCTTCTATTATGTCTGCGACACGACGGTAATTTTTGATCTTTGGATTTACGGCCATTAGCCCATCCATAAAAGCTTCATGGATCTTATAGTTACCGAAGGTGATATTGCGAACCTTATTGTAGCCACCGGAAATAATAGTATAAGCGCTATACATGTTTTGCAGGATCTGTCGCAGCTGATTCAGTTTCTCGATATTGAGTGCCAGCTGAATGGCTTCCTGCACCTGTGCCTGGCTGGCAAGGGTTGTGCCCGAAAGCAGTAGCGTAAGCAGCCCTATTTTCAAAAGTGTTTTCATGATAAAGAAATTATTGGCCTTCTAAAGATTGTTGCATATGGATCTGAAGCAGCTCGTGGTTACGCTGGAAACCCAGGCCCCTTACCTTGTCGTTGAAGTGCTGGATAAAGCTGTGCTTACCGCTCATATCTTCGTAAAGCTTGTCCAGACGTTTTATACGCTCATCATCTGTAAGCCGCAGGTTACCGCTGGCGGTCAGCAGTATCAGCTCATCGAGTGATTTAGCCGTTTCATCCAAAAGTTTACTGTAGACGCTGGAGAAATACTTCAGCTCCCGCTCTCCAAAAAGCTTACTGGACTTTATCTTTGAAAAGGTCTTATGGTACTGGTCCAGGATGGAAAGCTGCAGGCTGATAATTTCTACAACCTTGCTGTAGTTTTTAACTTTAGGGTTGACGTTCTTTAAGCTGGAGAAATAATCTTTGTGCAGGGAGAACTCTCCATCTTTGATATCACGCACCAGACTTACGCCCTTGTCTACGATATCATACCCTTTTTTTAAATAACCCAGGTAAGTTTGGAACAGACCGATCTGGATGACCAAGTTGCGGGTCATTTGCTGGTTCTGGTTAAAGATGCCGCCCTGGGCTTTAGTATTACCCAGCAATAATAGCAGGCAAAAGAGCATCGTAGCAGCTTTATAGTAGGAAAAGTGTTTCATCAGAAAGTAATTAATGAAGTCCGTAAAGTTGTTTGATGTAGGCCGCCTCCCCTGCGTCCTTGGCGCGTTGCAGGGAGATCATGGCGTTCTGGTTATTGAACTTGTGCAGATCAGAGCAGTTACCTTCAATGCGGTGGGCAGCGTCGTTAATGAATTCCAGGCGACTGCCATCACTCATCTGCGTGGCAAAGGAGTTGACAACAAGCAGCACCTGGTCAATATTTTTTAAGGATTCAGAAAGGATGCCGGAGTACACCTGGTACATATAGTCTAATTCGCGCTGGGAAAAATGCTTATCCTGCTTGAAAAGGCCATAGGCGCGTTTGTATTCCTCCACTAGTTGCACCTGCCGCTCCATGATCTGCTTTACCCGTTTGTAGGTGGCTATAGCGTTCTTTACCTTCCAAAGCTCTTCATAGTACTTCTGGTAGAGACTGCGTTGCTTTTCTGCCCAATTGGATATTTCTTTAAGCTTGAGTTTGGACATAGCGTTCTCCAGCGTCTTTTGTGCATTCTGTAAGCCAATGGTCTTGTTTTGCAGGCGCTGTATCTGCAGGTCCATCGCCTTGATGGCCTTCTTTACCGCTTCTGTCACCACCTTCCAGATAATAGCATGGCTTTGCTGTGTAGGCGCCACCGTAAAAATGGTAGTCAGTGCCAGCAGGTATATGATAAAATACTTTTTCATCACGATATATTTATAATGTTGGTTAACTAGCATTCTGTTCCGCCACCAGCGCTTCAATGCCTTTTTCCATACTGCCATAGCGTTCGGCATATTCGAGCACTTTAACCCTTTCTTTTCCCTCAGTGGTGAATGCGTAATATTCATGAGGGCACAGCTCGTTTCTGACAACGATATCTTTTTGGCCGCCGATGTTGATGTAGATTTCCCGTTCATCCTTGTTGACAGAAAGAACGGCGGTTTTAGCCTTCTCAGACATGCCCAGTACATCCTGTAGCTTATCGAACTTGTTGATGAACTTTCTCATGTCCATTAAGATCTTTACATCGGCGTTATTAATGATGGCATCTTTAATTACAGGGGAGCTTACCAGGTCATCCAGCTCTTGTGTGATCACTATAGGTATACCATTAAATTTCCTGATGGTCTTAAAGGCATATTTTAAAAACTCGGCCATACCGCTTTTAGCAATAGCTTTCCAGGCCTCATCAATAACCAGTACTTTACGGGTGCCTTTTAGCTTTCGCATCTTGGAAATGAACAATTCTGTGAGTAGTAGGCAGACTACTGGAAAGAGGACCGGGTTGTCTTTACAGTTGTCCAACTCAAAGACAATAAAAGGTTGGCCCAGTACCTGCAGGTTCTCTGTAGCATTGAGCAGGTAATCGAATTCACCGCCACGGTAGTAGGGCCTCAGCACATAAAGAAAGTTGTTGACATCAAAATCCTTGTCTTTTACATGGTGCTCTTTGAGCGTTTCCCGGTAGCCGTTTTGCAGGTACTCATAAAAGGTATTAAAGCTGGGAAAGATACTCGGGTCCTTTTCCAGTAACTGATAATACCCTTGTAGTGCATTGGAGAGCGCTACATACTCAGATCGGTTGAAGTTTTCGTGCTCCTGTTTCCATAAGGCCACCAACATGGATTTCAGGCTTTCCTTTTTTTCAATATCTAGGACTTCACCTTTGGATAAAAAGAAGGGATTGAACTTTATGGGATTAGTTTCTTCATAGGTGAAGTAGTAGCCACCCACCAGTTCGCAAAGGCTTTTATAACTGCCACCGATATCGACAATGACACAGTGAGCGCCCTGGTCGTACAACGACCGAAGCATGTGATTCACCGTCATGGACTTTCCGCCGCCACTACTTCCGCAGACCAGCGTACCCATATTTGAGCTGATTCCTTCCACCAGGCGTGGGGAATCGTATAGGTCGAGAAATAGTGGCCTTTTGGTAAGCCGGTCGCAAAACCGGATGCCTTTATCTGGTGTGGCGCTGCGTGTCATACCTTCGATGTTAAAAAAGCAGCTGGCTTGTTCTGCAAACGTGTCAAAGGTGTCGTTGGCAGGGAAGTCGGCCTCATTGCCAGGCACCCCTGCCCACCAGATGGGCGCTGCTGCTTTGGTTTCTTCTTTGGGTAAGGCGTCCATTTGAGCAAGCGCTGACGAGGTAATGTTGCGCAGGTCCTTTAGTTCTTCCCGATTATCTGTCCATACTAGTACGTTATAGCTGGCCTTTACCGGAAGGCGCTGCTGGCTGATAGCTTCATTAAGGAAAGCACTGGTGGCGTCACGGCTGATCGCGTTTTCCCTGCTGTAGGCCGATAAGGATTGTAGGCGCAGCCGTTTGCTTTCCAGCTTCTTTATTGTCTGCTGGGCGTCGTCAATAAAAACAAACTGGTTGTATACATGATTGCAGGGAAGCAACTGGCCAATGAAGCTGGCAAAGCCTACCGAAAACTTTGTTTTATCCGTACTGTATTTATCATAGGTAATGCGTGATCCACAGAGCGCGGGAAGGTTCTCGGCATCGGCCAGGCTAAAGAGCTGCATGTACTGCTCACCTATTTTCCACTCCGGCTTAAATTCAATATCCTTAATTATAGGTTGCTCCTTGGGGAATAGCAGGTAGAGGTACTGTTCGATAATACCGGGCTGCTTTTCCGTGCCGATGATCTCATCCTCTTTTAAGCGCCGCATCTTCATATATTGGCTATCGGATAAGATGCACTGGAACTGGCCGACACTATCCAAAAAAGACTGGAAAAGATTTTCGTTAATGGTTTCTTCTGGTACAATGCTGGACCGCATCAGGTTATTGAAAACAGAGGATGAGAGCTTCCTTCCTTCTGGCTTTTTCGTCAGCATCAGGTAACAACGATGATTTAGGAAAGGCCTGCCTTTGAAGTAAGCATCGGCCTTTTCAGAAAGAAAAGTTTTCTTTAAACTGCTGGCCTCCGGCTGGTAGGTATCCTTGGTAAACCAGTCCTGCTTATGCAAAACGCAGTGTTTGGGAAGTACCCGTATTGCCTTTACCCAGTTCTGGTGAATGGTCTCGTACTCATCACTGGATAAAGAAAAGATCTCTGGGAGGATGAGCTCGAAGGCTACGGTAATATCACCGTTTTTAGAAAGGATGCAGTCCTGCTCCACCTTGTAAACCGGAAGCATTTGGTGCAGGGATTTGCCGTCCTCCCTTTGATCTCTCAAGGTGAGCATGAGTGCTGAAAGTATAAGAAAGGCTATAATGATAATGAGCGCGGTCATGGCTTAGGGTTTACATTACGATTGGAAAATGGGCGGTGGCCGCGGGTACGCAGGCAAGTTGGTAGCTTGCGCCATGCAGCTTCTTTCATCAGTCCATGGGCGCCGTATTTATTACTGTAGCGATAGGTCCAGGTAAAGAGCACTGATCCGCAAATGATAATGATGGGAAGCGCAATAAAAGTGGAAACCCCTGCAATGAACATCACTGCAAAAAGGATAAGCAGGATCAGCAGGCCAACGGCCAGGTAGGCTATGTACTGCGCCTTCAGGCCTTTGAACTCTATGGATTTATTGATCCCTTTGTTAACCTCATATACACTGTTCATGGGATGATCGTATGTATGCGTGAAGGATGGTTTATACGTGTTGGATACAGTCATATGTTGGATGAAAGTGCCGACCTCGTGGCTAAAGCCGGCACCTGGTGTGGGCTACAGGGGCTTATACGCCGAAGAAGGATTTGAGCACCGTTGCCACGACAACAAGGAAAATGCAACTACCAAACCAGGCGGCTGCAACTTTGGAGGTATCGCCATCGCCGCTGTTCCACTTGTTGTACACCTTTACAGCACCAACGAGGCCGACAACTGCGCCTATGGCATACATAAGGGAAGTGCCGACACCGAAGTATCCTTTCACCTTGCTGGTAGCCTCAGTAATACCCGCTTCACCATTACCTTGCTGGGCGTGAAGCGCAATAGAGGTAAGCAATAGCAGCACAAGAGGTCCGTACCGGCGGATGGCAACCGTAAGCGTTTTCTGGTTGATGCATTTCATAATAGCAAAAGTTTATGGGTGAAGGTTATTCCAGATAGCGTCCAGGTCAGTATCATCGAGTTCTACATCGCAGAGCTCAGAGCTTTGCAATTGCAGGAACTCACCTAGATTTTCTGTAAAGGCAGTGATGTCGATCACGGAAGAGAAAGTGCGCAGCTCTTTAATAATTTTATCCATCAGCTCTCCGCGGCTGGTATGAATCCCCGTGCGTTCCATCATGGCTTTGAGGCGGTCGGCGATGTCTTCCATTTCTTCATAAAAGGCCGCTTCATCGGCTTGGCTGCTTTGCTGCCCGTGGCTTGGGTCTGATGGCGTTGCGGGGTCGAGGGGCTGAGCTTCCGCTTCTCTGGAAGGAAGGGCGTCAAAGCGGCGGAGGCTGTCACTGCTTTGCAACGGGTCTCTGCTGGTGGTAAGTACTGATGCTGTTAACGCAGATGCGGCCAGTGGTTTGGGCCCTGCCAAAGGTATTGATCGGCCTTTAAGAATACTTTGGATCTCGTTACCAAAGTAGACAACGGCGATAAACAGGTAATAGAAAACAAGGGCGATGGCAATATAGGTCCAGAATTGCCCCCAGCTAATAAAGGATAACATAGTGCGTGTTTTTGCGGTTAAAAATGTACGGCACGAGCCGTGATTTCTACCGCAAAACTGGCCACAGCAGAGGCCTGGAAACCATCAGTTGACCATCTAGACAGTTTTTGGTAAAGGGTGGGGCCCCAAGCAAAATAAAAGGCCATTGCGACCAGCAATGACCTGGCAAGGCATACCCCACTCAGCTTATTTTTTCTTACGCCGGTCTTCGGTTTCCTGCATACCATCGATAAAGCGTTTACGGAGTTGATCAATATATTGGCTCATATTGCTGCGGTAGTACATCTCCTGGTTTGCCCGCCAGATGTTATCCAGCTTCACGCCATAGATGGCGCTGAATGCAGCGGCCAGTTGCTTGATCTCTGCTTTGCCTTTATTAAAGCTGCCATCATAGAAATGCGCATAGACCATTTCTTTTAAGGCCATGGGTGACTGAGTCCATTGGAGCCCGAAATCCTGGAAGGTTGTCTGTTTAGCCCTACCGCTTAACAGATTTAGCCGGTCGATCAAATACTGCTGTAGCATGCCGTGCGCATGGATACGCGACAGCGTAAAGGAAGCGGTGGTACAAAACCGTCGGCCGAGGGCAAAGGAAAATGCTTCACGTATGTTAAAGGGATCATCACGTTCCCTGAGAAAATAATTTTCGTCTAAAAAAGTTGCCCCCTTGCGTACGTACTCATAGAAATCTTTATGTGTGACGAAAAAGCGTGAGATCCTGGCAAGCCAGTTTTGGTAGTATTGCTTTTGGGTAACAGTGGTGCCTTCCGGCTTTTGTCGCTCTATTTTCTCCAACAATATAGCATAGACCAGCTCTGCCTGGAAAGCAGGTAGCTGGAGCTGTAAAAGAACTGAAAGATCTTCGGATGCACATTAATGTCTGTTTGTGTCAGCGTAGCGGTTTTACCTACAATATTATAGCTGTATTCACGCACATAGCGTATCTGAAGCCCTGCCGGCTCATATGCGATTATTTTTTTAACTTGCATAAGGGGAAGCGGCAAGGGTGTTTTTCTACACGTGCATAGCAAAAAGATGCTGAGAAACAATTGCATGCCATAACGCAATTTTTTTCATAAGCAAATGTTTTAAGCTTAAAGAATGAATGCATGGTCAAAAAACAGTTTGCTACACCAGATGATACAATTTGCCTAATCGCTGGTAAAACACTTTCTCGTACAGTATAAATTATCCTATGCAGCCTTTGTTGATCTGCTCTTCTATTGAAAGAGGAGTATAGGGTAAATTGGATAAAATTTCATCCTGTATTTCAACAGCATTATCTAACGTCTTCATATAATATCTTTTTAAGTGATGAAGAATTCAATTACATGCTGTTGCTAAGGTAAAAGAGACTGTATGCAGCACGAATGACCAGTTTCCACTACGGAAATGATTATAGTCAATAAACATCCTGATTATTTCCTCCTGCAAGCGGGCGCCAGACCATCTGCCATCGACCATCATCCGCTGTATAGTATACTCCGGGTATTTCCGGCTTAATCTTCCTGCAAGCTGAAATGCTGCCTTAAAACCGCACATCCGGAGCATGTCGATGGTATTTTCATTCCACTCTCCAAAGGGATAAGCAAAAAACGATACAGGCTTTCCTGTTATCTTTTCAAGCAGCAGCTTTGGCTGAACAAACTGTACTGTGTAATTCCAGGGGCTGGACCGGTTCAGATAAGGGTGATCCCATGTATGAGCACCAATTACATGGCCCCTGTCTGAAAGCGCCTTTATAGCTTCTGCCGTCATGTAGCCGGGCTTGCCAATGGGCACCGTCATTATAAAGAATACTCCTCTGAAACCATATTGCTCCATTAAGGGTGCCGCAATGGCAATGTGCTCTGCCCTGGTATCGTCGAAAGTAATGAGGATGGGTTTTAGTGGAAGTGGCCCGTCTTTGGTCAGATAGCTATAAAGCTGGTCTGGCGATACGGTGTGATAGCCGCTATCATAGAGGAATTTAAGCTGCTTATTCAGCTGATCCCGGTTGATTGCCAGTGCAGAAGCCTTTTTATCCTGATCCGTGTAAATTGCATGATAGCATAATACCGGAATGCGCGGCGTTACAGGAGGCCTGTAATCCGGTGTACCCGATAAAAAGAGAATGATCGATAAAATTGTCAGCAAATACCTCATACTATCCAACTAAGGCTTTACCTTCCTGTCCAAAGAACAGGTTGAAATTCCAAATAAGCTATAGAGTGGGCAGGTACCCGCCAAAGCGCTAAGAAAAAATATAATGCCAAGTACCAAAAATATTACTCCTACCGCGCCGGTCATAATGCCGCCAAAGTATAGGCCAGCGAATAATAATGCTGCTATGAGGCGGACGCTTCGGTCTATGTCTCCGATATTACGTTTCATATGTCATTAATTTACAGGTTAAAAAAAATAAAAGCTATCATTGTGCCGAATGCATTTGACTCCTCCAACGTTTCAGATAAGGGAGCGCGCCTACCGCCCGCTGAATGATATCATTGGATATGCTGCGCTTCTGCATTTCCCGTTTTACCAGGATCTTCATTTCATCCAATGTCATCGACGGGGAGGTAAATTCGCCGTTCTGGTAACAATATTTGCAATACTCATTGCTCAGAGTCCCGTCTTTCTCTGTCCCTGCCATCTCCGTGTCCAGTGGCATGCTGCAACTCTGACAAAATTGATTGTGTTTCATTGTTTGCATTTTTGGTTGCGAATACGATAAATTGATAAACGAAGTTCGCTGCTTGTTCAATATCGAATGATGACAAATGTCAGTCACCGGAATGATCATTAGCAGCCCTGATCTTTTCAACCTGACGGCTGAGATCTTGAAATGATAACGTTTACTCCCGGTGTTCAATATGAAAGAGTACTCCCGGAGAAGCATACCCAGTGGATGCTTTGTATGAAATGCCTTCCAGATGTACTTTCCCATTCACAGCGAAATGTTGGGTATGTAATATAGCTCGGGTACGGCATGCCGTCTGTAAACAGCTGTTGCCCCTCACCTCCTCCAGGCAAAAGCGGCAGGAGGAAGCCGCACGCCACACTGTTGCAATTCAGGTCTTTTACCTGCCCGAAGCATGATAAGGGGTAGTTTGCGGAATGACGGATGTCATTTGCTCCGGGGAACATTCCCTGGAAATTTGGCATAATAAACACCAGTATTATGCAAAAAGTACAAGGCAGACCTGCACCTAAAAAAAAAAGTCTGATGTGGATATACTGGCTTGCGCTGATAGGCCTTATCATACCGTACCTGCTTTCCCGCACCGCACCGCTGCCTGATATTCAACATGCGAAGCATATTACCCTACCCGAAAACAACACTATGTATGTATAGAGGAGAGGAGCATAGCATGCAATTGCTTTCCGCTATGGGAAAGGACGAGGTAGCAGCTATTATGCGGAGCAGCCCTGACAAAGGGCTGACAGCAAAGGAAGCAGCACAGCGCCTGCAGCATTATGGCCCAAATGAGCTGCAGTTTAAAAAAAAGAGGAGTGAATTACTGCAGCTCGCTGAACATATAAAGAACCCGCTTGTCATTATTCTGATAGTGGCCGCCGTGATGGCATTCTTCATGGGGGAAACGGTCAACGCAGTTATTATCTGTGTGATCATATTTTTGAGCACTGCCATAGACTACTGGCAGGAGAAAAGCGCCAGAACCGCAGCAGAAGCGCTAAGAAAGACCGTGGGCAACAAAGCTACGGCCATCAGGGATGGCATAACCACCGAGCTGTCTCCCCGCGAGCTCTGCCCCGGTGATATTATAGTATTAACTGCAGGTAGGATTGTACCAGCCGACGCACGGGTAATTGTATCCAGGGACTGTTATGTAAACCAGTCGTCGCTAACAGGCGAATCCTTTCCGGCAGTGAAGACAGCTGATCCTGTTGATATTGCTGCACAGCTTACTTTTCCAGCTAACATCTTGTTTATGGGCTCAAGCGTGCTAAGCGGTACAGCTGGAGCTATTGTCATTAATACCGGTACGCGCACAGCATTCGGAAAAATCGCTGAAAAGCTCCGTGAGAAAAGGGATATGTCCGATTTTGGCAAAGGTGTACAGCAGTTCGGACAGTTGGTCATGAAAATAACTATCATACTGGTATTGTTCATTTTTCTTGTGAACGCAATCAGCCAGCGCGACCTGCTCGATTCCTTCATGTTCTCGCTGGCAGTAGCTGTAGGTTTAACACCTGAACTGCTTCCGCTTATCATGAGCATTACCATGTCCAGGGGCGCAGTCCATATCGCCAAAAAAGGTGTGATCGTAAAGAATATAACGGCAATTCCGAATTTTGGCAGCATGGAAATACTATGCACTGACAAAACCGGAACTATCACAGAGGACAAGATAGAAATGATAAGATGTGTAGACGTCAATGGCAGGAAAAATGAAGAGGTATTCCTGCTTGCATATCTTAACAGCTATCTACAGACAGGGGTTAGAAACCAGTTGGACGAAGCTATTGTAAACTATAAGACGCTCGACATTTCCTCTTTTAACAAAACCGACGAGATACCGTTTGACTTCTATCGCAAACGGATGAGCGTTGTCGTCAAAAACGAAGACCAATATCTGCTAATCTGTAAGGGTGCTCCGGAAGAGATACTGAAAGTATGCCTGAAGCACAACAGTGTTGCGGTAAAAGCGCTGGACTTATACAAGTCTCTAAGTATGGACGGCTTTCGTGTGCTGGCAACCGCTACAAAATATATCAGCCTCAAGGAGCAATATACGAAGGAGGATGAGCAGCAGCTGGAATTGCAGGGCTTCACGGCATTCCTTGATCCACCCAAGGCTGATGCGCGGCAGGTTATCCAGGCCCTCA
Source organism: Chitinophaga sp. SVR4-12A (assembly GCF_056754765.1). Taxonomy (NCBI): domain Bacteria; kingdom Pseudomonadati; phylum Bacteroidota; class Chitinophagia; order Chitinophagales; family Chitinophagaceae; genus Chitinophaga; species Chitinophaga sp. SVR4-12A. The sequence goes on from NZ_JBPGWP010000001.1 coordinate 966,294, forward strand.
CCGAAATGGGTGTGGAAATGAAGATTATTACCGGTGACAATCATCTCGTAACACAAACGATCTGCAAGGAGATCGGTCTGCCTGTGAAAGGGATCATGCAGGGCGGCGAGCTTGCACAGATCTCCGATGATGCCCTGCAAAGAAAAGTTGCGGCTATTACTATCTTTGCGCGATTCTCGCCTGATGAGAAGAACCGGGTGATACAAGCCATGAAGGCCTATCACCGCTCTGTTGGCTATATGGGGGACGGTATTAATGATGCCCCTTCACTCCGCTCCGCCGATATCGGTATTACCGTGAATACTGCCACCGATGTTGCCAGAGATGCTGCCGATATTATTCTTACCAGGAAAGAGTTACTGGTGCTGAAGGAAGGCATACTTGAGGGGCGAAAAACGTTTGGCAACACCATGAAGTACATCCTGATGGATCTTAGTTCCAATTTTGGGAATATGTTCTCTGTTGCAACAGCAACGCTGCTGTTACCTTTCCTGCCTATGCTGCCGGTACAGATACTAATCAATAATTTCTTGTATGACACCTCCCAGGTCGCCATTCCTGCGGACAACGTTGACGAAAGTTATCTGCTGAAGCCACATCGCTGGGATATACGTATGGTGCGCAATTTTATGCTGATATTCGGTTTGCTTAGCTCTCTGTTTGATCTGTTGGCTTTCTACCTGCTGTACCGCTTATCCGGAGTGAGCGAGGCACTCTTCCGCACGGGCTGGTTTATGGAATCGCTGGCAACGCAGATACTGGTGGTGTTCATCATCCGTACCAACAAGGTGCCTTTTATTCAGAGCCGGCCCAGCCCAAAGCTATTGTTCAGTGCTTTGTTATGCCTGGCAGCCGGCTGGCTCCTGCCCTATTTACCTTTTTCACATGTTGCGGGCTTTGTTCCTGTGCCACTACCTATTGCGGGGTACCTGGCAGGCTTGGTAGCTGTTTACCTGTGCTGCGCAGAACTACTGAAACGACTGATCCTTAAACGCTTACTGGTATTGAATATAAATGGGGACAGGGTATAGCTTTAACACTTCCTGGGGTTGCATTAAATGTTTACCCGTCACAACATCATTCCTATAAAACAATTTGAACCCTGTAAACTGGACGGGTTGGTTAGATATCCACCCTTTATAGGAATCCAGCTTTTTAGCCGGAGAACCAAAGCCATCCATATTCATCACGATCTGTACTTCCGGGTGCAGCTTTATGGCCCTATAATTTGTGACCATTGCCTGAGTGAAACGGTGAACTACCAATATTTTCGGGGGCAGATGATGTTGTTGGACAATAGATGTCAGCCAGGAAGACGCGAAATTGACGTCCGCGGCATCGAATGTGCCGATGGCAGTACAAGGCGCCTGCCCATACTTCATGGAATATTCCGGATCAATACCCAGGTGTACATCAGGCATAAGCAGGTACTTCTCCAGGGCAGGGATTTCCTCCTGCAGGGTGCTATGGCCTACCTGTATATCCAGGAACACAATTGCATTTATCTGCCTGGCGAGGGCCAGTACCTTTTCGATCTCTGATCCCGGCATGCGCAGGCGGTATTTTGCTCCGGAGCCAGGATTGCGCTGTGCGGTAACTGCTATGTAGTGCAACGCGGCCTGAACGGGGATGATACTGTCTGCCTGCTGCCATTTTGTTACCTCAACAGACAGCCGCTGTAACATTAGCTGAGGCGGCAATTCACCCAGAATTCCCATTCCTGTTGAATACAGGTTGCCATAATAGGCTACAATACGCTTAAAAGGCAGTATGGAACCGGGCAAAGGATAAGATGCCTTGACGGGCCAGCGGGGACCAGGCATATTGTGGACCAGGTGAAGCGTAAGTTGATCGTACAAGAGACTGTCCCTTTTCAATGAATCGGTGGCAGGCGCAGCGGCCGTATCAGGTATGACCTCATTCACCGTTCTGCCTATACTGCCGGGGCCCGATACCTCAGGTGATATAAAATCAAAGCAGGAAACCAAGCCTCCAAGCAGCACGTAATAGGGAAAATGCCGCAGAAAAGAATAAACCGGTAAGCTCATAAACCAGGACTATTATATCGTCCGTCAACAAATTAGCATAGCAGGCCGGGATGATAAATGATCTTCATACAGGTGCGCAGATGATTATTATCACCAGGCGGGATATGATTGTCAAGACAAATCATGATGCCGGTCATTCTTCACAGCAGCAAAAGGCGTTTATTTTGAAAAGAGAAAGATACAGTGCGCGGATGAGGACGTATTGTAATAGCTATAAAAATAACATATTATATGAAACTTACAGCGCCATATTTAAATGTTACAAAATCAGACGGGCTGACAGCGCCGTTTTCAGCAGAAAAGGTCCGGCAATCGCTCAGCCGAGCGGGTGCAACACCTGATGTAATTGCAACAATTATGGAGGAGCTTTACAAAAAGATATACCCCAATATGCCAACCCGCGTTATCTACAAAACAGCGTTTGGGCTGCTTAAAAAATTCTCACGGCCGGCCGCTGCCCGTTACCGGCTAAAACAAAGCATATTTGAGCTGGGGCCTTCCGGCTTTCCGTTTGAGCAATACATTGCAGCGCTGTTCCTCCATGCCGGATTTTCGGCCAGCACCAACCAAATCATGTCAGGACATTGCGTAAAGCACGAAGTAGATGTGCTGGCAGTAAAGAACAAAATATATCACATTATTGAATGCAAATATCACCAGCAACCCGGATCAAGATGCGACGTAAAAATACCGCTCTATGTTCAGTCGCGCTTTAAAGATATTGAATGGCAGTTGATAGAGAACCAGGGCAAGGAGGCGCCGGGCTGCCAAGGCTGGGTGGCTACGAATACCCGGTTTACAAGGGATGCTTTGCAATACGGGCTGTGCGCCGGGTTAAAACTGCTTGGCTGGGATTACCCGGCCGGTAAGGGGTTAAAAGACATTATAGACAACGCGGGCTTTTATCCGGTGACCTGCCTGACAAGCCTCAGCCGGGACGAAAAATACAGGCTACTGGAGCAAGGCGTCGTGCTATGCAAAACGCTGGCGGAACATCCGGCCCATCTTCAGGCAGCGGATATCCCGCTGCAGAAAAGAGCTTTGGTGGAAGCAGAAGCAGGTAAAATGTATAACAGGATCGCTAAATTGGAATGGACCTGATCATCTTAAACATACATGCATGAAGAGCTTAAAGAAAATAATGCCATTTCCAAGGCATATGGAGACGATAAGGACCTTTGTTAATGCCGACCCTGAAGCGACCTGGGAAACTGTCAGGCATTTTGATATGGCCACTGTTCCATGGATACGGGCCTTGTTCAGGCTCCGGACGATCACAGATATGCTTCATTCGCCGGAAGCCCGTACAACAAAACATGAAAGCATTGGAGTAGACCAGATTGCCAGCACCAATAAGGGATTCAGGATCTTAAGCGAAACACCGGGAAAGGAAGTGGTAGTTGGCGCAATCGGAAAGTTCTGGCAGCTAAACATACCATTTTTCGAAATCGAGCCCGAAGCGTTTGCCGCCTACCAGGAACCAGGCTGGGGAAAAGTAGCCTGGGCACTCACTGTTGACCCCTATTCACGGGGAAGTACGGTAAGTATAGAATTAAGGATAACAGCAACAGACAACAAAAGCTGGAAACAGTTATGGAGGTATTATCAGCTGATCGGCCGATTTTCTTACCAGATCCGCTGCAGCATGATGAGGCACCTGCAACATGAATTAGGCAAACCTGAGCTGCCTGATGAGCGTCAGATGATGTTGCCCGGAGATGACATCATTCCTGGCGCATTGTACTCAGATACAGATCATATCAATATTGAAGCGCCGGCAGAAATCGTTTGGCATTACCTGATGCAACTTGGCTGCGACAGGGCCGGGTGGTACAGCATTGACCTGCTGGACCATGGCGGCAGGCCCAGTACAGACCACCTGGTGTCCGGATGGGGCCAGAGAAAGCCAGGCGACAGGTTGGCTGCTACTCCGAAGCTGGATAGTTTTTTTGAAGTATACCGGGCAGCGCCAAATGATCATTTTGTTATCGGAGGCGAGGGAGAAAAGTTTGGCGGCCCTTTCAAAATGACATGGGCTTTTGTGCTGAAACCCATTACCCCATACGCTACCCGTCTCATAGTCAGAACCAGAATGAGCGCTTCACCCAAATGGGCTGAATGGTTCATGGGCAACATCCTTTATCCCCCGGTACATGGACTTATGGAAGCGGTGCAGCTGAAAACGATCAAACGCTACGCTGAAAGAACAGCTGGCTGACCACGATCAGTGCTGCATTTGACGCCTCTCATTTTATTCCAAACACTAATGCCGGTTCTTTGTTGAAAAACATCAACCATGCAAACAGCCATATACTAAGAGAAAAACCGGAATACGGAGCTACACCGGATATTTCACCGGATGGCAGATTGCTACCGTTACCTGGGCGGCAAACAACGCTTCCAGGCTATTGCTTACGAAACTGCTTCCAGGACGATGGCTAGCCTCCACCAGGACATCAGCGCCTATGCCGGCGATATCCATAAACTGGATGAGCTGAAGGGGATCGGTGAAAGTATTGCTGAAAAGATCATGGAGTATATGAAAACAGGTAAGATAAGCACTTACGAGCGATTGAGGATATATAGCAGAAAGCAAGTCCACCGCATCTAACACAATGTTGTACATGAGATCTTGAGAATAGTGCCAGAAAAGAAGGCCGAAGTTGCTTTTACTGAAAACGGGGCGCTACATCGAAATCAGCAGATAACATTAATTACGGACTATTAAAAAGGGGCCGGTTTCAAAACCGGCCCCTTTTGCTGTATCCTTACCGCACTAACGATGAGCGATAAAGACGGGTATTCTGTGATCACTAACCACCTCTGAAATAAAGCTGTGCCTGAATAGCTGGGAAATACCGGAGCGGCCAAAAGATCCGCATACCAGGACGGGGTCCGTAACGTCGCTCAGCCAGGTATCAAAATATTTTTTGGGGTCCGCTTCCAGTATATGCAACCTCAAATCGGTAAAATGCCGGGCGGATAGTTCTTTGACATAGTCCAAATCTGGCATTTGCGGCTTGTCACTGCCTGAAGCGTATACTAATATCGTGGTATTAGCACACAGCTCCGGGAACAGGCTGCAAAAGCTCTTAATAGCGAAAGCCGCATCATCGCTGCCATCATAGGCTAAGACATTACTTTGCGGAAACCTGAAGTTTTCAGGTGCGAGGATCACCGGGCACTCAGCCTCATGCAGGGCCATGAGCAGGTACTCATTTGGAGTTTCCGTGCCAATGTTGGCATAGAATTTTTCACTGCCCAGCAGAAGTAGATCAGCAAAACGTGTCTCCTTCTTCAGCTCGGGCAGGGCAAAATCTTCCCTGTCTTTATGGATCCTGTATTCTATATGATGATGTACACAAGCTTCTTCAAATTCTTTAGCCTGCTGATCTACCAATTCCGTATCATATTCCTCGATGAAGGGTACCACCGGCATAGTTCCTCCATATGCGTAGGTTAATGCATTATAATTTACATTCGGCAAAAAAACAGCGGTAAGCAGGATCGGCTGCAGTTCATTCAGCCTGCGGGCGAATTCAAATGCACCCTTAGAGAAATGCCCGTCATCAAAAGCGATAATTACTTTTTTCATACCCATATTTTTTAGTAAATGATTATTGTCAATTCATAGTTTTTATCTGACTATATCTGATATACTCCTGTTTCCATTGTTCCAGGACATAAATGGACTTTTCCTGCAGGCCTCTGAATTCATCTATCATACCCATGATGTCACGCAGTTCTTCCAGGTCGTTTTGCGAAAGTACCATCTGCCGGAAAGGCGGCGCCTTAAGTGTACTGTCAAGCAGGCAGTCATACATGGCATCGGTGGTTCCCAGGAACTCTTCTATCATTGTTCTCGCATGCCTAATGCTCTCCAGAATGCCGGTCTCACAAAACATATTTGCCTCCTTACTACAAAGCGCAGACAGTTGCCGTGCCATCTCTTCCTGCACCTGGCGCTGGTAAACTGTCAGCAGGCGGTGGTAGGCATTCATTGTGCCCAGCAATTGCCGTGAGACAGCCAGCACTTTACCCTCCCGACGAAAAGATGCTTCCAGGCTTGCGGCTTCAGCTTTCAACTTTAACAACAGCTGATCTGCTACCGGGATATCCTTTTGTATGAGCTTAAGCAGCAGTATGCGGGCGTGGAGGCTTTCAAAATCGCAGTCACCACCATATAGCCCCGGAAGAACAGGCTTGCTATTCTCCTTTGTATAGCACTTGAATATATTGCTGCCGGACTGTTCGAGGCCACTGAAGGGAAAAAAGGTGAAGCCTTCGCAAAACCTTTTCTGCAAATCGGAGTATGTGAATGCAGGTTCCATAACTTTTCAGTATTTAATACAAAAGTCGGCGAAATCAACAGGCAAATACAATGACAACTATCAAAACATATTTTGACAATGATCATTTACAGGAGTGCCCGCCGTCATTCTCAGGGCCCGGTCCGGGCTGTAGCTTTGTTTGTATAACGTATTAACCATGAATAAGATCCTGCTTGCCTTTGATGGCATAAACGCATCCGGAGGCGCATTTAAATTTGCGCAGCGCCTGAATGAGCTGCAACCTATCCTCCTTATCGGTTCCTTCCTGCCGCAAACTGATTTTTCGGCTTCCTGGAGCTACGCAACAGGAGAAGGACCCCAGCACATACCAACGGTAGAGCCATCTGTTTCAGAGAAGGTGGCAGAAAACATACAGCAATTTGAAACCGCCTGTAAAAAGGCAGACATAGATTACAGGATCCACCGTCACTTTCATCAGCTGGCGGTCTATGAATTGCTGAAAGAGACCCGCTTTACGGACCTGATGATACTGGGAAGCGAAAAATTCTTTGGAGGTAACGGCACTTTTCTTGCAGATGTGCTGCATGACACAGAATGCCCGGTAATTGTTGTACCGGAGGCATTCAGCTTTCCGGAACAGCTTGTCCTCGCCTACGACGGTAGCAGAAGCTCCGTATTTGCCATCAGGCAGTTCACCTGCCTGTTCCCTCGGCTATGCAATCTTCCTACCACGCTGGTTTACGTAAGCGGTAGCCGCGACAGGGAAGAAGCATTACCGGAAGAAGACTATATAGAGGAATTGGTGGCAAGACATTTCAGCAACCTGGAGATCCGGCATCTGGAACTGCATTCAAGGGACGAATTTGCAGGCTGGCTGAGCGGTTTGCCTGCCCCCATGCTGATCAGCGGCTCTTTCGGGCGCTCATTTTTCTCACAGGAACTTAAAGAAAGTTTCGCCGGTAAGGTACTCAACTACCATCTTATCCCGGTTTTTATTGCGCATAAATAATTATCATTAAAAACCAAATGTCATGAATACCACATCTTCCGTTAAGAACCAGAAAAATAACCAGATTTGCTTCAACATCCGGCTTGACTGGCTGGAGAAAAAAGGAGCCTGGTTACATCGGATGAAGTAAAAGATACCATCCGTATTGCAACCCCTCCTGTCTTTGGTGGCGAGGGCAAAGAGTGGAGCCCCGAGCATCTCTATATCAGCGCCATTGCTGGTTGTTTTATGAACACCTATCTTTATTTCGCGGGCCGGCTGGGGTTTGAAACGTCGCATTTTATCTGTGAAGTAAGAGGCAAGATTGAACTATCTAATGGGAAATATGTGTTTACCGAGGTCGATATCTATCCAAAGATATTCATTGCCAAAGAAGCATACAGGGCAAAGGCACAGCAGGCACTCAAAAAAACAATCAGTAATTCACTGGTAGCCAATTCCAGTAAGGCTGTTATCAACTGCCGGGCTGAGATCCTCCTTGACCTGCATCCCAAATATATATGAGCGGCTTAGTTCAATATATTATATTCATTCGTGTAAAAACGCAAGTTGCCATTCTCATCCGGCCAGGCTGTATTGTATAGAACAAATACATATACCGTATCATTAAGTGGCATATTTACCGGTTTTTGTCCGGGCTTCCATCCCTTTGCGATCAGGGAATCCATCTCTGCCGCCTTATCCTTCTGCAGTAAACGGGCCAAAGTAAGGGCGTCCTCCACCCTTATGCAGCCATGGCTGAAAAACCGCTGATTCAACATAAAGAGGCTTTTCCATGGTGTATCATGCAGATATACCGAATAAGGACTGTAAAAATCAAGTTTCACAATCCCCAGTGAATTATCACAGCCGGTACCTTGTCTCAGCACGTAAGGAAAATTACCGGGCTGCAGTGACTGCCAGTTAACCATCGCAGGATCTACTATCCTTCCTCTACGGTCAAGTACTTCGAACCCGTTAGCATCTAAGTACCCAATATCCTGTTTAATATGAGGCAGCAGCTCACGGGTAGCGATCTTATGGGGCACTGTCCAGTAAGGGTACACTACCACTTCGCTGATACGGCTGCAAAGGGTTGGAGTAGGAGTTGATCTTTTGCCTACCACTACACGTGAGTATAATGTTGGTTTGCCTTGCTGATAGAGCACCAGGCTACCGGATGGTATGTTCACCACCACGATTGCAAAACGTTGCCGGGCACAATTCAGCCAGCGCAGCTGGTTCAAAGCCTGTTCCAATTCATGTATCCTGACTAAAAAAGGTACATTCAGCGCTTTCAGCACATTACCGCGCAGTGTACCATCGGGCAGCAGATTGAACATGCGCTGGACAAGGGCAAGCTTTTGCGGCAGATCCGCGCTCCTGATAGTGTCGGGTGAACTTCCATCCAGGACGCCATACTGGAGTAGTCTATTTAACAGTGGTTTATTCGAAGTGTCAACTTTAACGCTGGCGACCACAACATCCCGGAAGCTGCTGTCTGCAGTTCGGCGCAGGAAGAAGGCGATCTTATCTTTCATGGCCTGGTACCCGGGAAAAGCTGGCTCTACTGCCTGGAGAAATGAGGAAAATCTGCCGGCAGACAGATATATAACCATGCTATCCGCTAAATGGCTATCGCATACGGGATTATAGGGGGGACCATTATACTTTACGGGTGGGTGTATCATTCTGCCGTAGGCTACGTCGCTGAAGAACCGCAAAGCCAGGTTATTGATCAATACTTCTGTTTCTATGGTATCTGCAGCCGTGGCAAGCGGGGATGTACTATTAAGTACGGAACGGATGAAAGCCTCCTGGTAATCATTTTCCCGCAAGCCCAGATAAGGCGCCTGCTTTAAATAAGCAGCCAGTACCTCCAGGTCCCGGCGGTTAGCGGAGGAGAGCCAGGCAACACGCTTACCTGATTGTGCTTTGACCGCCAATGCGAAGCCGATAGCTATAAGTGCCAGGGATAATAACTTCATCATAACCTTTATACAGTTTTCAACCAATCGTATAATCTCAGCGCATCTTGCTTCTTAAAGAGCGCGGTTCCACGGCTCATTGTAGCGGCAGTACCGCATGCCACTCCAAAACGGATCACTTCAGCGAGGGGCCGCTGCTGCTCCAGCATATAGGCTATACCGGCTACCATGCTGTCGCCAGCCCCTACAGTGGTCTGCTTCTTTACGATAGGGGCGGGCACCCGTATTTCCTGGTCTTTTGAGATCAGTAAGGCCCCTGCTGGTCCCATGGATGCCACCAATATCTCGCAATAGCCAAGGCTGATCACGCGCCTTGCAGCATCCGCCACTTCCTCCAATTGCAAATAATCTCTGTCGACCAGGCTACATAGCTCCGACAGATTGGGCTTTAACAGGTAAACACCTTCTCTGGCGGCTTTTTGCAGTGGCTCGCCAGAAGTATCCACAATCAATCTGGCCCTTTTATCCCTGGCTATCCTTGCCAGTCGTGCAAAAAAATTTTCCGGTGCGCCGGGCGGCAGGCTTCCGCTGGCTACTATCACCTGTGATGCCGTCTGAAACATGCTTATTTCCGCCAGGCAAGCGTCCGTCTCGGCGGTGTTTAATGCGCCGCCTGGCATTATAAAACGGTACTGGGCGTTTACAGACAGATCAGTGACGGTTATATTCTCTCTTGTTTCGGCAGCTACCGGAACTGCCTTATGAGGTATATTAGCAGCAGACAGTAAATGTTGCAGTGATTCGCCATTCGCGCCTCCCGCCGGGAAAATGGCGAGGGTCTCTCCTTCCAGCTCACAGATGGCCTTACTAACGTTAATACCACCGCCGCCAGCCTCCATCAAAGGCTCTGCACAGCGCAACTTCTTTTCGGGCATCATCTTCTCTACGGTGGTACTTTTGTCGAGAGCGGGGTTAATGGTTATTGTAAGGATCATAGCTTATTGTCCTACTTTCAGGTAATTGACGGCCTTAACCAGGCTTTCTATATGTTGACGATCCACCCTGTTATAGTCAACAAGCGGGATCTCGTTTTTAGAGCCTTTAGACAGCCATGCACCCATTTTCAGCAGCAGCTTGTCTCCCCAGGACAATTTATTAAACTCAAGTTTACCGGGGAAGAAGAAGTATTTACACTTTTTCCAGACGTCTTCAGGAACATTGGCTTTTATATACCCTATCAACTTTTCCTTTTCTTCCAGGGGAGTGCCCGTCACAACGAACAGATATACTTTCCTGGTGGATAGAAAATCCTGGTTCTCGCGGATCCATTTTTTTAACTGCAGCTTACCGATATAAATGCTAGATCCGAGGACCACAAAATCTGCGTCTGCCAGCTGTGCAGTACTTTCGGCTCCCGCAGGTACCACGGGAACTTCCAATGCGTTGCCAAGCCATACGGCATATTGCCGTGTAGCGCCATATTTGCCTTTATAGACGATTATCCCTTTCATATAGCGTTTATTTTATGGATGCGTGATAAAAACAGGTATATCGATTGTACGAAGGATACTTTCGGCGTCGCTCCGATGGAAAAAACGGGATAGCCTGCTGCGGCCATAAGCTCCGTAAGTAACGATACAATCGTTGCGGTGGATCAGCATCGCCATGAATTCAGGCACCGGTTCACCGTTCAATACAGTATATTTTACTTCATCGTAGTGATGTTCCATATAGTCTTTCAGCATATTCTCATGGGGCATGGATGTCTTGCCGCCTTCAGCCACGTACACCACATTCGCGGGCATATCGGAGTATCCCGGGAATAGCTGGGTGAACTGCCGGATGGCATACATGGAGGAAAACGTTCCATTATAAGAGAATATAAGCTCCCTGAGGCGGGGCGTGTTGTCCGGTAAAACCATTACCGGGCACTCGGCCTGCGCCAGCACATCTTTCACAAAATGGGGAGGATTGCTTTCATAGAGGAAAGCAAAGGAGGTATTGTTATTGATCAACAAAAGATCTGCAAACCTGCTGGCAGCAAGTACTTCCTGCAAGGGCGCGCTTACCGTTTCCTGGATGTGGATATCATCACTATAGCTATTACAGGCGCGGTAGATCCTTTCAACGTTCTCTTTCCTGAGATGATCCTGCTCTTCCAGTGTCTCCCTCACCATTTGTTCATACTGGAAGGTGGACACACTGGCGATGGGCATGTTCTGGGCTACCAGGTTTTCCAATATTACAACAGTGAGCTTGCCCTGGGCTTCCCTGGCTATATACACAAAGCTTTCGATCTGTTCTTCGGAAAAGTGAATGGCGTCAATAGCGGCAATTATTTTTTTCATAATGCTGGGTTTTATACTGCTAATTTACCGACGCGTAAACGGGGCCCGAATGACAAAACTCAGAACCGCACATGATTATGGTCAAAGAAATGTCCAATGACCGTCATTCCTCAGCCAGTGGCGCCGGGCTATATTTGTTGTTATTAATACTAAATTCAAATCATATGCGAGGGAACATATTTTCACCGGAATCCGTTCTTTCAAATGCAATAAGCCTCTTACTGCTTCTTCTTGCGCTTAAACGGCCGGTTACCGCCAGGACGCTGATCAGCATCCTGTTCATCGGCGCTGCGTGCTTCAATGGTTACACAGCGATCGCACATCCGGAAAGATATATGGTTTATGCCGATCTTGCGGCATTACCAGCCTATGAGACATTTATCAGGGGAGCTTTCAGCCGGCATACCAGCAACTTTATCCTGACGATTGCGATAGCGCAGCTGGCAATAGGCATCTGTATTGCTGGCAGAGGAACACTTTTAAGAGCAGCGCTGGCCGGGGCTGCCATCTTTTTGCTTGCCATTGCCCCGCTGGGAGCAGGATCTGCATTTCCCTGCACGGTTGTTCTTGCAGCAGCATGCATCGTATTGATTATGAAAGGGCAGCAGGAAAGCCTGGCGGCGATCTACAACAGGAAATTTTGGAAACGCCACCCCTTAGTGTAAGAGCCTGGCAATAGTTACTGCGCCGGGAAATCGTTTAATATTAATATTGCGGATCAGCAGGTGCTCCACTATACTATCGAGATTCACGATACCGGTCAGCTGATGTCCATCGGTTACAGGATATACGGCCGGGCCCTTCTGCAAAAGCTTGTCGATCGCATCAACTGCAAGACTATCTTCGGTCAGACAAAGAGACGCAGGGGCGATCAGGCGGCTGATCCGCTCATCAAGGCGGTCTGCTGCGACTGCATTGAGGATCACATTACGGTCTACTACTCCATACGGCGCCTCTCCTGACGTTAATACAAAATATTTATTGTGACATTCCAGCAACCGTACGGCCGCTTCCCTAACGGAAAGATTGGCATCCAGCTGTGCAAAATCGCGGTTAACCAGTTCTTCTAACCGTAGTCCACCCGCTGCTGCTCTCAGGTACACGAACTGCTCCTCAGCCGAGCCGGCGACCATGATGAATACGCCAATCACCGCCAGGACCAGGTTAAATGAGACCAGGCCTGCCAGGATAAAAAAACCTGCTATTATACGGCCAGTGAGGACAGCCATTCCTGTAGATCTGTCATAGCTGGAGAACAGGCCGAGGATCCCCCGCAATACCCTGCCACCATCCATCGGAAAGGCCGGGATCAGGTTAAAGAGCGCAAGTACAATATTGACGGTGTGCAGGTAATAAAGGAAGTTTGAAGGCTGCACATTACTGATCACAGACGAGGCTTTCCAGAACGGAGCATAGGTATCCAGGAAAGGCACGATCAATAATGCAATCACCAAGTTGACCACAGGACCCGCCACACTGATGGCAATTTCCTGCTGTGGTTTCTCTGGTATTTTTTCCATGCTGGCCAGTCCTCCTATTGGCCAAAGGGTGATATCTTTCGTACGGATGCCATAGCGGGCGGCTACGAGCGCATGCCCAAGCTCGTGCAATATCACACAGGCGAATATAGCTACAACGGAAAAGAAGGACCATAAAGCCTGCAATAGGGAATCCCTGTTAATGGCCTGTAAGATGAGCATCCACGCTATGAGGAAAATAAAGGTCCAGTGAAGATAAACGCCTGTGCCCTTTACAGTAAATATTTTCAATGCTTTTTTCATATGCAGCTATTTAGGGGTCATGCTGCAAATGGCTTATGTTGCATTGTATACGGCCGCCATTTTATATTGTGAATCACTGACCCGAACACCATACCTACTGTCAGCCACACCACTATCCAGCCCATCAAAGGCACCAGGGATACCAGTTTCAGGATAATAAATACGACCAGGCTGGCCCAGACCTGATTACGGAAGCTCCATCTTCTCCCGTACCGGATATTGTACCAGTTGGTGATCACTATGGATGATATAATAAGAGACAGCATGACAATGATAAAGTACAGGACCATTGCCAGTAAGCCCAATGGCAGTCCGATGATAGTCGCACAAACCACCGCAATTGCAATAGGTGCGAGCACGAGGAACAGCAATCCATATCCAATGTGCCGGGGAATATTACCAGCGAGGGTCTCTCCGGACCTCTGCAGCAGGTTACCGAACAGATACCGGATCACCAGTATAAAGATCAATACTGCTGACAGATACCATAATAATGCAAGAAATGAAGCAAAACCAAGGTATTGCCATCGGGGGCCTGCTATTCTCAGAGACTGATCATAAACAGCCCTCCCGTTCTTAACGGATTGACCGAAATTCGCTTTGCCATCCCGGTCCCAGTATCTTACCTCCTGCATGAAGGCGGCGTCGGGGCCAATCAGGATCTTTTGTGCAGCGAGGGTGGTATGTCCATTTACAGCACCGTTGATGGCCAGGTCTCCTCCTTTTACATCAAGGTCCTGCCCAATAGTACCATTGATTTTCAATTTTCCGGCTCCGGATTTTACATAACCTTTGACAATACCATTCATCAGTACCTCGCCACCACCAGCCAGCAGGCTGCCGGATATAACAGCCGTCCTGGCTATCTGTACATCGCCTCCTGTGATTAACAGGTCTCCGCTAACATCTTTCTCAAGCAGAAGCCTTCCCCCTGCGCAACGGATATCATCGCCCACGAAACCTCTAAAGGTGATCGTTCCTCCTGCTACCAGGATATCGTTGGTGACGGAATCATTAATGGTGACAGTACCGCCCGCCAGGACCAAGTCCCCGTGTACCGGGGCATTAATCGTAATTTTACCAGCGGTGATATAGAGGTCGCCATCCACTGGTTTATCTATAGTCACCTCAGATCCATATCTGAATTGCTGGCCTATTGCCAATACCGGGAGCATTAGCAGTATAATCAATAACTTTTTCATGATCTGCTTATTAATAGTGAGCAATAAAGACAGGTTGGCTGATCAGTCTTACCACAGGTGTGGCATGACTGGGCGCAAAGAAACCGGACAGCTGCCCTCTTCCAAAAGCGCCCATTACGATCAACCCGTTCTTCTGCGTCAGCAGGTATTCGAGCAAGCCCGCCCTGAGATGCTTGTCTTCCAGCACCACCAGGTCAATGTCGTTGTAATGTGCTCTTAGCCATTCCTTTAGCTTATACTTGTCTTCCATAGCGGTATCACCGGGCTTTGTAATATTCAATATCACCGCCTTACGGTCACGCAATTCGGGAAACAGATGAGTGAACTCTTTAATAGCAAATACGGAAGAGCGGGAATGATCGAAGGTGAAGATGACCCGGTCTATACCTTCAAAGGCATCGGGGGCAATTATCACCGGACATTCCGCGCCTCTCAGCACTTCCTTCACAAAACCGGTGGGAATGTTTTCCCGCTGATCGCCAAATGTGATAGACGGGTCTATCACTATAAGGTCTGCATACCTGCTTTCACTTACCACTTCGGCAGCGGGCATTCCACGGTCGCGGTGAATATGGCAATTCACCCCTCTCCTTTCGCAGCCCTCTTTGAATGTTTTGATCTGCTGTTCGCAGTAGTTTTCTTTTATCGTCCGAACCGAAGCATCCGGCATTGCTGTTGATACCGCGAGCTGCTGCAGCGTTTCCTTTGAGCGCACTTCATTTTCCATGTTCTCCAGGAAAACGCCAATGAGCCTTGAATGGGTAAGATTGGCAAGAAAACATGCAAAATCCAGGTGCTGCATGTTGAGTTTTACCGCATCTGTAACAAATAATATTTTTTCCATAAAATTGGTTTTTAATAGTGAAAGCCCTGCCCGTTTAAATTAGACAGGGCTTTTCAGCGCACAACCCAATTAATTTTATTTCACATCAATGTGCATGCTGGTCTCTGCCTTTTTAGCTTCTTCTTTCTTAGGCAGTTTCAGTTTCAGGACACCATCTTCGTATTGAGCTTCGATCTTGTCCTTACTTACTGCCTCAGGAAGGCTAAAGCTGCGGGAGAAACTGCTGTAGTTATATTCCTGGCGGCTGAATTTCTCGTTTTTTTCTTCTTTCTTTTCCTCTGTTTCAGCGCTAATGGTAAGCACATTACCATCCAGGTCGATCTTGAAATCGCCTTTCTTCATACCAGGCGCCGCCAAAGACATACGATAAGCGTCTTTATCTTCGCTGACGTTCACTGCAGGAACAGTCAGAGCGGCAAAAGAACGACCGCCATTAAAATCCTGCGCCCATTCTCTCCAGGGCTTAAAAAAGTCTTCAAAAAAAGATGGAAACAACGTACCGGATTTGGTTAATGCTTGAGATGCCATAATAACCTCCTTTTTTTTGTTTAATAATTTTATTTAACGCTAAATTAGGCCCTATCAAAGGATAGCCGAATGACCATGCTCAAGTCAGCAAATGATTATTATCAACTGAAGCGGTTCGGCCCAAATCATTCCCGGAACTGACAGCTGTCATTGAGCGAAACAACTCTGCAGGGGTATATTTGGAAAAAACCCGCAATTATGGAAAAGATATTATTAGTTGTGATCGGGTCTGCACCTGCAGCGAACGCGCTGGAATTTGCCTGCCACTTATCCGGGATGAGCCGGTCTAAACTGGCGGGATACTTTTTTGAAAGCAGCCAGTATGCTGCGCGTCCCAGCATGAAAACAGTATATGGCATGCCTTATGTGGAAACGATCCTGTCGACCGACATACCTGACTATGGCATAAAACATAAAAAGATGGAGGAGCATATTCGCTTATTCCAGTCTACCTGCGATCAGAAAGGTATTCCGGCATCCGTACACTACATGGAGGAGCCTGTTCTGGAAGGGCTTATAGCAGAAAGCCGCTTTGCCGACCTGATAGTGGTAGATGCAGCTGCATCTTATATGGCGAACAGCCTGGAGGCGCCTAGCCCCTTTGTAAAGGAACTGCTGGCAGGCGCCCAATGTCCCGTCATGATCGCGCCATCTGTTAATACTGCTATTGATGAAATCGTATTTTGTTATGATGGTAGTCCCTCTGCCTTATTTGCCATGAAGCAGTTCACCTATCTTTTACCTGAGCTAAGCGATACCAGAGGCACCATCGTCCAGGTCAGGAAGAGTGACGAGCTCCCGGCTGATGAAAAAAGACGTGCCTGCGCATGGTTAAGCCGGCATTTCAGCTATTCAGACTACGTTACATTGGAAGGTAAGCCGGAAGATGAGCTGATCAGCTACCTGCTTAAAAAGAAATATTGTATGGTGGTAATGGGCGCATATGGCAGGAATATGGTATCCAGGTTTTTCCGGCACAGTCATGCTGACCTGTTGATAGAGAACATTGACTTACCCACTCTTCATCACCCATTACTGATCTTAACCGGATCTTATCAAAAAGGAAAGGCCGGGCAGCATGGTAACTGCCCGGCCTTTTTTATGTTCTGTTACTATTAAAGGTCAAATGCTGCATAATACAGCGCCTGTGGATAATCATCATATATACCTGCTATCATTACCCGGCCTTTCAGACCTTTCAGTACCTCCAGCAACTCCACCCTCGACCCTACCGGCCGCCCATTTAACTCCAGGATCACAAAACCAGGTTCTATACTCGTTGAACGGAATATCTTGCCATTCCGTACCTTGATCACCCTTACCCCGCCGCCTTTAATGTTCAGCAGCGCTGTCTCATTGCTGTCGAGGTCTTTTACCTCAATACCCAGCACATTCAGCAGGTAATCATTCCCCAGGTTCATTTTTTCGACAGTCTCCTCGCAACCGTCTAATATCACTTTCAGATCGAGCTCTTTATTCTTACGCACAACAGTTACTGTTACCTGGTCACCAGGGCGCCGCGTGAGCATTATTTCATTAAAGGTAGCTTCTACTTCGATCCGGCGGCTTTCCACCGCAACGATCCTATCTCCTGCCCTGATGCCGGCTTTGGCAGCTGGTCCGCCGTGCAGCAGGCTATCCACCTGTACGCCGTGCATGTCTTCCACATCTTTCAGAAAAACACCCATATAGGCTCTATGTGCAATGCCATATCGTAGCAAATCATTGCAAACCTTTTTTACTATTTCTACAGGAATTGAAAACGCGTATCCCGTGAATTCACCTGTGGGTGTAATGATACCGGTATTGATACCTACCAGCTTTCCATTCACATCTACCAGTGCCCCACCACTACAGCCATCATTCATTACAGCATCCGTCTGTATAAATGAATGAAGCCCGCCTTTTTCTTCCAGGGTATTGACCGATCTTGACTTTGCGCTTACAATACCGGCTGTTACTGTGGAAGCCAGATTAAATGGATTACCGATAGCCAGTACCCAATCGCCTACTGACACTGAATCAGCAGCGCCAAAAGTGACAAAAGGCAGATCCTTTTCATCTATTTTTATCAGTGCCAGGTCTGTAAGGGAGTCGATGCCGATTACCCGCGCTTTGTAGGAGAGCTGGCTGTACAGGATCACCTCAATATCTTTGGCGCCTTTTACAACATGACAATTGGTAACAATATAACCGTCATTGCTGAGCAGCACGCCTGACGCGCTTCCTTTATCGCTATCAGTAGCATGATGCAGAGAATTAGGCCATATATTGTCCGGGTAGAACCGTGAATAAGGATATAACAGATCACCCCTGAAACCGGGGCGATAAGTTGATAATATATGCACTACTCCAGGAAGCGCTTTACCTGCCGCATAACGAAAACTAATATTTGCAGCGGGCGCTTTCATTGAAGGCGCCGCACCTTTTTTGTCGATGGCCACTGCCTGTTTTTCTTCAAACGTTGTGAAGGCCGGCCGGCCGGCAATGATATTCATCACTTTCTCCTGGGCGAAACAAAAGGGCAAAGACAAGTTATATACCAGGAATAATATGGCGGAGTGAAAGACCAGCTTTTTCATAGTTATTATTTTAGCTTCAAAACTACTCCGCACCATAGCAGGTGGAAATGATAAAGATCAGTTGGCGGGATAACAGCTGTCATTCGGATGGTACCCGGGTGAAGATACCTTTGTTCACAGCATACTTTCCTACCATCTTTAAAAAAGTTGTTTTATGCATACAGATTCTGAAATACAAAAGAACGTGATGGATGAGCTGAAATGGGACCCGATCCTGAATTCAGCTGAAATCGGCGTTGCAGTGACAGAGGGGATCGTCACCCTCATGGGCTATGTAGACAATTACAGTCAACGGCTGGCTGCGGAAAATGCCGCCAAGAGAGTGAAAGACGTCCGGGCGGTGGCCATCGATCTGGCCATCAGTCTTCCTGATGGGCAGCGGTGCTCAGATACAGATCTTGCGGCCGCAGCACTGAATGCACTGAAATGGAGCAGTTTTGTGCCGGAGGACAGGATCAGGCTGAAAGTGGATGGCGGATGGATCACTATGGAGGGAGAGGTGGAATGGCAGTTCCAGAAAGAATCCGCCTACAGTGCTGTGAGTGATCTTATCGGGGTTCATGGCGTCATTATCCGAATCACTGTCCGGCCTAATATTACTCCTGTTATTGTAAAGGATGTCATCAAAAAGGTGCTGGAGCGCAGTGCGGATATTGAAGCAGACAGTATTAACATTTCAACAGATGGTGGAAGGATCGTGCTGAAAGGTAAAGTACGCTCCTGGGCTGAACGGAAGGAAGTACAACGGGCTGTATGGGCAACTCCGGGCGTAATAGAAGTAAAGGATGAACTGATCATTGCCCCTTAAAAGCCTATTATATGGAAACCAGCCAGATAATACGTTTTCGAAGCGACATCATGTCTGCTCCGGAGAAGGCTATCAGCCGTGAATTCCGATGACGACCATGTGCTCCTGTCCTCACTGGATGAAAAAGTGATCGGCGGGGGAACTGCCTGGCGGCTAAGCACTCATCACTATAAGGACACATTTTATCCCGGAGGTTACCGGTATATCACTGAATATGTTGCCTGTCCCGCGCCACAATGGACGTATAGGTTTGGGAACGCTGTCCTGAAAAAAGAGCTGCTATTGAATGCGAGACGCAATTAACACTTACCGGCAGCTATACCTATACATTCCGGGTATTTGCCAAACACCCGCTGCTTCCTCACGGCAGGATTTCCCGCTGGTAATGTGGATCTGATAACAAAATAAACGATAGCATATGTTGGGCAAATTAAATACAGACCAAATCGATGCGGTGCTGGCTGCCAATGTAACCGGCCGCATCGGCTGTACTGATGGAGAAAAGGTATACGTGGTTCCTGTCAGCTATGCCTTTAATGGCAATTACGTGATCGCACACTCCAGGGAAGGCATGAAGATCAGCATGATGCGGACGCATCCGCATGTATGTTTCCAAGTGGATGAGATAGACGACTACGCCAACTGGCGCAGTGTGATTGCCTGGGGAGATTACGAAGAAGTAACGGACCCGCGGGAGCGGTACTATGCCATGAAATACCTGGTGGGCCATTTAATACATAGGCAGGTGAGCGAGACCGCCGGCGTAGACGAAATGCGCAAGGCGGTGGAAGATGCGCACGAACCCGATCATCACCCCCGGCCTGTTGTATACCGTATCAGGTTAAACGAAAAAACCGGGCGCTACGAGAAGAAGTAAGACCGCCCAGTTTTATATGCTTCAAACCAGCCTACGCTTAGCAGCGCAGTCGCGGTGCATAGCAGAAGATCAGGCAGGCCAAGCAGCACCAGGCCAAAAATAGCTCTAAGCGCTGGCAGCAGCTGAATTGCAAAAAGGAATAACAGGGAGATCATTATTACAACTGGGGCGAGGTTATTTTTGTAGCGCATAGTGTGAGCAATATTGACGGTGAAAGAGCGGTCCACGAAAGTGAGCAATATATTACTAATGATCAGTGTGATGAACACTATTGTTCGGGTCAGCTCGAGTGTATGCTGCTGCATATAGCTATGATAAAGCCAGAGCAGGCCCGCAGTTATCATTAGCCCCTGTATAATCGTTACCAGGAGCTCATCGGCCCTGAAAAGTCCCCGCTCAAGCCTGCTTGAATCAGGTCCCATTAAGCTTGTTTCAACCGGTTCACGTTCAAAAAATATGGAACAGGTTGGGCCCATGATCAGTTCCAGGAAGATGATATGCACAGGGGTGAAAATGACCGGATATTTCCAGCCCAGTATCAGTGGAAGACCAGCAGTAAATATGATGGGAATATGAATGGAAATGATATACCGGATTGCTTTTTTCAGATTGCTGTAGATCTTCCTTCCCTGCATAACAGCTTCCGGGATCATTTCCAGTTCATCGTCAGTAATCACCAGGTCTGCCGCCAGGCGGGCTATATCCGTTCCCCTTTTGCCCATGGCGATGCCAATGTGGGCTGCTTTCAGGGCAGGGCCATCATTGACGCCATCGCCTGTCATCGCAACGGTTTCATTATCTCTCTTCAGCGCATCAATCACCTTTTGTTTTGCTTCAGGGAACATACGCGCAAATACGTTCGACCCTTTTATCGTCTCCAGCAAGCCGCTGCCCGATAGTTCCATGATCTCAGCGCCTGTAACAATCTGCCCTGGGTTAGGGATCCCCGTCTTTTCCGCAATGTGTGCAGCTGTCCCGGGATAGTCGCCGGTGAGGAGCTTTACATTTATCCCGGCATTATGCAGGCGTTGAATCACCGCAGCGGCATTATGCCTGGGTGGATCATACAGGCTTACAAAACCTTCGAACCGCCAGTTGAAAAGGTCTTGTTCAGGCGGTAATGCGCCGGTTGTATGTATGGCGCTCGCGACACCCAGCACCCGGTATCCTTTGGAAGCCATCTCATCGACATACCTGTTCAGTTTTTCCCTGAGGGGACCATTCAACCGGCAAACTGTCATGATCCTTTCCGGACCGCCCTTGGCCGTTGCCATCAGAGCGCCGTCATAAGGGTAAACATGCGTCATCATGGGAGGACGGCCCTGCAATGGGTATTCATGTATCATCGTGGGTAAGGGAGGCTTTTGCGGATCCTCTTCCGAGAGGGCCTGCAAAATAGCTTTCTCCATATTGTCGAATGGCTGGGGCTCGCTTGCAAGGGCTGCGTAGCGCAGCAGGGATGAACCCGCGGGTACCTGCTCCCGTTCCAGGTCAGTAAGCAGGCCGGAGCGATGGTCGTATACCATCACCACTTTCATCCTGTTCGCCGTTATGGTTCCTGTTTTATCCAAACATACCACGCTGACAGCGCCAAGGTACTCTATGACCTGCGGATTACGCGAAATAATGCCTTTACGGGACATATAGAAGGCGCCGAGCGCCATAAAAGAGGAAAAGGCTACTGGTATTTCTTCAGGGATAGCGGCCATGGCCAGGGTAAGCGCTAGGAGAATGCTGCCGGCTATATCGTGGCTTTTCAGAAAATTAAATACGCAGATCAGTACAAAACCAATTGTGCCAAACAGGGCCAGCCTGCGTACGGTACGGTCAACCTGCCGTTGCAACAGGGTTTTAGGCATATCAGGTGCGCCGATGGCAGTCCCCAGTTTTCCCAAGCCGGTTTTGTTGCCCGTGGCCAGCACCTTCATAATACAGCTGCCTGTATTAATGGTTGTGCCCTGGAACAGCAAATTAGCAGTGGTCGTCGCATCTTTTTCCACCGGAAGCGATTCTCCGGTTATCAATGATTCGTTAACGCTAAGATCATTTGCCGACAGGATGATGCCATCCGCCGGTATGAGCTCGCCTTCGCGCAGTAGTACAATATCGCCTGGCACAAGATCTTCTGCATCGATCATTCTTTCCATGCCGTTACGAATTACCGTGGTTGCGGGCGCAGTATATTGGCGTAATGCTTCCAGCGCCCGTGAACTTTTCACCTCCTGATAAAGCGATATTGCTGTTATCATCAGAATGGCGGTGAACATCAGATATCCTTCACTGCTCTCGCCGAGTATGAAATAGAAAACACATGATGCGAGCAATAAAAGGAACATAGGTTCCCTGATGATGCTAACAAGTACGGTAAAAAATCCCCTGGATTGCGTTGCCTGAAAAATATTCCGGCCATACTGCTGTTGCAGATGAGTTACTTCATCCTCACTCAAACCAGTGCGATCTGCCGGAGCCGATATGTTAACCACCTTATCCATCTTGCTATCGGGGCTTATATTAACACTGGTACAGGCAGATTATCCATATTCATCTTTTCTTCTGCGAGGCGAATATTCGTAATTCCACTGAGCAATGCATCAGGATTAAAAGATATACTGTTAATTCCCTGTTCCACCAGGAATGATGCAAAATCCGGAAGATCGCTGGGCGCCTGGCCGCAGAGCCCTACCTGGACGCCTGCCTTTTTTGCGGCACCAATCATCATGGCTATCATCTGCCGGGCTGCGGGATCTTCTTCATTGAAGAGATTTGCCACCAACGCTGAATCCCGGTCTATTCCAAGGGTAAGCTGGGTCAGATCATTGGAGCCAATAGAGAAGCCGTCAAAGACATCAGCAAACAGCGCCGCCTGCAGCACATTGGATGGCAGTTCGGCCATTACATAAACTTCCAGCCCATCTATTCCCTGCTGAAGACCAAATCCGGACATTACTTCCAATACTTTGCGGCCTTCCTCCACCGTACGGCAGAAAGGTATCATCGTCTTTACGTTCCTCAGGCCCATTTCTGTTCTTACTCTTTTGATGGCTGCACATTCAAGCCCGAAGCCTTCCTTATACAATGGGTTGTAATAACGGGAAGCGCCACGGAAGCCCAGCATGGGATTTTCTTCCTTCGGTTCAAAGTCTTTACCGCCAATCAGCTGTGCATATTCATTGGTTTTGAAGTCGCTCATCCTCACGATCACTTCCTTTGGGTAAAAGGCGGCGGCAATGGTGGCAATACCCTGTGAAAGCCTGTCAATAAAGAACTGCTTCTTGTCAGGGTACTGGCTAGTCAGCGCGCTGATCTGTTCGCGTACCGATGCATCCGTTAATTGATCAAAACGTACCAGTGCCATCGGATGAATGCGGATGGCATGTGTAATAATGAACTCCATGCGCAATAAACCTACGCCGTCATTGGGATAGGCAGCAAGACGGAATGCCCTGTCCGGGTCACTGATAATGAGCTTTACTTCCGTTCCCTGCGGTTTAAGCAGGCTGCCCGCATCAATCAGTTTCTCTTCAAATTTGAGTGTACCGTCATATACATAGCCGGTTTTACCTTCGCAACAGGAGATGGTGACGGCTTGTCCGTTCTTAATACTGGTAGTTGCATTCATCGTACCCACGATAGCCGGAACACCTAACTCCCTGGCCACAATGGAAGCGTGGCTGGTGCGCCCGCCGGTATTGGTAACAATAGCGCCTGCTCTTTTAAGTACCGGGTCCCAATCAGGACTGGTAGTATTAGTCACAATGATCTCACCGTCCTGCAGGCTGTCTGCTTCTGCCGGGGACTGCAGTACCCTGGCGATGCCGGTGGCCACCTTATTGCCAATGGCCTCTCCCTTTACCAAGCATGTTCCCTTCTGGAGTAGTTTGTATTCCTTGCTGTCATCTATGTTTTTACGGGAATGTACTGTTTCAGGCCGGGCCTGGACGATGAAGAGGTCTCCTGTAAGCCCGTCTTTTGCCCATTCAATATCCATGGGCCGTTGATAATGTTGCTCAATGACCATTGCCCAGCGGGCCAGTTCCATGATCTCCGGATCGCTGAGCACAAAATGTTCCCGTTTATTGGAAGGTGTGGCAAGGGTGACAGTGCTATCTCCCCCGTTATTATTGCTTGAGTAGACAAGCATATTGGCCTTATCTCCAAGTTTCTTTTGGATAATGGCCTGCTTTCCTTGGAGAAGTGTTGGTTTAAAGATGTAGAATTCATCGGGTACGACTGTACCTTGAACAATCGTTTCTCCCAGGCCGTATACACCGGTAAGGAGGATCACATCCCTGAAACCGGATTCAGGCTCCAATGTAAACCCTACGCCAGAGCATCCGAAGTCCGAGCGGACCATCTTCTGTATGCCAACGGCCAGGGCCACTTTGCCGTGCTCAAAACCGTTATCTTCACGGTACTTGATGGCTCTGTCAGTATATAGCGACGCGAAACACCGTCGTACGGCATCCAACAGGGCTTCTTCCCCTGTTATGTTCAGGTAGGACTCATGCTGACCGGCAAAACTGGCCTGCGGCATATCTTCTGCTGTGGCACTGCTGCGAACGGCAACTGCGGCAGGCATCCCTCCTCTCATGGCCTTATAGGCTTTTACAATACTTTCAGCGAGTGCGACTGGCATTGTTCCGTCCAGGATCAGCTTACGGGCAGCGGCCCCGGTTTGCTGCAGGTTGGAGAAATGTTCACGGTCCAGCTGCTGCATCAGTTGATCCAGGTGTTTCCCTAATTTATTATGATCAAGGTAAGCCCGGAATGCCAAGGCGGTAGTTGCAAAACCATCGGGCACCCTGATACCCTCACCAGATAATGAGGCGATCACCTCGCCGAGGGAGGCATTTTTTCCGCCTACTGTGGGCACGTCGGACAGCCGTATATCTGTGAATTGTTTAATAAAGGATTCCATATACAAGATTTTAGGGAGCTTAACCGCTTATTCGGCAGGTTCTTCCGGGTAAAAAAAAATATGCTTTTCCGCCATTTTCCCTTCCTCGTTGAGTTCCTTAAGGGACCAGTTATCAGTTTTGGTGGTTTCCAGCCACAGATCACCGGATTTACGCATTATCTGCACATTAAGGCCAAATTCATGGCGAAAGTCATGTTCCAGGTCTACCGCAGTACGGTTTGGGCTGATATCTATCCAGCCGAAACTGTGCACCATCCGGATATCCTCTATCGGTGTTGCAGACGGGATCTTTTCCCAGGCCGGGGACGCCTCGCCTGCTTCATGCGGCTGCCAGTAGAACTCCAGTTTCAGGTAGGGAAATGCCTCCTTAAAATCGTTCTGGATATTGTTGATTGTAGCGTCTTCGCTTATATAGATCTGCATGGTAATAGATTTTATGATACAAGTTTAAACCCATGCTATTTGGCCGGAAATGAGGGGAATCAGTCAACCGGATGACTGTTATCATGTTAGATAACCTTTGATTTTAGGATATTAGCAGGTAAATACGAGAATTATGCCGGAAGAACAGGTCACCAGTAAACCAGGTAAAGCGGAACATAGCCGTTTTCCCGGCAATGAGGAAAAATATTTTCTAGAAGGCCCACGGTCTCGTGCTAGGGAGCTGCTTTTCTCACTACGGGTGTTATGGGAGTTCGTCCGTGGTTTCAGGGTTTTACATTTTGTAGGGCCCTGCATCGCGGTTTTCGGGTCTGCTAGGGTGAAACCCGGAAGCAAATATTATGAACAGGCCAGGGAAATGGGCGCCGGCATTGCAAAATTAGGGTTTACCGTTATGACAGGCGGCGGGCCGGGGATCATGGAAGCATCAAACCGGGGGGCCAGGGAAGCTAGCGGGCGCTCTGTAGGCTGTAATATTATACTGCCTAAAGAACAGGTTCACAACAAATTTCTTGACCGGTGTTTCAATAGCAGGTATTTCTTTATCCGAAAAGTGCTCATGTTCAAATATTCATACGGTTTTGTGATCATGCCGGGTGGCATCGGAACGATGGATGAGTTCTTTGAGGCGCTAACGCTGATACAAACACATAAAATACATGATTTCCCGGTTGTGCTGATGAATAAGAGCTACTGGGAGCCGGTGATGCCCCTGTTTCATAAAATGCTGGACGAGTATATGATTGACCCGCAAGATCTGAAATATATGTTATTTACAGATTCAACCGAGGACGCATTGGAACATATTAGTAAATTTGCCGTAGAAAAGTACCGAGCCAAACGTAGAGTTATCTTCAAAAAGAACCCCTTGTTAGGGGAATAATGTGGACAAAAAAGCTGATCACCAAAAATTGTTGAATGGATTCGTCTATTAATGATCTGGATATTCATTTCCCGTTGTCTATGTTTGCGGCAATTATGGAAAGGGGTGGCGGCTTAGTGGCCGTAAGGGAGAAAGATAGCGGCAGGTTGCTATATATTAGCGAAGCAGGCATGAAAATGTTCGGCAGCACGGATCTGTCCACCCTCGAAGAACTGTTGCAAAAGAACAATCTTGACGGCTGCGACCTTTCCCCAGTAGATGGCGTTTCCGGCAGCCATCCTATGCGCGAAGAACGCGAATGGTCCAACAGTACCGGCCAACGTCAACATGGCATATATGAAAGAATACTATTTAAGCATGCCGGTAAAGAATACTGCTTTTGCCGTTTGACAAATACCAGCGCAGACAGCTACTATCAAAAAGAGATAGAAAAGGAGCTACAGCGCTTTGGGGCATTATTCGATTATGCCAGTATTGGCATATTGGTAACAAATAAACAGGGAGAGATCATTATGATCAATGACTTTGCGCTGGAACAATTTGGGTACCAGCGTAAGGAACTCCTGGGACTTACCGTGGAACAATTGCTGCCCCATGAACTCCGTAACAGGCATATAACCCATCGTGAACGTTATGCCGCCCACCCCCAAAGCCGCCCTATGGGTATTGGTCTCGACCTGTTTGCCATCCGTAGAGACGGTACCGAATTTCCTGTAGAGATCAGCCTGAGCCATTACCAAAATGAAGAAGGAAACTTTGTCATTGCCTATATTAACAACATCACAGCCAGAAAGCAAGCTGAAGCCAAGATAGAACGGCTCAATAATGAGCTTGAACAAATGGTGGAAGAACGGACGCAGCAGCTCAGGGAAGCCATGGAGATGCTGGAAAGGTCCAAAGAAGATCTTACCATGGCCCTTGGTAAGGAAAAAGAGCTCAGTGAGTTAAAATCACGTTTTGTTTCACTGGCATCCCATGAATTCCGCACCCCGCTCAGCACTATTTTGTCCTCTTCTTACCTGGTTAAACAATATAGCAAAGAGGTCGATCAGGATAAGCGAGACAAACATCTGCAGCGGATCGTTATTTGTGCGAAGTTGCTTACCGACATCTTGGATGAATTCCTTTCGGTAGGCAAAATAGAGGAAGGAAAGATACAGGTGCGGCACGTCAATATTAAAGTAAATGATTTCTTCCAGAATGTCATACAGGAAATGCAAGGGATTACAAAGGAAGGACAACAGGTTGATTATCTGCATGAAGGGCCACCGTATGTAGCATTGGACCCCTCATTGCTCAAGCATATCGCAATGAACCTGTTGAGCAATGCCATAAAGTTTTCGGCTAATAACGCTTCTATCCTGGTACGTACACACCTGGATGAAAGTGAATTCAAACTGAAGGTAGCGGATCAGGGAATAGGAATGTCACGCGAAGATCAGCAGCATTTATTTGAGCGTTTCTACCGTGGATCTAATACCAGTAATATCCAAGGAACAGGTCTAGGCTTACATATTGTCAGTAAATACTGCGAACTGATGAACGGCAGTATTTCCTGTGACAGTGAGCTAAATAAGGGTACTACTTTTACCATCATCTTTCAACTAAACGCTAATTCTTCAATCAATAAGGCATGAAAACGATCCTGCTAATAGAAGACAATGCATTTATCCGGGAAAACACGTCGGAAATTCTCGATTTAGCCGGATATAAAGTTCTATCGGCGGAAAATGGAAAAGTCGGCGTTGAACTTGCTTTGGAGCACGTTCCGGACCTGGTGATCTGTGATATCATGATGCCGGTATTGGATGGGTTCGGTGTACTGCACATGCTGCAGCGTAATAAGGAAATGAAGGATATCCCATTTATATTCCTCACTGCCAAAACAGAACGAAGTGAATACCGGAGAGGAATGGAGATGGGCGCAGACGACTATATCATGAAACCTTTTGAAGCTACGGAGCTGTTGCACGCCATAGAAAGCCGGCTGAAAAAAGCCGCCCTCAGAAGAGAGGAGTTCACGCCTAACTTACAGGGTCTGAGCAACTTAATGGAAGCTGCTACCGGCAAGGCATCGATCAAAGCATTAGCAGAAGGGCGAGACATTGAGAAGTATAAAAAACGACAAACTATTTACACCGAAGGGAATCATCCCATCAACCTTTTTTACATACAAAAAGGGAAAGTGAGAATCTTTAAAAGGAATGACGACGGCAAAGAATTTGCCGTTGACCTTTATAATACCGGGGACTTTTTCGGATATGTTCCCATGCTGGAAGGAACCATATATAAAGACACCGCGGAAGCCATGGAAGAAAGCGAGATCGCACTCATACCCCGTGAGGACTTCGAGGAGCTGATGAGTAGCCAGATAGACGTAGCGGCACAATTTATCCGCATGCTGGCCCGGAACGTGACCAGTAAGGAACAGCAGCTATTAGGCCTGGCTTATAACTCCCTGCGCAGGAAGGTGGCTGAAGCATTATTATCTCTCTGCCGGAAATACAACGAACAAAAAGTAGAACCCTTTGCCATTGACATCAGCCGTGATAACCTGGCCACCATTGCAGGTACCGCCACTGAATCGCTGATCCGCACCCTTGGTGACTTCAGAGAGGAAAAGCTAATTGATATCCGTGAAGGATCAATTGTTGTCCTGAATGAAAAGAAATTAGCCAATATGCTGTATTAGATGCTGCTATTTATTATGGGCGATGAACAAAGGCATTATTATTTTCTCCATCAGCTCATCCGCCATGCTGGGACGGAACCAGCGGGAAACCATTCCTCTCCTGTAGGCGCCCAGTACGGCTAATGTGCCAACCGGTTGTTGTTGCAGATAAGTGGCAATCTCATCTTCGGGCCGGCCCTGGGTAATTTTATACAAAGCCTTCGGAAAATGCCGTTTCATAAATTCCTTCATCAGCCGCTTATCAGCCAGGTGTCTCCCTTCCCCTTGCTCATTAACTGACAGGACCTCTGTTTGCAGCTCCTGCAGGCAGGGCATCAGATAACTAAACATTTTTATCGCATATACAGATGAGGGCTCACCGTCGTATAACAATACCAATCTTCGGATCTCCTCGTATTTTTGAGGAACTAACAACACAGGGCATTGTACATCGATCAGCAAGTCCCGAATGAACCTGGTAGGAGGTTTAGCGTCGTCTGTTACGAGCGTTTCATCCATGTCAATGATTAGCAGATCCGCATAGATGCTTTCATGCAGGACGTCCTGGATGGCGATGCTACGATCGTGATGTATGCTGTAGTTAAGCCCTGCGTCCTGGCAGGTTTGTTCAAAATGCCTGGCAGATATTTCGCGTATCTTCTCATCTTTGGCTTCCAGCTCCCTGATCTCGGCGTCAGTGGCACCGGCTTTCAGTAATTTGTACATACTGAAGCTGTTATAGGTAAAATCGTCCAGGAAAAGCCCTACCAGGTGGGACGGTTGTTGTTTGGCCACTGCTATTGCATATTGCAATGTGCTCGCTGAGAACCTCAAGCCGTCAAAAACAGCAACTATCTTTTTCATTGCACTCATTTTTGCCAAAGATACATGTGTAAAAAGGCAGAAACTAGAATAACGGTTAGTGAAAAAAATGACCGAGATCATTTGCCGGTTATAAAAGCTGTAATAATATTGGGTCTTCACTTTATATATCCTAAAAACATGAAACTCATCAGACAGCTATTATTCCTATGCGGCATTTTATCCTCCGTGCTGTATATCAGCGCGGATATTATTTCTGCCGGGCGCTGGAAAGGTTACAGCGTCTCATCACAGACCATCAGCGAGCTAATGGCATTAGACGCCGTATCACGGCCGATAGCCGTACCCCTTTATATTTTTTATGATACACTGGTAATTGCTTTTGGATCAGGCATACTTATTTTAATCCCCAAAAAGCGACCGCGCTTCGCCGGCGGGTTGATAATTGGCATTGGGATCACCGGCCTTATTACAACATTATTTTTTCCAATGCATCTGCGGGGAGATTTACCAACAATTAGTGATTCCATGCACATCGTCCTTACCGGCATTACTACTGTTCTGATTTTGCTTACAATAGGTTTTGGTTCCACCGTAAATGGAAAAGGCTTCAGGTACTACTCGATCTTAACAGCATTGATACTGCTAGTATTTGGAATATTAGCCGGAATGGATGGTAAAAAGCTTGCGGACCAGCAACCAACGCCTTGGCTCGGAATTACGGAACGGATTACTATCGGTGCTTACCTGGTATGGATGGCTGTATTGTCTGTTATACTATTGCGCAATTCATCCCCGGTTACCTCATACCGTACAAGATCTCTGGAGAAAGCTAAATAAACATAGTTCCCTATAAAATTCAATAGCCTTAGTTACTTTCAAAATTATTCACTATGCCGTCAACAATGCTGGCCATGATTTTAACGGAGCCTGGCACTCCTTTGGTTCTCAAAGAAGTACCGGTGCCTGTCAGCAAGCCAGGACAGGTACTGATCAAGGTAATTGCCTGTGGCGTTTGTCGAACTGATCTGCATATTTTTGATGGTGAACTTCACAACCCAACTACCGTTGATCCTTGGGCATGAAATTATCGGAACAGTGGTTTCCGGGGGAAATCATCTTGTACCAGGCACCATAGTGGGCATTCCCTGGTTAGGTTATACTTGCGGAAAGTGTAAGTATTGTCAGGCTGGGAAAGAAAACCTTTATTCAAAGGCCGGTTCTACCGGTTATACTATAAATGGAGGTCACGCGCCTTATACAGTTGCATGGGAAGATTATTGCTTCCCGCTTCCCAGCCCTTACTCTAACGAGTCAGGCGCTCCACTCCTTTGTGCGGGGCTGATTGGTTACCGCGCTTACAGGGTGATTGACGCTCGTGCAGTGAATATAGGTATATACGGATTTGGTGCAGCAGCTCATATTATAGGTCAGATAGCCGTACACCAACACAAGTGCATCTACGCTTTTACCCGTCCCAATGATGTTCTGGCTCAAAGCTTGTCAAAAGATACCGGCGCGACCTGGACCGGCGGCTCCGATGTGAATCCGCCAATAAAGCCTGACGCAGCCGTGATATTTGCCCCCGACGGCCGTCTAGTTAAAAAAGTGTTAGGCGATGTTGATAAAGGAGGAAAGGTCATTTTCGGAGGCATCCATATGAGCGACATACCATCGATTCCATACCAGCTACTGTGGGAAGAGCGCAGCCCGAAATCCGTAGCTAACCTTACACGTGAAGACGCAGATCTGCTATTCAATATCGCATTGACAGTTCCCGTCAGAACAACCACACAGCTATTTGAGCTCCATCAGGCCAATGAGGCACTCGAAAAGCTCAGAAACGACCAGATAACAGGAGCCGCAGTTCTTGTAATGTCGCCTCACCTCGAATGTGGGCTGTATCGAATATGGCTGTAAACTTATAGTTTTTGCAAATCGTCCGCGAGAGGTTTTCCCTATGGTGGGGATGAGAAATGCTAATAATGGAGAAGTTAATAACGATGAATAGATCGATATATCTGCAAAGCAATAGCGTAAGCTTCAGGAGGCGATCCACCCTCCATCGACCGGCATCGCATGTCCGGTTACAAAAGACGCAGCATCGGAGCATAGCCAAACAACCGCTTCCGCCACTTCTGCCGGTTCTCCGAACCGGCCTACCGGTTCCATATCGATGAATTGCTGTTCCGCCACTTTATCTTTTCCGGTGATCCTATCGACCATAGCTGTCCTTATCACTCCCGGGCATACAGCGTTAACTCGTACTCCCAGTTTCGCGTTCTCCAGTGCAGACGCCTTCGTCAAACCTATCACCGCATGCTTGCTGGCTACATAGGCCGGGAGGCCTGCAAATCCAATTAGACCGGCAACAGATGCACAATTAACAATAGCCCCTTTCCCTTGTTTAAGCATATGAGGCAGCTCATGTTTCATGCACAACCACACACCTGTCAGATTAATAGCAATTGTCCTCTCCCAGTTTTCTTGAGTGCATTCCTGTGTTAGAGCTGATACACCCTCGATGCCCGCATTATTAAAGGCAAAATCCAACCGACCAAAGGCAGAAAAGGCCTTATCGATCATTTCTGTTATATCTGCTGCCTTCGAAACATCGCATTTCACAAACAAGGCTTCTCCTCCTGCCGCTTCGATCTGCTTTAGAGTGGCCTGTTCATTGTCTTCGACCCAGTCAGCTATGACCACCTTTGCACCTCTCCGGGCGAAGGCCACGGCTGTTGCCTGGCCGATTCCAAAACTGCCGCCGGTTACAATAGCAACTTTATTTTCAAAAATCTTTTCCATACCAATTTTTTAATTAATGAATGTCCCGCGTTCCAGGTGCGTTCAATACTACTATTGTATTCTTTTTTATTAATTAAATATGAGCCGCTATGCGGTGACCCTAATGCTTCAGCACCTTTTTTGAACTAATTTCGCTGCTTGCTATGTATTAAATGATGACAGCGGTCAGTCAGTGGAATGATTATCGGCGAGATATCCTTCTCCGTCCTTACTCCTATAGTCTTATAGGCTACTGACCTAATTACCTACTCTGTACTTAAAAATCTGAAAAACCTCTACATCAATATTTCGCATGTAATATTCAATCCCGCTAACAGTGGTATCCAAGGCACTATAGGCAATTTTGTACTCATGACTGTTTGGGCAAACTTGGAATTGGAGTTTTTACTTAGCAATTTATTGGTGCTTTCAGGAACTACGGTAAGAAATAATTTTGCGAACTCGCCTGCCAGTTAGGGACGTCTATTTCTTGCGCCGGTCTTCGGTTTCCTGCATACCATCGATAAAACGCTTACGCAGCTGATCAATATATTGGCTCATATTGCTTCGGTAATACATCTCCTGCTTTGCCCTCCAGATGTTGTCCAGCTTCACGCCATAGATGGCACTGAATGCGGCGGCCAGTTGTTTGATCTCCGCCTTGCCTTTATTAAAGCTGCCATCATAGAAATGCGCATAGACCATTTCTTTTAAGGCCATGGGTGATTGTGTCCATTGGAGCCCGAAGTCCTGGAAAGTTGTCTGCTTAGCCCTACCGCTTAACAGATTTAGGCAGTCGTTCAGCTGCTGCTGCAGCATTCCGTGCGCAAGGATACGCGACAGCGTAAAGGAAGCGGTGGTGCAAAACCGCCGGTCGAGGGCAAAGGAAAAGGCTTCACGTATGGTAAAGGGATCATCCCGTTCCCTAAGAAAATAATTTTCGTCTAAGAAAGTCGCCCCCTTGCGGACGTATTCATAGAAATCTTTATGTGTGACAAAAAAGCGTGAGATCCTTCCAAGCCAGCTTTGGTAGTATTGCTTTTGAGTAACAGTCGTGCCTTCCGGTTTTTGCCGCTCTATTTTCTCCAACAATATAGCGTAGATCAGCTCGGCCTGGAAAGCAGGTAGCTGGTTCTTAAAAAAATGGATCTCTTTTGCCGGGTCGATGAAATTATGCTGTTGTAGTTGCTCCTTAAGCTTCTGTAACGAGCCCTGCAAAACATTTATAGTACCCTCAATGAGTTCAAGATCATTTGTAGTGCTTTGTTCAAGCAGTAAGAGCGCCTTATCTTGACTACGGCGCAGTTCAGCAATAAAAGATTCCATAATTTCAATCTTTATTTGGTTTTGGTCACCACCGCAGCAACCTGCATAGCTAGGTGCACCTTGAAGGTTAGGACTTGGTTTGGCCTTTAGCAGGCAAAGTAGATGTTCGCACTTGAGAGTCCTTGAAATTCATCTTTATTTTCAAAATTATCGCAGGTGGTAGCATGTGAGCAAATTACAAGGCCTAAAATAAGTGTGAAATGGCTAAAATCCAGTTTATGTCGCAAATGTCTTGCGAAATGCTGGTTCAGCTTAGAATACTGAATAGTATGCTCTTAAAAAAAGTGGACTTCCTCCTTCATTTTTTTAAAGCTGTATTGTGTCAAGGACACATGGATAGCAGAAATGGAGGCTGTTAGCATGTTGATGGCGCCCTCAATGTCTGCGGTTTCAGTTTCGGTTCTTTCTTCCAGCTCATTGAGCCTCTGCTGTTGCTCGGGGCGCAGATTGGCGATAACTTTTCCATAATCGTGTGTTTTTTTTCGAGCGTATCGAGAAAATAATGGGTCAATATTAATTTGAAAGTATTATCAAAACAATGTGGTACGTTCATTACAGTATTTGAAACAATATGACAGTCACGTAATTCTTACTGTAAATATGCATGCAATACAAATTTCCTATTTATTGGGTACTGAAGTCAATAAGGAATTCTTCCGATTTTAATTAGTGGAAATACTAATCAATCTTCGCAAACGACCAATAGTATTTGCCAATGTAAATCTATAATCATCTTATATTGTTCCATGTTTATAACATTAAAGTATTTTTGTTCAATAAAAACACCTTTTTATATCTAAATTCCACCCGTTCATTCAGCTACTTATTGTAGTTTGAATAATATTCAATAAATTGTAATTGTATTTTTGATAACACAATTATCTCATACTTAAAACCCTAGACAGATATGATAACCCGTTCAAAAAACTCTCAAAAGAAGCTTAAGTTGGAAAAAAAAATAATCATTAAGCTTTCGACTGCAATTCCATATAAGATGCCCACTCAGGAGGTCCCAACCAAATCATGCAGAACGTGCGCATCATTAATTGACAATACCTGCGGAACTTACGGCTGCTAGATTCTATCGACGCCTCGGTACTTTTAAAACAGTTCACTTGCTATGATCTTTCGTTTGAAATATTACTTCCTTCCTTTAGCGATAACTTTCACAATAGCAACTGCTTCGGGTCAAGATTGTAATTGTAACGTCAACCTCGACAGCCTAATTTATAGCATAGAGAGAAATTATGTTGGATTTGAAAATAAGCTGGAACACGATAGTGGAGTGGCATATAGACTTTTTAGGGATAGTCTGAGAGCAAAATCCCCACGTAATAAAGGCTTTGAATGCTATTCATTACTAAGGGCCTACGTTAATTACTTTAAAGACCCACATCTAACACTTTTTATAGTCGGTTCTGGTATACCAAATCATTTAAAGGATAGCTTACGCAAAATGTTTATAAACTTCCCAAAACAAGAACTAGATACAAACCAATTACAGCTATACTTTACTACCAATAAGATTGACAAAATTGAAGGAATATGGAAAGCAAAAAATGCAAACTATACAGTTGCCATTCTAAAATCTAAAAAGTCAAATAATAAATACGTAGGAACAATCCTAAAAGGAGACAGTGTTACTTGGTTCCCAGGGCAACTAAAAATGGAGATCGAAAAGTTAAATCCAAATAACTACCGAATTCTATTTTACAGAAGCGACCACTTCCCAAGAACGGTTGTACCATTATTTTCAAGAAATTCCATGAACTTAGGCAGCAACGGAAATTGGGAAAGAATCTTTCCTGAGAATTTAAAGTATGATGAAGACGTTACCCCTATTGTTGGATTCAAAAAGATAAATAAAGAAGTAAACTTAATATATATACGAGATTCATGGATAGAAGCGAAGAGAAGCCTTGACAGTATTGTCAATACAAATTTGAATAAAATAACTGGATCTAACTTTTTAATAATTGATTTGAGGAATAATGGTGGTGGTCATATAATGACATACGACACATTATTACCGTTTCTCTGTACTGGCCCAATATTGCAAGATGGTTTTATTGTTAAGTCTTCCGAAGACAATTTACAGATGTATAAAGACGGACTGAAATCTTCCAGAGTATTCTAAGGAGGATGTTGATGCATTCAAGAAGATCATATCAAAAATGGAAACTAACCCCGGCAGGATGGTGAAAATATCTTCCGTTGATACAATCAAATGCAGGCAGGTGCTTAAACAGCCCAAGACGGTGGCTATTCTTGTTAATGAAGGTACTGGAAGCGCTTCAGAGCTCTTTTTGTTATTGGCAAAACAAAGTAAAAAGGTAACAATCTTTGGAAATAACACAAAAGGCGCTTTGGATAATACCGAAATTGGTGACCCAAGAAATCTACCTTGTCCGTTTATAAAATATTATTGTCCCATGGGAACGAGTGAATTTAAAATATATCCTAGAATCGACAACATCGGGATTGCACCGGATATCTATATAAAGAATGAAAATGGAAATTGGATAAATTTTGTTTTGAATCATTGGAAAGTCCAAGGTAATGAATAAGCATGCTATGAATAATTTAAGTAGCAGAAGACAAATTAAGATAGTATCTATTCACGTAGCAATCTGGGTTGTTTATGCAATGTTTAACTACCTGATTAACTACATACAGTATCTGGGCGATACTTATATTGAAGATATTTTAACCAAGTTTTTCATCGCAGCTTTCATTTTCTATTCAAACGTTATTTTCGCTCTCCCACTATTCTATAAGAAACGTCGGTATGTTCTTTTTGGAATAAGCTTACTTATACTTTTATGGCTATCTTTCTTCCTAAAGGAAGCCATTTTTTACTGCTTTGAGTTGTGGCTCGACTACCCACCTAGTCCGTATTCTATGTCACAGTCATTTATCATGAATACTTGGTGGTGGTTTCAGTACACGTTATTTGCTTTTGGCTTCTGGTTCGCCAAAGAGCTAATTATGAAGGAAAGGGAGAAGGCACTATTAGAAAAAGAGAAACTTCAAGCAGAATACAGCTATTTGAAGGCGCAGGTGAATCCTCATTTCGTAATAAACGTGTTAAATTTCTTTTATTCTCATTCTTTAGAGGTATCGCAGGTCTTATCTGACGGCATTTTATATCTCGCAAATTTTCTAAGATACTCTATTACAAATATTGAGGATGAATCTGGAAAAATACCCCTACAAAGCGAAATAGACCAAATACAAAACTTTATTAATATAAATCAACTTAGATTTTCAAATAACTTGAACGTTACTTTTGAGAAATCCGGCAGGTTATCAGGAATTAAAGTTATTCCATTTGTATTCATAACATTGATTGAGAACGCATTCAAGCATGGAAGGTTGATAGAGAATGATGAGCCGATAATTATAAAACTCGCGCATGATCAGAAAAGCAATAGCCTATATTTTTTGGTACGAAACCGGAAAGAGGCTAAAAATAATTTTGATAAGAGTGATGGAATAGGATTAAGTAACATTAAGAATCGTTTGAGCCTCGCATATGGCAAAGGATATCACTTAGAAATTAAAGAAGATACTTTTTTTTTCACTGTTAATCTCAGTATAAAATTATAGCCATGATCAGATGTTTAATTATTGACGATGAGAAGGCAGCCATTGAGGTGATAAAGCATCATGTCAATAAAACACCTTTCTTAGAGTTGGTCGGTTGTTTGAACAATGCTATTGAAGGAATAAAAATGGTTAATGACTATAAAGTTGATCTAGTATTCCTGGATATACGAATGCCAAAAATGAATGGCTTGGAGTTTGCAAAGAGCGTGAATGGCAGAACAAGAATAATTTTGACTAGTGCCCATAGTCAATATGCTTATGAAGGATTTGAGTTGGATGTGATAGATTATTTACTAAAGCCCGTAGAGTACTCAAGGTTTGTGAAGGCAGTTAATAAAGCGAACGATATTTTAAATCTGACAAATATTAAGAGAATGGGTGATACTGACAAAGACGGATATATATATGTAAGATCTGATGGCCAAGTTGTCAGGATAGCATTTCCAGAAATTGAGTATATAGAAAGCTTCAAACAGTATGTAGAGATCCATTATTGCAAAAGTAGTGCTATCGTATTGAGTAGCTTGAAGGAACTAGAAGAAATTTTGCCAACACCCAAATTTCTACGAGTTCATAGATCGTTTATCATTTCAACAGATAAAATTAAAGCAATTGTTGACAACCAGGTGATTTTGCGTGATTTAGACCTGGCTATTCCCATTGGTGATGCATATAGAGAAGAATTTCTAGCTATTATCAGACCCAGATCATTATAGACTGTATCAAACTAAAAGCGCGTGCTGGACTATTAAAGCCTAAAGATGCTTGTTATAAGTTTTAATAAAAATGTGATCTATGGAAGCCAAACAATTATTCAATCAGATATCGGAGTACCTTATTTCAGTCTTGAACAAATTTCCAGAACATAAAATAGTTGTACTACCTGTTATGATTGATGTCCATAGTTTAGAGCCATTGCACCCGAGGACCAAAGTAATGCAGGCGGATATCAGTAATAAATTAGCGCCGATCGCAATTAAGCTTACCAGGGAGAATGACAGAAGTGATTATGAACAGTTTATGGAGAGATGCCTGCAGTTTGGCCTTACCTCGAGGGAGACAGAAATTGCATGGTTAATGTGTAAAGGTTCTGGTTATAAAGAAATTGCCGGAAATCTTTTTATTTCCGTTAAAACAGTCGGAAAACATGCTGAGAATATTTTCCGGAAGGCTCAAGTAAAAAGCGTAATTGAACTGGTAAACAAGTTATTTATGTGATGAATCAAAGAAAAAGCAGCTTCATCATTGTATTAATCGGATTTAAATAAGATTAAAACGATTTAAACTCCAATTTCGATATAAGCGAGATGAAAAACTGAACAGATACACACTCCGCATATGTTCGAGAAGGTTCTGCACGAAATAGGCCACAGGTACTATGGATGCTCACGAGTATTTTATGCAGGAATATATCTCAGACGAGTACTTCTTAGAAGTGACCCTCTACTTCCATGGACCGCCTCTTCATAACTCTGTTCTAGTTGAAATTTCGAGGTATCAATAACTTTCTTTTATATAATCATCCATTATAAACACTTTTGCAATGTAGATTCAGCCGGACCCGTGAGTGCTATCCCCTACCGCTTTTTCGAGGCTGCCATCATATTAACCTGCGCTCCCACGGGATCCTGATCTATAATTAGTCATGAATTCGGTCGTACATTTTGCAATGTGATTTCGCAGCCCGGTCCCCTCCAACTTAAATGATTCAGCCATTAATGTAACCGCCTTAATATCTGTCCGTTGAATTCCGCCGCTTTCCTTTATAACCCGCAACGTAGCTATTCGGCGCTCGTATTCATCCTTAAGGATCCCTACTTCGATTATTAACTTATCAAGGGGGTCAAGTTCCATTCTCCGAAAATTTAAATACGGAAAAACAGGGCTGAATCAGCTTAACCAATCCGCAATGAAACTCGCAGGTTTCCCATAGTAACATTCTGTAACCCAGAAGCTTCAGGAATTCAATCTATTGTCGGATGTTAATTTGCTCGCGGACTGCCAGGCAGTTGTTGCAGTCCTTAACCACTGGATCGGCTGCAATTTCTAGCCCAGCGATCAACAGAAAAGCTTCCTGGCTATAGCTCCTGCGCTCGTTCGTTTTAACTGGTGGGAAGTTATCGCTGAGGCCCACAAAGGGCACCGGCAGGTCATTATGGCTGCACTACCAGCATATGAGCCGTCGGAGAACCAGGCAATCATCATTAACATTTTTGGGGTCTTAAAATGGCGCCTTTCACTTAGTGGGGTAAACCCGATCACAGGTGACCTACAGGTAAATATCAACGATGATGCTGTAGATTAATAGATGAGCTGAAAACAGAAGCCCACACAGCCACTGTGGGCTTTCTTAAGCATTACTTTTGATGCGGGCCTAATCCAGCCTTCAGCACGGAGTTGATCAGCGAGGTAGGTTCCACCCCAAGGGCAATCGCAATTTCAAATAAGGTCGGCAGGTCGGGTTGTTTTTCGTTGCGGCACCAGTTGGAAATAGCGCTAGGCGTTTTCCCTAGTTTGGCTGCCAGCTCTTTATTGGACACGTTTTCCTCCGCCAGCACCGCTTTGATACGGTTATAGGCGGGCTTCTTGGAAACGTCTTTTTTACTGCCTTTGGGGACACTGCGGTCGCTTCGCTTATTATCATTTCCTGCCAGATGTTTCATGATAGATTCGTATAGTCGCATAAAGATAATGCCTGGCAGAAAAATGCTTTTATCAGGTTTATTTACCTTTATGTATATAAAAATAATCTCTTAGAGCATTTTTTATGTTCATAAGGTAATTTTATGAATGTTTTATTATTTTTGAGACAGAAAGAATATTTTAATTACTGCTGCGTAATATAAAAGCTACTTACGGAGCATTATGGTAAGGATATTGGTATAACAATCAGCATCGTGCCAGTTAGAAAATATATATTGCAACTTCTAAGATATTGAAGCTGCTTCTTATAGTCTCGTCTCGCGGAACGTAGGAAATTCTAAGAGGGACACGTAGACAA
The DNA here is from genome assembly GCF_056754765.1 of Chitinophaga sp. SVR4-12A. Classification (NCBI taxonomy): domain Bacteria; kingdom Pseudomonadati; phylum Bacteroidota; class Chitinophagia; order Chitinophagales; family Chitinophagaceae; genus Chitinophaga; species Chitinophaga sp. SVR4-12A. Next base: position 1,006,975 of record NZ_JBPGWP010000001.1, read on the forward strand.
TAGGGAGTTGGCTCACGCTATGGCGTGGGCCCTTCCTTGTCGTGTCCTTGGGCTTCCTACGGCCTCGCGGGCGGCAGGTTGGGTTCTGCGCCTTTTTCTTTTATTCTCCATCTCTGGCACTCCCCACCGCCTTTTATATCGAAATAAACATGTATGCAGTCCCATTGAAGTTCCAACATGGCTTTTGCTTTTGGACGGGATGGCCCTGCTATGTTCACTATGAACCAAAACATACCGAAATGGATAACCAGACCAAAATTCCCTTTGAATTAATGTCATTCCCTCAGTGGCACAAAAAACCCTTCAGGTTAAATAAATACGAAATGATATTCCCTACAAGCGTCGTAGAGCAATATTTTCAAACCTTTGATTTAACCGAGGTAAGGGATCATTTTCAGGACCTTCTCGCTGATGCGCTGGAAGCCGATGAACCGGAAGCCGGCAAATCACCTGTTTTTCCAGCAACGGACAGAAAAACTGGTAGAAGCTATTTATTGGATAAATGTACAGGGCCATTTGCGCTTCAGCGAAGAACAGCAAAATAAGATCCAGTCTTTCATAGCCGCTTACCTAGAAGAAATGACCAAGTCCAGCTTGGTCTTAGCAGAACTGATAGCAAAACTTCGGAATTGCAAAGAGTTAGAGGAAAGTAACCTCACACCTGAAACAGGACAATTATTAACGAAACTAGAGCTAATGGCCTGCCAGATGTGTGCTGACCAGCGCAATATGGCAGCAACGGTGAAGCCAGATGAAAACCACCACCCTGATCCCAATTGCCACGTTAAGAGCTTTGAGACCGTCCCTTTTATTAAAGAACGCACTGAGTTCTTCCAATCATTTGATAGCACCTATAAAAAGGGTTTCCAACTGACTATTGACGAGCAACTGCCGCACACTATTACAGCGGACCAATTAACACTGGAAATGCTACTGGATCAACTCTTATTTACGGCGTTCAGCTTTTGCCCGCCACAGACTAAGTTGGAACTGACCTGTCAGACTTTAACAGATGCTATAAGTTTTACTATTTGTTTTTCTAAACAGATACTGGCCACAGGTATTAAGGAACATTTCGGACGTTATGAGTTATTTGGCAACAGTGCGATAGCCGGAGCATACCTGTATGAAAGCGGCGTAGAGGCCCGTGACCTTGGTGGATCATTGCAATGTTGGAGCGCAGGAGGAAAGACCTATTTCCAGTTGAAGCTTCCTATTCAGGAGTAAGGCAAAGTGGCATAATGTAGCCCGGACGTTGAGTCTTCAATGTCTGGTTTATTTACGCTATTTCAGCATCAGTAGATTTAGTCACAGTAACGTAAGTGCAGGTAATATTTGAAAAATGTAGCATGCCAGATTACTCACTATAACATGCCTCCTTTTTAGAGAACCAACAACAACTTAGTATCGAATTATAAACCTCAAATCAACGACTATGGCAAATAAAAACGAAATTCCCATGCACCTAAAGGGGCGTCCTGACTGGCAGCAAAAGCCATTTCGCATGAATAAGTATGAATTAGCTTTTCCATTAACGGTTATCGAACGGTACCGTAAAATTTACAGCCTTCCTGAACTACGCGATCTATTTAAGGAACTGGTTTGGGATGCGGCCAATAGTGAAGTCGCCAGTGAAAACGACAACCTGGCCTTCCAGGAAGAGACGGAAAAGGTTCTGGAAGCTCTCTACTGGATGTATGAGCAGGGAGCTTTAGGGCCCGCACCGGAATTTGAAAAGAAGCGTAACGAGTTCTTGAAAATGTTTTATGAACAAATAGGCAAAAAAATGTGCGAGGTATCAACTTTGTTGGATTGCCTGCAAAAGCAAAAGGAAACGGAAAATAATGTCTTAAGCCCTGAATTAGTATCTGCTTTAGTGAAGTGCAAAGTACTCGGTTGGCAGGTAGGTAATGCCTATAAGAATTTGGGATTCATGGTAGGGCATGATAACGTTTTTACCGATAACAAAATATCGGATCGCGGTACAATCCTTACCACCGATTTTATCAAAAGTTGTACGGAACCGTTTTATGACTTTGCTGTTGCAGTCAATAAAGGCTTGGACATCCACATTCAGCCTACAAACCCGGAGACCGTGATCGTAGACATCGCCAAGCTGCGGTCGATAATCACTAATCTTTTACACACGGCTTTTTATTACTGTCCACCTGGCGATAAAGTGTCCCTAAAGTCCGTAGCACTATTTAGAGGCATAGAGATCACGATCGGCATAGAGGCGCAAATCCTGGATTTTTGCAAACAAGAATATTTCCCTCCTTATGGACTTTTTTGTCAAAGTGCTATCACAGGTACATTGTTGTCCGTAACAAAAATCCTGGCAGAATCGATGGGTGGACAAATGTATGCGATGTATCAGAATGGCCAAACCAAGTTTATAGCTACGGTTCATTTTGAAACGCACTGCTAACTTATGTCGGTTGATGCATTTTGGGTTTTCATATATAGCTACCAAACCCGACCCTTGATTCTTCTTGGGCCCGGCCCTTTAACAGAAAGCAGAGCAGCAAATGGAGTCCTGGTCTTTGAATCTTTCTTAGACCGGTTCTACTTAGCAAGCTACGCAACAAAAACGAGCACTATAGAAAATATCGTATTTGAAATGGACGAGCAGAAAAAGCTTTACAGCAAATATTATTTAATCAATTACAAAATTCAAAACCATGAAAAAGCTAACAAAAAACAATTTTAACGTACAAAACCTGGAAGGCAGTGCAGTTAATGTCGAGAACCCGGCGGAAGTGGGGCCAGATATTGAACAGCAAAACAAAAGAACTGTCCATGTGCAAAGGCTGGCAGAACAAGGTATTGTACCAATACCAGCTACCATAAATAACGTAAACACCCTAGCCGACATTCACATCCGTTTCATGGATTTGGCCAGTAAGCTTCGAGAGAAAATTTGCGAAGAATGTGCATGGAGCCTGCCAACTTATTATCGTAAGTTGAAGGTGGCAGAACGGCTCATCAGTAATGCTGAGCACGATAAGATAAAAAGCGTTCAAAAGCAATGCATCCAAGAGCTTATGGTTGCTGCAGGTTTGCAGGTTACAGATTTGCCTGGAGCGGCTGCATGAGATGCACTGCGTCAATTCGGGGATGCCGGCGTCAAGTGGCGCCGGCTTTTTATTGGGCTATCAACGTTTTGCTTTCTGCGCCTTCAAATAAGCAATAATATCTAACCTAAGCGTGCCTTTACCTTTAATAGCCTCCTAATCTGGTCGTGCGAAAGACCAGAAAACTGCTTGTGCATGTATTCCACTTCACTGGGATCGTTTGTTTCTCTGACACTTCAAACACCCGGTACTGTGTATTTATCCGGCCCTGATGGCAATGGAGCTGGACAAATCCAAAAGGAAGAACTGAAATTTCCGGTATTTTTAATAACCAGCCCATCTGAGGTAGCAAACGTTTTAGGACTTACCCTTGATATACTCTACCAGGCAGCTGGAAGCGAGCAATGTCCCGAAACACTAAAGCAAACAGTTAAGAAACATTTTCCCACCACAGATATGTCTTGATCCATGAAATCAATAAAAACCCAAGCAGACGAAAATAATCTAACGGAAGCTATTTCCAAAGAAATAGTATCGACAACTGTGGATACAGGTACTGATTATGCCGAGATGGTTCTGGATGACTTCTTGGATGATGGGATCCTATAGGAGATACCCATTGTAAAAACACTTTACTCAGTTGGTAAAATTGGCAAACGGATTGAAGAACGCCACTTTATAAAGAAACTGCTGGTGTTTTTAAAAGAGCTTCATACAGGGATGGACGACGGTGATAAAGTAAATGATTTTATGTACCGGTTTGATACAGATAGAAAATACAGAAACAAAGTAACCGAGCACATTACCATCTGGCTTCCATTTAAATGAAAGTAACAGTATGAGCCTTTGCTTTCACAATACATGATATCGTCCACGTTTATAATCTGAATGGCATCGATATGGCGTAATACAATCCTGCTTTTTTTTTGTAGTACTGGTGGGGAAAAGGTGTTCTGATGTACCTCGAGGATTTTCCGCAGTTGTTGCTCCTGTAGTCGGTTTCGGGTGACTCATTCCAACGCCTCGAAAAACTCAGTCTTTACGATAAATTTGTACGGACATCGAAGCCGCTACCATCCGCCAATTTGATGTCCAGGAAAACTACGTCTGGACGAGTGAGGCCAATTAAGCGAACCGCTTCTTTAACTGTGCTGCAATTTCCTTCTACTTGAAAATTGTCAGTTGACTGGAGGTATGTTTCAATTACGTCACATACTCTCAGATCATCATCAATAATTAGGGCGCGTGTCATTGACATGCGCTAGCAAACAGTTGCGTTAACAGTGGAAATCGAATTTAGTTTAAATGACTGAATATTATTTACTTAGCGAATAATCCATTACTGCTTCTAATTTTATATGGCATGATGTATACTGCATTTCTACAACGTTCGGTTGTCAAGTATTACCTGGGTCGTCATATTTTATATACTGCTTAAGGTTGCTTATCACTTTTCTTTTCGACGATTAGTAAATGAGCAAGCTGCGGATCATTCTTAATCCGCCCTATCTCCGAATCCCTTAGCTCTTCTATGTCACGAATTACCTGAAGATAGTTTTCCTGTATTTCCTCTGGGCTTATATCAGGATAGGGAATCTGCCGGTAGGAGGCCTGTTCTGCATTGATCGCTACCGGATCATTGAGAATATAGGAATGAAAAGCTTTGTTCTTTATGGGCTGGTCAGGATTATCGGCGACGACGCCAGCGAACTCTCCGGAGGAAAAACGGGATATTTTGGAGGCCGGCACCGCAAAGTCCAATTGCGTGTTACGGCTGTGGCTGGCATCATGACGGTTTACGGAAGTGCTCTCCCTGGTTTGGACGATTTTGCCGATAGCTTCTGAGGCGGCTTTGGCAGTATCGCCCATGCTTTGACCAACGATAAGGTTCCCGGCCAGGTTAAAGATAACATCTGCCTGCTCACGACCATAGGACTTCCGTAATTGGTTCAAATTTTGCAGTGCGAGATACACAAAGATTTTATACCCCCTGCTATACCCAAGAAAATTCTCAATGCCATTGGCGAAAATCGATGCGAATTCATCGGCAATGATTGCACACGGGTTCATATCTTTTTTGGGAAGAATGCGGAATAGGCGGTTGAGGTAAAGGGAAATAACGGCGCCATAGATTTGTGTTTTTTCTGGGTTGTTTGCCAGCACTACCATTTTCGGATCATTGGGGTTATTAATATCGAGGCTGAAATCACTGCCCGTAAGCACGTAATATAGCAGCGGTGAAGATAACCTGGCCAAGGCAATTTTTGCTGAAGCGACCTGTCCCTCCAGTTGCTCCATAGCGCGGTTCTGGTAGGCGGAAATAAAAGGGTTTAACAATGGCACTGCCTCACTTACGGTAGAGACAATTGGGAAAAGGTCTTTGTAGTCCAACATCATGAGCTCGATAGCATGGGGTATAGTACAGAATTTTCCGCCCTGGTATTTTTTGAGATACCATAGTATCGCCGTAAAGAAGTTTATTGGTGACTCAACAAAGAAATCACCTGTTTTTTTGATCCACTCCATGTTAAGACCTAATAGCATGGTGCGCGCGCTTTCCGCTGCGTCGGTGATGTCCAGCATTGTGCTTGGTTCAATAGGGTTACACCGGTGAACAGGCTTATCAAAGTTGATCACATAAAATTTAGGTGGAACTCGGTGCTCGTCCTTTACCCTCAACCAGGAATTGTAGGCAATAAGGGCGAGGTCAGGGTATTTGAAATCGTATATTAAAAGAGAGGTAAATTTACGTCTCTCTATTTTTTGCTTTAGAATTTCCCTAACGAGAAAAAAGGTCTTTCCTGCACCCGGACTGCCCAGGATCATGACCATCCTGGCGCCATTAATGATATTGATCCACATCTGGCGCCATTTGCCTTTGTACCGGTATCGTGCAGGAATATTTACACTATATGCATTTTCCAGCAACCTCTCTTCCTGTGGAAAGGTTTCATTTTCTTCATTGAAGACATCATCGTGCAGTTTCTGTTTGAGGATCCGTGATAGTAACGATCCGCCACTAACCATAAACAAATAGCCGGCAGCAGTCATTGCCATATAAGCACCGGCCATAATGGTGACTTTACCGGGAATGATAAGGAAGCAATGGCTTAAAAAGTACAATGTAAGACCGGTAATAAGGTAGGCCAATGCCGTTTTATAACTAATCTTTTCGTCCTTTTTGCCCTTTATCCCTGCAAGGAACACAACGAGTAATAAGAGAGAAGACGCCTTTGTAATAAGGGGATGATTAAAGATGGGAAATCTAGCAATATTTAAGATAAGATTGTCCACTATACTTGCTGTCAGCTCCCACTGCTTTAAGGCAGCATGACAATCTTTATAAAAATGGATCAAGAGCAAAGCAATGCTCAGCAGTCGGGTGACGTCAATAACCGACCGCAGCCCCTGTTCGTTTTCGCCGGTAGCCATAAATTATAGGTTATAGATGTAGTGTTAAATGCGTCTTCTCTTTTTCTTCTTGGGCGGCTTTTGCAGCACTGGCCCTTCGGTGGAAGCTGGTGCTTTTAGAAATTCTTCTATGAAGTTTTGAAGCTGTTGATGGCTACTATCAGGTGGTGATACGGGACGTGTACCTCGTGATGCCATGCTATCATCTGCCGTATCACCTTTACGCAAATACAATTGCTTTTCAGTTTCCAGTTCTTGTGATAGCCTGCGGGTCATTCCATTAACAGAGAAGTAAGCGTTCCACTTTCTGTCTAAAGGCAGGTAAACTTTATCTGGTACCCTATAGTGGCCTATATAAAATTGATGGTTTTCGTCGCTTGTTTCCTGTACGGTGATGCGAAGGCCTTTTCTATACAAAGCGGCTAGTATGGCAGGAAAACCTTTTGCATAATCCAGCTGTTTTAAGGTTTCAGTCACATAACGGTCGTTCCAGTTTTTGTCAATTAATTTATCCTTGGGTTCCGTTGCCAGGCGCTGGAGCAGCCGGGACGCGCTATATTCTTTTCCCAGGTCACTCCCGTTAAAAACTACCTTATCCTGGTGGTCGATGAACGTAATCCCATAGGCTCTACCTGCTTCGTTTTGACGAAATACCACCGAGATGTTTTCTTCCCTGCAGGGCTGACGAAAGCTGTTCCGGGTTTAGGATCCCCCCGGTTCGAACAATTGCATCTATCAGCTTCCTAATGTTTTCTCTGTAGAACTTTTTCTGTTCCCGGTTCTTTTCAAAACGTTTCTGAAGTTCCTTTAGGGTTGGCTGGTTGTATATCTGGCTTGCCTTAATGGGGACCCCGATTTTTCGTCCCTGTTCATCTAATAAGAAGTATTGCAGGCCGCCTTTCTGTTGCATCCTTGTCCCTTCAGTGCCGGAGTCGGCTACTACATTGTATTGTTTGAGTATAGCATTGAGTTCGGCAAGGGAAGCATATTTGTACGTGGGAATTACGGTTGTGAGTACATTTGAAATGCTGGCTTTTGTTTCAGATTTGCCATACAAAACCGTATTAGCTTCAACAGGTTTTAGATACATCTCCTGTTCGCTATTTCTTCCCTCAGCTGGTATGAGCCCGAATTCCTGCTCGATCTCCTTGCGTGCCGGCTCGCTGACATCCTGCCCAATATTATGAAGGGAGATCCGCTGTCCACCATCTTTGATATTAGTAGTGACCAGGTGAGCGTGAGGGTGGGCTGCGTCAAAATGTTTATATAAAAGAAAGGGCTGACCTGCAAAACCAATCTTGTTCAGATAAGTAATGGCAATACATCGCAGCGTGTCATCGTCCAGGTTTTCCGTGGGATCGAAGTTCAGAGAGATATGCACCGTATTGGTTCTACACCGGGAATTCTGGGAAGTTAGCACCTGAAACCGGGCGGCTTTTTGTACCAGTGAAAGGTTGTCGGAAGGAAAATTATAGGCAAGGATCTTCTCCGCCTTTCCCTTAGATACTTTCTGTTCATTATAGCGTATGGCGCCTTTAATGCTTTTGCCGGTGACTATTCTTGCAACCATCTTTCAGCTAGCTTTGAAATTATTGTGAGTAACTGATCCACCTTTCGCCCTACCACCTGGTACTGGTCGGCAATGCTAGAAGCATACCGAAGCCTCTGCCTCGGATCAGGGTCCGTGTTAAAATATCTGGTTACCTGATTGATGTTAACGCCTATGGCATTAAGCTCTGAACGCAGTGCAGATAGTTGTTCCATGACCTTATCCAGTGAGGTGTCATACGTCACGATTTTTATATTTCGGTAATAAAGAATATCACGGATCAGGTCGCTCATTCTTTTACTTTTTGTCTTTGATGCAAGCTCTTTGAGCTCTTTATATTTTACTTCGTCCACGCGGGTTTCTATCAGATGAGGAAGCTTGTTTTTACTGCTCATGGTTGACGAAAATGATCGGTTAAAGACCTGCCATAAATGCCGAGTTCCGAGGTATCGATAAACTCCTGCCGACTCCGGAGGCAGGGGCAAGAGGCGTTTGTATACAAACGTACATCTTGCTCCTAACCCGCGTTAGACCACTCCTAACAGGAGCCTTGCAGGGCAAGGATCTTGCTGAGGATGTAATATTGTCAGAGGTCAAAAATTTATAGCAGGCAATGTGGATTACATAATAAGATTTCAGAAGAAAAGAAAGCGACGGTACTCCGCCTTTTTGAACCATAAATGGCCTGGGTCTTTTGATAAAGTAACCTCCCTGAAAGCCTCGAAAACATCGGGCGAAGCCGGTGATCGGAGCAGGTATTCTCGGTTTTCCTCGTTGGAAAGCTCAAGCAGAAAAGTTCGGTCAAAGGGTGATCTTTTCTTTCCTTTCGTATAAAAAAAGGTTTGGAAGGCCGGCACTTTTTCAAAATTTATCGGGCCAGTCGTGAAGCAAAGTAAGGGACTTGTATGCAACCTATTCATAGTGATTAGAAGATTTATCAACGCATGGACCATCAGTTCTTGAGGTCTTTCAGTATAATCAACAAGCGTACAATCCAATACTATTAGCACAGGATCAAGCATACTCATCAATCGCAAAATATCCTCAATGTTTTGTGCCTCATCGATACTTGTCCGGTAGATTGCCGTGTGGTAAGGCGGCATTGACAGCTCTTTGTTTTTGCACAAAAGCTCCATCATTTCTACGATGGATTCTTCCCGAAGCCCATCGTTGATAAACAATGTGTTGCCTGGACGCACAATAGGATGACCAATAAAATTTCGTAATGCCCCTGAAACTGCAAGGCACAATTGCAGCGGGAACAACCGTACTTCTGTGGAATTTTTGTTGATGAAGTGTATCAGCTCCCCTTCGCTGATCAGCTCAGCGACGATGCTTTTTGGAAGACCAATGTCCGGTTTCTTATCGGTGAACAACCCTTTGCACTCTGGCAATGTGGGTGTGCAGAAGAGTATGTTTTGTTTGATATGTTGGTTATTATTCTTCATGATTCGAAATGTTTAAAGGATGGATAAATTAACAGGTTAGGAAGTGGTTGGCCTTTGCTTACAGGTCAACCACATATTCATTAGTGTTCGTTAGCGGTCCATGAGATTATGATATACAATGGAGCTTACAGCGGCACTCATATCGGTAATTACATCATAGGGTAACTTTAGCACCCAGCCGATCACCATTGCAGCTGCATCTGCCAAGCCGGCTTTGACTGCTGCCCTTACAGTGCCAAGTAATCCCATCGTATATACCAGCTTGGTATTTCCCCATTGCCCAAGCGTACCAGTGTGCAGTGGTATACCTGGCAACGGAAGTTGTAGAGAGTAGCATCCGACGCTGATCTTCTCCAAGACTTCTGTCTTGCAGTATCTCATCCTCAAGCCTGGTGATCCTTCCTTTAAGTGCAGGGTAGTTAGCGTCCTGGATGTTGTTAATCTCAGCCCAAAGCTTGTCCAGGTATCCTTTAACCTGTAACGGTAATTTATAGGAGTCGAGATATCTTTCACCATACGCAGCTATACCATAATCCACCGCAGGATCAATCTTTGAAAGGGTAAGGCGTGGGTTAATGCCGATCGCTCCATGGAACACTTGTGCTATTCTTTCATGAATGCCGGCCCCACTGGTATCGCCGGTACGATCAATGTATGCCTGGCCCGAATCCAGCAACAAGTTGTGCAGCATCCCTGCTTTATCATAGGATTCTTCTAATTGGCCGGATCCCAGGCCGGGTCAAGCGGTGCCGTTTGTGCTACTAGTTCATCATTGGCGGTTGATGAAAAAGCCGGTTTATCCAGGTTTTTCCGACAGCTAGACGCAAGGATAAGAATACACAGAAAGAGGATGTTCATTGCGCTGAGTCTTGGAATGCTGGACGTTTGGATATTGGTAAGGTTGCTGACAATAGATATAAGCTGTTTCATGAATTGTGATTTTTATCGGTGATTGGATTTTTGTTCCATTTGTTCCATTGCTTGTTCCATTTTTTCAAGCAGGGAAATTGAAATTCAATGCGTTAATCGAAAATTCCGTTCCACCACATTTTTGTTCCGTTTTTGTTCCATTCTTGATTTTTGTTCCATTTTTTCAAGGGTGAGTATTGTTAATCAATAAATTGGTTCCTCGTGTTGTTCCACTCTGGCACGTGAGTGAGTGGAACGGAACAAAATGTGGGTACAGCTACTGCGGTGGCGAATTATTTTGCTCTTCAACTTCGAAGTCCCTAAGCCATCGGTGAATTGTTGTTTTGCCTTTACCAAGGATCTGGGCTATCTCATCCAGGGTCTTTTCCTGTTGGCGTAATGCCCTGGCTAAGTCTTTTTGTTCTTCTTTATCACGCATGCTTTGAATGCCGACATGCTCTGCTTCGTTCACTTTTTCGGATATAAGTTCAAACCATATGGTAGTTGGATTGAAGCGGAGTAGTTTGGCGCCATCTGCTTCTTCGAAGTGCCTGGACTTTCCTCGCTTTAGGATTCTGAGGTGTTTGTCCTGGCCGCTTTTTCTTAAAAAAAAGTCCCCATCCGATAGATCAGTTTTAATTCCTGAACCGGTCTGCAGGTCGGAGTCGCTTAGCATTGAGCTGGTGTGTTTACGGAAATGATCGGTTATTAACACTGATGTTTGAGTACCTTCACAAAGAGCGAGCAGGGTGAACATCAACCTTGTGATCTCTTTATTATTATTGGTATCTACATCGGTAAAGGCCATCCGAAGATTATCAATGACGATTAAAACCGGCTTATATTTTTCAACAATGGTGATGACGTTTGGAAGGTCATCAATCAGGTTGCGGCGAGAGGTATATACCATAGCTTTGTAGCTTTCACCTAATGGATATGGTGTGCGCTCCAGCAATTTCTTTGAGCGACGCTGAATGATCTTTTCACTCAGTTCAAGATTGATGTATAGGGTATTGCCATGAAGGGTAATACTTTCTCCGAGAAAAGAAGGCCACTCAGCTGCAACTGCTATACAGAGCTGCATACAGAACCAAGACTTCCCAACGCCCCGGGGAGATGGAAAATGTATCAGGCTGTTTTCAGGTATATAGTGACCAAATATCATCTTCAGATCCTGCAGTTCAGCACCCTCTTGTGCGAGTCTTTTAATTGATTTGAGGCTTGACCTTGAATAGAAGGAAACCTGCTCGGATATCTTATGGGTATTACCGGCCATGGTTTATGGTTGAGGTGGAAATTGTAGGCGTAGCTTTACTTCTATAGTAGTTGGCTTGGTCTGTTGGTGAAGAAGTATCCAGTTCCAGGCTGCCGTTTTCCAATTCCTAAGGGGACGGCCTCGATCTGTTTTCCATTTTCTGGAATTGTAGTATTGATAGAAGCCGTCAGCAGCTTTTGCGACAAGTCCATTCTGTTTAAAGTAGCTCCGGACTTCAGCGACCGTCGGGCGCAATGGTGAACAGTGAGCTTTTTTACTTGAGTTCATCGGTTGCGTGTTTTACTCGTTAGAGGTTTTGCTTTTCTGAAGCATGTGCTCGATGTCATTAGGATTATAGAATATCACTCTGCCTATTTTTGTATATGGCAGCTCTCCAGAGGAACGGAGCTTGAAAAGTTTGCCTGTTGATATCTGAAGCAATCGTTTGACCTCATGTGACTTTAGCCAAGCCGGTGGCTGAGGGTTGCTCTTATTGTCAAATAGTTGCTTTATCTCAGAAACGATTTGCAGCTTAGCCTCGTTCAAATCAGTTACGGTAACAAGTTGGTCTAAGGTGACCATTCTCTTTTCGCTATTTCGGGATTCTTTAGCTCTCATGATGCAATCAATTTTGCATCACGAAAGTGGAACTAAAAGTGGCCTTGGTACTGTATGTTTACCGTCTAGACGGTTTGCACATACATCAACGTGGGAGGTCTAGGCACATATTGACCTGTAAATTGTAGCGAACTGGATGGCAAGGGGGTATACTAAAAAATTGGCAACTTCGATATCGTAGTGTAGCCATAGTCACTTTTTGTGTGACGCGGCCACTTGATACGTTAAATCGATGATATGAAAATCGATTTAGTCACAAGGCAAGAAGCAGAAGAAGGTATTATAATTAAGAACTTGCTTTCAGCATTGATTTGGCAAATGATACTTTACCTGGTAATTGTCTGGCGACTGAATGTCTGGTGTATTTGCAGTTATGCTGCGCTGGCTTCCGAGTTAAAGGATAGAGAGGTCATTTGTTACTTAAAAGTACAATCGATGACGTACTCAAATATGCACCGGTAAGTAACCAATGCCCGGACTAGTTGTTCGGTCGCTTCACTCGAATGATACATATCGAACATTGCCCGCGCGAGCCAACCCTATCATATCCAAGGTAGACGATTCTTCTAAGTGATAACCACCTTTTGAATAGTTTCGGATTTTCATTTATACGGGTAGTTGGCTCGCGGGAAGATTGTAGCAGAGCGAACTAATGCTCTCCATCTTCTCGACGACCGTGGCCAGGTGATTGAGCAAATCGGGATAATGAGTAGTCATTTCTTGACTAAAGGTCTGAGAAGGATTTTTGTAATCACCTTCCATTATCCGATCGGCAATTTCCAACGCCTTCACAGTACATGCCTTAGGATCTAATTTAATTCCTGGAATTGACCGTATGATTGTATCTATAAGAATGTTCGTAGCCCACATTAAGCGTATATAAGGATGAGGATGTTCATGATTCATAAAGTAGACATCCGGATATAGACCAGCAGTCTTCATAAAGAATACGAACACAGAAGCCAGCGCTACGCTGCACAATGTACTTAGCTCTTCTCCATCAATAGCCAGAACACCATCTTGATTGTGCGTGGCACCTAATACATTGGAGGCTAATTGGGAGGCGGCCAGGAAATCGGCATCCAATTCAAGTGCATGACTTTCCAAAATATCGTCGACAATACCATCGTTAAATTCCCGATAGTTTATTTCAGCATTTTTACCTTTCTGCACAAGGTGGCCGTATTCGTGGTAGGTGACAAACATCTGCGAGAGCTGGAAGAAGGTATACCAATATGGGTTAATGAACTGTGCCAAAGCCTGATGTATGTCACTAAATTCAGCACCATCCAATAAGTTGCCTTGTTGTTCGTAATAGTCATAAATCAATTGTATCATGCCATGAGTAAAAGCAATCCTCTTAAAATCAGGAGTTGATTTTGCAAATGCGTTAACGGTTTCATCTGAGCGGAAATATATGAAACAAGGAGGGAATCCCTGGGCAAGCGCCTGTTCTTGTAACCAAAGATTCGCAGATTCAAAAAAATCATCATAAGCATCGGCCCGATGGTCGTAGCTATAATCGAAGAGCTTCTCTCCCTGATCAAGTATCTGGGCTTCTTGGATTTGCGCTACATTGTCTATGTAAGGTTGCCTCATATGTATTCAACTTTATAATCTGTATAAATAAAGATAGTTTATTTGACAAATGTCTCAGGCTTAAAATTCAGATGGCGTTGACCCAGGCCGCTCTCGATGGCTAATGCCACTTTGGGTCAGGTGCCGCGGGACTATTCAACTAGACTATTAAAGATTAAATATTTTCGGGGTACCGATATTGGAATAGAGTTTTCTATCGTTATACTCGACAGTTGGATCAATCTTTTCTTCAAGATAAATATGAAGCCCATTGGGCGATTGAGTGGTTTTAATCAAGTCAAAATAATCCAAAAGTCCCTTAGGGAGAAGAAATTCTATTAACTGTCGGTAGTGCTGATCGAACCTTGTTGATTCTTAATGAGCTGCAAAACAACCACTTTTAACCTTTCCCCCAAGAATTCAACTTGATCCGAAAAACTCCTAGTAGTTTTACCGCTGTTTTACCCATAAAAAAAGCCCTTACGGATCCGGAGCAGTGGTGCGTATAAGAACACGCGCTTCGGTTACTGTAGCGCAAAGTCCGATCAGATTGATGTCGCTCCGTTTTCGAAGCCGTGATGCCGTGTACTCGCCAATATCCGGTTCATCTTCGACGACCAGGATTCTTATTGGGCCTCGTTTTATGCCTGGGTCACTGGCTGAGGTTCCAGTTTCATTGCGATAGTGTTCGGAGGTGATTTCAATGGGATTATATGGTTAAGTTATCATAAAAAATGGTACCAATTATATCATTTAGACATGTATTTTATTACGGAATATTTATTAATACCTGCTTCAAACTGTTATTTTGTATTATTGAACCCCGTAATTTCATACAGTGGCTGACTTACTGCAGCAAGACAGCCGAACAAAAAAAGGGATGCTGCTACAGGCATCCCTTCGCCGGCAAAGGAAAAGTAACCTTCCCGGGTAACGATAATATGGTCGGCGAGCGGTAGTTCCAGAAGAGTTCCAATATCCTTTGTCCGTTGCGTGATAGTCCGATCATTGCTGCTTGGGGCCAGGCAACCAGAGGGATGGTTGTGGGCTACTATAATCCGGTCGGCACATGCTTTCAAAGCAGCAGCAAAGATCAGTTTATAATCAGCAATGGTCAGGCTGCAGGACCCTTTGAATAACGGAACGATGCCCAATACTCTGCATTGACGGTTCAGCAAAAGCAGCTTGAATTCCTCCACGAATTCGAGGCTGTCCTGGTCCCAGTTTGCCAGCAACAGCTGGAACGCGTCGTGTGACGATACTACTGTTTGCATCTGCGATACCGGTATTGCCGGGATAACTGAGCTTGATCTCTGCGATCTGATGGTTTGCGATTCCTGCCTTCTTTTCCATGTTTTAAAGATTTTATGATGCGCAGGCACCAGGCAGAAGGCCGCCAAGGCAAAAAGGAAACGGAATAAATGTAACGCTACGCATATGCTACCATACCCCGGTTTTATGCCGTAGTCTTTTGGCCGCTTCAGCGGCCTCTGTGCCTAACTTTGCGTCAGAATAAAGGCTTTAAACCCCTTATCCAAACGGAATATTTGTTGTATATTACAACTATCACAATATAAACGTAATGCCAATGGGATGGGACATACAGTATTTAGAGGAGCATTTTGCGACAATGACACTTCCGAAAGAGATGGTCTTGGGCCAAGGCGTTCGGATTACCGATTTGCCCAGCTTTATCGAGAGCCACCTCAATACACTAAAAGCAAATGAAGGAAGGCCGGTATTCGAGGTCTTCTACATGCGTCTGCAACAGGTGAAGGAGAACCTATCGAAACAGCAGTAAAACCATGGATGAGAGCAAAAAATACAAGCTGGAGCTGCAGGGAAAGGCTGTGTGGGTGTTGCCTGTTGATCATGCGAACGCCCAACTTTACAAATGCCAGATTGAAAAGGAAGTATTCATCCTCACCCGGGCAACCAGTGCTGCTGATAAGATTTTCTGGGCATCTCTGACTGCCGGCATCGACAAAAAGACAGTGCAGAAGATTGGTGCACTGATAGACCAACACGAAAGCAAAACGGACAACAAACAGAATGTGTTATTTTAATGGAGTTAAGGTCTCCCGCGACGAGTATATACGCTTAAAGGAGCTAGAGCGGTCCATCACTGAACTGGCCGATTTGATACGGCCTTTCCAGGATGCCTTCGAGTTCCAGAATTCCATCATTTTAAAGCCTACCGCCGATAAGGCAGGTTTTGATCTTGTTCCGATGGAGTGGGGTGTTATCCCACCCTGGATTAGAAACAGGGAAGACGCAATGAAGATGCGGCGCGGTTATAAGGACACCCAGGGCAAATGGGTGCAGGCATATGACATGCAAAACGCCAAGGGCGAAGAGATGCTGGACAAACGGTCTTATCGGGAAGCAGCCCTGAAGCGCCGTTGTCTGGTGTTGTCGTCCGGATTCAACGAATGGCGTCACTTACCCAAAATAGGCAAGCAGGGCCAGGAGCTAAAGGCGGTGGACAAGTTCCCGTATCACATCTACATTAAAGGTTTGCCTTACTTCTTTATGGCTGGTATCTGGCAGCCGTGGACCGACCAGGACACCGGAGAGTATGTAGAAACGTATTCTATTGTTACCACAAATGCTAATCCGGTTATGCAAGTTCTGCATAATTCGAAGAAACGCATGCCGACCATTCTTCCCGAGGACCTGGCCGCCGAATGGATCTACGGTGATCTGTCCGAGGAGCGGATCAGGGAGCTGGCAACATATCAGTACCGCTGGCAGGAGTTTCAGGCTTATACCATCTCCAAAACATTCAAGACGGACCCGGATCCGCTGAAGCCGGTTCGACAAGACGCCGTTCCTCCCATCATCATCGAGGGACTACGCATTGATGTGCCCTATCCCGAAGATGGCTGTGAACCGGCAGAGCTCGAACAGGCATCGTTATTTTAAACAATTTTTTTCTCCAGGATCTTGACGTTTCCCCCGCCCGGCCGGGCATGTTTCTTGGTGTGTTTCGAGTAAACATACACCGTATGAAGCAGATGACTGTGGACCCAGGGGCGGTGATCCCAACTGATTATAGTGCTCAAGCAATACCACCTGCAGCACAAGCATTACGTCCCGTCCTGTATTGGGATGGCAACGCTGTTTGTTGCTTGTTGGGACCGGACCCTCAGGAAGGAATATTTGGGTGTGGCGACTCAAAAGAACAGGCACTCGCCGACTGGAACGAGCATTTGAAAGAAAGGATTACAAGCGCAAGCGAAGAGGATGTGTTCGCCCAGCAGGTGATCCAATTGCTTCAGGCAACCAAAAACGATGTATGGTAGCTCTGTCGGACAGGTCACGGAACACCACTATGCCAACTGACGTCGCTCCAATGCTCAATACACTGTTAAGGGCGCCAGTGGGTCCCATTAACGTATAAGTCTATAGAGTGGTTGCCCGCACCCGCGAATAGTATTTGACCAATAGTTCCAGTTGCTCATGGTGTGTAAGAAAGTTCGTCTTTGCATGCTGTTCCTCGAGAAATTCTCTAATCAGGCTTTCCGAATATTCCATCTCGTCCTTATTGCTTCCAACAAGTGTGTAGATCAGTTGCTGGGGCACATAATTCAGATAGTTGCCCAATAAACGACGATTGTTTTCGTCTTTAAAATACTTTCGGTAGTAGAAAACCTGACCGAGGGCCTCATTGAACTCCTGTAAAAGAACAGGCTTCCTTTTCTTGCGTTGAAGCAGTTTCAGATCCGGTCGTTTCACCTCCAGGATATTGGTTGGGATATAATCGGGCAATTCGGAGGGGAGAACATAATCGGGCTCCTCATACCTCATCGTTCCCTTCATAAGCGCGGGCTCATACAATGGCTGCTGAAAGACGTCACGCTTAAGTACCCATGCGTTGTTATTGTAGAACCGGTGGAGGATGCTCTTTTCTGAATGGGTCCTATCGAACTTCTTTGTCCGCAGAATTTCCTCGTACTGATGAATAGACCGTTCGATGTCTAAGATCCGGTCCATCATCCAGTCATACCGTAGCTTGCGAGGCCGACCGATGAAGTCTTTGCTGAGGACCGTGGTTTTTGTTTCCCAATAGTCACTATTCTTCATGATCTTCAACCTGTAATATAAATCCAAGTGATTGAACTGCGCCCGCTGGAGCGTTTCAAAATCAATGCTCAATGTATCTAGATCATCGTAGATTCCATTGCGAAAAGATTTTACCACGGATTTGATACTGTGGAGCAGCGGAATATGGTTATCATATTCATTGCGCTCGACAATGGCGCTAAAGCCATAGCGCCCGAAGTTATTGCTGCTCCGTATTTCCCTGTCAAATAAAATAACAGGTATTGATTTGACTTTGAAGTTTTTCTTCGAAAAATGCAGTCCCGATTGGTTTTTCCAGTCAGTTAAGTGGACGTCATAGGTGCCTTGGAATATTCTATCTGCTGTAATTATTAAGTCGATATGCCCGCCCTTATGGTGCAGGGCGTTTGCAATAAAATTTTTTGCCCTTTCAAAGTCCGGTACCGCGATCACATTTGGTCGCTCGGCAATATTCGCTTCATGCAATGCATTGGTAAAGTACTCACGTTCTTCCAGGGTATTGACGAGAAGTATTCTCATTGTGTTTTGGTGTTAAGAAATGGTCAGCTGTCGCCTTCCTCACATGCACTATCTAGATCTTGACAAGCCGATGCTCTGTTCTGCCTGCCCATAGTTGCTGATACCTGGCTCTCACCGTGTACAGCGGGCCGAAAAAAGACGTAGTAATTTACAACTATTGCTTCATATATTCAAAATATTGATATTCAATCGATGCTATTGGAAGGTAATGGTAGCAGTGAATGTAAACGGAAACCAAAGGAGATGAGTCAAGAACTTGCGATCCATATTTGAAGATTGGATCAAATTACTCAGACCCGTTTGTCACTGTGGAGAACTTTCAGCGTTGTCGGCGTTCGGACAATCAGCACTCCCCAACACCGCGCTGGTCGCTCTATATCGGCAAAGTGACAAATTGTTTCCGGCTTCATTTTTGCCCGCTATTCAGGGAAAGAATTGACCCGTTGTAAAAAACAACTTGTTTATTCAGTCCCTTGTAGATATTATTGATGTCGAAACAATGGCATTATTAATGCCATTAGGCCTACGCCAATAGAAGAGTAAGAGTACAACCGCCAATTAATCGAATTATTGCCAGGCTTTTGAGGTTCCGCCTTGTGCGTAGAAACTTTTTAGCGACGATGCCAGCCAGACGGCGCGCCGTAAAGCATTATTATGCTTTTAAATGCTAAAAAATTTAGTAATCAGATAATTCGTAACCAATATGCCCGAAACGAAAGAAATCATTGCCCAGCTGCAAAAGGACATTCTGTCTTTGCAGGGCCACAAGCCGATGACAGGCACCCAAGCGGGCCTGGTCGATATCGGAGAGGTCAATACGGCCTTTCCCAACAACACCTTCCCAATCGGTGTTGTCCATGAGCTGCTGAGCAGCGGTGACGAACAGGTGGCAGCAAGCACCGGGTTTCTAAGCTGCATCCTTTCGCAGTTAATGGCGCATGGGGGCATCTGTGTTTGGGTCAGTGCTACCCGCACTCTTTTCCCTGCAGCGCTGCCCGCCTTCGGCATCTCTCCGGACCAAATCGTATTCCTCGATGTTCCGCGACCGAAGGATCTGCTTTGGACAATGGAGGAAGCTTTGAAGTGCCCGGGCCTTGCAGCAGTGGTCGGCGAATCCCGGGAACTGGACTTTACAGCCTCGCGCCGCTTACAACTCGCTACGGAGCGAAGTCGTGTAACAGGCTTTGTGCTCCGACACAACGTCCAGAACTATGGTAACAATACCTGTGTTGCCCGCTGGAGAGTCCGTCCTGCATCCAGTCAGTTAAGTGGAAAAATCCCCGGCGTTGGGTTCCCAACGTGGCATGTAGAACTACACAAAATCCGCAATGGTCGCCCTGGAGCCTGGCAGGTGCAATGGTCACAAAGTCGGTTCAGGGTATTGACTGCAGGTCCTATGGTTTCACATTCCGCGCAGCAGCGGCGAAAAACGGGTTAGCATGGCCAAGAGATTCGTATCGATCTGGTTCCGTCATTTGCTGACAGACCGGCTGGCCATCAAGCATCCCGCGTTGAAGCAGAAGCCCTTTGTACTGGCCGCTCCGCAGCATGGCAGCATGGTGATTACCGCAGCCAATGCACTAGCCAATCACCAGGGCGCTCGAGTGGGTATGGCTGTGGCAGATGCAAGGGCTTTGATTTCCCGCCTAAAAGTGTTGGATCATCAGCCGGAACTTTCTGCCAAACTGCTGGAAGCTCTTGCGGTGTGGGCCATCCGCTTTACGCCGATTACAGCCGTTGATCCGCCCGACGGGTTGATCCTGGAAATCAGTGGTTGTGCGCACCTGTGGGGAGGAGAGAAGCCTTATCTGAAGGAGATCGTTACACGGCTGGAGGCGGGGGGATATTCTGTACGTGCCGCCATAGCTGATACCATCGGCGCCGCTTGGGCAGTAGCCCGATTCGGGACTGTTACGCCAATCATTGAACCAGGCGGTCAGGCGGAGGCATTGCTATCCCTTCCACCTGCTGCCTTACGTCTGGAAATTCCTATCCTGGAACGGCTGCACAAGCTGGGACTGTACGAAATACGAAGCTTTATCAGCATGCAGCGCTCGGCATTACGCCGTCGCTTCGGGATGGCGATGCTGCAACGGCTGGATGAGGCATTGAGGCAGGAGCTGGAAGTCATTGAACCGGTGCAACTAGCAGAACAATACCAGGAGCGGCTGCCTTGCCTTGAGCCCATCCGGACGGCTACAGGTATTGAAATTGCGCTCAGAAAGTTGCTGGTATTACTCTGCGAAAGATTGCGCAATGAAGGAAAGGGCATTCGCACAGCAACATTAAGGGGCTTTCGGGTGGACGGCAGAGTCGAACAGATCGGCATTGGCACGAACCGCCCGTCCCACAACGTCGAGCACCTATTGAAGTTGTTTGGCGATAAGATCTCCACCATCGAACCGGACCTTGGAATTGAGCTATTTCTGCTCGAGGCACCAATAGTTGAGGAGCTGACTCCGCATCAGGAGCAGATGTGGAGCGGTGTCCGCGGCCTGACGGATACGGGGCTGGCAGAACTGTTGGACCGCCTCACCAATAAGCTGGGTCCGAACCTCGTTCACCGCTATTTGCCCGATGAACACTATTGGCCGGAGCGATCAATCCGGCTGGCTGGTTCCCTGGCCGAACAACCAACGACACCCTGGCCGCGTGACCGCCCGAGACCTGTCAAGCTGCTTGCCACACCGCAGCCCATCCAGGTAACGGTCCCGATCCCAGACTATCCGCCAATGCAGTTTATCTACCAGGGGCAACTTCACAAAGTGACCAGAGCCGATGGTCCCGAACGCATCGAAACAGAATGGTGGCTGGATGATGGGGCGCCACGGGACTATTACCGGGTAGAAGATGACGAAGGTTGCAGGTACTGGTTGTTCCGGGCGGGCTACTATACAGATGATAATTCCCCATCGTGGTTTATCCACGGATTTTTTGCGTGATAACGAAATGTGCGTATGAGTCAACAATATACAGAGCTGGCGGTAACCAGCAACTTTTCATTTCTGCGCGGTGGCTCCCACCCGGAAGAATTGATAATGCAGGCCTTTGACTATGGATACAAGGCCATTGCCATAACCGATCGCAACACCCTTGCGGGGATAGTGCGGGCCCATACGGCCGCAAAAGCCAACGGCATTCGACTTATTCCTGGTTGTCGGCTGGATCTCCAAGATGGTCCGAGCCTATTGGCCTACCCGACCGACAAAGATGCCTATGGCAGGCTCTCTGCTTTATTGACGCTGGGAAACCGGCGTACTGAAAAAGGAAAGTGCCTGCTGAGCAAGGCAGATGTCTTCAAATATTCGGCAGGGATAAAGTTGATAGTACTATCTCCCGATGCACTGACCGAAACCTTCGAGTTGCCGCTGGCTTTTGAAATGGCTTTGTGCGAATACCGCAAGGCATTGGGCACTGAGCTATACCTGGCCGCTTGTCGCTATTACAACGGCGACGATGGAAAAATCCTGTACCGGCTTGCGGAATTGGCCGATCGCCTGGGTGTGCCATTGGTCGCCATCAATGATGTTCACTACCACAACCCTCAGCGCAGACAGCTGCAGGACGTACTGACATGTATCCGCGAGAAATGTACCATCCAGACAGCGGGCTATCGGCTGCACGCCAATGCCGAACGGTATTTAAAACCGAATGAGGAGATGCTGCGCCTGTTCCGGCAATACCCGGATGCGATCCGTCGCACCCAGGAGATAGCCGATGCCTGTCAATTTTCGCTCGACGAGTTGAAGTACGTGTATCCGCATGAGATCATGCCGGACGGGCGAACTCCCTTGGAGGAAGTGACGTGCCTGGCCTGGCAGGGTGCCCGCGAGATGTTCGGGGAACCATTGCCCGCTAAGATCATCGCCAATATTGAGCACGAGCTGAAGTTCATTAAGGAGATGAATTACGCCCCGTACTTCCTTACCGTGTATGACATTGTTCGGGAGGCACGTTCACGCGGCATCCTTTGCCAGGGTCGCGGCTCTGCGGCCAATTCCACGGTTTGTTACTGCCTCGGCATAACCTCAGTGAATCCGGAGAAATTTGATTTGCTGTTCGAGCGCTTCATATCCTCAGCTCGAAACGAACCGCCGGATATCGACGTGGATTTTGAGCACGAGCGAAGAGAAGAGATCATTCAATATATCTACGATAAATATGGCCGGGACCGCGCTGCCATTGTAGCCACGGTAACACAGATGCACCAAAAGGGAGCTATCCGGGATGTAGGAAAAGTGATGGGACTGTCCATCGATACCATCAATCGACTATCCAGCGCTATCTGGCAGTTTAGCCCCGAATGGTTTGATGAGCCGCTCATTGTCGAGCAGGGCCTGGATCCGGCGGACCCACATTTGAAAAAGGTGCTGGAGCTCACCGGACAATATGTTGGATTCCCCCGCCAGCTCGGTCAGCATACCGGGGGCTTCGTGATCACGGAAGGCAAGCTGACCGATTTATGCCCTATCCTCAATGCCCGGATGGAGAACCGGACGAATATAGAGTGGAATAAAGACGATATTGATGCTCTTGGCTTTTTGAAGATCGATGTGCTGGCTCTTGGGATGCTGACCTGTATCCGCAAGGCGTTTGACCTGGGCAAACGACACTACAACCAAGACTGGACATTGGCTAATATCCCACAGGACGACCCTGCCGTTTATGAAATGGTAAGCCGTGGAGATACCATTGGTGTATTTCAGATCGAGAGCCGCGCCCAACAGGCAATGCTGCCACGCATGAAGCCGAAGTGCTTCTATGATCTGGTCATTGAAGTAGCCATTGTGCGACCGGGTCCCATCCAGGGCGATATGGTGCATCCGTATTTGCGGCGCCGCAATGGCCTCGAACCCGAGGAGTATCCTTCCGAAGAACTTAGGGAAATCCTCGGGCGGACCAAGGGCGTTCCATTATTCCAGGAGCAGGCGATGAAGATTGCCATTGTAGCTGCAGGTTTCACGCCCGCGGAGGCCGACCTGCTGCGCCGGAGCATGGCAACATTCAAGGTCAACGGTCTGGTTGGCCGGTTCCGTGATAAGCTCATCAACGGTATGGTAGGCAGAGGGTACAAGCAAGACTATGCGGAGCGGGTGTTCAAGCAGCTGGAGGGCTTTGGCAGCTATGGCTTTCCCGAAAGCCACGCCGCTAGCTTCGCACTGTTGGTCTATGTTTCCAGCTGGCTGAAATGCCACTACCCGGACGTTTTCGCCTGTGCGTTGCTCAACAGCCAGCCTATGGGCTTTTACCAACCGGCCCAGATTGTCCGTGATGCACGCGACCACGGCGTAGACGTGCGTGCAGTGGACGTCAGCTATTCGGAATGGAACAACCTGCTGGAGCCGACAGGTCGAAAGCACCACACCTTGCGCCTGGGCTTTCGTCAGATTCACGGCATGCGGGAAGCGGATGTTGAACAGCTACTCGCCGCCCGGCAAAAGGGCATTCGCAGCATTGAAGGCTTGCGCAATGCCGGTGTACCGCAGTCAGGACTGGAGAAGCTGGCAGAAGCCGACGCCTTTCGGTCCTGGGGGCTGGATCGGCGCAGGGCTTTATGGGAAGTCACCGCCCTACATGATCGCCCGGTTGCCCTGTTCGATGGACAGCCTTCTGAAAGTACAACGGAGAACACGTCGTTGCCGGAGATGTCTGCTGCAGAACATGTGATTCAGGACTATGCGGCGACTGCTTTATCGTTGAAAGCCCATCCTGTAAGCTTTGTGCGGGAGAAGCTGCAAATGCTTCACATCGTTTCATGTAACGAGCTGGCTACACTCGCGAACGGTACACCGGTTAAGGTGGCCGGTCTGGTGTTGGTCCGCCAAAGGCCAGGGACGGCCAAAGGCGTCTGCTTTATTACCATAGAGGACGAGAGCGGGGTCGCTAACCTGGTGGTCTTTCAGAACCTGTTCGACAAGTACCGGAAAGCCATTCTGCAATCCCGCCTGCTGATGGTCGAAGGCAAGCTGCAACGGGAGGGAGACGTCATCCATGTCATTGCTCAGAGCTGCCACAACCTGACGCCGATGTTCCGGAATCTTAACGAAAGGAATAGCGACACGATGGTACAGACACTGCCCCGTGCAGACGAAGGCGGAGCGTATCCTATTCAGAGTAGCCAGACGCAGAACCAGGAGCTGGCTAAGGACAAGGTGCTTCCCGCTGCGAGGGATTTTCGATGATCTTATCTTAAAAATGAATGCGAATCATTTATATTGCATATATGTGTATATACTATTTAGATCGGGAGGGTTTGCATTATGATAGTGCTGAGCACATTTTTCCAGCTGGCATAGGTGGGACTACAAAACTGCCTGTTGAATGGGTCAGCAGAGAATTTAACAATTACAGCTCCCGGTTTGAAACAGCCTTGATACAGCGGTCAGTTGTAGCTCTCCCAAGGCAAATGATTGGACCGGGAAAGCGTGGAAAGCTGGATCCTAGCAGCGCCACCAAATCATCTATTCAAGTATTTCCTCGTGTTCCCGATGATGGATCATACACCTTGGGGTACATTCAACTTGGGAAACCATACGAAATTCCGCACGTATCAATTAACACCCAGACCCGTCAGGTAAATTATGGATACGATCCTCGGATTTCTACAGACGGCCTGCAGGAAATATTGCACGCATTGAAGAACCGGGAGAAATTAAGAATGAGAATGATTTCTTCAAAGTACTTACCCGAACACCAAGTCATTATTGGCTTCAAAAAAGGTGTTGAACAAAATTACGACTGTTTTATCGCTACACCCGTCGGCAGCAACTTCAATTTGACGGCTGTCTTGGCCGAGGCTATTATCCAGAATTTGGAGCAGGGCGGTCACGAGGGGACGCCTCAATCCTATAAAGTTCTTGCAAATGGTAGGGCAGTAATGAACGATGATGTCTATAAATGCTGTGCAAAGATCACAATGAACGTCATGGCTCATTTGAGAGGTGCTGATTTTGTCAAAATGAACCGATTTGATCCGATAAGGAACTGGCTTGTCAACGGTGGCATGAACGATTTTGTAAGTGAAGCATTATATAAACCAGCGTTTTCACTTCCATCGGATGCTCATTATGTGATTATTGGCAAGACTGGAAATATCCTAACAGCGGTAATTTGCTTTTACTCAGCCTTTGCTTATTCTGTAAAGCTTACTGACTCACATACTTCCACAGACTTTTCTATTCCGGATGGCCTGGCCTGCGACTGGAGAACCAAAACTGAATTACGCATTGGACCAGCACAGCTCATATAAAGGGCCTGTCGAGGTCAATAAATCATCTTGTTCTTACGATGGGAGCAATCCCACATCTACGTCAACATTTAACTTTTTCCACGCGGAAAAGGAGCTAGGTCGTACTTCCCGGTTATTCTAGGCTTTACCTTCCCGTTTTTGTGCCTCTTGACGGCCCGAATTGGGGCTTATCGAAATCAAGATGGTAATACCGTCCACCAGAGGATGATGGATCGGCAAATCCGGCTTTGCTTGTTTCGGGTCGCCTGCCGGCTGTACGAGATAGGGATACCGGTTGGAGATCATTTCCGCCCATCGCGCCGCTGCCAACCTCCAGTTGGAGATCGGTTTCCCTTTGCTGTTTTTCCAGCCCTGCAGTTCGTAGAAATTGTAAAACTGCCAGGTCTCCACTGCGCTCAGGCCCTTTTGATAGAAGAACTCCTGGACCTCCTTCACGAGTGGCGCCGGTATACGGTTAGCTGGCTTGCCTTTTCTTGATTTCCCTTTCATGTGCTTGAAATGGTGAATGACTATAGCGGTTTCGTTAGGCAGGTCTACCAAGGCACCCACCAGAGCACGTCAAGCCAGTAGGAACTGGTCGAGGCTGACTCGATAACAACCTGTTCTAGCGCGGTGCCACCGCCGACGACTCCGCCGACTGCTGCGGCCACATCTGAGGTCACCGCGGCCAGCCATCTGATGACTCGTCCCTTGCCATTTAATACGGGGGGTGATCGGTTCTGAGAAACTGATCCAATATCTTCCAGAGTGCCGGGCAATGGAGCTGCAGCGCAGGATTACTTGTCGGTGTTCGGGACGCAAGGCGGCGTCTCCGGATGCCCGTTGTTCAAGGGCAACAATCGCCTGTTCCGTTTTTGAGTATTCCGAAAGTTGACCAGTCGATTCCAGTAAAAAGAAGATCCCGTTCAGGTAATTGGTTACCGTCTCCGGGTAACCTGACAAACGGACAATACAGCGATAGAAGCGTGAAGAATCGGAAAGCACCCGGCGTGAATTACCGGAAATTGAATTTTCGATCTGCAATTTGAACTGCCTGAAAGCGAAGTCTGAGATGTACTTAAGTCTGGATTCATAGTCGTGATTTCCGGTTTTTCCGATTTCCGATTGCACGGAATCCAAAATCTCATTGTGCAGTTTTCCTGCCCATTCATATGGATTTTGAAAATTGACTACCGGAGTTTCCGGTTCTAAAAGTGGTGTGGCCGTTGCCGTGTGATCTGGTTGGTCAGTAGATCACGCTCTGCAGCATCGCTAGGAGACAATAACCATAGAGCATTCAAATTATAGATGAAGGAGCTGCAATGAATAGATTGGAAATACAATAGAACACGATATCGCCCCATTTTCGGGTGTAAACAGAAAGCTATTTGCAAATTTTAATAGAAACGAAAAGTTTGCACATTTACTACGCTTGGCGGTGCCATGAACGCTAAGAGCGTCAGCTTTTTAAATCCTAGGA
The DNA here is from genome assembly GCF_056754765.1 of Chitinophaga sp. SVR4-12A. NCBI lineage: Bacteria > Pseudomonadati > Bacteroidota > Chitinophagia > Chitinophagales > Chitinophagaceae > Chitinophaga > Chitinophaga sp. SVR4-12A. The sequence continues at coordinate 1,034,130 of NZ_JBPGWP010000001.1, forward strand.
GCAATGTGTTTAAGCAGCCTTCACCAATTGGCCGAATAAAGATGGGTTATGCCAAATATTTAGACTACAGATACTCCGGCTCATATTGGGCTCAGCGGCCCTTAGTTACTTCGGTGCAATCGCATCAAGGGCGTCGCTTAAATCCTGCAATGCTAGTACTTCCAAATGTGGCAGCAGCGAGAGCTTTTCTCTTAAAACCGGAAGTATCCGCGCTGACATGGGTGGTACGCCTTGTAGCATGCTGATGAAAATTGCCTGTGTAAACCGTGACTGCTGAGCCCGTCCCAAGTATGGCGAAAGGTAGAGCTCTTTAACGAACTCTAGAGCTTCATTTAAATTGTTATCAGACGGGTTCCATTCAAGGTTCAGATTTTCCAAACAGTGTGAAAACAAGCTGTCTTTATTGCTGAGGAGCTTGATAAATTCTTCTTGTAGTAGTGTGCGATTTATATCCAGACCTACAAATTTCCGTTGGAGCATAAATTTACGGATGCGTTGGTAGTCCTCGTCGGAAAGAGTGTTCGTTAAGTAAAAAGTTGGTCCTTGTACTTTATTGCTATGATAACCGGGAACAACACAATAGAAGGTGTCACATGTCAGTAAAATGAAATGTTCCTGTTGGGAGAGTAATAAGTTATCGAATAGATACTGAATGATTGGTGTGATTTCTTTGGTATCATCGTTCATCGCCAATAATACGTCGAGTGTTTCGACAACTGGAATGGCCTCACAGTTTGACTTTATCCAGTCCAAATAGTCGCTGAAAAAAGCCAAACGATTTTCATGGTACTTCTCCGGATATTCTGAAGCGGTCACTCGCGAAGTTGAGATGTCCAAAGACATTTTTGGTTTGCGGCTAAGTCGTAATTCAGAGACGTATCTTTCAATAAAAGTCAACAGCAAATTCGAAATCACAAATTTTGTTTGGAATTGTGTCTTGAGTTCCCGAGATAATTCGAAGAATAATATGGAGGTCGGAATATCAATGATGAAACGGGACTCTGGATCAAGTTTTACACCCATGGATTTGCTCGTGGGTATTGCCCTCAGTAGGTTGCTGCTTGTAGAAGTTAGACTGACGTAGGCTTCGAACTGATTGCCAGCAAAAACTGTTTGAGCAAGTTGCGAGTATGATATTTCATTGGCATAATATCTGTCGAACTCTTTTTGAATTGCGTCCGTCCGGAACTCACTGTGTGCCCCAAAATGTTCACGTAGAGCGTTGATGAGCGCTTCTGGTTCGTGGTGTGTATTATTGTCTTCGGCAAACTTTATTACTTCAAAACCTAAGTCAGCGTGGGGGCTTTCTGCTTCGCGTAAGATTTCCTGCAGCAAGTTTGTGTATCTATTCATTATACGTTCAATGACGCCAGTGAGTTGCCGTAGACTCACATTTGTGGTGAAGATGAAGCTGTCGCCTTTCGATTTGCCGATGATATTCTTGTGGAGCTGACCGTCTGTGCTACTTTTATCAACCGCAACTATGTGGCGTTCATTACCGACTTTATACATAACAAACGAACCCGGCGTAACGGTCTCGGGATCCCGGAACAGATCATCAGGAATCGCTAAAAGCATACAAGCCACGTACCTTTGCCTGGCAATTTTGTTTTCTTTGTGTTTTGCTATCTCAAAAAGAATTTCAATAGCTTTTTTGTACTGTCCGTTTTTGATGATGATCGATGCAATATCAATAGAGAAGTTTGTATCAACGTTCTCGAGCGCCTTGTCCACTAATGAAAGGTTTCCCGCTATACTGTCAGCATCATTTTGAGCGTCCCAAGATTTAAAAAGTAGGATAGTGAACAGTTTATTGCCCGGGAAAACTGAAAGTGAATATAAGCATGCCCTAGAAAGCTCTTTCCACTCATTTAACCTGTCAAGAATGTGAGTTTCTAGACGTAGTAGTTGTGCGTTTTTGCCATTGAAGTCTTCCCGGTGGCGTTTCAAAAGGCGCTTTAATTCAGCATTGTTGCCACTTTTGAATAAAGCGTAACAATATATACCAAACGTTGTGGAGTTCTGGTTCGGATTGAAATGGGCTCTTAGGAAAGCTGTGGCTTCAGTGAATTGGTTTAATTGCGTTAATGTAGATGCAATTGTATTTAGTACCAGCTCTCGATCATCAAGGGAGATTTGCGGAAAATCTTGACTTAACGGGACTATCAGTTCCTTAGCACTCTGTTTTTGGTCGTCATCTCCAAGCCAGCTGAATGTATAAGCGACTAGTAAGTCTCTTAGCTCTTTTGGATGGAACGTTTTCATCTCTACAATGTTACTGACAGTTGCGAGTATTTGTAATGAATCTCTTCGCGGATCTGTTAGAAAGAATCGAATAATATTTGCCAAGGCCAATTCCGTTATTGTAGGCAGCGATTGCCAATATTCGTCAAATACTGTTTTAGCTTCAACGAAAAATCCCAAATTGTAGAGGATAGGTATTTTGAACAACGCTAGGCTCCCGTCTTTCCTGAGGGCGAGTTGTTCATCTATGATGCCAACGGCTTTGCGATAATTGTCTTGCTGCCCAGTCGAGTTTAGAGCCTGAACCATCAGCATTACAGCTACGGCTGGAAGGTGCTCTTTATGCGTACTGTATATTTTCGCCATTTCATGCACGTGTGCCAGATTACCGCTCTGCGCATATCTGAACGCGTTGAAAAAAAATGAAAGGTAGCTTCCCTGTTCTTGGATCTCAGTGCCATCAATTTTTTGTAGAATTTTCTCAATGATCCGCTCTATTTGTCGGATCATAGGCAAATCATTCTCATCTATTTTCAATTCATGGCTAGATTGCACAGTATGAACTGAATAGTAATTTGAGATATAAAGCAATACCCAGCTGTACCAAAACCTGAAATTTTTTTGTGTTATGTGGTCAGGCTCTTTCAGGTGTGCGTCAAAGCGGCTGGTGAATAATTGGTGCACTTCCTGATATCGCTTTTTGGTAATAAGGAATTGCCCTAAAATCGCAATGAATAATTGATCTTCGGCGACGATTTTTGGAACGTTATTGCCAATGAAGGTATTAATGTCACCTTCGCTCAGGTATGAGGCGACGAGCCAGGCATTAAGATTGTAGTCCTGGTCTTCCAGCAACTGTTCCATTACTTCCCGGGCTTTTGTTAGATCGCCAATTGCGTAGTAGGACGAAACCGCCTTGCTTTTGTATTCAAGAGTGGCCGGTGCAGTTTTCCAAGCTTGGATAAAGTGTTGTGCGCAATCTGATGTTAGACCATTGGACTGGAGCAAAGACAACCCTTTTAAGAACAGAATTTTTGCTTTGATAGAGGGCGATACATGGCCGTTTATACGGTCCTCAATAGCGTTCAGGCGTTCGAGAGCAGTATTCGGTTTGAAATTATCAATGTTTTCCTGAATTTCTTCAAGTTGCGATTTCCATTCGCTTTGCAAATACAATGTACCGAGTTCTTCACTTTTAACCTCCTTTAGCTGTTGGATTGCTAGAGTGGTTTCATCCCATTTCTCTGAAAGTAGCCGTGATATCTCGAAAACTTCCTTTTTGTAGTTATATTCAATGTTTAAGTCATGCAGGAAGGGATTAGAAGCTATCCGCTCGTCGAGTATCCTCATAAAATTTTCCAGCTCAGTTCTTGTCGTAGGAAGAATGCGGGTATCAGCTTCGAGGGCGGCGCTAATTTGTGTCAGATCATTGTTTTGGGAAAACTTTCGGTTTAACAATGCGGTTAGTAAGGCTTCAGACTTGTAAAACGGAATTTGGTGTGCTGTTTCTGGCGTCGGCGACAGCTCGTGATATACATTTATCGCTTCGCTTACCACCTTCTCCAGTTCTCCTTTGAAAGTCGTTTGTGACCCCGTGAGGGCGTTCCAGATTTTATCTACGCTCTTTCCAACAAAAAAATCCCGGCCTTGTTCAAGTAAATATGAAAAAGTGTTGGCTGCAACCACCGAACATAAAATAGTCAATAGGGCCATTGAAATAAATCTCCTATATATTAAAGATAGAAAATCTTTTGATTGAAAAAGTGGGCAGGCTAGGAACCAATCTAGAAAACGGGTGAATTAGAGGGCATCTAGCACTGCACTTAGACTGATCCTATGGCGGTGCAAGTAATCTTTATCCTATGTGCGGATACTGCGTAGCAATCGTAAATGTTCCTTGAACGTGTGCCAATGGTTTGCGTTCCAAGGTGGGTGCTCGAGATTCGCAAGATCGACAGTAAATTTCAAAACGGACTTCAAAGAAAAAGTCCTTCCAAACAATTTGTTTACATCTAAACGGCCCCTAGTTATCATATCCAGCAAAGTCAGGGAAATGTAAAACAATTGCCTTTAGAAGATTTTTTTGCGATCGAAGTCGCCCTCGTTTTAAGTTAGTTTTAAGTTGCCCATTTTGAACGAAAAAAGGCTTCATGATTTTCATCATAAATCCTTGATTTTCAGTTGTCTGGACGACTAGATTCGAACTAGCGACCCCTTGCACCCCATGCAAGTGCACTACCTGGCTGCGCTACGTTCCGACTTTCATTTTTAAAATGGTTTTCAACTAAAAATTTATAATACTTTTTTTTTGCTTAAACTCAGGACCGCAGGCGTCCCGAGAACCAAGCCCATTTGCATCCAATGTAGGCCCAATAGGAAATTCCAAATCGCTTCAAAAACTGAATGATACAAAACTAGAATTGCTCTACGACGTCAGATAGATGAACTATTTTTTTCGGAGAAGGAATTTCTGGCTCAGGCCTTCCTTTTTGCTTAAGGTAAGTCACCACTTCTGAACGTAAGAAATATACTCTTCCGCGTTGTTTGTGGCTCGGCAATCCCCTTTTCATCCAGTCATGCAAAGTTACGAGAGAGATACGGAACATTCCAGCAATCTCCTTTCTGGTAAGTAATGGCTCGTCAGATTCCGACGATAATTTATGTGGTAGTATTGGAGCGCTTTCGAAGTATTCTTTGAGTGCTTCCTTTATCCATCTCCGGAAGTCATTTTCTGTTGGAATCAATATAGTGTCCATCGAAATCGATTTCCTGCAAGGTCGATTCGCGAGGCCCCTTTTCACCGTCAGTTAAGTGTGTAGACGGTTAGATTGAAACTGTTGTATTATAAAGGAAATAGCACCCATGTGCAGAGACTTACCAAAATATTTTTGGTTCGTGAATGAAGTTGATCTAGTACTTAAACCTCTATATTGGTAACTAAATTTATATAGAGGTTAACGCAGTTTAATGTTCTGATAAGATGTACCTTTATAGCCTAATTAGTTCTTTCCCATTACGCATCCAGTTTTACTGGCAAATTTGCTGGCAAATTTGAGAAAAAGAAAGGCCGCCTGTAAATGCGACCTTTGTAAAAGATTGATAATCAAGTGCCCAGAACAGGAATCGAACCTGCACTACCTTGCGATAACCAGATTTTGAGTCTAGCGCGTCTACCAGTTCCGCCATCTGGGCATTCCGCTTTCGAAAACCTACTTTCAATTGCGGGACGCAAATGTAGATAATTTTTCTTTTATCCTCAATAAATATTTTCTTTTATAATAATATTCCTTCAGCTTATCCATCTCTTCTACCGGTACCTCGCCCGAAAACCCCGCTATTACCCCAGCCACCTGGCTGTACAGCTCCTGTTCCATCGCCGTTACATCCAAATGCAAGGCGGCTACCGCCTCTTCATCCGGATCATATTCCAGCTCCATCAGCTTTTCATTGATGTCCATCATTTCCATCAGGAACAGCTGCGGCAGCGCGTACTTGTCATTATCGGTCAGCAGGCCTTTCAGTTCCAGTACATATTGCAGCAGATCATATTCATTACCCAACACCTTAAACGCCTGGTTCACCAGGGCCGACTTTTCCAGCATATCTGCCTGTGCTTCGTTCTCCGCCAGTGTATGCATATCCGGGTGATACTGTCGGCTTAGTTCATAATACCTTTGCCGCAGCCACGTGGGATCGACCTTTAACGAAACAGGAATACCGAATAGTTCAAAGTAGTTCATGCTGAGACAAATTTAAGTATTCTGCTGAATGCACAAACATTCCGCTTTCATCCTAATTACGTAAATTGAACAATGCAAAACACCGAAACAATTCACATAGGCCTTATTCGTGAAGAGAAGATCCCGCACGACAACCGCGTAGCCTTTACTCCCCTGCAATGCCAATGGATCCTGCAACATTATCCCAATGTCCGTATCAGCGTACAACCCTCTCCCCACCGCTGCTATACCGACCGGGAATATGCTGACGCAGGCATCTCCCTGCAGGAAGACCTCTCCCACTGCCACATCCTGCTTGGTATCAAGGAAGTGCCAAAGGAAAAGCTGATGCCCGGTAAAACATACCTGTTCTTTTCTCATACCAAAAAGCAGCAGCCCCATAACCAGGCCATGCTGCAGCACATCATAGAAAAGAACATCACCCTGGTAGACTATGAATGCCTGGTGCATGCAGACGGCCAGCGGATCCTCGGCTTCGGCTTCTTTGCCGGCGTAGTGGGCGCCCATAACGGCTTGCTGGCCTACGGTAAACGGACCGGCCTCTTTAACTACCGCCCCGTCCATACCTGTCACGACCTCCAGGAACTGATCAAGCATTATTTCGGTATCAAGCTGCCCCCGCTCAAGATCGTGATCACCGGATCCGGCAGGGTGGCCGCCGGCATCCTGGAAGTAATGGGCATGCTCGGCATCAAATACATTCCACCGGAGGAGTTCCTGATCAATAGCTACGCCTACCCGGTATACACCCAACTCAAGGCCGGGGAGCTGTACCTGCGCAAGTCCGACAAAACCTACAGCCGGGAAGACTTCCACAACCATCCCGAAAAATACGAATGCCGCTTCCTCCCCTACGTTACCGCCGCCGATATTCTTATGAACGGCATCTACTGGGAAGAGCGCATCCCACCCCTCTTTAGCTGGAACGACCTGGCCAAAGACAATTTCCGCATCCAGGTCATTGCCGACATCACAGATGATACCAACGGCTCCATCCCCTGCAACCTGGGCGACTCTACCATAGACGATCCCATATACGGCGTAAACCGGACCACCCGCCACCGCACCCCTCCCTTCCAGAAAGGATCAGTGGATATGATGTGCGTCAGCAACCTGCCCAATGAGCTGCCCCGCGATGCCTCCCAGTACTTCGGTGACCAGCTCATGAAATACGTGTTCGAAGACCTCCTCCAGGAGGATAGCGAAGTGATCACCAACGCCACCATCGTGCAAAAGGGACAGCTTACAGACCGCTTTGCCTACCTGGAAGGGTATGTGCACAGCAGCTAGTAAAAGCGGGACAGAAAGCGTATCTTTATTGTGTTACTTAGTTCGGGACATCCAACTTTTAGAGTCATGAGTAAGGTTATACCCCAGATCACCCTGGCGCTCCTGTGCGTACTGATATTTTGCTGTAAAAAAGAAGTGAGCCTGGAAGGCCATCTTCCGGATAATCCCATAGACACTTCCGGACAGGATACCACTGATGTTCCTGACGATACGCTCAACCTGGACACGACCGCCACCTTCGTCATGCATACCAGCGTAGACGGCAGCTGCACCAATTTCCTGGTACAGGGAAGCTACGTATCCGGGGATACGCTCGATGAATCCAATACCGCTACACTGGAGGTGCAGGTAGACTATCCCGGCCAATGGGAGATCATTACCCCAACGGTCAACGGTATCTTCTTTGCCAATGGGGGCATCTTTACCGAGAAAGGAGTGCAGACCGTCACCCTTTACGCTACCGGCATACCCGGCGAAACAGGGTACACCATCGTCCCGGTAGTAGTGGGCAACAGCGCCTGCGGATTTGCAGTAAATGTGACGGATCCCTGATCGATGTTATTTAAAGGTGGAGATAGTAGGATTTCAGCAGGGCTGTAAAAGCAGGCGTGTATACATTTGCCTCATCATAGATAGCCAGGCTGCTGATCAACGGACTCACCGCTTCCCGCCCGAAAATGCCTACGGCCCGGAAATGATCATGCCTTACACTTTGCTTTACTTCCAGTATCTGCACCGGATAAAAACCGGCGGCCACTGCCAGTTGCCTGAAGGATTGAAACGCACTATAAGGCAGCAATACAGAGAACTGTCCCTCTTTTTGTAAATGGGCGTCGATGGCCTGCAACAATTCCAGGTAGCTTAGGCTGGTAGCATGCATGGCAGCATTGCGCAGTACATCACTGCTTTTCAGGCTGCCTTCGTAAAAGGGAGGATTGGTGATGATAAAATCATATAATGCAGTAGCCGGCAGATCACGTATATCCGATTGCGTTACCTGCAACCGCTCCGCCCAGGGCGATGCCTTAAAGTTCTCCGCAGCCTGCGCTGCAGCGGCTGCATCCAGCTCTATGCCGGTGATAGCAGCGGATACCTGCTGGGCCAGCATAAGGCTCAGCAAACCCGTGCCCGTTCCAATATCAAGCACACGCTCAACCAGCCGGCCGCCTGCATGCAGATAAGCAGCAGTAAAAGCCCCCTGTACGCAGGCGTCCGTGCACACTTTCATGGCGCATTGGTCCTGGTGAACGGTAAATTGCTTGAACTGGAAATATTGATTTGGCATATGTTACCGGATATGCAATTCAAGATTCGGCAATCGCAGATCACGATGAACGGATACCGGGTTGGCAGGCGTAACACTGATACGGTGTACACCACTACCACCAAGGCCCTGCGGAATAGCCAGCTCCTGTGTATAGTAATGCTGTGGCGCCATCATGTCCACATCCCACCTGAGCTGTTTATTAAAACGATTATAAAATTTGATCACTAATTGATTCTTCCCTTTCTCTAAAGGTAATTGCAGCACTTCCTGCTGGATGGTTCCACGCTCGGGGTTATTATGCGCCGTCTGCTCTATTCCGTTCAGGAACACCTGTACGCCATCACCGCTGCTGATGCCCACCAGGTAAGGCTGCGCGCCGCTGGCAGTAATTTCGTAACGTACATAGCGGTTAGTAGAAGGATCTGCCTGCAAGGTTTTGGCGGCTTCATAACTTTGCTTGTCTTCCAACACCGTCCATGATGTATCATTAGACGGAAGATCACCGCCAATGCCGCCCCAGGAGGCGTTAGAGAGATATACCGGTCCCCATGCCGCATCCACGGGCTGGGTCACCGGCTGCCGGGCGTCCAGTTTCACCAGCTGCTTTTTGCCATCTATATCCAGCCAGATCTGCCGGCCTTTCTCCTGTTCGGTGTAGCGAAGCTGTAAGCTGGCCTTGCCCGTTCCGGCAGAACGGAATGCCCATGATTCGCCTACTGTACTGCGGTAATAGCTGTCGTAGTCCACACCGGAAAAACTATATTGTTTGATAGCATTCTGCCTGTTCAGCACCAGCGTTCCTGTACCACTGATCACATGCATTGGCGTAACAGCATATCCTTTATCCAGCTCCAGCGCCAGCACCTTTATCTTGCCATCCAGCTTGAAATTATCGGGCAACACGATCGTTTGCCCCTTCGCGTTATTGCTGATCTTACACTTCACTAACTGCCCGTTCTCGAGCAGGCTAACTTTTGTTACCTGCCCGCTAAGGCCGGGGAGCGTGATAGTGCGCTGCTCCGGTTCATGTAGCAAATGAAGATATATCCGCTTCGTTTTAGCAGTTACCTCTCCCCAACTGAAAGTAGTATCAAAGGGGTTGGCGCCGCTGCCGTAAACAGCATCGCCGTTCAGTTTGAGCCAATCTCCTATCTGCAGCAGCACATCCTTTTCAAAATCAACAACAGCACCATCGCCACGCGGACCAATATTCAGCAGGTAGTTGCCTCCCCTTGCTGCTACCTTGATCAGGCCTTCCAGCTTTTCACGCGCCTTATCTTCTGCTTTACCATGCTGCTGCCAGGAGCGATAGCCCCAAGTTTCATCATACACGGAAGCGGGTGTCTGCCACGGAGTAGCGATCTTGTAATCAGGATAATTGTTGTCACCCATCACACAGAAATCACCGGCATCATTGCCCAGGCGCCCGCTCACCATACAGTCTGGCTGCAGGCGGTGTACCAGGTCTGCCAGCTCTTTACTCTGCTGCGCTGTCAGCGAGCCCATATCAAACCACAGCTCTGATATAGGGCCATAGTTGCTCAGCAGCTCTGTTACCTGTTTTTTATTGTATTCGTGATGCTCCGGGGTGATGGGATCACTGTTATTGCTGGAGATGGGATATGCCTGCGGGAAATGCCAATCTATCAGGGAAAAATACAAACCGAACCGCAGCCCATTACGATGACAGGCGTCTGACAGCTCCTTGATCACATCGCGGCCAAACGGCGTAGCATGTACCACGTTATAATCCGTATAAGCGGAGCGGAACATACAAAAACCATCATGATGCTTGGAAGTGATCACGATAGAGCGCATCCCGGCTGCTTTCGCCAGCAGCGCGATGGAATCTGCATTCCACTCAGGTGCTTTGAATTGTTTGGCCACCTCTGCATAAGTATCACTGTAAATCCCTGCATGCGACTGTATCTGTTCGCTATAGCCGCGGGTCACCGGCTTACCTTCCCAAACGCCGCCTAAAGTGGAATAGATCGCGCCCCAGTGAATGAACATGGAATATTTCTGCGCCTGCCATTCGGCTTGCGCTTTGCGCTGTCCCATCAGCGGATGTAACCATACCGCCAGGGCGATTAATAGAAGTGATCTTTTCATTAATGCAAAAATAGTCGTTAGTGGTTAGTCATTAGTCATTAGTGATTGGAGCGAATAAAAAAAAACCTTCATTTTAATCACCAACGACTAATCACCAACGACTAATCACTAACGACTAATGACTAACGACTAACGACTAACGACTAACCACTAAAACGCCGCTCTTGCACTCGGCACCGCATCCAATCCAGCAAAATCACCTGCCAGGTATTTATACCAGGCTGTAATAGCGATCATGGCTGCATTGTCTGTACAATATTCAAATTTGGGAATGTAGGTATTCCATCCGTACTTTTCGCCATACTGCTGCAAAGCGCTCCGCAAGCCTTTATTGGCGCTTACACCGCCTGCGATGGCGACCTCTTTGATACCGGTTTCTTTAGCTGCCTTTACCAGCTTATTCATCAGGATGCTCACGATACGATCCTGTACAGAGGCGCAGATATCCGCCATATTTGCCTGCACAAAGCCGGGATCTTTTTGCTGATGCTCCTGCAGGAAGTACAGGATAGCGGTCTTCAGGCCGCTGAAGCTGAAATTGAGACCAGGGATCTGTGGCTCAGGGAACTTGAACCGGCGGGGATCTCCTGTCTGCGCATATTTATCGATCAGCGGACCACCCGGGTAAGGTAAGCCCAGCAGCTTGGCGCTTTTATCAAAAGCTTCCCCCGCGGCATCGTCCAGTGTTTCGCCGATCACTTTCATGGAAAGCGGGCTTTCGCACAGCACGATCTGTGTATGTCCACCGGAAACGGTCAGGCAAAGAAAAGGGAAGCCAGGTTTCGGATCTTCAATAAAATTGGCCAATACGTGCGCCTGCATATGGTGCACGGCTATCAGCGGTATCTCCAGCGCGAGGGACAAAGCCTTGGCAAAGCAGTTGCCTACCAGCAGGGAGCCGATCAGGCCAGGCGACTGTGTAAAAGCGATCGCGCTGAGATCTTTCCGGTCCACACCTGCTTTCTTCAGTGCCAGGTCTACTACCGGCACAATATTTTCCTGGTGGGCGCGGGAGGCCAGCTCCGGTACTACGCCCCCATATTGTTCGTGTACGGTCTGATTGGCGATGATATTGCTCAGCACTTTTCCGTCAGTGAGCACGGCTGCGCTGGTCTCGTCGCAAGACGACTCTATGGCTAATATATTTACGGGCATGGCCGCAAAAATAATGCATAATGCTGAATGCTCAACGCTAAACGCCTTCCTGCATGATGCGTTGAGCATGCAGCTTTCCGCATCTTACTGTCCCTTTATGCAATCAATGCGCACGATCTTGCCCGACATACAGGTGCTCATACGGCCTGTCAGCTCTGTATAACCAATCGACACACGCTGCCCGGCCTGCAGATGGAAACTGGTATCCGCCATCTCCACCGGCTGCAAACGTGTATGCGCACTATCATTCAGCACGATCACCAACCCGCAGCCATCCAGTCCGCTCATATCCATCACGATCCCTTCATGTTTACAGGCGCCACCAGCTGATTGTTTAGATGTCTGACAGGAAAAAGCAATAAGTGCCAGACACATGCCGGCGATGCACGCAAATAATTTCATATAATTAAATGTTTAGGAAATTAAACGCCTGAAAAGCAGAATTGTTACAATAAAATTAGTTGTTAGTTGACAGTTGTCAGTTGTCAGTCAGTTGACAGTTGCTCTAATTACTGACAACTGTCAACTGTCAACTAATTACTTCTAATAGCCACTACCGGATCCAGCTTGGATGCCGAGAACGCCGGTATGAACCCCGCCACTATGCCCACCACGCCCGAAATACTCAGGCCCAGTATCACATTCTTGGCCGTCAGGCTGATGTCAAAGCTCTGGCTACCACTGGCCAGTACGGTGCCGATATATACGATCAGCAGCCCAAGCCCTCCGCCTATCAGGCAAAGCACGATGGCTTCCAGGAGGAATTCCATCAGGATAACGCTGCGGCGTGCGCCGATGGCCTTTTTCAGGCCGATGATATTGGTTCGCTCTTTAACAGTCACAAACATAATATTGGCAATGCCAAAACCGCCTACGATCAATGCAAAGATCGCGATCAGGCCTCCGCCCAGGTTTAACGCCGCAAATAAGCCGTTCAGGTTACTACTGAGCGTGGTGATCTCATTCATGGAAAAATCATCGTCTTCACGGGGCCGTAAACGGTGAAAAGCACGCAGGGTGCCCTTGAGCTCATCTTTCAGCTGCCCCAGATCCACCCCGGCGGCAGCTTTTACCATAATGTAAGGATCGCTGAAACGGCGCTCATCCACAATGGTACGCCCATACATATAAGGTACGATCACGGCGTTGTCATAATTGATGCCTCCCAGCAGGCTCTCTCCTTTCTTCTTCAGCAGCCCGATCACCTTGCAGGGACGGCCCACTACCTGTACGGTCTTGCCCAGCGCCGCTTCTGCCCTGCCAAACAAGCCCTCCCAGATATTGGCGCCCAGGATCACTACATTAGCCCCGCTTTCATTCCCGGTAAAATACCGCCCGCTGATGATCGTAGGCTGCTGGATCCTTTCAAAATCCTGCGTTACCGCCATCATCTCCACTCCATCCATATAATCGTCCTTATACTCGATCTTCTTGCTGTAAACGGAAAAAGCAAAAGCGGATGCAGATGCACTCTTAACGCGGTCCTGGATCACCTGCAGCTCTTTGAACTGCGGCTCCGGGCGGTTCATGTATTTCCACCAGGGATACTCACCACCACCGCCCCAGGGCCATTTCTGGATATAGATCACATCACTGCCCAGCGACTGTACATCACTGCGGATATTCTTCTCCATGCTGTCTGTTACGGTGAATACGGCTATAATGCAGAATATGCCGATAGTAATGCCCAACAGGGAAAGGAATGTACGCAGTTTATTCACGCGCAGCTCCTGCAGGGCCATTTTAAGGCTATTCCATAGTATCTTGATGGTAGCTAACATATTCCAAATATAATCAATTTTTGAAGTTTGAGGTTTGAGGTTTGAGGTTCGTTAAAGGTTAGAAGTCCGGGAACAGTATCCTGTAACGGCATATTTGTCCTGAACCTTCAACTTCGAACGAACCTCAGACCTCAAACCTCAGACATCAAACCAGTTTTTTCTTATTTTTGCAGCCATTTTATAATATGAAGTACGCCAGCGAGATCAACAAAAGGAAAACATTTGCCATTATAGCCCACCCGGATGCCGGTAAAACCACCCTAACGGAGAAATTCCTGCTCTTCGGCGGCGCTATCCAGACTGCCGGAGCCGTGAAATCCAATAAGATCAAGAAACACACTACCTCCGACTTTATGGAAATTGAACGGCAGCGCGGTATCTCCGTGGCTACTTCCGTAATGACCTTCGAATACAGGGATACCCTGGTTAACCTGCTCGATACCCCCGGTCACAAAGACTTTGCCGAGGATACTTACCGTACCCTGACCGCGGTAGACAGCGTGGTGCTGGTGATCGACTGCGTAAAAGGGGTGGAAGAGCAGACCGGGAAGCTCATGGAAGTATGTCGCATGCGCGATACCCCCGTGATCATTTTCGTGAATAAAATGGACCGCGACGGTAAAAACCCCTTCGACCTGCTGGACGAACTGGAAGAAAAGCTTAATATCCGCGTACGCCCCCTCAGCTGGCCGATCAACGGCGGCACCGATTTCAAAGGCGTATACAACCTCTATAACAAAAGCTTTGTATCCTTCCTGCCCAACAAAAAGGCGACGGATGAAGATATCGTTCCGCTGGAAGACCTTACCAGCAGCTATATAGACGAACATTTCAATGCCCAGGACGCAGCCCAGCTGCGTAACGACGTGGAACTGATCGAAGGCGTGTACGACGGATTCGACAACCAGGCCTACCTCGAAGGCAAACTCGCCCCCGTGTTCTTCGGCAGCGCCGTGAACAACTTCGGGGTGAAAGACCTCCTGGATACTTTCGTAGAAATCGCTCCTACCCCCCGCCCCCGCGAAGCCAGTACCCGGCCCGTGGCAGTGGACGAGGAGAAGTTCAGCGGCTTTGTGTTCAAGATCCACGCAAACCTGGATCCCCGCCATCGCGACCGTATCGCCTTCCTCCGTGTATGCTCCGGCCGCTTTGAGCGTAATAAGTTCTATCACCACGTGCGGCTCGATAAGGATGTACGTTTCGCTAACCCGTACAGCTTCCTGGCCCGCGAAAAGAACATCGTAGATGATGCCTACCCCGGCGACGTAGTAGGCCTTTTCGATACCGGTAACTTCAAGATCGGCGATACCCTTACCGAAGGGGAAGAATTCTATTTCACCGGCATCCCCAGCTTCTCTCCCGAGCTGTTCAAAGAGCTGGTGAACAGAGACCCGATGAAGACCAAACAACTGGAAAAAGGCATCCGCCAGCTGACAGACGAAGGCGTGGCCCAGCTCTTTACCCAGCATGGCGGCAACCGCAAGATCATTGGCTGCGTGGGCGACCTCCAGTTTGAAGTGATCCAGTACCGCCTGTTGCAGGAATACGGCGCCGCTTGTCAGTTCAATACCCTACCCTTCTACAAAGCCTGCTGGATCACCGGCAACAAACAGAAGATCGAAGACTTCATCCGCTTTAAGCAGGCGAATATAGTGGAAGATAAGGACGGACACCTGGTATACCTGGCCCAGTCAGAATGGTATCTGAATACAGAAAGGACAAATAACCCGGAGATAGAGTTTCATTTTACTTCGGAGATACATAAATAAAGGAAAGTTTGAAGTTTGACGTTTGAAGTTTGAGGTTCAGGACAAGCAGTCCAGGACGGCACGCCTGTTCTGAACCTTTCACTTTTAACGAACCTCAAACTTCAAACCTCAAACCTCAAACCTCAAACTTTTCTATAACAATTTGTTCAACTCATTTTCTCTCATACCTGAATATCACCTCGCCCCTCGTATTCCCCTGCTTCCCTTCTACCCTCGCATCCAGGTGATCCTCATCTTTAAACCTATACGTGATCTTCTGCGGAAAATCATGCGCGGGGTTCTCTGCTATAAATCCTACCAGCTTTAACACCCGCAGCTTGAACGATACCGGCTGCCCATTGTTCTGATCTCGTATCGTAGGTATGTAATAAATATCATTACCGCTGCGCACCAGCTGCATGGTCTCCTGCAGAGAGCTGTCCTTTCCTACGATACGCCAGGTATGGCCCTGCAGGGTGGTATCGTTCAGGCGCTGCCACTGTTCAGTGATAACGCTTTGAGGGGTACGCATACTCCAGGTGCCTATCAGCCGGTACAGGTAATTGAAATTCTCAGCGTTCACCTGCGCTGTGGCGCTCAGGCTGCTGCAGAGCAGTACTGCCACCAGCAGGCTACTGCTGTACCACCGCTTCTTCTCCATATATCTGGTGTTTATATTTCAGCGACGGAGACGCCATAAAAGGCCCCAGGCCCAGTTCCGCCCACTTATCGTCTACCTTGCGGATGGTAGCGTCGTCTGCCACGATGATATTGGGCCAGTCGCGCTCAAAGTTGTCCAGGATACGGGTTTTCAGCGTACCGTCCAGTCCCATGCCGCCTCTTTTTTTGCCATTTGGCAAAGGCTGATGTACCACAAAGCTATCGCGCTTCGGATCCAGGTTATTGCAGAAGCGCCATAAAGCGGATGGCAGATCGCCTACGTCAACGGTATGCTCTACATACAGCACCAGCTTGATGCCGCTCATCTCCGGCAGCTCGAACAGGCGTTCGTTCAGCTCCCGTACGTGATGCGGGCGGTTTTTCTGTACAGATACCAGCAGCACGGGAATATCCTGCGCCAGTAAAGCAGCGTTGACGCCTTTTATTTCCGGGAAACGTTCTTTGATCACCGCTTCGTTGAAAGCCTGCTTCGTAGCGGGCCATTCGTAGTTGTCATCTGTTTCCTCCTCGTATTTCTTTGTTCCGTCTATGCACATTTTGCCGCCAAAGCCCATCTTGGAACAGGAATGGTCCAGCACATCCATGGGGCCCTGGCTCAGGTAAATGTCTGTAGCCGGGTTCAGGTGGCGGAAAACATACTGCGCCAGCTGGCGGTAGTCCTGTATACCGGTGCCTTCATCTGTCACCACCAGTATCTTGTTGAACATCATTTGTCCGGCGCCCCACATGGCATTCATCACTTTCTGCGCCTGCCCTGCATAATCTTTTTTGATCTGCGCGATCACCAGGTTGTGAAATACGCCTTCCACCGGCATGTCCATATCCACGATCTCGGGCACCAGCGTCATTTTAATGGGCGCCAGGAAAATGCGTTCCGTGGCTTTGCCGATCCAGGCATCTTCCTGCGGAGGAATACCAACTATCGTAGAGGGATATACGGCATCCTTACGATGGGTGATACAGGTTACATGAAAGCGTGGGTACCAGTCGGCCAGCGAATAATAACCGGTATGATCGCCGAAAGGCCCTTCCCAGATCAGTTCTTCTTCGGGGTCTACGTATCCTTCTATCACAAAATCGGCGTCTGCAGGTACTTCCAGCTCGGGTTGGCTGATGCATTTTACCAGTTCCACTTTCTTCTTACGCAGGAAACCGGCCAGCATGTACTCATCTACATTCTCCGGCAAGGGAGCGGTAGCAGAATAGGTGTATACGGGGTCGCCGCCCAGTATAACGGCCACCGGCATACGCTTTTTCAGTTTCTTATATTCAGAGAAATGTTTCGCGCTAACTTTATGTTTATGCCAGTGCATCCCTGTAAGGTCTTTGCCGAACACCTGCATGCGGTACATGCCCACATTCCTGCTGCCATTATTGGGATCTTTGGTATGGATCACCGGCAGGGTGATAAAGGGGCCGCCATCTTTAGGCCAGCACTGCATCACCGGCAGCTTGCCCAGGTCGGGCTCCGCCATGATCACTTCCTGGCAGCTACCCCTTCCGCTTACCACTTTGGGCATCCAGGAGGCGAACTGGCTCAGTTTAGGGAGCATAGACAATTTATCCAGGATGCTTTCCTTGGGTTTAGACAGCATTTTGAACAGCCCTTCGATCTCCACTGCTACATCATCCAGCTCCTGTACGCCCAGCGCCATGCACATCCTCTTGTAGCTGCCCATGGAGTTGATCAGTACCGGGAAATCATAGCCCGTATTCTCAAATAAAAGGGCCTTGCCCCCTCCGGGCGATTTGCTTTCCCGGTCGGTGATCTCTGCGATCTCCAGTTTCGGGTCTACATAGGTTTTAATACGTACCAGCTCCCCCGCTTTTTCCAGCGTATCAATGAAATGTTTTAAATGCTTGTATGACATGGCAAATGAAAAGACAAAGTAAGGTCAAAATTATGGCATAAAAAAGGCCCGCTCCGGAGAGCAGACCCTTTGTTGAGATTATTCTAAGCCATAATCTTTTCTAATGGATAATAGAGATCCCTGCGTTCACCACTACACGCGGCCTGCTGGGATAATACACCACCGGCGGCGGGGGCGGCGGAGGAGGTGCATAGTAAACAGGACGTTCATACACCACTACCCTTCTCGGCCTGCAGTCTTCACGGTAATAGCCGCCATAGTAACCGCGGTCGTCGCAACGGTCTCTTTTCCAGTGCTTCTTGTAATGTCCACGGCCTCTGTAACCATCGTTATCGTAGTATCTCTGCGCCTGAGAGGACAATACAACGCCTCCCAACAGCAGCATCATTAATAATAAACGTTTCATGCTGTTCAGTTTTTAGTTCTTCGGGAAATTGGTGTTTGTAAATCGGTATGTGCTACCTAAGAAAGGTTAATGGCGGATTCGGCTTGTTGGCTGATAGTTTTCGTTTCGTTTTTATAGTTATGGTGCATTAAACCTTTTAAAACAGGTATAGAAGCGTCCAACTGTAATACTCTTGAGACTTACTATCTTCGCGGTTTCAGGCCTTCGGGGCTTTACCGTTGGTCTTTCGCTTCTTGTTTTACCTGTTCTAACACATATAATTCAAAGAGTATGCCAAAATAAAAAATCCCGTCAACCAGATGGCGGACGGGATATCATTTTTATGTGGACTTTGTTGGGGGCGAAAATTACGCTCCACTATTAACAAGTATTATGCCAAAGAAGCTGTTGGCTATTAGCTATTAGCCGTTAGCAAATGCCGTTAAAGCCTCTCTGCGCTAATGGCTAAACGCTAAAAGCTAAAAGCTAAAAGCCAGTAGCTATTTTTAGTATCTCGGACAAGTAGAGAACTTCTGCCTTCCCCAGCGGTTATTATCACCACCAAAGCGATACGTGATAGTCAATCCGCTGAAGATATACCAGTCCTTATATTTATCAGACCCACGGATGGTGCCGTCTGCCGGATAAGTACCCGGTGTAACGCCCGCCTTGTTACCCTTGATCTCATCACCGCGATAGGCATAATCAACTGAACGTTGCCCGAAAGCATTGCGCAAAGTAGCCTCGTCTACGTAAGTCTTACTTACATCATCCAGGTAATCAGTAAAGGTTTTACGGAGGCCGATTTCCAGGCCCAGGGTCCAGCGATCGTTCAATAACACTTTAACGCCTGCCCCGAAAGGAATGGCAAACTGGTTCAGCGAATACTGCTTCCTTTCAGGATATTGCGGCAGCTCCTGCCCTTCCGTGTTCAAACGGCGCAGGGGAATGCTGTTACCCATGGAATCCGTAGTGGTAGGATAAAAGCTGAACCCTGCTATACCCGCAAACACATACGGCGTATAACCCTTCTCGTAAATATCAAAGAAATTGAACTCACCGATCAGGTTCACCTCCCACAATACGGAACGGAAGCTGAGATTACGGGCCAGCAACGCCTTGCTTTCGTTGGTGCTATCTGCAGCGGCTACACGTCCCCACTGAAAGCCCAGGCGAGCCGTAAAATAACGGTTGATGTCTCTTTTAACCATCAGGCCGATAGTAGGCCGGGTATACTTCATATCTACCCTGGACTCTGATAGGTCCCCGCTGTAATTACTGATGCCGAGAAAACCGCCTACATGCCAATCTTGTGAAAAAACGCTGAGTGGTGCCAGGAATGAAAGCAATAGTATCCAGGTAATCTTTTTCAACTGATAAGGTTTTTTAGAGGCCAATGAATTTAATGTTAATAACGTTTAAAATGTGAAAAAAAGTATAAAGTTATAGTTTTCAATTCCCATGTAATAATTTTTTCTTATTTCATTACAAATACGTTAATTTTAGCTATTGCCAATTAGCAGATTTGTAATACGATAACATTCATCTATAACAACCTGTGCATTAACGCCTTAAGTGGTAATTGAGCTAACCTCACTAAACCATCATAAAACCGATGAAGCCCAAATCACCAACCAAGGAACAAATGGAACTACATGCCCTGAGAGGGCTGGGATATGCAGATGATCATGTGACAGACCCCTTTAACATGAAAGACGTATCAGAATGGCTGGGCATCTCCTACTCCTATTTCTATCACATTTTTGCAGAGATCATGGGCGAGCCTTACTGGCAGTATGTAAAACGGCATCGCCTGGAGCTGGCAGCCGGCTTGCTGCGCCATAGCGGCTATAATATAGGTGAGATCGGGGACCTTTGCGGTTATGCTACCATGGCGGCCTTTACCAAAGCCTTTTCAGGGCACTTCGGCAGAAGTCCCCGCGGCTTTCGTAAAATAGATGAACTGCCCAATGAAAAAAGAACGCTGGAAATGACGGCGATGATCACCGCAGCCTTTGCCCAGCAGGGCGCCGACCTGGCCAATCTTTTTAGCTTCGACCGCGCCGAGCACGTAATCCTGCCGGATACGATATTGTACTATACCCTGGTTTCCTACGGTAAAGACCCTATCGCCCAATTGGTCATGAAAATGAGCTATCATGAACAGCATTTCCGCAAAATGCTCGACATGCTGGACCTGCCCCAGGGCAAGATCATTACCGGCACCCTCGATGCCGTACCCGTTACCAACTACGAAAAACTAAGCATGTATGCAGGCATCTGTGTGCCCGTGAAAGAAACCAGGGCGCACATCCAGATCGCCGCGCAGTTTCCGCTCCTCATACAGAAACGCATGAACGGCGGTAACTACCTCCGCCTCCAGGTACCCTTAGACTTTGCCACCGCCGGTGTACCAATGTATGATTTCATTAACCGCTGCTGCAGGGAAGGTATTTATAAGATGAGCGGCAATCACTTCTTTATCTCCTTCACCGGTCCGAACCTGGTCGAAATATACATCCCTTACATGAAGCAACTGTTATAGTTTGAGGTTTGAAATCGCGCCTTTAAGTCCCGTCATTGCGAGGCGCAGCGCAGGAAATGAGCGTGGGGCGACGAAGCAATCTTTTAAGACAACCTCCGCGAAGATTAGCTAAAAGATTGCTTCGGGCCCGCTCTTCACAGGCCCCTCCGGGCCTCGCAATGGCGGGAAGGGAGACCTGTTTGCCACCGGCTGTTACAACTCCAACGCCTACTTCACAAACGCCGCCCTGAAACAATTACTCTGCGTATTCACCGTATCCTTCCCCATCTTCCCCTTTCCATAAAACTCATTCAAAAACGCCTCCGCCGGAGACCATACCGTTTGCATAATGCCCTGGTACATCGGCTTTGTTTCATTCGTTGCACCCTTGCGGAAACTGATCATATCTTCTACCTGTGTTACCGCTACATCCGGCTTACGCCATGGACAAGTGATCACCGGCAGACCTTTCATCGCAAAAAGCACCGCCGATTTATCAGGCCTATCATAATGCCAGTCGCATACCATAATATCCTTTGGCACCATGTCAATAGCACGGTGTGTATTGTTCATGCTGGCTTCCCACATACCCATGCCCGTAGTTTTGCCATCCAGCATACGGTCGCCCCATATCCAGAGCTGACGGCCTTTCTGCGACAGGTGATTACGCAGCGTCCATACTTCTCCTGCAAAGAGCTCGGCTTTATCGCGGCCGCCGCAACGCGGACATTTATCATCGCCTATATAGAACACTTCATCCATCCCGGCATGAAAGGCATTGGTCTCAAACACATCGCAGATCTCATCCACCAGGTCAAATACCACCTTGTGCACTTCAGGGTGCAGCGGGCAATAGCTCTTGCAATACAGCCCGTCGGGGTTAGGCCATACATACTTTTCCGGCATCTTTACCTGCGGGGTTTCATCAAATTGCGGGTATACCCGCAGCAGGTTACCGATAGAACCCGCCCAGGACTGATGCCCCAGCAGGTTCACCTGCGGGATCAGCCGGATATTATGCGCCCGGCAAGCCTTTACCAGCTTTCCTATATCCTGTTTGGACAAGGCACCTGAGTCACTCAGCTCGGGGTGGCTTTGATACTGGTAATTATAATCTACACGCAGTACCAGGGTATTGATATTACGGGGCGCCAGCTCCTCATTGATAAACCTGATGAACTCATTCATTGTGGCCGCCCGGGGCGCCGCGATACAGAAGCCCCGCACCGGCAGGCTGTCTGTCAGCCGCGCCTGGGAACGGCTATGATGGCTGATGAGCAGTAACACGCACAGCGACAAAAGGGATAGCAGTTTTTGCATGTGGATCGTAGTTTGTTAAGTAATTGATGACGATAAAAGCCAAACTACAAAAAAAGTTTGAGGTTTGAAGTCTGCCGTTTGAGGTTCGTTGGAAGTTAAAGGTTATGGACGAGTGTGCCGTAGGAAACTACTATTCCCTAACTTCCAACCTTTAACGAAACTCAAACCTCAAATTTTAAAGATTACTTTTGGCAAAAATTATTTATCCATGATGACCGAGCACAAGCTGCCCTTTAATGCCCGCCTGGCCTTTACTTTACTGGCGCTGATATTGATCGTCTACATCGCCCGGTTCAGCGCCGCCATTACCATTCCCCTGGCATTTGCCAGCCTGGTGGCCATTATGCTGCTGCCCCTGGCTTCCCGGCTGGAAAACTGGGGCTGCTCCCGCGGACTGGCGGCATTCATCTCCGTGCTCGTATTCGTGGTCGGTCTGTCAAGCGTGCTGGCCCTGCTTACCTCACAAATGGGCGCCTTCCTGTCTGACTTCCCAAACCTGCAGCAACAGCTCATGAAGAGCCTCGACAACCTACAGGTATGGATAAACGAAAGGTTCCACATTAACGCGCACAAACAAATGGATTACCTGGAGCAATTTGCCCTGGGCACACTTGGGTCTGCCACCACCTTCCTGAGCCAGACCTTTGGCGCCGTGTCTTCCCTGCTGATCTTCTTCGTGTTCGTACTGCTCTACTCCTTCTTTATATTACTGTACCGCTCCCTGCTGATCACTTTCCTGATCCGACTGTTCCGGGAGCAGCACAGGGAAAAGCTGCTGGATGTGATTGCACAAACACGTTTCATTATCAGAAGCTACGCCAGCGGATTAATGATAGAAATGCTGGTAGTGGCCATCCTGAACTGCAGCATCTTCTGGATCCTGGGCATCAGATATGCCACCCTGCTGGGCGTAATGGCTGCCGTGTTCAATCTCGTTCCCTACCTGGGCATTATTACGGCTACCATCATCTGCATGGTGATCACGCTGACCACCGGTACACCGGGCGCCAGCCTGCAGGTAGGCATCGCGCTGCTCATCGTTCACTTCCTGGACAGCAACATCCTGCTGCCCCGCATAGTGGGCTCCAAGGTGAAGATCAATGCCCTTGTCACCCTTGTAGGCGTGGTAACCGGCAACCTGCTGTGGGGCATCCCCGGCATGTTCCTGGCTATCCCTATCATCGCCATGCTGAAGATCATCTTTGAACATATCGAGCCGATGCAGCCCTGGGCCATCCTCTTAGGCGAGCTGCCAGCCAAGCCGAAAAAAAAGAAGTTGAAAGTTGACAGTTGAAAGTTAACAGTTGAAAGTTAACAGTTGACAGTTAGGCGCAATGAGTGAATACTTTGTAATTTTACGCTCGGCACATGACTGTCAACTGTCAACTGTCAACTGCCAACTAACGACTAACGACTAACGACTAACGACTAACGACTAACAACTAACGACTAACGACTTTTAAACCTATGTCCCTTCACTTCCGAAACGCACTACTCTCCGATCTGCCTGTGATCGTTGACATTTACAATACCACCATCCCCGGACGGATGGTTACCGCAGATACCACTCCCGTTACGGTTGAAAGCCGTCAAAATTGGTTCCATGTGCATACACCGGAAAAGCGTCCTTTATGGATGGTAGAGTTAGATGGACAAACCGCCGGCTGGGTCAGCTTTAATTCCTTTTACGGGCGCCCGGCCTACGACGGTACCGTGGAGATCAGCATCTACCTGCATCCTGATTTCCGTGGTAAGGGACTGGGCAAGGCCGTGCTGTCCTATGCCATGGAACAATGTCCTAAACTGGGCGTGTCTACCCTGCTCGGGTTTATCTTTGCACACAACCTGCCCAGCATACAGCTGTTCCTGAATATGGGCTTTGAAGAATGGGCAAACCTGCCTGATATTGCAGAATTGGATGGGGTAAAAAGGAGCCTGAAGATATTAGGGAAGAAAGTTTAATTTAGTCTCATGTGGTGGATCTACGCCTTACTCTCCGCTCTCTTCGCCGCCCTGACGGCTATCTTCGCCAAGATCGGCGTATCTGAGATCAATTCCAACCTGGCTACCGGTATCCGTACCATTATTATACTGATCGTCGCCTGGGGCATTGTCATCTTCCGCGGTGAAGCGAAAGGGATTAACAGTATCTCAAAACACAGTTTATTATTCCTTGTCCTCTCCGGTATCGCCACCGGTCTTTCGTGGATCTTTTACTTCAAAGCGCTGCAGGTGGGAAAAGTGTCGCAGGTAGCCCCGGTAGATAAGTTAAGTGTAGCGCTCACCATCGCCCTTTCTGTTATTTTCCTGCACGAGGCCCTTACCTGGAAAATAGCCATCGGGGCCCTGCTGATTATCAGCGGCACTTTAGTCCTGATCTTCTAGGGGACTGATCTGGAACTGATACAATTTAAACCCGCATCAAGTCCACCTCAGGTCCACCTTACATCCACCTGACCTCCGCTTCTACATAGGTTTCCCTGGCCGTTTACACGCCGAATGCTCCTGGTGTTAATTTAGTACCAGCTTAGTGGGAGTTTAGTAAGTGCTTAGTCAGTGCTTAGTAAGTACCTGGTTGGTGCTTAGTCTGTGCTTAGCAGGCAGTTTGTAGGCACACCACCTGCGTGCTATTCCTACGCTACCCCTACTAAAAGCGCATACTATTCCAGGTAAAAGCGCATGCTTCCCTGGTAAAAAGCGTATGAGCGCTTACACTAATTGGTCCGTATATGTGATCCGGTAAATACAGCAACGATTCCCCGCCAAAATATGCTCAGTACGGGTTACGCTCACCTCATCACCCAGGATGGTGGCAAAGGTTCTGAGCTCTGAAGAACAGATATTGTCGCATTGGGCGGCTGCACTGCAGATAGGGCAATGGTTCTCAATAAAAGTATAGCCGTTCTCTTCCTTTCTCCACTCCGCCAGGTATCCCTCAGCGGTACGCAGGGTGGCAAAACGGGCTATTTTTTCTCCTATATCGGTAATTCCTGTTAAAGCTGCACGGTATTTTTCCAGCTGGCTATGCTCCCGGGCTACGATCACCTGGTCCAACGCCTCCTGACCCAGCTCCTTTTTAATGGTATTCATCAGTTGCAGGCTCAGTTCGGCATGTGTATCGGGGAAATGCGCATTTCCCTGGGCAGTCAGGCTCCAGATCTGCACAGGCCGTCCTACTCCCCTTGAGCTCGTTGTAGCAGCTACTAACCCTTCTTCCGCCAGTTTCAGTAGTTGCAAACGCGCACCCTCCCCTGTTATGCCAAGCTCGGCGGCCAGGGAAGCGGCTGTTTGCGGTCCACGGGTCTTTAATAATACCAGAAACCGGTCAGCTGCTGCTTTGATCTTTGGCATATAATTTTCCAAGTTATTACTTGTTTTATTGTCAAATGTCGTAATTTTGTACTAGTTAAAAAAATATTGTTGTAAGGTTTATACGACCTTTGCACGTACGATCAACTAAGGGTATACCTTCATAACAATTTAACCTATTGATAATAAGGTCATTAAATGAATGTATTGATATTCAACGGTACAATGGACGACCGGCCCTATGCCACAGCCGGTAAGATTACCGGTTACTTTGAGGCACAATTAAAGGAAAAAGGCTTCGCACCCCGTGTGTTTAGCCTGGCTGACGCAGCCATACCGTTCTTTGATCCGCTGAAACAGGAAACGCCCGAAGCCGTACAGCACATGTGCAACGCCTTTTGCGAAGCCGACCTGCAGGTATGGCTCACGCCCCTGTACCACGGGAGCATGACAGGCGTGATGAAAAATGCCCTCGACTGGCTGGAACTAACCAGCCGCCACGGCCGTCCCTATTTAACCGGAAAGGTCGTAGCTTTGGTGAGTTGGGCCAACGGCTCACAGGCCATGCAGGGTATTAATGCCATGGATGCGGTGGCAAAGGCATTGCGGGCCTGGGTCCTCCCTTTTTCAGTCCCTGTACTGAAAGACCACCTGTATGATCCGCAAACCGGTGACTTTTCCACCCTCTATAGGAATAAGTTCGATCAAATGATAACTTTGCTGTCTGAATGCAAAGACAATAATAGTATAAACAAGCTGCTTCAGGCAGCTAACAGCTAATAACTAACAGCTAAAAGCTAGATATAAAGATGATTACCGTTTCAGAAAAAGCAAGCACCTACATAAAAGACCTCATGGTAAAAGAAAACCATGTACCGGGCACTTTTGTACGTGTTGGAGTGAAAGGCGGCGGTTGCTCCGGACTTTCATACGAACTGGTGTTTGAAGCAGAACAGAAGCCGGGCGACCAGATCTTTGAAGACAAAGGCATTAAGATTGCGGTGCAGATGAAAAGCCTCCTGTATCTCTATGGTACAGAGCTCGATTACTCTGACGGCCTCAATGGTAAAGGCCTTTACTTTAATAATCCCAACGCCACAAGAACTTGCAGCTGCGGGGAAAGTTTTGCAGTATAAAAAATATAAAAGTTTGATGTTTGAAGTTTGATGTTTGAGGTTCGTTAAAAGTTAAAAGTTCAGAACCAGTTGTCCAATACGGCGTACCTGTCCTGAACCTCTAACCTCAAACGAACCTCAAACCTCAAACTTCAAACCTCGAACAGTTAAAAAGTTGTATGAGAAACAGTAACGAAATAATCGATGATATAGCCAACAAGGAATACGAGTTCGGCTTTACCACCGATATTGAAATGGATATAGCGCCTGCTGGCCTCAATGAGGACACCATCCGTTTTATATCCGCCAAAAAAGAAGAGCCTGAATGGTTGCTGGAATGGCGCCTGAAAGGATACCAGGCCTTTAAGAAGATGCAGATGCCCAGATGGCAGCACTTTAAAATGCCTGAGATCGACTTCCAGGGCGTGTCCTACTATGCCGCTCCTAAAAAGAAGAAGCAGCTGGCCAGCCTGGATGAAGTAGATCCTGAACTGCTCGCTACCTTCGAAAAGCTGGGCATTCCCCTGAACGAACAGAAAGCCCTCTCCGGCGTGGCCGTAGATGCCGTGTTCGACAGCGTGTCCGTTGCTACCACCTTTAAAGAAAAGCTGGGCGAAATGGGCGTTATCTTCTGCTCCTTTGGTGAAGCAGTGAAAAACCACCCAGACCTGGTCAAGAAATACCTGGGCTCCGTAGTGCCCCACTCCGATAACATCTTTGCTGCATTGAACGCCGCGGTATTCTCCGACGGCTCTTTCGTATATATCCCCAAAGGCGTGCGCTGCCCCATGGAGCTGAGCACCTATTTCCGTATCAATGCACAAAACACCGGACAGTTTGAACGTACGCTCATCATAGCAGATGATGAAAGCTATGTAAGCTACCTCGAAGGCTGTACCGCCCCCATGCGCGATGAGAACCAGCTGCACGCCGCAGTAGTGGAACTGATCGCACTGGAACATGCTGAGATCAAATATTCTACCGTACAGAACTGGTACCCCGGCGACAAAGAAGGCAAAGGCGGTATCTATAACTTCGTAACAAAAAGAGGCATCTGTAAAGGTAAGAGCAGTAAAATATCCTGGACACAGGTAGAAACCGGTTCTTCCATCACCTGGAAATATCCCAGCGTGATCCTCCAGGGAGACGATGCGCAGGGCGAATTCTACTCCGTGGCAGTGACCCGTAACCGGCAGATCGCTGACACAGGTACCAAAATGCACCACATCGGCCGTAATACCAAAAGCAGGATCATCTCCAAAGGTATCTCAGCCGGTGAAGGCGATAATACCTACCGCGGACTGGTACAGGTGGGACCACGTGCACACAACGCACGTAATTTCACCCAGTGCGACTCCCTGCTGATAGGTAACCGCTGCGGCGCACATACCTTCCCTTACATCGAGTCACGCAATAAATCCGCTACCGTTGAGCACGAGGCTACCACCTCCAAGATCGGTGAAGACCAGATCTTCTACCTCAACCAGCGCGGTATCGATACCGAAAAGGCAGTAGCCCTCATCGTGAACGGTTACGCCAAGGAAGTATTAAACCAGCTGCCCATGGAATTTGCCGTGGAAGCGCAAAAATTATTGTCCATCACGCTGGAAGGCAGCGTAGGATAATTAATAATGGATAATTAAAAATTAATAATAGTGAAGCAAGTACCAAGCCTAACCGCAATTATTAATTATTCACTATTAATTGTTAATTAAAACAACAGAGAACAAAACAATATCATGCTGACGATTAAAAATCTGCACGCAGAAGTAGAAGGAAAAGAAATTCTGAAGGGCATTGACCTCGAGATTCCCAAGGGAGAGATACATGCCATTATGGGACCCAACGGTTCCGGCAAAAGCTCCCTGGCTTCTGTGCTGGCAGGGCGCGAAAATTATACAGTCACCCAGGGTGAAGTGATCTTCGACGGGAAAGACCTCCTGGAAATGTCCCCCGAAGACCGCGCCCGCGAAGGCGTGTTCCTGGCTTTCCAATACCCTGTAGAAATACCAGGTGTTTCCAACCTGCACTTCCTGAAAACTGCACTCAACGAGATCAGGGCTTACAAAGGTCTGCCCGCGCTCGAAGCCAAGGAATTCCTGAAGCTGACAAAAGAAAAACAACAACTGGTTGATTTTAACGCCAACCTCATGAACCGTTCCCTCAACGAAGGGTTCTCCGGTGGTGAAAAGAAACGGAACGAAATATTTCAGCTCGCTATGCTGGACCCGAAACTGGGTATCCTCGATGAAACAGACTCCGGCCTGGATATCGACGCACTCCGCATCGTGGCAAACGGCGTGAACAAACTGCGCAGCGCAGACAAATCCTTCTTAGTGATCACCCACTACCAGCGTTTGCTGGATTACATCGTGCCCGACTTCGTGCATGTACTGTATGACGGCCGCATCGTAAAGACCGGTACCAAAGAGCTGGCACTGGAGCTGGAAGAAAAAGGATACGACTGGCTGAAAGAAACCGTAGTTCACGAGAAAGAGTCCGTTTAATTAGCATAATACAATGACAAGCGATATTACGATACCATTCTACCAATATATCCTCGAAGGGGGTAACGGGCTTACACCTAAGGAAGACGCCCTGTATTCCCTGCGGGAAGATGCGCTCGGGCGTTTCAGAACCCTGGGACTGCCCGACCTGAAATCAGAAGCCTGGCGTTATACCAACATACAAAGGATCCTGAAAGAACAGCCTTTTGTGCTGCAGCAGCAAGCCGCCCCGGTAACAGCTGCCCAGGTAGAGCCCGCGTTCATTCACGGCCTCTCCTGCTATAAAGCGGTACTGGTGAACGGTCACCTGCAGCCCCAACTGTCTCAGCTGCCCGAAGTGAAAGGATTTACCATCACTAAGCTCTCCGAAGCCTCCAAACAGGAAGCCTTCAAGAGCTATTTTGATAAACATCCCCACCTGGCAGATCAGCCCTTTGCAGCACTGAACACCGCCCTGTTCGCAGACGGCCTCTTTATCGAGCTGAAAGCGAACACCGTGCTGGATAAACCACTGCATATCGTACACGTATATACGGTGTCCCAACACGCTTTCCTGCAACCCCGCCACCTGTGGGTAGCGCATACCAGCGCGTCTGCTACGGTAATAGAAAGCGCACTGGGCCTGCATGATAGTGCAGTTGCCTTCGTGAACAGCGTAAGCGAGATCATCCTGGAAGATAATGCCGAGATCTGGCACTACAACCTCCAGGATATGTCGCCCAACAGCCGTCATATCTATCAGACTGCCGCCAGTCAGCAAACCTACAGCCGTTACCATCACTATAACTTTACGCTGCCGCATGCAACGCTGGTGCGTAATAACCTGAGCGTAGCGCTGAACGGCAGTTATACAGAAACAGACCTTCATGGCCTGTACCTCGCTACCGGCAACCAGCATGTAGATAACCACACCTTTGTGGATCACCTGCAGCCGCATTGCAACAGCAACGAACTGTATAAAGGCGTACTGCTGGATAACGCCAATGGCGTATTCACCGGCCGTATCCATGTACACCAGGATGCACAGAAGACCAACGCCTTCCAGCAGAACAACAACCTGCTGCTGAGCGAAAAGGCCGACATCAACTCACAGCCGCAGCTGGAGATCTTTGCAGACGACGTAAAATGTTCCCACGGGTTCACCGTTGGCCAGTTCAGCGAAGAATCGCTGTTCTACCTCCGCGCCCGCGGCATTGGCGAAGAAGCTGCCAAGACTTTGCTGGTGAATGCATTCGCCTTCGATATCACCGACAAGGTGCATATCCCCGCCCTGCAACATCACCTGACAGAACAGATCAGGAAGTATGTGAGCGGCGTAACCATTAATAATTAAGAATTATAAACCATGCAGCACGTACCAGAAACAGTAACAGGATTTGATGTAGAGAGCATAAGAAAAGATTTTCCGCTGCTGCAGCAGGCCAGCGTATATGGCATACCGCTGGTCTATCTCGATAATGCTGCCACCACCCAGAAACCACAGGTAGTATTGGATACACTGGACCAATACTATGCAGGCTATAACAGCAATGTGCACCGCGGTGTGCATCAGCTGAGCCAGCAGGCCACAGAAGCTTATGAGCAGGCCCGCAAAACGGTAGCGGCATATATCAACGCTGCACATTCAAAAGAGATCATCTTTACCAAAGGCACTACAGACGGCATCAACCTTGTTGCCAGCAGCTTCGGGCGCAAATACCTGCAGGCAGGCGATGTAGTGCTGATCTCCGCCATGGAGCACCATTCCAACATTGTGCCCTGGCAGATCATCTGTGAAGAAAAAGGCGCCGAGCTCAAAGTGATACCGATCAACGAGCGCGGCGAACTGCGTATGGACGCTTTCAGCAAACTGCTGGACGATAAAGTAAAGATAGTAGCGGTTACCTATGTGTCTAACACACTGGGTACCGTGAACCCTGTACGCGAGATCATCGCACAGGCGCACGCCCGCAACATTCCCGTGCTGCTGGACGCCGCCCAGGGTATACAGCATATCGCCATCGACGTGCAGGAACTGCAGCCCGATTTCCTGGCCTTCTCCGGCCACAAGGTATACGGCCCCACCGGTATCGGTGTGCTGTACGGCAGGGAAGCATGGCTGGATAAAATGCCTCCCTACCAGGGCGGCGGCGATATGATCAAGACGGTTACCTTCGCTAAAACCATCTATAACGAGCTGCCCTACAAGTTCGAAGCCGGTACCCCGCATATTGCAGGAGCCATCGGCCTGGAAGCAGCCCTGAACTATGTAACACAGATCGGCATCGATAAGATCGCACACTGGGAAGAACAGCTGCAGGAATACGCCCTGCAGCAACTGCAGCAGGTAGAAGGCATCCGCTTCATCGGCCAGGCCGCTCACCGCGCCGCTTCCATCTCCTTCCTGGTAGATGAGATCCATCCTTACGACCTGGGCGAGCTGTTGGACAAACAGGGAGTTGCCGTTCGCACCGGCCACCACTGTACCGAGCCGCTGATGGACCTCTTCGGGATCCCCGGCACCGTACGCGCTTCCCTGTCTGTATACAATACCTTCGAAGATATAGACAAGCTGGTAGCAGCAGTGAACAGGGGCGCCGCCATGTTAAAATAGTTTGAAGTTTGAGGTTTGATGTTTGAGGTTCAGTACAAGTATGCCAAGTAAGATTACTGGCTTCAAACATCAAACCTCAAACTTCAAACCTCAAACTTTTTGAAATGACGATCAACGAAAAACAGGACGAGCTGATAGCGGACTTTTCCCTCATGGAAAACTGGATGGATAAATACGAATACATTATTCAACTGGGAAAAGAATTGCCGCTGATAGACGAACAGTATAAAACGGACGACAATCTCATTAAAGGCTGCCAGTCACGGGTGTGGCTGCACACAGAGCTGAAGGACGGAAAGCTGTTCTTCACCGGCGACAGCGACGCTGTTATTACCAAAGGCCTGGTAAGCCTGATGATCTCCGCCCTTTCCGGCCACACGCCCGCGGAGATCGCCGCTACCGACATTTATTTTATTGACGCCATCGGCCTGCGCAATCACCTGTCCCCCACCCGCTCCAACGGGTTACTGAGCATGCTCAAACAGATGAAGCTCTACGCCGTAGCCTATATGGCCAAACAAGCCAACTGATCTGAAAACAGATAAACACACAATTGAAATGGAAGGGGATTTACTAAGAGATCAAATTGAAGCAACGCTCAAAACCGTATATGACCCGGAGATCCCGGTGAATATCTTTGAGCTGGGACTGGTATATGAGATCAAGATCGGTGAGAACAACAGGATAGGTATTACCATGACCCTGACCGCCCCCGGCTGTCCCGTAGCCGGCGACATCGTAATGGAAGTAGACCAGAAAGTACGCGCCATCGAAGGCGTTTCCGATGTGGATGTGCACCTTACCTTTGATCCGCCGTGGACCAAAGAAATGATGAGCGAAGAAGCCAGGCTGGAACTGGGTTTCCTTTAAGCTGATACTAAAGACATTATAATAACAACACAAAGGGGCTAAGCTTTCGCTTAGCCCCTTGTATATTAAACCCAGGCGTTCTTACGCCCGCTCGCTTTAGCTTAATTGCGTGCTGCGCGCTGACATAGCCAGGTGTATATGCGCGCCGATATGATAGCTGTCCGTTCCTAACACCTGCTCAAACATGGCCTTTGCCTGCTCCGTTTTGCCCTGCCCCAACAGTCCTAAGCCGATCAGGTAATAACAATGCAAACGGTTACGCTTGTTCAGGTCATCATCCCATATCAGCAGATCCGGCAGAGATACGGCAAAGTAATCGATCTTCACGTCGTCAAACAGGTGCGCTTCTCCATAGTCGATCAGTTTATTGAAACGGCTGCCGGCTTCTCCTTTACGATTTAGCTGCAGCAGGGCCAGTCCCTGGTAGAAGATCTTATCAGGCTGCTGATCATTATAGTACATTGCGGCGGCGGGTACAGATTGACCTGTGGCGGCCCTTTCCCAGCAGGCAATAGCATTGGCGGTTTGCCCCAGCCCTGCATACGCGCAGGCGCTCCAGTAATCGATATCATTCTCCTGTGCGCCATACAGCTTGCCTTCCCCGAGGTTGTGCGGATATTGCCGCGCCTTTTCCAGCAGCTCCAGCGCTTCCTGGTGGTTGGCTACCCGTATAGCCGCTTTAGCCATCGAAATAAGGCTGTATAGGTACTGGAAGGTCACTTTACCTTCACCACCCTCCCAGGGATGAAAATTGCGCGCCATTAACAGCTTATACGCTTCCTCGTGACGGCCCAGCAGGTTATACAGGGTGATCCTCTCCAGGTACAGGTCGTCGCGGTCATTTACCAGTGCGGGGTACTTTTCCAGCAGTTCCAGGCGGAAAAGCGCTGGCTTGTTAAGGCGCTTGTACAGCTGATCCAGCTCCATCAGGATCCGTGCATCCGTTTCATCCAGGGCAAAGGCTTTTTCCAGGCTGATAACTGCCTCCGCAGGTTGCTGCCGTTTGTTGAACAATGCCAGGGCCAGGTTGCGGTGCACGGTGGAGAAACGGTCGTCCAGCTCACGCGACTTTTCCCAGCAGGCGATCGCTTGCTCATATTGCCTGAAATGGTACCAGTAATTGCCCAGGTAATAAGGCGCTTTCGCATCTTCGGGGTGCTGCTGCATGGCCAGCTGTAAAGCCAGCGCTGCTTCCTGCTGATGGGGAAAGCAATGATCAGGCGCCGCCTGCGCGGCCTTCTTCCAGTAAGCGTGCGCCGCCAGTTCATCCCGTGATTCCCAGGCGATGGACGCCATAAAGTACCACGCCAAAGGATATACTTCCTGCTGCTCATCAATGCCCAGCTGCAGGAACTGCAGGGCTTCGGCATACATGCCGGCAGCCTGGTAATCCAGTGCGTATTCCATGTAATGATGGATATTACCACGCAACAGCTGTTGCAGTTCCTTCAATACGCTTTCGTCTTTTGTAAGCAGGTATTTTTCGAAATGTGCGCCTGCATTGAAGCGATCCAATTCAAGTGAAGCATTGGCCCATTCCAGTGCTGCGTTGCGCTTAGCCAGTTTACGCAGGATGGAGATCAGCAGATGCCTTGTTTTATGATGATGCCAGTTAACATGTAATGAGCGGGTGGCCTCATCCAGTGCAACCTCCCATTGTTGCCGCATCGCTGAGATGACTCCCAGCTGATAGTATCCGGCGGCCTGCCAGGCGGCGTTCCATACCGCTTTATGGAAAGCGGCATAGGCTTCAGGGATCCGTTGCTGCCAACGCAGGCTTAATCCCAGGTTGTAAAGCGGTTCACCGTCATAGGGGTTGGGATTGCGCGTGGTGAGTGTATCAATAGCGCTGCGGAAACAGCTTTCTGCTTCAGATAAGAGCAGGCGGCGCAAATACCATTTGCCCAGCGCATTATTACAGCGCACGTCTCCTGCATCGCGGCGCAGGCCTTCCTGGTAGTAAGCAACAGGATCGTAAGTAGCATGCCGGTATTGTTCCAGGTGCAGACCGGTAAGATATAGCTGCTCTATTTGTGCGATCTCGCCCGGCGCCTTTGCAGCGACAGCGGGTAGTGGCATGGGTTTGATAGTGTCCGGCTCCGGTTGCCATTCCAGCATGGTCCTGCCCTGCTGGTCGTATATACATATACGGTAGTCTGTGGCATTATGGCTGTATTGCAATGGGATCTCCGTTTCTTCGTATCCTGCAGGCGAGAGGTCCATCACCTTGCTCCACACTTCCCTGCCCTGGTAATACAGTACCGCTTTGCTTTGCGGAAATTTACCGGTGGAATATAATTTAAAGCCGGCGGTATGTTCGTTCAGCTCCAGGTTCAGCACCAGGTCTTTGCTGGCATTCTTTACCATGCCCACCTGGCTGTAAGGCATGAAGTACTGTTGAAAGCTTTTCTCTTCATAAGGCATCAGCCAGGAAAAATCCGGCTGGTTATCGGTGTATACGCCGCACATCAGCTCAATGTACGGGCCGTCAACATCGGTCAGGTTACGGTCCCATGCAAGCCCGAAATCACTGTTACCCCAGGTCCATTGTTTTTTGCCGGGTGATACGTGATGATTGGCCACATGCAGCAGGCCGCCCTGCGAGTCATGTTCGTAGCCTCCTACAAAATCATAGGAAGACGTAATGGCCATATACGAAGTAGGCACCGGAATGTTGCGATAACGGGAGATATCTACCCCGGGCGAATAATCTACTTTGTAATAGGTACCCGTGGCCACAGGGAAGCGGGATACATCCCGTTTACCATGATCAAACACGGCGTGCACATCCGGCGGGAAAACAGACTGGTAATGCTCATTCACATGCACTGCCGGGTTGGCCCACCACAGGAAGGTTTGCGGTAATGGCGTACGGTTGTACAGCTGCACTTTTATTTCGAGATAAGCCTTGTCGGGATGTAAGGTGAAACCCGCCATACCTTTGGTGCGGAACATGCGTTCCAGCTCGCTGCACCATACGGTTACGCTGCCGTCAGGAAAATGTTCGATGGTCCAGTCAACCGCCTCATAAGTACCGGGCCGGTGATGCTGCGGCCAGTTAAACTCTATACCGCCGGAGATCCAGGGGCCGGTAAGTCCCACCAGTGCGGGCTTTATCACCTCGTTATGATACACAAAATGCCGTTGCCGCACTTTATCATAGGCTTTTTGTATGCGGCCGCCCAACTGCGGCAGGATCATGATTTGCAGGTAATCATTTTCCAGGAACACGGCCTGCCATTCCTGGTCTGTCTTTTCGTCGAGGATCTTCTCTACTACCGGGTACGGGTATACGGTACCGCTGCTGCCCTGGTAAACTCTTTTTTCGAGGAAAACAGGATGCTTCTCCGGTTGTCCGATGCCATAGGTAGGGATGCGGACCGTCTCATGCCAGGCTTTAACTTCCATATAGACTGTTTGAATTGTGTGCTGAAATTTTACACGTTTGAAGTTTGATGTTTGAGGTTTGAGGTTGGTTACAGGTTGGATGTTCAGGTATAGTTGCTGGCCCGGCATACCTGTCCTGAACCTGCAACTTTGAACGAACCTCAAACCTCAAACGTCAAACCTCAAACCCTTCCGTCAATTGAACTGCTGATTCTATTTCTTCTAATGTCTTACCTTTCGTCTCCGGTAAATAAGCCCTGATGAATAACAAACCTGCTACGCAGATAATGCCATACCCCCAGAAAGTGCCCGAAGCGCCCAATGCGCTGTTCAGCAGCGGAAAAGTATAGGTAAGTCCGAAGCTGGCTGCCCAGAGTGACAGCGTAGCAATTGCCATCATACTGCCGCGTAAACGGTTTGGGAAGATCTCTGACAATACCACCCAGGTTACCGGCGCCAGCGACATTGCATAACAAGCTATAGCCATTACTACCAGCAATAAGAGCGGCCAGCCGCTGAGCTGCATGAAATACAGTGTGCCCATAATAGCATAGATCAGTGCAAGGCCCCCGGCTCCCATCAGCATCAATGCCCGCCGTCCCCACCTGTCTACCGTATACATGGCCACCAGGGTGAACACCAGGTTCACACCGCCGGTGATTACGATATTGAAAAGAATGTCTGACACGCCATACCCGGCTGCAGCAAATACTTCTTCCGCATAGTTAAATATAACGTTGATACCGCACCATTGCTGGAAAGCAGCGATCACTACTCCCAGCAGCAGGATACGTGATACACCGGGCTGCAATACCTGCTTCCAGTGTACGCCACCGTCTGTCCCGGCTGTTTGTGCAATGGCCTGCAGCTCATCCTCCGCATGTGCGGCGCCTCCTATCCTGCCCAGCACAAGACGGGCTTTCTCTCCGAAACCGCGGGTAGCCAGCCAGCGCGGGCTTTCCGGCAACCATATCAACAGCAGCAGGAACACCGCAGAAGGTACCAGCGCCGCCCAGAACATGATACGCCAACCCATCTGCCCATTCCAGGATTGCAGGATCAGCTCATCTGAAGCGCCCGCAGGAACAGGATCCGCGATCCACCAGTTAAAAAGCTGTGCGGCCAGTATACCTATCACCAGGGTAAGCTGGTTGATAGATACATATTTCCCCCGCAAATGGGCCGGCGTTACTTCGGCAATGTACATGGGCGAAAGGTTGGAGGCCAGCCCAATGCCGATCCCGCCGATAATACGGTATACAATAAAGCTGCTGAAAGAATGCGCAGCGCCTGTAAATCCGGATGAGAGCAGGAACAGCAGGGCAGACAGCATCAGCAGTTTTTTACGCCCGTAACGATCGCTCAGCATGCCCGAAATGGCGGCGCCTGCCAGGCAGCCTGTCAGGGCGCAGCTCATGGCCCAGCCCTGTGCAGCCGGCGAGCCGGTAATGCCGAAAAAACGCTCGTAAAAGGGCTTTGCGCCCCCTATCACCACCCAGTCGTATCCGAAAAGGAATCCGCCCATCGCGGAGATCATGGAAATAGCAAAGAGGTAAGTATGATTGTAGCGGTAGTTCTTCATAACACCGCTAAATTACATTATCCCCTATGGTGAGGGCAATAGAGATTTTTTTTCAATTAATGGATTATCTTATTTATTATTCGTTGCGGGGAATATATTGAAAGTCCTGGCGATCTTCTGTAACTCCCAGCCCGCCGGTGCGCCTGCGTATGGTGGAAACCAGGCTGTCGGGCCCTTCCCGGAACACGACGAACCGGGTGAAAATGGGGCCTTCCGGCGTATTCGTAAAGCGGTAGTTATTCTTTGAGAATTTCGGCATATCCATCGCTACCTGGTGATCGGGGTAAAGCTTTGAAAGTTCTCCGGCCGTTATAGGTTCCAGTTCAAGGCCTTCCAGGTTTAATAAGCGGTAAGGGTTCGGTGCATCATCATAATCCTCATATCTCTTTCCTGAAACCCCTCCTGCAACATCACCGTCAATTTTTTTCACCAGGTTGCCTTCCCGGTTATAGAAGAAGATATCCGTTTCTATCGCAACAACTGCCGCTGATGCTTTGCCGGCTCCTTTAACAGGGAAGTGATAGGTGATCCGTGTGATAATGGTATCCTGGTAGGCGTAAACGGTACTGTCTGTAAGGTAGTACCGGTTCTTCCCATGATCGAATATAAACCGGAGCGATGCAGTTTTCCGGTCTAAGTGATCGTACCGTAATACCTTTTTCTGTTGCACTACTGTGTCCATGCTAAAGTGAGGATACCGGGCGCTCATGATCGTGACCGGCCGGCGACGCTGATCATAGAAGAATGTATCCTGCCGCCGTTCATAGACGAGGAACCTGAACGTATGATTGATCACGCTGTGCACCCATGGTTTTTTAAAATCATTGTAATAAAAATAATGTGTCTGGGATTCGGATTCCGCCGGAATGTCCGGTTCGTCATAGTAAATGTAAGAGAGGTCAACAACGCTGAGCAGCCAGTCTGCTTTAGCATGGGGCCCATGATGAGGATCTTTACGGCATGCAATAAACAAAAGTGTTGCAATAATGAATAGCAGGGTCTGGAGGAAGATAGCTTGGTTCCGCATAAAGTTGGTTTTAGGTGGTTAATATGCAAGGAAAAGGATGTACGTAAAAGCCAGGCTGTGAAATAAGGTCCGGGGGCAATTGGGGTGCTTACGCTAACAACGCAGCTAAAGTAAGAAGATTTTCCGTACAGCACGTTTTAACTGTTACAACACTGTTCAAAATGGATGGCCTGATGCTTGTACTAACATCAGTGACCAAAACAATTTTTATGCTTACTTCACTTGTAGTGCTGGGAATAGTTCTGCTGCTTGTCGTTATTTACGTAGTATGGCCTTACAGGAAGAATAAAGACAGCATGAGAGGGAAGTGATTTATTCATCATTTAAAATGCAGCATCATGCAGAAGAAAGAAAAAGAAAACGATCAGCTTGCAAACAGCAACCCCACGGCTCGTAATTTCCAGCGTCCTAATGATGAGGAAAAAGAACAAAGCACCCCATCTGCACAAAACCAGAATGGCGCCGACGAGGAAGAGGAAGAAGAAGAGGAGGATGACGAACCTGTCCTGGACGAAGAGGACCTGGAGGAAAATGATCTTTCAGATGAGGAGGCCGATGATATTGAATGGGACCCCGAATCTGATAAAGGCCCAAAGAAGCCGGACCAGTAAGCGTTATAGCGGACAGGGCTGCCGCTTGACCCGAACTTCTTATCTACACGGACTGCTAACAGACTATGTGCCCCGGTTTCAAATTTGTGGAGTCTGTTAACAGTCCGTGTTTAAAAATCCACAACCGCTCCCTCCGCTGATCCCCACTTCTGGCAAGCGTTTCCGCGCAATAGGATGGATATCACTACATTAAAAATTAGATTACTCGTATCAGTATCTGCTAAAACGTAGCAGGCGTTTTGGTGTATAGTATAAAAAAATATCGGCCATGAAAAATCATCTGACCCTTCTCGGATTGTCATTTGCACTCTGCACCTTCATCGTTGCACAGGCAAATACCACCTATCGTTCAGCCCCGGCAAAGTACTCAGTAGACCAGCAAGACACCAGCAAACAGAAAATGCACAAGAAATGGAAGAAAGATAAAGACACTTCCTGGCACAAAGAGAAAAGGGATACTTCCGCTTTGCGCCCCTGAGAACAGGTAAGCAAACTGTGTGGTAACGAAAGGAATGGGTATTGAATTACCTGGAAGGCACGGCGATCGCTGTGCCTTTTTTTATTCGCCGCTATTCCACTGTGGTGGCTTGTCCGCAGCTGAGTAATAAAATCACCAACCGTTGAAGAACATATTGCTGCAATTGCCGCTCTCTAAGACCCTCGTTGTAAATTCTTTAGAGAACCGCTACTGTGGCGCACTCCGCCGGGAAACACTTTTCTTCAGTCAGAAGGTTTGGTTCTATTCTTGAAGTACTTCTACCTGGAAACGCTGTGGCATCGCGGTTTAGCCCGTTGGCAGCAATTAGTAACCCAATAACCTGCTTGTTTATGAAGACGAAAATAGCATTCATCAGTGACCATGCTTCCCCCATTGCTGCGCTGGGCGGTGTTGATACAGGAGGACAGAATGTGTACGTTGGCGAGCTGGCTTATCAGCTGGCAAGAAAAGGATATGAGGTAGATATCTTCACACGCTGGGAACATCCGCAATTGCCGCAGGTGGTACAATGGAGAGAGGGTGTAAGAGTAGTACATATCAAAGCCGGCCCGGTAGAATGTATGCCCAAAGAACAGCTGCTGCCCTTCATGGCAGCCTTTCGCGAAAATATGATGACCTTCATCCGCGAAGAGCACATTCACTACGAGCTCATACATGCCAACTTTTTCATGTCGGCATTGGTAGCGCTCGAGCTGAAAGCATTGCTGCATATTCCTTTTGTAGTGACCTTCCATGCACTGGGACATGTACGCCGCATTCACCAGGGCGAGCAGGACAAGTTCCCGCCCGAACGCCTGGATATTGAAAAAACCGCTATACAGCAGGCAGACTATATCATTGCAGAGTGCCCGCAGGACAGAGAAGATCTTATTAAATATTACAACGCACCGGCAGAGAGAATCCGCGTGGTGCCCTGCGGCGTGAACACCGAAGAGATGTTCCCCATAGATCAGCGCCTCGCCCGCATGAAGCTGAAGCTGCCGCAGGATGATTTCGTACTGTTACAGCTTGGCCGTATGGTGCCGCGCAAGGGAGTGGACAACGTGATCAGGGCATTGCCCAAGCTGAGATACACCGGTGCACGGATCCGCCTGATCATCGTAGGCGGCGAAGACGAAGTATGCGGTCTCGGTTATAATCCTGAAATAGCGCGGCTGAAACAGCTGGCCAAAGACCTTGGCGTACAGCACTCCGTTACTTTTGCCGGGCGCAAAGGGCGCGAAGAGCTGAAATACTATTATGCTGCAGCAGACATCTTTATCACTACGCCCTGGTATGAGCCCTTCGGCATTACCCCGCTGGAATCCATGGCATGCGGTACGCCGGTGATCGGCGCTGATGTGGGCGGTATCAAATACAGCGTACTGGACGGAAAAACAGGCTTGCTGGTACCTCCTAAAGATCCGCAGGCCCTGGCAGAAAAGATCAATGAGCTGCTGCTGCGGAGGCCCGTGCTGGAAGAGATGGGACGCAACGGCATTAAGCGCGTGCAGGCCCTGTTCACCTGGCAAAGGGTGGCACAGTTAATGAGCAGATTATACGAAAAAGCCATCGCCAATAATAACATTGCCGTTAGTGGCAGTATGAGCCTTTAAATACCGGCGAATGAGAAAAGCGGTTTTCATAGATAAAGATGGGACCCTCATCACCAACGTACCTTACAATGCCAACCCTGACCTGATAAGGCTGGAGCCTGGCGCTGCAGAAGCCTTGCAGCTGCTGCATAAACACGGTTACGCACTGGTAGTGGTGTCCAACCAATCCGGGATTGCCCATGGCTATTTTGAAGATGAGGCCATGCAGGCGGTAAAAAACCGCATCACAGCATTGCTGCGCAACGATGGCATACAGCTGGATGGATTTTTTTACTGCCCGCATCACCCGCAGGGATCGGTGAAAGAGTATGCAATAGATTGTATTTGCCGTAAGCCAAAACCTGGCATGCTTTTACAGGCAGCCGGCGTATTGGATATAGACCTGCGGCAGTCGTGGATGATCGGCGATATACTGCATGATGTGGAAGCAGGCAATCGCGCCGGCTGCCGTACGGTACTGCTGGATAACGGCCATGAAACGGAATGGATGATCAACAGCTACCGGAAGCCCCTGTATATCACCGGGGGCCTGCTGGAAGCAGCGCTATTAATAATTAGTAATTAAATGAATAATAGGATATCCTGTTATTCACGCGGGCTACTCATCCCGCCCCTATTATTAATTATTCATTATTCATTATTAATTAACAACGGACCATGCATAAAGATCTGATAGCAAAGTTCCTGCAACCTAGCGTATTGGTGATTGGCGACCTCATGCTGGATGTCTACCTCAAAGGCGCCAGCACCCGCCTTACACCAGAGGCCCCGGTACCGGTAGTGGATATCGCCTCCAGGACCACCACACTGGGCGGCGGCGCCAATACCGCCGTGAACGTAAAATACCTGGGCGCAAAAGTGACCTTCTGCAGCGTTAGCGGACAGGACGATGACGGCGCCAAGGCAGCCTCACTACTGGAGACAGCAGGCATCGACGGAAAAGTATTGCAGTGTCCCGACAGGGAAACGATCGTAAAAACGAGAGTAATGGCGGGCCACCAGCTGCTTACCCGTTACGACTGCGGTACGGAAACGCCTGTCACCGGGGAAACGGAACAGGCTTTCATCCGCCTGCTGCAGCAGGAGTTCCCGAAACACGATGCCGTGATCATCGCGGACTATTGTAAAGGACTGATCACGCCTGCCGTCATTGCAGCATTACAGGCATTGAAACGTAAGCATAAGAAATTTATCGCTGTTGACTCACGCCGCCTGGAATGCTTCAAGAGCCTCTCCCCTGCACTGGTCAAGCCAAATTACCAGGAAGCGGCGCAGCTGCTGGGATTGCATGTACAGCAACATTGCAGGGCGCAACAGATCAACAACATGGGCGCTGATATCTACTCCCGCACAGGCGCGGCCATTACCGCGGTAACGCTGGATGAGGAAGGCGCTGTAATATTTAATGGCAACCAACCTGTATTCTGCTGTAGCGCTTATCCGGTAGCTTCACCTAATGTAGCAGGCGCAGGAGACGCTTATATCAGCGCATTTACGCTGGCCTGCCTCGCGGGCGCAGATATGCCTGCAGCAGCAGAACTGGCGGCAGCGGCTGCCGCAATAGCGATCGGCAAACAACATACCGCCTGCTGCACCTGGGAAGAACTGAACGCCTACCTGTCGGTGAACGATAAATATGTCACTGACCTGAAGCAGCTGGAACACCTGGCAGCTATGTATAAAGCCCAGGGCAAGAAGATCGTTTTCACCAACGGTTGTTTCGACATCCTGCACAGCGGCCACGTAAATTACCTGGGCCGTGCGAGGGAATTAGGACATGTGCTGATGGTGGGCATTAACACCGATGAAAGCATCCGCCGTATCAAAGGCAGCGACCGCCCCATCAATACCCTGCAGGATCGTATGGAAGTGCTGGCCGCTATGGGCGCAGTAAATCATATCATCCCCTTTGGCAGCTTAGAAGATGATACCCCTGCCCCGCTGATACAGGTCATACAACCGCACATATTTGCAAAAGGTGGTGATTACACAAAGGAAAGCCTGCCGGAAGCCGGACTGGTAGAGCAGCTGGGCGGTGAAGTGATATTGCTTCCGCTGCTCCCGGGACACTCTACTTCCATGATCATACGTCGCATACATACCAAACCGGTATTAAAACTGGCGTGAACATTGTATGAAACGGATTTTGTGCATAAGACTCGACAACATGGGGGATGTGATCATGAGCACACCCGCCATTCATGCGCTGAAAAAAACCTTTCAATGTCATATTACCCTGCTCACCTCGTCCATGGGCGCTGCCATTGCCCCCAGCATTCCCGACATAGATGACACGATCATCTTCGACGCTCCCTGGGTGAAGAATGAGTTGCCAGATGCAGCGCCTGTTTTTAATGACACCGTAGAAAAGCTCAGACAAGGTAATTTTGATGCAGCGGTCATATTTACAGTATACAGCCAGAACCCAATGCCCGCCGCGATGCTGGCATACCTGGCCAATATCCCCGTACGGCTGGCCTATTGCCGCGAAAATCCCTACGGGCTGCTTACGCATTGGGTGCCTGAGAAAGAGCCCTACGATTACATCCGTCACCAGGTAAGCCGTGATCTTTATCTGGTAACGCACCTGGACGTCACACCAGATTCAGATAAGCTCATACTGGA
This sequence comes from Chitinophaga sp. SVR4-12A, assembly GCF_056754765.1. NCBI lineage: Bacteria > Pseudomonadati > Bacteroidota > Chitinophagia > Chitinophagales > Chitinophagaceae > Chitinophaga > Chitinophaga sp. SVR4-12A. The sequence continues at coordinate 1,077,968 of NZ_JBPGWP010000001.1, forward strand.
GGTAAATGAAGGCCTGTGGCCAGATGTCCGCAAGAAGCTAAAACATTGCCACCTGGATCCCGATAAACCCTGGGTCATCCTTCACCCGGGCGTAAGCGACAACAAACGCCAGTATCCCGTACAAAATTGGATAAAGGCAGCCAAAGACCTGGTACGGCAAACCGGCGTACAACTGCTGATTACCGGAACAAAGGGAGAACGTGCGCTGGCCACCGCCATCAGTCATGGCATTGCGCTGGAAAGCGGAGTTTGTGTAGGAGCAGGCCTTTTTTCCGTCGCAGAGTTCATTACCCTGATCAGTCACACCGCACTGGTGATCTCTGTTAATACCAGCACGGTGCACATCGCAGCGGCCAGCCACGTGCCGGTAGTGGTGTTATACGCGCTCACCAATCCCCAGCATACACCCTGGAAAGCACAGGGCGCAGTGCTGTATTTTGATGTGCCCGAACATCTCAGAAGCCGGAATGAAGTGATCCGCTATGTGTCTGAGCAATACCGGTATGAATCACAGTTGCCCGCTACCACCGGTAACATTGTACAGGTAGCTGCGGGCATCCTGGAGCCCATCCTCGACAACCAGCTATAGATACAATACCCGGTACCTCACAGCACCATATAAGTTCCAGTAAACAGAAAGAAAAGGTATCAGCGCCGACGTAATGATGATCTCCATTACATGCGGCCATGCATGTGAAGTGTGGACCAAACGCTTCCATACAAAGTTGGCCAGCAGCAGGACCCAAACCACCAGCGCAGTAAGCGCCACTGCCGTAGCGTTTGATAATAAGGCAGCTAAGAGCACCAGGCAGCAAACGATCATGCCATAATAGCTCCAGATAGGATGCTGCTTGATATAATTACGATACAGGTGTGGAAATTTCTTGTACAGCAATGCATTGAACATCGACTTACGCTGCTCCCGCAAACTAACGCCCCAGGACGCCTCCCGTACCGGGTGCACCACAATAGCGTCATGCAGGTGATGAATTGGGATTTGCTCTTGCAGCAACCTGAACTCGAGGTCGCTATCCTCGCGCCAGGCCAGCTCAAAACGTTCATCAAATCCCTGGATAAGCTGCAGCGCCTTCCAGGTGCACACGCAATTTGCGGTAATAAAACGCGCGCGCTCCAGCTGGGCAATGTTCCATTCGTAATCTGTAGGGTTCTCCGGCAAAGGCACAATAACACGACCGCTGTAAGCGATCAGCTCTTCCTGCTGATAAGCGTCCCAGATTGTTTGCAGCCACATCGGATCAGGCAGGGTATCATCATCTGTAAATGCTACGAGCGTACCGGCAGCCAGCTTCCAACCCATGTTACGCGCCGCGGCAGGTCCGCGCTTGGTGGCCAGCGGCACATACTCTATATCCAGCAGGCCGGTATGTTTCCAGGATACTACCAGCTGTTTGGTAAGATGGTCCGGCCCGTCGCTGATCACGATCACTTCAAAATCATCCCGCTCAAACTTTTGTTTGGCAAGGGACTTCAGGCATTCCATGAGCAGCAGCGGCCTGCAATAAGTAGGGATCACAACAGAGATCTTCTTTTCCATAGCGATTAGCATTTATCTTTTCGAAACAAGGAAGCTGCCTATTACCAATGCATCGAAGGGTGAAGACCAGAAGCATTCCAGCGCATCACGCGGCGTGCATACAATAGGCTTGCCCAGTGTATTGAAAGAAGTATTGATCAGCACAGGTACACCGGTGCGCTGTGCAAAAGCTTTCAGCAGATCATAATAGCGCGGATGCTGCTGCCGGTTAATGGTTTGAATACGGGCAGTGCCGTCCACATGACAAACGGCCGGTATACGATCTTTTTTATCCGCTTTCACTTTATACACAAACAACATGAAAGGTGAATAGTCTGCCTGCTCAAACCACTCAGCTGCGGCCTCCTCCATGACTACCGGCGCTACGGGGCGGAAATCTTCGCGGTCTTTCACTTCATTCAGCTTTGCCTGCATAGAGGCGGATATCGGAGAAGCCAGTATAGAGCGGCTGCCTAATGCACGCGGACCAAACTCCATTCTGCCCTGGAACCAGCCGATGATCTTGTCCTGCGCCAGCAAGTCAGCTGTTTCTGCAGCTACATCCTGCATGCGGCGATAAGGCACCTTTGCCCAGTCCAGAAAACGCGCTATTTCTTCATCTCCATAATCCGGTCCCCAGTAAGCATGTTCCATACGAAAGTTCCGCGCCTGCCCGGGCCGCTGCTGCGCGTCTATCCACATGGCGGCGCCGAGTGCAGTGCCTGCATCTCCTGCAGCAGGCTGTACCCAGATGTTCTTAAAAATCCCTGCATCGCGTATCACCGCATTCAGCACACAATTTAAAGCCACGCCACCGGCAAAGCAAAGGTTTTCCGTTTGCGTCTCTTGCTGCAGCCATGCGGCCAGTTCCAGCACACGTTCCTGTAACACTACCTGTAAGGATTGCGCAATGTTGAAATGATGCGCAGTAAATTCAGATCCGCGTTCGCGTGCAGGACCAAAGCGCTCTATGAAGCGTTCGTTACTGATGGTGTAATGACCATTGTCCTGCATGTGGATCATCTCCCTAAAATCATTGGCAAATACAGGCTTGCCGTAAGATGCCAGGGCCATCACTTTATATTCATCGGAAGAGTGGAGAAAGCCGAGATAGCTGGTCACCTGTTCGTACAGGAGCCCCAGCGAATGGGGCATGTTCACCTGTGTGATGCGCTGCATATCGTTGCCGCTGCCCATGCTGAAAGTGGTAGTGGCTTTTTCACCGCGCCCGTCAATAGTCAGTACGGCGGCCTGTTCGTAAGGCGAAGGAAGAAATGCGCTGGCCGCATGACAGAGGTGATGTTCTACAAAATGAAATCGTTCTTTATCAAGCTGAGCGCCTTTAAAACGTTGCTGCAAATGGTGTGGATAACCATCCACCAATTGGCGCGGCGCATTCACAATAGAAGAAAGGAACAACGGGTCCCAGGGCGACATCCATTTCTCAGGCACCTTGTACGCAGAGGGTTCCAGCGGTAAGGTGATGCGGTCTTTCCTTTCATTTGCTTCGTCCAGCAGGATATACGGATCAAAAGAATAAGCTACCTGGTCTACATCGTTCAGGTGTATGCCTGCTGTCTTTAAACAATAGTCTATTGCATGGAAAGGTAGTTCGTACGCAGAGAACGGAATAGGCCTCTTACCGTGCTTGATATGTGTAAAGCGTTCGTCCTCCACTGCGGCCAGCAGCTGACCGTCCTTTACAATACAGGCAGCGGAGTCATGAAACGCGGCGTTGATGCCAAGAGTGTACATAAGCAATGGTTTACTTTCATCGTTACATAAACTGTTCCAGTATCATTGCTTATTTAAAAGTTCAAAGGCCTGAATATTCGCGGCTTCCAGCTCTGCTTTGAAGTGAAGGCGTGTCCGGATAACACATAGCACTAAAATGCTATATAATCCCTTATGCTTTTTGCTAATTTTGATCATACTAACTATTCCATATTCCTATTAACCGACTATACCTATGAGAACTGCCAACTTCCGGGAGCGGATCGCTCTTGCCGCTATGCTAGCTGTTACGATCCTTGCATCCTTTCGTAATAAGGAAGGAGATGCCAATGATCGTCGGCCCCTGCCACTGCTGGAGGGGATCAATAGCCAGGCCAGCACAATGCTGATCAGCTATAACCAGCGCAATATGATCGGCCGTCTTACCAGGATACAGCGGGCATCTGAAGATACCTACACGGATGTGCGTATACCGGTATACAAGAACGGGCGACTGGTCAGCACCCTGGTATCGGGCCATACAAGCGGGGAGAACAGCGAGATCTTCTCTTCTTTTGAATACACGACCAACTATCCGCTGATAGACAAGATCCGCTACTATACGCAGGGACAGGTACAAGGATACGACTCACTGGTATACAATGCGGAAGCGCAGATCATTGCCCGCTATTTCTTCAGCCGTAAAGCAGACAACACTTTCGAAAGCCATAACTATCAACATTACACCTGGAACAGCGAAGGCAATATCATCCGGCTGGACAATTACGGCCGCAGTCGTGATGGGAACAGTTTTGAGCTCGGTTCTTCTGTTACCTATACCTACGACCAGCATCCCAATCCGCAGAAGCAGGTAACAGACCTGTGCTACATTACGGATATTATGCCTGCCTTTCTATCCGCCAACAATATCCTCACAGAAGAGATCAGCTATACGGGCGCAGCCGGTAAACATCTCAATACTTACAGTTATGAGTACAATGCGGCGCAGTACCCGGTGAGCATCACTGCTCACTATAGCCTGGATGGCTTAAGGGAAACGACGGAATTGAGCTATAAATAAAGAGTTGTCAGTTGCTAGTTGTCAGTTGTCAGTGGCTGCACTAAATATAATCTCCGCTCCAATCACTGACAACTGACAACTGACAACCGACAACTAATCATTGACCTCTTTCTTAAAAAAGGCCGTTAGCTTTTTATCGCTGCCTGCCACCCAAACAATATCGCCTTCCTGCAATATGGTCGTGGATTCGGGGTTCAGGATGCGTTTACCGCTTCTTTCTATGCCAAGTATCATGCCTTGTGACTGTTCACGGATACCGGCTTCGCGGATGGTCTTATTGCAAAGCGGAGCGCCCTTTTTGATCATGTAACGGCGCAGCACAATATCGTGAGCAAGGAGCTGTTTTTCTTCGATGCTGCTGTCTTCCTCTTCCAAAAAACGGTTCAGCTGCGTGATCTGTTCATCCGTGCCGATAACGGTCACCACATCGCCGGGATACAGGCGCTCATCTTTACCGGGAGCAGCATATTGCTGTTTGCCTCTTTTGATCAGCGCGATATTAGCGCCAAACCTTTCTCGGATAGCCAGCTCCTGCAGGGTTTTACCTACGGCCGGCGACATAGGCGAGATGTTCATCACGGCCAGGTGCGCATCCCACGGAGCCAATACCTGTTTGTTGATACCGCCTACACGGGTTTCCCTTTCATTAAAATTGGAGAAGAAACGTTCCTCTATTTTACTATAAAAGGCCTGCAATTTGCGGTTAAAGATCAGCAGCAACGCCAGGATCACCACGGTTACTACCAGGGCTACCACTACAGAAAAGAACAGGTCTACAAAGAAACCCACCATGGTAACGGCCAGCACTATACGCAATAGACGCAGCAGTAATAATGGCCCCCTGTACTTTTTCTGCTGCCAGATATTGGCAGATGCCTGGCTGCTGATACCGCGAACGGCCAGCGCCCACAGGAAGGGCGACAACACCAGCAGGGTCACCAACGCGGTAATGATACGCGCCGGATTTACATCTTCAGGCGCCTCCGTAACCCTGGGCAATACATAATAGGCAGACAGCAGCACAATGGCGATAATGATCACCGAATACAGCACAATATTCATGAAATAGGAACGCAGCAGCTGTTTCCAGTCGCTCACCACGGCAATGGTCTGCGTAGCTGCGCTATAGCGGTTTAAGGTGTTTTTCCACTTATGCGGCAGCATAGCGGCTATCCGCACATAGGCCGGTTCTGATAAACGGATCAGGTAAGGAGTGGTAAAGGTAGTAACAGCAGATACGGCCACGGCCACCGGGTATAGGAAATCGCTGGTCACTTTCAGTGTAAGCCCCAGCGTTGCGATGATAAAGGAGAACTCCCCTATCTGCGCCAGGCTCATACCTGCCTGCACAGAGGGCTTAAGGGGCTGGCCCGCCACCAGGGCGCCGACCGTGGTGCTGAGCAGCTTACCCAGTACAGTGATCACCGTTATAATGGCTACAGGGCCTGCATACTTTAGGATCATAGCAGGATCTATCAGCATGCCTACCGATACAAAGAACACGGCGCCAAACAGCTCTTTTACCGGTTTTACGAGGTGCTCTATCTTTTCTGCCTGTGTGGTTTCCGCCAGTATAGAGCCCATCACAAATGCGCCAAGGGCTGGCGAGAAACCTGCTTCAGTAGCCAGTACCACCATCACGAGGCAAAGCCCGATGGAGGTGACCAGCAGCGTTTCCTCGTTCATGAGCTTGCGGGTACGCTTCAGGAGAGTAGGTAAAAAGAAGATACCCGCCACAAACCATATGATGAGAAAGAAGATCAGTTTTATCACAGAGCTCAGCATTTCCATACCGGCAAACTGCTGGCTGGCTGCCAGGGTAGATAACAGTACCAGCAAAACAATGGCCACCAGGTCTTCTACCACCAGGATACCAAACACCAGCCCCGCAAATTGCTGTCCTTTTACGCCCAGTTCTTCAAAAGCCCGGATAATGATGGTGGTAGACGAAACAGAAAGAATCCCGCCCAGGAAGATGCTGTCCATGGTAGACCAGCCCAGGAGGCGGCCGGCGGCATAGCCCAGGAGCAGCATCATCACCACTTCAATAACAGCCGTAATGGAAGCCGCTCCTCCTACCTTGATCAGCTTTTTGAAACTGAACTCCAGGCCCAGGCTGAAGAGCAGGAAGATCACGCCTATCTCAGACCATGTTTGAATATTCGCCTCGTCAGAAACCGTGGGCACCAGGGACACGTGCGGACCAACCAGCAGTCCGGCCACGATATAGCCCAGTACCAACGGCTGTTTTAATTGCTTAAAGATGAGGGTGGTAACGGCCGCGGCCGCCAATATCAATGCCAGGTCAGAAATAAGTGCGGGTATGTGCATGCTTGTACTAAAAAGGTTTTAAATATTGAATAATCTGGAGATGGAATGGATGCAGCCGGCTGCAATATAAACATCTGTGTATAAAAAACACAATGCATCTTCCCCGTAACTCCGCTACCAGTGCTACGAAACACGTATTAGAAAATGATGAGAGTCTTGTTTTACCTGCGGACCTTATCCAGCAGGTCGCTCAGTAGCAGCGCATCTTCGGCGCTTAAACGGGTACTCAGGTCTTCATAAAAGGCAGACAAAGGCGCCTCCAGTTCTTCCAGCAACTGTAATCCTTTTGGTGTGATCGTAATGTCCATTTTACGGCGGTTGAACTCGCAAAGCTGCCGTTTTACATATCCCTGTTTCACCAGTTTGTCGAGCAGGCGGGTAACGTCGCTGGCCTTATCCAGTAACACGTCCTTGATCTCACCGGCTGAAACCGGTTTGGGATGACGGCCTTTGATGATGCGCAATGCATTGAAATGCTGCGACAGAATGCCGTATCTTTTAAATATCTCGGTATGCGCATCCCGTAACCAGTTACTGGTGTAGATCAGATTTACCACGGCCTTATGAAAATTGCTGCCGAATCTACCCTGTTTAATGGCTTCTTCTATTTTCATACACCCCAAAGGTAACAAAAACAACAAATGTTGTAACGGATTAGCCCCGAAGGGGGGTACCGGGACGCCGCTTTCGTAGGCTTTTTCTCGTTAGCCCCTACGCTTACCCGTTAAATCTTGGTTAAGAATCCCATTTTTCCAGCGTTCACTAGACAAAATAGTGAGTTCACCAAATGATCCCTGCTTGGTAACTGCGGGCGCCTATTTTTGCAATAGGTTTTTCATAGGATATGGTTAAAAAATTAGGCGGTATTCCTACCGCCTTTTTTTATTTTATCGTTTATAGACAACCGTAAGTAAGCCCTCCTTACCAGAAACGCACATACAGCGCGCTCAGTATCAGCAGGGTAACAACGATGAGCACCAGGGTGGAGGGCTGCAGGCGGAACATTTTACCATCCAGCTCAAAAGCCTTGGGATTCACTCTCGGTCCGCGCAGGCTCATTAACACCATCACCAGCACTGTAAAGAAGAATGCCCAGCCCATGCAGATCAGGAAGGGGATCTCATATTTACCCTTGCCATTCGGGAAGGCCGTATATAACAAGGTTTCATTACCAAACCACTGCGGAGCATAGTTATTAAACACCACAGACAATACGAAGCCGGTAATAACGCCCGCCACCGCTGCAGCGCCGGTAGTACGTTTCCAGAACATACCGAGTAAGAACATGGCAAATACGCCGGGGCTGATAAAGCCGGTATATTTCTGGATAAAGGTAAAGCCACCCTCGCCTCCTATACCCAGCAGATCATTCCAGGTAAAAAGGATCGCCAGCAGCATGGCCGCTACAATGGTGATACGTCCCACCCACACCAGTTTCTGCTCATCGGCATCCTTGCGAACGTACTTTTTGTAAATGTCCAATGTGAAGATGGTAGAGATACTGTTAGCCTTACCTGCCAGGGAAGCTACGATCGCCGCCGTTAATGCTGCCAGCGAAAGCCCTTTGAGGCCGGTGGGCAGGAAACCCAGGATAGCAGAATAGGCATTGTCTGCGTTAAAGTGGCCACCCGGAGCCATCTCCTGTTGTAAAGCACCGTTCTTGTACAGCACATAAGCGGCTATACCAGGCAGCATTACGATAACAGGCATCATCAGTTTCAGCAGACCGGCAAACAGGATCCCGTTGCGGGCGGTCTGCAGGTTGGCGCCCAGCGCCCTTTGCGTAATATATTGATTACAACCCCAGTAGTTCAGGTTTACGATCCACTGACCGGCAAAATACATGGTAATGCCCGGCAGCATCAGGTATTTGTTGATCTCCCCTTGTGGAGCATCCTGTGCGGGTTTCTGTAATATCATCTTGAAATGGTCCGGCGCATCCTTTATCAGTGTGTTAAAGCCCGCCAGCACATTGCTGCCAAGCCCGAAATGTTCGCTCACCATGCTCAGGGCAAGGTAGGTAGTGGCCAGGCCGCCGATGATCAGAACAGCCACCTGGATCACGTCTGTATAACCGATCACCTTCATACCGCCCAGTGTGATCAGCAGGGCAAATATGGACAACCCGATCATGATCAGGTGGAAATTGCCGTTGCCTACCAGGCTGTTGATGGCCAGGGCGCCCAGGAAAAGGATGGAAGTAAGGTTCACGAAAATGTACAGGAATAACCAGAAGATCGCCATGATCAGGCTCACCGTCTCATTGTACCTGGTTTTCAGGAACTGCGGCATGGTAAAGATCTTATTCTTCAGGTATACGGGCATAAACCACACCGCCACTATGATCAGTGCGATAGCGGCGATCCATTCATAGGCGGCTACTGCCACGCCTACGGAAAAACCGTTGCCGCTCATGCCAATGAATTGCTCCGCCGAAATATTGGATGCGATCAGGGAAGCGCCGATGGCCCACCATGTCAATGATCCCTCAGCGAGGAAGAAGTCCTTTGTATCTGTGCGGGCTTTTTTCTTACGCCGGTAGATCCAGTATCCATAGGAAGATACTATCAGGAAATAGATGATAAAAATAACGTAGTCGACAAATACCAGTTTATTCATAACGCGTGATTACGGGTTTATTGACCACTAATATATGTCTATTTGACATTTATTCAAACATTTTTCTGCGTACCCCGATCCTTTCTATCCCGGTAGCCAAAAAATAGCCTTTTAAATTGCTCCCAGGGCCCGATATGATTGTTCAGGTCCTGTATTACATAATCACATACCGCGCAAACAAGTTTTTTAACCTTCCGGTCCTTATCGTCTGAAGCAGCCAGCAATACCAGCTTGCTCCTGTCTGCAGTGTTCCAGTACTCCTCTTCTGAAGCAGTGATCCTGGTTGATTTACAGCGGGGACACCTTTCCTGGCCGTCATCAAACACTTTGTCTCTATACTCGGCAATAAGAGACTCCAGCGCCATTGCTGACAGGCCACGGTTTGTCTTTATATAATGTAATATACCAGACCGGGTATCTTCGAGGTAAGCATCGAGCTTATATTTCCATAGAAAAGCAAGCTCAAAATCCTCATAGGAATCTAATATTCTAAGCAGTTCCTCTCTCATAGTATCATTTTACATAGGATATTCATACTCCTTTTTGACATACGCTATTTTTCCCGTTTGCCGATGTTGGCATAACACTACTATCCTGACAGCGCTCCTTGTGTACAAGATGCTTCCTCCATCATACACCAGTCTATACTCCGGGTTGCTCACCGTAAGCATATTCTTTCTTGCGGCTGAAGCTATTCCTCCATATACCGTCTTCACCGGCACCCATCCCCGGGGGATGCGCTCATTATCTATCTGAAAACGCGTACCGGGCGATATATTCTCCTCGATCAATGATACAGGTCTTCTATGCATACTTTTTTTTGATTAATCTATAAGATACCCATGTGAAAGTCAGCAGGTAAAAAAGATGAGCGGCATGATGCCCTGAGAGAAAGGTATAGGATCTTTATACATTTTTCTTCCTGATTACACCAAATGTAAACAATTTTACAGCATACGTTCCTTTCGCCCCTCCTTCCCTACCCTGTATATTCCATCCTGCGTTATCAATACACCTTCTGATACGCCAAATGCATGTGGGGTATCAACACCGATCACTTTCCCGTTGAAGAAGCTCGTTGCCTGCTCTACCGTAGTATGACCGATCACAATATGCTGCACGTCGAATTTGCGGAGGGTGTGATTCACCTGCTGCATGCTGGCGTCTCCCATCGCATATCCGCGGTACCATAAGGGAGAATCTGAAGAGGAGAGTAACTCGTATACAACAGGCGGGGCCAGCTCCGGGGTAAAATACCAGGGACGGCATAACTGGTTGAGGGCCTGCAGGGAGTGAGCCAGTATATTCACATAGGTAGCTACGCCGCCGTGCACAAACAAAACCGGCCCTACTTTTTCCATGATGTTCTTGGTGATGAGCCAGCGGCCCAGTTCAGTAGCCGGAGTATACAGCTGGCGATAATCGAGGCCCAGCAGCCGGGCATGGTAAAGGTACTGCTCATGCAGGTAACGCAGATCGCCGCTCATGTTCATGATCTCGTGATTACCGAGAATAAAGTGCACATAACCGTCCTGCTCTATGGCCTTTTCTTCGAGGCTGTACAGCAGCCAGAGGCAGGGGGTCACCTGCTCGCCACGGTCAAAGCAATCACCCACGAGCACAAGGTGACCTTTACCAAAGGTCCAGTTATACTGCGGGTCTATTACGCCATTAGCCAGCAGCAGGCTGCGGAAGGCCTCAAAATTGCCTTCTATATCGGAAATGGCCAGTATCTTTTCTGCAGGAGGGTAAACAGATGGCGCCGTGCTCAGGGCACTTTTCAGGCGGATGGAAAAGTTCCAGGCAGGCTGTTCCCGGAATGTGCAGCTGAGGGGGATCTCTTCTCTCTGTGCAAGAGTGAAATGAGCGGATTGTACGGCAGATTTTCCCCGTTTGACGATAATAGACTTTACCAGGATATCATGCTCCTTATAAAAGACGTAGGGGCCATCATTTACTGCTTTCATGATACCCTTAAATTACGCCTATTGCCAGTAATTTATATCAGTGAGCCGATTTAAAGTGCAGCGTTTCGCCGCTGAAATAATAATCGATGCCGAAGCCGGTATTTTTCAGGTTCTTCAGGAAGAATGCGAGATCGTGGTGTTTATCCAGGATCCCGGTAAAGGGCGAGGTAGCCATTGCCGGGTCGTCAAAAACTACCTTGATACCAAACCAGCGCTCTATCACGGGACTCAGGTCTGCCAGCCTGGTATTATCAAACTGGAAGATCCCGTTCATCCAAGATAAGGCAGCTTCCTGGTCAAACTGTTGTACGGTAAATCCTACACGTTGGGTATAGATTGCTTCCTGGCCTGGTTTCAGCACAATTGTAGAAGAGCCGGAGCGGGCAGATACAGCCCCGGATACCAGGGAAGTACTGGTAATGCCCGGTTTGTAGGTATTCACGTTGAATTCGGTGCCCAATACCTCCACCACCGTTTCAGGGGTGCGGACGATGAAGGGCTTATCTGCGTTCTTAGCCACTTTAAAGAAGCCTTCACCTTCCAGGTACACTTCGCGGGTATTATGCTGGAATGAGAATGGGAATTTGAGCGTAGAAGTGGCGTTCAGCCATACTTCGGTGCCGTCTGACAATATCACCCGGTAATCCATCCTGGAAGGAACCACCAGGGTGTTATACCCCCCGATATCTTTTCCTTTGGCGGTATACTGCAGCGTTCTGGCGCCGGCGTTCAGTGCTACTGAACCGGTGCTGATGTCCTGGGCAGGCATGTTATAGGGCAGCTGGACGACCTTACCATTGGCCATCTGCAGCCGGAGCCCTTTTGCCGGCGTCTCCGCTGTAGCTGTTACGGAAGTAGAGGGTGCTGATTCTTTTGCCGTGTTCAGCAGGAAATAAGCGCCAACTGCCATTGCCCCCAGTATAGAGGCGGCTGCCAGCCACTTTGTAATGGACAGATTCCTTACAGACCGTTTCGGTCTAAGCAGTTCCCGTTCTACCTTGTTCCAGGCTGCCGCACTGTCCCCGATGCCATACCAGGCGTTCTCGTCAAAATCGTTTTGCCTGATATCATCCCATAACCTGCTTACATCTTCATTTTCCGCCAATAGCTGCTCCAGGTACTCGTCATCCGGTTTATCAATCCCTCCCTTTTTCTTGCGCAGCAACAATTCATAAATACGCTCCTGAGTATATTCCATTTGCTTGATTAGTACCAATTAATGAATAAAGTTAAAAGAAAGAACAGCACTTTGAGGAAAAAAATATGCCATGATCAGATATACAATGATCAGATTGAAAAGCTGTTCTCATTGCAGGTAGACCTTTTCAAAAATAGCACTAATCATTTTGACACTTCGTTAATTTCTGGTTAACCAGCTTGTTAACAAAGTGTTAATTCCCGTTCCGGAAGCAGTTCTTCGTATTGGATCTCGATCATCTGTAACAATCTCTCTTCCAATAACATAGCGAAGGTTTCCATATACAGGATCACGTCTTCCCGCTGGTTGCGTTTCAGCCACCTGAAACCGCCCGGCAGGCGCTCCAGTACCTCACGGTCCTGCAGGTATTCGATATTGTGTATATCTGATGGCGTTAGCCCCTTCTCCATCAGGCTTGAGATCAATAGCCCTACGGGGGCATTAGACGCAACGCAGTAGTCTTCCGCCAGTTCCGTCCACTCTCCCATACCGGTGTGGGCATAGTATAAAATTTCTTCTTTAGTGTACTGGGTGATCACCTGAAGCAGGTTACCACAATTGCAGGTACCATGGTTTCCCCATGCGTAAGGCGCTCCATTTTTTAACCGGCGGGCAGTTTCGCGCAAAGCAGTGATCAATTCCACGTTAGGATGTGCCATAAATAACCGTTTTGTATAAAGTTACAAAATATGACGGTTCAATCCGCACACCTTTCCTGACAGGATAAATTCCGCATTTACGGCGAGTTTCAGCAATGCTTTAATTGTATAATTGACATTTATATAAAATACCCCTACCTTAGGACCATAATTCACGTTATAATGAAGAAATTAATTTGCGCTATCGGCCTCCTGTCTGCTACCCTGTACGCGACAGGGCAAAGCAGCGATGCTACGCTTACTATCCAGCAAAACAATTCCGGGCTCACCATCAGCCGGCACATTTACGGACACTTTTCCGAACACCTTGGCAGGTGTATATACGACGGTTTCTGGGTGGATGAAAAGCTCCCCGTACAGAAAAAAGGCCGTATCCGTCTTGACGTGGTGGAAGCTTTACGCAAAGTAAAGATTCCCAACCTGCGCTGGCCCGGCGGCTGCTTTGCCGACGAATATCACTGGCGCGACGGCATCGGGCCCCGCGAACAACGCCCTAAAATGGTGAACACCAACTGGGGCGGAGTGACCGAAGATAACAGCTTCGGTACACACGAATTCCTGGAGCTCTGCAGCCTGCTGAACTGCGAGCCTTATATCAGTGCCAATGTGGGCAGCGGCACCGTAGAGGAAATGTCCAAATGGATCGAATACCTGAACTTCAACGGCGAAAGCCCCATGTCTAAAATAAGGAAGGAGAACGGCCGCCAGGAACCCTGGAACGTGCACTTCTGGGGAGTGGGCAACGAAAGCTGGGGATGCGGCGGCAGTATGACAGCCGAGTTTTATTCAGACCAATTCAGGCGTTACGCCACCTATGCCAGGAACTACCCGGGCGCTCCCCTGAAAAAGATCGCCTGCGGCGCTAACTCAGACGACTACAAGTGGACGGAGACCGCCATGAAGAACATCCCCCTCAACCAGATGTGGGGCCTTTCACTGCATTACTATACCGTGCCCAATACCTGGCACGACAAAGGCTCTGCTACTTCATTTACGGAACAGGAATACTTCACTACCATGAAGCATTGCCTGCATATGGAAGAACTGGTAAGCCGCCACAGCGCGATTATGGACCATTACGACCCGGAGAAGAAAGTGGCGCTGGCCGTAGATGAATGGGGAATCTGGACCAATGTGGAACCAGGCACCAACCCGGGCTTCCTCTACCAGCAGAACAGCCTGCGCGATGCATTGGTAGCCGCCACCACCCTGAACATCTTTAACAACCACTGCGACCGTGTACGCCTGGCCAACCTGGCCCAGACCGTAAACGTGCTGCAGTCGCTTATACTTACCCAGAAGGAGAAAATGCTGCTAACACCTACCTACCATGTTTTTGACCTGTTTAAAGTACACCAGGATGCGAAATTCCTGCCCATACTGCTGAACAGCCCATCTTACTCCGTAGGCAATGAGCAGATCCCCGCGGTGAACGCATCGGCCTCCGTAGATTCCAACAACGTGATCCATGTATCACTGGTGAACCTGGACGCTGCCAAAACAGTGAATGTATCTGCCATGATCAGCAACCTGCCCTGGAAAAGCGTAGAGGGCCAGGTGCTCAGCTCCGCCAAGGTAACTGATATCAATACTTTCGAAGCACCCAATACCGTGCAGATCGCGAAATTCAACGGGGCAAAGAAAAATGGAAACAACCTGAGCGTAAGCCTACCCCCGCATTCTGTAGTAGTGCTGGAGCTGAAGAATTAGTTATTTTGCCGCCAGGCGTTCATCCGCCTTTCCTAAGCTTCCCCAATATTTTATCGCATTCATGACTTTAACGTAACTATATCGTTACTTTATCCGGGAATTGTCTGGTCCTGAAATAGCAAGGGAGAGGGCGTGTGATACGCTCTCTCCCTTATTATGCAAGACCGGGCTTATTTACCCTTGCCCTGCCTGGAAGTTTTTTTTGCTGCAGGCGTTTGCTGCGAACGGGGAGTTGTCTTTTTCTTATTCTTAACGACAATGTCGGAGGTATCTACTCCTTTTGCTTTACGGCTCAGGTCCCTGCTGTAGTCGTTACCCATATTAGGTCCTCCCTGTTCCAGACCTTTATTGCCTATAGACCTGTCTCTTACTGGCATAACTTTACATTTTAGCGGTTAAGAATGATGTTTCCACACTTTCGAATGCCGCCAAAATAATGCCACCTATTTACTCAACCGGTTTTCGCATCAGGAACTGCACAAATGCAACGGTGCCGGGATTGTATGCAGTTACACATTCCCATCCGTCCCGGCCCATGTAGTTCATCGCATCTATCGGGGAATTAAAGTTCATCACATTACCGGCCGAATCTTTTACCATGTTTTCTTTCGACGCTTTAGTGCCCTTCTCCTGGCCATTGTCTACAACGATCCTGATCTTCGCTCCAAATGCACCGGTTACTGTAACGGTGCAGTATTGCCATTTAACGGGCGTTGAATTTGGTTTGAAAGATAAGAGAATGATAGTGATAAATGCCAGCATGCAGCACAGCAGAAATAGGTTGTTCTTGTTCTTCATATAGCGGAGGTTTTACTTAAAATTAATTAAAAGCCTCCTCTTAAAATGAAACCCATAACACACCATAACATACCTTAACACAGCTTAACACAAGCTAGAACAGCACCACCTGCCAGCTTCTTTCAAACAGTCCCCCAGGCTGCAACTGATTGATCCCTTCCTTTTCCTGCAGCTGTCCGCTGGCGTCTACATGATCTGCGATACCACACCAGGGCTCTATACATACAAAATCTGCATCTTTTGCAGCCCAGATGCCGAGATAAGGAAACCCTTTGAAATGAAATTCCAGCCCATGCGGGGTCACATCGCTTTTCAGGGTCACGGCATCAGATGCCAGGTGTTTCAGCACCAGGGCATCGGCATAAAACAGCGTCTTTTTTAAGGGCAGGCGTTGCGTATGATCCAACAGGGGCTGTGTGCTGCGTTCAATCAAGCCTTCTGGGGATAATGGCCATTTACCGGCGGTTTCCTCCCGGTTAAACTGCAGGTAATAGTCCTCATAGCCGGTGCCTGCCGCCAGGGGAACCCGGAAGGCCGGATGACCGCCTACTGAAAAGAACATATCCTCATTACCCGTATTACGCACGCGATAGCTAACCGTCAGCCGGTTATCATCCAGCGTATATACCACTTCAAAATGAAAGGGGAAAGGGTATACTTTGTGTGTATCGGCGCTGTCGGTAAGCAGGAAACGAATGCTGCCGGCCGTTTGTTCTGCCACGGTAAATACCATATCCCTGGCAAAACCATGCCTGCCCAACGTGTAAGCCGTTCCATGATAAGTGTAGCTGTTATTCTTCAAACCGCCCACCACGGGGAACAGTACCGGGCTTTTCTTTCCCCAGAAGGCCGCGTCGCCGCTCCAAAGGTATTCCAGCTGAAGGTCCTTACGGGTAATGCTTTGCAGCTCCGCGCCTTTCTCAGCGATGGTGATGCTCAAACGTTCATTCGATAATTGCAACATACGATCCTGATTGTGTAGTTGCAAAAATAATACGCTGAACGCCAAACGCCAAACGCTTAATGCCTACTGCGTTTTTCGTTCGGCATTAGCATTCCATTACTTCCATACGATGGTAGCCACCGCGTTCCCTTCCAGTGAATATTGATATTGCCGGTCTCCTTCTGTTACCGTAAAGCTGCGGGCATCGTTGTCCTTGTTCAGCACTACCAGTACCCGGGTACCGTCGCTGTTCAGGAAAGCCGCACAGTCCAGGTCATTGGCGCCGCTACCGCTCAGCGATATACGAAAAGCGCCGGGCCGTACAAACTTAGACATATGACCGATCGCGTAATACTCTACATTACGGGTAATGGCGCCGTCGCTGCCAATGGTGACCACTCCCCTGCAGTCTTTACAGCCGCCGTTCTGCGGACCGTGGTCATTATCCAGGGCCAGGTTCCAGAGCAGCGCACTTTTTGACCAGTTGTTCACACTGCCAATGAATACATTGCTGATGTTCCATTTCAGGTTGTCCCCGAACTGCTGGGCCCAGGCGCCGCCGGATACTTCCGTAAAATAAAGGCCTTTGTCCGGATGCTGCGCATGCACCTGCGTCATGGCCGTTACCTGTCCTGCATAGGCATGAAAGGCAGAGCCGCTCACATATTGCCGGGCAGCCGTATCGTTCAGGATAGTGATAGGATACTGCGGCACATCCCAGTTATGATCATAGATGATAATATCCGTATTGAGCTGATGCTGCTTGAAAGCAGGTCCCAGGTGATCCCTGATAAAGGCAGCCTGCTCTCCGGCCTCCATGCGCATGGAGGGATAGGCCGCTTCGTACAGCGGTTCGTTCTGCGGGGTAACGGCGTCGATGCGAATGCCTTCCTGCTGGTAAGCCTGGACATATTTCACGAAGTAAGCAGCATAAGCGCCATACCACTCGGGCTTGAGCCTGCCGCCGGCCAGTTTCCCCTTGTCCTTCATCCATGCAGGCGCGCTCCAGGGACTGCTCATGATCTTCAGATGGGGGGCAATGGCTTTGATGGCGTGTAATACCGGCACAATGTCCTCTTTGTCTTTTGCGATAGAGAACTTCGTTAAGCCTGGGTCCGTCTGCCCTGCGGGCACATCGTCATAGGTAAAATCATCCAGGGAGAAGTCCGAAGCGCCCATGGTGAGGCGGAGATAGCTGATGCCGATGCCCTGTTCGGGGTCAAAGAGCTCCTTTAGCAGCTGACTGCGCTGCGTACTGTTCAGCTGCCGGTGAATGAGGTAGGCGGAGGAACCGGTAAGCGCAGCGCCAAATCCTTCTATTTCCTGCAGCGGTTTTGCAGCATCGATCTGTATCAGGGTAGCGCCAGGGGCGACGCCTGTTTTTATGTCTATATCATTACCCTTTTGCAGCAGCTTTGATTGCGTGCCATTGGTGATCCAGATCTGCGCCTTTCCTACTACCCTGGCAGAATCGCCGGAAGGGGTACCCGATTCCTTATAACGGCCTTTCGCACAGCTGGTCACGAAAAGGGCTGCCGTTAGCAATAGAACAGTGTGTTTCATAAAAAGGTTTGAGGTTTGAAGTCTGAGGTCTGAGGTTCGTTTGATGTCTGAGGTGCACGACAAATATCTTTGGCTGGCAAAGCTGTTCTGAACTTCAAACCTTTAACCAACCTCAGACCTCAGACTTCAAACCTCAAACTCATATCCGTAACCTGTTAGTTATAGCCTGGATTCTGGTCCAGCTGTTTATTCCTGTCGCGTTCCTGCTGAGGAATGGGCAGGAGCTCTTTGGTTTTTGTCATGTTATAGTTCACGCGCTGGCCGGTACGCAGGTCTATCTCCTGCAGGGCATTCATCACGGTCTCTACACGGCCATAGCGGCGAAGATCATCCCAGCGATGGCCTTCCTGCGCCAGTTCCAGGCGGCGTTCCTTTTCAATGGCGCGCTGCATGGCTTCTTTGGTAGTAGCCGTTGTAGCGGGCAAGGTTACACGCTGACGGATATTGTTCAATTCTACTGCTGCTTCTCCAAGGCGGCCCAGCTCATTGAGGGCTTCGGCTTTCAGCAGGATGATGTCTCCCAGGCGAAGAATATACTGGCGGTTGGTGCTGGCCCAACCGTTGGCGCTCTTCCATTTATACGCAAAGGGTACACTACCGCCGCCTATTGCCCAGTACTCATCTGTCCAGGTAACATTCTCGAAAAGGATACTGGCGTTCTTGCGGATCTGATCATTCTCGGAATCAAAGGCTTTTACCAGGTCTTTGGAAGGAGTAATAAATTTCCTCCAGGAATCACCGGAAACGGAAGGCGGCAATACCAGCTGCGGGCCCCAATTGGCTTCTGCACTACCGGTGAACTGTACCTCCATGATAGACTCCTCATTGTTGTAATGCCCGCCGTCAAACAGGAAATTGAAATTGATGAGATGATAGCCGGCCGGACTGGTGATCACGGCATTGCAGTATTCCAGCACCTTGGTGTAGTCGCGGTCAGGTTTCTGCGCGTACACCTTTGCGAGCAGGGCGTTCACCGCGCCTTTGGTAGCGCGGGCCTTGTTCACGCTGGCATCGCCGGAGTAAGTATCGGGCAGGCGGCTCAGTGTAAATTCCAGGTCTTTGATGATCTGTGCATACACTTCTGCTTCGCTTGCACGCGGCTTGTTGGTCTGTGCAGGATCAGCAGAAGTAGCAGGTTCCAGTACCAGCGGCACACCGCCCCACAGCTTCACCAGCTGGAAGTAGTGATAAGCGCGCAGGAAAGCGGCCTCTCCCAGGATCTGCTCTTTACGGGCAGCCAGCTGGGGATCGTCCATAGCGGGCACTTTAGACAGGATGATATTCGTCCTTGCGATGCCGCTGTACAACTGGCTCCAGTTGTTGAACAGGCGGCTGTTCACGGGAGTGATGTTTAGCAGGTCTACTGCAAAGAGCTCGGGGTTATCGCCCCCGGCGTAATAGTTATCAGACAATACATCACTGAAATTGATATTATCCCAGATGTAGTATTCCTGGTGAAACGCATCGTATGCGCCTATCAGTGCGGCTTCTGCATCAGCTGCCGTTCTGTAGGCGTTTTCCGTGGTGGCATCAGAGATAGGCTCAACGTCCACAAACTTGCTGCAGGAGCTGAGGCCCAATGCCAGTGTGCATATTAAAAGATATTTTGTTTGCATGGTAGTAAGCATTAGAAGGTAACATTAAGCCCAAAGATCAGGTTGCGTGTTTGCGGATATGTACCGAAGTCGATACCCTGTGATATGTTGGCATCGCCGGCATTACCGGTATTGCCCTGGTAGTTCACCTCGGGGTCAAAACCCTTGTAATCGGTAATGGTGAAGAGGTTCTCCCCGGTTACATACAGCCGCAGGCCTTTCAGCCTGATCCTGTTCAGCACAGTGGCCGGAAGATCATAGCTGAGCGTAGCTGATTTAACACGCATATAAGAGCCGTTCTCCACATAACGGGTAGAGATCAATGAATTCTGCGAGCTGTTGGGCGTTGCCTTAGGTATATCGGTGACCTGGCCGGGTGTTTTCCAGCGGTTGAGCACTACGGTGGTCTGGTTGCGCGGGTCCATCATAGATTCTGTTTCTATGCGGGATGCGTTGAACATGTCGTTACCCTGTGAGCCCTGGAGGAACACGCTTAAGCGGATATTCTTATAGCTGAAATTGTTGGTGATACCATAGAGAAAATCAGGATTGGGATCCCCGATGATCACGCGGTCTTCAGCCGCAGGCTCAAAGGTTTTCTCTCCTTTACTGGTGAGGTACCAGAGGTTACCCGTTTGCGGATCAACGCCTGCAGCCCTGTAGCCATAGAATACGCCCAGCGGCTCTCCTTCCCTCGTAAGGCTGATGTTACCACGGGTAGCTACTTCGGCGCTGAAGATATCCTGTTGCTGAATGTCTATTACCTTGTTACGGTTGATGGATACGTTCAGGTCTGTTGACCATTCAAAATCTCCTGTCAGGTTGCGGGAGCTTACCAGGAATTCCAGGCCTTTGTTACGCACCTTACCAACGTTCTGGGTGGAGATGTCAAAGCCGGTGGATTTGGGAACAGGCACATCCAGCAGCAGGTCGGAAGTGTTTTTCTGGTAGGCGTCTATGCTCACGGTCAAACGGGAATCCAGCAGGGTAACATCCAAACCTACGTTGTACTGGGTAGTGGCTTCCCATTTCAGCTCCCTGTTCTCAAAGGAGGAAGGAGTAGTTCCCGGCATTACGATCCCTCCAATGGGATAATTGCTGCCAGGCCCTACCAGGCCTAACCAGGGATAGCGGCTGGTGCCCAGCTGATCGTTCCCTACCTTGCCCCATCCTGCACGCAGCTTCAGGTCATTAATAACCGTCATGTCTTTCATGAAAGGCTCCTGCGAAATACGCCAGCCAACAGATGCGGAGGGGAAGTAGCCCCAACGGTTCTGCGGCCCGAACACAGAAGAAGCGTCTGCACGCATGTTAGCCGTCAGCAGGTATTTATCTTCATAACTGTAATTCACCCTGGCGAGGAAAGACGCGTTCTTCTTTTCAGACTTGGTGTTCTCTGCCACCTGGAAAGTAGAACCTGCATTGGTAGTAGGGATACCGTTGCTGGAAAAGCCCGTCTTCTCGATCTTTGAGCTTTCCCATTTGGTGCTCTGGGCTACTACACCCGCCATGGCGCCTACCGTATGCTTGCCGAACACCTTATTGTAAGACAGTGTATTTTCTGCAATCCAGTAGTTGATCAAATCGGTATTGTTCCGGCCGATACCTCCTCTCGCCCGACCGTAGCTGGTACGGAAGGGATCCACGAAGTAATCGTACACCGAGTTGTTATAATCGATACCGAAATTGCTCCTGAACTTCAGGTCGGGCAGCAGCTGTATCTCACCATAAATATTACCCAGCAGGCGCTGTTGCTTATTACCCACCTCGGCGCCGTCTGTGCTGGCTACCGGGTTCTCCCAGTCCTGGAAGGGATTGCTGGTAAAAGTGCCGTTCTCGTTATAAATACCGATCACCGGCGGTGTGGCCAGCGCACCCAGGAGCACACCGCCCCTGTCTACACCAATATTATCCGTTATATCTACATCATGCCAGCGGCTATACGCTACATTGGTTCCCATGGTCAGCCAGTTGTTGATCTGCTGTTCCAGGTTCACCTTGAAATTGAAGCGATCCATGGTGGCAGCGCGCACCGCGCCGTTCTGTTGTACCCAGCCGCCGGAAAGGTAATAGGTGGTTTTATCGTTCTTACCGGAAACGGAGATCTGGTAGTTCTGGGAAGTGCCTTTCCGGAAGATCTCGTCCTGCCAGTTGGTGTTCTTGTTATACTTGTTCCAATCGGTGATGTTGCCCATTTCGGTCATCAGTTCGCGGTACTGGGTGCCATTCAGCACGTCCAGTCTTTTCCATACGGACTGATAACCTCCGTAGGCATTGAACTCGAACCTGGGCGGACCGGTCTTGCCTTTGCGGGTAGTGATCAGCACTACGCCGTTGGCGCCGGAGGCCCCATATATAGCGGCGGAAGAAGCGTCTTTCAATACGGAGATGCTCTCAATATCTGCCGGGTTTACGGAACGGGTATCGGTGGTGGGCACGCCGTCTATTACATACAGGGGATCGCTGCTGGCCTTAATGGAGCTGGTACCCCTGATACGGATGCTGAAGCCTGCAGATGGTTTACCGGAGGGCGCCAGTACCTGTACACCGGGCGCCTTGCCTTGCAGCACCGCTCCTAGCTGCGTGTTGGGACGGGATTCAAATTCCTTCTCTCCTACTACCGATACCGCCCCGGTAATATCTTTCTTGCGCTGGGTACCGTAACCAATTACCACTACTTCACTCAATTGCCTGTTCTCGTCCTGCATGACCAGGTCAATAACGTCACGGTCGCCAACCTGTGTTTCCTGGGTAGCGTACCCCAGGAAAGAAAATACCAGTACGTCCTGCTTAGCAGCCTGGATGGAGAAAGTACCATCCGGCTTAGTGGTGGTTCCCCGGGTAGTGTTCTTGACCACTACCGAAACCCCGGGCAAAGGAGTGCCCTGGTTGTCTTTAATAGTGCCTTTAACTGAACCACTGACTGAAACGTCCTGCGCCCTGGTAAAACCCACCAGCAAGAGCAGAACGGCCATTAAAAGTGTAGCCTTCTTTTGCATATAAATTGCATAAATGGTGATAGGATAAAATGCTTATGATCCGTTTTGGTTTTTACTCATAACATGGATGACGTGGAAGAATAACGAATACTGTAAAGTTATTTCAAAAAGCTGCGTTCAACAAAAAATATTTTCCGTAACTTGTTGATAACTAAATACTTGCAATCGATTTGATACGCTTCAGTACCGTAGGGAATAGCAGGTTGTCACGCCTGATAATCAAGGGTATGAGGAGGCGCCAGGGGCATGCTGCGGGTGAAATCTGATACGGATGGTTACCCTGTTAAAAAAGTCGTTAGTGGTCAGTCGTAAGTCATAAGTGAATGCGAAATACCGGTTTAATCATAGTCCATGACGAGTTTGCTCCAGCCTTTTTCATCTGATTGCTGGAGGGATCTCTTCCGGTCTTCCATTACTTTTTTGATCCGGCTGCTGTAGGACCAGCAGGTACTTTGCCGGATATTGAGGATCTCAGAGAGTTTATGGGAGGATATTTTTCCTTTGGTGGAATACACCAGGAAGATCATGTAGAAAGCTTTGTTGATGTCTATGCGGGTATTCTGTAAAATGGTATTGGCCGTTACGGACTCCTCATAACCACACTTGGCGCAGCGGCGGCTGTATAAGAGGTGGCCATGGAAATAATGATCATGCCCGCATTTACGGCAGTGATAGCCCTGGCTCCATTTCAGGTCGGACAGGAAGCGGAAGCAGCTTTCCTTGTCGGGGTAGATCCTGCTGAACTCTTCAAAATCTACGGGGGCAGACAGCACACGGGCGCGGGATACTTTCTCCACATTGGTCTGCAGCTGGCGGTTGTCTTGTTCCAGTAAGGCGTTCATGCGGGAAATCTCTTCTGCCTGGGCCTGCAACAGGAGATTGGCTTCCTGCAGTTCTTCATTTTGCTGCGCGATGAGTGCCGACTTTTCAGATAGCTCGCGGGTGCGCTCTTTTACCTGGCTTTCCAGCTCGCGGTTCAGCACATCTTTGAGGCGGGCGTTCTCGCTCATCTGGCGGATGATCTGGCGCTGGGCTTTGTCCTTCTTTCGCTTTAGCAGCCGTACCTTATCGCCGATAGCGAAGGACAGGAAGAACATCTCCAGGATAAAGCAGAAGCTAAGGCTGTAGTAGCTCACTACCCCGAAGTTCAGCCAGTCGTACCCCAGCATGATAAAAAACTTCAGCATAAAGCCCAGGAAGAGAAAACTGTAGGCCAGCACAAAGAAGCGGGCAGGCCGGTATCCCCGCAACCAGATATAGATGCCCGTATAGAACGCTACGGCCAGGGGGATCATCTCAATGAACTTATAGTTAAACCAGGAGCGGTTGAACAGCAAAGCCGCCACAAAAAACGCTACTCTCGCTGCAATGATACCCAGGATCACCTTATCCAGTATGGGCGCGCGGGATCGTACGTACAGCAGCTTGCGGGTAAAGAGCAATGCAAAGATGCTCATCAGGCAGAGCGGCACTGCAAAGGCGTACTGGTTCCAGACTGGTGCGCCCGGCCAGAGGTACTGGTAGGCGATACCGTCTGTACAGGCTTCATACAAGGCCACGCTCAGGTTATACAGCACATAGTAGAGGTACTGCACCTGCCGCACTGCCAGGAACATAATGAGATTATAAAAGCTGAAGATGAGGATCATGCCATAGAAGATCCCGAAAGAGAAGTATTCGTTGAGCGCATAGCCAATGAATTTATTCACGGAGCGCAGTACAATGATCACATCTGCGATCTGCGCCGAGCGGATCCTGAAATAATACAGCTGTTCACCGGCCTGGCGCTTGTCCAGCTCCAGCTCAAAGTTCTTGTGTTGGAACAGCCGCTGGCCGAAATGAAAGCGGTCGCCCATCTGACGCGCCTGGTAATGGCCGCTGCCATCGGGCATATAGGCGGTGATCTCGTCTATGGTCTGGTCAAAGTATTCGAGAATGAAATGTTTCTTTACGGCAGGATCGTGCCTGATCTTTATGCGGTACCAGTACACCACACCCAGGCGGTGATTCTGCGGCGTGCTCTGGAAGCTGGGCTGGAAGAGGCGATTGGCAGCAGGGCTTTGTATTGCTTCAATGGTGAGCTTTCCGCCAGGGTCTTCCAGGTATTCTATTTCGCCATAAGTAAAGATGTGCTGGTCCACCTCGTCAGAGATAGTTACCGGTAGTTGTGCAGATACGTGGAATCCCGCAATGACCGACAGGAAAAGTAGTAGAATCCTGGCCCCCATAATCAAATTTAGTTAAAAGTTGGCAGTTGACAGTTGTCAGTTGACAGTGATCGCAATTACTGCCATATCACAACTTACAACTGACAACTTACAACTGACAACTGTCAACTGACAACTGTCAACTATTCTACCTTCCGCAGATAATAAGTGTTTACTTCCTTCTTATCGGCATCCAGCTCATACAGGCGGTTTCCCTTTACTTTATAGTAACTGCTTCCTTCGCCCTTCTCTTTAATTAAAGTATAAATGGTGTCTTTGGCCCGGTGAACGATCCATATGCCTTCGTCGTTAAAAGTGTTGTTATTATCCTTGCAGCGCTGCATCAGCTGATAGGAACCGGTATCAGATCCTTCCTTATGTGCTAAGCTGAGCCTTACTTCTATGTTGTCGCAGGTAACAGCGTGCACATTGCCCTGCCATTGTTCTGCCAGTATCAAAGTATCCACGCCGGGCGGCGGGGTGTGCTGCTTTCTACATTGCTTTGCGTTACATGCCCATAGGAATAAACAACAGCCAAGAGCTGGAAGCCACTTCATATACTACACTTTCCACAAAGCTACTGAATTACTGATCATCAAAGCCTTATCATCGCTTTAATGACCCCGTTGGCAGGGTTCAGCCAGTTTCCGAATTCGTCTTTTACCTGGTCGAAACTTACACGATGGGTGATGTAGGTAGCGGGTTGCACCAGTCCTTTTTTCATGGAGCTGATCACATGCTCAAAATCTTCGCGGGTGGCGTTACGGCTGCTCATCAGGGTGGCTTCTCTTTTATGGAATTCAGGATGGGAGAAGCTGATCTCGTTCTTCTGCAAACCTACCAGCACATACCTGGCGCCATGGGCCATGTATTGAAACGCGTTCAGGATCGCTTTCTGGCTGCCGGTAGCATCTATTACCACCGTGGGCATATCACCATTGGTGATCTGCTGCAGCTGCGCCATCACATCGCTGTCTTTGGCATTTACCGTATGGGCCACCTGCAGGCGTTCTTTGCAGAAGGACAGGCGGTGCTCGTTGATATCCACCGCGATCACATTACCACCGGCGATGCGGGCAAATTCCATAATGCCCAATCCGATGGGCCCTGCGCCTACTACCAGTACAAACTCGCCGGGTTGTACGCCTGCGCGGCGAACGCCATGCGCGCCAATAGCCAGCGGCTCTACCAGCGCCAGTTCATCGAAGGAAAGGCCCTGACCGTGTACCAGCGAATACGATGGTACAGACAGGTACTCTACCATGCCGCCGTCTATATGTACCCCGCATACTTTCAGGCTGGTGCAGCAATTAGGCTTGCCCGAACGGCAGGCGATGCAGTGGCCGCAATTGAAATAGGGAATGAAGGTAACCGCCTCCCCTTTTTCAAAGCCGGGCGCGTTATCTGCTTCCACCAGCTCTCCGGCCAGCTCATGGCCCAGGATACGGGGATACTCAAAGTAAGGTTGTGTGCCTTCAAAAGCGTGGAGGTCAGTACCGCATACGCCGATGCGGTTGATCCTGATAATAGCATGGCCCGGTGTTAATACCGGCTTTTCTTTTTCACCGTAGGCGAATTCGCCGGGTGTAGTGCAGACAAGCGTTTTCATCAAATTCCTTAAAGCTTGATTATTCCGTGTAATTATAACACTTATTTATATAAGATTCCAGTACCGTCTACTCCTTTTCCACATAATCCAGGTCTTTGGTAAAGGTTTCGTCCAGGAAATATAAGGCTAATAAGGCAATTACCATAGTAAATACTCCGACAACGATTGCGCTGTATACAATGCCCGCCGGAGGCTTCAAATTGGGCACCATAGTGGCCACGGTGGCCCGCAGCTTAGCGCCGAAGAGCGCTGCCGCTACGGTAACAAATAAGGCCCGGTATTCTGGCACTGTTTTGGAACCTGGAATTTGGTATTTGGAATTTGAATTTTGTATATTTAATCAAAATCACGTTAATGCAAAGCAGACGGTCTTTTATTCAACAGGCAGCACTCGTCGCTGCAGGATTGGCCATTCAACCCACACACTTACTCGCAGGCGGAAAACCAAAAGCAATTCCCGGTAAACTGGGCATCCAGTTATACACCCTCCGTGATGAGCTGAGCAAAGATGTTAAAGGCACTATCGCTAAAGTAGCCAAGGCAGGTTATCAACAGGTAGAAACCTTTTTTAACTACCAGGGCGCGAACTCTAATTTCTGGGGACTGAGCACTCCCGAATTTAAAGCATTACTTAAGCAGCATAACCTTACAACACCCAGCGGGCATTACCAGCTGAATGACTTCCTGACAAAAGGGAATGGGGATGACAGCGTACTGAAAGCACAGCTGGACATTTCAGCAGGCGCAGGCCAGGAATATTTTGTAGCGCCTATCCCACCCTTGTATCTCTGGGATAAATATCCCGTACCGGTGGATGACTACAAATTTGTAGCGGCACAGCTCAACAAGGCAGGCGAGCTGGCAAAGAAATCAAACCTGAAAATGGCTTATCACAACCACTTCTGGGAATTCAGGAAATTGCCTGACGGAAAGGATACCGCTTATGACATCCTGCTGAATGAAACCGATCCTTCACTGGTATTCTTTGAGCTGGACCTCTTCTGGGCAGAAAAGGCAGGACATTCTCCCGCCAGCCTGTTTAAAAAAGCGCCCGGCCGCTTCCCGATGTGGCATGTGAAAGATATGGATAAAAATGCTTCAAATCCGGTGCCGGATACAGAAGCGGTACGCATCCAGGATATTGAAAACGATATCAAGTTTGCAGAAGTAGGTACCGGAAGTATTAACTTCAAGGAGATCTTTGCAAATGCATCGACAGCAGGTGTGAAGTATTTGTTTGTGGAGCAGGACAGGATCACGATCGATCCGTTTGAGAGCATTGCCAAGAGTGCGGCGTATGTGAAGAAGAATCTGATGAAATAAAGATTATAGCTACGTTAAAGATATAACGCCCGTTCATGGTGAACGGGCGTTTTTTACTAGTTATTCAGAGCGAAGATATTTTGGAAGATTGCTTCGTCGCGCCCGCGCACAGGGGCCATAGGGCTCCTCGCAATGACGGGGATGAAGACCCGGGGTGTCTTACTGTGCTTGCGATGAGGGCGATGGAGACTGCAACACTACATGACGGATATTTTTACGATCAGCCGTGTAAGTAATATGTATCAATCCATCCGGCGACTGAATAATAGCCGGATAGCTGAATTCTCCTTTGGGCTGGTCTTCCAGCGTATACACATCTTTCCAGTGCTGGCCATCTGCAGATACCGCTACTTTTAATTTACTGCGGCCTTCCCACCATTCCCTGCCTGCAGCCAGCGGATTGTATACAAGCATCTGCAGGCCATTTTGCAGGGTAACGGCATCCGTACCGGAATTGGGATTGGGCAGGTCTGTTTTAGTGAGCGGGCTCCAGCTATGGCCATTATCTTCCGACCAGGTTTGTATCACATAGTTCTGACGGCTCCTGCACAGCAGCTGCAGCTTATTGCCGGGATATTGCAGGATACTGGGCTGGATCACACCGAAGGTATCACAGTTGATAGGGATGTACTGCCAATTGCGTCCATTGGCATCTGACTTTTCCAGGTGGATGTGCCAGGTTTTTTCATCCTTGCTTTCTGTGCTGGATGGATATAATACGTCTCCATTGGCCAGTTGAACGGGCTTGTTCTTGATGGGCCCCAGCAAGCTGTCAGGCAGGCGTTCCGGCCTGCTCCAATGCCGGCCATCATCGGTGGATGCCATCATCATGCCCCACCAGTCGCGCGGCGTTTTACCTACTTTATAGAAGAGGAATAATTTACCGGCGCGGGTCCTGAACAGTACCGGGTTCCAGCAGGGATAGCGCAGCGTATCGTTTATAACGCCATCTGCTATACGCTGCGGCGCGCTCCAGCTTCCTTTATCGTAAACGGATGTCCAGATACATACATCAGGATGGCTTTCACGGGTACCGCCAAACCAGGCTGCCATCAGGCGTTTGCCAGGCAGCGCCGTAATGGTGGAAGCATGACAGGCGGCAAAAGGCGGCTTTTGCATGATCAGCTCATTCTTCTGCAGGGTTACCTGCTGCGCCTGTATACTGGTAAAAAAGAAAAGGAAAATGATAGAAAAGCCTGAGCCCTGTCTCCGTTTCATGATATTAGTTTCTCGTTATCCTTCAAATGTACGCCGGATAATTGCAGGCGCAAAGATTCGCGGAGCAGATAAAAAGCTTTTTCTGCTGCCGCCTTGTAGGATAAGCCTTCCGGGCGGATATTGGAGATGCAGTTACGGGCTTCGTCTGTCAGGCCTATTGTAGGTTGAAAAGTAAGATAGATGCCAAGACTATCAGGAGAACTGAGGCCGGGCCTTTCGCCGATGAGCACCAGCACAGCTTTAGCTTTCAGCAGTGCGCCCGCTTCATCACCTACCGCTACCCTGCCCTGTTGTACGATGCAAACAGGCGCCAGCGCAATACCGGCATCATTGATCATGGGCAGCAACTCCTGCAAAAGGGGTGCTGCATGACGGTTCACCGCAGTAGCAGAGAGCCCGTCTGCTATCACAATAGCCACTTCATTCCCGCTGCCTTCGAGGGTGGATAATGTGGCAGCGGATGCCTGATCCAGCCTTCGGCCCTTATCTGGCCGCTGCAGGTATTCCTGCCGGTCTGCCGCGCTGCTGTGCAATACCTGTACGGGCACTTTCAATGCAAGCAGCTGTTGCTGCAGGCCTTCTATATCCGGCAGGGAATACACGGCATCACGCGCATGCGCATGCGCCAGTCGAAAACGCAGCACTTCTTCCAGCGGAACGGAAGTGCCTGTACGGCCCAGCGCAATGCGGGCGGGAGTGAAAGTGCGTAAGGAGAGCCAGGGATCTTTCATAATTTTGGGTTTGAGGTTTGAGGTCTGAGGTCTGAGGTTCGTTAAAGGTTAGAAGTTTAGTTCAGGCAAACTGCCCTTAACATCAAAACTTCCAACGAACTTCAGACCTCAAACCTCAGAACTCAGACTAATTTTAAAAGTTGATGGGAAGCCTGTATCTGTAACTGGTTGCCTGCTTGATCCATAATACCCTGTTTCAGCAACCATTGCTCAAACTCAGGCGCGGGACGCAAGCCCAGTACTTTACGAAGATAAAGGGCGTCGTGGAAGGAAGTGGATTGATAGTTCAGCATAATATCATCCGCTCCGGGCACGCCCATGATATAATTGCAGCCTGCTACACCCAGGAGGGTAAGCAGGTTATCCATATCATCCTGGTCGGCCTCGGCATGGTTGGTATAGCATACATCCACGCCCATAGGCAGTCCCATTAGCTTGCCGCAGCAATGATCTTCCAGCGCGGCACGGATGATCTGTTTACCATCAAAGAGATATTCCGGCCCGATGAAACCTACTACGGTGTTCACCAGCAGCGGCTTAAAATGGCGGGCTACGGCATAAGACCTTACCTCGCAGGTTTGCTGGTCCAGTCCTTCATGCGCATTGGCAGAGAGCGAACTGCCCTGCCCTGTTTCGAAGTACATCACATTATTGCCGATCGTACCGCGTTGCAGGGATAAAGCTGCATCATAGGCCTCCTGCAGCATAGACAGGTGAATACCGAAGCTGGCATTGGTCTTTTCCGTGCCGCCAACGGACTGGAACACCAGGTCTACAGGCGCCTGCTGCATGATCTGCAGGGCGGTGGTAACATGGCACAACACACAGGATTGTGTAGGAATGTCGAACTGCTGCCGCAACTGGTCCAGCATGTTGAGCAGGGTCACAACGGCGGCCGGACTATCGGTAGCAGGATTGATACCGATGACTGCATCGCCGCTGCCATAGAGCAGGCCGTCTACTATACTGGCGGCAATGCCGCGGGGATCATCTGTGGTATGATTGGGCTGCAGGCGAACAGAGAAACGGCCTTTCAGTCCCAACGTATTCCTGAAGCGGGTCACTACTTCACATTTACGGGCTACGCTGATCAGGTCCTGGTTGCGCATCAGCTTTGATACTGCCGCCGTCATCTCAGGTGTGATACCGGGCGCCAGCTGCTGTAAGGCGAGGGTATCTGCGTCATCGCTCAGCAGCCAGTCGCGCCACTCTCCCACGGTCATGTGCCGTATGGGAGAAAAGGCGGCGGCATCATGCGTATCTATGATCAGCCTTGTTACTTCGTCCTTTTCATAAGGCACTACGGCTTCCTGCAGAAAGGTAGTCAACGGCACATCGGCCAGCGCCATTTGCGCGGCTACTCTTTCTTCATAGCTGCCGGCAGCAAGACCTGCCAGCGCATCACCAGAGCGGAACGGCGACGCCTTTGCGAGCAGCTCGCCCAGGCTGTCAAAACGGTACGTGATATTCTGTATGGTACAGCTGTAACCCATTGTTTATTGTAGCTGGTATAAAGATATATCTTCCTGTGGTTGTTTATGCTTTCCGCTGAGCACAAACAACACTAAGATAACAGCCAGTCCTGCAAAGAACAGTACACTTAAAAACACGTTATAATATACAATTGCCACCATGGAAAGCACTGACAGCAGCAAGGCGATCGCGGGCACCCAGGGATACAAGGGCACTTTAAAAGGCCTTTTCAGGTCTGGTTCTTTTTTGCGCAGCACAAAGAGGCTGATCATGCTCATGATGTACATCACTACGGCGCCCAGCACAGACAGCACCACCAGCTGATCCGTTCTTCCCAGGGCCAGCGCGATAATACCCAGCAGGCCGCCTATGATCAGTGCCCAATCGGGCGTTTGGTGCTTAGTGCTCAGCGTGGAGAGTATGGAGGGCAGGTACTTACTGCGCGACAAAGCAAAGAGCTGCCTGGAGTAACCCACGATAATACCGTTAAAGGAAGCCAGCAAGCCGAAAAGGCCAATACCCGCAAAGATCTTCGTAAGGCTGTTCTGTTTGCCCAACACAATCCCGATAGATTCAGGCAGGGGATAATCTATCGCCGAGAGCTGCTTCCAGTCTGTAATACCGCCGGTAAGCACCATCACGCCAATGGCCAGCAGCATCAAGGTAAGGATCCCTGAGATATAACCTTTGGGAATGGTCTTTTCCGGTTGTTGTACCTCTTCGGCCACCATCGCTACGCCTTCTATGCATACATACAACCACATGGCGAAAGGCAGTGCGGCAAAAACGCCCTGCCAACCATAGGGCATGGCGTTGTGCAGGAAATTAGCGGTTTTATATGCCGGGGCGATGATACCCATGTACAGGAGCAGCTCTCCCACCGCCAGCAAAGTGATGACCAGTGAGAACAACGCTGATTCCTTAATACCCAGCATATTCATCCCGGTAAGGACCACATAAAAACCAATAGCTGTCCACAGCACCGGCATAGAAGGATACAGGAAATGTATATAGCTGCCCAGCGCAAAAGCAATAGCGGGTGTGGCCAGCAGGAATTCTACCAGGGTGGCGTATCCCGCTATGAGGCCGCCTACCGCGCCAAAAGCACGGTAGGAATAGGCAAAGGGCCCGCCTGCATGCGGAATGGAAGTGGTCAGTTCCGTAAAGCTGAAGATAAATGTAAGGTACATGACCGTGATGAGCATCGTAGCAATGAGGAAGCCTACGGTGCCGGCAACGCCCCAGCCATAGTTCCAGCCAAAGTATTCACCGGAGATCACCAGGCCTACGGCTATTGCCCAGAGATGAATGGGCCGGATTACTTTCTTTAGTTCAGACATGAGATATAAGGTTTGAGGTTTGAAGTTTGAAGTCATCCCCGTCATTGCGGAGGAGGGTCTCCATCCCCGTCATTGCGTTTGTTGTCTAAAAGATTGCTTCAGCCCGGCTCACCGCTAAGGCTCTTCGGGCTTCGCAATGACGGGGTTGATAACTTCAAACCTCAAACAATATAACACTCTAAATCCTAAAATCTGAATGATAACCTGCTAAAGAAATAAGTACCGTTAAAGCCCATCTGCACCGGCTCATAGATACCGCCGGAATCTGTAAGGGTAGCATCCTGACGGTTGGGATAGACATTGAAAATATTGCTGCATCCCACTACAAAGTTCAGTGCATTGGTGATCTGGTAGCCTACAGAGAGATCGGTGGTGATCTTGGCGTCGAATACATCGTACTCGAGGTCATAGTTCTGGATCCTGATGCGGTCGAAGCGTACGAAGCGCAGGTTGGAATTGAACCTGCGGTAGCGGTAGTCGAAGGTCAGGTTGATCTTGCTGGGCGGAGCAGAAGCTACCAGGAAGGAGCGTTCGCGGTCGCTGAAGTAAATGTCTTTACGGCCCGATAGCTTGGGGGATGTTTTGATATCACCGGTCTCCAGGTCGTTGAAGTTAGCCGCCAGCGTAGTGGTGAGGTTGTGATCACCGCCCAGGCGGGTGGAATAGGTCACGATAGCGTCCAGGCCCAGGGTACGGGTATCAAGGGCGTTGGTAAAGAACTTCACCACGCTAACGTTCAGGCTTTGCAGGTCGCCGGCTATTTCAGGGGCATTGTCGGCGTCAAAGTCGCCGGTCAGCACAATACGGTCTTTGATCTTCACGTAGTAACCGTCTACCGTAATGCTTAAACCGGGCGCCGGACGGGAGGTGAAGCCCAGGCTGGCGTTCACAGACTTCTCCTGCTTCAGCGGCTCTACGCCCAGCAGGCGGGTGATATTGCTCTGGTTGCGGGCCAGCAGGTTCTCGATCACCACGCCTCTTACTACGTTGGTATAGGTAGTATTAAAATAGATCTGGGCCAGGGAGGGCGCCCGGAAACCGGTGCTTACCGATCCGCGGAAAGCCAAAGCCGGCGATATTTCATACCGCATGGCCAGTTTGCCGTTCAGCGTGTTGCCGAAATCGTTATAGCGCTCAAAGCGGCCGGCGGCGCCGATCATGAAATGAGAAGAGAAATTAAATTCGAAGTCGGCATACACCCCCAGGTTCGTGCGTGACTCGTCTGCAAAGTTAGCCGGCTGGAAGCCCGGGAAGCCCTGGGAACCCGCAGCCTTATACACGGTGTCCACGCCGCCCTGGTCATTGGGCACCAGGTCGTAAGCGCCATATGCTTTCCAGGAAGCCTCTTCCCCTGCAAAGATCTTGTAGTTCTCTGCGCGGAATTCTGTACCAAATGCCACGTTGGTGCCTTTGGGCAATACGTTCTCAAAGAAGCGGGTAAAATACAGGCCGGTGGTTTGCTGGCTGAGCTGGAAGCCGCCTGCATCAAAGCGGGTGGGCGTCCGTTCCAGCAGCGAGGCATTCAGGGTCTTCTCCACGTAATAATGGAAACGGTTGATGCCATAGGTGGTATTCAGATCTACGTTCCAGCCTTTCAGCAGGCCGCGCACGCCTACAGAAACGGAGCGGTCGCCGATATTGGAAACGATCTGCGGATCGAAGCCATTGGGATAGATCGAAGGGATATTACGTGAATCGCTGGCATAGCGGGTAAACGCATAGGCGTTCCCGTAGCGCTGGTTATATCCGCCGAAAGAGTATACTTCTGCATTTTCCGCAATAGGGATGCGGGCGTTGTACATGGCGGAGAAGTTCTCCATCAGGGCATCGCCGTAAAAGCGCCTGGGCACTTTGTCCTCTCCCACTATCTTGGGATCTTCTGCACGGTTAGTGCGGTTGCGGTACAGGTAATCTGCCGTTACGTTCACAAATCCCTTGTCTCCTACCTTGAAGCCATAGTTACCGTTGATGTTGACGTTCTCGCCGTCACCTTTGGAGGTAAGGCCGCCGTTGACATTGCCGGTAAATTCATCTGTAGAGGATTTCAGCACGATGTTGATCACACCGGCGATAGCGTCTGAGCCGTATTGTGCGGCGGCGCCATCGCGCAGGATCTCGATACGCTCGATGGCAGCGGCGGGAATGGTGTTCAGGTCTGTACCTGTATTACCGCGTCCCCTGGTACCGAAAAGGTTTACCAGGGAAGACTGGTGGCGGCGTTTGCCATTGACCAGCACCAGGGTCTGATCAGGGCCGAGGCCGCGCAAGGTAGCAGGATCAATGTGGTCTGCGCCATCAGAGCCTGTTTGCCGGTTAGAGTTGAAGGACGGCGCCACGAACTGCATCAGCTGGTTCAGGTCCAGCTGACCCACTGAATTGGTGATCTTTGAAATAGGAATTATATCGATGGGCACAGGCGTTTGCGTAACAGAACGGTTCAGGCTACGGCTGCCTACTACTTCCACGCCCTGTATAGCGGTGGCTTCGCTTACCAGGGTAACATTAAGGGTAGACCGGCTGTTGAGCGCCACTTCCTGGATGGAATAACCCAGGGTACGGAACACGAGCACCGCGCTCTGGTTGCTTACCTGGAGCTGATAGCTGCCGTCTGCATTGGTACTGGTGCCGGTAGAAGTACCTTTTTCAAATACACTTACACCGGGCACTGGTGAGCCGTTGTTGTCTGTGACTTTACCTTTAACCAGGTGTTGGGCAAAAATAGCATGGTGTACCAGCAATAGCAGGCATGCAAGGAAAAGGCTCTTCTTCATAAGGGGGTAATGGTTTTAGATTTAGGTAGATAGAAGTTGGTGCAATTTTTTGGTTGTTACATACTTAACGACCCCGATTCCGCTTATAGTTAAATATAAGTACTTTTTATGTAGTAATAAAAAAGATTATTACCGCACCGGGAATATACGCGTAATGCATACTCCCGGCCGGCATGGGTTTAGCGTGGTATCAGCAGGCCTCACTCGTGGCTGATAACAATTGTAGGTGTACGGCTTTCATTGCTCATTGCTATATAAAACATCTTTTTCCTTTGCTGCAGTGACAGAAGCGGTTATCGTGGTAAAGTAATTTGCTCATTCAGGCGGGAACAAACGGCATGGTGCGCGCTATGGTATTATAGCAATGGCCTAAAGTAGAGAATCATCTGTAATTATACATAAAACCTTTGTGTGAAATTCAGCGCAAAATAACTGTACACCAGACAATTTAGTCGGGCAGCATACGTGGAAGCAGTACATAGAAGGCGGCGCCCGCCGATTCCCTGGAAACCGCGTAGATATGGCCATGATGATTGGCCACGATCTTCTTACAGAGGGCCAGCCCGATGCCGGTACCGGTGTAGGCCTGGCGGTCATTCAGGCGCTGGAAGATGGTAAAGATCTGTTCTGCGTATTCCTGCGCAAAGCCGATGCCGTTATCTTTCAGCAGGATCTCCACGTATTCCAGCGAGGGATTGAGACATGCGTGCAGTGCTACCTCCTCCGGGGGAAGCACCCTGGTGGAAATGGAGATCTGCGGTGGCACGTGCGGGTTAGAGAATTTCAGGGAATTGTTGATGATATTATATAAAAGCTGGTACAGCTGCAGTGGCTCTCCCCTGACACCTGGCAGGTGCTGGCTGGTGATCACCGCCTGTTTCTCGTGGATAACCAGCTCCAGGTCGCTAAGGATGTGCTGCAATATCCCGTTCAGGTCTACTTCTTCCAGGGGCTGACCGTTACGGTTCAGTCTTGAGAAGTTGAGCAAATCCTGTATGAGGGTCATCATCCGGTCTGAAGAAGCGGAGATTTTACGTAGGTAATGTTGGGCTTTCCCCGGATCGTCCAGCTGCTCTTCCACCAAACCGGCAAAGATCCTGATCTTCCGCAGCGGCTCCTGCAGATCATGGCTGGCTACGTAGGCAAATTGTTCGAGGTCGTTATTAGATTTGGCCAGTTCTGAGTTTACGCGTCTCAGTTCATGCATCCTTTCGTCCACTTCCCGTTCCAGCATGCTGCGGTAGCGCTCTTCGTTCAGCCGCAGGGCCTCCTCCGCTTTCCGATGCTCGGTAATGTCCACCAGCATATTCATTGCTTCCACCACATTGCCGGCGGCATCAAAAACCGGCTGCGGGTGGGATAATATATTACAGCGCACGCCGTCGGGGCGTTCAATGATGATTTCCTGGCCTAAAATAGGTTTACCTTCCCGGATGGCGATCGCCATCGGATATTGGTCCTGTGGAAGCAATGAGCCATCTGTGCGGTAGATTTTCCACGATCCGCACCACAAATCTATCCCAATCTGGGGTTGTCTCCCCCACAAGGCAGCTGCCGCCTTGTTGAATGATTTGATCTTTCCATTGGGGTCACAGGTGTAAAAAGCGGCCGGTAGTCCTTGAATAATCTGACCGTATCGGTGCTCGCTTTCGGTTAAAACAGGATTGGTTGTGTCCATTTCTGATTCTAATTCCAGCATAACAAAAAAGATATCGCCACAGCATTTATGCGGAAAAAATCATGCCGGAGCCAGCAACCCGGACAGCAGGAAAGTGCGATCAGTAGGTACGTGTGCGGCCGATGTAAATATTTTTGGCGCGGAAGTACGTGTCGGCACCGGGGCCGGGGCTGCCGCTGGAACCTTCCATTTGCAGGTTGACGATCACGTACATCGGTTTACCCACAAAGTTGCCGCGGTGCACCGCTTTCCAGGTCCCATCGATATAATAGTGGATGTCCACATCGGTGCTGTTCACCTTTGTGATCCATACGCGGTAATTATGCCAGCTGCCAGGTGAGGACACTGCGGTGATGGTATTAGTAACATCCGAAGGGGTGCGGAAGGTATTCTGCCAGTTGTTGGCGTCCCCCTTGAACTCCAGGATATCGCTTTCCGGGGGCCAGCTGTTCACGCCTGTAAGCCAGAAGGCCGGCCAGGAGCCTTTTACGGAAGGCGCCTGGAAATCTCCCTTTACCTCCCAGTTGGGAAACTGATCGTTTACCAGCACATGCGTTTTGGCATGTACAGCGCCTGAATGGTAACGGATGGGCAGCCAGGGATCATGGCTGCTGTTGCCTTCATCCCAGCTGATACGTACAGCCTTTTCCGTTAATACCCCGTTCTCCAGGTAAATGTGGTTATGGTCTGTACTGCTGCCATACATACGGGCGCTGCCATTATGGTCTGATCCCCAGGGGTAGAGGTAGTTCCAGGCAGCTTCAAATGCGGAATAGCTGTCAAAGGTAGCGCCATCCAGTACGGTTTCCCAGGTGTCTGCCATGATGGTTTCGAATTGCTCCTTGGCCGTGCCAAGGGGTTTGGATAATTGCGGTTCGGGAAGTGCTGTACGTTCGCAGGTGCATAAAAAGAAGGGCGCTGCTGCCAGCGCGAGATTAAATAGTGTTTTCATAATGTGGTTTTTCGAGGTGGGTTAAGGAGTCCATGGTCCACAGTCGATGGTCCATAGCATATGCTCCGATGAATTGGTATATTTCCAAGATAGTAAACAATTGTCAGATCGACAATAGATGAGATTGTAATTTATGCAGGACTATATTATAGACTATGGACTTGCTTTCAAATAAAAAACCGCTCAGGACTAAGCGGTTTGATTTTCCAATACAAGTGAAACATCTGACTATAAAAGTATCTTATGTGTCTCTCTATAAATCTACGCCCGGAAAAAGAAACAGCTTATTAATCAGATGTTAATGACAGGGAAGTTTTACATTTGATGAGCTTAAACTGTCACCTGATGGAGCACACTGATAAACGCATTGACGCCTATATCGCAAAGTCAGCCCCATTTGCCCAGCCGATCCTGCAACATTTACGGGCCCTTGTGCATAAGGCCCTCCCGGCGGTACAGGAGACCCTTAAATGGGGGATGCCGTATTTTGAGCACCAGGGCTTATTATGTGGTATGGCTGCCTTTAAACAGCATTGCGCCTTCCTGTTCTGGAAGGGAGCCCTCCTCTCCGACCCTCAGCAGCTGTTGCAGCAGGGAGAGAAAACAGCCATGGGACATTTAGGAAAGCTCAGCAGCCTGGAAGATCTCCCGGCAGATAAGGTGCTGGTAGCCTACATAAAAGAGGCGGCCGCGCTCAACGAAGAGGGGGCCAAAACGCCCGCCAGGGCGACTAAACAGTCCCAGGAACTGGAAGTGCCCGACTACCTGCAAAGAGCGCTGGCCAAAAACAAGGCAGCCGCCAAAACCTTTGCAGATTTCAGCAACAGCAATAAGAAAGATTATCTTGAATGGATAACGGAAGCCAAAACGGAAGATACCCGCACTAAAAGACTGAATACGGCCATAGAATGGATGGCGGAGGGCAAGCCCCGGAACTGGAAATACATGAAGAAATAAGCGCCTAGAAATACCGGGGATCGGCATCTTCGTTCCTGCCGGAGGGGAACAGGATACCGAGAGAGATCTCATGCGAAGGGCCCGCGCCTGCCAGGTTGCTCATGTTCAGATCATATGAATAGCCCAGCCTGAACTTCGGCGCATTGAGCACCGCCATGATGCTGGCATTGCTGGTGGTTCTGTAAGAACCGCCCACCCATACTTTTTCTGCTATGATGAGGAAAGAGTTAAAGTCGATATTGATCGGCCCTTTCAGGTCTGACTTCACCATCAGGGAGGGCTTCAGCTTAAAATTATCGGAGAAGGCGAAAATGGTGCCCCCGGAGAGGTACACGTGCGGCGCCTTTTTGATGGTCTCGAATTTATAGCCTTTCCATGAATAGCTGGTATTGGTATAGGAAGACAGCAGGTCCATAACAGACAAGCCGAAATAGAAGGTCGGGTTGTAATAATAGAGGCCGAACCGGGCATCCGGCGCTATGGAAGCGGCGGCGGCCACCGGGATGGCCACATCATTCTGATCGGTATACTGGAAGGTGGTGGGATCGATCTTGTACTGCGTGGCGCCGATGCCAATACCGAGGCTTAAGCGGCTGAGGCCTTCCTCGTCCATCGGAATGCGGTAGGCATAGGATCCGTAGAGAGACATCGCGCTTTGCGGCCCCAGCTTATCCATCATGGCCTGCACACCGATACCTACCCTGCGGTCGTTATCATCTCCGCGGAAAAGGCCGTCTACCGATACGCTGCCGGTACGGGGAGCACCCGGGATACCAGACCATTGCTGACGATAGCTGGCGTTCAGGTTCCAGTCTTCCTTATTGCCTGCATAGGCAGGGTTGATCGTCAGCTCATTAAAGATGTACTGGCTGAACTGAATATTCTGCTGCGCCCTACTGCTGAAGCCGAAGCCCAGCAGTATCATACACAGGTAGATCCTGTGCAGGAATTTTCTCCCAGGCTTTGCGTGCCCGTTCACTATCTCAGTATTTGCACCCATCCTTTAATTGATTTCGTTTCCTCAGAAGATGTTTTTACACGTAGCAAATAATAATAAGTCCCTTCGTTCAGCCCGTTACCGTTCCAATCGTTCTTATAATCTTTTGAAGCATATACCTGGTTGCCCCAGCGGTTGTATATATACAGTTCCGCGCCGGTGTAGCTTTCTAGTCCGCCTATCTT
This sequence comes from Chitinophaga sp. SVR4-12A, assembly GCF_056754765.1. Taxonomy (NCBI): domain Bacteria; kingdom Pseudomonadati; phylum Bacteroidota; class Chitinophagia; order Chitinophagales; family Chitinophagaceae; genus Chitinophaga; species Chitinophaga sp. SVR4-12A. Next base: position 1,118,119 of record NZ_JBPGWP010000001.1, read on the forward strand.
GAAGTATTCGTTCAGGCCGTCGCCGTTAGGTGTAAATACATTGGGGAATACCAGCTCCACTGCAGGACCGGCTACCTGTTCTACCGGCACGATAGTCGGACCCGGTAAGCCGCTGCAACCGGTGCTGCCGGGCTCACAGGGAATGGTACGGGTGGTTGAATCTGTAACGCTTACCGTGGCCTGGTTACTGATCTCTGTGACGCCGCTCAGGTTCTCTGCTACGTGTACAATGAAGCTCACCGTGTCTCTCTCTCCTACTGCCATGCTGGGAATGTTCCAGCTGATAGTATTGGAGACACCGTCATAAACACCCCAGGAAGGATTGCTCTTATAAGTGGTATGGGCCGGGAGCGTGTCTATGACAGACACATTGGTAAGAGCAATACCGCCGGTATTTCGTACAATGATGGTATAGGTCAGGTCTTCGCCTGCCTTTACCGTAGGTGTATTGTTTTGTGTGGCCACTGTTTTCCAGGCGACTATGCCGACCGATTTATTGACGAAGACCACGCTGGCCGGGTCATTGGGCCCGGAGGTAAGCAATGGCTGGTTAGGATCCAGCGGATCCGCCGGATGCATGCGCTGTTCGCCCAGGGCATCTCCAAAGTCAATGGTGCCGTTATTGACAATACTGTCAACACCCGTAAGGTCGTTTGCCACCGTCACACGCAATTCAAGGGTGGTGGTAGTTCCCCTGGCCACCATGGGTATCACCCAGGTCAGCAGGCCGCTGGCGTCCGGACGAATACCGCCTTCTGCCAGTACGAACACGGTATGCAAAGGCACACGGTCTCTGATCACCACATTAGTATAATCTGTGTCACTACCGTTGGAAACGTGGATCACGTAGGTGATACGATCGCCCGGGCTTACCAGGGCGCGGTCGTGGCTATCACTCATCCATGCGGAAGTGAGCACGGTATCATTATCAGCAATATTTACTGTAGCTGCTGCATTGGAACCAATGATGAAAGGCATACCGCCGCCACTCACCTTGCTCATGGTCAGGATGATGGTTTCCATGCCTTCCGGCTTGGGATCATCTTCTACTGTTATCGGAATTTTAACACTGGAGCTACCGGCTGGTATCACTGCCGTGGTAGGAACAATCTTATAGTCGGTCCCGTTCGTTGCAGAACCACCCATGGCATAGTCTATAGTAATATCCTGTGTGGGCAGTTTGCCGGATTCAAGGCGGATCGTAAACTCGCCTTCGTTGCCCGGATCTGTGCCAGGTTCGGCTGCGTCGTCCTTGGAGGCCACTACTTCCAGCCGGAGGTTATCATCATCTTCATCCGTGATCACCACCGTATCCAGGCTGTTACCACCAATGCTATATTTCACGGCAGAGGTAAGCTTTACTATCTGCACTGCAATATTCTCATTGCCTTCCACGAGATCATCATCGAGCACGGCTACAGGCACGGTGATACTGTTATTGCCTGCGGGCATCACCACACTGGCCGGGATCGTAGTGTAATCGGTACCATTGGTGGCAGTGCCTGTTATCTGCAAATCGATGGTAATATCAGCTGTTGCAGCTGCACCTGATACAATGCGAATGGTGAACTGGCCTGCGTTGGAGGGCTCGCCCGCATCGGCGTCGCTGGCATCGATCACCAGCTGTTCGGTATCATCATCCAGGATGGTGACAGTATCTTTATCCGGAACGCCTTTTACGAAAGGCATGGCAGACGTAATTGTGTTGAGCTGTGCGATGACGGTTTCGGCAGACTCCGCGATGGTATCATTCTTCACTGTTACCGGGAAGGTAATGCCGGAGCTGTTTGCCGGAATGGTTACGGTACCGGAGAGCGTGGTATAGTCTGTACCTGCGGTAGCTGTACCGCTAACTGTATAAGTAACGGTAACAGGCACGAGCGTGGTTTTGCCCGATGCCAGGCTGACGGTGAATTCGCCGGCTGTGCCGGGCTCACTTGCCTGGTCCTTTGTGGCAGCGATCACCACGTTCATATTTACATTGTCGTCATCATTAATAATAACGGTGTCCTGTTTAGGCGTGCCTGCTACGAAGGGCAATGCGGAGGTGACATTGTCCATTATTAATATCACGGTTTCATCGCCTTCGATCAGGTTATCATCCACTACAGGAACGCTTACCGCTGCGCTGCTGCTGCCTGCCGGGATAGTGACAGTACCGGAGAGGGCAGTATAATCTGTTCCGCTTAGCGCGGTACCTGCGGTATGATAAGTAACCGTAATGGGCGCGGTGGTGAGTTTACCGGAAGACAAACCAATGGTGAACTCACCGGCTGTGGACGGCTCTGCTCCTGCGGGAATGCTGGCGCCCACCACAACGTTCATATTAATGTTGTCATCATCATGAATATTGACAGAGGCAGTATCCGCGTTCATATCTATTTTGAACGGCAAGGTGGAGGTAACGCCGGTCAACGTGATGCTCAGGTTTTCATCCCCTTCTACCAGGTTATCATCCAGTGCGCTCACTGTAATATTCACGCTGTTACTGTCTGCCGGGATCACGATGGTGCCGGGTAGGGAAACATAGTCTGTACCGTTTGCTGCGGTACCGCTTATTGTATAGCTCACGGTCACCGGTGCGGATGCGGCAGTGCCGTCGGGCAGGCTTACCTTGAAAGCAGCCGTGTCGCCCGCTTCACTGGCATCGCGGTCAGCCGTGCTAACACCTACAATGAGGTTATCATCGTCATCATCTATGATCATTACGGTATCAACGGTACCTGCCGTGAACACGTCTGTATCAACAGTTACTGATTGCGGGGTGATGATCACGCTTTCGTCTCCTTCTATGAGGGCGTCGTTTAGTACAGGAACCGTGACCAGTACACTGTTTTGTCCGCCTACCAGTGTGGCCGAACCCGATAAAGGCGTATAATCTGCGCCTGGAGTTGCCGTACCGCTAACGGTATAGGTAACGGTCATGTCTTGTTTGTAGGTATAGAGGCCCGGCAGCGCCAATTTAAAGCTGCCGTCTCCTGCAGATTCAGATCCATTTGCCACTTTTTCGGCATTGATCTGACGGTTGGCGGCTACGTTGTCGTCATCTGTAATGGTCACCTGCGTGGTGCCATTCGTAGGACTGATGGCGAAAGTTGCCAGGTCTTTTGAAGTACCGCTGACCAACGTGATCACTATATGCTCAAGGTCTTCAATTACATTATCATTAGTAACGGTGATAATAACATTCGTACTGCCTTTACTGACAGAGATGTAGGCGGTGCCGGACAGCGGGGCGAAATCCAGGCCACTGGTGGCAGTACCGCTGATGGTATATCTTACAGAGATGACCTGGCTGGTAGTTACACCTGGCGGCAGTGTGATGGTAAAGCGGCCCGGAGAGTTCGGGTACTCCTTACCGTTGATGGTGCCGCCTACGCTGATACTAAGCTCAGAGTCGTCATCCAGTATGGAGCAGTTTACGGACGCACTTTCGGAAAGCTTTACATTAAAAGTTGAGGCAGTTGCGCTGGTAAGTGAGACCAGTACCGTTTCGTTACCCTCAATGATCTTGTCATCTACGATGGGTATGGTCAGTATTACGCTGTTGGATCCTGCTGGCAGTACGATGGTGCCTGCGGGCGTCGCAAAGTCAGTTGCACTGGCCGTTGTACCGTTAGCGGTATAAGTAAGCGTTATATCTTCGGAAGCTGTGACATTGACAGGAAGCGCAAATTTTACCGTGATGTCTGTGCTGGGCTCTGCGGCCTGCACACCGGTACCATACGCAGATATTATATTGTCATCGTCTATGATCTGCAGGGTTCCGGTTCCGTTGGTGGGAGATATATCATAAGTACCGCCGCTCAGGCCTGTTGCGCCGGTAATAGTCACTACAACGTCTTCATCGCCTTCCACGAGCATGTCATTAATGGCCTGTAGTTGTAAACGGGCATAATTTGTTCCGGCGAAGATGGTGGTGCTTCCACTCCAACCGGTGTTATAGAAGTCTGTTCCAACCATTGCTTTACCTGTTACGGTAAAAGTCACGCTGATATCTTCTGAGGCGGCTCCGCCGGATACGACCAGATCAATGCCACCATAAACTCCCCCTTCTGTGGCATTACTGGGGTTGGCGAGGCTGATTGTTTCCGCCATTGTACCTTTTCTGTCTTTTTTCCCGGAATTTTCCAGGGCAAACAGCTGACCTGCTGCCATTAAAACGGCAGCGATTGTGCAGCATAAGGATCTATAACGAATAGCACTCATAGGTAACAGCGTAACAAATAAGCTATAGCAAATACTATAACTCACTGTAATACATATAAATAGGAATCCCCCGGTTTCAAGCTCGGCTCAATATACTTCTATATTTAATATATAAAATTAGCAATATTTATTAAATAAAGTAATATTAATTAATCAAGATATGAAAAATAGCATCATCTGGAAGACTAAACCTATTGGGGATCATAGGTTTCTATAACGTTGAATAATATTTTTTATCACGTATTCGGTAAGGGAGTTCCGGCCGCTTAGTCCGAGCTTGCGGGCAATATTATACCGGTGGTTTTCGACGGTTTTAACACTGATGTATAGATCTGTTGCGATCTCTTTGGTATTCTTTCCTTCAGCGATCAGTTTAATGATCCGTATTTCGGTTTTAGAGAGGTTATATTTCTCCTGCAGGGAGGCGGGCATGCCTTCGTCCTGTTCAGGTTCAAACACCTGGCGTTCGCCCCTGAAAATGGAAAAACGGGTGAGCCGTGCCCTTACACTTAGTAAGAGCTCCTGCCGTTTAAAGGGCTGCACCATATAATCATCAGCGCCCAGGTTCATAGCCATACGCATATCCTCACGGCTCTCCCTGAGGCCGATGAAGATCAGCGGAATATGCGCCAGGCGCTGATCATCGCGTACTGCCATCAGGAAATGATGTCCGCTTGTATCACGCAACGTGGAGCCGCAAATGATCAGATCAGGCAATTGGTCCAAACAGATCTGCAATCCCTCCTCTGCGGACTGCGATGAAAGGACCTTATAGTCCTGCAACTCCAGCAGCTGGGTTACTTGATTGATGAATGAATGACTCCCGTCTACCAGTAATATTTTACGAGAGACTTCATTCATCAGACAATATGTTTGTACACTTCTGCATAGGCCGGATCAGCGGAGCGTTCGGCTACCCTGCTACACATGATTTTGATGTTAACGCCAACGGCGGTTTAGATTTGTTTACCATAGTTTGATTCGTGGGCAAGGGATAAATGCGCCAAATAATTTTAAATTTTTGTTATACAATGGTTTACATCAAGCTCAGATGTACATGTCCTCCATACGTAAATATGATGCAAGATAACGGGCATCAATAAACGATAAAAGCACAGTATTGCTTAAAATAGGTACTAACCCCCAAAATAGCATTATTCGAATTAGGTACTAGCTCCCAAAAATGGGTACATATACTCATTTTAGGGGGTTTTTCTAAAAAAACCTCCACTGACTGACTGTACTTTCTGAAATTTGCAAAACAACCAAAATTAAAGACCGCAACGCCCTGAACGAAATTCTATTGAAGAATAACAAAACAATAACAAAAAATAAACGTACTCTCTATAACTCAAAACTAACAGGATTAGCTTGCGAAAGCAAGTTTTCATAGGATAGTTATCAGCCCCGTCCCCCATTCCTGGGGGACAGTTATTTTAAGCTTTCCCGTATAGTTATCAGCGATAGATCAGGCACTTATCCATAAAAAAACAAGAGACGCTTTATCATTTGACAAAGCGTCTCTTGCGGATATACATTACAGTTACAAGCCTGTTAATCAGCTGATTCTTTACCTACGATCCTGTAACCGGTAACATTGTTGTTACCATCCCTTTCTTCCTGGTAATACATGCCATCCGGCGATACGTACATGGTTTGACCATTGATCTCTACCTTACGGCTGTTCTGGGGCAACTCCTGAATAATACCCTCATCTGAGGGGGTATTACCCGAAGGGGCCTGATCATTATCCCCGCCTGTATTCAGCTGTCCGTCCTTACCTACGATCGCATAGCGGCGCTGATTCTGCTTGATCACCTCCTGGTAGATCGTACCCTTATACTCGTAGTAGGTATTACCGTCGATCGTCACTTCCCTGGCGCCGGATGGCAGGCTGGGCACATCTGCACCTACCGGTGGTTCGGCCACTTCATACTCCTTATTGTCGCTGGAACGCTGGTAAAAGGTACCATCATAGTAGTAATAAGGGCCCCAGGCCGTACCCAGTGTAATGAAGCCGTATGGCAGCACACCCAGACGGAATCCGATGGGGTAATAGTATGGATAATACGCTCTTATATAAGGCCTTGGATAATAGTGTACCACGGATGGACGATAGTAATAGCCGCCGCCGAAATGAGCGCCCACAGCTACCCTTGCTCCGCCTCCGTAAAAATGCCCGCCTACGCTGATACGCCGCTGAGCTAACACGCTGTCTGCTGAGAATGTGCTTATGAAGGCTATAAGCGCACCCAGTATCAATAATCTCCGTTTCATCTTTTTAAAGTTTTTATTGTTGATTGGCGTTAAATATTGCTTTTGGTAGATTAGATGATGGTGGAAAGGGAAGGTTTAATGTTGTAACAGCTAAAGAAACTTTAAAGTTTGAGGTTTGAAGTTTGAGGTTTGAGGTTTGAAGTTTGAGGTTTGAGGTTTGAGGTTTGAGGTTCGTTGGAGGTTGGAGGTTCAGGGCAAGTAAGCCAGGCAGGCATGCTTATCCTAACTTCTAACTTGTAACGAACTTCAAACCTCAAACTTCAAACCTCAAACCTTTTAGTTATTTTTTATATAATGAACTGTTATTCAAGTCAATGCAATAATCTGTGATCCAGCTTCCGGCTACGTCTACATAGAGGATATTGGGCTTGTTATGGGAATTAACGATGCCGCTGGCGATCCATTCGCTGAGCGCAGGCGGCAGCAGGCGGTTCCCTTTGGCAGAGAGGTCCAGGATGGTTTCATTCTTTTTCAGGGCATTGGCCAGGAGGATCACGCCACTCACCAGGGCGCCTGTCTTATCCGGCCGGTAGCCATTGCAGATCAGGGCAGCCTCCTGCCCGCTTTGGGTAAGCTGCCAGTCCAGCCGTACCAGGTCGTTCTCCCTAACCCCGTCCTTCATATTGCTAAAAAAAGCCTGCTGAGCGGCCAGCATTTTCTGTATGTCATTGGTGGCGGCATACTTACGGCGGTAGTTGATAAAGGCGCCGGAAGCGTCTGCAATGGTGCAGGAATCGATGGCTCCGTTATGGTAGGCGCGCTGTTCAAATACCACGATCACCTTACCCGCCAGCTCTTTCAGCCTGAGGTCCCGCAGCTTCTTCGCGGGATGGCTGTAGAGATGCTCTCCCAGCTTAGCCATCAGCGTATCTGCGATGGAAGCAGTGGGAACGTCGGCATCGCAGAAGTGACTGAAATTCAGTATCACCGTTTCCATTTTGTTTTCATCGAGGAAGCTGCGCAGCCCATCCAGCACGTCTGAGAACTTTTCCCCATAACCGGCGCCCACGGCGTCTGCGTCGCAGTCTGACTGTGCGTGCTTGGTGTACAACGCTTTATTGAACATTCCTATCCGGAGATCGAACATACGGATGCCTTCCTGCAGCTGGGATTTAACGGGCAGCTGCTGCGTGAGGGTATTACAGCTGTTGATGGCGTCTTTCATTTGTCCGCCCGTACCACTGAGCACCGACATCCCCGCATCATGCGAACCGGGGATAACGATGTCTTTCAGGCTGAGATCTGCCCTGTTGGGATGGAAGAGGTCCTGCATCCAGGAGGCGGGATTATAGCTGGCAAAATAGCTGAGATAGAAGCGGTTATCAGCGCCCGTATAGGCCATGATAAAGTTATTGCTGTCCAGCTCACACACTGCCACCGGGTTATTGGTGGTAAAGTAGGCAGGCAGCACTTTCTTTCCACCAGGCGCTGCATCGTCTGCAGCGGTAGTGTAATAAATGCGGTTATCGTTTTTGGGCCCTCTCCAGATATAGAACAGGTAACGGGCGTCCCATACATGATAGAGGGCAGGCGCCGCGCCTGTTTCCGCGTCTTCCAGGCGGCTCGGGCGTTTCCAGGCGGCATCATGGAGATTGTAATCTGCGTAGTAAATATTCTGCTCCTTGTAGCCGCGCCAGCAGAGCCGTACGTCCGTATCCGTAAGACTGACAATAAAAGGATAATCAGCCGCCTTGATGTTGTAGATCTCTTCTACATTGGCTTCCTTGAATACGCCGTTCATATCCGGTTCCAGCAGCGCGTACAGCAGCGTGCTCCTGTCTGCCGCGTGAGACGCGAGCATTAGCTGGCCGTGCACTGCGGTGGTAGTAAGGCCGTAAGACAGCGACCAGGGGCCGTCTAACTGCTGTACCAAAACATCCTGCGTATTAAAGCTGGTATCGGAATTATTGATCACATAGTGCAGGCCGCCGTTGGGGCTTATCCACAAGAGATAGAGCCGGTCGTTCAATACCTGCAGCACCGGGGCAAAGCTGCTGCTGCTATTCTCTATCCTCATCACGTTTTGTACAAAGGCAGTATCGTGACGCCGCCCCAGGAAACAGGCATTGATAGCGCCTGTAGCGCCACTCTCTTTCCATGCCACAAAATAACCGCCGTGAAAGCTGGTAATATCAATTGCTTTATCTGTAGCTGCCTGCGGAAGAAAATTAACGGGCGCGGTAAAGGAAAGGTTCTGTGCCTGCAGGCCAATTGCATAACAAAACAGGGCCCCTAACAAGAGAAATCTGGTCATAGTGGTTTGCCTCATCTTTTTTATAACAGCGCCCGCGTGATATTGTTTAAACCTTTTATATAGCTAATGCGTTAACTATCAACATCCTTTAATACTTGTTGTATGCGGCGCTCTCTACTGTTGCTATCTGCTCTGCTTTTACTGTTGCAGCCCTCCTTCGCGCAGGATGCGCATTACTGGTCAAACAATTATGGCCCTGGCGTTTTTCTCACACCGGGATCGGTGATCGCGAGTAACCGCGACAGCGGGGTACTGTTCTATAACCCTGCTTTGCTTAGTCTTTCCAACAAGAACAAGATCGCCATCAGCACTATCAGCGCCAATATTTACCAGCTCGAATCCATCAATATCAGGAACGGGGCGGGTACTGGAAAGCACCTGCGCTCACAGTCCGTACGTATCGTTCCACAGATGTTGTCGGGTAGTATTTCGCTGGGTAAGAAAGCGCCGGTGGTGATCGCCTATGCGCTGATCAATGCACCGGGATTGCGCTATCAAAGCTCGCAGCGGCGGGATGAGAAGCTTAATGTGCTGGACGACAGTTACAGTCCGGGCACGGAATATTATGTTGGCGATTATATCATTGAGAACCGGGTGAGCGAGACCTCCGCCCTGCTGGGCACGGGGTTCAGGCTTTCTTCCCGCCTATCTGCCGGCTTTTCCATGGAAGCGGACGTACACCAGCAGCGCTATAACGTTACCAGTAATGCCAGGGCCCTGGCTAACCGCGACATCGACAGCTCGTCCCTCCCGATCGTAAGCAGCGAAGCTTATTACCTGGCGAACTATATAAATGTAGGCCTCCGGTTCAAAGCCGGGCTGGCATACACCGCAGGCCGGCATCACCTTGGGCTCATGGTGACCTCACCGCTGGTGCATCTATGGGGGCGGGGTAGTATCGTGAGCGATTATATGCTCAGCAATATCCAGGATCCCTTTGCTAAAGACTTTTATGATTTCATGGCCAGCACCCGGCAGGAAAGTCTAAAGGCCAGGTGGAAAATGCCCCTGAGCATTGCCGCAGGTTACGCTTACGACTATGGCCGTGGACAGCTTTATTTTGCCACGGAATATTTTCTGGGTGTAAAGGACTATAACATCCTGACACCCCGCAATGAAGCCTTTGTACGGCCGGATACGGGCGACAACCGGGTGTTGACCGAATCACTGATCCGCCTGCACGATGCCCGCACGTCTGTCATCAATTTTGCTATAGGCGTCAGCTATCTCTTAAAACCCAGCATCACAGCCTATTGCTCGGTGAGAAGCGACATGAGCTATGCTGACCTCCATAAATTCGCAAGCCTGAGCGGCTATGAAGCATTTACCGCTCACTGGAACAATTATCACCTGGCGCTGGGCGCTAATTTTAAACGCCAAAAATTCAATTTCCGCACAGGATTCCTGCTGGCCTATGGGCGTACGGGCGCTTATCCGCAGGATGTTAACTTTGACCAACCCAACGAAAATAACCTGCTCCTGGGAAACCCTGTAAATACTGTGGCTCACCGATTTTCAGCAGGTTTCATGCTCTCTTACATCCACAATATGTAACTTGCCGCGGTAAAATCATTCCATTGGCAAACGAGTATGTTCTGGACGGTATTGACGGCCCTGGCCTGAGCAACAGCATGATTCTCAAACACAGTGCAGCGGGCATTGATACCGGTGCAAAAGGTTTCATGGATATTATGCCCGGGCACATCACGGTGAATGAAGGCACTTTTATTTTCCCCGAGGGTTTTCCTTCCGTAAGGGTAGCCCTGCAGGAGCAGCGGCTGCGGCTTTCCTGCCAGTGTAATGGACCTGAAGAACGGCTTTGTCAGCACCAGGCGCAGGTGCTATACAATATCGTGAACCGGGATGAGCTGCGGATCTTCTTTGATGAAAAGCTGCGGAACGAAAAGATCAGGAAAGCCGCGGCAGATTATGGGCTGGAAAAGGCGCCAGACCCCTCGCAGTATTTCCAGGTGGAGCTGGTGAATAAAAAAGCCGTAATACGGCCCGCTATGCCGGGACTATTGCCGATTACCAGGGACAGTTTTGGCGCGCTGCAGGAGGCGCTTTTCAGCAATGCCGCTCCTACCCTGCCCCGCGGCGCTTCGTGGACACCAGACACCGTTCGCTGCATCGTGATCCGGCAACACAAATACTACAAACACCTGAACATAGCGCTCTATGAGGCTGCCACTACCAAAGACGGAAAAATAAAGCACCCGCTTACACTGCTGCAACCCATGGATTATATCTGGGGCGTAGATGATCCGCGGCAGATCCGCTTCTTTACTGCCATCACCCGCTTCCAGCAAGCAGAAGGCGGCAAACGCTCCGCTGCAGATATTGAGAGCCTGCAGGCCATCATCGCCAATCCCCTGGAATTAGCTTTCTACTATCATAACAGTGATGTTTCAGAGCACGTTTCCGTCTCCTCGCTGGTGCCTGTAAGGCTGAGCACCTTAAAAGACCCCATATCCCTTACCGTGAGCCAGCAAGGCCCTTTCTATGAGCTGGAAGGACATCTGCACATCGGCGGCAGCAGGCTGCCTTTGCAAACGCTGCAGCTGCGGTATTCCTATTTCATACTCAGCGAAAGCTCCCTCCTGCTGGTAAATGATCTACACCTGCTGGATATAATCGACTTCTTTAAAAAACACACCGGGCCGGTAAGCATCCACGAAACAGGCTATCCTGCCCTGAAACGCAACATTCTCTCCCGCCTGGAGAACAAGGTGCAGATCAACTATTCCTACCTGCCGCCCGCCTCTCCTGCCCTGGCGGAACAGCATGGTTTTAACGGGCCACCGGAAAGGATCATCTATCTTTCAGAGCTGGGCAATTTCGTGATGATCAACCCGGTGATGAGATACGGGCAGGTAGAGATCCCGGTGCTCAGCAAACGGCAGATATTTGGCGTAGATGCGAAAGGAAAAGAGTTTGCCGTGAAACGCAATGATGCAGCGGAGATCGCCTTCACCGCCCTGCTTATCCGCCAGCATCCCTACTTTGAAGAACAGCTGCAGGATGGACAACTGTATTTCTACCTCCATAAAGAACGCTTCCTGCAGGAAGAATGGTTCCTGCAGGCATTTGACGAGTGGCATCACCAGGATATTACGGTCCTGGGCTTTAACGAGATCAAAGGCAACAAGCTGAACCCGCACAAAGTGCGTATAAGCATTGAAGTGACCAGCGGCGTTAACTGGTTCAACACCAGGATCGATGCCCGCTATGGCAAAAGAAGGGCCAGCATTAAACAGCTGCAGCGGGCAGTGATTAACAAAAGCCGCTTTGTACAGCTGGACGATGGCACCCTGGGCATACTCCCGGCTGAATGGCTGGAGAAGATGGCTGGCTTTTTCCAGGCGGGCGAAGTGGAAGACGATATGCTGCGCACGCATAAGATCAACTATTCCGCTATAGAAGAATGCTATGACCAGGACATGCTCTCGCCTGATGTACTGCATGAGCTCAGCGTCTACCACGCAAGATTTGCAGGCTTTGAATCGATACAGGAAGTGGAAGCGCCGCCCGGACTGGAAGGCATTCTTCGCCCTTACCAGCGGGAAGGATTGAACTGGCTGAATTTCCTGGATGAGTTCAACTTTGGCGGATGCCTGGCAGATGATATGGGCCTGGGCAAATCCTTGCAGGTGATCGCCTTCATTCTTTCACAACGTAAAAAGAGGGCGAAGAATACGAACCTGATCGTGGTACCTACTTCCCTGATCCATAACTGGCAGAACGAGGTGCGGAAGTTTGCACCGGGCCTTAACATGCTCACTCTTTATGGCGCCGACAGGGTGAAAGATACCCGCTATTTCGATGATTTTGAGATCATTCTTTCTTCTTATGGCACCTTGCTGGCCGACATCTCTTTTCTGCGAAAATATACCTTCAATTATGTGTTCCTGGATGAATCGCAGCACATCAAGAATCCTTCTTCCCAACGATACAGAACCGTTCGCCAGTTGCAGTCCCGTAACCGCATTGTTATTACCGGCACACCGGTAGAGAACAGCACCTTCGACCTCTATGGCCAGCTTTCTTTTGCATGCCCCGGTTTGCTGGGCAGCAAGCAATGGTTCAGGGACACCTTTGCGGTGCCTATAGAAAAGTTCAAAGACAGCAAGCGTGCGGCAGAACTGCAAAAGAAAATACATCCTTTTGTGCTGCGGCGTACCAAACAACAGGTAGCAGCAGAACTACCCGACAAAACAGAGATGACCATCTATTGCGAAATGCAGGAAGAGCAGCGCAAAATATATGATGCCAGGGAAAAAGAATTGCGGGAATACATTGAATCCTGCCCGGTGGATGAGCTGAAGAAGAACCCTATGCACGTGTTAAAAGGCATTACCCGCTTACGGCAGATCTGTAATTCACCGCTGCTCCTGAATGATGGCAGCGCCTACAGCGAAGCCTCCGTGAAGATCGACGTGTTGCTCGAACAGATCAGCACTAAATCAAAGCAACATAAAATACTGATCTTCTCCCAGTTTGTAAGCATGCTGAACCTGGTGGGAAAAGCTTTGCGCAGCAAACATATCCCCTTTGCCTACCTGACGGGCAGCACGCGCGACAGAGAAGGCGTAGTCACAGATTTCCAGTCGAACAACGAGGTACGCGTGTTCCTCATCAGCCTGAAAGCCGGCGGTACCGGGCTTAATCTCACCGCTGCCGATTATGTATATATTGTAGATCCCTGGTGGAACCCGGCGGTAGAGAACCAGGCGATCGACCGGTGCCACCGTATAGGGCAGGACAAGCACGTAGTAGCCGTCCGGCTGATTTGCCAGAACACCATCGAAGAAAAGATCCAGCAACTACAGGCATCTAAAAAGGAGCTGGTGAATGAGCTGGTAAAGACAGACAGCACCATGCTGAAATCACTCAGCAAAGCAGACCTGATCTCTTTATTGAACCATCCAAAGTAACATCATGGAAAGACTGATCCAGACCATCCAACACTTTATCAAACTCAGCGAAGAAGAACAACAGCAGGTAGCCAGGCTCTTTAAAGAAAAGCAATTTTCAAAAGGCGAATACTTTTTGCACGAAGGCAGCGTCTGTAGGAATGTAGGATTTATACAATCCGGACTGGTGAGGTATTTCATCAATAAAGACGGACAGGAGCTTACCGGTGAATTTGGCAGGGAAGGAGAATTTGTATGCAATTATTCCAGTTTCCTGGATAGCTCGGTATCAGAAGAAAGCATTCAATGCCTGGAAGATACCCGCATGCTGGTGATCACATTTGACGACCTGCAGGTATTTTACAATACCATTGCCGAAGGCAATAAATTTGGCAGGCTGGTAGCTGAATCTATGTTTGTATACGCCAAACGGAAGATCGCTTCCATGTACAGCGACCCGCCGGAGACTCGCTATTTGCAGTTCCTGGAGCTCTATCCGGATTTACAGCAACGTATCCCGCAGTATTACATTTCTTCTTATGTGGGCGTAAAACCGCCTTCCCTGAGCCGTATACGTAAGAGATTATCACAGTCCTGAGCTTAATTAACCCAGGTGAACGGAATTAGGAAAACAGCGCCGGATCTTTGTACTATTCATCAAAAAACAAGTACAATGACAACTGCATTCAAATCTATCGCCTGGTGGCTCTCTTTCATCTCCGGCCTGACACTGGTATTTATCGGCCTGCGCTTTTTTATAGTACCGGAAGCGGCAGAAACCGCGTTTGGCATTCACCTGGATACCCGCGGCAATTTTTCTTTCCATTATATCAAAGCGATACGTGATACTTTCTCAGGCGCCATACTCATTGCCCTGCTGCTGCTAAAAGAGTGGCGCGCGCTGGGTATTACTTTACTGCTGGGCAGCATTATTCCTACGGTAGATATGAGTATTGTGCTGTCTCAGCCGCATTATGAAACCGCCGCAATATATCCACACCTTTCTGCTATTATTCTTTGCATCGGATTAGGGATCGTTTTTTTGCGACATAATAAATGACCAACGACCCTCTCTTGGTATAATCATTGCCGCCCTGAACCCATAAGCTGGCATATGATCTTACGACCGAAAAAAACACTGACTGAAGAAGAAGTTGAAAGGGGCCTGAAGCTCGTGATCGGGGATGGCCTTGCTGCGGAGGCGATGACTACCCTTACCAGTGGTGCATTCCTCGTGGCTATGGCGCTGTTGCTGGGCGCGAACAATTTCCAGATCGGCTTGCTGGCCGGCCTGCCCACTTTCACCAATCTCTTTCAACTGCTTTCCATCTGGCTGGTGCGGCGTTTCAACAACCGCCGCGCCATTGCCGTCTTATGTGGTATCCTGGCCCGCGTGCCCCTGCTGATCATCGGGTCTATTGCCCTGTTTGCTCCTCATGCTTCCTCTATTCAGCTCATTATCTTCTTTCTGTTCTTTTACCAGTTCTTTGGTTCTATAGCCGGGCCCAGCTGGAATTCCTGGATCAAGGACCTGGTGCCGGAGAACCGGATGGGGGCCTATTTTTCAAGGAGAGGCAGCTATACACAAACGCTGAATGTGATCCTGAGCTTTGCCGTAGCCTTGCTGGTAGACTATATAAAAAAGCGTTACCCGCAGTATGAACTGGCCACCTATGCTACCATGTTTATTGCCGGAGGATGTATCGGGCTTTTTGGGGCGTTCATCCTTTCGCTGGCCCCAGAGCCACAATCGTACATGGCCAGGGATAATATCTTCAAGCTGCTGAAGCGCCCGCTGCAGGACAGTAATTTTCGCAGTCTGCTGATATTTAATTCAGCCTGGGTGTTTGCGCTGAATATTGCCACCCCTTTCTTTACCGTGTTTATGTTAAAGGGCATGGGCCTATCGCTTTCCTACGTCATTGGTCTCACGATCGTTAGCCAGCTATGCAGCATCCTTACCATCCGCGTATGGGGCTTGTTTGCAGACCGGTACAGCAATAAAACAATTATCAGTATTGCCGCGCCGTTATACATTACCTGCATCATAGCGTGGTGTTTTGTGGGGATTTATTCTCAGTTATATGCCAACCTCATCCTGCTGGTAGCCATCCATATTGTGACTGGCGCATCTACATCGGGCATCAATCTTTCGCTGACCAATATTGGTTTAAAGCTGGCGCCCAGGGAAGAGGCCGTGGTATATCTCTCCGCTAAGAATATTATCACTGCTTTCTTTTCATCTATTGCCCCGCTCATCGGCGGTTTCCTGGCGGATTATTTCAGTCAGCGGCATCTCAGTATTGATACTACCTGGGGCAGCCCCGAATTTCAGAAAACGCTGCACCTGGTATCACTACACGACTGGAATTTCCTCTTCCTGCTGGGCGCACTGCTGGCCCTAATAGCGCTGGATCTGCTGGGTTGGGTAAGGGAAACCGGCGAAGTGAAAAAAGACATTGTGGTACGGGTAATGCGTAGTAGTATCAAGAATAACCTGAAAGATTATTTCATTATCGGTAACCTGCTCAGCTGGCATTCACAATTAAAGGCCATTATCAAGCGGAAAAGTTCGTAGGTACTTTAGGCCGCTCCAACAAATAGGTATGCAGGAGCGCTTGCATGATCTGTTTATACAGCGCTAAAGCCCGTTCCATTTTCTTTTCTGCTATTAATGCCAATGCCTGTTGCAGTTCCTGCGTGTACAGGTTGCGCCAGATCTCTTCGTGATCAGGATGTGATTGTATGGCCAGGCAGACAGGACGCGAAAGGTGGTAATACATTTCATACAGCGCGTGCCCGCCAGGCTGCTCCAGCATATAATCATCGCGGAAATTGCGGAGGAGATCCAGCTGCTGTGCTGCGTTCTTTTTGGCGTAACGGCCCGCCAGTTCCCGGAGGATGCAGATGCTGGCGCCGCCCGGGTCATCAGGGTTGCAAGGGGGATCGCATTGTCCGTATTCCATATAGATACCACGGCCCTGCTGATCTTCACCCGCTACTTCCAGTATGTTCTGATAACGTTTAAGGAGATTAGGATGCGTAGTATTATACCCGAAATGGAAAATGAGACCGCCACATTCGTCGAGGTCCAGCAAGGTTTTGAGCCGTTTTATTCCCCAGAAATACCCGCGATGTACTTTTGACAGCACGAAATGATGCTTGCCATTATAGGTGTGCTCCACATGATTTCCTATAAGCTCCCAGCACTGATCCAGGCTTACTTTTACATGATCGCTGCTGATATAGCCGTCTTTGAAAAACAGCAGGTCGGGCAGGCCGTTTACATCTGTTGTGTGCTCACAGGGTGCCAGGATGATCTTCCTGCTGAGCGGGTCTGCCGTCTTAGTCAATCCGTAGCGAAAGCTGATGCCCGAGAGGCCGGGATAAGTAGCAATGCAGTCCCGCAGGGCCTGTTTGGGCAGGAAAACAGCTGCTGTTTCTTCCGGAAATTTTGCAGCGAAGCCTTTACTGAGGTCCTGGAATTCAGCAGCCGCGATCAATTTACCGATGGAAGCCAGCGGGGCTCTTTTAGGCATGATCATGGGGGAGTGCATTTAATGGTTACAGAATAGGTACAGACAATGATGCCAAGGTAAGGATAATTACGCAGCACCGTTTGTCCATTTTAGCGAAACCGCATCAGGGCTGGGTTCCCATCGCCTTCCGGATCTCTTCATCCGATAAAGGAGCGGCAAATACTTTTATTTTGTCCATGTAACCATGGAAGATCCGGGAAGCCGGGAATTCTTCGTTGCGGCCAATGTTCCACCTGTTGGTAACAGAGAGGTTCACCGTCTCTTCCAGCCGGGTGCTGGCGGCCAGCCGGCCATCGATATATAGTTTCAGGCTGTTACCATCACAAACCCCGGCAATGTGGTGCCAATGGTTTTGCCAGTTGGCAGGCAATGCTGCACTTACATCTCCCCTGCCCCAGCCTCCTGCGAAGAAGGTGAGCGAGCTGTTGCCAACTACCTGTAACACATCTACGTCACCTTTGGTGAAAAGATCTACCAGGTGATCACCGGCGGCGGTAGGAAATACCCAGGCCATCATGGTGATGGTGGTATCCATAACATCCAGGCTGGGCGAATTAGGCACTTCTATAAAGCAATTGCTGCCCAGCAGCAGCTTTGCAGAACTGTCTGCCTGCTTGCCTGTGCGCATAATATGCCCGTGATTGAAGAAGCCGGAGCGATCGTATACCTTATCAGTTGTTTTGCCATCCAGTTCAAGGTCTAAGAGCAATGTAGCGGTATGATCATCATACACGCGGAAGGACTGCTGAAGATCGTATAGCCGCAGGGTATACCAGGCTGCAGCTGTTAGCCGGAACCTGCGGGAGAGCTGTTTGTTGTCGCCCGGCTGCAGGCGCACTTTTTCTGTGGAGATCAGGCTATCGCCCAGCATGAGCGGTACATCAAACTCGCGGGCTTCGCCACCGGTGTTCTGGATAGTGAAGGAACATTGCTGCCAATCGCCTGCTTTAACAAGGCGTCGAAAGGCAACATCGCTCAGCTCAGGCTTATCAGGGTAAGGATGCGCCGGTTTTACCACTGTAATGGCCATGGTGGCGGCCTCATTCAAAATTAACTGTGCATTACCCGGTTGGTACAGGCGGCAGGGAATAGAGTCGATAATGGTTGCTCCGCTATCTACCAGGCAATTCTTATGAGCATATTCCTTACCGTTCACTTTAAGCTGGAGCTGCTGTGTGCCAATGCTGCCCTTATTATGTAATGAAAAGCGTATCCAGAAAAGCTCATGCGGTTCCACCTTTTCTTTGGAAACGGTATACTGCTGAAGCGTAAAATCCGGTGCTCCTGCTGATGGTATTTGTTCAGGCAGTGACCATTGGGCAGGAGTAGCGGAAGTTTCAAATACGATCGTCCCACCCTGAACAATACGTGTATGCGGTATAGTAATCCTATTGTAGGGTTTTTTATTAACCGCCATTGACTGGATGTAAGGATAAGCGCCATTACGTTTGATCTGCAGCGTACGGCCGTTCTGCAGGTGGATACGTAAAGAGCGGAACAAAGGCGCTCCAATGGTATATTCCGGGCGGCCAGGGCATGCGGGATAGATGCCAATGGCGCTGAAGATATACCAGCTGGACATTGATCCCAGGTCGTCATTGCCGGGCAATCCGCCGGGTGTGGGAGCAAAGCGCGTTTGCAGTATGTTCCCTATCCATTGCTGTGTTTTTTGCGGAGCGCCGGCCGCATTAAAAAGCCAGGGAATGTGAAATACGGTTTCATTATCAAAGATGATCTGCTGGCTTTTCAACGCTTCGTCCAGTTGTTCTGTAAAGAGTTTGCTCCCTCCCATGAGGTTCACCAGGTCTTGTTCGTGATGCGGTACAAAGTAAGTGTAGATCCATTGGTCGCCTTCTTTATAGCCGGTAGTGCCGGGTTGCAGTTTAAATGTATTGCCTTCACGGGGTAAGAGAGACATTTCGCCCGGGTGGAAGAGCTGCCTGTAGGCATAGCTGCTTTGCATAAAGCGGCGCTCATCTTCTGGCCTGCCGGCAACCTTTCCGGCGAACTGCGCCAGCGCCCAGTCATCATAGGCATATTCCACTGTGCGCGTTACTGATTCGGGGTAAGAGAAGGGAATGTAGTCTTGCTGGCGGAAGGCGGGCATATCCTGCTGCAGGTAGGGCGTATCTGCAATGCTCTTTTTCATGGCGGTATAGGCCAGTGCAGCATCAATACCGGTAATGCCTTTGAGATAACTATCCACGATAATCGGCACGGCGTGATTGCCGGTCATGCTTTCAATGGGCAGATGCCCTGTTTGCTGGTAAACATCCAGCATAGAAAGCATCATCTCCCGCTGCTTATCAGGATATAAAAGGGATAGTAAAGGATGTAATGAGCGGAAGGTATCCCAGGGAGAAAAGCCGCCGTACGCCTTCCTGTTGGTAACGGTATGTACTTTCCCGTCTGCGCCGCGGTAATGACCATCTACATCCGAGACTACCCAGGGTAGCAGGCAGGCGTGATACAGGGCGGTATAAAAGATGGTCTTATTGGTGGCGCTGCTGTCGGCGATGTCAATAACGGATAATACTTTCGCCCAGGCAGCGCGGGTGTTTTCGCGGAGCTGGTCAAAGCCTTTGTTCAGCTCTACGGCGATATTACGTTCTGCACTTTCCTTGCTTACCCTGGACGCGCTGATGCGGAGCAGGATCACTTTCGCTTCGGAGGCAGCAGGCGCAAAGCGCAGGAGATAACCGCCTTTTACAGGATCCTTGCTGATATAGGGCTCACTGAAGCGAAGCGCTGTATGAGCGTTGCTGCTCTCGTTGATGAACAATTGTGGTTTTACACCTGCGGAAAAGGTGAAACGGAACATCCCTCCTCTTGTGGTAGCAGTCGCTTCCACCCGTGTGTTGTTATCCCGAAAAAGCACACTGTAATAACCAGGCCTGGCCATTTCATCCTGGTGAGAAAAACGGCGCTTGTATTGTCCGGTATGAAAGCTTTCGCGACTGTCTACAGGCATTACCAGCAAACTCCCTGCAGAACCACCAGGGAAACCACTGTTGTGATGCAGGCAACTAAAATAATAGATCGTGCTATCGTTATAGTCGTAGCCGTTGGCGCCGCTCACCCGTGTTTCGGGCGTCAGCTGTAAATAGCCCCAGGGCGCTACAGCGCCAGGGTAGGTGCCTCCATCGCTGCCCCATTTGGTAGGCACGCTGCTTTTGGCAGTTCCGATGAAAGGGTTTACGTAATCAACCCGCTCCCGGGTTTGCGCCAGCAGGCGCTGTGCAACAACCAGGAAAAGCAAAATGAATATAAAGCGATGATGAAAGCCTACGAATGAATGCAAGTTCACTGTTTTTAAGACGGTCGTTAAATTACCAAAATAATTCAATAAATTTAGTACACTTCATGACCCTGAAGCCCTCTGAATCTTCATTTACCCGTAATCCTAAATTGTACTGTTATGAAAAAGAAAACCATTAAGAAACTGCGGCTCGACAAGATCAAAGTAGCCAGGTTAAGCGGTATGCAAACAGCAGTTAAAGACACCGCCATTATTACGAAGGATACACTGGTATCAGGCGCCCTGACGGTTTGCGGCGCCTCCATCTGTATCTGCAGCTGGCCAACGGAAGACTGTTAACAAAGGGCCGGAGTGTTTCCGGCCTATTTCTTTTTGGAAGGTTTAGCGTATTGGTTGAAGTCCAGCGCCAGCTTGATCCAGTACTCCAGCTGCTTTTTAGTAGCCAGCATGGAGTCGTCCACAAACAGGTAGCCGATCGCGGTTCTCTCCCCGTGGATCATCGGGCGAACGCCCTCTTTTTCCAGCAGGGCCTCATATTGTTCAGGTCCTACCCTTACCATCACCTCGTGCTGCTTCACGCCTGCGCACATCTTATCGTTTACCATAAAGCACAGTCCTCCGAACATCTTCTTCTCTTCTATTTTATCTGTTGTGGCTGCGATAAGTTCTCTTACTCTATCGGCCAGTTTTTCATTGAACGGCATAAGGCGCTGGTTTTAATTAAAAGTAAAAATATTTTACCGGCAGGCTGTGATTTTTTTACTCCTCCTGCGAATAACAAAGCATATCAAAACACCGAACCATCAAATATGGCGAATTATTACCGGCAACCGGCCGCCTGCTGCTTTATATCGCGCTGCTCTACCTGCATACTACCAGTACGGCAATGACGGCAGTAAAGCAATGGCTCGAAAACCTGCAACTTAACGACTAAAGCGGAGCGCTGCATGGATCCACAACAAGCAGATAAATTCCTGGCCGTCATAACGGAGCACAAGGGGCTTATTTATAAAGTGGCGCATTTATACTACCGCCAGGAAGAGGATGGGAAAGACGTGATCCTAGAGATCATTTTCCAGCTATGGCGCTCTTTCGGGAATTATAATAAGCAGTATAAACTGTCTACCTGGCTCTATAAAATATCGCTGAACGTGGCTATTTCCTGGTAGTGGCGGGGGTACTTTGGGTGCTTTTTTTAGGCTTCCTGGTGTTGAACTCCCTGCGGTTCGAGCGGATCTTCTTTGTGGTGTCGGCGGGGATGATCATGGTGTTTAATATAGTGGCCATTGCGGTGTATATCCGGCACCTGGTACTGATCAGCCAGATCAATAACAGTGAGCGTGTGGTGCAGACTCAGAAGCAGCTGGCGGAGCTGTAGGCTTCGACGATCCGGATCACGGGAATTCTTTTCTTACAGGCGCGCCTTTTTATACTACTTTTTGGTATACGCCGGAGATGCTGGGGGATGTGCGGTTCTGGGTGGTATCCGTGCCGGTGACGGGGCTGTTCACGTTTGTGGCTGTCTGGATGTACCGGAATATCGGGGATAAGAATGCACGGAAGCGGTGGTTTGGATGGTTGTTTAGTGGGAAGGAATGGACGGTGGTGGAGCAGGCGAAGGAGTTTTTGAGGGAGATAGAGGAGGTTAAGCGGGGGGGTGTAAGCATCGTGGCAGCCTGGCAGCATTTTTGGGGATTTTCAGAGGGGAAAGGGCGATGGAAGGGAGTTTAAATAGAAGTAGATAAAAAAGTGGAAAATAAGTTTTTAGAAATGAAAAATATAGTTACTTTTGCATCCCGTCAGTAAAAATACTGATAACCGGTTCGGGACGTAGCGCAGCCCGGTAGCGCACTTGCATGGGGTGCAAGGGGTCGCTAGTTCGAATCTAGTCGTCCCGACAGAAATTAGCGTCGAAAGACGTGAAGCCCGCAGATAGCTTATTCTGCGGGCTTTTTTATTTTTAAGGCCCATCATTTTATATCATTTCATATCATTCTGAACGTGAGTAAATCCTTGAGTCAAAATTCTTTATACGTTTGACTCAAGGATTGCCTTGCAACAAATTGAAAACCAACAAAACCACTTAGCTGGGCTCTTTGTACAATATCATCCCCGCGTGGTACAGGATACCATTTCTGAATTCCCCGTCAGCGCTAAAACCGGTATCATCCTTATAGTCTATGTGGTTCCCGGTAACCCAATAATTCCCACTGTATGCGGTTTTACGGTTTCCCCTTGCCTCATCATAACGGCCACCGGGAAGTAGTTCATGCCGGATATAACCGTCTGCAGTTATCCATACTCCTATATAATCCTTTGTGTGTTCCATGGTTGGACTTGTGTTCATCTAACGGTTCTTTAACAATTATTAGAATATTTATTTACGTTCTGTAAGTTGTTTCCAGAGACTGAAAAAATCGAAATAGGAATCGGCTCTTTCTATCTTACCATCTTTCAGTTTGTAGACATCGCAGAAGTTCACCTGCATTTTAGCGTTGCCAGGTGGAATAACCCCCGCAGGTGAATGGAACACACCTTTGTGCGTCCCGCGGCCGATGCCCTGCGCTATTACATAATCCCCGAAGGCGATCAGGCTCTTTACTTCACAGGTAGCATCCGGAAAAATGCCAAACCAGCTGACCCAGGGATCGATGATAGCCGACTCTCCCCTTGTAGTATAATTAAAGGGTACATCCAGCCATTCACTGAAGCTGGCGCCAAGATTCCGGATAAAATCGAGATCTTTATTATTTACTGCTTCATAAAGGTCCTTAATAATTCCTCCATTTGATTTTCTTTCACCTTCGGATGAGAGTTCTTTCAGCATTACGGCATCAAAAGGCTGCGTAAGCCAATTGCCGGTATCCGCCACAAATTGCTGCAAATGGGGTGTGTTTATATGGCGTTCAAAAGCATCCTCGTCTTGCCAGCTTTCGCGGACGAAATAACTGAGGGGAACAGCTTCAGATTGAAAAACCTCATAGTGGATTTTACCGGGTTCCTGCCCGCTTAATGCCTGAAGATGTAAGAGGGATTTTTCCAAGCTTTGGGCAGCGTCTCCGTTTTTTGCATGTAGTGTTACAAAAGCTGTTTTCATAATAATATTTTCTGTGACATTATTGACAGGTTCCAGGTAGCGGCGGATGCCGTCTACCGGGAAGTCCTGTCTTTATTTACTTTCTGGTCTTTATAAGCCCTTTGTTTCTTACCATGCCTGTTCGGTAGGCAGGATAAAGATCTCAGATACATTCACATGATCCGGCGCCTGCAGCGCATATAACACACTGTTAGCAATGTCTTCCGGTGTCAGGAAGGTCATCTGCCCGGTGAGATCATCCATGGCCTTTCTGTAGCCTGCGTCTGTGATCTGTTCAAATAGCTCGGTGGCTACAGCGCCTGGTTGCAGAGAGGTTACCCTGATCTTGTACTTGGGAGCTATTTCCATTCGCATAATGTCTGAAAAAGCAGCAATAGCATGTTTGGTGGCGCAATAAACGCTTAAGCCTTTGAATAATTTACGTCCGGCAATAGAAGAGAGATTGAAGATGTGGCCTGCGTTCTCTTGGATAAGAATCGGCAGTACGGCCGCGGTGGTATTGAGCACCCCCTTGATGTTCACATCAACCATCCTATGCCATTCATCCACCTTAAGGCTTTCCACATCTGACAACGGCATAACGCCCGCATTGTTGATCAGAATATTGATTGTACCATAACGCTTAACCACTGATTCAACACCCCGCTTTACAGAAGCTGGATCTGTAACGTCCATTTCAATTGCCAGCCCTTCACCACCTCCCTGTTGGATCTCCTTGAGCAATTGCTTCAATTTCTCAGTTCTTCTGGCGGCTAATGCCACCTTTACACCATTGGCTGCAAGCAATTTCGCAGTGCCTGCACCGATACCACTGGAGGCACCAGTGATCAGTGCTACTTTTGATTGAATGTTCATAAACCTGATTTTAGTTATTTGATATCAATAAGCCCTTAGTAACATCTTTACTCCCGTGGCTTGTTTGCTGATGTAAAATTACTGCAGGTACCAGCCTACATTGTTACGCCAGTCAAACAACTACTTGCATATTTCAAACAATCATTTACGCTCCAACACCTTCGGCATTACGCAACAACTGCAGTTCCCAACTGAAACTGGTTCCCACATTGCCCATGTGCGCTATCAGCAGCTCGCCGATAGCAGCCACCGTTTCAGTTCTCGCCCAATCCCGCTGCAGCTCAGATGCGAATACTGTCCAGGTAATTGGTACCGCTCCTGCCTGCACCATACGCATTACGGCCATTTCATGCGCTTCCAAGCTAACACCCCCCGATGCATCTGTTACTATAAATACTTCATATCCCTCGCCCAGTGCCTGGATTACCGGCATTGCGAGGCAGATCTCCGTCCACAGCGCCGCCATTACGATCTTCTTTCTTCCTGTCTTCTTTACCCACTCTGTTACACGGCCATCTTCCCAGGTATTTATGAAAGTGCGATCAAGTGGTTTTTGCTCAGGAAATACATCCTGCAGCTGCTTGATCAGGTAGCCGCCCCGCTCTTCCACAACAGTGGTAAGCAACACCGGAACATGAAAGGCCTTCGCACTCTTGGCGAGACCAACAACATTGTTGATGATGGTTTGTGTGTCGTGGCTTCGCAGGCCGGCAAACTGGAAAGGCTGGTGATCGATCAGGATCATTGCGCAGTTGTCTGGTGTAAGCAGGGCTTCAAGGCCATTCCTGGGTGTAGTACTGTTTAAGATTTCCATTTTGTGAAGTTTAAAGGATGATTATTTCTTGAAGAATTGTTGCGTTGAAAAATTTAAGTGGCATTACAAAAGTAGACCCTGTGCCCACAATTGTCGATAGACATTTAACCGGATAACATGTACAAATCAATTCTTTTTTCAAGCCTGCAAGTCAGACAAAAAACTAACTATCGTTGCGGTGTTGCCGATGCAACGATATTACGTTGTCGGAAAAATTCTGGACGTATTGCTACGCTGTTTATCAAACAGTTGTGAAAATGGCTCTTTGTTTGAAAGAATGCGGAGAGCAAATCAAAACATTCTATCAATTAAAACGTCCGATGCATGAACATGACTAATCTGCTTACTTCTGATTCACCTTTAGCCTTTGATATCCACAGGCTAAATGCGCACCACACCAGGTATCCCAATTTCATAAAAAAGCGTTTACAGGACACCTACGAGCTCATCTTCATCATGGATGGTGGAGGTTACCATATTATAGATGATCAGCAGTACCTGCTGAAGCGGGGCAGTGTCTATTGTGTTACTTCGGGATATGAACGAAGTTCGGTCCTCACAGCAGCGGCGGTGGGCTATGTGATGTCTTTCTCCGAAAATTTTCTGAATACCGGTAAAGGCGATCCTGAATGCCTTCCCGATGCCATTATGTTCACACAGCTCAGGAACAATCCGGAACTGGAAATGGAAACGGATGCTTTCGAAGAGATCGGCGATGTACTGCAGCTGCTGCTAAACGAATTCAGCAAGCATGCCTTGCTACGGACGGAGATCGTGCGAAACCTGCTTCGTATCGTATTATTTCATTTGAAACAGCAGATTAAGTACAATATGGGCTTTAAGCTTGAAGATCATTGTCATCACCTGGTGAACAACTTTTTCTTCCTGCTGGAAAATAACTTCTGGGAAAACCGGGAGGTGGGGTACTATGCCCGCGAACTTTTTGTCACACCTAACTATCTGAATCACTGTATCAAGAAAAGCACCGGTTTTCCCGCCAGATACCACATTTCGCAAAGAATCATCAGGGAGGCTAAAAGAAAGGCCGGTTACGGCGAGATAACATTAAAACAAATATCGTATATGCTTGGGTTTGAGGATGCCTGTCATTTCAGCCGGTTCTTTAAAAGGGGAACTGGCTATAATTTCACGCAGTATAAAAAAATGCAGCTCAGCCATACAGGCCTCTTTTAAACTATAACCAATACAATAAACAGATCATTTATGAAAGACAAGAGCTTAGCCGGGAAGGCGGTCATTATTACCGGCGCTGGCAGTGGTATTGGCGCAGCAACAGCTCAGCTGTTTGCAAGGGAGGGCGCATCAGTAATGCTCACCGACCTGCAGTCTGATAAACTAAAGGCCGTTACAGACCAGATCCGGCAGGAAGGCGGCAATGCATTTTTTTCTGAGCAGGATGTCTCCAAAGAGGAGGACTGGCAAAAAGTTGTAAACGAGACACTCCGTCTTTTTAAAAAGATTGACATCTTGATCAACAATGCTGGTATAACAGGATCCCTGCTGGCGCCGCTTGCAGAAAGATCTGTTGCAGAATTTCAGCGCGTGCTTTCTGTAAACTTAACCGGCCAGTTCATTGGCATACGCACCGTTGCGCCGCACATGACGGCCGGAAGTGCAATTGTGAACGTCTCCTCCATTGCCGGGATCACAGGAAATGCAGGTGGGAACGCTTATACCGCATCAAAAGGCGGCGTCAGGATGTTATCCAAAGGGGCTGCTATCGAACTGGCAAACTCCGGCATCCGGGTTAACTCACTTCATCCGGGTTTTGTAGAGACGCCTATGACCAGCAAGATGCAAGGTGCACAGGATTTCCGGAAGATGGCACTTGACGCCACTCCGCTGAACCGCGGCGCATCTCCGGAGGAACTTGCAAAAACTATCCTCTTCCTCGCAGGTGATGATTCATCTTTCATGACAGGCGCCGAGCTAATAGTAGATGGCGGCTTCACTGCTTTTTAAAATATCAATTCAATAATAAAACAATCGTACAGACAACATGAAAAAAACTTTTGGCATAATCGGCGCCGGTAATATCGGGCAGACAGTGGCACGGCATCTGCTTAAGGCCGGCTACACAATAACGCTGAGCAATGGGAAAGCTCCTGAAACTTTAAAAGCAACCGTTGATGCATTAGGTAAAGGAGTAACGGCTGGAACGGCCGCAGAAGCGGCATCGGCAGATATCGTACTCCTTTCACTGCCCTGGAGCGAAATCGATACATTAACGCCTCTCATCAACTGGCAGGGTAAGATAGTAATTGATGCCACTAATCATTTTATCACCTTTGCACCAGAGTTCAAAACAGCCGACCTCGGCGATCTTGCATCCAGCGAAGTAGTGGCAGGCCTCGTCCCTGGCGCGCATCTCGTAAAAGCTTTCAATACCATCTATTTTAAGATACTGGCCGGGAACCCGCATGAAGGAAACGGCAGGCGCGTACTTTTTATATCTGGCAACCATAAAGCTGCAAAAGAAACCGTAGCACAGGTAATCGAAGAAATTGGGTTTGCAGCCATTGACCTGGGTGATCTTCATACGGGGAGCAAACTGCAACAGGCAAAGGGGGCACTGGCTACGCTGAACCTGCTGAAGATCGGATGAAAATGATATCGCTGCAATAAGAAGGGCGTCTACAGGCGCCCTTTTCCCCCTCAGCTTATCATGTCTTTCATAATCCCGAGCTTTTTTATCTTCGAACTAAGGGTAGTAGGCGGAATCTTGAGCATTTCGGCAGCGCCGCCTGGACCGTAGATCTTTCGCTTGCATTTCTTCAGCACCTGGATGATATGGTCTCTTTCAATTTCTTCGATCGTTCTTACTTTCGCTGCTCCGTTGTGGCCGCCCATCGCTGCTATTGCGGGTAACGGAACCTGATCTATGACATTGCCGTTTGACAGCACTACCGCTCTTTCTACCAAATTTTCCAGCTCACGTACATTACCGGGCCAGTGATATCCTGAAAGCAGCTCCATGGCTGCCGAAGTGATGGTAAACGGATCGCTTTTTGTCTTTTCTGACTGCTCATTCAGAAAGTACGTCACCAGCAGCGGTATATCTTCTATGCGCTCACGGAGCGGTGGGAGTGTTATCGGAAATACGTTCAGCCGGTAATAAAGGTCCATCCGAAATCTTCCCTCTGCCACTTCCTTTTCCAGGTTGCGATTCGTAGCTGCAATGACCCGGATGTCCACCCTGATCGTTGACCGCCCCCCGATCCGCTCTATCTCCCGTTGTTGCAGCACACGAAGCAGCTTCACCTGGGCGCTGAGCGGCATCTCACCTATTTCATCAAGGAAGATAGTACCACCGGAGGCCTGTTCAAACTTGCCGGCGCGATGTTCAATAGCGCCAGTGAAGGCGCCTTTCTCATGACCAAAGAGCTCTGACTCGATCAATTCTCCCGGAAGTGACGCACAATTCACAATGACCAGCGACTTTTTGTTCCTGGGCGAAAGCTGATGTATTGCCTTTGCTACCTTCTCCTTTCCGGTGCCGTTCTCCCCGAGTATCAGCACGGAGGTATCCCTGGCAGCTACCTTCCTGATGTGATCAAAGACCGTCAACAAGGAAGAGCTCTGGCCAATAATTCCATAGAAACCATTGTCTGGTTGCGCCGGCACTTCTACTCTGCGCTGAGGACTTGTCGTTTCTGCTCCTTTAAACGCATGCTCAACAGCGGGTTCCAGGAAGGCGCGTAAAGCGCTCAATATACCGATATGGTCAAACGAATACAGATCGCTCCTCTTTCCGAAAAAGCACATGGCAGCAACGGAACCATCCGGCATCAGCAGCGGCTGGAAGAGCAATGCTTTCATTTTAAACTTAGACGCAAAAAAACCTACCAGAGAGCTGTTGTCTGCAAGGGTGCTGAAGTTATCACTTATGTATATTGATGGCGTGTTCAGCGATGCATTCCTCATCGACAGCAGCGCAAGTTCTTTTCCTGACAGTCCTGAAATATTGGACAGCTGCTCGGGCCCGTTCCGCTGGTATTCATTGTAATTAATCCTCAGGTATCCGCAATCCTCCAGCTTCCAAATCCCGTTTTTAAGCCTGAATATCGTAAGCAAATCGAATGGGATCACGTTCTGTAATGCTTCCGCAAATTTGTGTCCTTCCACCCGCTGAACAGCAGCCACGTGTTGCAGAAACTTTTCCATTTCAGACAGCTGCTGTTGTTTCAACTCCAGGCTGTTCTCGTGACGGTATAAGGCAATGTCAATCGCTACAAGAAGATCTTTTTCCCTGAATGGTTTTACCAGGAAACCGTGCGGCCTGGTTTCTTTCGCATCCATCAGAATGCTTTCACTCGAATTGGCTGAGAGATAAATAAAGGGTATTCGTTTGTTGTTAAGGGTATGTGCCAATTGGATGCCGTTTATATTTCCTTTCAGTTGTATATCCAGCAAAACGAGCTCCGGGCTATGCATATCGATCAGCACCAGCGCCTTTGGCACCGATACTGCTATCCCACATACTTCATATCCCTTTTGCTCCAGTATGATCTTTAGCTGGTAGGACACTGCAAACTCATCTTCTACGATTAATATCTTCTTACTCATAAATAAAGTCTTTATCAAAAACTGGCAGGTAGCACCGCATGCTCACCCACGTAATCGTTACAGCCCTTCTCTTTCAGAAACCGTATTCTGATCGTAACGCCATTTGTGTTCATAATCACGCAATCAGCCTCCAGCTGATCGCTTAACCCGCGGATCAGCGTCATACCCAGGGAATCTGTCCGGTAGGCGTCAAAATGCTCCGGAAATCCTTTTCCGTTATCTGATATTTCAAGGACAAAACTGCTAAAATCTTCCATAAGCGAAATATAAATATTGCAGCTCTCCTCCCGGGGAAATGCATATTTTATAGCATTTGTAATGGCCTCGTTCAGTATCAGGCCCACTGGGATCGCCTGTGCCAGCGCCAGATTTACCTTTCCAATGTTGAGGTGGAACCTGATGCCCTGGCCGGTTATATCAAATGCGTCGCTAAGATGCGCAACAAGCTCTCCGATATAGTCATCCATGTTGATATGCTTCAGGTTGTTTGACAGGTAGAGCTTCTGATGCATCAGCGCCACGGAGTGTATCCGCTGCTGGCTTTCGCGGAATGCGCTGATCGCTTCCTCGTCCTTAAGCCGCTTAGACTGAGAATAAAGCAAACTGATCACGATCTGAAGGCTGTTCTTGACACGATGGTGAATTTCCTTCAACAACCATTCCTTTTCATCGAGCAACAGGTTCTTTTCGGCGAGCAGCCTTTCTTTTTCATTTACGAGATCCTGGAGCGAGCTGTTTTTCCTGCTGATAGTATCTTGTTGCTTGATCAGCAGCCTGTTTTTGTGAGCTTTATGGAGGTAGTCATTATACAGCAGTAATAAAACTATCGCCAGGCAAACAAGGCCGGCAATAAAAAATTTCTTATTAAAGTTGGCAGTTGCTATCTCACTTTGCTGCAACTTTTCCCTGTTCCGGAGCAACTGTATGCTTTGCTCTTTCTGAACCGTTTCATATTGTATATGCAGCTCCTCTATCTGCTTGCTTTTTTTGACCGAAAAGATGGAATCGTTCAACTGCTTATACTGCCGGTAGTGCTCAATTGCGCTGATATACCTGCCCGCCGCCGAGTCGATACGAAAGAGCATGTGCTGGATTTCCCGTAGCTTGTTTATATCCTTTGCGTCGCTTTTGATGGACATAAACTTTTCAATATAGCGCTTTGCTTTGGGGAAATCCCCTAATTTGCTGTAAAATGATGCGACCTTGAAATATTCATTTTGGCTGTTGGATACCCTTCCATTGTGTAAGGCCTGGCTAACTGCCTTCATGTAGTAAAGCTCCGCCCTGCTATATTGACCGAGCGCCTCATAGCAGTCTGCCAGCGCACCATAAGTAAATTGTTTGGCGTAGTCAGTTCCGGGAAACATTTGAGCATCTTTTTTTTGAATAAAAGAGATAGCCTGCTTCGCTGCTCCCGTCTTTATCATCACCTGCACCGTCTGCCTGAGCAGGGAATACGCGTAGAATCGTTGATGGATATTGGTGAATGAAAGCTCCTGGAACTTCTCTAACGCCGTAGTAAAATATTCCAGGCTTTTGGCGCTTTGCTCCAGCTCCAGATACCACTTACCCAGGTTACAATATATCTGGCTTTCAATGAAACGATCTTTTCCGGGCTGAAGGGCTTTGAGTGCAGCCAGCCCATAGTTAACAGCGATGTTATAGTTGCCTGCTCCGGCTTCCACCATACCCAGGTAATTGTAGCTCTTATATTGTGTCCGGTCGTGATAAACGCCTTGTAACTGCAGGATCCATTGGAGGTCTTTCCTGGCTTGTACAGGCTGTCCATTGGTTAGTCGTTCTACAGCCATGCGCAGGTAGATATCCACTTCCTTTCCCCGGTCTTTTAACGCGCTGTAAAGGGCAAGGCTTTTGTTATAATAAAAGAGCTTTTGCGTGATTTCCCCATTTATTGCCGGCGTCCTGTCAGCAAACTCGTACCAGGCAGATGCCTCCAACGCCTTATTTCCACTTAGGCTGTCCAGTGTGATTGCCTGATGAAAAAACTTTTGAGCCATCGGTATATTGTCGCAGCGAAAATAATACTTGCCGAGATCGATATTGCTCTGATGTTCAAACAACAGGTTTCTGGCGCCATGTGATATTTCCAGCGCTTTATCAAGAAGCGGAAGCGCGCTGTCAATTTTCACCTTGTTGGTATAGTTCCATTCTGTATCGTAATACGTGGAGGCTTTCTGCAGCAGGTATCTTATAAGGTTGGTATCTCCCGGAGCTGAGGCTTCACGCTGGCCTGTGTTTTGTCCGGACGCTGAGGCAAAAGGAAATATCAGGCTACCGGCCATCGATAGCATACCCGCGCACACCCGTAAGATCTGTCCACTAAAACTACACATGCATAACATCCCTCTAAAATGTTGGTTCGCATTTATTGATTTGCACCGCTATTCCGGAACCATTGCAAAGTATTCCCGATAGCTTCGCGGGGCCCGGTTGGTTTGAAATCCGGGAGAAGTTTCCTCGTATGGGAATCATCCAACAAAAATGGAAGTTCATAGTATGGTGTTTTCAGGCGTAGCTCCTTCCATGAATCCCCGAACAGGGAAAGGAACTGGATCTTCCTTTTGCTCAGCGCCTTTACCGGCGCCCCGGATCCCGCGAGCGAGTGGATCTCATCCAGGAATCTTCTGGCAGAAGCGTAAGTTTCGCCTGCATAGTTGAAAACACCGAAAAATATATGTCTCTGCGATTGCAACAACCGGAATATCACCTCTGTGGCATCCTCCGTATATACAAACTGTCTTGGTATATCAATGTTAACCGGGTAACTGTTCTCCTTTTTGTTCAGTGCATTTATAAAAACCGCTTTAAGATCACCGTTAAACAATCCGGGCCCGTACAACTCCCCAAGCCTGATGATAAGGACCCTGCACTTTTCTGCGACTACGGCGTCAAGCAGCATGTCTTCCAGCTTCACTTCCAGCGCTGCGCGCTGGGACAAAGGCCTCGGAGCGGATCTTTCTGTGATCGGCTTATCACCCGGGAATTGAAGCACAGCTCCCGGGTAAATCAATGTTACGTGCTGCCCGGCAGCAGCTGCGATCAGATTACGCACCAAAGAAAGTCCTTTTTTCTGCCAGTCAAGCCATGAATGACCGTTACCCAGGAATATATACTTTTTGTCTCTGGTCGCTCTGTTTAATACCAGCGGATCCCCATCATTCCCTACCACTATCTCTATGTGTTCTTTTTGCGTGAATACGGCCGCAATATGTCGCTGGTCACTAACAAGCAAAGTAAAAGGAATCCCTCTCTGCATGAGAAATAATGAAAAGGCGAATCCCGTTCCCCCCGACGCCCCTAATATAAGGTATTCAGTTGTTATTCTCATCAGAATTAGTTGCTACAGTTTTACCCGGTACCCCAGGTGCGTAAGTTTTATGCCAGAAAAAATCCGGTTTGAAAATTAACTACTTATAAAAAATTGGGAAGTGTACAACACCGATATTTTGTTACAAAGATCTATTTCCAACGAAATATCGTTATAACTATCTATGTCATTAAATGTTAATAGCTGGCAAACTTCAAAAAGGCGGAGGAAATTTTGCCTGTTACGGAAATTCAAGGAAAATAAAACGGACTAGCTGTCCTGTGGTTCACCGCAGCATCTCTTATTGTTGGAGTTTATCACGGTGTAAACAGACAAAAGGCTCTATTTGAAAGCTACACATTGACAATTACTAATAATCTTGTAAAAAGACAGCAACTCACACGCCTACAATCTCAATTTATTTTAATGACATTAAAGAAATTGCCAAACACAAAAATGGTGGTTTCACAATAAAAGGAAAAGAGACCGTTGACCTAATTGGAATACCGGTACAAATTGACGATTACGTTCAACTTGAAACAGCATTGCAACAAATACAAGCAATTGTCGTAAAACACAAAGTTTCATTTATGGAGAAATAAGTCTTAAATTAGATTCAATTCAAAAGACTCCGTCAAATAAGTTAAAGGACCTGTCTTCAGATCTTTCTTTATTAAAGAATTCCACGATTTATTTGTCAATTGGCCTGTTGGCTTTTGGTCTTATTTCATCGTGCAGGCGTAACCAACACCATGGCAGGGTATTACAGAGAGGGTTACTATCGATGTGTACCTGTTATGGATCGTTACATCCTCTGTATTATCACAGTGGCAAGAAAAAATCCACCCTCAAGCTGCATAAACAGTTATTAATCCAGCCAGCCATGAACTTTTATTACCGCATCAGCGAATACGCCGGGAGCTTCCTGCGGCACGTTGTGCCCGGCATCGACAACAATATGTTCATGCGGCCCAACGAACAGGCCGGCGTGATCCGATGTTCCACCTGGCTTAAGCGGATCTTTTGCGCCATCAATCGTCACCGCAGGCACCTTTATAGCGGGCTTTCGGGCCAGAAGATCTTCAAGCGGTTGCAGGGCAGGTTCACCCGCTGCCAAGCCATGCATGAACCGGTAACAATGGATGACAACATCCACGAAGTCGGGGTTCTCAAAAGCGGCGGCCGTCCGCGCGTACAACGTTTCTTCAAATTTCCAGCCAGGCGACCATTCGTTCCATAACATCCTTCCAATTTCGTAGCGGTGTGCTGCCAGACATTCACGCCCACGCTCGGACTGGAAAAGGTGCTGATACCAACAGACGCGTTCAAGTGATGGCGCAAAAGCATGTTTTTGCTGCCCTACATCTATCACGTCGTAGCTTGCATAGGATACAAGGCCGGCAACTTTTTCCGGCCATAGTGCGGCCGCTACGCACGCCGCATTACCTCCCCAATCAAAACCACCGAGTATTGGCCTTGCCAGGCCCAGGGCATCGGAAAGCTGGAGGATGTCCAGGCCCCGGGCGGCTTGCTGTCCGTTGCGCATGATGTTCCTGGAAACGAAGCGGGTTGGACCGAACCCGCGGGTATATGGAACGATGACCCTTGCACCTGCCTGTGCCAGGATCAATGCCACTTCCTCAAAAGCATGCACATCATAGGGAAACCCGTGGGACAGTATCACCGGCCATCCATTGTCCGGACCGTACTCAACATATGCAATTACCAGCGTATCTGTATCAATAAACTTTATCAATTGCTCATTCATCATGTCGGGCTTTACTGTTGACATAAAACTTTTTTAAGCAAGCAATTTCACCCACAAAAAACCTGCTAATTTTGAGGCATCGGTATCGCACTGTCTTAATTTTACTATTTTATGTAAGGCGCCTTCAACGCAACTTTCTTACAAATTCAGCAATTGCCTCTCCAATTTCCATAGGACTGTCTTCCTGTAAAAAATGTTTACCCTTTACTGATACCTCTGTTTGATTAGGCCATGTACTGCAAAATTTCCGCATACTGTCATTTTCAACTGCACCGGGGTTGCCATGGATCCAAAGCTTAGGAACCGGGCTTTGTTTAAGCCAATCCCCATATCCAGCTACTACTTCAGCCACCGCTTTGGGCTCTCCGTCCAAAGCAATTTGGCGTGGAAATGATAATGTCGGGCGGCGGTCCTCGCCCTCGTTAAGAAAGGGCCGCCGGTACTCCGTCATTTCCGCATCACTGAGTTCCCGAAAAATTCCGGCCGGCAATACTTTTTCGATAAACACATTGTTTTTTAAAATCAACTCCTCGCCTGCCGGAGAGCGAAAAGCCCGGAATAAATCACGTACTTTAGGTTCAAATTCATCCCACTTAAAAGGAATCGCCAATGCTTCCATATAAACGATACCCTGAATGCGGGAACGGTTATGATTTGCCCAATCAAAGCCCAATACAGAGCCCCAGTCATGAAGCACAAGTATCACTCTTTTCTCCAGTTTCAACTCTTCCCAAAGTGCAAAAAGAAAATCGCGTTGCTCTAAATAAGAATACCGTCCGGGCCCTGAGTTGGGAAGCTTTTCCGAGTCGCCCATGCCAATCAAATCGCAGGCAATAAGGCGACCAAGACCACGGCAATAAGGCATTATATTTCGCCAGAGATAGGATGAAGTAGGGTTGCCATGCTGAAATACAATAGGGTCGCCTTCGCCTTCATCAATATAAGCCATGCGGCGGCCTTTAATCTCAATAAATTTCTTTTCAGCAAAAGGCTTTTCGCCGAAGATATCCTGTACGTTTGCTTTGCGTTCCATAAGTGTAATGATTTATACAACAAAGCAACGATCCCTCCGTTCGCTAAAAAATAATGTACATTAAGTTTTTTTGCGAAACATAGTTGCTTTCATTTGGCTGAAAAATTCTGGGGTAACACCGATGTACGAAGCAATATATTTTTGCGGGATCCGGTTTTCAAGATCAGGGTAAGCTTTTGTGAATAGATCATATCTTCCTTCCGCTGGTTGTGAAAGGTTGGCATTTATTCTGTTTTGATGAAAGACAAAAGCGTTTTGAAATAACACCCTGAAAAATCGTTCAAATTTTGGCGCCTGCTCGTACAAAATTTCCAGGTTGTCTTTGCTGATTTGTAATAAGGCTGTAGGCTCCAGCGCTTCCAGGTTGTTGACACTCTTCTGCCCCGAGAAAAAGCTATACAAATCACCACTGCACCACCAACCTTCGGGTGCGAACATCAAAACGTGCTCCTTGCCGCCGGGGTCAATAGTATAAGTCCGCAGGCAACCGTTGATCACAAAAAACTGATGTCTTGCAACATCACCTTCTTTCAATAAAAACTCTTTCTTCTTAACGGTTTTAGCAACCGCAAGAGATAAAAAAATTTCTATTTCTTCCCTGGTCGGCTCAATGTGCCTTCGTATATTATTTATAAAAGCTTCGTGCATGTTCTATTGCTGAAATTTGTTTATTGTCTGAACAGCCTGATTACATAAGGATCAGGCATGCGACCCTATGCCTCCCCTGGCGAAGATCTTAATAGCACCCGCCAGCATTTCCTTTGAAAAGCCGTCGCGGCTGTCCACTTCATGTTTCAGTTTATTATTGTCGTAAATAAGCACCACATAATAGGGCGGCTCACTTACACTGTCCTCATAACTCATCAGCTTCAAATGGATTCCAGCCCTGTTAAAACGCCTGGTCTTTCGTCTCAGATACTGTCGGTACTCCACTTCAAAAATATCTCCCTCAATGCGGATAGCAGCAGTGGTTTTACGAGATAGCCAGTACCATATTAGCGGTATAGCCAGTAACCCGAAAGACAAGGCGATCAGCAGCAAAACAATAGGAACGAAGACCCTGCGGATCTCATAGGGATACTTTGTACGAACAAGGGCACACGAAGCGCGGAATTCTTCCATAGTGTATACTTAAAGGCAGGGCAAAGATAGGTAAGTTCGGCCAGCCAGCCGTTTATCTTGAAGGAATGGTGCAGTATTTGCGTTACCGTAAATAAAGACTTTGATATGCCCTGGTATAATGGAGATTACCCGCCATCTTATAAAAACCAGCCGCCCAGGCTACGCGAAAAGGCTGTTGAGATTGCTAATGAGATGCTTTTAAACGGCGCAGAGGAAGGTGTAGCCATCGCTACCGGACTGAAGCAGGCAAGGCTGTATTTCAAAAAAGAGGATAAAAAAAATTTAAAGAAGACCAGATAAAACTTTAGCATCGTTACCACGAGAATGATTTCGAACCGCGATATAGCACGCCAGTTCAGCCTGTTTGCCGAATTACTGCTGGTGCATGGGAAAGATGAGCGCTTATCCCACCTCTTATCTGGCGCATCCTACCGCGTTCGTAACGCTTCCGTGGAAGTTGCATCACTTACAAAAAAAGAATTAAAGAATTTCCTGAGGCCGGAGCTGGTGAAGTTGGTGGAAGAGATGAACAAGACAGGAACAATCGCTGTTCTTGACGAACTGATCCAACTGACGCCGCCCGGACTTTTTGAAATGATGCGCATCAAGGGCCTCGGTGGTAAAAAGTTATATGCTTTATGGCACCTCGCTAAAATTGATGATGTGGAGACGCTGCTGGAGGCATGTAAAAACAACAGGCTGACCATTGCCGGTTTTGGTGCGCGGACACAACAGAACATCGCGGCCGCCATTGAAGCGCTGAACGAAAGCAAAAACCGCTACCATTATGCCAGTGTGGCATCCACAGCCGAAGGACTGGTCGACTACTTAAAAAAAGCCGCTAAAACGCCTCTTATCAGCTTATGTGGAGACATCAGGAGAAAAACACTCACGGTAGAAGGAATAGAAATCTTAACAGCGATACCTTCGTCGAGGTTCGCCTCACTGCCGCTTCAAAAAGCGCTTCTGATTAAAACGGCTTCTAAAGAAATCACCCGCGGGTACACACTTGATGAAATACCGGTAACAATCTATCATACGACAAAGACGGGCTTTTATGAAAATTTGTTTCGCCGCACGGGCGCACAGGCACATGTGGACAAGGTGATGAGCAGAATTAGCAGGATTAAAAAGCTTTCTTCGGAAGATGCCATTTACCAGGCAGCCGGTTTCCCTTTTATTGAACCGGAACTTAGGGAAGACCTTGCAGAATGGGACTTCGTCAAAAAGGGAAAGGAGCTCGTTTCCTTTGAGGACATCAAAGGAGTTGTCCACAACCATACCGACTGGAGTGATGGCGTGGATGACCTGCAGTCATTTATCACAGCCTGCAGGGATAAGGGATATGAGTATTGCGTCATCTCCGACCATTCTAAAAATGCACATTATGCCGGCGGGCTCAAAGAGAAGGATGTCCTTAAACAATTTGCTGCCATTGATGCCTTCAACAAAAAGATGAAGCCCTTCAAAATTTTTAAAAGTATTGAATGCGATATCCTTGTGTCCGGAGAACTGGATTATTCCAGTGACCTGTTAAAGCAGTTCGACCTGGTAATCATATCCGTTCACCAGCAACTGAAAATGGATGAGCAAAAAGCGACCAGGCGCCTGGTCAAGGCAATCGAAAACCCGTACACAACGATATTGGGCCACATGACCGGCAGGCAACTGCTCATACGCCCGGGTTACCCGCTTAATTTTAAAAAGGTCATTGATGCCTGCGCGGCCAATGGGGTCATCATTGAAATCAATGCCAACCCATACCGGCTGGATATGGATTGGACGCATATTCCTTACGCAATGGAGAAAGGCGTCATGATTTCCGTCAATCCCGATGCCCACAGCATTGGAGAAATAGACAATATCCGCTGGGGAATCGAGGCAGCCCGTAAAGGCGGCCTTACCAGGGATATGACCTGGAATGCCATGCCGCTGGCAAAGATTCAGCGCTGGCTCAGCAGGCGGGGCTCTATGTCGTTACGGTAGATTCGAAAGGCGCCAGTTTTACAAAGAAGCTCATTGTTCATTGACAAATTTCTCATCCATTCCCTGAGAATGCTTCGCAGGAAGCATGCTCTATTCTTGTGTATGGATGGACTGGCTAATAGCTTTCACTTTGAACACTGTTTGCCCCTTGTCCGGCAGGAATGTCTTAAACTTTTCATTGAAAAACGACTGCAAAAAATCCCACCCGCTTGCATTCATTCCGCCGCTACCATTTTTATCAAGGTGATCAACAATTTCTATGTTGCCAACAAGCTCAAAGTTGTCCCGAAACTTCATAAAGTCTTTGCGCCAGATTATAAGTGCATAAGAACTTAAATCATAAGGTTTGACTTCAGGATGAATGGTCCACATTCTTTGCAGTTCGCTGTCCGAATACTTGAAATAGTCTCTTTTACGATTGCCTATTCCATAAAACTCACTTTCATAAATACTTTCAACTGTGGGCTTGTCTACACTATCATATGTTAATGCTGCAAAGGTGAAATTCTGAGGACTTCTTTCTTTATCGGTACTCGTGCAAAGTAGCACTTTGTATCTGCCATCGGCGGCTTTGAAAGTCAGTAGGTCGCCTTGATTTACATCTTTAATTTTCTGCATGAAGTTTCAATAGCGTTGCTGGTAACAAGATACCCAAAAACTATGTATCAACAACAATAATTATCAATAACTTATACTACAAGCCTGTGTTCTGCGTGGCCTTGTAGCGGGGCGCCTTCTCCCACGGAAGGAGGCAAAGCTGCCTCCGTCCAGACAATATGCGCCTCCCACAGGTGTGCTGCAGTAGTTTATTATCGGGGGACATATCCGTACCGATACCCCGCATCCTTCATACCTCCTTTTTTATTAAGTTTACACCCATTAAACCGCCTCCTTATTGTCAACCAACGCTCCTGATATCACCAACAACCTCCTCCCGCTTGTCGCCACAGGCAACGAAGAGGCATTCCGGGAGCTGTTCCACCTCTATGCCGATCTTCTGCACATCTATATCCGGAACTTAACCAAATCAGACGAGCTGGCGGAAGACATTGTGCAGGACATCTTCCTTCAAATATGGACCAGCCGGGAAACCCTTGTCAACATCCGCAATTTCAAAAACTATCTGTTTGTTATCTCCCGCAACCATGCATTAAATATCATCAAGCAGATGATCCGGGAGAACAAACGTAAAAAACAATGGGAGGAAAACCGGGCGCTCCTGGGACAAGACCATCCCGAATACCTGGAGCCCGGCTTAAGCCTGATCGAAGAGGCCGTCCGCTTACTTCCCCCTCAGCAACAGAAGGTCTGGATCATGAGCCGGAAAGATGGCATGAAATATAGCGAAATAGCCACGGCAACCGGTCTTTCGAGGGAAACCGTCAAAAAATACCTGCAATACGCCACCGCCTCCATCATGCAATATGTTGGCTCCCGGATAGACCTCCTGCTCATTGTAGCCTTATTTGTACAGCATTAAAAAAAAAATTCCCGGACATAGCCCCTTTTTTATTTTCACGTTGTTCCTATTATAAAGCCAGATTTTTCTATGCAAACACCATCCAGGCTTTCTATATTGTTCCAACGCTGGTTCGATGGCCAGGCGACTCCTGCTGAAAGCGAGGAGTTAATGGACCTGCTGGAGCATGCAGACACCGACCAGGAGCTTCCTCCCCTATTGAAAGCCGCCTGGAACGATTTGAAGGCCGGACAGGTATATTCCACCCAAAAGAAAGACGAAATGGTGGATAAGATCCTGCGGAAGTCGACCGCCCAGGCCCGGCTACGCCCTCTCAGGTCGCGCTACTGGTGGTGGGCCGCCGCCGTACTCTGTCTTGTCGCAGGCGCAACCCTGTGGCAAACCACCCGGCCCTTAAAAAACAAACGCTTGCTAAAGTCAATATCGTTAATGACGCCGTCCCTGGCAGACAAGGCGCCATACTAACCCTGGCCAACGGAAAAGATATTGTATTGGATAGTATCGGCAACGGGATCATTGCCAGCCAGAACGGCACACAACTAAGGCTCAGCAATGGCAGTCTCCACTATGACGCTGCGGGAGCTGCAGGCGTCAGCTATAATACCATCACTACGCCTCGCGGACGTAAATTCCAGCTGGTGTTGCCGGACAATACAAAAGTCTGGCTCAATGCGGGTTCCTCCCTGCGGTACCCCACCGCCTTCACAGGCGCTGAACGCATGGTGGAGGTCACCGGGGAAGCCTACTTTGAAATAACCAAAGACGCTGCCCGGCCTTTTTCTGTCCATGTAAATGATCAGATGCAGGTGAAGGTACTGGGCACCAGCTTTAACGTTAATGCCTATCCTGATGAAGCCAGCATCAACACCACCCTACTGGAAGGGAGCGT
This sequence comes from Chitinophaga sp. SVR4-12A, assembly GCF_056754765.1. NCBI lineage: Bacteria > Pseudomonadati > Bacteroidota > Chitinophagia > Chitinophagales > Chitinophagaceae > Chitinophaga > Chitinophaga sp. SVR4-12A. The sequence goes on from NZ_JBPGWP010000001.1 coordinate 1,159,529, forward strand.
ACTAGTGGAAACTACCGGGGGCAGGAAGCTGCAGATCAATCCCGGACAGCAGGCCAGCATGCTGCCGGACGCATCCATCCGCTTGGAAAAGGATGTCAATACCAACCAGGTAATCGCATGGAAGGACGGGTATTTTAATTTTGATGGGGCTTCACTGGAGCAGGTGATGCGACAATTGGCCAGATGGTACGATATAGCAGTGATCTATGAAGGTAAAATACCCGATATCACATTTGAGGGGGAACTACCAACTTCTCTTCAATTGTCCCAGGTACTGAAGATATTAAACAGGGTTGAAGTCAGATACCGTATAGAAGAAGGAAAACGTCTTATTATTTTACAATAACCAAAATCAAAAAGAAATCGCGACAACCACGCTGTCAGCCACGTAGCAGGTAAGCTTGTAATGAAAACAGGGAAGTGTTTGCGGCACCTCCCTGCGGATAATTTCAGGTAACCAAACAAAAAAAGTCTGCGAGGACTACTTCTTATTCTTAAACCTAAAACCATTACAAAAGTATGAATTTTTGCACTTTTTGTAAGCGTAGCCCTCATGCCCGTACAGTAAGGGCGGGGCTTCCAGCCAAAGTCCACTACGCCTCCGCGGCAGGGTGTCAGCATCCTGAGCGCCGGATGTTAAAAACACTGGTGAGAACAATGAAACTGACTTCCATCCTCCTACTTGCTGCATGCCTGCACATTAGCGCTGAAAGCCACTCTCAGACAGTCACTTATTCAGGTAAGCAGGTTACACTATCAAAAGTATTTGAAGCTGTCAAAAAGCAAACAGGCTATGTTTTCTTCTACAATAAAAATATACTCAGGAACTGCGGTTCCCTGGATATAAACGCCGTTAATCAACCACTGGAGGTATTTCTGCATAACATCCTGAAAGACCGGCAGCTCGAATATGTGATAGAGGACAAAGCCATTATTATTTCCCGGAAGCCGGATGAGGAAAAACAAAAAGAAGTTCTGCCACCTGACAATGTGCTGAAGGGTAGAATTACAGACGAAAAAGGATCTCCACTGCCAGGGGTATCCATCAAAATAAAAGGCACCAACCGGGGCACCACCAGCAACGCTGATGGCGTTTACAGCCTTACTGATCTGCCGGAGAATGCCGTGTTGGAAATATCCTACCTGGGTTTTCAGTCTAAAGAAGTGAACGTACAGGGGAAAACGGTGCTGGATCTGCAGCTGGCGCCCGTCACCAAAGATATTGAAGGCGTAACTGTTGTAGGCTACACTTCCAAGAATGTTAAATACTTATCCAGCGCTGTTACTACTGTTGGCGGGGAAAAACTGCGGGATGTTACTTCCAATGACATCGCCGGTTTGTTGCAGGGTAAAGCGGCAGGCGTAGTAGTATCTACTGCTTCAGGCGATCCTACCGCAGGTTCCGCGATACTGGTACGCGGACAGGGTACGCTTGGTGCAAGTTCGGCTCCGCTCTATGTAGTAGATGGCAACATCGGCGGCACTTTCAACCCCAATGACGTGGAGTCCGTCACTATCCTGAAAGATGCTGCTGCCACCGGTCTGTATGGCTCAAGGGCCGCCAATGGCGTGATCATCGTCACCACCAAACAGGGAAAGGCCGGTAAGCCCAAAATATCATTCAGTTCTGCAGTGGGATATAATAAGGCGAACTTCGGGAAGTTCAGGCTCATGAATTCCCAGGAGTTATATGACTACCAGCAGACCTTCACCACCCGTCCTGACACGGTGCTGAAAACAAACACGAACTGGCTGGACCTCGCTTTCCAAACCGCTATAACACAGCGTTACACGCTCTCTGCATCCGGCGGCTCCGAAAGAACACAGTTCTTTGTTTCCGGGAATTATTACGACGAAGAAGGAACATTGCTCACCAATAAATCTACAGCTTACAGCTTCCGTACCAATGTTACGCATAAGATTACGGATAAGCTAAAAGTAAGTGTGCTGGTGAACGGCGTCTTCACGAAGAACAACAACCAGCAAAGCAGCACCCTGTATGATGCCTATGTGAACCTTCCCTGGGATAATCCCTATTACCCGGACGGCACACCAAAGCCAGGCAACAGCGAAGGATGGCTGGGTCGCGACCAGCACAATTTCCTGCATTCTTTGCAGTATAACCTTTCTAACGATAAAAGATTTGAAGGCACTGCAGACCTGAATATTGACTATGCGATATTCAGGCACTTTACCATCTCTTCTTACAACAGGGCTTATTACGGTTCCTATAAAGCAGTGGAATATTACGACAGGCGCTCGCAGGAAGGCACTGCAGACAATGGCTACCTCTATAACGGTAACAGCTATAGCAGCCGGTTGCTAAGCTCCAACAGGCTGCGGTATGATAACAGCTTCGGCGATCATAACCTGTCAGTACTGGCGGTACAGGAAGGCGAAAAGTACTATTATGATGAGAATATTGCCACCGGCCGCGGGCTGCCACAAGGGATGACGGCCATGTCTACCGCCACTGAAGTAAAGAACAATCCCACCGGCGGCTGGAACCAGTATTCATTCACCAAGTGGCTGGCGCAGGCCGATTATAATTTCGCTAATAAATACTTCCTGGTAGCATCTTACGTGTATGATATCTCTTCTAAGTTCGGTAATAACAATCCGGGCGGCAGCTTCTATCAGCTGGGAGCTTCCTGGATCCTGAGCAACGAACACTTTCTGTCTGGCAACAGCACCATCAGCTTCCTGAAGCTGCGCCTGGGGCATGGCACGGTGGGCAACCCGCCCACTGGCGATTACCAGGCATTGGGACTGTACTCGTATGACCAGAGCGCCAGCTATGCAGGACGAGCTGGCTCCTACCCTTCTCAGAAAGCCAACCCAGACCTGACCTGGGAAAAGATCCGGGTGAATAACATCGGCCTGGATGTCAATTTCTTCGGAGACCGTATAGGACTGATAGCAGACGTGTATGACAAACACGCCAAATCGCTGCTGATGACAAAGAACCTCCCCTACACCAGCGGCTACTCTTCCATATTAGAGAACATTGGCTCTGTAAACAACAGGGGCTTTGAATTAACGTTGAACACCCAAAACCTTACCGGCCAGTTCAAGTGGGAAACCAGCTTTAACATTGCCCATAACAGGAACAAGGTCACCAGGCTGAATGGCAACGACAAATTCGCCAGCCCCGGCGCCTGGCAGCCCGTAGGCCTGGGAGAAGACATGGATAAATGGTACATGCGTATATGGGCCGGAGTAGACCCCGCTAGCGGAGATCCGCTCTGGGAAAAAGTAGAGACAGACCAGAACGGCAAGCAGACCGTCACACTCACTAACTCCTATAACAAGGCCACGCTGCAATATACCGGCACTTCCGCCGCTGCGAAATTCACAGGCGGTATACTAAACACCTTCTCCTACCGCGGTTTCAGCCTGAGCGTCTTTTTCAATTTCGTCAGTGGCAACCAGGTGTATAATAATTCCAGGCAGTTCTTCGACTCTGACGGATTGTACGACAGCTACAACCAGATGGTGCTGGCTGACGGCTGGAACCGATGGCAACAGGCGGGCGATAAAGCCACCCATCCCAAGCCTCTGCTGGGAGGCAACAAGTCCTCTAACCAGCCATCATCAAGATACCTGGAGGACGGCAGCTATATCCGCCTGCGTAATGTGCGGCTGGCATACGACCTGCCCAAAGACCTCCTCAGCAGGATCAGTCTCAGCAGCGCTAGGATCTTCGTGAGTGGCGATAACCTCTGGACGGCCACCAGCTTTTCAGGCATGGACCCTGAAGTGGACCTCAGCTCCGGAGAATCCGGCACTAAATATCCTATCAGCAGGAAATTATTATTGGGTGTAAATATTGAATTCTAAAAACAAGCACATGAAGCGTCATATTCTCTGTATATTCCTCTCAGCCGCGCTGTTGTCTGGCACAACAGGCTGTAAAAAATACTATGAGCCGTCTACCGCTAAATCGGAAAAGGATGCGCTGAACACCCCGGAAGATGTAGCATCTGCCACCATAGGCACATACGCCGTGCTCAAAGATCCTGAGTATGTCAGGAGTATCCATTTCCTGTCGGAATACCCCAGTGATGATGTTGCCCAGGGCCAGACCTCTTCCGATGATTTGTCTAACTGCTACCGTTACACGCATCTGGTGGATGGTACACATGCTACCAATGTATGGATGCAGTCCTATTCCGTGATAAATGCGGCAAATAAGGTGATCGCCTTTGTAGCGGATAACCAGTCGGATGAACTGAACCAGCTTAAGGGGGAATGCCTTTACCTGCGCAGCATGATGTATTTCAACCTGACACGCATATTCGGCAGGCCCTTCCCGCAAAACGGCGGGGCGGGAGAAGCTGTGCCGCTGGTGCTGGAAGACACGAAGGAAGAATTTCCCAAACGGAACACCGTGAAAGAAGTATATGCCCAGGTGATCAGCGACCTGCTGAAAGCCGCCTCGCTGATGACAGAAGAGAAGAACAACAACTTCGCTTCCAGAGAAGTAGCCTATGCTTTGCTTTGCCGCGTTTACCTGTATATGGAAGACAATGACAAGGCCCTGGAATATGCCAATAAGGTGATCGGCTCCGGCCGCTACAGCCTTCTGCAGGGCGCTGACTATCAACACTACTTCAGGGGTGTACCGGAAGACAATGATGAGACAATTTTCTGCATCCGCCATATGACCACTGAGAACCGTGATTTCTCCGCCATTGGCTCCATGTATTTCAGTGAAGGCGGACAAGGCGTGACCGGATGGGGAGAGATCTATGCTTCGCGGCAGTACATCAACTTGCTGGATAGACATCCGGAGGATATCCGCCATAGCTTTATCTCGCCGTATACAACAGCTGGTACACTGGAATATCCATATAGCATCCCGGTAACGACCATACGTTATAACACCAGGCTGAACCCCAACACACCTATGTACTATATCAACAAATATAACTACCAGGAAGGCCTGGTCAATCTCAGCTCCCCCGTATACCTTCGCCTGGCAGAAATCATACTCAACCGTGCAGAAGCCAATGCCAAGAAAGGAAATTTACAGGCCGCGCTGGATGATGTGAACACGATCCGTCAGCGTGCCGGATTGAGCGGCAATTCGCTGTATACATTGGCCAGCGTTAACGCCAGCGGCAGAACAGTGCTGGACGTGGTACTGGAAGAACGGCAGCTCGAACTGGCCTTTGAAGGCCACCGCATTTATGACCTGTTCCGGAATAACCTGCCCCTGAAACGGGATTATCCGGGTACGCACAGTCTCAATAACACGCCGTCTACCAACATTACGCAAACCATACAGCCCGCTGATAACAGGGCGATCTTTTTTATTCCCAACAGGGAAATCCTGATCAATCAAAACCTGACACAAAATCCATGATGAAAACTAAACAAGCTATGCTCAGTATCTTCCTGCTCATCACCGGACTGTTTGCCTGTAGCGAAGAGCAACCCGATACAATGCCCATCCACGGCTACACGGCAAGCACCGTACCACCGGAGTCCACTTATAATGTAGCCCTGGCGGGGAACGGGTTCGTTACCACGCTGCCCGCCGGTGGCAGCGAAGTGATCACCGCCAACGGGCTGGGTAACTGGACCAGTTCATCCAGTATTACCAGTGTTTATTTCCGCCTGGGCCTCCCCGGTCAGCTCACCGTGGCCGTAAAGGCGAAGGTACCTTCAGGGAGCAGCGTTATAAAGGTAAGTATCAACGGTAAGGGCTTTAACGTGAAGCTCGCAGGAGATGCCTGGTCCACCTACACTGCAGGCAGCGTAGCTATCGCCGCAGCCGGATATGTAAAAGTGGAGCTCCAGGGTGTCAGCAAGACCGGCAACTATTTTGCGGATGTATCTGATATTATCATTAGCGGGACCTCCACAGCCAGCGATGTAGTGTATGCCAATGATCCTGATAACTATTATTGGTCAAGGCGGGGACCTTCCGTGCACCTGGGTTTTACACCTCCCTCCGGCACAACACCTGAATGGTTCTATAGCGAGCTGAATGTACCGCCTGGCCAGGATAAGATTGGTTCTTATTTTATGGCCAACGGTTTCAGCGGCGGCTATTTTGGTATACAAGTGAACAGCAACAGAGAAAGACGGGTGCTCTTCTCTGTATGGGATCCCACAACGGGTAAGACGTCACTTGTGCGGAAAGGTCCGAATGTCGTGGATAACACATTCGGCGGAGAAGGCACCGGTGGACAAAGCTACCTGCTATTCAACTGGAAGGCCGGCAATACTTATAAATTCCTGACACAAGCTAAGCCCGATGGCAACGGCGCCACCGATTTCTCGTCCTGGATCTATACCCCTGAATCCGGCAGCTGGCGCTTTATCGCAACCTGGAAAAGACCTAATACCGTTACTTACCTGACAGGCCTGTACTCTTTCCTTGAAAATTTTAATGATACAAAAGGATACCTCGGAAGAAAAGCGCTTTACAGTAACCAATGGATCAGGAGCACTGCCGGCGACTGGATCGAGCTAACCACCGCCAGGTTTACGGCAGATGCCACCGCCGCCAACGACCAACGGCGGGATTATGCAGGTGGCGTTGAATCAGGAAAATTCTATTTGCGGAATTGCGGCTTCTTTTCAGATTATGTCAACTACAATACAAACTTTACACGCACCGCTACAGGCGTACAGCCGGCTGTAGATCTCAGCACGCTGCCATGAACGTACGCCAGCTGGTACTAATCATTAACTACAAACAACTATTATGACACATCGTCGAACTTTCCTTCAGCAGAGCCTTGCTGCTGGCATTGGTCTATCGTTATTAAATACTCCGGCAAAACTATTTTCACAAATTCAAAAACCCAAAGTAAGAGTAGGCCTGATAGGCGTAGGCGCACGGGGCCAGGGTCACCTGAACCTTTGTTTACACCGCCAGGATGTGGACGTAATAGCGATCTGTGATCCGGATACTAAATGGGCCATTCCAAAATCAAGAGACCTGATCGCCAAAGCCTATGGCGGAAAAAAGAAAGTGGCGGAATACAGCAATGGCAATGAAGATTTCAGGAACATGCTGAAGCGCGATGATATTGACGCGGTGATCATTGCCACCCCCTGGGAATGGCATACCGTACAAGCGGTAGCTGCTATGAAGGCGGGTAAAACACCGGCGGTAGAAGTATGCGGCGCCAGCGATATACAGGAATGCTGGGAACTGGTGAACACCAGCGAAGAAACCGGCGTGCCCGTATTCGGGATGGAGAACGTATGTTACCGCAGGGATGTAATGGCGGTACTGAACATGGTAAGACAGGGATTGTTCGGCGAGCTCACACACCTGCAGGGCGGGTACCAGCATGACCTGCGCGGGGTGAAGTTCAACGACGGCAAACAGGTGTATGGCGGCGGTGTGGAATTTGGAGAGAAAGCGATGTCGGAAGCCAGATGGAGAACCAATCACTCCGTACATCGCAACGGGGACCTCTATCCTACACATGGCCTGGGGCCTGTTGCCAATATGATCAACGTCAACCGGGGCAACCGTTTAATATCACTCAGCTCAGTGGCCACCAAATCAAGAGGGCTGCATAAATACATCGTGGACAAGGGCGGAAAAGATCATCCCAATGCCGGAGTGCAGTTCAAGCTGGGAGATATTGTGAGCACATTGATCAAAACGAATAATGGGGAAACCATTATGCTGTCGCATGATACCAACTCTCCCCGCCCCTACTCGCTTAACTTCCGGGTGCAGGGCACTAATGGCTTGTGGATGGATGATATCGACTCCATCTACGTGGAAGGCAAAAGCCCGTATGATCAGTGGGAGAAAGCTGGTAAGCCGGATCAGGCAGACAGTTATATGAACCGGTATGACCATCCTTTATGGAAACGTTATGCCAATGATGCTTCGGGAGCAGGACATGGCGGTATGGACTGGTTTGTGATCAACTCTTTCATTGAAAGCATCAAGCGCGACGCCCCTTTTGCGCTCGATGTATATGACCTGGCCACCTGGTATGCCATAACACCGCTGAGCGAACAATCAATTTCAGAAGGCGGGAATGTGCAATATATCCCCGATTTTACACGTGGCAAATGGATAAACCGGCAGCCGGTTTTTGCGTTAAATAGCGAATGGTGAGTAATCTTCTGGTTCGAATCCAGTCACCCCGACATAGACAATAGCCTGTTTCTGATCCTATTGCTTCAAATTGAGTGAACAAGGCGGTGAACAGGTACCGATTGTATAACCTACTCTAAAGCGCATAAACGTAAACGTTTATGCGCTTTTTTCATATTTCCACTTCAAGTATTGCAAACAATTTCAGTGCTCTCGTGAACAAAGCGGTGAACGTCTTTGAGAACAAGCTGGGACCTTATATTTGTTCACAAATGGCCTTAACTATTGAAGCGGATTTCTAAAGCGTCCTGCTTCGTATTGCTTCTCTCATATCATCTAATTCCTTAAGCCAACCCTGCTTCTTCTGCAATTGAGCAGTGAGTTTAGCTATTTTTTTATCCTGTGTTTTTGTATCATTATCTGCATCGGTAGCATTTTGCGCATTCTTATAAGCCTTATTTGCTTTCTTTTTTGCGCTTTTGGCATCGCTTAAATCACCATTAGTGGCCCTCGATGCCTGTTTGCTACTTGCATTAGCGCTGCTTTCCGCATCAGCAGTGGCTTTCCCCGCTTTAGCATGATAATCGGGCAGGTTATTTTGAGCTATAGTAAGCTTAGAAGTAAGTTCAGCAATATCATTGCTGACGTCTACATATTCTTTATTTAGCTTAACAGTATCCGCAGCCGTTTTGTACTTTTGCGAATAAGCAGTCGATGCAAAAAACAGGGCTAAGCCGGCTAGTAGAAAAACTTTTGTTTGTTTCATTATGTAAGATTTTTTTGTGATGAAATAATATTCAAGACTATCGGTATTGTGCACGACTAATAGAAATAGCCAGGCGCAACCTTTCGATTATAAGATTATTTTTTAAACGCTAATGAAAAGTTAAGGAAGGCATCAGTAAGAATTGAAACCAATATGTGACAGAAGTAGGAATGGATACTGTTGCTATCGAATGCATGCAAGGTACGTTATTAAAATGGATAATGCTGAATTAGTTTTATCGTTAACTGTACAAGTAGTGGTTGCAGAAAATTAAGGCGCGAGGAATTTATAAATCTAACTTTACTTAAGAACAGATATTTGCCCATTTCATTAAGAGATTAACAGAGACGTATATTTGAGTCGTTTTGAGCTTTCGGATAATCCCGACTTATTAAGACTTCTTTTGAAGTAATTGCCCACTAATAGCAATATCAGTGGGCTTTTTCTTTTTGTTCCTATCAATTTATATCATTTAACATCATTACGCATGTGAGTAATCCCGTGAGTAAATTTTCAATTTAAATTTACTCAAATTAACGATATAACATACTTATTATCAATCAGATACATTCATTTGAAATGGTGCTGTTTGATTACTCCTCTTTTAATCCAACCCATGGGAGTATGGCAGTGTCTGATCAACGGCATATTCTTCATAGCGTTTGTGCCTATTGCTGAACATTTTTATGGACGTCGCCTAATACTTATCTATTTTGCAGCAGGCTTAGTGGGGCAAATGGTTAACTTTTATTGGCATAGATCCGGAGGCGGTTCATCAACCGCTTTATAGGGAGTAATCGGTTCATTATATTTATATATACTTATTAATCAAAAAGCTTTTCCTAAGGAATATATTTGGCTATCAACAGGCGGTTTTCTGGGTGCAACAATACTTTGCTTTTTCAAAGATGGCCATGCACCATCTTTATTGGCTGGCGGAATGCTATCTTTAAATGGGCCGTGATGGGTATAAAAGTTGTCGATTTGGACCAAATTGTCCAGAAATAGGTTCGAAAAGTGTCCAGTCATCCCGACTAAAAATGAAGCCCTTCAGATTTTTAAATTTGAAGGGCTTTTAATTTAAGTAATCTTTGGTCACCACATAGTTTGAAACATTTCCCGCCCTTATCTGAAACATATGACCACCCCATTTCCAGGAACATCCAGGTATTTTTACCCTATCAGTTAAGAGAAAGATTCCCGTTATGAAAATACGTTTACTTCCACGAAGCGTCCCGGGGCCATCCCTGCATAATGTCATCTTGTCAGCCCTTTCGCAATTATTGATTTACCTAAACCATAAACCTGTATGAAAACAACACTTCCTACGCAGTTCAGGCAAAAGGCACTTGCCTTTTTCTGGTTACTTCCCATTATTATTACACTTCAGGGCTATGAAACGAAGGCCCAAACCGGTTATACCTGGAATAATTTACCTATTGGCGGTGGCGGATTTGTTTCCGCGATCATTCCCAGTAAAACCGAGCAAAATCTGATCTATGCCCGGACGGATGTGGGCGGGGCCTACCGCTGGAACGCTTCCACTTCCAGCTGGGTACCTTTGTTAGATTGGGTGTCCGACAATGAAGTTGGTTTCCTGGGTGTTGAGTCTTTGGCCATAGATCCCAAATTGCCGGGCAGGGTGTATATGCTGGTAGGGATCTCCTATTTCAACGGTGGCAAAACAGCCATTCTGCGCTCTTCCGATTATGGCAACACCTTTACTGTTACAGATGTTACCAACCAATTCAAAGCGCACGGCAATGGTATGGGGCGGCAAACCGGCGAAAAGCTGGTAGTAGACCCTAACAACAGCAACATTCTATACTGCGGCACGCGGTGGAATGGATTATTCAGAAGCACCGATGCTGGCGCCACCTGGGCCCGGTTAAGCTCACTTAATGTAACCACCACCCCTAATGAAAACGGGATAAGCTTTGTGATCTTAGATGGGAGCAGCGTTTCAGGCGGTGTTACCCAAAGGATCATTGTGGGGGTATCACGCAGTGGAAGCACCAACCTTTACCGCAGTGATAATGGCGGGCAGTCTTTTTCGGCTGTTCCCGGCGCTACCACCACCTTTATGCCGCACCGGGCAGCATTGGCCAGTAACGGTACCCTGCTCATCACTTATGGCAATGGTGCGGGGCCGAGCGGGCATTGGGCCCTACCGGAGCCCATGGATAACGGGCAGATCTGGAAGTACAACATTTCCACCGGTGCATGGAGCAACATCACCCCTTCCGGTTTCAGCAGGGCATTTGGAGGTATCAGCGTTGCGCCTGATAATCCCAACAGGCTGGTGGCTTCTACCATCAACACCTATATGAACCAGAACGGCGCATGGGGCGACAGGATGTTCCTGAGCACAAATGGTGGTTCCAGCTGGGTGGATGTGGTAGACCGGGGATTTACCCTGAATCCCGATGGCATTACCTGGGTTAGCGGGCACGCCATCCATTGGGCCGGCTCAATAGAATTTGACCCCTTTAATACGGAAAAGGTTTGGGTTACTTCGGGCAATGGCCTTTTTGTAAATGACAACATCAGTTCCAGCGGTACCTGGCGATTTGCAGTAAAAGGGCTTGAAGAAACCGTGCCGCTTGGCCTGGAGAGTATTCCCAATGGTCCGGTGATATCTGTTATTGGCGATTATGACGGATTCAGGCACACCAATGTTGACCAATACGCCCCCATTCACAATCCGCAAATGGGCACCACCACCGGATTGGCAGTAGCTGCTCAAAACACCGGCAAAATTGTGCGGGTAGGCAACAACATGTATTACTCCACTAATATGGGATCAACCTGGACCCAGAATAGCATGAATGGCAGCCAGGGACAGGTGGCACTATCCGCTAACGGTAATACGGTGCTGCATTCGCCGAAGGAATCTTCTACCACCTACCGGTCAACGAATAACGGATCTTCCTGGTCAACGGTAAGCGGTTTAAGCTTTACCGAAGCACGGCCGGTTGGCGATCCGGTTAATTCCAATAAATTCTACGCCTACAACCCCGGAAATGGGACGATACTGGTGAGCACCAACGGCGGCGCTTCATTTTCTCAGGCCAGTTCAGTTGCCAGCGGCGGTTCAAAGATCATACGGCTGGCTCCCGGAGTGGAAGGGCATGTTTGGATAGCTTTGAACGGTGGCGGGCTGGCACGTTCAACTAATTCCGGTCAATCATTTTCAACCATAAATGGCGTCAGCAATTGCGGGGCCGTTGGTTTTGGAATAGCTGCTTCCGGAGCAAATTATCCTACCATCTTCATTTGGGGTACCATCAACAATGTCAGAGGTCTTTACCGCTCAACAGACCAGGGGGCCTCGTGGGTACGTGTAAATGATGATGCGCATGAATATGGAGGTCCGGGTAACGGGCAATTCGTGCAGGGAGATATGAATGTTTTCGGAAGAGTATATATGAGCACAGCAGGCAGAGGTATCGTTTATGGAAGCCCCGCCGCGTGTACGCCTACTGCTATCACACCATATTTAAATGTAAATAACGGCGCCTGGCAACAAACAGCCAATGCTTCCGTAGCTGCAGGCGGCAGCGTGCAGTTTGGCCCTCAACCTACACAGGGTGGCTCCTGGAGGTGGAGCGGGCCAAATAATTTTAGCGCTGCTACACGGGAAGTATACCTTTCAAACGTCCAGTCCAGCCAGGCCGGGAACTACGTGGCCACCTATACGAACAGCGGAGGATGTAAAAGCACGCAGACCTTTAACATCTCCCTGAACGGTTCTTTATTGAGAGCAGGCACTAGTGATACTTCGGTTACCAGCATATCCCAAAAAGGCGGCATTAATGAGGATGCTGTCAGCATTTATCCTAATCCCTCCAATGAGGGAAGGTTTACTATCCTGCTGAAGGAGATCTTAAAACATGCGATCGTGAGGGTTTATGATAATCAGGGCAGAATGCTTTATGAAAAGAAAACACAGGGTAGCAATAAAATAGAGATCGATTCCCGGTTGAATGCGGGGCTCTATGTCGTTACGGTAGATTCGGAAGGCGCCAGTTTTACAAAGAAGCTCATTGTTCATTGACAAATTTGCAGCATAACTAAATTTATGGCCAAAATCCTTCATATCGCAGTTCCATTATTCGCTTTGACAAACCCGCTTATTTCACGCAGGTTGATGTTTAGGCGGCTGCGTTAAATCAACGGGACTCGGCTTTTTGGCCAGCGTCCCTCTCTTGTTATATTATTCTGTTCAGGTTATTGTATGGCCAGGGAGAACCGTTCCTGATCAACATTGGACTCGGGGCACAGGACACACTTCGCTCCATTGATTTTTCACATACTATTTCAGAATACAGAAAATGTTTATTTAATTCGGCAAAATAATGTTGGCTGTTAAATTTTCATTATAATGGAACAAGAAAAAGTTTGCCTGATTACAGGAAGCAGTAGCGGCATAGGAATGGCTATTGCAAACGCCCTGGCATTGGAGAAAAAATACCGCGTAATTATCACCGCCAGGCGTGAAGAGCGTCTAAAGGAATTATCCGCCCCCAATATGGATGCTGTTGCCGGAGACCTTACCTCAGCAGGATTTCAGGACTTTTTAGCAACCTATATATGGAACAAATATGGCAGATGTGATTTTTTATTCAATTGCGCCGGATCCTTGGAAGTCGGTGCGATAGAAGAAATTGATATAGACAAAATGGTCTCCATGGTACGGCTGAATGTCGAGGCCAATTTCCGTTTGACGTACCTGTTTTTAAAAAGATTCAGACAGCAGGGTTTTGGTCATATAGTCAACATAACAAGCGTTTTGGGTACGAAAGTGAGGCCCACAGCCGGGGCCTATGCCGGAACCAAGTATGCAGTCGAGGCATTATCCGAGGCCTTACGGATGGAACTGGCTGGCAGTAACATAAAAATCTCTTGTATCGAGCCAGGTCTGGTGATGACAGAGCTACATAAAGATTGGAAGACCCATCCAAAAGAAAGCATGAACATCAAGGAACCCTTAACAACCGATGATATTGTTGAAGCTGTAAAATTTATCCTTAATCAACCGGTGGCGGTCAGTATCCCTAAACTGATGATACTACCCAATGACCATGTTATATAAAGCATCAAAAGATGCTTATTAGCATATAGCTTATACAACAATGATTTATACAACAAAAAATGGCCTTTATACATTGCTTACACCAGGCTACCGCCTGATCTTTACAAGATCAAACCATTACAAACACATGAAAAAGCAATCTTTTTTAAGCAAAATGGCGGGCCTGCTGGCCACCGTTATTGTATTGTTATCAGGCACTGTTGTTCATGCGCAAGGCACCGCTCCGGTTAAAAATATCATCCTGGTGCACGGGGCATTTGCAGATGGCTCCGGCTGGGAAGGTGTTTATAAAATACTAAGTGGCCGCGGTTATCATGTGACCATTGTGCAAAATCCGTTGTCCTCCCTCGAAGATGATGTAAACGCCACCAACCTGGCATTGGATAAAGCTGATGGGCCGGTCATCCTCGTAGGCCACTCATGGGGAGGCGCTGTTATCAGCCAGGCAGGCGTTTCTCCCAAAGTGAAAGGATTGGTATATGTAGCCGCTTTTGCGCCCGAAGCCGGTGAAACAGTATTGCAACTGGCCAGTTCAGAAGCGCCTGCTCCTGAAAACGGTATCTTGCCACCAGACGAAAAAGGCTATATCTATTTTAGCAAAGAGAAATACCATGCCGGTTTTTGTGCAGACCTTAGCAAGGAAAAGGCAGACTTTATGTATGCCAGCCAGGGAGCCTGGAGCGCCAAGTGCCCCACTACTCCCCTCACACAGGTTGCCTGGAAAACAAAACCTTCCTGGGCAGTGCTTGCAACAGAAGACAAAGCTATCAATCCAAGCATTCAACGTAAGATGTATGACCGTGCAGGAGCGAAGGTTACGGAAATAAAAGGTAGTCACGTAGTATTCATCTCCAAAGCCCAGGCTGTTGCTGACGTTATCGAAGCTGCCGCCAAAGGAGCCGCTGCCAATTAACAGCAGCACACTGATCTTCGACGGCTCGAGTAGCAAGGGCGCTAAGGCAGATAGCATTGCCTTAGCGCCCTTTACTTGGTCATTGTTGTTGTGCTGTCCGCTCCGTAACAGCAACATGGATTTCGCCTTACCCGGGAATAGCCTTACTTTTGTGGTTCATTTTTTCCGGTACATATGACTTTTGAAGACTTAAATCTGAATAAATCCCTACTGGCGGCGCTAAAGGACCTTAAATTCACCACGCCTACCACTATTCAAAGCAGGGTATTTTCCGTGACCATGTCAGGGCGCGACCTATGCGGCATTGCTCAAACAGGCACCGGTAAGACCTTCGCTTATCTCCTGCCCTGCCTGCGTATGTGGTCTTTCACCAAAGACAGGTTTCCCCAGATCCTGGTTATTGTGCCTACCCGGGAACTGGTATTGCAGGTGGTGGAATCTGTTAAACGGCTCACACCTTACATGAGCGTAGCTGTAGCAGGCTTCTATGGTGGCGTGAATATGAACCCGCAAATGGAGATAGCAAAAGGTAAGCTGGATGTGGTGGTCGCCACACCGGGCAGACTGGTGGATATTGCGCTGAGCGGCGCCTTAAAGTTAAAAGCCATCAAACAATTGGTAATAGATGAGATGGACGAAATGCTGAACCTTGGCTTTCGCACCCAATTGAAGACCATCCTGGACCTGTTGCCCGCAAAAAGACAAAACCTGCTTTTCTCCGCCACCATCACCGAGGATGTGCAGGCGCTGATCAATACTTTCTTTAATAATCCCGTTACGATTGAAGCGGCTCCTGCAGGAACTCCTTTGACGAACATCTCTCAACACGCCTACATTGTTCCCAACTTCAATACAAAAGTCAACCTGCTGAAGCTATTGATCCGCGAACAGGCAGATATGACGAAGGTACTAGTGTTTGTCTCTACCAAAAAACTGGCGGATGAGCTGTATGAACCACTGGCGGAAGAATTTCCGGAAAAGATCGGCGTGATCCATTCCAATAAAGAACAGAATTTCCGCCTGAACTCCGTAGAACAATTCAAGGAAGGCAATTATAGGATATTGATCGCTACAGACATTATTGCGCGTGGACTGGATATCTCCGAGGTTACGCATGTGATCAACTTTGATATGCCGGAACAGCCTGAAAGTTATATTCACCGTATTGGTCGTACGGGCCGCTTAGATAAAAAAGGAATAGCGCTCAGTTTCATAACAGAGAAAGAGCAGGACCTGCGCACAAAAGCAGAAGCATTGATGAATTATAAAATCCCCGAGATACCTTTACCAGCTAACCTCGAGATCTCAGATCAGCTTACGGAAGAAGAAGACCCGGTCTTTATTGTACCCAACATCGTGTTAAAACAAGCTAAGCGCGAAGGCGCCGGAGCGGCTTTCCATGAGAAATCAGCGAAGAACAGGAAAGTAAACGTAAAGATCCGGCACGCTGATAAAATGAGGATGAAATATGGCAAACCTAAAACACGGGGCGCTAAAAAGAAATAATACTATACTGCATTACTGTCCGAACCAACATCCTGCGTGCTTGCCACCATCAGAAAGTAATGAATAGTCTCAAGTGTTTCTGCATAAGATGTCGGCTTGGTAAGATAACTATGGGCGCCCTTTGAGATACACTGTTCCTTTTCAAATGCATTAAGGGACGTTGAATAGATAATGACCGGGATATGGCTAAAACGCGCGGAGGATTTCAATGATTCCAGTGTTTGCGAGCCATTCATTCTCGGCATGTTCAGGTCCAGGATGATCAGGGAAGGAACAATACCGGATATATAATCGCTATCCGCCATAACAAGCGCTTCCTCACCGTTGGTAGCATAACGGATCGTCACATCAGCATGTATATCTTTGAATACGTCGCTGAGGATCGCCAGTTCTTCGGGATCGTCATCAACGAAGAGGAAATGTGTATTATTCATAGATCATTTGTTATTGACACCAGTGGGGAATGTAACAATAAACCTGGCGCCATGTGACTGGTTGGGCAGGGCTGTAATATTCCCGTGATGTAATTCCGCAATCTTCTTGCAAATTGCCAGCCCGATACCGTTTCCCTGGTACTCCCTCCTGGAATGCAACCGTTGAAATAATTCAAACATTTTGGGGACATATTTATCTTCAAACCCGATTCCATTATCATCAAAGAATATTTTTACGGCCTCCTCCTCTTCTTTTGCATAAACATCGATCACTGGAGGAGCACCTTCCCTGCTATATTTTATAGCGTTTCCGATTATGTTTTCAAAAAGCTGTTCAAGCAGGCTCTTTTCCCCCATTATTTCCGGCAAACTGCCGATACTGACCACACCATTTTTTTCTTCCAGCCTCATTTGGAGGGCCTGGGCAGCATTTTTCGCAACATGCTCTAAATTTACGACATCAAAATTTATTTCTCCGCTGCTCACCTGTGAAAATCTGAGCAGGTCCTGGATCAGCGTGCGCATCCGCGCAGAAGCAGCATGTATGTTGGCAAGATATAATGATCCCTTTTCATCCAGCTGATCCTTATATTGGTTCAGCATGTAGTCGCAGTAATAAAGCACCTTTCTCACAGGTTCCTGCAGATCATGCGAGGCGATATAAGCAAACTGCTGCAGTTCATGATTACTCCGGTTAAGTTGGCGGATGGTCCCCTCCAGCTCGTGGTGCTTGTCTTGCAGGAGTTGCTGTGCTTCTTTGAGCGCCTTGTTGTCCTGGAGTGTTTGCTCAATGATCTTTTGTGCATGGATATCCACCATATAGCCTATCCAGGAAGAAATTTCCTGTGATTCATTTTTCAGCGGTATCACTGATACCAGGTGCCATATATATTCCTGGTCAATACAATTTCGCAACCGGCACTGCATTTTGATAGGGAAAACCGCGGAAGGCAGGTTATTGGAAAGCAGGATGGAGAACACCGTGTAATCGTCCGGGTGCACAACGTCCTGCCAGGCCTGCCTGTTCAATTCTTCCGACGTTTTACCAGTGAACGCTTCCAGCCATTCATTTGCGTAGGTGATCGCACCGGAGCTGTCCAGTGTAACTATCAGCTGCGGCAGGGTATTGGTTAAGGTTCTGTACTGCTGTTCACTTTTTAGTATTTTTTCAGACAGCTCCTGTAATTGTTCATTTTTTCTTTTTAGCTCATCGTAGGGAGAGATGGGCTTCTCATTCCGGAATATGATCCGCCATTCATCGACTTTCTGCATATCTATTTTCGCGGCGCCGGGAATCGCATAAAATAATTCTATGGTGGCTTCTTTTCCTTTTTGCGATAACTGGTACTTGCTAACCAGCTTTTTTGCATATTCGAGTCCCGCGAGCTTGTCTTCTGCTATCGGCTCTTTGTGGTTCACGGAGGCCACAAGGTAGCTGTTTAATGGAGTATTGTCCACATATAGTACCATGCAGCTGATCCCGCCTTTTTCCAATGCCCAGCGTGCAAGCTCCGATACGGCGGTAGCAAAAGTGGTTTGGGCAGAAAGTATCAACCCTGCCAGCTCCCCGAGCTTCATGGATCGCTTATGAGCCAGGATAAGATCAAATTCGTTTTCCAGCGTAATCCTGTGAAGTTCGTGCATGAGGTTACAAGTTTATTTTACAAACTACAATACCGGTATCATCTGTATGGCGCGCAAATTCGTTATATATAACAGCAGCAATAATGGAAGGGTCACTTCGTTGAATAGCGCTATGCCGGGTCAGGTCTACCCTGCTTTTAATGCCATCACTGCAAAACAGCAGGTACTGGCCAGGCTCATATGGAAACTCGCGTTCCTTGAGACTGGTGGGAATGTTCATGCCGATGATCCCGTTATAAGGCATATAACCATATTGGTTGCTATGGCTTGTCAGCCTTGTATAAATGTTCCCAACCCCGCAAAGGCTCCACATCTTCCCCGGGATATCCAGTATTCCAATAGTCCCAACCAGTCCACGCGTTTTCTTAACATGTTCATGCATGTGCCTTATCATGGCAACGGCATTAGTAGAAGTACATGTTTCCAGTGATTCAATAGCCGCCAATACTGCCGTCTCGGCATGTAGCCCGTGGCCGAGGCCATCGCCGAGGAAGACAATCAGTTTATTCTGGTCAAGCCTTGAATAATAACCGTCTCCGCAATACTTTTCATTTGATTTTGGTACCAGCAGGGAACTGATCTCAAACGCAGCTTTCTTCTTAAATAGCGGCTGGCCTTCATTGAAGATCCGGGAAAGAACAACAGTTCCCCAATTCGGCAGCGAATAGATCTGAAAGTTATCCGATAATCTTTTTATAGCGCCAAGTCCCTGTCCCAGTGTATTTTTTGTAGAAACGCCGTCTACCATCATCCGGTTAACGTCTGCCATCCCGGGTCCTTTATCCAGCGCAAGGATCTCTATACCCTGCTGGCCATTGTCTTCAATCAATTTCACCAGTACTTCTCCACCGCCGCCATGATTCACCAGGTTAGTGCCCATTTCCGCTACAACAATGTCAATCTCGCCGATCTTCCGATCATTAAATCCCGCGCCAGCTACCAGGTGATGTATCTCTCTTTTCAAAAGTGCAAGATAGCTTCTCTCTGCCGCCTTAATGCCAATATTCGTGCGGCTAACCATTTTTCCATTTAATTATAGTAACTACAGTTCCTTTTCCTACTACACTTTTGATATCGAATTCATTTACCAGCCTTTTGGCTCCCGGGAGCCCTATTCCCAGGCTTTTGCCGGTAGAAAAACCGTCTTTCAGCGCAAGGGCTATATCCTCGATACCGGGGCCCTTATCATCAAAGACCAGTCTTATACCATTGTCTCTTCCCTGGTTGATGATCTCGATGGCAACGCTGCCGCCATCCGCATATTTCAACATGTTCCGCACCAGCTCACTTGCTGCGGTGATCAACTTTGTCTGGTTTACCAGGCTCATGCCTATTTTTGTTGCAGACTCTTTAACCCGGTTTCGGAATGGAACTACATCCTGTTCCTTTTCTATTTTCATGGTTGTTTTACTCAGCACCGTCTTCATCGTCAGCTGGTTCATTCTGATTTCCAATCTTCTCCTGTAAGAAAAGCATCCCCTTTTCGACGTTTAGTGCGGTACTTACCCCTTGTAATTCCAAACCAAGTTCAACTAATGTGATGGCAACTGCAGGCTGCATGCCTACAACAACCGTTTCAGCGTCCATAATTTTGGACATGTTGCCAATGTTACCTAAAATGCGGCCCATAAAGGAGTCCACAATAGTCAATGCCGATATGTCGATCAGTACTCCCCTCGCACCGGTTTTACTCACCATTTGTACCAGGTCTGACTCAAGGTTCACGGCAAGCCGATCATATAAATCGATTTGGATGGTTACAAGTAAGAACTGCCCCATTTTTAAAATAGGAATCCTATCCATGCAATATATTAGTTTTTTCCTTTTGCGATTTTCTTACTTCCAGCTGCAGTAATCCAAATGAATATTTAAGCGCAGAAGCAAGGCTTGATTTCGTCATTATTTTCGACAGGTCAATCCCTAAATGCACGATCGTCTGCGCAATTTCAGGGCGGATGCCGCTAATGATACATTCTGCGCCCATTAAACGGGTAGCTGCCACTGTCTTAATTAAATGCTGGGCAACCAGCGAATCGACAGTAGGTACTCCGGAAATATCAAGTATCGCAATGCTGCTCCCTGTTGCCACAATTTCCTGGAGAAGCGCTTCCATTACCACCTGCGTACGGGAGCTGTCCAGCGTACCGATGATCGGAAGGGCCAATATGCCATCCCATACGCGGATCACAGGCGTGGATATTTCAGTGATCTCGTCTGTTTGCCTGAGGATCACTTCTTCGCGCCCATGGATAAAAGTTTCAAAGGTTACGACGCCAAACCTATCGAAGAGCCTGCTGATCTTCAACATTAAATCATACAGCAGAACGGGGTCATTGGGTATTTCCGCCTGCAGGGAATGGATGACCGCATCCTTCAGGCTGAAAATGAAAACACCGGTTTCCCTGGGAGAAAACCCCTGCTGTGCACGGGAGATCGAAAGTGCCTGCAGCATGTCATTAACAGGTTCAAAATCGGTAGAGGATGGGTCTGCTATATTCGTATTACTAATGGAATCTAACAAAGCGTCCAGTAAAGCAGTACTTTGCTCTCTCGCTTCTTCATTACTTATCAGGTCTTCACGGAGTGATTCGTCAAGCAGCTGGTTATTTAACCAGGATTCAAATATTTCTTTTTTCTTCTTCTTAAGCAGCTTAGAGAACGTCTACTTTCATTGTGCATATGATTTGATGCTAAATATAGGGGTATTTCATTGTTTAAAATAAGATTGTTCATTTTGAATGAGATATAACATACCTGCTACTGCCTAGTTCGCTAGTGCAGCAACGTAAATGACTATATTAAAATGTTCATGTTTAACATTACAGCTGCGGGGGAGCGGCCTGATCTTTCTTAGATGGCATTTTGCTTTTTTGCCAATAGTTGATAATCCGGGCTAAGGATTCGCGCCAGTCTTCATAGGTGGCCTCCTTAATAAAGAAACCGTGCACTTTTAATTCATAAGCTTTGTGTATCTGGGCTTCGGATGGAGTGAGCGACCAAAAAATGAAGGGAACAGAATGAAATTTTGAATTCGTGGCCGCCAATAATCTTTCGCGCAATTCAAAGCCATCCATTCCGGGCAGATTCACTTCTGAAATGATAATAAAGGGAGCTTCTTCTGCGATGTCAAGACGGGCAAGCAGATCTTCCGGATGAGTAAAAAGTACCAGGGCGTTTTCGATCTTAAGATCTTCAAAGATATCCCGGATCAACTCGTGCTCATCTATGTCATCATCCACAATCCATATAGGTCCTTCAAGCATAGCGTAAGGTTTTGTCTTGCTTAACCAAATTACATGCCGGTAACCAGGCGGCGAGTGGCACGATTTTTCCCGCCTCACCTGTAAAAGATATCATGGATAGCATCAACCAACAGCAACCCGAGCAAAACCGTAAAAACCTGCAGGGGCATGAAGCACATCTTAAGTTGAAACACCTCGCCGAAAAGGCAGGCAACTGCTTCTTCTGTACCCGCATCAGGTCTGGCGGGCAGTTCAATACCCGTCCCATGGCGGTATTGAAAGTAGATGAGGATGGCATTTGTTGGTTCCTGAGCGAAAAAGACAGTCAAAAAAACCTGGATATTGCCACAGATCCCATGGTACAATTGCTCTTTAAAGGAAGCGACCATGCAGATTTTATGTCCCTCTATGGGCAGGCTACTATCAACGAAGACCGGGAGAAGATCAAAGCGCTCTGGACCCCGCTTGCCAAGACCTGGTTTACGGAAGGAGTGGACGACCCACGCATTTCCGTGATAAGATTTGAACCGCATGAAGGTTATTACTGGGATACAAAGCATGGACAAGTTGTTGCATTTGTGAAACAGCTCATTGGCGCAGCTACCGGCAAAACCCTGGATGACTCGATTGAAGGCAAACTTAAAGCATAAGCGGGCAATAAACTTACCTGGAAAGGGCTGATCTGCGGACCGGCCCTTTTTTTATATTTTCCATTTAAATGTAGTTTTCCCGTCTTTTATGCAACTAATAAAGAAAAGCGCATCAGAAAATACATTCAATGGCAAGATCTATCGATAAGGACTTTATTGAACAGGTAAATCAGCATCTGGGCATTGCACACAAAGTATGCAGGATGCATTTTTCGCAACCAACCGAACAGGAAGATGTATTGCAGGAAATGATGTTCCAGCTATGGCGTTCGTATAAAAGCTACGGCGGTGCAGCAAAATTTTCAACATGGATGTACCGGGTCTGCCTGAATACAGCATTGGTGCAGCTACGCACTCATAAAAAAATGGCTACTGTTCCATTTTCGCAGGATCATCTTCAAATACCCAGCTTACCAGCCAGCAGCAAAAAGCAGGAAACCGAACTGCTCATGCAAGCGATCACTGCCTTATCGCCTGTTAACAAGTCGATCATACTGTTATACCTCGAAGATCTGTCGTACCAGGAAATAGCGGACATCACAGGATTTACCAGATCCAACATTAGCGTAAGGATTGTCAGGATTAAACAGGAATTGGAAAATAAATTAGCTGAAAAATATAAATCGATACATCATGATGACAATAGATGAATTAAAGCAACAGTGGGGACAACATGAAGAAAAACCAGTAAAGCCCTCCCCCTACAGCGGGGAAGATTTTAATAAAATAATTAAATCCAGGATGATGAAAAATAAGAACATTGCCTTTCAATACTTTTGGGCATCCTTCACCTTACAAATGATGGTATATGCCATGCTTTGCCATGTGATTATCAGGTATTGGCCGCAACAGCCTGTAAAAATCGCCGGTCTGATCGGGATAGTCCTTTATATTCCTTTCACCTGGATGTTGCTGAAAAAATATAAAAGAATAGCCAATGCAGGCTTAATGAATAAAGTAGATGCCTCTTTATATGAGCACATTGCTTTTTGCCGCCACGAATTAGGGAGCTTTTACCGGTTTAAAAAATGGTATGAAATAATCCTGGTTCCAATAAGCGCAGCAATAGGTGTTTTTCTGACCTTTGAGCTGTACCTTGCGGGTGGTGTATTTGCCCATCCCGTAGGCGCAGTCATCACACTCGTCATTGCATTACTATCCTGCTTATATGCGATCAGGATGGAGAATGAGAAAAACTTCAGACGGCCATTGGCGCAGTTTCAGCAAATGCTGGACGAAATGGGATGAGGGCGGATGCTTTCACACCTGCCCTTTCACTCCCTGGCTCAAAATAACAACGTCTCTTCCTCGCCTCTTTCCCTATTGAAAATCAGTTTATTATAGCTACAATTCGGCTGTAACTCGCTGCTGTTTTGGCTTTGACTGGGGATATCTGCCCTATATAAGGGAGTTGTAAGCGGGTTATAAGCGAGATATAAGCCCCTTTATAGATAGCAGTTATCCTTGTAGTATCTGGTATAGTACTAGCAGGTAGCAGTAAGTTCTCATACAGTATTAATAAAGTACTAATAGATTATAAACACAAAATCAACATCATACAGGCCAACAATAAAAAATGAAGACAACTTATCCTGACCCGGCCATGAATTCCGGCCGCAGTAATCAGATTAGCTCGTTTTTAATTACATTTATATTAAATAGGACAGTATTACTTGGGCACTTATACCTTAAATAATGAGGGGACTTTACTAACGCTGCTCGCTAATGGCGACGAGGAGGCCTATACCACCGTTTACAGGCATTACAGCCGTCCTGTTTATGAGGCAGCGCTGGTATACGTGAAAGAACCTTCCCTTGCCAGAGAGGTCGTACAGGAAGTATTTCTGAAGGTTTGGATCAAGCGGGCGCAGTTTAACAAAGTGGAACGCCTGCAGGATTACCTGTTTATATTGGCCCGTAACTGCATCTTTGATCATTTCCGCAAAAAAGCGGCTGCCCACGCTGCGCAGGAGCAGCTAATACAGGAGCAGCCCATCATGGTGAACGATACAGACCATCGCGTGCAGGAGCAGCAATACAGCCAGCTCTTACATGAGGCCGTGGCCGCCTTGCCACCCCAGCGGCGCCGGATCTTTATCCTGGCCAAGGAAGAAGGCCTCAGCTATGCGGAAATCGCCTCCCGGATGCATCTATCCAGGTTTACGGTAAAAAACCAGGTAGCGCAGGCTTTACAGTTCATCCGCGTTTATATGGACCAGCACTATGCCGTGATCCTGCCGTTGGCTGTGATAGAATTGGTATTTACCATGCCCGGTCACTGACCGGAATTTTTTTTCTTCCCCGATAGTCCTCGCGCCTTTTTCCTACGTCTTTATCCTGAATGCTATACAATGACGGACCAGGAATTTCTCATCTTACTTGAAAAGTACAAGCAAAACCAGCTTGACCAGGAGGGCATCCATCACCTGATGCAGGAAATTGCACAGGGCAGGCGCCCTGCTTTAATACAAGAGGATATCCTGCGAACCGTAGCAAATATGGAGGTCAGCGACAGTACTTTGACTGCAGAAGACCAGGAGCTGATGCTGTCGGAACTACTGGAAAACATCCGTCCGTCCAAACTAGGGCCTTTGCTGCTCCGCTATCGCTGGTCGGTTGCTGCTACCCTGGCATTGTTAATAGTGACGACGAGCGCATTCTATATATGGCAGTCACAAAAGCGCGCAACAGCCCCTGTAACGGCTGGCGCCCTTATCCGTCCGGATGCCAAACCAGGCACTAATAAAGCGCTGCTCACATTGGCGGATGGCGCGGTAGTAGAACTGGATAGCACCCGTATCGGTCCCATACCAGCACAGGGTAATGCCAGCGTGCTGGCCCGGCCCGGACAGCTGGTATATAACAAAAGCGCATCACAGGCCCCCGCGGCTGTTTCCTATAATCTATTACGTACGCCCAAAGGAGGACAATACCAGCTGGTATTGCCAGACGGCACCAAGGTATGGCTGAATGCAGCTTCCTCCCTGCGCTTTCCTACGCAATTTACGGAAGCAACGCGGAGTGTGGACCTCACCGGTGAAGCATATTTTGAGGTGGCAAAAAATGCATCCCAACCCTTTCATGTGAGGGTGGAAGGCATGGACATCACGGTGTTGGGCACCAGCTTTAACATCATGGCCTATACAGATGAAAATGCCATTAAAACTACTTTAGTGGAAGGCGCCGTAAAAGTAGCAAAAGGAAAAGAGGAACGCTTGCTGAAGCCCGGACAGCAATCCCAACTGGAGGAGGGGAACAGTATAAAAGTGATCAACGATGCGGACATTGAACTGGCCCTGGCCTGGAAGAACGGCTTCACTTCCTTCAGGAGTGCAGACATCCGGACGATCATGAGACAAGTAATGCGCTGGTATAATATAGAAGTAGACTATGAAGGCGAGATCCCACCACGTGTATTTACGGGCGATATTCCACGGGACGCCCGGCTCGCTGAGCTATTACAGTTGCTTGAAGTTAGTAAGATCCATTTTAAGATGAACAATGAAAGACTTGTTGTAATGCCGTAGCGCTTGTTATAGTACTTATTGCAAACCAAAATCGCTCGCTATGAATAAAGGTCCATAGGAATTGCCGCTATGACCCTGATCAACCGTGAGGGTCATCTATTCCATCAGACAACCATTACGAATATTGATCTATTACACCCAAAACTTGCATGTTATGCAATTAAAATTCTACAAGATCACTATTGTTCTACTCACCATTGCCTGCTTACAGGTTGGCGCAAAGGGCTTATCACAACAGATCACCTTATCACAAAAACGCTCCCCGATTATAAAAGTATTTGAAGAGATCAAGAAGCAGACAGGCTACCGCTTCTGGTATGAAGACAAACTCATCGCCAAAAGTAAACCGGTAGATATATCAGTAGAGAATGCCACGCTGGAACAAGTGCTGGACCTGGTGTTCCGCAACCAGCCTTTCACGTATGAGATCATCGGCAAGGTCATTGCCCTCAAAGAAAAAACAGCACAGTTGGAGGCCATCAATGCACCGCCGCTGCCCGACCAGGATAAGCGGATCACCGGTGTAGTAAGAGATAGCCTGGGCACTCCGATACCAGGAGTATCCTATTCCATAAAGGGCACCAAAACAGGCGGCGCTACGGATGTTAACGGCCGTTTCAGCATTACCGTCCCAAACGACAATGCGATCCTTGTTTTCAGCTCTGTTGGCTTTCAAAGCAAGGAAGTAAGCGCAGGCAGCGGCTCCTTTCTGACCATAACGCTCTCCTCCGCAGCCACCGGTTTAAGCGATGTGGTGGTAACGGCATTAGGTATCAAGCGTAACAGGGCTTCGCTGGGTTACGCCATCAGTACCATCAAAGGAGAAGAGCTCACTAAAGCCGGCGCCACTATGAACCCATTCCTGGCGCTCTACGGCAAGGCCTCCGGCGTAGGGGTAAATGTTGGCGCAGCAGGCCCGCAGGGCGGTGTCCGGATCAACATCCGCGGAGCCGCCAGTATGAACCCCGATCAGAACACACGCCCGCTGTTTGTAGTGGATGGGGTGATA
Source organism: Chitinophaga sp. SVR4-12A (assembly GCF_056754765.1). NCBI lineage: Bacteria > Pseudomonadati > Bacteroidota > Chitinophagia > Chitinophagales > Chitinophagaceae > Chitinophaga > Chitinophaga sp. SVR4-12A. The sequence goes on from NZ_JBPGWP010000001.1 coordinate 1,186,395, forward strand.
CTGGCAGACAGGAGAACCTCCATAGGCGGATCCGTAGGCGCAGGCTTTGATTACGGCGCAGGCATCAATGATATCAACTCCGCCGATATTGAATCCATTGAAATACTGAAAGGCGCTAAAGCTACAGTCTTGTATGGCAGCGACGCCGCCAACGGCGTGGTGCTGATCACCACCAAAAGCGGCCGCAATACAAGAGGCTTTGGCATGACCGGCTCTTATCAATACACCATAGAGCAACCTGCCAATTACCTGAAGCTGCAGAACACCTACGGCTTAGGCGCAAATATATACGACACCGCCTATGCTACCGTGAACGGCCAGCGAACCAGGGTAGTGCCTAATTACCGGTATAATTTCGGGCCTAAATTCGATGGTGCAGATGTGATGATGTATGATAGCAGCATCATCAAAAACAATCCACATCCCAACAATTACAGGGACCTGTTTCAGACAGGCTTTTCTTCTACCGCCAACGTTGCTATTGCAGGAAGTAATGAAAAGGGCGCCCTGAGAGCCTCCTACACCAATTACTACTACAAAGACATTATCAGCGACAACTCCTGGCAGAAAAGGAATACTTTCAGCTTCAATGGAAGCATCAAAGCCTCTGATCTGGCAACGTTTGAAGTGGTTACCAATATTTACAACGTAAGCTCCCAGAACCGCAGGGGCATGAACTCGCAGTCCATCGCCTGGGGTTTTCCAAGGGATTATTCCTTTGACAAAGTTTGGTCATTGTATACCGACGAGTTGGGCTACAAGCGGGATCTGAGCAACATGGGCGTGCCACAGGCCGTTAGTGAGCTGGGGTCGTACCTGTGGGAGCTCGAAAAGAACCGCTATAAAGATGATAAGGTGCATTTCGTCACTTCTGCTAAGGTTACCCTCAACTTTACGCCGCATCTCTTCCTGGTAGGACAGGCAGGCCTGGATTATGACAATACTACCTACAAAAGCGAGAAAAGCGTGGACAGGATACTCCCTGCTATTGCTGGCGGAAGTTTCAGCGCAGCAAAAGAAAATACCACCGTACAAACCTACCAGGCTTTGCTGAACTATGATAACAACCTTGTGGGCGAAGACCTCCACCTGTACGCTTTTGCAGGGGCTATTTACCGGCTGCGCAGCTCCGAATATCTTGGCAGCACCACCGTTGGAGGGCTCACTTACCCGGACTGGTATTCCTTTGCCAACGAAGTAGGCCCTCCCAGCGCGGATAATCTCTACCTGATCAGGAACTACAACAGAGGCAGTGATGTGTTGTATAGCGCAGTGGCTTCTGCCACGCTTTCGTGGAGAAATGAGCTGTACCTGGAGCTGCAGGGAAGACAGGACTGGAACTCTACCCTGCCGCCTGAGAACAACAGCTATTTTTACCCGGGCGCTTCCGTTACCTGGAACTACACAGAGCGCTTCTCTATACCCAAAATGAACAGAGGGCAGGTAAGACTGGCCTGGGCTGATGTGGGCAATGGTACTAACCGTTATTTCGCCAACAACCTGTATAGTTTCAACCGCCTGCCCGGTACGGATGCTGTTTCCGTTCAACCTCCCGCCAATATCCTGCCAGGCGCGCTGAAACCGGAGCGTAAAAGGGAGTTTGAGATCGGAATCAATAATACTTTCTTCCATAATAACAGAGTAGTGCTGGATGTTTCTTACTACCGGAATAATATATACGACCAGATTATGAACCTGGCCATCTCTCCCACTTCCAGCTCCAATGCGCTTAAGATCAACGCAGGTAATGTAAGGAACTGGGGCCTGGAAGTGGCCATCACCGGAACGCCCATTGTAACCAAGAATCTGCGCTGGGATATCACCGTAAACGGTGCACGCCAGGGATCCAAAGTGATAAAGCTGTATCCCGGCATTACCCAGAACTTCCTGTATAATCTCATCAATGGCTCAGCAGCTGCCGTACGGGCAGATCAGGGCAAGCCTTACGGACAGATCGTAATGAACGATTATCAGCGTGATGAGGCAGGTAACAGGGTGGTAAACGAAAATGGGATCTATATCCTGAACTCCCAGAGTTATATCGACGTGGCCAACATCATGCCCAAGTTCTATGGCGGTATACTGTCTGACCTGCACTACAAGTCATTTGACCTGCGCATAGGCCTGGACTTCAAATCAGGCGGCACGGTGTTTTCGTATACCAATAACCGTATGTTCGGCCTGGGACAGCTGGAAAACACCCTGCAATACCGGGACGAAGAACATGGCGGGCTGGCCTACTATATCGACGCTAATAACAAAAAGATAGCCTGGCAGCACAATCAACCTGCACCCGCAGGGGCTGTTGACGGAAGAGTGTATCATGACGGCGTGATCCTTCCTGGTGTTAAAAAGGATGCTAACGACAAGTATGTGCAGAATGATATCATTGCAGCTGCCTCAGACTATTATCTGTCTTATGTGAATGACCTGGCCAGTTCATTTCCACCGGATGGCTTGTACAAGAACAATTATGTAAAAGTGCGGGAAGTTGCGCTGGCATATACACTGCCGAGAGCAATGACCGAAAGATTACGGCTGCAAAAGCTGACAGTGAACCTGGCAGCCCGTAACCTGTTCTACCTCTATAAATCCATCCCAAACATTGATTCAGAATCAGCGCTGGGTGCAGACGTTTATGTGGAGAATACGGTGTATCCCGGACAGCGCACCTATTCCCTGGGCGTGACAGTAGCTTTTTAACGCATTAAATGGAGTAACATGAAAAAGGTATTTTTATTGATCATCATATCTGCAATAACTGTCAGCTCCTGTAAAAAAGACCTGGAGGACAGATATTACAACCCGGACCAGCTGAGAAGCGGCACGTCGGACATTGTGCCCGGCCTTTTCACCCAGCTGCTTACCACCAATAAGATCTTTGTACAGGATTATGGCGAATGGTTTTATCTGCTGTCCGGCGGCACCAGCATCACCGGCTATGAGCAGGTATGCAACCGCTACATCTCCTATCGTTATGACTGGTTCTCTACTTATAACGATCTTACTACGGGCAATGGCTTCGACGATTACCCCATTACCGGCCAGTCCTATTTCGAAAGCAGCTATACGCGGCTCAAAAACTGGGAAACGATCAAAAGCGAAATGGATCAACGCAGCGGAAAGGATAAGACCGATGCCGAGCTGTATTTCAAACTGGCTACATTGATAAAACTGTACCAGGTGGCCAAACTGGTGGACCTCTTCAATTCCATTCCCTACTCGCAGGCATTTCAGGGCAGCAGCGGTGGTACTGAACATTATTTCCCTGCCTACGATGATCCGAAGACCATCTACCAGTCTGTTATAGCAGACCTGGGTGAGGTAGTCAATACGCTGGAAACATCCTACAACCAGGTGTCTGAGCTGGGTAAATCTACCTTCCGTTCCCAGGATGTGGCTTTCAAAGGCGATATCAGCAAATGGGTGGCCTTTGCCAATGCCGTCCGCTTAAGGCTGCTGGTAAGGATCTCCGGGGTAGAGGAAGCATATGCAAAGCCGCTGATCGCCGAAGCATTGACCAAACCTTTGCCCACAACAGACCTCACCTGGCAGTTGTGGTATACCATAGACCCCACCGGCGGTGGCTTCTGGATACGCGGCTTGTATGAAACTACCTACGCTGCATTCGTGCCCGGTATCATCATGAAAAGGCTGAATTACGGAGCGCCCACTTATAATGAGGGAGAGGATGACCCAAGGCTGCCCGTATTAGCGCTTCGCACCAAATACAACGACTACAGGCCCATCTCTTATAACATAGACGCACAAACGCCGATATACGATGCTGGCGACAAGTACTATCCTTTTGCAGATGATATCAGGTCTTCCCTGGAGCAGAATGCCAAGTCCATGTACAATCACGCCACCTTTCAACGGAATGCCAATATGCCCGTCTATATGTTCTCCCTGGCAGAGCTGGACCTCCTGAAAGCAGAGATAGCAGTGAAAGGCCTGGGCAACACCGGTAAAACAGCCGGCGAACATATCAGGGACGCCGTCACCCATTCTGTTGATTTCTGGTACTGGCTCAACCAGTTAAGTGTATATGAAAGAGGCACGGCAGATTCTGTATTGTATCCCACAAAGCCTTCAGCTGGTGTAATAGCTGCCTGGGCAGACAAGGTAGGCGTCAAATTCGATGCAGCCGCTGGCGTGGACGGCAAGATGGAAATACTGATGCAGCAGAAGTATATTCACCTGAACCTCTTAATGCCCTACGAACTGTGGGCAGAGCTGCGGCGGACGCGCCACCCAAAGCTGGAGCCTTTTACCTGGCGAGGAAATGTTTGGAAACCCATGCCGGAGCGGGTACGCTATCCCACTTCAGAACAAAGCGCTAACCCGGATAATTTCCAGAAAGTGGCGAGTCAGAACAACCTGACCGCTCCTATTTTCTGGGTGCCCACTGCTTTACGCACGGTTGTGCCCTACTGGAACGATTATAATTACGAATAGGACATGAGAGCAACCATGGCGCCCCGTCACCGTTTAGCGGTACGGGGCGTCTCTTTTTGTATCCTTGTAAGATATTGAAGAACCGCATAAACGAACAAAGCAGGATAAAAAAATTCCCTGATGCATTATGGAATTTTTATATTCACGCATCTCTAGCCATGAATCTCTAACTATGAAAACAAACTTTATCAAACGTTGCTGGCGCATTGCCCGCTGGCTGCTTGCCTTTTACCTGGTACTCTTCCTGTTCCGCTTTCTGTATACCTTCATCAAAAATGATGGCCCCGCCATCAGCCAACAGAGCAGCTTTTTCGACGGAGTGGCCAACCTGCGTAAAAACTATGCGTCCGAGAAGGCCATATTGAGCGAGATCCACCTGCAGGCGCCTCCCTCTCCTGGTAGCGCCGTACCCGCGAGCGCCCAGAAATATGAAAAAACGGCGGTGGTCACTTCTGAATCAACTGATTTTGACAAGGATGACCAATCAATACGCAGCCAGACAACGGCCTTTAAAGGCATTATCCAGTATGAAAGGGCTTTTGGCCTTAAAGGCAGCCGGGAACTGCATATGTTGATCGGGATTTCACCTGCGGTATTTGACTCTTTTTACACGGAGATCCGGAAGATCGGTAAGATTCAGTCCATGTCTGTTACCAAGGAGGACAAGACCAATGAATACCGACAGCTCAATGCGCAGAAGGCATCGCTGGAAAAGACATTAGCCTCCTTACAAGACCTCAAGTCGAAGAACGGCGAGGTGGGCGATTTTGTTTCCCTGCATGATAAGATCCTGGAGATCGAGGCTAAACTGCAGGACCTGGGTGTGGAGCTGGGTAACTTTAATGCGGAGAATGAATTCTGTACGGTAAAGCTGTCTTTATTTGAAGGCAGGCCTAAAAAAGCGATCAGCTTTTTTTATCGCGTGCGGATTGCCCTGGAATGGTCTATACGGTACTATTCTTACAGCATGATTGGTGTGTGCTTCGCTGTGGCGGCAGGTTTCATTATCCTGCTGATCGTGGAAAAGCTGAAAATAATGCAGCTGATCCGGCAGGAATAAGATCAGTTCAGGGTCCGTTGTTCGCGGTGCCGGGTACCTTCCTCCTTCCACTGCTCCAGCACATGACCGGTCTTTCTCTGTAGTGCCCTGAAGGCTCTTACCATCTTCAGTAAGACCTCCAGGTCTTCTGTTTCTTTGGCGGTGAGCACCAGCCTTTTAAAGCCTGGCAGCTGCCGTATGCAACCATACAGGAAGCCGTAAAGGAGCTCTGTGCTCTGCAGGAATTCCTGTACTACGGCGCTGATACTGGCCAGGTTTTCGGCAGTGATCCCTTCCAGGAAAAGCGGGCCGTGCTTATCAGACAGGGTCTGCAGTTGCGCCACTATTTGCTCCTGGACCTGGTGTTGGTACACCGTGAGGATTCGCTGGTAAGTGCCCATCGTTTCCAGGAGCTGCTTATAAATGGCAGGCCGTCTTTTCAGGCTGCGAAAACGCTCTCCCAGGCGGGCGTGCTCAGACTGAATCCGCTGCAGCAGTTCAGCGGCAAGGGGAATGTCCTGCTGTTGCAGCTTTACCAGCAGGATGCGGGCATGCAGGCTGCCATCGCGGTTAGCGTTGTAGCTGTCCAGCAGTCCTGCTGTATTGTCGCCGGCGGCATATCGCTTGTAAATAAACCGGCCATGTTGTTCCAGCGCTGCAAAAGGAAAGAAAGAAAAACCCTCGCAAAACCTTTCCTGTAATTCGGCGTAGGTGAAAGATCGGTACATGACAAATGCGCTTTATACAACAAATATTCGGGAAAAGAAGGGATTTGAACAATGATCCGCATCAAGATAAATGCTGATCGTGGTCAATAAAATCCAACAAGGGCATGCTTTTGGTGTACCTTATCAGGGGGGCACAGCCATGAGTGAAATCATTTCCGGAAATGACCGCCATCATGCCTGCTTGCAGTAAACTTTTGCATCTTGTACATCAAAAGTGAACAAATGAAAACGGTCCTGCTTATTGAAGACAACGAAGGCATCCGGGAGAACACAGCAGAGATCCTTGACATGTCTGGCTACAAGGTACTGACCGCGGACAACGGCAAAGCCGGCGTGGAACTGGCCCTGGAGCACAAGCCTGACCTGGTGATCTGCGACATCATGATGCCTGTACTGGATGGTTACGGCGTATTGCACATGCTGCAGCGTAACAGGGAAACGAAAGATATTCCCTTCATCTTTCTCACCGCCAAAGCCGAACGCAGCGCTTTCCGCAAGGGCATGGAAATGGGCGCGGATGATTACATCACCAAGCCCTTCCACGGCAAAGAATTGCTGCAGGCCGTCCAGAGCCGATTGAAAAAAGCATCGCTGAGAAAACAGGCTTTTGCGCCTGACCTGCAGGGGCTCACCAGGCTCATGGAAGCCGCCACTGGCAAAGCATCGCTGATAGCCCTGGCAGCAGGAAGGAATATTGAAAAATACAGGAAACGGGAATTGATCTATTCGGAAGGCAACCGCCCGCTAAGCCTTTTTTATATCGAGAAAGGAAAGGTGAAAACATTCAAACGGAATGAGGATGGCAAAGACCTGGTAGTGGACCTGTACAAGGCCGGGGATTTCCTGGGTTATGTAGCGCTGCTGGAAGGAGGCCTGTACAAGGAAACCGCAGAAGCGCTGGACGACAGCGAGATTGCGGTGATACCGCGGGAAGAGTTCGAAAAGCTGATGAACAGTCACCGGGAAGCAGCGGCCGTGTTTATCCGCATGCTGGCCAGGAATGTGACGGGTAAAGAACAGCAGCTTTTAGGACTGGCCTATAATTCCCTGCGTAAGAAAGTAGCGGAGGCGCTGATGAGCCTTTACAAGAAATATAATGCAAAAAAGGAAACGCCTTTCGCCATTGAGATCAGCCGGGAGAACCTGGCGACTATTGCAGGTACGGCAACAGAATCAGTGATCCGTACACTGGGAGATTTCAGGGAGGAAGGAATGGTGGATATCAAGGACGGGATGGTGATTGTACTGGATGAAAGGAAGCTGCGGGATTGCTGTCTTAAATGTTAGTGTTTATACTTACCAATATTATCTCAGCCCGGTAAATACAAAGTTTACCGGGCTTTTTTATGTGTCCTTCAAAATAAATTTGCGTAGTTAAATAGCTACACATATATTTGTAGTCACATAGCTACATATATGGAACTAAAAACAAAAGTGCATGCCGAGAACGGCAAACAGGAATTGCTGATCACCAGGGAATTTGATCTGCCCCTGGAACTGCTTTTCAGGGCGTATACAGATCCTGAGATCTTTGAGGAATGGATGGGCACAAAAGTACTGCAGCTTGAAACTGAAAAATACGGCCGCTGGCTGTTTGAAACCACTGATCCTACCGGGAACAAATTCAGGCTGAGTGGCGTGTTCCATGAGTTTATCCCCGAACAACGGATCACCCGCACATTTGAAATGGAAAATACCGGGATGGGGGTGCAGCTGGAATTCCTGGAATTCCAGGCGCTCAGTGAAGATACCAGTAACCTCAATATGCACGTGATATACAGGTCAGTAGCAGAGCGGGACCGCTATGTGGAGATCGGCATGGTAAGAGGCGTAGCGCTGGCGCATAATCGTTTACAAAAAGTAGCTGATAAATTTAAATAACCACCTATGACAAAGAGAAACAAAATCATCTATTGGATCTTCACTATCTGGATGTCTTTAGGACTGGTATCCAGCGCCGTTGTGCAGTTATTGCGGGTGAAAGACGAAGTGGATACTATTACACAACTTGGCTATCCTGTCTATTTTATGACGATCATCGGCGCATGGAAGATCCTGGGCGTGATCGCCGTGCTGATCCCTAAACGGCCTTTACTGAAGGAATGGGCCTATGCAGGCTTCTTCTTTACCCTGTCTGGCGCCGCCATTTCACACATCGTATCCGGCGATCCCTTCAGCAAGACATTCCCGTCTTTGTTCCTGCTGGTGCTCACGGTGATCTCATGGTATTTCAGGCCTGCCAACAGAAAGGTAATGGCATTGAGCGTTTCCATTTAATGTAGTAAATTATAAGTATGAAAAACTCCACCGGCAATAAGCAAAGAATATCAGCAGCAGCACAGGAAAAACTGTTCAAGGCATTGCAAACGCGATTTGAGAAGCACATGCAACGCCATAAAGGTATTGCATGGGCGGATGTGCAGGCCAGGCTGGAAGCGCATCCTCAAAAACTATGGTCGCTCAATGAAATGGAAACAACAGAAGGGGAACCTGATGTTGTTGGCTATGATAAAAAGACAGGCGAGTATATTTTCTATGATTGTGCTGCAGAAACGCCCAAAGGGCGCAGGAATACCTGTTACGACTATGAAGCGCAGACCTCCAGGAAAGAGCATCCACCTAAAAATAATGCGATTGGTATGGCTGCTGATATGGGCATCGAGATCTTGACAGAAGAACAATACCGCGAGCTGCAGCAGCTGGGAGCTTTCGACCTGAAAACATCCAGCTGGGTGCGCACGCCCGATGCGATCAGGGAGCTGGGCGGCGCGCTCTTTTGCGACAGGCGTTATGATCATGTATTCACATATCACAATGGCGCGCAGTCTTATTACAGCTCCAGGGCTTTCCGTGCTTCGTTAAGGGTTTGATCCGTTTACCAATAAATTGTGTATTATGAATCCAAAGGTTGATTCTATTATAGATAAAGAAGAAAAATGGCAGAAAGAATTTGAAAAGCTCAGGGAGATTGCCCTGGAATGCCAGCTGGATGAAGATCTGAAATGGGGTTGCCCCTGTTACAGTTACCAGGGAGGCAATGTTGTGCTGATACACGGATTTAAAGAATACTGTGCGCTGCTGCTCTTCAAAGGCGCGCTCCTGGGCGACCCCGAAGGTATCCTGATCCAGCAGACCGAGAATGTGCAATCGGCACGCCAGATAAGGTTCACCAGCCTGAAACAGATCAGCGGAATGGCACGGGTGCTGAAAGCTTATATCTATGAAGCGATCGAAGTGGAAAAGGCCGGTTTGAAAGTAAAAATGAAAAAGACCGCAGACTATCCCGTACCGGAAGAATTCCAGCTCAAGCTGGATAAAATGCCTGCCCTGAGAAAGGCTTTCGAGGCATTGACGCCGGGACGGCAAAGAGGGTACCTCTTTTATTTTTCTTCGGCCAAACAATCCAAGACCAGGGCTTCCAGGGTGGAAAAATATATACCGCAGATTTTGGAAGGAAGGGGATTAGAAGATTAGTCGCAGCCCAATATTCAGACAATGAACTTAAGAAGAGATGTATTCCAGGCCATTGCCGATCCCACCAGGAGGGCTATCCTGCTGCTGGTTGCGTCGCAGGCCATGACTGCCGGAGCCATTGCTGCCAATTTTGATACGGCCCGACCAACCGTTTCCAGGCACCTGCAGATACTCACGGAGTGCGAACTGCTGAAGCAGGAGCAGAACGGCAGGGAAATTTACTATCACATCAATGCCAAAAAGATGAAAGAGGTAGCTGATTTTATAGAACCATTCCGCAAAATATGGGATGACCGGTTTAACAAACTGGAGGAGATCATGCAAAAGCACAAAACCAAAAAGTAGGATCACCCGCGCCTGAGGATCTGCGCAAGGCTGCGGCTGGATTTACCTTTCAGCTGTCCTTTCAGGAGCTCATTTACTGCGGCAAAAAGTAGTTCAAGGAAGTTGAGTAACATAGATCTTACGCTAAGGTTATACGAAAGTTACTGATTCCCGGTGTAATTGCCAAGCGGGCGCTCAGGTTTTGCCTCCCTGTAGGGAATGGAAAACCGGAAAGTGGCCCCTGCTCCTTCCCTGCTTTCTACCGCGATCTTACCACCGTGGCGGCGGATGATCTCCGAGCTGATGTACAGGCCAAGGCCCAGGCCCGGATAGGTTTGCGTTTGTGCGTTGTGCACCCGGTAAAAACGGTCAAATACATGGTTTTGCGCCTGCTCCGGTATACCGATACCCCTATCGGCTACGGTAACGGTCACAGCATCCTGTGTGGAACCTGTGCTGATCAGTACATTCCCACCCTGTGGAGAATATTTCACAGCATTGGACAACAGGTTTGTTAACACCTGGCTAATACGTTCGCGGTCAGCGGTGATTACCCCTGCGCCATCCGGGCTGAACTGCAGCTGATGCCTGGAGGAAAGCCGCTGGATCTCTTCTACCCGTTCATGAATAAGATCGTTAAGGTCAAAAGGCTCCAGGTTAAGGGCCAGCTGGCCATCAGTGATACGGGTAGTATCCAGCAGGTCGCGGATAAGGTCTGCCAGGCGGTCTACCTGCACATTCATCCGTCCCATAAATGTTGCATATTCAAGGTTACCGGCGGCTTCAAACTTCTCTTGTAACATTTCTGTATATACTCTGAGGCTGGTGACGGGCGTTTTCAATTCATGGCTGGCGATACCGATGAAATCCTCTTTCTGTTGCTGCAGCGCTTTCAACTCGTGAATGTCTGTGGCGGACCCGAACCAGCCCGCCAGGCGGCCGTCATCACCCACCAGGGGCACGTTGCGGACGATATGCCATCGGAAAGCGCCGTCTGCCCTGCGCAGGCGGTATTCAGCGGTAAAAGCCTGCTGTTCTTCCACGGCCTCCTGCCACTGCGCAATAATAGCCTGCGCTTCTTCCGGGTGCAGCACGGCTTTCCAGGCAGTGCCCCTCGACTGGTCAAAGCTAAGTCCCGTATACTCATACCATCTTCTGTTAAAGTAAACCGGTTGGCCTGTTCCATCATTTGACCAGATCAGCTGCGGCACCACATCCGTAAGGGTACGAAAGCGTTGTTCCGACTGCCGCAGTGTTTCGGCGGTAGATGCCACCAGTCCGTACAGGGTGATGGACTCCCGCAGGAGCACGGAGATAACAAAAGAGGAGGCCAGCAAACCGTAGATCCTTCCCAGGTAGAACCCCAGCTCATAGCGGGCGTCTACCAGCAATCCGCTAAGCGCCATTGAGATCATGCAGGCGACCAATACAACGGCCAGCCAGGCATCTATTACGCGCCTGAAGCCGGTAGCTGAAGCAAGCATCATGAGCGCCAGGAAATAACTGACCCAGCCGATAGTAAGAATAAGGGAGGTGGTTGTGGAACGGTAGCGGTTTCCCTGCATCAGCGGCGGAAGCAGGTGCCCTCCCAGTGTGGTGAATAACACAATAGCCAGGGCCAGGGCAAGGGTAGCGGCAACCGCAAGGACCACTGTACGGCGGCTTACCAGGTTTGTATGTGCAATTGTGGCTGTTGCCCGCCTCCGCAAAACGGCATAGCCAATAATAAACAGGGGAAACAGGCTATGCCAGGCCATAAATAACCAGGCCGTAGTCTGCTCGCTGCCAATAAGGCTTCCTTTTACAAAAGCGTCCGGGAAGGCGAGCGCGTGGCCAACCGCCAATACCGGAGCGAAAAAATACCCGCATACAAGCGCCAGGAAGGCAGGTTCCTTCAGCTTACGGAGATGCGCCAGCAGGAGCACAGCGGTAAGCAGGTCCAGCACAATGACAGCAGTATTGTAAACGGGAACAAAGACCGAGAAGGCGGGCAATGGCTGCCGGGCCCAGGGAGCGGTGATAAGGAATGCCGCCAGCAATAATATTGTGGTGATGAGCGCCGGCCTCAAGGTACGCCGGCCTGCTGTGGCGGTGTTAAGAAAAACGGCCGTCTTAGCCCCTTGCATATAGTAGTTTAAAGTATTTACACGTGGCCGCCCACTTCCTGCTGTACGCCCAATAACCTGGCAATGCATTCGCGGAGCGCCTTTACCCGGAAAGGTTTCTCCAGTACATCATCAGCCCCTGCGGCTGCAGCCATGGCCTTAATACCTGGAGTAGCTGAAATGATAATCACCGGGATATGACGTGTGTCATCCTCCTGCTTTAATAGCCGGCAAAGATCGAGTCCATCCGTACCGGAGAGCTGCTTATCCAGCACAAACAGATCCGGCCGTTCAAAAGTACCATTCAGTATGGCTGAACCGTCGGCATAAGTGCTTACCTGGTAGCTTTCTCCTAAAACCAATCTCAAAACATCCAGGATACTGGGGTCATCGTCAATAATAATTAACCTTTTCATACGTGTTCTTTAGACGGGATATACCACACCGTAAAATCCTTCTCAATACTCATGCCGGGAAATGAGCCGGTTTACATGGTAGTACGTTATATCAGGCCGTTCCGGGCGGCGAACATCACCAGTCCGGCGGTATTGCGCACCCCTACTTTTTCTATTAAACGCTGGCGAATGTTTTCCACAGAACGATGGCTGAGGAACAGTTCCTTCCCGATTTCGGGGGCTGTCTTTTCTTCACAGATGAGCTTGAGCACCTGCAGCTCGCGTTCAGAGAACTCAATACCGTGGTTGAAGGAAGGCTTCACGTTGCCTTTCAGCACCAGTTTTTTGAGGAGGGCCTTGCTCACCACATCGTTGAAGTAATAGCCGTTTTCATGCACGGCATAGATGGCCTTACGGATCTCTGCAGAGTCGGTATCCTTCAGCAGGTAACCGTTGGCGCCGTTCTCCATCATATGGATCACAAATTTCTCGTCGTCGTACATGGTTACCACGAGGATCTTGATGCCGCTGAACCTGCTCCTGACAATGCGGGTAGCTTCTATGCCGTCCATTACGGGAAGCTTCAGGTCCATCAGGATCACATCAGGCGTGATCGTTTCCAGCTTACGCAGCAGCTCTTCACCGTCGCCGGCTTCCAGTACTACTTCAAAGTTCTCATCGGCAGTAACGCCCACCTTCAGGCCGTCCCTGAAAATAACGTAGTCATCCACGATGGCAATGCTGATTTTCTTCATAACAAGTTATACGGAGGGAATATGTAAACGAATGTAATAGCCGTTAGCTTCCTGGGAAAAGGCGATCTCACCTTTCAGGGAAATGATCCTGTTCTGGATGGTTTTCAGGCCCAGGCCTTCTTTCCTGAAGCGCAGCTCTTCGTACTGCTGCTGGGTAAGGCCTTTGCCATCGTGAAAAATAGTAAGGTTGAAGGTGTCGCCCGTGGGAAAGATGCGGATATTGATGTTGGCCGCCCGGGCGTGCTTGATGATGTTGTTGATCAGCTCCTGCACCAGGCGGTAGATGCTCATATCATTGGCCGTAGTACGGGCCGGAGCGTGATCATCAAAAGAGACGGTAGACTGGATCATGCCATCCTTTGTGAGCCTGGTCATGAAATGGCTGATGGCCTCATTGAGCCCGAATTCTTTCAGGATACTGGAATGGAGGTTGTGGGAGATGTCGCGTATTTTGATGACCGCCTCGCCCAGCAGCTCCTCTCCTTTTTTATAGCGTTTCCACGTTTGTGCATCCAGGTTATCCTGCTTCATGTCCTGGAAATGCAGCTTGGCAGAGGATAAGATAGCGCCTACTTCGTCGTGCAGGGCTTCGGCGATACGGTGGCGTTCTTCTTCTTCGCTGCGTACGGCAGCTTCTATCAGCTGGTTCTGTTGTGTTTCCCGCAGGGCCTGGATACTTTTCTGGTATCCCATTTTTTTACGCTGCATGAAGATAAATACCAGGAGAAAACCCACAAAGAGCAGCAGCATGGCTGCAATGCCCATCATCGTTAAAAAGGCGATATCATCGTTTGGCTTCATAGAATGCTTTTGCCAGGAAGAGGTTTAAAATAATGTATGAGATGTTATGTACATTCCAGATGACGACCGCAAAGTTCAGCAATTCTTTCGTAAGCCGGTTATACAGGAGGAATATAAAGAAATTTACTGCAACGTAAATGCCTAAGCCGGTTGCTATCCAAAAGTCGGACCGGTTGGTGCTGATGCCTTCGTCCACCTGTAACATAAAGAGGTAATACTGCAGGGTATAGAACAGGAGAAAAATAGCTTCTACAGACAGCAGGCGGCTGCTCAGCAGCTGGTAATTGAAGAAATGTTCAAAGAAGGCAAAGTTAATGGCCAGGAATAGCAGGAACCCGAGCACCAGCAGCTTTTTGATCCTGACCAGGAAGGGCTGCTGCAGGCGGATAAAGTAAATGCTGAAAAGAAGGAGCCGTACAATGGAGTGTAGGTTATACAGGTAATTATTGCCATTGTACGGTTCCGGGATCATTGTACGGAACTTCCAGATCAGGTCTATGCACAGGTTAGTGAACAGTGCAAAGTATAAATAATATACGACCGGCTTATTAACGCCGGGTTGTTTCCCCTTCCATGCCAGTACGGCAAGGGGTATCCCCAAAGACCAAACTTCTGACCAGTCCAGTATGCTCCTTACAAGTGTGTCCATTTAATTATTCAGATACGATCAGGGTGCCGGAGGTACCATTGTTGCGGGGGGTGAAGGATTTGTTTCCACCGGAACCGTACCACCTGGTACTGGCACCTGTGGATCAGGGGCATTCGGTACCCGTAGATGCCTTCTGAATTTGTAATATACGAAATTACTTTCGCTCACGTCGGGTATCAGCACCAGGTAGTCTGGCGTTACACCGTTTGCAGGCGCAATGGCATCCAGCATCTGTTGCTTGGATACGATGTTATTAGACATGATGATCGGGCCGCTTACCTGCAGTGCATTGTTCTTGTACACCGGGAGGATGTCCCTGTTAGCTGAGTAGCTGTCACCGCTGTCTTCACGGTTGTAGCCATAGGCTATCAGCTGGAAACCGTTTCCGCTTCCTTCCTCGTCGCCGGGAATGTAGAAAGGGAATACAAAGTAATCCAGGTCGGGATTGGTAGCCATCATGCTAACGATGTCGGCTACCTCGTACTGCAGCCAATAGAACTTCAGGGACTGAGGACATTTTGAATGCATAGGATTGTTTGATTTTACAATTATACGTTAGGGTGAGTATATCAGCGGATAAATATATAGACATTTTTACTATTATCAGTAGCCTTTTTAATAATAGAGTAATTCTACTCTATTTTGAAGAGAGAGTAATTTCACTCTGTCCCGGCACTTTGGTTTGCCCTTACTTTGTACCGTGATTATTCAAGAAAAGGGGACGGGTACCTCAATGGACAATCGAAGCAACATACCCGGTATTTCATTCATCAACCAGCTGCCCTATGCGGTTAATATATACGATTCGGGGGGCTGGAAGGACCCGGATAACTATCTCGGAAAACTGACGCTGTTAGGAACGGCTGCCGCCAATGCCACAACGTATTTGCAGCCTTTACAGGTCACCTGCGTGTTTGTTGTGAGCAACGCCGCAAATGAAAGCCCGCTGGCCAGGTATGTGAAAACCTCTTTTGACGGCGACAGCGCTTTTAACATCACAACAGCAAATGAAGCGGCCATGAGGGCCACCTTCCAGTTCATTGACGACATTACGCATAACACAGACGGTCAGCTATCCGCCGCATTCAAAGCCATCCGTACGGGCACGCCGAACAGTATACTGATGGAAACGGTGAATTATTTCTTTTCACAGCAGCCACAATATACCGCCTGCACCTTCGAGACCTACATGATGGCGGTAAGCGCGGCAGAAGCATGGGCCCGCAGCGTAAAGCGCGCAATGATCAATATCGTGAACCCTATGGGGGACATACTACGGTATGCGTTTGGAAAGAACGCTTCCGAAACAGCCTTTATCCTCAGAAATGCAGGATTTTCCGCCAGGGAGATCGCTGCCATCCTTAAAAGCAGTTTTGAGCAAACTGCTGGCCAGACAGCCTTTGTGATGAACCAGGCCAGCTATCCGCCAAACGAAGTAGTAAGCGCACTGAAGACAATTTTCAGCCTGCAGGAGATCGCATCCGTATTAAGGGATGTATATGGTTTCAATATGCAGCGCATCAACGATATACTGCAAAAGGCAGGTTATCCGGCCAACACAATTGAGGGCGCTTTCAAATCCCTGGGTGGCGATTACGCAAATTTTGCAAAAAAAGTGTGGGACAGATTAAATCCCTCACATTGGTAAAATAATACCCGGATTATGTTTAGCAGTATCAGTAGCATTGCCGGCTCCGTGCTGGGATGCATCCGTAAAGATATCACCGGCGCATCGCCCTGGTATTTTGACCCGCTGATCAGGTTTGCACAGCGTGTTCCCGCCTATTCGGGAAATATGATCGAGCTTCATTTTGACCGTAAACACTGGTTTGACTTTTCCCTCAGAATAAATACCCAATTCGACCGGGTGCTAATCCCAGAGTGGCCCTTGCGGGAGCAACTGTCCTGCTCCCTGCAAGAAGGCTACCAACAGCTGCTCAATGAAAACAGGAACGGGTTCCGTTACGGGATCGAGAATCTCTGGTTTGAGTACGACTTTCCCGTTACTGCGGACCCTTCCTTGTTCTTTGACCTGCACAGGAGCACCGGCTTATCGTTTAACAAGCGGATGAAAGATCTCGCAAAAGTGTGCAGCCTGTTTGGGTATGCGCTGCCGGAGGGCCTTACAGATCTGCTGGCCATACTCAATGAACATGAGCTGCCGGTGCTTTACTATGGCCTGATGTTCTCGCGGCAACCACAATGCCTGCGCTTCACCATTCCGAATATCGCGCCGGGACAAGTGGCAGCCGTGCTGCAAAAGATCAGCTGGAAAGGTGATTACAGCCTGGTAGAAGCCCTGGAAGCACAGTATCTGCAGTCGTTCGACAAGGTCTCCCTTGCGCTGGACTATCACGGTCAGCTGGGCAGCCGGCTGGGCGTAGAGGCTTACACGGAAGATACTGATGCCGCTGTGGAAATGTTCCACCACAAAGGCGCGTTCAATAAAGACCAGTACCAGCTGCTGAAGCAGTGGCAGGGAAAAGTGACGCTGGATCCCGGTATTTCTACCGCCTTATCTGAACTACATGAACGTGAGATCTGTTATGTACACAAAAGGATCAATCATTTCAAGTTCTTACTGGATAACGGCCAGGTCACGGGAAAAGCATACCTGTATTATTGCTATTAAGAATATCCTTTCACTCACAATAAACCATTCAAGAAATGACCAGTACAACTATCCCTCCTGAAAATCCGGGTGCAGACAACAGTGTCTATGCAACATTTGATGTACTGTACACGCTGTGGTTCCCGATCAGCGAGCTGCCCATCGCTCCCCTGGCGCAGCCCGACATAGCAGCGATCTCCAGACAGGTGCAGGCCGGGTTCTGGGCATCCGTAAGCGCAGGCCCCAACCCATTGCTGAGCATCTTCCAGGGCCTCACCTACCCTCAAAACCTGCCATTTTATGCAGCCCTGAAAAATGCTGCTAACCCCGCTATACAAAAATTCATCAGCGTAGCCGGTGGTATGGGCGCACTGACGCCCGATGAGGCCTCACAGGTACTGTCCTTCTTCTTTGAAGGAACCGCAGGCCCGCTGTCTACCGAAATGGCGATGGTCATCCGCGAAGCGTATCTGACCGTGATCTGGGACCTGCCACTGGGCGTGCCCCTCACCGGTATCCAGGTACCGGAGACCTTTGTAAGCAATACCGCTGTTTATTCAAAGATCAATTATCCCAATATTCCTCCCAGCCGCCTGGTATATGATCCCGGCACTCAAAGTATCCGGGCCAAAGAAGGCGAGATCGATTACCTGGTGATCGGCAGCGGACCTGCCGGGGCTACGGTAGCGCATGAACTGCAGCAGGCCGGGAAAAAGTAGTGCTGGTAGAACAAGGCCCCTTTGTAGTATGGGGATCCATGAACACCATGAGCTATTCCAAACTGATGTTCGGTAACGATGCAGTGACCACAGCAGACAACGGCATCCTGGTACGCAGCGGCCAGGCCATGGGCGGCGGCACTACCGTGAATATAGACCTGGCTTTCTCTCCGCTGGAAGATACGATCCACTCCCGCATCGCCAACTGGATAGAGAAGGGCTACATTGACGGCCGCTTCTATACAACGGATCGCCTGGCAGCTACTTACCAGTGGGTGCGCAATATCATCCAAACCCGCGCGGTAACGCAATGTGAACTGAACAGCGACAACCGCGCGCTGTGGGATGGCGCCAATGCTTACGGCGTTGATCCGTCCCTGTATCATTTGAACCGCTTCCCGCTGGACGGCTCTCCTTCCCCGGTAACGCAGAAACGCGATGCCGCCCGGCAGCTGATCCTTCCCGCTATGGAAGACAGCATGAACCCGCTGAGCGTGATCCCTGACGTGGCAGTGCAGGAGCTGTTGTTTGACACAAACTCTGATGGCAGCGTATATGCCAGCGGCGCCAGCCTGCTGGTGAATACCCCCTGGACGGAGTATGGCAATACCATCGTTGATCCCTGCGGGTTAAAGATCCCTCCGGGCACGCAGGTAAAGATCTATGCAAAGAACGTGATCCTTTCCGCCGGTACTATCGGCTCTACCAAAATACTATTGAACAGTGCACAAAAGCAGCCCGCGCTGAACAACCCCAGGATCGGCAAAGGCCTGATCATGCATCCTTCCTTCCCGCTGATCGGCGTATTCAACGAGCGCATCAACCTGCTGGAAGGACTGGACAGCGCCACTTACCTGGATGCATTCGGTGTAACGCCGGGCTTCATCTTCGAGACCATGTCGGGCATGCCAGCATATGGGGCCGTGCTCATTCCCGGCAACGGTCTGGATGTATTCAGGCAGATCACGAAGTTCAATCAATCTGTAGGCTTCGGCGTGATGCTGGTAGATACCCCTGCTGACAATAACTGCATCACACTGAATAATGGATCAGTAGTGCTGAACTATACGCTCAGTGAAGACGATAAGGCGCGCTTCCGCACCGGTGTAGCCATTGCCATCCGTATGATGTTCCTGGCAGGGGCCAAACAGGTGATCATCCCCACCAATGAGAACGTACTGGGACTGGACAATTTTGACCCGATGAGAGGCAGCTACCTGGACAACATCCAACAGGCCGACCTGGTGGAACAAAACCTGCAGTTCATCCCTAACCGTACCGTGCTCACATCTGCCCACCTGCAGGCCACCAACAAGCTGGGCGCTACTGCCGATAGCTCTGTGGCCTCAACCCGGCAACGGATCTGGAACATGGTAACGAAAGAAGAGATACCCAACCTGTACCTGATGGACAGCAGCATGTATCCCACTTCTGTAGGCGCCAATCCGATGCAGTCGCTGTACACCTTTGCGAAAATATTCTCCGAACGCCTGCTGGGCGATATGGATACTCCCGGCGAGGTCCATTTCCGCTCCATTCAAAGCGACAGGCTGGCCCGCGGCCCTATCCTGGGACCGGTGAGAACGGAGCAGCGGATAACACTCCATTGATCACACTATACACTCACAGCATCTCGCACTCTCCTCGCCCGTAAACGTTCTGTTTACGGGCATTTTTTGTTATGAAGAAATTTGATGAGCGGAAAAAGGGCCAGCAATTAGTTCACTAATTTGGCGGCCAACAAAACTATGCTATGAAATTACATTACCTGCTTTTGCCGCTGCTGGCTACCGGCCTCTTTTCTGCTCCCGGTGACAGACAAGCGACTATTACGGTGGCAGCGCCTGCTGCTGTTCCAGACACCAGTCTTACTTTGTTTGGCCGGGGCACCTATCCCGGAGATGACAGCAGCTACCAGCTGATCAAAGCTTCGGGGTTCAACACGGTGATCCTTTCCAGCTTTTATATCAAATCTAACGGTGACCTATACTCGGGCGATGACAACAAAAACCCGGTCATCCACGATGGTAAATATGTAGGCGACAGATCCTGGCTGAAGCGCGTAGCTTCCCTGAAGAAAAAGAACAGCACTGTACAGCGCATAGAAATATTGCTGGAAGGCCGCTGGTTTAACCAGGCGCCCAACACCTATGATTTCATACTGGACTGGGCAGACGGTACCAAAACATTTCCCGGCATTGTAACCGGTACCGGTAACAACAGCACATTATATAAGATCTGCAAGGTACTGAAGGAAGAAGTGGGCGCAGACGCCATCTGTATTGACGATGAATCTGTTTACAACAGCGCATCTATCGTACTGCTGGGGGCCATGGTAAAGCGGCTCAACATGCATATGACGCTCTGCCCTTACAAGAACTATACTTACTGGAAAGAAATCATGGACGGATCGCCCAAAGGCCTGATAGACGCCATTTACCTGCAGTGTTATGACGGCGGCGCCAGGAACGTACCTGCTGATTGGATACGGGAACTGCAGCCAGCTATGCCCTTGTACCCGATCTTCCTTTGCCGCGGCGCATTCAGCACCTGCGCTACCAATCATAATAGTAAAACGCCTGCTGAGATCAAGGCTGAAATGATCCGGTTCAAGAAAGACTACCCGGGCATGAGCGGCGGAGCGATCTGGCAGATGGCAGATATAAAGGGATATGTGAGAAGGGGCTGTGCAGTGCAGGACAGTACCTCCGGCAGCGCCACCTCTGTAGGCGAGTATCTTTCACAGCTGAAGAACAGCCTGAAAGAAGGGCTGTGATCAATGCAACACGAATTCCAGTCCATCTACGATATCCCCATCCATACGGGGCCTGATGGTAAAAGGAATGATGGCAGGCACTGCACTCAATTTCAGTTTAGTTAACTGGCCGGCGTCTATACGGGCAGTATAGGCGCCGGGAGGCAGTCCCAGGAAACTGAAATATCCATCTGCCTGTGTAAGCGTCTTTGCTGCCAGGGTACCATCTTCCCGGTAAAAACCCACCGTGATGCGGGCCATCTCCCGTTTCCCCTCTTTCTCCTGCAGGAATACTTTACCGGATACTTCTCCCATCACACTCACGGGAACGGCTATTGGCTTCAGCCGGTGAGGATCTATTGTTACATACATGGTTTGCCAGGCCAGTTTCCAGGCGATGTTGTCAAAATTGCTGCGGCCCAGGTCTACAAAATAGGAAGTGTAGGGCTCCAGTTCCAGGATGCGCACGGTCGTATCTTTGTCATCCGTGATCACGCGGCCGGTATTAATGCTCACTTTAACGCCGGGCACCCTGATCTCGCCTGCGTCTCTTTTCCCGTTACCGTTAATGTCCAGGAAGGGCAGCAGCACAATACCGCCGCTGGCTACATTGATGCGGTTATTGGCAGCCAGGTAATGCGTGTTGGCATCATAGATAAAGCCGCCGCGGGCCGCCTGCACCAGAGTACTACCGCTGTTGCCACCCAGCGCAGAAACGGCTACCTGTCCGAAATCCAGATCATAACGAAGGCTGATACCAATGTTGTTGATATTGCTCCGGAAGTTCTGTTCGTAGAAGCAGGTCACATACCCATGAAAGAACAGGTATTTACTGATCTCACATTTTGCGGAGATAATACGGGGACTGTTATAGGCATATTGTACCTGTGGTGTGATCAGCATGCGCTGGGAAGGCACCGGGATAGACAGGGAGAAATTGCTGTACACATAAGGAGACGGCTGCTGTCCCTTCGCAAACAAAGCAAAGGTGGAAAAATTAGCGCCGATACCGCCCACGGCGCCGGAGAAGATATTTTCTACTGTAGTGTAACGGGTACCGGGCAGCTCGATCTGGCTCAGGGCCAGGCGCGAATACACCGAAAAGGCCCTGGCCGTAAACGGTTTTGCTATGCTCAGCTTGCGTTCCTCCAGGTAATTGAAATTAATAGCCTGCTGGCCCCTTTTGTAACGCGTGTAGCTGGCCTCTACTTCCAGGCGCGAGGGATGACGATAGCTTAAGATGCCCATGCCTCTTACCGCATAGTTATACTCGCCGCTCAACAGCAGGTTATGGGCTAAACGTAAGGAAGCATTTACAAAAGGCATGTTCTTGCTTTGCAGTACGGAAGAAACATACTCATTACCTGCACCAATAGTGAGATGACGGGTAGCGCCGTAGTTGAACTGCGCGCGGGAGTACTGGGTATTGCGGCCATCCTGTACAATGCCGCCGCTGATGTTGTATTCAAAAGTATGGGCAGGTAAGAAATTAAAGGGAACGTTCACCAGCATTTCGCTGCTCCGCTCTTCTCCGAAGGGACTATAAAAGCGCAGGCGTACCTGCGTATTGCCATACACCAGCGGCACCTGGAAGGTGTAGAAGCCCGCTGCATCCGCCAGGGTATAATCTACCAGCACACCGTTGATGTACAGCTCTACCGTCCAGCCGGGATTGGTATAGTTGCTGAGCGTGTAGGAGCCATAGGAACGGCGCATGGTACTGGGCGTGTTGGTGAACTGTACACCCACGATCGGCGCGTAAATAGTAGCCGTAGCATTGGTAAAGATCTTACCTGCCGTGATCTGTCTGACGCCGCTCCAGTCGTTATTAACATAACGCCAGCGGTAAAACTGCAGGCGTTCATCAAAGGCGCGGGTAATGCCGCTTACTTTATATACATCCGGCAGGGTACTGCTGCTATAATAGTTGTTATAGTTCAGGGATACGATGGTTTCTCCACCGGCTACAATGCCACCCAGCGAAAGGTTCACACGGGTATCGCTGTTCTGTTTAAGACGCTGTGTAGCGATCACCGACCAATCAGCCATACCGAAATGAAAGAAGGGACGTTTGCTGCCGAAGGAAGTATCTGCCCTGGCTTCTCCTTTCAAACGGCTGATGTTGCGGCGCATATCTTCCAGCTTTTTTTCCCGGATGGCAGGTAGCTCTGTGCGGCTGGTAATGGTGGCGGAAAGGCTACGGAAATTAAATTTACCGGTAAGTCCAAATACTTTATCGAAATAATCCAGTTTAAGGTACAGGTTGGCGTTGGTGCGAATGATGTCGTTTTGTTGCAGCGGAAATACTTTTCCCTGGTAAAGGATGCGCCGCTGCGTATAGTCGATCAGGTAGTCCGACTGCGCTTGTATAAAAGTACCCGATACCGAGTCCATCCCCCTGGAAAGGGTATTGCGGATACGCAGGAAATCAAAGAGGTCTGCAACAGGTAGGTAGAGCGATTCTTCATAAATAACGGCGGGCATTTCCATACCGCCGATGTCCTGTACGGAGAGGTAAACAGAGATCTCTTCGTATTCTTCGTTACGCGCGGGAATGGCGGCACTGAACAACAGCATACCGGAGAGCAGGTACATGATCTGCATCATATACCGTACAGGTTTTATTGCGATATGCGGTTTGCCTTGCTGCATGCTCTCTTGCTACTCCTGTATAAATGTGACAGTAAATGAGCCGCTGTAAGCGCCCGGCGGATTGGCCAGGGGGCTGCCAACGGTCAGGGTCCCTCCTATCCTTACCTGTGTTCGCCCCGGCGGCGCCACGGTGGCAACGAAGGGAGAGCCGGTACTGGAAGTGCCCAGGTGTAATATGAGGGCGCCGCCGTTGCTGCCATGCAGCGTTACGTCCGGCCCGTTCAATATAGAGATGAGCGTACCCGGCTGCGCCTCTATCTCGAAGATAGCGGGCGAGTAAGGTATGCCTAAATTAGCCTGTACGATATCGCCGGTAACAGACCGGGAACCATCCGGGTAGACGATTACCGTGCCGCCGGCAATACCCTGGAAAAATGCACCGAAGATCAGCCCCTGTGCCGGGTTCACATACACGGCGATAGGCCGCGGCGGAGGCGGCTGGGCGGCAACACGGCTGCTCCAGGCCAATGCCATGCAGGCACACAGGATCCATTGACAGTACCTACTCATGTGTTATCAGTATTTTCCTGGAGCGCAGGCCCTGCTTTGAAAAATAATTCACCATATATATACCGGTGTTACAGCCGGGCAGTAATTCGTAATGACCCGCTGCGTTGAATGATCGCTGATATGCTACCTGTCCGGCCAGGCTGGTAATGGACACCTGGCCCTGTTCTCCCGCAGGTATCGGCAGATATACATGTACAACGTTCCCTATACTATAAGCCCGGAAATCATCTGCTGTAGGCTCCCCTGCCAACGGACGGCGGCTGAACACCAGTGAAAAACGCTGATCATACATCCCTTCATCCAGGTATAAACGATACTGCGCATTGCGCTGCAGGTCCTGCAGCGTGTTCGCTACTGCATCTTTCAGGTAGATATGCCAGCCTGCTGGCAGGCGGACAATATCGCGTGCATAGAAAGTGATCCAGCCATTCCTTTTGCTTTGCAGCACGAGCGGAATGGTGGTACTGCTATCCTGCAGGTAAGGCAGGGCGCTGATCGATAATGGCTGTCCGTCAGCTGCCAGTGTATACAGGCTGGGTGTAAGCGGATCAGTGTTCATCAGCTTTAATGCATCGAGTGTTTTTTCAAAACCGGGGCCTGCAGTTGCTTCAAAGTAGATCACTACCGGATCAGGCGGATAGGCCTCATCGTTATAGCCGGCTTCCAATCGTAACAAGGGCGCATCAGCGCCGGTGATACGGTGATAGGAAGGTGTAAGGTTATTGACGCGTGCATTATTATTAACAGATAAGGCGCCCGTCACCGGGTAGGCGCCATTGCTTACATGCACGAAGAAACCCTGCATGGCAGGAATAATATTATTGGCGATGCCATCGCTGGAAACACCATTGATGTAAGAACTATAAGCGCCGGTGTACTGATCGGTAGTACCGGGATTGAAGTAGTACACGGCATTATCGATATTGGTACGGGTCCAGCCGCCGGCGGCATCCCAGTCTACCGGAGAAGGATAGGGATTACCTGCCAGGTTAAAGCCCAATGTATAGGTACGGTTGTGATTATAGAGGGTCAGCGAACGGGCGCCGTTGTTCACTACACCGCTGATGTCTATTGTACGCGGAGTAGCAGCTGCCCCGAAGTTTGCAGCATATCCCTGCATAGGGTTCAGTACATTACTGGCAGTAGTGTAACGCACCCAACCCAGTGATGTGAGGTTCTCATCGTAATAGTAGAGCCTGGGAAATGTGGCGTTCAGGTCAAGGTCATTGGCCAGCTCATTCACCGTAGCTGCCTGGAAAGGAGAACTGATATAACGGTAACCAAAAGCGCTGGGCAGATAACGCTGCATGGTAACAGTGCCCAATACAGCTCCTGCACCGCTGCCGCTGATCAATGCTGTTTGCGCAGCGGTAGAGAGCAGGGTAAGATTTCCCGCGGTACTGAAATTACCACTGACGGGCGTTAAGATCCCACTGAGGGATAATGCACCGCCTAAAGTAACACCGGCGCTGTTATTGATATTCAGGTTGCGGATAGTGTTGCCACTGAACAATGCAGCCGGAATAGTTTGTGCAGCAGTGCCGTTCAGCTCAACGGTACCGCTACCGGCGGAAATACTGCCGCTATTGGTAATAGCGCCGCTGATCTGCAGGGTAGCATTTGTCACTGTTATACTGGCGCCGGATTGAATAGTGATAGCGTTACAGGCAGCCGCGCCCGCGGAGATCAGCGGATAGTTGGACAAGGCCGAAGGTATGGTGATAGCCACTGCCGTATTTGGAATAGTATTGGTAGACCAGTTGCCGGATACGAACCAGTTGGTGCTCACCGCGCCTGTCCATATAGCGGCATTCAACAGCTCTCCCACTGCAATATCGTTGAGCGATGTAAGTCCGGTGGCCTGTATAGACGTAGCTAAAGGAGAAGCTATCACAGGCAGCGACCAGGTGCTGCCGTTGTAAACCCCCACTTTAAAATTAGCGGTATTAACCCCTGCGTCTACATCGGTGTTCTTCCAGTTAAGGGTAACTGCAGCGCTGGTAAATATTGTTCCGCTGTTGGTAAGCGTCCAATAGCGGTTCACGCTTTTTGATACATCAATACCCGAAGTGGCCAGGTTGGGATGATCCGGTGTGGTGACGGCGCCCAGCAGGTTGCCCGCAGTGCTTACGCTGGCGAAGAGCACAGTAGCAGGCGTATAATTAGCGGCATCGCCTATCTCAAATGTGCGGGAGACGGCGGAGCCCGTGGCTACGTTCTTCTGTAATTTTCCATACACCCAGCCGGTAGATTGGCCCGCGCCGCTTACGTTAGCGGAAGCGGGTAAGATAAGGGTGTTGTTACCCGTCTGAATAATACCGGTTAAGAAGTTTAGCGTACCGTTCACGGTAATGTTGGACGACAACAGGGCGGAGCCACTGGTCTTTTTAAGGGTCAGATGATTGAAGGCCCCGGTGGAGCTGATGCTTTGTGTGCCAGTGCCGTTCAATACGATGGTACTGCCCGTACTGGTGAATGTGCCGCTGCTCATGCTCCAGTTACCGCCTAAAGTATCCGCAAAATTACCCGGTACAAAACTGCCGTTCGTCAGGGTAAAATTATTGAGGATACGCAGCACAGCGCTGGCAGTTTTAGTACCGGCTGCAGAGATGGTGAGGTTGCCATAAGCCGTGGATGCAGACACCGCCTGTGTGCTGCCTGCATATTCTACTGTACTGAATGTATCCAGGGCGTAGGAATCAAAGACAGGCAGGCTGCTGGTACCACCAATCTTCAGGGTGGCATTATCTTGTATAGTGAGGTCCCCGCCAACATCTTGTGTAAGGGTTTGTGTACCCATATCAAGTGTGCCGCTTTCAATATCCAGGTCTAAAATGTTCGTAATGCTTTTTGAGAGGGTAACAGTGGCGCTGTTCTTGAGGATAGTGAATTGCGCCAATGCAAAAGAGGCGGCGCTGCCGCTGATCACCCCGGGAGTGCTGCCGGTAAAATTGAGTGAGGCAGATGAAGCGTCGATCGTATTATTATTTGTGAAATTATGGGAGATATTGACGTCTGAATTGAGTGTAATGGTACCGGTGACGGTAAGATCATAAAAGGTAGCGTTAGGATTACCGGAAAGCTGACCGGTAGCGCTGCTCATGGTGAACAGGGAAGTACCGCCATTGAGAGTGCCGTCAGCAGTGAGGTTACCGCCAACTGCGAAGCTACGGCTGCCTGCATTAAAAACACCATTACCACCTAAGATAAAGTTGCCGCCGATATTCCAGTCTGCATTCGGCGTAACACCGCTGCTGTTGGTGATGGAAACGTTATTCAATGCAGTAGGGGTGCCGTTCACAGTGATAGCGCCTGTGCCACCAAAGATTACAATACCGGTGCTGGAAAAACCGGTGCCTGTCAGCTGGTAGGTTTTAGCAGTGGAAGGCGTAAAGTTCAGGACGCCGCTGCTGGTCACCGTACCGTTATTGGTGAAGGTACCAATTATGGTATGAGTAGCAGCGCCCCCATTGAAAGTAGCGCCGCTGCTGATGTTAAAAGCCACGCCTATAATCCAGCCTACACTGGCTGTTACGCCTGCTGTATTATTAACGTTCAGGGTGGCATAGGTGGGTGGGCTTGTAGAATTCAGCACCGGTGATACCGTACCATTGAAATTAATGATGCCGCCGGAATTGGAGGTAACCGCGTTGATGAAGCGGATCGTTTGCACCACGGTACCGGTAAAGGTGGCGGCACCATTGCTGATAAGCACCCCCTGGTTGGTTAGATCACCGTTGATGGTGGACTGTCCGGAGCCGCCGTCGTAAGAACCGGTAGAGGTGACCAGCAGCAGCCCATTATAGGTAATATCGCTGCCGCTGACGGCATAGCTGCCGTATACGGTTACTTTGTTGAAGGTGGTATTGCCAGTGATAGTCTTATTGCTCCCGTTCAGGATCACCGTACCGGTACCCGGTGAAAAGGTACCGCTGTTAGACCAGTTGCCACCCAGGTTAACGGTAAAAGCTCCGGCGCTGAAGGTACTGCCGCTGCTGATAGTAAGATCTCCGTTCACCGTGGCAGCAGCGCTCAGTGTTTTGGTATTACCGTTACTGAAGATGAGCTGACCGTAAGAGACACCGGCAACGGATTGAGCACCGGTGCCATTGTAGTTCACGGTACTGCTGGTGCTCAGGGTATAGTTGGTGTAGTTAGCCGGGAAATTATTACTTCCGCCTGTCAGCAGTGTGCAACCGCTGCCTACGGTCATTGTTCCGCCCGCGGAACTACGGTTGGCCGTAAACGTTGACAGATCCAGGGTACCACTGTTTACCGAGAGATTGCCAGTGATGCCGAGATTACCACTCAGTATAGCCGTGCCCGATGCTTTATTGACAGTAAGGTTGTTAAAGGTGGTGGCGGTAATGCTCTGGGCGCCGGTACCATTCAGGGCTACCGTGCCGCTTAATGACACAAAGAAGCCGCTGTTATTCCAGTTGCCGCCTACGGTGGTGGTAACGCCGTCCCCGTTCAGGATGGTGCCGGGACTGATGTTTACGTTGCCAACAACGGTGGTAGGAAAATTGATATCCAGCTCTCCTGCGCTGACAGAAAGTTGCCCGTTCACGGTGGCGCCGCTATTAATGGCGGCGATACCACCGGCTTTGTTAATAACCAGGTTATAATAGCTAACAGGACCAACCAGCTGTGAGGCGGTTCCATTATAGGTAACCGTACTATTCCCCGCGGTGAAGGTGCCGCTGCTGTAGGTAAAATTGCTGCCGATGTTAAACGCACCGGCGCCGGAGAAAATAATGTTAGCGCCGCCGGATTGTGTTAATGCGCCGCTGAGGTTTACGGTGGCAGCGCCAGCATCCAGGCTGATGGTATGCCCGGCCGTACCGTCGCTGAGGATCAGGTCTCCGTTAACGGTCAAAGGCTGTCCGTTCAGCTGGATGGTATGGGCTGCATTGGCAGACCAGGAGCCGGCTACATTTCCGCGTACGGTTAATGCGCCACCGGCAGTAAGAGAGAGATTAGCCGCCTGTGCGCTGCCAAACAGGATACCCTTTACCGTTGTGCTGTTATTAATGACCGGCTGGTTGGTAAAGGCGGCAGTACCTATTTCCACGATATCGTTTGTACCGGGTGGAAGCGAAGGACTACCTGTTACGGAGGTCCAGTTGGCAGCGGTGAACCAGTCGCTGCTCACGGAGCCGTTCCATCTTACCACATTAAGATCGTCGAAGAAGGTCCACCGGCCAGCCGCATCACCTGAGAAGGTCTGTTCCACATAATTGGCCGTGGTGCTGTTGGAAGCTTTGCCCGCTGCGGCCCATGCGCTGCCGGTGTTGCTCCACAACTGCATGGTAGCCTCATTGTTACCATTCAGCTCATCGTCTTCATAGTGCAGTCTTAACGTGGTAACCGGCGACACTACAGCGCCGGTGATGCTGATACTATACTGGCGGTTAACGGCGGCCTGGCGCTGAAAATCCGTGACAGCGCCTTTTGTAACCGATAGCGTGATGGAGGTCACCGTTAAACTAAGGCCCGCAAGGGTAATGGTGGTATTAGGGCTTTCAAAGGCATAGGCAGTGCCCAGTACAAAAGCATGGGTACGTTGAATGTTACCGAAAATAACTCCATTGCCAGTGCGTGTAGTAGTAATAGTGACGGTGTTGCTACCGGTGGTCATGGTGCCGGTGCTCATGTTCAGCGTGCCTACGCTTACATTGCTCAGCAGGGCCAGTTCCAGGCTCGAAGAAGACTTATTAAGGGTAAGGTTATTAAACGTGGTAGCGCCGTTGATAGTGCTATTTACTGTACCGGTAAACGAGATGGTACCGGAGGAAGCGGTGAAAGTACCATTGTTAATCCAGTTGCCCAGCATAGTATGCGTAAAGGAGGATGCATTAAAAGTAGTGGAGGCGGCAATGGTCAGGTCGCCGTTCACGGTAACAGCGCCAGCGGCTGTTTTGGTATTGCCGTTAGACAACATCAGGTTACCATAGGCGCCCCCCGTCACGGTTTGCGCGCCTGTACCATTATAGTTCACTGTATTGGGTGTGGTGGCCGTTACATTCAGGCTGCCGGCGGTGATAGTATAGACCCCTGCAATGCCCAATACCGCGTTGGTAGATAACTGCAGGGAAGTACCGTTCAGCGTAACGTTGAACAGGTTGGCGGTACCATTCAGCGTACTGGTACCTGTAAAGGTAGCAGTGCCCGCCGATGCGGTGAAGCTGCCGCTAACCACCAGGGAAGCGCCTATTGAAAAGCTGGAGGCGGTGCTGATGCTGCCGCTGACAGACAGACCACTGAAGCTGATCGTGCCTGCACCGGAAATAGTTTTAGTAGCGCCGCTTAGTGTAAAAGTACCTGCGCTGGCCGTTAAGCTGCTGCCGCTGCCAACAGATAAGTTACCTGTCAGCGTAATATTGGAGGTGGTACTCACCGTACCGGAGACCGTGAGGTTGTCAAATACAATGCCTGATCCGGTGATGGTTTTAGTAGTGCCGGACAAGGTAGTGGTACCACCGGCGGCATGTGTAAAAGAGCCCGGGCCGCTGGTAGACAGGTTGCCGGCTATATTCAGGCTGCTGTTGGCAACAGCGGTGATGTTGGAAGCGAGAAAAGAAAGGTTGTTGAAATTATGTGTGCCTGTGCCGCTGATGGAAGTGCCGCCACCTGTCATATTCACGGTACTGGTGCTGCCAGTGAAAGTACCGTTATTGACCCAGCTGCCCGCGATGTTGTGCGTAAAGCTGCCGCCATTAAAAGTAGTGGAAGCCCCGATCAAGACGTTGCCGCTTACCGTAATATTAGATGCCGCAGTAAAGCTGAGCGAAGTGCCGGCGCCCAGGTTGCTGGTGAGATTACCGGATATCGTAAAATCGGTAGCAGGCATGGTCTTTACCACTGCGCCCGTACTGGCGGAGAGGGTCAGGTTACCATAAGACTGTGCGGATACAGTTTGACCCGCACCTGCATATTCTACCACACTGGTAAGGCTGAGCGACCGGGTATTGTAGTTGGCCGGGAAAGTATTGGTACCGCCTATCTTCAGCGTAGCGCCGTTGCTGACGGTCAGCGTACCGCCTGCAACGGTGGTGCCGCGGTTAGCAGTAAACGTAGAGAGGTCCAGCGTACCTGCGCTGACAGTGATATTACCGGTATTAGCGGCGGTAGCGTTCAATGCATTCAGGTTACCCGCCAGCGTTTTTACGCCGCTGCCGCTGATGATGAGCGTAGAGTAAGTCACATTCTCCCGAACGGTCTGGTTGACCAGGGTAGCGCTGTAGTCTACCCTGCTGCCTGCACCAAGGCTCACTGTTCCCGACAGGCTATAGTTAGCGGCAAAGGTAGCGGCGTTCACCTTCAGCAGCCCGTTAGCGCCTACCGTTAATGTACCTGTGCCGGATACTACAGGTGGTGTGGCATTTTCAGCCGGGATAAAAGTACCATCTACTGTAAAGGCAGTTATAACAGAAATATTCGTATTCAGTGTAACTGAGCTGCCAGCATTGATGGCCAACCTTCTGAAGGGAGTAGCCGCTGCGCCGTTAATACTCTGGGTCACGCCTGCAAAATTCACCCTGGCATTGTTGGCAGTAGTGGTATAGGTGCCCGCATTGTTCCAGTTGCCTTTAATGGTAAGCACCACGCCTCTGTGAGAGATGCTGCCTCCTGCGTTAAGGTTAAGGTCGCCTGCAATGGTAAGGCTCTTGCTGACGGTGAGCACAGGAGATCCTGTACTGTTGATGGTGAGTGATTTACAGGCAGCAGAACTGCTCACGGTTGGCTGATAGCTGCCAGTGAAGCTGGCATCGCCGATAATGGCGTCCGCAGAAGCAGTGGGTACACCGGCCGTCCAGTTAGACGCATTGTTCCAGGCGGTGCTGACCGTTCCCTTCCAGCTGGTTTGCGCCTGTACTGTAAAAGAGGACAGCAGCAGCAGGATGGCTGCTACGATAGGTAGCCTGGTGGTTCTTTCAAGGCCCATAGTTTAAGTAAGTGTACGCAGTTATTTCAACAGCAGTTCTGCTTCTGACAGCACCACGGGTTTGCCTTTTACCTGTGCAGTGTAGGTAACCTGCAATTTACCATTGCGATAATCCATCCCGTTCTCCTGTGACAGTGGAATGCGCAGCTGCCTTACGCGGCAGGGCGTATATACGGCCACCCCTTTCACGTATCCCACCTGTACAGCTTTGCCCTGCCCGGAGACAGCGCGGACCGTGATATCGCCGTAAACAGACATATCTCCATTGCGCTGCAGGCGCATGTTGAGGCCGGGAACCGTATCATTCGCATTGCTTAGTGAGAGGTCTGCCACCTGTACCTGTGCATTGGATGCGCCCACCTGGATGATCACGGGTATGGTTATACCAAAAACAGGCGTCAGGCGAACAGCAATGGCAACAGCATCTTTGGGAGGCTCCTCTCCCAGCGGCTGCTCCTCGGGTACCGCCCTGAAATAGATATGTGAACGGTATTCTCCCGGCTGCAGCTCATTCATCTTCTCCAGCTGCACTTTAATGGTTTGGGCCTCGCCCGGTCCCAGTGTAACGCTGCGGGGGAAAAAGCGGATATGCCCGCTGGCAAAACGCTGACCGGAGTCTGGCTGTGTGATGGTCTCAAAGGTACCGTCTTCATTCATCCTGATCTCGATCATGGAAATAAGGTAACGGGCGGTGTCCCGTCCGGTATTGGCAAGGTTCAGTTCCCGTGTGCGCTGTGTTCCGTCAAATACCACACGTCTTGGCGTGATCAGCAGGTTGCCCTGCGCAGTGGCGCTTTGACAGTAAAAGATGCTTAGTCCCTGTATGATGCACCAATAGCACATCAGCAGTGATGCTGTTCTCATAGTTAACAAATTTTGCAGCTCTGGTGCTTAGTTGTAATTGACCGTTACGTTAAAGGGCGTTGAAGAAACATAAGTACCGGCGGCCTGTGCGGCAGCCACGCTTAAGGTAGCGCCCACATATAATGTTTGCGTACCTGATGTAAGGGTGCCCGTACCGGAGGGGCTGCTGGTAAATGAGCCTACGGTCATACTGTTGGCGCCACTGGTAATAGTCACAGAAGTGGGCAGCGATATGCTGTAGGTATAACCATCTTCGCCGGTTACGGTAAAGGCTGCAGCAGTCACTGTCCCTGCAGTAGCAGGTAGGGTAACGCCTCCGGTAACGGTACGGGTAGGCGTTGCCGAAGGGGGCAATACTACTGTTCCTCCGGTGGTTGATTGCACGGCCACGTTGCCGAAATTCATGTCTGTTGTTTTGGTAATGGCTATCGGTGTTACGATAGTAGCCGTAGCAGTGGCTGTAGCGGTTTCCTGTGCAGTGGCTTTTGATGAGCAAATAAACAAGGCCAGTGCGGCGCTGATGGGAACGAGGATTCTTTTCATAAACCTATGTTTAAATAATAGTTGAGTACGAACATTAATCTGTCCGGCAGCAATAGGTTATGAAAATAGTTCCTGATTTTCTCGAAGTGATCGCTGTGCTGATAATCTAGGGTGTTCCGGTTATCTTGGTTTATCTACTGGTTCTGAACAATCTGTGTCAAAAGTACAATATTTGCGTGATATAAACAATTAACATGATAAAACGCCCTGATCCGCCTGCGAACAGGCGGAACCAGAGCAAGTTTCCGTATTATCCTCTTATTTGATCCCTAATTTCTGTTTGGCCTGGGCCAGAATATCATCGCAGGTGGCTGTAACGATCATATCCTTGGAACTGTCCAGCACACAAACATATCCCTTCTCCGCTGCAATGTCAGACACAGCTTTCTTGGCCTTTGCCACGATGGGCGCGGTCATTGCCTGCTCCCGGGCGGCCAGCTGCTGTTCTGCACGCGCCTTGTATTGTTCCAGGCTGTTCTGTGCCGTTTGCAGTTCCTGCACTTTAATATCCCTCATGTCCGGTTTCAGGGTAGCTTCTACTTTCTGAAAATCTGCTATTTTGACCTGCAGCTCTTTCATCAGGGTCTCCCCGTCTTTTGCCAGCTCCTTTTCATATAGCTTTAACGAATCATAAGCGCGCTTTGTTTCGGGCATGCTGAAGACCAGCTGCTGCATATCAACATAAGCGATCTTCCCCTGTGCATGACTACGGGTAAATGATAAAGCAATAAAAGCAAAAAGGAGGAATAGGCGTGTACAGTTTTTAAGCATACATTTCATATTTCGTATAAGGTTGTACCGCTAAGTTGCTGCATGTTCCCTGAATAAAAAGTTAAGGGATTGATAAAGGAACGTTAAGGTATACAAACGGTAGGCGTTCAGAAGATGTTTAACCAGTTCATTACCTGGTTTACGCTCAGTTTTGAATGTTCCGCTTTTTCCTCCAGCAGCTGGCTGATATGCCAGGCGCAGAGGGCTTTGGAATCGATGCTGTTCATTTCATCGGCCAGGCGGCTTACGTTCTGCTTATACTTACCGTTGCGCAAGACCTGCCTTACCGCATTATAAATGCTTAAAGGATCGGGCGTTTCTGTGCCAAGGTCGATACCATAGTCAAAATAGCCCACGCGTGAACAGATCTCATTCTTTCCTTCAAACAGGCCTCCGGTCACCATGGGCAGCTCATGCCTGATGCCCAGGAGCGTTCCGCTGTAACCACCATTGGTTACATACACGTGCACGCGGGGCATCACATCTGCGAAAGGTATATAATCTTCGATGATGAGGTTATTGGCTTTATACTTTTCTTTCAGCGCTGCTGTTCCATTGCCGCCGGTGGTAGCAATCACCAGGGTATTGGTATCTCTGAATGCTTCCAGCGTAGGCTCGATGATCTTGCTGGTATCGCGTTCTACTGTTCCCTGGGTAACCAGTATGACAGTTTCATATTGATCAATACGGGGATCAAACCACTTTTCTTCCGCTTTCTTCCGCGATACATAAGGAAAGAGCCCGCCGATAAAGCGTATGTTCTCTCCTATGTCTGTACGGGGGTATTCAAAAGACGCAGTGCCGATCTGCAGTACAAGATCCGCCTGCCTGATCAGCAGGTCTAATAAGATGGACGGCTCATGCGCAACACCATGCCCGGTGAGAATATTGCTGAACACATCTATGCTTTCCCTGAATGCCACTTCCCTTGCGGCTTTATTCATTTCCTGGTATTGCGCGCGTTCCTCATCATTCTTAGGCGGATGGAGGCCTAATCCATAGGGCGCCAGGTCGTTTGATTGCTCTGCCAGCGGAATAATGCCCACGGCCACCACCGGGACATTCATCTTTTTGCTGACAAAGGGAATGCCCGTGAAGAGGTTATCTGCTATCATCAGATCGAAAGGGAAGGTTTTGTAGATCTCCTTCAGATCAATGAAATACTCCGGTCCACGGTTGGCAAATACGTGGATCATATCAAAGTTGAGCTTCTCTCCAGGATCATTGATGGCGCGCCTTTCCGGCATCATCTCATCAAAGTTCAGCGCATTGATATCCGTGCTGTGCACAAAAGGGAAATGGGGTATGCCCAGTTTTGCGAGTTGCTCTTTGAATATAACAGAGGTGAACCAACGAACATCACATCCTGCTTCTTCCTGAAGATATTTCGCGAGGCCGGTGAGGGGGTTAAAGTGGCCATCCGCGGGCACAGTGGCAAACAGGATCTTTTTGCCTTTTAACTGTGTGTTGTGTGCTTTTACCATGACTGACGTTTTAGATGAATTTTGTTGTACACTTATGAGTCATTGTTGACAGGCACAAAAATAGATGGGTTTACATCTCCGTCATATCCCCACATGTGGTGAGAAAGGCTACTGAATTGGGTTATAAGGCTCACTGATTATACGATCTTCTGGTTAATGGCCTTCGCCACTACTTCTGTAAGAGAGGCAACATGCAGCTTTTCATAGATCTTCTTCATGTGGCTGCGCACCGTTTCATAGCTGATATTCAGTTCATAGGCGATCATCTTATAGCTCAAGCCTTTTACAATATGGCCCAATACTTCCTTCTCCTTGGCGGTGAGCTTATATTCTGTTTTCGGCGCCTGTCCTTCTTTATCTCCCTGGTAAATGGAATATAAGACCTTGCGGGCGATCAGCGGCGTCATGGGCGCACCGCCTGCCTGTAGCTCCTGGATGGCATCTGACAGCGACTGGTTCAATGCGCTTTTCAGTATATAACCCGAGGCGCCTGCGCGTATAGATTCAAATATGCGGTCTTCATCTTCAAAAACGGTCTGTATCAGCACCAGCACATTAGGCAGGCTGCTCTTCAGCATCCTGACCGCTTCAATACCGTTGATGCCTGGCATCTCTATGTCCATCAGCACCACTTCCGCGTTACAGTCCACTACTTTCTTCACGCAATCCTGCGCATCCCTGAAGGCGCCCACTACTTCAAAAGAGGGATCGGCGCTCAACAAGAGGCTGATGCTGTTACGGATATTCTTGTTATCGTCAAATATGGCTATTCTGGTACTCATTATACAGCATGTTTAGATCAATATAAAATATCACTTATATAGTATCATCTCGCGGAATGTCAGGATCACCCGGGTGCCTTTGCCGGGGGCACTGTTGATCATTACTGCGCCGTTCAGTTCCTTTGCACGGAATTGCATATTGGGCAGGCCGTTCCCTCTCAGGGTGTCCTGCCCCTGGTTCTCTATTAATGCGGTGTCAAAACCAATACCGTCATCTGCTATTTCTACTTTCACCAGGTGATGGAGATAAGACATAGTGATGGTAAGATGCCTGCACTGCGCATATTTCACGGCATTGTGAATGGCCTCCCTGATGATCAGGAACAGGTTCTTACGTTCTTTCATGCCGAGGTTCATATCCAGCAGGTTGGCCGCACAGTCGGAGCTGAAGCTGATCTCCTTTGCTTTGCACAGGGATTGCGCGTAAGTATCTACCCGCTGCACAATGCTCCGGAAATGGTCATTCCGCGGGTTTAAGGCCCATACGATATCGCCCATTTCGGTGATCATCTCGTTGGCAGATTCGCTGATATTATCCAGCACTTCTGTCAAACGCTCCGGTTTCTGCTGATCAAGAAATCGTTTGGCCACTTCTGAATATACCGCGATGCTGCCCAGGGTAGAACCTACCTGGTCGTGCAGGTCGCGGGCAATACCATTGCGGATGGCCAGCTGCTTTTCCCGTATGCCCACCTGGTAACGGTAAATGCCGTAGCCAACCAGGAAGGATACTATGCATAACAGTACATAGAACCACCAGCGGAGCCAGAACGGCGGCACTACCACGATCTCAATGCTCCTGTACGGCCCATTAAATGTGCCCTTCCAGTTGCGGGCCTGAACCAGGAACTGGTATTTGCCGCCGGGCAGGTTGGAATAAGTGGCTACATTAAATTTACCTGCGTCTACCCAATGCTTGTCAAAACCTTTGAGCATGTAGGCATACTGGATATTATCCCCGCTGAAATCCGGTGCAGAAAAGCTGAGTGAGAAATAATTCTGCGTATAGTTGAGGCGAATGCTTTTTTGTGTAAGCAGGTCGGCAAAGGATTGGTTAAAGATCCTGAAATCAGTAAGGTAAACCGGAGGCGCCATATTGACCAGTTTTACCCGGTTGGGCTGAAAGCTGATGTAATAGTTCTCGCCGCTTGCATACAGGTTACCTTCACTATCCTTGTAAATGTAGCCTCGCAGGCCTTTTGTTTTTTGCAGGGAGGGCAGATCATAACAGCTATAGATGCTGGTGCCGGGATCATACTTGTGAATATGGCCATTGCAGATCATCCATACAATGCCTTTGGCATCTGTTTGCAGGCCTTCTGTAAGATTGCTGGAGTATGGGATGTGCACAAACTGCTGTGTGCTTTTATCGTAGTGATTCAGGCCGCCACCGTAAGTACTGATCCAGAGCTTACTGTCTTTATCCCGCAAAATATCATATACGTAATTGCTGCTGATGCTGTTCCTGATCTCGGGGTCGTTATCCAGGTAGTGAATGGCCGAATCTTTCACCGGGTCCCAATAGCCCAGGCCAAAGCTGGAAGTAGCGAGCCACACGCCTGCGCTGTCCCTGTAAAGGCGCTGGATCAGGTGATCCCTGATATTGTGATGCCGGATGATATTCTTGACAGGATCAGTGCGGGAAATCCACTGCCGGGATTGCAGATCATAATACGTTAGATAATGCCCATAGGGAGATACCAGCAATACAGGATGACCATCGATCGTATCTCTCACGATAGAAACGATCCTGGAATTGATCAGTTGCCGCATGACCGGGTCTTTCTCTGTGTTAGGCAAAAGACTGAGCTGGTTGCGCCGGGGATCATACTTAAAGAGGGAATAATCTGTGCCCAGGTAGCAGGTGCTGTCTTCGTCGATGAAAAACTTGGTCACTGCCAGCGGCTGTCCTTTGTAGCGGATCTCGCGATGCTCATACTGCGGGCTGCCAGGACGTTTTATGTAGATGCCTTTGTTGGTACCTATCCAGAGTTGACGGGCCTTGTCTACATAGAAGTCATAGATCTGCAGATCAGCTGTCTGCCCCGCAGGATAATATTTCTTAAACGGATGAAAGAGCGGGTTGTATACACTCAGGCCATTATTGGTGCCGACCCATACAATGCCGCTGCGGTCTATATATACGGCGTTAGCGTGATCATCGATCAATGAGCCTTCATCAGAAGGATCGTTGCGGTAGTGCTGAAAAGTCTGGTGTTTGGTATCGAAGACGGTAAGGCCGCTGTTCTCGTCCGCCATCCATATTTTTTTATCCGCATCTTCTGCAAAGGAAAGGATCTTATCGCGCGGGAACATACTACCGTCACTGCCCTTTACGGGGACATGCGGCAGGCGGGCGTACAGGCTGTTATTGCGCTTATCTGCTGTGTAGGACAGCGTTCGCGTATTGATCTTCAGTGAGCCGTAGCCTGCACTTTCCACCCAGAGGGTATCCGCGTCAACAGATAGTGAAAGGATGCCCGTAGCGCCTTCCGGTACCGGGGTATCAAACTCCTCCGTACGTTTATTGAAACGTACTACAAAACTTCTGCTGGTAGCCAGCCACAAATAACCCTGCCGGTCTTCCACGATCTTCCTGATATCATTCTCCGGGATACTGCCCGGTTTATGCTCACTATGGCGGAACTGCCTGAACTGGTGCGACTGATGCAAACGGTGATCGTAACGGGTAATGCCGCCATCCCTGGTGGCGATCCAGATCACGCCTTCTTTATCTTCGTAGAGGTCGTTGATGATATTGCCTGAAAGACTGGCGGTGTTGCCGGGATCATTCCTGAATACCGTAAAGAAACGTCCATCATAACGGTTTAATCCATCTTCTGTACCGAACCAGAGAAATCCTTTCTGATCCTGCAGTACACAGTTCACCTTATTGTGAGAAAGGCCATCGCCCATGCGCAGCCTTTTAAAAAAGATATGTTCCTGCTGTGCGCTTGCATGATAAGCCCCCAGCAGGAACAATAATATGATGACGACGTGTTTCCGTAAGTTGTGTCTCATGGATTTCCGTCGCAAAATTACTCAGGTAGCTACAAAAAACAAATCCCCAATACCGGGTAGATCGTTCAAGCGGTGCGTTTATGCCATTTCTGGCGGATGAAGATCTCTGCCAGGGCCAGGTTAGGCAGGTAAAAACAGAAGGCCATTACCTGGTCAAATACACCGTTTAAACGAGGTGTATCGCCTGCTTCACCGGCCAGCAGCAGGCAATATCCATAATGCATCCGGTACAGCAGGGAGCCGGTCGACAAAGCATATAAACGCAGGGCCCAGACCCGGTGGTCATAATAACGTCCTTTGGCCCCGTAGCGGTACGTTTCAAGGGCCGAGATGAACAGCAGCAGATTGTAAATGGAGCAACCTACATCCATGGCAAGGCCGCCATTAGTGCCGCGCAGCCCGATGAGCAGCAGGCCCGCTGCAGCCATCAGCAGGGAGGAAAAGACATACATGCGCCCCGCCCACCGGTGCAGCAGCGGATAACGGATCCGCAAATAACTGACAAGCTGGATGCTGCCAAGCAAAAGATGCACAGTGGAAACGACCGGGTCCGCAGGATAATGCATGATAGCCAATAATTAATAAAAACTTAAAGTTAGCTATCCGCCTGCTGACGGCCTATCACCTAAAACGGTCAGGCCTATCCCAGCAGGTCTTTCCTATACTGCGGCGCCCTGCGCTGTCTGGATGCCTGCTCATAGGCATAGGCCATACTGATCAGTGGAGCTTCCATATAAGCGGTGCCGACAAAAGATAAACCAGCCGGTAGGCCGTGCGCATAGCACATCGGTACCGTGATATGTGGGAACCCGGCAATGGCTGCGGGTGTGGCAAAATAAGGACCGTTATCATAGTCGCCGTTCACCAGGTCGATACACGGCGCAAAGCCGTAGGTAATGCCGCAGACGGCGTCCAGGTGTTGTGCAGTCATCAGCTCAGTGATGATCTGCCGCGAACGAAGCGTTTGCGCCAATGCATCTTTATATTCCTGGCTGTTAAGATCCCCTTTCTCATTGCTTTCGATCAGCGTTTCCTGCTGGAAAAAAGGCATTGCTTTAGAAGCATTGGCGGTATTGAAGGCGATGACTTCTTCCAGTGAGCGGACCTTGGCGCCGGCTGTAGAGAGATAACGGTTAAGGCCGTCTTTGAATTCATAGAGCAGTACTTTGAATTCTGAGCGGGGCGTGATCACGTTCAATGCTTTCAGCAGCTCCACTTCCACAATGATGGCGCCCTGCGCTTTCAGCACCTCAATGGCGGCACGCAGTCCCTTTGCCAGGGCTTCAGGCGCATCCAGGTGCTGCTTCTCAATACCGATACGCTTGCCTTTCAGGCCATCCTTATCGAGAAACTTCGTATAATCTTCCAGGAACTTTCCTTCGCTTTCTTTGGTAATAGGATCTGCTGCATCCACACCGGTGAGCGCGCCCAGCAAAATGGCCGCATCCTGTACAGTGCGGGCCATGGGGCCTGCCGTATCCTGTGTGGCGGAAATGGGAATGATGCCTGAAC
Source organism: Chitinophaga sp. SVR4-12A (assembly GCF_056754765.1). Taxonomy (NCBI): domain Bacteria; kingdom Pseudomonadati; phylum Bacteroidota; class Chitinophagia; order Chitinophagales; family Chitinophagaceae; genus Chitinophaga; species Chitinophaga sp. SVR4-12A. Next base: position 1,227,295 of record NZ_JBPGWP010000001.1, read on the forward strand.
GACTCCACAATCCCACCGTTGGCTTGATGCCTACCAATCCGTTCGCAGAAGAGGGGCAGGTAATAGAGCCATCCGTTTCTGTTCCGATGCTTACTGCGCAAAGGCTGGCAGACGTGGCGCTGCCTGAACCGGAGCTGGAACCGGAAGGGTTACGGTCAAGGATATACGGGCACCGGGTCTGCCCTCCCCTGCTGCTCCAGGCGCTGGTAGAATGGCTGGACCTGAAATTGGCCCACTCGCTGAGGTTCGTTTTGCCTAAGAGCACGGCGCCGGCTTCACGCAGGCGCTGGATGATGAAGGCATCCTGCTTTGCATGGTGCCCCAGCAAAGCCAGGGAACCGGCCGTGGTCATCATCCTGTCTGCCGTATCGATATTATCTTTCACCAGTACAGGAATGCCGTGCAGCGGACCTCTTACCTTGCCCTGTTTCCTTTCTGCATCCATACGGGCGGCAATAGTAAGGGCATCAGGATTCACTTCGATCACCGAATTCAGCTTAGGCCCCTGCTGATCAATGGCTTTGATCCGGTCCAGGTACTGCCGGGTGATAGATACAGCGGTAGCCTGTCCCTTTTGCATGCGCTCCTGGAGCTGCGCGATGGTGATCTCCTCCAAAGACTGCTGCTGCAGGGTGTTGGCAGCAAAGCCGGGTAAGCGCGAGGCCATCAGCCCCAGACCGGTGACTGAGCCGGCGTGCAGGAAATTTCTCCTGTTCATAAACGGGTTAGTTTGGTATTAATATAGGGAATTTTTGCAGTACTTAATCTACCGGGTAAGGCACTTCTGAAAATGTTGCTAAACGCAAAAGGCCGCCACCTGTCCGGTAACGGCCTTTCCCCTGCGAGGCGCTGAAACTATTTCTTCCCTGCTGTAACCATTGTCAGCTGTTTCACATCCGAACTATCCCTGATCTCCTCACTGGCTGTTTTGACCAACACATCATTCAGCGCCAGGTCCCCAAATACTTCCACTTTGCCATCCACGATACGGCCTGTTTTCACAGGAACCCATATCGCTTTGTTGTTGACCACTTTTATGATATACACCCCCTGGGTGGAATTCAGCACTGCCTTGGAAGGCACTACAAAGGTGCCATCCGCATTGGTTAAGGGGATAGACACTTCCGCCACCATACCAGGCAACAGTTTTACATCATTGTTCACTACGTCCATCTCAATGCTCTGCGCACGCAGGCGTTCATCCAGCGCGCCGGATAACCTGGTCACTTTTGCCTTGAACACCTGGCTGGGCAGGGATTTCACCGTAAAATCCACTTCACTGTTATTTCCCAGGTAACTCACATATGCTTCCGGTACACTTACTATGAGACGCAGCTTCTTCTGCTCCTGCAGTGTGAATATCGGCAGACTGGATCCCGCACCAGCAGGACCTACATAGGCGCCTGCGCTTACATTCCTGCGGCTGATCACTCCATTGAAAGGCGCGCGGATCTCCAGGTAATTGCGGTTATCGCCTACTTCATGGTAGGATGCGCGGGCTGCATCCAACTGCGCCAGGTCTGATTTCTGCTTGGCAAAAGCGATGTCCAGGTCGTTCTGCGATACGGTACCAGGCGTTTTGCTGGTTTCCAGTAAACGATCGTAAGTGGCCTTGCTGGATAAATAAATGGCCTCCTGTGATTTCAGCCGTGACTCAGCGCCAGACAGCTGTGAATTGATCTCAGGCGCTTCCATGGTTACCAGTAACTGCCCGGCATGCACTTCACTGCCCACATCTACATACAGCTTCTTTACAAAGCTGCTTACCTTGGCGTAGAGGTCTACCCGCTGAAAAGCCTGCAGCTCACCCGGGATCTTTATAGAAGAGGATAATTGTTCTTTCTGCAATGAAAATGCTTCCAGTGCAGGCGCGGCAGCCTCCTTGTGTGCATCTTCGCTCTTTGCCTCTGAAGAACCGCAAGCCTGCAATAGGAGCGCAAAGGCGATCACCGGTAAAAGTATAATAACACTTTTAGATACTGGTTTCATAAAATGAGTTTTATTTCCTGTTGTATTTCTTTTCATAATTCAATAACACCTGTTTACGCCTTTGAAGGAACATAATGTACGCTCTCTTCATCTTCCGGATCCAGCGATACGCTCTGGGTAGTCGTCCTGCCCTGCCCCCATGCAAAGGCCAGCGGTAAAATGAACAATGCAGCAAATGTGGAGGCTACCAGTCCGCCGATCACGGCACGGCCCAGCGGTGACGACTGATCGCCTGTTTCACCCAGGCCGCTGGCCATCGGTATCATCCCTACCACCATGGCCAACGCCGTCATCACGATCGGGCGTAAGCGCAGGGCCGCTGCTTCTTTGGCTGCCAGCATCGCATTACCATTGTGCCTGCGTATCTGCTCGGCATTGGTGATCAGCAGCACCGCATTGGAGATAGACACACCTACCGACATGATCATACCCATATAAGACTGCAGGTTCAGCGTAGAACCAGCCAGCATCAGCAGCGCCAGGGAACCTAACAATACCGCCGGTACAGTGGCCAGTACGATAGCAGACACTTTGAACGACTGGAAGTTGGCCGCCAGCATCAGGAAGATCACTACCACCGCCACCAGCAGACCACCTTGCAGGCTGTCCAACGTGTCAGTGAGCGTGTCGCTCAGGCCAATCTGTTCTACCGTCAAACCACGCGGCAGTTCACCCAGTGAGTTGATGGCCTGCTGCACGGCTTTGGAAGCATCTCCCAGGTCTTTATTATTCAGGTTAGCGGTGACCGTCAGGATCGGCAATGCGCCCAGGTCATCATTCTCTCCATAGGTCACATCCGGTGTAATAGAAGCCACATCACTGAGGATAGGACGAGCCGTATTTCTCAGCAGCGGGATCTCGCCTATATCATTCTGGCTGGTGATCTGGTTTTCGGGCACCTGTACCTGTACGTTGTAGCTGAGGCCCGCACGCTCATCCACCCATATATTCTTTTCTGTAAGCCTGGAAGAAGAAGTACTGGCAATGAGCGAACGGGTAATGTCGCCCATATCCACACCCAATTGCGCTGCCCGTACCCTGTCTATATTGATGTTCAGTGCCGGGTAGTTAATAGACTGGCCCAGCTGCACATCCCGCAGGTAAGGTATCTGCTTCAGCTTCTCCACCATCTTCTTCGCATACTGTTCGTTGATCTTCTTGTTCCTTCCTGCGAACCTTACCTCGATCGGTGTAGGCGACCCCTGGCTGAGGATTTTGTCAGTCAGCTCGATCGGCTCAAAGGAGAGCTGCATATCGCGATCGATCTGCCCGGCGCGTTCCCTGATCTTATCTTTCAATTCATCCAGGTTCACGTGATAGCCCTCTTTTACGGCTACCTGCAACACTGCCTCGTGCGGGCCTGCCATCCACAGGAAGATAGGCGCGGTAGAAAACAGCTGCGGGTGCAATCCCACAAACGCAGAGGTGATGGAGACGTTGTCTTTCCCTATAATATCATTTACTGCATTGATCAGTTGTATAGTTTTCTTTTCTGTTTCCTCGATCCGCGTACCATCCGGCTCCCGTAAACGCAGCTGGAACTGGCTGCCATTTACTTTAGGCAATACGTCGCGGCCAATGCTGTTGATCAGCAGGAAAGCCAGGCCGGAGATGATCAGCAGATAAGCTACCACAATAGGTTTGCGGTAAGGCATGATCCTGTCTATAAAGCGCAGGTAACGCAGCCGCAATCTTTCAAAGCGGCTCAGCTTTCCGTCACGGTTGCTGTCTTCTCTTTCTACCAGCGCTTTCTTCTGGTCCCAGGTATCTGCCTCCCGCACTTCAGGAATTGCTTTATCTTCCTGGCCTTTATGATGTTTCACTTTCATGATCCAGTTAGCCATCACCGGCACAAAGGTCTGCGCCAGGAAATAGGAAACGATCATGCTGAAACCAATCGCCAGCGCCAATGGCAGGAACAATGAACCGGGGATGCCGCCCATGGTGAAGGCAGGTGCAAACACGGCGAGGATACAGAAGAGGATCAGCAGTTTCGGGAAAGCGATCTCCTTACATGCGTCCCAGATCGCCAATGCCTTACTTTTGCCCAGATCCAGGTGTTGATGTATATTCTCTATCGTCACCGTACTTTCATCTACCAGGATACCGATAGCCAGTGCAAGGCCGCTCAGTGTCATGATATTGATAGTTTGCCCGAACAGGCTCAGGAACAATACACCGGAGATAATAGAGGTAGGAATAGTAAGGATCACGATCAGTGCTCCCCGCGGGTCTCCCAGGAACAGCAACACCATCAGACCGGTAAGTATGGCGCCGATAACCCCTTCACTTAACAGGCTTTTTACGGAATTGATCACATAAGTAGACTGGTCAAATTCGTAGCTCAGCTTCACATCATCGGGCAACTGTGCCTGTATCCTGGGCAGCGCCTTTTTCAGGTTTTGTACTACTTCCCAGGTAGAAGCATCTGCTGCTTTTGCAATGTCTATATATACCGAACGTTTTCCGTTGATCAGTGCATAGCTGGTGCTTACATCCGCGCCGTCTTCAACGGTGGCCACATCACGCAGGTAAAGGTTTTGCACACCGTTCTTGAAGAGGGGAATATTCTCAAAATCCTTTACCTGCTTGATAGTGGCGTTAGCAGGTGTGATGTAGTTCTTATCGCCGATACGCACATTACCGGATGGCGCCGTCTGGTTATTGAGACGTAAGGCCTCTACCAGCTGATCGGGCGTCATATTATGTGAGCGTAAGAGCTCAGGGTCGGCCTTGATCACCACGGTACGGATATTACCACCAAAAGGCGTTGAACCTACCAACCCGGGAATGGAGGTAAAGGAGGAACGCACGTACACGTTGGCCAGGTCCAGCAATTCATTATTGCTGCGTTTTTCACTGCTCAATACCAGCTGGCCTACCGGCAGCGTGGAAGCGTCAAAACGGATGATGAAGGGCGGGTTAGAGCCCGGCGGGAAGATGGCCTGTATACGATTGGAAAATGCGCTCACTTCTGCGGCCGCCTGCGCCATGTTGGTACCGGGATAAAAGTTGATCTTGATCAGCGTTAAGCCCTGTATGTTCTTTGTCTCAATGCTCTTCACCCCGTTCACGTACAACAATATGTTGATATACTGCTTACCGAAAAAAGATTCCATCTGGGTGGAGGTGTATCCGCCAAACGGGTGGGAAAGATAAATCACCGGCATGTCCAGCTTTGGAAAGATGTCGATCTTGATAGAGGTGACAGCTTTGATCCCAAAGAAGAACAATCCGGCCACTATTACCAGGATGGTAATAGGCTTACGAAGTGCGAAACGGATAAGGTTCATAATGTCTGTATATAATGATCAATTCCACGATTAAAGTTCCTTTTCAAACAGGTTGAAATCACCTGTTGCCGAAGCTTTCAGCAGCAATGCCTGCCATACGTTGTTATAAGCAATGTCGCGATCTGTTTCTGCGCGTACCAATGCATACAGCGCCTGTGTAACATCTACAAGATTAGTGAGACCGTTACGGTAGAGCACAGATTTCTGCAGGTAAGCATCAGAAGCAGCTTTCACCTGCACCGGCGCTTCATAGTAGTTATTAAGCGCGTTTGCTATCTTGGTTTCAGACAATTGATACTGCGCCTTCAGCTGCTGGCTGGCCAGCTCATACTCTGCTTCCAGCCCTTTACTGACAAGCTTTTGCGACTTCACTTGTTGCGAAATACGGAAGGGCTGCGCCAGGTTCCAGGTTACGCCAACACCGATCAGGTAGTTGGTGCGGGTGGGCTTCACGCCATCCCAATAATTGGTAGTATAAGCATGCTGATCCTGGTTATAGGCGGCATTAAATCCCGATCCTCTTGTTTGCAGTACGCCTACTAATGAGAATACCGGGTAATTGAAGGTCTTGTAATATTTAGCCTGTTCATCGCTGACAGCAATGCGACTTTTATACCATTGCAGCAAAGGGTGATCATTTAAAGCAGCTGAATCTCCCAGCATGGAAGGAAGGCGGGAAATAAACACCGTATCCAGGGTAAACTCCTGTACGGGCACTGCCATCAGCTGTGCCAGCTGGTTAGCTGCAGATTGCTCAAAATCCAGTGCCCTTGTCAGCGCGATCCTTGCACTGGATACTTCTGCATTTGCCTGTGCAGAATCTACACCGGCATTCAATCCGTTCTTCACACGGGTCACTACCACACGGCGGAAAGTATCTGCGCGGTTCAGGTTCTTTTGATAGGACTGTGTCAGCTTTTGCGCGGCCAGCAGGTTAAGATAAGCGGCTGCTACCTTTACTTCCTGTTGAAAAATTTCTTGTTGCCAGTCTTTGCTGTCCCTGGTAGCAACCGCTTGCGCTGTTTTGATCTTTTCTTTGGCTCTGCCAAAAGCAAAGAAGTCCCAGTTTATATTGGTCAAATAAAGTGCTCCGAATGCGGCGTTCCAGTTCTGGTCTGGTAAAGCCAGGCCTGAAGAGGAAACACCCAATCCGCCAAAACCGTATAAGGGGCCGTTCTGGCCGTTCACCGTACCGTAGTCCTGTTGGGCGGATAAGTTGAAATTAGGCAGGTAATCACGTTTAGCCTGTACCGCGCTTGCTTTTGAAGCATCTGCATAGTTTGATTTGGCTTTAATGGTACCGTAATTATTCACCGCTGTACGGATGGCATCCTTCAGCGTCAATGTTTCTTGTGCGTTTGTTATTGGTGTGTTTGCAAAAAGTAATCCCAGAAAAATCAACCAATTTTTTATCTCATACATGAAAGAAAGATTTTGCAGCATGATCACTAAAGAAGTGTTTCCGGCTACAAAATGACTATAGGAATTTGAAGTAATCTTGAAGTAGCGTGACTATTTTAAAAAATAGTGATGGAGTAATGATACAAACACAAAGGCCTGGCACATTACGCGCCAGGCCTTACAGGATTGATTCTCAACTGCCGGTTCCGTATATAATATTATCAAGCCAGCACCGCTGCTTCTACATTATCATGTGATATTTTTGCACCTTCATTTTGTGATGCTGGTACAAATTCTATCTGTATCACATGCAGCTGGTTCTTATAATTGTAAGAGATAGAAAAGCCGCACACCTCACAGATCTGTTTCACGATAGCCAGGCCAAGCCCCACGCTATCACTGCTTTGATTGCTTTTCTTAAAGCGCTGGAAAAGCTCTTCTGTAGGCATTTCCGGCGGCAGCCCGGTGTTCCTGATCACAAGCCGCTTATGCGTCAGGGTGAGCTCAATTTTGCCATCCTGTACGTTATGGCGGATGGCGTTGCCCACCAGGTTATTGACCAGCATATCTGCCAATGCAGGATGTATTTTCAGGTAGATGCTCTTGTCAATATCTGTTGTTACGGTAAGATGCTTCATCTCTATCCTGTCTTCATAAGCCGCCAGGATGTCCTTGGTAATTTTGCAGAAGCGGATATTCTCTGAAACCGCATACTCATTATTTTCCAGCTTGGTGAGCAGTACCAGCGAACGGTTGATCTTAGACAATTTCTCAATGGCATTTTGCATGTCGCCGATCAGCTCCGCCTGGTCTTCTTCAATATTTGTTTCGCTCAGCAGCTCCAGTTTATTGCGCAGTACAGCCAGTGGTGTTTGGAGCTCATGAGACGCATTCTCGCTGAACTCTTTTACAGACACATATTCATCTACTGCTTTATCCGTCATTTTCTGCAGGAAAGAATTCAACTCTTTAAACTCGCGGGTGCGGCTGCGGGGAAATTCCACTTTTTCTTTTACGTTGAAGTGCTGTATGGTCTTCATGGTTTGCCGCAAAGAAGAGAGTATTTTCTGAGACACCATCCGGGCGGTTACACACACGCAAAGGATGATGAGCAGCAGTTTCCACACAACAGTGTCCATGATGGCATTCCGGATCTGCCTGCCGCTGGGTATATAATTGGATGAGGAAATACGGTAGTTCGTGTTGCCCACAGCTACATAGGAGTTAACGGTGAGCAGGCTTAACATCCCGGTACTATTGCCGTTGCGGATGTCTGTTTTCGAGATCTTCATCCGCTCTTCGGGCAAGGCGGTAGTTAAAGGGTTCACCAAAGTGGAGGTCCCATCCACCTGCTGATCGCGCCACTGCCCGGCTGCCAGGCGCTTCGCGGCGATATCGTTCAGCTCCTTCAGGCGCGTTATCTCCGATTCATCTATTTTCCTTTCCAGGTTATAATAGCAGATATAGGCGGTAACGGGCGTCAACAGCACAACAATGCCGATAAACCACAAGGATAATTTGTCAACCAGCTTCATACATTAGAAGAATTAAATTTATAGCCTAAGCCATAAACGGTATCAATATAGTCTGCTCCATTCGCTGCACTGATCTTCTTGCGCAGGTTCTTAATATGCTGATATACAAAGTCAAAATTAGCTAAATTATCGGTATAATCGCCCCACAGGTGGGTGGCGATGGACTGCCGGGATAGCACGCGGTTCTTGTTGACGATCAGGTACAGCAGGAGGTCGAACTCCTTGCGCGTGATATCCAGTGTAATTTCATTCACTTTTGCTTCCAGCGTATCTGTATTCAGCGTGATCTCGTTAAAGGAAATGATATTGCTGCCTGCCAGCTTTTTGCGGCGGTACACGGCGCGCAGCCTGGCATGCAGCTCGGGCAGGTGGAAAGGTTTGGTGATATAATCATCTGCACCACCTTCCAGGCCCAGGATCTTGTCGTCCATGGCGTCTTTTGCCGAAATGATCAGGATCCCGCTCTGGATCTTCTGCGCCCTGATAAATTTGAGCAATACCAGTCCGTTTCCATCGGGAAGCATAATGTCCAGCAGGACGCAGTCATAGGTATATAACAACAGCTTTTCCTGCGCTTCATCAAAACTATAAGCCAATTCACAGATATATCCTTCCCTGGCTAAAAAATCATGAACGCTGCCAGCGATCTCCTTGCTATCTTCTACCACTAGTACTTTCATACAGGAACAAAGTTATTGCTGAATTTTGAGACAATTTTGAAGTTGGAATACAAAAAGGAGGGAACTGTCAGGCTACTGTCATCTGTATAAGTTTGAGGTTTGAGGTTTGAAGTTTGAAGTTCGTTGAATGTGAGAGGTTCAAGGCAGGCCGCCCTACTAAATAAAACCTTTAACCTCTAACGAACCTCAAACCTCAAACTTCAAACCTCAGACCTGAGACCTGAAACTTATATCTTTTTGTTAATGTATTAAGCGGTTAGTTATGAATTATTTCCCTTAATTTGCGGCCCTCAAACGATTTTGCAAACATGAGAAACCGATTTATGACCCTGGCAGCCCTGCTGTCATTTTTCACTTTCGCAGCCTGTAAGAACACCCAGCAGGCCAGCGGCGCTGCTACCACTACCGGAGAAGGCCTGGTAACCGAAATGTCTGTACCCGCTACTGTAAAAACTGGCAATCCTGTCATGTTAAAATTTACGGTATATAACAAATCGGGCAAGGAGCTGCAGTTCTGTAAATGGCATACCCCCTTTGAAGGATTTATGTCTTCTTTCCTGGATATACAAAGCAGCAACAATACGGAAGTATTATACAGGGGAGTAATGGCTAAAAGGATCATGCCTCCTCCTGCTGAGGCGTATATCAAGGTACCGGCTGGTAAAAGCGTATCTGTGGATATTGATCTGCTGAAAGGCTATAATCTCTCCGCTCCGGCAACCTACAAAGCAGCTTACCAGGCCAGCGGCATGAGCGGTTTGGAGAAAGTGAATGAAGTGACCTTTACGGTAACAGAATAAGCTGATATTATTCGGGCTATTAAAGGACCTGCGCTACCGCACCAGCGGTCAGAGCTGGTCCTTTTTCCTTTCCTGCTCCCGCTTCTCCTCCGCTATTCCAGCGTTATCTTCCGGTGTGATCAGCTCTTTCCTGTCCTTCCTGTTCCGCAGAACGAGGAATACGATCAGTAAAATGGCCAGCATGACCACCAGGATGCCTAGGATGGTACTACCAGATAGCATACAATAGTTTCCGCTATTACCTTGCCAAATATGTAGATTATGCGGTTAAGAATTTTTTCCACTCCACTCCATCAATACATCAGCCACTCCCCAGGCAATGAATACTACCTGTTGATCAAATGTTCCCTGGTGAAAAACCATCAGTCTTTACCAGTACTCCGCATCCCTGAAAAAGTCTTGCGGGGTCTTACCCGTGAACGCTTTAAAATCTTTGATAAAATGCGCCTGGTCAAAATAACCGGCAGAGAGCGCGGCATCCGTCAGGTTTTTTGTCTGCGAATACCCGTCGATCAGGTGTTTGATCCTTACAATAGAGGAGAATTGCTTGGGAGATGCGCCCGCCTGCCGCCTGAACCGCTTCTCAAAAGCGTCCTGGCTAATATACAAACTGCCGGCAAGATCTTTCATTCGTATAGTCCCCCGCGTGAGTTGTATTGTTTGTATGGCATGCTGCACCAGCTGATCAGGTGCAGGAGATTTTATCTTTGACAGCATCCATTTTTCAGCAATACGGATGCGCTGCAGATCATTGTCCGCCTCCGCCAGCTGCTCTTCTATCGCAGCTACCTCGCTGCCTTTCATCAGCGTATCGAGCGACAGGCTGATATCAGACAGCTCATGCAGCGGTTCCCTGAAAAACGCAGCAGCACCCGCCTCGTGAAAGATGATCAGCAGGTTGGCAGTACCCCGTGCATATTCCATTGAGCGCGCAGACCGCCTGATACCGGAGATCACCGAAGGAGCCATTACATATTGCTGCCCGTCTATCCTGGCGGTTACAGCTCCCCTGAAACGAAAAGCGATCACCAGCGCAGTGTCTGGTAATATATTGTTCACCATACCATCCGCGCTTTCAATGATCATGAAAGTTTTGATGAAAGGTTTCAACACATCCTTCGGAAAATACCGCTCGATTTTCATTGCTTCCAAAGGTAAACGATTCGTGCTATTTAACCACCGCCTGAAAATAAATTTGTAACCAAATGGTTTTATTACATACTTTTGTAACCAAATAGTTACAAGATGTATATCCGGAGAGATGTGTTCCAGGCTATAGCCGATCCTCAACGCAGGGCTATTATAGACCTGCTGGCCCGTCAGCAGCTTACCCTTAATGGCGTGGCAGAACAATTTGATATCAGCAGGCCAGCCATCTCCAAACACATCAAGATCCTGGCAGAATGCGGATTGATCGTGATCCGTCAACAGGGCCGGGAACGCTTTTGTGAAGCCCGTCTTGACGGGTTGAATGAAGTAGCCGGCTGGGTAGGACAATACCAACAGCTATGGGCCGACCGCTTCGATACCCTCGATAATTTTCTTGGTGATTTACAATCAAAAAAGAAGAAATATGGAAAAAAGAAATGACCTTACCGGCGATGCCGCCGCTGGCCAGGTGCTCATTACCCGCGTGTTCAACGCACCGCGTAAACTGGTGTTCAAAGCCTGGACGGATCCCGAGTACCTGAAACACTGGTACGCACCCCCGGGCTGCACCATTGAATTCTACCATTTTGACCTGCGCCCCGGAGGTGGTTTCCTTTCGCTGCTCACCAATCCTGCCCATCATGATTGCCGCTGCAAAAGCACCTTCCTGGAGATAAAAGCGCCGGAAAAACTTGTGTACACCATCGCCTTTGCCGATGAACAGGGCAATCTCCTGACATCTGAGCAGGTAGGTGTGGATGCAGACTGGCCCTCCGAAACAGTGGTGACCGTTACCTTCGAAGAAACGGAGGGTAAAACGACAGTAACCCTCCATCAAACCGTAGCTGAATCCATCGCCAAACGCACCGGCGCACATCCAAGCTGGCTCCTGATGCTCGATAATCTTGATCAGCAACTCCTGGTAGTACAATAAAAGCATAGCCACCGGTAGTGGCTATGCTTTTACCGGGCAGGCGCTACTACCTCTCCTTTTGATTTCCGCCTTAAAATAGCGGCGCTGATAAGAGCGATCACAAGGCCCACCGGCAGTATTTCCAGGTAAGTGAACAAGATCATTACAACAGGGTTCTTATACATCTCGTTGTTCTTTGCCAGTTCTGCTGCCTTCTTTTGCAGCTCCTGCTGACTGGCCCCCGCGGCTTCCGCCTTGCGGAGCAAATGCGCAGTATACTTATCCATAAAATCAGGTACAAAGAAATAGTAGTCCACCAGCCACACCAGCACATACATCGTGGAAGCCACCAGGCAGATATATAAACCTATCCTAAAAGCCTTCCCGAAGGTGATGACCCCGTTATTGTACTTGTCCCTGAAATTTTTAACGCCTACAAAGATCATGGAGAAGGCCAGCAGCATACCGGCATACCCCAATACCATGCTGCCATCAAAATCCTCCCTTTTATAGCATTGAGAAACGGAATACAGCATCATGCAGGAAACAATGAAGCCTGCAATTAACCCGAATACAAGTACATTCTTTTTCATCCTTTTGCAATTTTAGTTTGGTTGATCTACCGCAAATTTGCGCGTTCCGTCCCATTTGCCGGTCATACTTTAGGATGATTTTTGGGATTACAGGCGCATTCCTACCAAAGTATGAAAACACTTAAGGTATGATACTCAGTCGCTTGGCTTTTTCTATAGCCTGCGTCCTGCGTTTTACATCCATTTTTATAAAGAGGTTCGAAGAATGGGTCTTGATCGTGTTCAGGGATACAAACAAACGGCCGGCGATCTCCTGGTTACTTAATCCTTCCGCCATTAATTGCAATACTTCCAGCTCCCGGCTGCTCAGTCCTAATTTGTTCAGCTCACCATGGTTCAGGGTAAATACCGGCGGACGGCTGACAGGTACTTCCTTCTCGACGATCACGGTCTTTATCTTTGGTTTGGCCAGCTTCAGCGCCAGCCAGATGCCCAATGCCGTGAAAATAAGCGCAATGGCGCCGATATAGATTTCGAAGGCGTGGTCGATAATAATAAACCGCAGCTCCAGCCATTTCAGCAGGAATAATAGCAACGCCAGGCTAGCCCCGTATAAGAGGATATGTTTGTTCCTTGTGAAAAACTTAAAAGCCATCACCAAAAATAAGATATTATCTTAGCCTCCATACCAAACCTATGAACATGCCCGGCAAAATATGCACCTTGCTGCTCACTGGCTTACTTAGCTTTTTCATGGCAGCTGCACAGCCAAAGCAACAAAAACAGATCAACGTGCTGATCGTAGACGGATTCAGCAATCACGACTGGCAACAGACCACCAAACTCGTAAAACAGATCCTGACGGCCACCGGTCGTTTTAACGTGGATGTCTCTACCACTCCCTCCACAGCTACCGCCCGCGAATGGAAAGACTGGGACCCTGATTTCGACAAGTACGATGTGATCATCCAGAACACCAATAATATCAAGGACAGCACCCTACGATGGCCCCGCAAGGTGGAACGCCACCTGGAAAAATATGTGCGCGACGGCGGCGGCTTATACATCCTGCATTCTGCCAACAATGCATTTCCCGACTGGACGGAATACAATAATATGATCGGCCTCGGTTGGCGCCCCGCCACCGCGGGTATTGCGCTGGAAATTGACGCGAAGAAACACATTATCCAAATCCCGCCCGGCAAAGGAGAAGGCACCAGCCATGGCGACCGCTTCGATGCCCTGATCCATGTGATTCACCGGCATCCTATCAACAAAGGTTTCCCCGAATACTGGAAAACCGCTTCCATGGAACTGTACCTTTACCCACGCGGCCCTGCTGAAAATATAACGGTATTATCTGCCGCTACAGACAGTATCGGCGGCAAAACCTGGCCCGTAGAATGGACCGTTGCCTACGGACAAGGCCGTGTTTATAATTCAAGCATGGGCCACCTGTGGAAAGGCGATACCTTTCCGCCCAGCTATCGTTGCGCCGGTTTCCAGACCACGTTGATAAGGGCAACAGAATGGCTGGCCACCGGGAAGGTCACCTACCCGGTACCTGCGGATTTTCCATCGGCCAATGGGGTAAGCCTTCGCCCGGCAGCCTCCATTCCATAGGCACAAAGTCTTATTTAGCGGTGTATACTTTCACCCAGTGTACATAGGTAGTACCTGTTTTAATTTTGGAAGGATCAAAATCGTCGCCGAAATACCGGGTGAATAAAAGAAAGGGCCTGAAAGCCGGAACGATCTTCGCCGTTCCAACTTTCAGGCCCTCAGGCAGGTAAAGTCTGCAGACTATTTTCTTTTCTTCAGTTTTACAACCTGGTCTGCCACGTTCACTGTCTTGCTGAGATAACCGTTTGCAGTTTCCTGGTTGCTCATGGCAATCCTGGTACGCAGCACCAATGTGTCGCCAGACCAGGAATATTTAGAACCGGAAGGTGTGCTGGCAACGCCTGTGCCCGAGCCGTCGGGGTTCTCAACGAAACCTTTCTCAAAATAAACTGAATCCGCTCCTACCAGCTTATAAGGCGCATGGCTGCTAAGTTTTGGCAGGTCAAATTTGAAAGGGATCTCCAGTTCAGATTCGAAAACGCCATCAGAATAAGACTTTGCATTCACTACTGTGTCAACAGAATAAATAAAATCCGTGTTTGTAAAGTTGGTAGCGTCCACTGTAACGGTCCCCCCGTTATTCTTGGTAACATAGTTACTGGTGGTGATCGTCATCTGGTCAATATCCGGGCCGGTAACAGTAACTGTACTTTGTGATGCTACGGTCATGCCAACAAAATCGTAAGTACCCTTTAGTGTGTCCGGATTGGTCTCGCCTGGCGCTGTTTCGTCTTTGCTGCAGGAATAAAGTACAGTACAAGCGGCAGCTAACAAAAGTGTAAATCTTGTGAATTTCATTAGTTTGGGTTTGGGTGGTGTTGTATAGGAATAAAGCCCGCAAGTTAAGCCTTTCCCAATCCAAACAGATAACATTAAAATACCATATTTAAATGTAAGATCTTCTCAGCCTATTTCCTTTTCTTCAGCTTTATAACCTGGTTTGCCATGGCCACAATCTCGTAGATATAACTATTTGTCATTCGTCCTTCACTTATGGCAAATCTGGTACGTAGGATCAATGTATCGCCAGACCAGGAGTATTTAAATCCTGAGGGACTGGCGGGAAATTCCAGGGAGGAACCATCCTTGTAGTCAATAAAACCGTTCTCAAAATAAATGGAATCCATACCTACCAGCTTATAAGGCGCCTGGCGGCTAAGGTTTGACGCGTGAAACCATAAACGGACATCTCCATCAGACTTGAGCACACCATCTGAATAAAACTTCTCGTGTACTAAGGTGTCAATAGTATACATAAGATCTGTGATCGTGAATGTACTTGTGTCCACGGTTACCGTACCACCATTCTCCTTGCTGATGTAATAGGCGGTAGTGATCCTCTTTTCGTCAACATCAACGGGATTGGCAATGCCATCTGTAGTGATAACTGTACTTTGCGAAGCCACTGTCATACCAGCAAAATCGTAAGTACCCTTGAGTTCCTTTGAATTGTCTCCCTCATCGGGCGGAGTGTCGTCTTTGCTACAGGAATAAAGAACAGTGGATGCCGCAGCTAACAACAGTGCAAACTTTTTGATGGTCATTTTTTGGGGGATTTAGTTTAAATATAGGTTGAATACCCTATAAGTTACTGCTTTTCCCGCCCCCCACCAATAACATTAAAATGCCATATTCATATATGGGGCATATACCCGCCACGTTCCCGTATAAACGCTATCAACTGCCGGTAAACAGGATTGCTGCACAACAGCGTTGGCTCTCCGGTAATAAGCAACTGCTTCCTGGCCCTGGTAATGGCCACATTCAGCTTACGATCTATCAGTTGCCCTTCATCCACGGTCTCATTGGCCAGCAGGTCCAGCTGGTAGCGCTGGTTCACACAGCATGAATAGATAATGATGTCACGTTGCGAGCCCTGGTAGCGCTCTACGGTATCAACAGTAATATCATTCAGTTCCGGGATCTGCAGCTGGTGGATGCTGCGTTTAATACAGGCGATCTGGTTCCGGTAGGGCGCTATCACACCTATGCAATCCTCTGGTGTAAAAGGCAGCCCGTTCAGGCGGTACAGGCTATACAGCTGCTGTAACAGCAGGGCAACAATGCCCGCCTCGCAGGAATTGCTTTTGGGATGCTTGTCGTCCGTTTGTTTCTCCGAAGGGATGAACAGCAGCCGTTTGGTAGCCAGCGCCTGTTGCAATGGCTGGGCGGGATCAAAGCGGGCAAACTCAATATCGCCCGACTGATGCGGCAGCGGAACGGCCTGCAGCTGACCATTGTAAAAAGCCATATTGGGAAACAAGGCGATTTCCGGGTGCATACGCCCCTGCTTCCGCAACATGCCCCACACAGGCGATTGCGCATCATCTTTATGCAGCTGGTACAAGCGCTCGAATAGTGATCGCCGCCTGTCGGTAAGGCCCATCGCATGTAATGCAGGGTCCTCCACCCGCGAGTCCCGCTCCCGCTGTAATACCACGGCAGGTAACTGTTTATGATCGCCTATGAGGATGAACCTGCCGATAGCGTTACGTCCGGCTGTATCGCGGGCAGAGAGGATGCCCAGCAAATGCGGCTCCAGAATCTGTGAGGCTTCGTCAATGATGGCCACATCAAAACGTTTCAGGCGGAACAATTCCATCTTGCCGGATATAGCCGCCACCGTGCCCACAAATATGCGATGCTCCTGTATTTTCGTTCTCACCTGCGTCCTGTTATCACAAGCGGAAATAACGTTCTCCAATAAACGCTCCCGGTACGCCGGCTCGCAGGAAAGTGAAGGCCCGATCCGTATATAAGCCGGACCGCCTTCAATACTATGCAGCGCTTTGCAGATCTCATCTACGGCACGGTTAGTATACGACAGCAGCAGGATATTGCAGGCCGGATCAGCCGCAAAGGCCTCCACCATGCTTTTCAGGGCTACGGAGGTTTTGCCTGTTCCCGGCGGACCTAATAACAGGAAATAATCCCTGGCCTGCTTTGCTTTCAGCACAATCTCCCTCACCTCATCAGGGCACTGCAAAGTAGCCGGTATACTTACATCCGCTTCCTGCTGCGGCTTGCGCTGGTGCAACAGCAATTCCTGCCGGTCATTGTTTGCCTGCAGAAAAGCATATAAGCCCCTGCACATAGCGGTATAGGAAGTATCCAGGAAATCGTGCTCTATCGCATATTTGCTGTCAGCCGGCAACACCGAAGGATTCCGCTGGCGATAGCGCAGCCGGATAGTCAGCTCATGCGGCGTCAGCGAAGCAATGGTTCCTTTGAAGATCTGCCTGTTGGTAACATTATCTTTCCTGCTGTTACGCTGGTAGAGGATCACAATATCCCCTTCCCTGAAATTGGGCATGAAGTCTTCTTCATAGGCAGGTATCTGTAGCCGGATAGATGGCGACTGCTGTGCGGCATGATTCTCCAGGATACTGAGATCCGGCAGTATCTCGCCCGATTCCAGCTTATCTTCGAGGGGCGACAGCCAAAGCGAAGAGATCCCTTTATTCGTATCGTAATTGGTATCCCCCGCCTTGGAGATATAATGCTCCCTGGTAACAAACGTATAGAAGCTGTGAAAATAAGCCAGCGCCAGGGGCGAAGCATCGGTAAAAGGCCGTTTAAAAGCGCTTATCTGCGGAATAATGAATTGCTCTACAAACCTGCTTTGTACCGCTTCTCCCTGTATCAGCACATCTGGCGATATACTGTCTATCAGCTGCCTGGACGCCTGCAGCGGCTGATCATTGGCAATACTCCGCTCCTGCGCCACGATCAGGTTACGGATGTTTAATATCTCCTTGATGGCCGCCATAAACGGCTGGGATAAACGCAGGTTGGCATTGCTGTCGGCATACCTGGAGTACAGGATAAAAGTATCCAGCTGCTTGAACGCTACTCCCAGCACTTTCTGTATTACGATCTGGTAGATGAAAGCCTGCGAGCGGTGGTTCTTTCCAATGAGTGTAGTATTCGTTTCTGGGTAGGGCGATTTCCCCGACTTCAGCTCTATCACGATCTGCCGCTTCCCGTCCGCTTCCAGCTGCAAATAATCCAGCCTTCCCTGTACGCCCAGGTGCTCGCAGATAAAGCTGGGCTCCAGTACGCCATTCTCCCGGTTGATTTGCTTAGCCGGGAACACCTCGTTCACCACCTGTTTGATATTGTTGAACTGCAGCCGCGCATCCTCAAAGAAGGCCCATTCATGTTCTTTGGCGCTGAAGTCTGCACAGGTGGCGAATTCAAAGGGTAAGGACTTAAACACCTGCTGCATGGTATCCTTGTACACCACCTGCTGATGCTCCTTTTCATTCACAAATTCATCCAGGAAAACGTTCGCCGCATTACCCAGCAAAATATGCCGCGAGTTCTTCGGCGCTTCCAGCTTGCTCTGTATATAATACAGCGGATGACTGCCGTATTCTTTCATACATTCTGCCAATGAGCTGATATCCACGAGGTAATCCGGTTCCAGGATGATCAGGTCCGGGTAGTAAATATTGTCTTCATCCACCACCACATCCAGCAGGTTGAGCTGGCAACCTTTCCATAGTACGGCAATGGTACTTCCGAAGGCTTCTTTTATCTCCGCTGTATGATGGCAGATCCTGATCGGCACATCCGCCGGTGTTTCTTCATCAAACGCGTATATATACTGCTGGTCGCTTGACAGCACCGTTACCCGGATCCGTTCATGCCGCAGATCCCTCCTGCGATGCCTGGGCTTATAAACATCCGTTTCCGGCAACAGCTCCTGCAGAGCTGCAGGAACAGGGATGTTATAAAAATGGCTGAGTACTTCGCAGATGGCTTTCAGGTCCTGCAGATAATCTTCGCCCGTAGGGTTAAAATCATTATGGAGCACGCTGTTGGCATGGATCCGGAAAGTATTGATGCGGTAGGTGGCCCTGGCGTTCAGCTTCGTTTGCTGACAAACATAGTTCAGCCGGGAGAACAGGTTGGAGAATTGCATATGCTCCCCGGCTGCCATGTGCTTGCACACCCGCTCGAGCAGCAAACGTAAACGGGTATACTTCTCCTTTAATGTATTATTCGCCTGATGATACTGCAGCAGCTCATCGAAGAAAACAGCCCCTGTAATGTCCATGTCAACAACAAATGAAGCAGCAAATATACAATCTTCAGTTGTTACGGATGACTGCGGAGCCATTGCTCCATATCTACCAGGGTAATACCTGGCTTGCGGCCCAGTTCTTCCCGCAGTACGTTACAATTCTCGATCCCGTTCAACACCAGGATCCGCTTACCGGGATGCTCCTTTGCCGCCTGCAAGGTGATCTTTACAATATGCTGCGTCCAGCGAATGCCGCATTCCACATCCACCGGTCCTGTCAGCCGGTCTTCGATCACCCTTTTCCCTGCCAGCGCCTGGTCAGTGATCCGGCTGTTCACATCAGCAGGTGTTTGCCAACCGGCTTTCAGCACCTCAAAGATGCTGAGCGTCATTTGTTCCACCGACCTGGCGGCCTCCGGCCGCTCCCGCTTAAATTGCTGACGTACGTCCTTTACCGCAGTCACGATCTCGGTAAACATCGGCTCCGGCGGCTCTGCCGCATAAACGGCATATTCTCCGCCATTGATAGCGGGGAAAATAGCGCCGGGATATTCTATCTTGGAAGGGAACACCTTTTGTTCCTGCAGCTCGGTGGGCGTCACATCCAGCACAAACACATCCGGTTTGATAGCCGCTATGATCTTCTTCAGCGTATCCAGGTCATACACCGGCGTGGTTTTGTGCCGGCTGTAAAGGGTAGCCAGCACATAAACCTCGCTCTTGTCCTTATCCGGCAAAAAGCTTACCGGCAGGGCGCTCATGAAAAATACAACACACAGGAATAGAATGGCGGGCATAGTGAGCTTTTTCATCGCGATAATATTGAAGTATTATAACTTAAATTTTTCAAGGACATCCGGTGTTAATCCCGGCAGTTTAATTTTATAACGGTACTTCCCGTCATACTCATCCTCTTCCTTGAGCAGCTCATGTCCTTTTTTGCTGATCCAGAAAATTTGCGAGTAGGCCTTACCGGTGGGATCTGTGCCTGTTGTCAGCAACTTCCAGCAATCCACTTCGCGGTTATCCAGTGTATGAAGCGTTTCGCTGCCGCTTACCTTGTACAGCACAAATCCAGGAGGCGATAAGCCTGCATCATAGAAACTGATCGCAAAGCTTTTACCTGCTGCCAGCGGCAGCATCTCAAAAGTTTCTATATCCAGGTGCCAGTTGAGGTTAGGCCGCTCAAATGCCAGCTCAAAACTCTGCTGCACATTTCCCTGGACAGTATCTGCACCGGCAATGCGGGCGCTGCCCCAGTTGTAAGCAGCCACCTTACCACCTCCATTGGAGGAATGGTACAGCGGCGCAAAATCTTTGGTGCTGTTGAGCGAGAGGAAAGTTTTATACCGGCTACTATCTGTTGTGTACCAGTGCTGGCTGATCACGAACACCTGCCGCCCGTTCTTTTGCTCAATGCGCACATCCCGCATCCAGTAAGAGAACTGCAGTACACGATTGGATTGCGGCCATTGATGATATACCAGGTATTGCCGCAGCCCCGGTTTCAACAAAGCCGTGTTTAAATGACCGGACCCGGGGTAGACGGTATCGGTCTGCGCATATAATGCTACCGTACAGCATAACTGTAAAAGGAGCAGTATTAAATATCTTTTCATCTGCATAGTTTGATGATCAGGGATATGTAAATTTCATCCTCCACCCGCTCATTTAAAAGCCGCTTCAATGAACAGGTAAAGTTTTTTAATCACCGCACCATTCGCTTCAATACTCCCAATCATTGAGAATATCTGCCTGATGGTTGAAAAAAGATCCCGGCCATGAAATTCTTTGTACTTTTAATTATGAACATTTTAAGCGGGAAAGCAAGTCCCGTACAACTGCAATGGCTCATCTGGGGAGTAGTGTTCCTCATCAACTTTCTTTCATTGCTTCCTATGGACGGAGTGGTGCAGGCAGCCACTTACGCTACCCTTTCCATTGTCTTCTACGCCATTATCATCTACGGCAACCTGAATTTCCTGATACCGGTTTTCTATGAAAAGAACCGTATCGTACTATATGTGATCTGTTCCATCCTTTTTCTTGCACTGGTAGGTATTGTAAGAAGCTACCTTTCGCAGTTCGTCTACAATCGTTTCTTTGCAGAAAAACCAGTGCCCCTTACCATGAAGGCCATTACTTACGGCAGCATTACCGGTATGGTGGCCTACATCCTCAGCTTCGTCTTCCGGCTGGCCCTGGGTTATTTTAAGCTGAAGCAGGAGGCAGACGAGATCATTGCCCAGAAAAGCCAGGCAGAGCTCAACCTGCTGAAATCACAGGTGCAACCGCATTTCCTGTTCAATACACTCAACAACATCTACTACGAAGCTTACCGCGAATCACCCCGTACCGCTATGTTCATTGAACGGCTTTCGGAGATCATGCGTTATTTTGTGGACGAAAGCCCTAAAGAGGAAGTGGCATTGAACACCGAGATCCAGTTCCTGGAAAACTATATCGCCCTGGAACGGATTCGTATACGCCATGCAGTGGCCATCACCTTCACCAAACAATGCAATGCATCCAGCGGTATTCCGCCCATGCTGTTAATGACCTTTGTGGAGAATATCTTCAAGCATGGTATAGATAAATCCAGCAGCGAAAACGAAGTGGTGATATCCCTGCTGCAGCAGGATGGTTACCTGGAGTTCCGCACACAAAACCTGCTGCATCCGCCGCAGGCAGCTGCCCCGGAGCGCGGCTCCGGTTTGCAGAACCTGCAGCAACGGCTCTCATTGCTGTTCGGCGCTAACTTCGAGCTCCGCACCTGGCCCTCCGGGAAATACTATAACGCTTTTTTAAAAATTCCGATCCAATGAACCTGCGCTGCATCATCGTAGACGACGAGCCCAATGCGGTAAACCTCCTGGAAATGTTCATCCAGCAAAGCACCCAATGGCAGCTGATGGCCAAATGTTACGATGCGCTGGAGGCAATGACATTCCTGAAAACACAGGAAGTGGATTTTATTTTCCTGGACATTAACATGCCCCATCTTAGCGGTATGGAAATGGCCGCCCTGCTTCCTGCAGGAACACATATCGTTTTCACCACAGCCTATTCGGAATATGCAGCCGACAGTTACGGCTTTACCACCCTCGATTACCTGCTGAAGCCCATTACCCTCAAACGCTTTTATGCGGCTGTACAGAAAATAGAATCGCACTTCGCCAGGAAAGACCGCAGTCAGCCCCTCCCCGCGCCAGCCGCAGAAGAATATATCTTCATAAAATCAGGGAAAACATTGCATAAAGTGCTGCTGAAAGATATTCTTTATGTGGAAGGAGAAAAGGAGTATGCAAGACTGGTTACCAGTACCGAGCAATTGCTGATCTATCGCCGTATGAAAGAGATCGAAGAACAACTGAGCAGCCCCTTCATCAGGGTGCATCAGTCTTATATCATCAACATAGCGCGCCTGGACAAGATCCAGGATAACCACATCTTCATTGGCGGCAGGCAGATCCCTGTGAGCGATAAGTTCCGCGACCAGTTCATGGCAGCCGTGCGGCAGCGTACCTTTTAGCCATGCGGAATGTTGATAATTAATTTAGGGTATGCGGCAGATAAATGATTAAACTATTCTCTATATTTACCCGCAATTTTTTCATATCATCATGCGAAAATCCCTTACCACTTGCAGCCTTCTACTTGGATTAGTAGGTTGCCTTCCGGCAGACAGTCAGACAGCAGGAGCACACAAACCGGTTATTGACAGCCTGCAATTCCTTCCTCACAATACACCGTTCTTCTACGAACACGAAAATGATGAATCATTCGCAGTAGACAGCAGTTTACGCAACCGGCTGAACTGGATCGACGGATTGGCAGCAGGATACATCGAAGGTTCTGAAGATCCCTCTATTCAGCAGGCAACGAGCGACAGCACCATGCAATGGACCTGGGACAGGCTACTGCATACTGACACGGCAGCGTTTGTAGTGCTTCGCCTGGGCCATGATGAATTCAACGGCCAGGAAAAAATGTTTGCTACAGACCGCTGGCTGTATGTGGATACCCTTTCCCGCAAAATGTATGAGTATGATGTGCCGAATGATAGTTTGATCAGGTGGAATGGAAGATAGGCGTTGAATTCCCTGAAAATCTTTAACTTTGCGTCCGCAAATCAGATTTTGGGGGCTTTATGCAGGCAGATAATATCATTTTGTTCGATGGAAGCTGTGCTTTTTGCAATGGCTTTATCCGCCGGATACTCAAGGTAGACAGGGTGCGTTTCCGCCTCTGCGACCAGCAAAGCAGACAATTTAAGGTAATCGCGCAGGAACACCGCCTGCCCGTCTCTACAGGGAAGAAAGCAGGTACTATTTACCTGATACAGGGTGGCAAAGCCTATAGCCGGGCCAGGGCCGTTGCCCGCATCCTGCGCGGCTGCCACCGTCGTTATCGCATTATGGGCCGGATCATGGAGCTGGTGCCTCCCTTCCTCTCCAATTTAATATATAACCGGATCGCCAAACGCCATAAGACTGAGTAAACCTACCCGCTACATACCCTCCACATACCCTTGTCAAAACCTGGTACTATTTAAACCCGCTTCAAGTCCGCCTCAGGTCCACCTCATATCCAGCTCAACACCAGTTCTACATAGGTTCTCCTGGCCGTTTACACGCCGCATGCTCCTGGTGTTAATTTAGTATCAGCTTAGTCAGTGCTTAGAGAGTGCTTAGTCAGCGCCTGGTGAGCGCTTAGTAAGTACTTTGTAAGCCCCTGATCCCTCCCCGCTCCCCTCACCTTTTCCCCCATAACTGACAACTGACAACTTACGACTGACGACTTTTTATATTACTTTTGCCCCCGGACTTTTGACCAAGCATTATTCTTACAGACAGGTTTTATTTGTACAGCATGCACATACTACTTAAAAACGTCAAGATTGTCGCACCTACGTCCGGTTTCCACGGACAACAGCAGGATATCCTGATAGAGAACGGGATGATCCGCCAGATAGCCCCCGCTATCCAGGCAGACAATGCCAAAATAGTGACTGGCGGCAACCTGCACGTTTCCATTGGATGGATGGATATTTTTGCCCATTTCTGCGACCCGGGGCAGGAATATAAGGAAGACCTGCAAAGCGGTGCCCTTGCCGCGGCAAAAGGCGGTTTTACCACCGTCATGATCGTGCCCAATACCCAACCGGCCCTTCATACCAAACCGCAGATAACCTATGTGCTCAGCCAGACCGCCCACAGCCCTGTACAGGTACTGCCCATTGGCGCAGCCACCAAGAACCTGGAGGGCGCCTCCCTGTCTGAAATGTATGAAATGCACGAAACCGGGGCCGTCGCCTTTTCGGACGGCTTTAAGCCCATCCAGTCGCCCGGCCTCCTCCTCAAAGCCCTGCAATATGTGAAAGCCTTTGACGGCACCATAATACAAGTACCTGACGATCAGAGCATTTCAGCACATGGTCTCATGCACGAAGGCATCTTTTCCACCCGCCTGGGTATGCCCGGCAAACCGGCCATCGCAGAAGAGCTGATCATCCAGCGGGATATCGAACTGGCTGAATATACGGGCTCCCGTCTCCACTTTACAGGCGTCAGCACGGCCAGGTCTATAGAACTGATCTCCAGGGCGAAGGCGCGGGGCATCCATGTTACCTGCTCCGTAACGCCATACCACCTTTCGCTTACAGACGGCCACCTGCTGCATTACAATACCAACCTGAAAGTGAACCCGCCCCTGCGTACTGCGGAGGATGTGGCGGCCCTGCAGCAAGCGGTGCTCGATGGCGTAGTAGATGGTATCGCTACCCACCACCAGCCGCAGGACTGGGACGCCAAACAGCTGGAGTTCGAGTACGCCAAAAACGGCATGATCGGACTCGAAACCTGCTTTGGGGTGCTGCGTAGACATATTCCCCAGCTGCCGCTGGAGCAGCTGATCACGCTGCTGGCCATCCAGCCACGCCGGATCTTTAACCTCCCCGTACCTGAAATAAAGGAAGGCGCTGTAGCCAACCTCACCATTTTTGACCCAGACGCTGACTATACATTTACACAAGCGGATATTGCTTCCCGGTCTAAAAATTCAGCGTATATTGGCGAGCAGTTGAAAGGCCAGGTGAAGGGAATTATCAGTAATAACCAGGTTCTGTTTTCTTAATCCTTATAAACCTTACGCTCATGAACTCTAAAACCCATATTCAGTATGGCCTGATAATCAGTGCAATTGTAATACTGTTTTCTACACTATTCTATATACTTCATATCAATACCCAGAAATGGACACAATGGGTAGGGATACTGATCATGTTCGTGGGCGTTATCATTTCCTGCATTCAATTTGCGAAAGCGAATGACGGCAATGTAACTTTTGGCAATGTTTTTGGCAATGGGTTCAAAACCACCGCCATTGTAGCGCTGGTGACAATAGCATTCTCTGTGCTGTTTGTGCTCATTTTCCCCGATATCAAGGAACAAGCCCTTGAACAGGTGCGCCGCGATATGGAAAAACAGGGCCAGGCAGACGATGTGATCGACAAAGCAGTGGCCATGACCGATAAGATGTTCATCGTGTTCATGCTGGCGGGCGGGATCTTCGGCACCCTGTTCTTTGGTGTTATCGCCTCCCTGATAGGGGCCGCCGTAGCCAAAAAGAATCCGAATGCAAGGGCGATCTAAAGTAACGTTACAAGACTAATTGACAGATGAGCATAGACATATCCGTTATCGTTCCACTGATGAACGAAGAAGAATCTTTACCTGAACTGGCTGCCTGGATCGATCGGGTGATGCAGGCGAATAACTTTTCATACGAGATATGGATGGTAGACGACGGCAGCACCGACAATTCCTGGCAGGTGATCCGTCAGCTCACTGAAGAGAATAAGCACATCAAAGCGATCCGCTTCCGCCGCAACTACGGCAAATCCGCCGCCCTCAATGAAGGCTTCAGGGCCGCACAGGGCAGCGTGATCATCACCATGGATGCCGATCTGCAGGATAGCCCCGACGAGATTCCGGAGCTGTACCGCATGATCAAAGAAGACGGCTATGACCTCGTCAGCGGCTGGAAAAAGAAGCGCTACGATAACGCTATCACCAAGAACCTGCCCAGTAAATTATATAACTACACTACTACCAAAATGAGCGGCGTTAAGCTGCACGATATGAACTGCGGCCTGAAATCCTACCGCAAAAAAGTAGTGAAGTCTATCGAAGTATATGGCGAAATGCACCGCTATATTCCCGTGATCGCCAAATGGGCAGGCTTCCGTAATATCGGTGAGAAACCGGTGGAGCACCGCGCCCGTAAATACGGCGTATCTAAATTCGGGCTGGAACGTTTTGTGAACGGCTTTCTTGACCTGGCTTCCATCATGTTCATCGGCAAATTCGGTAAGCGGCCCATGCACCTCTTCGGCGCATTGGGAACGGTGTTCTTTATACTGGGCTTCGGCATCGCATTCTACCTCGCCTACGCCAAAATATTCTTTGATAAGTATAACATGACAGACAGGCCTATCTTTTACTTCGCCATGCTGTGCATGATCATCGGCTCGCAGCTTTTCCTCACCGGTTTCATTGGCGAACTCGTGGCCCGCAGCGCACCGGAACGCAATAATTACCTGGTAGAAGAACGGATAACGCAGAACGCTTAATGCAAAACGTTCAGCTAAAAAGATGACATCACCTAAAAAGAAAATACTCATCCTGGGAACTGCCCATCCTTACCGCGGCGGACTGGCAGCCTTTAATGAACGGCTGGCGCAGGAGCTGCAGCTGACGGATGACGTGGAGATATGGACCTTCACCGTGCAGTATCCCAACTTCATATTTCCAGGTAAAACGCAATACGCTACAGAGCCGCCGCCTGCTAATCTGCGGATCCGCCGTCTTGTCAATTCCATCAACCCGCTGAACTGGTGGATCACCGGCCGTAAATTACGCCGCCTTGCGCCAGACCTCGTCATGGTGCGGTACTGGCTGCCCTTTATGGGGCCTTGCCTGGGTACCATTCTCCGCCTGGGAAAGAAAGGCAGCCGTCCCAAAATAGTGGCCATGCTGGATAACGTAGTGCCGCATGAAAAAAGACCGGGCAACGTACCCTTTACCCGCTACTTCCTCAAGCCAGTGGATGCATTCATCGCCATGAGCCAGTCCGTATTGAACGACCTGCGCCGCTTTGAGCCGCTGAAACCTGCGCAGCTCATCCCCCATCCTATCTACGACAACTACGGGCCTATTCTGCCCAAAGCCGTAGCCAGGGAACATCTTAAGCTTGACAATAACAAACGCTATATACTCTTCTTCGGCTTTATCCGCCAGTACAAAGGCCTGGACCTGCTGCTACAGGCCATGGGCGATGAACGCCTGCGACAGCTCGATGTGCATCTCATCGTGGCAGGAGAATTCTACGAAGATGCAGCGCCATATCACCAGCTGATAGAACAGTTTCACCTGGGCGAGCGGGTACTGCTGCATTCTGAATTCATTCCCAATGAAGCGGTCAAAGATTATTTCTGTGCAGCCGACCTGGTGGTACAGCCCTATAAAAGCGCCACCCAGAGCGGTATTTCACAGATCGCTTACCACTTCGAAAAACCGATGGTGGTTACCAATGTAGGCGGCCTCGCAGAAACAATACCGGATAATAAAGTAGGCTTCATCTGTGAACCGGAACCGGGAGCAATAGCAACAGTCGTGGAAAAATATTACCGGGATCAGCGGGAGGCGGATATGACCGCTGCCCTCCGTATAGAGAAGCAAAAGTATTCCTGGCAAAGGTTGGCAGCAGAATTGCATAGGTTAGCCGAGAGCTAAACCGCTGCCCTTATGAGCCTGATAGACAAGATAACGGAAACCATTCAACAGAGCATCGAAGTAAAGAAAGCTATCCTCCGGGATACCGACCTGTTGAACACCATACAACAGGTGGCCGATGTGATCACGCATTGCCTGGAACAGCACGGTAAAGTGCTTTTCTGTGGCAACGGCGGCAGCGCGGCAGATGCGCAACACCTGGCCGCTGAGTTCTCCGGCAGGTTCTATAAAGACCGTGATCCGCTGTATGCAGAAGCATTACATTGCAACAGCTCTTACCTCACCGCAGTGGGTAATGATTACGGATATGACCAGGTATACGCCCGCATACTGCGCGGCATTGGTCAGGATGGCGATGTGCTGGTAGGCATCTCTACATCCGGCAACTCCGTAAATATCCTGGAAGCTATGAAGGTGGCCAGGGAAAAAAGAATGACAGTAATCAGCATGACCGGCGACACCGGCGGCAAAATGAAAGAAAATAGTGATTATCTCATCAACATACCATCCACTGATACGCCACGTATCCAGGAATCGCACATCACCGTGGGCCACATCATCTGCGAGATCGTGGAAAACAACCTCTTTGGGGACTGAACACAATAAATACATTAAAATATTCGTAATAGGTAGGATATGAAGAAAGTAATATACCTGCTGTTATGGTCCTTTACCTGTGTAACTACCTTACAGGCACAGCGCCTGAGCGCAGCTGACAGCGCGGTGATGCTCAAACAGCTGGACACCCTTCGCCTCCTGGCCGATACTATTCTGAACGGAAGGACGGAAGACGTAAGACTGCCCGCCAGCGATCGCTTTATCCCGGTACTGGTACGTACGCTCAAAGCAAAATACTCATTTGATTTTCCTTTTGATTCACTGCGCAGCATCAGCGTGCAATACCCGCAGGACAGCACTTTCCGGATCTTTACATGGGGACTGGAGAATGAAAGCGGGTTTTACCGCCACTTCGGCGCCATACAAATGAACACAAAGAACGGGGAGCTGAAACTCTTTCCGCTCTTCGATAATTCTGATTACACCGCTAATACCGATACCGTTACAGACAACCGCGGCTGGTACGGATGTCTCTATTACAAGATCCAGCAGCTGCACTACTTCAATACCGAATACTACACGCTGTTTGGCTACGATGCCAACAACATGCGCAGCACCAAAAAGCTGCTGGATATGCTGACCTTTAAAAATGGCAGACCTGTTTTTGGCGGCCCTTACTTCAGCTTCGCAGAAGATACCGTGCCCAAGCCTGTGCGCAAGCGCTTCATACTGGAATACAACAAGAACGCCACGATCAGCCTCAGTTACAATGCCGAAATGGATATGATCGTATACGATCACCTGATCTCGGCAACCAATGAGCCCGGAAAACCGTATACGTATGTGCCCGATCTGGACTATGAAGGTTTTAAATGGAAAGGCGGCAAATGGGTACATGTAGAGAAAGTATTCCATGACGCCCTTAAACTGGGAAAATTCCCGGTGCAGCAACCACAGGATCAAAGTAAAAAGAACCTGATGCGCCCGCAAACCGCCGAAGAGATGGAAGCAGAAAAGGCAACGAAGAAACGTAAAAACAAGTAACAATGAAAAGGGCTATCGTTACGCTTACCGCGGTGCTGTGCTTCATGGCGTCCGCTTTCACGCTGATCCATGCAGACAGCTGGAAGATCACAGACAGCTATTCCATTAAATTTGACGGCAAAGGCGCCTCCGGTACATTCAGGGGCTTAAAGGGAGACATTGTGTTCGATGAGCATGATCTTCCCAACTCCCGTTTTAACGTTTCCATTGATGTAAATACGATCAATACCGGTATTGGTCTGAAGAATAAACACGCCAAAAGCGAGAAATACTTTGATGCGGAAAAGTATCCGCAGATCCGGTTCACTTCCAAAAGCATCAAACAGGCAGACAAAGCTTATGTTGCCACAGGCACCATGGAGATCCACGGCGTTAAAAAGGAAATATCCTTACCTTTCAAATACAGTAAAACCGGAACGGGCGCCTTATTCACCTCCAGTTTTGAGATCAACCGGCTCGATTATAAGGTCGGAAGCTCACACTGGCTGCTCGGCAGTACTTTCACTGTAGAGCTGTCGGTACCCGTCACAAAATAACTGCATGCTACAAGCTTCCACTATACAGCTGCTCCGCTTTCCTTTCTCTTATTTCCTGATGCCGGTGTATTGGTTTGCGATGAGCTTTGTACCGGATATTAATTGGATGCTGGCGATCCTTATCTTTGTATTGCTGCACCTGCTGCTTTACCCGGCCAGCAATGGTTATAACAGCTATATGGACAGGGATGAAAGCAGCATCGGCGGCCTTGAAAAACCGATGCAACCTACACGACAGCTATTTTATGTAACGCTGCTGATGGATCTGGCAGCTTTTCTGCTGGCATTCCTGGTGTCGCCCGGCTTTGCCCTGGCGCTGGGCTGCTACATACTCTGTTCCCGCGCCTACAGCAACCGCCGTATCCGGCTCAAACGCTTTCCCGTTACCGGCTATCTCACCGTCATCCTGAACCAGGGTACCCTGGTGTTTTGCATGGTTTACTACGGCGCTGTCAGCGGCGCCACCCTGCCCATACCCTGGCTCCCCGCACTGGCGGCCGCTTTCCTGATAGGTGGTTTTTACCCCGTTACACAGGTATACCAGCACGAAGCCGACGCAAAAGACGGGGTTACCACCCTCAGCATGCGGCTGGGGAAAAGGGGCACCTTTATTTTCTGCGCCGCCATGTACGCCGTAGCCTTTGGCCTGTTGTTTGTTTATTATAAGCAGAGGCAACAATTAGCGGATTTTATGCTCTTACAGCTCTTTTTTATACCCGTTATATACTTTTTTATACGATGGGTACTGCAGGTATGGAGAGAACCGTCGGCAGCAGATTTTAAACACACAATGCGGATGAATATCATAGCCGGTACATGTACGAACCTGGCTTTCATTATATTACTAATCAAACATCAACTTGGCTGAGATCATTTCAATAGGAACGGCGGTGCCTGCTTATTGCCACAAGCAGGAGGATATCCTGCATTTTATGCAACAGGCACATCGTCTGGGAGAAACAGACAAACGTAAACTGGCTTTCCTCTACCATCACAGCGGGATTGAAACCCGCTACTCCGTGCTGTCAGACTTTAGCCTGCCGCACGACCAATGGACATTCCTGGCCTCTATGAACGGCAACGGCGGCGATACCCTCATTTCCATAGACGACCGCCTGGAGGTCTATAAAAGAGAAGCCCTTCCACTGTCGCTGCAAGCCATCGAAAAATGTATTAACGGCATCCTGCCCGCTACCGATATTACCCATCTCATTACCGTGAGCTGCACGGGGATGAGCGCTCCGGGCCTCGACCTGGAGATCATCGAAGCTTTACAGCTCTCACCGGCTATTTTCCGTACCTCTGTCAACTTTATGGGCTGCTACGGGGCCGTGCACGCGCTCAAGCTGGGCAAGATGATCTGCGATACCGATCCCCAGGCAAAAGTGATGATCGTATCCACCGAACTCTGCACCCTGCATTTCCAGCAACAATATACACCCGATAACGCCGCCGCCTCCCTCCTCTTCTCAGATGGCAGCGCGGCAGTGCTCATGGGCAACGTTCAGAGCGATCAACCCGTACTAAGTGTAGACAATTTCTGTTCAAATATCACTTTCCGGGGCAAGCAGGAAATGGCCTGGGGCATCAGCAGCAAAGGATTTCTCATGACCCTCAGCGGCTATGTTCCCTACCTGATAGAAGAAGACATCAGCGGATTGGTAGAAGAGGCGCTGAACAAGTGCAATATCCCAAAACAGGAAATTACGCACTGGTGCATTCACCCCGGCGGCCGCAAGATCCTGGATACCATCCAGCAACAGCTGCGGCTCAACGAAAATGCATTGCAATATGCCCGTAACGTGATGCAACGCTACGGTAACATGTCCTCTCCTACCATCCTGTTCGTGTTAAAGGAGATCATGGATGAGCTGCAGCAGGGCGGTGAACCTGCCCGTATCTTTGGAGTGGCCTTCGGTCCCGGACTGACCATGGAAACATTCATCGCTTCTGCAAAATGAACTTTGCGCAACGCTCATATCAACTGGAATTGCTGGACGGAGACAACATTCCTTTCCCCGATATCCAACAGAACCTGCGGGAGCTCGACGTGATCAACCGTTGGCTGGGCGGGCACCGTATGTCTATCCGCGGATTACAGGAGCTGGTGGGCCCCCGCAGGCAGATCCATATCTGTGAGATCGGCTGCGGTGGTGGCGATAACCTCCTGGCCCTGCTGCAATGGTGCCGCCGCCGGGAGATCAGCGTTACTTTCACCGGCATCGATATCAATGCCGCCTGCATACAGTATGCCGCCCAAAGCGCCGCCTTACAGCCGCTTACCCGGTGGATCATCAAGGATTACCGCGAAGTATCGTTCACAGATAAACCGGATATTATTTTTTCCAGCCTGTTCTGTCATCATTTTAAGGAAGATGTGCTGGTCTCCCAGCTGAAATGGATGCAGGAGCACAGCGCGGCTGGCTTCTTCATTAACGACCTGCATCGCCACTGGCTGCCTTATCATGCCATCCGCCTGCTGACAAAAATGTTCTCCCGCTCCTATTTGCTGAAGAATGATGCGCCGCTGAGCGTAAGCAGGGGCTTCCTGAAAGCAGAGTGGGACAACCTGCTGCAACAGGCTGGCATCTCTCCTTACCGGGTAAGCTGGCAGTGGGCTTTCCGTTATTTAATTATCTTTAAGCATCATGATGGTCGATAACAGATACGATATTGCCATTGTAGGAGGCGGACTGGCAGGGCTTAGCCTGGCCATCCAGAGTGCGGAAGCTGGCTATAACGTTGCGCTGTTTGAACGCGAGCAATATCCCTTTCACAAAGTTTGCGGAGAATATATCAGCCTGGAAAGCCGCAGCTTTCTGGAGCGCCTGGGGCTGCCCCTGGATAGCTGGGACCTGCCCGTCATCCGTCAGCTGTATCTTTCAGATGCCAGCGGCAACGCCTACACGGCGCGCCTGCCCCTGGGCGGCTTCGGTGTAAGCCGTTACAGGATAGACAATGCGCTTTATGAGATCGCCCTGCGTAAAGGTGTGCATGTTTTTACCCAAACCAAGGTACAGGATGTGCAATTCCAGAACAACCGTTTCATCCTCAGCGCTGATCCCGGTAAACGGGTGTCTGCCTTTATAGTGGCCGGCGCTTTTGGTAAACGCAGCAACCTGGATGTAAAATGGAAACGTTCCTTTGTACAGCAGCCCCCGGGCAAGCTGAATAACTATGTAGGCATCAAGTACCACATCCGCTATGATCACCCGGAAGATATGATCGCCCTGCATAATTTTGAGGACGGCTACTGCGGTATCTCCCGTATAGAAGATGGTAAGTGCACCGTATGTTACCTGACCACCGCCGCCAGCCTGCAAAAGCACAATAACAGCATCCGCCAGGTTGAAGAAAAGGTGATCTTCCGTAACCCTCACCTGAAAAAGATCTTTAGCGAAGCCACTTTCCTGTACGAACAACCACTGGCCATCTCACAGATCAGCTTTGCCCGTAAAGCTGCTGTAGAAGATCATATCCTGATGGTGGGCGATGCCGCCGGTATGATAACCCCGCTCTGCGGCAATGGTATGAGCATGGCCCTGCATGGCAGCAAACTGGCCTTTGAGCAGATCAATGCCCTGCTGCAACAGTCTATCACCCGCAAGGATATGGAAGACAATTACCGCCGCGCCTGGAGACAGCATTTCAGAACCAGGCTGGCGATGGGCCGCATCCTGCAAAGCTTCCTGGGTAAAGAAAGCCGCGCCAATATACTGGTTGGCCTGATGCGTTATCTCCCCCCGGTGGCCCGGCAGATCATCCGGTCTACCCATGGCAAGCCTTTTTAATGATATTAAAGCGGCCAGTTAAATTATCAGAAAAATATATTTATCTTTACTTTGAGTGCCACGGGCACCAATATACTTTATGGAGTACAATACAAGATATCCCTATTGTGTAAACGTTTGTAACCCGTTCATACTCATATAACACGCCAGCATGTTCTATTAGATTTATAAACGATAATTGTTTCCCATTTTTAAATCCCTATTATGAGATTAGTACAATCAGCCTTACTGGCTTTACTGACCGCAACGGTTCTTTTCACAAGTTGTACAAAAGAAGACGCTCCCGAGCTGAATCCGCCCCAGGCTAACGCCGGTGATCCGCAGATCGTTCAGCTGCCTAAAGATTCCGTAACGCTTACGGGTACTGGTAAAAGCTTTAATGGCGACATCAGGGGTTACCTCTGGAGCCTGATCTCCGGTCCTAACCGCCCGGTGATCGCTACTGAAGGCGCAGCTCAGACAAAGGTATATGGACTGGTACGCGGTACTTACCTCTTCCAGTTCATGGTAACAGACAGTGTAGGCCTTACCGGGGTAGACACCGTTTCTATCAGGGTAACCAACTCGCCGGTTGATACACTCACCCTGCAGCCGTCCAACAACGCCAATGATGTATTCCTTTACTACCTGTCAAACCAGTCTAACCTGATAAACAATGCTGCTGAACTTTCAGGAACAGCATGGACGGTAGATGGCGCCTTTGTGGTGATCAGGAGCTTCCTCAAATTCGATTTGAGCGGTTTACCAGCAGGTGCAAAAGTGCTTTCTGCTAAACTGAGCCTTTACTCCAATCCCAACCCGAACAACGGAGACCTGATCAATGCCAATGCTGGTTCTGATAACTCATTGCAGATAAGCTACCTGTTATCAGACTGGTCACCCGCCAGCCTAACCTGGGACAATCAACCCATGGCCGAAAGCGTTGGACAGGTACTTGTACCCCATACCAATGAGCCCGGCTTGACCTGACTAACATTGATATCACCAATATGATGCCGCTGATGCAGGCGCATAACTATGGCATCCAGATCCGTTTGCAAACTGAAGAAAAGTATAATTCCCGCATTTTCTGCTCCAGCAGGTATCCCGATGCGACTAAGCATCCAAAACTGCAAATTATATACGAGGGCAAATAATGGCTTGGCCATCTTACATAAAAAAACGCCTGATGTGTAAGCATCAGGCGTTTTTATTTCGCGCCAATCAGCTAACAGCCAGGCGCTAACAGCTGTTTAGAATAATTCTCCCTGTACGCCGCCGTCTTCATCTTCCGGGCTGGGATCTTCATCTTCAGACAGCAGCTCCACGCTTACCAGGTCCTCTCCGGCAATACGGGTACCTACTGTTCTCCATCCCGTTACTTCCACAAATTCGTTCAGGTTCACTTCCTCTTCATCAGGGTTGCGCTTCTTACCGGTTCTCAGCAACACTACCGGGTCTGAATGGGTAGTGGCCAGCTCCAGGTAATTGTTGGGGCCCTCTTTAATGAAGACGAATTTATTGTTCAGTGTCTGCGTTTCAATCTTGAAGCGCTTTACATTGAACTGCTTCTTATCTGCATCGTAGTAAATAGCAGTGACAATCTTCTCCGGGTTGAATTTCTCTATGTAGATCACGTCATCCGGTTCATAACGATTGGTGAGCTCATAGTTGGTGAGCTCATAGCTGCCGTTCTTGAATACTACAAAGATCTTGTCCTCTCCTTCAAAGCTGCCGATGTATACACCGCGTTCTTCCGTGTTCAGCCTGCCTACTTTGTCATCGTACCAGATCTTCTGACCAGCCAGGGTACTGGCGCCCGCTTCCTTGAACTTCACGCTGCGGATGGGATACTTGGTCACCTGGTTACCTTGAGAATTACGCCCTTTAATAGCGATGGTCTCAAAGTACATATCAAACTCCTTGTTTCGCGCCGCACAATTTGGGCTCAGCTTGATGGTCACCACTTCCGCTTCGCCGTTGGGATTGGCGGTAAAGTAATGCACCTTGGAATTCTTTTCGCCTTTCACTGTAAGGTCGTATTCCTTATCACGGGTAATACCGGTTACGTTGAAGCGCTTGGCATAGCTGATGCCTGTCTTGCCATCCACATAGATCATATTATAAGTGGTGCGCTCATCATTCTTCCTGAAGATGTCCACATGGATGATATCCTTGCCTACAAAGGTTTTGTCGGCCACTTTGGTCACCAGCATCTTACCGTCTTTACGGAATACGATGATGTTATCCAGGTCGGAACAATCTGCTATAAACTCATCTTTCTTCAGGGAGGTGCCGATAAAGCCATCTGCACGGTTCACATAGATCTTGGTATTGGCGATGGCCACCTGCTGCACCTGGATGGTGTCGAAGGTCTTGATCTCTGTCACCCTTTCCCTTCCCTTGCCATACTTTTTCAGCAGGTTCTCATAGTAGCTTACGGCAAAGTCTACCAGGTGGTCCAGGTCATACTTTACCTGTTTGATATCTGCTTCAATACCTTTGATCTGTTCATTCAGCTCATTGATGTCCAGGCGGTAGATGCGGCGTACAGGCTTTTCAGTGAGCTTTACAATATCTTCGCGGGTAATAGCCCTTTTCAGCTGTTTCTTATAGGGATTAAATCCTTTATCGATCGCCTGCAGCACGGTTTCCCAGTCCTTATGCTTCTGCTCAAGTTCCTTATAGATCTGTTTTTCAAAGAAGATCCTTTCAAGGGAGGTATAGTGCCATTTATCTTCCAGTTCTGCCAGCTTCAGTTCCAGCTCTTTCTTCAGCAGTTCCCTGGTGAAGTCTGCAGAGTATTTCAGCAGCTCTGATACAGTAAGGAACTGCGGTCTGTCGTCTACGATCACACAGGCATTGGGAGAGATAGATACTTCACAGTCAGTGAAAGCGTACAATGCGTCGATGGTGATATCCGGGGAAATGCCCGGCGCCAGCTGCACTTCTATTTCCACGTCTTTGGCGGTATTGTCCACCACTTTCTTCACCTTGATCTTACCATTGTCGTTGGCCTTTACGATAGACTCCATCAGCTGTGTGGTGGTCACACCGTAGGGCACGTCTTTGATGAGCAGTGTCTTTTTATCTTTCTCTTCAATATGTGCGCGCACGCGTACCTTACCACCGCGTTTACCATCGTTATAGGCTGCAACATCTATCATGCCGCGGGTGCTGAAATCCGGGAATAGTTCAAACTTGCGCCCGCGCAGGTATTTGATGGAAGCTTCGATCAGCTCGCAGAAGTTGTGAGGCAATATTTTGGTAGACAGGCCTACAGCAATACCCTCGGCGCCCTGTGCCAGGAGCAGCGGGAACTTCATGGGCAGTGTGAGCGGCTCATTCTTTCTGCCGTCATAGCTCAGCTGCCAGGTAGTGGTCTTTGGGTTGAAGGCAATATCCAGTGCAAACTTGGATAAACGCGCCTCAATATACCTGGCGGCAGCTGCTTCGTCACCCGTCCTTACATCGCCCCAGTTACCCTGCGTTTCTATCATCAGGTCTTTTTGTCCCAGGTTCACGATGGCGTCGCTGATAGAAGCGTCACCATGCGGGTGATATTGCATGGTTTGTCCTATAATATTGGCCACCTTGTTAAAGCGGCCGTCATCCATTTCTTTCATGGCATGCAAAATGCGCCGCTGAACCGGTTTCAGGCCATCTTCAACAGACGGCACTGCACGTTCCAGGATCACGTAGGACGCGTAATCCAGGAACCAGTTTTCATACATACCACCCACGTGGATGATATTGTGTAATGATTCTTCGTTTTGCAGATTATCTTGAATATCACTCATAGACTTGCATTAATATTAAGCGTTCAGCATTTTTTCAAAATCTTCCCGCCAGATACGTATGGAATCCTGCTGTACATCCTCCAGGGAGTTCAGCTCCAGGAAAGAACAATCAGTGATGGCGATCAGCTGGTGCCATACATTGATAGGCACTTCCACCCTGGCAGGCGCCGTAATCTCGGTAACACGTATCTCCTTTTCTCCCAGCGGGCACCAGTGCAGTGCTGCCTTTCCGCTTGTCAGGTATAAGATCTCCGGGTTCTTGTTATCGCGCTTTCCTTCATGATAATGCTGACCGCTGCTGCTGCCTGCATTACGGAAGCACATAATGAAGTGGCCCGTTCTTGAAGCGTCCCAGATATAACTGGCGCCACGATCATCCTGGCCAATCAGCGCTAATGGTGTTACCGTTATCATAATTTTATTGTCCTTCAGGAGTAGCATCCGGCGTTGCGCTGCCTTCTGCCTGTCCGGGTTGTTTCACTTCGAAATCCTTTACTGTTTTTAGCTCTCCCCTGCTTTCCAGTTTCTCTTCTTTGATCAGCTCTTTCAGCCGCCATCCCAGGAATTGTTCCGGCACCGGGAATTTCATTTTGCCGGTCAGCTGGCTCACTACCTTGGATGCTTTCTGGAATTCTTTGCTGCAGAACTGCAGGAGGTCTTTATCATAATAGGTAACCGGCTCTCCTTTCAGTTTCTTTCCACCTTCCAGCAGCCGGATCCCTGCATTCTCATTCATCAGGCGGTGCCATTCGTCTCCGTCCAGCTCAAACTCTGCAAGGGATACAGGCCTTGCCAGCTTCCTGGCTTTCAGGAACTCCTTGGGCAATATCTGGTGCAGGTGAGTAGGATAAAATACGGCGCCTTTATCATTCAGGAAAGGCAGGTTGTTGAGGTAGATAATGTGTATGCGGCCGGAGAAATCATAGAGCTGGCTCACCAGCCAGTAATATCCGCTCACGTCCCTGGCATTTTGTCCTGCCCAGATCCATACCTGCAGCTCTTCTTCTGTTTTCAGCCGCGCCTTCAGCTGTTTAACCAGTTCAAAGTCTCCGCTCTCTTCTTCTACTGCTACCGGCTCCGTTGCCTGCGCGTTTTCAGCCACCGGCTGGGCTTGCGCCTGCGCCTGTACACCCGCCAGCTGCTGCCACCACTGGCGGCGGTTAGACTGGCCATCTTTGGTATCCAAAATGAATAGCGGCCCGATAGACAGGTCATCATCGAAGCTCAGCAGATCTCCCTTCAGGGTCTCATCCAGGTCAAACGCTGCCGCCAGGGCTGGCGCACTTGATGATCCGAATACGATATGTAACAATTCCATTTAATTAATAATTAAGAATTAAAAATTAATAATTGCGGATAGAGTAATCGGTCAAATTCATGCATACCTTCTGGAAGTATTTAATATTGCTGTCATAATTTTCAACAACTCTTCACAGTCATATAGCATAGAGTGCCCCAGCTTCACATCTACTCTCCTGCCTCAATTAATAATTTCAATCTATATCTTGTTTCTCTTGCCTCCTTATAGGCAATCTGCATTTTTA
The DNA here is from genome assembly GCF_056754765.1 of Chitinophaga sp. SVR4-12A. Taxonomy (NCBI): domain Bacteria; kingdom Pseudomonadati; phylum Bacteroidota; class Chitinophagia; order Chitinophagales; family Chitinophagaceae; genus Chitinophaga; species Chitinophaga sp. SVR4-12A. The sequence continues at coordinate 1,266,287 of NZ_JBPGWP010000001.1, forward strand.
CAATAAATTCTTTTCTCGATACACCACCTATCGCCTCTTCAATATTTGCCCCTATGCCTGTCCCACAGCCCAATATTGATTCAATAACGGCAACAAATTTGGCCCCTTATACATATACCTATAAAACTTCACTACCCTCACTCCAAACCTGAATGCCTTCTCTTGAATAATATTGTCACTTCTCACAACACTGCCATTTTAGGGGTTAACTTTTGATTAGAACACTTGAATTAAGATTATTAATTATTCATTATTAATTATTCATTAACAAGGTCCTTTTCATACCGCAGGTTGCTGATAATGAATTCCTGCCTGCTTTGGGTATTTTTACCCATATAATATTCCAGCAGTTTCTGGATATGCGTGTCTTTCGACAGGATGATCGGTTCTACCTTCATATCCTCGCCAATGAAACGGCCAAACTCCTCCGGGGAGATCTCTCCCAGCCCTTTAAAGCGGGTGATCTCCGGCTTGCTGCCCAGTTTCTTAATAGCTTGTTGTTTTTCTTCTTCTGTGTAGCAGTAAATGGTTTCCTGTTTATTACGCACCCGGAACAACGGCGTTTCCAGGATATATACGTGACCGTTCTTCACCAGGTCAGGGAAGAACTGCAGGAAGAAAGTGAGCAGTAAGAGACGGATGTGCATACCGTCCACATCGGCATCGGTAGCCACCACGATCTTATTATAGCGCAGGCCTTCCAGTCCTTCTTCTATGTTGAGAGCGTGCTGCAGCAGGTTGAACTCCTCGTTCTCATAAACGATCTTCTTGGTAAGGCCAAAGCTGTTCAGGGGCTTACCACGCAGACTGAATACCGCCTGTGTTTCCACGTTGCGGGATTTGGTGATGGAACCGCTGGCAGAATCGCCCTCCGTAATGAAGATCACAGATTCCAGTCTTTTGGCGTCCTGTTCCAGCTTGTCCTTTCCGCTTACTTCATCGTTGAGGTGGTAGCGGCAGTCGCGCAGCTTACGGTTATGCAGGTTGGCTTTCTTGGCTCTTTCATTAGCCAGCTTCTTGATGCCCGCCAGTTCCTTACGCTCACGCTCGCTCTGCTCGATGCGTTTCTTCATCGCTTCGGCCACAGCAGGATTGCGGTGCAGGAAATCATCCAGGTGTTTGCTCAGGAAGTCCAGCACAAAAGCCTTCATGGACGGACCATTTTCATATACCGTCAGTGAGCCGAGCTTGGTTTTGGTCTGCGACTCAAACACAGGCTCCTGCACCCTTACAGATATGGCAGCGCAAATAGAGGCGCGGATGTCTGTGGCATCGTAGTCTTTCTTATAGAAATCGCGAATGGTTTTCACAAATGCTTCGCGGAAAGCAGCCAGGTGCGTACCGCCCTGGGTGGTATGCTGTCCGTTCACGAAGGAGTAATATTCTTCCCCGTACTGGTTCTCGTGGGTGATGGCTACTTCAATATCTTCTCCTTTCAGATGGATAATGGGATAGCGCAGGTCCTCTTCAACGGTTTTGCGTTGCAGCAGGTCAAGCAACCCGTTCTTGGAAAGGTATTTCTGCCCGTTGAAGTTGATGGTAAGCCCAGCGTTCAGGAAGCAATAGTTCCATATCTGGTTTTCCAGGAACTCAGGGATATAATGATAGTTCTTGAAAACAGTATCATCCGGTATGAAGGTTACGATGGTGCCGTTGGGCTCATTGGTGGCGGCTTCCTTATGTTCTTTCGTCAGCACGCCGCGTTCAAACTCCGCTACTTTTACACGCCCGTCGCGAATGGACTGCACCTTGAAATAATTGGACAGGGCATTTACTGCTTTGGTACCCACCCCGTTCAAACCAACGGATTTCTGGAAAGCCTTGCTGTCGTACTTGGCGCCGGTATTGATCTTGCTCACCACATCCACCACCTTGCCCAGGGGAATACCGCGGCCATAGTCGCGCACGGTAACACTGTGCTCAGACACCTTGATATCCACCTGTTTACCAAAGCCCATGGTATGTTCATCTATACAGTTATCCACCACTTCTTTAATAAGGATGTAGATGCCGTCGTCCATGCTGGTGCCATCTCCCAACTTACCTATATACATACCCGGCCGGAGGCGAATGTGTTCCCGCCAGTCCAGGGAACGGATAGAATCTTCCGTATAGGCAGCAAAGAGGTCTTTCTTGTCCGTTTTATCTGTAATTGCCATAATATATATAATAACATTTTCAATAGGTGCTAACCCTGCCGATACTAAATCTTTTAGCAAAATCCGGCTGCTGGCAAAAATAAAGGATTCAGGCTATCATCCCAAGTATAAGTTTTCCATCCCCGCCTTTTTTCTTGCTTTTAAAAAGTTTTTTATGCAAAGTATACGTTATATGAGATATTTATCTATATTTACAGTCCTGGTTGCACACAAGTACAAAACTGTCCTAATTTATGAAAACACTATGCCTTTTGCTGCTCATGGTAGTGCTTTCTGTCGCGCTACTAGTTACATTTTTCGTTAATAGGGAACAACGCTCTATGAATCGTCTCGGAAATACTTTTACTGATCTGATCAGGAAATTTGATTCCTGGCAGATGATGAGGTAGATGGAAATCAGCCTTCAGCTATTAGCGCCTGGCTATTAGCAACAATCCTAACTAACTGAATACGAAGCACTAACTATTAACCTTTAACTAAAACCAACATGCTACCAGCATTTAGCTAAATGCCAACAGCTAAAAGCTAATAGCTTTCAAAAAGCCCTATACCTATGAAAACCGGTCTACTATTCAAACTAGCATGCCTGCTTATCGCAGCAATGGTCCTGTTCGTGCACTTAACCCGTAAAAACCTGGCTAAGTTGCGCGTGAAAAGCAAGTAATTGAGTGAAGAGTTACATGCTGTTCAATTACGCTGAATGCATAAGGCTGCATGCCGAACGCTCTCCTAACGGCGTTTAGCACTGGGCATTAAGTATTTGGCGTAATTGTTTTACCTGTTGTAGTACTTGTTGACCGCGTCTGTACGGCTTCTTACGTGCAGTTTTTCGTAGATATTGTGGACGTGCCTTCTCACCGTTTCTATGCTGATATAAAGATTGCTGGCGATCTCCTTATACAGGAAGCCTTTGGAAAGTTGGTCCAGGATCTCTTTTTCGCGGGAGGTCAGCGCCTCCAGTGCAGGGTTGGGTTTTGCCTGCTTCTGGAAATAAGCCACCACGCGGCGGGCTATCTGTGAGCTCATGGGAGAGCCGCCCTCATGAATTTCGCGTATCGCTTCCAGCAGTTCGCCCGGCGAGGTCTTTTTGAGAATGTACCCACTGGCGCCAGCTTCCAGCGCCTGGAAGATCTTGTCATCGTCCTCATACACCGTCAGCATCATAAATTGCATATCGGGAAATTCAGCCTTTAAGCGGGCGATACATTCAATGCCATTCATCCCACCGGGGAGGTTGAAGTCCATCAGGGCAACATTGGGTAACAAATGGGGGATTTGTTCCAGCGCAGTCTCTGCATTATTAAAGGCTCCGACACAGGCATAACCATCAGAACCATTTATCAGCAACTCCATGGCCGTACGGATATCATGGTTATCCTCCACGATGGCTACAGAAATAATATCCATACTGTCCTGGGATTTCTTTTTTGAGTACACAGTCATTGTCTTGGTCTTAGCGGTTACTTACACGAAAATGTTATTACGCAAAAGTAGATCAATTTAACGGGATATCTAGAAAAACTATCGTCCCGTTCTGGGAGGTGATATCCGCCTGGCCGCCTACCGCCTGCATCCGCTTCTGGATGTTCTTCAGGCCGTTGCCGAACAAACGTACTTTCTCCTGATCAAATCCTTTGCCATTGTCTTTTATCAATATGGTCATACTATGCTGCTGCATGGTCACCTCTATCATCACTTCAGACGCCTGGGCGTGCTTCACTACATTGTGTAGCGACTCCTTTACAGCCAGGTAAATATTACGGCGCGTTCCGCCGCTGAGTTTAACGTTCGGTATACTTTCGGGTATGGAAAACTGGTGCGTGATATGGGCATGTTCCAGGAAATCTGCTGCAAAACTGCGCATGTAAGCAATAAGGTTTTCCAGTGAGTCATTGGAAGAGTTCATAGCCCAGATGATCTCGCTCATCTTGTCTATCATCTCCCCCGCTGCCTCGGAGATACGTTCTATTTCGCGCGCCTGGGAAGGGTCTATCTTTTGCTTGGCAATTTCGCTCAGCAAACGTATGGTCGATAAGCCGGATCCGAGATCATCATGCATATCGCTGGAAATGCGCGCCCGCTCCTGGTCTACCGCCTGCTCCTTTTCCAGTTTCAGCTTCTCATGACGTATTTTGTAATCAAGATACAACGTAGAAAAATAATATGCAATGCCCAGTAACAGTAACAGCAATAAAAATCTGAACCACAATGATTGCCAGAACGGTATGCGTATAACAATCTCCAGCGTAGTGGGCGTTGCATTCCAGCGGTCGTCATTATTCGACGCCCTCACCTGGAAGGTATAAGTGCCCGGCCGCAGGTTGGTATAACGCGCCATTCGGAATGTACCCGCCTGTACCCAATCCTCATCCGCTCCTTCCAGCTTATACTGTACCTTGTTTTTCAGGGGATTGGTATACTCCAGCGGCACAAATTCTATAGCGATCGTGTTCTGGTTATAAGGTAATTCAATATGATGCAGCAGGGAAATGGCAGTATCAGATTCATAAGGCTTATCCAGTACCTCCATCCTTTTAATGATCACCTTGGGAACAAAAGGATTGTCCCTGAAATTGCGCGGGTAAAACCCATTCACGCCCCGGATACCACCGAAGAAAAGCTCACCGTCTACCGATTTAAAATAGGCGCCGGTGTTAAACTCATTGGACTGCAATCCATCTTCATGATTAAAGGTGGTAATGGTGTTGTCCACCGGGTTGATCTGCGACAGCCCCTTGTTATGGCTTACCCAGATACGGTCTTTATCGTCCAGCAGCACACCGTAGAAGTAATCATTTACAAGCGCCGGAAAATCATAGCTGTTGTAATGCTGCAGCTGGTTGTAATTGGCATCCAGTATAAACAGGCCCCTGGTAGTAGCCACCAGCAGCTGTTTATGGGCATTCTTATTAATGCTCTTTACCACGGTGCCTGTAGGCAGCGGTACGATCTTCCACCGCACATTGCCTACCTCTTTGGCGTACAGGGTAGCCTGCGTACCTACATACTGGTTACCCATGTAGTCTTCATAATAGCAGTTCAGGATCTCTCCCGGAAACCGGTGCACCAGCGAGGCCTTATACCCCTTGGTATCAGGACTGATAGACAAAAGGTACTCTCCATAATTAAAATACACCTCCCCGTTCACCCGTCTGAAAAGGAAAGGAGAGAAATAATCCCGCTGTTCCGGTAACCCCAGGCTGTCTACCACCGGTGTCAGGTTCTCAAACTTTTTGTTCTGTACGTTGAACAGGCCCAGGTATTTGCCCTCGAAATGCATCCACAGGTATTTGTAGTTTTCCCTGCAGATCGCATCGATGGTATTGACGGTGAAATGGTTCTTATCCGCAAAGTCGGAGATCCGTTCCAGGAAACGGCCGCCCTCTTCATATATATCCAGCCCGTCGCGCCAGAGGCCTACATACAGCTTACCGTCGTCATGCTTGTACATAGACCGCACCATGTTATGCGTAATGAAAGGGGAACGGTACAGGTTAAACACTTTCTTGTGCGGAGAATATTTCTTGATGCCGTCGCCATTGGTGCCTACCCACATATTGTCTGCCGCATCGCGGTACAGGTAGCGCACATTGTTCAGGGACCGGGTCTCAAATGTATTGAAAGTAGTGATGTGCTGCAGGATCTCGTTGCGGCGGATGCTGTATATCAGTACACCGTCGCTCCCCCCTATCCAGATGTTCCCGTCATGATCCTCTTCCATTACCACCGGTTCAAAGGGCTCTCCCTTGTCTTCAAAGGGAAGGTCGGTATACTTATGCTGTTTTTTATTGAATACTACGATATGCCCCGGACTGGCAATGATCATGGAATCGGCATTCAGGTTACGCATCACGGGGTACTCTCCGATCACCGGCAGACAATAGGTGGCCAGCCGGAGGTTTTTCGTGTTCAGGGCCAGCAGCTCTCCCGGCTCAAAGTTCATCCAGATCTGCGAGCCGTCCATAATAATATCCCGGGGCACCAATCCGCGTTTAGACACCTGCGGCGGATACAGGATGATCCGCTTGATGGCGTAGCTCCGGTTATCCAGGGCGTATAAGCCCTTCAGCGGGCGCCATACCCACAAGCTGTTGCTGGCGGTATCCTCCCCGAGGATCTTGAATTTAACGCTCCAGTCGCGCTCCCGCTCATTAATATAGGAGCTGTCTTCCAGTACCATACGAAAGGTGTTACGGTAAGGATCATATACGCTGAGGCCGTTATTATGGGCCAGCAATAACTGCTGGCGGCTGTTCTTAAAAAAACTGTAGCCCTTATATCCCTTCAGGTCAAAACGGTTGATCACCGCCCTTACCCCGCTGGAGCTATTGGCTACCAGATTGCCTTTACCCTCTCCCTTATTGTTCTGTTCGCTGGTTTTGAAGCGGTATTCATTAAATACATAACCATCGAAACGGTTCACGCCGTCGCGGTTGGCTATCCACATAAAGCCTTGACTATCTTGGATAATATCGCTTACAAAACTCTGAGAAAGACCATCATTTACGCTATATGCATCGAAATTATACCGCCCCTCCTGTGCGAATAGGGAGTTCATTGCAAAAACAAATACACAAAGCAGCTGCAGTCCTTTTCTTATCTGGGATGGTAAATAGCGCACTGATGCAGGTTAGTTATTTGCAAATATATAAATCCGCATCACACTTTTGAATGATTTTGTAATTTTCTTGCTCACTAACAGACTGTATATAAATGAGCAAGACAGGCTTCCTTTATCTTTTATTCTGCTGCGGTGCGCTTTTATCGTCACAAGCTCAACAGAATCAATACCAAAAGTATAGCATTCACGAGCTCAGCAGGGGGCATCTGAAAAGTATCCGGGGCATGAGTGTGGTGTCTGAAAAACTGGTTTGGGTGTCCGGTACAGGGGGTATGGTGGGTAAAAGCAGGGATGGCGGACAGCATTGGCAATGGACCCAGGTACCCGGCTGCGACAGCTGCGACTGGCGGGATATTGAGGCGTTCAATGACCGGGAAGCCCTGGTGATCAATGCCGGGGAACCAGCCCATATCTTCCGCACGACAGATGGTGGAACCACCTGGGAACGGGTTTATTTTAACGATACCAAAGGGATTTTCTTTGATGGGATGGATTTCCGTAACACGAAAGAGGGTTGGGCCATCGGCGATCCGCTGGAAGGGCGGTTCACCATTATTTATACAAAAGACGGCGGCAGGCACTGGACGCCAGCTACGGATGCCCCGGCGGCCTATAAAGGCGAAGCGATCTTCGCTGCCAGTGGCACCAGCCTCCGCTCCCTTCCCGGGCAGGCAGACTGCTTTGTAACCGGCGGCGACACCGCCCGTTTCCTGAAATACCAGCACCAGCAATGGACCTCTTTCGCGCTGCCCATGATCCAGGGCAATGCCAGCTCCGGGCCTTTCTCCCTGGCTTTCCTCGACGCCCGCAAGGGTGTAGCAGTGGGTGGCGATTACCGCAATGATACCCTGCGCAGGCAGAACTGCTTGCTCACTTCAGATGGCGGTCAAACCTGGACCTACCCTATTGTACCACCTTCCGGCTTTCGTTCAGGCCTTAGCTGGGCGGGTACGCGGCTATTGATAGCTACCGGCACTTCGGGAACGGATGTTTCTGCGGATGGTGGGCTTCACTGGCAGCTGATCAGCAAAGAGGGGTTTCATGTAGTGCAAAGTGACCCTAAGGGCAAGGCGGTTTACCTGGCAGGATCAGATGGACGTATAGCACGTTTGGTGGGTGTGGAGTAACATAATATTATTTTCGCTGCCTTCTCCTTGCTCTCTCCATGCTTTCTCCATGCTTTCTCTATGCTTTTGGTATGCTTCGAAGCTTTTGGGTAAAATAGTATCATATTGGCTTAACCGACTGTCTTCCAGGCTTCCCTGGTATAAGTATAGCACGAAATATCCAAACTAGGAATATTATAAATTAATTATCTATGCAGTGAATTTATCAGAAACAAAAACGGTGCACAGGACATTGTGCACCGCTTACTGAGGACAAATAGGTTAAAGCAAAAAAGTACGTTTCGAAATAAATTTAACAAGTATTTGATATTTTTCCGGGCAGATTTAGCCAACACATCATTTTAACAGGTGAACGCCGGATTAACCATGTCCAACGTGAAAAAGCTGTGGTCACATCTTTTTTTTTAATTTAGATGATGTGTGCCAGGGCTACGAAGAAAGATTGGATTTTTTAAAAGCGAATTATGCAAGTTACCAGCTCGTCGAGTAAATATTCCGTTAAACACTATCCTGACGCAGTCAGGAAATGGCAGAAAGAAGGCAACTACTTCTATTTTCATACAGCAGAAACTATTTTGGAAGTAAGGATCATTTCAGACAAAATTGTCCGCTTCCGTTATGCCGCCGACGGCAAATTTCAACGTGATTTCTCCTACGCTATCAATCCCCGGATGGATGAGTCGCCCGTTAATTTCGGGATCCGTGAATTTGAAGAGGTGTTTGAGATCTATACCGATGCCATCCGTATCTGGGTGGCGCGGGACAACCTTCGCCTGACCATCACAGATATAGAGGGCCGCATCATCAACCAGGACGAAATGGGCTTCCACTGGCAGCATTACCTGCTGAAAGGCGGCAAGATCGTTTACTGCAGCAAGCAGATCCAGGAAGGCGAATGCTTTTATGGACTGGGTGATAAGCCTACCGACCTCAACCTGCGGGGCAAACGCCTGGAGAATTACGGCACGGATGCATATGGCTTCCAGAAAGACACCGATCCGCTGTACCGCAATATTCCTTTCTACTACGGCCTTCACCACGGTATCGGGTACGGTATTTTCTTCGACAATACCTTCCGCACCCTGTTTGACTTTGGCCACGAAAGAGAGGATGTATGCAGCTTCTGGGCCAGGGGCGGCGAAATGAACTATTACTTCATGTACGGTCCGGAGCTGTTGCAGGTGGCCGAAGCTTATACCAAAATAACCGGTACGGCAGAGCTCCCCCCTTATGGGCTTTGGGTTATCAGCAATGCCGCTGGAGCTACTACCCGGAGAAACGGGTACGTGAGATCGCCGCTGAATTCCGCAAAAGGCAGATCCCCTGTGACGTGATCCACCTCGATATTGACTATATGGACGGGTTCCGCTGCTTTACCTGGAGCAAGGAAGCATTCCCCAATCCACCGGCCATGATCAAAGACCTGGATGCCCAGGGCTTCAAGGTAGTAGTGATCATAGATCCGGGCATTAAATCAGACCCGGATTATGATATCTATAAACAGGGCATGGAACGCGACTTCTTCTGCAAACGGGCAGACGGCGCCCTCATGGAGGGCGATGTGTGGCCGGGCAAATGCGTGTTCCCTGACTATACCGATCCGAAAGTACGTGAGTGGTGGAGCAGCCTTTTCAAAAGCCTTGTAGAATCAGGCGTAAGAGGGGTGTGGAATGATATGAACGAGCCCGCCGTATTTGAAATGGGCACCTTCCCGGAAGACGTTCGCCACGACTATGACGGAGAGGATGTGAGCCACCGTAAGGCGCACAACATCTACGGTCACCTCATGAGCAAGGCTACGGCAGCCGGTTTACAGAAATACCTGATGCCTAACCGCCCCTTCGTGATCACCCGTTCCTGCTATGCAGGCGCCCAGCGCTGGGCTTCCGTGTGGACGGGCGATAACGTGTCTGAATGGGATCACCTGTGGCTGGCTAACGTACAATGCCAACGCCTGTCGGTATCCGGGATCTCCTTCGCGGGCAGCGATATCGGGGGCTTTATTGGCGAGCCGGATGGCGAGCTGTATACCCGCTGGATCCAGCTGGCCGCCTTCCATCCGCTGATGCGCACCCACTCTGCCAGCAATGAAACCGGCTTTAACCAGGAGCCCTGGAGCTTTGGCAGCAAATACGAATTTATCTGTAAACGCTTTATACAACTGCGGTACCGCCTGTTGCCCTACCTGTATACCACTTTCTGGCAATACCACCAGTATGGCACACCTATGCTGCGCCCACTGGCCTTCGTAGCCCAGCAGGACCCGCAAACCTATAACCGCTCGCATGAGTTCATGCTGGGGGATGCATTGCTCATCAGTCATGTAGACGCGCCGGGTGTAAAAGAAAAAGAAGTATACCTGCCTGCAGGGCGCTGGTACTACTTTTTCAGCGACGAGGCCTATGATGGCGGGCAGCTGATCAGGATACCCACGCCTTTGGATGAAATGCCGCTGTTCGTAAAGGCAGGTTCCGTGCTGCCCAACTATCCTGCTATCCAGTATGTAGGCGAAAAGCCGATCGACGAGATGATCCTGAACGTTTACTACAGCGATCAGCACACCAGCAGCACACTCTACGAAGACGCCGGAGACCACTACGGTTATAAGAACGGACAATCCAATATCATCCGCTTTAAACAGGTGTCTGACAAACAGCAATTCCGTCTTAAGAAGCGATTCTCTGGCGATTTCCAGGCTTCCTACAAAAAGCACCGGGTACAGGTGCATGGCCTGCCCTTCCAGCCTACAGAATGTGTGGTAGATGGCAAGGTATACAAGCTGAATGCGCGCAACTTCGCAGTAGGGATCGTGAAAGTAGTGGTGGAAAGAAAATTCGAGGAACTTATTATAAGATAGTTGTCAGTTGTCAGTCGTCAGTTGACTGTTATCAGTTGTCAGTTGACAGTTATCAGTTGACAGTTGTCAGTACCGGTTACTAGTGACTGATGGCTGACAACTGACAACTGATAACTGATAACTGTCAACTAAAAAAAAGGGCACTAACAGATGGATATCTTAGTGCCTTTTCATAACCTATGCCAACTTTAGAGTTTCGTCAAAAGTAAGTTGATTCCCCCTACAGGCAAAGCTTTGCAGCCGTCAAAGGCTAAAATGAATAAAATGAACAGCGTGAATAGTGGAGAATGGAAAATGGATAATGAACAGTACAGACCATGGCTCCCTCACCTATTCTTTATCAACTATAGCGCCAGAGCTATCAATCCGGGTACATAGTACTAATAATGCCACAACAAGGTGTGGATATTTTCTCTACACTGTAGAACCAGATACCCGGTATACCCCCCTCCCCATTCTTTCTCTATATATAATACCACCTTACAATACGAAGTCGTCCATGGCACAGTCCTTGTTCCCCTACTCCCGGTAAGCGCTTATATTTTTCTGTGAACGGAAACTATTTTCAAAAACATTAAAACTTGATGTTATGACAATGCAAAGCAGCCACTCGGCCCAGGAAGCAGCAACCTGGCAAAACGTTGTCGCCAATGAAGACCCCCAGGTACAGGACAACAACACAACTGAATCGGAAAAAGACACACAGCAGTCTGGCCGCCGTAAGGGTTTACGGGGTTTTGCAGCTATGGACGGCGAAAAGCAACGCGCTATCGCCAGTATGGGGGGCCGTGCCGCTCACCAGCAAGGGGTTGCCCATGAGTTTTCTTCAGACGAAGCTCGCATGGCTGGAAAAAAAGGTGGTGAGGCTGTAAGCCGTAACCGCGAACATATGGCTGCCATTGGCAAGAAAGGCGGTGAAGCAGCCCACGGGCGCAGACGCCAACGCCAGGAAAGCCAGCAATCAATGTAATAGTCACCCATTGAACCACTGAAAGTTTAAGGCCACCAGGTCACAAAGTTCGGATCAGCAGATCACGGGCCTTGTGATCTGTTGGTTTTTGCATTTATATCTGTCCGGTAACCGGTAAAAAAAGAGGTACAGGACCAATGCCCTGTACCTCCTGTAAAGTGAACGGATGATATTGTCTTATTTCCTGAGGATAATTTTTCCTAATTCTGTATTCCTGTTACGTTCTACGGTGATGTTGGTGAGCGTAGTATCCTGGTAACCATTGGAACCATTCACAAATACCTTATAAGTGCCGGCTTTCAGGCCACGTACCTTAAACTGTCCGTCTATCCAGGGCAGCGCAAATCCGGTATCCTTGTCGTTATACACGCTGATCACCGGCCACGCAGCCATCGGGCTAACCTTACCGGATACACTACCCGTCGCTTTCAGGGTAAACACCCTTATCACCGGTTTCAGTATGAACTTGCCATCCCATACTTTTACGATCGAACGATCCAGGTCAAAGTCCAGCCACAAACGGAAATCACCGCTGGCCAGTTCATCCCAGTCGTCGCTACGCAGTTTGATAATGATCTTCACCTGTCCGGAAGGTGATTTCAGCGGATATTTAACGCTGTCTTTCACCAGCGAGTTATTGTTGCCCAGCGTAATACGGATCTTCTTTACAACGCCTTTGGGAACAAAACCACCGGCCAGTAAAGTATCAGCACCATTTCTTAAAGAGAGGATATCATACACGCCGGGACGAATACCCAGCGAGTCCCAGGCCTGACAGGAATCCCGGTCATCACGGCGGTCTTCACCCCACCAGCAACGGCCCGCGCCACTCCAGTCATCATGATCATCATCATCATTTTTATCCCGGGCACAGGTGTCCACCAGTACTTCTACTTTGCGGATATCCAGGTATACGTTATCAAAAAACCCTGGATTGTCCGACATGTAGATGCTCAGCTTTTGCTGGTTGCCGGAAGGGTCTGGAGTAGAATTGTCTTTATTACAGGCATATACTACGAAGGCAATCAGGGCCAAAAATACCAGCGGCCATCTCAGGTTCCGGAGGTAGCTCTTCATAAATGAATGGTTTTTAGTGATTATTGAATTTATGTGTTTGGAAAGCGTACTTGGCAAGCATACACATTAGATATGGCGCATATAAAACGATCCTCCCCGCTATTATTTCATCTTTGAAACGCGCTATACTTGGATGGGAACTGTTAAGGAAAGTTTAAAGGCGGTAAAATTTTTTCGGGGAAGAGGGAGGGACAATTATAGTCGTAAGTCGTAAGTCGTTAGTCGTTAGTCGTAAGTCATTAGTCGTTAGTATAAACCGAATCTACTAATGACTAACAACTTACGACTAACGACTTACGACTAACGACTTACGACTAACGACTTACGACTATTAAACCTCAGATCTGTTTTATAACACTTATGCCTAATGGAGGCACTCTTAATGTAATAGTATATTCTTTTCCGTTATACTCCTGTTTATTAGCTACTATCGGCGCGGTGTTCACTACACCGCTGCCGTAAAAGCGCGGATCATCACTGTTCAGTATCTCTTTCCAGGTACCGGGTATGGGTATGCCCAGTATATATTCTTCCCTTGCCACGGGCGTCATATTCAGCACTATGATCAGGTTATCGGCGATAGTAGCGCCCTTACGCATATAGACCAGCACACTGTTCTCATAATCACTGGCATTGATCCATTCAAAGCCCTCGGGGTCAAACTGCTTCAGGTATAATGCCGGTTCGGATCTATACAGGTGGTTCAGCTCTTTTACAAACCGTTGTGCACCCAGATGGGTAGGATGCTCCAGCAGATTCCAGTTCAGCTCCGACTTGAAATTCCATTCCTGCGTTTCTCCAAACTCGTCACCCATGAATAAGAGCTTGGTGCCCGGGTGCGTGAACATATAACCATACATCAGGCGCAGGTTGGCAAATTTCTGCCAGTCATCCCCCGGCATCTTATACACCATTGGAGATTTTCCGTGCACTACTTCATCATGGCTCAGGGGCAGCATGAAATTCTCGCTGAAGGCGTACATGATGCTGAAGGTAAATTCATCCTGGTGCCACTTGCGGTGCAGCGGGTCTTTCTTGAAAAACGACAGTGTGTCGTTCATCCAGCCCATCATCCACTTCATACCAAAACCAAGGCCTCCCATAAAAGTGGGGCGCGATACCCCGTAGAAAGAGGTAGACTCTTCCGCGATGGTCTGCGTATCAGGGAACAGGTGATAAACCCTTTCATTCAGGTGCTTTAAGAAAGCGATTGCCTCCAGGTTCTCCCTCCCCCCTGTTCATTCGGCATCCATCCCCCGGCATTACGCGAGTAATCCAGGTGAATCATGGATGCCACTGCATCTACGCGCAGGCCGTCCAGGTGGTATTTATCCAGCCAGTAAATAGCGTTGCTCAGCAAAAAGCTCTTCACCTCGTTACGGCTGTAGTTGAAGATATAGCTGTTCCAATCCGGGTGGTAGCCCTTGCGCATATCCGCATACTCATACACATGCGAGCCGTCAAAGCGGTACAGGCCGTGTGCATCATAAGGGAAATGTGATGGCACCCAGTCCAGTATCACCCCGATGCCTTCATGATGAAAGGCATCCACCATCGCCATGAAATCCTGCGGCGTACCGTAGCGGGAAGTAGGGGCATAATAGCCGGTTTGCTGGTATCCCCACGAACCGTCAAAGGGGTGCTCCCCTACTGGCATTAATTCAACATGGGTAAAGCCCATCTCTTTTACATAGGGCGCCAACATCGCTGCTATTTCGCGGTAAGAATAGAACAGCTCATGGTTATTGGGATCCGGGCGCCGCCAGGAGCCAAGATGTACCTCGTATACGGAAAAGGGGCTTTGCAGGCTGTTGTGCTGGTGCCGCTTTTCCATCCATTTCTTATCCTTCCAGTGATAATCCAGCTGCCAGGTAATGGAAGCCGTTTTGGGCCGCTGTTCCCAGTACAGGGCAAAAGGGTCTCCTTTGAACAGCTCCTCTCCAGACTTTGCGCGGATGAAATATTTGTACAAAGCGCCCTTTTTCACCTCGGGAATAAATCCCTCCCAGATACCGGAATGGTCCCAGCGCGGTAACAGCGTATGAGAATACCGGTCCCAGTCGTTAAAGTCGCCCATAACAGACACGTAGGCGGCATTGGGCGCCCATACGGCAAAATAAGTTCCCTGCACCTCTTCGTACTCCAGTGCATGTGCACCGAACTTTTCATATAGGCGTTCATGTGTGCCTGCCTGGAACAATTCAATATCTTTCGCGGAAAACAGCGAGAAAGCCACAACAGGTGACAGTGAGCGGTTTGGTTCTGTAGACATCAGCTTACCGGATTACAGTTTTTCAGTTTGGGGAAATAGCCGTTATTTTCAGATGGAAAATAACGAAAAAGTCCTCCCGGCTACACCAGGAGGACTTTTTATTTTTCTGTGTCCCTGTCAGGGGATCAATATCTCTTTTTGAAACCAGGCCTGGGCGCACTGCTGTACCTTCTGCCGCCTTCCTCACGGGGAGGGCGACCGCCACCGCCACTACGGCGTTTATCTCCATCCTGCGACATTTCGATACGTACGCTGCGGCCATTGTATTCAGCTTTTTTAAACACTTGTACAAATTTCTCCACCACATCATTCTCCACTTCGAAGAAGGAATATACGCCTTTCAGGTCAATACGGCCTATCTTATTACCCCTAACTCCGCTGGTGTCACACAGGTATCGCAACATATCGCCGCGGGTAAAATCATCCACAGAGCCCAGGTTAATGAACAGGCGGGTGAATTTACCGGTACCGCGGTTGCTCATTGTATTTCCCTCGTAAGTACGTCTTTCCTCTTTCACATTCAGGTCAGGTGCATCCTGGTAGTATTCCAAAAACTCGTTGAATTCCAGCGAAGCAAAGCGCTTGATCAGCTCTTCCTTGCTCATAGCTGCAAATTCTTCGTATATACGCTCCAGGTAGGGCTCGATCTGTTCTTCGTTAACCGTCACATTGTGGATCTTGTGCACCAGGCCAAACAGCTGCTTTTCACATACTGCAAAACCATCCGGCACCTCTGCCTTTGTGAACTTCTTGCCGATCACTCTTTCTATCTGCCTGATCTTTCCAATATCCCTACCGGTAATGATAGCAATTGATATGCCTGATTTACCAGCACGGGCTGTACGTCCGCTGCGGTGGGTGTAGTTCTCTACATCATCCGGCAGTTCGTAGTTGATCACGTGCGTTACATTGTCCACATCTATACCGCGTGCAGCCACATCGGTGGCTACCAGCACCTGTATGGACCTTTCACGGAAACGCTTCATCACTTTATCACGCTGCTGCTGGGTAAGGTCGCCGTGCAGTGCATCGGCATTATAACCGTCGCGGATCAGGGATTCTGCGATCTCCTGTGATTCTATTTTGGTACGGGTAAAAATGATGCCGAATATCTCCGGGTTGTAATCCACAATACGCTTCAGTGCGGCATATTTTTCACGGGGGCGTACCACGTAATATTCATGTTCAATATTGACGTTACCACTGTTCTTGTTACCCACGGTCAGCTCAAAGGGATTGGTCATATAGTTCTGCGCTATACGGCGAACCTCCTGCGGCATGGTGGCAGAGAACAACCAGGTGGTCTTGCCTTGCGGGGTTTTTGATAAGATGTTATTGATATCTTCCTGGAAACCCATGTTCAGCATTTCATCCGCTTCATCCAGTACTGCGTAGCGCACCTGGTCAAAATTGATAGCGCCGCGTTCTATAATATCCAGCAGCCTGCCCGGGGTAGCTACCACAACATGCGCGCCTCTTTTCAGTTCGCGCAGCTGCTGTACAATGCTAGCTCCGCCATAAACGGCTACCACGCTAAGATCTCCCAGGTACTTGCTGAAATTCTTCAGATCATTGGTTATCTGCAGGCATAGCTCGCGGGTAGGGCATAATATCAGCCCTTGCGGTTGCCTGCGTTTAATGTCCAGTTGTTGCAATAAAGGCAGGCCAAATGCTGCCGTCTTCCCGGTCCCTGTTTGTGCCAGGCCCACAAAATCCCTGTCGCCGGACAGTAATACAGGTATCGCTTTTTCCTGTATGGGCGTAGGTGCAACAAATCCCAGGTCCAGGATTCCTTTCAGAATGGGCTCTTGTAAGCCCAGTGATTCAAATGTAGTCATTGATTTGCTTTAACAGGCTCCGTCCGGAGCCCTTGTATTTTTTTGTGCTGAACGCTCAGTGCTTAACGCCAAACGCTCTGTGTGTTTTCCATATACTGCAGCAGCAACGGACCGCCTCAGCGTTTAGCGTGCTGCTTTCAGCGTTTATACTAATTCTCCTTCAAGGTCGTAATCAAACGCCTTGGTGATCCTTACGTGTACAAAGTCGCCTGGTTGCAGACGCTTGCTGGTATTGATGATCACTTCGTTATCTACCTCTACGGAGTCAAATTCAGTTCTTGCCAGGTAACGGCCGGATTCTTTCTTATCCACGATCACCTTAAAGACCTTGCCGATCATTTCCTGGTTCTTTTCGTAAGATATTTCCTGCTGTACTTCCATGATCTCCTGTGCCCTTCGCTCCTTTTCCTCAGCCGGTATATTATCTTCCAGGCCATAGGCGCTGGTGCCTTCTTCATGGCTGTAGGTAAAGATACCTACGCGGTCAAAGCGCATGGCTTCCAGGAAACGTTTCATCTCTTCCACGTCCTCCAGCGTTTCGCCGGGGAAACCGGTAATGAGCGTGGTACGCAGACAAATACCCGGTACCTTTTCACGGATAGCATGGATAAGGTCTTCCATTTCGGTGCGGGTGATCTGCCTTTTCATGGCTTTCAGCATATTATCAGCTGCGTGCTGCAAAGGCATATCCAGGTAGTTGCAGATGTTGGAGTGCTCACGCATTACGTCCAGCACATCCATCGGGAACTTGTGCGGGTATGCGTAGTGCAGCCGGATCCATTCCAACCCGGGTACTGCGGCCAGCGCCTTGAGCAGCTCGGCCAGCTTGCGCTCCTTATACAGGTCCAGGCCATAATAGGTCAGCTCCTGTGCGATCAGCATCACCTCTTTGACGCCGAAACGCACCAGCTTCTTCGCTTCCTCTACGATCGCTTCAATTGGCTTGGATACATGCCCGCCCCGCATCAGGGGAATGGCGCAAAAAGAGCAGGTACGGTTACAGCCCTCGGATATTTTCAGGTAGGCATAATGCGCAGGGGTACTTAAAAGGCGTTCACCCAGCAGCTCTGCTTTATAGTCCGCGTCAAATTTCTTTAGTATCAGCGGCAGTTCCATTGTTCCGAACCAGGCGTCTACACCGGGTATCTCCTGTTCCAAATCGCCGCGGTAACGTTCGCTCAGGCAGCCGGTCACATATACTTTGTCCAGCCGGCCCCTTTGCTTCAGTTCCACCTGCTCCAGGATGGTGTTGATAGACTCTTCCTTGGCCTTGTCGATAAAGCCGCAGGTATTCACCACTACAATGTTATGGTCTTTCTTTTCACTTTCGTGAACCACATCAATGTCATTGGCTATCAGCTGTCCGCTGAGGACCTCTGAATCCACCATATTCTTGGAACATCCTAATGTAATAATATTGACCTTGTCTTTCTTTAAAGTTTTTGTCTTCATTTGCCGGTTGGGTTACCGCCACGAAGACAATTAAGACACGAACAAATAAAAACAGCAGACTTACTGTATGTGACTTAGCCTTAGTGGGGGCTTATATGAGAAGGTGCAAAATTAACAAAAAAAATTCACAATTAATAACTAATAAAGAATAATCATTACATAAAGACATCAGCGTCAGGCAAGACGCCCTTCGGGCCTCACAATGACGCGACTTCCATCAATTTGTTAACTATTCGTTACTAATCGATTCCAGCAAACGTTCCGCCTTGCGGTGGGCAGCCCGGCGCTTGTAGTAATACCACCATTGCGGCGCCAGCTTAATGAGGAGGTTATTCATTCCCCGCAGTCCTACGATGTGGTACAAGCCGTTCAGCTTCCCGCTGAGGCTCTGATCAAGCGCCCGAAGGCTCATGGCAAAGCCGCTATCCATATACTCCATGTGGTGCCAGTAACCGCCCGGCATAAAAAGCGTATCCCCATGCTCCAGGATGGCCGTATAACCGTTGGCGTATTCCAGTGCCGGGAACTGTTGCGTGTCCAGTGCCTGGTGCCAGTTCACAAAACTGGCTGCGCTTTCAACGGTGAATGGCATGCGGTAAATGTAGGGCGACTGCTTGTTCTCCAGCAGCAATACCCGTTTGCGGCCCAGGAACTGGGTGTGAAAGATGTGCGAAAGGTCAATGTCATAATGCATATGGGCTACCGAACCGGCGCCGCCCACGAAAAGCATGGGGTACTTTTTGAGCAGGCCTTTTACCAGGTGGTCTGGCCAGGTAAAATCCTTTGTGATCTCCGGGGCATGCTGGAAGATATTGAAGAGAAAGATGCGCAGGGTCACCGGTCCCCGCTGTATCATATCCAGGTAGTCGCCAAACCTGATGTAATCGTCCGCCCCGTTTACCGGCGTACCGGCGCTGGCCCTTTCATTGTTGTAAACTCCTACTGTTTGCTGGCCGACAATGGATTTAAAGTAATCCCAGGTCCATTTCTCCCGGGCAGGCCACCCGGCACTTAAGCTGGTAATGACCACTGGTTTACGTGGCTCATAATACTGCTTTCTGAATGCTTCCGGTGTTATCTTTTCAACTCTGTCTATAGTGGTAATATGCATATAAACGAATTGTGATGATATAAGCGGGTAAGGGTAAAACAAGAACTACGATACCAAATTTATAAAAAAAGGAGTTACAGTAAATAATACAAAGAACTTAGGCCCAACGCCTTATAACGTTGAAACCACTTTAATGGAATTTACATACAGCAACGGCAATATTGCTGAAAATCAGCCTTTTATGTTGAACAGCGAATCTACAAATTCCTCTTTATCAAAGATTTGCAGATCTTCCATTTTCTCGCCGATGCCAATGTATTTTACAGGAATTTTAAACTGGTTGGCGATGGCCAGTACTACCCCGCCTTTAGCGGTGCCATCCAGTTTAGTGATAGCCAGGGAAGTTACTTCTGTAGCAGCTGTGAACTGTTTTGCCTGTTCCAGTGCATTCTGACCCGTAGAGCCGTCCAGCACCAGCAATACCTCATGGGGCGCATCCGGCACTACTTTTTTCATAACGCGCCTGATCTTGCTCAATTCATCCATCAGGTGGGCCTTGTTATGCAAACGGCCGGCAGTATCAACAATGATAACATCCACATTCCTGGCCACTCCGCTCTGTACGGTATCAAAAGCCACTGCACCGGGGTCAGAGCCCATCTGCTGCTTTACGATCGGTACCCCTGCCCGCTCGCTCCAGATAGTCAGCTGGTCTACCGCCGCCGCCCTGAAGGTATCCGCAGCGCCTAACAATACAGATTTCCCTGCCTTTTTGAAATTATAGGCCAGTTTTCCGATGGTGGTGGTCTTACCAACACCGTTTACACCTACCACCATGATCACGTAGGGTTTCTTACCCTCCGGCAACTCGAAATCACGGAAACCGCTATCAGGCGCATCCACCAGGATTGCTGCAATCTCTTCTTGCAGTAGCCTGTTCAATTCACTGGTTCCCAGGTATTTATCTTTTGCCACGCGTTGCTCTATCCGCTCTATTATCCGTATAGTAGTATCTACGCCAACGTCTGCTGACACCAGCGCTTCTTCCAGGTTATCCAGCACCTCGGTGTCTACGGTTGACTTACCCGCGATAGCTTTACCTATCTTGGACAGAAAGCTTTCTTTGGTCTTCTGTAGCCCCTGGTCCAGGCTCTCTTTCTTCTCCCGGGAAAATAGTTTATTGAAAAAGCTCATAATAATAGTTTTGATCCACAGTCTATAGTTCCAGATCCATGCTATTCCTTTATATGAAAATAATACAAAGGCGCTGCAATTTACATATTAATGAGGAAACATATGGGGTTATACCGGTTATGGACTAAGCACAAACACAAAAAGCTGTCCGCCAGGAACGGAACAGCTTCTTGCAGTATAATTTAGTAAAGCCGAATTACTTTTGGTTCATGTACTCCTGCACTTTATCCTTGTGCACAATAGCTTCTTTAAAAGTATAGGCGCCGGATTTCGGAGAACGTACCGCTTTGATCACTTTGGTCCACACTTTTGCTTCAGCAGCAGCCTTAGCATCTTTTTTGATCGCGGTCTTAGCTTGTTTTGCCATTGGTTTATTGGTTTATTGGTTTAATTGTGCTTACTGGTGTGAAACAGTTGCATACAACAACCATTTCGCCATACCGACAATTCAACAAAATTATTTAATTTCTTTGTGTACAGTCACCTTCCTCAGGATAGGGTTGTACTTCTTCAACTCCATACGTTCGGGAGTGTTCTTTTTGTTCTTGGTGGTGATATAACGGGAAGTACCCGGCTGACCGGAAGTCTTATGCTCGGTACATTCCAGAATAACTTGCACCCTGTTACCTTTCTTTGCCATTGTATATACAATTAGTGAATTCCGTAATTAAATTTCCTGTCCGGCTGCACGCAATTCCTTCACTACTGCATACAAACCTCTTTTGTTAATAGTCCTTAAACCGTCCGCAGACACTTTCAAGGATATCCAGCGATCTTCTTCCGCCAGGAAAAAACGCTTTTTCTGCAGGTTAGGCAGAAATCTTCTCTTTGTTTTGATATTAGAGAAGGAAACATGGTGACCTGTTATCGGCTTCTTTCCTGTCACCTGACATACTCTTGCCATGATCTTAAAAATTTTGGACTGCAAAAGTCCACCTTTTTTATTTATTTCGCAAATATTGTTGCGTAAATTTATTAACATTATCCGAATGTGCAAAAAGTGTAAATGCACCGACTAATAAAAACCGCTTAAAATCAATTGTTTAATTCGGTTCACTTCAACTTTTCCACATCCTCCAGTTTTAAGCAATACTATTTTACCAGGTTCTTTCCCAGGCTTCTCATAGGCTTCACCCAGGCTCATCCTTGCTCCGGGGCATTTGTTAAAATAATACCGCCAGGCTCCTCAGCACTGCTCCCAGCCTTACGGCGTCCAGCACCCGCTGTTGCTCAGTACCATGTTTCAATACTGCTTCCTCGTGGGAGGTAACACACATCTCACAGCCGTTCAGGGCAGAGATCACCAGGCTTAACAGCTCAAAGAACTCTTTACCCAGCACCGGGTTGGCCATTATGCTCATCCGGATACCCGCAGGTGTGGTGGTATAGAACTCCTTATTAACAAAATGCCTGAAACGGTAAAATACGTTATTGGCGTTCATCAGGGAAGTACAGCTGATGGCTTCCGCAATTTCCTTGTCGTTAGCCCCTTCCTGCTGCGCCAGCTTTTCAAAAGCCGCCTGCAGCACTGCGTGTTTTTCGTTCACCGCCACGGCTACCCCGATCAGGTAAGCTTCCTTTTTGCTCAGGGTGGCTGCGCCCAGCGAATTGGTAACGTTCAGTTTCAGATCTTTCAGGTAACGGGCATCCGTAGTGGCGAGGGTCTGCAGGTTCACCGGCAGGGTGGTGTCGGTAATGCCTACCGTCTGTAAAAGCTGGATGGCCGTATCATTATTAGTTGTAGCAAACATAGTCTCTTAAGTTTCAATGATTTGAAAATTTGAGGGTTTGAAAATCTGAAGGTGAACGTGTCAAACCTTCAAACCCTCAAACCCCCGGGATGTTAAAGCGTTTATTAAGCAGTCAGCGTAGCTTCGCCTTTCTGCCAGTTGCAAGGGCACAGCTCGTCGGTCTGCAGCGCATCCAGTACACGTACCACTTCTTTCACGTTACGGCCTACGTTCAGGTCGTACAGGGATACCCAGCGTACAATACCCTGGGGATCTACGATGAAGGTAGCGCGGTAAGCGATCTTTTCGTTAGCTTCCAGGATACCCAGTTCTTCAGCCAGGGATTTGGAAGTATCTGCCAGCATCGGGAAGTGCAGGCCACGCAGGTCTTCGTGGTCTTTTCTCCAGGCTAGGTGCACAAATTCGCTATCAGTAGAAGCGCCGATCAGGATAGCGTCACGGTCAGTGAAGTCCTGGAAGTGCTTGTTGAATTCTGCAATTTCGGTAGGGCACACAAAGGTGAAATCCTTAGGCCACCAGAACATTACCATCCATTTGCCGGAGTTTTTGATCTCTTCAGAAGAAATCTCATAGAACTCTTTGCCTTTTTCTAAGGAAACAACTGCCGTTTTCTTGAACTCGGGGAACTGAGACCCTACGGATAAAGTGACATTTTTCATTTGTATTGCTGATTTTTAATTTACATTCTCTTTTTGCCAAGCTTTGCGTAACATCCACGCATTTTAAGAACAGGTGCAAAGTTCTTCGTCTGTGTATAATAAATCAAATAGATTTTCAAGATGAGGTATTGATATTTTCTATAGCCCCCGCCTTAAACTATAGACAAGCCATATAGGCCCCCGTCCAGTCCGCAATCCTGCACACCTCCGCTAAACGGCCTTTTAGCAGGCAACCTTTTGACACCCGTATTCGTAACATTTTGGCACGTTATTTAGTTATTATTAGAGAAAAATTAAAAATTTGGCAGGTATGAAACTTAAGCATGTACTCTTGGTAATCATTACGGTGGGCCTTGCTTTGATTCCGTTTATCAAAAACAGTCTCAACAGACAGGATGAATTTGACGCTACCCAGGATCTGTTCATCTAGCGCCCTCGGATAACTTCACACTTAAAACTGCCCTACCCCAGGGTCAGGAACCCATTTGTCCCTTCTCTCATAATGTTTCCAGATAATCCTTGATACCGTCCGCAGCAGCTCCCAGGCCTCATTATCACGGTCCCAGCGCTGATCCAGGTTCTCCTTGGTAATAATGCTGTATACATAGTCCCCATGTGGGGCATTTACCATCACCACCTCCGAACGCGATGCATCGACCGCCCCGTTCTTCGACGCCGTTCTTACCCGTGGCGGCACCTGCAGCAATCCTTCTGTATCCCAGTAATTACGGCAAAGGTTGCGGTACATCCGCTCGCTGGCCGCCTTGCTGATCACTTCTCCCTTATAGATCATTTCCATCAGCCGGGCCATTTCCCCCGGCGTGGTCTGCCCCCAGCCATACTGGCTTCGGTTGGCCTCCCTGCCGGGCGTACGGCTGTTCACCCGGGTGCTCACAAAACCATGCGCCGCCAGCCAGGCATTGATCTGCTGCCCCCCTCCTGCCAGCGACTGTAGCCAAAGACTGGCGGTATTGTCGCTCATCGTCAGCATCAGCATCATTACCTTATCCAGGTCAATTTTATGCCCCTCCTTAAATGCTCCTAAGATATCCTCCTCACCCGGGTACAATAATGAATCCTTGTAGATCAGCGGCTGGTGATATTGCAACTCCCCCTTTGCGATCTTGTCAAAGATGCCTATCATGATAGGTACCTTGATGGTGCTCGCGGTAGGAAACACCGTATCCGCATTAATAGCCACCACCTTGTTTTGCTTCAGGTGATGCACATAAATGCCCGCTATACCGTGATGCTTCTCCAGGTAAGGGCGCAGCAAAGCGGCCAGGCGCTTGTCCTCCTGTTGGGAGAAAACGGTGCTGCTGATCAGCAGCCCAAAAAGTAAAAGGAAATATCTCATGTACAGTTGTCAGTTACTGGTTGACAGTTATCAGTTGACAGTTGTTAGTTGACAGTTATCAGTTGTCTGGTATCCGTTGAAAGTTGTCATTGATCTCAGCGAACATCCGTTTGATACTGTTTACTTTCAACTGACAACTGTCAACTGATAACTGTCAACTGTTTATCATGTAACCTCGTTGATCAGGTCTGCAAAGCTCCTGATCCCTACCGCCTTGGCGCTGGTATAGCCCTCCGCATACTCTACGCCTACCATTTTGCCCAGCATTTTGGCACGGTAGATCACACTTTCAAAGAAGGATGGGGAAGATATATAGGTTTGCAGGTTTTCATGCTGGGGCGCCAGGAACTGCGTCTTGAAGCAGCGGATGGCGTCCAGCTTCTTTTCCATCATAGGGCTGATGTCTACCACAAAATCCGGCTCATGGTACCTGTCCTGTAAAAAGTGGAATACCTGCTTCGGGCGCCAGGCTTGCTGCAGCTGTCCGTTAAAGGTGGTTTCCACTCTGCGCAAGCCTGCCAGGAAGCAGCTGTCGGCCACCAGCTTCGCCGCCCTGCCATGATCCGGATGACGGTCATCTATGGCGTTGGTCAGCACAATGTCAGGCTGGTATTTTCGTATAGCCGTAATAACGGCCAGTTGTTCCATTCTTTCATTCTTGAAAAACCCGTCTGCCAGCTCCAGGTTGTCCCTTACCGCCAGTCCCATCAGCGTTGCCGCCGCTTTTGCCTCAGCGGCGCGTGTTTCAGGTGTGCCACGGGTGCCCAGCTCTCCGCGGGTAATGTCTGCCACACCCACTTTCATCCCCTGGGCGGCATGTACCATCAGGGTGCCGGCGCAGGAAAGCTCCACATCGTCGGGATGGGCTGCAATCGCAAGTATATCCAGTTTCATGGGTGCAAAGGAACGTAAAAAGTTCGAAAGGATAAATACGCGCCCCGCGGCTATAATATAAATCCCCCTCTACGCGTATATACATTAAAACAACCCTGATGAAAACACTATTCAGTACCCCGCTGTTAACCGTTACGGCCGTATGCCTGTTCAGTTTCGCCTGCAAAAAAGATGCTGCACAGCCACCCGCTCCGCCGCCTCCGCAAGACACGATAAACGTCACTCCCGAAGCCAAGACCGGTCCCCTGAACGTGGTCTATATTGAAGTGAACAATAACAACTTTGCCAATGCAGGTTGCTATACCCTTAAAACAGGCGGACAAGCCTTCTTCGATATCGCTATCATATTTGCCGCCAATATCAACTATGATACCCAGGCCAGGAAAGCCGTGCTCTATAACAATCCCAATGTAAGCACGGTGCTGAACAACCGCGCGTCCTATATTCAGCCCCTGCAGGCTAAAGGCATTAAAGTGCTCCTTTCCGTGCTGGGCAACCACCAGGGCGCCGGCTTTGCTAATTTTACCAGCCGTGCCGGAGCAAAAGCCTTTGCCCAGCAGCTGAGCAGCGCCGTTACTGCTTACGGCCTCGATGGTGTCGACTTTGATGATGAATATGCAGAATATGGCAAGAACGGCCTG
The DNA here is from genome assembly GCF_056754765.1 of Chitinophaga sp. SVR4-12A. Lineage (NCBI taxonomy): Bacteria > Pseudomonadati > Bacteroidota > Chitinophagia > Chitinophagales > Chitinophagaceae > Chitinophaga > Chitinophaga sp. SVR4-12A. The sequence goes on from NZ_JBPGWP010000001.1 coordinate 1,292,207, forward strand.
CCCCAGCCTAACGACAGCTCCTTCATCCTCCTGCTGGATGAGCTGCGCAAACTGATGCCCACCAAGACCATTACGCTTTACAATATCGGTCCGGCCGCAGCACGTTCTTCCTGGAACGGTAAAAAGACCGGCGATTTTATCAACTATGCCTGGAATCCCTACTACGGCAGCTACGCCCCTCCCACCTTTGCAGGTATGACCAAAAGCCAGCTGGGGCCTGCCGCCATCTGGATCAACCATACGTCCCTGTCAACCGCTGCCAACCTTGCACAAAGAACCATGAACGACGGCTACGGCGTAGTATTATACTACGACCTGCCACAGGCAGATATGAAGAACCACCTTTCCCGCACATCCCTCATCACACAAAAGGACAGTGTAAGAACCACCCCGGGATGCCTGCAGGCAAAATAAGGTTTGAGGTTTGAAGTTTGAGGTTTGAGGTTCCGGAGAAAGTGCGTCTACCTGGCACATGCATGCTGTCCCTGCCACTTCCAACGAACCTCAAACCTCAAACTTCAAACTTCAAACTTTTAAAAGTATCTTTCCTCCCCTTCGGGAGTAAATATGAAAAGAGTATCCCTTAAAGACGTAGCAAAAAAAGCCGGCGTGGCGCCTTCTACTGTTTCGTTGGTGCTGAACGGTAAAGCCAAACAAAGACGTATCAGCGACACACTGGCCGCAAAGATCGAGAGCCTGGCCAAAGCAGCAGGTTATCAACCGCATCCGGTAGCCGTCAACCTCCGCACCGGGCAATCCAGGATCCTGGGATTGATCGTGGAAAGCATCTCCGGCAGCTTCTTTGCCGCACTGGCCCGTACAATTGAGGAAGAAGCAGAACGCCATGGGTATAAAGTGCTCTATTGCAGCACAGAGAACAATCCCCGGAAAGGAAAGGAAATGATCGAGATGATGCTCAAACAACAGGTGGACGGTTATCTCATCACGCCCGCCCCCGGCATGGAAACAGAGATACAACAGCTGATGCAGCATCACCGGCCCCTTGTGCTGATGGACAGCTACTTCAAAGATGTAAGCACACCCTACGTGCTGGTAGATAATTACAAAGGCATGCGCTCCTGTGTAGATCACCTGCTGGAAAAAGGATACCGCAATATCGGCCTCGTTACGGCCGATCTGGATCTTGTGCAGCTGCAACAACGGGAACAGGCCTACCGTGATGCCTGCAAACAATACAACATCACTGCAGCTAAACAGCATGTGCTCAAATTAAAATACGATACACCGCAGGATGCCATCATCCGCCGCATCAGCACTTTCATTAAAAGTAAGCGTCAACCCGACGCGCTGGTCTTTGCTACCAACTACCTCGGTGTAGCCGGCCTCGAAGCAATTGATCGTCTTGCCTTGCGTATCCCCGAACACCTCGCAGTAGTTTGCTTTGATGACCACGACGTCTTCCGGCTTTACCCTCCCGGCATCAGCGCTTTTGAACAACCTATCGCCAGCATCGCTAAAACCGCCATCGCCTTATTGATGGAACAATTGAAGAACAGCAGCGCTGATAAAACAAAAAAACCATCGCAACAGATCCTGCTCGAAGGAAAATTGATCATGCGACGCTCTACCTGATATCAGTAAACGATATGATTGATATTATTTTTTACACATCCATTTTGGATTGTGAAAAAGAGTACTATTTTTACGGCGAAAGTTTTTTATTGATAAACCGTTAAGATTCCACATCATCACGGGAACTGAAGCGAACTAAAATTAAAGCGAACTAAAACTTGTAAACTAAAACCTTAAACCACGATATCAAGCATGTAACATGTACTGGCTGAAGATCCGGAAGGGTCTTTTTAAATAACCAAATGCTAAATCGATTTTGCTGTTAATGGGGAGGGACGCCCACGTTATGGTGCTGCTTTGCTATAAAGCCATCATATCTCTTTTGCCGCGCAAAGATAGCGGTATTTCTATTCTTTATTCGTCCCTCTCATTTGTGCTGTAACACTGCAGAGTCGATGTCATTCCACCTTTTAAACAACCTAAAAACCAAAGCGTATGAAGAAAACAACCTTTCTTATGCGAAGTGGCCTCCTAAGCACGTTATGGATATTTATGTGTTTAATGGCCTTTTCCCAGTCCAGGAAAATTTCCGGACAGGTAACTGACGCCAAGGACAAAAGCCCCTTACCGGGCGTGACCGTTCAGGCAAAAGGTACTGCTGTAGGTACCCAAACTAAACCTGACGGCTCATTCTCCCTGGATGTTCCCAAGGGCGCCAACGCCCTCGTATTCTCCTTCGTGGGTTACTCTACCCAGGAAGTATCACTGGGTAGCGGTTCAGAACTGAACGTTACACTCTCCTCAGATGTACGATCACTGCAGGACGTTGTAGTAGTAGGTTACGGTACGCAGAAAAGATCCGACATCACCGGCGCCGTAGCTACCGTTAAAACAGCACAATTACAGGAACGCCAGGTGCCTTCCGTGAACCAGGCGCTCGCCGGCCGTATCCCGGGTGTGAATGTAAGCGTAAACTCAGGTCGCCCAGGTGGCGCCACCCGTGTACGTATCCGCGGTTTCAGCTCCATCAACACCACCAGCAACCCGCTGTACATTATCGATGGTGTGATGCTGCCCGTAGGCACCCAAACACAGTTCTCTAACGCGATCGACTATATTAACCCGTCTGATATCGGGTCTGTAGAAGTACTGAAAGACGCTTCTGCGACGGCTATCTACGGTTCACGCGGCGCCAACGGCGTAGTGCTGGTAACTACCAAACGCGGTACCAAAGACGGTGGTCATATCAATTATGATGTTGACTTCAGCGTGCCTACCATCGGCCCGCATCGCGTAAAAATGCTGGATTCAAAAGAGTTCCTGTGGGTAGAAGAACAGGCGTATAAGAACGCACAGACCTACGATCCGGAAGGCTGGGCCAAAGGCAACTATTCCGATCCCGTAGTAAAAAGAAGAGACTACCTGGTAGGCAATACCCTCGGCAATCCTGAGCTGTTCAAAGTGGGCGCCGACGGTAATCCTGAGCCGCTGTACAATACAGACTGGCTGAAGGAAGCTACACAAAGCAAACTTTCCCAGAATCATCAGCTGTCTTTCACCAACGGTACGGAGAAAGGCTCCTATGGCGTCTTCCTGGGCTACCGCGATGATAACGGCCTGCTGCTGAACTCTTACCTGAAACGTTATTCTGCCCGCTTCACTTTTGATACAGAACTGAAAGACTGGATCTCTGTAGGCGGTAACCTCAGCTATAACAACCAGAAAGAAAATTTGGTGGATATCGGTACCGGCGGACTGAACTCCGTGCGTATGATCACAGAAGGCCTGCCTATCCTGCCGGTTAAATATACCAGCGGTAAATATGCAGGTACCTACGCAGGTAACTGGCAGTACAAAGGCATGGAAGGTGGTGAAAACCCGGTGAACATCATGAACAACCGCTTCTATGAGCTGTATACGCAAACCCTGCTGGGTAACGTGTATGTAAACCTGCACCTGGCGCCGGGACTGGAACTGCGCTCCGTATTAGGCGCTGATGTGGTTACACGCCAGCGTAACGAATACAGCGGCCGTAACCTGAACCAGATCTCCCAGGGCCAGAAAGGCCGTGCTGTGCTGGATGACAACCGCGAAACTTTTTATTCTTCAGAAACTTATCTGACCTATAACAAGAAGTTTAACGAGATCCACAACTTTACCGGCATGGTGGGCGCCTCCTGGTATGAAACCAATGTGAAAGGTTTCACTACCTACGGCGAAGGCTTCCTGACAGACTACTTCAAGTATAACAACTTAGGCTCTGCCTCCACTTTACCAACACCCGAATCACGCAATACCAGGTTCGCCTTCAACTCTTACTATGGCCGTATCAACTACGGTTTGATGGATAAATACCTGGTAACGCTGACCGGCCGTATAGACGGTTCTTCCAAGTTCGGTGAATCCAATAAGTATGCGTTCTTCCCCTCTGCAGCATTTGCCTGGAGAGCGTCTGAAGAACCTTTCCTGAAAGGCAATCCAACCGTTTCACACCTGAAGCTGCGTACCAGCTATGGTCTCACAGGTAACTCTGAAACCAGTCCCTACGCTTCACTGGGTGCGCTCGGTCCCCGTTATACCGGCTTCGGTGGCGGCGCCAACTTTGACTATACTGCTATCTTCAATGGTAACAGGGCTACCGGTATCGGTATCAACCGCCTCTCCAATCCTGACCTGAAATGGGAAAAAACCCAGCAGGCAGACTTGGGCCTCGAGCTCGGCCTGTTCCACAACCGCATCTCATTTGAAGCCGATATCTACTACAGGAAAACAACAGACATGCTGCTCGAAGCGCCCCTGCCCTTCTCCAGCGGTTATTCTGTAGTAGTCAGCAACGTAGGCAGCATGGAGAATAAAGGTTGGGAATTAGCGCTGAATACTATCAACATCGACAGCAAAGACTTCACCTGGAATACCACCTTCAATATCGCCGGCAACAAGAACAAAGTGCTCTCACTGGCCACTCCGGCGCCTATCTTCAGTGGTAACCCGAACTTCACCAACTTCACCGGTATCATCAAAGTGGGCGAATCTGTAGGTTCCTTCTGGGGCCTGAACCGCATCGGTACCTGGAGCGACAAAGACGCAGCTGAAGCAGCTAAATTTGCCAGCTACCGTTCCAGCAAGACCATCCTGCCCGGTGACATCAAGTATGAAGATGTGAATGGCGACTACCAGATCAATGATGCTGACCGTAAGATCATCGGTAACAACAACCCTGATTTCTACGGTTCATTCATCAACTCTTTCCGTTATAAGAACTGGGACCTGACACTGGACCTGCAGTTCACCTACGGCAACGACGTGCTGAATATGACCAAACACTCCGGCGAAGACCGTGTGGCCATTGCCAACAGCTATAAAACAGTGCTGAACGCATGGACGCCGCAAAACCAGAACACCCCCATCGCTGCTTTACGCGATACCAGGGCTGGTTATGTAACCAACGTAGATACCCGTTGGGTAGAGGATGGCTCCTTCCTCCGTGGCAGGAACCTGCTGCTGGGATACACTTTCAAAGAAGGCACACTGAAAAGATACCACCTGAGCAAACTCAGGATCTATGGTTCTGTGCAGAACTTCTTCCTCGTAACCAGCTACAGCGGCAACGATCCGGAAGTAAGCACCTACGACCAGGCATTTACGCAGGGTCAGACCTTCTTCGACTATCCCAAGCCCACCACCTTTACACTGGGCCTGAACGTTGGACTGTAATTCATTGCTAATTAAAAAGATTATTATCATGCAACTGACAATAAAACGATTCTGTCTGATACTGGTTTGTGGGGCGATGCTCGCAGTGTCCGGTTGTTCGAAGTTCCTGGAAGAGGAGGATCCCTCCACCCTCACACCGGATAACTTTTATACACTGCCCGAACATGCTGATGCAGCAGTGGCTGCCATCTATGCCAACCTGCGCTTTATCGGCAACGGAACCGGCATCTTCTCCAACAACTATCAGCTGCTGGAAGCGCCTACAGGCACTACCACTTCCGAGACCGGTCAGAACTCCGATCTTAATAACCTGATCAACCTCGCTTACAACCCGGATAACCTGCACGTAAGACAATGGTGGCAGAACCTGTATCTGAACATTGCCAACTGTAACCAGGCAATCGAGAAGATCCCGGGCATTCCTACCTTTACTACCACAGATGAAAACCTGAAGAAAAAGTGCCTCGGTGAAGCGCGCTTCCTGCGTGCACTGCACTACTTCTGGCTGGTAAGACTGTGGGGAGATGTGCCGATGGTGACAAGACAGATCCAGAGCAACAAAGATCCTGAACTGTATCCTAAACGTGCTTCCCAGGATAGCATCTATTCCCTGATAGTAAGCGATCTTACCGCAGCAGAAACCGCTGGCTTACCGCAGACAGATGCAAGCGGAAGAGCATCCCTCGGCGCCGTTAAATCACTGTTGGCCAGCGTATATCTTACTATGGCAGGAGAACCGCTGAAGAAAGCCGGTTATTACAAACTTGCTGCAGACAAAGCAAAAGAAGTGATCGACAATGGTAGCTTTCAGCTGTTTGCCAGCTACGATGCGCTGCACGACCCTGAAGATCAAGAACACCGGTGAGCTGATCTTCGAAGTGCAGTATGCGCAAGGCATCGTAAACAATCCTTTCCAGGAAAGCATGTTACCTAACTTTGGCGGCATTTCCGCCTATGGTACACAGGTAGGCAGCACCATTCCTACAAGGGCCTTCTACGATTCTTATGAAGCAGGAGATAAACGTGTACAGGAACAACAATTCTTCTACACCAAATATTATGTAAACGGATACGAATCCACCGTAAAGGAGCTGAACAAGCCCTACATCTTCAAGCATTTCGACAAGGTGGCTAACGGTACGCTGGGTACAAAAGGTACCTCCCAGAGTGGCATGAACTGGCCCCTGATCCGTTACGCAGAAGTACTGCTTACCTATGCTGAAGCGCAGAACGAAGCAGACGGCGCACCGAATGCCCAGGCTATCGCCGCGCTGAAAGCGATCCGCGACCGCGCCGGGCTAACCACACCTGCTACTTTCACGCAGGCCGACTTCCGCCTGGCTGTATGGCGCGAGCGTTGGCACGAGCTGTGCTACGAAGGCAAAACCTGGTTCGACATGGTACGTCTTCGTAAAGCATATAACGAAACAACCAACAATTTCGACAACTTCGTAGGTCACAAGTTCAACTACGGTACCGCTAACGCGCCTACCCTGCAGGAAAAGCACTTGCTGTTCCCGCTGCCTACGCTGGAGTATAACAACAACCCGAACCTGCGCCCGCAGAACCCGGGATACGTGCAGTAATTAACCATACCACATAAAAAAAACCCAGGAACGGTAATCGTTCCTGGGTTTTTTATTTCTGCTTTATGACGTTTTCTTTTGTCTTGATAATGACCCTTACCTCCTCCTCCCTTATCTTCGACACCTTCTTGGCGGATGCCTGCTGTCCCCCCTCTACCCTGATCTCCGCTATATCCTTCGGCGCTAAAGTAGCCAACTGCGATTCCCGGTTAATGGTCAACACACTGTCACCTATGATATACTGAAAGCTGCTGTCGCTGCCATAACGCTGCAAGGCAGCCGCATAAGCAGGCGAAAGATCACTGAACATCCGGTTATAACGCTTACGTGCAAACGCCTTTGTTTCTACATAAAATACTCCGCTGGCGGCCCGCTCCCCGAATTTCTCCACCGTCTTCTTTCCCCGCGCGATGGTGATCATGGCGATCTGGTCAGGGCTTAGCCCGTTCATCGCTTCAGCCCCTACTTCCACACTGTCAATTATAAATACCTGTATCGGCTCGTCTGTTTCTTCCTGCGCCAGCGCCGCCATTCCCGGCAGCAATAAGAATAATAGCGTTATCAATGGTTTCATACCATCAAACTTAACCAATAATTCAACAGGAAAAATAGAAGGAATGTTAAAATGAGGGGTTAATTATACGCTCTGTAATACCTGTACATCTCTATCTCCTGCACAATCTCCTCTATATCATGATCTTCCTCGGTATCATACTCGCTCTTCAGGTTTCCGCCAAAGAAGAACGCCACCGTCTGCCATAAACGGGCGTTAAAACCGCCTTTCAGCTCCTTGATGATCTCGTAACAATTCTCACCCGTTTCGCGGTCTATCAGTTTCATCAATACCTTTCCCTGGTAAATAGAGAGATTTTCCAGCTTATCCCCGAACTCGGCCTTCAGCTCCTTTTCCTTGGTAGCCAGGTAAGCCTTACGTGCCTTTTTATTATCCAGGGAGGCCAGGTGCCCGTTCACATCTTTCAGTATGCGGGCGGCTGATTTTGCATAGGGATACGTTACATATACCGCATTCCGTAAACGCGTCCAGCGCTCCCGCTGTTTGCGCAGCTTACGCGGCAGCTTTTCCGTTATCTCAAATATCTGGAGGGTAATGGAAGGAAGGGTATCCGTGCCGACGATCACCGCTCTCACCTGCATACCTCCCTCCTGCGCAGTTTGCGCCAGGGCATCATTCCGGTATAGGAAAGTGCACATAAGCATGGTGAGGAATAAAGTGATCTTAAGACGGCACATGTAAACTTTAACGAAATTTTATTTATTAAAGTTACACATTTCGCGTAATGAATGGCATTCCGGGGGCAAATTCATTTCACTTTCCATCTAAGGGCTTTAATTTCAATACCTGTTCAGAAAAATTAAAAATAGCCCGCTCTACACCCGGCACATCATGCGATACCAGTGAGCTTCCCAGCACATGGGCGCCCGCCCCCGGTATAGCTACTGCCGCTTTCCGGTCTTCCGGCGTGCCTAGCTCCTTTTCCATGTTCAGGATAGCAGCTACCCTTACAGTGGGGTCCTGGTGCTGCTCGTCTTTATAATAATAGAGGTTCAGGATGGGTTGATGTATTTTCCTGAAAGTGGAGCTTGTCATGGTGGTTTCCAGCAGGTTCTGTAATTCAGACACTGCTTCCAGGCGGTAGGTCGTATTCCAGTATCTGGACACCTGCGGGTCGCCGGCGCCGCTGGTGTGATTATACAAGCCGCCTTTTACCTGTCGCGCCAGTTGCAGTCCCCAGGGATTATTGGCCAGGAAAGCGAGGCGGTCGTTGATCTCAATATTGGGCGACATATTGATCAGGGCATATACCTCCTTCGGATACTCCGCCGCCAGCTTCAGCGCCAGCGTACCACCGGTGGAAGTACTCATTACGATCACCTTATCACCCAGTGCACGCCCGATGCTGAGCGCTTCCCGGGCATCCCGCCACAATCCGGCGGCGGTCATGGTCAGCAAAGGTTCGGAAGTGTCAATACCGTGACCATCCAGGCGCGTGTAGAAAATATTACAGCCATATCTAGCGGCAAAATCAGCGGCTACCGGATCGCCTTCGCGGCGGCTGGCGGAAAAACCATGCAGGTAAATAACGCTGTAGGGAGTTTTGCGGTGCAGGGAATCGTGCCATACAATGCGGGCCTCATTATCGGGCTTCAACCGGTGACGGCTTTCCCGGGCTGTTACATATTGTTCCAGTCCAACGGAATCAGCCGGTACTACTGGCAGGGATATTCCATACTTTGGTGTAGCTGGTTCAGGGCCAAACCAGTACACGATAGCGAGTATTGCTATAACCGCCAGGGTTATACGCAACCATCTGCGTTTCATAGATAATTAATAATTAAGAATTAACAATGAATAATAGCATTCACAAGTGCCAGGCTTGACACTAATGTACTTATATTATTAATTATTCATTATTAATTATTAATTGCGCAGCCGCACCCGCTGATAGATGCTCATTAAAAATCCCGCTATCATGATCAGTATCCCTATCCACAACACATTGATAAAGGGGAAAATGAACGCCTTCAGCACTATATAGTCATCGAACGTCGCAGATTCCTTCACCTCCAGCTCGATCTTGTTCTCGTTCGGAAGTATCTTGGCAAAACGAACATACAAGGATAACTGATGGGCGGTATCCGGTACGTTATATTGATATGTATTGTTACGGATAAAATATACCGGCTCCAGGGTAGACTGCATGCCGTCCTTGGTATGCACCTGCAATTGCGCGCCTACGGCCAGGTCGCCTTCCTGGGCCGCCGCCTGGTAGTTCTTGTTCTGCGGAGATTTCTGCAGGCCGCTGTACACAATATAGCCGTTGGAGAAGAAAACGGAATCTCCCTCCTTGATCTCATGATGGCTATATTGCGCCGTATCGCTGCCCTCATCCTTACGTGGTACCGCCGTTACATAAGTAAAGATGTCGCGGGTCAGGTAATGACGGGAAGACGGGTTAGGCGTCAGCCCCTCCTGTCCTTTGGTATTGATGAACGCATCCGGGTACAGGGTGAAATTCTCCAGTGGTTGTCCCGTAGCAGGGTCTTTCTTCTCATACCTTACCACGTAATAGGTTTTCGGATCGCCTGCTGCCGTAGAGTCGCCTGCGTAGGTCACATGGTAATCGCCCATCTGTATCGGGAAATTCCTGGGCAGCATCAGGTTCTCGCGCGGGTTCTCCTTGCTTTCCTTGCCAAAGAAACCGCCGTCCAGCATCTTCATACGGTCTATGGAGATCACTTCCCGCTTGGAGGCAGAGATCAGGATGCCCAGCAATACCAGGCCAAAACCGATATGCGCAATTGAAGCACCGGCAGATTTCATCTTGCCTTTCAGGCCTTTGAAAATATATACGCCGTTACCCACTACCGCATATACACTGGCAAACAGCATAATATACAATGCGGTCAGGTAACCGGCCCCGTACAAATTATAATTGATCTTGCCCAGCCAACCGATCAGCACTGTTGCTACCAGTGAGATCACCGTAGGCCATAACAGGTTCTTACCTGCTATCTTACGCGGCGTGTCTTTATATTTCAAGAACTGTACAATAGCGGTGAGCAGGCCCACCACGATCGCCACCCATACCTGGATCTTGTTGTAATGGAACACCGGCTCCAGTGGCGGCGCCAGGTTCAGCTTAAACATTTTGTTCCACACGGGGATGGAAGTAGTGAAGGTGATCTGGATAGCCGCGATCAGCAATACCAGCGCGCCTACAAACATCCAGAACTCGCGGGAGTAAGTGCTTTCCTCTTTCTTCACGTCCGGGATCTCTTTTCTGCGCACGATCAGCATCACAAAAGCCGGGATGGTGAATACCGCCATATATACCAGCAGCTGTCCGCTCATGCCCAGGTCGGTGAAGGAGTGCACGGAAGTTTCTCCCAGCACACCGCTCCGGGTCAGGAAAGTAGAGTACAGGATCAGTACAAAGGAAATAAAGAAGAAGAAGAAGGTAGATTTCAGCGCATGCCCGGTAGACTTGAACGCCAGCAGGGTATGAACGCCGGCTATCAGCGTGAGCCAGGGCACCAGGGAGGCGTTCTCCACTGGGTCCCATGCCCAGTAGCCGCCAAAGGTAAGCGACTCATACGCCCAGGCGGCGCCCATCATAATACCGGTACCCAGCATCATGGCGGCAAACAAGGCCCAGGGGAGGGCTGGTTTGGTCCACTCTTTATATTCACGGGTCCAGAGCCCGCCAAAAGCAAATGCAAAAGGAACGATCATAGAGGCAAAGCCCAGGAACAGCACCGGCGGATGTATCACCATCCAGTAGTTCTGCAGCAGCGGGTTCAGCCCGTTACCGTCTGTGATCCTTTCCAGGTAATTGGGCATGCTTACCCAGGGCAGGTTAATATTCTCCTCCGCCTGCCTTAACAGCAGGAAAGGATTGCTGCCTACACGGTAGCCCAGTATATAGATCCCCAGCAGCATACTGGCCAGGCAGACCTGTGCAAAGGAAAGTACTGTCATTACAGGCGCTTCCCAGCGTTTGGAAGTAAAGATCAGGATGATCCCCAGCACGCTGTGCCAGATGCTCCAAAGCAGGAAACTACCCTCCTGGTCGGCCCAGAAGCTGGACAGCAGGTATTTTACCTCCAGTGTGCGCGATGAGTTGCGCCACACATACTTATATTCAAAGAAGTGATTGTACAGTACGTAGTATAAAATGCCGAATACGGCAAAAACAGAGGCAGCTTCTATGATAAATGCCCAGCGGGCCAGCAGCTTCCAGGAGGATTGCAGCTGTGCTTCCCTGGCCCTGACAACGTTGAAGTAAGCAATGGTGGCTACCAGTGATGCTATAAAAGAGAGTACTGCAAAGAAATGTCCCAACTGTCCGGGCAGCAGGTGTTCCCCTATGTATTTTGTTTCCAAGATGTTACGCTGAATTAGTAATGAATGGTGGCAGCCTACATTTGTTTGGTGCCCATGGCAATCTGGTCGTCTTTATACTTGGAAGGGCACTTCATCAGTATCTTGTTGCAGTGGAACTCCTCTCCCTCGATCTTACCGGTCAGCACCAGCTGCTCGGCCTTCTCGAAATCTGTAGGCTTGGTGCCGTAGAATATTACCTTGCGGGTTTCACCTACCTTATCTTTCACGTAGAATGTGAAATAGTTGGCATCCTTTACAGGATCGTATGTGAGCTGCTGGGTTTTGTCCAGCACCCCGATCACATGATATTCCTTACCTTCTTTTTCCTTCGCCGTAGCAAATGTTTCATAGGTACTGAAATCCCCTACCATTGTAACAATTACACCGATGGCCACTGCGATCACTATCAGTAAGATGATGTTTGTTTTCTTCATAGCTTAAAATTTCGGCCTGCTTCCTGTTTTGTTCTAATCCGTTGATTTACTGTAACCGGTTCGATTTTCAGCGCAAAATTAACGCAAAAACAAGTTCCCTGTCCTTAATTTTTATATAAAAGGCATTTCACAGGGCACAGATTCCTATCTTTGCGCCGGAAATGAAAATGAATCATTAGTATCATGGCCGATCTAACACAATTTGACCCTAATTCGGTAGGGTTACTGTCAAACAACGTATTTGGGCTGCCTTTCAGCGAGGAAGATGCAAAACTGGTGCTGCTGCCCGTTCCCTGGGAAGTGACCGTATCCTACAGCAACGGTACCGCCCGTGGCCCGGAGCAGATCTTTAAAGCCTCTTTCCAGGTAGACCTCCTCGACCCGGATGTAAAGGATGGATGGAAAAAAGGCTTTTTTATGCGGGAACCCGACAAGCACCTCCTCCTCCGCAGCGATTACCTCCGCAAGGAAGCTGAACTGTATATCAAGTTCCTGACAGAAGGCGGCGAGATCAATGAGAATCAATTCCTGAAAAAGACCCTGGTAGACGTTAATACCGGCACCAAGGTGATGAACGAATGGGTCTATAACCAAACCCTTGCCCTGCTTAACAAAGGCAAGCTGGTAGGCCTCGTTGGCGGTGATCACAGTACCCCCCTGGGCTTTTTTAAAGCCATCGGCGAAAAGAAAGGCGATTTCGGCATCCTGCAGATTGACGCCCACTGCGACCTCCGCGACAGCTACGAAGGTTTCAAATACTCCCACGCCTCCATCATGTACAACGCCCTCAATGAGGTGCCCCAGCTGCAGAAACTGGTACAGGTGGGAATCCGCGACTACTGCGAGGAAGAGCTGGATTACATTGCCGCCAGCAATGGCCGCGTAGTTACCTTCTTCGATAAAAATATCAAGGAACGTCAGTTCGAAGGCGAGACCTGGCGCAACATATGCGACAGCATCATCGAAGCGCTGCCGCAGCAGGTATATATCAGCTTTGATATAGACGGCCTGGATCCCAAGCTCTGCCCGCATACCGGTACCCCTGTTCCGGGCGGATTTGAGGCAGAACAGATCTTTTACCTTTTCAAACGCCTGCTGGCCTCCGGCCGCAAGCTGATCGGTTTCGACCTGAACGAAGTAAGTACCTCCCACGATGAATGGGATGCCAACGTAGGCGCCCGCATCCTCTTTAAATTGTGTAACTTACTGGTAAGCTGCAATTGATGTATAAGATCCGGATCCTCCATCCCAATACACTCACCCGCCTGCGTTTACAACCGGTAATGCACGGAATGGCAGGAATATTATTCCTGTTCAACGCCATCGGCGTGTACAACAGCCGCACGCCCAACTGGGCCATGGTGGTATTTTTCCTGGTAGTGGGCTTTATCAGCCTGCTGTTCCCTTTCGTAATACGCCGTATGCGAAATTTCTCCGGCGCCAACAGCATGATGCGCCTGCTGCAGGTATTTGTGTGCTGTAGCGGCGCCCTGTATTTCCTCTCGCATATGCAGCCCCTCATAGGCTTGCTGCAGCTGCTGATAGGACTGGGACTGGCCTACATCGGCTGGGTGGAGCACAATATTTTCAAGCCCGTTTATATCTCCATGGATATCACCGGCATTTCTATTCCCACCACCTTTTCAAGCCGGATAGTGGGCTGGAACCAGCTCAATAACGTAATTTTGCGGAATGACCTGCTGACGGTAGACTTTAAGAACAATAAAATACTGCAGCTGGAAGTGCTGGATAATATTCCGGATATCAAAGAAGATGAAATAAACGGGTTCTGCAGGAGCCGGTTAAATAGCTAAGTAGTTGTCAGTTAACAGTTGTCAGTGGTTAGTCATTAATCATTAGTCGTTAGTCGTTAGTGATTGGCGCGAAGATTATATTCGCTGCATTTACTAACGACTAACCACTAACGACTAACCACTGACAACTGTCAACTGTCAACTGACAACTTTCGACTAATGAAACCATACATATTATACTCCGACGGAAAGGGGAACATTTTTGAGGATACTTCGCTGCACGTCACCGGCCGCAGCGGCTGGGACGCAATGCCTATCCCTGACGAAGAATGGATTGAGCTGCCCGAAGGAGGCTCTTTGTACGAACTGCCCGGCCGCCGTGGCATCGGTATCGATGCTGCTACCGGCGACATGGCGCTGTGCGACAAAGGCTGGGCTGTAGCGGCTTTCATTCCCCCCGCCCACACCGGCTTTTACCTGGCCGCCTACGAAACACTGCCCGATGCCCCCACCCTGCCCTTGTTCTGCTATACCGCAGTAGGCTGGCTGGACGGCAAATTCTATGTGCCCGCCACCCGTATCGAACAGGATATCCGCCAGGAATGTGCGGGTTTCGACGATAAGAAGGTAAAGCAAGGCGTAAAAGACCTGCTGCAGGCGTACCCGCACAACCGCCTGGTAAAGCACCTGGCAGAAAACTGCGCGCTCACCTATCATTGCCCGGCTGCCCGTAACTATTTCATGGGACGCTGGGAATGCCCGATCCCTTCTTCTCCTGCCTGTAATGCCAACTGCGTAGGCTGCATCTCCTTCCAGCCGGAAGAAGAAAGCATCGTTTCCACGCAGGACCGCCTCCGCTTCAAGCCCTCGGCAGAAGAGATCGTGGAATATACCGTGCCGCACCTGGAAACCGCTCCCTTCCCCATCGTCAGCTTCGGACAAGGCTGCGAAGGTGAGCCCCTGCTCATGTGGGAAACCATCCGTGAATCCATCCTGGAGATCCGGAAACATACCCCCAAAGGCAGCATCAACATCAATACCAATGGCAGTAAGCCCGACGCCGTACGCGCCCTCTGCGAGGCGGGGCTTAACAGCATACGTGTAAGTACCAACTCCGTACAGGAAAAATGGTACACGCCCTACTACCGGCCCAATAACTATGCTTTTGAAGACATCGTAGAAAGCCTGAAAGTAGTACGCAGCTTCGGCGGCTGGAGCTCTATCAACTATTTCGTGTTCCCCGGCATGACCGACAGCGTTTCTGAATACGAAGCCCTGCGCAAGCTGATCAAAGACACTGGCTTAAGCATGATCCAGTGGCGCAACTTCAACATCGATCCAGATTGGTACCTGGGTAAACTGGGCATCACCGAAACCGAAGAATGCCTTGGCATGCAACAGCTGCTGGACCTCATCCGCGAAGAATTCCCCCACCTGAAATTCGGCTATTTCAACCCGCCCATGGAAAGGATCAAAGGGGACTACGCAAATGATTTTGCACATTTTTAGTTGACAGTAATAGTCGTTAGTCGTTAGTCGTTAGTCGTCAGTCGTCAGTGATTGGCGCGAAGATCATATTCGCTGCATTTACTAACGACTAACGACTGACGACTAACGACTAAATTAATTACCTTTGCGCTTCCCTTAAACCCGCTGTTCCTTGCTCTCTTTATACAAAAAAGCCTTTTCTGGCCTCAGCACCTCCACCTGGTGGTTATCCGTTGTCCTGCTCATTAACCGGAGCGGCAACATGGTAATGCCCTTTCTTACCATTTACCTCACCCAGCATCAACATTTTTCCATTAGCCAGGCAGGCATCGTTCTCGCCATCTGGGGCGCCGGCTCTATACTGGGCGCACTGCTCGGCGGCCGGCTGGCAGACCGTATCGGCTTCTATCCCGTACAGTTCTGGAGCCTCTTTCTCAACGGGATATTATTCATTGTGCTGGAGCAGATGCGCACCATGACGCAGATCAGCATCTGCGTATTCGTATTAAGCCTGGTGGGAGATGCTTTCCGTCCCGCTAACGCAGCGGCTATCGCAGCGTACAGCAATCCTGAAAACCGCACCCGCTCTTATTCGCTGCACCGGCTGGCCATCAACCTGGGCTTCTCCGTAGGTCCCGCGCTGGGCGGTATCCTGGCTGCCATCAGCTACCGTTTCCTGTTCTGGGCAGATGGCCTTACCTGTATCATTGCCGCCCTGCTCATGCGCCTGATCTTACCTCCGGTAAAAGTGGCGAAACCCGCTGCCGGCGATGGAACCGCAGCTGTTAAAGGCCCTCCTGCCTACAGGGATGGATTGTACATGTTCTTCATCGCACTGGTGTGCATGTACGCGATGTTCTTCTTCCAGCTTAGCTCCCTGGTGTCCTTATACTTTAAAACGGTTGTTCACATGCCCGAGCTCTATGTGGGGATGACAATAGGCCTGAACGGGCTGCTCATCGCCCTGCTCGAAATGATAACGGTTTATAAGCTGGAAGGTAAAAAAGCACCCCTGGATTTTATCTGGAGAGGGGTGCTGGTGAATGGCCTTGCGTACCTGAGCTTTAATCTGCTCCCTGCTTCCTTCGCAGTGGCCATATTGTTCATACTCCTGTTCACCGTCAGCGAAATAATGACCGTGCCTTTCATGAATACCTTCTGGACCAGCCGCAGCGCAGACCATAACCGCGGTCAGTACGCATCCCTGTACACGGTAGCATTCTCAGTGGCGCAGGTGATCTCGCCCACTTTAAGCACCAACATTGTACAATACCTCGGCTTTGCTTACTGGTGGTATATTGTAGCCGGCTGCTCTGTGGTGACGGCAGCAGGGTTCTGGTACCTGAATAAACGCGTTACCGCTGCATAGATCATTCCCCTAAAAACAATATTTTTGCCCCCGTGATAACAACCGACCTCGTCCTGCTCTGCTGCTTCTCGCTCTGCGCAGGTTTTATAGACGCCATTGTTGGCGGCGGCGGATTGATCCAGACACCCGCCATTCTCTTTACCTTTCCGCAATACCCGGTAGCCACACTGCTGGGCACTACCAAAATACCTTCATTTTCAGGCACCAGCATGGCAGCCTGGCAATACGCCCAAAAGGTGAGCTTTCACCGCGGCCTGCTGGCTGTAACAGCTGTTACGGCCTTCTTTGCGGCTATGTTGGGGGCTTCGCTGGTGACTTATCTCCCCAACCAGTTCCTCAAGCCCATTATGCTTTGCCTGCTGGTTGCAGTAGCGATATATACCTGGCTTAAAAAGGATTTCGGTCAGCAAACACAGGAGGCCTTCCTGCCCGCAGGCAATACATGGGTGTGGGGCGCCGTTATTGGAGGAGTAATTGGCTTTTACGATGGCTTTTTCGGGCCCGGAACCGGCAGCTTCCTGATCCTGGCCTTTATCAGCCTGATGGGCTTCGATTTCTTACACGCCAGCGCCCATGCCAAAGTGGTGAACCTGGCTACCAACATAGCGGCCATCCTGTATTTTGCCCTTCACGGGCATATTTTATGGCCGGTAAGCCTGGCAATGGCGGTCGCTAACCTGACCGGCTCATTTTTTGGCGCGCGTTTGGCTATATTGAAAGGCAACAGTCTGGTTCGCAGGTTTTTCCTGCTGGTGGTATGTGCAACGATATTGCGTTTCGCATATGAAATATTTAAATAGTCAGGAAAAATATTATTTTTGATCATTATGCAAGAGCGGAATACTCAGAAGAACTTAACGGCCCTTGGCACAACGATTGGCGTACATGCATTACTGCTTGTTGGACTGCTGTTTGCCGGTTTTTCTGCCCCGCCGCCCCCTCCTGATCAGGACCTGGGCATGGAAGTGAACCTGGGTACCTCCGACGATGGAATGGGTGATGAACAACCACTCAACCCTAACCCGCCCAGCAACGCAGCGCCTGAGGCCTCATCCCCACAAAACCAGCCGGCCCCGTCCCAGGACGCAGCTCCTGCAGAAGATATTGCTACCCAGGACGAAGAAGAGGCCCCTGAGATCACCAAACCGGAAAAACCGGAGGAGAAGCCAAGGGAACACCGCAGGAACCTGGAGCCCAAGCCTGAAAAAACGCCCAGGAAGACAACGGAAGCGCCTCCCGCACCCGCACCGCCTGCTCCCAAGCCCAAAGCGGTATACAGCGGCGGCACTGCCAATAGCGCCAACAGCGGTAACAACGCCAATGGCTCCAATAATTCCACCGGAGAAGGTAATACCGGCCGCCCCGGCGACCGCGGACAGATCAATGGAGACCCTAACGCCAGCGGTTATACGGGTGGCGGATTAGGTGGTGGCCGTAGCGATTTCCGCCTTCGCGGACGATCCCTGGTGAGCAGGCCACAGCCCACTTACGAAGGCAATGAAACCGGCTATATCGCCGTTAATATAAAAGTAGACAGGCAGGGCAACGTAGTAAGCGCCGCCCATAGCCTCCGCGGCTCTACGCTCAATAATCCAACCCTTATCGAGATTGCAAAAAGAGCCGCCCGGGAGATTAAGTACAATGCAAGCCCTGATGCCCCGGAAGAGCAGTTTGGAACCATAAGGTTTTATTTCAAAGTACAATAAGAGGACAATACAACTGTTATATTAAGATCACGATCACAGGAGAGAGCGAACGGTGAAGATGCGTCATAGCCCAGAATAATACTATGCGAAAACTTTTTATTGCCACTTTAGGTCTGCTGCTCTCCTTGCAGTATGCGCAGGCCCAATCTTTTGCCGGATACCATACCAGTCACTATGCGGGCATTTATGGCGTACTTACCAATCCTGCATCTGCTGCAGGATCCAGGTACAAATGGGACGTCAATATCATCGGTGTGGACGTGAAGGCAGGCAACACCTACGCCAGCATTCCTAAATCCAATATCTTCAGCCCGCCCGATAAGTGGGTACGCGACCAGGATTATTTCCTGGACACCGCCTCCTCCAGCCGCCAGTACGGCTGGGCCATGGGCGAAGTGATGATGCCTTCCGTGCTCTATTCTATCGACGAAAAACAGGCGGTCGCTTTTACCTGGCGCGTACGCGGCATCGCCAACGCTGGTAACGTGGAAACCGTGATCGCCAACTTCTTCGGTATCGATTATCCTAACCCGCGCTTCGTGGGAAAGAATTTTTCTATAGACTATGGCAGCGTATTTTTTCACAGCTGGAATGAGATAGGCCTTACCTACTCCCGCGTGATCAAAGACGATGTGACCAGCCGCTGGAAAGCAGGCGTCACCCTTAAATACCTGAGCGGTACCGCCGCGGGTTACGGTGTGGTAAATGACGCCACCTTCATCCTGAACAACCGCCGCAACGCCGCTATCAATACAGGCACGCTCAAATCTGCCTATAACGAAGACCTCGATACCTGGGGCCCGACCAACGCCGGGAACTTCCTCAAACTGACCGGTAGCCCCGGTATAGGAGCAGACATCGGCGTGATCTACGAATACCGCCCCGATGGCGATGGCTTCGGTGGTTACGAGTCCGATTCCTGGAACCCGGATGCGGATACCTACAAGTTTCGTTTAGGAGCTTCCGTTACAGACATCGGCGGTATCTTCTATAAAAAATCACCCGCTAACAGGGACCTCGATCTGCGTACCGAAAGCATTAACCCGGACTCCATCACACGCAAGAAAAATGAAGACCTGCGTGTCTATTACCGCCGCGTGATCCAGAACTTTACTCCCGTCACTACCTATGATGGCTTTTTCATGGCCCTTCCTACCGCCCTCCACCTGAGCGGCGATTATAATATCGACGGCCGCTTTTTCCTGAGTGCCAACGCCGTTATCGGCCTGTTCTCCGGACAAAGCAACGTTAGCAAGAACTACATGATCACACAGCTGCAGGTAACGCCCCGTTTTGACAGCAAACATTTTGGCGCCTACCTCCCTATAACGCTCAACCGCTTCGGCCAGGCCGACGCTGGTGTAGGCTTCCGTGCCGGACCGCTTATCATCGGCTCGTCCAGCATTTTCTCTAACCTCATGCGCGCTAACCTCAACCATGCAGACGCTTTCATAGCCCTGCGGGTAGTGCCCATCCGCTTCAAACGCGGTGAGCGTGACGGCGGCGGAGGTATCTTCCGCAAACAGCGGCGCCAGGTAGATTGTCCTCCTTACTAAAATTCCAAACAGCGGTTCCAATTCCAAAATTGTAGTTCCGGCATCCTCCTTTTATCAGGGTGCATGAATTACTTTTTGGGATTTGAGATTTTCTTTGGAATTTGGATGCTGGAATTTCGGATTTATGAACTATCAGCAAACCGTCGATTACCTCTACCAGCACCTTCCCATGTTCACCAGGGTAGGCGCCGTAGCATTAAAACACGACCTCTACAACACCCTGGAGTTATGTAAGCTCCTTGGCAACCCACAGGATAAATTCAAATCCGTGCACATCGCCGGCACTAACGGCAAAGGCTCCACGAGCCATATGCTGGCCGCAGTACTGCAACAGGCCGGTTATAAAACAGGCCTCTATACTTCCCCGCATCTCAAAGATTTCCGGGAACGTATACGCGTGAACGGTCAAATGGTGCCCGAAAGCTTCGTCGTAGAATTTGTAGAGCAGATGAAGAACGCCGTCAGCACCCTGGAGCCTTCCTTCTTCGAGCTTACCGTAGCCATGGCCTTCCACTACTTCGCGCTGGAACAGGTGGATATCGCCATCATCGAAGTGGGCCTGGGCGGCCGCCTCGACAGCACCAATATCATCACGCCGGAGCTCTCCGTGATCACCAACATCAGCTACGATCACATGCATATATTGGGCAATACCCTGCCCGAAATTGCAGCAGAAAAAGCAGGTATTATCAAGAAAGGCATCCCGGTAGTGATCGGCGAAACACAACCCGAAGTACAGCAGGTGTTCAACGAGAAGGCAGCCGCTATGGAAGCGCCTATCTGCTTTGCAGATCAGCAATGGCTGATCCAGGAAAGCAGCCTGACGCCTGCTAAACCTGCCGCCGGACTGAAACTGGGCATTGTTCCCAAACATAAGCCACAGCAAGACCTGAAGCATATCACCCTCGACCTGGTAGGCCAATACCAGGAAAAGAACGTGATGACCGTATTAAGCGCCATTAAGATCTTACAGCAGCAGCAATGGGAAATATCTGAACAGGCCATCCATGAAGGCCTTGCGCATGTAAGAAAGCTAACCGGCCTGCGTGGCCGCTGGGAGGTGATCAACACCCAACCGCTCACCGTACTGGATGTTGGCCATAACGAAGCCGGTATTACCGAGATCATGCAGCAGCTGCGTCATACCGTTTACCAGAAACTGCACATTGTAGTGGGCTTTGTAAAAGACAAGGCGATCGATAATGTACTGCCCCTGCTCCCGGTAACTGCCACTTACTATTTCTGCAAGGCACAGATCCCCCGCGCGCTGGACGAACATACCCTTGCAGAAATGGCCAGCCGTCACGGCCTTAAAGGACATGCCTACGAAAGCGTACAGCAGGCCTTGCAATCAGCCCGTTTACACGCCCATAAAGATGATCTGATACTGGTATGCGGCAGCTTCTTTATTGTTGCGGAAGCAATGTAGTGTTCAGGTGCTGCAACGCATAGTAGATACAGGTTACATGCAGCGCCTGCCTGATCTGGTTGGCTTTCAGCAGCTGTTGCAGCTCTTCCATGCTGATGATCACGATCTCTATCTCTTCATTCTGATCCAGCTTTTGTTCCTGTACCTTTTTGCCGCCGGTTGCCAGGAACATATAGGTAACATTATTGCTGGAGGCCGGGTTCGGACAAATATCCCCCAGTGGTATGAGCTGGTCAAAAGCATATCCTGTTTCTTCCAGCAGTTCGCGCCGCATAGCTACTGCTGGCGAAGCATCTGCAGGGTCCATTGCGCCGCCCGGGATTTCCAGAATCGTCTGCCCGTAGCCGTGACGGTATTGCCGTACCATGATCACCTTGCCATCTTCTGCAATGGCAAGCGCATTCACCCAGCCCGGATATTCTAAAACATAATAAGGGTCTACTATCTTACCTGCTGGCGTCAGGCAGCGGTCTTTACGTGCAGTAAGCCAGTCACTTTTGTAGATATACTCCGAATGCAGCAGTTTCCAATCTAACGAAGCCATAATTGAGTTTGCTGTTTGATGTTTACCAATTCTCCCGCTCCTTCAGGTTAACCACATGCGCCAGGTGATGCATACTATGCCATGCATACATTGCCGCAATGGTTTTAAGCCCAAAGGTTTTCCCGCTCTCCGGGTGTATGAAGGTCCGCTCCCACTCTGCGGCTGTCAGGTGTTCCAGCAGCTGTACCCAGCGGGCATGCAGGCCATATAGTATTGTAATGGATACATTCACCGGTGTATGGCGCACATCCGGCAGATTAGCCCAGGCGGCTTCATTATAAGGTTTAATGACGGGCGCATCTTCTGTCAGTGCCCATTTAAAACGGGTAACCGCATTCATATGGCTGTCTACCAGGTGATGTACCACCTGTGCTACCGTCCATCCGCCGGGACGGTAAGGCGTATCCAGCTGCCAGGCGTCCAGGCCCTGCACCGCAATTTCTATCAGGTTGGGTAAATGGCGTATATCGTTGATATAGCCTTTCAGTTGAACATCCGTGACAATGTCCGGGGATTTGAACCGGCCAATGGGGTATTGTAAGTCCTCCATCCGTATAAGGTTTATTATTGGAAGCTATTAGCTATTAGCTTTTAGCTTTTAGCTTTTAGCCTTTAGCTGCAGACAGTTGGCTTCGGTCTCCAAACGGCTTCACGAGCTAACAGCTAAATGCTAAAAGCTAATAGCTGTTTATTATTCTTCTCTTAACTCTCTTCCCGTCAGGTGCAAAAACACATCTTCCAGGTTAGCCTTCTTCACTTCCTTCTTGCGCTCAAAGCCTCCTGCCACCAGTTTGTCGATCAGCACATCCGGGGAGTTCAGGGCAATGATCTCACCTTTGTCTACAATAGCGCAGCGGTCGCACAGGAATTCCGCCTCATCCATATAGTGGGTGGTGATCACTACGGTAGTGCCCTGCGATCTTACCTGCTGGATCAATTCCCACAGGTTGCGCCTGGCCTGGGGGTCCAGACCGGTGGTAGGCTCGTCCAGGAAAATGATCTTGGGCCGGTTGATAAGGGTGGTAGCGATGGAAAAACGCTGCTTCTGGCCGCCGGACAGCTCCTTGTATTTCGCATGGGCTTTATCCTCCAGGTTAAAGCGGGCCAGCAGCTCTTTAGCATTTGTAGGCTGGTTATACAACCCGCTGAACAGGGCGATCAGCTCTGTCAGGTTCAGGTTGGGATAATAGCCTGAGCTTTGCAGCTGCACGCCGATGATGTTCTTAATGCTTTCCGGGTCTTTATCCAGGTCAAAACCGTCAACGATCACCTGCCCCGACGTCTTCTCACGCAAGGTCTCAATGATCTCCAGGGTACTGGATTTACCCGCTCCGTTAGGGCCCAGCAGGCCAAATATCTCGTTCTCATACACCTCGAAGCTGATCCCTTTTACAGCCGTAAAATCCCCGTATTGCTTCACCAGGTCGCGGACGGTAATGATGGTTCTCTTTTCCATGGAGAACAAAGTAAAACGTAAAAAAGCAAAAAAACAATTAAAAACGGACATCAGGCGTCCGCAATTGAACAACAGCCTGCTTTAGCGGCGTACAGAACACATTATTTCTCAGCACATTTCGTGAAGGGCTTGGATTGGTAGTATATTTGGTATCACAAGTACCGTCATGAAAACAACTGCAATGAAAATCAAGTATCTTTTCTTTGTTATCCTGTTAACGATCATCAGCGCTAAGGCAAACCTGGCAAAAGCACAAGACACCGTTTGGAGAGTATTCGACGTAGGAAGGCTCGACTCCATCAACTCCGGCATCTTAAACCAGAAACGGCTTTTCCAGGTATTCGTACCCCAGAATTATAAACCGGGAAGCGCTGATAAATACGATGTGCTGTATGTGCTTGACGGCGGTAATTGGAATACAGGCTTAATAACAAAGGTACAGCGGTTTGTAGAAGGAGAAAGCTATATGCCGCCAACCATCATTGTCAGTGTAATGGGCATCGATCGCGTTAAAGACCTCACCCCAACACATATGGATGATTGGAAGACCTCCGGGGGAGCAGCTGATTTCCTTCGTTTTATTAAAGATGAATTGATCCCCCATATCAATAAAGAATACCCCTCTAATGGCGATAATACGTTATGGGGACATTCACTGGGCGGCCTGTTTGTTATCAATGCGTTGCTGAATGAGCCCAAAACCTTTAAATCCTACATTGCAGTCGATCCCAGTCTTTGGTGGGACAACGGCTATATACAAAAGATAGCACCGGATAAATTGCCTGCATTAGCTGATTCAAGCATTACACTTTTCATAAGCGGCAGAGAAGGAGAAGCGGGCGCAGGCATGAAGATCGCTTCCATGGATACCATCCTTCATAAATGGGCTCCTGCAGGCTTAACCTGGAAGCATATTGATTACCCTGATGAAACACACAGTTCAGTAAGGTTTAAAAGTATCTACGATGGCTTGAAATTTTCTTACGGATGGCATAACGGGCTCATTGAATTTCATCCGATGAGTGGTATCGTTTTGAAGAATAAGCCCGTTAAAGTATGGTACTTTGGAGATACGGCAAGGGCCTATTATACGCTCGATGGAACGGAATCCACAGTACTATCTCCGAAAGTGCAGCCCGAGATCACGATTACTCACCCTGCCACGTTCACGGTAAAACAATTTACCAACAGAGCGCGTTACGATAAGGTGAAGACCGCCGATTTCACAGCCGGGAAAGCGCTCAGCCCTTTGTCAAAACAAAAGAATGCCCGGCCCGGAGGTTTTCACTACGCCTATTATGAAGGAAAATGGGATAGCACTGCCAACTTCCGGAATTTAAAACCGGAGAAAGAAGGAACAATAACTGCAGATTTTGACCTGGATAAACTACCCCGGAAAAATGACTTCGCCCTTGTTATTGATGGACTACTGGAGACAAAAGAAGACGGCTATTATATATTTATTCTGGACGCAGATAAAGATTCAAAACTGTATCTTAACAACCAGCTCCTGATACGATGGGAAGGCTCTTACAGCAACCGCACGTATTCCTACATATTGCCCCTGCAAAAAGGATTTTATCCTTTTCGCCTGGAATACCTGCATAAAATTGAAGACTTTAAATTAAAGCTGTCATACCTTACGCCAGGTATCATGGACACTAAAAAACCTATTCCGATTCCTTTAGATCTTCAATACAGCAGCAGCCTGGAACCCAGGTTATCTCATGCAGGAACAACTCCTTAATGGAGGAGTGCAGGCAGTGCTGACTTGGCTTCACAAAGCCCGGGACCTCCTGGAGAAATATTTATCCAAAAAAACCAGTCCCAGCAAAATATTCAAAAAGAGCAGGCTATTAAGGGTGTTATGCGTAAAATACTGGCTGAAGTTCAGTTTCCTAAGCGCTACAGGTGAAATCAATTTGCCCGCTGCAGACCAGTCGAAAGCAACGAGCCCCCAAACCAGGGCCGCCGCGATCAGCAGCAAAAAGAACAGCCCAACGCCATACACCACCCTGCGATTGATATAAGTGCGGGACGGTGGCGCAATACGCACGCCGTCAATTGCCCCCATTACTTTTTTAGAAAAGTCAGGCGAGGGAGCTATAAGCTCCAGCTCTTCCCGCAAATGTTTTTCTATATCAAAATGTTGCGCCATATCAATTCACTTAAGCAGTTCGAACACTAATGTATGATTTCTTTTATCTCGTCTGCAAAATACAATTCCAGTTTCTCCTTTAGGCGTAAGCGCGCCCTGTGCAATTTCACCTTTACAGCATTGGATGTGAGGCCCATGATAAGGCCGGTTTCTTCAATGCTTTGCTCAGCTTTATAGAACAGGGTGATGATCATGGCATCATCCGGGCTTAACAACCCGATCACCTGGTTGATCAGCTGGCGGGTAGAGCGCTGTTCCGTCAGATCGGCGCCATTTCCGGTATGCCCTGCGTTCACCGTTTCAGCGGCCCTGGTAGTATCCAGGGGATCAACAGGTGGTTTTGCCTTCCGTAAAAAAGTCTTCGTAGTATTGATAGCGATAGTATACAACCATGTACTGAACTTCGCAGTCCTTTTAAAATCCGCTAATGAGCGATAAGCTTTCACAAATACATCCTGCGCGATCTCCTCAGCATCCTCGCGGTTGCGGACATAGCGTAGTGCAATGGTAAATACAAAGCGCTGATACCGTTTTATCAATTCCTCAAAACTTTGCTGATCACCTTGTAGTACCTGGTTGATAATCTGAATGTCATCCATTCCAGCGTGCATAGATGAGCAATATGACTACTGTTTTAACGCGGAGGTTACACCCGAATTTAAAATAATTACCGCATTTCCTGTAACCTGGTCTTTTTACCCGTAGTCATAATTGCTACAAACAGGCTAAATTTTAATATTCACAACAATTATTATCATGGGTAGTAATGAAATGCTCACAGCCATCCTGGTGCCCCTGGGCGCCATGGCTTTAATTTTCGGAATAATTTATCTTTTAAGGAAAGAGAACCTGGCAATGATAGAAAAGGGCATGAACCCTAAGGTTCACCGGCCGGCTCCCTATACCAGCCTGAAATATGGCTTGCTGCTGACAGGTGGCGGTATTGGTTTATTACTGGCATACCTCGTAGATGTGGCCTCATCCCGGATCGACGGAGAAGAGAATGCCTCTATATATTTTGCGCTCATAGCCATCTTCGGAGGTATTGGCCTTATTGCATCTTACCGCATCGAAAAAAAGGAAGTACTGGATAGAAATCCTGAATAACCCTTAAAAACAGACTATGAAAATTTTCAATTACCGGGTGCTGCTTGGCTGCATGTTGCTGATACCGTTTACTGCAGCGGCACAGCCTAAAGACAAATTATTGATCATCCATGCCGATGATGCGGGTGTTTCCCACTCAGTAAATGCGGCTATCATCGCCGCTTTTGAAAAGAAAGCCATCAACTCCGCCGCCATTATGGTGCCATGTGCCTGGTTCCCGGAGATAGCTGCCTATGCAAAAGCCCACCCTGAACTGGATTGGGGTATCCATATCACCTTAACTTCAGAATGGAAAAACTATAAATGGGGTGGTGTTTCTTCCTCCAACGAGATCTCAAGCCTCCTGGATAAAGATGGATACTTCTATGCTTCTGTGGAAGAATTTAACAAGCATGCCAAACCCGAAGAAGTACGAAAGGAGATCCGTGCGCAGATCCGCAAAGCAATGGCCGCCGGCATCAGGTTATCCCACCTGGATACACACATGGGTAGCCTCTTTGGATCCCCGGAAATGGTGAAGATATACCAGGAGCTGGGAAAAGAGTTTAGCTTACCGGTCATGATCCCCATGAACCTGATACACATCATGGCCCCGCAAATGCTGCCCTATGTTGACACCGTAAACAACGTGGTCGTCAACCAGTTTATCACCGCCTTTAAAGCCGCTCCTGCCGATAAATGGCATGAGTATTATGATCAGGCATTGCAACGGTTAAAACCCGGGCTGAACGAGATCATCTTCCACCTGGCTTATGATAACGACGAAATGCAGGCCGTTGCCATCGATCATCCCGATTTCGGCTCCGCCTGGCGGCAGAATGATTTCAATTATGTGACGAGTGAAGGGTTTAAGAAATTGCTGGAGAAGGAAAATATACGGCCTGTCACCTGGAAAGAGGCCTCCTCTTCACATTAAGCCTAAGGCTGTCTCAAACCCTTCAAAAATACTATTTATTCGCGTCCCCGCTTTAACCTATATGGATAAATGTGATATATTAGCGCTTGCCATTTAGGGTAGCAAAACCGATCAGATTGTCAGCAAACCGGGGATATAACGAAAGAGAGCTCCTTGCGCGCATAGCGGAAGGGGACGAAGCAGCCTTTTCGATCCTGTTTGAATCCTATTTAGAACGGCTGAAACCCTTTATTGAAAAGCTAACAGCTTCTACAGACGATACCCGGGAGATTATCCAGGAAACATTCGTACGGATATGGCTCAGCAGGGACAAGCTGCAACACGTGGAGCACCCGGCCGCCTATATTTTCCGCATAGCCGCTAACCAGTATCACATGTATATCAGGCGGCGCCTGTCGCAGGAAAGAGCGGTCTCAGGATACGAAGAAACACTGCCGCAGTCTACCAATATCACCGAAAACACCCTACGGCTGAACGAACTGCAACGCCTGGTGCAGGATGCCATCAGCAGACTCCCGGAAAAACGCAGGCTCATCTTTCAAATGAGCAGGAATGAAGGCATGAGCATCCGGGAAATCGCCACCGCCCTTGATCTTTCCCCTAAAACGGTCAAGAACACACTCTCCACAGCCCTCACTACTATCCGCCAGTACCTGGCCGCCGCAGGCGAAGCCGGTTGGTGGCTGATACTATTCCTTTTATTCCGGTAATTTTTTTTTAAACGCAATAGGCCCATGCCTGGGCGAGACGCATCTTCTTATTATAGTTTATGGAAAAACAACGGCTATTTTACCTTTTGTCCGCCTATGCAGCAGGCCGCCTTACTGAAGAAGAGCGGCAGGAGCTTGCTGCCTATGCCATGGATCCGGCGATGTCCGATGAGCTGCAGCAACAGCTGGCCGCCATGATGGAGGATGCGCCTGCGGAGCCCGTAGCAGCCGCTGAAGAGTGGAGGCCGCTGCTAATGGCCGTGATGGATACGGATAAAGCCCCGGAAGCAGATCCTGTCCCGCTTCGCCCTATACCATCTTTTTTCCGCAGATGGGCCTGGGCTGCTGTTTTGATCCCTCTTATAGCAGCAATAGGCATTTATTTCCTGCTGCCTGGAAGAAAAGACCGGCTGCAGCCTCCCGTGCAAGCAAAGGCGGCGGATATTGCCCCCGGCAGGAATGGAGCGGTACTTACGCTGGCAGATGGTTCGCAGGTAGTGCTGGATAGCCTGGGGAACGGTGTTATTGCTACCCAGAAAGGAGCAAAAGTGTTGCTGACAGAAGGCCGCCTCTCCTATACACCCCAGCAGGGAGAAGGTGTGGACTATAACACAATAAGCACCTCCAAGGGCCGCCAGTTTAAGCTGGTATTGCCAGACGGCACAGGAGTATGGCTGAATGCCGCCAGCTCGCTTAGGTACCCTACTGCATTCACCGGGAAAACCAGGCTGGTAGAAGTAACAGGCGAAGCCTACTTTGAAGTGGCCCGGAATGCAAATATGCCATTCCTTGTAAATGTGAACGGCTATATGAACATAGAAGTGCTCGGAACGCATTTTAATGTGAATGCCTATGTGAATGAACAGCACATTAATACCACGCTGGTGGAAGGGCGTATAAAAGTAAGCACCCGGACTGCCGCTGCTGCTCTGGTGCTGAAGCCCGGGCAGCAGGCACAGACAGACAGCCGCTCAGCTACAACGATCAAAATGCTCAGCCATGCAGACATTGAAAAGATAACAGCCTGGAAAGACGGACTATTCAATTTTAATGGCGCCACCCTGCAGGAAGTAATGAGACAGCTTGAACGCTGGTACGATATCGAGGTGGTGTATGAAAAGGGCGCGCCCAACATTACCTTCTGGGGAAAGATGACAAAGGACATTTCCCTGAATGGCCTGCTGATAGGCCTTCAGCAATCGGATGTGCACCTGCGGCTGGAAGGAAGGAAACTGATCGTATTACCATAGGGGGACATCAGCCAAACGGCTATATTGTTAATTTAAAACTACGTATGACTAACTGAAAATGAAAATGTACAAAACAAACATTCCATGTTATCACTATCGGGCAAATACGCCTGAATAAGAAAACGGACCGGCTGATTAAATAAAAAACCGCCACGGGTGACGACCGTGACGGTGGAATGATTTAGTCGCTTCCAAAACAGCTGTCAAACCATTTTTTCAAATCCTAAATCACTTGCAATTTATGCAAAAAAACGACTGTTGGCTGCCCATCAGCCCGGGGGCACATCCATGCCTTCTCCTAACTAAAATGCTAAGGGCTATGAAACTTGCCGTCATCTTACTATTTGTTGCTTTTATGAATGTGAAGGCAGCTGTAGTAGCACAGAATGTTACGATCTCTGCGAAAAATATCAGCCTGAAACAGATTTTTAACATCATAGAAAAGCAAACAGGCTATGTTGTATTTGCAAATGAGCAGCTGCTTGCCAATACTGGCGCTGTATCCGTGAATGTTACGAATGCACGGCTGCAGGATCTTTTAGACCTGGTACTGCGGGACCAGCCCCTGGGTTATACTATACAGGGCAAGACCATATTCCTTTCGCGAAAGGCGCCCGCACCCACCCGTGGGTGGAAGACATTTGCGCTGGCGCCTCCGCCCGCTACCGGCCGCATTGTAGATGCCGACGGGCAACCGCTTGCCGGGGTAAATATCGTCATCAGGGGAACGCATAAAGGCGCTACTACCGCGCCGGATGGCTCTTTCTCGCTGGACGTAAGCGAAGGTGAAGTGCTGCAGATCAGCTTTGTAGGCTTTGCTCCCCTTACCCTCCGTTTTGTAAATGGCTCTTTCCAGGAAGAAGCGGCTGCTCCCGCCACCGGCCAGCAGCATACCAATACCGCCGCAAGGTCAAAGCTGGTGAATGGTGCTGCTTCCGGCGTACTGGTGTCGCTTGCTTTGAGCGCTTCCCCACTGGATGAGATCCAGGTAGTAGGTTATGGAACACAACGTAAAGGCGATGTAACGGGCGCTATTTCTTCCGTGAGCTCAAACGTGCTGAAAGATCAGCCGGTGACCAACCTGCAGGGCGCCCTGGAAGGTAAAACAGCCGGTGTGCAGATCACCCAAAACTCCGGCGCTCCGGGGGCAGGCGCCCAGGTACGCATCAGGGGTTTAACGTCTATCAATAACTCCGACCCGCTGTATGTGGTGGACGGTATTCCGCTTGCATCCAACGATATCAATATTATCGATCCTTCGAACATTGAATCCATCGACATCCTGAAAGACGCATCCGCACAGGCTATCTACGGTTCCAGGGGCGCTAACGGTGTAGTGCTGATCAAAACCAAAAGAGGTCACCGCGGAGAAGCAGAGATCAGCTTCGGCACTTACCAGGGCATTGCCCAGGTGCGTAAAAAGCTGGACATGGTCAGCGCTTCAGACTATGTGATGCTGAATAATGAAGCTTACAAAAATGCCAATCAACCCTCTCCCTTTACAGATCCTCCCTCTGCTTATACCCGCACAACAGACTGGCAGGATGAACTGTTCAGGAACGGATACATACAGAACTATAATCTCGCTATCAGCGGTGGCGGAGAGAATGTCACCTACAGGGTAAGCGGTAATTATCTCAACCAGCAAGGCACCATCGTAGGGTCTGATTATAACAGGATCAACGTGTCCAATAACATTACCTTTAATCCCAAACCAGGGCTTGAATTCGGGGAAAGCCTCGCGTTCAACAGGTCAGTGAGCCATAGCGTGGCAACAGAATTCGGTGGTAACGTGATCAACGATGCCTTTGCAGAAGATCCCACCATCCCTGTAAAGGATGAAAATGGTAACTACACCGCCACAAAGTATTCCGATATCGTAAACCCGCTGGCAAAGATCCACTACCTCTATGGTAACTGGCCCTATACACAATACGGCCTGCTGGGCAACACTTACCTGCAATACAAGCCTGTAAAAGGGCTGACGCTGAAAAGCTCTTACAGCCTTGATCTTAAGTTCTCAGATAACAAACAGTTTACGCCTACCTATAACGTAGCGCCTAACTTTAACAATCCCAACGCGCGCCTCTATCGTCAGAAAGACCAGGTAACAAACTGGACCTGGGACAATACAGCCACCTACGAATTTGAGCTCAGTAATGATCATCATTTCAATATACTGGCCGGTATGTCTGCAGAACGGTTCACTTACAACTATATCAATGCATCCAACCAGGGACAACCGGGAAACGATCCTTATCTCCAGTACCTGGATGCAGGTATCAGTAACCAACAGGTGGGCGGCAGCCAGCAGCAATGGGGTTTGCTGTCCTATATGGGCCGCCTGAACTATAATTTCCGCGGTACTTATTTCCTGACAGCTACCCTTCGCCGTGACGGTTCTTCCAAGTTTGGCTCCAATCACAAATACGGTAATTTTCCTTCTGCATCATTGGGATGGAATATCACCAACGAGTCATTCTTTCCTAAAAGCAACAAGCTTACTTACCTGAAAGTACGGGGCAGCTGGGGCATTGTAGGTAACCAGGC
The DNA here is from genome assembly GCF_056754765.1 of Chitinophaga sp. SVR4-12A. Classification (NCBI taxonomy): domain Bacteria; kingdom Pseudomonadati; phylum Bacteroidota; class Chitinophagia; order Chitinophagales; family Chitinophagaceae; genus Chitinophaga; species Chitinophaga sp. SVR4-12A. The sequence continues at coordinate 1,324,373 of NZ_JBPGWP010000001.1, forward strand.
CAGTGTTGGATATTATGATTACTCAGCCGGTATCAATACGTATTACTATGCTATAGGTACACCTGCTACTGCATTTCCTACCGCAGATCCCGCCGGGCTGGCCAATCCGAACCTGAAATGGGAACAGGTGCAGCAGTGGAATGCAGGCTTTGACTACAGCTTGTTTGATGACCGGCTTACAGGCTCTTTCGATTATTATCAGAAGAAAACAAAAGATATGCTGCTCAACCTGAATATCCTGTCCGTGTCGGGCTTTACCCAGAGCCCACGACAGAATGCAGGCACCATGCAGAATTCCGGTATAGAATTCTCTGCAGACTATAAACAAGCTGTCAGTAAAGATTTTACCCTGAGCGCTGGAATACATTTTGCCACCATCCGTAACAGGATGCTGGACCTGCTCAGGAATGGACAAAGGATCTATAGCGGCAATATCAAACCAGGTCAAACCGAGCTGACACAGGTAGGCCATCCCGTAGCCTCCTTTTATGGCTATGTGACCGATGGTATCTTCCAGACGCAGGAGGAAGTGAACAGTGCTCCCAAACAACAGGCGGGCACCGCACCGGGTGATTTCCGGTATAAAGATCTGAATGGTGATAAGGTGATCAATGAAAATGACCAGACCTTCCTCGGATCGCCCATCCCCAAGCTGACATACGGGTTCAACCTGCGCGGTAATTACAGGAATTTCGACTTCAGTATGTTCTTCTCCGGGGTATATGGCAATAAGCTGCTGGCAGCTTATAAGTACTACACCAACGGCTTCTTTATTTCCAACTACAATATGGAAACAGAAGCGCTGGGCAGATGGACTGGCCCCGGTACCAGCAATACCTTACCGCGCCTGATAGCCAGCGATCCGAATAACAACTCCCGTGTATCGGACTTCTATCTCGAAAGCGGCTCTTATCTGCGCCTGCAGAACCTCACAATCGGGTATACCATTCCGAAATCAGCCATAAAGGGCATTAAATCACTGCGTGTATACGCTGCTGCACAGAACCTGCTCACATTTACAAAGTATAAAGGTTATGATCCGGAAATCGGTCAGCAATACAGTGGTTCCGGCGGCACACTTGATATTGGGGTAGACAACGGTACTTATCCCCAGAGCCGTACTTTATCTGCTGGTGTAAACTTGTCTTTCTAAAACAACGTACAAAATGAAATATCAAAATATACTACCCGGTGCACTGCTGATCATCAGCCTTGGTGCATGCAGCAAATTTCTCGATGAGCAGCCTACTGCCCATCAGTCCACCTCCACCTACTATGTAACGGCCGATGATGCAGTAAGGGCGGTTACAGACGCCTACCGTATGCTGAAAGACCAGGCTTACGGCGGCTATTCACCCTCCTCCTTCGGAGATATCATGGCAGACGATGCCAATAAAGGAGGCGGAGGCGCCTCTGACCAGGAACTGATACAGCAGCTGAAACTGTTCACTGCAAAATCGGATAACGGTTATGTATACAATGCCTGGCGCGATAACTATAAAGGCGTATACCTGGCAAACCTGGTATTACAGAAAGTGCCGCCTATTCAAATGGACAACGCCCTCAAAACACGTGTGCTGAGTGAAGCCAAATTCCTGCGGGCTTATTACTACCTGCACCTGGTAAGGCTGTTTGGGCGTATACCGCTTGTAAAGCAACCAATTGATGATGGTAACTACAATGTTCCGCAGTCTGAAGAGCCGGAAGTGCTGGCCGCTATAGAGCAGGATGCGGGCGAAGCGATGGCCGGACTGCCTGAAAAGAACCAGCAGCCCGTTTCAGACCGTGGACGAGCTACTAAAGGCGCCGCGCAGGCCCTGCTGCTGGAAGTATCTATGTGGCAGAAAAAGTGGCCACAGGCACAGCAGATCGGAGATGCTATCATCAGTTCACAACAGTATGCGCTGGCAACAGATGTTACAAAGATCTGGACGATAGAAGGCGAATTTGGCCCGGAATCGATCTTTGAATTGAACTATGAAAACATTCCCGGCAAAAACACAGGAAACCTGCTCAACCTCTTTGATGCGCCCAGGAATACCTGGGGATACGGTTTCGTGGTGCCCTCTCAATCCCTGGTGAATGAATTTGAGCGCGGCGACCCCAGGCTTAAAGCAACCGTCATCTCCAATAATCAGCTTATGCCCGATGGAACCACCGCCAATACCGCTACCAGCGAAAGCGGATACTGGAACAGGAAATATTGGCTGCCTGTTAGCCAGATACCTACCAACAATGGTGGCGGTGCAGGTGACGGACCTACCAATGACAGGATCTTTGGCCTTGCACAAGTAATGCTCTGGACGGCCGAAGCCGCCTTTCATAATGGAAATGTAAGCCATGCAACAGACCTGGTGAACCAGGTCAGGACACGCGCAAGAAATAGCGGAGGTAATACGGATATGACCATCCTGCCCAACCGGGCAACCCTTACCCTGAATGATATCTATCATGAGATGAGGGTGAGAAACGGCCTTAGGCGAGCATCGCCGGTTCTATGAGCTGGTGAGAACAGGCCGCGCAGCATCCGTGCTGCCTAATTTCAAAGCAGGAGTGAATGAGCACGTGCCCATCCCGCTGAATGAGATCCAGTTGAGTGGAGGAGTGCTTACACAGAATCACGGGTACTGATCCGAAGGAAATAAAAAAATAGCCGCAGGAACAAAAGTTCTTGCGGCTATTTTTTTATCTGTTACCTGGAGACACAGACTGACCTGCAGCAGAACTTTCGGTCAATGCTAACGCGATGGGTTTTATAAAATGAAGGAGAGAATACGGAAATTCCATAAATTCACCATCAACACACCATATCAGCATTTCAAAACGCAATAAATGAACTTTGATATCATACAACCAACGCGACCACTTGCTGACTATGTAAAGTTTTTTTGGTTTTTAGAAGCCAATGCTTCCCAGGATAAGCCATTTTCCCATCATGCATTTGCCTATCCCTGTCCGGAGCTTATCTTTTGCTACAAAGGCCAGTTCAGGTATTCATCAGCGTTTGAAGCGGAAAGGATCCTGGTTCCGGGCATTTACGGACAGACGCAAACTTTCAGCAATGTGGCAGCCAACACAGATTTCGGCATCTTTGGGTTCTATCTGTACCCACACGCCCTTCCGCAATTATTCTGCTTACCGGCAAATGAGCTCACCAATCAGTCAGCAGATATTAAAACGCTCTGCGGTAAAGAGGGTGAGATCTTTGAAGAAGAAATAATGTTGGCATCTGACAATTACCAACGCGTTAAAATTGCATCTGCTTTTTTAGCAGCACGCTTGAAAAATGTCAATACAGCATACACAAATATTCATTCATCCATCAAAGCGATCTCGAACTCCTACCAGGCAACTTCTGTAAAAGCATTAGCAAATCATAACTTTTTATCCCTGAGACAATTTGAAAGAAGATTCAAAGAATTTTCCGGTTTCAGCCCAAAATTGTTTTTGCGGATTACAAGGTTCAATTCCCTGCTCAACAAAACTTTCAAAAATAAATCTTTGCTCCAGATCGCTTATGAATCCGGGTATTACGATGAGTCTCATCTCATTCATGATTTCCAAAAATTTTCCGGCCTTAACCCTAAAGAATACTTTAAACAGGGAACGATAGCTGCGAGTGATAGAGGAACGGTCGAATTCAACCAGTAAAATGTCGCGTTTTTACAGTGGTATTGTTTCCCCAGGCAGTAGTTTTGCTCTCAAACAACAAAGTTGTTATGCAGAAATATATTCCGTACATCTTATTAGCCTGGTTAATCACAGGATTTACATGTTTGGTACCCGAAAAAGTATTTTCACAAACAGCTCCAAAAGAAAACGCGACAACATTATCCGGTCAATCTTCACCGCCTGTTAAGGGCATCACCCCCGGACGGGCCTGGGCGCTTGCAGGAGTTGGAGTGTGCTTTTTGAGTGTGGGCATTGGTATGTGGGCAAAAAAACACGCCACCGGCGGAACAGGCAATAAACGAACCGCCGCCATTGTGGCCTTGCTATTGGGAATAATCGGCATTATCCTTAGTGTAGTGCATCTGAGCATCACAGCTGGCGCTGTTTTCGGCTCCGGCAGTGGAAAAGCAGGGGCCATCTTTGGATTGGTGCTCGGCTTGCTGGGTATAACGCTCGCTGGGCTAACGCTCCGTTCCCGTAAAATCAGCTAAGCTGCTGCGCGCCGGAAACGTATCTGACAAAAAAGCCGGAAGATGGTCTTCCGGCTTTTTTCTTTGCTTTATTACTTCTGTATAAACACCTGCGTAAAGAAAATAATATTCCCTTTCCCCTTCGCCGCTCCTATTCCTATCAGATTATAGCTCCCCAGCATATTCCTCCTATGCCCCGGGCTCTTGATCCATCCATTCACCACGCCTTCCGCATCCAGGTTACCATAAGCCACGTTCTCCGCTGCAGATGCCACCCTGCCCAGCTTCTTGCTTACATGGTCTACCCGCTCTTCAAATCCTTCATGCCCAAACCCTGTCCGGCCATTAGCCATATCCTTACTATGATCTCTTGCCTCAACACTGATGATCTCCACCAGTTTCAGCGGAGCCAGCCCTTTAGACGCCCTGAACTTGTTCGTGTAATACAGGATCTGCTCTTCCATGCTTCCACCCGGCTCCCTGGCGCCATCTCCTGGTACGCCCGCCCGATGACAAGCCCATACCTGAACACTCATAAAAAGGGAGCATAATAACAGTACAATCTTACGTTGCTTACTGATAACCATATACTTATTAATAGTGAATAATAAAGACTTAAACCTTAGACTATTTAAAACGCCTCAGGTTTAGCAACTATTGTACCTATTTTTAATTTGTCCTGGCTCCCTGCTGACCGCCTCAAAGACTAATGCAATTTTACCCCGGATCAAGTCCATCTCATGTCCACCTCATGTCCACCTCACCTTCAGTTCTACATAGGTTTTACTGGCCGTTTACATGCCGAATGCTCCTGGTGTTAATTTAGTACCAGCTTAGTAAGAGTTTAGTGAGTACTTAGTAAGGGTATAGTGAATACTTAGTAAGTGCTTAGTCGTACTTAGCAAGCGTTCCATTTGAGCGCCATCTGGTCCTACCTATACTAAAAGCGTATGCCAGCCCGGATAAAAGCGCATCTCTCTAAGATAAAAGCGCATTTACGCAAACTGGCAACCGACAACTAATAACTGATAACTGATAACTGATAACTGATAACTTATTTCGTAACAATTTGCTGCCACGTATCCATCATCGCCTTCGATCCTATAAAAATAGGCACCCGCTGATGCAGTTGGGCAGGCTTCAGCTCCAGCAGCCGCTGACGGCCATTGGCCATCGCTACCCCACCGGCTTTTTCCATAATGAAGGACATCGGATTACATTCATAACAAAGGCGCAAACGCCCGGCAGCAAATTTGCCAAAGGCAGGATACATGAAAATACCGCCCTGTATCAGGGTGCGGTGTACCTCCGCCACCATACACCCTACAAAACGGTGACGGTAGATCTTGTCGTGGTCGGTCCGGGCCAGGAAATGATCAATAGACTTGCGGATCGGCTGGTCATACAGGTGGTAATAACCGATGTTCACTGAAAAGATATCGCTCTCCTGCGGGCATTTCAGGTTGGGGTGCGACAAACAGAACTCGCCGATAGAAGGGTCCAGCGTAAAGCCCTGCACACTGCGCCGGGTAGCATACACCAGCATGGTAGAAGAACCGTAAATAATATACCCTGCCGCTATCTGCTGCGTGCCCGGCTGCAGGAAATCCTCCAGCTCGCAACGGCTGCCGTTGGGGCTCAGGCGGCGGTATACAGAGAAGATAGTGCCGATGGAAACATTCACATCGATATTGCCCGACCCGTCCAGGGGGTCCAGCAGCACCACGTATTTGGATTGTTTGGAATATTCGTCCTCAAAGGGGATAAAGCTCTCATTTTCTTCGGAGGCCACCCCGCAGCAGTAAATGCTGGTCTGCAGGGAGCTGATAAACTGCTCATTGGCAAATTCGTCCAGCTTTTTCACAGATTCCCCCTGCACATTGGTCCTCCCGGCCTCTCCCAGTATATCCGCGATACCGGCCTTGTTCACTTCCACATTCACCCTTTTGGCCGCCAGTCCAATATCCCGTAATAAACCGGATAATTGTCCTGTGGCGCCGGGATAGTTCCTTAGCTCCTGGATAGTAAATTCATCTAAGGTCATTACTTTCTGCTTGTTGTTCATAGCGTTATACGGGTTTGAGTAGAACGAATATAACGTAAATACCAATTTTAACGAAACTGTCATTTCTCATAAAACAGATTTTTAAACAATTTCAAAGTTGCCGTACTTTGCGAAATATTTTTTTAACAGAAGAAGTTTTGCCCTATGAAGGTTTTCAAATTTGGTGGTGCAAGTTTAGAAAGTATTGAACGCATCCGGAACGTGGGTGCCATTGTGCAGTCGTTCCCCGACGAACAGCTGCTGATCGTGATCTCCGCCATGGGCAAGACCACCAACGAGCTGGAGAAGGTGGCCCAGAACTTCTTCCTGCGTAAAAGGGAGATCGCCGCCCAGCTGCTCTATAATATTGAACAACAGCACGTAGAGATAGCCGCCGCCCTCCTGGGTACCCGCGAACATCCCCTCTTCCAGCAGCTGCAGCAGTTCTTTACCGAGGCCGAATGGACCCTGGGAGAAAAGCCCCTGCGCACCTACGATTACTATTACGACCAGCTGGTAAGCCTGGGTGAGCTGCTGAGCACCGCCATCGTAAGCGCCTGGTTTAACCACGCCGGGATCCAAAATACCTGGCTGGATGTGAGGGATATCTTCCGTACCGACGACAATTTCCGTGACGCCAATATCGACTGGGCCTTTACCCAGCGTAACATCACCGAAAAAGTACTGCCCCTCTTCAAAGACGTCAATATCGTGATCGCGCAGGGCTTTATCGGCAGCACCGACCAGAACGAAAGCGTAACACTGGGCCGCGAGGGCAGCGACTACTCCGCCGCCGTATTCGCCAACATGCTCGACGCCGAAAGCCAGACCATCTGGAAAGATGTGGAAGGGCTCAAGAACGCCGATCCCAAACAGTTCGCGAACACCATCAACATACCCGAGATCGGCTATAGCGAGGTGATAGAAATGGCCTACTACGGGGCGCAGGTAATCCACCCCAAAACCATCAAGCCCTTACAGAACAAGCAGATCCCCCTGTATGTAAAATGCTTCCTGAACAAAGACCTGCCCGGCACTGTGATCCGGGAAGATGTGGACCATACCAAGCTGCCCCCCATCATCGTGCTTAAAAAGAACCAGGTGCTGATCACCCTTACCTCCCGCGATTACGCCTTTATTACAGAAGATAAGATCAGTGACATCTATGATATCTTCCACAGCCTGAAGATCAAGATCAACCTCATGCAGAATGCCGCCATCAGCTTCTCCTGCTGTATAGACAACAACCCGGAAAAGATAGAACAGCTGATAAAAGCCATCCACCATGACTTTAAACTGTCCTATAACGAAGGGCTGGAGCTCCTCACCGTACGCTATTCAAAAGACGGCCTCCTGGATGAGCTGAGCAACGGCAGAACGGTGCTGCTGGAACAGAGATCAGCCATTACCGTTCAGCGCATTTTAAAGTGAGGGAGGTCCTCCATCAAACCATCCTTCATAATCCGCTGTTCATCCCGTCCGTACTACATTTTATCACTTTTTTCCGCAACCAGTGCAACCTTTCTTTAACTTGCTCGTCTTTAGTATAAACAGCAAAAAATGCGAAAGGTAATGCTCCTGTTATTGCTATGTATAGTTATCCTGGCATTCAGTACCTGGAGAGATCGCTCTATTCAGTCACCAACCCCTGTCAGTGAAGAGTTGCGCCCCGAAATGGTGCCTTTTTATATGGTCTCTTTCAGCATTACCAAATTCAATTCAATACCTAAAAAATGCAACGGTACCAACACACTTAACAAGATCTGACGACCAACAAGCAATTATCTAAACTGTAGGCTTTATAACATTAAGACATCACTCCTATCATTGGTGAAATTATGACCAGAAGTATACTTAGCGGGCTTTTGCTGCTCCTGACATTCCATACATTGTTTGGGCAGACAAAGCCACAAGGAAAGATCACGATTAAAATAACAGACGACAAGAACGCACCCCTCGCCTTCGCAAATGTGCTGGTACGCCAGGTGAAAGATACCTCACTGGTAAAAGGTGAGCTGAGCGACGAAAAGGGCAATGCCACTATCGACAATATCCCCGCTGGCCACTATTTCGTCCAGGTAACCCTGATGGGATATACGCCCGGAAAAAGCGCGCCTTTCACCATTGACGCATCCCATAAGACCATCGCACTCAACGCATTGCAGCTGAACCAGCAGGCTAAGAACCTGCAGGCAGTCAACGTTACGGCACAAAAGCCCTTCATAGAGCGTAGCGCCGGTAAAACCACCCTTAACGTGGAAAGCAGCGTTACTTCAGCAGGCAACAGCGTACTGGACCTGCTCAGGAAAGCTCCGGGCGTTACCATCGATAAGGATGATAACGTGCTCATTAAAGGCAACCAGGGCGTAACAGTGATGATAGACGGCAAGCTCACCTATCTCTCCGGCGAGCAGCTGGCCAACCTGCTGAAAAGCACACCAGCCGAAACCATCTCCCAGATAGAGATCATTACCACCCCCAGCGCCAAATACGACGCCGCGGGCAATAACGGTATCATCAACATCAAAACAAAAAAAGGACAGCTCACCGGTACCAATGGCACCGTCAACGCCAGCATGGGCTTCGGCAGGTATCCTATCTACAACGCAGGCACCAATCTCAACTGGCGTACCACGAAGTTCAACCTCTTCGGTAACTTCAACTATGGCGACCGCCGCTTCTTTACCCTGCGCGAGCTGTACCGCAATATCTCCGGCGATGAACCGATGCTCTTTCACCAGAATATCTTCCAGCGTAACCGCTTTAACAACCGCAACTTCAAAACCGGTTTCGACTACTTCATCAATAAACAGCATACGGTAGGCGTGCTGGTGAACGGCTATTTCAACGCCTTCCGCAACAGCATGTACAGCAATACCGATATCGGCGATCCTATTGGTAAGGTAGATTCCACCCTCAATACCCTGACCACCAACAACAATCGTTTCAATAATATAGCGGTGAACCTGAACTATAAAGGTCAGCTGGACACCAGCGGCACGGAGATCAGCTTTGATGCAGACTTCAGCCGTTTTAACAACCACCGCAAGCTCAACCTGTCAGACAGCCTGTTCGACTATCACCTGGATAAAATACGTAACCCCAACGGTATCCGGAACGATGGCCGTACGCGGGTAACCATCAAAAGCCTGAAAACAGACCTGGTACTGCCCTTTAATAAGAAGTCTAAACTGGAAGCCGGCCTGAAAGCCAGCTTTGTGGAAACTGATAACAAGCTCCAGTACGACTCCCTGAGAGGAAAGGACTATGTGCCCGCTCCCTCGCAGAGCGATCGTTTCATCTATAAGGAGAATATCCTCGCCGCTTATTCCTCCTACAAGATCACCCTGGGTAAATTCGACGTCGTAGCAGGCCTCCGCCTGGAAAAGACCATCTCAGAAGGTACTTCCGTGAGCCTGAAGAGCACGATCAAACGTAATTACCTCGACTTCTTCCCCAACTTTTCTGCGGATTATAAGTTCACGGAAGATCATAAACTGGGGATCGCCTACTCCCGCCGCATAGAACGCCCGGGATACAACTGGCTCAATCCCTTCCTGTTCTTCCTGGACAAATACACCTATTTCCGCGGTAACCCTTACCTGAAGCCGGAATACACGGATAACACAGAACTTTCATACACCTTTAAGCAAAAGTATATCTTCACCATAGGCTATGCCTATACCCGGAACCTGATCAACGAGATCCTCCTGCAGGACGATAGCACCAAGATTACAACCAGCACCAACCTCAATTTCAACAACCTGAGAAACTATAACCTGGCGCTTACCCTGCCCTTTGACGTCACCAAATGGTGGAACTCCAGTACTAACCTGAGCCTGTTCTACAACGTATACGACCTGACAACAGACAACATTAATTATAGCGGCAACAAGCTGCAGTATTATTTTAACACCACCAATACCTTTACCCTTCCCCACAACATGAAGGCGGAAGTAGGGGGTTATTATTACTCCAAGTTCCTGGAAGGCATCTTCCATGGCAAAGCCCAGTACGACATCAACCTGGGCCTGCAAAAAGAGCTGATGAACAAGAAGCTCACCATCAAAGGGAATGTCAATAACATCATCCGCCGCGGCAGCCAGTTCAACGGCTACGCCCTCTACAACAATGTAGACACCCGGATCAAAAATACCTGGAACACTACTACCTATACGCTCTCCCTCACCTACCGCTTTGGTAACAACGAGATCAAAGGCGCCAGGGAACGGCAGACGGGCAGCTCAGATGAGCTGAAGAGAGCGGGGAATTAATTTGGTTTGAGGTTTGAAGTTTGAGGTTTGAAGTTCGTTCCAGGTTGAATGTCTTGGACGACTGTGCCAGGCAGACACGCCTGTCCGGAACTTTTAACCTTTAACGAACTTCAAACCTCAAACTTCAAACCTCAAACTTTTTTTTATTTCTTGTAAGTATTTTTCCCAATTTCGCTGTCTATAAAAGAAATCCACCTCCCAGCAGGGCTATGAACAGTGCTAACATTCAAGAGTGGCAGCAACAAATTGCACGTTATGGTAACGAACAAGCCTTTTCGGAACTGTTCCGCCATTTCTATGACCGCCTCCTCCGCTTTAGCATGCAATACGTTCACGTCCGCGAAGCCGCCGAAGAGATCGTCTCCGACGTATTCGTCAAGATCTGGAACCGCCGCCAGGCCCTCGAAGAAGTAGCCAACCTGGAAGTCTACCTCTTCATCGCCATCAAGAACCACTCCCTCAATTACCTGGAACAATATTCCGCCCTCCGTATCGCGCCCCTTACCGATACCGGGATCTCCCAGCTCACCAACAGCATCGATCCTGAACGCAGCATGGAATGGAAAGAGATCCTCTTCAAGCTTGACCAGGAAGTAGACCGCCTGCCCGACCAATGCCGTAAAGTATTTAAGCTGATCAAAGAAGAAGGCTTCAAATATAAAGAAGTCGCCGAGATCCTTAACATCTCCCCGCGTACCGTGGAAACACAGCTCTTTCGCGCCATGCGCCGCCTCAATGAAACCATCGGCCCTTATCTCTCCAACAACAAACCCGGCGGAAAAAAAATATTTCCCTTGTAAGTAATTCTTTCAGTTTCGCTGTCCTTCTCATGGTTGCAGTTTGAAGTTTGACGTTTGATGTTTGAAGTTCAGAACAGGTGTGCCTTCATGGCGCTTTGATGCTGAACCTTCAACTTCCAACGAACCTCAGACCTCAAACTTCAAACCTCAAACCAAAAACATCTATGTTAAACGAAGACCCATTCATCACACTCGTCACCAAAAAACTTGCAGGAGAAGCCTCTCCGCAGGAACTGCAGCTGCTCGACACCCTGCTGCAATCCGACGAACATTTACGAGAGCGTTACACCATCCTGCAGCAATACTTTGCAGAAACCGCCCAACGTTCCTCCAGCAATGCCGAACAGGCATTACAACGTACACTGGCCCGGATCCAGCCATCTGCTGCTCCTGTGCCTATCACCCCATCAAAGCACCGCAAGACCTTAAAACGCAGCATCTACATCGCCACCAGCGTGGCTGCCGCCGTAGTGCTCTTACTGGGCGTATCCTGGCTGCTCCGCCGCCAGCAACCCACGAGGCAATACACAGCAGCGCACAACGACACGTCCACCTGGCAAAACCGCCAGAACGGCAAAGCCACCAAAGCCATCCTCGAGCTGACCGATGGCAGCAAGATCTGGCTTAACGCAGACAGTAAGCTCACCTATCCCGAAGTCTTCGCCGGCGCTTCGCGCGAAGTATTCCTGGAAGGAGAAGCTTTCTTTGAAGTGGCCAACAACGAAACAAAGCCCTTCATCATCCACCTGCACAAAGGTACCATCAAAGTGCTCGGCACCTCCTTCAATATACGCGCCTATGAGAACGAACCGGTACAAACCTCCGTTACCACAGGCAAAGTAGCCTTCATTCCTAAATATGATGACAGTAGTAAACACCAGCCTGACACCATTCTCATCACGCCCGATGTAAAAGTGACCTTCACCCAGCAAACCGGCAATATTGTGAAAGAGAACACCACCAGCGAAGATGATAAAGCCTGGACAGAAGGACGCCTGGTATTCCGCAACGCCACACTGGAAAGCATTACCATGGAACTGGAAAGGACCTTCGGCAAGAAAGTAAAGTTCAATGCCGAAACACCGAAACAGTATCGCCTGACAGGTTCCTTCCAGCATAATTCCCTGGAGGAGATCATGTTCTACCTGGCCAGGTCACGCGCATTCCACTACGAAATCACCGACACCACATTGACCATAAACAACTAATTATTCACTGTTCATTATTTATTATTTAATGCTAAAAGTCCACGCTATGAGAGTAAAATCTCTACTTGCACTCCTTTCGCCTTCTATCCGTTCATGGTGCTTACCGCTGGTCACTTGCATGGCATTGCTCAACATGCTCGACCTTAAAGCGCAGGTGGCATATGCTTACAGCATGCCGCCGCCGCACCGCGACCAACAGGAAAAACACAATGAAAGGCCGCTTGAAAGCCGCATCAGCCTTCAGGTAAAGAACGAGCACCTCGCACAGGTGCTGGAAAAGATCGAGCAGCAAACCACCTACGTGTTCGTTTACTCAAACGATCTTGTCAAAACCGCCCAACGCATCTCACTGGATGTAAAAGACAAACAGCTGAGCGAGGTACTGCCCATGCTCCTGTCCCCACTCAACGTGAGCTATGAGCTGATCGATAACAAGATCATCCTCCGCCAGGGAAACGAGCCAGCAGCTGAATTTCAGCAGCAGCAGGAAGTTACCGTCAACGGCCGCGTGGTAGACGATAAGGGAGAAGGTATCCCGGGCGTGAACATCCGCCTGAAAGGCGCTACCATCGGCACCACAACAAACGAAGACGGTTTTTTTACGCTAAAGGTCCCCAGTGGGCAAGCCAATGGTACCTTGGTATGCTCTTCCATTGGCTACACGGCAACGGAAGTGGGGATCAACGGCAGAACTAACATAACCGTGGTATTGGAGTCAGACTCCAAGGAATTGGGAGAAGTGGTGGTAACCGCCTATACCACACAGAGAAAAGGACAGGTAACCGCCGCTATCAGCACGGTGGCCACCAAGGATATCACCAGCCGTCCCAGCGCCAACATGTTCCAGGCATTGCAAGGCCTCGCGCCTAACCTCACCATTCAGCAGAACACCGCTGAACCGGGCGCCGCGCTCAACCTGAACATCCGCGGTGTAGGCAGCCTCACCGGCAACGCGCCGCTCATTATCATCGATGGAGTACAGGCAGGCCGTACAGGCTTACAGAACCTGAACCCTTATGATGTGGAAAGCATCTCTGTATTGAAAGATGCTGCTTCTTCCGCTATCTACGGTTCACAGGCGGCCAATGGCGTTATCTATATTACCACCAAAAGAGGTAAGACAGATCAGAAGCCCAGCGTGCAATACAACGGTATGTACGGCTTGCAGACGCCCACTACCCTGCCCCGCCAGGTAGAAGCATGGGAATACATGACCATGAAGAACGAAGCCCTGGTGAACTCTGGTAAAACACCACAATACTCTTCACAGGATATTCAGTACTGGCATACACGTGGCTCTGAACCAGCCATGCTCCGTGAGCTGATCCGCAACACCACGCCACAGCAAAACCATAGCGTGAGCGTTACCGGCGGCGGTAAAACCAGCAGCTACCTCCTCTCCCTGGGATATGTGAACCAGGGTAATATGCTGCAGAACAAATGGCTGCCGGCCGACCAGGATTTCTACTACAAACGCTACAACGCCCGCGCTAACATAGGCATCGACGTTAGTAAGTATGTAAAAGTAGCCGCCAACATCGCCTACACAAAATCCTACTTCCGTACCCATCCCTTTGATATGGGCATCCTGATGCGCGACGCCATGCGCGTGCCCCGCACCAATCCCGTGAAAGATTCACTGGGCAACTGGGTTGTACCCTCCCTCACCAGCAACAGCGTATTTGCCCAGCTGGCAGAAGGTGGTTACAAACTGAATGAAGTAGATAACCTGATGGGCGGTGTAGATATCACCATCACACCGGTGAAGAATTTCAGGCTGAACTTCAATGCATCCGGCGTGTACAACATCGATAACGAGACCCGCCGCATCAACAGGTTCACTTATGCGCCTTACTATACAACGGCCAACCCGCCACAGTTTGACGAGCTGCATAACCAGGAATACAAAGACCTGAACACCAACGTATACGCTACCGCTGAATACGAGAACACCTTCTTCAAGCAGCATTACGTAAAAGCCCAGGTAGGCGCCCGTAGTGATGCTATCAACGAGAATTACGGCCTGCGTGCAGACCGTATCGGCACCACCAACCTGGATGACGACTGGGCCATCGGCGGCGGCTACCGCCCCAAGCCCGACGGCACTTTCGACTACGGCAGCCTCAATGACTATAACGAGATCCGCAACCCGAACCTCTACGCGCTGAACTCTCTCTTCGGCAGGGTGAACTACGCTTTTGATAACAAGTACCTGGCAGAATTCACCTGGCGCTACGATGGTTCTTCCAAGCTGGCCCCTGGCCACCGCTGGCAGTTCTTCCCTGCATTCTCGCTGGGATGGCGGGCTACCGACGAAGACTTCCTGCAGTACGTAAAGGACAATATCGGCAATGTGAAGTTCCGCTTCTCCTGGGGCCAGGTGGGCAACTCCAACATCGGTGGGTTTAACTACCTCGCAAGGGTGAACCTGAACCAGGGATACTATTCCTTTAACAATGCTCCTGTAACAGGCGCGGTGTTCTCTACCTACAATGATCTGCTGCAGTGGGAGATCTCTACCATGACCAACTACGGTATTGATGCTGATTTCTTCAACGGCAAGCTGACCGCTTCCTTTGACTATTTCAACAAAAACACCACCGGTATCTATCTCTTCCAGACCGTGCCCGGTACCGCAGGCGTAACTACAGACCAGGAAAAGTCTCCGCTGGAGAACGTAGGCACCGTCAACAACAAAGGCTGGGAACTGGCCCTTACTTACCGTACCAACACCGGTCCTGTAAGCCATTCCTTCGGGTTCAACATATCGGATAACCTGAACAAGGTGGTGAAGTTTGGACAGCAATCCGTTCGTGGTAGCGACTATGCCTATATCATCAAAGAGGGCTTCCCGATCGCTTCCTACTACGGCTACAAATCAAACGGCCTTTATCAGAACCTCGATGATATCAAGAATGCGCCCAAAGTGCCTTTTGCTTACAACCAGCAGGTAATGCCCGGCGATATCCGCTACATTGACCGCAACGGCGATGGCGTGATAGATGCCGACGACCGCTACATCTTCGGCAATCCATTCCCACGATACACCTTCGGTTTCACTTACAACGTAGCATGGCATGGCTTTGACCTCAGCATGTTCTGGCAGGGCGTAGGCAAACGCTCCCAGTTCCTGCGCGGCGATATCGTGGAAGCTTTCCACAACAACGAAGACCACGCCTTTGTACAGCACCTGGATCGCTGGACGCCCACCAATCCTGGCGCCAGCTATCCCCGCCTCACCATCGGTACCGCAGATGCCAACAACTTTGCTTATTCAGATTACTGGATGTTCGACACAAAATATCTCCGCCTGAAAAACCTGCAGCTGGGTTATACCCTGCCTCGCTCCATTACAGGCAAGGTCAATATGGAAAGCTTAAGGATCTACTTCACCAGCCAGAACCTGATCACCATCATGCCTAAACGCTTCCGCGAACTGGGTGTGGATCCGGAGTTCACACAATATGATGATAAGCTGAGCAACAGCGCCTATAACCCGATCGCGGGCCGTAACTATCCCAATGCTGCTACATACGCCATTGGCCTGGATGTAAAATTTTAAAGTGTAAAGCATGAAAAAACTACTCATAATATCCTGTTTCGCCTCAACGCTCTTCTCCTGCCGCAAGCTGGACCAGCCGATCACGCGCGAGTTCACCGAAACAGCCTACTGGCGGGATGCAAAAGATGCACAGGACGCCCTCGCCGCCTGCTATGAACATCTCTCCAAAGATGATTACTTCTTCGGCAACGAAGGCCTGAGCGATAACGCCTACGTGAACGGCAGCGGCTACCAGAATGTTACCGCCATTGCCAACGGCGGCTATGACCCTTCCAACGGAAGAGTAACAGATACCTGGGGCTACTATTATACCACCATCCGCAGGTGCAACAACCTGACAGAGAACATCGGCAAAGTGCCTTCACTGGACAGCACGCTCAAACGCCGCATCACCGCAGAGGCCCGCTTCATACGCGCCTACGCATATTTTGAATTACTCAACTGGTATGGGGACGTACCTTTTTTCACCAACGTGATCTCTATGGATGATTCACGTACCATCAGCCGTACCGCCAAAAACCAGGTGCTGCAATTCGTGCAGACCGAGCTGGCAGGCATCCGTAACGATCTGCCCACCAATGATTACAGCGGTGCCCCCGGCGGATACGCTGAATCAGACAGAGGCCGTATTACCCGCGGCGCCGCCATCGCCTTCAGCGCCCGTGTGCACCTTTACGCTGGCGAATGGCAGGCCGCAGCTTCCGACTGTGAGCTGCTCATGAACAGCGCCAGCAACGGCACCTACAGCCTGATGAGCGATTACAGCAGCATCTTCACCGTTGCCAATGAATACAACCGCGAAGTGGTGCTCGACCTGCAATACGGTGGTGGCCGCACTTACGACCGTCAACGCTCGTTCATGCCGCAAACAGTAACGCAGTTAAGGAGCGTGCTGGTGCCCACACAAGACCTGGTGGATGACTACATCATGCTGAATGGCAAAGGCATTAAAGAAGCCGGTTCCGGTTATAACGAAAGCGCTCCCTACACCAGCAGGGATCCCCGCTTCGAAGCCACCATCCTGCATCACGGCTCTACGGTAACAGACTTCACCGGTGCACAGCAAACCATTCTTACACAGCCTGGTTCCAACCCGGCAACTAATACCGTGGATGACCAGGGCGCCTCTCCTACCGGTTATTATTTCCAGAAATATTACGACCGTTCTGCTACGAACTATCAGTCTTCACTCAACCTCATCATGATCCGCTACGCAGAGGTACTGCTTACGTATGCCGAGGCCAAGAATGAGCTGAACCAGATGAACGCAGCGGTATGGAATCAAACTATCCGCGCTTTACGGGTACGCGCCAAATTCACTGACGCAGGCGCTACCGAGTTCAATGCAGCGCTGACGCAGGCACAGCTGCGCGATGTGATCCGCCGCGAAAGAAGAGCAGAACTGGCTTTTGAAGGCCTCCGCATCTTCGACATCCGTCGCTGGAAAATAGCAGACCAGGTAATGAACAAACCTGTAAGAGGCATTAAAGTAACATCAGGCGCTTTCAATAAAGACCCTAACGGGTACATCATCGTGGAGAACCGCGGGTTTAACAACCCCAAACACTACCTGTGGCCGGTGCCCACATTTGAACGCGACCAGAACAATAATCTCGGACAAAACCAGGGTTGGTAACAATTGTACTACTATTAAAATTCCGTTTATGCAAAAACGTTTGATACATACTATCGCTATACTTCCTTTCGTGATGGGCATGCTGCTGAGCGCCTGTAAAAAAGACGACTATAAGCTGAACACAAACCTGCAACCGGTGAGCAGGCTCACTGCGCCTGCAGATAACAAATTTGTAAAGCTGCAGCCCGCCACCAGCGCCACTGTTAGCTTTGAATGGGACCAGGCCCGTGCAGAAGATGGCTCTCTCGTACTGTATGAAGTAGCCTTTGATAAGGAGAGCGGCGACTTCTCCAATCCTATCGCTAAATACACCTCTGATGGCGGAGGCGTGCAGAATAAACTGTCTCTCTCCCACAAAGAGCTGAACAGCATTGCAGGCGCAGCCGGCATTCCTGCCCTGGGCACCGGTAAGCTGAAATGGACCGTACTGGCCGCCAAAGGATATAATGTACAGCAAGCTGCTGCCAGCCGCCTGCTGGAGGTGGAAAGGCCCAACGGCTTTGCCGAGATCCCGGTAGACGTGTTCCTCACCGGTGATGCCACAGAAGCAGGTGCAGACCTGTCCAAAGCTATCCGCATGAAGATGATCACCAGCGGCGTGTTTGAACTGTATACTTCCCTGAAGGATGGTAAGTTCCATTTCACCGACCGTAACACCGGTACGCCTACTACTTATTCGCTGGAAGGCACCGTGCTGAAAGAAGGCGGTGAATCCACCCACACCGGCGGCACCAAAGTATACCGCCTGCGGCTCGACTTTAACAACACCGTTGTTACCGCCACGGAGATCACCGGTATGGGCCTCTGGTTTGCGCCTAACAACCAGATCATGTTCGACCTGACCTACTCCGGCAATGGTACCTTCTCTGCTTCCAACCAGGTGATCACCTTCAAACAGGAATCCTGGGGCCGCGATGAGCGCTATAAGTTCCGCATCAACACCAAGACCGCCGATGGCGCCGACGCACAGGAATGGGTAGGCAGCTCCAATGCTGACAACTCCCGCCCAACTGCCGCTACGCCCCTGTCGTTCTGGAACCTGTATCCCATCACCAACAACGACCAGTGGAACTACTGTTATAAATTCAAAACAGAAGTGGATACAAAGGCCTGCGATGTAAAAGTGTACTTCTATAACGACAAAGCCTATACCCACGAAGTAATAGTTCTTTAACAGTTGCCAGTTGCCAGTTGTCAGTTGTCAGTCGAAAGTTGACAGTCATCAGTGATCCACACTCGCTGCATTTAAACTTACGACTTACGACTTACGACTGACAACTGACAACTGACAACTTACCACTGACAACTTACAACTGATAAACATGAAATATTCTTTTCTAATAGTACTACTCTCCCTCGCCTTCACTTCCTGCTTGAAAGAGCCGAAAGATGAAGGCCCCGGACCGGGCGCAAACAAAGCAGTGTACAAATTCGACTGGCCTGCCATCGCAGATTCAGCACAAGCTTCGCTGACCGGCAACTTTTACAATGCCGGCGGCAAATATTTCAACGCCAACAATGCAGGTAACCTTACCTTCAATTACTGGCCCAATGCACATGCACTGGATGTGCTGCTGGATGCTTACATCCGTACCAACAACGACGCCATTAAAGGCAAAATGAGCGAGCTGCTGGATGGTATGAAAGCAAAGAACGGCAACACCTATATCAATCACTTCTACGATGATATGGAGTGGATGACACTTGCCTGCCTGCGGGCCTATGAAGCCACGCGGGACGACCGCTATAAAGCCACTGCGCAGCTCTTATGGAACGATATCAAAGGAGGCTGGGATGATACCTGGGGCGGCGGTATTCACTGGAATAAAGACAAAAGCAAGAACTACAAGAACACCCCTGCCAATGCGCCCGCGGCCATCATCGCAGCCCGTATGTACCAGGTAACCCACGATGCGGCCGACCTGGAATGGGCCAAAAAGATCTACCAGTGGCAGAAAACCACCCTCGTAGATCCTGCCAGCGGCCTGGTTTGGGATGGCATCAACCGCGAAGGCAACGGGGCCATTGACAAGAACTGGAAATTCACCTATAACCAGGGCGTTTTTATCGGCGCAGGGGTAGAGCTCTATAAGCTCACCGGCGAACAGGCTTACATCAGCGATGCGCTGAAAACTGCCAACAATGCGCTGGGCGGCGATTTCACACAAAATAACATCCTGAAGGCGGAAGGCGGTGGCGACGGCGGCCTGTTCAAAGGCATACTGGTACGCTATCTCATGCTGCTCATCACCGATGGTGACATCAGCAGCACAGACAAAACAAAGTTTGCCAACTTCCTGAAGCTGAACGCTGAAACGCTCTGGCTGCAAGGCACTACCAGGCCGCAGGTGCTCTTTAATACCGCATGGAACAGCACAGCTACCACTACCGATATGACCACGCAGCTAAGCGGTTGTATGTTGCTCGAGGCAGTAGCCAGACTTGAGGAATAGTTGGTTTGAAGTTTGAGGTTTGAGGTTTGAGGTTTGAGGTTTGAGGTTTGAGGTTTGAAGTTCGTTGGAGGTTGCAGGTTCCGGACAAGTGGACCGTCCTGTAACTAGCGCCTGAGCTTATAACAGTTATTGAACCTCTAACTTCTAACGAACTTCAAACCTCAAACCTCAAACTTCAAACCTCTAATCGTTGTTGCCGGCTTTTCATCCATCGAAAACTGTTATTGGTCCCCTTTATGCAGTAATACCCGTCTTTTTTACGATTTTTGGATCGCATGAAACGGGTATTGCTGCATATTTTATTTTGGGTGGTCTACATACTGCAGGACTCTCTGCTGGAATTCCTTTGGGTAGGCCCCGCCCTGCCAGGCCTTTCTGAAGGCGCACGCTTTTCCATGGCCCTGCAGGCCGCTATCTCTGTGGCCATCCTGAAAATGCTGTTTGCCTATTTTGTGATCTATGTGTCCGTGAACCGCCTGCTGGAGGACAAAGCCCGCCTCTGGCAGGAAGTGGCCAAAATAGCGGGTGTCTTTCTCGTTATATTGGTGCTGTACCGGCTTACCTACAATTACTTCATTTACCCGCGCGTTTACAACGGACTGCTGAAAACCAAGCCCCTTTTTGCCATAGCCAGCGTGCTGCTGGGCATTATGGACATGGGCTTTGTGAGCGGCACCGTTGTGACCCTCCACCTGTTGCGCATCCAGCTAAAAGGCAAGGAACGGGAAAAGAACCTGGTAAAGGAAAAGCTGGAAACAGAGCTGAAGTTCCTCCGTAACCAGATCAATCCCCACTTCCTCTTTAACACCCTGAATAATATCTACGGACTGGCCCGTAAAAAATCAGACCATACCGCCGAGATCGTGATGAAGCTCTCCAAGCTGCTGCGCTTCATGCTCTACGAAACAGGCAAAAGCAACATCCCGGTTTGCGATGAGATCAAAATGCTGGACGATTACCTGGAACTGGAAAAGATCCGCTACAACAAAAGACTGAGCGTTACCTTTAATAAAGAAGTGGATAACGGCAGCTACCCTGTAGCGCCGCTCCTGCTGCTGCCTTTCGTGGAAAATGCCTTTAAACACGGCGTCAGTGAATCGCGCATGGATGCTTTTGTTTATATTGACCTTCGCTTACAGCAGGGCGTGCTCACCTTCCTGGTAGAGAACAGCAAAGAGAACGGCAACGGCAATGCCATCACCGATAACATTGGCCTGAGCAACGTACGGCGCCAGCTGGAGCTGATGTACAAGGAATATAAACTGGATGTGCAGGACCAGCAGAACAGGTTCAAAGTGCACCTTACCATAAACCTGGACAGCCATGCAAAAATATAGTTGCATCATCGTGGAAGACGAGCCCCTGGCGGCCGAAGTACTGGAAGACTACATTAAACAGGTTCCTTTCCTGCAGCTCAAAGGCATCTGCAGCGATGCCATCTATGCCATGGATATGCTGCAAAAGGAGAAAATAGACCTTATTTTCCTCGATATCCATCTGCCCAAGCTCAAGGGCTTCGACTTCGTAAAAGCGCTTAAAAACCCGCCCCAGGTGATCATTACGTCCGCCTACCAGGAGTATGCCCTGCAGGGCTATGAGCTGAATGTGGTGGATTACCTGCTGAAACCCATTGAGTTCAGCCGCTTCCTCATGGCGGTCAATAAACTGAAGCAGGCCGCAGCCCCCGTCTCGCCTGCCGCCACAACAGCTGCCAGGCCAGAAAGACTGCACCTCTTCTTCAACGTCAGCAAGAAGAAAGTAAGGGTCTACCTGGATGAGATCCTCTACATCGAAAGCATGAAGGAATACATCCGCATCGTCACGCGCGACAAAACCATTCTTACCAAGTTCCAGATCGGGCAGATCGAAGAGCTGCTGGCCCGTAATAATTTCCTGCGGGTACACCGCTCCTTCATCGTCGCCAAAGACAAGATAGAGGCCTTTACCGCTACCGACGTAGAAGTGAACGGAAAGCCCATCCCCATCGGCAGAAGTTATAAAGAACTGGTAGTAAGTGTATTGGAACAACCCTGAGGCCTATACGATATTACCCTTCCTTTTAAACAAAAAGGTATTATATTTACGAAAAATATAATACAACACATGGACGCGATCACTCCCGAGCGGCTTTTGTCATTAGGCTTTCATTTCCTGGAAGGTAACAAGTACTATAAGATAGAAGTAGGTAAAACCGCCTTTGGCGTAGTACAGAAAGGCGGCACCTGGATGTGCTCTCCCATTCCCATGCAGTTTGCATCACTCCTGAGCGTAACCACTATAGACGACATAGACAGCATTATTTTTCACAATACCGGTATTCATCTGCCCTCCATCAACTGATCAGGGGCGCCCACCTGCTATTTCCAACCTCCCACCGTTGCTTTGCAACGGACCAACGCCGCACAGGGGCTGCAATCCCCCTTATAATACTCCCTGCCTGTTCCCCGTTGACTTGTCTGCATTCCTTGCAGGCCCATCCCTACATTTGTACTGCCAAAATGCTCGTTCAGCCAGCTGCATCTCTCCTTCCGCCGGATGTAAAGTGCTGAATCAACAAACAAGGTATCCTGTATCGCTCATAACAAAATCTGAATCTGTTACGGGAACCATGCCCTTTAAACCTATTTGAATATGCCTTCATTTTCATTCAACATTGTTCTGCGTACCGGCCTTATAGCCGGTACACTGGATATTCTCGCTGCCATCATCGTTTATGCCGTGATCCTGGACAAAGCAACCGCTGTGCAGATACTGCAAGGTATTGCCAGCGGTATTTTTGGCCGGGGAGCTTACGCAGGCGGCACTGCCATGGCAGTCACCGGGCTGCTGTTCCACTACATGATAGCCATGCTCTTTACCATTGGCTACTACCTGGTGTATCCCTACCTGCCCTTCCTGCATAAACAGGCCATCCTGAGCGGTGTGCTGTACGGCGCCATCGTCTGGACGATCATGAACGTGGTGGTCCTGCCGCTGTCCGCCTATAATCGCCCTCCCTTACGGTTCGGCCCTTCCCTCCTGGGTATGCTGATCCTTATGCTCGCCATAGGGATCCCGGTGGCTACCATGGCCGCCAGGTATTTCAGCCGCCAAACCAACGCTCATACATAAATTTATTTTTACAATATGAAGATTTGGTATATTTGTCCAATTCCTTGGGACAATTACTATGAAAAGATATCCCTGTTACCTGATCTTCAGTATCATACTGACAACCAATACGCTAATTACAAACGCTAACCCTGATGACAATACGAACATTACCATCCGGGAGAAAACAGAGAACATACACTTTCACCACGGGCGATGATGAGCACCCGGTACAAATAAGACAGGAAAGCCGTACGGTTTACAGCTGTAATGAGTTCCGAACTTCGGTGCCATACGTAGCTTTCTACGATGATCTGAGCCGGATCGACGAGCTGCGCGTGTATGTGAACGGCAGCCGTAATAAGTACATCAATCCGCAATACCAATACTATTCCGTCGATAACATCTTTTACTCCGACGCGCGGGTCTGCTTCTTCAGCCTGCCCCTGGAGAAAAAGGGCACGGAAAGCGTGGTAGAAATGGAGAAAACCATGCTGGACCCACGCTATTTTACCAGCATCTATTTCAATGAAGCATATACCACCGGGCAGAAAGAAATAAAGCTGGTTGTGCCCCGCTGGATGAAAGTAGAGCTGAAAGAGATGAACTTCGCTGGCGCAGCCATACAGCAACAAAAAGAGTACAACGAAAAGGCCGACGCCGACATCTATACCTATCGCGCATCCGGCCTGAAAGCCCGCGTAAGCGAACCGCAGTCGCCCGGCCCCTCCTACGTATATCCACACCTGTTAATCCTCTCCCGGTCTGCCGAAAATAAAAAAGGTAAACAGCAGTATTTCAATAAAGTAGACGACCTCTATGCCTGGTACAAAAGCCTGGTACAGAAGATCGGTAACGATCCTGCCGCTATAAAGACCAAAGCCCTGGAGATCACGAAAGGCGCCGCCACTGATCTGGACAAGATAAAGATGGTGTATAACTGGGTGCAGGATAATATCCGCTACATCGCTTTTGAAGACGGCATCGCCGGCTTTAAACCGGAGAAAGCACAGGAAGTGCTGCAACGTAAATACGGCGATTGTAAAGGCATGGCCAACCTTACCAGCGAGCTGCTGAAAGCCCTCGGCTTTGACGCCCGCCTCTGCTGGATAGGCACCAATCACATTGCCTACGATTACAGCACTCCCTCCATGGCAGTAGACAATCACATGATCTGCGCCGTGAACTATAACAACAAACGCTATTTCCTGGATGCCACTGAAACCTATATCGGCTTCGACCAATACGCAGAACGTATCCAGAACCGCCAGGTACTGATAGAGAACGGCGACGCCTTCATACTGGACCGCATCCCCTCCGGCAGCTATCAACAGAACCTGCAATATGAAAAACGCACTTTACAGGTTGACGGCGCCAGCCTGAAAGGTAAAGCAGAACAACGCTGGACAGGCGAAAGCAAAGAGTTCCTGCTCACACAGGTACATGGCATCAAGACCGAAAAGCTGCAGGACGCATTGCTGCAATACCTGTCTGATAGCGACAGCAAATACGTGCTGGGCAAGCTGCAAACTTCCGATCTCCACAACTGGAACACTGATATGCAGATCTCCTATGAGCTGCAGCACCAGGACGCGGTTACCAGCTTTGGCAATGAAATGTACATCGAGCCCGATTTCCGCAAAGAGTTTTCGGGGATGGATATCGATACCGCTAAAAGAACACAGGACTGGCTGTTCAGCTACAAATATCATGTAGTGAATGAAACCAGTATTGACATACCTGCCGGGTACAAGATCCAGGCGCTACCGGAAGCACTGCACATCGATCATAATGGCTATGCGTTTTCCATCAGCTATCAGCAGCAGGGCAATAAGATCGTCTATAAAAAAGACCTGTCCATTCGTAATACCCGCCTGCCCAAAGCAGCTTTTCCGCAATGGAACCAGGATATTGAGCAGCTGAAAAAGACCTATGAACAACAGATCATATTCACTAAAAAATAAGACCTATACATTTCATCCGCTAATCATTTCACATGAGATCATTTATACGTTTATGCCAGGCAACAATAGCCGCCTTACTGTTGTTATCCCCCTACCTTGTTTCCGCACAGCAACGGAACAATGAACAGTATAAAAAATACGCTGCCCAGGTACAGAAAGAAGTATGGGCATGGGATATTCCTGCCTTCAAAAAGCCTGACCTGGCCGCTGCAGACAGCAAGGCTTCTGCTGTTATACTGGCCAAACATGAAGAGATCAAAGGCACTACCCAGAAAAAGCTGAGAGGGATCTCGCTCGTCGTGATCAAAGACCTTATTTATATCAGCACCGTAAGGCAAATGGTGAAGATCAATGATAAGGCTGCACTGGACGACTACTCTGAACTAAGCTATCAGCAATTTGAAACTGACAACGCTTATTTCAAATGGCGGGGCGCTACCACCACCGTAGGCGCACGCATCCTGAAACCGGATGGAACGATCAAAGAAGTGAATATAGATGAGGCGGTATCAGTGAAAGATGAAAGAACAGATAAGCAACGCAAGCTCGCCATCCCCGATCTGCAGGTAGGCGATGTGCTGGACTATTTTATAAGAGTGGAAAAACAGACGGATACCTACAACGAAGAGAAAGAGATCTTTGTTTTTGGCGATGATAAACCAATTCAGCATTACTCTGTTCACTGCGAATTCTCTGATCAATATGCCATCGAATACCGCTCCGTGAACGACGCGCCTGAATTCAAGGTAAAACGCAACGACGATGACGATATCATCATGGACATGGAAATGAAGAACATTCCTGCCCGCCCTATCAGCTTATGGATGTCGCCCTACCGCCAGCTGCCCATTGTGCGCATGAATGTGATGAAAGGCGGCGTTGGCAAGAACGGCCGCAAATCCGGTGAAGTGTACCACAACCCGGCGATAGACGAGTTCAAGGATGATGTTCGTCTCGAGCTGGCCTCCAGGAACACCTATTCATTAGCCTCCCAATACCATGGCCCCATAGAAGACCAGATCAAGCTGTATAACCGCGAACATAAAACAAAGCTGCCCAAGGATAGCCTTCCCTACTTTGTATACTACGGGCTGCGTTATATGTTCTTTTACCGCGTAAAGCCGCAGGATCCCATCGTGGTAAACCAGCAGCGCAACTACTGGACGCCTAAAGACAACTGGTTCATCTATTACCTGGCCAGGATCTTTAACGGCTTCGATATCCCGCATGAGATCGTATTGGCTACCTCTAAATATGGCCCTGCCCAAAAGGATGTAATGTCTGCAAATGATTATGTTTACCTGGTAAGGACCAAGACCGATAAACCGGTGCTGATGGGATCTGACGGCGTGTTTACAGACGCTACAGAGATCCCCTACCAGTTCGAAGGACAAAAAGCCCCCACGGTAGATACCAGGCGCTTAAAAGTAGATAAAGAGCACGACAACGAGCTGCCGGTCACTATATCAGAAAGCCAGGCGGCTGATAACATACACACAGAAAAGCTGAGCATCAGCCTGGAAGGCAATATGCAGCAGGCTCTGGTAAAACGTACCACTACCCTGAAAGGTCATATGCGGGAAGACGGCCAGAAAGCCCTGCTGCTGTTCGAAGATTATTACGATGTGGAACGCAGGGCCCTGAGCGTAAAGGAATCTTTCATGGAAGAATTTGCAGACAGCCGGAGGAACAGGAGCCTCGCGGAAGAATATACCAACGCATTTGAGAAGGCTCGTAAAGACGAGAAAGAGCAGTTCACCAGCGAGATCAAATCCCAGTTCGACATTGCGCCTAAAGAAGTAAAGGCCTTCCATATCAGCAAAATGGGACTGCGCCATACCGATCCGGATTTTGAATATACTACTGAATTTACCATGGAAGGCTGGGTAAAGAAAGCTGGCAATAACTACATCCTGGATGCAGGCAAGCTGATTGGCGGACAGCTGCAGTTAAAGCCTGAACAACGTAACCGCCAGGTAGATATCTACATGCCCTTTGCCCGTACATTGGACTACAACATTGAATTGCTGATACCCGCCGGATATAAGCTGGAAGGGGTAGAACAGCTGAACCAGCAGGTGGATAACGACTGCGGCAGCTTTATTGTTACCGCTACTACCGCACAGAACAAACTCTTATTAAACGTAAAGAAAGTATATAAGCATGCCTTTGAGCCGGTGGCTAAATGGCCCGAGCTCCTGAAAGTGCTGGATGCCGCTACTGATTTCGGCAGCCGTAAACTGCTGCTTAAAAAAGCATAATCATGCGATGATGGCGCTGATCATTTGATCAGCGTCATCATCTGCTGTATCAGCTGCATCATGGCGGTGGGATACACCCCCAGCCCTACCAGCAGCAATACCACCAGCCCAAGTGTAATATTACCCGCCAGCGGCAGGGAAGGCTTGATAAAGGTACGTTGTGGGCTCTCCGTTGTACGGAACATCATGGCCACAATACGGATATAATAGTACAGACCAATAACACTGTTGATCACCAGCATCAGCAACAGGAACCAGCGGTTCCCATCTGCTCCCGCCATTACGATATAGAACTTGCCGATGAAGCCCGCCGTCAGCGGGATGCCCGCCAGCGAAAGCAACATCACCGTAAATGCCAGCGCCACCCAGGGATAGCGCCAGAACAATCCGCGATAGTCGTCCGCCGTCTCCGCATCCTGCACGCTGCTGCTCATTACGATCAGCACACCGAAGGCGCCTATACTGGTAGGAAAATAAGCAACGAGATAAAACGCGATGGCCTCCAGTCCGGATTGCTTGCCCGCGAGAAAAGCCACCAGCAAATAACCCAGATGCGCAATAGATGAATAGGCCAGCATACGTTTGATGTTCTGCTGGGTTAGGGCCAGCCAGTTGCCCACAAACATAGAAGCCACGGCAGTGATAGCCAGGATCCACCATAGCATCGTGTACTGCGTGCCGTTCACATCCTGGAAGAAGCGGATCAGCACCACCAGCACCCCGCCCTTGGAGATCGTAGCTACAAACGCTGCCACGGGCAATGG
The DNA here is from genome assembly GCF_056754765.1 of Chitinophaga sp. SVR4-12A. Taxonomy (NCBI): domain Bacteria; kingdom Pseudomonadati; phylum Bacteroidota; class Chitinophagia; order Chitinophagales; family Chitinophagaceae; genus Chitinophaga; species Chitinophaga sp. SVR4-12A. The sequence continues at coordinate 1,352,571 of NZ_JBPGWP010000001.1, forward strand.
TGCGCCTTCATAAATATCCGGCGCCCACATATGGAAAGGCACAATGCCCAGCTTAAAACCAATACCTATCAGCATCAGCCCGAAACCTGCCACCACGGGTAACGGCACCGCGCCTGCCTGCTGCAGGTAAGCGCCGATGCCTGGGAAATCCATATGCCCCGTAAACCCATACACCAGCGCCATACCAAACAGCAGGAATGCGGATGAAATGGCGGCCAGGATCAGGTACTTAATCCCTGCTTCATCCGAACGCTGCCTGGCGCGCAGGTAAGCGATCAGCCCATAGAGGCTGATGCTCAGCATTTCAAGCCCCAGGAACAGCGACATGAAATGCCGGCTGATCACCAATACCAGGGCCCCCGCAGTAGCCAGCAGCAATAACAGGTAGTACTCTTCCTTCCGCTCCTCCCGCTCTTCAAAATAGTTGTAGGATAACAGTACGATGATCAGTCCCGAACCAACAATGGCCCCGCTGTTAAACAGCGCGAACATATCTATCACCACCAGCGGCGCAATGATATGCGGCAACAAGCTCGCCACTGGCACTACAGAGGCCAGCGCCAGCGCATAAGCCAGTAAGGTAAAGTAGTACACCAGGCGGTGATTACGCCAGATAGCTACCAGCAGCATGGCAATCACCGCAGCGCCGCAGATGTTGAGCAAAGGGCCCAGGCTGAGCAGATCGTCGAAGGTCATGATAAATCAATTTATGGATTACGCGAAACGCTGAATACTGAAGGCGGAACGCTGTTTGTATGATCCGGTGCATTGCGGGCGTTCAGCGTTATGCTTTCAGTCTTCAGCATCTTCAATACCGGTTTCGGATATACGCCCAGCCAGATGATCGCCAGCACCAAAGGCGCCAGCATCACCCATTCCCTGAAACCAAGATCAGGCAGGCCAAACTGCCTTTCTGTTTGCCCGAAAAATACTTTTTGCATGATCCGCAGCGAATATATAGTAGCCACCACTAAACCCACTGCAGCCAATACGGTCAGCGCATGGTTAGCCTGCCAGCTGCCTACCAGTATCAGGAACTCGGCAATGAAATTACCCAGTCCGGGCAGCCCCAGAGAAGCCATCACAAAGATCATCGTCACTGTACCCATCGCCGGCAGCGTGGGCCACAACCCTCCCATCCGGCTCAGCTCACGGGTATGGATCCGCTCGTAGAGAACGCCCGCCAGCATGAACAATGCCCCCGTGCTGATACCATGCGTGATCATCTGCATCACTACACCCTGGTAAGCCACTTCGTTGAAAGCAAAAGCACCGAGCAATACAAAGCCCATATGACTTACACTGGTATAGGCCACCAGCCGTTTAAAATCCGGCTGTGCAAAGGCCAGCTGTCCGCCATAGAGGATGCCCACTACTCCCAACAGCATGGCCCAGGGGGCAAACTCCTGGGCCGCTGCGGGAAACAGGGGTAATACAAAACGTAATATGCCATAAGCGCCTGTCTTTAACAGTAGCCCCGCCAGTATTACACTGCCGGCTGTTGGCGCTTCTGTATGCGCGTCTGGCAGCCAGGTATGAAAGGGCACAGCAGGCAGCTTTACCACAAAGGCGATGAGGAAACCCAGCATCAGCCATTGCGCCAGGCCGCGCGCCATTGGCGTATGAAGAAGGTCGAAGTAGTTGAACGTATATACGCCGGTGTTAGCGGCATGTACAAAATACAGTCCCAGGATAGCCAGCAGCATCAGCAAACCTCCTGCCTGGGTAAAGATGAAGAACTTATAGGCAGCATACTCCCTGCGCTCATGGCCCCAGATACCGATCAGGAAATACATGGGTATCAGCATCACTTCCCAGAAGAAGTAGAACAGGAACAGGTCCATGGTCAGGAAAACGCCTGCGATGCCCGTGATCACAAACAGCAGGTTGAAATGGAAAAAGCCTGTACGCGACCTGATCTCATTCCAGGATACCAGCACCGACAATGCGCCCAGGAAAAAGGTCAGCACCAGCATTACCAGGCTAAGCCCGTCCATTGCCAGGTGCAGGGTGATACCAAAACGAGGGATCCATGGCGCCTGCCAGTTATACAGCCATCCACCGCCTGCATCTCCCTGGCTGACCCAGATGCCCGTTACAATAACAAAGTCCAGTAAAAGGCTGGCTAAGGCGATCCAGCGGCACAGCGTTATGCTCCTCGCTGATACCAGCCAGGAAAGCATGGCGCCTATAAGGGGGATGAGTATAATATATAACAGGATCATGCTGCTGTGTTTTTAAACGTAAACTCTCCAGATAAGTACGCTCAGTATTACTACCGCTCCTATTACCACGCCCATTACATAATAGCGCAGTATACCATTCTGCGTACGGGCCAGTATATCATGGAACCATTGCGTAATAGCGGCGATGGAAGTATAGATACGGTCAACGATATCACGGCGGTTCATGCGGGCGGTCTGCACAAAGGGCTGTACAAACAGGGCATTGTACGCATCATCAAAAGCCCAGCCCTTCATCCAGAACTCACGCAGCCATTGCATAAAAGGCATCTGTGCAAAACGCTTCATACCCTCCGGCTGCCGTATCACCCACAACCAGGCAATATAAATGCCCAGGAAGGTAAGGCCTGCGGCCAGTAGCTGGGAGGTCCACTCCAGCGCTGCAGACTCCTGCAGCAGGTGTACAGAAGGCAACATGGGCTGCAGGAAGTTGCTGAACAGCGTAACATGCCCCAATGTATGCGGCAGCTCTATAAAACCTGCCACCGTGCTCAATACCGCCAGTATGTACAGCGGTATCATCATAGCGGGACCAGGCGTATGCGGATGCTGGTGGTTTCTCGCTGCTCCATAGAAGGTAAGGAACACCATGCGAAATGTATACATGGCCGTAAGAAAAGCGCCTGTAATAGCGCATACCCAGTACAGCGAATGCCCCTGCGCCGACGACCAGGCCAGCCACACGATCTGGTCCTTACTATAAAAACCGGAAGTAATAAAGGGGATAGCCGCCAGCGATGCAGACCCAATCAAAAACACCCAATACACTGCAGGCAATTGCTTTCGCAGCCCGCCCATCTTCATCATATCCTGTTCATGGTGCATGGCCACGATCACAGCCCCCGCGCCCATGAACAACAATGCTTTAAAGAAAGCATGTGTTACAAAATGAAAGATAGCGGCCGACCATGCGCCTACTCCCAGCGCCAGGAACATATATCCTATCTGGCTGATAGTAGAATAAGCCAACACCCGCTTGATATCCCGTTGCACCAGCGCGCTGCAGCCCGCCAGTAATAAAGTGACAGCTCCTACAATGGCAACGCCAGTCTGCGCAGCCGGCGCTAATTCAAACAAAGTATGCATACGCGCTATGAGGTACACCCCTGCCGTTACCATGGTGGCCGCGTGTATCAGCGCGCTCACCGGTGTAGGGCCTGCCATTGCATCGGGCAACCAGGTTTGTAAGGGCAATTGTGCCGACTTACCTACCGCCCCGCCCAATAACAGGAAAGCTATCCATACCACCGTTGCATCGCCCGTTGCCCACAAAGTGGGTGCTTTATCCAGGATGCCCTGGATCTGCAAACTGCCTGTGAACTGGAACAGCATAAACAATGCAATGGCCATCGCCGTATCGCCTACACGCGTCACCACAAATGCTTTACGGGCTGCATACCCATTGGCCGGATCCTTATACCAGAAACCGATCAGCAGGTAGCTGCAGAGGCCAACACCTTCCCATCCGAAATACAGCAACAGCAGGTTATCAGCCAATACCAACATCAGCATAGCCCCTACAAATAAATTCATACATGCGAAGAAACGGCCGTAATCCGCATCTTCTGCCATGTAGCCGGTAGAATATATATGGATCAGGAAACCTACAAAGGTGATCACAAACACAAAGCAGAGCGACAACGCATCCAGCCGCAGATCAGCCCCTGCGCTGAAAGTACCCGCCTGCATCCACTCCCACAAGTGTTGCGTGGCGCTGGTCTGGCCCGATTGCATAAATTCAATCCCCAGCATGATGGTCAGCAATGCGCTCACGCCAATGCTGCCACAACCGATAATGGAAACAGCCGCACGGGTAAAAACACGCCAACCCAGTATGAGCATCAGTGCGGAAAAGAATGGCAATGCGGGTATTAACCAAAGCATAACAAAAAGTTTGAGGTTTGAAGTTTGAGGTTTGAAGTAAGTTCGATGTTTGAGGTTCATGAGAAGTATGTCAACAAGGCAGATATACTTGTGCGAAACATCTAACCTCTAACTAACTTCAAACCTCAAACTTCCAACCTCAAACCAAAATTATCCCTTCATCCTGCTCGCTTCATCACTATCCAGCGATTTCAGCTGATGATACAGCTGCAGGATCAGCGCCAGGCCTACAGACACTTCTGCCGCGGCCATAGACAGGATGAACATAAACATCACCTGTCCGTCGGGTTGTGCCCAATGCGAGGATGCCACGATGAAGGCAAGCCCGGCCGCATTCAGCATGATCTCTACCGACAGCAGCATAAAGATCATATTACGGCGTATGAGTATGCTGATCAATCCCAGTACAAACAGGATCCCTGCCAGCGTCATACCTGCGGTTGTAGGATGTATGTTCATGATACTTTACTTTCAAGAAAACGGTGTAAGATCTTTTTCTTCTGGCGACCCAGGTGATATGCACCTACGATGCCAGCCATCAGCAGCATGGCGCTTAGCTCTACCGCCAGCATATACGGCCCGAACAGGCTGCGCCCTACTTCCTTGGGTGCTATCGGCGTAATCCCGGTAGCAGGCGCTTTATGCTGTGCAATGAGATAGGCCAGCTCTATCAGCAATATCAGGCAAAGAAAGGCAGGCAGGATCCACATACCTGGCTTTAGCCATTTCTTTTCATCGCGTGTGGTCTCCGCCCCCAAATTCAGCATCATTACAAAGAAGATGATCAGCACCATGATAGCGCCTGCATAAATGATCACTTCCAGCGCAGCCATGAACGGTGCGCCATACAGGTAGAAGATTACCGCTATGGATAACAGCGACACGATCAGGTACAGCAGCGCGTGCATGATATTGAAACGCGTGATCACCATCACGGTGGAGAAAACGGCAATAGCCGCAGCTATATAGAATGCAATGCTCATGGCAACAGGCTTTTAATGTCAACCGGCGGTTCTTCCTGTTCGGCTTCCCCTTTGTCTTTCCCCTGGATAGACATACCTGCCACACGATAATAATTATAGCCAGGGTATTTGCCCTGGCTGTTGATCAGCAGGTCGTCTTTTTCATACACCAGGTTCTGGCGGTTGTATTCCGCCATTTCAAAATCAGGTAACAGTTGTATAGCGTAGGTAGGGCACGCTTCTTCACAGAAACCGCAAAAGATGCAGCGCGAGAAATTGATACGGAAGAACAATGGGTAACGCCGCCCGTCTTCTGCTTCAGTAGCCTGTAATGAGATACAGTCTACCGGGCAGGCAGCAGCGCACAGGTAACAACCCACACAGCGCTCTCCTCCATCCGGATCGCGGGTCAGCGCGATACGTCCACGCCAGCGCGCCGGTAAAGGCGCTTTGTGTTCAGGATACTGGTATGTTTCCCTTTTATGGAACATATGCAGGAAAACCAGCCACATACTGCGCAACAAACTAAACATGATCATTAATTTTACAGAAGTAATTTAATAGCTGCCGTTATCATCAGATTGAGCAGCGACAAAGGAAACAGGATCTTCCATCCGTATTCCATCAGCTGATCATATCTTGGCCGCGGCATGGAAGCGCGCAGCAGGATGAACAGCATGATGAACACAAAAGTCTTCAGCACAAACCAGATCACCGGCGGCAGAAAAGCAGGGCCCAGCCATCCGCCGAAGTACAATGTTACCACCATAGAAGAGATGAGCGTAATGCCCATGTATTCGCCAATGAAGAACATACCGAACTTCATCCCGGAGTATTCAGAGTGAAAACCGGCCACCAGCTCGCTTTCTGCCTCCGGTATATCGAAAGGCAGCCGGTGCGTTTCAGCGATGCCTGCTACCAGGAAAATGAAAAATCCTACACACTGCGGCAGGATATACCAGCCGCCGCGCTGTGCCTCCACGATCTCCCGCAGGTTGAAGGAACCACTGAGCACTACTACGCCCATGAGCGACAAACCCATGAACACTTCATAGCTGATCATCTGCGAAGCGCCACGCATAGCGCCCAGCAAGGCGTATTTATTATTAGACGCCCATCCGCCCAGCACAATGCTATATACCCCCATGGAAGACATGGCCAGGAAGAACAGCAAGCCTATATTCAGGTCGGCCACCATCACATTCGGCGCGAAGGGAATGATGGTAAAGCTCATGAGCACACTGGCCACTACCACTGCCGGTGCAAATACAAACACGACCTTATCTGCAAAGGGCGGTATCCAGTCTTCCTTGAAGAATAGCTTGATCGTGTCCGCCAGCACAATGAACAGCCCGAAAGGCCCTGCACGGTTTGGTCCGTAACGGTCCTGCCACAGGGCCAGGGCCCTGCGTTCCAGCCATATCAGCCCGGCTGCGGTGTTCAATATTACGAACAGTACGCCGCCAATAACCAGCCAGTATTGTCCTGTGCTCATAATTTATAGTTTGAGGTTTGAAGTTTGAAGTTTGAGGTTCATGAAGCGTTTGAAGCCCAGGATAATTGTTCCAGGAAGATACACTTGTCAGGAACCTTTAACCTCTAACTAACTTCAAACCTCAAACTTCAAACCTCAAACCTTGTTATACCTTCGCCATTTGCGGCATATCTACTATCCCCGTTCCCGGCAATCCTGCCGGTAAGCCTGCCATGCCGCGTTGCAGGGCGGGGTTGATCTTCACCATGAATGTATATGGATGACCATCGATCGCGATCTGTAGCTGATGCTGCTCTGCCACCTGGTAACGCTTCGCGTCTTCAGGGCTCAGCATGATGTAAGGCGCAGGCATCCGTTCTGCAATACCCGGTGTGTGTACGCTCAGCTCTTCTGATCCGTAGATATGATATAAGGGCACTAATTGCAGGTGCCCGGCGCAGGGCACAAAATGGCCCGGCACTTCGGTAAAGAAGGTAAGCTGACCATTGCCGCCCGGCTCTATCAGTCGCAGACCAGGGTCACCATCATGCAGGGAGCCGCCTATCTCTTCCTGGAATTTGTTAATAGCCTGTACAGAGTTCCATCCCGGCCACCAGAAGAAGGGGATCACCGAAGAAGGGGGTTCTCCGCGATATCCCTCCATCGTGAAAGAAAGCGGCGTATCGCCATCTACCGGCGGCTTGGGCTCACTCACATTGATGTTGGCCAGCATGGCGGTCCTGCCGCTGTAGCGATGCGGCTCACGCGGTATTTTTTGTCCGGCGATCCGGAAATCCGCCGGAGGCGTCAGCTTGTCTATCCCTGCAAAGCAGCGTACCTGTTGTGTCAGCGCGTGGATCACATCATCAAGGAACTCCATCTTCCGCAACCTTTCACAGTTGGTCACCCGGCCCACTTGCAGCAGCCAGCGCCAGCTTTCCTGGATCCCGGAAGTAGCAGGCGCATATACCTGCAGAAAGCGTTGTGCCCTGCCTTCATTATTCACCATCGTGCCGTCTGATTCTGCAAAAGTGCCTGCAGGCAGCAGTACCGTTGCCTTTTCAGCAGTAGCGTTATAAAGGTGATCTATCAATATTACTTCTTTGCAGCGGCGGAAAAAGTTATCCGCCACATGTTTATCCAGCTTCCGGTAAAGATCGTTCTCCAGTATGATCACGGTATCGGCCTCTCCGTTCATCACCACGTTTACAGCAGAATCCAGGCGAAGGCCGCCCAGCATTTCAAGTCCCATACTGTTACATTCCGGGGTGGTGAGCACCAGCATGGAAGGTTTTGCATGTTGATGCAGCGCTTCGCAGATATTGGACGCCGCGCGCAGCACTCCTTCGAAGGCGCTGCCGTAACCGGCGATGATCAGTGGACGCGCAGCATTCATCAATGCAGCTGCCATCTGGTCTACCAGCTGATGTTCTTCTTCTGTAAGGTTGTTGATCTCAGCAAGTGGCGCACCCAGCTGACGGGCCAGCGCAAAGCCAATGCGGGCAATAGTTTCCGGCGCGGTATAGTAGGTCCTGGTAGCCAATTCATCCAGCTTGGTAGGCTGTACGTTCAGAATAAAACAGGGACCGTGCTTGTCCTGCATGGCCTCCCGCAGGGCCGCATCCTGCCAGTCCATTACGTGGGCAGTGTTCATGGCTTCCTGTGCGGGCTGGCGGTTCACGGCCTGCCTTACAGACAACGCCATCATCGGCGCTGTGTTCAGCAGGTCTTCTCCCAATATCAGCACGGCATCGGCGGTAGCCGCTTCCTGCATGGAAGGCGTGCGTACGTGGCCCTGCCGTAATATCTTCAATGCAAGCGTGGTAAGATCATGTTCTGTGTCGCTCATGCCCAGGTAAAAATGATCCCGCCCTACCAGCTGCTGCAGTGCGAAATTAGATTCCAGCGAGGCGCGCGGAGAGCCAATGCCGATCACCTTTCCCGACGCAAGTTTATCTTTCACCTGCTGCAGGGCTTCGGCGGTTCCAATAACCGTATCCGTAAGGCCGCGTACAGCCGCCTGCTTTATTCTTCTGTCACTGTTCACAAATTCATAACCATAGCGCCCGCGGTCGCAGAGGAAATAACCATTCACCGCACCATTATAGCGCGTAGTGATCTGCCGCAATGAACCGTAACGTTCACCGGCAATGATATTGCAACCCAATCCGCAGCCCTGGCATACGGACGGTGCATAAGTCATATCCCATTTGCGGGTATAATGCTGTTTGAGTGTTTTATCCGTAAACACACCTGTCGGGCATACTTCCGCGAGATTACCACTGAACTCGCTTTCCAGGATCCCATCCTGGTGCCGTCCGAAGTACACGTGGTTATGCGCCGCAAATACATCCATGTCCTTACCGCCTGCAAAGTCCTTATAGAAGCGCACGCAGCGATAGCACTGGATGCAGCGGTTCATTTCATGGTTCAGGAAAGGGCCCAGGTACTGGTTCTTATGTGTACGTTTGGTGAAGTGGTAGTTGCGATAGCTATGTCCTGTCATCACAGTCATGTCCTGCAGGTGGCAGGAGCCGCCTTCATCGCATACCGCACAGTCATGCGGGTGATTGGTCATCAGCCAGCCGATCACCTGTTCGCGGAAAGCGGCGGCTTCTTTATCGCTGATGGATAAACGCAGTTGGTCTTTTACCGGCTCCATGCACGACATTACCAGGCGTCCCTTTGTATCCTGCTCATCCTTGAAGGTTTTTACCGCGCACTGGCGACAGGCGCCTACAGAGCCCAGCGCCGGGTGCCAGCAGAAATAAGGCAGGTCCAGTCCCAGCGACAGGCAGGTTTCCAGCAGGTTCCTGCCTTCCTTTACCTGGTAGGTCTTACCGTCAATGTGTATAATTGCCATACGGACATTTTTTTTCGTGAACATGCTGTTCAAAATCTTCCCTGAAATATTTCAGCGCACTTTGCAAAGGTTCCATAGCGCCGGGCGCCAGCGCACAGAAAGTATTACCAGGGCCTAAAAGGCGTGTGTGCAGGTCCAGCTGCTCCAGGTCGGCTTCTGTGCCTTCTCCCCTTTCCAGGGCATATAATATCTTTTCTGTCCAGGGCAGGCCTTCCCTGCACGGCGTGCAGAACCCGCATGATTCCTGGGCAAAAAAATGTTCAAGGTTATGTACAAAACCTACCGGACAGGTATGATCGTCCAGCACCACCATGGTGCCTGTGCCCAAACGGCTACCAGCGGCGGCTACAGAGGTAAAGTCCATCGGCACATCCAGGTGGGCCGCGGTGAGAAAATCAGTAGAAGCGCCGCCGGGTAAAGCGCCGCGGAAGTTATAGCCATGCTGCATACCGCCTGCATGCTCTTCCAGCAGCTCGCGCATGGTAACACCCATGGGCAGTTCCCAGGCGCCGGGTTTATTTACGCGCCCGCTCACGCCGTAGATCTTCGTACCCCCGTCGCCGGTACGGCTGAGCGACTGGAACCAGGCAACGCCTTTATTCACAATATGCGGGATAAAGCAAAGGGTCTCTACATTATTAACTATAGTAGGCTTGCCAAACAAACCGCTGATCTGCGGAAAGGGCGGCTTGGCGCGGGGCACGGCCCGCTTGCCTTCCAGTGAGTTCAGTAAGGCGGTTTCCTCTCCGCACATATAGCGACCCACGCCCGTGTGCAAATGCATTTCAAGATGAAAGCCTTTGCCTAATATGTTATTGCCCAGATAACCGGCTGCATAAGCTTCTGCAATGGCCCTGCGGATCTCCTGGGCAGCCTGTTTATAGGCCCAGCGCAGGAACACAAAAGAAGTAGTGGCCTGTATTGCATACGCGCTGATGATCATGCCTTCTAACAGCTGGTGAGGATTACCTTCCAGCAGCCAGCGATCTTTAAAGGTGCCCGGTTCCATTTCATCTGCGTTGCAGATCAGGTATTTGGGCCCTTCTACATTCATCGGCACAAAGCTCCATTTCATACCGGTACTGAAACCTGCGCCTCCCCTGCCCCGCAGGTTTGACTCCTTTACGAGGGCCGTTATTTCCTGCGGCGTCATTTCCATGGCCTTGCGTAATCCCTGGTAACCGCCGGTGGCTTCGTAGGTCTTAATGTCGAGCGACACGCCGGGCTTGATGTTGGATGTTAGTGGAGCCTCCATTTTTACATGTTTGAGGTTTGAAGTTTGAGGTTTGAGGTTCGTTAGAAGTTTGAAGTTCAAGGTATATGTTCCAGGCAAACATACTTGTCCGGAACCTCCAACCTTTAACTAACTTCAAACCTCAAACTTCAAACATATTTATCTAAAATATCCTTAAGCATATCCTTGTTAAGATCTCTGTACAGATCGGCATCAACCATCAGTGCAGGCGCATGGTCACAGGTTCCGAGGCAGGCATTGGGCAATAAGGTAAAACGCCCGTCGGGTGTGGTTTGGCCGTATTTGATCTGCAAATGATCCATCAGCGCCTGTTTGAGATCTTCGTATCCCATCACCCAGCAGCTGATGCTGTCGCATACCAGGATCACATGCCTGCCTACCGGCCGGCGGAAGATGAGGTTATAAAACGTCGCCACGCTGTCTACCTCGTCTGCGCTCATACCCAGCAGGGCGGCAATATCGTGTACATTCTCATCGCTTACCCAGCGCCGCTCCTGCTGCACGATCTTCAAAGCCTCTATCACCGCCGCCTTCTTTACAGGCACCTGTTGCAGCTCATGTTCGATCTTTGATATTTCTGTTTGTGTCAGCATATAATAAAAGGTCAGTAAGTAGCTTGTTCATCGGTCGATATCAGCCAGCACATAATCCATTCCGCCCAGGATAGACAACAGATCCGCCACGGTATAACCACGGCTGATGTATGGGACCATCTGCATGTGCGGGAATGAAGGTGTGCGCACTCTCACCCGGTAGGGAGATGTGTTGCCATCGCTGACCAGGTAATACCCGTTCCATCCCTTCGTAGCCTCAATACAGCTCATAGCTTCGCCGGCGGGTATTACAGGCCCCCAGCTTACGTTCAGGAAGTGGTGGATCAGCGTTTCAATATCGTGCATGGTGTATTGCTTCACGGGTGGAGTGGCCAGGGGATGGTGCGATTTAAAATCGCCTTCCGGCATAAACTCCAGGCATTGTTCAATGATGCGCAGGCTTTGCCGCATTTCTTCCACGCGCACCAGCGCACGGTCGTAACAATCGCCGTTGGCAGCGGTGGGCACTTCAAAGGCGAAGTTCTCATAACCGCTGTAGGGGCGCATCTTGCGCATATCCCATTCCATGCCGCAGGCACGGAGACCGGGACCTGTTACGCCCCAGTCGATCGCTTCTTCCAGTGTATAGATGCCGATGCCCACGGTACGCGCTTTGAACAGCGCATTCTGCATCACCATCTTATCATATTCCCGTAGTTTGGGAGGGAAGTATTTCACGAAATCGCGCACCATTTTATCCCAACCCCGGGGCAGGTCTTGCGCTACGCCGCCAATGCGGAACCAGTTTGGATGCATACGGCCGCCGCAAACAGCTTCGATGATCTCGAAGATGCGCTCACGGTCAGTGAACATGTAGAACACGGGCGAGAGCTGCCCTACGTCCTGTGCAAAGGTGCCGTACCAAACCAGGTGGCTGGCAATACGAAATAGTTCACAGAGCATCACCCGGATCACCTGTGCCCTTAAAGGCACTTCTATCCCTGCCAGCTTTTCTACGGAAAGCAAATAGGCCAGGTTATTCATCACGCCACCCAGGTAATCTATACGGTCTGTATAAGGAATATAAGTGTGCCAGGACTGCCGTTCGCCCATCTTCTCTGCACCGCGGTGGTGAAAGCCGATATCGGGCACGGCGTCTACAATATCTTCACCGTCCAGCTGCAGGATGATGCGCAGTACACCGTGCGTGCCGGGGTGCTGCGGACCGATATTCAGGAACATAAAGTCTGAATCCTCGCTCTGCCGTTTCAGCCCCCATTCTTCCGGGTTGAATTGCAGGGCCGCCTGTTCTTTGTCCTCCTTCTCTTCGAACAGCCGGAAAGGGCCCATTTCCGTAGCGCGTGCAGGATGTTCTTTGCGCAGGGGATGTCCTTCCCAGGTAGGCGGCATCAGTATGCGTTTCAGCAGCGGATGCCCGTCAAAGCGGATGCCGAACATATCGAACACTTCCCGCTCGTACCAGTTGGCAGCGGGCCAGGTGTGGGTGATGCTTGGTAGTGATGGGTATTCTCCGCGGAGTCCTGTTTTCAGGCGAAGGAACTGGTTGCGCTCGAAAGAGAAGAGATGGTATACGACGGTGAAATCAAAGGGTGCATGTCCGTTCTGAGGTCTTTTATACGCACGCTCATCGATGGCCGTGAGGTCGTAGAGCATGCGGTAAGGCATTGATATTTCTGATTTTAAGAATTGGAGGATGGTGACGTTCTTGTCTGACGGCATCCATAATGTAAGGGTACCGTCCCTCGCCACCTCATCTTTAAAGGTATGTTCCCCGAAACGGGAGCGTAACTGTGTTGTGATATCTTCGATCATTGTTGCTATTTCATATTTCGTCAGGTGTTTTGAATTGCGTCATTTGCTGCCGCTGATCGCGCAACACCTCTTTCATGGATATCTTTTCAGGCCTGATCACGCCCTGGTCGCCGATGGTCCAGCTAAGCGGGCGTTTTTCCTTACCGACGGAATCACGTAATAACATCAGGCCCTGCATGAAGGCATCGGGCCGTGGAGGACAACCGGGCACATATACATCTACGGGCAGGAATTTGTCTACGCCCTGCACTACGCTGTAGATATCATACATACCACCGGAATTGGCGCAGGAGCCCATGGAGATCACCCAGCGGGGCTCCATCATCTGTTCATACAAACGCTTGATAATAGGCGCCATTTTAATGAATACGGTACCGGCGATGATCATCACGTCTGCTTCACGGGGCGTGCCGCGGATCACTTCCGCACCGAAGCGGGCCACATCATATTTAGGCGTCATGGAGGTAGCCATTTCCACAAAACAACAGGAGAGGCCGAAATGGAAGGGCCAAAGGGAGTTCTTACGGCCCCATGCCAGCAGCCGGTCTACAGAACTTAATATCATGCTTTGCTGCATGGCCTCTTCGAGTGATCCATTACCGTTTACTTTACCGGTATGATCCTGCGCTTTGCTTAACCACCAGTCCATAATAAAAATTATTACGAATTACAGATCATCATGCAACATCGCGCTGCATGAAAACTCAAAAAATGTTGGAGAGATAAACGCTGTAGTGATTCAATGACAAACAGCAACACAAACAACAAATGGCGATCCCATTCGTAATCCGTAATTGTCTGATCGTTATTGAGTCCTGTTCCTGGCTGTAGAAGATGTACCAGTCGTTTTTTGTAACAAGATCCATTCTGGCTGTTGAGGAAAGTATGGCCAGTCTTATTATTAGATCCGTGGAATAAAAATTAATACCGTTCGCTTTTCAGCTAATCCAGATATCTAGTCGTAAGTCGTTAGTCGTTAGTCGTTAGTGTACCAGTGCGTAGTTTGTATTTGCCTCAATTACTAACGACTTACGACTGATGACTTACGACTAATCACTTTTATCCTTTAGCGGGTTGCGTGGTGTGCAGCGGCGGTAAACCAACATCCGTCTGCCTGCCCTTGCGCAGCTTCTTATATGCCCGCAGTATCTTTTTGCCGTCCGGCCCGAAATCCAGCGCACCATTGCGCCATTCGTAGATCAGCACTACCAGGAGGATAAAGATGAATATGCCCACTCCTATATAGCCTGCCCAGCCTAGTTCTTCAAAAGCAATGGCCCATGAGATAATGAAAACCGTTTCAATATCAAAAATCACAAACAACATTGCAATAAGGTAAAATTGGGAAGGGAAGCGTAAACGTGCAGATCCGGTAGAGAGGATACCGGATTCATAGGCCTCGCCCGTAGCGCGGTCTTTATGCCGCTCTCCGAGCACATAGGACAGACCCAGTATGGCACCAACCAGTACCAGTACGATGGCCCCGAATACGAGGAAGGGCCACAGGGGAGCCGTTTCAACTACTGAACCTTGCAAAATATATCGCCCTCCAAGCGATTAAAATTCAGTCCTTAATCTGTCAAAAAGCAATTTGCTAAGCTACCGTTAATTTCCTGACGCCTATTCTTAAACCCTACAATACGCTGTTGGCAGGCGAAAGATATCCTTACGGTATCGGATATATGTTATGAATTTACAAAAAATTATTCAAAACATCAATACCCGGATTTTTTTCCTCAGGTATGTGTGCCGTTAATATAACATTCCAGGTTATTGATAATATAACGCTGTTCATCTATGATAAACTTCACCACGTCACCTATGGATATAAGGCCTACCAGCCTTTGTTGCTCATCTGTCACCGGCAGGTGGCGGATACGTTTGTCTGTCATTTTCACCATACAGTCTTCAATCGACTCGTTCTCTGTTACTGTAATTGGGCGCTCCGTCATGATCTCCCGGATCAGGGTTTCCTTAGAAGCCCTTCCTTTCAATATCACCTTGCGGGCATAATCGCGCTCGGAGAAAACGCCCAGGAATTTGTCCCGTTCGTCTACTACCAGTAATGCGCCCACATTTCTTTCAACTAAAACCACCAGTGCATCATACACGGTATTATCCGGATGGATGGTGTAAACTGCGTGTCCTTTAGATTGCAGGATGTTGCGTACTGTTCCCATAACGAGGCCGTTTTTAGCGTTGAGAGTCGTAAGTAGTCCGTGATTTGTGGTTAATTGCCAGTCGGTAATGAAAGGTAGTTATTGCTCGGTTACTGTTGATGAAAAAAGACTACTTATCGTAAGTTAAGTGTTTCCTTTGGAAAAAGCAAATGCAGTTAAGTAAAGGTTGTCAGTTGACAGTTGTCAGTTGACAGTTGTTAGTCGTTAGTCGTTAGTCATTAGTCGTTAGTGCGTGCGGCAGTTATATAAACCAGGGACTAACAATAGTAAAAAAAATACCATCTGACAACTGATAACTGACAACTGATAACTGACAACTGATAACTGACAACTGACAACCTCACTAACAACTAACGACTAATGACTAACGACTAATGACTAACGACTAAAAATTATTCCAGCGTCCTCGCCCCGCTTACCGAAGCGGGCGCCGTTTGATGCAGGTCAAATACCACGATCTCATTCGTCCCTTTTTTCAACCAGGGAGCCGGGCAATACAGGCGTTTTTGAGGGCCTATCTCCCAATATCTGCCCAGGTTATGGCCATTTACCCAGATGACGCCCTTTTTAAGCCCTGAAACATCTATATAGGTGTCTGCTACCCGCGAGAGCTTAAACGTGCCTTTAAGGAACTGTCCGGGCCTTTCCTGGGCACCGCTGGTCGACTTCAGCCCCTGCACATATTCCTCCGTCATCGGCAGGCCGAATACCTCCCAGTTCATCAGCGTCATGCCGTTCAGCGTTACACGGTCGGTAATGCCCTTACGGTCTATCAGCTGCTGCGCAAAATTGATACGGCCCATGCCTTCCACCAGGATCTCCAGCACAGGGTCCTTCACATCCGTTTTGGGCAGATCGATGCTGTTCTCTCCCAGCCGGCGGTCTATCTTGCCGATGTACCGGCCGTTCAGGAACACAGTCGCGTAGTCATGCAGCTCTGTTACCTGCAGCCTGCCGCTCTTGTGCCCGATCAGCGTGGTGCGGTACAGCATAAACCCATAGTCCTGCCCGTAAGCCTCAAAAGCTTTAGGCTGTACAGAAGGCACCGCCTGTGGGAGATGTTCCCATACACTGGTAAAAGGGATCAGCGGAATAGCCGGGATGGTGATCGTAGGAATGGGCGCGGGGATCTTCAACGGCGCTTTCCCGGAATAGGAGGCGATCAGCTTGCGCAGCTCCATATATTTTGGCGTAGCATTGCCTTGCTCATTAATTGGCGCATCATAATCATAGCTGGTGAGGTCCGGCTCATAGCCCTTGCCTCCCGAGTTAGCCCCGGCAGAGAAGCCGAAGTTGGTGCCGCCGTGGACCACATACAGGTTGAAAGAATGTTTCTTATCCATCAGGAACTTCACTTCCCGGAGGATCCCTGCAGGATCAGGCCTGGCCCATTTTTCGCCCCAGTGTGTCAGCCATCCCGGGTAGGACTCGCTGCTGAAAGCAGGCACATCCGGGTTCTGGCGATTGGCGGCGGCGAAGTCGGCATCAGAGCTGCCGGAGTCAAGACCGATGGCAGCGCTGTCTACCGTTCCGGCTTCCAGCATAAAGGCCGTCGGACCATCCGCGGTATAAAAAGGTACATCTATGCCGTTCTGCTGCCATAGTTCTTTCAAACGGCGCAGGTATTGTTTGTCGTTACCATAGCTGCCGTACTCATTCTCCACTTGTACCATAATAATGGGACCTCCCTGTGATACCAGCAGCGGCTTCACCTGGGCCGACAACGCTGTTACATAACGCTCCACGGCCTCCATATAACGGGGATCCATGCAACGCACCTTGATATCCGGCGTACGCAGCAGGTAAGGCGGCAATCCGCCAAACTCCCATTCCGCACATACATACGGACCGGGACGCAGCAATACCCACATCCCTTCTTCCTGCGCCAGTTTAATGAATGCAGCGATGTTATGGTTGTCGCTGCTGAAATCGAAATGGCCCGGCTCCTGCTCCTGGTAATTCCAGAACACATAAGCCGCTATCGTATTACAACCCATAGCCTTCGCCATCTGTATACGGTGTTTCCAGTACTGATGCGGGATACGCGCAGGGTGCATCTCACCGCTGATGATCTGGAAAGGCTTGCCATCCAGCAGGAATTCTGATTTAGCTAATTCAAATGTGTGTTTGCGCTGTGCAGAAACAGGGCTTGCGATCCAGCAGGCTAACAACAGCAGGTGCCCTAGTAAAATTTGCTTCATTATTACCGATTAATAAGTTTGAGGTTTAAAGTTTGAGGTTTGAAGTTTGTTAGACGTTAAATGTTTTATGCAAGCAGTCTTGCCGTCGACTTTTAACCTGTAACGAACTTCAAACCTCAAACCTAGAACCTCAAACATTTATTAAATATTCCCCTTCTTCAACTCACTCACCGCATGATCACATGCCCTTGCTGTCAAAGCCATATACGTAAGAGAAGGATTCTGACAGGCAGAAGAAGCCATGCAGGAACCGTCTGTTATAAAGACGTTCTTCGCCGCATGCACCTGGTTCCAGCCATTCAGCACAGACGTCTTCGGGTCTTTACCCATACGGGCGGTGCCCATTTCATGGATACAGTGGCCGGGAGGCGGCATTTCATCAAAGCCGCTCACGTTCTTCAGTCCTGCCGCTTCCAGCATTTCCTTGGCGCTCGCCAGCATATCTTTCCGCATGGCCAGCTCATTCTCCTTAAACTCACAGTCGATATCAAGGGTGGGCAGACCGTACTTGTCTTTTTTATTTTTGTTCAGTGTGACCTTATTCTCGTAATAAGGCAGATGCTCTCCCCAGGAGCCGATGCTCATATCCCAGGGACCTAAGGCCAGCTGCGATTCCTTGAAGTCTTTACCTACCCCGTCTACCCCGGGGATACCGCGGCCACGGCCCGCGCCGCCCTGGTAGCCGAAACCACGCACATAATCCTTTTGTTTGGTAGTGTCGCTCACATTACGGAAACGCGGGATGTAAATGCCATTAGGACGACGCCCGCTGCTATAATACTGATCTTCGAAACCTTCATACATGCCCCATGCGCCCACGCCAAAATGGTGGTCCATCAGGTTATGGCCTACCTGCTCGCTATCATTGCCAAAACCATTCGGGAAACGTTTGGAGATAGAATTCAACAGGATAAAGCTGGTGCCCAGGGTAGAGCCATTCAGGAAGATCACCTTTGCGTAATAGTCTACGGTCTGCATAGTGTGGGAATCCAGCACCCGTACACCGGTGGCTTTACCTTTGGCTTCGTCGTAGATCACTTCCGTTACGATGCTATCCGGGCGAAGGGTCAGGTTACCGGTGGCCGCTGCGGCAGGCAGCGTAACGCCGTTGCTGCTGAAATACCCGGTGAAGGGACATCCGCGGGCGCAGAGGTTACGGTATTGGCATTGGCGGCCGTTATGCGGTTTGGTGGCATGCGCTGCACGCCCCATGGTGATGATACGGTCCTTATATTTTTCTTTGATACGGGCGGCTACATGCTTCTCCAGGCAGTTCATCTCCATAGCAGGGAGGAACTCGCCATCCGGCAGCTGGGGCAGTCCTTCCGCCTGACCGCTTACGCCGATGAATGACTCTACATAGAGTACCAGGGCGCAAGATCCTTGTAGCGGATCGGCCAGTCTACCCCATGTCCGTCTTTTGCATTGGCAGTGAAATCAATATCGCTCCAGCGGTACGCCTGGCGGCCCCACATGAGGGAACGGCCACCTACCTGGTAACCCCGCAGCCAGTTGAAAGGCTTGATCTCGTTATAGGGATTTTCCTTATCGTTCACCCAGAACTGTTGCGTCGCCTCGTCAAATGCGTAGCAACGGCTCTGAATAGGGAAATTCTCCTTCATTTCATTGGTAAACTGTAAACGGTGGGCGAACTCCCAGGGCGCCTTCATGGCGGTTTTATAATCTTCCACGTGTTTTACATCACGTCCCCTTTCAAGTACCAGTGTTTTGAGCCCCTTCTCACACAGTTCCTTGGCGGCCCAACCGCCGCTGATTCCTGAACCTACTACTATGGCGTCGTAGGTGTTTTCCTGTTGTGCCTTAATGTTGAGATGCATAGCTTGTATTAGTTGTCAGTTGTAAGTTGTCAGTCGTAAGTAAATGCAGCGAACATTATCTTCGCTATAATCACTGACGACTGACAACTTACAACTGACAACTATGTTTTAAATATTCCCTTTCTTCAATTCCTTCACCGCGTAATCCGCTGCCCTGGCGGTTAACGCCATGTAGGTCAGTGATGGGTTTACACAGGCGGCAGAGGTCATACAGGCGCCATCTGTTACGAACACGTTCTTTACTGCATGCATCTGGTTCCAACCATTGAGGATGGAGGTTTTAGGATCGCGGCCCATACGTGCGGTGCCCATCTCGTGGATGGCCATACCGGGGAAAGAGCCGTTGTCGTAGGTCTTGATGTCTTTAGCGCCTGCTGCTTCCAGCATTTCGGCGGCATCGTTCATCATGTCCTTACGCATTTTCATTTCGTTCTCTTTGAACTCTGCGTCGAACTTCAGTACTGGTTGTCCCCAGGCGTCTTTCACAGAGTTATCGAGCGTAACGATATTGTCTTCATAAGGCAGGCATTCGCCGAAGCCACCGAGGCCCATGCTCCAGTTGCCGGGCTCTGTGAGCATATCCTTGAAGTCTTTACCTACGCCCATTTCAGCTATGCCGCGTGCCCAGCTGCTGCGGCTGGCGCCACCCTGGTAGCCAAAGCCACGGAGGTAATCGCGTTTGTCGGAACCGATGTTGCGGTAGCGCGGTACATAGATACCGTTGGCGCGGCGGCCGTAGAAATATTTATCATCAAACCCTTCCACAGTGCCGGAAGCGCCGGTACGGAAGTGGTGATCCATCAGGAATTACCCAGTACGCCGCTATCGTTGCCCAAACCGTTCGGGAAACGTTTGGAGATAGAGTTCAGCAGTACGAAGGTGGTGCCCAGGGTAGAGCCGTTCACAAAGATGATCTTTGCGTAATACTCCGTCATCTGCTTGGAGTGCTTGTCTATCACTCTTACACCGGTAGCTTTACCTTTTGCTTCATCGTAAATAATGGAATTCACGATGGAATCAGGCCTTAAGGTCAGGTTGCCGGTGGCTACGGCTGCAGGCAGCGTAGACGATTGCGTGCTGAAATAAGCGCCAAAGGGACAACCGCGGCTGCACAGGTTACGGAACTGGCAGGCGGTACGACCGGGCAAAGGCTTGGTGATGTTAGCCACACGGCCCATGGTGATCTTACGGCCGGCGAACTTTGCTTCCACTTTTTTCTTAACATCTTCTTCCACGCAGTTCATGGGCATAGCGGGCATGAATTGTCCGTCGGGCAGCTGGGGCAGGCCTTCTGCCTGGCCGCTGATACCGGCGAAGCGCTCTACATAATCATACCAGGGCGCGATATCCCTGTAACGGATCGGCCAGTCAACAGCAATGCCGTCTTTCAGGTTGGCCTCAAAATCAATATCGCTCCAGCGGTAAGACTGGCGGCCCCACATAATGGATTTACCGCCTACGATATCAGGACGGTACCAGTCAAACCTTTTTACTTCGTTATACGGACTTTCAATATCCTTGATCCAGTATTTTTCGTTATGCTCGCTGTAGGGATAGTCGCGTTTCAGCTTGGGATGCGTTTCGCGCTGCTCTACCGTGATACGGCCCCTATGCGGGAACTCCCAGGGATCTTTTGTTGCCGTGTCATAATCTTTTACGTGTTCCAGTTTCTTGCCGCGATCCAGCATTAACACTTTCAGACCCTTTTCGGTCAGTTCTTTGGCAGCCCAGCCGCCGCTTACACCCGAGCCTATTACAATGGCGTCAAATGTATTCTGATCCTGCGCTTTTATATTCAGATTCATGGAATTCAATTGAGGAATCAGCCGCTAGCTGCTAGCTATTAGCACCTAGCTGTTAGCTGAAGGTTACAAATAATAAATAAGATCACAATTACCGGAGGCAAACCGCATTAACTAATAGCTAAAAGCCAATAGCCAGCAGCTCCATTATCAGGTCGCCCATGCCTTGTCGCCTTTTTTGTAAGGCACACAGCCCTCATACCTACCCGGTACGGCTACGTAGCGCAGGGCTTTGGTAGCGCCTGGCTCAGAGGTGAAGTAACCCAGCAAGGTCAGTTCTTTGATATACTGGAAATAATGGGTAGGATCTTCCTTCTGCTTGTTCTCTCTTTTGTTATAAGCCACGCGCTCCTTGTCTATCTCCGTCAGCACGGCTGTTTTCTCTTCGGGGCTCAGGTCCACGAATTTTTTCTTGTACTGCTTGTCGCTGGCCTCGTCTACCTTTTTCAGGCCGTCCAGCAGGATTTGCTGGTCTTTCTGATCATAGCAGTCGCTCATCATGGTAACGATGAATTCCTCTACCTTCGCGGCTTTTGCGCCAGGCGTATCGGTCTCGGGAATAATGGTTTCCGCTATTTCAGCCAGGATAGATTTGGTCTCCGGCGCCTGCAGGGCGTAGTTCTTTGGCGCCGAGCTTTTACAGCCTTCCAGGGCTGCTAACGTGGAAGCAGAAATGGCGCTGCCGAGGAGGATGGCAACGTTCTTAATGGCATCTCTTCTATTCATAAACGTAAATTAATTTGACCTTTGGCTCAAGTTTCGAAAAAAAAGTGATAAAACAAACACCGCTTGTAAAATAATCAATAATTGACAATTAATATTGAATAAATACAAAAGGCCGTTTCCCCGCCGGAAAACAGCCTTTGAAATGACGTTGTGGATCCCCCTGCCCTTACATTACGTATTTGCCCTTGTTATCCACCAGGACAACCGGCAGGCGGTGATGCTTCTCAAAATAGTCGTAGGCGCTTTTCAGCTCCACCCAGAATTGCTGGGAAGAGTTGTCTGTCAGCGATACACCACCGAGATAGTCCATAGAGCGGACATTGCCAAACTTCACCGGGTACACATGCACCGGTATGAAGTCTTGTCCGGCGTTCTTGGCGTTCACGCACAGGATATACACCTCCTCTATAAACTCGTCTGTAAGCGGGATACAGCCTATGGTCAGGCAGCTGCCATGGATATAGATGTCGCCGCCCGGCTTTTTCGGATCGCTCAGGATCTTGTCCGAATAATTAGGATAGTTCAGCCCCAGTGAAAGATGGTAATTGCTGTTGGGATTGAAGTCGTTGATATAATAGAAGCCTTCCGGTACCTGGCGGTCCCCTTCCTTGCGCTTGGGGCCCATTTTACCTGATAAGGTACAAACCCGGTAGGATTTGAACAGGCGGAAAGTATCGTTCACATTGTTCTTTACCCACACCTCCAGCTCGCTATCCAGCTTAAAGGAGCGTAAAAAGATATACTTGGCAGGGTAAGTCAGGCCCTTCTTTTCAAACTCCTTCTTCAGGGACTCCTCCTTCTCCCGGAAAGCCATCCCTACCTTGGGAAACAGCTTCTGGTTCTCCAGGAACGATTGTTGGGCCCTTACACCATAAACACTCAACATCAGCAATACCGCTACAATGATCCGCTTCATATTCTTTTTAACAAAATTTTAAAATGTCGTCTGTGACTAGAACAAGTTTATATAAGCAAGTAAAAATAGTACCAATGCAAAAATAATATATATAATCATACCAATTTTACGGTTGGCAAATCGTAAAACATAATGCTCATGGCCCTGGTAGATAAGATAGGCGGTAATAGACTGAAAAATCCCTCCCAACAGGAACAAGATACCGAATAATGTTTGTGTTCTCATAAAACTAACGTGCTATAATAAAAGATATTGCTTATAACCATGCGCCCGCCAAAATACAAAAAGGCTGTTGCAATGTAGCAACAGCCCCCGGAGATTTAACTACAACGGAAACAGCATCACAGATCAGATGCGGAACGGATAACTTTATAAGTTCCCTCTAAGCGCCTGTTCCCTTTCTATTGATTCAAATAATGCCTTGAAATTGCCTTTACCAAAGGATTTGGCGCCTTTGCGCTGGATGATCTCAAAGAACACCGTAGGGCGGTCCTGGATTGGTTTCGTGAAGATCTGCAGCAGGTAGCCTTCTTCGTCCCGGTCTACCAGTATGCCCAGTTCACGCAGGGGAGTAATATCTTCGTCGATCTTCCCTACCCTGTCCAGCAGCTCGTCGTAATAAGAGCCGGGCACTTTCAGGAATTCCACCCCTCTTTGCTGCAGTGCACTTACCGTATGGATAATATCGTTGGTAGCGATGGCAACGTGCTGTACACCGGCGCCGCCATAGAAATCCAAATATTCTTCTATCTGTGATTTCTTCTTGCCTTCGGCCGGCTCGTTAATGGGAAACTTAACGCGGCCGTTGCCATTGCTCATTACCTTGCTCATTAAAGCGGAATACTCCGTAGAGATATCTTTATCGTCAAAGGAGATCAGGTTATGAAAACCCATGGTGTTGGCGTAATAGTCCACCCAGGTATTCATCTCATGCCAGCCAACATTGCCTACGCAGTGGTCTACGTATTGCAGGCCGGTTTCTTCAGGGTTGTACGCCGTCTTCCATTCTTTATAGCCGGGCAGGAAAGGCCCATTGTAATTTTTCCGTTCTACAAAGATGTGCACGGTATCGCCATAGGTGTGAATACCGCTACGCACTACTTCTCCAAACTCATCCTTTTCCACGGTAGGTTTCATAAAGGGTTTGGCCCCTCTTTTAACGGTCTCTTCAAAAGCTGAACGGGCATCGTCTACCCACAGCGCCAGCACTTTTACGCCGTCCCCATGCTTTTCAATATGGGCGGAGACCTCGTTACCGGGCTTCAGGGGGGTGGTCAACACAAAACGTAATTTGTTCTGTACCAGCACATAGGAGGCCCTGTCTTTCACGCCGGTTTCGGGGCCCGCATAAGCGGCAGACTGAAAACCGAAGGCGGTTTTGTAGAAATGCGCCGCCTGTTTGGCGTTGCCCACATAAAATTCAACGTAATCAGTGCCATTCAGGGGCAGGAAATCCTGTGCCTGGGTATTAACGGCATTAGCAGTAGCTATATCCATATCTGTAAGCTTTAGATAGATTGTTTTGGTGTATGAGATCGTATAATTGAATCAGATGTAAAGGTGTATGACAATAACAGGCAGGCGCTGGTGCTGTGGGAGTAATGGAAAGATGGCAAATAAGAAAACAGAAGATCACTACCCGCAGGCAGCACGGCGCCTTATCAGGCGATAAACGAATCCATGGCCAGGGTGGCCATGAGGAAGTAGTATTTAATATGGCGCTGGTCAGCGCTGTTATATGTGTGCAGGTTTAGCATGAAATAGTTGCTAATGCAATTATACGAAAAAAGTTTGAAGTTTGAAGTTTAAGGTTTGAAGTTCAGGAAATGTATGCCATCCCCGCTTACTATCCCTGAACTTCTAACCTCCAACGAACCTCAAACCTCAAACTTCAAACTTCAAATTCCATTACGCTGGCTGCACCAGGTCCACCTTATACAGCCTTTCATTAATAAAATTAATCTCCTCCGGGCTCAGCCTCACTTCAATCGCTTTCGCATTTTGTATCGCCTGGTTCGCATCCCTCGCTCCTACCAGCGCCACTGTAATACCCGGCCTTTCAATGGTCCAGCGGATCACCAGCTGCGCCAGGGTAGCATTCTTACTTTCCGCCATGGGTCGCAGCTCATCCAGGAAGGCATTGATACGCGCCAGGTTCTCCGGCTGGTAGAACTTGGTCGTGGGGCGATGATCGCCTTCTCCAAAAGAATGCCCCGGTTTGATCTTTCCAGTGAGGATACCTCGCTGCAGCGGGCTATAAGCCAGGATGCCTTTCTTATTTTGAATACAATACGGCACTAACTCTTCTTCAATCGTTCTCTCCACCATGCTGAACGGCACCTGGTTGGAGGCCAGCCTGATGGTTTGCTCCGCTTCCTTCATCTGCGCTACATTGTAGTTCGACACTCCGGCTTCCAGGATCTTACCCTGCTCCTGCAAACGCAGCAAAGCTTCAAAAGTTTCAGCAATGGGCGTGGTCACATCGGGCCAGTGGATCTGCAGCAGATCGATATAATCGGTGCCCAGTCTCCGGAGGCTGTCTTCACATTCTTTGATCACGCTTTCCTTGCCTGCATATTTGTAGATGTCGATATCCTTACCGCTGTTATCCTGACTTTTGAAAGCCAGCGTACCCTTGGTCTCATCCCAGCGCATACCGAATTTGGTGAGCACCTGTACCTTATCCCTGGGAATACTTTTCAGGGCTTCGCCCACGATCTCCTCGCTCAATCCCTGGCCATAGATGGGGGCGGTATCTATTGAAGTCACACCATGATCCACCGAAGCCTGTATGGCTTCCAGTGCGTCTTTGCGCTCTGCGCCTCCCCACATCCATCCACCAATGGCCCAGGCGCCAAATGTAATAGCCGATACTTTTAATTTGCTCTCTCCTAATTGTCTGTATTCCATATGATTTGAAGATTTATTAACAGAAATGGGTTTCCTGAACAATGGTACCAAAGATAATCTGGAAATACATGCCTGCGGCAGGGGGAAAAGGTATTTTTTTTGATAGGACTATTATATTTAATCGGATAGCTGCTTTACAATGGAAACTATACTCCAACAGGTACGGGATTTTGCAGATCAGGCGCATGGAGAACAGATGCGGAAGTATGCTCCTGAACGGTATATCGAGCATCCACTGAGGGTGATGGCCATCGTCCGGGAATATACTTCCAATGTCTCTATACTCGCAGCCGCGCTGCTGCATGATGTGCTGGAGGATACACCAGTAAATAAGCAAGGCATCACAGATTTCCTGCAGCCATTGATGCCGCCACAGCAGGTAGCCCGTACGGTACAATTAGTAGAAGAGCTGACAGATGTGTATGTAAAGGCGAATTATCCGCACTGGAACCGTCGTAAAAGAAAAAGTAAAGAAGCAGAAAGAATGGAGCAGACAAGTGCAGATGCACAGACCATTAAGTATGCCGATATTATGGATAACGCCGCACAAATCGTTGAGCAGGATCCTGATTTTGCTAAGGTATTCCTTTCTGAATGCAGGGCGCTGCTGATAAAAATGAATAAAGGCCATGCAGGCCTGCGGGATAAAGCTGCCGCAATAGTAAATAATGCGCTCTCCCGGTTAAAAGCTACTGAATAAGTGATTTTTTTGAATAGTGCATTTCATACGAGGCTGACCGGGTATCAAGGTCAGCCTCGTAAAAAATTTGCTGTACAGCTACTCCGCCCAACTCATCACATACTTCGTATCCTCTATCTTCAACGCCTCTTCCGTGATCTGCAAGGGATGAAAAGTATCCACCATCACCGCCAGCTCTTTCGTCTCCTTCGCACCAATACTCTTCTCCACCGCGCCCGGATGCGGCCCATGCGGTATCCCACCGGGATGCAAGGTGATCATCCCCCTCGTTACATGCTTGCGGCTCATAAAATCTCCATCCACATAATACAACAGCTCATCACTGTCTATATTGCTATGATTATACGGCGCGGGAATAGACTGCGGGTGATAATCAAACATCCTCGGACAAAAAGAGCACACCACAAAATTACTTCCCTCAAAGGTCTGGTGCACCGGCGGCGGCTGATGCACCCGTCCCGTGATCGGCTCAAAATCATGAATAGAAAATGCAAACGGATATTCGCATCCATCCCAGCCAATCACATCAAAAGGATGATGCCCATAATGGATCGGGTACATCATGCCCTTCTTCTTGATCCGGATCAGGAAATCACCTGCCTGGTCTATCGTTACCAGGTCCTGCGGCTGGCGGATATCCCGCTCGCAGAAGGGCGCATGCTCCATCAGCTGGCCGTATTGGCTCAGATACCGTTTAGGGAAACGGATAGGGCTAAACGATTCTACGATGAACAGGCGGTTCTCGCTGCCTGCAAACGCTATCTGGTAAATGGTGCCCCTGGGGATCACCAGGTAATCACCATAGCCAAAAGGCAACTGCCCGTATTGTGTATGTAAAATACCGGAGCCCTCATGTACGAAGATCAGCTCATCGGCATCTGCATTTTTGTAGAAATAATCCTGCATGCTCTGCTGCGGCGCTGCCAGCGAAATATGACAATCGCTGTTCACCAGCACCGGTTTACGGCTCGCGAGGTAATCTGCCACCGGCCGGATCTCAAAGCCCTGGAAGCTGCGGTGCTTCAGCATCTTCTCTTCCGCTATGCGGGGCGCTACGGAATAGGGCTCATCCACCCGCGTGATCTCTGTAGGCGGATGACAATGGTACAGCAGGGAATAGTGGGATGAAAAACCTTCCGTAGAGAACAGCTGCTCTGAATACAGGCCGCCGTCCGGCTTACGGAACTGGGTATGACGTTTATGGGGAACTTGTCCCAGTCGATGATATTGAGGCATGTTACAATGATTTTGATGTATGATGAATGAAGCGGGTATCTGGTTATGCAGCATAAGCTGCTAGCTGCTAGCTGCTAGCTGCTAGCTGCTAGTAGCTAGAAGCTAGTAGCTAATATCTGGCAGCTCCACCTATAACCGAATCCATCGCCAGCGTGGCCAGCAGGAAATAGTATTTCCATTTCCTCTTGTCGATGTGATATGTGAAATTGCGGAAGTAAGTCATAACGTTCAGCAAAGATAAAATATTAGTTTGAGGTTTGAAGTTTGAGGTTCAGGATAGGCATGCTGAAACGGCATATCTGTCCTGAACCTCAAACGTTTAACAAACCTCAAACCTCAAACTTCAAACCTCAAACCTCAGACTTCAAACTTCAAACCTCAAACCTCAGACTTCAAACTATTTCCCCCCGTTTGCCTTCAGATCAGCCAGGCAGGCATTATCAAAATTTGGGATGACACCGCCCAGGGAACCCAGTATATCAGTTGTTTCAGCGGCGTAATACATCAGGCAGTCCTCGTTGCTGCAGTGGTTTCCATGCTGCGCATCCTTATGGGGCGTTTGCATGGGAGAGCCGATATCTACCAATCCCAGTAAATGCCCCAGCTCATGCTCCATGACGGTAGACTCCAATACCGTACGGCTGGACTGCCCTATCCCGCCAGAGTGCTCAGCTACCGTTTTGCCAAAAAGACACATAGAGGTGTTGCGATAGGCGATGCCCAGCACACCGTTTTTGTTATAAGCCCCGCTGGT
The DNA here is from genome assembly GCF_056754765.1 of Chitinophaga sp. SVR4-12A. Lineage (NCBI taxonomy): Bacteria > Pseudomonadati > Bacteroidota > Chitinophagia > Chitinophagales > Chitinophagaceae > Chitinophaga > Chitinophaga sp. SVR4-12A. The sequence goes on from NZ_JBPGWP010000001.1 coordinate 1,380,881, forward strand.
AAAGAGAAAATAAATGCCCATTTCCGCCCCCCGGGTGTACACCGTGCGGTACTGCTTTTCCAACATGGCCACCTCGTCTAACGACAATACCTCCTTGGTGCTGGCAGGTATTTCCTTATACACCACCTGTACGCCCCCGGGCTTATTCAGGCGGGTGTTGATCAGGGACAGCAGATGATTCACCGCCGCATCCTCCGGCCGGAAACCCGTCATATACTGGATCTCGATCCTCATGGAACCGTAGGGCGCCCCGCTGAGCAGGTCGTGGGCAGCAGCTCCTGTGCCTTTGTTGTTGTAATCTACCGGTAATGCGTTGCCTGGTTTGTCGTCGGACTTACTGCAGCTGAATAATGCCGCCAGCATAAACAGGAGTAACAGTTTTTGCCTCATATGATCACAGGAGTATTAATAATAATATGCACCCGCCCCAATAATTGTCAATTTCTCTTAACAACGTAATTTTATTTAAATAATTTCAAAACTTTGACAATTGTATTGTTTTTTAAAGATTAAATGTTCACTTTTGTTGTCGGAAAGTAAAATCTCTTTAATAGTGCTACTGAAATCCACATATTTCACTTCTGCTTCCCGCTCCTGCTCCGGAGCTGGCACCAGCACTATTACAACAACCACAATTACAACCCCGCTCCGGGGTTAATGTTAACATATCACCCAGCGACCACTAGTTAAGTGGTAAGTTCCCGGAAGGGAGATCACCTTTTGTACGCACAAATACTCTTTCACATGCAGGTATTAAAATTTGGAGGTACTTCCATGGGCAGTACCAGAGCCATAGAACAGGTTTGTAATATTATCCTTCATCAGAAGCCCCAGGGCCGCTTTGTTATTGTGGCTTCCGCGATGAGCGGCATTACTGATAAGCTGATCCGCTGCGGACAGCTGGCCGGACAAGGACAGGAGCAGTATAAGGACGCGCTCGGGGAGATCGAGGCCCAGCACCTCGATACCATCCGTGGCCTCTTCCCTATTACCGTCCAGAGCAGCCTGATAAGCCAGGTAAAGAAAAAGCTCAATGCCCTCGAGATCCTTTGCGATGGTATCTTCCAGGTGGGAGAGCTGAGCAAACGTTCGCTCGACAAGATCATGAGCTTCGGAGAACTGATGTCTTCCTACCTTCTCGCGGAAAAGCTGAAACAGCTGGGCGCCCCGGCCGTATGGAAAGACAGCCGGGAGCTGATCCTGACAGACGCCCACTTCGGCTCCGCACACGTTAACTTTTTAGCTACCAATCACCAGATAGGCGAATATTTCCAGGAAGAAAGAGCCGATTATGTAGTGGTACCGGGCTTTGTGGCCGCTACTCCCGAGGGAGAGACCACTACCCTGGGCCGTGGCGGTTCTGATTACACCGCCGCCATTATGGCCGCCGCCCTCAACGCGGAAGTACTGGATATATGGACCGACGTTAGCGGCATGATGACCGCCGACCCGCGCCTGGTATCCCAGGCAATCCCCATCCCCTATATCAGTTACGAAGAGGCCATGGAGCTGTCCCACTTCGGCGCCAAAGTGATCTATCCGCCCACCATCCAACCGGTAATGAATAAACGCATCCCTATCTGGGTAAAGAACACTTTCGTTCCCGAAGATCATGGCACCCTGATCCATATACAGGACGGGCATAACCGCAGCTACCCGGTAACCGGTATCTCCGGTATCCAGCACATTGCCCTGCTTACCCTGGAAGGCAGCGGCATGATCGGCATCCCCGGCTTCTCCAAACGCCTCTTTGATGCGCTCCTGCAGGAACGCATCAACGTGATCCTGATCACCCAAAGCTCCTCCGAGCACTCCATCACCGTAGGCATACACGAAGCGGATATGCTGAAAGCCAAAACCACGGTGGATAGCGAGTTTGCACAGGAAATACAGGAAAAGCAGATAGAACCGCTGCTCGTGGAAAGAGATATGTGCATCGTAGCCGTTGTAGGCGACAAGATGAAGAACCACCACGGCACCAGCGGAAAGCTGTTCGGCGCACTGGGCCGCAATGGCGTAAATGTACGCGCCATCGCACAGGGCTCTACTGAAAAGAACATCTCTGCCGTGATCAACAGGGCCGATATTAAAAAGGCCCTGAACGTGATCCACGAGGCTTTCTTTGAAGAGCCCCTCAAGCAGGTGAACGTGTTCATTGCGGGCGTAGGGAATGTAGGCGGCAAACTGCTGGAACAGCTGGAGCAGCAGCACGATTACCTGCAACAGGAGCTGGGCCTGCAGATCAGGGTAACGGGCATTGCCAACAGCAAGAAAATGCTGTTCGGGCATGAGACCATTAACCTGTCTCAATGGCGTGAGCAATTACAGGAACAGGGCGAGTCTTCCGATATGTGGGCTTTTGTACAAAAGATCAAATCCCTCAACCTGCGCAACAGCGTATTTGTTGATAATACCGCCAGCCCGGATGTAGCGGCCGTTTACGGCGAGTTTCTGCAGCATGGCATCTCTGTGGTGACCTGTAACAAGATCGCCTGCTCAGCAGACTATGCTGCCTATAAAAAGCTGAAAGACCTGGCCCGCCGCTATAACGCTTCCTTCCTGTTCGAAACCAATGTGGGCGCCGGCCTCCCGGTGATCAACACCCTGAACGACCTGATACGCAGCGGCGACAAGGTGAACAGCATAGCAGCCGTATTATCGGGCAGCCTCAACTTCGTATTCAATCATTTTGTTGGCGATGCTTCCTTCCGCGAAGTAGTACAGGCAGCGCAGGACGAAGGCTATACCGAGCCCGATCCGCGTATAGACCTCAGCGGTACAGACGTGATGCGCAAGATCCTGATCCTGGCGCGCGAAAGCGGCGCTGTAATGGAGCTGGACGATATCACCAACCACTCCTTCCTGCCAGCCGCCGCCCTGGAAGCGCCTTCCGTAGCGGAATTCTATGAGCAGCTGGATGTGCATGCAGATCATTTCAAACAGCTGCGCCAGCAGGCCGATAATGAAGGTAAACGGCTGAAGTTTGTAGCCAGTTATGAGAACGGTAAAGCATCCGTAGGGCTGCAGTCTGTTGCGCCGGATCATCCTTTCTTCAAGCTGGAAGGCAAGGATAATATTGTACTTTACACTACTAACCGGTATTCCCAGCAACCGCTGATCGTAAGAGGCGCCGGAGCAGGCGCAGATGTAACGGCATCCGGGATCTTTGCAGATATTATCAGAACAGTGAGATAAATGAACCAACGCTTAAACCAAACCAAATGGACTGTATAAAAGTATTTGCCCCCGCTACCGTTGCCAATGTAGCCTGCGGGTTCGACGTAGTAGGACTGGCCATGGATGCACCCGGCGACGAGATGATCATCCGGAAAAGCGACATACCGGGTGTGCAGATCAAAGCCGTCCACGGCGCCCGTCTCTCTACCGACGCCGCGCAGAACGTGGCTGGGGTAGCACTGCAGGCATTGCTACAGAAGTATGACAACCCGGAAACCGGTTTCGAAGTAGAGATCTTCAAAAATATACAGCCCGGCAGCGGCATCGGCTCCAGCGCCGCCAGCTCTGCAGGCGCCGTGGTTGGCGCCAACCACCTGCTGGGGCAACCCTTTACATCCAAGCAGCTGGTACGCTTTGCCATGGAAGGCGAAAGACTGGCCAGCGGCGCCGCCCACGCCGATAACGTAGCCCCCGCCATCATGGGCGGCTTTACCCTGGTAAGAAGCTACAAGCCGCTGGACATTACTGGTCTGCACACACCGGATGATCTCTGGGTAACCGTGATCCATCCGCAGATCGAGGTAAAAACCTCCGACGCCCGCGAGATACTGAAACAGAAAGTCCTGATGACAGACGCCATCCGCCAGTGGGGCAATGTAGGCGCCCTGGTAGCAGGCCTGTACCAACAGAACTATGGCCTGATCAGTCGCGCACTGGAAGACGTGATCGTGGAACCCGTACGCGCCATCCTCATCCCGGCCTTCTATGAGCTGAAGCTGAAATGCAAGGAAACAGGCGCGCTGGGAGGAGGCATCTCCGGCTCAGGCCCTTCCGTATTCATGCTGAGCAAAGGAGAAGCCGTTGCCCGGCAGGTAGCTGCTACCATGGATAGCGTATATGCGCCTTTGGGCGTGGATTATAAAGTACATGTTTCACCGATCAATAAAGAGGGAGTGAAAATTATAAGTCATTAGTCGCAAGTCGTTAGTCGTAAGTAATTAGGCCGAATTATTTTCGCTTTATTCACTGACGACTGACAACTGACGACTTACAACTAACAACTGGCATGCAATATTTCAGCTTAAACGATAAACAACACCAGGTATCTTTTGAACAAGCCGTGGTAGCCGGTCTGGCGCCCGATAAAGGGCTCTATTTCCCGGACCATGTTCCTGTTTTGGAAAAAGACCTGGTGAATTACCTGGAGAACTATGACGATCTTGACATTGCCTACAGGGCCATCCAGCCTTTTGTTGGCAACGAGATCCCCAGCGCCACCCTGCAAAGTATCATACACGACACGCTCAATTTCCCTTTTCCACTGCAGCAAGTGGAGAAAGACATCTATGCACTGGAACTGTTCCATGGCCCCACCCTGGCCTTCAAAGATGTAGGCGCCCGCTTTATGGCAGGCTGCCTGGGCTATTTCCGCCGTAATGACGAAAGGCCGGTCACCGTGCTGGTGGCCACCTCGGGCGATACCGGCGGCGCGGTGGCCGCGGGGTTCCATCACGTACCGGGCGTACGGGTAGTGATCCTCTATCCCAGCGGTAAAGTGAGCACCCTGCAGGAGAAACAGCTGACCACCCTGAACGGCAATATCACGGCCCTGGAAATACAGGGTACTTTTGACGATTGCCAGCGCATGGTGAAGACAGCCTTCCTGGACCAGGAGCTGCAGCAGCGTTGCCTGCTCACCTCGGCCAACTCTATTAACGTGGCGCGCTGGCTGCCGCAGATGTTCTACTACCTGCTGGCCTGTAAGCAGGTGAACGTGGAGGGAATGAACCCGGAAATCGTGTTTTCTGTGCCCAGCGGCAATTTCGGCAACATTTGCGCCGGTATCATGGCCACGGCTATGGGATTGCCCGTACGGCATTTTGTAGCCAGCACCAATGTGAATGATACGGTGCCCCGCTTCATGCACAGCGGACAATATGAGCCGCACCCGGCCACCCCTACCCTGTCTAACGCCATGGATGTAGCGGATCCCAGCAATTTTGTGCGCATCCTGCAGCTGTTCTCCAACAGCCTGCCCTCGCTGCAGCAGAAAATGTCGTCCTACAGCTTTAACGACCACCAAACCGTGGCCGCTATGGAGCAGGTATGGAAAGCTCACGGTTATATGCTGGACCCCCACGGGGCCGTAGGCTACCTGGGCTTAAAACAATACCTGGAACAAGCGGGCAGTCCCGCCACCGGCATCTTTCTGGAAACCGCCCACCCGGTAAAGTTTGCAGATACTGCTCCAAAAGAACTACAGGCGGCTATTGAAATCCCGGAGAGGGTGAAGGCGCTGTATGCACTACCTAAGCATGCCGTGCTGCTGCCAAATGACTACGGAGCGCTCAAAGAATGGATGATGCAATTCTAGCTAATTTTAGATAATTTCTCTTAAAAAGCTGGCAAAATTGCCAGCTTTTTCTATTTATCAGCCCTTTCATAGTTAAAACCTATTACTCTTTGCTGCTAGTTCGGCTGGAAAGCTGTATGGCTGCGGCTTTTCAGCAGGATATCTGCCCTATATAAGCCTGTTATCTGGGAGTTATAAGTGAGATATAAGCCCTTTTTATAGATCGCAGTTATCTCCGATATATCCTGGATGGCTCTCGTAGAAAGATATGTGAACCCATAAGATCCTGCATGGATTCCAGCCGGTCATTTGCAACGGTTCTTTCCAGCCGCCCAGATCCCCGATATTATTTTTTTTCCCTATCCTTCTTATTTTCGTGCCTTGTTTAGACTGATCTTATGAAATATCTGCCACTGTTATTTTTGCTCCTATGCCTTGCTTGTCAGCAAAGCGGTACCCGCCAACAGGCGAACCAGCCCGGGGATTCTGTATTACACAGCCCCCTGTTGCTGCCGCTGACGGACTCCATCCGCCAGTTCCCGGACAATGCCAACCTGTATTTCCGGCGCGGACTGCTGCTGTTCAATACCGATCCGGCGTTGGCCCTGAACGATTTTGAGAAGGCGGCACAGCTGGATCCCAAGGCTACCGACCATTGGGCAGGTGCAGGGGAAGCCGCACTGGTAACAGAGCAGTATGAAAAGGCAGGCAATTTCTTTGAGAAGGCCCTGCAAACCGTTCCGGGGAATACTTATTTGCAATACCGCCTGGCCACAGCCTGGATAGAAAAAGGCCATTATGAGCGGGCAGACAGCCTGGCCGGGGTGATGGGCGAAAAGCCTGAATCTGTGCCGCAATCTTTTTACCTGAAAGCCCGTATTGCAGAAGACAGGAAGGATACCACGCAGGCCATTGCCCACCTGAAAGCAGCCGTAACGGCCGGGGGCAAGGAAAGTGAATACAATGCCGTACTGGAGCTGGCAGACCTGCTGCACAGCCGCCATGCCACGGATGCGCCTAAATATTACGAGCTGGCCCTTGAGCTGGACCCAACCAATGCTGATCCCCTCTTTGAGCTGGCAAAATATTACGAGGAGCTGGGCAAAGCAAAAGAGGCCACCGCTACGTATAAACGCTGTGTGGAGACCGATCCCGGCTATGCCCCGGCCTATATTGCCCTGGGTAAACAGGAAACCGCCCGCCAGCAATGGAAAGCGGGGCTCTCTTATTTTAACCTGGCCGCCAGGGCGCGGCCCAATGAGGCGGAAGCATATTACTATCGCGGTGTGTGCTATGAGCAGCTGGGCAATAAGGCAGCGGCTGCAGATGACTACAGGAAAGCGATCTCATTTAAAAAAGATTACCGGGAAGCAAAGGAAGCCCTGGAGAAAATTGCAAATTCCAAATAACAAATTCCAAACAGACGACAGATTAGCGCTTGCAACTTTGGAATTTGGGATTTGGAATTTGGGATTCGAGATTTGCCCCTTAGATTTACAGAATGGAAAAGAAGCACGTAATAGTAGCGCCATCCCTGCTGGCTGCTAACTTCCTGGAACTGGCGAAAGAAGTGGATATGGTGAACCGCAGCGAGGCTGAATGGCTGCACCTGGACGTAATGGACGGGCAGTTTGTGCCCAATATCAGTTTTGGCCTTCCCGTTATATCGCAGGTAACCAAACGCGCAAGCAAGGTCTGTGATGTACACCTGATGATAGAACATCCTGAACAGTATGCTGAAGCCTTTCAGAAGGCCGGCGCCAATATACTCACCGTACATGCGGAAGCCTGTGTGCACCTGCATCGTAATATACAGCAGATAAAATCGCTGGGCATGAAAGCCGGTGTGGCGCTGAACCCACATACGCCCGTGCAGATCCTGGAGAACGTGATCAAAGATATAGACGTAGTGCTGGTAATGAGCGTGAACCCGGGCTTCGGCGGACAATCCTTTATTCCGCAAACCCTTCCCAAGCTGCGCCAGCTGAGGGCGCTGATCAATGAGCACCAGGCCCATGCCCTGATAGAGGTAGACGGCGGCATCACAGTAGATAACGCGGCTACCATTGTGGAAGCAGGTGCAGATGTGCTGGTGGCGGGCAACACGGTATTCTCCGCTCCGAGGCCGGAAGAAGTGATCAAACAACTTAAGAATTGTCTGGTTTGAGGTTTGAAGTTTGAAGTCTGAGGTTCGTTGGAGGTTGGAGGTTCAATGCCAGTAACGGGCCTTGGAAGGCTAATCCAACTTCAAACTTTTAACGACCCTCAAACCTCAAACTTCAAACTTAGCTTTCTGCTAACTGTAAGATGATGTCCCTTGACAACGGTTTGGTCAGATAGCCTTTCACAAAAGAATAGGCGTTTACGCGCTCGCGGTCATTCTCGTCAATAGAGGAAGTTAACACGTAGATGCTGATGTCCCTGGACAGGGAGGTGTAAAATCCTGCATATTCCTCCAGGAAGTCCCACCCATCCATAACGGGCATGTTAAGATCCAGTAGTATTACGTCCGGAAGCTGTTCACCGTTCTGGCGGTGATCCCGCAGATAACTCAATGCCTCCTGGGCGTCCGAAAAAGTCCTCATGGCGTTACTGATCCCCTGTCTGTCTATCATGATCTTGGCAATCTGCTGGTGGATCGGATCGTCATCCACGATAAAAATCAAATTGAGCCGGTTCATAGATGGGGCTTGTTCAAAACTTAAATGTAAGAATAATTTGCTAGTCCACGGTCCATAGTCAATGGTCCATAGCAAGTTATGTTGTTCAGCTGCCTGAGAAACGATGTAGTCTATGGACCATTGGCTATGGACTACCGACTAAAAATTTCGCTCACATCCACTATCTTTGCCCGCAAAAACAACAACAGATGAAGGTATTGATTCTCATGGGTTCAGAAACCGACAAGCCTGTAATGCAGGAAGCGCAGAGCTATCTCCAGTATTTTAACATCACCGGCGACATGGTAGTGGCCTCTGCCCACCGTAATCCGGAGAAGGTAAAAGAAGCGGTGACCAACGCCCCGCAGAATGGCTATGGCCTGATCATTGCAGCGGCCGGTATGGCGGCGCACCTCCCCGGAGTAGTAGCTGCCTATACGCATTTACCTGTATTAGGCGTACCTTTGGAAGGTGGATTACCCGGCGGCATAGACGCCTTATATTCAATTGTGCAAATGCCTTCAGGCATACCTGTTGGAACGCTGGCAGTAGGCAAAGCAGGCGCCAGGAATGCAGCAGTACTGGCGGCACGTATATTCGCCCTGGGCAACCCGGCAGTAGCAGAGCGGCTGGAAGCCTTTAAGCAGAATGGCTTCCGAATTTAGTAATTGCTTAACACCTAATGCTATCCGGTTTGCACAGAAATCATTTATATTACAAATCATTCGTTAAAACCGTACTATAATTGACAGAATCAATCATCAACCTCGATAGTATTAACCCTATCGAGTTTTTCGGAGTTAACAACGGAAAACTCGATCTGCTCAAAAAGAAATTCCCACTGCTGAAAATACTTTCCAGGGGCACACAGCTGAAATTATCCGGGGCGCCTGAAGAGGTAGCCACTGCTAAGGATAAGATCGGCCAGATCGTGAAGTACCTGGAGCGTAACGGCAACCTGACAGAAGGTTATTTTGAACAGCTGCTGGGCGACGAAGAAAGCGTGGACAATTTCACAGAGCGTAACCCGAACGATGTACTGGTGTTTGGTCCCAACGGACGTACCGTAAGGGCCCGGACAGCCAACCAGCAGAAGATGGTGGCCCTGGCAGAGAAGAACGACGTCGTGTTTGCCATCGGCCCCGCCGGTACTGGTAAAACCTATACAGCGGTAGCATTGGCGGTACGCGCCCTTAAGAACAAGGCCGTACGCAAGATCATACTCACCCGCCCGGCGGTGGAGGCAGGCGAAAGCCTCGGCTTCCTGCCCGGGGATCTGAAGGAGAAGATCGATCCCTATCTGCGCCCGCTGTACGATGCGCTGGATGATATGATACCGGCTGATAAGCTCAGCTATTTTATGACCAATCGCGTAATTGAAATAGCGCCTCTCGCGTATATGCGTGGCCGTACACTGGACAACTCCTTCATTATCCTGGATGAGGCCCAGAACGCTACGGACCTGCAGCTGAAGATGTTCCTGACCCGTATAGGCGCCTCTGCCAAAGCGATCATCACCGGCGACCTTACGCAGATAGACCTGCCCAAGAACCAGAAATCCGGCCTGGAAAAAGCCACCCGGATCCTCCGGAATATCGATGGCATCGGCTACCTGCAGCTGGATGAAGAAGATGTGGTAAGGCACCGCCTGGTAAAGGCCATTATCAGGGCATACGAGGGAGCCAAGGAAAGGGAGGAGCATTAGTCGATGGTCCATAGTCCATGGTCCATGGTCCATAGCATATACAGTTGTTTTAGTATGCCGCCTAAAGGATAACTGAAATAACAGGATATGCTATGGACTATGGACCATGGACTTTAGACTGTAGACTTTATCCACAATTAACACTTCGTTAACAGCGTTTATAGTATGTTCAACGCCTGAAATTCGGGGACGTTGTGCCGGGTAGGTTGCATTTGTCAAACATAGCATGCTGCTTTCTTTTGTAGATTTCGACTTTCCCCCTATTTTTGTTAATGATATTTTAATTCAGCGACTGCATGACCAATTATTTGCGAATTCTTACCCTGGCCTTTATTACGGGAATTATGTTGAGCGGTTGTAAAAAACGGGCTACTCCTCAGGAAGTTGCCCTCGAGTTTATGCATGCGATACAGGAATCCAATTTTGAACAAGCCAGGGAATACGCCACCAAAGAGTCGCAACAGGTAATACAACTCTACTCCTTCTTTGACGCCCGCCGCAATGACACCGAGCGTGAAAAGATCAAGAATGCAAAAATAGAGGTGATCGACAGCAAGGAAAATGGCGACAAGGCAACTGTTACTGTACTCAACTCATCTTCCAAACAGAAAGAAATGTTGCAGCTGGTAAAGGAGCATGGGCAGTGGAAGATCTCCCTCACCTTTGAGAGCATTATCCCTAACTATATTCCTCCTGCTACTTTTGATTCCAGCGCGATTATGCAGCCTGATACCTTAATGCCGCCTGTACCAGTGAAATGAATTAATAATTAAGAATGAATAATTAATAATGGGGGTAGCCGTGTCTGGCAGGATACGGGCGTTCCGCTATTATTAATTCCTTAGTTCAGGAATTTGGAATCTGGATTTAGAGCTTTATTTTTGCCAGCGCTTAACAGTACTGCCGGAAAAGCTTATGGCCAACCATTTATACGTCAGCCGTTTACGGCAGGGCAAACAGTGAAACAAGCATCGTAAGTTATTTATCAATTGGAGAAACAATAAAAGAAAAGCAGATTATGACAACAAATCCATGGCATAGTGTTAGTCCCGGATCAGAAGTGCCTCACATCGTAAATGCAATCATCGAAATTCCGAAAGGCTGCCGTGCCAAATACGAACTGGATAAAGAGAGCGGGCTTTTGAAGCTGGACAGGGTGTTATATTCTTCCGTTTATTACCCGGCCAACTATGGCTTTATACCACGCACCTATTGCGATGATCACGATCCGCTGGATATCCTCATCCTCTCCCAGGTAGACGTAGTGCCCCTGTGCATCATGGAAGCCAAGGTGATCGGCGTAATGCAGATGATAGACAGCGGCGAGGCCGACGATAAGATCATTGCTGTTGCCGCCAATGATATGAGCGTGAACCATATTAACGACATTTCGGAACTGCCTCCGCACTTCATAGCAGAAATGCGTCACTTCTTTGAGGAATACAAGAAGCTGGAAAACAAGACCGTGAAAGTGGAAGAGTTCCAGAACAAACAGGTAGCAGAGCGGATCATCGAGGAAAGCATCAAATTGTACGAACAAATGTTCACCAATAAATAATTGCGCATGTCCCTTCCCATTATCCTGGGGTTAATTATCCTGGGCGTGCTGGCAGGCGTTTTTAGTGGTGTAGTAGGCATCGGGGGCGGTATTATCATAGTACCGGCCCTGGTGTATCTCTTCGGTCTCTCGCAACACCAGGCGCAGGGCACCACCCTGGGATTGCTGATGTTCCCGGTTGGCATTATGGCCGTGCTGCAATATTACAAACAGGGCTATATTGATTACCGTTATGTGCTCTTCATTGCTGCCGGCTTTGTGGCGGGCGGATACCTGGGCGGGAGGCTGGCTGTAAACCTGCCTGACCACCTGATCAAAAAGATCTTTGCGCTGCTGATGATGGCCATTTCGCTCAAGCTATTGCTTGAGAAATAACGAATGCCGGATATCATATCCCCCACCCCAAATACTCACACGCCCCAATGTTAGAAAAATTTTACGCCAGCAATCGTTTAATGATCCTGAGCTTGTGTGTACGCAGGCCGGTGTCTTTGTTAATGATGCCCTGGTTATCGATCGGATCGATCCTTACCTTGCCGGATGCATGGATGATCTCCTGATCGTTCAGCAGGATGCCCACATGCGTAATGCGGCCTTCGGCATTATCAAAGTAAGCCAGATCGCCCGTACGCGCTTCCTGCAGGAAATCGACCGTAACGCCCTGGGTAGCCTGCTGGTAAGCATCGCGCAGCAAAGGAATATTGAGGATCTTAAATACAGACTGTGTGAAGCCCGAACAGTCGATCCCGAACACAGAACGGCCGCCCCAGAGATAGCCGGTATTGAGGAACCGGGAAGCAATGCGCATCAGCTGCTGCTGCACGTCTCCGGCTGCGGGGGAAGCGAGCGGGTGTATTTCCTCAAACTGTACCTCAGCCTTTCCCCAGGTTGTTCGTTTGGCCCCTGGCTCCGCCTTGATCAGGCATCCGTAGGGAATGTACATGGGCCATCCGTTCAGGCTCACCGGGCTTACCCAGTGAGGCGCGTAATGGGTGTAAGGCGCATCAAACAACTGCTGGTCAATGGCTTCGAGATGACTGCCGGTTGTCCAGCCTTCATATCCGTCGTATTGGGTCTTTATTTTTACCCATCCGTCGGCCCCGGTTTCGAGGAGTGTTACGCATTCTCCCCATAACCCCTGGGAAATCATTTCACTACGATGAGACGGCTCCGCACGCAAGGGACTAACCGGCACTACGATGATGGCGTATGGCATATTAATTGTAAATAGTATGTTATTATTTTATGGAATAATGCGAAAATAAATGAACCATTTTTGCATTCATACGTAAATATATATAATAAGGCAATGTACCAACAATTAAGTAATCTTTCCGACAAAGAGTTGATATCCCGGGCCAGGAAATTGAAGGACCGGGAGGCCGAAGGCGTGCTGCTGGAAAGGTACAGCCACCTGTTGGTTGCGATCTGTTTGCCTACATTGAAAAATAACCCCGGCACAAGTGCTCAGACCCTTTTTCCTTCTCTGCTCCAACGCCTGAGCAATGGCCTGAAAACCCAAAGCATTCAGAAAGCCAGTGAATGGGTACACCAAACCGCCAGAACTTATTTTGCCCATCCAGATAAGCAGATTCCCTATTACCCTTCGAGGGAAGCGAGAGAACAGCTGCATACTGAAAACAGGGTAGAAAAAGCCGCTTCTAATACGATAGAAAAACAGACACTCATCACCCAGATACAACAGGCGCTTGCAGGGCTTAGCACAGACGACCGGTACCTGGTGGAACAATTTTATCTGGAAAATAAAAACTTTGCCGATCTGGCTGCTCAAAAAGGATATACACCCGAAAAAGTCCGGCATCTCCTTAAAAAAGCCAAGAGCAGACTGGCCATGCAACTCACGAATCAATCCCATGTCAAATAGTATCAGTTATAATGAACGATTGCTGAAGATCTTTGCGGGTGTACGTTGCCTTAATAAAGATCAGTTGCCCAGGTACCTGGAAGGCAGGCTGACCGATATTGAAAAGCACCTGGTGGAACAGCACCTGGTAGACTGCAACCTGTGCTTCGACGCCTTACAGGCGCTGCACAAGGAAGGACAGCTGGAGAAATATGTGAGCCTGTCCACCGGCATCCAGCAATATATCCGGGACAGCATCAAACCCGTATCCCAGCTGCAGAAAATGGAACGTTATGTGCGCAGGGCGAAAAAACGGGAAAGCCTGCTGATCTATTTCTGGCTGGTAGCTTTTGTTGCAGGAGGCGGCAGCCTGCTCTACTTCATGCAGCAATATAACCGAAACAAACCTGTGATGGCGCGGCCCGCAGCCGTACCGGTGGTACCTGCAGCCGCCATAGCGTCTGCACCACCGCCAGCTGCAGACAGCCAGACCTTGCAATCTAAACCGGTGATACTGGCGTCCACACCAGGCGCCAATACAACGTCCGCTAATACAGTGCCCGCCGCTACGCCGCCGCCCGCGGTAAAAGACAGCGCTAAAGCTGCACTTGCTAAAAAGGCAGCTGCAGACAGCGCTACCAGAAAGGCCGCTGCAATTGCTGCAGCTAAAGCAGCAGACTCCCTCCGGCTGAAAAAGGCAGCCGCTAAAGACAGTGTTGCCAAACCCCAGGTGAAGAAGGATACCCCTGTGATGGCAGCAGCCGCCGCCGCAGATAAAACAGACAAGAAAGACGACAGCAATAATAACAGCAAGGGCAAGGAGAAAGACGAAAATAACAACACTGCCAGCAAACCGGCCGCTGCAAAGACTGCCCCCTCCTCCTCTGCCATAGTGGACACAGATGAATACCTGTACAAGGCAGCCATGGTGTACCAGCAACAGGGCAACCTGGATGAAGCTATTTCCCGCTATAAACGCCTCACTGCCAATAATGGCCGTGTAGGCGAAATGGCCCGCTACCAGATGGGCGTTTGCTATCGCAGCAAAGGCCAGACAGGAAAAGCCAAACGCATGTTCAAGGAAGTAGTACGCATGGACGGAACAATGAAGCAGGCCGCACAACAGGCACTGGATAACCTCTGATATCAAGAGTTTGACACAAACATGCTATGCCAACAGTCACCGCTTAATTGTGGAATTTAATAGCTTTGTTCATCTATTTGATAAGCATTCTTACTTAACCTGTGAATAACAACCTGCCACTAACTGACGAAGATTTATTACGGCGATACAAGACGGACGGGAATAGTGAATGGATCGGCATCCTGTTTGACCGTTATGCTGTACTGCTGCTGGGTATGTGCATGAAATACCTGAAAAATGAAGAGGACGCCAGAGACAGCGTACAGCAGGTATTCCTCAAAGTACTGTCAGAGGTCAATAAACACGAAGTACAGTTCTTCAGGGCCTGGATCTACCAGGTAGCCAAAAACCATTGCCTGATGCAGCTGCGCCAGAAACATACACGGTACCAGGAGGAAATAACGGACAAGCATATGCCAGGCACGGCAGCGCAGGAAGACACTGCAGGGTACGTTGAGAAAGACCAGCAGCTGGAGAATATGGAGCATGCACTGGAAATGCTGAACAAAGAACAACAAACCTGTGTGAGGCTCTTCTACCTGTCAAAGCAGTCGTATCAGCAGATAGCCGCCCAGACAGGCTACAGCCTGCTGCAGGTAAAAAGCTATATACAGAACGGAAAACGTAACCTGAAACATTTGCTGGAAAAGCAACCAACCCATAAACGTTAATTTGAAATATTGTGAAAGCGGATCTTAACGAAATATTTGTAAGTACCAGGCAATGTCCCGGGCAGCAACAGCTGCTGGATTATATACAAGGGCGGCTCAGCCCGCAAGAGCAGCATGAAGTAGAGAGACATATGGCGGATTGTGAGCTTTGCAGCGACGCGCTCGAAGGACTGGCGGCCATCGACCAGAAAGAACGTATACCCTACTGGGTTAGAGAAATGAAATGGGACCTGTTACGCAAGCTGCGGAGAAGAAACAGGCGCAGAAGGCCGGCGGATTATTATATACAGCTGGTGCTGATCGTGCTGGCGGTGTTGTTTTTGTTGCTGGCGGGGTATTGGACCATGTATTTTGTGATTAAATAGTTTGAGGTTTGACGTTTGAGGTTTGAGGTTTGTTAGAGGTTGGAGGTTGAAGACAAGTAATTTGCCTGAAGCAGATAGCTGGACTTCTAACTTTAAACGAACTTCAGACCTCAAACTTCAAACCTCAAACTTTAGTAAAGTGTCTTATCCCCTTTTTCTTTCCACTCCCTGAACACCTGCAGCGCACCGGCATCAGAGAAAGAGATAAAGGGGATCTTTTTATCGCTGTGCGGCACGGCTATTTCCTTGTAAATGAATGAATCGTCAAAGCCGATAGCTGCTGCATCATCTTTGGTGTTGGCAAAATACACCCGCTGTGGCCTTGCCCAGTAGATAGCGCCCAGGCACATGGGACAGGGCTCGCAGGAGGTAAAGATCTCACAGTCATGTAACTGGAAAGTGCCCAGCTGTTTGCAGGCATCCCGGATAGCCACCACTTCTGCATGCGCCGTAGGATCATTGAGCAGCAACACCTGGTTCCAGCCCCTGCCTACCACTTCCTCTCCTTTTACCACTATTGAGCCAAAGGGGCCGCCGTCGCCGTTCTCCATTCCCTTCCTGGATAAGTCGACTGCCATTTGCATGAACCGTTTTTCTCTTTCACCTATCATAATTGATCTGTTTGATCCAAATTTAAATAAAAAACCCGGGCGATGAGTCGCCCGGGTATTACCTGTAACTGTATATTGTCTTATTTTCTATGCAATCGTTTAATGCTGGCCGTTACCGTTGTTCCTGATCACCACTACGCCGTCAAACACGTCTACCAGTACCGGCTTCGTTTTATCGATCTCGCCTGACAGGATCTTCTTGCTTAAGAGGTTTACGATCTCTTTCTGGATCAGGCGTTTCAGCGGACGGGCGCCAAACTGCGGGTCATAGCCCTGTACCGCCAGGTATTCCAGCGCATAATCGGAGAACTGCAGGCTGATACCACCGTTGCGGGCTACCAGCTCTTTCAGCTGTTCCAGCTGGATGTTGATGATACCTTTGATCTCCTGGCGCATCAGCGGCTGGAACATGATCACTTCATCCACCCGGTTGAGGAACTCAGGCCGTATGGTTTGCTTCAGGAGGTTGAGCACTTCTTCACGGGTACTCTCTACTACTTCCTCGCGGTTCTTATCATTGATCTTTTCGAAGTTCTCCTGTATAATATGGCTGCCCATATTGCTGGTCATGATGATGATGGTGTTCTTGAAGTTCACCACCCGCCCCTTGTTATCGGTGAGGCGTCCATCGTCCAGCACCTGCAGCAGGATGTTGAAAGTATCCGGGTGCGCTTTCTCTATTTCGTCGAGCAGCACTACAGAGTAAGGCTTGCGCCGTACGGCCTCTGTAAGCTGACCGCCTTCTTCGTATCCCACATAGCCCGGAGGTGCGCCTACCAGGCGGCTCACGGCGTGTTTCTCCTGGTATTCGCTCATGTCTATGCGTGTCATCATTCTGTCGTCGTCAAACAGGTATTCTGCCAGCGCTTTGGCCAGCTCTGTTTTACCAACGCCGGTAGTTCCGAGGAAAATGAAAGAGCCTATCGGGCGTTTGGGATCCTGCAGGCCTGCGCGGCTGCGGCGGATCGCATCTGCCACGGCGATGATCGCTTCTTCCTGTCCGACTACGCGTTTGTGCAATTCATCTTCCAGGTGGATCAGCTTATCGCGCTCGCTTTGCATCATGCGGGTCACCGGTATGCCGGTGGCCTTGGCTACGCTTTCTGCAATGTCTTCTGCGTCTACTTCTTCTTTCAGGAGGCGTTTGTGGTTATCAGACAGCTTGTTCAGCTCTTCTGTGGATGTAGCCACCTGCTCTTCCTGTTCTTTGATCTTGCCGTAGCGGATCTCTGCCACCTTACCATAATCACCGTTACGTTCTGCCTGTTCAGCTTCCTGTTTCAGGTTCTCGATGGCGGCTTTTGCATTCTGTATTTTGTCTACGATCTCTTTCTCCTGCTGCCATTTAGCTTTAAAGGTGTTCCTTTCTTCACTCAGCCGTGCTATTTCCGCATTCAGTTCTGACAGTTTGATTTCGTCGTTCTCCCGTTTGATCGCTTCACGTTCTATTTCCAGCTGGCGGATCCTTCTTTCCAGTTCGTCTAATTCTTCCGGCATGGAGTTCATTTCCAGGCGCAGCTTGGCCGCGCTTTCATCTATCAGGTCTATGGCTTTGTCGGGCAGGAAACGGTCGGTGATATAGCGATGTGACAGCTCCACTGCGGCAATGATCGCTTCATCCTTTATACGCACATGGTGATGGCTTTCGTAGCGTTCCTTCAAACCTCTCAATATAGAGATGGCGTCTTCCACGGTAGGCTCGTCCACCATTACCCGCTGGAAGCGGCGTTCCAGCGCTTTATCTTTCTCAAAATATTTCTGGTATTCTGTCAGCGTGGTGGCGCCGATAGCACGCAGCTCACCGCGGGCCAGCGCAGGCTTCAGGATGTTGGCGGCGTCCATGGCGCCTTCCATAGCGCCGGCGCCTATCAGGGTATGGATCTCATCGATGAACAGGATGATCTGTCCTTCGCTTTCGGATACTTCCTTCACCACTGATTTCAATCTTTCTTCAAACTCACCGCGATACTTGGCGCCGGCCATCAAAGCGCCCATATCCAGGGCGTAGATGATCTTACTGCGCAGGTTATCGGGCACGTCGCCGTTGATGATACGGTGACCCAGGCCTTCAACGATGGCTGTTTTACCTACACCCGGCTCACCTACCAGGATAGGGTTGTTCTTGGAACGGCGGGAAAGAATGTGGAGGGTTCTCCTGATCTCTTCATCGCGGCCGATCACGGGGTCCAGCTTACCAGCCCTCGCCAGCTCGTTCAGGTTCTTGGCGTACTTCTGCAGCGCGTTGTATTGGGTGTCTGCTGTTTGTGAGTTAACGGTATTGCCTTTACGCAATTCCCTGATGGCTGCTTTCAGGCCTTTTTCCGTTAAACCGGCGTCCTTCAGTAGTTTGGCGGTATCATCGCTGCCGCCCAGAATACCGAGGAGCAGGTGCTCCACGCTCACGAATTCGTCTTTAAATTCCTGGATGGCGGCGCCTGCACGCAGCAGGGCATTATTCGCCTCCCGGCTTAAGGTTTGTCCGGGCTCAGTGCCGCCGGATACCTTGGGGTACCTGTTCAGTTGTTCATCCAGCTTGCCTGAGATGAAGCCAACATTCACATCATTCTTCTTCAACAGATATTCTATGGCGTTGTCGTCATCATCCAGCAAAGCTTTCAGGAGGTGCCCGGATTCGATGGCCTGTTGCTGGTTATTGAATGCCAGTTGTTGGGCCTTTTGCAAGGTTTCCTGAGATTTGATGGTAAAATTGTTGAGATTCATTATTGTAAAATTTCTCCTTTTAAGTTGATTTGTTTACCGGCCTGCTCATTTGCACATTACCAGGATCATTGCAAGCCGGTAAACTGGTATGAGTATTAACAAAAGGCGATCCAAGCTTGTTGACCAGTTATTTTGACAGGTTTAAAGAGAACGTGCTGCTCTTTTTTCAGTTTTATAAGCGCCTGACTGTTAATTTTTCAGGAAAAACTATTTTAAACAAATCTGATATAGCGGTGTTTTAAAAGTTAGCTATTAGCTGCTGACTCCTGGCTATCAGCAAAGGAGCTGGCTGGCAAGCGCTAGGGGCTAATGGCCAAAAGCTAATAGCTCAATTTGTTCACCTCTAAAATCAGCAGCTCATGTCTTTTGACTTACTAAACACCGTTAAGGGGCTTTTCACCAATGATGTTATTTCCCAGGCTGCCGCGCGGCTGGGCGAGAGCGAGCAGGGCGTTCAAAAGGCGGTTAACAGCATTATACCTACAATACTCACCGGCCTTTTATATAAAGCCGGGCCGCAGGGCGAGGCCAATGGGGCGCTCAATATTGCAAGAGAGGCCGTTGGCGCCAATTCCACGTCTACCATCCTCAGCTCATTGCAAAGCGGAACAGATAGCTGGGTAAGCAGGGGAATGGAATGGCTGCAAAGCCTGTTTGGCACTAAAGTAAGTACCGTGGTGGGCGCTGTCTCCACTTATGCAGGGATAAAAGCCGCATCTGCCAATGCCCTGCTGAATGCGGCCACACCAGCCGCGCTCGGCGTAGCAGGCGAATATGCCGCTGATGAGAACCTGACCGGCGTGGATTTCCTGGCCTACCTGAATAGCCAGAGGGACAGGATACTGGAAGCAGTGCCTTCCGGTTTTAACCTGGCCGGTCTGCTGGGATTGGGAAGCCTTTCAGAACTGGGCAGGCGGCTATCCGGCTTAACGGGGCATGGCGCAAGAACAGCGGATGTTGGCCGTGCGGCCAGGCGCTCTGCGGGAAGTAGCCGCTGGATCTGGTCACTGCTGCTAATATTGGTGGCCATTATCCTGCTATGGTACCTGGCCAGGGGTTGCGGAGGCAGCCGCACCACAGAATCTGTTACCGATACAGTAGCAACCGATAGCATGATGGATACGGCGGTAGCACAGGTGGCTACCCCCAGCGCCGAACCTGCCCGCGAAAGCATCAAGGTGACGCTGCCCGACAGCGTAACCCTGGACGCTTACAGGGGAGGCATTGAAGACCAGCTGGTGGCCTTCCTGAAAGACGACAGCAAAAAGGCAGGGAAAGACGTGTGGTTCGATTTTGATAACCTGAATTTCAAGACCGGCAGCGCTGAACTAACGGAGGACAGCCGGCAGCAGGTAAACAATATTGCCGCCATCCTGAAAGCTTTCCCTAAAACCAAAATTAAAATAGGCGGGTATACTGACCGTTCGGGCGACAGCCTGGCTAATCTACAGTTATCCCAGGCCAGGGCAGACACGGTGCTGGCGTCCCTGAAAAAGCTGAATACCGCTGAACGGCAGCTGCAGGGAGCGGAAGGCTATGGCTCCAAATTCGCGAAGGCGGCCGCTACGGCGCCTGATGAGGAGAGAAGAAAGGACCGCCATATTGCTGTGAGTGTACGGGAGAAATGATAACTTTATGAAAAAAAGAGATGGGCGCATCCAAACTCCCTAAGAAGATACTGGCAAGGCAGCAGGAGATCACTGCTGCCTTCCTCTTGCATGTTGATCAGCACCTGGATGACATCCTCAGCGGAAAGGCGGCAGATATGTTCGAGATCAGGGACTTTGCCGCGCTGCAATTCATACACCCCACCCATTTGAGCAATACCATTAAGCTCAGCACCGGTAAATCGCCTTGTGATTTCGTGGAAGCCAAGATCATGGATATTAGCCGGGCCCTGCTGCGGGACACCCATCAGCCGGTAGCCGAAATAGCGGCCAGGCTTACTTACGATCCTTCCAATTTCACCAAGTTCTTCAAACGTTTTGCCGGCCTCACGCCTAAACAGTACCGGGAACAGTGCTGGCAGCAAGCCCATGCTCCGGCCGAAAAAACGGAAATAGTCACCATTTAATCTGAAGTAGTCACCATCATTGTGCGGGCGTTCTGTCGCAATTTTGTGCCATCACTTTTAAACATTACAAGTTATGGCAGCTAAGAACAAAATTGCCTTGGTAACCGGCGGCAGCCGCGGATTAGGAAAAAATGCGGCGCTGCGTATTGCAGAGAAAGGATTTGACGTCATCATTGCTTACCGGGCTAACCGGAAAGAAGCGGAAGAAGTAGTTGCGACCATTAACGGAATAGGCAGGCAGGCGGCCGCTATTCAGCTGGATGTAGCTGATATCGCATCGTTTGATCGTTTTATTGCGCAACTGTCTCAATTGTTGCAGGATAAGTGGGGAACCGGTCAGTTTGACTTCCTGGTGAACAATGCTGGGATCAACCGTCCTTCTTTAATTCCTGAAACCCAGGAAGCAGCATTTGATGAGTTGCTGAATGTGCATTTCAAAGGCGTGTATTTTCTTACGCAGAAGGCTTTACCGTTGATAGCGGACCATGGCCGTATCATTAATCTTTCTACCGGGCTGGCACGGTTTGTTACACCGGGATATGCGGCGTATGCTGCTATGAAGGGTGCGATCGAGGTGTTTACGCGTTACCTGGCGAAAGAAACAGGCAGCAGAGGGATTACTGCGAATGTAGTAGCGCCGGGGATCATTAAGACCGATTTTACCAGTGAGGCATTTAATTCACATGAGGGCTTTGAGGATATGATCGCAGGGCATATTGCGTTGGGACGTGCAGGAGTACCGGAGGATATAGGCGGTGTGATAGCGTTCCTGTGTACGGAAGATGCGAGGTGGATAACGGCGCAAAGGATTGAGGTATCGGGGGGAATGTTGTTGTAAAGAGCCTCAAGCTGTTAGCTCCAAGCTACAAGCCGTAAGCCGTAAACTACAAGCTGCAAGACGAGTACTTGCAGCTTGTAGCTTGTAGCTATTCTTTCTTCACCAACACTACCCGGCATCTGTCCGCTTTATAAATATCATCATAGAACTTTTCCAGTTCTCCAATGGTATTGGCGGGATAATCGCCGGCGTTGTGCTGTGTGGTACGTATATAGATAACCGTGTTATCCTTTACAGTGATGGCAGAAGTATAAGTACCGAAACGCGTGCTCAGTGTTGTTCCTTTTGGTATAGATTCCGGCGTGTATCCTGCAGGCAGGGTAATGTTGACGGTATCTTCATCTCTGAAGGAAAAAGGCAGATGAATAACAGAACGGCGCGCTGTTTCCGTGGCGATACGCGACCTGGATTTGGCCAGGATATTGGGCTCCAGGAACATGCGCTTGCCGCTGGTACTGGCATAGTTGCGGGCGGTCAGCGAAAGCTGCTCCCGGATGGCGGGAATGGCGCCTTCCTCTTCTTCGTAATCATACTGTGCTACGTCGTAGCTGGGCAGGGAAAGAGACGTGCGGATCCATTCCATGATCTTCTCTTTTGACTGGGAGTGAAAACGCATCATCAGGCCATCCTGCTGTTCGCCGGTAGAAAGTGTATGCACCTTTGTCTGCAGGTTGCCCTCAGGGGTAAGCTGCGCGTCTATACGGCGGAGCTGCAGGTTTTGCTCTGCCTTGTAATACGGCGTATGCACCAGCTTTCCGCCCTGTTCAGTCACCAGCAGTACGGGCCTGTTGGCAGTGGCGCCGCTGAGATAGCCGGGCTGCAGATACTGGCTGGTACACTCTAACCAGGTAGTATCTTTACCCTGGGGCACACAAAGGATCATGTGATTAAACTGGTTGGAAGAAAAGGTCTCGTCAAAATCAGTTTCTCCCTGCCCTGCGAATACGAGGGCGCAATGCGAGGGAATCCCCGCTTCTTTCAGCAGGGAATACATATAGTTAGCGAGCGCCTTACAGTCGCCGTAACCTTTGCTGGCGACATAAGCAGCGTCAAATGTTTGCCAGCCGCCAATGCCCAGCTGCACGCTCACATAGCGGGTGTTCTGCTGCAGGTAGCGGTACAGGCGTTTGATCTTCTCTGCAGGATTGCTTACTCCATCCGTAAGCTGATGTACGGCTTGTTTCACTGTTTCCGGCAGCTGGTCGCGGCCCTGGTTCAAGGTATACATGAACTTTCCATAGTCTTCCCAGGTGTTCAGCTTACCCTTGTAACGCTCCATCTCAAACTCGCTGGGCGAGAAGCGGATACAGGCGGTGCGCCGCCACCACGCAGGCGAAAAGGTTTCATCTGGCGGCGCTGTCATATTCTTTGCCTCCCAGGTGTAGGTACGCAGGTCTTTTTCTGTGCTTACCTGCGGAGCGCCGGAATAATTGTACTGCTGGTACCTGAGCTGGTAGTTCTGCGGAACGGTGACCACCATACGGCTTTGTTCCACCGCCATATCGGAGCCCGACTGAGGCAGCCAGTAAGGGAATATGAAAGTGCAGTTATAGCGCATCTCAACTTCATACTCCACCGTGTATGGATACACGTTATATTTGAAGCTATGTCGTTTTAGCCGGTCGTCTGTTGCCAGCGAAAAGCCGTCGCTACTGGCCAGGTCTTCTATATCAGACTGCTTCAGCTTCTTAACGGTTTTACCGAAAGCGTCATACAATACCCCCCTGATGGAACGGATCTCGCGCAGCTTATCATAGCCTGCAGTGAGCTCCGCCTCCTCATCACCGTGGGCGTCGAGCACAGTGATCACATAGTGTTCTGTAAGGCGGGCTTCTCCGTCGCCTGTCAGCCTGAAATTGATCTCTTCCCAGCGTTTTACGGTATGGGCGCTGGCTTTCAGTTCAGCGGGAATTGTTAATGCCGGGTATACGGGATCTCCTGCGAATGCTGTTCCCGTGAGCATTAACAGGCATAAGACGTTTAATAGTCTGTACATCGTATAATTACTTTTTCTTTTTGAGTACGATCTGTTCTCCCTGCTTCTTCACAATCATATCAAAAAAGTCGCGCAGCGTAGCATATTCCTCTGGTGGGAAATTAGCTTTGTTCAGCTTGATGCGGGAGCGGAACTGGATGATGTTCTCTGTTCTGGCGATCATATACTGGAACAGGCCTTCATCTTCATTGTATTTTACCAGGGTGGATTTAGGGAGTTCCTCCACGTCATAGCCTTCCGGGATCTCCATGTTCAGGGTATAGATCTCATCCACCGTGCTAGGCATTTCTACCGGGTACTTACGATCAAGGGATTTAAAGGGATTGGTCTTGGTGGCCTCGCTGAACATAGGGTTCAGGTATACCATGTCTTCACCATTGGTCTCGTATTCAAAATCATATTTCACCATTACAGGTCCTTCGAGGCTGTCGAGATCAGTGATGGCGGTATTGCTTACTTTCGAAAACACTTTTTCCAGCGGTTTGAAGTATTCTTCCTTTCCTTTGTCCTTTACCTGGCCACGGAGCGCGTAAGATTCGAAGTAAGTGGGGCGCTGCTGGAGGGAACCTTTCAGCACACCGTTCTCCGGCCGCAGGATGATGGAGGTCAGCTTTTGTTCGAGGAGTGAATCTGCATCAAACTGCACAGGTGTAACGTCTTCATCGAGAATACGTGCATGACCGTTATAGCAGGAAGCATGCAGCTTATCAAATCCCAGCGGATAGGAGGCATCCAGGAAATGTACCCGGTCGCCTGTGCTTACTTCAGCAATCGTATAGTTAAAGCGGTTGATCATCGGGTACAGGGGGTTGGCAAAGCCGTGACCGCGTGTACTGAGGATCACCGGGTAAGCGTTGAGCCCTGCCTTACGCAGCATTGCCACCAGCACCATGTTGATCTCTGAAACATTACCGCTCTTGCTGTTGAACACTGTTTTGAGCGGTTTATCCATACCCAGGCTGGAATGGTCTGTACAGGAATAGTTGTTGCGCACATAATAATAGATCCTTCTGGCCTTTTCTTCGTCTGATGCAGCGCCGGCGGTGATCGTTTCTACCTCGTCTCCCATAAAGCCGTTGTTCTTGCCGAGCGCAATACCATATGACTCATCCTTCATCAACAGCTCTCTCAGCTTAGGCCAGGTGGTCATCACCGGTTCTACCGGCTGACCAGGAAATTTACGGGCCGATTGCTGGAATTCTATACGGGTAATGTGGTTGGCAATACTGGTAGTGAAATTCTCATCCTTCAGGGCAGGTACATCTTTGGCTACCCAGCGGTACATACTTACGTTAGCGCCAACGGTTTGTGATTCTGTAGCGCCGGTTTTGGTACCATAAGCCCCTTCCTGTTCAAAGCGGAACGTAAAGCTTTTACGCACATCCTCCCGCGTTTTGGATTCGAATTTATGGTAACCCTGTGCAATAAAGATGTAATCGAAGAACTCGGGGATGCCAACGGTATATTCGCTCCACAGCGCGGGATATTCTCCCTGGAAATTCCAGGCCCGCAGGTATTGCGTGGAGGGGGAATAAATCGTATAGGAATACTCAATAATGGAGCCTTCCTTTACTGCAGGCAACGTAAACTTTTTACGGATCACGTCCTCATCCAGGTTCTCTGTAAAGATGCTTTTGCTCTCCAGCTCTGTTTCTACCACCTTTCCGTTCTCCAGGTTATAGGTGGATGCCTTAAGATTGGATACCTTGTCTTCCCGGTTGCTGCCGTATTTGTACAGGTACAGTTCTTCTGTAGCGGCATCGTAACCTGTTTTGTCCAGTATTTTCACGCGGCGGTGCCGTTTGTACACCAGCCTGAAATAGCTCTGCTCCGCTTCAAACTCTGAAGAGCCGATGTCGGCCAATATTACGGCATGTGCGCCGGTGTCCAGATCATAACTGGTTTTCTGAAAATCTTCGGGGGATATTTTTCCGAATCTGATCTTGTTTTTCTCCTGTGCTGTGCCCAATACGGTTAACAAACAGCCGGCCAGGATCATGACCTTTGTTTTAATTTGCATATAGCTAGGGATATAATGACAGAATACGGGGGCGAAAGTAGGATTTTTCTGCTAAACCCGGTATGGCACGAAATAGTTACATGATTCGTAACTTGCGGCCGGAATGACGCCTACGGAGAAAAATACCGCCTTTATCAAGCAGGCTGCCGCCGCCCTGGGATTTGACCACTGCGGCATTGCCCGCGCTGTGCAGCTGGACGAGGATGCCCGGCGGCTGGAACAATGGCTGCACAAGGGTATGCACGGCACCATGCGATACATGGAGAATTATTTTGACAAGCGTATAGACCCCCGTAAACTGGTAGACAATGCGCAGTCTGTGATCACGCTGCTGTTAAACTACTACCCTGCGGAACAGCAAAGGCCAGACGCTCCCAAGGTGGCTAAATACGCCTATGGGCAGGACTATCACGAGGTGATCCGTTCGAAACTCAATACCCTGCTGCTGCAGATGAAAGAAAACATCGGCGAGGTGAACGGGCGCGGGTTTGTTGACTCAGCTCCCGTGCTGGAACGCAGCTGGGCGCAGCGCAGCGGATTGGGATGGATCGGTAAGAACGGCAACCTGATACATAAACAGGCGGGCTCGTTCTTTTTTATCGCTACACTGATCACTGATCTGCCACTGGAATATGACGCGCCTACAGGTGATTATTGCGGCAGCTGTACCCGCTGCCTGGATGCCTGTCCAACCGGTGCGCTGGTACAACCGGGTGTGGTAGACGGCAGCCGTTGTATCTCTTATTATACGATCGAGCTGAAAGAGATGCTGATCCCGGAAAACATGCAGGGCAAGTTTGAGCACTGGATGTTTGGTTGCGATATCTGCCAGGATGTATGCCCATGGAACCGTTTTTCAAAGCCGCATTCCACCATAGAATTCACGCCTGTACCAGCGATCCTGAACTTCAGCACAAGCGACTGGGAGGAGCTTACAGAAGATGCTTTCAAAGAAATATTCCGTCATTCACCGCTTAAAAGATCAAAGTTTAGCGGCATTCAACGTAATTTGAAGTTTATTGGTTAATATGTTACATTTGTATAAGATGACATACCTGCAGCAGTCGCTATCCCACTTCTCTATCTGCAAAGTCTGACATTGTAACTAAAAATATTTTGCTAAGATCTTATGGACCTGAGTGCCATAACGTGGAATTTTTAGCATTAAAAAGGCCGAATTCCTTCGGCCTTTCTCTTTACCGCTCTTTTGCGTACATTGTATATCCATGTTCAAATATCCACGCTAACTATGGAGATTAAAGTTCTGACTGCCCCGGGGCTGGGCAGTTCTGGTCCGTCACACTGGCAAACGATCTGGGAGCAGGAACCCGGCATTTTACGAATAGAGCAGCAAAACTGGGATGCGCCTGTATGTGCAGAGTGGGTGGCTGCCATTGAAGCATCCATTGCGGAAGCAGGGCCACAGGTAGTAGTGGTGGCCCATAGCCTGGCTTGCATTGCACTGGTGCACTGGGCGGCAAAAACCAAATTGCATATCAGGGGCGCCTTACTCGTAGCGCCTGCCGATGCAGAACGTCCTTCTTTCCCTGCTGCAGCAAAGGGCTTTTCTCCTATTCCTTTGCAGGCGCTTCCTTTTAAAAGCATTGTAGTAGGCAGTACAAATGACGGTTATACCACGATGGAGCGCACGAAGTTCTTTGCCCAGGCATGGGGCAGCCGCTTCGTGAATACGGGCCCTAAGGGACATATCAACGCCGAATCGGGCTTAGGTGACTGGCCGGAAGGCAAGAAATTGTTAAAAGAGTTGCTGCACGACTGGCATACGCTGTGAGCATGTGGATAACTTATTTTATTCTTGTACTTTTGCAGGATCGGAGGCTTATAGCTAAAATAGTATTACCATGGACACAAAGAAAGTAGAAAAGATCTCTAAAGCCCTGGCAGATCCAAACCGCTTATTGATACTCAAAGAATTGAGAAAGAGCCAGGATTGTTTGTACTGTTCTGACGTGTATGAATTTATCGATCTCACGCAGCCCTCCATCTCCCATCATCTTAAACAATTGACTGACGCAGAGCTGGTTATTTCAGTAAAGGAAGGACGACAGGTGAAGTATAGACTGAACAGCAAAATGCTGGACCAGTACGTGGAATTTTTACAGGCTTTAAAAAGCTGACAGTTTTTTTACAGTCGACATATCGAAACATTTCTATTAATCAATAGCTTTGTACCTGGAATAAACTTTGAAGGTTCTTCAGGTTTATACCTATCGAAAGATTTCAATGATTCAATAAACATGTTCCCTTATGCAACGATTATTATTAACACTAAGATCCAGTACCCACCTGCTGCTCTTGTCTTCCCTGTTTGTAATTATACTACAGGCCTGCGCCAGTAAGGCCAATGAAAAGGAGGCGCCCGTTACCGCCGCTGCTCCTGCGGGCGTTCCGGCAGACGGCCATATTGTAAAGCCCAGCTCTTTCAGTGATGACCTGCAGATCACCGGCTCGCTGGTAGCCAACCAGGAAGTAAGCATTGTGAGCGAGCTGCCCCGGAAAGTGGTACAGGTACATGTAAAAGAAGGCAATGTAGTGGCCGCGGGCACCCTGTTGTTCCAGCTCGATGATGCCGACCTGCAGGCACAAATGGAAAGACTGCGGCAGCAGGAAAAACTGGCCGCCCTCAACGAGGCCAGGCTGAAAGACCTGATTGAGCATGACGCTGCCGTACAACAGGATTATGACCAGGCCATCACCAACCTGAAAGTACTGGAGGCCGAAATCCGCCAGCTGCAGGTGACTATCAGCAAAACACGCATCCGCGCGCCTTTTAATGGCCGCATCGGTATTATCCATGCTTATCCCGGCGCGCTGGTATCTGCCAATACGGTGCTGACCAATATTGTGGACGACAGCCGTATCAAAGTGGAATTTGCCGTACCTGAAAAGTATGCGCACCTGATACCGCTGGATAAGGACCAGGTATTTACCGTAGCATCGGACACGGCACAATATCATGCCACCATCGTTGCCAAAGAGGCTACTATGAATGAGCAGACCCGCACGCTGCTGGTAAGGGGCATTACGCCCAATGCAAAGCATACGCTGGTGCCCGGACAAAGCGCCCGGCTGAACCTGGCCCTGCGCACTGCAGACAACGCGCTGAAGATACCCAGCCAGGCGCTGATGCCATCATCAGACGGTTATGCGGTGTATGTTACCAAGAACAAGACCGTTCAGATCACGCCTGTGCAGATCGGCCAGCGTGGCGCTCATGATGTTCAGATATTAAAAGGATTGAGTGCAGGCGATACCGTGATTACCAGCAACCTGCTGCGCCTCACACCCGGCGCCGCTGTAGAACTGGTGAGTGTTAAGTAAAAAGTAAAAAAGAAAAAAGAAAAAACGAAGCGACCATCAGGACTTCGCCATTTATCACTGCTCTTCACTTTTAGCTTTTTACATCTCTGCACTTTTTGATTTCTCATTTTTAATTTTTTCTTTTTTATGAGTGCTATTTCTCAAATGAGCATCTCCAGGCCTGTATTGGCTGGGGTGATGTCTGTACTGCTCATCCTTTTCGGTATCGTAGGATATACGTTCCTGGGCACACGGGAGTACCCCGTTACAGATTCGCCTATCGTTACTGTTACGACGGTATACCCGGGCGCGAGCGCCGATATCATTGCCTCGCAGGTAACTAAACCACTGGAAGAGGCGATCGCAGAAGCCAACGGCATCCGCGCCATGTCTTCTGTTTCCCGCGAACAGGTGAGCGTGATCACCGTTGAATTCAACCTGAACGCCGACCTGGAAGCAGCTGCCAACGATGTACGCGATAAAGTATCGAAATCAAGGCAGCAGCTGCCTACGGATATCGAGCCTACCATCGTTGAAAAATCAGGCCCTCCGGAGTTCCTGGTGTTCCTTACCGTAAAGAGCGCCACCAAGAGCCTGGAAGATATTACCGACTTTGTAAACATCAATATTAAAGAGCGTTTACAATCTATCCCCGGCGTGCGCATCGTAGACTCCTATGCGGGCCGTAAACGCGCCATGCGCCTGCGTATGGACCCTGTGAAGCTGGCGGCTTACGGGCTCACGCCTTCAGATATACAGACTGCCTTGCAGCGTGAGAACGTGGACCTGCCCAGTGGTCGTATAGAAGGCCAGAATACCGAAGTTACCCTGCGCACACAAGGGCGGCTGGTAACGGAAGAAGATTTCAATAACATGATCGTTAGTCAGAAGGATGGCGCCATCGTGAGGTTCAAAGACGTAGGCACGGCTGTTATGTCCTCTCAGAACGAGAGAACGGCTATGATAGAAGTAGAAGGCAAGACCGCCCTGTACGGCGTAGGCACAGGCGTTCAGCCGCAACGCGGCGCCAATTCCCTGGCTATTGTGGATGAGTTCAAAAAGCGTTTCGATGAGATTGTGAAAACGGCCCCGAAAGAGTATATCATTTCTCTGGGTAAAGACTTTACCGTACCGGTGCGCAACTCTTTATCGGAAGTGGAAGAAACGCTGATTATCGCATTCGGGCTGGTTACGCTGATCATCTTTATATTTCTGCGCGACTGGCGAAGCACGCTGATCCCTATTGTAGCCATACCTGTATCCATTATATCGGCCTTCTTCATCATGTACATCGGTGATTTCTCCATCAATGTGCTGACGCTGTTAGGCCTCGTACTGGCCATCGGGCTGGTGGTGGACGACGCCATCGTGGTACTGGAGAACATTTATAGTAAAGTGGAGCAGGGCATGCACCCGCTGGAGGCCGCCAGGAAGGGATCCAATGAGATCTACTTTGCGGTGATCTCCACCACCATCACACTGGCCGCTGTGTTCCTACCCATACTGTTCCTGGGAGGAATCACCGGGCGGCTCTTCAAGGAGTTTGCGATCGTGGTAGCCGGTTCTGTACTGGTGTCTGCATTCGTGGCCCTTACCTTGTCTCCCATGATGAGCGCTTACCTGCTGAAAGCCGGCGCCACGCACGGCTGGTTATACCGTAAAACAGAGCCCTGGTTTGAGGCGCTGAATAACGGTTACGCACGTTCGCTGAAATGGTTCTTTAAATGGAGATGGCTGGGTTTTGCCTTATTGCTGCTCTCCTTTGGTATCGCTTACGTGCTGCTGCCCAAGCTACCCTCTGAGCTGGCGCCACTGGAAGACCGCTCTATGATAGGCCTGGCGGTAATTGCACCGGAAGGCACTTCTTACGAGAGCATGAACGAGACCATGAAGGAGATCGCCAACTATGTAGCCGACTCCATTCCCGACCTGAACGGCAGCCGCACCTATGCGGGTATCGCCGCCAGCGTGGGTACCCTGGTACAACCGGTGAACGGCGGCTTCCAGTGGATCTTCCTGGAAGATCCGAAAAACCGTAAGAGCAAGCTATCGCAACAGCAGGTGTACCAGAAACTGATGGGCGCTGTAGGCAGGTTCCGCAATGTGCTCTGTATTCCCATCCAGATACCAACCATTGGCGGTTTCGCCACCACCCAGCCCATCCAGTATGTGATACAGGCGCCTGACCTGCAGCAGCTGATCAAGGTGATGCCCCAACTGATGGGAGAAGTGTACAAGAGCAGTAAGCTGAGCTTCCAGGATCCTGACTTTAAAGTGAACCGCCCGGAGATCGGCATTTCGATTGACCGTCAGCGTGCCGCACAACTGGGGATCTCCACACAGGAGATTGGCCGTACGCTGCAGCTGGCCCTGAGCGGAAGGCGTTACGGGTACTTCATTTACAACGACCGCCAGTATGAGGTGATCGGGCAGCTGGACCGTGAAGAAAGGGCTGCGCCGGAGAACCTGCGTTCCCTCTTTGTGAAAACCGCCAGCAATGAAATGGTGTCGCTGGACAACCTCGTGTCTTTGAAAGAAGGTATCAGTCCGCCCGCTATTTACCGTTACAACCAGGCCTATAGTGTGACCATCTCTGCCACTCCGCCTCCCGGTGTAAGCCTGGGCGAAGCGATCAAGGAGCTGGATAATATCACAGCCAAAGTATTGCCGAAAGGCTTTAGCACCGACCTCGCCGGACAAAGCCGCGACTTTGCGGAAAGCAGCTCCAGCCTTGTGTTTGCGTTCATCTTCGCGATCATATTGATCTACCTGGTATTGGCTGCGCAGTTTGAAAGCCTGATAGATCCGTTCATTATCCTGCTGACTGTGCCGATGGCGGTAACAGGCGCGCTGTTAAGCCTCTGGTTCACCGGGCAATCTGTGAACATCTTCAGCGAGATCGGTATCATCATGCTGATCGGTTTGATCACGAAGAACGGGATCCTTATCGTGGAATTTGCGAACCATAATAAAAAGGAAGGGCTCAGCGTGCGGGAGGCCGTGATATCGGCCGCTGTATCGCGGTTCAGGCCCATATTAATGACAACACTGGCTATGATCTTCGGTGCATTGCCGATTGCGCTTTCGCTGGGCAATTCATCCGGCAGCCGTACTTCTTTGGGCATTGTAGTAGTAGGAGGCCTGATCTTCGCCGGTGTGCTGACATTATATGTGATCCCTTCCGTTTATTCTTATTTCTCCAGGCCTGCTAAACAAAAGCAGGCTGACATTAACGGATCGCATGTGAAACAATTAGTTGCGGAGCATACGGAGGCGTAAGGTTTGAGGTTTGAAGTTTGAGGTTTGAGGTTCGTTAAAAGCTAGAGGTTACTGCTACATATAAGATAGCCTGATTTGAACATCAAACCTTCAACGAACCTCAAACCTCAAACTTCAAACCTCAAACTTCAAAACCTTTAAACTTTTAATTCTTTTTATGATAAATAAAAGATCCATAGCATATAGCAGCCTCCTGGCCGTATCCCTGCTGTTGAAGGGCTTGAGCGGCCATGGGCAGGCGCTTGACCTGTCGCTACAGGATGCTGTGTCGTTAGCAATAAAACATAACCGTACTTTAAAATCATCCGGTATAGATATAGCGATCGCGCAGGAACAGCGGAGAGTGGCCAAAAGCCTCTCCCTGCCTGTTGCGAGCCTGGGGGGCCAGTATGCGCACTATTTCGAGCTGCCTGTGTTCTTTGGCTTTGGCGAGACCACTGACAAGAATAAGATCCCTTATGGCCGGTTTGGCGGAAGGGACCAGGTGTCTGCTACCCTGGCCGTTTCGCAGCCACTCTACAATCCCGCGGCCAAACCGGCGCAGCGGGAGGCCGCCTTACAAGAGAAGGCCAGCCGCGCCAGCTATACTTTTAAGGAGATAGATATCACTGCCGCTGTAAAGCGCACTTACCTGGGCCTGCTGGTGTTGAACGAGCGGCTGAAGCTGCAGCATGAAAGCCTGCAGCGTAATGAGAAAGCGTTGCAAGATGCGCGATCATTACTGGCACAAGGCCGTGCGCTCAGGGTAGACACATTGCGTGCATTCACTTCCGTTAAGAACCTGGAGCCGGATATTCTGCGGCTAACCAAGGCAATTGATGTGGGCAAGCTGCAGCTGGTGACCCTTATCGGCGTGGATTCACTGCAGGCGGTAACGCTGACGGATACACTGTCCCACCCGGAGCAGGGAGCGATCCCGCAGGAAAGTGCGCTGTATGAGGAAGCACGCAGCAACCGCCAGGACCTGCAGCAGCTGCGCCTGAACCAGCAGATCAGTGAAGCCGGTATTGACCTGGCCAAAGCCAGACGGCTACCGGTGGTATCACTGGTGGGGCAATACCAGCTGCAAAGCCAGGCCCGGAATTTTAAATTCTTTGATGCTTCCTGGCCCGGCGCGTCCTTTGCAGGTGCGCAGGTAACGGTGCCGCTATTCAGCGGTAACAGCAACCTGGCAAAGATTAAACAGGCGAAGCTGAGCTATCAGCAATCCGGTATTGATCTCACAGATGCTTATGAACAGCTGAAAACGGAAGTAAGACAAGTGATCGCCAACCTGCAGGAAACATTTGAGCGGGTGAAGACGCAGGCGCAGGTGAAGGAAACGGCCCGTCAAAGCTATGACATCATACAGTACCGCTACCAGAAAGGAGTTGCTTCGCGGCTGGAATTAACGGATGCAGAGCTGGCGCTGACAACCGCACAACTGAACTACCTGGAAGCCGTATACGATTATCTGACAGCAAGTATAGAACTGGATAGAACCAGAGGGAAACAGTAACAGGAGTTTATGTGTTTAGTGTTTATGTAGCGAGGGCCGGAGTCGTCCGGCCTTTTTTAAATAGATAAGCAAAAGGCAAAATAAAAAGGCCGGAGGAATCCGGCCTTTTGTTATTCCACGTCATCAATGGCTGATTAATCAGCAACAAAGTTTACTATTATGATAATTCAGTTTGATCATTTATTGTTCAGTTGGTAATATACTTCATTCCAACGCAGTTCGTTGCGAAATTGGTGCAATTTTGTTTCATTGTCAATACGCACATATTCAATGCCAGCCATATCCGCAAAATCCTGCATATGCGCTGCCGTTAGATGCTGACTGTAGCAGGTATGGTGGGCGCCACCGGCATAGATCCAGGCTGCGCAGGCTGTGCCCATATCGGGCAGTGGCTTCCACAACACGCGGGCTACCGGTAATTTAGGCAGCTCATGCTGTGGTTTAACGGCCTGTACCTCATTTACCAGCAGGCGGAAGCGGTTACCCATATCAATTACAGATGCATTAATGGCAGGGCCAGCCGCTACGTTGAACACCAGCCTCACGGGGTCGGCCTTGCCGCCTATACCCAGGGGATGCACTTCGCAGGAAGGCTTACCGTCTGCAATAGAAGCACATATTTCGAGCATGTGCGCACCCAGCACCATACGATTATCCGGGTCGAAAATGGTAAGTATAGTCTTCCATAAACGAGGTGCCGCCGGGGAGGCCGCTACCCATTACTTTCATTGCACGTACCAGGGCGGCTGTTTTCCAGTCGCCTTCACCACCGAAGCCGTAGCCATCTGCCATCAGGCGCTGCACGGCAATACCCGGCAGTTGATCGAGGCCATGGAGGTCTTCGAATGTATCAGTAAATCCTTTAAAGTTACCTTCTTCCAGGAAAGCACGCAAGCCTAATTCTATCCGCGCAGCAGTTTTAAGAGAATTATAACCATTTGCTCCTTTGTGGAGGGATGGCGCCAGCTGATAAGAATCAGCGTATTCTTCTGTAAGGCGCACTACTTCGGCATCGCTGATGGCGTTCACTTTGGCTACTACGTCGCCTATGCCGTAACCGTTCACAGCATAACCGAAGCGCAGCTCTGCCTCTACCTTATCTCCTTCTGTAACGGCTACCTGGCGCATGTTGTCGCCTATCCGGGCAAAGCGGGCGCCCTGCCAGTCGTACCAGCCAGCGGCAGCGCGTAACCAGGTCTCCAGCTCATTCAGTACGCCTTTTTCCTGCCAGTGTCCTACTACTACTTTGCGGTCCTGGCGCATACGGGACTGGATGAAACCGAACTCACGGTCGCCATGGGCTGACTGGTTCAGGTTCATAAAGTCCATATCAATATCCGACCATGGAATATCACGATTGAACTGTGTATGTAAATGCAATAAAGGTCGTTGCAACACTTTTTAATCCACCGATCCACATTTTAGCGGGAGAGAAAGTGTGCATCCAGGCTATAACGCCGATACAGTTGGGGGTGGTATTGGCTTCCTGGCAAATGCGATAAATTTCTTCCGGCGTTTTCACAACGGGCTTGAATACGATACGAACGGGAATGTTGGGGGCTGCGTCCAGCGAAGCGGCGATGGTTTGGGCATGCGCTGCCACCTGCTTCAAGGTCTCCTCTCCGTAGAGATGCTGGCTTCCGGTAATGAACCAAGCTTCTAGTGTCTTAAGTTGTATCATTCAGTTTAGATTATATGGTACATGTTAACATCCCTGGCCATAGTAGGCGCCGGGACCGTGTTTACGCTCAAAATGCTTTTGGATCAGTGTCGGCTTCAGCCTGGGCGCCTGCGGATTGATCTGTTCCGTGAGCAGGGCCATACGGGCTACTTCTTCAAGTACCGCCGCATTGTATACTGCCTTTTCCGCTGTTTTGCCCCAGGTAAAGGGGGCGTGATTGCCTACCAGGATCATTTCCACTTCCTTATAGGACAGCTTGCGTTCCTTAAAGCAGTTGATGATCTGGAAGCCGGTCTGGTGCTCATAATCCCCAATGATCATCTCATCGCTCATCGGCGGCGCACAGGGCACGTCTGTAGTCAGGTGATCGGCATGTGTGGTACCGAAGATGGGAATATCGCGCTGCGCCTGTGCCCATGCGGTAGCATAGGTGGAATGTGTGTGCACGATCCCTCCTATCTCCCAGTGTTTATATAACACTGCATGCGTTTTTGTATCTGATGAAGGACGACCATTGTCTTCCACTATTTTGGCGTCGAAGTCTACCACCACGATCTTATCGGGGGTAAGCTCGTCGTAGGGCACGCCGCTGGGCTTGATCGCAAATACGCCTGCTTTATGGTCTGCCACGCTTACGTTGCCGAAGGTGAACAGTACCAGGCCTAATTTAGGCAGCTGCATATTTGCTTCATACGCCTGTTCTTTTATGGTTTTATACTGGCTCATGCGTATAACTTTTCTGTGAATGCGCCCAGTTCGAGGAACTTCGGATAACGTTTAGCATAGTGTGCCACCTGTTCGGGCCTGGGATGCCAGCTGGTTTCAAAGCCGGATGACATGGCTGTTTGCGCTGCTGCCACATCGGGATGGATGCCCGCACAAACTGCGGCAAACATGGCTGCGCCCAATGCACAGGCATGTTCACTGCGCACTATTTTAATAGGACGGTTCAGCACATCTGCCAGGACCTGCATGGCGTATCCTGATTTCTTGGCTACGCCGCCAAGGGCCAGTACTTCATGAATAGGCACGCCTTCTTTTACAAAGCGTTCTACTATGCTGCGGGCGCCAAAGGCCGTTGCTTCTACCAGGGCCCTGAACAGCTGTACCGCATCTATGCCCAGGTGCAGGCCTACTACGGAGCTTTTCAGCGTATGGTTGGCATCCGGTGTACGGCGGCCGTTGAACCAGTCCAGCACCAGGGGATCCTGCTCTTTCAGGGGTAGTTGCTGTGCCTGTTCTGCCAGGTAGCCCAGCAGCTTGCTTTCTACTGCCGCCAGCTGTTCTGCATCATCTTTCATCAAGGCATACAAGGGCTGCATGATCAGCTTACGCAGCCAGGCGTATACGTCGCCATATGCTGACTGTCCAGCTTCCAGGCCCAGCATGCCAGGCACTACAGAGCCGTCGACCTGGCCGCAGATACCTTTTACGAAGAGATGACCTGCTTCTTCCATGGGAGCCATGAGAATATCGCAGGTGGAAGTGCCGATCACGCGGCAAAGGGCGTAAGGCTGTATGCCCGCTCCTACGGCGCCCATATGCGCGTCGAAGGCGCCGGTGCCGATCACGGTATCTGCAGGGATACCCAGGCGCGCTGCCCATTCGGGGCTGATAGTGCCCGCAGACACAGTAGCCACCACGGTATCGCTGAACATATTTTCGTATTTGCGCAGACAGGGATGCAGTTTTTCTAGGAAGTCTGCCGGGGGCAGGCCGTTCCATGCTTCATGCCACATGGCTTTATGGCCGGCGGCGCAGCGGCTGCGTGGCAGGGAGGCCACTTCGTTATGGCCGGTGAGCACGCCGGGGATCCAGTCGCAATGCTCTACCCAGGAAACGGCGTTCTCCCTGACGGCTGCATCTGTTTTGACAATGTGCAGGATCTTGGCCCAGAACCATTCGCTGCTATAGATGCCGCCGCAATATTTGGTATAATCTATTCCGTTTGCGTGTGCTACTTCATTGATCAGTGCCGCCTCTTCATTGGAAGTGTGGTCTTTCCAGAGAACGAACATGGCGTTGGGGTTCTCTTCAAAGCCGGGCAACAAAGCCAGCGGGGTACCCTGCTCATTCACGGCTACCGGTGTAGAGCCGGTGGTATCCACTGATATGCCTTTTACCAGTGCAGCTGTACCGGGAGGGCATTGCTGCAGGGCGCCTTTAATACTTTCTTCCAGCCCTTCGAGGTAATCCAGGGGGTGTTGGCGGTATTGCTGCAGGGCTGCATCGCAGTACAAGCCCTGTTTCCAGCGGGCGTAGTAATGAACGGCGCTGCCTGCCTCCTGGCCTGTAGTGGCGTTCACTACGAGGGACCGTACTGAGTCTGTACCAAAATCCACTCCTATTACAAAGACGTCTTTTTTCATAACGATGTGCTAAGTGCTGTATTTATTGTCGTGGTGACATTTATAAAACAGTTGTCAGTTGTAAGTCGTCAGTTGTAAGTAATGAGCGCGAACGCTACTCCGATCAAATACCAATAACTAACGACTGATGACTAATGACTAACGACTTAATTTAACTTGCCCGGGTCGGCTACAAAGTTGAGGAAGGCGTGGAATTTGGCGCTGTATTTCCTTTTGTCCAGCTTATAATAGAACGCCCCTCTTTTTGAGCTGGCCCTTTCCTTGTCCTTCTGCTTTACCAGCAGCCCCGT
Organism: Chitinophaga sp. SVR4-12A; assembly: GCF_056754765.1. Taxonomy (NCBI): domain Bacteria; kingdom Pseudomonadati; phylum Bacteroidota; class Chitinophagia; order Chitinophagales; family Chitinophagaceae; genus Chitinophaga; species Chitinophaga sp. SVR4-12A. The sequence continues at coordinate 1,419,076 of NZ_JBPGWP010000001.1, forward strand.
GGATAATACCTTTCTGCTGAAGTTACGCTTATCGAATACGGTATCGTAAACTGCTTCGTACAGGATCTGGAGCTGCGGGATGGTAAACTTCTGCGGCAGCAGTTCAAACAGTATGGGATGAATTGCCGCCTTGTACCGCAACCTGGCCTGTGCCTGGGCTACCATTTCAGCGTGGTCGAAGATCAGTTTGGGCAATTTTGACAGGGAGATCCATTCTGCCCTGTACTCATCGCTCAGCTGCTGCTTATAGTCATTGATGTCTATCAATGCGAAATAAGCGACTGAAATGGTTCTTTCCATGGGGTCGCGGTCAGGGTTACCGAAAGCAAAGAGCTGCTCCATGTAAACGCCTTCCAGGCCGGTGAGTACCTTTAAGATCCGTGATGCTGCCTCCTCGAAACCTTCATCCGGCTGTACAAAGCCTCCCATGAGGCTCCATTTACCTTTTTCCGGCTCAAACCCACGCTTTATCACTAATAGTTTCAGGTCCTGCCCGTCAAATCCGAAAATAATGCAATCAATAGCTACCAGCATTCTTGTTTGCCGGGAATAACGTGTCATACACCCAGGTGTTTTAGTTTATACGCTAATATATGTCACCTGGGTGATATTTACACTAATTACCTAATTAAAACATAGAGGCCCTTCCGCCGGGGCAGGAAGTTTCCTCATTTCCTCCACAAGATAGGTAATTAAATGTCATTTATACAATTAATTGACAAGAATAATTCGTGAAGCGCTCAAATGCTTAACAGGCGCGCAATCTCAGGCGAAGTATAATCGTCTGCAAAGGCGATAATATTGTTATAGGCCGCAAACTCTTCCCGGGCGTGCATGGTGGTGAGCACCACGCTTTGCATACCTGCGTTGGCGGCAGCCTCCACCCCTTTGGGCGCATCTTCGAAGACGATACAGGAGGATGGCGGCACATCCAGCAGCCTGGCGGCCATGAGATAGGTTTCCGGGTGGGGCTTGCTCAGCTGAACGCTTTCGGCGCTTACGATAGCCTTGAAGTAATGGCGGATATGAAGGTTATCCAGCACAAAGTTGATATTGAAGTTAATGGCGGCAGAGCCGATGGCCATGGGAATACTCTGCTGGCGGGCACTTTCCAGGAATTGCGGCAGACCGGCTATCAGCTGTAAATGAGGCAGGTAGACCTCCTGGTAGCGCTTTTCCTTTTCCATGGAGATCTCTGCCATCCGGGCGGGAGAAAAACGGCCTTCGCCGAATACCCTTACCAGGAGCTCTTCGTTCTTGCCGTACATTTCCTTTTTTACCGCCTCGCGGTCCAGGGAGCCGCCCAGGTCATTGTTGATCATGTAATGCCAGGCGTCCAAATGATAGCCCATGTCGTTAATCATGGTTCCGTTCAGGTCGAATAAGAATGCTTTCATGGAACAAAAGTATAAAATAGTCGTAAGTCGTTAGTCGTAAGTCGTTAGTCGTTAGTCGTTAGTCGTAAGTCGTTAGGGTAGGCAATGGAAGGAACGGATCCACTAACGACTTACGACTAACGACTGATCACTCTTCCTCCGCGGTGTTCTTTAGTTTCATTAGAAGTGAGTAAGCGCCTTTGGTGACGAAGTCCAGGCGACTGAGGTCATTACCGTCCGGGGCGGAGACCTGCATGTAGCCGTTCTCCCGGGCGCCGGTTTTCAGGGGCAGCATTTCAAAGATGTTGCTGTCTTTGCGTACAAAGGCGTATTGCTGGTTTTGATAGCGTACGATGGCTTCTTCGGGCAGGGCCAGGACAGAATCAGCCGCGGTTTCTATGAGGGCGTTCATGAAGGTGCCGGGTATCAGGGCCTTGTCGTAAGACTCAAAGTGGCAGTGTACCTGTACGCTCCTATCGGCCTCCACATCCTGGCCGATGAGGATCACTTCACATTCATATTGTTTCGAGCTGTCGTTATTGGTGAAGGCTATTACCCGCTGGCCAACGGCCAGTTTACTGATGTCCTTTTCGAAGACGGTAAGGGCCAGGTGAATGTCGGCCGGATTTACTATTTCGAACAGTACGTCAGTAGGGTTGACGTATTTGCCGATGTTCACATTCACCTTTGTGACAAAGCCATTGATGGGCGAATAGATGTTCACGCTGCGGGAGATGCTGTTCTCACTGAGGCGGCCGGGGTTTACGCCGATCAGCTGCAGCTTTTCGGCGAGGGCGCGAAGCAGGATCTGCTGGCTTTGATAGTCAGCTGCGGTTTGCTGGAACAGTTTATCGCTGCTGGCTTTGCTGCGGTTTAATACCTGTTGCCGTTCATATTCTTTTTCAAGGAAGGACAGGCGGGCTTTCGCGGTAAGGTAGTCCTGTTCCAGCTGGATGTATTGCTGGTCTTCCAGCACGCCGATAACCGTTCCCTTGTTGACATGCATGCCGGGCAGCAGGTTAGTGGATTTGAGATAACCGCCTAAAGGGAAGCTGATGCTAACGATGTTCTGCGGCGGCACGTCTATACGGCCGCTTACCTTCAGCGCAGTGGCGATGTTCCGTTTTTCGGCCCGGGTAGTGGTGATACCGGCATTCTTTAACTGCGCGTCTGTTAGCTGTACCAGGTTGCCTGTTGGCTGTTGCGCGGGCTCCTTTTTTTCAGCCGTCTTTTGCTGGCCGCAGGCCAGGATGAAACATAAGACGGGGGCGTAAATTATATGTCTTATCATAAGTTTAAAGTTTGATGGTTTGAGGTCTGACGTCTGAGGTCTGAAGTTCGTTAAAGGTTATAGGTTCCGGGCAAGTATTCAGGCAGATACACATGTCTCAAACCTCCCACTTCCAACGAACTTCAAACCTCAGACGTCAAACTTCAAACTTTGTTTATCTGTTCATTAAAGCATTGATGTCAATGGTAGCGCTGTTCAGGTTCCTGAGCGCGTCTATGTATTCGTTACGGATGCCTACGGCCTGGTTCATGAGCAGCACCCATTCCAGGTAATTGATCTGGCCGTTAATGAATTGTTCATTAGCGCCGTTGATGACGGTTTCCGCGTTCTGCAGGGCGGTGTCTTCATAATAGCGAACCGCCTGCTGTGTTTTGTAGTACTGTTTTAAAGCCTGGTCATATTGAGCCTGTACCTGTTGTACACCGGCCTCGTAATTGTTCTGCGCCAGCGTTTGGTTGACCTTCTGTGCGCTGATGCGGGCTTTTTGTGCATGGAAAAAGATAGGGATCCCCACGCCTAGTTGCACAGACTGAAAACGCGTGCCTGCTGAGTAATATTTATCATCTGCACCGGTGCCTTTAAAGCTCTGGTTGTTGTAGGCAACAATAAGATCCGGCAGCAGCTTTGCTTTTTCTACGCCGTATTGCATAGCGCTGATCTGTTGTTGTTGCGCCAGGAGCTGCAGATAAGGATGTTGGGCCAGGGCGCTGGTATCGGCGATGGCGGGCGCTGGTATCTTCAATGCTGTGTGATCGTCGGGCACTACATCGGTGGTGGTGTTCAGCAGCAGCTTAAGTTTTGATTGCAGAATGCTGTAGTCCTGTTCCAGTTGCTTCAGCTGTTGGTTTACCTGTCCGCGTTGAGTGGTAGCTGTTGCTTTCTCTACGATATTGCTTTCTCCCTGTTCAAAACGAAGGGTAGCTTTATCGAGGAAGGCAGCGTAGAGGCTATCTGTATAATGCAGCAGCTGTTGCTTCTGCTGCAGGTACAGCATCTCATAGTAAACAGCTGTTACTTCCTTCTTCAGCTCCTTTTCCTTTAAGGCCACGCTGAGCAGGCCATGCTTCCATTCTGCCGCCAGCAGGGCTTTCTGCCGGGTATAGATGGTAGGGAACTTCATGCTTTGCGAGATGCTGAACTTTGTATCGTTATAGGCGCTGTTGATCTGTCCATAGTCGCCGGTGACTATTGTTTGATTCAGATCCCAGCCGCTGCCTTTCAGCTTTTGAAGGTAATCTGCATACAGTTTATCATTGCGCAGCGAAAGATTATGCTGCAGGGCAGTATCGATGGCTGCCTGCAGGGAAACAGGTGTTTGCGCATGGGCAGACGGCGCCAACAGGAACAGCAGCGGTATCAATACAGCACTTACTGCGGCCTTTGGCGTACGTGTATGTACGCTTTTTTCGAAGAGCATATACAATACGGGCAATACAAAAAGGGTGAGGAAAGTGGCCACCAGCAAACCGCCTATCACTACGGTAGCCAGGGGGCGCTGCACCTCCGCTCCTGCCCCACGGCTTAAAGCCATTGGCAGGAAGCCCAGGGAGGCTACGGAAGCGGTCATTAACACCGGTCTTAAGCGCAGCTTCGTGCCTTGCAGCACCACCTGCTTAAGATCTGTGAGGCCTCCTGCTTTGAGGCGGTTAAATTCTGCTATGAGCACAATACCGTTCAATACGGCTACGCCAAACAAGGCAATAAAACCAACGCCCGCCGATATGCTGAAAGGCATTCCCCGCGCCGCCAGGGCCAGTATGCCACCGATGGCCGACAAGGGAATGGCAGAATAAATGATCAGTCCCTGCCTGAAAGAATGAAAGGCAAAATACAGCATTAATAAGATGAGCAGCAGGGCCAGGGGAACGGCTATGCCTAACCTTTGCTTGGCTGCTTCCAGGTTCTCGAAAGCACCACCATAGGAAACGCTGTAACCAGCGGGCAATTGGATATGCTGCCGCATTCTCTGCTGTACTTCTTTTACAATGCTCTGCACATCGCGGCCGCGCACGTTAAAGCCCACGATGATCCTGCGGCGGGCATCTTCCCGTTGGATCTGGTTAGGCCCTTCTTCTATGACTACATTCGCTACCTGGTACAGCGGGATCTGTGAACCGGAGGGCGTGGGTATCAGCAATTGCTGTACATCGGCAACATCTTTACGTTGTGTGCCGCTCACGCGCACTACTAAATCAAAGCGCTGTTCGCCTTCGTATACCAGTCCGGCGCTTTGCCCCGCGAAAGCAGCGTTCACCACTTTATTGATGTCTGCGATGTTCAATCCATATTGAGCGATCGCATCGCGGTTATAACGGATGACGATCTGCGGCATACCGGTCAGCTGTTCTATATACACATCGCGCACGCCTTTGATGCCGCGGGTAATGGCGCCCAGGCGGTTTCCCAGGCTAGCCAGGGTATCTAGGTTGTCGCCGTAGATCTTACATACCACATCCTGCCGGGCGCCTGTCATGAGTTCATTGAAGCGCATTTGTACCGGATACTGGAAGCCGAAGGTGACGCCCGGCACTTCTTCCAGGGCCTCAGTCATTTTCTCTGCCAGCTCATTGAAGGAACTGGCGGAGGTCCATTCGCTTTTATCTTTGAGGACCACGATCATATCGCTCGCGTCCAGTGGCATGGGATCCGTGGGGATCTCGCTGCTGCCTGTTTTGCTGACCACCTTCTCCACTTCGGGAAACTTTTGCAGGAGCACTTTACTGCCCCGGGACACGGCGTCTACAGAGGCTTGCAGACTGCTGCCCGTGAGCACGCGGGTTTCTACCGCAAAGTCGCCTTCTTCCAGTTGCGGGATAAATTCGCCACCCAATGAGAACAGGATCATGACGGCGATGGTCAGCAGCGCAATGGCAGAACCGATCACCATCCGCGGATAGCGCAGCACTTTATCCAGGGTGCGCTGGTAGCGGTTAGCCAGCTTGTCCATCATCCTGTCTGACCAGCTTTCTTTCTGAGGGATTTTCTTGCTTAAGAAGAGGGCGCTCATCATCGGCACATAGGTAACAGAAAGCAGGAAGGCGCCTATTAACGCAAAGGCCACTGTCTGCGCCATGGGTTTGAACATTTTACCTTCAATACCCGCCAGCGCAAAGATAGGCAGGTATACGATGAGGATAATGAGCTCGCCAAACACCGCTGCATTCAGCATCCTGCCGGAAGTTTCCTTTACGAGGCCGTCCATCTCCTTTTGTGTGAGGCGGGTTTGGGAGGAATGATGCAGGCGATACATACAGCCTTCCACAATAATCAGGGTACCGTCTACGATCAGGCCGAAGTCGAGCGCGCCGAGGCTCATCAGGTTACCGCTCACCTTGAAGATATTCATCAGGATCACGGCCACCAGCATAGACAGCGGGATCACGGACGCTACCAGTAAGCCGGCGCGCACATTGCCCAGGAACAATACCAGTACGAATACCACGATCAGCGCGCCTTCCAGCAGGTTGCGCTCTACGGTGCCGATAGCGTGTTTCACCATTTTGGTACGATCCAGGAAAGGATCTATGATTACGCCTTCGGGCAGTGTTTGCTGGATCTGTGCTACCCTGTTCTTGATATTACGGATCACTTCATTGCTGTTGGCGCCTTTGAGCATCATGACCACGGCGCCCGCCACCTCACGTTCACCATTATACGTCATAGCGCCGTAGCGGGTGGCGTGGCCCAGGCGTACTTCCGCCACATCTCTAACAAGTAAGGGAGCGCCGCCGGCTGTATGTTTGATGACGATCTTGCCAATGTCTTCCGGGCTGCCTACCAGGCCTTCACTCCTGATGAAAAGGGCGATGGGACCTTTTTCAATGTAGGCGCCGCCGGTGTTCTGGTTATTGTTTTCCAGGGCGCTGAAGATCTCGCTGATGGTGAGACCATAGGCGCTTAATTTCTCGGGCGTTACGGCAATTTCATACTGTTTCAGGAGGCCGCCGAAACTGCTTACCTCTGCTACTCCTTTCACTCCCAGGAGCTGACGGCGCACGATCCAGTCCTGTATGGTACGCAACTCCATAGGCGAATACTTATCCTCATAACCCTTTGCGGGCCTCAGGGTGTACTGGTAGATCTCCCCCAGCCCGGTGGTGACAGGCGCCAGTTTGGGCATACCCAACCCCGGTGGGATCTGCGCCTGTACTTCCTGCAGGCGTTCTGCCACCTGCTGGCGTACCCAGTAGATGTCTACATCATCATCAAATACAATGGTGACCACAGACAGCCCGAAGCGGGAAAAGCTGCGCATTTTCTTTAGCCCGGGAATATTGCTGTTGGCCTGTTCTATCGGAAAGGAGATCAACCGTTCCACATCGGGTGCGCCTAATGAAGGGCTGACGGTGATCACCTGTACCTGGTTCTCTGTAATGTCCGGAACTGCATCTATGGGCAGCCGGGTGATCTCGTAGATGCCGTAGCTGATGAGGCCCAGCATAAAGAGGCCCACGACCAGTTTATTACGGATCGAAAAACGTATGATATAGTTAAGCATGATCTTCTTATGTGCAAACAGAATAATAGGACGGACGCGGCCTGCAGCTAACAAGCCTTCATCTGTCATCCGTGTATATATAAAGCACATTAAGCTTTGGGCGGCTGGAAGATATCGGGATGGTAGATCAGCGGATGGAACCTGTTAATGTAAGCGGGATAGATGACGGTTACCTGGCGCTGCACGGCAATGGTCAATTGCGGCTGGGTAGGCGGCGGAGGCACCAGGTTGGTATACGTAAGGTATTCGTGTGATTTGAAGGGCAGCTGCATGTCGCGCTCGTAATCGGCATCATGTGGCTGCTCCATGAGATAGTGCTCTGTAATAAAACCCCATAGGGAAGCGTAACGGTGCTCGGCCATGTGTTCCTGTACGTGGGCAAAGAAGATGGGAATTTTGAGCAGCTGGTTACATTCCGTGGCATTGCACAGATAGATGCAGAGGAGTAATATGCTGATCGTACGTCGCACCAGGGCAAAGGTAGGAAAAAAGTCGTAAGTCGTTAGTCGTAAGTCGTAAGTAATTGGAGCGGATTTTAATCTTCGGCGTCTGGACTAATGACTTACGACTAACGACTTACGACTAATGACTAACGACTTACGACTATTTATTTAAGCGCTTCCAGCCAGGCGTGTGCCATCAAGGCATTACCGGCTATGCTGGGATGCACACCGTCACCCGTCCAGTAGGCGCCGGGCGCCATTTTCTGTGCTTTGTCGAATATGGTTTGGTAAGGAATGAATTGCGCGTTGAAGGCAATGGCGATCTCGCGGGCGGCTGCGCGGTAGTCATTAAAAGCGGGATACCATTTATCATCCACTGCTCTCACACCGGTTACGGCAAAGGGCTCGCCGATGATCAGCTTTACATCGGGCAGCTTGTCTTTGGTGCGGGTAAGCAGCGCTTTAAAGTCGTCGCGATATTTCTGAACGGTACCGGTGTAACCGTTGGTGAGCGTATGCCAGAAATCATTTACACCTATGAGGATGCTCAGTATATCGGGTTTGATATCCAGACAATCGGCATCCCAGCGTTCGGCCAGCTGGTATACTTTATTGCCGCTGATGCCTTTGTTATAGATCTGCAGATTTTTATCGGCGTGCTTTTCAAGCAGATCAGCGGCAGCCAGGAAGGCATAGCCACGGCCCAGCGAACCAACGTCATTGGGTTTGGAGTCCTCCCGTTTACGGCCGGCATCGGTGATGGAATCACCCTGGAACAATATTACGGCGTCTTTCTTCAGCCCTAATTTAGGGCCTTTGGCGGCGGGTTCCTTTGCAAAGGCAGCGGATACGATCTCGGGCATGCTCAGGGCCATCATACTGCCCATGGCGGCTTTCTTTAAAAAGCTTCTGCGATCGGATTGTGGAATCATTATTATGAGTTATTAGTTGTCAGTTAACAGTTGGCCGTTATTAATGCCATATTTTCATCAATCAAAATACAATAGTTCTTATTTTTATCAAAACTAATATCATGAACGGCACTTTCCTGAAGAACTACGGCAATATGATCTGGTTATTATGCGGTATTATTGCCGGTAGCGTACTGGGATTGATATTGGGGCCTCGTGTGACCATCCTGAAGCCGATCGGTGATATTTTCCTGAACCTCTTATTTACGGCGGTGATCCCCCTGGTGTTCTTTGCGATTGCCACTGCTATTGCTAATGTGGATAGATCGCAGAAGCTGGGTAAGATCATGTCTGTCATGGTGATCGTGTTTCTTGCTACGGTGCTAATATCTGCTTTCTTTACGATCGTGACCATCTGGATCTTCCCGATACACCAACAGATAGACACGCAGGCGAGGCTGACGGAGACGGTGAAACAGATTCCCCTGGGAGAGCAGATCACGGAGCTGCTGACCACGGGCGAGTTCTTTGAGCTGTTATCGCGTAAGGCCATGCTGCCGCTGATCATCTTCTCCCTACTGATGGGCTTTGCGGTATTAAAAGCAGGCGAGGCCGGAGAACCTTTCCGCCGATTCCTGAATGCGGGGAATGAAGTAATGAAAAGCCTGGTGATCCTGGTGATGAAGGCGGGGCCTATTGGCCTGGGCGCCTATTTTGCGTACCAGGTGGGCACGCTGGGGCCGCAGCTGTTTGGAATCTATGGCCGTTCTATGGCCGTGTATTATGGTTTCGGGATCTTCTACTTTTTTGTGGGCTTTACCTTGTATGCTTTTGTTGCCGGTGGTTTGCGCGGCATTAAAACCTTCTGGCGTTATAATGTAGTGCCTTCGCTGACGGCGCTGGGCACTTGCAGCAGCATTGCCACTATTCCTGCAAATCTGGATGGCACGGCCAAAATGGGCGTGCCGCAGCATATCCGCAATATTGTAGTGCCGCTGGGCGCTACGCTGCACAAAGATGGTTCCAGCATTTCCTCGATCGTGAAAATAGCGGTGGTGTTCACCATGTTCGGCAGGTCGCTGAACACGGCTGATGCGGTGCTGCTGGCACTAGGCATTACCGTTATAGTGAGCATGGTGGAAGGCGGCGTACCCAATGGCGCTTATATTGGCGAGCTGCTGATGATCTCTGTATATGGGTTTCCGCAGGAGGCCTTGCCGCCGGCGATGATCATCGGCACACTGGTAGACCCCCTGGCCACTGTGCTGAATGCCACGGGAGATAATGTGTGCGCGATGATGGTTACCCGGTTTACGAATTCCAAAGCCCAAATCCCAAATTCCAAATTCCAGGTTCCAAATTCCAAATAAGTGGATGGTTAGTAAGTACGGTCCATCTTTTTACCCCCTCTCCACACTTCCAGGATCTTCCGGGTATTGCGGATATCTACGGTAGGATCGCCGCCCAGGACGATGAAGTCTGCAGCCTTTCCCGGCTGTAAAGTACCGTACTCGCTGTCTATACCCAATACCTGCGCACCGGTGCGGGTAGCAGCGGTAATGGCTTCCAGCGGCGTAAGACCTGCTTCCACCATCAGCTGCAGTTCCAGGTGCTCTGAAAAGCCCTGTGCACGCACGGGGAAAGCGCCGGAGTCGGTACCCAGCAGGATTTTGATACCAGCGCTGTCCAGTTTATGAAGATTGCGCTGGGCGGTAGCGAATGCCTTCATTTTCTTTTCGCGGGCAGGATCATTTTGCTGTTGTTGTTTATACTCGGCGCTGATCAGCATTTCCCACACATCCGGTTCCAGGGAGGCTTTAAAGAAGGGATCATTGAGCCACTCGGGCTGACCTGCATATACGAAATTATATTCGTCCAGCGAGAGGGTTGGAATATAATAAGTGCCTTTGGCTTTCATGGCGCTGATGAGCGCATTATCTATTTCCTGGTCGCGTATGCTGTGCGCCAATACATCTATACCCGCGTTCACCAGGCGGCGGGCATCTTCCAGGAAGTATACGTGGGCGGCTACACGCAAATGCTGTTTATGCGCTTCGGCGATGGCTGCTTCGTATACTTCTACGGGTACTTTGGGCTGTGTGCCTCCCCCATCGTCTACCCAGATCTTCACGAAATCCACTTTAAGGGACGCCAGCTGCTGGATAGCTTTCACGGCTTCATCCGCCGTGCCGGGACGCAGCACCTTATCCGCCAGGGTGGCGGGAGGCGCGCCGCCTTGTGCACCTATACCGTAACCGGCGGTATAAAAGGTAGCGCCTGGTATCAGGCCTTTATGAGAAGCATTGCGCAGCTGGAAAATGATCTCGCGGTCCATACCCAGGCTCAGCACCTGGCTCACGCCATAGGCCTGGTATTTTTTCAGCTGGCTGATGATGTTGCTCTGGGAATAGTTCTCCGGGCCCGACTTATTACCTTTCAACAGGCCCAGGTGCCCGTGCATGTTGATCAGGGTAGGCATTACTGTTTTGCCCGTACCATCTACCACTCGGACGGCAGGCGGTGGTACCGCGGTAGCAGGCAGTATTTTGGAGATATTACCGTCTTGTACCAACAGGCTCACTTTCTTTTTAGGAGCAGCACCGGTGCCGTCTATCAGCGTAATGTTCTTGAGCAACATGGGCTTGGGCTTCGGCTCAGCAGGGCGCTGTTGGGTGAATGCGCTGCCCGGGCAGCAAAGCAAAAGCAATGGCAGATAGCGGCACAGGTTCATAAGATAGCTGTTCATATGGAGATGGGTACTGGTTTAGCATCAATAGACGCCAGTACCGACTGCCGAAGTTAGTTTTTTCCCTGCTTTTTTAAAAGCCTGTTCCAGGTCGGCTACCAGGTCTTCCGGTTCTTCCAGCCCGATAGATAAACGGATGAGGCTATCTGCCACACCGGCGGAGCGGCGTTTTTCGTCGGGGATGGATTTATGGGTCATGGAGGCAGGATGGCATAAGAGGCTTTTAATACCACCCAGGCTTTCTGCCAGCTTGAAATAGGCCGTGCTGGTGACAAATGCCTGCGCTGCTTCTTCTGTATCATTTTTCAGGGTAAAGGAGACGATGCCGCCAAAACCTTTTTGCTGCTTACGGGCGATGTCATGGTTGGGATGCGAGGGCAATCCTGGATAGAATACCTTATCCACCCCAGGATGCTGTTCCAAGAATTGCGCTACTGCCAGGGCATTCGCGCAATGCTGTTTTACCCGGAGGTGAACGGTTTCAATGCCGCGGATGAGCAGGAAGCTATCGAAGGGAGAAAGCACTGCGCCGCAGGCATTCTGATAGAATTTGATCTCGGCGCCCAGCTCGCGGGTACGGGTAACCACGACGCCGGCAATGAGATCACTATGGCCGCCGAGGTATTTGGTGGCGCTGTGCACTACAATGTCGGCGCCTAATAACAGCGGCTGCTGCAGCACGGGAGAAGCGAAGGTATTGTCTACACAGAGCTTACAATTATGCGCTTTGGCGATGTCTGCGATGGCGCTGATATCGGAGATTTTGAGTGTAGGATTGGTGGGCGTTTCCAGCCATATCAGGCGGGTGGCGGGCGTGATGGCGTTTACGATGGCGTGCAGGTCGGAAGTGTCTACGTAGTGGACTTTGATCCCGAACTTTTCATATACTTTGCTGAATAAACGGAACGCGCCTCCGTAGATATCATCTACTGCTACGATCTCATCGCCTGTGTGCAGCAGTTTCAGGATAGCATCTATGGCTGCAAGGCCGCTGGAAAATGCGATACCGGTTTCGCCGCCTTCCAGTCCGGCTACGATGGTTTCAAGGGCCTGGCGGGTAGGATTGTTGGTACGTGCGTAATCAAATCCTTTGTTAACGCCGGGCGCTTCCTGTACGAAGGTGGAGGTTTGGTAGATGGGGACTGCGATAGCGCCGGTCAGCTCATCTACAGGAATGGAATGGATCAGTTGTGTGATTGTGCTCATCTCTTTTTTGTTTTTGAGTTTGATGAAAATGTTGATTAGACAGGTTCTTAGTCGTAAGTCGTTAGTCGTAAGTCGTCAGGAATTAGCGCGGTATTTTAATCGCTGCATTTACTTACAACTGATGACTTACGACTAACGACTAACGACTGATGACTTACGACTGATGACTTTTTTCAAGAAAAGAGAGTGAGCTGGATAAGGATTGCCTTAAAACAAAAAAACTCACCTGGTAGTCAGGTGAGTTTTCTTTATGGTGTAAGAATTTAAAGCAAACTATTACTGACTTATCTGCCCCGGTTGTGTACCGGGATGGATGTAGCACCTTGTTCGCCATGGTGGTGGCGACTGGTTGCTAAGGCTTCATCGGGCCAATTCCCTCTGCCTTTCTTGATAAGTGATCTAAAGAACTGGGTGCAAAGATAGGGGTGGAAATGAGAAATGCAAAAAAAAAATTTGGAACGCTGATTTTCCGTTAACATCAGATTCGCCTTTCTGTTAACATCTGATTAATGTGTTTTTAACCCTAAGCGGCGTAATCTTGCATCGACAAATTGTAGTGTAAATTCTAGGCAAAGTTGTTGAACCGCCCAGTCCTGGGTGGTTTTCCTTTTTTAAAAGGTTTGAGAGGTTCTATACTCGTTAGGAGTAAGCCCTACTTTTTGTTTGAACAGGCGGGTGAAATGCTGCGGGTATTTGAAGCCCAGCTCGTAAGCTATTTCACTGACGGACTTGCTGGCATCGAATATTTTGTCTTTGGCAATGTCGATCACTTTGGATTGAATATATTCCTGCGCGGATTTGCCTGTTTCTTTCTTCACCAGGTCACCTAAATAATTGGAGGAGAGATTCAGCTTGGCGGCGCACCATGCCACTGCAGGCAGCCCTTCTGTCAGCGGCTCATCGGTGGAAAAGTAATCATTCAACAAGGTTTCTAATCGCTCCAATACGCCTTTATGGGCGTTATCGCGCGTGATAAACTGCCGGTCGTAAAACCGGATGCAGTAGTTGAGGAATAATTCAATATTGGATGCAATGAGCATTTTACTGTGCTTGTCTATCGCATGGTCTAATTCATATTGAATTTTCGCGAAGCAATCCAGCACCAGCTGCCGCTCCTTTTCTGAAAGGTGCAGGGCCTCATTTACTTTATAAGAGAAAAAGGAATAATCCTGGATATGCTTTCCGAGGGAAGTACCGCGGATCAACTCGGGGTGGAACACCAATGACCATCCCCTGGGGCTGAACGCCTTTCCTTTGGGCTCAACGCCCAATACCTGTCCGGGTGCGATGAACACCAGCGTACCTTCCTGGTAGTCATACAGGTTGCGCCCGTATTTCAGGTCGCCACATTTTACCTCTTTCAGGTACACGGTGTATAATCCGAAATTGAATTTGCCGACGGGCATCGGCTGCGCCGTAGACAAGTCCAGCACGGAGACCAGTGGATGTTGTGTTGATACGCCACGCATGGCATTATACTTTGCAACGCTGTCCAGTTTTATTATTTCTTCCATAATAGCCTGTTTCTGAAAACAAAATTACCACATAAAAGCGGGCCGTGAGCAGGCTAGCGATCCAATCAGTAATTTTGGTAGGTGAATCCGTAATAGATATACCGAAGGACACCCGGATCACAGCGACCTTTGCGTCGGAATATTTGAATGATCAACAGTATTAACCGTAAATAAATTCACATGAAAAAGAGATTACTGGGTAACAGCGGCCTTGAAGTATCTGCACTTGGCCTGGGTTGTATGGGATTAAGCTTTGCATACGGCCCCGGTGTTGAGAAGCAGGAAGGCATCAAATTGTTACGTGCCGCCTTTGAAGCAGGCGTCACCTTTTTTGATACAGCCGAAGCTTATGGCCCGCTGGCCAATGAAGAGCTGCTAGGCGAAGCGCTGGCGCCTTTCCGCAAAGAGGTGGTGATCGCTACCAAATTTGGCTTCAAAAATGGCGTACCAGCCCAGGGAACCGACAGCAGACCGGAAAATATCAGGGCCGTGGCAGAAGCCGCTCTAAAAAGGCTCAAAACGGATTATATCGACCTCTACTACCAGCACCGTGTAGACCCGGCTGTGCCGATTGAAGATGTAGCCGGTACCATCCAGGATCTGATGAAGGAAGGAAAGATCAAGCATTGGGGACTTTCAGAAGCAGGAGCCGCCACCATCCGTAAAGCGCATGCTATACAGCCGGTAGCCGCATTGCAAAGCGAATATTCCCTGTGGTGGCGCGAGCCCGAACAGGAGATCCTTCCTCTGCTGGAAGAACTGGGCATTGGCTTTGTGCCCTTCAGCCCCTTGGGAAGAGGGTTCCTGACAGGCGCTATCGATCAAAATACCCAATTCGACAAAACAGATTTCCGCAACTCCCTGCCCCGTTTTGCAGAGGAGAACAGGAAGGCTAACCAGGCTTTGGTAGACCTGATAAAAAACATTGCCCAGGCAAAGCAGGCCACATCTGCACAGATCGCGCTGGCCTGGCTGCTGGCACAAAAGCCCTGGATCGTGCCAATACCCGGCACCACCAAGCTGACCCGTTTACAGGAAAACATTGGCGGGGTGGATATTGCGCTTTCTGCCGATGATCTTCAGCAAATAGACACTGCTGCTGCGAAGATCGATATCCAGGGAGCAAGGTATCCCGAACAAATGCAGAATATGGTGGACAAGAAATAACCAACAACAGAAAGCGGACCGGTGATGACGGTCCGCTTTCTGCTTTTAGCTTGTTGTATTATATCGTGTTATTCCATGCTTTCCGCTGATGTTCTTGCTATTGGTTTCTCTGATCAACCTAATTTCAATTTCTTCTTCAAGAAAAACACCGGGCTTACGCCCAGTGAATTCCGGAAAACGACTTATTAACTGATCCACTTACCTGGATGCTGCAATCGTATCAGCCAATCCTTTCTCGTAGGTAGTGGGCTTGAAATTGAAGCGCTGCTCAAACTTTGTGGAATCGAAGATATAAGGTGCTGTATTCTGGTACAGCATTTCATGCAGCTCGCCGATGGTGGTATTAAAGAAACCGGCCAGCTTTACCATGAAGCCGTTGAGCTTTGAATAGGATGGATTAACACCGAGCTGCGAGGCAATCAGGCTGATGTACTCCTTACCAGTGAGCGCTGGATTGTAAGTAGGCATGTGCCATACCTGGTTATCACTGGAAGGATCGCTGCCCAGGAGGTACATGGCTTTACCGGCGTCTGGCGTATAGGTGTAACTGTGAGGTACATCATCGCGGCCCAGCCAGTTTGCTTTCTGGCCTTTCACCAGCTTTTGCACAACCAGGAGATTCAGGACACTGGTGGTATCGGCGCCAGGGCCATAGAAATCAGCGGCGCGGGCGATGCTGGCCTGGATATTACCTGCCTTTGCTTCGTCCATCAGCTGTGTGGCGATACGCGCGCGGATCTCCCCTTTCTTACTGATGGGATGATAAGGCGTGCTTTCTGTCATAGCGCCTTTTACGAGGCCGTACATATACACATTATCAAAGAAGATGAGCCGGGCGTTAGCCGCCTTGCAGGCGTCTATAGCATGCTGCATGATCCTGGGCCAGGAAGCGGCCCATATTTTCCGGTCGTATGTGAGGCCCGCACAAAGATACACGACCGAAGAACCAGCGACGGCGGCCTTTGTCTGTTCATAATCCGTCAGGTCTGCCGCTTTTGCCTCTGTGTTAACAGCAATGGCTTTAGGCTGGCGGCTCACCAGCCTAATCTTCTGGTTGTTGGCCAATAATTCTTTCGTTAATTCCCTCGCGATAATCCCTCCTGCCCCTAAAATAGTGTGTATCATAGTGATATGTTTATATGTATAAGCCTTTGGTTTTTGAAGACGATGCAAAGTAGAAAATATTGTCAAAAGAAAAATTTGGTTTACTGAACACTGTTCAGTAAGTTTGCATCGTAAATAAAATAACATGGGCATAGCAGACAGGAAAGAAAGGGAAAAGCTGGAAATGAAGCGTCTTATCATGGACGCGGCCATGCGCATGTTCGTGGAAGCAGGCTATGAGAAGACCTCGATCAGGAACATTGCAGAAAAGATAGAATATAGTCCGGCTACTATTTACCTCTATTACAAGGATAAGGACGAGCTGTTATATGATGTACAGGCGCAGGGCTTTGCCCAGCTGTTGGAGATCTTCCAGCAGAAAGCCACTGCTAAGGACCCGTTTAAGAAACTGGCGCAGATTTCAAAGGCCTATGTGACGTTTGGTATGGAGCACCCGGATATTTACGACCTGATGTTCATTATACGCTCGCCCATGAACAAGATAGAGGAAGAAGGCGTTAAATGGGAAAATGGAGAGGCTTGTTTCCAGTTCCTGGTAAATATCCTGGAAGAATGTATGACAAAAGGCCTGATCAAGTTCACAGACATCATGGTAGGGGCATTATCAGTATGGTCTATGGTGCATGGCCTGGTATCATTGAATGTACGCTGCCGGATGAAAGTATCTAACCTGAATGAGGCGGATATCCCGGCAGTGCTGGATATGACGATCGATAATTACATGAGTATGATCAAGGTATAAACGATAATTAGTTGTCAGTTGATAGTTGACAGTTATTAGTGATTGAAGCGGATAAAATCAAAACGGCATAACTGACAACTGACAACTGACAACTGTCAACTGACAACTGACAACTGACAACTTTTTTAAGGCTTTGTAACAAAAGCTTTTTTTTAGCACATTAACTAAACAGTGTTCATTATGTCAACAAAGGTTATCAAGTTACTGGCATTTATATTAATAATGCTGATTATCAGCGCTGCTGCATCACCGGCAGTAGCGCAGAACGGAGCACTGGAGGGATATATACGGGAGGCCTTTACTCACAACCAGGCCTTGCAGCAAAGAAATTTTCAACTGGAAAAGGCAATGTATGCACTGGATGAAGCCAGGGGCATGTTCCTTCCGCAGGTGAGCCTGCTGGGTAGCTATACGAAATCCAGCGGAGGCCGTACCATCGATGTGCCGATCGGCGACCTGATGAATCCTGTATATGCAACGCTGAATGATCTGACGGGCAGCCAGAAGTTCCAGTCTGTGAGCAACCAGTCTATTCAGCTGAACCCTGATAATTTTTATGACGCGAAGTTGCGCACCTCTCTCCCACTTATCAATAGCGAGATCTGGTATGCAAAGCAGATCAGGCAGGAGGATATCACCCGGCAGCAGGCAGCGGTGAATGCGTATAAACGCCAGCTGGTGAAGGAGATCAAGAGCGCTTATTACCGTTACTTCCAGGCGGCAAGATCAGTGGATATTTACCTGAATGCGCTGGAACTGGTGCAGGAGAACATCCGCGTTAATGCAAGCCTGCTGAAGAACGGCGTACGCAACAGCACAGCGCTTACCCGTGCAAAGACAGAACAGCAGCGGACTTTAGCCGCTATTACTGCTGCCAGGAACAATCAACAGAATGCAAGGAGCTATTTTAATTTCCTGCTAAACCGCGAGCTGACAGACAGCATTGCAACCGACAGCGCAGCGCTGGCAGTTGTTAGTGATCAGTCGTTAGTAGTAAGTGATGGACGCGGCGGGCCTGACCAGGTGAATATTAGCGGCCGGGAGGAACTATTACAGCTGGACAAAGCAAAACGCATCGCGCTGCTGCAGCAGAAGCAACAGCAGTCCGGTATCATCCCCAAGGTGAACACTTTCCTCGATCTTGGGTCTCAAGCCTACAACTGGAACTTCAATCATAATTCACGCTATTACCTGTGGGGCGTTAACCTGCAGTGGGATCTTTTCACCGGCGGGCAACGCCGCGCCAAAGCCAGGCAGGCCTCTTCAGATGCTGCCAGCGCACAGGCCATGTATGATGAGACGGCGCAGAACCTGCGGCTGGAACTGACCACTGCCCGGAATAATTTTCAAACGGCACGCAGCAATTATCAAAGCGCACAGACACAATTGCAGCTGGCAGAAAAATATTATACTGACCAGGTGAAAGTATACAAAGAAGGTCAGCTGTTATACCTCGAGCTGCTGGATGCACAGCAACAGCTCACCAACGCCAGACTGGAAGCATTACAGGCTTACGCACAGGTACAGATCGCAGAGGCTGAGATAGAGCGGGCACAAGCCACTTACCCATTACCGAACCAACAATAATTTAATCAGCTTTTATATGAAGACTATTCATGCTTTACTGCTGTTATCGGCCAGCGCTGCCCTGCTGAATGCATGCGGCAGCAACTCCGCCGCTTCGGAAGTTCCGACCGAAACGACCATCCCGGTACAGCTGCAGGCGCTTAACGCCGAATCGCAGGCGCTGAGCATCCCGGTATCCGGACAATTTACTACAGATGATGAAGTATTTCTGTCGTTCAAAACAGACGGCATCATACAACGCATCCTGGTGAAAGAAGGGGATGCGATCCGCCAGGGACAAACCGTAGCGATACTGGATCCTACCGAAATAGATGCACAGGTTCAACAGGCGCAGCTGGCGCATGAAAAAGCGCAGCGTGATTACCAGCGTACCAATAACCTGTACAAAGACAGCGTATCTACGCTCGAGCAGCTACAGAATGCCAAGACCGCGCTGGATATGGCCCAGCAGCAATTGCGTACGGCACAATTCAACCGCAGCCATTCTGTGATCACTGCACCCCGTAATGGGTATGTGCTGCGTAAACTGGCCAGTGAAGGACAACAGGTAAAATCAGGCACTTCGGTGATACAAACCAACGGTGCATTGTCTGGTAACTGGCTGCTGCGTGTAGCCGTAAGCAACAAAGAATGGGCGGCCATTCACCTGCAGGACAGCGCCGATGTGGAAGTGGAATCAGTGCCCGGTAAGACCTTCCGCGGAGTGGTATCCAGGAGGGCGGAAGGTATAGATCCCGTCAGTGGTTCGTTCATGATAGACATCCGCCTGGCGGGAGAAAAACCCGGCGCGATCGCATTCGGAATGTTTGGTAAAGCGAATGTGCATACCAAAGGCGCGGCTATTACCAGTGGCAGCGTGGCAGGCCCCTGGAGCATTCCTTATGACGCCCTGCTGGATGGGGATGATGGCGCCGGCTATGTATTTGTTACCAATGACGGCAAGATTGCCAGGAAGGTAAAGGTAAGCGTTGCTGCTATGGAAAAGGATAAAGTGATCATCAGCAAAGGACTGGAAGGTGTGAAAGATCTTATCATATCCGGAAGCGCGTATCTGACGGATAGTAGTAGTATACGCGTGGTGAAACCCTAGCTGTTGGCTATTAGCTGTTAGCTTTTAGCCAAAGAAACAATAGACGAACCGACAACAAACGATTTGCTAACAGCTAGTAGCTAAACGCTAATAGCTTAACCAATCAACTTTCTTCAAAATGAAAATATCTGATTACGCCGTAAAGAACTACCAGTTTACCCTGGTGATCTTTATCATGATCATAGCGCTGGGCCTTACTACCATTATGAATATGCCCCGCTCCGAAGACCCGGAGATGCATGCCCCCGCCTACACGGTGATCGTAGTGTATCCCGGCACCAGTCCGAAAGATATGGAAGAGCTGGTGGTAGATCCGCTGGAAAAAGAAATATACGGGCTGGAGGATATCAAGCATATCCGCAGCACCATCAGCGACGGACTGGCGGTACTGCGCGTAGAGTACAAGTACAGCAGCGATGTAGACAACAAATACCAGGAGATTGTAAGAACGGTGAACAATAAACGGCGAGACCTGCCGCAGGACAATCTCAGCATCGATATACAAAAGCAGCAGCCGTCTGATGTGAACATCATGCAGATAGCCCTGATCTCTGAGAATGCTCCGCGCGACAAGCTGAAGTACTATGCTGAAAAGCTGCAGGATGAACTGGAGAAGCTGACACCACTGAAAAACGTAGAGATCTTCGGTTTACCTGAACAACAGGTGCGCGTGGAACTGGACCTCGAAAAGCTAGCCCAGATCAACCTGCCTGTGGGCAATGTGATCAACAGCCTGCAGAATGAAACCATCAGCATACCGGGCGGCAGCGTGGACGCTGGCAACCGGGTGTTCAATGTGAAGACCAGCGGTAACTATCATACCCTCGAGGAAGTGAAGAACACCATTGTATACAGCAGCAATGGCAGGAACCTTTTCCTGAAAGATATTGCGAAGGTCTATTATGGTTACGACGACGTATCCTACCAGACACGCCTGAACGGATTTCGCTGCATCTTTGTGGCCGCCGCACAGAAGGAAGGCGAAAATATCAGCAAAACACAGCAGCTTTATAAACCGGTGATCGAAAAGTTCAAAAAGACATTACCTGCCAATATAGACCTGGTGCAGCATTTTGACCAGGCAGATAATGTGAACCGTCGTTTAGGCAGCCTGGGTAAGGACTTCATCATCGCGATCCTGCTGGTGGCTATTACGCTGCTGCCACTGGGCTTCCGGCCTTCACTGATTGTAATGATCTCTATCCCCCTCTCCCTTGCTATTGGTGTTATCCTGCTGCAGCTGCTGGGCTACAACCTGAACCAGCTGAGTATTGTTGGACTGGTAGTGGCGCTTGGCCTGCTGGTGGATGACAGCATTGTGGTGGTAGAAAATATCGAACGCTGGATCCTGGAAGGGCACAGCGCGATGGAAGCCACGCTGAAGGCCACTAAACAGATAGGCATGGCCGTAGTAGGTTGTACGGTAACGTTGATCATTGCCTTTATGCCGCTGGTATTCCTGCCGGAAGGCTCAGGGGATTTTATCCGCAGTCTGCCGCTGGCCGTGATCCTCAGCGTGCTGGCCTCTATGCTGGTATCGCTGACCATTATTCCTTTTATGTCCAGCAAACTGCTGAAAAGCCATACCGGTCATCCGGATGGCAATATCTTCATGCGTGCGCTGAAACGTTTGATCCATGGGAGCTATTCCCGCCTGCTGGACAAGGCCTTGCAGCGCCCGGCGCTTACATTGATCGCGACGGTGGTGATCTTTACAGGCGCGCTCTATTTGTTTGGTGTGATCGGCTTCAGCCTGTTCCCCGCATCGGAGAAGCCGCAATTCCTCATCAACATTACCGCTCCACCGCAATCCAATTTACAATACACCAATAGCGTAGCGCGCGATATAGAAGCGATATTAAAGAAAGAGCCTACCGTGAAATACTTTGCCACGAACGTAGGCAGGGGCAATCCGCGGATCTATTACAACGTGATACCGGAGAACGAGCATAGTGATTTTGCAGAGATCTTTGTACAGCTGGATGAGCATACCAATCCTGAAGATAAACTGGCGTTGATAGAAAAGTTGCGCAAGCAGTGGACGCCCTACCCCGGCGCCAAAGTGGAAGTGAAGAACTTTGAGCAGGGACCACCGGTAGCAGCGCCCGTGGAAGTACGCCTGTTCGGCGACGACCTGGACACCCTCAGGGCCATGGCCAGCAAGGTGGAAGCGATGCTGCAGCGCACGCCCGGTACAATGTATGTAGACAATCCTGTAAGCCTGCTGAAGAGTGATATACGCGTGGCCATCCAACAGGAGAAAGCACAGCTGCTGGGCATTCCATCCGTAAACATAGACCGTACGGTACGCCTGGCCGTAGCAGGATTGAACATCGGGCAGTACACCGATAATAACGACAATGATTACGACATCCTGCTGACCCGCAGCCGGGAAGGACGGCCTACCCTGGATGCCTTCCGCAACCTGTACGTAAGCAATACACAAGGCAAGCCTTATCCCCTGGGACAAGTGGCCGATCTCAAACTGGAAGCATCGCCGGTGAATATCAACCACCAGGAAAAGAGAAGGGTGGTATCTGTGAAAGCCTTTGTGCAGAAAGGTTTCCTGGTAGACCGCGTGATCAATGATGTGATCGGAAAAATGGATAAGATGGCCCTGCCTGTGGGATATAGCTATGAGATGGGCGGTGAAGTGGAATCCAGGAACAATTCTTTCGGTGGCTTTATGAGCATTGTGATCGTTACCATCTTCCTGTTTGTGGCGGTGCTGATCCTGGAGTTCCGGACCTTTAAGAGCACACTGATCGTGTTATCGGTTATTCCCCTCGGTGTTGTAGGTGCGGCTGTGGGGCTGTGGCTGACGGGTAATTCGCTTTCCTTTGTGGCGATCATCGGGATGATCGCGCTGGCGGGTATCGAGGTCAAGAATACGATCCTGCTGGTGGACTTTACCAACCAGCTGAGAGAGCAAGGCAAATCACTGGAGGAAGCGATAAGGGAAGCAGGCGAAGTACGATTTCTACCTATTGTGTTGACATCACTGACGGCGATCGGGGGTTTGACACCGATTGCGATATCGAGTAACCCGCTGATAGCGCCGCTGGCGATTGTGCTGATAGGTGGATTGATCAGTTCTACTTTGTTGTCGAGAGTGGTGACGCCGGTGGTGTATAAGTTGATACCGCCGAAGGTGTAAGGGTTTGATGAGGAGAAGTAAACGGTCTCCATCCCCGCCGTTGCAAGGAGCAGTAGAGCACTGTGCGTGGGGCGCGACGAAGCAATCTTTTAGTTAATCTTCGCGGAGGTTTTATTAAAAGATTGCTTCGTCGCGCTCCCCTCTTTGCTCTACTGCTCCTCGCAATGACGGGAAGGAAAACATTTATTATTTTGCGCTATCTCTTTTGCTATATTAGCGTATATGATCCACAGATTGTTCGTTTTTATCTTTTGCCTGGCCGGGCTGATTGTCCCCGGTTTATTGCAGGCTCAAAACCAGCCTACTTTTGATCCCGCTTACCAGTTTGTACAAAGCGGAAACCTGGTGCAAGACAAAAATTTCTATTTGCTGACATTGTTTGAACAGGAGCCCGCTTTACAAAAAGCCATCCGGGGCAACAAGGCGCTGCAACAGTACCAGGTGTACCCTGAACGGGGCGCCAAAATTGCAAAATCATGCCCGGATGCGGCCTGTTTTGCGGAATCGCTCGTATTCAGCGATCAACAGATCATCGCTATCAGCCAGACTTTACAGGAGATGTATAATAAGCAGCCGGCATTTCGCGAAACCCTGCAACGCCATCTGCGGCCAAGCGGCGTTTTTATGCGATACGCTTCCTTGCCGGAAGACAAGCTGCTGGCGCAGCGATGGAAAGAGGAGGCCTATGGACTGAACTACGTTTTGACCGCTTATACAAAGAACACGGGCTTGCGTTATCCTAAAATAGACTCAGCAGCCTATGATGTGCACAGCGCGGATTATACCAGGGAGGTGCGAAAGCGCTGGACAGAAGAATTGGAACATAAAGATCCTTCGGGACTGTTCTTCTCGCCGGTGTTCCATTTTGCAATGGACTTGCTGGCGCTGAACAAGAAAGACCATGCCGCCAGGCACGAGCCGCTGAGCGCCCTTAACCACGCTGCCTATCAGCAAATACCGGGCACCCAATGGGCCAACTACCCCTACTCTGCCATCCTGGTATTGGGCGCAGGCCCTTCTGATGACCAGCCTATCAGTGAAATGTGTAAAGAGCGCTGCCGTACCGGGGCTGCTATCTACCGGGATAAAAAAGCTCCCTTCATCATAGTATCCGGTGGATATGTACATCCTTTTGGCACGAAATACAGTGAGGCCATTGAAATGAAAAAGTTCCTGGTTGACAGCTGCGGGATCCCGGAGACGGCCATCATCGCGGAGCCGCATGCCAGGCATACTACTACCAACATCCGCAATGCCAACCGCATCCTGTTCCGTAATGGGTTCCCAATGGATAAGAAAGTGTTGTGCACAAGCAGCAAAGCCCATATCACTTATGTGAACAGTATCTTCTTTGACAAAGTATGTGATAAAGACCTGCGGTATCATCCCTATAAAAATGTGAAACGCCTCGATGACAATAGCGTGGAGTATGAGCCGGTGGCGGAGAGCTTGCATGAGGATCCTTTTGATCCACTGGATCCGTAAAGAAGTGGTCAGTTGTCAGTCGTTAGTTGTCAGTGATTGAAGTGGATGATTTTGTCATTTTGTAGTGTAAGTAAGGTAATCCCACAGGCGGATCTCGTAGTTGTCTGAGGGTGATTGGACGCTGATGCGGATGCGGTGCTTTTTGTTTTCCAGCTGGTACTTCCAGCAGAGCTCATAGCGGCGGGTGAGGAAGCTGGTGGGCAGCTGAATGGTTTCGCCTGGCTGGTCGTCAACGTAGAGGGTGAGGGCGATGGCAGTATCTGGTAGCACAGCATCCTTTTTGCGCGATTCGCCGCGGAGCGCGAAGGCAGTACCTTCAAATTCAAAGGAGAAGTCTTTCACGTTTTCCTGGTAACAATTCTTTTTATCTAATGGGTGCAGCCCTTCGAAGCACTGTTCCAGCTTTACGGGACGGGGAGATTGAACGGGGATAGTAATTGTATTGTTTTTGACCTTACCGCCGTTACGGCGGATCATTTCGAGAGCGTGGCGATAGCTGATATCGTATACCTTTTCCAGCGACAGGTTGGTGTATTTGAAGTTGATAGATTCGGCTTCTTTCAGGCCCATTTTCCAGTGGGCAGGGATATTCTTATACCCTAACAGGGCGCCAAGGATCCCCGCGGCAGAAGACGGATTGCAATCCGCATCCTGCCCGGCGCGGGTAGTAATCTCGAGCGTACGGGTAAAATCGCCACGGCCGTATAAGAGGCCAAGCACGATATAAGCGGCATTCAGCTTGGCATCAATGTCTAAGGCTGCGAAAACCCCTTCAGGACAGCCGATTTCGCTGGACCATTTTTTCTGGATCTCGAACCAGGTAAGACGCCAGTCTGTAGGATACTGGCTATGCCAGCGGATCACATCTGCTATACAACGGTGAAAAGTACTGCGGGCTGGTATTGTTTTCAGGGCCTCTGTCACCACGTAGTCAATGTCTGAAGAAGTGAAGGCCAGGGTATACATGGCGCCAACGTAAACGCCGCCGTACCAGCCGTCGCCGTAGTTCATAATATGACCGATCTTATCGCTGATAGCAGCAGCCTGGTTGGGCATACCGGGACACATCAAACCCGCGAAATCTGATTCTATCTGGTAGTCAATATCATCCGCATGCGGGTTGTTGACCCAATGGCCGGAGGCGGGCGCATTGATACCGTTCAGGATGTTGTAGCGGGCCGCCTGGTTGGCGTGCCACAGTGGATAACTGGCACGGGCAAACGCCTGGGCGAATGAATCGACAGGCGCATCAATACCGGCGCGTTCAAAGACCCCGATGAAGGTAAGGTCCATATAGATATCATCGTAAAGGCCGGGATGCTGCAGCATGGTTTCTTTCAGGTAGCCGTCGTACCAGCTAAGCGGCTGGTAATCCTGGATATAGGTGCCATTGAAGCGGAATTCATAGGGACCGCCGAAGGTAACGCCGATGGCCTGACCAGCCCAGCCGCCCATGATCTTGTCTTTGAGCTGCGCCGTTGACAGTGTGACAGCGGGAGAATGATGTTCAACGCATTGCAGGGAAAGGAGGGCGATGAGGGCCGCTACGACCTGGTGTTTCATATCCGTGGAATTAAATAACAATAAATTAATCAAAAAACGGCACATTTCGTTTCCTGATCATCCATAAATTTCCCGGTATCATGGTTTTAAACAGCCCAATCATCTATTAGCTGCTGCAGATCCGTTCGCGGTATACTTTATTTGTATCTCCATATTGACGTATCTATGATCAACAGACTACTACTGACCATTACTGGTTTTTTGTTGCTGACAACAGCTGCTTACAGTCAATCCTTCCACTTCGGCCTGAAGGCGGACCTGAGCTTTAACTCCCTGCATGGCGATGGCCTGGCGGGTACTTTTAAGCCAGCCTTTAATGCGGGCGCTTTCGGGGAGCTGAACATCACGAAGAAGTGGGCGATACAGCCGGAAGTACTGTTCACTTTGTACAACAACAAGGCCGGGGCGGATTTTACAAAGTATTATGTAAACAGCGGGGCCAGCGATGCCAACAACAGCAAGATCCAGCTGGGCTACCTGAGTATTCCTGTGTTGCTGACGTATAACGTAAATGAGTTCCTCAGCCTTAACCTGGGGCCACAGTACAACCTGCTGGTGTCTTATGATGAGACGCTGCTGCAGAGTGGCCGGAGAGCTATTAAGAAGAATGACCTGGGCGCTGCGGCGGGATTGACCGTTCATGTATCACAGATACGGTTCTACGGCCGTTATGTGATGGGCTTGAATGATATCAATGATATTGATAACCGATATTCCTGGAAAACTCACCAGATACAACTTGGATTAGGCATCTTGATCAAATGAGAAGCTACAAGCCAACAGCTGCAAGCTACAAGCTATTGAAGCGAATGATCATGACATGGCAAGCACTTAACACTCTTCGCACAATAGCCTGCAGCTTGTAGCTTGCGGCTTGCAGCTATTTTGACATTTC
This sequence comes from Chitinophaga sp. SVR4-12A, assembly GCF_056754765.1. Lineage (NCBI taxonomy): Bacteria > Pseudomonadati > Bacteroidota > Chitinophagia > Chitinophagales > Chitinophagaceae > Chitinophaga > Chitinophaga sp. SVR4-12A. Next base: position 1,445,872 of record NZ_JBPGWP010000001.1, read on the forward strand.
CAATGCCTTCGTGGTAGTGTAGTATTTAGCAAGCATATTTGGCACTTCCCAGTCAGGCAGCTTACCATCTTTCAGGTATTGCAGGTAGCGTTCCATCACCTGGGCGAAATGCGCTTCATGCCCATTTTTATATTTAGCCGGAATGGTGATTTTCCAACCTTTAGCGCTCTTCTCTGTTCCCAACCCGGGATATTTTGCTTCCAGCTGTTTCAGGGCTGCCTGCAAAGCCGTTTCAAAAGCAGGATCATTATTGCCTGCGGCTGATTCTACGTACAAGGTAGGTTCATACTTTTCTTCTTTACCCTGGCGGATGACCAGGTTGCTTTTAGTACCGCGGAATAAAGAATAGTGGGTATCCCCTCCCCCTTCGGGTGCTGCGTAGCGCCATAAGGCGGTTACTTTCACATGCACACCTTTAAGCGTATAAACGGCTTCGCCATTGGCGGCCACGTTCAGCATGGTATCTTTTGCATACTCCTGTAAGAAGGCAGGAAAACTATCCAGTCCGGTGATGATGCTGAACTGCAACCGTGTTATTGGCGTAGGCCAGCGGCGGGCGGATTGCAGCTGAATGTCTGTTTTATAATCCAGTGCTACACCGGGGAAGCATTCCCATTGCACGAGGTCTACCAGGTGGGTGCCTACATCTACGATAGCGTCGCCCTGTTGTTTAGGATCAAAGAACCAGGAGGGCCGTTTGAGGGCTTTGCCGGATACGAATTTATAGAAGTGGTGAACGCTTTCCATTACCACAGCAGGATCTTTTTCACTGCCTTTTTGCAGCTCGCCGAACACTTCGTTTATGCGTGAGAGCTCGCCCTGGAGGATGTTGGTGATCTCGGAGCGTTCGGTCATAATATCATAGAGCAATACTTTCTTTTCCTTTGCATCGGCGAAGGTTTGCTGCAGCTTATCGAAACCGGCGGTGCTGATCGCCATGGGCTTGTCGGCCAGGACGTTCATACCTGCTGATACGGCCTGCTGGATGTATTCTGTTTTACGTTGATTGTTGCCTGCCATGACTACTACGTTGCCTTTTTTATCGGCGACCATCTTTTCCAGGAAGTCGGGCCCTTTGTAGATGTCTTCATGCCAGTGTGTGGGGGCATCGGCGCGGGTGTTGTACTGGTTGATAAAGCGCAGTTGTTCCTGCAATTCGGGACCATCGGGCGCGTAGACATGTACGACGGAGTCTATACCGGGGTACATGGATTTCTGGACGAGGGCTGCGTGAAAGTGGCCGGGGTCCAGGGTGATGAGGTGGATTTCCGTGCTATCGGCGGACGTTTCTTTTTCGGAAGCGCCGGAGTTGCATGCGTAGTTCATGACGGTTAGGAGGAGCAGAGGTGTAATGAGTTTCAATTGGTTCATTCGTATGTTTAGTTTGTAGTTTCATGATTGAGATCAATCCAATGTATATGGCCAACGTTGCGGACGTGTAAGCAGGGTGTTGGCTTCGTCGTCGTTCTTAAAGCGTTCTTTTACGGGATCCCAGTAGAGTTTGCGCTGCAGCTTCATGGCGGCATGGTTCAGCAGGCAGACCGTGCAGGCGCGATGCCCTACTTCTATCGGTGTGATGGGTTGGCGGCGGGCAGCGATGCTCTCCAGCCAGTTGCCGTGGTGATCTTTACTTTCATAAAGATGTATTTCATCTGTCCCTATAACGGAATCGAGTATACGCGGGTCGCTGGCGTCTAGCGGTTTATCTTTCTGGTCTTTAGCTACAGGATCGCTGGCAGTAGCGGCGTAGTTGCCGCGGGTAACGAAGATCCAGCCATCAGAGCCGACAAATTTTACCCCGTTGGGATACTCGTTGCTGGCGAGCACTTTCACGCCGTTGCCGAAGATCGTTTCGGATTTAAAGGGCCCGTGCACATCCCATAGATTACCTGCAGGCGGGAATTGCGCGGTGGCAGTAATTTCTACGGGACCGGTATATTCCGTATCCATTCCCCAATTTACAATATCAAAATGGTGAGCGCCCCAGCCGGTGATCATGCCCGCGCCGAATTGTTCACAACGCAGCCAGCCTGGCCGGGAGAAATCGTTTAAGGGATGCACTCTCTTCAAGGTATAAGGAACGTAAGGTGTTTCTCCCAACCATTTCTCATAATCCAGTCCGGCGGGTAAAGGCATTTCTTTTTCTACAGTGCTTTCTTTAGGATCATCGATGGGCAGGCCAACGTATACCGTATGCAGCTTGCCGATTCGGCCATTGCGCACCAGTTCACAGGCGCGTTTGAATTGCGGCATGGAGCGTTGCTGGCTGCCGATCTGTAGTATTCGTCCGCTATGGTGCACTTCATCACTCAGGGCACGGCCTTCGGCGATGGTGAGTGAAGCGGGCTTTTGCATATAAACATCTTTACCAGCGCGCACCGCGTGGATGGCTGGTATCACATGCCAGTGGTCCGGCGTGCTGATGATCACAGCGTCGATATCTTTATTGGCGAGGAGCTCCTGGTAATCGGAATATGTTTTTACACCATCGTAAGCTTTACCGGTTTTCTTCGTGTAGTATTCATTAACGAGGCGTTTGGCGGCATCGAGGCGATTGCTGTCGAGATCACATACCGCCACAATACGGGCGAGATCGTGTTTCCAGACGCCGGGCATGTCGTGACCGCGGGAGATGCGGCCATTGCCGATAGCGCCTATATTGATACGGTTGCTGGGCGCAAGCGGACCGCTTAATACATGTGCAGGGATAATAGCGGGGAAAGAAGTGAGGGCCAGGGCGCCGGCGCCTTTGACAGTGTCTTTCAGGAATTTCCGCCTGGATGGGTTTTTCTGATGCTGCATAAGAAAGGATGTTTGAAGATGAGGAAGAAATTATGTTAATAGGGCAAAGGATCGTCGGGATGGAGGGCCCGGGCTTTGGAATAATCCAGCTTTCGTTGTTTGCTAACTACCCATTGCAGGCCACCGAGCAGGTGGCGCTGGAAAGTAGGGTCTGCATATATTTTTGCGTCGTGGCCTAAGGCGGTGTACCATTGACGGCCGCCGTCAAATTCATGGCACCATACAGAGGGAAAGACGGAACCATAGAAATCCGGTTTCTCCTTATCGTTGATGCCGGAGAGATCGTGAACAACCAGCACGTGGATGTCCGGGTTCACTTCTTTGACAAAGTAGCACTCGTCGGACAGCTCCCAGGTTTTAGGTAAAAAAGCAGTAGATGGATGGCTGTCGTCTATAATAATTTCTTTCAGCGGCTGGAATGGCGGGTGGCGTACAAAGGTGCCGCCAACCATGCGTTTGAACCAGGGCCATTTGCGTTCTGTGCCTACCGCGGAGTGAATGCCTACAAAACCGCCGCCTGCCTGGATGAAGCGCATGAGGGCCAGCTTCTGGCCATCGGTATGGAAGACGTCGTTATTTGTATTACAGAAAATGAGGGCGTTATATTTCCGGAGGTTCTCATCGGTAAAATCCGCCGGGGTGTCGGAGACGTCTACCTGGAAACCATGCTCCATGGCGAGCTGACGGATACCAGCAATGGCGGCGGGGATGTTCTGGTGAACGTAGCCCTGGCCGTTCCTAGTGTAAACAAGGACACGGATATTCTTCCAATTAAAACCAGGAGGAATGGCGGAAGTGGAAATGATGAATAATAGTAATAAGATGGATAGTTTTTTCATACGTGTCATGCGTGGATAGATTACTAGCGGGCAGAAAATACAACATTTAGGAATGGGATGCAAGTGGAAGGAAGCGGGAGAACGCTTTTAGCCCGGGGGCGGAACGCCTTTACCCCGGGAGGAGTATGGGATGCAGGTGAAGAACAAGCGTTCTAAAGGTGAATTGTGATGATTTGTTATGTTTTGTGACGATCTGGGTGGTTTTTGATGATTTGTTGCCATTTCCGCCAAAAGCGCCAAAAACGCCATGAGATTTGGAGAGGGATAGCAAGCGTATTTAGATTTGCCGGAGACCTTAAAATTACAGCAATATGGGAAAACAAGCCGGCCCGAATTATATCACCGGGACGATAGGCGATCTAACCTACTACCGCTTGAATGGTCAGTACCTGGTGAGGGCAAAAAGTACATTAAGTAGAAAGCGGGTGAAGCGGTCGCCCGCTTTCAGGAGGACCATGGAGTATGCGGGATGGCTGGTAGCGGCATCGAAGCTGGCGGCGGCCGTATATGGGATGATGCCAAGGGATCAACGTAAAGTGAAGGAGTACCGGGAGATGACCGGTCGGGCAATGGAACTGATCAGGCAGGGAGTGGATGAAAGTGAGGTAAAGGAACGGCTGGTGGCGCAATACCTGGAGAAACCGAAAGCCGTACAGCCGGTAGCGGTACATGTGCCTCTGCAAAGAAGAACGGTACCTGAGCGGCCGCGGAAACTGCTGCCCTTGTTTTGTACAGGTCAGCGTGTGCAGCGGCGCAAAGCTATCCGGCCGGCGGGCATCCGCAGTGGACAATTAAAGCGCAAGCGGGCCTGCCAGCGCGAATGAGGCCGGTGATCCTTTATGGTATTATAACGGGGGTTGCTTTGCCGGTAGCCAGATCAACCGGCATCGAAATATGTTCATGTGCGATCAGCCATTTGCCGTCTATCTTACGATAGCCGGCTGTAACGCGTACGGTACGATCCACCGTGTGCCCCTGCAGGTCGGTACCTTTGGTATTCACGAAGCTGTGACCAAATGCAACATTACCATCTACCGTGATGCGGAGGTCAATGATGCTTAGTATTGGCGTGCCTTTGAAGCGGGAAAAGAAATCTTCCCAATCTTTACGATAAGCGTCCGCTCCGAAATATTCCTCGCGGGGCACCACGTCGAAAACAACGAGGCTGTTACCTGGTACGTAGTTCTTCATGACTGCGTCAACATCGCCGGCGTTGATCGCGGCCGCGAAGTTGTCCTGCAAGGTGCGGATCGCAGCTTCATCATCTTCGCTATCTATTGAGGCCGGTTGAAAGAGCTCGATGGGATTTCCGGAGGGATCATCCAATATCACCTGGGCGCCGCCCGGTCCGCTTACGATCTCATTGCGGAACTGCAGCTGAAACGCACGGAGCCTGGCCATTTCTGCTGCGAGATCTTCTACGGGGATGATGAGCCGGTTCCAGCCTCCTGGTGTTGCTTTGCGTCCATCTGACATAGGCTTGGCAGCGCCGCCCGGTCCGAAGGTTGTGCTTAGCACCAGCTCCACGTTATCCCGTGATAGCCTGGCAAAATAGGGCCCTGCCTGCTGTCCGGTTTTAAACCCCAGATGTTTAGTGTAAAAGGTGACTGCAGGATCGAGCTCGTTGACCATGTATCGAACCATTATCCTTGCCATATCCTGTTTTTGCTAAAACTGCTCAAAACACGTACCGCAATTAACAGGAATGTATGAAGGTTTTTTTGGCAATTAAAAATTTCCCTATATTAGCATATAGGTATAGAATAGCTAATCAACCAAAGCGATAGTCCAAAGCACCTGTAATTCCAAGTTAGAAATGCCAATTTTATAATTGATGTCATGATCAGTACAGTGACGCCCCATTGAACTTTTCATTTTGCTTCCTTTACCCTTTTTGCGTTCGGAATACGTTTCGGCGGAAATTGTTGTATGTGCTGTTCCGCCTGCAAATAACCTTAAACACAGACTAAGGAGCTGTTTATGCGCTTAAGTGATTTTTTCTCACAGACAGATGTGATCAGGGATGCTGACTTTGCCTGGACCATGTTTCCGGCTACTCCCCTCCCCGGGTCCCTGTGCTACGCGCTTTCAGAGGCGGTAGTTGATCGTGTTAATAAAAACACCAATGTAAAGGCGGTGATCACCAATACGTCTATGGCTCATCGTATAGCGGTGGACAAAGGTATTGTCGTCAGTGAAAAAGCGGAGCTGGACTATTATCAACTGCACAACCGCCTGGTGGATTCGCAGCAAATGCCTTTGCTGGTCAGCAGAAACTATATTTCGGGAGACACCTGCATTGATCCCAGTGCATACATTGGCAGGAACGTGCATATTGAAGATGGCGTGGAAATATCAGCGTTCGCGTATATAGCCGATAACAGCATTATCGGGGCGAATACGTTTATCGGTCCGCATGCCGTGATCGGCGCCCGCGGAATGCAATGCCTGAAGATCGATGGGAAGTCGTTTAACATCCGGTATGCGGGTGGTGTACGCCTGGGGAGCAATTGTGAAGTATTGGCCCATGCGGTTGTTCAAAAGCCTTACCAGCCATTCTTTACTGATATCGGCGATAACACGAAGATCAGTGTGCGGGCCAATGTTGGGCATGGCTGCCGTATCGGGAAGAACGGTATGATCGCAGGCAATGTAACGATCGCGGGAAATGTATGTATGGGCGACAATTTATGGATAGGCCCATCCTCTACGGTAGCCGATGGATTAAGCATTGGAGAAAATGTAAGGATCATTCTTGGCAGCGTAGTGATTAACCATATTGGCGACAACCAGACGGTTTCCGGCAACTTCGCGATCGACCATCAGCAACACCTAAAACATCTTGCGAGAATAAGAAAGCTATGACAGACAGCACTGCTATTCATTTCTGCTTTAAGGGCAACAGAGACTACGTGCATGGAACAGACATCTTTAACAAGACGATGCAGTCCATCACTGTACATGGCCAGGATCAACAGTTTGACCAGGTAGATATGGTGATACGGGGAGTAAGCCGTCATAATATGGATCTGTATGCGGAAGCCAGGGCGCCGGTGGACCAGGCAGCCAAAGTGACCCTGTCGCTGCACTGTGGCAATGAGCGATTAGGCCTGGTACTGATGGAGAACCATGAACGCATTCAATGCAATTATGCCTACCCGGAGCATGAAATTATCAGTGCGGCCAAACTGGATAAGGATCAGCAACAGATCGAGCTAAAGAATTTTTTTGGTCATACACTGATTGAAAAAATAGTAGCCTTAAATAAAGGATTGCTACAGGGCTTATACCCGGAGGCTCCCGGAAAATGGTATTTCACCAGGATCAAAATAAGCGCTTATCAACTGTTTGGCTTAGGCGGAGATGATGTTCAACTCCGTTTAAGCCTCAAACAAAACCTGCAGTTTAAGCTTACGAATACGATGTTCTATATAAACGATCATTTTGCTGGCAATATTTATTTCTCATTGGTATGATTGGAATAGAAAACATAGGGGTGTACATCCCGGGAAATTTTAAGTCAAATTACGAGCGCAAAGAAGCCTTCGGCATTGATGATTTTTTCATTGAAGAAAAAATAGGCGTACGACAGGTGAGCGTGAAGTATGCGACGGAAGATACTTCAGACCTTTGCCTGAAAGCATGGGAGGCGCTACAGGCCAGGCAGCCGGTGAATATAGATGAGATTGACTGCCTGATTGTGGTTACGCAGAACCCGGACAGTAATATTCCTCATGTATCGGCAAAGGTACATGGAATGGCGGGGTTGAACGAATCCTGCGCCTGTTTTGATATTTCATTGGGATGTTCGGGGTATGTGTATGCCTTGTCGGTGATCGAGTCTTTTATGCGGCAGAATGAATTCAGAAAGGGATTGCTGTTTACCTCTGACCCTTATTCCAAAGTTGTTGATAAGAACGACAAGAATACGGCGTTGTTATTCGGGGATGCCGCGTCGGTTACCTTATTGGGGAATGATCCTGTATGGACTGCGAAGAAATACACTTTCGGCACTATTGGGAAATCCAACCAGGAGCTTACCTGCTCAAATTCTGTGCTGTACATGAATGGGCGCGCTATTTTCGATTTTGCCGCCAGGTACATCCCCAAAGATATTGCCGATCTGTTAAGCAAGAACAGCCTAAGCATGGAGGATATTGATATTTTCCTGATGCACCAGGGCAGCAAATATATTATAGACACCATTGCCAAAAGGCTAAAAGTAGATAATGAGAAGGTGCCTTTTATGGCAGCTGAATATGGTAATACTGTCAGCTCTACTATACCGATCATGCTTAACTCCTATTTCCAGGATGGCAGCAAAAAGCGAGCTGTTATTTCCGGGTTTGGCGTTGGGCTTTCATGGGCAAGCACCGTATTGGAAAGAATAAAATGATTATACCACCAAATCGATCATTATGGAAATTACGCTGGAAAACATCAAAGCAATCTTTAAAAAAGAGGTTGACCCCAGGGTTGACGTTGACAATTTCAATCCCGATCAATCCATTATGCAGCAGGGAGTGGATTCACTTGACCGCTCATCTGTGTTCCTGGCAATAGAGGAAGCCTTTAATGTAAAGATCACGGATGGACAGATAGAACAGCTGGGAACCCTGAACAGCATACTGGATTTCCTGCAGCAATCAACGCAGCAAGAGAGCATGTCTTAGTCTTTCGCAAACGTATTACCATTTCCGTTACCTGGAAACAACTGCGGGCTGGTTTCTTCTCACCGGGGACTACCAGGCGGAAAGGGCCTTTGCCTACAGGTAAGGGGCCGCCGTCGAGGGTATCGGAGAGAATAATCACACGGTCATTAGTAATGATTTAGGAATGGATTTGAAAAGCGTTTATCCGCGTTATATATTTAAATACACAACGTAAAGGTAATGAAATATAGCATTGGTAGATAGTAGGCGGAGCGCTGAACTTTTGCGTATCTTAATAAAAAAACATGAAACTCCGGCTACTGATAATATTGGGTGTTCTTTTTCTCCTGGGTGCTTTAACTGCCAGGAGCCAGGATATTGATACATTGGTAGATGTAGGTGGATATAAGCTGCATTTTCATGTTATCAAGGGGAAAGGGATACCTATTCTATTCGAGGCTGGCGGAGGGGATGACGGAAGCGCCTGGAATAGTTTGTTGCCAGCTGTCAAAGATACCCTGGGAACAACTTTAATTACTTATGACCGCGCCGGTTTTGGGAAAAGTGAGCTGGATAGTAATCATATGGGGATCCTGAATGAGATCAAAGGCCTGGAAAGGGGGCTTTCCAAATTAGGGTATGGTGATGAGATCATATTGGTGGCACATTCCATGGGAGGGTTCTATGCTACTGTATATGCTGCCCGTCACCCGAAAACGGTGAAGGCGGCCGTGCTGATTGATACGAATACTTCCTGTTTCTTTACAGATGCTTTTGTAACACAGGCTTTGCTGAAGATAAAGTCGAAAATGGAAACGTTTAAACGGGAGAACCGCGGAGCGTATTACATATTCACCTGCCTCCGTGAAAACTCGGATTTCATGAGGCATACGCCTTTTCCGTTGAATATTCCGGTAACAGATATTGTTGCGGAGAAAACACCTTTTGAGGGAACGCCGGATGCAAAGGAATGGATACGGTGTCACCGGCAGTTTGCGGCGGCTTCGCCGAAGCGGAAAGGTGTGACGGCGCGTGGGAGCGGTCATTATGTTTATAAGGAAAAGCCTGAGCTGGTGCTGGAGGCGATTGTACAGGAATATTTTCCGCTGGTGGTCAATGCAAAACGGTTTGAAGAAGTGCATTCTAAATAAATACTGTTATGATCCGGCAACTGGTAGAACGAGCTGCGTTGAAGAAAATAAGCCCTTTCCGCGAGCTGGACGGCTGGCTGACGGATAAGGAGGCAGTAGGGCTTTACCTGACGGCAAGGAAGCTACCGCGTAATGCGACGATCGTGGAGATTGGCAGCTGGCAGGGAAAGAGCACGTATGTGCTTTCAAAAGGGCTTACATCCGGTAAGGTGTATGCTATTGATCCTTTTAATGCAGATGCGGGCGCGGATGAGGGCAGCAGGGAAATATATATTAGCAAGAAGGGGGATCATAACTTGCTGGAGCAGTTTAAGAAAAATATGGAGGGCTTGGGTGTGATGAAGAACATTGTGATCAAGCAGGGGTATTCTTACCAGTTTCATCATGAGTTTGAGAAGATCGATTTCTTGTTTATAGATGGGGATCATTCTATTGAAGGGTGTAAAAAGGATTTTGAATTGTATGCGGGGAAGGTGGTGCGGGGAGGCTTTATAGCGTTTCATGATTTTTATGAGGCAAGGGAGGAATTGGGGCCGACGTGGGTGATCAAGCATATGGTGATGGGGGCAAGGGAGTTTAGGTTTTATGGGAGGTATGATACGTTGTGGGTGGCGAGGAAGGTGAGGTAATAATGAGATCAGTTTGATTTTGTAAAATATTTTTGAAGTGATGAATGTTAATGTGCAATTAGCGCGCAGGAAAAATATCCCAAATATTATGAACAAAACCCTATTAGTAATTGCAACTCTCCTTACCGCCATTTGTCCAAAACTTAGCACGATAGTGGATCTGGTCGTCTAAAGCAAGCGCAATTTCAGTTGCGTTACTTCGTTGACACGATTGAATTCGTCTTCGGTGAGATAGCTGGTAACGAAGCCCTGACCTTCGGAGAAATAAGTAAGCCGGCCTTTTTTGTTGTATTGGCGACACAGATCCTGGATTTTGTCAAATAGACGACTATCTACCCAGTCGTCGTCCACTTCCAAATCCCATTTATATTTCTTTCCGTGGAATTCAAAAGATATCCATGCCTTGCCATCTTCATCATCGTTGCAATAGTCAGTGATATTTTGGAAGTCGAGGTCTCCGTTTGAGATACGTTTCAGGTTTTCCAATATTTCCACATAAGAACCTTCCCCTTCTACGGCCTCCAGGTCTAAGTGCCAGCAACTGTCTGAAAAACTAGTATAGGGTTCATACTCAGTGCTATCACCTAACGTAATATACAACGCTTCTATTGGGCCATAACTAGCTAATACTTCTTTCCACCGCTCAAATATGTCAGCTTCCCGGATTTCCGGGTTTATTTTGATTCCTGCAGTTATCACCTTATCAAGTGCCGCTTTGAATGCAGTGGTGGGATCTCGGTGTGCTTTATACGACCTTAGCCAGGAAAAAATTGCATAACCAATATATACGAGAATTGCCGATGCGGCAACGATCAGGAACCTAGGGATTCTCATCATACTAACGGCGTATAACGGTTTGTGTTAATTTAGTGGTCACAATATACAGTTTTTCCCAGGCATCATATGCGCCGGTTATAAAGTTTGGCACCCATCAGTACCAAAGAACAGCAGCATCTTCTTCTATTTATATAGATTTAATGAAGCTCAATCTTCCTGCGAAATAACAAAATGTCCAATATATATGCGAGCGCCCGTTAAAAGTAATCTACCCAAACTTCGCTTCTTATCTGCCTTCATTTGCTTTATTTTGATCTTCCCTGCCAGTTTGTTTGCACAGAAGGACAGGATTGATACCTTCATTGAAAACAGCATGGCGAGGCAACGTATTGTTGGTTTGGCGGTGGGTTGCCGGATGAGCAGACGGCGGTGGTAGTGTTGACGAATTCGGAGCCGACGAATGCGTTATCGATTGCGAAGGGAGTGGTTGATATTGTGTTGGAGAAATAACAAGGAGGGCTAATGAATGTCCTCCGGCTGTTTCATGAAAGTAAAATCTTCAGCAATAAGATAGGTATCGCCCATCAACAAAACTTTAAGCTCCTTTTCAGGGATGAATTGCTGGTAGTGCCAACTTCCAGCCGGTCGCTCACCGAGGAAGGTAAAGTCAAGTCCATTTTTTTTCAAGCAGGCCCCATATTTTTCCATTAGTTTTTTAGACCCCTGCGCTAGCATGCCGTTGGTGTATTGAAAAGGCCTAAAGTGATTGGATGTTTTAAACAAGGAGACATCAAAGCATTGATGTTCGTTAAAGGTATCATTATGGGTTAGATAGAGATCGTAGAAAAGTTTCTCAATGTTTTGGCACTGTCCTGCGAAATAGAGCTGACATTGTGTGTCAGTAAACTCCCAAAGTAAGGGATGATCATTCTTGATTGCTATGAACGAAGCAAAACCGAACGAAACTTTGTGTTTTCTGGGTCCGGATGCTATAATTGCCCACTTCTGATAAGCAAACCCCGCATTTTCAATCTGGGGATTCAGCACAATTTCGATAATAAAGTCGCCTCCGGTATAGTCAGCTTTCACAATACGGAGATCGAAGTCCCCTTCATATTCATCGAAGATGTGTTCTAAATCCTTGGGTAGCACGAAACGAAAGTTTTTGGTTGTCAATATACGAAAACCGGTCATTCTGGGCCATACCCTTTGGGTATGGCCCCATAGAAGCTTGAATATGGGAACCGGTTCTCAGGATCACTTAAATACCTGTGATATCCTTGCGATTTAGAGATCATCAAACTTACTCCACTGCCTGGACCGCTGATTAATACTAATCACCGCCCAGCCTACTACCCCCAAAACCAACAAACACATGAGAACAATCAATGTTACAATCATAGCTTTCAATTACTTTAACAAATCGGCCTCTTTGCAGGAGGCTAGCACCTCCTCGATATTATTCGTCTGAAATTTACGCAAAATATTCAAACGATGGGCCTCTATCGTGCGGATGCTCACATTCAGGGATTCAGCAATCTCCTTATTGCTCAGGTCATTATCTATCATCCGCAAGATCTGCTCTTCCCGTTTTGAAAGAGAAATATCCACATTAGCAGTTGATTTTTGGCCGGACGCACTCCGCATGTCCATATACTTCTTCACCAGTATGTCAGTTACATCACCGATGAAATAGAACTTACCGCTATATACGGTACGGATGGCATTCAGGAAGATCTTGTTACTGGTGTCTTTCAGGATATACCCGCTGGCTCCCATTTCCAGCGCTTTGGCTACATAGTCCGGGCTATCATACAAACTAAAGAAAAGGATCTTCGCCTGCGGCTGACGGCTCAATATCGCCTCGCTGGTCTCTATGCCATTGATCCCCGGCATACGGATATCCATGATGATCACATCAGGAGCAACAGTATGCAACACCTGCAATGCTGTTTCACCATCGCCAGCCTCACCAACCACTTCCATATCAGGCTCACTGTCTACTAATTGCTTCAATCCATTCCGGAATATCTCGTGGTCATCTACCAAAAAGACCTTCATTTTTGCGCTCATAGTTATAAAGGTATTTCTAATTGTATAATTGTCCCTTTTCCAGGTTCAGTACTAATGTTAAATGCACCGTTCAGCAGCTCTGCCCGTTCCTTCATACCACGTATGCCGTTCATCTTACGGGCCAGATCTTTCAGGTGCAATTGATGATTGTTAAAGTAAAAACCTTTGCCGTTGTCCTTGATCATCATGTTCAGGTAATCGCCAGAGGTATCTACATAAATCTCCACCAGGGAAGCCTGCGAATGTTTTACCACATTGTTAAGCCCTTCCTGCAGGATGCGATATACACTCATTTCCAGCTCACGGGAAAGCGGGGACACACGTATGTTAGCATCAACCAGGACTTCCATTTTACGATCGGCATCCTTTACGCTTTTCACGAGATCGTCGATGGCGGATCGCAGACCGAAATCTTCCAGCACGCTGGGCATGAGGTCGGAACAGATGCGGCGTGTTTCAGTGATCAGCTTTGACAGCATATTGTTGACCATTACCACTTCCGGATCAGGCGTAGTGCTGCGGTCTTCTATCTGCTCCAGCTTCATGCGGAGACTGGTGAGCATCTGGCCGATACCATCGTGGATCTCGGCAGCGATGCGCTTGCGTTCCTTTTCCTGTCCATTGATGATGGCATAAGACTTGATCTTCTGCTCAACACCTTCACGACGCATTTTCTCTTCATTCAGCATCCGGTTCTCACGCTCCGTGTTCTTACGGTTGGTAACGTCGTTACCGATGATCAGATACTGGTAGAGATTCCCGGCATTGTCAAATACGGGGATCAACGTTACATCCAGCCAGAAGCCGGTACCATCCGAAGCGTAGTCGAAGATCTCGTCCTGCCACACTTCCTCGCGTTTCTGTTCATCGCGGATGTGATCGTAGATCACGCTTTCTTTGCCGCCCATGTTGTTATAAAATACCGGCTTGTTACGCAGCTCGGACATGGTATATTTAGTGAGATGGCAATATTTATCGTTTGCGTAGATGATCCTTCCCTGGGGATCTGTTTTTACCAGGAACGTGGCCTTATCCAGGGCAAAGTTCATTTCGCGCAGCTCGTTGTAGGATTTCTCCATACGGTCGTTGGCGGCTTGCAGCTCGTCTTTGAGGCTCTTGGCCCGTTCTTCGGAAGAGATTAATCCCAGCACCACCTTCTTGATGTGGATGGCCATGGGATAGAAGATGAAACCTGCTTCCAGCAAAAGCGTGAGCAAAACAAGGCTCAGCATGAGGTAGTCGATCTGCTTCAGCTGGCGGATACGTTCTTTGGAAAAGCGATCGTAGTCAAATACAATGAGGTCCATTCCGAGTAGGTAGGATTGCTCATAGTCCATGATGGTTTTTACGTAAGGACGGATCAATGCGGGATTGAAAGGCCTGGCGGTATCAAGGATAGTAACGATATGCTCTGCCGCACGCATCATTTCTGCACGGGGATGGCTGATGAGCTCAAACATTTCGTTGATCTCCTCCATATCCTGGGTGGGCAGGTTCAGGAACTTACTGCCCGTTTGGAGGCCCTCCTGGGCCTTTTCCCATTGCCGTAATGTATTGACGAACTCTTTGCCGTTGTTCTCGAATTCCACACCGTTCTGCAGCTGTAAAGCTGCTTTACTCAGAATCTGGCTGTACGTACGCAGTCTCGCAGCGAAATTGATCACGTGCGAGTCGTCCATAGAACGGTTGAGGTGTTGCTGGATACGAACCTGGCTGAGGATGGAGAGAACGGCAATAAAGGTAAGGGCGATACCATAGCGGATAGTAAAGTACTTGAAGAGCTTGCGGTCCTCTGATATGATACCCAGGTCGTGATTCATTCTTCTAAAAATAGAGATTATAACATCCGAAAACAACTACACCGCAATATGTTCCTGCAATTCCCTGAAATCCAGGCTGAGGGCCGCTCCTTCTTTCACCATTTTGCCCCGCTCCATAAAATAGAAATAGTCCGTTACCTGCCTGGCAAAGTCGATCTTCTGCTCTACCAGCAGTACGGCAATGCCTTTCTCTTCTGCCAGCTGACGGAGGATATTCCCTATTTCGATGGCGATGGATGGCTGGATCCCTTCCGTGGGCTCGTCCAGCAATAACAGGGACGGACCACTGACCAGCACACGGGCAATGGCCAATTGCTGTTGCTGTCCGCCGCTGAGGTTACCGCCCAGGCGGCGGCGGAATTCTTTCAGGATGGGAAACAGGGCATAGATCTCCTCTTCCGGGAAGGCGGCCTTTCTACCGTTAGCAGCTTCCAGTCCCAGTTGCAGATTTTCGTAGACACTGAGCTTCGGAAAGATCTCGCGGCCTTGTGGCACGTAACCAATACCAGCCCTGGTAATTTTATGAGACGGCCAGTTGGTGATGTCCCGTCCGTTGAGGAGTACATGTCCTTCTTTGGCTTTTACCAGTCCCATGATCGTTTTCAGAAGGGTGGTTTTGCCTACGCCGTTACGTCCCATTACAGTGGTGATGGCGCCTTTCTTTACAGAAAGACCGGCGCCCCATAAGATGGTGCTTTCGCCGTAGGCGGCTTTCAGTCCGCTGACTGCCAGGATATTTGCATCTTTCATACCGTTATAATTTTTCCAGTTGCGCATTTGCCCGTCCGAGGTAGCAGTCGATCACGCGTTGATCATTCCTTACTTCCTCGAAAGAACCTTCCATTAGTAATTTTCCGTTCACCAGCACGCTGACACGGTTGTTGGCGATCTGGCGAACGAAATGCATATCGTGTTCAATGACAATAACGCCGTGTTGTTTGGAGAGCTCCAGGAGCAGCTCACCGGTGCGTTCTGTTTCGCGGTCTGACATACCGGCGGCGGGTTCGTCAATCAGCAACAGCTTCGGATCCTGCAGTACGACAATGGCGATCTCCAGCCATTGTTTTTGTCCGTGGGAAAGTGCGCCCGCTTGCTGGTGGAGAACGGATGATAGTCCAACCCGTTCGGCTACTTCTATAATGCGCTTTTTGAAAGCGGGCGACATTTTAAAGAAGAGCGAAGAGAAGACGTCTTTCTTCATGCGGGCAGCGAGGGTCATGTTCTCAAATACCGTGAGGCTGGAGAAGACGGTGGGTTTCTGGAACTTTCGGCCGATGCCCAGTTCGGCGATCTCTACTTCGGTGAGGCCCTGGGTAGATTTGCCGTTGAATAATATTTCTCCGGTGTCGGGTTTTGTTTTGCCGCAGAGGATGTCCATGAAAGTGGACTTACCGGCGCCGTTAGGGCCGATGACTACGCGGAGCTCTTTGTCTTCCAGGTGAAAGTGGGACAGGTTGAGTGCCTGGAGGCCACCGAACGAGACGGAGAGGTTGTTGACTGATAGTAGCATGGTGTGAGTTCTACGATGATTGTTTAACGTTTGCGTTTAAAAGATTGCTTCGTCGCGCTCCACGCTAAGCTTTGCGGCTCCTCGCAATGACGGTGCAGAAGACCCTGGCGTCCTCTCCCCGACCCGGTTACGAATCAAGGCAGACAGCTTGTCAAACAATCCTGTAAAGCCTTTATCAAAGTATAATACTGTTAAGATGTAGAGGATGCCCAGTACAAACAGCCATCCTTCGGGAAAAAGGCTGGTGCAAAGGCTGTAGAGGCAGTTCACCAGTAAAGCCCCGATGATAGCGCCCTTCAGTCTGCCGCGACCACCTAATGCCACCCACATCAGCATTTCTACTGAAGAAGTAACACTCATACGACCGGGTGTAATGATACCGGTTTGCGGTACGTAAAGCATACCAGCCAGCCCAGCTAGTACGGCGGCTACTATAAAGACGGCCAATTTATAGTGTAATACACGATAGGCGGTATAGCCTACACGAGGCTCGCTATCGCGGATAGCCTGCAGTACTTTACCGAATTTGGAACTGACGATCTTACGGCAAAGCATATATGAAACACAGAGCATGGCCACTGCAGCGAAATATAAACCCAGTTTGGTAGCAGGCGCAGACAGATCAAACCCCAGAACTGTTTTGAAATTAGTGAGACCATTTGTACCACCCAGCTTTGTTTCGTTACGGAGGAACAATAAGTACATGCCAAGGGCGAGCGCCTGGGTGATGATCGCCATGTAAACGCCTTTGATACGGCTCCTGAATACAAAAAAGCCAATGATAAAAGCGATGACCGCCGGTACTAAGAGCGCCAATATCACAGCGGGAACGAAGCCATGGAAAGGCTGCCAGAAAGCAGGCAATGAGGAAAAGTTATTCCAGACCATAAAGTCGGGCAGCTGCTGCCCCTGGAGGGCAGTAGCTTTCAGTAACAAATGCATGCCCATACAATAACCACCCAGGCAGAAGAAGAAAGCCTGGCACATAGACATGATACCGGTATAGCCCCAGATCAGGTCTATTCCCAGCGCAGCGATAGCAAAGCAGCAGTACCTGCCCCACAGTGAAATGGTATTGATAGAGACAATGCCCAGCAGGTGCCCGGTCGGCAGCACTATTGCAAAGAACAGCACAAACAGCAGGGTGACCAGTTTAGATGATTTATCAGGCATGGTGTATAATAGTTTTGTTATTATTCTTCAGCGATCCTTCCTTTATCAGGAAATAAGCCCCTGGGTTTAAACTGCATGTAGATCATGATCAGCAGCAGGATGAGCACCTTTCCGTAAACTGCCTGGAAGAAAGCTTCCAGCACTTTGGAGAAAATGCCGATACCCAAGCCTGCGGTGATGGTGCCTACCAGCTTGCCTACGCCGCCGGTGACTACCACCAGGAAGGAGTCGACGATGTAGGTCTGACCCATGTCCGGCACTACGTTGCCGATCAGCGTCATGGCACAACCTGCCAACCCGGCAAGGCCTGCGCCGATAAAGAACGTGAAAGCATCTACGCGACGGGTATCGATACCCAGGCAGGCGCTCATACTACGGTTCTGGGTAACGGCGCGGATCTGCATCCCAAGGCGGGTGCGGAACAACATGCCGTAGAGGGCGATGACGACTACGATGGTAAGCAGGATGATAAAGATGCGACTGTAGGGCAGCACCAGGTGCGGCGATACCTGCCATCCGCCAGCCAGCATGTCGGGCAGCTTTACGGCGGTGAGATCACCGAAGATGGTACGGGCTGTTTGGATCAATACTAAACTTACTCCCCAGGTGGCCAGCAGGCTTTCTAGGGGACGCGCATACAAACGGCGGATGATGAGCCATTCCAGGAACAGGCCCATTAAACCGGCAGCAATAAATGAGACTGGCAGCGCGGCGATAAAGAACCAATTGCTGTTCTGTATATGCAGCACATTTGCGAAAAGCATTTCCGTACAATAGGTTGCATAGGCGCCTATCATCAGGAATTCTCCGTGAGCCATGTTTATGATGCCAGCCAGGCCGTATACAATAGCCAGTCCCAGGGATACCAGGATAAGGATACTTCCCAGGCTGATACCGCTGAACAGGTTCTGTATACGCTGCAGCCAGGCATAATTACTATCCAGCTTGTCTGCCTGCTTTGATGCGTAAGCAATAGCTTGCTGTATTGCCCCTGTTTTCTTCGCATAGGCTCGTAATAAGGCAGCAGCGTTATCGCCGCTGTTAGCTGTAAGTGAATCTATGAAGAGCTTTGCGACGCCAGCGTCGGTCGTATTATTTAATTGGATGGCGTACCATGCTTCTTTACCGGCGCGTAAGGCGGCAGCGTTGGTTTCCATTTGCAGGGCAAGGGCTAAAGCATTGATCTGCGAGCTATCTGATGTTTGCTGTAATTGTCCGTAAGACATAACCCGCTTCTGCGGATCTGCACTGAAGATGCCCAGCCAGGAAGATAAGGACGCCAGCTGCAGGCGTTGCACACGGCTGATCTGTACCTGCTGCAAAGAAGAAGCAGGCAGCATCAAAGGCTGCCCGCTTTCGTCTTTCAATAATTGATGCGAAGGAAATACTTCATATACTGTAAATAGCTCCTCTGCACCGCTCTTTTTGCCGCCCAAAGTGACGGCTTTATCTTTTAATAAATAAAGGCTGCTACTGTTGACTGCTTCCAGTAAAGGAAGGGCCGCCGGTGGCTGTAATGCAGCCAGGCGTAACAGGGCTTGTCCGCGCATACTGTCATGCTGTGGATGCAATACCTGCCCGATGTATATGCTGGTGCTGTCCTGTGCATGGGCAATACCCCAGCACAGGCAGCATAGCAGCATGCATAGTCTTAACTTGATTCCCGTTTTCATTTCTTCCCTATAGTAGTAATGCGGATCTTATTTTTTTGCGGTGGCGTCCAGTGTAAAGAAAGGCTGGGGAGCAATAAGCCCCTGCGATTTCCAGATCACGGAAAATTGTCCGTCGGGTTTAATCTCACCAATCATGGCAGATTTGGCGAGGTGATTGATCTTGTCATCCATTTTCACGGTGCCTGCAGGCGCGTCGAAAGACAAGCCCAAGAGCGCGCCGCGTACTTTATCAACATCGAAAGAACCGGCTTTCTCTGCAGCTTTGGCCCAGAGGTATACATCTGTATAGGCCCAGCAGATAGGATCGTCGGTTACTCTTTCTGCGCCGCCGGGCAGATTCTTTTTCTGGCAATAAGCTTTGAAGCTTTCTACGAATTTTTTATTCTCAGGAGAATCGTTTGACTGGAAGTAGTTCCAGGCGGCGAGGTGACCTACCAGGAATTCGGTATCCATCGCGCGCAGCTCATCTTCCGCCACAGAAAAAGCCATGATGGGACAGGTAGCAGCTGTAAGGCCCTGGTTAGCGAACTCTTTGTAGAAAGGAATATTGGAATCACCGTTGATGGTAGACAGCACGCAGGCTTTACCGCCGACAGCGAACTTTTTAATTTTTGATACGATGGTTTGATAGTCCTGGTGATGGAACGGCGTGTATTCTTCAATGATATCCTCTTTGGCGATGCCTTTGGAAAGCAAATAAGCTTTCAGGATCTTGTTGGCCGTACGGGGAAACACATAATCGGTACCCAGCAGGTAAAACCTTTTGTAGCTGCCACCTTCAGCACTCATCAGGTAATCAGCGGCAGGGATCAGTTGCTGATTAGGCGTGGCGCCGGAATAGACTACATTCTTTGAGCTCTCCTCCCCTTCGTACTGTACGGGATAGAACAGCAGGCCATTGTTCTCTTCGAAAACAGGCAGCACGGATTTACGGGAAACGGAAGTCCAGCAGCCGAATACAGCGGCCACTTTCTTATCCATCAACAGCTCTTTTGATTTTTCTGCAAAGAGATCCCAATCAGATGCGGGGTCTACGATCACGGGCTCTATCTTTTTGCCCAGTACACCGCCGCTGGCATTGATCTCATCCACCGCCATCTGTACAGCATCCCGTAAGGATACTTCAGAGATGGCCATGGTGCCACTGAGTGAATGCAGCACACCGATCTTCACGGTGTTGGCATCGGCCGCCTTATCATCTGCAGCAGCTGGCTTATTGCCGGAATTACAGGACGCAATGGCTAACAACAGCAGGAAAGCGGCTAAGCCAATCATTAATTTTTTAAAAGAGGCGATCATTGTAATGCGTTTTATATAGTTAAATAACTTTTGTTAAAAAATGAAGATCTGTACCTGGGCCCAGACCTGGCCGTATGTTTTCTTATCAAATCCTTCTGTGTTGGCTACATTATAGGAACGGGCGGTGTAGGACAAGCGCAGGTTGGTACCCAGGCCATTGAAAAAGTAGTTGATGCCGCCACCGTATACGGAGCTGGAACTGATCTTATTGAAGGCTTCCTTATCCAGGCCACCGGTTTGCACTGCATCGGCGGATATATCCTGGTTCTCGAACTTCAGCCAGGGCTGCAGCTTTGCTTTCCTGAAATAATATCCCAGCTCGAGAAACTGCACTGTTTGTTTAGGGATGAGGGATACGAAGGAATATTTTGAATCCAGGTTCGTACCGCCGGTCATATATTGAAACGCGCCGCTCAGGGTGATGGAACCTGTTGCGGATAAGGGCTTATCCAGGAATACATCTGTGCTCAGGCTATAATAGGAACCTTGTTTATCAACGCCTGCACCCCAGGTGAGGGTGTTGCCTTTACCCAGGTTGGTGCCTGCGTAATAGTAGTCCTTTTCAGGATCCAGGAAACTGTAGGCAACGCGGCTTACCAGGCGAAGGGGACCTTTACCGTCTATATTACGCCCCGTAAATACACCGGCACGGTATTCGAACTTGTCGTTGAACAGGAAACCGCGGGCGTTCACGCCAAGGTCGCGGCCGAAGTTGCCCTGCAAGGGACTGTTCTCAAAAAGGTTATATGGATACTGGAAGAAGGAGAAATCGTTCGTCAGCATCGCGGCAGCGCCCTGCAGCCCATTACGGTTATTAGATACCAGCTGCTGACCCGCGATGACCTGGAAAGCATTGCAGAAGTTGTACTGGAACTGGGCGTCCAATATAATAGGCGCTACTTTCACGTTCTTGGTACTGTCAGCATTAGGGCCACCGATAGCGGAGGGTAGCTCGGTCTCCATAAAAAAGCTGGCCTTAGGCGTGAGCTGGCCACCTACCAGTACGCGCGCCCGGTAGAGGGTAAAGCCCCTTTTCCAGGAAGAAGGTGAAGCCGCGGCGTGTGGGTTGGTAAACCCATCCTGTTCCGCGGACGCAAACATATGGATAATGGCGCCCAGCTGGATGGATGGTTTGAAAGGAAGGGTGTCGCTGAAGACGGCCTTTTTATTCATCTTCAGGTAGGAGTACTTACGTAGTTCCGGAAAATTCGGGATCTCAGGTAAGAGGTTACGATCCCCGGTGACTTTGGTGGTGTCAGTAATATTCACCGCCCTGGCGACGGTATCAGGCAAGGGCTTTCTGTTGCCCAAAGGCAACTCCGGAGCTTTAGCTCCCGCCCAGGCAAGGTTGGCGATACATAAATGGCTGGTTAGAATCAAAGAGGTGACTTTCATAGCAACGATAGTTTTTAAATTAGTACCTACGTACTAGATTTTGGTTCTTGACACAAAATACGTAAGTGTTTTTAAGATAAAAACTAATTAAAAGTATATTTTCAGAGACAAACTATGTCATTTTTTAATTAATTACGCGAAAAAAGAATATATAGTTAAAATTATAATTTGAATGAAAGGAAAAGGGAGGGTGTTTGATCCCTTTTAAAGCAGAAACCTGTATCTTTTTATTAAAACTCCTGCTATGCCATCCAATACCCCTCCGGAAGTGATCTGCGAACATGTTTTTCCGCTCATGCCAGTGAGCGATGTAAGCGCCGCTGTTGACTATTACACCCGGCAACTTGGTTTTAAGCTGGGCTTCACCTGGGGCGATCCGCCCGGGTTTGCGGGGGTGAACCTGGGAGAAGTTTCCATACACCTGTCGAGCAATGATCCGGGAACGCCGAGCAGCTCCGCCTATTTTGTAGTGGGAGATGCGGACGAACTATTTGATTTTCATAAGGCTAAGGGGGTAGAGATGGTAGAAGCACCGGAGAACCGGGACTATGGCTTACGGGATTACCGGATCAGGGATCCCTGGGGGAATGAATTGGGATTCGGGCATTATATATATAGTGTAGGTCCGCCAGTGAAAATAGAACGGGTGGACGTGCCGCTTCGTTTAGAGAAACGGTTGGCGGCATTAATGCGGGACCTGGCGGAGCATAAGCGCATGAGCCTGAACAGCTGCATGGAGGAAATACTATTACATACGTTTGAAATAGCAGGCGATGGGGTGGCCAGCCCTCATACCATGCGTACGCTTAAGTATATACAGGAGCTCAAGCAAAAGCACGGGATCGATTATGATACCCATGACAGTTACCGCTTTCAGGAATGAGGCCTTTGGAAATACACTTTCTGTAATAGTTTATTGGCTAACTGAACCTGTATGTTGGCTGGGCGTTGTCAAAAGCTTAATAAGACTGTCGGTGTCAACATTGTATTCATATACATCCCTGGACAAAGTATCTACGTATAGCCAACCGGCCGTTACAAATCTCTTGAATCCCTTCTTATCATCTTCCTCATGCCCCACATGGAGCGAAATATATGTAGCGGTGTCGGAAAACACCAGCTTGTCCCACATCCAGGTAATGCTGCTGTCTTTCAGTTCGTACCGGATCAGTGGATTGGCAGATGAGTGGAGGGCGAGGGATGCAAGAGAGTCTATCCAATTGAGACGGGCAGCCATGGCGCTGTCGATATATACAGTGCCTTCCGAGAGGTGTTCAGGTGGCTGCGGTATACTGTCACCTTTGGCGGCGGCTATGCTATCTGCAGAAGACGGCGAAGACGCTGGCTGGTGGTCGGGTTGTTTGCAGGCTGCAATAGAGAGGATACTCAATAGGCATAGGAGTCTGTGTTTCATTATTTCCTGGTTGGAAAGGGAGAAGTATCATACCTACTTCTCCCCGGTTATATTGTAATGATTAGTTTTGTTTTTTATACTGGTTAGGGCTAACCCCCACCTCCCTTTTAAACAGCCTTGAAAAATAAGGCAGGTTCTCAAAGCCCAGCGTATAGGCGATTTCCGCTACCGAGGTATCAGTACCTTTCAGCAGGTTCTTTGCTTCAGATATGAGAAAGATGTGAATGAGCTCGATGGCAGTTTTACCCGTTTCCTGCTTCAGGAGATCACTTAAATACCCAGGCGACATATACAGCTGGTCTGCCATGTACTTTACAGTAGGCAAGCCCTTTTCAGATAAAAGCCCGCCATCAAAGTAAGAAGATAGTGTGTCATTGAACTTTGACACTACCTTACCAGAAAGCTCCGTGCGGTTAATGAACTGCCGCTTGTAAAAGCGCTGGGAATATTTAAGGATGGCGTCGATGTGAGAAAGCATGATGATCCTGCTGTATTCGTCCGGGTTGTTATGATATTCCGTTTCGATCTTATGATATAAGTCCCAGATGATCTCCTCTTCTCTTGGCGACAGGTGTAAGGCTTCATTCGCCTCATAATCGAAATAATGATACTTCTTTATCTCGTTGTGCAGGGGATGGCCGTTCAGGTAGTCCTCATGAAAATAAATAGCAAACCCGTCTTCCTCCAGCTCAATATTTCTCATAGCCACAGCTTGCCGTGGTTTGGTGAAATACAGGCTTCCATTGTCGTTATCATATTTTGTTTTGCCATATTCAATGACGCCGGCCTTCAACTTCTTAAACCCGATCATATAGAAATCGCTGGTATACATATCTCCCCCTAAAGGACAATGCTGGGTACAGCGCAGTAAACTTAACATGGGGTTCTCCGGCGGTGGATAACCGTTCTCCCGGTGCATCTCGCTCAAGCTCTTAAAGTGGTACATATGCTCATACCTTTTGTGACAAAGTTACTTACCATGCGCGGTATCTGCAATTTCGGCCCATTCTTCCCAGGTGGCCAGGCGTTCTGCATACAGCTGTTTTGCCCAGGGCAAACCTACTTTACCAAGGAATAGGCGTAAAGGAGGATTGGGACTGTCTACTAACTGCAGGATGGCGGGGGCGGTAGCTTCCGGCTCGCCGAAATTACCGGCTTTTGCTCCTTCCTCAAAACCTTGCTGGAATGCCGCTTTTACCGGATCATAAGCTGACATTGAAGTAGCATGCACCGCGGATGCGCCTGCCCAGTCTGTTGAAAAGCCATTGGGCTCTACCAGGGTGACGTTGATACCGAATCCCTTTACTTCCTGTGCCAGGGTCTCGCTTAAGCCCTCTACCGCAAATTTTGAAGCATTATATATTCCCAGTACCGGCAGTGTGCCGATGCCTAAAATGCTGGATAACTGGATAATATGACCATGGCCCTGTGCACGCATAACAGGCAGCACCGCCTGGGTAACCCATAAGAGGCCGAATACATTGGCCTCAAACTGGTCGCGGGCTTCCTGCTCGCTGGTTTCCTCGATAGCGCCAAAAAGGCCGTAACCAGCGTTGTTGATCAGCACATCGATGGTGCCGAAATGCTCTTTCGCCTTGTTAACTGCGGCGAAAACAGCTGGTCTGTCAGTTACATCCAATTGTATCGGCAGCAATGCATCGCCATACTGCTGGCTAAGTGTTTTGATCGAATCCAGGTTGCGTACGGTGGCCGCTACCTTATCGCCACGTTGCAGAAAAGCTTCTGCCCAGATCTTCCCAAAGCCTCTTGAAGCGCCTGTAATAAAAATTGTCTTTGCCATTGCATCTGTTTTTAAGTGATTGAATGGTACAAAGTTACAAGCGGGCAACAGGCGGCTCCTTATACAAAAAAGGGGGAAAATGATACATTTTAAGGAAATGAGTACAGCTGGTTGAATAATAGTTTAAACGTGCTGTGAGATTGCCCGCGGAAAGTGATCTCCGGGCCAAAGGCATACAGCTTTCCCTTGCCCACCGGTGCAGCAAAAGCAGCGATGCTGTTCTCCAGGTATTGTTGTCCCCAGGCCCAGCCGCTGTGCAATGGTTTGGGGGTAGAGAACCAGATGAGCTTCTTTAGTTGAGTGCTGCCGGGATTAAATTTAAATACCGGGCTGCGGTCAAAGTATACATCATTTTTAGCAGCCATGCCGTAGTTCTCTGCAGCAGTGGTATCCAGGTCGGCGGTGAGCAGGCTGCCTGGGATGTAGTATTTGGAACCGGCCAATGGTTTTAACTCGCCTTTGCTGTTCTTCTCCATTAATGCACTTTGTACGGGCAGGCCGAGATGGTAGGCCAGGTTGGTGCTGGTGCCAATAGTCACTATGTGTCCGCCGGCTTCCAGGAAAGCTTTCAGCTGCGGAATAGAAGTATCTGCTGTGATTTTCCCTAACCAGGGACGGAATTGTGCAGGCAGCTCTTCCGGTTTAGGGGGCTTGCTTTCAGCGCCGCCACGGTTATTCTTCTTTGGTTTGGCGGTATCGGGGATAGCGCCGCTCGGGAAGATGATCATGTCGTATTTCCTGCGCAGGTTACCGGCGTCTATGGCTTGTGAGTAAATGAACTCGTAGGGGAAATGATACTGCTCCATCAACCAGCTCATCCAACCTGCAGCAATAGAACCGCCGTAGTTGTTCCAGATAGCGATGCGCATGGGCGATAGCGGTGTTGTAACAGCAGGCGCCCGATCTATACCGCTAACGCTTATACCGAAATCAGCAGCGCTCTTTTCAAGGATGGCCTGTGCTTTGGCAGCGGGAGGAATATAGAATGCGCCTGCAGACTGTGGCAAGCGGTATACTTTGACACCAGCCTTCAGTAGATCGTTTACGGCAATAAATGCATTGTTAATACGTGGATCGATGAGGTAACCCGCTTTTCCTGCGACTACTTTCCCTTTGGGAGCGCTTTGCAGCTCACCATAAGGCAGCTGCTGGAAAGGCCCTTCAAATCCATCCAGCACACGGTCAAATTGCACACCCATCTGGAAGGCGAGGGTCCAGCCGGCCGCATCGTAAGGACGAATAGGCGGACCACCCGGATATTGGAAATCATTGGGATGATCCTGGGGTTCGAACATGTCTATCACGTGCGGGCGAAAGGCTTGCGCAGTCTTGATAACGTAAGAACCTGCAGGGTACTGCTTACCCGCTACCGTAAAGGGAGCGCTGGCCTTTTGCACTTCAATACCTGATAAGATCAGCGCATTCACAAAACGCACGACGGTAGGAAAATCCGGTTGATCTGCAGGCAATATATACCCACGGGCGTCACGGAGGCGCGGCTCTTTCAATACGCTATTAAAATACTTTACAGCGATGGTATCTTCACGGCCGAATGAGAACTCACCGCCACCTTCGCCTGCAGCGCCTGTGTCTTCTTTCTTCTCTGCTTTGCTTGCCAGTTTGATAGTATCTATGAAACGGGGATAGAATGTCCAGTTATCTTTTTCGCCACGCTCAATGGAGTTACGGCCCATGCGATAGATGTTGTACAGGAGCTGGTTCCTGTAACGCGCTGCATAATCCAATACAGCGTAGTTGAGCGAAACAGAATAATCGATCGACTGGCGGAAATGCCATTCCTGCGGCACCACGGGATTGGGCGTGGCGCTGTTGGGAATGAGACGATCAGGTACCAGCGGTACTTTCTCGGGCGTAGGGCTGCCGATAATCTCCGTAAGCAACCCGATCATGTTATGAAAGTACGGCGTAGTACGCAGTCCGCCGTTCCACCAGGTAGAAAACTGGGAGCCGGCGCGCTGTGTATAACCCGGCTTGCCTTCAACGTTCAGGCGATTGTTCATAGCAGCGCCTACAGCATCTATACTGGTTACGATTAAAGGATCGTATACATAGTTGAAAGGATCGCGATAAGGAGGGCCAGCCAGCACTGAACCTGCAGGACCGCGCTGATGGTGGTTATACATGATCTGCGGGATCCATTCAACAAACAGCTGGCGGCTGATGTTCTGGCTTTCCTTCATGTTCATCATGTAGAAGTCGCGGTTGTTATCATGCCCTACATACTTTTCGTACAGGCGCGGGATATTAGTAGCTCTTTTCTTAGGATCTGGCTCACGCATGTACCAGTCAGACACCAGTTCCTGTCCATCCGGGTTAGCGTGCGTGAGCAGCACGATGTCGTTTTCGAGAATAAACATCGTTTCCGGGTCGGTACGGGTCACCAGCTGGTACATGGTTTCAATGAGCTGGTGAGTGCCTACGACTTCTGTTGCATGCAGGCCGCCGTCGATCCATATGACGGATTTACCTTCGGCAGCGAGGCTGCGGGCCTGTTGGTCTGTCAGCCCCTTTGCATGCGCCAGCTGCTGAGAAATTTCTTTATAGCGTTTTAGCTGTTTGATGTTCTCCGGCGATGAGACGATCAGCATATACTGATGGCGGCCTTCTTCTGTAAGGCCGATGTCTACCAGCAGGGTTCTGTCTGAGGCTGACAGCTTTTTAAAATAAGCTGCAGTTTGTGTATAGTTGGCCAGTTTGTAATCATCGCCAATGTTAAAACCGAAATGCTCTTTTGGTGAGGGAATGGGCTGGGCAAAGATGACGTATGTTATAAGCAATAAGGCTACAGAGAGAAAGAAATGTTTCATAGCAGATCCTGGGTTGATTTATTTTGCGATGCCTGCCTCCGCCAGCAGTACTAATAAGGTACGCTGCGTAGCCAGGTAGGATTTATCATCTATCCACCACTCGTCCAGCGCGTGCGCATTGCCGCCTTTACCGCCACTACCCATGGTGATAGCGGGCACGCCTTTGGAGATAGGGATGTTCGCGTTGGTAGAACTTACGCCTAATTTCGGCTCGCCTCCCACAAATGCAATAGCAGATTTGGCGTACTGGATCAGGGGCAACGTGCTATCTGATCCACCGGAGGGACGATCGCCTATCAGCTTCACATCTACCGTCAGTGCAGCGCCGCTGCGTTTCATTTCGTTCTCTTCCTGCAGGGCACGTTGTACAGCATCCTGCAACAGCTTGTCTATACCCGACAGGCGCTCGGGGCTTTCGGAGCGCATATCTACTTCCATCCAGGATTCGAAAGGGATGGAGTTAACGGATGTGCCGCCGCCAATCACGCCAACGTTATAGGTTACACGCACTCCTTCTGCACGCGTAAAAGAATCCGCCGCAACCGACCAGTAGTGAATAGCACGCCCTAATGCATTATGCGGGTTGGCCAGGCCAAAAGCGCCGGAAGAGTGGCCGCCGGGGCCTTTAAAGGTAATGCGGTAACGATGAGAACCGAGGCCGCGGTGGGTGATGCCTTCCATGTTCCAGCCATCTATAGCGATGTAGGAATCTATCTTACCAGGGCCCTGATTGCTGAAGAGGTTTTTTACCCCGCGGAGATCGCCCAGTCCTTCCTCTCCTACTACACCGCAGAACAATACGTCTGCTTCTGTTTCAATGCCTGTTTGCTCCATGACCCTGAGGATGGTGTGCACCAGGGACAGTGCGCGGGTATCGTCTATGATGCCGGGTGCGTACAATGTATCGTTCCTGTGCTTTACTGTTACATCGGTACCTTCGGGAAACACGGTATCCAGGTGAGCTTCCAGCACTACCGTTTTTTTACCGGAGCAACCTTTACGTTTGGCGATGACGTTGCCTACCTGGTCGATCCAGACAGAATCGGCGCCTGCCGCTTTCATCATGGAAGCATATTTCTCGGCACGTTGTGTTTCCTTATAGGGAGGCGCCGGTATTTCCGTTAGCATGATATGATCGCTCAGGGTCTGCGGCTGCATGTCGATAATAGCCTGCATGGCTTTCTTTACCGCGGGTTTGGCGGCAATGGCTTTAATCTCCTTGTCTTTCTGAGCCTGAGCTGCCAGTGATGCAATAATCATAGGAGCCGTAACCAATATTCCTTTTATAAAGTGTTTCATAATGTGGAATGGATTATACGTTTTCATAAGTATGGTAAAAATATAAAAAAAGCCGCCCGGTTTATCATCCCGGGCGGCGTCATTTTTTATCAGTCAAGCTGCGCTATGCGCCCTTATTTGACCTGGTAAAATTTCCAGCTGGTTTTAAAGTCTTTAGTGAGTTGCTGATTGGTCAGGATGGCCCTTATCATTTCCACGGGCAGCTGGTTTTCTTTCAGCACGGCATCGTGGTATTGCTTGATGGTCATTTTACCGCCGTCGACCAGCTCTTTCTTCAGCGCGTAGAACTGTAATCCTCCTATCATATATGCCAGCTGGTAAAGGGGGCTGTATCCCAGGCCGGCGACAAAAGAACGGCGTACTTCGCCTTCGGCGTTGGCCCTTTCATGCCCTACCCTGTCTACCAGGAAATCTATACATTGCTGGGGCGTCCATTTGCCCAGGTGGAAGTTAAGGGAAAAGATAATGCGCGCACAGCGGTGCATGCGCCAGAACAGCATTCCCACACGATCTTCGGGAGAGCGGGGGAAGTGCAGATCCCATAAGAGCATTTCCCAATAGAGTGCCCATCCTTCTATCCAGAAAGGCGTATTGAAGTTGCGGTATGCTTTATAACGGTCGCACATGAACATCTGCAGGTGATGGCCTGCTATCAGTTCGTGATGTACGGTAGCGCGGGAGAAATGCGGGTTGTTGCCGCGCATGCTCATCAGCTTGTCGCTTTCGCTCATGTCATCTGTAGGATAGGAAATGCTGAGCACTTCGCCACCCGTAAAGAAAGGATTGACACGTTGCCTTTCCGGCGTCATCATGATCATGCGCCAGGTTTCTTCTGCGATGGGCGGTATGGTAACAAGGTCATTCTTCTTCAGGAATTCGATAGACTGGTTGTAAAGATCCATGATGGCTTCCGGTTGTTTACCGGCGGGCACGTAGGTGTTCTTCACTTTCTCCAGGGCCTTTTTCCAGTCGTCGCCGAAGCCCATCTCGCGGGACGCTTTCAGCATTTCGGCATCACACCAGGCAAATTCTTTATTGGCGATAGCGATCAGCTCTTCGGGCGTGTAGGGGATCAGCTCATTCTGCAGCTGACGTATCAGTTCATCTCTTCCGATGGGGAAGCCGACTATATCGCTGCTATCTTCCTTGCTGCCCGGCGCTGTTTTCTCCGTGGCCTTCCAGGCGCGGGCGTACAAGCTCAGCGCGGAGTCCAGCTCTTCGCCAGGCGCGGCTGTCCACCAGGTGTACTGGGGGTCATAACCGTTGTAGAAAGTGTTTACACTTTGCAATGCCTGCTGCAGGCCTTTCACAATTCCTTCACCGCGGAGTATGAGATTGATGTCGAGCGTGTTCTGCTTACGTAATTCTTTTGTTTTCTTACCTACTTCGATGGCCATATCATGAAAGCTGGCGGCGAGTTGCTGCGCATGCTGCTCTGTGCCGCGGCGGCGGATCTTCTCTATGGCATAGACCTTATCTGCAAAAGGGAACCAGGAACTGAGGCCCTTGTATTGTGTTTCTTCCTCCTGGTATTGGTGCAGCTGTTCCTGCAGCTTTTTCCTGAACAGGATATAATCAACCCGGGAGCCAACAGGTAGGGTATTAAAATCCGTCTGCTCCAGCTGGCGGAGATAATCGTTGTCGAGTTTCTGCAGCTGCTGGCGGCGTTCGGGTGAATTCACTACAAAATAGAACCTGCCAATACTACCCTTGTCAGCCTGGTAACGAACCATCAGATCATTGATCTCGCTGGTCTGGGCGTAGAGGGAGGATGGCTGCTGTTGCTGTGCCCTGGCAGGCTGATAGCTGCTGGTAAGGGCAAGCGTTGCCCATAGTAATGCTATTACTTCCTTTTTGTAGTTCATATGTTGTGCGGTTTTACTTACAACCGTTCCGGGTTGAAAGGGTCTATATTCATAGATGCAGGCACACCCTGCACTAATTCGCTTACCAGTTTTCCGGTACCGGCGCCCAGGCTGATGCCTAACATGGAATGGCCGGTAGCCACTGTGAGATTCGTATACTTCTTAACGTTACCTATGTAGGGCAATCCGTCGGCACTGCAGGGGCGATAGCCGTACCATACCCTGTCTTCTGCTGGCATGGGAATATCGTATTCCGGGAAATAACGTTTTACTGATTCCAGTATGCCCTGAACCCTTTGCATGCGGGGCGGCGCATTGAGCGAAGTGATCTCCATGGTGCCGCCAAAGCGGATCTTGTTGCCGTCCATCGGTGCAATGGCCACCCTGGCTTCGCTGAGTATGATAGAGTGATGCAGTTTGTAGGGCGCATCTTCGAAGGTAACGCTGTATCCGCGTCCGCCTACCATGGGCAGGCGCAGGTTGAGCTGTTTGGCAATATTGCTGCTCCATACCCCCGCTGCCAATATAATATGATCGGCAGTATATTCCTTCCCTCCTGCTTTTACGCCTTTGATGCGGCTACCGTTTGTGGAAAAGCCGCTTACTTCCTGCTTGCATTCAAAGCGCACGCCTTTCTGCTGCAGGAAAGCGAGGAGGCTGCTCATCAGCTTGTTGGGATAAAGCTGTGCATCGCAGGCAAAGAACAGGGCGCCGAGGGCGTCTATTTCCGCATCCGGCTCCATGGCTTTCAGTTCTTCTTTAGTTACCAGGCGAGCATCCAGGCCCAGGTGCAACGATTCTTTCAGTGTTTCTTCTGCGTGGTGCAGGTTCTCTTCTGTTTTGAAGAATTCGAGCATACCTTTCGGCTCATAGGCGAAATCCATTCCCGGCAATTGTGCCCATTCTTCGTACAGGCGTTTGCTTAACAGCGCAATGTCGCGCAGGGGAACGGCAGAGCGTTCCACATGTTCGCGCGTAGCGCTTTTCATGAATTTCAATCCCCAGGAAATGAGCTCGCCATTCAAACGCGGCTGCACATAAAAGGGGCTTTTCTTGTTCAACATCCATTTCAGGCCCTGCTTTACGATACCGGGCGTAGCCAGGGGCACAAAGTGGCTGGGGCATACGTAACCGGCATTGCCGTAAGAACAGCCCTGCCGCATATCGCTACTATCTATTACGGTTACACTATAGCCTGCCTGTTGGAGGTAGAACGCACTGCTCAGGCCAATGATCCCTCCACCTATGATTATTACTTCTTTTGCCATGTATGTTTTTTAACCCTCCACGGGTTTAAAGCCCCTGGAGGGCTTTAATAACTTTTAAATTACCTGTAAACCGTATGCATACGGATCATCTTCCGGATCGATGGTGATGGTGTTGTAGCCGTAGATCCTTGCCCATCCTTCTATGCTGGGGCGGATAGCCGGCTTGCCGCCGATAGTTGTTTCCTCTTCGATACGGCCGATGAATTTAGAGCCGATGATGCTTTCGTGTATAAACTCGTCTCCTTTCTTCAGTTTCCCTTTTGCGTACCATTGCGCCATACGGGCAGAGGTCCCGGTGCCACAGGGAGAGCGGTCAATAGCTTTATCGCCATAAAACACGGCATTGCGGGCGGTGGAGGTACTGTCTAACACGGCGCCTGTCCACAGCACATGGGAACAGCCATTGATGTGCGGGTTATCCGGATGCACAAAGGTGTATTTTTCATTGATGCGTTTCCGCATTTCCCTGGCCCAGTTAATGAGCTGGGAAGCGGGATAATGTTCCAGGCCTTTGAAGTTCTCCTGCACATCTACAATGGCGTAGAAGTTACCGCCATAGGATACATCCACTTTCAGCGGGCCAAGCTCGGGACAATCCACTTCCAGGTCTCTTGCCTCCAGGTAGGAAGCTACGTTGGTGAGGCGAACGCTTTTCACTTTTTTACCTTCCTGGGTGTAGGTGATGGTTACCAGTCCGGCCGGCGCCTCCATTCTTACCACGCCGGGTGTTTTAGGCGTGATCAGGCCTTCTTCAATGGCGATGGTGATGGTACCGATGGTACCGTGGCCGCACATAGGCAGGCAACCACTGGTTTCAATGAAGAGCACTGCTACATCGTTGGCAGGATCATGCGGGGGATATAAAATGCTGCCGCTCATCATATCATGACCACGCGGCTCAAACATCAGCCCTTTCCTGATCCAGTCATATTCGCGTAAAAAATGGTTACGCTTTTCACTCATGTTGTTACCTTCCAGTACCGGTCCTCCGCCGGCTACCAGTCTTACAGGATTGCCGCAGGTATGGGCATCTATACAAAAAAACGTCTTCTTTGCCACTAGCGCTAGTCTTACGAATTATCAATGATTGTGAACGAATGCTTTGCTTACCTTACAATTACAGGCTTCGATGGCATCCGGATCATAACAAAAATATCCGAAAGCAATGAACACACCATTGCAGGTATTGATCAAAGGTTTGCAAAAATTAACATAAATTATGGGATTTCGTAGCAGGATAGGGTTAAAGAATGGCCGACGAAGCAGTTCCAGCCACCGGATTTTAACCCTAATCAGCCTGTTCGGGAACGGGTAATTCCTGTGTTGCGGCAGACTCCGATCCCTGAATGGAACGATGCTGCTGCCTGCCCCATACCAGGTAATATACCGGGATACCCAGCAACACCAGGCCGAGACCAGGCCAGGTGAACATAGGCTTATAAGCCAGCAGCGCCAGGCAGATCACTGTTGCGGACACAATATAAAAAAGCGGTAATACCGGGTAGCCAAAAGCTTTGTAAGGCCTTGGCAGGTCCGGACGTTTTTTACGGAGGCGGAAAATGCCAATGATGGTAAGGATGTAAAAGATGAGCACAACGAAGATCACATAATCCAGCAGCTGGCCGTATTTGCCGCTCAGGCAAAGCAGGCAGGCCCATACGCACTGCAGCCATAAAGCTTTGGAGGGAACAGCGTTCTTGTTTAAGACGGCCAGTTGTTTAAAGAAGAGGCCATCGGTTGCCATGGTATAATATACGCGGGCCCCGGCGAGGATCAGGCCGTTATTGCAACCAAAGGTAGATACCATGATCAGGGCAGCGATGATGTAGGTGCCTACGCTGCCAAAGATATGTACGGAAGCGGCTACCCCTACCCTGTCGCTGTCTGCAAAGGCAATTTCGTGCAGGGGCATAACGCTGAGGAACATCATGTTGGTGGATACGTAAATGATGGTCACCAGCAGGGTTCCCAGGAAGAGCGCGAGGCCGATATTCCTTTCGGGGCGTTTGATCTCACCGGCAATAAAGGTTACGTTATGCCAGGAGTCACTGCTAAACAGGGTTCCTACCATACTGCCAGCGATAGCGCCTAATACGGCTAACCCGGCATAGGGCAATAAGCCTTCGGGCTTCAGCTGCTGTAAGGTAAATCCCGTTTGCCAGTTGGCCTGCCATACGTCTTTACGGGCGGCGAGTAGCAGTCCGAAGATAATCAGTCCAAACAGGGCGGCGATCTTGGTAAGGGTAAAGGTGGTCTGGATCAGCTTTCCTTCTTTTACGCCGAGGGTATTAATATAAGTCAGTAAAATTACGAGTAAGACGGAAGTGAGCTGCGCCGCCGTAAGCTGCATAAATCCCAGATCGGCCAGCACATTCTTTTCGCTTAACATGGGGAAGATATAGGCCGCGAACTTGGCAAAGGCCACCCCTACTGCGGCAATGGTGCCGGTTTGTATCACGGTGAAAAAACTCCAGCCGTAGAGAAAACCTACCAGCGGGTTAAAAGCTTCTTTGAGGTAAACATATTGGCCTCCTGCTTTGGGAAACATAGCGCTGAGCTCTCCGTAGCTCAGTGCGGCCGTGAGTGTTAGTATGCCTGCAAACAACCAGACCAGCGTTAGCCAACCTGCTGAACTGACATTTCTTACAATATCTGCGCTGACGATGAAGATACCGGAACCGATCATAGAGCCGGCTACAATCATGGTGGCGTCCAGCAGGCCGAAAGACCGCTTGAAAGATGTTGGTTGATCTGACATAAACTTATTAAAGGGTTTGAGGTTTGAAGTTTGAGATTTGAGGTTCGTTGGAGGTTAAAAGTTTAGCGCTACGATCCAGGCCTGACGCCTGAACGAAACGTTCAACTTCCACCAACCTCAAACCTCAAACTTCAAACCTCAAACTTTTAAATGATGGCGTCTTTAGTAAACTCTCCATTCACCAGCCTCCAGATGCCTAAAGGATTTTCATTCTTCAGTGTGTCAGGTAACATAGCGTTGGTGAATCCCTGGAAGCATACGGGGCGTACCCAGCGTTTGATGGCGCTGGTGCCTACGGATGTGAAACGGGCGTCTGTTGTGGCCGGGAAAGGACCACCGTGCACCATGGCATTGCATACTTCTACGCCAGTGGGCGGCGCGTTAAGGATGACACGCCCGGCCAGGGTGGTTTGCAGGGCGATCACATCGCCGTTTGCCGCCACATCTGCCTCGGTGCCTACTACCGTAGTGGTAAGCTGGCCTTTCAGGCTTTTTAAAACGGTTTTCAGCTCTTCCTTGTTGTCGCATACAATGAGCAGAGAAGAGGGACCGAACACCTCTTCATGCAGGAGGTGGTTGGCGAGGAAATCTTTTGCCGTTACACTGGCCAGCGCCGGGTAGGCTTCCATTTCTGCAGGCGCCTGGGCAGACTCGCTTACGAGCGTTACGCCCTGCTGGGAGAGCAGGCGGCTGCGGCCCTGTTCATAAGCCTGGTGAATGCCTGCGTGCAGCATTTTCTGCGGCGCGCACTGCGCAATGGCTTCGCCCAGCAGTGATGCAAACTGTTCCTGCGCCTTGCTGCGGATGGCCAGCAGCAGGCCCGGGTTGGTACAGAATTGTCCCATGCCCAGGGTAATAGATCCGCCAAAGGTCTGCGCCAGTGATGCTGCATTCTTTTCGAGGGTATCTGGCAGGAACACCACCGGGTTTACGCTGCTCATTTCCGCAAACACCGGTATGGGCGTTTCCCGCTGATTGGCATAGTTGAATAATGCTTTTCCACCCTGGAAAGATCCTGTAAAGCCAACACCTGTAGTGAGGGGATGCATTACCAGGTCTTTTCCTATGGTATTGCCGGGAGCTGATACGTGCTGTACCGTATACTCCGGCATTTTTGTCTTGCTAATGGCGGCCTGTATTGCCCCGAACACCTTCAGAGAGGTGATCTCATGGGCAGGATGGCCTTTGATCACTACCGTTGCGCCTGCCGCTAATGCGCTGGCGGTATCACCGCCTGCGGTGGAGAAGGCGAAAGGGAAATTGCTGGCGCCGAAAACCACTACCGGCCCTACAGGCAGCAGCACTTTACGGATGTCGGGCCGGGGCGGTGTACTGCCGGGGTTGGCTGTATCTATCACAGCTTCTGCCCAGCTGCCTTCCCTGATCAGACTTGCAAACAGTTTCAGCTGGTTAGTGGTGCGGGTGAGCTCACCATTCAGCCGTGCGGGCGGGAGATTGGTCTCCTGTCCGGCTGTTGTTACCAGTGATTCACGAAGGCTTTCCAGTTCTTCGGCTATTGCTTCCAGGAAACCTGCCCTGCCAGCGGCGGGTACCAGTTTGTATGCTTCGAATGCGGCAGCGGACTGCTGCATAACTATATCCACGTCTGTCATGGTCATGTTTTTTAAGAGTTTGAGGTTTAAAGTTTGAAGTTTGAAGTTCGTTGGCAGTTAAAAGTTCAGAACGGTGTTCCAGGGCAGATCACTGGCTTCGAACCTCCAACTTTTAACCAACCTCAAACTTCAAACCTCAGACCTCAAACTTAATACTTTCAAACATTAATTTACGCCTTCCAGCTTGCCTATGGAAAGGTAATCAGGCAGCTCAGGCCTGTTGGCCAGCGCTGTATTAATGACAGATAATATACGTTCGCGCTCTTCCCCTACGAGGGTGAGGCGGGGCGCCCTTACATATTCGCTGCCCAGTCCGGCCTGTGTTTCAGCCAGCTTGATGTATTGTACCAGCTTGGCGTGAAGGTCCAGCTCCAGGAGGGGCAGGAACCAGCGGTAGATTTCCAGCGCTTCGGCGTAACGGCCAGCTTTTGCCAGGCGGTAGATGGCCACTGTTTCTGCCGGGAAGGCGCACACCAGTCCGCCTACCCAACCGGTGGCGCCCAGCATTAATTCTTCGAGGGCCAGGGTATCTACCCCGCATAATATTTTGAAGCGGTTACCGAAGCGGTTGATCATCCGGGTAACGTTGGATACGTCGCGGGTAGATTCTTTTACCGCCTGTATATTCTTATATGCAGACAATTCTTCGAAAACATCCAGTGTAACATCTATCTTATAATCAACCGGGTTGTTATAGATCATGATGGGAAGGTCGGTAGATCCGGCTATTGCTTTAAAATAAGCGGCTGTTTCGCGCTCATCGGTCTTATAACGCATGGGCGGGAGCAGCATCAGTCCGCGGGCGCCCCAGGCCTTTGCGTCTGCGGCCAGCTTTATGGCTACAGCGGTAGAGCCTTCGGCAATATTCAGCACTACAGGTATTTTGCCTGCAACTTTCTCAACGGTATATTTTACAAGCGTTTCCCTTTCGGCATTGGTGAGTGTGCTGGCCTCTCCCAGGGAGCCGCCCAGGATAATACCATCTATACCGGCAGCCATTTGCGCTTTCAGGTTCTTTTCAAAAAGCGGCAGGTCCAATTCATCATTGGCCGTGAACTTAGTGGTGATTGCAGGAAATATCCCTTTCCATTCAATAGACATATTACACAAATTTTTGTCAAAAATATCTCAAACCGGAGACGCGTACATGCCTTATTATAATCAATTATTACCTTATATTAACCTGTTTTCCCAAGGGATGGGGTAAAATTTGTAATATTGGGCAAGAGGTATCCATCAACCTGGATTAACCATTGTCAACCAATCGACGCAACCTGAAATTAATGTAAAGGGAGTAATTTATGAAAGTGTTACAATTCACTATTCCTGTGCCGTTAGATAAGTCTATTATTGTGCAAAAGGATGTTCTTCCCCATTTTTATCCACACCTGCACCGGCACCAGGAGGTACAACTTACCTGGATACAGAAAGGCGAAGGTACGCTGGTGGCTGACAATAACATGCATTCCTTCCGTTCTAACGAGATCTACTGGATCGGGGCCAACCAACCACATATCTTTAAGAATGAAGCTTCTTATTTTTTGCCCAAGAGCAAAAAGAAGATCGTGGCCTGGATGATCTTCTTCAATCCCAACGGGCAGCTGGCCTCTTTCTTTAACCTGCCTGAGCTCAAACTGCTGAAGAATTTTGTACAGCAACACCAGTCTGGCTTTAAGCTGCCGCCGCAACATGTAACGGAAGTATCCAACCGGATGCTGCGTATTGCGCAAAGTTCCGGCGCGGATCAGCTGATGCATTTTTTAGATATGCTGAAGCTGATGAGCAGCTATCCCGAACTGACGCCGTTGAGCTCCGGCAATAAAACGCCTATGTTCAGCGAGCATGAAGGCATCCGTATCGGCAATATCTATAATTATATCATGCAGCAGTATGATAAACCTATTACGCTGGAAGATGCGGCCCGGCAGGCGCATATGACGCCGCAGGCCTTCTGCCGCTTCTTCAAGAAACATACGCTGCATACGTTTGTGTCTTTCCTCAACGAGGTACGTATCAATGAAGCTTGTAAAAAGCTTACAGACGGGGCTTATGATAATATTGCCACAGTAGCCTACACCTGCGGGTTTAACAGCATTACCAATTTTAACCGCGTGTTCAAAGGCGTTACCGGGCAATCCCCCAGTGATTATGTTAACAGTTATTTCCAGAATGTAGAACATTAAAATTCTGTGATCAAACCTACTTGTTTATGCAACGTTTCTCCTATCGCCGCTCCTTCATGCAGCTGTCGCTGCTCCTTCTATTGACTGGTTATTGCGGGCTGCTGCAGGCCCAGGGCACTGCAGACGATTATCGTCGCGCTAATGACTGGAGCAATGCCATTAAGAACAAACTATATTACACCCCTTACAATGTTAACTGGATCGGGGAAAGCCACCGCTGCTGGTATTACCAGCAAACACCCCGCGGCAAGGAGTTTATCATGGTAGATGCGGACCAGCGTAGCAAACAGCCGGCCTTTGACCATGAGCGGCTGGCCAAGGCCCTTTCTGCCCTGCTGCAACGCCCTTATGAGGCCTCCGCACTGCCTTTCAATGCTATCAGCTACAGCTATAACCGGGATACCCTGCACTTCAGCGTTGGAGATACACTTTGTCGCTGTCTGCTCTCTGACTATAGCTGCCAGGTAGTTTCTGAAGGGAAAAAAGAAAAGAACACAGAGCGGTACTGGGGAGCCGAGCGGGATGAACAATCGAATGACCCCGAGCCATCACCGGATAGTAACTGGATTGCCTACATCAAAAACTTTAACGTTTATATTAAACACCGCAAAACGCAGGCGGAATACCAATTGAGCTATGACGGCGCAGAAGGGGAATTCTATTCTTCCTGACATAATATGGTCGCCGGACTCTAAGAAGCTGGTGGCCAATAAAGTGCGGCCTAACAAGAAACGTTTACTATATCTTATTTCTTCTTCTCCGGAGGATCAGCTGCAGCCTAAGCTTAGCACCCGTGATTACCTCAAACCAGGTGATGCCCTGCCTGTTAAAGTGCCGCAGTTATTCCTGGTAGATGGTAAAAAACATATACCGCTGGATCCATCGCTTTTCAACCAGCAATACAGTATTACAGACCTCTCGTGGAGAAAAGACAGCCGTGCCTTCACTTTTGAATACAACCAACGCGGGCACCAGTTATACCGCGTGCTCGAAGCAGACGGTAATACCGGTGCGATAAAAGTACTGGTTGAAGAAAAGAGCCCTACATTTATTGATTACAGCAGCAAGCAATACCGTTACGATGTGAACGATGGCAAAGAGATCATCTGGGCATCTGAACGTGATGGCTGGAACCACCTGTATCTCTATGACGGTAAAACCGGGCAGGTAAAGAACCAGATCACCAAAGGGGAATGGGTGGTACGCAACGTAGTAAAAGTGGATGAAAAGAACCGTACCATTATATTCACCGGCAGCGGCCGCGAAAGCGGACAGGACCCTTACCTGCTTCAATATTATAAAACAGATTTCGAGGGCAAACACCTCCAGGCGCTGACCAGCGAAAACGCACAGCATACGGGCAAGTTCTCTAACGATTACCAATACTTTACAGATACTTATTCCCGTGTGGATATGCCGCCGCTTACCGTGCTCAGGGATGCCAACGGGAAAGTGGTAATGGAACTGGAGAAAGCAGATATTAAAGCTTTACAGCAAAACGGATGGCGTATGCCTGAAGTATTCTCTGCCAAAGGCAGGGATGGTAAAACCGATATCTGGGGGATCCTGATCCGGCCTTCTAATTTTGACGCAGGCCGTCAATATCCTGTAATAGAATATATTTATGCCGGTCCGCACAGTTCGTTCGTACCCAAAGCTTTCCAGGCCAGCTACCGTGGCATGCAGGAACTGGCAGAGCTGGGCTTTATCGTGGTACAGATAGATGGCATGGGCACTTCCAACCGTTCCAAAGCCTTCCATGACGTTTGCTGGAAGAACCTGAAAGATGCAGGCTTCCCCGACAGGATATTATGGATGAAAGCGGCCGCGGCAAAATATCCTTATATAGATCTGACACGTGTAGGCATTTACGGCACTTCTGCCGGCGGACAGAATTCAGCGGGTGCAGTATTGTTCCATCCTGAGTTCTATAAGGTAGCAGTGTCCTCCTGCGGCTGCCATGACAACCGGATGGATAAAATGTGGTGGAATGAGCAATGGATGGGTTATCCTATAGGCCCGCATTATGCCGAGTGCTCTAACGTAACCAATGCCTGGCGTCTGCAGGGCAAACTTATGCTGATACTCGGGGAGATGGATGATAACGTGGATCCTTCTTCTACCCTGCAGCTGGTGAATGCGCTGATTAAAGCGAACAAGGATTTTGAATTTGTAATGGTACCTGGTATGGGGCATTCTTCAGGAGGAGATTATGGAGAAAGAAAGAGAAGGGACTTCTTTGTGAAGAATTTACTGCAGGT
The DNA here is from genome assembly GCF_056754765.1 of Chitinophaga sp. SVR4-12A. Classification (NCBI taxonomy): domain Bacteria; kingdom Pseudomonadati; phylum Bacteroidota; class Chitinophagia; order Chitinophagales; family Chitinophagaceae; genus Chitinophaga; species Chitinophaga sp. SVR4-12A. Next base: position 1,486,955 of record NZ_JBPGWP010000001.1, read on the forward strand.
GGCGCCCCCGGCATGGAATGAAACGAAACTGGAGAGTAAGATATTGGGGAGTAAATAAAGTCGATAGTCGATAGTCGTTAGTCGTTAGTCATTTATATTGTCGCGATTTTAGAGCTGATAGTTTTGAGAGTAATATTAACTAATGACTAATGACTAACGACTAACGACTATCGACTTCACCATAGCTTACGATGGCCTTCTGGCCCTTACTATCTCACGCTTTCCCGGCGGGCCGGGCAATTTCTCCACTATAAAACCTGCTGCCTGCATTGCTTTCCTAACAATACTTTTACTACAATAAGTAAGCAATACCCCACCTTCGTACAGGCGGGCAAACAGCTGTTCGAACACAGGCTGCGTCCATAATTCCGGTTGAGCAGCAGGATCGAATGCATCGAAATAGATGAGATGGAACGGCTCCTGCAGCGGGCTTTCAAGGTATTGAAGAAGGGACTGCTGTTTTTTATGTAATGTAAATAATGGCGCTACGTGTGCATCAACATCCCAGGGCGCGGCGTGCAAATCCTCCAGCAGATAGTATTCCTGGCCGCTATTTAACAAAATGTTATAATTCAGCGACTCTACCTCAGCAGTAGAAAGAGGGTACAGTTCTACTGTTTCGTAATATACCCGTTGGTGTTGCATACCCGCGTGTTGCAGTGTGAGCAAGGCATTGAGGCCGGTGCCCAAACCCATCTCGAATATACGCAGTAGAGGATGTGTCCCCAGCAAGTGATGCAATCCTGACTGAATATATACGTGCATACTCTCCTGTAAGGCGCCGTACATACTATGATAAGTAAGCTGTAAGCTAGGAATAGCAAGGGTATGCGAGCCATCTGCGGTAATTTGTATATGCCGTTCCATGATGTAAAGATAATTAACGCACAGCCATACACTGATAAAAACGTGTGGACATAGTCAACAAATTACACTACCTGTGGGGGCTGGGTCTACAAAAATACGTCTGTTAAAAAAATGGCATTTTAAATTCCCTATCGCTGAAACGCCCTATTAACAGAGGGATTGCGGCGTTTTAACAATTCTTTTTCAATTTTCGCAGGGTTTTTGCACTTCTAGCCACAAGAACAAACGAAATATGGTTCACACTTTAGTTTTTATCAGTTAACCATAAAATTGAAAGACTATGAGAAAACAAATCATCAAAATTGGCCTTATTGCAGGCGTTGGAGCACTGGTGCTCACACAGGTAAATGCTAAGGGTGTAATGAGCTCGGGCAATTCTAATCGCGACACAGCATCTGTTGCCGCTGACACTGCCTTTCTGAAAGGAGACACCGCTTTTCTGAAAGATACTGCGTCTTTTGCAGTTGATACCGCCGCTTTTGCAGTAGATACTGCTCTTGCAACGGATACCGCTGCTTTCGCAATTGACACAGCTGCATTCAAAGTGGATACTGCTGCATTTGCAGTTGACACTGCCGCTTTTGCAAAAGACACGGCAGCTTTTGCAAAGGACACCGCTGCTTTCGCAACATCTGACACTGCATTCTTTAAGGATACTGCATCATTTGCAGTTGACACTGCTGCATTCAAAAAAGATACAGCTTCTTTCGTAAAGGATACAGCTTCTTTTGCAAAAGACACCGCTTTCTCTTTCCGTAAAGATACTGCAGCAATGCGCGATACTTCCTTGTTTGTAAAGGACACTGCTTCCTTTGTAAAAGACACTGCTAACATGCGGGACACTGCCGTGATCCGCGACACTACCGCCACCCGCGCAGTGGATACTACAGCAACCAAGGCAAAACATGCTAAACACAAAGGAGCAAAACCAGCTAAAGACACCGCTCAGCAACAGTAACCTATAAGAGGTACCTGTAGCCCAAGCGAAAAAGGTATTTTCCTCCGGAAAGGCAGTGCATAGACACTGCCTTTTATTTTTTAAATACCTTTATAAAAAGCTATACACGTGATGAAAAATCTTGCCCCCGATATCTTCCGTAAACGACTCCTGGTGGAAGGCTACTTTACTATTGAAGTGAATGAACAAACACTCGTGGATTTCTTTACTTACATCACCTCCGGGCTTTCACTGAGAACTTATGGCCAGCCCATTGTGCATGCTACCAGCGGCACCGGCAAGGATGAGAACCAGGGCTACGATGCATTTGTGCCATTGATAGATTCAGGCATTTACATCGCCATATGGCAACAGCAAAAGTTCCTCTCCCTTATTATTTATACCTGTAAAGATTTTCGGGAAGACCAGGCAATCGAGCTTACTCAATCATATTTTAAGGTAGCAACAACAGCGCATTCGCTATTCTAACTAAGCCGCCTTTAGCTTATAATTAGGCACATTGGTAAACAGCACTCCCACCAAAATGACCAGCAGCGCAATTACCTGCAGGAATGAAATATGCTCGTTAGCGAAGGCCCAGCCGATCAACACCGCAACAACGGGGTTCACATACGTGTGGGTGCTTACCAATGCGGGCGGGCGGATGGTAATTAACCAGGTAAAAGCCATATAGGCTACCAGGGATCCCATGGTGATGAGATAGAGCAATCCACCCCAGGCGGCTAAAGGTACCTGCTGGATGGAAAAGCGGGACCACTCCCCGTTCACCCCGGCTACCAGGCCGCTGAAAAGGCCTGCAGCCAAAAGCTGCAGGCCGGTTGTCATGGTATTAGAATGGCTGTGGTTTACTTTATTACGTGCATACAGGGAACCTACCACCCAAAATATGGCGCCCGCCAGCAGTACCAGGTTACCTATCAATAACATGGCGCTATCAGTTGAGTCCTGAGCGTCTCCGCCTGTATAATGGAAGAACAGTATAATACCTGCAAAGCCTACCAGCAGGCCGAACAGCACCCATTTATTGGAGAAATATTCCCCCCATTGCTTTTTATCCAACAACACAAAGAAGAAGGGCTCTGTAGCCATAATAATGGCGGCATAGCCGGAGTTCACATGCTGCTCTGCCCAGGTTACCAGTCCGGTACCACCTACCAGCATCAGGATACCGCTTACAGCGGTATTGCCCAGCGTAGCCCTGTCAGGTAACTTTTCACCACGGGCCAGGCACCAGGCCAGCAGGATGCCCCCTGCAATAATGCCCCGGAACGCGGTGAGCACAAATGGCGGAAAACCCTTCAGTCCAAAGGCGATAGCCAGGTAGGTTGTGCCCCAAATGATGTAGATGGCCAGGAAGGCCAGTATTACCAGCACCTGAGAAGCTTGCTTTGGTTTCATGTACGTGATTATTAATACTACAGATAAAAGTGGCCAATTACCGGCAAAATCACTTTTGCCGGTATAAATCTACACATTTATTTCTTACCATCAAAAGTAATTTTACTGGTAAAAATTACGTATCTTTCCCTTGACAAGCTATGAGCAAGGAGAGAAACATAGACACCCTGCCCCTGGATGGAGGCGTACTGTGCTTCGATTTTATCAATACCGTACACTCCTGGAAGGAAGAGAACGAGCACGAATACCTGGACAACTACTCAGCATTGCTACAATGGAGCGCTAAAGTGGAGATACTGTCTGCTCAAAGGAGGAAACAACTCCAACAACACGCGGCGCGGCATGCAGAACAGGCCGGTAAGGCACTGGAGGAAATCAAACGCGTGCGACAACTGCTTTACCAGTTCTTTGCTGCCATTGCTGCCGGCAATATAGCAGCCCTCCCCGATGAATTGTTATATGCATTTAATTCGGTACTGTCAGACGCCCTTTCTCATATAAGGTTCAGTAAACACAACACCCATCTCGAACAGGACTGGCAAGAGGACAATACAGATCTGCTGCAACCTTTATGGATCGTCATGAAATCCGTTTATGACGTATTGACCGGCGAAGATCCTCAGCGGATCAAGGAATGCCCCGCCTGCGGATGGATGTTCCTGGATCATACCAAGAACAACAAACGGCGCTGGTGCAACCCACATTCCTGCGGCAGCATTGAAAAAACGAAGAAATACTACCAGAAGAAAAAACAGGAAACCTCGAACACTTAGACAAGCTTCATGGATCAGGCAGATGTAATCATCATAGGCGCAGGCGCTGCAGGACTGATGGCTGGCAGGGAACTGATAAAAGCTGGCAAAACGGTACTGCTGCTCGAGGCGCGTAACCGCACCGGCGGCAGGATCTACCAGCATACCGGCGCGGAGTTCGTTCATGGGAATTTACCTATTACCCAGGCCTTGTTAAAAGAAGCCGGGATTCCCTATTACCCTATTCCCGACCCTGATATTGACATGCCTTACTGGAATGATTTTGCCGAGCAACTGAAGGCATTGGAGGAAGACATGCCACTGGAGACTTTCCTGCAACAATATTTTCCCGATAACAAATACACCGCGCTGCGGGAGACGATTAAAAACTTCGCTTCCGGCTACGATACCGCCAACCCTTTCGATGCCAGTACAATGGCCATGCGCAAAGAATGGCTGGCTCCCGAAGAAACTCAATACCGGATTGCCGGCGGATATGATCTACTGGTGGCTTTCCTCGCAAATGGTATTACAAAGGCCGGCGGCCAGATCCAGCTATCCACTATAGTGAAAGAAATCCATTGGAAGCCGGGCCATGTAGAGATCATTACCGATAACGAACAACGCTATACCAGCCGTCAGGTATTGATCACCGTGCCACTGGGCGTTTTACAGGCTCCTGATACAGAAAAGGGCAGCTTGCAGTATTTCCCTCCCCTGCCCGATAAACAGGAAGCCCTCCGCAAAATGGGTATGGGCGGCGTAATAAAGATCCTGTTAAACTTCCGCGAAGCATTTTGGGAACACCCCAATACGGCGCTTCCCCAACCCGTTACTTTCATCTTTTCAAAGGAAGCCGTTCCTACGTGGTGGACCCAGCATCCGGAAAGGTCCACGCTGCTTACCGGCTGGCTGGGCGGTCCTGCAGCCAAAATGCTGAAGGATGCCAGCGACGACAGCATCTTACAAATGGCATTGGCATCGCTGGCGGCCATTTTCCACCTGCATACCGCCACACTGGCGTCCATACTGGAAAATGCAAAAGTCATTAACTGGACCGCCGATCCGTTTACACGCGGATCATATTCCTACGCCACTCTGCATACTAAAACCGCACAACCGGTATTAAGCACACCGGTAGCAGATACACTGTTCTTTGCAGGAGAAGGCTTGTTTGAGGGCACTTTAATGGGTACAGTAGAAGCTGCACTGGTGAGTGGTAAGGAGGTTGTAAAAAAGATGGTTTAGTACATGCTGCGTAACTTTTGTCACGCTGCCATTGCGTTACTCAGCCTAAATTACATTCTTTTATGCCCGACATAAAAGTAAGCATACAACAGCATTTCCCTTCCTTTGAGGAAGCGCTGGTCGAAGAACTGGTTCAAGAGCTGAATTCCTCCCGGGAAGTGATCTCCCGGTTGATGAAAAAGCTGTCTGACAGAGGTCTTATACGTCTGCACAAGCAATATATCAAGATCCTTAACCTGGATCAGTTGTTATCGTGATAAGGGTGACTTTGGTCACGTTTTAAGCCGTGCTATACCAATAACTTTGTATCACAAAAATGCCAACCATGAAAATTGAACAGATCTATACAGGCTGCCTGGCACATGGCGCCTATTACATCGAAAGCAATGGAGAAGCAGCTGTTATTGACCCCCTGCGCGAGGTACTGCCCTATACCACAAGATCAGAAAGGAACGAGGCGCAGATCCGTTACGTTTTTGAAACACATTTTCATGCAGACTTTGTTTCCGGTCATTTAGATCTTGCGAAAAAAACGGGGGCTGACATCGTTTACGGGCCTGGCGCCCAGCCGGCCTTTAACGCGCATATAGCCCGGGACGGAGAGGTATTCCCGATAGGAAACGTCAGCATTGAAGTGCTGCATACGCCCGGGCATACGTTGGAAAGCGCCTGTTACCTGTTAAGGGATGAAGATGGCAAGCCGGCTGCCCTGTTCTCCGGTGATACATTGTTTATCGGCGATGTAGGCCGTCCTGACCTGGCCCAGAAAGCAGCAGGCATGACACAGGAAGAGTTGGCGAGCCTCTTGTATGATTCTCTTCAAACCAAGATCCTGCCCTTAGCAGATGATATTATCGTTTATCCCGGGCATGGCGCCGGCAGCGCCTGCGGAAAAAATATGAGCAATGCCACTACCGATACCCTGGGGCATCAGAAGGCCACTAACTACGCCTTACGACCAGGATTGAGCAAAGCTCAATTCATTAAGGAGGTGATCACCGGTCTTACAAAGCCTCCTGCCTATTTTCCCCTTAACGCCATGCTGAACCGGCAGGGATATGAAAGCATGGATACCATACTGGAAAGAGGCAGGCGTGCGCTTAGTCCGGCAACGTTTGAGGCCGCCGCCAATGAAACCGACGCGCTGATACTGGACACCCGCGACCCGGAAGTATTTGCTGCAGGTTTCATTCCCAATTCCATCAACGTGGGTGTAAACGGCAACTTTGCGCCCTGGATAGGCGCCCTGATACCGGATATTAAACAACCTATCCTCCTTATCACCGAGCACGGACGCGAGGAAGAAGTGATCACCCGTATGGCCCGTGTAGGTTACGATGGCACGATAGGCTACCTGGAAGGCGGTGTGGCCGCCTGGAAGAAGGATGGCAGGGAAATCGACCAGGTACCGGCCATCAGCGTGGAAGACCTGGCAGAACTGATGAACAAACAGCCGGTCAATATATTGGACGTGCGTAAGAAAAGCGAATATGACAGCGAGCATGTAGTGGGCGCTGAAAATGTTCCTCTGGATTATATCAACGATAATATGGCCGAAGTAGCCGGGGATAAAACCTATTACGTACATTGCGCAAGCGGATACCGGTCGATGATATTTAATTCCATTTTACGGGCAAGGGGATATGAGCACCTGGTAAATGTTAACGGAGGCTTTAAAGCAATGAAAGACAGCGGACTGTTTAATATAAGCGACTATATCTGTCCAACCACCTTACTATAACCTTCAAACATCGAATATGCCTGAATTACTGAAACAGCCCTGGCCCTGGTATGTGGCCGGGCCGCTGATCGGGCTGGTGGCGCCGGCCTTGCTTCTGCTGGCAATAAATCCTTCGGGATCTCCGCCAATTTCCGTCATGCCTGCGCTGCCTGTTTGCCTGCCGGTATTTCCTTCTTCCGGTATGACTGGAAAAAGGAAGCATGGAACTTCTTTTTTATCCTTGGAATTACAACAGGGGCTTTCATTGCCACCCAATTGCTGCAAAACCCGGCGCCTATACAAGTAAATCCTGCACTAGCGGCGGAGCTGGGGAGGCACGGCATCAGCGACTACAGCCAGCTAGTGCCGAAAGACATCTTTACATTCTCTTCCCTGTTGAGTGCACGGGGTTTTATCATCATGGTGATAGGTGGTTTCCTGGTAGGCTTTGGCTCCCGTTATGCCGGTGGTTGTACCTCGGGGCATGCCATTACCGGGCTGGCCACTTTGCAGTGGCCATCGCTGGTGGCTACCTGCTGTTTTATGGCTGGTGGATTTTTAACAGCGAACTGGATACTTCCATATATCCTTTAATGTTACTATTATGTCAAACGTTCAACAACTGGTAAAAAATACAGATTTCGAAGTACGGTCGCTGGATACGCTTACTACAACGGCAGCTGCACCTGCTCATTCGCGATGGCACATGCTGCGGTATATGGCGGTTGGCCTGCTGCTGGGAATCGTTTTTGTTAAGGGAGAGATCATATCCTGGTTCCGTATACAGGAGATGTTCCGCTTACAAAGCTTTCACATGTATGGGGTGCTCGGATCGGCGGTGGCCGTCAGCGCGCTTGCTGTGTGGCTGATCAAACGCTTTAGTATCAGAACGGTTGATGGTGAAAAGATCAGTTTTCCCAAGAAACAATTTCATAAAGGACAGGTGATAGGAGGCCTGATCTTTGGCCTGGGCTGGGCATTAACAGGCGCCTGCCCGGGGCCCTTTTTTGCGATGATCGGTACCGGCGCATTTGCCGCGGCTATCATGATATTCAGCGCCATTGCAGGCACCTGGATATATGGATTGTTAAGGGAAAAGCTACCTCATTAGGAGAGCGGGGGATCCTCAGGCATAAATCATTCCCTGGTGGTGGTCTATTGGAAATAACTGAGGCATGCGTGTAGTTTATAGATCATGAATAGGAACAGGAGCGGGTTAGGTCGTCATAGGCCCCACGCCCCACATGCATCTCAGACGAGCTTCACCTCTGCGAGCAACTCCGTGGGAGCGATATCCAATATGCGTGCTACTTCACAGAGCCGGTCTATGGTCATAGGTATTTTTCCTGTTTCGAGTTTGCTATATGCATTCTGGGATATATCCAGATGGGCGGCCATGTATTCCTGGGAATACTCTTTTTTCTACGTAAATGCCGGATAAGGACTACAACTTGCTGGGTGCATCTTAGTTTTCTACCTTCCATACCAACGCAAAATTGATTAATAGGGTGTGGATAGTGCCTGGAGCGCTAACCTGGTTACTGATAGTTGTATAATTATATTAACGGGCAAACGGCTTTTACGGATTGCAGGAGCAGTAATTTTCCGGGATTTCCCGGTTATAAAGGTGTAATAATGACTGGTTTTAGTAATAAAACGGGCAAGCGCCCCGGCCATCTTTAAGGACCAGGGCGCTTTGAGCCAGCTGTATGCTATCTTGACGACAGCACACAAAATAACTATGGCGAACAAAAACCTCGAGTTGTAAATTATAGCCGATAGTTTTGTGAAATCGGCCATCATGTTGCTAAAACTTGAAAATACTGTCGTTACAAAGGATTTCCTTTAGCTTACGCAACACAGCTGTTATCTTACATCGAATACATTCGAGCTGACAACAAAATGTTGTCAGTTTGCAAAAAAGTTCTTTCGTTTTGCAAAGTGCATTTACCGGATAATTTAAAATTATATTTTATGTGAGATTTTTACAAAATTGCATTACGAAAGCAAATTATTACGTTCAACAGCTCAATTCTAGTACTGCATGACCGGGACGATCTATTACGCCACCTATCCTATGCCCTTGGCGTCCGCCACTTTTGAGGCGTTGCTGGAACCATTGCCTGTTTATATGCAAAAGAAAATAGGTCAGTTCAGACGCTGGGAAGATGCCCACGCCTCCTTGCTGGGCAAACACCTTTTATTAATCGCCCTCAAGGCATACGGCAGCAGCGCCAACCTGCATGATATGCGTTACAGTGGTTTCGGGAGGCCTTATCTTGAAGGTGGTATTGATTTCAATATTTCGCATGCCGGCCGCATGGTAGCCTGTGTTGTGAGCCCACAGGCCCGCGTTGGTATTGATGTGGAACTGATCAGGCCTATTGAGCTGAATGATTTCAAGGGACAATTCTCAGACAGGGAATGGAATATTATTAAAACTGCCGCTAATCCCCTGCAGGCCTTCTACCGCTTCTGGACCTGCAAGGAAGCCGTGCTGAAAGCAGACGGCAGCGGATTAAGCACGGCGCTCACCGCACTGGATGTAGCCGATAAGAAATCTGTTATGCTGGAGGGCCGCTCCTGGCACCTGCAGGAGATCACTGCTTTCAGAGATTATGCCTGTCACATAGCCACTGATAAAAAGGGACTGGAAGTAAAGGTAGAGGAAGTAAAATTCTGACCTACTTCACGAGTTTATGCTCCATGGCAAAGCGGATGAGCAGGGCCGTGTTCTTCACATCCAGCTTGGCCAGCAGACTTTTACGGTGCGTATCTACCGTGGCGGAGCTGACAAATAATTTCTCTGCTATCTCCGGGTTGGTATAACCTTCCGCTATCAGCTGCAGCACTTCTTTTTCCCGGCGGGTTAAGGGAGGTAACAGCTTCTTTGCGTTGTTGCTTTCCTTTCTTGCCGCATGCCCGGCCTCAAAACAGAGGTAAGTTCTTCCTTTGTTCACCTCATAAATGGCCTGCAGCAGTTCTTCCTTATCTGCATTCTTGATTACATACCCGCTGGCGCCTTTTTCCATCATGGCATTAATATAATGCCCTTCGTTATAAGAGCTGAGCGCCAGCACCATCACCTCCGGGTGCCTGGTTTTAATGGCTTCGCAGAGGTCTATACCGCTCATATCCGGCAGGCCGATATCCATCAGGATCACGTCGGCGGTATTATTGGTAAAATAATCGATACACGATTGGCCGTTCACGGCATACCCGGCCAGTTCAATTTCTTTCTCGTTGCTGAGCAGGGATCGCAAACCTTCGAGGACGAGGGGGTGGTCGTCAGTAATAAAAACGCGGATCATAATTGCATTGTCTCCTTCAAATCTACAAATTAGGTCTCATTTCCACAACCGCTCAGGAGAGCAGCAGGCATCTGTCCCAGGCCGGGGCAGCATCCTCATCAACGGCAGCCATTAATGCCAGCCCGATCCCGGTAACGCCTTCCAGCAGGTTAAAAGTATTTATATATCCATTCAGGGTATGCGTTTTGAAGCCCGCGGGACCGTCTTCCCAGGCGCCCAGCTCAAAGGTATGTTCCATCCATCTACCAGCCCCAGGCTGCAGGCGTTCGTCCCCGCTGCCGCTATAGACCCGCCTGTAGATATGCGCAATACCCGTGCTGCCGTGGCACAATCCGGCATCCCTGACCGTACCGTTGTGGCTATCGCGGTGCAAGAGCGTATGTGCAAGGATGTCTACCGCCTCTTTCTTCCAGGCTTCCTTTTCCAGCCGGCCGCCGATGTTCCAGAGAGTGATGGCGATGCCCAGGTCTCCATAACACCAGCCCAGGCGGCTTTGCGAACTGCCGATAGCGGTATTGTTACCCGTGACCATGGTGGGATACCAGGAACCGGCTTCCGGTTGGTTCCTGGTGGACAATAGCCATTGCACGCCCTTTTCCAGCAGGGGAAGCGTACGTTCAACGCAGATCCCTTTTTCATACAGCATAGCGAGGATGGCCAGGATAGCAGGTACGCCGTGAGCCAGGCCAAGGTTGTAATGATCTTCGGTATTATCCTTTCTTACAAACTGGTCTTTCCAGCTGATACCGGTGTCCAGCGTAATGGCCGCCTGTTCCAGCTGTGCCACCATTGCTTCCAGGCAAGCGCCTGCAGTGGCATTCATAGGCCCTTCCAGGAAGTAAAGCGCGGCGCCCAGTCCCTGGTGCAGGAAATCATACCGCTGCTGTTCCATCTCCTGCTGCAGGTAGCGGGACAGCATCTCATCTGTTTCCCCGAAGGCGTCGTCTATTTCTGCTCTTTCAATGAAGCCCTGGTTCGTTAAATGCTGCAGGCACCAGGCAATGCCAGCGATACCGCTGCAATGGGAAGCGGTTAGTTCTTGCTCTGCCAGTGCGCCTGTCATCTTTTGCAATACCTGCTGCAAGCGGCGCAGGTGCTTTTGCTTTCCGGTCAGGCGGTAATAGTATGCATAGAACAAGGCGCATCCACTGTAACCGCTCAACAGGCCGGGATCGTCTTCCCGGCGGATGAAATGATCCAGCTCCATGTTGATCTCCTGTAGCTTCTTATAGATGTGTAATGATTGGGACATAAGAAAAATATTCAATCGTTATGAAACACAAAACACACTTCAAATGCATGAAGTGTGTTTTGTTTGGCTCGCTGCGTTTCCTTACAGCGTGCGGCACTGGGCGTTGATATCACTTGCACAACATGCATCCGCACAAACGCTCCTTTTCGTAAAATCGATCGGCAGGCCGCCTTTCACCATTTGCTGATCTGCTTTGCTCAGGCTGGCAACTTTAATCTTTCCGAGGGCTAACTTCTTTGGGGTTTGCTTTTTCATTTTATAAGCTGCTTTTGTAATCTTAAAAAGCAGTAAAAACTTTTGTTTGGTGGTTAAAAAATCAAATTGACATGACAAAGGTATGCCCGGCGCATAGGCATCCACCTCACCGGAAAAGGTGATTTTTTAAAACTGCTGGTAACTTTTTTTTCTGCTCCGGAGAAAAATCACCTTTTCCGGTGAGCCGCCAGGATAAGCAGCCCTGCTACATTTGCGGTTGATCTTTTATTTTATGCGTTTCCCCATATACAAACAACTAGACACCATGGATTGCGGCCCCACCTGCCTGCGGATGATCGCCAAACATTATGGCCGCAATTATTCTCTGGACAGTTTAAGGCAAATGAGCCACATGAGCCGGGAAGGTATCTCGCTGTTAGGCATCAGCGAAGCCGCCGAAAAAATAGGCTTCAGAACACTGGCTGCTGCCGTGAGCTTTGAACAGCTGGATACAGAAGTCTCTTTGCCCTGCATCATTCACTGGAACCAGCAACATTTTGTTGTAGTGCCACCCCAAAATTATGATGGCAGCCGCGCTAGTGACAAACTGCTGATTGCAGACCCGGGGCATGGATTGGTAAAAGTAGACAAGGCCTCTTTTTTACAAAGCTGGGCAGGAAAAAATAATGAGCAGGGTATTGTATTAATGCTGGAACCCACACCCATGTTCTACCAGCAGGAAGATGAAGCTGCCGCAGCGGGCGGTTTCCGCTTCCTCTTTCAATACCTGCGGCCATATCATAAATACATAGGGCAGCTGGTATTAGGTATGTTGCTGGGCAGTCTCCTGGCACTGGTACTTCCTTTTCTTACACAAAGCCTGGTAGACTATGGTGTAAACTACCAGAACACCGGCTTCATACAATTAGTGCTGGTATCGCAGCTGGTATTATTCATAGGCAGCACCGCGGTAGAGATGATCCGTAGCTGGATCTTGCTGCATATGAACAGCCGTATCAATATGTCTATCATCTCAGACTTCCTTTCCAAGCTGATGCAGCTGCCGATCCGCTTCTTTGATGCAAAAATGATAGGCGATATAACGCAGCGGATCAATGATCACGGCAGGATAGAGCAATTCCTTACTACTCAAACCCTGCATACACTGTTCTCGTTTGTAAGCCTGTTGGTATTCTCAGTGGTGCTGGGCATCTACAGCCTGAAGATCCTGTTCATTTTCCTGCTGGGCAGTGCCTGTTCCGTATTATGGATCCTCTTCTTCCTGAAGAGGAGAAAGGAGCTGGATTACAAACGCTTTCAACAGCTGAGCAACAACCAGAACAGCCTGTATGAACTGATCACCGGTATGCAGGAGATCAAACTGAATAATTGCGAAACCACCAAACGCTGGGAATGGGAACGCATACAGGCAAAGTTGTTCAAATTGAACATCAGTCACCTTGGCCTGGAACAATACCAGCAAACCGGTAACCTGTTCTTTACACAGCTCAAGAACATTATTATCTCTTATATAGCCGCAAGAGAGGTAATAGGCGGGAATATGACGCTGGGAATGCTGCTGGGCGTAAGTTATATCATTGGCCAGATGAACAGCCCCGTAGAACAGCTGCTCACCTTTTTCCGTTCTGCACAGGATGCGAAGATCAGCCTGGAACGGCTGGGTGAGATCCACAATCGCGACAACGAAGAGCCTGCGCAAACGGCAGATACCTTTACACCAAGCCTGGTATCCTCCCCGCTACAGAGCGGAGATATACAATTGGATAACCTTTCCTTTCAATATGCCGGTCCTGATAGCCCCTATGTGCTCAAAGATGTCAGCCTTACCATCCCCGAAGGAAAAGTAACCGCCATTGTAGGCAGCAGTGGCAGTGGTAAGACCACTTTGCTAAAGCTCTTACTCCGGTTCTATGAACCTACAGCCGGCAAGCTGCTGATCGGGAATACGGAATTGCAAAGGCTTTCTCCCAAGTGGTGGAGAAACCAATGCGGTGTGGTCATGCAGGAAGGATTCATCTTCTCCGATACCATCGCCAGCAATATTGCTGTGGGAGACGAAAGGATCAACGAGCGTAAACTGCAGCATGCCGTTAAAGTGGCGAATATTGAAAGCTTCATACAACAATTGCCCTTAGGCTATAATACCAAAACAGGTAATACCGGTAACGGTATCAGCACCGGGCAGAAACAACGCCTGCTGATCGCCAGGGCGGTATATAAAAACCCGCGCTATCTGTTCTTTGATGAAGCCACCAGCGCGCTGGACGCGAACAATGAAAAGGTAATCATGGAAAACCTGCAGCAGTTTTACCATGGTAAAACAGTAGTGGTGATCGCCCATCGGCTCAGCACCGTAAAGCATGCGGACCAGATCATCGTACTGGAACAGGGCCGCATTGCAGAAGTGGGCAACCACCAGACCCTGACCAAACAAAAAGGAAAATATTATGAGCTGGTGAAGAACCAGCTGGAACTGGGAAATTAAAACATTACCATTATGCCACAGCACCAACATCATCATGAAGATGTACAGGATATTATGAGTAAAATGCCGCACTGGCTGGTGCGCAGAGGTACTACCCTTTTATTTGTTATTGTAGCGCTGCTATTTGCAGGCGCTTATTTCATCCGTTTCCCCGATGTGATCGTTACGCAGGTAAATATCACCTCTTCCGATCCGCCGGTGAAGATAGTAGCCCAGGCCGGAGGAAAGATCCGGGAGATCTTTGTGCAGAACAACCAGGCGGTTCGCGAGAACCAGCCCATTTACCTCCTGGAAAATGCCGCCCATTACCCGGATATCCTGCAGCTGCAGCAGCTATTAAAGCGGCTGGACACATCTCTTTATCTACGCAATGCCCTGCGCAACTTCGACTTTGCACAGCCCTTGCAGCTGGGTACCTTACAAGCGGGCTACGCTGCCCTGTACCAGGCCGTAAACCAATACCTGTTCTTTTCAGACAAACATTTCACCTCTCAGAAGGTAGGGCAGCTGCAATCCCAGCTCAGCTATCAGCACCAGTTAAATGAAGAGCTGCAACGCAAGGATCAATTATTACAGCAGCAACTCCTGCTGGAACAGAAACGTTATCGTGTGGACTCCATGCTGGCAAAAGAAAAAGTGATTGCCCCGCTGGAATTCGATAACAGCAAAAGAGAATTGCTTAATAAACAGATGAATGCAGATGCCATCAAGGCCAACCTGTTACAGAACAAGCTGCAGCAAACAGAATACCTGAAAAATATTACAGACCTGCAGCAACAGTCATTACAACAGGACAATGATCTGCAGCAGAAAATACGGGAGCAGGTAAAACAGCTGCAGGGACAATTAGAGATCTGGGAGCAGCAATACCTCGTAAAAAGCCCGGTAGCAGGCAAGGTGAGTTTCTTTAAGTTCTGGAAGGCGCACCAGTTTATATCCAGCGGAGAAGCGGTGCTGATGGTGGCGCCGCCTGTACAACATTATGTAGCCAGGGCTACCTTGCCGGTAGATGGCGCCGGCAAGGTGAAACCCGGACAAAAAGTGCTGATCAAACTTTCCGCTTACCCCTTCCGTGAATTTGGGATGATACAGGGCAGTATCAGCGGGGTATCCACGGTGGCGCTGGATACTGCCTATGCGATGGATATCAGGCTCGTAAACGGCCTGCTCACCACTGCGCACAGGCAGATACCTTCGCAGCCACAGCTGCCGGGAACGGCGGAAGTACTGACCAATGATATGAGCATCCTGGCGAGGCTGTTCTACTCTTTAAGGCTTAACAGGTATTGAACGCTCTGCGGCACCTGTGTTTCTACGTTGCTGCTTTCGTCTTCAATATAGAAATGCTGGATAGCAGAACGTTTGGCGACCTTCAGTACGGCGGGAATGTTGATCTGGCCGGTTCCCAACGCTACATCATTCTCGGGAGAAGTACCGCCGGAGAGGTCGCCTTTAACACCCTTCTTCAGGTCTTTTACGTGCATGGCCCTGAAGCGGTCGCCATATTTCTTCAGTAAGGCTACCGGATCCTGGCCAGGGAAATGTACCCAGAGAATGTCCATCTCCAGGCTAACATACCTGGGATCTGTGTGCTGTACGATATAATCGAAGAGGGTACCTTTCTCGTAAGGCTGAAACTCAAAACCATGGTTATGGTATATCAACGTAAGGCCGTATTGATCCTTCAGGATCTTGCCAACGCGGTTAAATTCTGTCACTGCGATCTTCGCTTCGTCCAGCGTAAGGCCGGTTTTGCTATGCGGAAACCCAGCCACCCTTACAAATTTGGCGCCCAGGGTCCTGGCATTTTTGGCAACGGTATCTGTTTTGGTAGTAAGGTCCTCATAGCTTACCCCGAAGGAAGAACATTTAATTCCCCTTTCATCTATCATGCTGCGGATATCCTTTGCCGTTTGACCGAAAAGGTTGGAAAACTCGATATCGGTAAACCCGTTCTTCTTTACCATATCCAGTGTACCTGGCATATCTTTCGCAAAAGATTTGCGATAGGTGTATGATACTACGCCCGGGTGTTCCTTTAGCAGGGGGCGGCCTGTTTGAGCGCTCGCCGGCACATTGTACAATGAAGCCATTAATACGCCGCTGAAAAGCACTAGTTTCCTAAACATCATAAGTGGATTATTTGTCTGGTTATAGCGCTAATATAAGCGTTATGGCTTAAAGAACATAGCCGGTAAAAGTCGCCATTTTAATAGGCGGCTGTAAAACGCTGACGGATATGTTTGGAATGTTCCAGCTCGTCTACAGTGGCTAGCGCCAGATCTTCCACAGATAAGATGCTTCTGCCGTTCTCGTCAAACACTGGGTTGTCGAGCGCCGTGCGATAAGCACCTCTGCGAACGCCGGATGTATGAGGGTTCATTTCGATAGCGGGACTGACGAAAGTCCAGTCAAGGTCTTTTTCCTGCTTTAAAATATTAAGATAATCACGTGCACCGGAAGCGCCCTGCCTGTACTCGGCCGGAAACTGTGGTGTGTCGATCAGCTGCACGCCGGGAGCAACTTCCAGGCTACCTGCGCCTCCTATTACAATCAACCTTTTCACTCCTGCAGCTTTCACGCCCTGCTGAATAGCCTTGGAACCAGCAAGAAAATCTTCGTAAATATTGGGATTGGTCCACCCGGAATTAAAGGCGCTGATAACAGCTTCCTGCCCTTTCACCAATTCTGTTACTTCTTTTTCGTTGTATACATCTCCTTTCTTTACAACCAGATTAGGATGCTGCGTCCCTACTTTTTCAGGGTGCCTTACGATAGCGGTAACCTGGTGGCCACGTTCTAATAATTCATGCAGGATGTGTGATCCGACAAAGCCGGAAGCTCCGATTAATGCGACTTTCATTGCTATACTAATTTAACTGTAATTGTAATTATTACAGAACAAAGGTAGGCGTAATTCAGAGAAAAGCAAATTCTTTTTCGGTAGAAAGAAGGCCCCGTTGCTAAGTCCGGTATAAGTGTTTCTACGTAGATGGCCCCCAAGAGAATGTTTTGTAA
Organism: Chitinophaga sp. SVR4-12A; assembly: GCF_056754765.1. Taxonomy (NCBI): domain Bacteria; kingdom Pseudomonadati; phylum Bacteroidota; class Chitinophagia; order Chitinophagales; family Chitinophagaceae; genus Chitinophaga; species Chitinophaga sp. SVR4-12A. The sequence continues at coordinate 1,504,180 of NZ_JBPGWP010000001.1, forward strand.
GAATAATTTCTGTAAATTGGGGATGGACAATACAATAAATGCCCCTGGCCCTAAGTGTAATAACTTGACGATCTAAAGACTATAAGGTGAAAAGGCCTACAGCAGCTATTTACCAAACGCAAGTACTGGTAAGGATCATCCTATACCCGTTACGCAAACAGAGACAATGATTGCCCTAAAACGTCTGCAAACCAACTGCTATGAAAATGCTTGATACCTGGCAATCCATCCGGAGAACTGGCACGGAGGGAATAGCCGACAAAGAGCTTTTGCATAAAAATAAAGCTGGTAAACTCTTTGAATTGCTCCCTTTGTTTGCTTGTAATAACAATAGGAGGCATCTACTATATTTTATCCGGCAAGCTGTCGATTATTATCCCGGCCTGTATTGAAGCATTATTCGCGGCCTCCACGATATGGCTAAACTATCGCAAAAGGTACGAGTCGGCAGCCCTTATGACATTCCTGCTGCAATGCGCCGGTTCCATATATTTTGGGCTGCTGCTGGCAAACGTCATTGAGCTGCAGGCGATGGTGATCTTCCTTTTCCTGATCACTTTCCTGTTGTTTAAAGAGAAAAAGCGCAGAAGGGTCTGTCTCACCATCGCTACAGCTATTCTCATTATCATCGAGGCAAATTATTACTCCAATTTTATAACGCCTTTACAATTAAGCCTGAAGCTTACTATCATCTTCAAAGCATTGTCTATCGGGGGCGTACTATTACTGATCATGGTTGTAGGAAAGCCTTACGTATTGAGTAATGATCAGAATAACGAGCTGACCAGGGCCAACAATTTTAAAAGGATCTTTATCTACCAGACCACACATGAATTAAGAACACAGCTCAATGCCATTTACTGCATAGCCCAGCTGGTAAAACGGGAGATCAGAATTGACCCGGGCTGAAGAAAACCGAGCCATATATTAACCTGCTTTTCAACGCGGTAGGCAATACCCGGAATATTATCAACAATGTACTGGATATGTCCAAGATCGAAGCAGGCAAGATGGAAGATGTACAGGAAGAGAGCTTTGAGATCGAAACCCTTCTTTGAAAGACTGATAGCCGTACATAAGGTAACTGCCCAGACGCGCAACATACAGATCAAATTGCAAATCGATGAGCAAATGCCTCCCATTATCCGCTTTGACAGCTTTAAACTGAGCCAGGTAGTAGCCAACCTGCTAAGCAATGCGGTAAAGTATGCTGACAGGAACAGCACTGTACTTTTAAAATTGACTAAATACAATATACTTACGTGGTCTATACAGGTTACCAATAAAGGCGCCGGTATAGCCAAAGAAAAACTATCAGTGATATTTGACCAGTTTGTTACCAACAAACAGAACAGGTATACCGAGGGCACCGGGCTGGGATTATATATCGTAAAAAACATGGTACATACATTGGGCGGAGATATCCAGGCGGAAAGCCTTCCGGGGGCGATACCACCTTCACTGTAAAACTGAAATTACAGCGGGGAAGCCTGGAAGATATACCAAAAGAAACAGAAGAAGATATCGACCTGAGCCACCTGCGTGTATTGGTGGCCGATGATAACGAAATGAATAAAGTATTGTTCTCGCAGTACCTGAGTATGTGCGGCTGCACTGTTACCACCGCTACCAACGGAGTGGAGGTGATCAATAAGCTGGAGAAAGAGAAATATTTACCGGATGTGATCCTGCTGGACCACCAAATGCCGGAAATGGATGGCGCCGCCACCCTGGCCTATATTAAACAGGACCCGCTATTGCACCATATCCCTGTGATCATGTGCACAGGAAGCTTCGAGTTCCAGGAGGCATTAATTGAAGCGGGGGCCTGCGCAGTGCTGGTGAAACCTATTGATCAGAAATCACTGTTTAAAATAGTAAGTCAGCATTTGCCCCATATCAATGAAACAAATACTGACTTATTTAGTGAACAGTCACCTGACACGCAGCACGTTTTCTAGCGCTGTTTGTCTGGCGCAGATTGCCTGTTACGTGACCGGTTCCTGTTATTGTTATTATTTCTTGTGCTATTTCCGGCCGGTTATTATTACCGGGGCCACGATGTGACCGCTGTTCCCTATTGCCGGCAGGCTGCTGTGCCGTCTGTGGTTTAAGCGGCGCTGCTGTGCTGTTATGATGATACGGATGCGTGTCTACCACCGGGATATTACGCGCTATCAGCTTATGAATGTCATGCAGGTATGCCCTTTCTTCCATATCACAGAAAGAGAAAGCAATACCGTTAGCCCCAGCCCTGCCTGTACGGCCTATACGATGCACATATGTTTCGGGCACATTAGGCAGTTCATAATTGATCACGTGCGTGAGCTCGTCAATATCGATACCCCTTGCAGCAATGTCTGTAGCCACCAATACCCTGGTTTGACGGGTCTTGAAGTTATTCAGGGCACGTTGACGGGCATTCTGTGACTTGTTACCATGAATGGCCTCTGCGGTGATACCTGCTTTGTTCAGGTCTTTCACCACTTTATCGGCGCCATGCTTGGTGCGGGTAAACGCCAATACGGTTTTAATATGCTGATCCTCCAACAGGTGCTGTAATAAGCCTCGTTTATCCTGTTTTGAAACAAAATAAACAGATTGTGTGATGGTTTCCGCCGTAGACGATACGGGTGTCACCTCCACCTTAGCGGGATTATTCAGGATAACGGAGGCGAGTTTCTGGATCTCCGGCGGCATCGTGGCGGAGAAGAACAGGGATTGACGGTTGGCGGGCAACTTAGTGATCACACGCTTTACATCATGTACAAAGCCCATATCCAGCATACGGTCTGCCTCATCCAGCACAAAGAATTTGAGATGCAACAGACTAACGAAACCCTGGCTGATCAGATCGAGCAAGCGGCCCGGAGTGGCCACCAGTATATCTACACCCCTCTTCAGGGCTTCTACCTGCGGACTTTGCGATACACCGCCGAATATCACCAGGTGCTTCAGGTCCATGAACTTACCATATGCGGCAAAGCTATCCCCTATCTGTATCGCCAGTTCGCGTGTAGGCGTCAATATCAGGGCGCGGACAGCACGCGGTGCCCTGGCGGCAGCGTCCTTGGGTTGCTGATATAATAACTGTAAAAGAGGTAATGCAAATGCTGCGGTTTTACCGGTACCTGTTTGTGCACATCCCAGCAAATCCCTTTTCTGGAGGACAATGGGGATGGCTTGTTGTTGAATAGGGGTCGGATTGCTATATCCTTCGTTATTCAATGCCTTTAGCAAAGGGGCAATAAGCCCTAATTGTTCAAATGACAATTTTTAAAATTTAAAGTGATTAAATAGTGGTAAGGCTATCAAAAAGAACTGATACTTTACCTGCCTTACTCAAAGCCTGCACTATTTTTTGAACGATTGGCGCTACAAAAGCCGGTGAGGAAGTGAATAAAAGTGCCGCAAAGATACTAAATAATTCCTTTCCGGGCATGCCTTTTGTATTTACATGGATGTAATACGCTTGTTATGAAAGTAATAGTAATAATAATAGTCTTTATGCTATTATTCATGAAAAGCGCCTCGCAGGCTCAAAGCCGCATGGCTGATACAGCAGGTCTCCCTGCACCATTTGCCACCAAATCTGTTACAAATTTCAGCAAAGTCATCGGTTGGGATAACGGCCGCACGCCAGTGGCTCCCAAGGGATTTAAGGTTACTTTATATGCTGAGGGACTTCAGAATCCCAGGTGGACTTACGTCACACCCAACGGGGATGTACTGGTAGCAGAGTCCAACACGATCAAGAATACGCTGATGCAGGCAGGGGCAGTCATACTCGGCGCCGCCAAAGCGGAGAACATGAAGAAAAGCGCTAACCGCATCAGCATATTGCGTGATACTACCGGCGATGGCAAGCCAGACATCCAGCAGGTATTTCTTGAAGGCCTTAACCAACCTTTTGGTATGCTCGTTATCGGTGATAAATTATACGTAGCCAATACCAATGAGCTGCTACGCTATCCGTACCGGCCTGGCCGAGATGAAGATGGATTCCGCCGGACAAGTACTTATGGACCTGCCAGCTGAAAAACGTAATCAGCACTGGACCCGTAACATTATTACCAACGCAGACAGCTCCAAGATATACATTGCAGTAGGCTCCGTAGATAACATTGGCGACAAGGGAAAAGAAGTAAATCCAAGAAGGGCCTGTATATTGGAAGTAAACCCCGATGGCAGCGGGGAAGAGGTACACGCTTCGGGTTTACGTAACCCGGGAACGTCGGAATGGCGTGGGCGCCGGGTACCAAAACATTGTGGACAGCTGTCAACGAACGGGACGAAATTGGCGACGACCTGGTGCCCGATTACCTCACCAGCGTAAAAAAGGGTGGTTTTTATGGCTGGCCTTATGCTTACTTCGGGCAGCATGCAGATCCCCGCATGGAAACCCCTCGGCCGGACCTGGTAAAAATAGCCATTGTTCCCGATGTGCCCCTGGGCGCGCATACTGCTTCCCTGGGATTGGCTTTCTATACGCATACTGCTTTTCCAGCTAAATATAGGAACGGCGCTTTTATAGCCCAGCACGGGTCATGGAATCGCTCAAAGCTGGCAGGATATAAGGTAGTATTTGTTCCGTTTAAGAACGGCAAGCCTGCTGGTCCGCCGGAGGATTTTCTTACCGGTTTCAGGCCTGATAAAGCAGATAGTAAAGAGGTATATGGACGGCCCGTGGGGGTGACAGTGCTTCCCGATGGGTCGATGCTGGTAACGGATGATGTGAATGACAGGATATGGCGGGTAACTGCTGTGAAATAGGCTTAAACCTATTAAGAATAACATAAATATGGTATAATACATTTAGTTATTTATTCTTAACTTCATTTTGTTATGTTTAAATAATACCAAAGTTTTAATCAATATTTATATATTGAAATACCCCTATAATTAACTTCCGTTTATTCTATCACAACCTATAAAAACCAGCGAATGACAAACGAAAGAAGAATAGGCTTTCGTGAACTAGCTAAAAAAAGCCTTGCTGTTCTATCTGCCGCCTTAAGCACTTTGTCTCCAACTAAAGCTGCATCTCCCTATCTCTCGATTTACAGCACAGGGGCGACGGGCAGTATAAGCTGTGAAAAATACCATAAAAATGTATTAAAACCTAAATTAGTTTTAAAGCTTAATATCGCAAACCCCAAAATAGCTTTGTAATCCAGCACCGTTCACATAGTTCTCACAGGTCTCATTCATCGCATAGTTCTCACAGTTCACATTATTCCTCATCCTATAGTTCGAAAAGAGTTAGTTCTTATCAGCCAAGCTATACTCCTTCTAGCAACTCCAGTTATACACCGACCACCGGATCTTCTGCTTTACCTCTATATTCTCCTGCCAAGAAAGAAAATCCGTCTGGAACAATAGAACCATCACAATCCTCTCGCGCGTCAAATTCTGGACAAATCATCTACAAATTGGGAGACAGGGAGCTATCCAGAGGTTGTGAAGGAGCAGACGTTGAAGAGTTACAAAAGCTACTTATACAAATTAAATCCGATATAGTATTAACAGGATACTTTGGCAATCAGACAGAAGTCGCTGTTCTTAAATTCCAAGAGGAGAATGAACTAAAACCGACAGGCAAAGTAGATAATAAAACCTTGAATGCTATTAAACAAAAGAAAAACTGACTTTCGAAATAAGTGACAATTTCCTACATCTAACAATTGATGGACGATTATATAATGAAAGTATACTTTATAAATGCTTTTATTGGTATACTCGTGAATTTACCGTTAACATCGGCATTGAAAACGATACCAACTACTGTATATCCCTGCAGCCAGTTGCTAAACGGGAATCCTCTTGCAATTGGGAAGAGGTTGTTGAAAAAATCAAACAAGATCTGATAGATTTTCGATTAAGAGACATAATTACTAAAGAAACCCAAACAATTAAAGAATTAATCGTAGCAAAAGCCTTCGCGTATTATGATACACAGGACCCGCTCACATTAACATTTCAGACCGAGTTGGATTAGATCCAGAAAATGTGTAAAAAATCAATAAGAACTGACCTTATGAAAGAGCGCTTGACGAGGAAATTTCTCCATCCTGATATATTCAAAAGATCTTCCTGCAACACATATTATCTTCTACCCTTTAAATTTCAAAGGATCACATCTAAAAAAGAAGTACTAATAAATGAAGTGGGGGATTTTCTCATTGTACCAACAGGCACATCAGCTCTAATTGTCGAAAGAAAACTTACTAGAGAAGAGCACGAAGAACTCTACGCAGATTTAATAGCCAACTTTTTCATTTCTGAACAACCAATCCCCACGTTGGTAGAGGTATTGGCGACTCGCTATCGTACTAAGAAATCTTTTCTTGACTATTTCACCTCATTACATATTTTCGTAATCACGCTAAAGATGTGAGCACACGTGCCATTATTGCCAAGTTTCTCGGGTTACAGCCGATAAAGTTGGTACGACATGAGTAAAGAACATATAGATGCTGGCATTCAAATGATGATGCAATCTCCTACTCGACATTTAACTATGGAATTCCAAGGAGGAGAAGCGTTATTAGCATTTGAAAACATTATATACGCCGTAAAAAAGGCTCAACAAGAGGCACTGATTAGAAATAAAACGGTAACTTTTGTCATTTGTACTAATCTTGCTCCTTTAACAGAAGATATGCTCGTCTATTTTAGACAAAATAAAATTCTCTAATTTCTACTTCTCTTGATGGCCCTGAATCTATTCACAATAAAAACAGACATAAACCTTTTGGAAACAGCTATCAACTGGCAATTGATGGTATAAATAAATGCAGAAAAGAACTTGGAGAAGAAAACATATCTGCGCTGCCAACAACATCTACCTTATCTCTCAAATATCCGAACGAAATTGTAGATGAGTACGTAAGTCAAGGCTTTAGAAATATATTCTTAAGACCAATCAGCCCCTATGGATTTGCGAAGCGCAACGAGAAAAAAAACGGGTATGAAACAGCACACTTTCTTGATTTCTACAAAAAAGCGCTCAATAGAATAATCCAACACAATCTAAATGGCTATTTCATAAGAGAAGATTATGCTTGCATCATCTTAAAAAAAATGATTACTCCATTCCCTGTTGGCTATGTCGATTTACAATCTCCTGCTGGCTTAATAAACAGCGTTATAGTATTCAATTACGATGGAAAGATATATGCTTCTGATGAATCGAGGATGTTAGCTGAAATGAACGATTTTACATTCCAACTGGGAGCTCTAGGCCATAATACATATGAGGATATTTTCTATGGAAGAAAATCGATGGAGCTTTCCGAGGTCTTCCTTAACGAAGCTGTACCGGGCTGTGCTGACTGTGCATTTCAGGCGTATTGTGGGGCTGACCCTGTTTTCAACTATGCCACGCAAGGGGATATGTGGGGTCACAGACCAACCAGCTCATTCTGCCAAAGAAACATGGAAATTATCAGATACCTTATTGAGCTAATGGATAGTAATAAAAAGATTGAAAAAATATTTAGAAACTGGATAACTGGAAAAAATTGATACAATTAAAAACAAAAGGCAAACCGTACAATATTGCTAATCCTATTATTGGCCGGGTAACACGTGACCCAGACGTAGAAGCAGAAATACTACTTGTCGAACGGAATTTGCCATTTTCTTCCCTCCCCCGTTTTAAGTCAATCATCACCCTGTTAGATATTGGCAACCAAATAGATAAACCGTCTGTTTGTAACATCCAAAATATCGATCATCTTTCGAATGGAGATATTGTTGTTATTAATAGCGATGGCGTAATCAATACATTATATCGGATAAATTCACACCATAATTTTCTCTTAGTAACAGAACGTTGTAATAGCAACTGTTTAATGTGCTCTCAACCACCAAAAGACAGAGATGATATTTCCTATTTTTATGACATCTACACTCAATTAATACCTCTTATTCCGAAAACATGCTCTGAGTTAGGAATTACCGGTGGCGAACCCACATTACTGGGAAGAAAGTTTTTCCAATTACTACAACAGCTATCTTTGAATTTACCGGAAACAGAAATACATTGTCTTACTAATGGTAGGGCTTTTGCTTCAAGCAATATGGCAAACAATCTTGGAAGTCTATCATATTCTAAGTTGATGCTTGGAATACCGGTTTATTCCGATTACTACCAATTACACGATTATGTGGTGCAAGCCAAAGGCGCCTTTGATCAGACCATACAAGGGTTGCATAATTTAGCGAAAAACCAAGTTAGAATTGAGATTAGAATTGTACTGCATAAATTAACAATTCCTAGATTGCCTAAGCTTGCAAAATTCATTTATAAAAACCTTCCATTCGTAGAACATGTAGCATTTATGTCCCTTGAGTATCAAGGATATACTCCTCATAACATTGATAAATTATGGATTGATCCTGTTGACTATTCAAATGAACTCTCGGAGGCCATGCATTACTTGTCTGATTATGACATAAACGTATCTTTATACAACTCCCAACTTTGTACAACACCACGAGATCTTTGGCAATTTTCGCGAAAATCTATCTCAGATTGGAAAAATAGCTACTTAGCCGAATGCAGTAAATGTAGTGCCTTAGACGACTGTGGAGGCCTATTCGAGTCTAACATGATGAAACACAGTTGTCACATTAAGGCTATACCACAAAAAAGCTACTAGGAAGCCGCAGTTTAATAATGTCAAGCCCAACCATGAATTAACGCATTTGCATTAATTACAATATACTTAATTCGCTCATTATATTCCGCCTGGCCTGCGCCTCGTACAGTTCCCTGAATAGCGCCGTCCGGTATATCACCGGCTTTTCCAGGAAATGTGTCAGTACCTTCTTTCTTCCGGGACGATAGACTTCATCCGGATACACGCTGTACTCCTGCCTGATCTGTTGCGCATACTGGCTATAAACCTCCGCCGAGCTACCCAGTATGGAAAGATCGAAATCCAGGAGGAAATCAAGGTCATCATCATGCTCGTCAGCTGCATGCGTTTTCGTCGCCCTGATATAATCCATCACCGTAATGATCTGGTAAGGAGGAAAAGTGGTCTGCTGTAAAAAGGCACCTGCCACCAGCGCGCTTTGCTCTTCGTTGTCTGACTTCAGCACATTGTAGACGATATCATGATAAAAGATGGCCATCTGCAATACATCATTATTGCGGATATTAGACGCGTGGGTCTGCTGTAAGGACAGCAATGCTTCAATATGATGCAGGTTATGGTACTGCCGCCCGGGAGCAGCGTATCGCCCCACAAGCTGATCGAACTCTCTGTTTATCAGCTCTTCGTTGGTACAATACCGTAACATGAGCAATGTCCAGGTTTGTCTTAAAGCAGCAACAGGCATAGTGATGAATGGATGTAGTTTTCTATACTAAAATATTACTTTTAGTAAAATTTGCCCAATGAACCCTACACCTCCCATTACCTCGAGGTTTTCCCTGAAATTGATTGAATGCCTGCTGGTGTCCATTGCCATCGTTAACATCTTTTACATGCAGGTATTCTTAACACTGAGCTTTGCTCGTGTTTTACCGAAGTTCATGGACATCGCTTTGGAACTATCAGGGGCCGCATTGGTGGTAGGCGGCATAGGCTTTACAATAGGTTATTCCATTTACTGGCATCGTAAAGAACTAAAGAATAGTATCGACTCCGGCCGGCTACATGCCTGGTTCAGGGGACTTATACGCTACTGGCTGGCATTACAGATCACTACATATGGCGTTGCGAAAATATTCGGATTGCAATTCGGACATTCCTATCTGCGCGATGACAAGCTTGTAGGCTCCCTTTCAGGATTTGACCTTACCTGGAACTATTTTGCCCATTCCTATGCCTTAACCATGATCATCGGCCTGTTACAGATCGGCGGCTCCGTATTGTTAGTGTTCCGGCGCACTTATTTACTGGGTATAGTGGTGCTGCTACCTGTGATGATCAATATCATGCTGATCGATATCTTCTACGGCATCCCCTTTGCTGCTACCTTGAATGCAGTATTGTTTACCCTGGGCCTGACCTATTTGTTACTGCTAAGATGGAATGAGCTGATTGGATTCTTTCTCCGGCCAACAGACAAGCTTCCTCCTGTGCGCATCGGCTTATTTAAGCCTCTGATCAAAATAGCTGCACTGGCTTTTGTACTGATCTTTACTTTTTACGGTAACGGCGTCAAATCATCCTACAGCTTTACCGGCAAATGGCAAGTGGATACGCTTACCAGGAACGGGCTGCCGGTAGATAAAGACGCCTGGTTGCATGATCCCACCGCCTGGAAAAATGTGTATGTGGAACAGTATGGGTACATTAGCTTCTCCCCTAATCCGTACGTGATCGAGAAAAGCAAGCTCAGTTCAGGACGGTTCGATTACGACAGTGTAAAGCACGTTATGAAGATCAAGATCAACGGCAACGACATCCCGATAAATGCTTACATAAGCGTTCAGGATCAGCAACATATGATTTGGAAGATCGTAGATTATAAGGACACGACCATATTACACCTGTCCATGTCGCATTCAACCCCATAACTTGTCGTTTTCAGCCCTCATTCCGGTTCGGTGCGTGTATTAGCTTTGTTAGCAGAAATTAATCACTGCTAAAATGAAATATGTTATGTACCCTGCCATTCAAAAACTCCTGACGCGCCCCTTTCGCTGCACAGGTATATTTACGACACTTATTTCCGGACTAATATCTATACAAACTATGGCACAAACTTCAACACAGAGCGCTGCCGCACAGACCAGCGCCAACGCAGCCGCGCAACCGCTGAAAAAGGGATATGCGCCGGTAAACGGGCTTCAATTGTACTATGAAATCTATGGTACCGGCGAGCCACTGGTCCTGTTACATGGAGGCCTGGGCGCCATTGAAATGTTTGGGGTAAATCTGCCCGTGCTTGCTCAAAGCAGGCAGGTGATCGCAGTAGACCTGCAGGGGCATGGCCGCACCGCCGATATAGATCGCCCGCTTAATATAGCATTTATGGCAGACGACATTGCCGGGCTTTTAAAACACCTCGGCATCAAACAGGCCGATATCATGGGTTATTCCCTGGGAGGCGGCGTTGCTTTACAAACTGCTATCCGTCATCCGGAGCTTGTAAGGAAACTGGTGCTTGTTTCCACCCCCATCAAACGGAACGCTTTCTACCCCGACATTCTTAAACAACAGGAACAAATGGGCCCACAAGCTGCCGAATTCCTGAAGCAAACACCTATGTATGAAATGTATGCCCGCCTGGCGCCTAAACCGGAGGACTGGACAAAATTTATTACCAAGATCGGTGAAGCGATGAAAGTAGATTATGATTTGTCTGCTGAGGTTAAAGCCCTCAAATCACCGGTCCTGCTCATCGCTGCAGATGCTGACCTCTTCCCGCCTTCGCACATAGTAGAAATCTTTGGACTGCTGGGCGGCGGACAGCGTGATGGCGGCTGGGATGGCAGCGGACAGGTCCCGTCACAACTCGCCATTCTGCCGGGCCAGACCCACTACAATATTTTCATGTCGCCAGCATTGGCGCCTACAGCGCTGGCATTTCTTAACAAAACAAAATAAGGCTTATTTCCACCCATAAAAAAGCGGCGCACCGGTAACCAGTGCGCCGCTGCGCATTTATCATCTTCCTTTACTCTGTTCTCAGGCTTTTAACAGGGTTCATCAGCGCCGCTTTTACAGACTGGAAGCTTATTGTCAGCAGTGTAACCAGCAATGCCCCTGCGGCAACCGCCACAAGGATCCACCATGATACCTCCGTACGATAGGCATATTGCTGTAACCATTTATTCAGCAGCCAGCCTGCTACCGGGACAGCGATTGCACACGATAATAGCACCAGCACTACAAAATCCCTGGAAAGTAAACGCCACAGGTTAAATACGGAAGCGCCCAGCACTTTCCGTATACCGATCTCCTTGGTACGTTGTTCCGCTACAAAAGAAGCGAGCCCGAATAAACCAAGACAGGAAATAAAGATCGCCAACACGGCAAAAAAGGTAGCCAGTTTTTCTATACGTTCTTCAGCGGCAAACTTAAGGGCATACTCCTGGTCTGCGAAGGTATAGTCAAAGGGCGCTGATGGTATCAGTGCTTTAAATACCCCTTCTATTTTAGCCAGCGCCTGGCTCATATTTGCACCAGGTTTTACTTTAATATGCAGGTAATTATAACCGCCGTTGGGCGCCTTAATAAAGAAGAATGTAGGCGTTGCGGGAGCATAAGGTGATTCCATCACCATATCTTTCACCACGCCCAATATCCTGTACTGTAACAGGGGCGCATCCCGCCATTTCCAGGTTACATCCTCTCCCACGGGGTTTTGCAATCCCATATATTTTGCAGCCGATTCGTTGATCACCATTCCTGCTGAATCTGTAGCCAATGCGTTTGAAAAATCCCTGCCGTCTATAAACTGCCATCCTATTGTTTTGCCATACTCCGGCGTTACCACCAGGGTCCCAAAGTTTTGATTTTGCAACTTTGAAGTGTCTGCACCCTGCCAGTTAAAGCCATTATTACCCGAAGCTATTTCAGTGAGGCTTCCCATGGATGCTGCCATTTCCGACACGACGCCGGTATGTTTCAGCTCATTACTTAAAAGTTCATTCTTGCCATAAAAATCAGCGGATTTCATTTCCACCATCAGCAACCGCTCACGGGTATAACCTACCGGGCGGTCTTTAGCATACCGGATCTGCCGGTACACGATCATGGTAGCAATCGCCAGTATGACGGAAACGGTAAACTGCAGCACTACCAGCGCCTTACGCGGCACAACAGCAAAACGCCCCGCCCTGAATGTGCCTTTCAACACCTTCACCGGCTGGAAAGAAGACAGGTATAAAGCGGGATAGCTTCCTGCCAGTAAGCCGGTACAAAAAATAAATGTGCCGGCACACAGCCAGAACCAGGGATTGGTCCAGGGCATGCTGATAGCTTTTGCGGACAGCTGATTAAACCACGGCAACAACAGCAATGCAAATACAATAGCCAGCACAAATGCCAGCAACGCTATCAGTAATGATTCACTGAAGAACTGCTTCACCAGCTGCCAGCGTATGGATCCTATCGCTTTGCGGATACCTACCTCTTTAGCACGCTTTGCGGAACGGGCAGTACTGAGGTTCATAAAGTTGATACAAGCCAGCAACAATACGAACATGCCAATGATCCCTACCATCCATACAAAACGGATTGGTTGATCATTGTACCTTCCCCTTTCGAAACCGGATAAATGCCATTTGCTCATGGGCCACAGAAGCGCTTGGGGAGCAGATGCTCCCGGCGGCAGATCAGCGTGTACCTGGTATTGGCGCTCAGCCCCTTTAATAGAGCGCGTTGCCTGCTCAATACTTACCCCTGGTTTTAATTGAGCGTAAAGCCGGAGAAAATGGTTATTCCATTCATTGACGGCCCGCTGTTGTACCCAGTCATTATTTGCTTCCCATAGTTTCCAGGGTGAAAAGAACTTTACCGCACTGAACTCGCTGTTAAGCGGCAGGTCCTCATATACACCGGTCACTTTTACACTGTTGTTGTTATTGATCCGTACGATCTTGTCTACCGGGTTGATATTTCCAAAAAGTGCTTTGGCAGCAGATGCGGAAAGCATAATGGAGTAGGGTTCCCGCAGTCCGGCGCGGGAGCCGTAGATCATCTTCAGGGACAACATATCCGGCGCACCATCATCCATGAACTGCCCTTTGCCGGACAACTTCGCTTCCCCGGCTGATAATATATATTCCGATACCCACGACGCTTTTACAACATGGCTAAAGCTGCTGTTATACACCTTTTGCACCTCATTAGCAAAAGGATAGGACATGGTGTGGTTCGTAAACTCCTCTCCCTGGTAAGTACTCCGTAGCATTACTTGTGTTATGCGGCCGTAGTTTTGGTGATACTGGTTGAAAGATAACTCGTCCCAGATCCAGAGGCCGTTCAGGATAGCTACTGTCATACCAATAGCAAGACCAAAGATATTAATGAAGGAAAATGCTTTGTTCTTAAAAAGATTGCGGTAGGCAATCTTGATGTAATTCCTGATCATGACTGTTATTTAGGTAGAGAATAGGCACAGCTAACTGAAGTGCCGGCACGAATAAAATGCCAAACTACCTGTTACTAGCAGCAAACAGGTTACATATAAATATATTTATCAATTGTTCGGTTTTGAGACAGGCAATGTCCGCATCAGCACAAGAAAATATTACTTTCTGGCGGCTGGCTCCAGCAGGTCCCACAGATTGCCGTACAAGTCTTTAAACACGGCAACAGTACCGTAGGCTTCCGTAACAGGTTCCCTGACGAACTCAACGCCCCGGGCCTTCATCTGCTCATAATCCCGTTTAAAATCATCCGTATAGAGAAAAAGAAAAACCCGGCCACCGGTTTGATTGCCAATACGGCTTTGCTGCTCTTTATCGGCTGCCTTGGCTAATAGTAAGCAGCTTTCCTTTGCGCCAGGTGGCGCTATCAGTACCCACCGTTTATCTTCGCTTAAAACGGTGTCTTCTATTAGTGTGAAGTTGAGCTGCTGCGTGTAGAATGCGATGGCCTCATCATAGTCAGCTACTACCAAAGCTATATGCGCTATATATTGCTTCATACGCTTAAGATAGTGTTTTGTGCCTGATCTTCTCCTATTTCACTCCAAACTCATAGATAGTTACTGTTCTGTAATCCTCCCCCGGCTCCAGGATGGTATTGGGGAAGTTCGGATGATTTGGGCTGTCGGGGAAAGCCTGTGTTTCCAGGGCGATGGCGCCGTGCTGCACATAGGGTTTACCCTGCTGGCCGGTGATGCTGCCATCCCAGAAGTTGGCAGTATAAACCTGTAGCCCGTGTTGGTCTGTAAATACACGTAGTGTCCTGCCTGTTTGCGTTTCCTCCAGCAAAGCGGCTGGCACAATGGCGCCTGGCTGCTGACGATTGAGCACATAATTATGATCAAATCCCCTGTCCTTCGGAAAATGAACAAAGCGCTCTCCTATTCTACCCGGCGAGGAAAAATCCGCAGCGGTACCAGCCAAGGGGAGTATCTTCCCGGTAGGCGTATTCCTGTCGTTCTTCTCCGTATAGTGCAGGGCGTGCACCTGTAATAAGTGGTCGCTGATCAGGGGTTGTTCAAAGCCGGTAAGATTAAAATAGCTGTGATTGGTAAAACTAACCGGCGTCCTTTTATCGGATACCGCAGCACATTCCATCACCAGCTGGTTGTCCTGGTTCAGCAGGTATTTTACTTTTACCCGCAGGTTGCCTGGATAACCTTCCTCTCCGTCTTTACTGGTGTATTCAAACTCCACCCCGGTATGTATATCCTCCCGAACCAGGGAACTGAGCGCCCATACCTTTTTATGGAAGCCTTCAAAGCCGCCGTGCAGGTGATTGTTATCGTTATTGACGGATAATTGCACCGGGCGTCCGTCAAGGGTAAAGCGACCTGCCGTAATGCGGTTGGCATATCTACCTACGATACAACCAAAATACCAGGGGTTGTGCTCATATGCTGCCGGATGCTCAAACCCGGCGGCGATGTTCCTGACAACACCGTTCCTGTCAGGCGTATATATGGACATCACTGTACATCCGAGGTTGGTAATATGCACTGTTACCGTCCCGTTGTTCAGGGTAATGAGATGCAGGGGCGCTCCATGGAGAGAGCCGCACTGTTTGCTTGCTACAGTTAAAGTTTGTTGTTGGGTATTCAAAACAGATGATTTAAGGACTAATCACTTACAGGCACCAGCTTTACGAGCATGGCATCTTTCGCTGGTACTGTCAGCAAAATGGATGCCTGTCCCGGCGTTACCTGTCCTAATGATTGCCCGGTTAACAACTCCGTAATAGCATATTTCCTGTTATCCAGGCCAATATACTTTAACGGTATGGTTTCCGTAAATGTTTGTTGCGCTGCGAAATTAAAAAGGGCCAGCATGGTAGTGTCCCCTTTTAAATAAAAAGAAAGCTGCTGGTCCAATGTTTCACCATCCGACATACGCAGGGGCGTAAATGCCTTGGGATGGCTGAAAAAGGCGCATACTTCCGGGTTGTTCAAAAAGCGTTTAGCCCGTTCTGCAGCCAGCTTTTCCCTGAAATCGGAGCCATCACCCAATATACTGCCCATAGCCATCATACTGTAGATCCTCACTTTGATCTCCTGCTCCGTCAGATCGGGGTTCTTCTGAAAATGCTGCATAATGGCCACATCCAGGTTAGTATAAGGCCATAGCGTACCCTGCACCCACCACATAAAAGAGCCCGTGGCCATCGATGCTTCCGTACTACCCCAATTGGGAAAGCCCGGCTGGTCATCCCTGAGATGGGAATAAACATCTGTAGACACAAAACGGGTATGCGCATACTGGTGCGGGAACATGGGCGATATAGCCTGGGTGATAAACACATCCGGCCCCATGATGGAATCAACGAGTGAGCGCAGCATCTTCATCCCCTGGTTATATGCCTGCATACCAGTACGGACCTGTTTGTCATAACGGGTAACAGATTCCAGTGATCCTGCTGTTAAAAAATCTATTTTAATAAAGGTTGCATTGATGGCTTTTGCTTTCTTCAGCTGGCTGATAATATACTCCCGTACGGCAGGATGCGTAGGATCAATAGCATAAGCGCCCCAATCGCCATCCTTGTAGGCTATAGGCTGCCGGTTCTTATCTTTCAGCACTACATCCCGCAGGGGAATATCAGTACCGCTCAATTTAGTCTGGTCTACCGTATTCTTCCAGGTCCACACGGCAAAGGGAATAAAATAAAAGCCCAATTGCTGGTTTCGCTTTTTACCGTATCTGCCAAGCGACGCAAGCAGGTCTGTGGTATAGATGCTCTGATCGTAAGAATCAATGCTCAGTACGGGCTTTGCGTACTTGTTGAAATTATCCAGGGTATAAATGAAATCTGATATCTTGGCCACGCCCGGTGGCATCATCACTTTAGAATAACCCAGCACGCCTTCTACCCCGAAGCTGTTCCAGTACACGGGTGCATATCCCTTCCATTCCTGCCGGCCGTTCTGTATCACGTTGGCCTGACCGTAGCTGGTAAAGTCGTTTCGCATATCATTGCTGCCAGCGAGGTATATAAGGGGTGATTGCACAGCAGCACCGCGAATAGTGCCATGGGGTGCATGATCGTGTGTACCGTCAAGTCCTCCGTATGCAGGCGGCAACGCTTTGTTATCTTCTACAGCAGCCCCGCCATAGATCCTGAAGGAGTCCAGTTCTCCTTTTGAAGGACTGGTATGGTAAGCAATACCTGTTTTCCAGCTATCGTGTGTGATACTACCGGTAACCAGGCCAGACAATGTGGTTTTATCGTACAATGCTGCAAATTCGTAGCTGGTACCAGTAACAGCTTTTGCCTGTGCAGCCGGCCATTGCTGTGTAAGGATCTTCACCCAGTTGTCATTATCGAAGGGAACATCGAGGATACGCGGCTCATTACCGGGAATATATACACGTCCTTTATCTGAAGGCAAGATTGTCAATGGTGATATATACCGGGTCTCCGGCTGGCCATCCCAACTCTCCATGGGTTTTGAACCCTTGGAGGGTTTAGCTTCCACGCTAATCAATAAAAAAGGTTGGTTTTCATAGAGGATAATATGCTGTATTAAACGTAAAGCTAGCTTATCATCTTCATGTTCAATTTGCAGATGCGTGCCTGTACCAAAAGCATCCTGCACCGCAGCAGTGGTAGCTTGATGCCTGCTGTAAGCAGAACTAACAAGGTAACCTGCATGGATGTCTTCCATACAGGCTACCGTATTCTGCAGATTTACGCCATTCTTAAAGTAATAGCTGACCGTACCCGATACCTGATCTACCACAAGCCTTAGCTGCTGATTGGAAAGCACCAGGCTATCGTTTCCCTGCCGGGCATTTGCCATGCCCAGGAAGAGAAAGCACGTGATAGACAGTATCCATTCTTTATACATACAATTCATTAATAACCTGGATTTTGATCTGCAGGCTGTAAAGCTGCGTTGTTCTCAAACTCTCTGGCTGGTATAGGATATAAAAGGTGCTTTTCCTGCATGTTAGGCGCAGCGTCCGGGTTGTGGGCCTTTACTTCGGCCAGAAGTGTGCCGGTGCGCTTCAGGTCAAACCAGCGCCAGCCTTCAAAGCCTAACTCACGCATGCGCTCTAACAGTAGCTCCTTGCGCAGCTGATCCTGGGTGGGCACACTGCCGTGTACTGCTTCATAGCTTTGCAGGCCAGCCCTGGTGCGGATCTTGTTCAGCTGTTGTAAACCTCCGGGAGTTTCGCCTAACTCATTCTGTGCCTCGGCATACATCAGTATCACATCTGCCAAACGCAGATAATAAAGATTACGGGAAGAATAGGAAGCGCTCACGGAAACATCTTTTGTAATATCGAACTTCTTCATGTGTGGCTTACCTACATCAGACCACCAGGAGTAATCTACCGGGTTGCCGTCTTTATCGAAAAAGAGCGTACGGAAAGTAGCGTCTTTACGGTTGTCGCCATCTTCAAAGCTATTAAAGTAATAATCTGTAGGAATGATCACATGACCACCGGCGCCGGGTAGCCTGGGATCATTGATCTGCCAGCAACCCAGGTTCTGTGCCAGATTACTGGTATTACCGTCTTCATTGGAGAACTGTATTTCAAAGAGCGACTCAATGTTATTTTCGTTTGCCTCCACAAAGAGATCTGCATACTTGGGCATTAAAGCTACATTGGATGCGTTTAATAAAGGCTCCAGTGTTGCTTTTGCATTGCTGTAATCCTTACGCGTCAGGTATACTTTGCCTAGCAGTGCCCTGGCGGTCTCCCTGGTTGCCCGGCCGGCGTTTTGCCCGCCACCTGCCTTGCTGTCAAGATTGGCCATCGCAAACTGCAGATCGGATATAATGAGATTGTATACCTCATCCGCACTGCTCCGGGGGTACCCGCCTTTGGCATCCGCTTCGGGATTCTCTGCTTCAGTGGGTAGCGGCACACCTCCATATAGTTGTACCAGGTAGAAGTAAAAAAGACTCCGCATAAATTTAGCTTCTCCTGTTGCCCTGTTCTTTATATCATCGCTTACCGGGGCTTTTTGTATGTATTTAATAGCAACATTGGCATTACCGATTCCCTTGTAACACACAGCCCAAAAGTTTTGTATCACATCATTCTGGGCTGTCATCAAGGTTGAATAAGTGTTTACAGCGCAGAAGTTCTGCCAGTAGGTACCCCAGGTTGGTACAAACAAAGTGGTCTTTCCTTCATCTGTTCCTACCATGCCTACTATTACGTAGTCGCTGCGCTTCAGCTCAAGCAGCTGGCGGTAGATACCTACCAATCCGGATTTTACCCCGGCTTCATCTTTATACAGCTCTTCCGGTGAAATGAATGATTCCGGCTTAATGTCCAGCTGCTTTGAACAGCCGGTGAACGCCACGCCCGCCATGGCCATACATCCCAAAAGAAGTCCGCGTAGATTGGAATATTTATATGTTGATGACATCTTGTTTCAGTTTTTAGATTATAAACCCAGATTTACGCCGAATAAAAAGGTGCGGTACCTGGGATAGATTTCTGCGCTGGTGGCGCCGGTGATCTCAGGATCGATACCCCGGAAGCCAGTGAACAGGAAAGGCTCTGTTACCTGTACATATGCACGCAGGGACCTGATCTTTGCTTTACTAAGGAGGTTGGGAGAAAAATCGTAGGCCATGGAAATATCTCTTACACGGATGAAATCTCCTTTCTCCACTGCATAGCTGGAAGAGCCGTTAGGCAACATTCTCAATGCGCTACCGAAAGCATTGGGCCTGGGTATATCAGTGTTCGTATTAGTAGGCGTCCAATAGTTCAGACCGTCTTTTATGATCACGTTGCGACCCGCACCAACGTACAGGAAATCGGTGTATGCTTTGTTATACACGTCATGGCCATACATGTAAGTGGTGAAGATGGTCATGGAGATCCTCTTATACCTGAAGTAGTTCCAGATACCGCCCCAGCCTTTAGGAGTGGTGCGGCCAACGATAGTACGGTCATACTGGTTGATGATACCATCGTTGTTCAGGTCTTTTACCTTAATATCGCCCGGCCGTCCGTTAGGGTTCAGCTTAAAGTCGTCTCCCTGCTGGTAAAGACCATCAAATACATAGTCGACGATCAGGCTGTTAGGCGCCTCCCCTACCTTTAGTGTTGGGCTAAGGGAGTCGCGGCCCGGCAGCAATCCCGTTATTTTCGAAGTGTATTTAGACCAGTTAAGGTTCACCTGCCAGTCAAAGTTGTTGGTTTTAACCGGCCATAACTTCAAACCGATATCCACGCCTTTCGTGTTCATGGAAGCAATATTGATGGTTTTGCTACTGAAGCCCTGAGAAGGCGCTAAGGTCTGATCCAGCAACAGGTTGCGGATATTTTTGTTGTAATAGTCGAACGTTGCCTGTATCCGGGAATTGAAGAATGCCAGGTCGAAGCCGGTATTGAACTGGTGCTGGCTTTCCCATTTCAGGCCGGGATTACCCTGGCTGGAACCTTGCTGGTAACCGGTGGTCTGACTGCTGCCATTAAAAGGATAGCTGGCTGAATTTAAGCGGGCAAAGATCCTGTCATAACTGACATCCTGGTTACCGATCACACCGTAGCTGATCCTGATTTTAGCGTCATTCACTTTAGACTTCAGCTTGAAGCCGATAAACGGCTCGTCAATCACACGCCAGGCGCCGCTCACCGAGGGGAAGAACCCATAGCGGTTATCTGCGCCGAAACGGGAAGAACCGTCATAGCGCGCGGTGAGGTTGAAGATGTAACGGTCTTTGAATTTATAGATCACCCTTCCCAGTAAAGAGCTGATCGCCCAGTCATAGTAATCGCTGTAGATCGCATCCCGGCGGGTAGCCAGTTTCATGTCGCGATAGGTCAGCTCGTCTGTAGGGAAGCCGGAAGCCACGTCCTGGTTCCATTCCTGCCTTCTTTTCTGGAAGGTAAACCCGCCCAGCACGTTGAATGAATGCTGTTCAGAGGGGTTATAGTCGTAAGTCAGGGTGTTCTCCCATACCCAGTCGCGATAGCCGAAGTTCTGCACTTTTGCCACACCTTGTTTGAGGTAGCCATCGCCCACGGTAGTACGCGGATAATATTCAAAGCGCTGGTTCTTGTAAATGTCAATACCGAGGCTGGAGCGGAAATTCAGGTTGCTGAGCACTTTATATTCCAGGAACAGGTTACCGATCAGGCGATCGTCCACGCTGTGGTTGATCGCATCCCTGGCGAGTACCACGGGATTGTTCACACTGATGTTGCCTGTGCCCGGGTCTACCTCTATCACCGGTTTGCCTGTTGAATCGTAGATAGGTCTCAGAGGGCTCATGGTAACGGCATTATAGTAAGTTTCGTTACTTACTACATCTGTTTCTATATGGGAATAGTTGCTGTTAAGGCCCATGGTTATTTTGTCCGTAACTGCGGACTCCATATTGCCTTTCACAGAATAACGCTTCATGTTTGAGCCTACAATGATACCATCCTGGTTCATATAGTTACCGCTCAGGTAGATCTTATTGCGGCCAATACCGTTAGAGATGCTCAGGGTATGGCTTTGCAGCGGCGCAACGCGGGTAATGGCGCTGGGCCAGTCGTAGGTCTTACCCTCTGCCAGGCTCTTAAGCTCCGTGGGACTAAACACCTGCTTATCGGTTTCGGGATCATTCAGTGGCCATGCATTCGGATCTTCATCGCTCAGTGCGATCCGCCTGATGTTAGCATAATCTTTCCCATCTATAAAATCATAGCTGCGGTAGATCTTCTGTATACCATAGTAACCGTTGTAATCAATGCTGGACCGACCTGTTTTAGCCTTCCTGGTAGTAATGATCACCACACCGGAAGCAGCCCTTGCGCCGTAGATAGCGGCTGCAGAGGCGTCTTTCAGCACATCTATGGATTCAATATCATAGGGGTTCAGCTCCCTGATATCTCCTGTCATGATCACCCCGTCTACCACATATGTCGGTCCTGATCCATCCGTATTGAGGGTATTGATCCCCCTGATACGAATGCTGGTGCCTGCACCGGGTTGATAGCCTCCGCTGTTGATCTGCACCCCTGGTACCCGGGATTGCAGGGCGCTGTTGATATTGGTTACCGGCAGCTCGCTCAGCTCTTTACCGGAGATGCTGGCCACAGCACTTGTCAGGTCTTTCTTCTTTTGCGAGCCGTAGCCGATCACCACCACTTCATTGAGCCCCGAAATGTCCGTTTCCATCAATGCGGTGATTGTAGTATCTGACGGTGATACGCTGGCCGTAAACGGCTTATAGCCGACATAGCTAAAAACCAGGGTAGCCTTACCATCAATACTGATCGTAAAATTGCCGTCTGCATCTGTTTTCTGGGAAGCCTTTTTGTTCACTGTGTTAGTAATGGTCACAAAAGGCAGTGGCTTTTTGGAACTGGCGTCGAGTGCCTTTCCCTTCAGCTGCCTTGTTTGCGCTGCCGCCTGGATACATATGCCTGCGGCTAGTAGTAAAAGGTAGAAGGATGTAAAGAATTTCTTCATAACATGAATTTTAGCCTTGTTGACGTGGCGCGTTCAATTAAATAGTCCCCTGTGGAAAATTGATCTGGTCCAAAATTCGTGGTTAGCTTTAAAACAAGGAATAGTGTTTTTTTCGATGATGATGGATTTTTATACGGTTTTTCCGAAATTGAATAAAATATATCTTTAGGCATGAAAGAGAAAGTTGCGAGAAAACGGGAGGGGTTTGAGGGACAGCGCCTTATTGTGCTACCGAAAAAGATCAGCACTGATTTTCTGACGAAAGATCCCATTACCCGGCAGGTGTATATTACCGACATAGGGTACTATCCCAAGGCCAGGGGCCATTATATCAAGCGCTCTACCGGAGTTGGGCAGCATATTATTATCTATTGTGTAGAAGGCAGCGGATGGCTGGAGATAGACAGGAAACGGGTGGAGATCCAACCTTCACAATTTGTTACTATTCCGATTAACACACCGCATACCTACTCGGCTAACGAGGATGATCCATGGACAATCTACTGGATACATTTTAAAGGAGAACTGGCGGCCTATATCGTAGAGTTGATATTGCAGCATGCAAAAAATTATAAGCCTTACCTGCCATATAATGAGGACCGCATAAAGCTGTTTGAAGATATTTATTCCAACCTGGAAAGAGGATATACAGCAGATAACCTGCGGTATGTGAACATGATCTTCTATCACTTTTTATCTTCTTTGCTGTACGAGGATAAGTTCAATTATATTCAGCATTCACCGGAAAAAGATGTGATCGCCTCTACGCTGGACCTGATGCAGCAAAAGGTACATACCAGGATCACGTTGAATGAGTTTGCGGAATTTGCGAATCTGTCGGTATCTTATTTTTCGACGATATTCAGGGAAAGAACGGGGTATGCACCGGTGGAGTATTTTAATCATTTAAAGGTGCAGAAGGCATGTCAATACCTATTGCTGCCGGATATTACGATTAAAGAAACCGCGCAGAAATTGGGAATGGATGATCCGTATTATTTTTCGAGGATGTTTTCTAAGTTAATGGGGGTATCGCCGAAGGAATATAGAAAGAGGAATAATGTGGGGTAAGCAATTCCGTAAAAAAATAACTTATCTCAACCATTAACATGTGATTCACACTTTAGCTTCAATAATGTTCCTATTTTCATCCTGACAACTATATTGTTAACCTGTTTAAAAACCAACAACCATGTCTAGTGACAACCTGCTATCAGTAAGTATTGATAGCATTGCAATGGACACCATTCTGCAGTCCATCTTGACCATCAAAACGCAGCTGCCGTTTTGTTAAAGCTAAGCCCAAGTGAACGACAAGTGTACTCCCGTATGGGTGACAAATCTTCGCCGTTTGTAGAAAAGGCCTTAGCTTATGCAGAAACCAATCCTCACCTGGTGCCACCTTATTTGCTAGTACCGGAATTTAAGAAGGATTTTGAATTGGTAAAATCACTTACCAAGGTAATGCAACCTCTACATAGTCTTGTAGAGGCTATTGATGACACGATGATCGTGGCAGGCTATGAGAGCTACAACGCGGCTCCCGTCTTTTACAACTCTGCCAAAAGAGCGGCAGACAATGGAGTACAAGGTACTCAAAGCATTGTAAATGACTTAAAACAACGGTTTCCGGGGCGTAGCGTCGCAAAAGTGCCTCCGAAGCCAACTGACGAGGCATAGTACCTAAAAGGTAATGTCTTGTAACAGCAAATTGCGGTATTGTTCCTGATCAATGGAGAATAATAACTGCAATTTGCTGTTCTTTTTAGGGCAATTGCGTAAGCAAATAGAAAGCCGCCCATCAAAAGCTGGTAAAAGTAGTTAATGACTTGCCAATTGTCTTACTTACCCGCAATCACGAAGGTTTAAAGTCGTCATTCGCAGTGCAGTAATGAAAATTGGTGTTAGCATACAGGCAGCGGCAATAAATTTTCCCGCCTCACGAAGGGTTCTTGTCAAAGTATTTACTCTCCAGCTGCTTTGCCAGCATCCAGACCATTAAACCCGATCTGTCATCATCCAGTTCTTCAATACCTCCCACAAAAATGTTGCTTTTATCCTTTGAAATAGTTAGGTTAGAACCATCCAATTCAATAGAAAACGTTCCTACATTCTCTCTGTGAAAATCCCACTCTTCCTGCAATGTTCTCAGAATGCACCCATCACAAAACTTAATTAAACGTTCATCCTTCTGGCATGCCAGGCTACTACAATACCTGATCACGGATGCTGCATCTTTAACGGAAATTTGATAATCACCAATAGAAGCTGGCAGATCATTCTCATAGTATATTTTAGTTACTACATCATAGACTCGCAACCTACGACCTATTAAACTTGGCTGGCCAAAGCACTTATGAGGATTGCACTCTATACATTGCATGTCCATTTCACTCAGTTTTTAACCTTAGCTCCGGACGATTTAGACTCAACCACAGCCCGCTTGCAATGGGATATCAACGCTTTCAGATCATGGGCAAGATGGCCGGCCACTTTAAGCATTATTTGCATTTCCTCAGGAGGGCATTTTTCGGGATACTTTAGATAAAGGGCGTATCTGTCGGCTGTCATGTTGCATTCGCTTTGTACAAAATCGTAAAAATTTTCTGGAAGCTCGTTGATCCTATCATGGATTGCAGCAAAAATAGACCGGACAGTTATCGGGGTAGCCTTTCTTGTAATTGTATCTGTTTGCATAAATTGCACTTTTTATATTTCAACAAAAAAGAGATGATTTATAGGCAGCATATGGCCTTTTCGAATAAATTCATTTGTAACTTGAAGGTAGAAAAGAAAAAAAGGACAAACACTCGCTGTTCACGAGTATTTAGTCTTTAATATGAGAAACGCTAAAATAGGTTATATCTGATCAACACATCTGTCATGGAGGAATCAATAGAAATCTACATCAGCTAGGAGCTAATATAAAATCAATAAGAAAACGAAAAAGACTTACTCAATTAAATATTGAGCAAAGAACTGGTATAGACGCCGGTGATCTAAGCCGGATAGAAAGCGGTCAAGTAAACCTTACATTTACTAAACTGATTAAACTAGCAACCGCATTAAATGTTTAGCTAAATGAAATATACCGGCTAAAAATTCAAAATAATTTCCCTGTACTATTACCTCTTATCTTTTCTTTACCAAAAAGAACCATTGTCCGCTCCTGAACATCAGTTGTATTAAAACCGGACAATCATTTCCCATACCTAATACATAAATATTTAATTCCCAGCTACCTACCCTTTAGGTCTCTTTTTTGACAGTTTAGACCTGATATTCTGGCCGTACGCATTTTGAGACCCTTATAAATGCAGTTATGCTTAAGAATTACTTAAAAGTTGCATTCCGCAGCCTTTCCAACAGCAAAGGTTTCTCTGCTATCAATATTATCGGGCTGGCCATTGGTTTAGCCACCTGTCTCCTTCTCGTATTCTACGTAGTTGATGAGCTAAGCTATGATCAGTATCATCAAAAAGCTGCCCGGATCTACCGTATCAATAATGAAGTAAAATTTGGCGATAATCATTTTGATCTTGCTCAGTCGCCTCCACTGTTAGGACCAACCATCGTCAAAGAATTTCCACAGGTAGAACAGTATACCCGCTTTCTGTGGCATGAGAATATACTGGTCAAAAAAGGAAATCAAAACGTTCGTGAAACTAAAGTAGTATACGCTGATTCCACGCTGTTCGAAGTATTCACGCTGCCCGCCATCTCAGGAGATGTGCATACCGCCTTAAAAGAACCCGGTTCGCTGGTAATAACAGAAAGCATTGCCAGGAAGTATTTTAACCGCACAAATGTCGTCGGGGAAACCCTGCTTATTAATAATGCCGATAATTATAAGATCACTGCTGTAATAAAAGACCTTCCTTCTCAATCACATTTTAATTTCGACTTTTTTATCCCCCTTGCTGAAAACGCGGAGAGCCGCAGTGAACAGGCCTGGTTTAGCCAAAACTTCAACACCTATCTCCTGCTAAGGAAAGAAGCCGATCCTGGAAAGCTGGTACCGGAGTTCAATAAACTAATGGACAGCCATCTCGGCCCTTTACTGAAAAGCGCTATCAACTCAACGCTGGACGAATTTAAAAAACAGGGGAATTATTCACGGTGTAGCCTTACACCGCTCACTGCAATCCATCTTCATTCAAATAGGATCGGCGAGCTATCAGCAAATGGCACCATCACTTTTGTATATATCTTCTCGGCACTCGCACTGTTAATCCTGCTGATCGCCTGTTTTAATTTCATGAACCTCACAACAGCACGTTCCTCCAGCCGCGCAAGGGAAATAGGGGTAAGAAAAGTGCTTGGCTCCTTCCGTAAGAACCTGGTTATCCAGTTCCTCACCGAATCTTTGTTAGTAAGCTTTTGCTCGTTACTGATCTCCGTTGTGATGATAGTGATCCTGCTGCCATGGTTTAACAATCTGTCGGACAAGCATATCAGTATCAGCTCATTATTGCAGCCATACATGCTGGCATTGCTGTTAGGCTTGATGTTCATCGTTGGACTGCTGGCTGGCAGCTATCCTGCATTCTTTTTGTCGGCTTTTCAGCCTGTCGAAGTATTGAAAGGAAAACTCCTTAAAGGCGTCAAGGCATCGTGGCTTCGGAATTCCCTGGTGGTGTTCCAGTTTACCGTTTCTATCATGCTTATTGTGGCCACCATTGTTATTTACAACCAGCTTACCTATATACAGAACAAGGATATTGGATTCAACAGGGAGCGCGTGTTGACCATTCAAAATACTAACGCGCTGAAATCGCAGGTCATCAGTTTCAAAAAAGAGCTCATGGCAATGAGCGGCGTTGAAAATGCTACCATGACAAGCTATTTGCCTGTAAATGGATTCAGAAGCAGCGAAACATATTTTACATCTCCAGCATTGGATCAAAGATCAGCCATTGCGATGCAAAGCTGGACAGTCGATGAGCACTTTATTCCTACATTCAATATGAAGCTTCTAAATGGCAGAAATTTTTCTCCCGATTTCCCATCTGATTCAACTGGCTTTATTATCAATGAAGCTGCCGCCCGCTTCATCGGAGCCGGGGATCATATCAATAGAAAACTATACAGGCTGGCAAATGTCCAGACCGGGAAGCTGGCGGAATATAAGATCATCGGAATTGTAAAAAACTTCAATTTCAACTCCTTAAGGGACAAGATAACTCCGCTCGCATTACAACTTGGACGTGAAACCGGTAGCATATCTATCCGCTTAAAAACATCAGACATCCCTGGTATGCTGCTGCAAATAAAGAACAAGTGGCAATCCTTTGCACCAGAAGAGCCTTTTAATTTCTCTTTTGCAGATCAAGAGTTTAATAACCTCTACAAAACTGAACGCAGAACAGGAAAGGTAGTTACTACGTTCGCAATACTCGCGGTTTTAATCGCCTGCCTGGGTTTGTTTGGGCTGTCAATGTATGCTGCGCAGCAGCGTATGAAGGAAATAGGAATCCGGAAAGTATTGGGCGCTTCCGTAGGTAATATCGCCAGTATGCTGACAAAGGACTTTTTAAGCCTTGTTCTCATTGCTGCAGTGATAGCTTTCCCAACTGCAAGATGGCTCATGCACAAATGGCTGGAAGGCTTTGCGTACCGTACAAGTATCAATTGGTGGATATTTGTACTGGCGGGTGTGGTTACATTACTGATTACATTGTTAACAATAAGTTTTCAGGCCGTTAAAGCGGCAGTGGCAAATCCCGTTAAGAGCCTGAAGGCCGAATAAAATAAGTATAGGAAACTCAGCTATAGCCGTACCGGCAATTTCCTTACCCTTTTTCCAGTCGCCATGAAAAGCGCATTTGCCAGGGCCGGGGCAATAAGTGGCACGCCTGGCTCCCCTGCCCCACCCATTTGTTCTGTACTGGGGACAATATATACTTCTATAGCCGGCATCTCATTCATGCGCAACATGCGATAGTCATGAAAATTACTTTGTTTCACCCGCCCTTCTTCCAGGGCGATCTCGCCATACAAGGCAGCTGTCAATCCATATACAATTCCGCTTTCCATCTGTGCACGCACTCCATCCGGATTTACCGCTAAACCGCAATCAATGGCGCAAACTACGCGGTGAATACGTATCCGTCCGTTATCGATAGACAATTCAACTGCCTGCGATACGTAACTACCCATTGCTTTATGGACCGCTATTCCACGGGATCTGCCGGGGGGCAATGCCTGCCCCCATCCAACCTTTTCTGCAGCCAGGTTAAGCGCAGCCAGGTGGCGGGGATGATCTTTCAACAATATCCGGCGATACTCCACCGGGTCTCGCCCTGCCATTGTCGCCAGTTCATCGATCAGGGTTTCCATTACAAAACAGGTATGGGTATTTCCTACGGAACGCCATGCCGATACAGGAACGCCTGCCGTAGTAGTATGTAATTCCAGGGAGTAATCCCGGATGGGATTCAGATAAGGAGAACCATTAACCCCGTCTACTGAACTGTAGTCAATGCCATTCGGGGCAATGGCGCTAGCCAGTGGGGTGTTAACAAAAAGAGACTGGCCGACAATGCGGTGCAGCCAGGCTGACGGCAGACCATTTTCATCAATACCAATATGGACCCGATGGAAATAAACAGGCCGGTAGAAACCTCCTTTTATATCATCCTCTCTTGACCATATAAGTTTGATGAATTGCCCGCTTGCTTTGGCAATATGTACAGCTTCCATCACCCAATCCGAGCCGAAAGATCCACGCCTGCCAAAACTACCTCCGATGTATGGCGTATGCAACTCTACCTGCTCAGGCTTTAAACCTAAAAAAGCGGCTACCTGTTGCTGATGCAACAATGGCCATTGGGTGCCCACCCATACCTGGCATTTGTCTTCGAGAATTTTTACGGTACAATTCAACGGTTCCATCGGCGCATGCGCCAGGTAGGGAAAAGAATATGCTGCTTCAATTGTTTTGTATGCAGTTTTTAGCGCGGCAGCGGCATTTCCTTTTTGCTGAACAGGATCTCCTTTCGTTTCTGATAAGCGGCTGTAGGTTTCCAGCAGCGCGTTACTGTTAATATTCGCATTGAGTCCCAAGTCCCATTCCACCTGTAGTGCATCACGCCCTTGTTTGGCAGCCCAATAATGATCCGCGATCACTGCGATCCCCTCGGGGATCTGCACCACATCACGAACACCGTTGATGGCCTTCGCCTGGGTAGCGTTAAATGACTTCACTTTTCCACCGAAGACAGGAGGATGGGCTACCACAGCTGTAAGCAATCCGGGGAACTGGATATCGATACCATATTTAGCCTGGCCATTTACTTTTTCCCGGCTATCCAAGCGCTTCTGAGACTTCCCTATGTACTTCCATTTACCGGGCTCCCGCAACTTTACGACGGGCGCCGGCAGCTTTGCCGCATCAGCGGCTACTTCGCCATAGCTAAGCCGTTGATGACCATGTGTTACATATCCATCCTTTGTACTGCAAGCTTCGGGCGGCACATTCCACCGTTTTGCCGCAGCCGCCACCAGCATTGTTCGCGCAGTAGCACCGGCCATGCGGTAGCGATCAAACTCGGAGCGGGTGGAATCTGATCCACCCGTAGCTTGAACAAAAGGGTCTTCCTCAAAGTCTTTTCCTTTACCGGAGGGACGGTGGGCGACCTTGATCTTACTCCAATCGCAATCCAGCTCTTCCGCAATCAGCATGGGTAAAGTAGTCCAGATCCCCTGCCCTATTTCTACTTTGGATAAAGTAATATGTATACTGTTATCGGTTGCTATTTGCAGGAAGGCGTTCATTGTATTGATGGCCGGAGATGATGTTCCTGGGAGAAAATGCCTGGCTACTATCGCCGCAGTAAAAGAAACGAATAAACCTCCACCGGCCAGCGCGCCTGTTTTAATAAAATCTCTGCGATCCATCTGCTTATTAGTTGTAGGATGATCTTCAAAATAAACTACTAAAACAATGCAAGAGGCTCGCTATTGATGACCTGCATATGCAGATACATCAAATACGCCCGGTAATTGATGAGCGGCCGGATAAACGAAAAGGCCTGTAAACCGACGTTTACAGGCCTCATTTAAAGGTGATAAACCAAATGCTATTTTGTAGCTAGCCTGACCAGCGTGTGATAACGTTCCTCATGCTTGCTCTGTTCTGCCCTTGTATTTACGTTAATGTGCATCACAGTAACCGGCTTGGTGCTGTTGGCTACAGGCCAGGCAGGCAAACCGTCTCCGTTAGGGTCATGCTTAATAATAAAGTTGGCGAAATACTGCTGCATGGTCCTGGACACTTTATAATCGTCTTCCGTCCATGCAAAGACTTTATTATTATCCAGGTTACCCATGGCGTACTCGATCTCTGCAGAATGAACCGCCCCTTTAGCAGAAGGAGCTGGTGGTTTTTTAGCGGCGTCGGGATTTCGCTGTATGCCACCGGCTAAGCCAGGTGTCGCATTGCCTAATTCGGGACGCATAGCAGGCCTGGGACGTTCATAATAATAACGATACACCGGGCTTTTACCGGTGTTTGTGTGCATGTCAGCCCAACGCCAGGTGCTAAAGCCGATAAAACGATCACCGGCAAGGTCTGTAGCCACTTTTTCTACCTCTTCATCCGATGCAGGGTTATAGACTTTCAATATTTCAGCTGCCTTGTCGCCATATAATTTTTGAACGGCCTTCTCAAAGTTCTCTTTTGTGGGCGGCTCATTTCCCACTATGCCATGGTAGTCTCCTTCCTGGCTGTTCCATCCCAACAGCAATGGCACCTGTGCCTGTTCGCCTGCTGCAAAGATCTCATAAGGACTTTTTGGAAAGAAATAACCATCTACTGTGCGGCTGAAACGGAAAGGACCAAATTTTCCAACCACCTTTAAAAGAGAATCAGCGTTCATAGCTCTGAGCTCAGCCAGGGAATTAGCACCGGCAGCTTTGGCAAATTCAACGCCTGTTTTCTCTCCTTCACTCAATGGCAGGGCGGGTAATGCTCCCAATATGGAACCGCTCTCTCCTATGGCAGCAGCAAACAGCTTTCTGGATAAGGGAGAAGCCATTTGTGCGCTTACCGCAACAGAACCGGCAGACTCACCGGCGATAGTCACCCTGGTTGGATCTCCGCCAAAAGCGGCGATGTTCTGCTGCACCCATTTTAAAGCTGCAGCCTGGTCAAGCAATCCGTAATTGCTGGAAGCGTGGTGTGGCGATTCTTTTGTTAATTCAGGATGAGAGAAAAATCCGAATAGACCCAGGCGATAGTTAACTGTCAGTGCCACTATTCCTTTCTGCGCCATGCTTTCGCCATCATAACGGCCTTCTGATCCATCGCCGGCTACAAAACCACCACCGTAGAAGTAAACTAATACCGGCAGGCGTTCTTTATCTGATTTTGCGGGTGTCCATACATTCAGGTACAAACAGTCCTCGCTCATGCCATCAGAACGGAAGGCCATATCGCCGTAAATGGGCAGCTGCATGGTACGCGGACCAAAATGATCCGTTTTTCGCACTCCCTCCCAGTTTTTAACCGGCTGAGGCTCTTTCCATCTAAGGTCTCCTACAGGAGGCGCCGCAAAAGGAACTCCTTTAAAAGAACGTATGCCACTTTTCTCCAGAGTTCCTTCTACAATTCCATTGGCTGTTTTTGCCTGGTTATTGCTGCCGAGCGATTGGGCGTTTGCGTGGAATGTGATCACAACGGACATTAGCGATAAGCATGTTTTTAAATATCTCATTTCTCGTGCTCTTTTACTGGTAATATACAAATAAGCGCTCTTGAAATATTATACCTTTTTAGCCTGGTCCAATATTGCCTTAACAGGCGCCAATGCCTCTTGCGTGGTAGCCGTTGATTCCGTAATACACAAGCCCACCACATCAAAATCGTTCCTGAGCTTTTCAATGATCTCCACCACTTCGTTTACTTTAAAACCGTTAGCTGTAGGAAACAAAATATGCTCGTATTCCGCTGGATCCAGCACATCCAGGTCAAGATGGATGTACACCTTTCCATAGCCCTTCTGTCCGACAGCCTGTTCTATGCGATTGTAGTCTGCACCCTCGAGCGATACGATATGGTGATGAACAATGTATCGCCGTTCATCCTCATCCAGGTCACGCAGCCCAACGTAACAGATCTGTTCCGGTTTAATAAATGAGAACAGCTGCTCCTTTATTTTCTCGTCACCTTCTCCCAATAAAGTACGTAACGGCATGCCGTGAAAGGTCTGGCTGGGGGATGAGGCCGGTGTATTCAGATCCGCATGGGCATCTATCCATACAATACAAAGATCTCCGCCATACATACTGTTAAGGTAGGATATCGGAATGATCTCTATCCCGCAATCTCCTCCGATGGTAACCAATTTTGCAGGCTTAGCTGCAGCAACCATGTTCCGGAAGCTTTCCGCCTGTTCCAGGATAGGCCAATATCCTTTTATTGCATTTACGGTGGTTAACGTTTTATCTGAGAGCGGAACTTCAGGTACCTTTTCTCCAAAGTATTCTTTCAGGGTGGCAGCGCCCTGTTTTAATTCATCTGTAAGTCCGGAACCTTGCCATTGGGGATTGATGATAAGCATGTGGGTTAAATTTCTTCAAATATATCTATATTTAGGCGTACACCCTACTTATGAAAGATAAACAGCCCCTTCCGCAAGTAGCAGCATTCCTTGCTTTTAATTATATTGCAGCGCTCATGTGTACATCAACCTACCATATCCGTCTAATACCTGTATTACTATTCTTCTTCATCATACAGGCCTGCAAACAAGCACCCTCGTCTGCTGTAACCATCACCGGAAAGGTGCTGGATGAAAAAAGTAATAAACCCGTACCAGGCATTAATGTCCGCCTGGAAGCTGTTCTTTCATCCGCGAAGGATACACAACTGACAGCCACAGTAACAGACCACGAGGGAAAGTACACTATCACAACCGGGCGTGGAACTATTGACCGGTACACAGATACCGCCAACGCCAACTACCAGCAAGGTTCTTTACGGCTGGTGGCAGAACCGGTGCAGGCGCAAGAACAGCGGCAATACAAGAACCCCTACAAAACCGGGCAAAAAGGCGCTCCATTCCTCTTTTTTAGCCAGGTAGGACTACCTGCCAAAATTTTGGAACAAAACAATATTGCCCAGGATATTAAAATGCAAACAGGGGCCATCATCATATGTCGCAACCCGCTGACAGATACTGCTACTCATATATTTCTTGATGTAACAGGCCTTCAAAAACCGCAGGACCACTTCAGAATTATCGTTACCGATCACCGGTACCTCGTTGTACGCCCGGACCATCCCTACTTGTTGAACATCATCCACCAGCTTCCCGGTATGGATAGTATCGCCGCTGAACAGATCATAAAACAGGATACCCTCCGGCTCAAACCGATGGATACGCTGGTAGTCAACATCTCTTCCGACATGTTGAAGCTTCCCCTTAACCGGTAGTTTAAATGATCCGATTATACACCCTCGCGGTTGCTGGCTTTATATTGTTCGGGAGATACGTTCATATGCTTCTTGAAGAGTAACGTGGAGGCAGACCTATTCATTCACCAGGAAATACACGATCCGGCATATATTTTTGGATGAGCCCTGGTGTAGACCGCCGGTTTCTAAACGCAAAATATGCTTTTCCGGCTTTAATTCATCGCCCAGCATTAGGTACCAGGGCAGGTAAAGAATCTTACTCCATTGCGTGTGCAGATCAAGTTCCTTTACGGGTTGACCGTCGATGCTGTAACGGATATAGCCCGCATCGGGGCCAGATACAATAGCGATACCTATTGCCCTTCCGGTAAAAGGCAGTTCCAATGCGGCTTCGTTGCCGTCAGACACCAGCATAGGCACATGTACAAAGCCGGGCCGGGTGCCCAGGCTGTCTGTTGGCTGCCAGGACTCGTCTATGGAGAAACCTTTTTTATTGATCGCGTTGTGGATATCGTAGTAATCGGCGTGTACGTAACTGAAAGGATCTATAGGTGGTGGAAGCTTTGCTTTTACCAACTTCACCGGAGTAGGTTTATTCGCTTCTGCGGCCAACAAGCGCTGTATAGATTTAAAATAAAGTTCCTGGCCAAAGGGGGATGGATGCAGGTCTTTAAAATCACCCTCCCAGCTAAACTCTCCCTTATCAATACGCTCTGTCACCTCTTTAGCCAGGTTAATGAAGGGAAGATGATAGTATTTGGCTATGTCGTTATGGAGCTGTACTTCCGCAGGTACTTTGCCGCTGCGGTAGTCTTTCATTTTATCCGGGTCTACAAAAGCCATCATTACAATATTGGCTGCGGGGTTCACTGTCAGCATATGCCGCACAATCCCTTCAAGGGCGCGTTGCTGTGTTCCGGGAGGCGTACCATTTACTTTGTCGTTCACAGCTGACTCCACAAACAACAGGTCTACGTTCCCTTTGCTGATCACATCCTTGTTAAACCGGAATGCGTGCGGCAAACTGCCCAATGAAGGGATGCCTGCATTGACGAAATTAAAACGGGTGGCAGGATAAGTGGTGGAAAGATATTCGCACACCTTATCCCGCCAGCCTTTCATATTGGTGATGGAACCACCCAGGAAAACAACATTCGCCTGCTGCTTTACTTTGACCTGGTAAAAAGCATTATCCAGGTTGCCGTAGCACTCGATATAACTGTTCCGGGCAGATGCCGGAAAAACAGCCAATACACTAAAAGCCAGTAAGAGCAGGTACTTCATGCGGCTTATATTTCATCTATCTGAAGGATCACACTGGTTCGGCGGTTATTTACGTCCGGGTTGAAGCCTACCTTCATCAGGAAATCGCCGGAGTACACTTTGTCAGCGTCAATAGTGGATTTTGTACCGGGATAAAGGTTTACTTCTTTGATCTTATATTTCCCCTTGGCTTTAAGGCCTTTCAGGCGGATAGGCAGCTTGCTGCCTTCGTCATAACGGTTATTCACAAGATAGTTGAAGATAACGCCGGAAGACTGTTGTTCATCCAGGTAGAGCACGGATGCCACACTGCCTTCACGCGGATTAGCCAGGCGGTATTGATTGCCCTGCCAGATGATATGCTTCAGTGCATCGTAAGTCTTTACTGCCTGCTGGGCATATTTCAGATCGTTCTCATTCAGCTTGCTGACAACAATATCAAAGCCCAGTTTACCCATCATGGCCACATCGGTACGGAACTTCAGCGGCTGTTTGCCCCAGTCTGTTACGTGGTTAGAACTGCTGATGGCCGGGTAGAAATAAGAATACTCCCATTGTATAAAGATGCGCTCCAGCGGATCTGTGTTATCGCTGGGCCAGAACTCAGTGAAGTATTGCAAAGCGGCGTAGTCAACGCGGCCGCCACCGCCGGAGCATAACATCATCGGCACGGTAGGGTATTTCTTGCGGATGCGCTCCAGGACTTTATATAACCCGCGCATGTATTCAATAAAGAAATGCGACTGGTTCTTCAGATGAGCCGAATACGCATTATAGATCACGGCATTACAATCCCATTTGATATAGGCCAGGTCCGGGCTTTTAGTGAACAGATCATCAATCACCTTGAAAACAAACTCCTGTACTTCAGGATTGCCCAGGTCCAGCACCAGCTGGTTGCGGAAATAATGTTCTTCTCTCTTCGGCTGACGGATCACCCAATCCTTATGCTTCTCGTATAATTCGCTTTTGGGGTTCACCATTTCCGGCTCTACCCATATACCGAATTTCACACCGTCTGCCTGTGCCTGTTTTACCAGGGAAGTAACGCCATTGGGCAGTTTGGTCTTATTCTCCTGCCAGTCGCCCAGGCCTGCATGATCGTCATTC
Source organism: Chitinophaga sp. SVR4-12A (assembly GCF_056754765.1). NCBI lineage: Bacteria > Pseudomonadati > Bacteroidota > Chitinophagia > Chitinophagales > Chitinophagaceae > Chitinophaga > Chitinophaga sp. SVR4-12A. Next base: position 1,540,522 of record NZ_JBPGWP010000001.1, read on the forward strand.
CTGGGATATTTGTTGGCGAACCAGCCGTCGTCCAGCAGGAACAGGTCTACACCCAATGCTTTGGTATCCTTGAAGAGTGCAAACAGCTTTTCTTCGTTAAAGTCAAAATAGGTGGACTCCCAGTTATTCAGCAGGGTAAGACGTTCGCCCTTACCATTCAGCAGTTTATAGTTCCTGGCCCAGCGCTGCAGGTTACGGCTTGCATCGCCTTTACCGGTATTTGAAAAGGTGTACAGGAAAGCGGGTGTAGTGAAGGCCTCGTTGGGCGTCAGCGTATAGTCTGATGCGTAGTTATTGATACCGGCGATAATACGCAGGTTGTCCTGCGGATCCAGTTCCAGGTCTACCCTGAAATTTCCGCTGTATTCCATTGCCCCATACAGCACAGTGCCTTCGTCTTCGGCGGCAGGCTTACCGAAGGAAACCATGAACACGGAAGGCTGGAAAAGGTTGGCACGGGTACCCAGCTTAGTATCCAGCGTTTTGATGCCGTGTGTCAGCCTTGATTCTTCTGGCTGCATTTCTTTTGCCCAGTCGCCATGATACTGCGTGAGCCAGTAGGCAGGCGCCTGCAGGTGAACGTTGGCGGATGCAAACTTGTGCAGCACTACATTTCCTTTTTCATGGTGGCGGATCTCGCTCCACTGCTCTACCACATCTTCTTTAAACCAGCTTTTATAAAAGAGTGTTACTTCAAAGTCGTATACCGGATCTTTTAGCCGGATCGTCAACAGGGATATGTTGTCGTCTACTTTTGTCAGCTCGTGACTTACATATTTCAGATCAAGTGAGTTGTTGCCGTCAGCATGCGTCACTGCAATGGCTGGTTCTGCCAGGTTACGGGAACCGGCGGGCGTATAGGCGGCGCTCAGCTGATTGGTATAATCTCCTGACTGGCGGTAAGTACCTTGTACCAGGGCATACTCGGCGTCGTTTGCGAGTTGCTCGCCAAAATAGATCGTGTTAAGGTCTTTACTGTCTGTTACCTGCAACACCTGCGCGTGATGCGCTGTCTGAACGGGAATAGTGATCTGCTGTGCCACTGCAAGTTGGGCTACCAGCAATACGCTTGATAACGTGGTTAAATATACTTTTGCCTGCATGTTGTAATAGTTCCGGAAATGAGTATCCAATTTATAGTTTCGTACTGACATTTCTAAATTTTCTCCGTCATAATTTGCTTCATTTCCCCGTTCACCTTCACTTTTACCTCCTGCGGAACCGCTGAGGCAATACGATAACCTGTTACGTGGCCGTCCTTCCAGGTGATATCTACAGTAATATTTCCCCTGGCTTTGAGCCCTTTAACGGCGCCTGAAGATTTCCACTGGTCAGGGATCGCAGGCAGCAGGTCTATATACCCGGCATGGCTTTGCAGCAGCATTTCGGCCAGCGCGGCTTCGCCGCCAAAATTGGCATCTATCTGGAAAGGAGGACCGGCAGAAAGCAGGTTTGGATAAATGCCGCCTCCGCCACCGTAATTGATATGTGTTTTCAGGGTGGGCCGCATCAGGTCTTTGAATAATTTGTAAGCACGGTTGCCATCGCGCAAGCGGGCCCAGAAAAGTTGTTTGTAAGCAATAGACCATCCCGGGCCATCATCTCCCCTGGCCTCCAGCGTTTTCTTACAGGCGGCTGCCAATTCCGGCGTACCCTCAGGCGTAATCAGCGGTGCGGGATATAGCCCATATAAATGGGAAAGATGGCGGTGATGTGGCTCCGTTTCTTTATACTCCTCCAGCCATTCCATCAGGCGACCGTCTTTCCCTACTACGCCTGCAGGCGGGATCTGCCGGAGCTGGTCTTCCAGTTTCCTACGGAGATCTTCATCTTTTCCCAGCGCTGCGGAGGCGGTGATCACGTTGGTGAATAGTTCCCGGATGATCTGGTTATCGATCGTGGGCCCGTTACATATGCTGGTTGATTTACCGTTAGGCAGCAAAAAGGAGTTTTCCGGGGATGAAGAAGGCGAGGTGACCAGCCATCCTTTCTGCGGATCTTTCACCAGCATACTGCTGTAGAATTGTGCAGCGCCTTTCAGCACCGGGTAAATATCCGCCAGGTATTTTTTGTCGTTGCTGAATGCATAGTGCTCCCAAAGGTTATTACACAACCAGCCGGAGCCTGATTTAGTAATGCCCCAGGAAGCGCTTTCTCCCGGCTCCGTGAATCCCCATACGTTGGTGATCACATGGGCTACCCAACCTTCTGCATTGTAATAGGCTTTGGCGGTTCGCTGTCCTGGTTCCACCAATCCTTTTACCAGCGCTGCCAGCGGCAGGTTCAGCTCAGACAGGTTAGTCACTTCCACCGGCCAGTGGTTCATCTGAACATTCACGTCCAGGTGATAATCGCCGTTCCAGGGCGTCTGGATCTGGTTGGCCCAAAGCCCCTGCAGGTTGGGTGGCAAGAGCCCTACCCTTGTACTGCTGATGGTGAGATACCTGCCGAACTGCAGGAACAATGCGGACAGGGCGTCATCTGCCTCAGGATGTTCCTGGAAAGCCGCCAGCCTTTTATCCGTAGTCAGCTGATCAGCACTGCTGGCGCCGAGCTGCAGGCTCAAACGATTGAATAGTTTCTGATAATTGGTGGTATGCTGTTGGAGCTGCGTAGTGTAAGGCTTTTTCATACCAGCAGCCAGCAGTTGTTGTACACGTTCCTTAAAACGCGGGCTACGGAAATCAGTGCCCATCGAGACAACGATGAGCACTTCCGTAGCATCTTTAATGAACAGTGAATGAAGATCTGTAGTTAAACGGCCGCCGGTAAGCTTCGCCGTTACCTGCGCCAGGTACTGCATACCGGGTTTGTCTGTGCCGCTTTCTAATTGGCCGGACATCTGCAGGATGTTTGCTGACGCGCTTAAGCTAGCCTTTTCGGGACGATTCATCGTTACCCGCAGGCTCAGCTGCCCTGGCTGGGAAGCCCTGAGCCGCACCAGGCCTATATCATCGCCGAAGCTGGTAAAATATTCCCGGGTATAGGTAACGCCGTTCACTTTATAAGTAGCCTTTGCCACGGCTGTATTCAGCGACAATTCCCTTTGGTAATCAGTGAACGCGATATTACTATCCGCCATTCCCTTGTAATCAAATGCCAGTTCCAGGTTACCCAGGGTCTGGAAACAGCCGAAAGGTACGTCAGCAGACCCTTTACCCGTGCAGGTAAATGATTTATCCATAATAGCCTGCGCTTCATCATTCCGGCCCTCAGCCAGCAGTTGTCTGATCTGCGGCAACAGTTTATAGGCATCGTAGTTATTGGCGTCCTGCGGTGCGCCAGACCAGAGCGTGATATCATTCAAAACAATCTTCTCGGTGCCAACGCCCCCATCGGGCATCATGCCCAGGCGGCCGTTGCCCAGTGGCAGGGTTTCTTCCCATACAGCCGCAGGTTCGTCATACCATAAACGCAGGGGCTTGTGCTGCGCGAAGGAAACGGCGCTGGCCGTTATCAGCAGTAAAGGAACTGCGATCAATTGCTTAAAGGTCATTGCTTGTTATTACGGTTAATGCTGTACCAGTGTGCCTACTGTTGCCAGGATAAAACTATCTTCATCACGTTTAACAGGAAATAGACAAATCTGCTATATTGATGGATTATACTATTATTTTTCGAAATAAAAAAGGCAGGAGTATTTGCTCCTGCCTTTTTTATTTCATTCGCATGCCGCTACCAGGGGATCTCTCCCGCAGCATTAAAAAATTTGCCGCTGGGACCAGCGTCATCCAGCATGGCGTATCCTGCGATGGTACGGGCAGCGTCTGCTGCTTTTCCTGCACCACTGAAGTTGTTCATGGCGGTAGCAGTATAGCCGGGACAAACGCTGTTTACTTTAAAAGGTGTATCCGCAAGCTGGTAAGCCAGCATAATGGTGTAGCAATTGAGCGCTGTCTTGGAAGGCCCGTAAGCTTTGTCTTTCAGTTGATAGAATGGCCAGGAAGGATCCTGGTGTAATTGAAGGGAACCTACTTCACTGGATACATTCACGATCCTGGGCTGTGCAGACTTTTGCAGCAAAGGCAGCATGGCGCTCGTAACCCTGATTGGGCCAAAGTAATTTGTATCAAATACCTGCTGCGCATTCAGGGTACCTGCCGCGCCCTCCGGCGCGGGGAAAGCGCCCAGGATGCCTGCATTATTAATCAGTACGTCCAATGTGATTCCTTTTGCGCTAAGGGCGGCGGCCGCCGCATCCACGGACGACTGACTGGTAACGTCGAGTTCCAGCAGTTCGCAGTTACTGCCTAACCCTCCAAGGGTTTCGAACCCTTGGAGGGTTTTGACTGCCGCTGTTCCCAAGCTAACATTCCTGCACCCCAGGTAAACAAAATACCCTTGCTCCAATAAATATTTCGCGGTTTCGAAACCAATGCCTTTATTGGCTCCTGTGATCAATGCCGTCTTCATTTTCATGTGATGATAATTTTGATGAGCACAAAATTCATCAAGGACGGCCGGAAGGATGGGGACAAATCACTTTAATAATGTGACAAATCCTGAACGGTTTTCATAAACTCCGTAGTGCTTTTTCCGGTCGTCTTTTTAAACAGGCGGGAGAAATAACCGGGATCGGTGAAGCCCAGCTCATAGGCCAGCTCCTTTATGGAGGTCTCAGAATAGTATAACCTGCGTTGTGCCTCCACCATCAGGCGCTTAGTAATGAACTCTTTGGGAGAGACGCCGGCATAATGCTTTACGATGTTGTAGAGGCTATTAGTGGTTAACGACAGGCTATCAGCAATGGTTTGTACGGCAGGCTGCTCCATGAACTGCTCTTCCACTATCAGCTTAAACCCGATAAACTTTGAGAGATGCCCCTCCGGGTCGTTCGTTCGCTTATTATTGGCCAGGTAGGTATGGTTGCACTCAGTCAGCAGGGTATTGAGGTTAGACAATACCAGTTCAGGGTTGGCATCTGGCTCCTGCAGCAGCTGGGTCAGCAGGCCGAAAAGGGTCTTTACCCGCTGCAGCGTTTTTTCATCGAAACTTAGCAGCTGGTTGCCCAGGGGATTGAGCAGGAACAGGAAAGGCCTGGGCAGCAGCGATAAACAATGCTGGTCAAAATGCAGTACGGCATAGTGCAGCGGCTGTATCCTTTGTGAAATGAGATGGACCTGGTGTGGCAGCACAAACAACAGCTGTCCTTCATTTATTGTAACAGGCTGCATGTCGACAGCGTGCTCAGAATGTCCTTTTCCTACCAGCAAAAATACGTAATGCCGGCTTCTATGCGGGCTGAGGAGCTGCCGGTAAATATGCTCCGGCATGTGCACATTACAGTTAGTGATCACTCGTATATTCAGTTTGTTATGCTGCTTTAAACTGTCCAGCAGCTTGGATTGATCCAGCATAAACGCAAAGTAAACTGAAAATCCTAATTTTACCGGTTTTTGGAAAAGTCCGCAAGAATCAGAATAAAGACCTTACATCCATGCGCAGCAAAAGCAAGATCAACGTTTATGACCCTACCTCCTTTCTGCCCAGGTTCATGCCTTCTGATGAACTGATGGCTCTCATGAAAGCAGGCTATGAAAAATTCCTGGTCGTAAAGCTAGAAGATATGTACCGCCATGTTACAAACGCGGTACCCGCCTCCAGGTCGCTTACCCACTCCTGCCTGTACCTGACCTCGGGAGAAGCGAATATGAGGATCGGCAGTGAGTCTTATACCATCCATAAAGACCAGATGCTGTTTGTGCCTGCCGGGCAGGTATTCTCCTTCGGCGAAAAGGATGTAAACAAAGGCTACCTTTGTTCTTTCCACGAAGACATACTAACAGGAAAATTTGGCAGCAGCGAACTGTTAAAGGATTTTGAGTTCCTGCAGGTATGGGGCAATCCACGCATTGTGCTGCCGCAGCAAACATCAAAGTTCATACTACAGCTTTTTAAGCGCATCTTACATGAGTACACGCAAAACGGCCTTAATACGCTTAATATTATCCAGCCCTATTTTATTGCCCTGCTGTGCGAAGTTAATACTGCCTACCAGCCCGTTTCTTCCAGCACCCAAACGATGTCGGTCACCATCACAAACAGGTTTAAAAGCCTTCTTTTCTCCCATATCCGTGAACATCACCTGGTAAGCGACTATGCCGCACTGCTCAACATCTCCCCGAACCATCTCAACAAATCGGTAAAAGCCATTACCGGCAAATCTCCCACCAGATGGATAGATGAGACCATTGTGCTCGAAGCGAAGGTGCTGTTAAGCCAAACCCGGTTCACTATCAGCGAAATAGCCACTGAAGTGGGCATAGACGATCAATCCTATTTCACAAGGCTGTTCAGGAAATACGAAGGCCTCACTCCATCTGAATTCCGGGCAAAGATTGAAAAGTCCTAATAATCCCACTATCCGTCCTAACAATAAGTGACATCCGTTCGGAGCTTTGCACAGCAAAAACGCAAAGCATATCATTCATGTATTCTTTATTGTTATTCACGCACTCGCTGTGGAGATGGTTCGTGCTGATCAGCCTTGTCTATGCTATCTTCAGAGGGATCAGGGGACGGATAAAGCAGCTTCCCTTTACAGCCACGGACAACAGGGCCAGGCATTTCACCGCCACCATTGCCCACATCCAGCTGATCATCGGTTATGCCTTGTATTTTAACAGCCCGGTGATCAGTTACTTCAGGAGCAATTTCCATACGGCTGTACGCCAGCCCGAATTCCTGTTCTTCGGATTGATCCATATTATCGGCATGACCACTTCCATTGTGCTCATCACAGTTGGTTCATCCATGTCTAAACGTCAGGCTACAGACCGGGAGAAATTCAGCGTGATGGCGTTCTGGTTCATACTGGCCCTGATCATGATATTCGTTACCATACCCTGGCCTTTTTCGCCGCTGGCAAACAGGCCTTACTTAAGACACTTTTAATTATGAGCACCTTTTTCACCACAAAGCTTGGGCGCCTGCGCCTGATCGGTTTCCTGGAAGGCATTTCCTTATTAGTACTTGCGGGCATTGGAGTTCCCTTAAAATATGCGGGGGGCGATCCTTCGCTCGTTAAAATGATGGGCCCCGTACACGGGCTGCTGTTCCTGCTGTTTATTGTTAATACGATCAGTGTGGGAATAGCGTATCGATGGCAGTTCGGCAGTACCACCTGGAAAGTGCTGCTGGCTTGCATCATCCCTTTCGGTACGTTTTATATAGACCGGAAGATCTTATCTAAAATGGCGCCGGTACTGTGACCTGCCTGGGAAGTAGGTATATGCAAGGTATTGGGAGGGCATTTTTGTGCTGGCTATTGTGCTATCCGTCGCCATTGCCTGGCTGACAGTAGACTATAAAGCGGTAAAAGCAGCGCTGGTGAATCCAGTTAAAAGCCTGAAAGCAGAATAGATCACTGCGGGATCACCATCTGTTTTTCTGTGTTGGCAAGTAAGCTCAATACATCTTCACGGGTACCGGTAAAAGGCCCGGACGACTGGATCTTAAGGGTTGCCATTGCAGCGGCAAATTCGCCTGCATCCTGTAAAGAAGCGCCTTTGATGCGTTGGTATAAGAAGCCGGCCATGTAGGTATCGCCGCAACCAGTGGCGTCGATCACCGCGGCGGGCACATAAGCAGGAATATTGTAGAAGGTACGGCCGTTGTAAATCACAGATCCCATGCTGCCCAGGGTGATCACCACTTCTTTCACGCCCCAGTCATACAGCACCTGTGCGCCTTTGCGGACATCCTTGATGCCTGTCAGCACTTCCATTTCCGATTCATTGGCCTTCAGGGTTTGTATGTACTGCAGCCCTTCTTTCTTGGCCTGCCAGTCGATAGGAATGACCTGTTTGTTTTCCACTTTACGCAAATATCCCTGAACATCCAGTGATACTTTGCCTTTTGCAGCCAGGGCTTTGATCAGCTCTACCGGCATATCATCCGCCAGCAAGGGGCCAAGGTGGAAAATACGGGCATTGATATTCAACAGCTGCTCCGGTGTAAAAGCATCCGCCTTTTGCAATACTCTTTGTGTGCGGTGGTCCTGGTTCTCCGAATAGATATTCTCGAAATAAACGGTATGCTCGCTGGGCAATACATTCACCTCGATGCCTTTGGCCCGCAGCTCTTCGACTACATGCATTTCGCTTTCAGCCAGCGCGGTCACCAAAGTATAGTTTACATTCATGTTGCGGATGGCATTGGAGAAATAAAAGGAGGTGCCGCCCGCCATATGCACCACAGATTTAGTCGTAACTACTTTGTCGAGAGTGATATGCCCTACACAACAGATATCGTACATGTGCTTAAACTAATGATAACAAATAACTAACAAATAGGTAACAAAAGTAGCTAATAACTCAGGATTTTTGGCACATTTTCGCCATTTTCGCTATAAATCCCGCTGTTTACCCATATAAATCCGACTTAAAGTGAGACCCATTCTGCATATACTGTTTTGTCTGTTGCCGGTCATATTTACCTGCCAGATACCAGCGCTCCATGCACAGGACCACGACCTGGTGCCTGATGTGGAACCGCAACCCTTATTGGCCCAGGCCTTACGACTGGACGATGCCCTTACTTTCCTGGGCAGCGCCCTCTCCAAAGAGGACAGTAAACGCCTGAAGGCCCTGCAGCACGCGCCCCTGACACCAGCCACTTCCAGTATCGTTCAGCAGATCCTGGACCCTTACTGCCTGGCGATGGTTAACATCAATCCTGAAGCACGCGTAAAAGTGAGTAGAGGCCCGTCAGCCGCCAGGTTAGTACAGGGCGGTTGGACCAGTTTCCTGGTAAAGGTGCACAACGAAGCAGGCGTTACAGCACAGCTGAGAGCTGCCAGTCCGCAGGCATTGCAGGCACTGCATATTTCCACTTACTCACCCCGTATGCTCCCTAAAAACAAGCTCTCTCCCGGGGAAGTACAGCAGCGCTTCCTGGAGATGCAAATGTACCGCAACCCGCCACTGCTCCAGCATCTGTCAGGGCTTAAGCTGGAATACGCGGTGGTGCAGATCTACAGTAAGGACGCCGGCAAGCGGGAAGCACAGCTTGGCTTCGACATTGGCCAGGGCACCCAGGACATTGGTTTCCGCAACGCCATACCGGTACTGTTCGATATCCATCCCTCTGTGAAAGTAGTATTGCGTGTGCAGGACGAGGATGGCTCGCCCGTGATGGGCTCTTTCACTATTACCGATGGTATAGACCGCATCAGCCGGGATAGCCTTCGTAAGCCCGATTACCGTTTAACCCTTGCCGGTACTGAATACCAGGTACCCTCTGCAGCGCTGACGGGCATCTATCCCCTGCCCTCCCGTCGCGTGGCGGCAACAGACGAATATCCTGACTTCTTCTTCCAGCCCCAGGTATACCGGGCAGATGGAGAGCATATATTGCTGCCACCGGGTACATATAAGGTGGTTTTTACCAGGGGACCAGAATACATTCCCCTGATCCAAACGCTGGAGGTGAAAGCCGGACAGGCTTCCATGACGGCCATCTTCCACCTGCAACGCTGGATCAACATGGCGGCCCTGGGATGGTACAGCGCAGATCATCATATACACGCCGCTGGCTGCAGTCATTACGAAAGCCCTGAAGAAGGTGTACGCCCGCCGGATATGTGGCGGCAGATCATTGGCGAAGATCTCCGCATCGGCGCCGTACTGGCCTGGGGACCAGGCTGGTATCATCAGAAAGAATATTTCACCGGTAAGAACGATTCTCTGTCTACCGCTAGCAATATCATGCGTTATGATGTGGAAGTATCCGGCTTCCCCTCTTCTCATGCGGGGCACGTTGTACTATTACGGCTAAAGGAAGATGATTACCCGGGCACCAGCAGTATTGAAGACTGGCCCAGCTGGACGCAGCCGGTGCTGCAATGGGCAAGATCACAAGGAGCGGTGACCGGCTATGCGCATTCCGGCTGGGGACTGGAGCCAACACAAGCCGCCAAAGGATTGCCCAACTATGTGCTACCCAGGATGGATGGCATCGGGGCCAACGAATACGTGGTGACCGTTACAGAAGGGCTGGTAGACTTCTACAGCGCCGGCGATACCCCTGCACCCTGGGAATTGAATATGTGGTATCATACGCTCAACTGCGGGTTCAGGACAAGGCTCAGCGGCGAAACTGATTTCCCCTGCATCTTTGATGAACGCGTAGGTATTGCCCGCAGCTACTTCAAAGCAGATGGACCTTTGAACTACGATGCGTATATCGCCGCCATTAAAAAAGGAAGATGCTATGTGTCCGATGGGTATTCTCACATTATCGATTTCAAGGTGAATGGATCAGAAGCCGGCACGGCCAACAGCGAAGTATCCTTACAGCAGCCGCAAACTGTTACGGTTACCGCAAAAGCAGCAGCCTATTTACCCGCTGTACAGGATGAGAAAGGAAAGCAGATCGCCGCCAGGCCTTTAACAGAACAGCCCTACTGGCATATTGAGCGCGCCCGCATCGGTAACACAAGGCAGGTAAATGTTGAACTGCTCATCAACGGTGTGCCGGTTGATACCACGCAGATAACAGCAGACGGCCAGCTGCGTGATATACAGTTCTCTTACGCCATACAACAATCCGGCTGGGCCGCGCTCAGGATCTTTCCCAGTGTGCATACTAACCCCGTGTTCATCATTGTAGATGGTAAACCAATTCATGTACAACAAAGCGCGGAATGGTGCAAACAGGCGGTAGAACAATGCTGGAAGATGAAGCAGGATAATATACGTCCGGCAGAACGGGAAGCCGCACGAGCGGCCTATGAACAGGCACGTAAGGTTTATGAAAATATGCTGCGTTAAAGAATTATATTTGTGAGAATAGCCATGCTATGATAATACCACGTTGTCGTACGTACTTAAAAAACAGTTCCATGAGCAAACATCTCCGTACAGGACTTGTACTGATCTTTCCTGTCTTTATAGCGCTGCAAGGCCAGTGCCAGCAGCTGGACTCCATCCGTGTAGTAGCGCCCGGCGCCACGGTACAGCAAGTGTCCTCACAATTTAAATTCACAGAAGGACCTGCAGTCAACAAGCGCGGTGATATCTATTTCACTGATCAACCCAATGATAAGATCTGGAAATATGATACGAACGGACAACTATCCCTTTTCATGGATAAAACCGGCCGCTCCAACGGTTTGTATTTTGACGCCAAAGGGAACATTATTTCCTGTGCGGATAATAAGAATGAACTGTGGGCCATCAGCCCGGATAAGAAGATCAAAGTGCTGTTAAGCAAATACCAGGGGCATCTGCTCAACGGTCCCAATGACCTCTGGATAGATCCTAAGGGCGGCATCTATTTTACTGATCCCTATTACCAAAGGGATTACTGGGAACGCAAGCAACCCGAGATCGAAGGACAGAAAGTATACTACCTGGCCAAGGGCGCCAAAGAACCGGTAGTAATAGAAGACCAGCTGGAACAACCTAACGGTATCGTAGGCACGCCGGATGGCAAATACCTGTATGTAGCTGATATACATGCCGACAAAACCTATAAATACAAGATCAATGAAGACGGCAGCCTGACAGACAAGCAGCTGTTCGTTTCCAAAGGCTCTGATGGCATGACCCTGGACAATGAAGGGAATCTCTACCTCACCGGTAAAGGCGTTACCGTCATTGATCCTGCAGGCAGCATGATCGGCAATATACCCGTCTCCCCCCGCTGGACCGCCAACGTATGTTTTGGTGGAAAAGACCGTCACACCTTATTCATCACCGCATCAGAATCAGTATATACCTTACGTATGAAGGTAAAAGGAGTAGAATAAATGAATCGCAGACATTTTATTAAGACCACAGGCATCTCACTGGGAGCGTTCCTGGTGAGCGATCATTTGTCAGCTTTCACTGGCAACAAGTTACAATTGATCAATCTACCGGATGAAGTTACTGCCATCGTTAATGATCGGCCAGTAACGTTAAAGGGTATAGGAAAAAAGAGCTGGACGCACGACAACCTGAAAGTAGATCTACAATCTACCGCCAAAGGTATCCTGGTAGCAATAGAAGCGCCGCAAATCAGCCTTACATCCGTTAGCTTAAGCTGGAAAAAGCCAGGGCACCCTTCTTCGCTGGTCTTAAACGACCATTGGGAACGTACCTATGGCGACGTATCCTGGCATAAACCCAACGCGCAGGAAATACTGCCCTGGTACTTCATGGAGTACAATGGTAAAAGTACCAACGGCTTTGGAGTAAAGACAGGCGCCCATGCTTTCTGTTCCTGGCAGCTGAGCGACACGCAGCTGAGCCTTACACTGGATACCCGTTCCGGCGGCAACGGCGTGCAATTAGGCAACCGTAAACTGAAAGCGGCGGAGATCGTAACCATCAAAAGCAAGCCAGGTGAATCTGCTTTTGCCACTACACGGCGCTTCACCGGCATGATGTGCGATCAATCACGGACACCTAAACAACCCGTGTATGGTATTAACGACTGGTATTTCAGCTACGGTAAAAACTCGGAACAACTGATCGTACAACATACTGAACTGTTGGCGCCAATGGCAGAAGGACTGGAAAACCGGCCTTTCTCTGTAGTAGACGCCGGCTGGTATCAAGGACCTCCTGACTCCCCGGATGATGCAGGCTGGGGTGATCGTATGGACCTGGTCAACGCACGCTTCGGCGATATGCACCGCATGGCCGAAAAGATCAAACAGATCGGCATGCGCCCGGGCATCTGGACACGTCCGCTTTGCGGCAGTTACAAGGATCCGAAGTCATTGATGCTGCCTGTTATCCAGGGAAGATCAGAAAACAGGCCCGTGCTTGATCCCACCATACCGGAAAACCTGGAACGCGTAAAACATTATTTTAAGCTGTATAATGAGTGGGGATATGAGATGGTAAAGTTCGACTTCACCTCTAATGATATCTTCGGAAGATGGGGTTTTGAAATGATGAAGGCAGGCGCTATGACAGCACCCGGCTGGCGCATGCATGATAATACCCGCACCAATGCGGAGATTATTGCCAACCTGTACCAGGTGATACGCGAAGCAGCAGGCGACACGTACGTTATAGGTTGCAATACCATCAGTCATCTGTCTGCGGGCGTATTTGAGCTGTGCCGTATAGGCGACGATACCTCCGGCCACGAATGGGCCAGAACCCGCAAGATGGGCGTTAACACCGTTGCCTTCCGGGGCTTGCAGCAAGGCACCTTCTACGGAGCAGATGGCGATTGCGTAGGGCTTACCACCAAAATCCCCTGGGAAAAGAACAAGCAGTGGATGGAGCTGGTAGCGAAAAGCGGTACACCGCTCTTCATCTCTGCACAACCGGAGGCTACAGGCGCTGAGCAAAAGGCATTCATCAAAGAATGCTTCCGCTGGGCTTCGCAACCATTGCCCGTAGGCGAACCGCTGGACTGGATGGAACATCCCTTCCCGCAAAAATGGAAGCTGAATGGAGAGGTGGTGCAGTTTAACTGGGATTGATACAATTGTTATAAAGGGCCGGAGTAAGTATAGCTCCGGCCCTTGTTATTGAAAGTCTCCTTATAACGGCACTTCGCCGGTGGTGATATTCCCGGGCAGGTCGCTAACCTGTATGAGTAGCTTCCCTCCTGCCTTTGCTGCGTTAACGTTAGTAGCAGTATAAAGCCAGGTTCCTTCAGAGGCGGCGACTGCAAACCCTTCTTCCACGATTGCTTCAACAGCATTCAATATAGTTACCAGCACGCTTTCCACTTTGAAATCGTCTACGGCTGCAATACGAATGACATCTCCCGGCGATCCGCTGTAATTGCCAATGTCTATTTCTGTGATGACGGGCGCCTTGAAGCGGTCGCGGAAAGCAATGTTATAAGCGGATGTTCCAAGCTTTGCAATGGCCTGGTAAAGCGCTTTCTGTGCTGGATCGGCCACTACCTTCCTGGCATACGCTACGGCCTGTTTGAATCTTTCCCTATACCGCAGTTGATCTTCAGTCCGTCTGTCAATTGTGCGGATTGCAGGTACGCTAATGACAGTCTTTCCGGCACGTTGTCTGAATACAAGTTCTTCTCCTAATGCACCACTCGCTCCGCGCATGACGCTGTTTCTTGATTGACGCATAACTTTAAAATTTTGTTGTTACAAAGCTCGTTCAGTAAAAATCGAAAGGGTATACCGGAGTAGAGAAAAAGTATACCCGAATGGAGAATTTCAGTTAGTGTGATATTATATTAACAAAATGCGTTGAAGCATAGTGAAAGCATGGAGAAAGCATAGAGAAAGCATGTTGGGAGCATGGAGAAGACAGTTAAAATAACATTAAAGAGGCCGTCATCTATAGGACGGCCTCTTCCTCTCTGTAACAAAACAACAAACAGGGGATAAACGACAGACCAATTGCGATCAGAATTAAAGTCCCCCCGGGTACCATTTGTCTTTCCATAGGATACTAAAATCATTACACGGACCATTAAATGATACACAGGTGAAAAGAGGGTAATAACAACATTAGACTCTAAGAAAAACGGTGGCAATGGTTACGCAAAAGATTAGCGGGTATAGTAGAAAACAGGATGCAGGATAGCTGGGGCCGGAGACGATCATTGGTTGACATTCGCTTTCGCCGGGTCTCCGTCGGTCGCAGTAAAACAAATATATGAGAAACGGGTTATAACAAAAACAGTTTTTTCTCCCGGAACAGGTAGTACAATAGACGCTCACTGCCTCAGTCAGGCAGGATAACGATACTAACTGTTGAGACTGATCGAAAAATTTTATACGATGGTCACTTTAATGCCCATTTCTTCCATCATTTTTACCGTATGATCTGATATACCCCTATCCGTTATAATCTCATCTATCTCTTCCATTCCGCAAATCCGGCCAAATCCACGTTTGCCGAATTTGCTGGAATCTGCCAGTACGATGGTCTTTTGTACAGTAGCGATCATCTTCTGGTTCAGATGGGCTTCCATAATATTGGTAGTCGTCAATCCGAAGTCAACATCGATACCATCTACTCCCAGGAATAATTTGCTGCAGGAAAAATCCTGCAGGATCTTCTCTGCATAGGGCCCGGTAACGGATGATGAGCTGTTGCGCAGCAAGCCGCCGAGCTGTATCACTTCTATTTCGGGATGACGGAGCAGCTCCATAGCTACGTTAAGAGCGGCCGTGATCACGGTAAGGTGCCCCTTGGGATGAATGCATCTTGCCAGCGCCAGCACGGAAGTCCCGGAAGCAATAATAATGGCATCGTTGGGTGCGATCAAAGCCGCAGCTGCCTGGCCGATATCATGCTTTTCATCGCGACGGATCTTTTCCTTTTCATTAACAGGTTTGTCGTTCGTATAGGGGTTATTAAGCGTGGCGCCGCCATGTGAACGGAACAGCAGCGACCTATCCTCCAGCAGCTTCAGATCTTTGCGGATGGTTACGCCGGAAACATCCAGCTCCTTACAAAGGTCTACCACACTGATGTAGCCCTTTTCCTGCAGTCTGTCGAGGATAAACTTATGACGTTCAGCTATATTGATCATAGACATATCTCCTAAAATTAATCTATTGCCGCTTGTTGACAAGAGAATTTTACCGGCTGTTCTCCTTCCTTCCTGTTACAAACCCGGTATTTAACACTTTCAATTGACGAACCAAGCATTTAAATGTTGGATAAAAAGAAAATAATTCGAAATCAATGGAAATTTACGAAATCTCTCCATTTTTATAAACCGTTCATAATTAACCACTAATTAACTTTCCCACCGCTCATTTTCCGCTTAAACAAAATATTTTTGCTTTTTCATATTATTTTATATTTTGGTTTCAATTTATTGGCTTTACTTTTATATCGTGAACAAAGTTAAACATATTGAAAGTATTCAAAAGCCATAAGCAATAAAATGAACAGAAGCGCATTTCTAGAACAGATAGCCAGACTACCGGAAAAACCCTGGGACCTTGTCATTATCGGGGGAGGCGCCACCGGCCTTGGAATAGCCATGGACGCCGCCACCCGTGGATATAAAACCTTATTGCTGGAACAGGCAGACTTTGCCAAAGGTACCTCCAGCCGCAGTACCAAACTGGTACACGGCGGCGTACGCTATCTTGCCCAGGGAGATGTATCCCTGGTAAAAGAAGCCCTGTATGAAAGAGGATTATTGCTGGCCAATGCGCCCCACCTCGCCCATAACCAGGATTTTATCATTCCGCAGTATACCTGGTGGCAGGGACCATTCTATACCATCGGCTTAAAGCTCTACGACCTCCTGTCAGGTAAACTCAGCCTGGGCCGCTCCCGGCATATCGGCAGGAACGAAGTGCTGGAAAAACTGCCTACCATCCGCCGCCAGGGATTAAAAGGCGGTATCGTATATCATGACGGACAATTTGATGATGCCCGCCTGGCCATAAACATCGCACAAACTTCTGCGGAGAACGGCGCCGTATTGCTGAACTATTTCAAAGTAACCGGGCTGGAAAAACAGGCAGACGGACGCATCAACGGCGTTAAGGCTAAAGACCTGGAAAGCGGCCGTACCTATACCCTGCCGGCTAAAGTGGTGATCAATGCCACCGGCGTATTTGTGGATGAGATCCTCCAGCTGGACAACCCGGGCGCACGCCCCATGGTAAGGCCCAGCCAGGGAGTGCACGTAGTGCTGGACCGTTCCTTCCTGCAAAGCGATACCGCCATTATGATTCCGAAGACTGACGACGGCAGGGTGCTGTTTGCCGTGCCCTGGCATAACAAAGTATTACTGGGCACCACGGATACACCGCTGAACGAACACAGCATGGAACCTGTAGCGCTGGAAGCGGAGATTGAATTCATCCTGAGAACAGCCACCAAATACCTCTCCCGCCCTCCTGGCCGGAGAGATGTGCTGAGCGTATTTGCAGGGCTGCGCCCCTTAGCGGCTCCGCAGAAAGAAACCGGCAGCACAAAAGAAATATCCCGCAGCCATAAGATCCTGGTAGCGCCTTCCCGCCTGATCACCATCACCGGCGGTAAATGGACCACCTTCCGGAAGATGGCAGAAGATACCGTGAATGAAGCGATCAAAACCGGGAGCTTGTCTGCCGCTCCCTGCCGCACCAAAGAACTGCGTATACATGGATACGTTCCTCAGCCAGCCTTCGCAGCACCGCTGAATGTTTACGGCAGCGATGCTTCCATGCTGCAGGCAATGACCGCCCTGCATCCGGAGCTGGGGCAACAGCTTCACCCGCGCCTGCCCTACATTAAAGCACAGGTGATCTGGGCCGTGCAGCACGAAATGGCCCGTACCGTAGAAGATGTGCTGGCAAGAAGGCTCCGCGCCCTTTTCCTCGACGCAAAGGCTGCCATCGATATGGCGCCGCAAGTGGCCGCACTCATGGCCGCAGAGCTGCAGCAGGATGCTGCCTGGCAAAAAGAGCAGGTCAGCGCATTCACCGCCATGGCGCAACATTACCTGTTGCAGCCGGTCAATACAAATGAACAGCAGCGCGCCACCGCCTGAACTGACAACTAATAACTGACAACTAACAACTGATAACTGACAACCAACGACTAATATTCCCGATGAAAGACACGAACAAATACATCATGGCGCTTGACCAGGGCACTACCAGCTCAAGGGCCATCCTGTTTGACAAGGCAGGCGCTATTGTTTCAGTGGCGCAAAAAGAATTCACACAGATCTTTCCGCAGCCGGGATGGGTGGAACATGATCCCGCAGAGATCTGGAGCAGCCAGATAGGCGTAGCTACAGAAGCCATCGCCAAAGCCGGACTGGAAGGCGGGCATATTGCAGCCATCGGCATTACCAACCAGCGCGAGACAACTATTGTATGGGACCGTGAGACCGGTAAACCCGTGTACAATGCCATCGTGTGGCAGGACCGCCGTACCGCAGATTATTGCGATAGTCTGAAAGCCGCCGGCCACGAAAAAATGATCCGTGAGAAAACAGGGCTTGTGATCGATGCTTATTTCTCCGGCACAAAAGTGAAATGGATCCTGGATAATGTACCTGGTGCAAGAGAACGCGCCAGGCAGGGCAAACTCGCCTTTGGCACCGTAGATGCATGGCTGGTATGGAGCTTGACGCATGGCGCCGCACATGTTACCGACATTACCAATGCATCGCGCACGATGCTCTTTAATATCCATACCCAGCAATGGGATTCAGAACTACTGGAGCTGCTCGATATTCCGGCTGCTATACTGCCGGTTGTAAAAGAATCCAGCGAAGTAGTAGGTGAAACTGCCGCCGGCGTCTTTGCTGCACAAATACCTATTTCCGGTATTGCAGGCGATCAGCATGCTGCACTGTTCGGACAAATGTGCACGGCTCCCGGTATGGTAAAGAACACTTATGGCACTGGTTGTTTCATGCTGATGAACATCGGCAGCAAGCCTATCATCAGCCGTAACAACCTGCTGACTACCGTTGCCTGGAAAGTGAATGGCCAGGTACAATACGCATTGGAAGGCAGCATCTTTATTGCCGGCGCTATTGTACAATGGCTGCGCGACGGCTTGGGCATTATCCGCTCTTCTGCAGAAGTGGAGGCGCTGGCCGCCAACACCAACGCTAATGAAGGCGTATACCTGGTACCTGCCTTTGCAGGTCTTGGCGCCCCGCATTGGGAGCAACATGCGCGCGGCACACTGGTAGGCATGACACGTGGCACTACCGCTGCACACATTGCCCGTGCAGCGCTTGAAAGCATTGCTTACCAGACCATGGAAGTATTAAAAGCCATGGAAGCCGATGCCAACATCAGCATAAAAGAACTGCGTGTAGACGGTGGCGCTACCGGCAATAATCTGCTGATGCAATTCCAGGCAGACATACTGCATACCAAAGTAGTAAGGCCCCGTATCACGGAAACCACCGCTATGGGTGCAGCTTACCTTGCCGGCCTGGCCGTTGGCTACTGGAAAGACCTGGAGGAGATCGGCAGCCAATGGCAGATGGATAAATGCTTTACACCCGATGGAGATCAAAATAACCGGGAAGAATGGATCAGCGGCTGGAACAAGGCGGTAAAAGCCGCCAAGAGCTGGGCCGCTAATTAAATAGAGTTGTTAGTTGACAGTTGACAGTGATCGAAGCGAGTATAATAACTGATAACTGATGACTGTCAACTTGCAACTGACAACTACATTCACTAAACCAAAATCAATCCATCATCATGCATCCCTTTTTAGCGGAATTTCTGGGCACTGCACTGCTGCTGTTACTGGGTAACGGCGTTGTGGCAAATGTGGTGCTCCATAAAACAAAAGGTAACAGCAGCGGCTGGATCGTGATCACCACCGGCTGGGCCCTGGCCGTATTTGTAGGCGTTGTGCTGGCAGGCCCTTACAGTGGCGCCCACCTGAACCCGGCGGTCACCATTACCCTTGCACTAGCCGGTAAATTTGAATGGAGCCAGGTGCCGCTGTTCATCACCGCGCAAATGCTGGGCGCTATGGCCGGCGCGCTGGCCGTATGGCTGAACTATAAAGACCACCTGGATGAAACACCTGACACCGGTCTGCAACGCGCTGTGTTCTGTACAGAACCGGCTATACGCAAAGCTGGCAGGAATTTTATCTGCGAGCTCACCGGCACCTTTGTGTTAATGATTACCATTTTCTATTTCACCAATGCAGAATTGGGGCAGGATAAAACACCGATCGGGCTAGGCTCCCTGGGCGCATTGCCCGTAGCCTTGCTGGTATGGTCTATCGGGCTTTCGTTGGGCGGCACTACGGGATACGCCATCAACCCGGCAAGAGATATGGGACCGCGCATTATGCATGCCCTGCTGCCTATCAAAGGAAAACAGGGAAGCGACTGGGCCTATGCCTGGGTGCCTGTTGCAGGGCCGCTGGCAGGCGGCGCACTGGCAGCAGCTTTATACATGCTTCTTAAATAAGTGATCATAACCATTGCCTACTGTAGCTGTATTGTAGTACATGCACCAAACCAACCAGACCCTGACTTTCCAAGGGTTTTGAGCCTTGGAGGGTTAGGGTAGGTTGGCAGCTTAAAAATTTGGGAATTAAAGGGACGAAAACTGTAGCAGTAAACCTGTAGCAAGCAGACTGTAGCACTTGATACGTAGCATTAAACAAACAAACGTTAATAAATGAAAAAGCGAAGCTTTTCCCTGGTGGCATTGGCCATCGGGATAGCAGGCAGCATGTTCATTGCCTGCAGTACAACCCGTCATTCCGCAAGCGACGGTAAGGGCTTACCGGGATTTTACAAAGTAGGGCATCGCGGCACAAGGGGACTGATGCCGGAGAACACCATCCCTGCAATGACCAAGGGTTTAGAAACAGGCGCCAACACCATCGAGTTCGACGTGCACATCACGAAAGACAAACAGGTGGTAGTGTATCACGACGCCCACTTTACGCCTGCCTATACCACTATGCCGGATGGCAGCGATATTCCCGCGGCAGACAAGGACAAGTACACTTTCTACCAGATGGATTATGCCAGGATCCGGCAGTTCATCATCGGCGAAAAGCCTTATCCTGCCTTCCCGGAGCAACAACGCATGCGTTCTTACACGCCTACTTTGTCTGAAATGATCGATTCCGTAGAGGCGTATACGAAAGCTCACCACCTTCCACCGGCATACTACCTGCTGGAGATCAAATCTTCCGAAAAAACAGATGGTACAGAACAACCTGCGCCCGAAGAGTACATGCGCATACTGATGGGGGTAAAAGAACTGCAGCCGCTGGGCAACAGGTTGCTGATACAGTCTTTCGACATGCGGCCTTTACAGGTGCTGCACCGTACACACCCGCACATTAAACTGGGATTTCTCACTAGCGATAAAAAGGCAAGCTTCGAACAACACCTGGAACAATTAGGCTTTACACCATTCTTCTACAACCCGGAATATCACCTGGTAACACCGGAGCTGGTGAACAAATGTCATGGAAAGGACATCAAAATTGTTCCATGGACAGTTCAGGATCCTGCCGAAATGAAAAGGCTTGCTACAAGCGGGGTAGACGGCATTATCACCGATTATCCCAACAGGCTGCAACAGGCAGGACTATAAAAGTTTGACGTTTGAAGTCTGAGGTTTGAGGTTCGTTAAAAGTTAAATGTTGATGACAGGTATCCTGCCTGGATAGTTGTTTTGAACTTTTAACATCCAGCCAACCTCAGACTTCAAACCTCAAACTTCAAAGCATATGATTCAACTTTCAACCTTCAAATCTTAAACGTTTATGAAACTGTACAAAAGATCCCTCACCTCATGCCGAAACGCATTGATGTTAGTGATGGGGATCCTCTGCATCTCCTCCTTATCCCTGCAGGCCCAGGACCTGCCTATTACCGGAAAAGTCAGCGCCGCTAACGGCACACCCCTTCCAGGGGTGACCGTACAAGTGGCCGGCACCGCACATGGCACGGCCACCACTACCGATGGCAGCTTTAAGCTGAACGCTGCCTCCGGGTCTACCTTGAAATTCACGTTTGTAGGCTATCTACCTAAAGAAATTAAAGTATCCAACGCCACACCGCTGACTGTAACGCTGGAAGAAGACGTGCAGAAGCTGAACGATGTAGTGGTAGTAGGTTATGGCACACAGAAGAAAGCAACGTTGACAGGCGCTGTCACTACTGTGAATATGGTGGACAAAGACGGGCAGCCGCTGACCAACGTGAGTAATGCGCTGGCAGGAACGCCTGGTATCTTTGCCAATCTTAGTAACAGCCAGCCGGGTGTGGATAGAAGCACTATCCGCATCAGGGGCATCGGTACCCTCAACAACTCCAATCCGTTGGTGCTGGTAGATGGTATCGAATATTCCATGGATGAACTGAACCCGAACGATATAGAGACGGTAACCGTATTGAAAGATGCAGCTGCCGCCATCTACGGATCAAGGGCAGCTAATGGCGTAATACTGGTGACCACCAAAAAGGGCCGCGGTACCGCCAAAGTAAACTATAGCTACTATTATGGTCAACAAAAGGCAACCTACCTGCCCGACATCATCGACGATCCTATTGCTTATATGAAACTGAAGAATCAGGCCCTTGCCAACGAAGGTAAATCCCCTGATTATTCTGATGCGGAAATAGCAGAATATGAAAAAGGTATGCTGACAGACAGGATCACTTACCCGGCTAATAACTGGTATGATATTGCCCTGAAGAACGGCGTGATCCAAAAGCACGACCTCAGCGTAGCCGCCAGCACTGATAAATATCAATATCGCTTTTCATTAGGTTACCTTGACAGGAACGGTATCCTTTTCGGCCCGGGTAACCACGAGAAGAAATATTCCCTGGGACTTAACGCCAGCGCCAATGTAAATGAAAAGCTGAAAGTAGGAATTACGATGGACGGTTACTACCGCAATTATACCGTGCCTTTCTACGACGCCACATGGCAGTACCTTTCCAGGGCCCTGCCCATCCTCACAGATACCCTGGCAGACGGTCGCTATGGCAATTCCTGGCTGAGAACACCCGGCCGGAACAACTGGGAAAATCCCCGTATGCTGGCTTACAATGGCTTGCAGACAAAAGTGGTACAGCGTTTCCTGGCAACTGTTTTTGCCGAGTATAAACTGCCTTTTGACATTACCTATAATATCAAATTCGGTGTTGACAAATACGATGGTATGTTGAACGGTTTCACACCCCGTATGCAAACCTTCAACCCAAAAACAGGAGCAGCCATTAACTGGAACAGTCCGGCCACCGCGCCCAGGGCTACAAAAGAGGATTACAATAACCTGAACATCCACTTTTACAATACCCTGAACTGGCAACATCAATTCGCAGAAAAGCATAACCTGGCCTTAATGTTCGGTGCTGCCTACGATAATTTCGAGACAGATGAATGGGCCACCAGCATGTACGGCTACCTGGACGGAACCCTCGATGCACTCGATGCAGGTACAACATGGAATGCTACTTCGGGTAACAAGACCCGCGATGTGCTGGAATCTTACTTCGGCCGTGTGAATTATGACTACGATGGCAAATACCTGTTTGAGTTCACATTCCGGTCCGATGGTTCCTCCCGATTTGCCCCCGAGAATCGCTTTGGCTTCTACCCTTCCGTATTTGCAGGTTGGCGTATAGACAAAGAGGGCTTCTTTACGTCTAAACTGATCAACCAGCTGAAGCTGCGCGGATCTGTAGGCACAATGGGCAACCAGGCAGTAGACCTTTACAGCTATGAACCTGCAGTAAGACTGGGTCACGAATATAGCTTTGGCGGCGTGCTTAACTCCGGTGCTGCTGTAACAGACTATTCATACCGCGGTATTCGCTGGGAGAAGACCACCATGTACAATGCTGGTCTCGACATCAATCTGTGGGATAACCGCATAGGCGTTACCCTGGATGCTTACAAACGCCGCACTTCTGATATCCTTCGTCCGGTAAACATTCCGGCCCAGGTAGGTAATCTCGGAGGGCCCAAAAAGAACGTCGGCACCGTAGACAACACCGGTCTTGAGCTCACCCTGCAATACCGTAACAGCATCGGTCAGTTTGACTATGGCTTTAACGGTAACGTATCCTATAACAAAAATAAGGTAGTAGACCTCAACGGCGAGATCATCTACGGTAGCGGCAACCTGGCCGGCACCATCACGAAAGAAGGCCTGACCATGGGCTCTTACTATGTGCTGCAGGCAGATGGTATCTTCCAGACAGAGGACGAAGTGGCCCGCAGCGCCAAACAAAGTGTGAATACAAAACCTGGTTATATCAAGTTCCGTGATGTGAACAACGACGGCATTATTAACGGCGACGACCGCGTGGTAGTAGACGCTTCTCCCCAGATGCCTAAATTCACTTACGGATTCGGACTGAACTTTGGCTACAAAGGCATATCGCTGACAGCTAATTTCCAGGGCATTGCCGGCGTAAAAGTGCTACCCACTGCCAACCTGGCCTTTCCCTTCAACAACGGCGCCAACGCTACCTGGGAATGGGCTACCGATGCATGGACGCCTGAACACCGCGATGCGAAGCTGCCTATCGTAACCACCAGCACCGGCTCAATTGACAACTACCAGCGCTCTACTTTCTGGATCAGGGACAACTCTTACCTGCGTATGAAGAATATTCAGCTGGCTTATTCACTGCCGGACCGCTGGCTGTCAAAAGTAAAGATCAGCAAAGTGTCCCTGTTCGTGAACGGCCAGAACCTCTGGACCATCTCCAAGTACAAAGACTTTGACCCTGAGGCCATCCTGAACCAGACCACATTGTACTTCTATCCCATGCTGAAAACATACAGCGGAGGCCTGAACGTAACTTTCTAAACCAGTAAACAAATTGACGATCATGAAAAAGATATATCTCCTGATCACCTGCGCCGGTCTCCTGGCATCAGGTTGTAACACCAGTCTGCTGGATACCCAGCCGCATGACCGATATACGGAAACCACTTTCTGGACCACTCCGGAAGCCGCCAATGCTGCACTGGTAGGCTGCTACTCTATACTGCGCAACGATGGTATCTTTGGCGGTAAGAACTCCAACGGCGGCTCTGCCACCGCCCTCTGGGATGAAACGCTCTCTCCTAACGCCTATAATTACAGCAATTCATATAGCTTTAACACCGTTGCTTCGGGCCAACACAATTCCAGCACCGGCGGTGTTATCACCGGCCGTTATGGCGACTGCTACAGTGGCATCGGCCGCTGCAATACCTTCCTGGCAAAAGTGGATGAAGTGCCAAACATGGATCCTGAAGTAGTGACCCGCATGAAGGGAGAAGCCATTTTCCTGCGTGCGCTCTATTACTTCATTCTGCAGAACTATTACGGTGGCGTACCGCTGATCCTGGACCCTCCCAACAATGAAACACAAGGAGGCCTGCCTCGTACTCCCCGTGCTGAAGTAGTAGCGCAGATCCTGAGAGACCTGGACGATGCAGCCGGTATGTTACCGCCTTCATTCTCCGGTACCAACAAGGGTAGGGCTACCAAAGGCGCCGCCATGGCCCTGAAGGCGAGAGTATTATTGTATGAGGCCAGCCCTCTGCTGAACACCGCCAATGACCTTAACAAGTGGAAAGCTGCGGCAGATGCTGCCAAAGCAGTAATGGACCTGGGCACCTATTCCCTGTTCAACGATTACCGCGCGTTGTTCCTGCAGGCCAATGAAGGAAGCAAGGAATCCATCTTTGATGTACAATACCTCTTCCCCAACCAGGGCAGCTCTTTTGATCTGATCTGCACACAGTACAATACCAATGCGCCGCTGCTGGAATTTGCACGCTCCTATTATATGAAGAATGGTCTGCCTATCACAGATCCTGCTTCTGGTTATGATCCGGCTAATCCTTATGCTAACCGCGATCCGCGCCTGTATGCCACCTTTACCTATCCCGGTGATGTATACAGGGGCAAAAAGATAGATTCCACCCGCTTTGCGATCACCGGCTACGGCATGAAGAAGTACGGTATCTATGACAGTATCGTTCCGCCTGCTGATAAATCAGATCTGAAAGACGGCCAGTCAGACATCAACTTTATGGTGCTGCGCTATGCCGATATCCTGCTCATGTATGCTGAAGCGCAGAATGAATTCGCAGGCCCCGACGCTACTGTATACGCAGCATTGGATGCTATCCGCGACCGTGTAAAAATGCCGCACATCACACCTGGTCTTACAAAAGATCAGCTGAGAGCAGAGATCCGTCACGAAAGGCGTATAGAACTGGGTGGAGAAGGATTATACTACAACGATGTACGCCGCTGGAAAATAGCTGAAACCGTGTTAAACACTAACATCTACAGCTGGAGCGGTAAATATCTTGAGAAGAGAAGCTTCAACCCGGCAAGGGATTACTGGTGGCCCATTCCATTGGCAGAAAGGGACATGAATCCGGCACTGGAACAGAATCCACAATATTAATTGTAAGTTTGAGGTTTGGACATTGTTTCAAACCTCAAACTTTTTAAATCTAATTTATGTACGGAACCAAAACGCTTTCAACCCTGTTGCTTGCAGGCAGCTTCGCTGTATTGCAGCATGCTCCTGCTAAAGCACAGGCGCCTGTTAAAGCACAGGTAAAAGATGAACCCAAACTGGTAGTAGGCATCGTGGTAGATCAGATGCGCTGGGATTATTTGTACCGTTACTACGACCGCTATGAAGCGGGCGGCTTCAAACGTATGCTGGAAGAAGGATTCTCCTGTGAGAACACTTTCATCAGTCATCTCCCTTCTTTTACCGCAGTAGGCCACAGCACGGTGTACACCGGCTCAGTACCTGCCATTCACGGTATTACGGGTAATGACTGGATCGATCAGCAGAGCGGCCGCTCCTGGTATTGCACGGAAGATACGCTGGCAAAATCTGTAGGCACTAGTTCCAGTGCAGGCCAGATGTCGCCACGTAACCTGCTCGCCTCTACGATCACAGATGAGTTACGCCTGGCCACTAATTTCCGCTCCAAGGTAGTAGGCGTATCGCTGAAAGACCGCGCCTCCATCCTGCCCGCAGGGCATACGCCCAACGGCGCCTTTTGGTTTGATGACGCGAATGCCAGCTTTATTACCAGCACCTATTACATGCAGGAGCTGCCTGATTGGGTAAAGCGTTTCAACGAACGCAAAGAGCCTGCACAATTAATGTCTAAACCATGGGAAACATTATACCCCATCAACACCTATATACAAAGCACTGAAGACCAAACTAAGTGGGAAGGTAATTTTGTCGGGGAAACAGGCACCGTGTTCCCGCACAACATGCCGGCCATCTATCCAAAAGATCCCGGCAGCCTGCGCTCCACTCCTTCCGGCAATACTCTCACACTGGACTTTGCCAAAGCAGCCGTGGAAGGCTATAACCTGGGAACCGGCACTGTTACTGATTTCCTGACCATCAACTGCGCCTCTACAGATTATGTAGGGCACAAATTCGGTCCTAATTCTATAGAAGTGGAAGATACTTACCTGCGCCTGGATAAAGATCTCGCTGCCTTCTTCCGCTTCCTGGACCAGCGTGTAGGCAAAGGTAAATACCTGGTCTTCCTGACAGCAGATCATGGCGCCGCGCATTCCGTAGGCTTCCTCCAGGAACACAACATACCTGCCGGTTTTGTGAGAGACAGGCAGATGCTGGCATCACTGGATAGCCTGCTCAATGTACGCTTCGGGATAAAAGGCCTGGTACGCTCCGGCGCCAACTATCATGTTAATTATAACATCGGTAAGATTGATTCCGCTAAGCTGGACTATGATGCGATCAAGAAAGAAACGGTGAAATTCCTGCAGCGCCAGCCAGGGATACAGTTCGCAGCAGATGTAGATAATATCGGTATCAGCCCATTACCTGAACCCATAAAAAGCATAGTGATCAACGGCTATAACCCGAAACGCACTGGCTCTGTAATGATTATCCCTGAACCGGGCTGGTACCAGGGCTTTGAGAAAGGTACTACACATGGCAACTGGAACGCTTACGATGTACATATCCCACTGGTATTTATGGGCTGGCATGTGAAGCACGGCGCCAGCAATAAAACCGTGCATATGACGGATATCGCGCCTACCATTGCCGCCATGCTGCATATACAAATGCCTGGTGGCTGTGTAGGCAAACCTGTAACAGATCTTACAGAACGGCCCTGACCTATTCCTATGACGCTATACTAAAACAGAAGAGGGCTTCCTGAGAAGCCCTCTTTCTATTTTACAGTGCCGGCGCCGGCATTGGAGACGCCTTGAGTTTTTTGTGATGATAAATATAGGATACTGCCAGTACAGCCAATATCACGGCAAAGAACAGCAATCCTCCCAAAGGACCGCCCACTGCCACGCCGGAATAAGCAGCGCCCAGCAAATCAAAAGTAAGGCCCGCATACGCCCATTCTTTCAGCCTGGGAAAGCCCGGCACCAGTATCGCTATGGCGCCCAGGATCTTAGCAATACCCAGGAAAGGCGATAAATAAGCAGGATATCCCAACATTTTGAAAAGGTCCAGCGCTTCCTTGGTAGACATTGCATTGGTAATACCTGAGAATAGCATGAGCCCCGCTATCAGGATGGTAGAGACCCAGTAAATGATCTTAATCTGTTTCATGTTATAGGTTTTTTAGGTTTAGGTGTGTTTATATAAATGATGTTTATATCATTACTTTCTTCCATTTTCCTTTTCTGAACAACACGAACGCAGTAATACTAATAGCCGTTTCTGCTACCGGCACGGCAATGAACACGCCCAGCGGCCCCATTTGCAGGTACCTGGCCAGCAGGTACGCCAGCGGTATCTGGAACAGCCAGAAGCCGATAAAGTTGATCCAGGTAGGCGTCCACGTATCGCCTGCCCCGTTAAAGGCATTGATCGTTACCATACCAATACCGTAGAATACATAACCGGCGCTCATGATACGCAGTGCTCTTACAGCAATTGCCTTCACGTCGGGGTCCTGTGTAAAGAAGGAAATAAAGAACTCTGCACCGAAGAGAAACAGCATAGTCACAAGCAACATAAAGATCACGTTGTACTTCGCCGTTTTCAGTACTGATTCTTCCGCCCTTTCAGGTTGCTTGGCGCCCAGGTTCTGTCCCACCAGCGTAGCTGCGGCATTGCTCAGGCCCCAGGCCGGCAGGATAAAGAAGATCAGTAAGCGTACCGCGGTCTGATAACCGGCAGACCCATGATCACCGCCGGTTTCTGCTACCAGTTTCGCCAGGAAGATCCAGCTGCAGGAGGCGATGATGAACTGGAAAGTACCCGGAGATGCGATCTTTACTACAGACCTGATGATAGACCAGTCTATCTTCAGATGATGTGCTTTGATCCTTACCTGGCTCTTACCTTTAAACAGGTGATACAGCTGGTACAGCACACCAATTCCGCGGCCGGTAGTAGTGGCCATCGCAGCGCCGGTAAGCCCGAAGGCAGGGATCGGCCCAAGGCCCCTGATAAACAGCGGGCACAAAATGATGTTACAGATATTGGCCAGCCACAGGCTCTTCATCGCCATGGATGCGTTACCCGCACCGCGGAAGATACCGTTGATCATGAACAGCAGCATGATCACGAGGCTGCCTCCCATCATCAAACGGGTGTAACTGGCGCCTCTCTGTACAGTGGTTTCTTCTGCGCCCATCAATCGCAGGATATCAGCGGCAAAGATAAAGCCCAGCAAACTGATAACGACGGTCACAAAAACGGATAACCATATTGCCTGCATACCGGCATAAGCGGCGGCGTCAGGATTTTTTTCACCTACACGGCGGGCTACCAGCGCAGTGGCGGCCATGCTGATACCGATGGCCAGTGAGTATACGATCGTGATAACGGATTCTGTCAGCCCTACGGTTTGTATCGCATGACTGCTGTCCGGCAGATGTCCTACGAAGTAAAGGTCCACTACTGCAAATACTGATTCCATACACATTTCGAGGATCATAGGAATTGCCAGCGTGAATACGGCCCTTCGCAAGCTGCCGGTGGTGTAATCCATATCTTCTCCTTTCAGCGATTGTTTGATCAGCGAAAAGTAATAAGATACCTTGTTGGTAGTCATTGACGGTTGCGGCATAAGAAAAGTGGTCTTTTAAATAATATACAATAGAATGAACGGTGTCGTTTTTGGGTGGCGGGACATACACATGAATATGGTATATACGCCGGCAACAAGGTGTTGCCGAACAGGATGCTACGAGTTTTTCAGTTGACAGAAAGCAGTTTAGACGATCTTATTTCGGTTGCTCGAACTGGTAGTTAACCATCCACTGAATACCGTATCTATCCTTTAACATACCAAAGTATGCGCCCCAGAAGGTCTTTTCCATGGGCATGATCACTTGTCCGCCGCCAGAGAGACCATTGAATATGCTGGTAGCCTGTTCCTCACTATCGGGAGACACGGCGATGTTAAAATTGTTTCCATTATTCAATGGCCCATATCCATCCGGCTGATCGCTTCCCATGAGTATGGAGTCCTTCCCTATCGGCAATGCAACATGCATGATCTTGTTGGCCTCTGCTGCGCTGCAGTTCTGCTCTGAAGGCATTTCGCCGAAACGGGACTTCATCGCAAACTCTCCACCGAAAACAGACTTGTAAAAATCGAATGCTTCTTCGCAATTGCCGTTGAATGTTAAATAAGGATTTACTGAGGCCATGGTGGTAAGGTTTTAGGTGTTTAGTGAAACGATATGATCGGGAGCAGTGTTACATGGAGGATGCAAATATAAGAAAACACAAATATCTGCAACATTTCCTTTTAACATGATAAGCAGAAAATAAGTAAACCAGGTTGCCTGTTTATCCTTTCCTGTTCATCGTTTCGCCCGATTCATTACTACAAATGTAAGCGGAAGCTTTTAGTTCTCCGGGTTGCGAATACGACATTATAAGGGGGCACTTGCGACAAAAATAAATAGACGACCAATCACCTCAGATGAGACGTATCACCATGCCCTCATCGCCGTCAAGACTGATGGTATTTGTTACCACGCTGCCTTCTGTTTCAGGAATGGTGGCTATTTCGATGGTTCCCTTGAAAGGAAAATGTTCAGGCCTGAAATAACAGGGCCGGTGAGTAAGATTGAGTAGTACGAGAAATGCAGGATGTCCTTCCTGTGCCCTGGTATAGGCCATCATCTGCTGGTCTGCATACACCCGGGTATATCGTCCTGTTGCCAGCGATGGCTCCTGCCTGCGCAGCCGGATCAGGCGCCGGTATAAAGAAAGCATGGAGTGATTATCATCCTTTTCCGCGTCCACATTAATACGCTTGAAGATCTTATTCAGTCGCAGCCAGGGCTTTGCCTCTGTAAAGCCTGCATTCGCGCTGTTATCCCATTGCATGGGCGTGCGGGAGGGATCGCGGCTGAGGTTTTTATCCGGCATATTCAATCCCTGCGGGTCCTGCACTTCTTCAAAGGGGATGGCTACGTCCCGCATACCGATCTCGTCGCCGTAATAAATGGTGGGCGTGCCGCGTAACGTTAGCAGCAGCATAGCGGCCACCCTGGCCTGCTGTTCTCCTACCCTGCTGGCAATACGGGGACGGTCATGATTGCTCAGCACCCAGTTAGGCCAGCCCATCTCCGGCAGGGCACCTTCATAGAGGTCAACAGCGGTGGCTATTTGTTGCGCCTCCCAGGGCAGTGAAAGCAGCTGGAAATTAAAGGGAAGATGCGCGCCCCTGTTATCAATACCGTAATAGGTCACCAGCTGCTGCACCGGCAGATAGATCTCCCCGATCAGCAGCCGCTCCTTGTCAATCTCTTCCATCACATCCCGCATTTTGCGGACAATCTCATGCACCTCCGGCTGGTCGGTAGAATATACGTCCAACAGCTGCTCATGCGTAGGCCTATGGGGCTGATAATCCGGGTTGGGCGGATTATCGCGTAGCTGGCTGTCTTTGATCATATACCACATCACATCTACCCGGAAGCCGTCTACTCCCCTTTTTAGCCAGAAACGCATCACATCCAGCATGGCCTGCTGCACCTCTGGATTGCGCCAGTTCAGGTCTGGCTGTTCTTTTAAAAAGGCGTGGTAGTAATACTGGCTGGTCTGTTCATCCCATTCCCAGGCGTCGCCGCCAAACACGCTCAGCCAGTTATTGGGCGGGCCGCCGCCCGGCTTGGGATCCTGCCAGATGTACCAGTCGCGTTTGGGATGATCCCGCGAAGAACGCGACTCCAGGAACCAGGGGTGCAGGTTGGAGGTATGGTTGGGCACAAGGTCCAGCAACAGCTTCATTCCCCTGGCATGCACAGCTGCCAGCAGCTCATCAAAATCTTTCAGGGTGCCGAACAGGGGATGAATATTCGTATAGTCGCTGATGTCATAGCCAAAATCAGCCATCGGGGAAGGAAAGATCGGAGACAACCATAAGGCGTCAATACCCAGCCATTCCAGGTAATCCAGCCGCCGGTGGATGCCTGGCAGATCTCCTACCCCATCGCCGTTACTGTCCTGGAAAGAACGCGGATATACCTGGTAAATAACACCTGCTTCCCACCAGGGTCTTTGAGCTGTAGCCATAGCGTGCCGGTTTTATGCCATTCCCTGCACAACAAAGATGCCAGCAGGACACCATGGGTTGCAGGGTACATACATTTTGGTTATTTTAATGCCCCTTATATTTGAACACATATATTCAACAGATAGTCAATTAATTAGCATGAAAAGGCGCCGTCAACATTTTCTTTACTGCATCTGCTGCATAGTTGGTTTATTTTTTCTGCTTCCTGGTGCTTACGGCCAGGGCAGTTGCACTCCCGGCGGACTGCAATGCGAATACCTGCCTGACCCTATCGGCATTGATGCGGCCCGTCCGCGCCTTAGCTGGCACCTGGAAGATGAGCGGCGGGGTGCAAAACAAACGGCTTACCAGCTCTTTGTATCCACTGATCCGCAAACAGTAGAGCAAGGAAATGTATGGATCTCTCCCCGCATCAGCGGCAATACCACCCTGGCAGTGTATGCAGGTAAAAAGCTGCAGCCCTTTACCCGCTATTACTGGAAAGTGGCCGTATGGGACAAAGACGGGAAAAGAAGCATCAGCACGCAGCCTGCCAGCTTTGAGACAGGCATGATGGAGATGAAGAACTGGAAAGGCGCCTGGATCAGCGATAATAATAATATAGCGTTAAAACCGGCTCCACTCTTCAGGAAAGTATTTGAAACCGGTAAAAAAATACAGTCCGCAAGAGCTTATATCGCCGTTGCGGGATTGTACGAGCTGTACATCAACGGCGAACGCATCGGCACGCATCGCCTTGACCCCATGTATACACGCTTTGACCGCCGCACCCTTTATGTTACCTACGATGTAACTGCACAGCTAAAGACCGGCAAAAATGCCATTGGCGTCATGCTGGGCAACGGCTGGTACAATCACCAATCTACTGCCGTGTGGTATTTTCACCAGGCCCCCTGGCGCGGCAGGCCCACTTTCTGTCTTGATCTGCGCCTCACCTACGAGGATGGGACCGTAGAAACGATCAGCTCCGGTAAAGACTGGAAAACATCCCTCGGCCCGGTAATCTTTAATAGTATCTACACCGCCGAACATTACGATGCCCGTAAAGAACAAGCGGGATGGAACACGCCTGCGTTCAGCGATACCGCCTGGAAAGACGTGATCTATCGTGCCGCGCCTTCCACTAATATTGTAGCGCAGGCCCTGCGCCCGATTGAACAGGTGGAAGAGATCCCTGCAAAAAATCTCAATAAGCTAAATGATACCACCTATGTTTTTGACCTGGGACGGAACATCGCCGGCGTTAGCCGTATCAGTGTCAGCGGGCCTGCAGGCACGGTATTACGCCTGAAACATGCGGAGCAGTTAAAAGCAGACGGTCACGCAGACCAGTCCAATATTGATGTGCACTACCGTCCTACTGACGATAAAGATCCTTTTCAGACAGACATCTTCATCCTCAGTGGCAAAGGCCGTGAATCCTTCATGCCACGCTTTAACTACAAAGGTTTTCAATACGTGGAAGTGAGCAGCAGCCAGCCGGTTGAGCTGACCAAAGAAAGCCTCACCGGGCATTTCATGCACAGCAATGTACCGCCGGTAGGCCGCATCCATACTTCCAATGCCATGATCAACAAGCTGTGGGAAGCAACGAACAATTCCTATCTCTCTAACCTCTTCGGCTATCCCACGGATTGCCCGCAACGGGAAAAGAATGGCTGGACCGGAGATGCGCATATCGCCATCGAAACAGGGCTGTATAATTTTGACGGCATTACGGTATACGAAAAATGGCTGGCCGATCATCGCGATGAACAACAGCCCAACGGTGTATTGCCTGCCATTATTCCCACTTCCGGCTGGGGCTACGAGTGGGCCAACGGTCCGGACTGGACCAGCACTATTGCCATCATTCCCTGGAATATTTATCTTTTTTATGGCGATACCACCCTGCTGGCTAAAAGCTATGACAACATCAAACGATATGTGGATCATATCACGGAGCTGAGCCCTACCGGCCTTACCTCCTGGGGATTGGGCGACTGGGTACCGGTAAAATCTACCACCCCGGTTGAGCTGACCTCTTCCGTCTATTATTTCACAGATACCCGCATCCTCTCCAAAGCAGCCGGTATACTGGGCCACCGCGAGGATCAGCAGAAATATACCGCCCTCGCTGAAAAGATAAGGAACGCTATCAACAACAAATACCTGGATACTGCCACCGGCATTTACGGCAAAGGCGTACAAACAGAATTAAGCGTACCGCTTTACTGGGGCGTAACACCGGATGCATTAAAGGCGAAAGTAGCGGCCAATCTTGCCCGCCGGGTAGAACAGGATAGTTTTCACCTGGATGTTGGATTACTGGGCACTAAAGCCATTCTAAATGCCCTGAGTGAGAACGGCTATGCGGATATTGCCTACAAAATAGCCAGCCAGGAAACCTTTCCTTCCTGGGGATGGTGGATCGTGAACGGCGCTACCACGCTGTACGAGAACTGGCCCATCGATGCAAAGTCAGACATCTCCCGCAATCATATCATGTTCGGCGAAATAGGCGCCTGGCTGTACAAAGGCATTGGCGGCATCAAGCCGGATGAAAAAGCACCGGGCTTCCGTCATATCCTGCTGGAGCCGCATTTCGTAGTAGGACTTGATAGCTATGAGTCCTCACACGAGAGCCCTTATGGCAACATCATTTCTGCATGGGAAAGAACAGGCAGCGCTATTGTGTATACAGTAACTGTGCCCGCCGGCGCTACCGCTTCCATCCGCTTCAGCATACCGGAAGGAAAGCAGGTTTATGGGCAGGGCAATGCGCTGGTGAATAGCAGCAAACCCTATGAAGCCGTAGCCGGTAAATACCGCTTCGAGATTAAATAATACGGTACCTTTGACCGGTACACATTCTTATTGTATGAAAAGAGCACTGATCATTGCACTGCTTGTGCTGCTGCGCGCCACCGGCTATGCGCAGGCAGACAATCCCCAATACAACAAAGTCCTGGCTGATTCCCTGGGCGCCGATGAATATGGCATGAAACCTTATGTGCTGGTGATACTAAAAACCGGCCCTAATAAAGTAGATAAAAAGGAAACGCTGGACAGCCTGTTCAGGGGGCACATGAATAACATTAACCGCCTGGCGGAGAATGGAAAACTGGTAGTGGCCGGTCCTTTAAAGAAGAACGATAAAGCCTATCGCGGCATCTTCATTCTCAATGCCAAAACAATAGAAGAAGCAACGGCGCTGCTGAACACCGATCCCGCTGTGCAATCCAAATTGCTGGATGCAGAACTGTACCAATGGTACGGCTCTGCCGCTTTACCCTTGTACCTGCGATATCATGACAAAATAGAGAAGCAGAAACATTAATCTTTTTTACGCACCAGCTTGTAAAGCATAGCGCCCGCAGCGATAGAATCACAGAAGTTGCCTTCCCCGGCTGTTGCACAGATAGTGCGGAAGATCTGCAAGGTGTCGCCTTTAAAGCGATAGCCATAATCCCTGCCTTTGCCGGTTCCCATGTTGACCAGGTCAAACTCGCTAAGCGAACCGGCGGTGTAGTCTATTACCGGCGAATACCGTGCGAAGCTGTCCAATCCCTGTATACGGCCATCTGCTGTGAATACTACCTCTTTGCCGCGTTCCCGCTCATAGCGGCCGCTAAACAACAGTTCTTCCAATATGCCAAAATCAGTGAGGGTAGTATCATGATGAGCTATGCGGCTGAAGTACTGATCGCCTATTTTAATACGGGTGGGAGAAACCAGTTCCATCTCTTTCTGTACTGTGCGCAGGTCTGCATCATACAGCTTATACCTGTCACGATCCTTTACCACCACCATATCTTCAGCGCCTTCATGGAAACCGGCCACTATGCGGGTCACCTGCAAAGTCCTGGACGGGATCGTGATACAGCTTTCCATTACATCCTGCGACTGGCGGGGAGATCTCGTTTTGCGGATGTTATCTATATACGTTTCATTCACCCAAAGACCTGCAAAGCTCAGCGCCGTATCCAGCGTTTTAAAATCTGCCGGCGCCTCCGGTGAAGGCTCATTCAATACCACGCTGTCCTTGTTTGCAGCTTGCTGTTCTGCGGCAGGATTCACACAGGAAAAAACGCAGGATGCGATCAGTAGCAATAAGAGTATACGGTTCATACGGGCCCGAAGATAAAACAAAACGACCGACATTTTTTTGTACATTGTTTCACCGGTATAAAACATACACGATGAAGAAAATTGCCACGTTAGTTTTTTCATTATACCTGCTATTACCTTTCAGTGATGCCCAGATCAGCCTTCCCAGGTTGATCAGCAATGGCATGATCCTGCAGCGTGACAGCAAAATAAAGATCTGGGGATGGGCCGCTCCCCTTGAAAAAGTAAGCCTGCACTTTTCACAAAAAGATTACAGCACTACTGCCGACAAGAACGGTAACTGGAGTATCCTGCTCCCGCCCCAGCCTGCAGGCGGCCCGCATAACATGATCCTCTCCGGTAGCAACCGCATTGAAATAAGCAACATTCTCTTTGGCGATGTGTGGCTCTGTTCCGGCCAATCCAATATGGAGCTGACCCTGGACAGGCTGAAAGACAAATACCCTGGCGTTATCGCCGGCCCGGGCAACGATCATATACGGCAGTTCCTGGTGCCTGATAAATACGATTTCAACCAGTCCAGGGAAGATGTAGATAAGGGCGCCTGGCTGCCTGCCACGAGACAAAATATACCAGGGTTCTCCGCCGTAGCCTACTTCTTTGCAAACGAGCTTTTTGAAAAATACCATGTGCCCATAGGCCTGGTCAACGCTGCCCTTGGCGGTTCTCCCGTGCAGGCCTGGATCAGTGAAGAAGCCTTGAAGAAATTCCCTGCTTACTACAATGAAGCGCAGCAATTCAAAGACAAGTCATTGATCACACGCATCGAAACTAAAGACAGCACTACCCACGCCAGTTGGTACAGCCTGTTGAACAGGCGTGATGAAGGCTTACAACAGGACTGGAAAAATCCCTCCTTTAACGACGCTGCCTGGCAGTCATTCACTATTCCCGGTTACTGGGCAGATCAGCAGCCTGTTAACGGCGCTGCCTGGTTCAGGAAAGAGATTGACGTTCCGGCTTCCATAGCCGGACAAGCCAGCCGTCTGTGGCTGGGCAGGATAGTAGATGCAGACTCG
Source organism: Chitinophaga sp. SVR4-12A (assembly GCF_056754765.1). Lineage (NCBI taxonomy): Bacteria > Pseudomonadati > Bacteroidota > Chitinophagia > Chitinophagales > Chitinophagaceae > Chitinophaga > Chitinophaga sp. SVR4-12A. Next base: position 1,577,578 of record NZ_JBPGWP010000001.1, read on the forward strand.
GTATATGTGAACGGCGTTTTCGTTGGCGCCACGGGCTATCAATACCCTCCCCGGAAATATGAAGTGCCCGCAGGTTTGCTCAAAGAAGGAAAGAACCTGATCGCCATACGTGTGATCAATGTAGCAGGGAAAGGCGGTTTTGTGCCGGATAAACCCTATACACTTTTCACCAGTGATCAGCACATAGATCTTTCTGGTGCCTGGAAATATCACATGGGCGCAGTCATGGATTCCCTTCCGGAACAAACCTTCGTCAGATGGAAAGCAACCGGCTTGTTCAATGCCATGATCGCTCCCCTGCTTAATTACTCCATTAAAGGCGCCATTTGGTACCAGGGTGAGTCTAACGCTGCCAAACCGTATGATTACCAAAGCCTGCTCAGCACCCTGATCAAAGACTGGCGTAGCAGGTGGAAACAGGGCGATTTTCCTTTTCTCTTCGTGCAGCTTGCCAACTTTATGGACCCTGATACCACAGCCACTGAAAGCGATTGGGCAGAGCTAAGACAACAGCAATTCAACACTTTATCTGTACCCCGTACAGCCATGGCCGTTGCCATTGATCTTGGCGAATGGAACGACATACATCCGTTAAATAAAAAGGATGTTGGCATCCGCCTGGCCCTGCAGGCAATGCGCCTGGCTTATAACGATCAGCAGGTAGTAGCTTCCGGCCCATTGTATCAATCCGTGAAGATAAAGGGCGACAGTATTATACTTACATTCACCGACACCGGCAGCGGTCTGGTAACCGCCGGTAATAAGCCATTACATCATTTCTCCATCGCGGGAAAAGACAGGAAATTTATCAGAGCCAATGCGGTGATAAGAGATGATAAGGTGATTGTGTGGAGTAAAGATATCGCGCACCCTGTAGCAGTAAGATACGCATGGGCTAACAATCCTGAAGGAGCTAATTTGTATAACAGGGAAGGCCTGCCGGCCTCCCCTTTTGAAACATCCAAATAATCTCAGGCTTCTTTCTTTACGGCTGCCTGTGTATCCCTCGTATTCTTCTGCACAGCCACCGCTCCGAAAAGCGCCAGCAAAAAGGCAAATGCATAAAAGCCTTTTTCACTGGGCAGCAGGGTAGCATTCCACAACCCTACTGTGAGCAATACAATGCAAAGAATAGTGGAGAACCAGCTCAACCCGTAGTAGATCTCTGTTACAGGCACGCCTTCCAGCTTGTCTCTTACGCTCTTCTGCAGGGATACTACAGAAAACAACCCGTACATTAAAATAGCGAAGTAATAACCTTTTTCGTTCAGCTGCATGTCAGCTCTCCAAAGTCCGATTAAATAGCCTATCATGCCGGCTCCGAGGGCAACCCAGGAAGTGGCGACAAAGGCCGCAGAAGGTTTCTGGTTCATGTGTTTTTGTTTGTTTTAAGGGGGTACATTTACTTTCACAGGTATAATATGTCCCAACTAATAATGGCGTAAATATATTAAAAGTATTAATAGGTTATTTTTTTGAGTATTTTCATTCTTAGTAAAAAGCCGCGACACGCGCTTTTCATTTTATACACGTCATCAAAATTATACACGTCATCAAAAGAACCCTTTATGAAAAACTTGTTCACCACAGTTTTGAGCTGTCTTTTCTATGTCCCAGCCCTTTTTGCACAATCATTTGAAGCAGAGTCGGGCACGTTAAGCAATGGCGCCAGCCTGCAAAGCTGCAGCGGCTGCTCCGGCGGCTCCCAGGTAGGTTTCCTCGGCGGCCCTTCCAACGGCACTATCGTAGTGCCCGTCAACGTTAGCACGGCAGGCCTTTACAACCTCACTATCTGGTATTCTACTGCCGATCCGCGCACCATCTATGTTACGCCCAACAACGGTAACTATGTGGGCATTAGCTGTCCACCTTCCGGCGGATGGTCTACCGTTGCCAGCACCAGCATGAACGTTACCCTGCAGGCCGGCAGTAATACGATCAGGCTGGATAACGGTGCCGGCGACTATGCGCCCAATATAGACCGCATTTCCCTGCAGCCCGCAACGGCCATCAACTTCGGTTCGGGCAACAACATCTATTACAATCTCAGCACCGGCAGGTACAACGTTTATTTTAACAATACCCTGGTGATCAGCGATGCCTACGCCGTCTGCAATTCAGACGCCGTTTACTATAGCCATACCGGTTATACCAGCCGTACTTATTCCTCCTCGCCGGTGAACGATGCTTTTGGCAGCGGCACCAAACACGTGATCACCCTCAGCGGCGGCGGGCTCCTGCAGATGCAGCAGGTATTCTACACCTACAGCGGCAAACCTTACTTCTTTACAGAAGTGCTGCTGAACGGCCCGGGCTCCAATTGCTACCGCATGTCGCCGCTTACTTCCGGCAGTGTACAGCTGCCCAATGGCAGCGATATGCGCGCACTGAAAGTACCTTTCGACAACGATGCCTGGATCAGGTACAATGCACAGCCGATCAACGGCGCCAACTTCACCGCTGCTGAAGTAACCGGTCTTTATGACAACACCAGCCGCAATGGCCTTGTGATCGGCTCCGTAGAGCACAAGACCTGGAAAACAGGCGTCTCCGTTGTAGGCAGTACGAACAATGCCCTCTCCAATCTCAGCGTCTTCGGCGGCTTTACCGATGGAGCCATCACCCGCGACGGCCGCGGCCACGGCTGGGTAAACGTTGGCGGTACCAGCTGCCGTTCTCCCAGGATTTTTGTGAACTATGATGCCGACTGGCGCAATGCGTTTGAGATCTACGGCAAAGCTAACGTACTGGCTGAGCCCCGTTATATTGCCAACTGGACCGGCGCTACTCCCTTTGGCTGGAATAGCTGGGGCGCCATCCAATCAAGCCTTACATTGGCCAAAGCAAAGGCCGTGGTTGACTTCTTCGCCAATAACTGTAAAAGCTTCCGCAACAGCGATAGCACCCTGTATATAGACCTGGATTCTTATTGGGATAACCTGGCCGCCGGCGGATGGACCGGTGACTTCAGTCAGCTGACCGACTTCGCCAACTACTGCAAAAGCAAAGGCTTTAAGCCTGGTATTTACTGGGCGCCTTTTGTAGACTGGGGCAAGAATGCTACCGGCACAGTAGAAGGCACTTCTTACCAATACCAGGCCTGCTGGACAAAAGTGAACGGCCTTCCGGTAGACCTTGACGGCGCCCGCGCCATGGACCCTACCCATCCCGGTACACGCGGCCGTATTGCTTACCTGCTCGGCAAATTCAAAAGCTGCGGCTTCCAGATGATCAAACTGGATTTCTTGGGCCACGCTTCTCTGGAAGCAGACAGCTATTATGATAACACCATCCACACCGGCATGGAAGCTTTCCGCAAAGGCATGGAATACGTAGCAGACCAGCTGGCCGGCACCATGCTCACCTACGCCGCTATCAGCCCTAACCTCGCCACCGGCAGATATGTGCACATGCGCCGCATTGCCTGCGATGCTTACAAGGATATCAGCGAAACAGGCTATACGCTCAACAGTACAACCTACGGATGGTGGCAAAATGAGCTTTACCCTTACATAGATGCAGACCACCTGGTATTCGGTACAGCGCCTGTGGGCGAGAACCGCGCGAGGCTGACTTCCGGCCTGGTTACCGGCACACTCATTACCGGCGATGATTATTCCAGCACCGGTACCTGGACCACCACCGCACAATCGCTGCTGCAAAAGCAGGACCTGCTGAACATCACCCGCAATGGCCAGGGCAAAGCGTTCCGGCCGGTAGAAGGCAATACCGGCGATCAGCCCAATGAGCTGTTCACTACCTGCGTAGGTCGCTACCAATACCTGGCCATCATCAACTACAGCGCTTCGCCTAAAACCTTTACGGTCAACATGGGCAGAATAGGCCTCAACACCAGCGGCACATATTCCGCTGTAAAAGAATTGTTCTCCGGTAATATGAGCGCCATCACCGGCAATCTTACTGTTACCGTGCCTGCAGCGGATGCGGTGATATACCGCATAGACAAGACCATCACCTCGCCGGTACCGCTCCTGTCGTGCGCGAATGATTAAAAGGAATTTGCGTATATTTAGATACTATCTTTTTAGTGAGCGGAAAACTATCGCAACACTTACCGGAAAGTTATTATCTTAAGATCCAGAACCTTTATTTATGAATTCACGTCGTGACTTTCTACAAAAACTGGCTGTCTCAGCAGCGGCAATTCCCTTTATGCCGCTGTTCAGCGCTGCGAGCAAACATAGCATCCTGTCCGGCACCTATGACGGGCCGGTATTGCGTGTAGCGATCATGGGACTGGGCAGCTACGGCACACGGGTGGCCGAAGCCATGCAATCCTGTAAACGCGCTAAACTGGTAGGCGTGATCAGCGGCACACCAGCCAAGATCACCGCCTGGCAAGCCAAGTACAACATCCCGGAAAAGAACTGCTACAATTACGAGAACTTTGACCGCATCAAAGATAATCCCGATATAGACGCCGTATACGTGATCACGCCCAATGCGCTGCATCACGACCAGGTGATCCGCGTGGCGAAGGCCGGTAAGCATGCCATCTGCGAAAAGCCTATGGCTGTGAACGCCAAGGAAGGCCAGGAAATGATAGACGCATGTAAGCACAATAAGGTAAAATTACTGGTGGGCTATCGCATGCACTTCGAACCGAAAACACTGGAAGTGATCCGAATGCGTAAAGACGGCGAGTTTGGAAAAGTACTGTTCTTCCAGGGACAATGCGGTTTCAGGATCGGCGACCCGACCCAATGGCGGTTAAACAGGCAACTGGCCGGTGGCGGCGCTATGATGGATATTGGCATTTACGCCATTAACGGCTCCCGTTACATGATTGGTGAAGAGCCCATCTGGGTAACTGCACAGGAAACGAAAACAGACAAGGTGAAGTTCAGGGAAGGAGTGGATGAGACCATCCAGTTTCAGCTGGGCTTCCCCAGCGGTGCGGTGGCTTCCTGCCTCTCCACTTACAACATGAACAACCTCGACCGTTTCTTCCTGGATGGTGAAAAAGGCTTTGCCGAAATGCAGCCCTCTACCGGTTACGGGCCTATTAAAGGCCGCACGCACAAGGGTGAGTTAACGCAGCCGCACATGACCCATCAAACCGTACAGATGGATGAAATGGCCGGCATCATTCTCGAAGGTAAACAACCCATTGTACCTGTTGACGGGGAAGAAGCGGTAAAAGACCTGAAGATCATCGATGCGATCTATGCAGCTTGCAAAACAGGCAGAAAGCACGAACTGAAATTGGCGTAACAAAACACGATACAAATAAAAGGAGCTTCATCGCTAACGGATGAAGCTCCTTTTTTTATTCGGCCCAATCAATCACCACTTTTATTTCGTTTGTGTCATGCCTGTGCAAGGCCTCCTCCAATCGCGCTACCGGCAGGCGTTCAGTAATGACCTGCTCAATGGCATCCGGCCATTTTTGTTTACTCTCCAAAAGATAATCCACTGCCTGGGCAAAATGTTGCATGCTGGCATTCACGCTGCCAATGACGACCTGGTTGTTCAACACCAGCTGTTGCATCAAAGCACCGCCTTGAATAGTAAGCGGCCGCTCGCCAGACGGGATGCCCGTTGCCACATAAATAGCATTCGGGGCCAGGGTATCTATCAGCTGGAACTGCAATTGTGCTATACCGGCAGCTTCGAAAACAAAATCAACAGCCCCGATCTGCTCGTCAATATCGGTTACCTTCATACTGTTACCGTTCAGATAACGGCCTCCGATATCGCGCAGCAGCTGCGCCCGCAGATTGTCCTCCGGTACAATATCCAGTCCCAGCACTTCAGCACCACGTAGGCGCAAAGCAAATGCGGCTAATAATCCAATGGGCCCGATCCCTGCTACCAGCGCCCGTTTACCTTGCAGCCAGTTGCCCGCGCCGTCAAAATCTTTGAGCCTTGCTGCCTGGATCTGCAGCGCTTCATCGATAGCTTTAGCTGCTACGGACATGGGCTCTGTTAACACACCAATACTCCGGATCTCTTCCGGCACTTTTACCACGTATTGTTCTGCATCTACCACGTACTCTGTTTGATAACCATCCCGGCCTTTGATGCCCCTTTCGGTATACTTACCGGTATAACACATATCGCTCCGGTTGTGCTGGCAGGGAGAGCACTGGCCGCAACCCCTGCGTACGGTAAACACCGCATAATCGCCTGGTTTCACCCTCTTAACAGCACTACCGCATGCTACCACCTGTCCGAACATTTCATGACCTATCACCAGCTCACTGCTACCGGCAGGCGGATCAGCGCGACCTCCGGCTGCTTCTTCCCTATCTGTACCGCAAATGCCTACCTGCAACACTTTTATCTTAATATCGGTTTCCTGTTGAATACCCGGTTCAGCACGTTCTGTAAAACGTACCTGTGGAGTACCGGGTTGAATCGCGATCGCTCTCATGGTTCAGTAGTTTACATTCTTGTTACGGCTGTCGTTCAGTTGCTGATCCAGGTTATATGCTGCGCTGATGAGCCCCATATGTGTAAAGGCCTGGGGGAAATTACCCAGGTGCTCTCCTTCAAATCCCAGCTGTTCTGAATAAAGGCCCAGGTGATTGGCATAGCCCAGCATTTTCTCAAAGTAAAAACGGGCTTTTTCCAGCTGGCCTGCGCGTGAAAGGCATTCCACATACCAGAACGTGCACATGGAAAACGTGCCCTCATGCGTAACAAATCCATCGGGCGCAGCCACCTTGGGCACATAGCGGTACACCAGCGAATCAGACACCAGCTCCTTGTCTATTCTTTCCAGCGTAGACAGCCACCGTGGGTCTTTCGGACTGATGAAGCGTGCAAGCGGCATCAGTAAAGAAGATGCATCCACTGTTGCTGCGCCGGGATATTGCATAAAGGCTTTTTGCTCTTCATTCCAGAAATCAGTATAGATAGAGTTGAAGATCTTATCGCGTTGCTCTTTCCACTTTTGATCGAAGGGAATAGAGCGGCGCTGTGCGATCTTGATCGCCCTGTCGAGGCACACCCAGCTCTGGAGCCGTGAATATAAAAAGTGCTGCTTGCCGCCACGTACCTCCCAGATACCTTCATCAGCCTGCTGCCAGTTCTCAGAGAGCCAATCTACCTGCTTTTCCAGGTCTTTCCAGAAATCGTACGAGATAGGTTCGCCATACTTGTTGTACAGGTACACCGCATCCAGCAGCTCACCATAAATATCGAGCTGCAGCTGGCTGTAAGCATCATTACCTACTCTTACCGGCTTTGATCCTTTGTAGCCTTCAAAATGGTCAAGCGTGAATTCTTTCAGCTGCCTGCTGCCGTCTATCGCATACATAATCCCCAGCCGTGTCTGCCCTTTGATATCGCGGCATTGCTTCTCCATCCAATGCATAAAGGCTCCCGCTTCTTTGGTATAGCCCAGGCGGATCAAAGCATACACGGTAAAAGAAGCATCTCGGATCCAGGTATAACGGTAATCCCAGTTGCGTTTGCCGCCAATGCTTTCAGGAAGACCGAAGGTAGGCGCTGCTATAATGGCCCCATTGCGGTAAGAAGTAAGCAGCTTCAGCACCAGGGCGGAACGGTTCACTACCTCCATCCAACGTCCCCTGTAAGTGGATTGCGCCACCCAGTTCTTCCAGTAGTTGACAGTACGAAAAAGGCTTTCAGTAACGAAGGTCTTGAAATTGCGCACTTCGCTATGCTTTTTGTCTACATGCTCCAGCAGAAAGTCTGCAGTGGCGCCTGCGCACAGCTGGAATCCGGCTGTTACTGTCCCTTCTGCTATTGATAGGGGAACAGTGCTCTGCAGGCGCAGTACGGTTTTATCTTCACCTTCGCTGATAAAGAGGATCTCCTTTTCAGATCGCTGCTCTATGCGATGGCTTGCGCGGCCATAGTTAAACCTGGGTGCACATTTCATGCAGTAGTTCACTTCACCCCTGACAGTGGTCACCCTGCGGATCAGCTCTTTGCCTGCATACAATTCCTCTACCGGCATAAAATCCGTGATCTCGCCCACCCCTTCAGAAGAAAGAAAGCGGGTCAGCAACACATTGGTGTCGGGCAGGTACAGCTGCTTGGTTTTCATTTGCGCAAACTGTGGCCTTATCTCAAAGGAACCGCCTTTTTCACTGTCCAGCAGCGCAGCGAAAATAGAAGGCGAGTCAAAGTTCGGGAAGCACATAAAGTCAATGCTGCCATTGAGGCCCACTAGGGCTACCGTATTCAGATCACCGATAATGCCGTAGTTTTCTATCGGTTGGTATTTATTCATGCAAAAAAGTAAGCTGCCTCATTTGAATCAAATTGTATGCCGCTGGTGAAACCGTTGTATCAGCTGATCTGATTGGCCCGCTTTTGGTATCTCTGCTGTAGACAGTCTCAATAATATATGGAACGATTTACTTTCAAAGCGTTCTGGACAGTGCTGAAGCAAACCTTGAAAGGCTTCGGTAAGGATAATGTGCTCAAGCTGAGCGCTTCCCTGGCTTACTATACGATCTTCTCACTAGGGCCTATGATGATCGTTATTCTTTTCCTTGCAGATCTGTTCTGGGGAAGAGAGGCCATCCAGGGACGGCTTTACACGCAGATCCAGGACCTCGTAGGCAGCAAGGCTGCCATACAGATACAGGAGGTGATCAAAAATGCCTCCATTGACAGCAGCAATACGCTCACCACCGTAGTAGGCTTTGTTACGCTGTTTATCGGCGCCACCACTGTTTTCTCCGAGATACAGGACTCTATCAATATCATCTGGAAGCTGAGGGTGAAGCCTAAGCTAGGCTTCAGTAAGTTTCTCATCAGCCGCTTGCTGTCGTTCTCGCTGGTAGTGGGACTGGCGTTCCTCTTGTTGGTGTCCCTGCTGATCAACGCCCTGATGGAAGGTTTTATGGACCGGCTCAGGCAGCTGTTTCCGGACATCACCGTGACGTTGTTTTATATACTGAACCTGGCGCTTACATTTCTGATCATATGGTTCCTGTTTGCCATTGTCTTCAAAGTATTGCCGGATGCCAGGATCCGCTGGAAAGACGTGATGGCGGGCGCGCTTTTCACTGCGTTGCTCTTTATGGCCGGGAAGTTCCTTATTACCTTTTACATCGGCCGCAGCGATGTGGGCAGTGCCTATGGAACGGCAGGCTCGTTGGTAGTACTGTTGTTATGGATCTATTTCTCGTCCATTGTACTTTATTCAGGGGCGGAGTTCACTAAATGTTATGCAATAAAGTTTGGCTCGGATATAAAACCTAACGACTATGCTGTTGCCATTCAGCCGCTGGAACTGGAAAGCAAAACCAAGACCTTGCAGGAAAGTGAAAAAGATGCGGCACGTACAACTGCTGAACTGCAGCAAGCCAACAAGGATCCGCAACAAAAGCTTAAGCGCCCCTCATAGCCAGGGACATTTTTGCCCTGGTTTATCTCATAAGCTGCTTTTTATGGGTATGTGACGGCTCCCCTGGCTACCTTTTTTATCGGCCGTGATGCAGAAGAAACAACAACACCTATTGCAGGTTCGCAAGACATTCAGCGTTTGAGCAACCATTTAAAAGACCTTACCCGGATGGTGTATGAGATCAGGGAACAAACAAAAACGTGAAAGGGCAAAATACTTTGCCCTTTCACGTTAATAAGCTCTTTGTGTTCTTTAATGACCGGCGCTGTTAGCAAACCCAGTACGTAGGGCCACATGAAATGAACTGTGTGGTAGGCAGCGTACGGTTTCCTACTAAAGGTTGGTTGCTTTTGTTCAGCTTAGAGATCTTGATCTTTGTAAGCTGCAGCTTCTGCGAGGTTTTCTTTTTCATAATAGGATCGGATTTTAAAGATTAACAAAACCCAATTTAAATCAAAAGCCCCGGGAAAGTAATCCTGTAAAAAGGGGGTTTTATGCTGATCGCATCAGATCATCGATCGCCCCCAGTAATCGTGCTATATCATTATCTGTAATGAACAGGTGAGGCGCAAAACGCACGGAGCTGCCGCGCTGACTGATAAAGATCTTTTTATCCCTTAATGCAGCCACCAGGTTTCCTTTGTAATGTGCAGGAATAGCTGCACCAAACATATGCGGGCAACGTTGTGCCGCCGGCGGTAAACGGAATCCCAGCTGTTCAAGATGCGAGGCGATCTGTTCATTCATCACCGCAAGCGATGCGGCAATGTCAGTCACCGTCCAGCTGCGCAGCTGTTCCAGCGCTGCAATAGCGCCAGGCAGAATGGTAGGCCTGCATTTCTCACCTACATCAAAACGGCGTGCGCCAGGCATATAGTGATCAGTATATCTTACCAGCGATGCAAAATCTTCCGCGTTTTCTCTCGCCTGCCAGGACTCTTCCAGCGGGCGTGCATCCCTCCATTGCTTTGCTACATACATCAAGCCGAAGCCGTAAGGACATAACAACCATTTATATCCTGCGGCAATCAGAAAATCAGGCCGGATCTCTTCTATAGAGAACGGCATGGCGCCCAATACCTGTGTGGCGTCTACCACCAGCAGGCTGCCTATAGCATTGCATGCCTGTCTTACAGCGGCTAAGTCCACAAAAGCACCGTTGGTCCAATGGCAGGGTGATAAGGAGGCTACTTTAATACGGCGGTCCATTTTATCCAGTATAGCCCTGGTCCAGTTGCCATCGGCGGGTACTGGCACAGTAACAATATGCACACCCTTTTCCTGTGCTATCCGTCTCCAGGGCAGCACATTACTGGGGAATTCCTCTTCCATCATCAATATGCCATCACCTGCCTCTAACTGCGGCTCTATGGCGCGGGCAGCAGCGCTCAGTCCGTAACTGGCGGCCGGTATAACGGCGTATCCGTCTGCCTCTCCGCCAAACACGGCAGCAGCCAGGCTCCGCACCGTTTCTGCATCGGTAAAATAATCTGCGGGCATGATTTCCCAGGGATGATTCTTTACGTTAATACCCGCGGCCAGGCGGCGGCTCGTCTCGTTTAACTGGGGCGCATTGTAGGCGCAATTAAAGTAAGCTATGTCGGGCGGTATGTCAAACAGGTGCCGCTGCGATGATAGTACAGTCATTTACTAAAATTAGATGATTTTTTAGGTATACTTGCATCATAATTCCTGGTAATTATGATCGAAGAAACTGATGTGAGAATTGGCAATATGGTATGGTACTACGATTATAATATGATCGAGACCGTGTTCAGGGTAGAAGGGATATTGGAAGGGCACGTATATAATTCAGGCTTGCCCAGGAGCAAACTGCCCCTTTCAAAAGTGCACCCGGTTACGCTGGAAGTAGACCATCTGCTGCAATTCGGTTTCCTGGCAGGAGACAAGGAATACGGAGAAGACGTACATACTTACTCCTATAGATACAACCGCAACAGCAGCATTTACATACGCGAAACCGAAGGAGCGTTTCAACCGCTCACTGTTTCTCCCGCCGGACTTGTTCCGTACGGGCGCCCCCTGGTGCATCTGCACCAGCTGCAAAACCTGTTCTACGACCTCACCCGTGAGGATGTTTTTATACAATAACCATCAATGTCATCCACGTATGTACTATCCGTTGCTTATGCTTAAAAGACACAAAGCAGGCAGGCGCATGCTGACTGCCCTCCTCGTCATCTGCTTTGCATTATCTGCCGGCGCGCAGACAAAACACTACCTGTATGTGGCCACACCCGGTATCCGTGACTATCTGGGATTTGGCGGCCATGGCTTGCTTGTCTTTGACATGGACGATCATCACCGCTTCGTAAAAAGGATCAACACACAGGGCTTGCATCCTAACGGCAAACCTTCCAACGTAAAAGGCATTGCCGTGAGCATTCCGCTGAACAGCATCTATATCAGCACCCTCGAATCGCTGCAACGTATTGACCTCAGCACCGAGAAGATCATATGGGAAAAACCTTTCGAAGGCGGCTGCGATCGTATGGCCATTTCACCGGACGGCCTTACCATGTATCTGCCCTCGCTGGAGAAAGGCTTCTGGAACGTGGTAGATTGCAAGACCGGTAACATCATCAAGAAGATAGATGCCTATAAACGTGCGCACAACACCATCTACAGCCATACCGGCAACCTGGTATACCTGGATGATATCGGCAGTCCCTGGCTCTATATCGCTGATGCAAAGACGCATACCATTAGCGGCAAGGTAGGCGCCTTTGCAAACAATGTAAGGCCCTTTACGATCAATGGTAAAGAAACCCTCGTATACGTAACGGTAGATAGTCTTTTAGGCTTCGAAGTAGGCGACCTGAAAAAAGGCAATAAACTCGCCCATGTGGACGTAGAAGGTTGGGAAGCAGGGCCGGTAAGACGGCACGGCAACCCCAGTCACGGCATCGGCCTCACGCCAGATGAGAAAGAGCTCTGGCTCTGCGATGGACATAATATGCGCATGCACGTGTTCAATGCAACGCCTCCTTACCAGCAGCTTACCACTATACCCGTTCAGGATATGCCGGGATGGATCACTTTCAGTCTGGATGGTAAATACGCTTACCCTTCCAGCGGTGAAGTGATTGATGTAAAGAGCCGGAAGATCCTGCTCACCTTAAAAGACGAATTCAATAACAGCGTAGCCAGTGAGAAGATGGTAGAAGTGCAGTTCAATGGGAACAAAGCCACACGCGCGGGCAACCAGTTTGGTATCGGCAGAGTAGAATAAAAACTAAAATTCCCAACGCCGGTTCATTTGCCAGCGTTGGGAATTTACTATAGTTCGGCGAGCGCTTATCAATCTTCAGTAACTTTTTTTGCCTGCAGCTCATACTCCCTCGGCGGCTCCGCATGCAGTAAATTGCGTACAAAATAATCCCAGCGGCGACGCATCATATACGGCCTAAACTTCCCAAAGCTGTGCCTTGCATCAGGGAATATGACCAGGTCATAATCTTTATTCGCTTTTTCCAGCGCTTCCACTACCAGCCAGGTATTATACGGCGGCACGTTATCGTCCATCAGGCCATGCGCCAGCATCAGCTTGCCTTTCAGGTTCTTTGCATACAGCTGGTTTGCCTGTCCGGCATAATCAGCTGCAGTGGCCAGGCCGTTGTAACGCTCTCCCCAATCATCTTCATAATTGCGGTTATCATGGTTGCCTGATTCTGCAATCCCTACTTTGAAAAAATCAGGATAACGGAACATAGCCGCAGCAGTGGCAAAGCCTCCGCCTGAGTGCCCCCAGATACCGATACGGGTAGTATCCATGTAAGTGTATTGCTGCGCCAGCTGACGGATGCCGCCTACCTGGTCGGGCAGCGTGTTCTCTGCCATATTGCCGTAACTCATATCATGGTAGCTTTTGGAACGCAACGGGTTGCTGGTGCCTTCTATCAGTACCACGATAAACCCTAACTCTGCCAGGGCCTGGTGATCCAGCCTGGAAGGAGCAAAAGACCAGGCGCTTGCGCCGCTGCCAATGCTACCGCCCTGCGGACCGGGATAGATGTAATCTATAACAGGATATTTTTTCTGGGGATCGAGATCTTTCGGTGTGAACAGCAGACCGTAAATATCGGTCTGGCCATCATGCGCTTTCACGGAGAATGTTTTAGGCGCCTGCCATCCATTGGCTGTAAGCTTTGAAATGTCTGCCTTTTCCAGGTTCACGGCTATCTTTCCATCCATTTTACGCAGTACAGTAACCGGTGGTACGTCCGGCTGCGAATAAATGTCAATAAAACAGTCGTTGGTAGGCGACAGCATCACCTGGTGGTTACCTGCTTCGGGCGTCAGTGATGTGAGGCCGGTTCCGTCAAACCGGATCCTGTAGAAATGCCGGAAGTAAGGATTGCCCGGCTCACGGCCATTAGCCATGAAGTATAGGGTACGGTTCTTTTCATCAATATGCAGCAGGCTTGTTACTACCCAATCTCCTTTGGTGATCTGGTTCTTCAGCTTCCCGGTGCCGGCGTCATACAGGTAAAGATGCGCCCAGTTATCACGTTCAGAGTACCAGATGATCTCATTGGAATTTTTCAGATAACGCCAGTTGATAGCGCCCTGGCCGGATTCGTATTGTGTAGCCACAGTTTCTTCCAGCACCTCGCGTACCGCACCGGTAGCGGCATCTGCGATGCGCAGCTTTTCCTGCTTATGATCGCGGGACGTAGAAACAAAGGCCAGTTGTGCATTATCATTGCTCCACTCCACATCATCAAAAGCATCAGTGCTGGAGATATCGTCGCTCAGCGTTGCGCGGTGCGGGTCTGGCTGCACCTGGATGTTGATCACCTTGCGTGCCTCCACATCAATGATCACACGGTGGATCATGGCCACTGCAGAATCTCCGGGCAGCGGGTATTTCCAGGCCTGCAGCGTAGGACTGCCCACATTGGTGGTCACCAGGTACATATCTTTCACATGGCGCTGATCCTGTTTGAAAGTAGCGATCTTCTTGGAATCAGGTGACCAGGTAAGTACGGGCTTATTGCCATGGCTCCAACCGGCATTGTCTGTAGCATAGCCAAAATTCTTGATACCGTCAGTGGTCAGCTGGATTTCTTTGCCGGTCTGTATTTCGCGGACCCAAAGGTTATCCGCTTTCAGCAAGGCGGCGTATTTACCATTGGGAGAGATCACTTCCGGGATCTCTGTGGTCCGGTCCCTTCTGGCGTTTAGCTTAATGGTATTGTTCGGAAGCGCAGGCGTGTTGTTGTCAGCGGTGCAGGCGTAGCTATTCAAATCGCATTTCCAGCGTTGACCATTGGTAGTGAAGAGAATGGCCTTCCCGTCGGCAGTATAGTTGAAGGTTGTGAACGGCAGCGCATAAGCGCTGTATGCCTTACCGCTTGCTGCTGAAAGCGAGGCGGCCAGCTTTTGCTGATCAAAGGCGGCGGAACGGCTTCCTTTGGCAGGATCTACCAGGATAAACTCACTTCCTTTGGCGCTCACTACCCGGTACCAGCATCGTTTGTCCGGCAACCAGTTCATCCGGCTCCAGGTATTGTCTACCAGCGGGTCGGTTTTGTAGTCTAACATGCGCTCGGCGCGTTCGTAATCTCTTACAGATAAAGCAGTGTGCTCTTGAGCGGTGGCAATTGTTGTAACAGTCAGCAATGCTGAAGCCAGCAGGTATCTACCCATTATTGTTATAAAAAATTATTATACGTTGTGTATTGGCCGGTGAATATACAGGAAATTATGAGACGTGCTTTGGTTTTTGGACGAATGGCGGCGTCTAATACAATCTTCCGCCCACGGGTACGCCCCTTTCCGGCTTTACCAGCACTACTTTGTCATGCTTATCGGGCACGCCCAGGGTCAGTACTTCAGACACGAAAGGCCCTATTTGCCGGGGAGGGAAATTCACTACGCAGAGTACCAGCACGCCCATGAGGTCTTCCTTTATATAATTTTCCGTTATCTGGGCGGATGATCTTTTGATGCCGATCTCGTCGCCCAGGTCGATGGTGAGCTTATAGGCAGGCTTCTTTGCTTGGGGGAAATCGTCTACGGCCAGTATTTTGCCTACACGGATATCCAATTGGTTAAAGTCATCGATGGTTGCCATTGTGGTAGGTTGATATGTTTCCGGCAAAAATATTAATTATTAATTTCCGGCAAGCCTTTTCGACATAAACTCCAACGCACCCTCATCTTCCAGCATTCCCATTTTCGGTTGCTTTCCCAGCAGCATAGTCCGTTTATCGCCTTTTTTATACACTTCCCATACCGGTAAGCCTTTCCAGTTGGGATTTCCGGTTCTCACAAAATTTGCCCAGTAAGACGACATGATATCTGCCAGTGCATGATCTTCTTCTTTCCACGGCCTGTTTACAAATTGCAGGTTATTGAATGCATATGGAACCTCCGCAGTATGAAATGCGCCGTATTTCGTATAGTCGCCGGTGGCAGGCGGCCGGTGTATAAAACGATAAACGTAGGTCTTCCCTCCAAGCTCGCTTTGTATATTGGCCCATGTATAATTCTGCACACCGAAGATAATATCCCGCGCAAGCTTCAGCTGCGAAACCTCCGCTTGCGTATCATTGCTGGCGGGATAATATTGCAAAAAGGACACTGCACTCTCTCCGTACTTGTCCTTTGCTTCCTGCTGAAAGTCCAGCGCATTTTTGATCGGTCCTAATGTCAGTCCTTCTTCTTCATTCCAGCCGGTAAGCAGGTCTACTTTATTGGCTTTACCTTTTTTGAAAATATTGGGAATAGCATCCGGCAACACATATCCGTCAATAATTGGCCCGGTATAATTCGGTCTTAACTTCATCAGCTCTTCTGCCGGTACGGCGCGCAGATCATTAATGGCGGTAAGATGAAAACTCCGCATCACCTTTATGCCTTCTGTTTCTGCTTTCTGTAGTCCAACGGTACGGTTGATAAACCCGCCGCCACTTTCAGCGATCGCGCGGTGAAACAATCCTTTCGCCTGTGGTGATGCCACCAGGCAATTCACGCTCATAGCACCGGCTGATTGTCCGGCTATGGTTACATTTTTGGGATCACCGCCAAATGCAGCAATGTTATGCTGTACCCATTTCAATGCGGCTATCTGGTCCATCAGGCCGTAGTTACCGGAAGCACGGCGGCCTGATTGAGTAGTTAATTGTGGATGTGCAAAGAAACCGAAGATGCCTACCCGGTAGTTAATGCTCACGAATACGATCCCTTTCTTCGCCATGGCTTCTCCGTCATAGATAGGTACGCCGCTGCCACCGCTTACAAAGCCGCCACCGTATATCCATACCAGTACCGGCCGTTTCTCCTGCGATGTGCGCGCTCCTGTCCATACATTCAGATAAAGACAGTCTTCGCTGATCGGTTCAGCAGGGATCAGGAACTCAGTAGACCACATGCTGAAAGGCGCAGGTTTATTCTGCATGGGACTAGGCCCAAACGTTTCACATTTTTTCACGCCGCTCCATGGTTTTACCGGTCCGGGCGCTCTCCAGCGCAGATCGCCTACGGGTGGCGCTGCAAAGGGAATACCTTTGAAGATATAAACATCATCCGCTGCGTTTAATGTACCCGATATATATCCGCCTTCCACTTTTACCCTGGCCAATGTACCGGCAGCATTGTGGATAGCGCGTAACTGAATTCCAAGTATAGAGATGGCGACTATGAATAATAATGCAAAAAGCCAGCTGAATGGCTTGCTTTGAATGGTCATAACGCGGTTCTTTGCAGGTAATTTAATACTTTTATTTTTTCCATTTCAACGTCATGTTGCAGCCGCCTCTTCCGTACATGCAAACAGCTGTACATCAGGTGCTGGCACCGATTCAGCAATCACCGTGCCGCAATTTATAAAAAGCCATGGGCCGTGCGCGCTGGCAGGCCCATGGTCTTGTTCAACATCCCCTCATGGGTATGGCCTATAAGCTTCCGGATGTAACTTCAGGTCTGTTTACCACGTCCAGTATCCGGAAGCGTTTTAAACCGGCGGGAACCTGCCACAGCACGTCCTCTCCTTTCCGGAAACCTATCAGGGCAGTGCCCATCGGGCTGAGAATAGATACCTTTTTCTGCGCCATATCTGCCTGCTCAGGCATTACGATCATAAACTCCATTACCCTTTCTGTTTCCTGGTTCAATACCGTGACCATTGAGTTGAGTTTCACCGTAAATGGCGGCAATGCCTCTTTATTTACGACGATAGCCCGGCGCAGCTCATGTCCTAAGGACATTTCATCCTGCTCATCCGCCCTTCGCTGGATCAGGGGCTTAAGCATTTCATAGTCTTCCCGGCTGATCACCACCGGGTTCAGTTCATTCGTCTTCATATATCATGATTTTTATGTGACAGTTTAGCTCCGCTTCTTCCAAAGCAGTGCAACAAGTGAGGCCAGCAACAGTGTGGCGGTCACCGGTAAGAACCGGTACCATTGTCCGCCTGTAATCAGCCCTGCCCTCAGCACAATTGCATTGAGCAGTACATTCAGACAGACCATCACACTGCCGGCCGAAACCTTATACGGATTTGGCGACATAGTACGATGCTTGAAAATTGATTATTTGTTTGTAGTGAATAGGGGAACAATACCCCGCCTGTAAATAGCTAGGCGGCGGCTTCAAAAGCCTTAAAAGTGGAGAAATAATAAAGCTTGCGGCAGAAAGGATAAAATTCTGTAAACGAGCAGATATAGCAGTTCCTTACACCGGAAACGAAGTACCGGATCAGGACCGTAAACGGCTTATTATTATGTTGCATAGCTGCCATAGGCCTAAATATACGAAAAAATAATTACATCCAGCTCGCTTCCCGGGTAAGAACGGATGGTTCCAGGCCCAGTTTATCGCTGAAAAGCTGTCTTACCTTCTGCTCAACCTCTGCCCGGTTCACCGTTTCCGGGTTACGCCTCGCCTTCAGGTAATGCTCGCGGGCAAACTTTTCTGCCAGTTGTCCAACCGTCACTTGTTCTATATCCATGGCAAAGAACCTGTTGGCTACTAATGCAGTAGCAATCATGGTGGATAAACCGGATAATGCCAGCTTCCACTGAAAAAAGAAAGCAATTACTGAAAGAGCCATTCCCATCAGGATGGCATAGCCCAGCCATGTGTTCATGTAGAGGTTAATTACTTTAATTCCCAGCCTGTTATTTATCTCCGCCACATTTTGTCGCCGTCGACTGGTGGGTAAAAGCGTGGCAAGGTCTGTACCGGGTGCAATACTGTGCCTGTCAACAGTAAGCGTAATAGCCAGCACTTCACGAAGCTTGTAGAATGCCTGCTGGCTGGTGCAATCGTGTGCATCGCGCACATGCAGTTTAGCTGCTATAATGTCGCAAAGCTCCCCAAAGGTGCTTATATGCTCGAGGGATGTTTCACCAAAATTGAAGCCAAAAGACTTTTCAATATCCAGTAGTAAAAAACTAATATCGTCCGGATCTACATTTCTAAGATCGTACATTGTTAAAGTTTTATTGCCCGGGAATAACCCGTCAAATATAGAAAAATTTATTACCTTAGTTCCATGTCGTGAACGCTCTCAATGCTTTAGTAATTGCCCCATATTCCCGGATTGAAAATTCTTTTTTAACACATTTATTGCTTCACTTAAATCGCTAAAAAATGCCTGTTCAGATTAGCTTCCAGGAGGAGCACCCCCATGTTATTAAAGCGGTGGGCTTTGCGAACCAGCTTTTGAATGATCCCATATTCTACAGTAACATCGCCGCAAAGGACCATTTTGAGCTCAGCACGGCTGCTGCCACGGTGGTTGCAGAGGTGCTGCAAAACAGTAATCTCGTCTTTGCAGTAGAGCTCTTTTACCCCAACCTGCTCACTTTCAAATATAGAAAGACGCTGGCCTATACCGATACCAGATTCCCCAACCGCCTGTTCCTCAATTTCAAGAAACTGAACAGAAGCGCCGAAAGTATAGCAGCTACCATTATTCACGAAAGCGTACACGCCGTAGACAATGCCACGGAAATGTACACCTTCGGCCATGGAAATAACAGCGCCATAGGCAAAGAGAATACTGCCCCTTACTGGATAGGCAACCTGGCTCATTCCATGCTGCTGAATGGCGCCCAGCTCACCGCTTTGGTATTTGACCAGGAAGAAGAAGCGGAACAAATAGCATGAACAGCTATACCCCAATAACATACTACTAACCCCAAAAAAAGCTTTTTATGGAACCGCATTCAAACAATCCGGATAACACCTTCTATTTAGGTCTCTGCATGGCAGGCGCAGTATCTGCGGGAGCTTACACCGCCGGCGTAATCGACTACCTCATCGAAGCCCTGCAGGAATGGCAGGCCAGAAAAAACAGGAATGAGCCGGGCACACCATCTCACAACGTAGTGATTCCTGTTATAGGCGGCGCCTCCGCAGGAGGCATGACAGCCATCATCACCGCAGCGGCACTGGCCAATGGCATCCAACCCGTTTACCCGGGTACCGATATACTGGCGGAACATCCGGAGAACAAACTCTATCACTCCTGGGTAGACCTTACTGACCAGGACATGTTCCCGCACCTGCTGGATACAGGCGATATTCACGGCAACGGCATCGTATCCCTGCTGAACTCCTCGTTTATTGACGACGTGGCCAAATCTGCTTTACAGACAAACCAGCAAGGCCCCGAACGCCCGGCTTTCATTGACCCGGAGATGAAAATATTCACCACCCTTACCAACCTGGAAGGTTTTGGCTATAACATTGGTTTCAATACCAATGCCCCGGCCGACAAATACTACATGTGCATCCATAACGACTATGCATGCTTTAAACTGAATGGAGTGGATAAACCGGAAAACGGATGGATCCACCTGGACTTTAAACAGAACATCAATACAGATATTGCCAGGGATGCCGCTATGGCCACCGGCGCCTTCCCACTAGGGCTGCAGTCGCGAAAAGTAAAACGCGCATGTTTAAATGTCAATAACATTCCCTGGTGCATGAACATCACCCAACCTTTTCCCATCACACAGGAACCCTGGGAAACATTGAATGTGGACGGTGGCATTATCAACAATGAGCCCTTTGAAAAGGTAAGGGACATCCTGAAAGAAAAGACCGGGCAGCCCGAATATGATGATTACCAGGACCCGGACAAAGCCCGCAGCATCGTAGTGATGATCGACCCCTTTCCCAGCAGCAAACCCAAGCCATTCAAGGCAGATACCGGCCTGTTTAAAGTAATGGGCGCTACCTTCAGCGCTATGCTGTCGCAGATGCGCGCCAAACCACAGGTATTACATGAAGCCATGGACCCGAAAAAGTTCGGCCAGCTGCTCATTGCCCCCTCCCGCAGACGAACTGCCGCAGACGGCACTACGGAAGATATAGCCGGTGATATGGCCATTGCCTGCGGCGCCCTGGGCGGCTTCAGTGGCTTCCTCAATAAAGCATTCAGGGTGCATGACTACTTCCTGGGCAGGTTCAATTGCGAGATTTTCCTGCGTAATTATTTTACGATACCGCAAAGCGCCTTGCAAAACAATACCATCTTCAAAAACGGCTATGCCGGTATTGATACCACCCCGTTCAGGGCTAAGGATGGTTCTGTCCAGATCATTCCCGTCTTTGCTCCTCCCACTAGCGGTTTTCCCATCCCAACCTTTTCCAACGGCGACAACTGGCCGGCGTTGCAGGAAAAAGATATCGACCGGTTCAAACCATTGGTAAAACAACGGGTGCAGGCACTGCTGATCAAGGCAGCCAACATGTCGGGGTTTAATAAATTCCTGCTGTGGATCGGTTCTAAGGTGGTCCTGAACAGGACCATTTCAAACTTTGTGCTGAAAACGATCAAAGCGTCATTGGAAGAACATAAACTATTGAACAGGTAACGGGCAAAATTTTAGGATTTCCCTTTTTTTAGCCCCGGAAATTCCCTAAAATTGGGTTAGATGCCTGTAATCATAACAGACCACGATTTACTGAAAAAACTAAGGGAAGGAGACGAACCTGCTTTCCGTGAGCTATACGCCCGGCATAGCAGGCGTGTACTGGCCTTTGCCTATCATATGACACATTCGGCCATCGATGCGGAGGATATCCTACAGGAAACCTTCCTCCGCTTGTGGACCGGCAGGTATGAGCTGCCGGAGATCACCCATGTAGGCAATTACATCTTCATCATTGCCCGTAACAAGACCCTGGACCACCTGCGTAAGGTATCCCTCCAGCAAAAACTGATCGACCAGGTCTGGGCCAATATCTCCGAGATCTCTAACGACCTGGAGCTGCAGCTGGATGCCCGGGAAAGTAAAGCCCTGATCCAGCAGGCGCTCACCCAGCTCTCCCCCCAGAAACAGGCTATCTTTCAGCTAAGTCGTCACCAGGGCCTCAGCCATGAAGAGATCGGCCGGCAGCTAAGGCTCTCTAAAAGCCGGGTAAAGAACCTGCTGGTAGAAACCCTGAAACATATCCGCCACTACCTGTCGCAGCACTCCCTGCTACTGGCAATACTGTTCCAGTTGGCAGTTGTCAGTTGCTAGTTGACAGTTGTCAGTTGTCAGGATTAAAAAGGATATATTCGCTTAAATCCCTAACGACTAATGACTAACGACTAACGACTAACCACTAACCACTGCCAACTGTCAACTGACAACTAAAAAAACTTCCACTTTCCACGGTCCTTTCTTTATTCCCATTCGTCTTTATCTATACAAGCAATGCCATGACGCCACAAGACAGTTCCAGGATAAGATACCTCTTGCAACGCTACACCAGCAGCACCTGCACCCGCGAGGAGCTGGAAGAATTGTTTGCATACATCGCAGCAAGGCCGGATGATACCACCCTCCACGGATTTATGGAAGACATCTACCGGGATCTCCCGCCCGCTGAAGTGCTTCCCGAAGTAGACCTCGATAGTGTATACCGGAACATTATTTCCCCGGCTCCTGCGAAGTACAAACGCATCTTCCCCCTGCGCTATGCAGCTGCAGCAGCGGTATTGGTGGCTATTGCCGCCCTGGCATTCCTGTGGCTGCGCCCCCGCCCTGCCGTTGAAACAGGTGCACCAATGGCCAGCCAAACCAAAGCCCTTATCGCACCTGGTACCAACAAAGCGGTGTTAACGCTGGCAGATGGCACCACCATTCCGCTGGACAGCGCCGGACAGCAGGTGATCAATGCCGGTAATACCAGCATCTCCCGCCAGAACGGGCAGCTGGTGTACAGGGAAGGCGAAACAGACGGTCATGTGCATTATCATACCTTAAGCACGCCCCGCGGCGGACAATTCAGGCTTACCCTGCCCGACGGCACCAAAGTATGGCTGAATTCTGCCTCCTCCCTTCGCTATCCCACTGCCTTCAATGATAAGGACAGAAGCGTGGAGCTGGAGGGCCAGGGCTATTTCGAAGTAGCGCAGAACGCCGCGCAGCCCTTTAAAGTAAAGGTCAATTCCATGGAAGTACAGGTACTGGGCACTGGCTTTGATATTATGGCCTATGGAGATGAAGCCACGGTAAATACCACGCTGGTAGAAGGATCAGTGCAGGTAAAAGAAGGTAACAATGCCCGGTTGCTCAAACCCGGTCAGCAGGCCGTACTGAACCAGGACCAGCACACGCTGACCGTTCAGGAAGCTGATATACAGAAGATCATCGCCTGGAAGAACGGCTTATTCGTGTTCAACAACATGACGCTCACCGCCATCCTCCGGGAAGTGGCCCGCTGGTATGATGTGGAGATCGTTTATACAGTAACGCCCAGCGCTGAACTGTACGGAGGCGGGATCTCCCGCAGCCTGCAGCTCTCCGGTGTGCTGGACCTGCTCGAAGCCAATGGATTCAATCATTTCAGGATAGAAGGCCGTAAAGTAATAGTACTGCCTTAAAAAGGGGA
Organism: Chitinophaga sp. SVR4-12A; assembly: GCF_056754765.1. Classification (NCBI taxonomy): domain Bacteria; kingdom Pseudomonadati; phylum Bacteroidota; class Chitinophagia; order Chitinophagales; family Chitinophagaceae; genus Chitinophaga; species Chitinophaga sp. SVR4-12A. The sequence continues at coordinate 1,600,796 of NZ_JBPGWP010000001.1, forward strand.
CAATAACAACCAAAATAGAACAACCAGGATCAGAAAAAAGAACCGGGCCCGACTGCCATCGGAACCCGGCGAATGTCTGGCAACAGAATAATCGCTGAGATCAATCACTTACCAAACATCACAAAAGTATGCAATTCATTTGTCATGCATTGGCCCGCTATTGGCGCGGGCCCTCAACCAAAATTTACCGCGTCCTTTCAGACCGGGACCTTAAAAGAAAGATCATTATGCAGATCAAAGGAACCGCATTCCTTCTCCTGATCTCCTGCCTGCAGGTAAGCGCAACAGCATACTCGCAGCGGGTAACCTTGTCCGTTAAACAGATGCCCCTGCAGAAAGTATTCGCGGAGATCATCACACAAACCGGCGTCTCTATCGTGTACTCCGAAAAAGTACTGTCCGGCGCCCGCCCTGTTTCCATTAAAGTGAAAGACGCCACCATTCAGGAAGTGCTGGATCAGTGCCTGAAACAGCAGCAGCTTACCTACTCACTGGAAGGCAGCAGCTTTGTGATCAGGCGCATACCCACAGGTAATGCGCCCCCACACTTGCTGGCCGATACCCTTATTACCGTTACCGGTACCGTAACAGGCACAGGTAATATACCGCTGCCCGGCGCTACCGTGATGGTGAAAGGCACTGCCCGCGGCACACAAACCAATGAGCAGGGCCAGTTCCAGCTCAAAGACATCCCTGCCGGCGGTATACTGGTGATCAGCAATATCGGCTATGTAAGCAGTGAAACGCCTGTACCCGCCAGTAAAGTAGCTTTCATCACGCTCACCGAAGACACCAGGAACTTTAACGAAGTAGTGGTAGTAGGCTATAGTGATAAAAAGAAAGCAGAGCTTACCAGCGCCGTCAGCGTTGTCTCCTCCGAAAAGCTGAAAGATGTGACCACCAACGATGTCGGCTCCATGCTCCAGGGCAAGGTGCCCGGCCTCCAGGTGATCAACAGCTCCGGTGTACCAGGTAGCCAGGCCGAGATCCGCCTCAGGGGCGTCTCTTCTGTGAACGCTTCCCAAACGCCTTTATATGTAGTAGACGGCATCATTGGCGGCAACTTCGACCCGAATGATGTAGAGAACATCACCGTACTGAAAGATGCCGGTGCTACCGCCATGTATGGTTCACAGGCCAATGCAGGCGTTATCATCGTCACTACCAAGAAAGGCCGCGGCGGTAAAACCCGCTTTGAAGCCAAGATCACTACCGGCTTCCGCAAACCGGATTTCGGGAAGATGACCATGATGAACGGCAGCGAGCTGTATGAACGTCACAAAGAGTTTTATCGCGATTATATTCCGGGTGGCAATGACAACTCCTACAAGATCGACCTGCTGAAATTCTACGACGAACGTCCCCGCGAACTGCGCAACCAGAATTACAACTGGCTCACCACCATGTTCCGTACCGCACCGATGCAGAACATCTTCCTGTCTGCCAGCGGCGGCAACGAAAAGACTGAGTACTATACCAGCATTTCCTATTACCACGAAAAAGGCACTTTTCTCAATACCAGTTTCCAGCGCGTCAATCTTCGCGCAAATTCCACGCATCACTTTACCAAAAGCGTGAACGTGACGAATAACATCAATCTCAGTGTGGCCACCGGCAAGAGCTTTAACTATGACGACATCTTCTACGCATACCTGAACATGCCCTGGGATAATCCCTACGATGCCAACGGCCAACCGGTATATGTAGACGGGAATACAACTGCCAAATGGTGGTCGAGGGATAAGACCAACCCGATACATACCATTCAAAACTCAAGCCATCCATACAAAAGCTTTAACGCCAATTATGACCTGAACCTCAATGTACAGATCACCGACTGGCTCTCATTTTCCAGCAACAACCGCGGCGCGGTGAATTATAATAAGGCGAAGGATTACTATTCTCCAGTGGTTGCCGGACAATACAACAACACCGGCTTCCTCAACGAGCTGGGTACGCTGAACTACGGCATCATCTCCAACGATCTGCTGAAGTTCAACTTTCGTTTCGGCGACCACTCGCTCAATGGTCTGGCCGGTATCGCCATAGAGAACAGTAAAACAGAAGTAGTGGGCGCCTCCGGTAAAGGATTACCCGAAGGACTGAAAGTGCTGAATGTAGTCTCCAATTCCCAGCTGGTGAACGGTTATGACGACCAGGCGATCCTGCAGTCCCTCATCTCGCAGATAAGCTATGGATACAAGGAAAAGTATTTCCTCACAGGCTCCTACCGCGTAGATGGCTCTACCAACTTTCCCCGGTCTAACCGTTACGGCTCCTTCCCCGCCGTATCTGCGGCCTGGCTGATCAGCAATGAAGCCTTCCTGCAGCAGAGCAAGATCGTGGATAATTTAAAACTGCGTTTAAGCTATGGCGTTACCGGTACACAGGACATCGGCTCTTCCCGTTACCTGGGCTTGTACGCCCTTAACAGCCAGTACAACGGTGGTACGGCGGCCGTGCCCCTGCAGCTGCCTAGTCCGGATCTTACCTGGGAAAGCAAGCACCAGGTGAACCTCGGTGTAGACCTCGGCATCTTCAAATGCATTAACCTAACGGTAGATGCTTATAATAACACCACCAGGAACCTGCTGCTGCAAGTATCCCAGCCGCTCTCTATCGGCTTTGAACAACGCTGGGAGAACGCCGGCGAGATCGTGAACAAAGGCATAGAGATCGCAGTCAGCAGCATAAATATCAAAACAAGGGATTTTGAGTGGAATACCGACATTAACATCAACTTCAATTCCAACAAGCTGCAAAAGCTGCCCAGCGATATTACCCGCACACAGCCTACCTGGAGCATTTCGCAGATCTACCGCAACGGTGGTAATCTCTATGAATTCTATATGCCTAAATGGTTAGGCGTGAACGCGGAAACCGGTGCCCCGCAATGGGAAAAAGTGAACCGCGATGCGGATGGTAAGATCATTTCCCGCGAAGCGACTGCTGATTATTCCAGCGCCACCTACCAGGAAGTAGGTTCTGCCCTGCCTAAATTCCAGGGCGGTATCAACTCGCAATGGAAGTACCGGAATCTGTCGCTTAATGTGAATGCTTATTTCCTTTCAGGCAATAAAGTGTTCAGCAATTCATTGCGCTTTGTGATGAACGACGGTATAGAACCTTACTATAACCAGATCGTGCTGCCGGATGGCTACAGCACCTGGACAAAGCCCGGTGACAACGCCACAGAGCCTAGTCCGCAGAATGCCGCCAACGCCACGGAAACCTCTACCCGTTTCCTGAAAGACGGCAGCTTTTTCGCCATCCGTAATATCACGCTGGGATACTCACTGCCGAAGCTATGGGTGAACCGCTTGCACCTGGATGACGTAACGGTATCGCTTTCTGCCGATAACGTACATACGTTCACGAAGTTCCTGGGACAGGATCCGTCTACCACCATTGCTACGGGCAGTTATATCATGCCGGGCGTATCCGACTTCAAGTATCCCAATAACCGCCAGTACCTGTTAAATGTGAACCTCCGGTTCTGATAAAATTTAAACTCATGCGTACAAGATACCTTCTTATCATACTCTGTTTACCGCTGCTGATGGCCGGCTGCCTGAAAGATGTAAACCCCAGCGATGCGTTGAACACCGGCCAGCTCACCGGCACACAACAGGGCTTACAGCAGGCATTGAATGGCGCCTATGCCCTGTTCAAGGACCACGTGTCCTTTAACGGAACAGTGGATGGCAATAATATGTACCTGCGCCAGTACTTCCAGCTCAGCGATTTCGCTTCGGATGATATTGTCTGCGCACAAACCACCACCGATCCGCTGTATTACAGCTTCTCGCTGGATCATACCGCTACCCAGACCAATAGCCGTTACTTCTGGTATATCTCCTACAAAATCATCAACGATGCCAACACGGTGATCGAATCAGCGGAGAAGATTGCGAATCCAGACGATAATGTGAAGCAGCTGGTGGGCGAATGCTATTTCCTGCGCGCCTTCTGCCATTTCAGCCTGGTGCGCCTCTTTGCAAGGCCATATACCCAGAACGCGGGCGCCGACGGCATCATCCTGCGTACTTCCACCAGCGATGAAGCATTAAAAGGAAGATCCACTGTAGCGGAAGTATATGCCTCCGTGATAGCAGATGCACAGAAAGGCGCTGAGCTGATGAACCGCTCCCGCGGTGTACAATTCGGCTCCAAAGAAGCTGCCTGGGCCCTGTTGTCAAGGGCATACCTCTATAAGGGAGATAATGACAGCACTGCGTTTTATGCGGATAAAGTGATCGGCTCCAACCGTTTCTCCCTGGAAACGGCGCAAACCTTCCCGCAGCTATTTGCCAATGCCATGGCAGGTAAAGAAACGATCTTCTGCATCGCCTTCACTACTGCGGATGATTATGGCAAAGCCGGTTCTATTGCCTCTATGCTGTATTCAGACGGTAACTCAGGCTGGGGAGAAGAATTCGCTTCCCAGTCCCTACGTGATACTATGTCTGCACATCCTGAAGATGTACGCTGGTCCTATATCGAAGCTTTGAAGGATGGCAACGGCGTCATCCAAAAGAAGAACGGTATAGAAACCTACTACATCACCAAATTCTCTTTCCAGGGTGGCAGCCCCACGCTGAGCTCCCCTATCCTCTTCCGCCTGGCAGAGATGTACCTCAATAAAGCGGAAGCTGCTGCGAAGAAAGGGAATACAGCAGATGCGCTGGACAATGTAGATATGATCCGAAAGAACCGCGGTTTGCAGAATGCACTGTACAACCGCGTACTGCCCGCCGGTAAAACTGCGCTGGATATTGTATTGAAAGAAAGGCGCATCGAACTGGCCTTTGAAGGGCACCGCAACTTTGATGTATACCGCAACAAGCGGGATATGAACCGTACCTATTGGGGCTATCACCTACCTGGTCTGAAAGAGTCAGACATTAACCTGTCTGCCACTCCCACGGGTTATGCCAACATGACCATTAAATGGGACGCCAACAGGATCATTTACTTCATACCGATCGATGAAGTACAGACCAACAAACTGTGCAGGCAAAATCCTTAATCACTAATCCGTATTATCATGAAGATCATCAAATATATTTGCTCTGGCCTGCTGCTGGCTGCTGTGGCAGGCGGATGTAAGAAAGACGAAACAACGCCCACAGCAGACATCTTTTATACGGTGACGATAGAAGACAGGACAGTTACCTTTAAGAATGAAACCGCGGGCGCTGTATCTTACAAATGGGATTTCGGGGACGGAGAAACCTCCACGGAGGAAAGCCCGGTGCATACCTATCCCGGTAAAGGTAAATACGTGCCCACGCTTTATGCTACGAATAAAGACGGCGCAGTAGCCGAAGGATCCACCGTGATCTTTATCGCCAAAACATCGCCCGTTAAGCTGGACGACAACTCCTTTGCTGATTGGGATAATGTAACACAATATGTGGTGACGCCACCTGCTACTGAGCCCTACTTCAAAAAGATCAAGGTGGACTATGATGCGCAGTATGTGTACTTCTACATTGAAGGCGCCACCAAAAAGGCGAACGGCGACATCTTCGATTTCTACCTGGATACAGACAATGACGCAGGCACCGGGTATACCACGGACGTTACCGGCGCCGGCTTCGATGTATTACTGGAAGGCACCGTATTCGGCAACTGGCTGGATGCCTTCAACCACAAAGGCGCGCAGAATGCTTTTGACTGGGACCCAAGTGGCGCTACAGAGTTTTATAATATCGGCTACAACGCAGAAAGCGGCGGCACATTTAAATTTGAGATGCGCCTTAACCGGAGCAAGCTGAAGGGACTGGCGGCTGCAACTGCATTTAAATTTGCTATTTTCACTACAAAGAACGACTGGTCTGCCGGTCTTGGCCGCGTACCGTCTCCGGGCGGCGCTGCCATACAGGTTAATTTTGAATAAACCCTATGGATCAATTAAAAGCCAATAACAGGCTCCTCTCGCTCGATGTGATGCGCGGCGTTATCATGCTGCTGCTGGCTGCTGAAAGCTGCCGCGTATATGAATCCTTACACGAGCTGGAATGGGCTGGCCTGTTCAACAGTATCATCACGCAATTCTTTCATCATCCCTGGCATGGCCTGCGCCTGTGGGACCTGGTGCAGCCGGCCTTCATGTTCATGGCCGGAACGGCGATGTACATTTCAGTGGAGCGTAAACGCGCCAAAGGCGTATCTGAAAGGGATAATTTCCGGCATATCGCCATTCGCTGTTTAAAGCTCTTCCTGGCGGGCACCGGTTTACATTGCATCTATGCAGGCCGGATGGTATGGGAGCTCTGGAATGTGCTCACACAACTCTCCTTTACTTCACTGGTAGCCTATTTCCTGATACGACGCTCTTTCGGCGTACAGATCGGCGTAGCATTGGGGATGGTGCTCCTTAGCGAGATCCTATACCACATTGTACAGGTACCGGGCTTTGACCAGCCTTTTACCCAAGGGCATAACTTCGGCGCCTATATGGACACTTTGCTCATGGGCAAAATCAACCCGGATGGCTGGGTAGCCTTCAATTGCGTTCCCACCTCGGCACATACCATCCTGGGGGTAACCGCTGGTAAGCTGCTGATGCGGCCCTGGTCCAATGCCTTCAAGATAAGGGCACTGGCAATAGCGGGCGGTATTGCCCTCTTACTGGGTTATGGCCTGGACATCAGTGGCGTTTCACCGATCATTAAAAGGATCTGCACCGCAGGGTTTATCCTGACCTCCCTCGGCTGGGTTACACTAGTGCTTGCAGCGCTTTACTGGTGGATAGACATCAAAGATCACAAGCGTTTCACCTGGATAGCCGTTGTGGTAGGCATGAACTCCATCTTCATCTACCTCTTCTTTGAAACGGTAGGTGCACAATGGCTGAACAGTGCAGTAGGCGTATTTGTGAAAGGCTTTACGGGATGGCTGCAGGTACCTGCAAGAGGACAGGCGGTATTATCTGCCTTTGCGGTATGGGCCCTGGAATGGTATCTCTGTTATTGGTTGTATCAGAAAAAGATATTCTTCAAATTATAATCGCATGAGAAGAAGAGAATTTTTACGGAACACGGCAGCAGCAGGACTTGGCGTTTCCCTGCTGCACACACCTGCTAAACTGCTGGCAGCCGAAAAGAAAGCCAAAGTAAGATTAGGATTGATAGGTGTAGGCGCCCGCGGGCTCGGCCACCTGGAGCTGTGCCTTCGCCGCAGCGATGTAGAAGTGATCGCCATTGCTGATCCGGATACCGCATATACATTGCCCATCGCCAGGGATCTTATCAGCAAGGCCTATGGCACTAAAAAGGTAACAGAATACAGCAATGGTCCCGAAGACTATCGTAACCTGCTCAAACGCGACGATATCGACGCCGTGATCATCGCGACTCCCTGGGAATGGCATACCATACAGGCAGTAGCTGCCATGAAAGCCGGTAAGACACCCGCTGTAGAAGTATGCGGTGCATCAGACATCCAGGAGTGCTGGGAGCTGGTGAATACCAGCGAAGCCACGGGCGTACCCGTGTTCGGCATGGAGAACGTATGTTACCGCCGTGATGTCATGGCAGTGCTCAACATGGTACGGCAAGGCCTCTTTGGAGAGCTGATCCACCTGCAGGGCGGTTATCAGCACGACCTGCGGGAGGTGAAATTCAATAACGGCAAACAATACTATGGCGGCGGTGTGGAGTTCGGAGAGAAAGCACTGTCAGAAGCCAAATGGCGCACCAACCATTCCGTGCATCGTAACGGTGATCTTTATCCCACGCATGGATTAGGACCGGTAGCCAATATGATCAACATCAACCGTGGTAACCGTTTGCTTACGCTGACCTCTGTGGCGACAAAATCCCGTGGTCTGCATAAATATGTAGTAGACCATGGCGGCGCTGATCATCCCAATGCAAAAGTGGAGTTCAAGCTGGGAGACATCGTCACCTCTCTGATTAAAACCAATAACGGCGAAACGATCATGCTTTCACATGATACCAACGCTCCTCGTCCCTACTCCCTGAACTTCCGGGTACAGGGCACCAATGGTTTATGGATGGATGATGTACAATCTGTGTATGTGGAAGGCAAAAGTAAGCCGCATACCTGGGAAAAGGCCGGCGATCCATCTGATGCAGGCAGCTACATGGGCAGGTATGATCATCCGCTCTGGAAAAGGTATGCCGGCGATGCAGCCGGTGCAGGGCACGGTGGAATGGATTGGTTTGTGCTCAATTCCTTTATTGAAAGCAACAAACGCGGAACACCCTATGCCCTGGATGTGTACGACCTTGCCACCTGGTATGCCATTACGCCGCTGAGTGAACAGTCTGTGGCAGAAGGAGGCGCGGTTCAGTATATACCGGATTTTACAAGAGGAAAGTGGATAGATAGAAAGCCGGTGTTTGGATTGGATGGAGAGTACTAGGAAACGGCTTCAAAACATTTTTGCTCTCCGGTGGTAATCTGCCGGAGAGCAAAATATTTAATAGATTAGAAAGCACATTAAAATCTTATCTTTCAGATAAGCATTATGGCGACGATGTTAAAAAGATCCTCATAGGCATTTGTTGCATGAGCGAGCAGGCACTTAACTATCTATTTCACCAGCTCATTTTTAATGATCCACAATCTGAGTGGTGTTGTATCGTTCAGCTCGCGATATAAAATCAGATCGCCAATCTTACTTTCACTCAGGCTATCGGATGGCTTTATCACTGCAAATTGGTAGAAATTCTTTTCTGTATCAGAAAACGTAATAGTATCGTTCCCGATGGCATATTGCCCTTCCGTCTCCGTGACGCCAAAACAACCATCCCTTTTACGAAATCTTTTATTCTTTTTAAGTTGGACAGTCGTCAGGCAATTGGCAACTCCTTCTCTTTGGGCAACCAACAGGTCTTTACTGTCAAAACGCTCAAAATCGATTATGCCGGTAGGCCTGTATCCTACAAAGAATATCACCACTGCCGCTACGGCAATGGTGACAAATCGTTGTTTGTTCCTAAACTTTTCCTCCGATGCATAAGCTACCTGTAACACAAGCGCCACAATTAACGCCCCATACACGATGACAAGCAATAGCAACACCAGCAAATTCCAAGGGGTCGGTATCGTCCCGAACCAGAAATAACCTGTATTTACTATCAGGAAAAAGATAGTAGCTGAAATGAGCAGTGTCTGACGCTTCAAAGGTATAGTTTGCTCAAATATAACTATTCTTCATGAGCGTCCTGCTCCCTCACCTGCGCCTGCTTATAAAAAAACCCGGCGCCGGCTCCTAAAGCCGTTAACACCAACCCATCATACCATTCCAGGCTACCATGGCCGGTTATTTTAAAGAAGAAGTAAAGTATACCGGCTGTTAAACTAAGTGCGCAGAACATGAGGTTCTTAAAAACCTCTCCCTTCGGTTCGTATTGTGGTATCAGATTGTCCATACTAATTGATTCTTTGTTTAAGCTAATAATTATCTCCGGTTTCAACTCCGCAAGCCTTGTGCCAGGGCACAATAACTGCAATAATTGCAGCAGCCCCTGCCAATTAGTACCTGACAGGGGCTGCAAACTGTAATTTTTTCAGCGGAGATATGTCAATAGAAGTACTCTTCGTAGACAATCTTGCCATCTTTTACCCTGAACATACAGAGTTCATCCAGCTTGAAATAACCAATGTTCTTCAACTCAAACTCCTGGGTGAGCCTGAAGCTGAAATAGTTACCCGCTACGAGCGGCTCAGATACCTTCTTGCTCAACACCTTTTCTATCAACTGGTGGAACTGCTGCGCACGGGCGATAATAGCTGTAAGGCCTTGCGTTTCTCTTTCGCCCAGCTGACTGTCGCGCGGCTCGTAAGCCACTACATCTTCCGCATATAGCTCGTTATAGTTAGCGAAGAAATCACCGCTGAGGCAATTGGCTATGATCTTATCTGCTATTGCTTGCGTTGTCATTTGATTATGATTTACGGTCATTAATTGCCTGCAAGCTAAATCATAATCAAAGCTTCGAAAGGATGGCGGCGCGCCAATTTAAGGGTGTTTTTGTGCCAATGCACTTTACCTGCGTGCTCTTGATATCAGCCAGATGATCAGGCCCACCACGACCACCACCAACAGGATACCCGACCATACCCCGGCCTTAAAGATTCCGCCTATTATTTCACAACCGGCAAGCGCCATGGTAAGAAAAGCCAATATGCCATAAGTAAGCTGCTTCATAAACATTCCTTTTTGTTGATATCAGATCAGTTACATATTCTGTGCCGCTACGCTTCCCCTCGCTAAACCACTACTGTTGAGTAAATTATTCTACATACAAATCCTTATCTTCGGGGGTAAACCTCACCTGATTGCTCATGAGAATAGCTACTTATAACATAAACGGCGTGAACGGGCACCTGCCTGTACTGCTGCGCTGGCTGAACGAAACAACGCCGGATGTTGCTTGTTTGCAGGAACTGAAAGCTCCACAGGAAAAGTTCCCGGAACAGGCCATCAGAGATGCCGGCTATGATGCCATCTGGCACGGACAAAAAAGCTGGAACGGCGTCGCTATCCTGTCGCGTGTAGGCAAGCCGCAGGAGATCTGCCGCGCCCTGCCCGGCGACCCGGAAGACCTGCACAGCCGTTATATAGAAGCATTGGTGAACGGCATCCAGATCGGTTGCCTGTACCTGCCCAACGGCAACCCTGCTCCCGGCCCTAAATTCGATTATAAGCTTGGCTGGTTTGAACGGCTTCAGGCCCATGCCGCACAACTCCTGGCATCCAAACAGCCGGTAGTGCTGACCGGCGATTATAACGTAATGCCTACCGAACTGGATGTATACAAACCGGAAAGCTGGGTAGATGATGCCCTGTTCCGCCCCGAGACACGTGCAGCCTTTAAAAAGCTGGTGGATCAGGGGTGGACAGACGCCATTCGCAAACTCTATCCCGAAGAGAAGATCTACACCTTCTGGGATTACTTCCGCAATGCCTACGGCCGCAATGCAGGCCTGCGCATTGATCACTTCCTGCTCAGCCCCAATGTAAGCAGCAGGCTCAAAGCAGCCGGTGTAGACAAGGACGTACGCGGATGGGAAAAGTCCAGCGACCATGCGCCGGTATGGATCGAGCTTGCAGACAAATAACTACTTCAAGAGGAATACCAGGTGGTGTGTGGAAGTATCATTACCTTTCACACGCCACTCCTGCTGTTGCAGGGGATGATTATCCTTCGCTATCCAGCACAGCTTCCAGCCGGCCGGAATGATTTTAGCAGCGGAGTTAAGAGTAGTGATCAACGAAGGATCAGCAGAAATAAACGGTTTGAGAAACACCTGGTAGCCCGGCTGCTCCATCCCCGCAGCATCCTTCACTTTTACATCTACCGGCACCAGCTCCTTACCCAAACCACAAGCCATATACTGCAGCCGCACATCCTCCCTGATAAAAGCCAGCGTTTTACCAAGCGTGTCTGCTATTTTGCCGAACAGCTGAAGATCATTGGGGGCATTCTTCGCCTGCATAGCGGTATCAAACCATAGCAGGATCTGTTGGTAGTTGTCTAGTGTTTTGCGGTAATCTTCAGAACCATCCGGAGGCGTATGATTGCCAGGCAGCCTGGAAACGGTTCGGCATCAGAGTCAGTATATCATTCACCTGGCTGTTGATAGTATCCAGTTGTTCCCGGGCCGCGGGGCTTAAAGCCTCTTCACGGTCATCACTGAGATGGCGGGCATAGGAAGCAATTTCGCGGAGATGCTTCATCAGGTTTCTTTCTGAGGGCGTCTTTCCCCAAAGCGCCTGTCCTTCGCAGCAGCTGGGAACAGGGAACAACACTACAAACAGGAGTATTACATGCTTCAGGATATGTCCATTCATATAGGAACAATTATACTATTAACAATATCCTTCAAACAAGCGTAGCAACGTGGACTGGGGCTTTATCCTAATATAAAAAATATCCGCCGGAAGTGCAAATAATTAAGCTATAAAATGGGGTACAGCATTCCTGTAAAGGCGATCATAACCAGGAAAGTGATCACCGCGCCGGCAATACATATTCCCATTGTTTCTCTTTTATACTTTTTGCGAAAGACTTCCGGGGCAACGGTAACAGTGTTCAACTGCTCCATTCGCTTTATATAATGCACACAGGCAATATGTGCAAACACGCATACCAGCGACAGTGTATAATAGGGAATAAAGAATAGCTTCTCCGGGTAACGGTTGGCTACGCCCGCGGCAAAATAAAAATCGGTCTGAACTCGCCACTGGTACCGCCCCAGCAGCACTGCCCGTACATGATAGATCATGAAAAAAAGAAAGGTATAATCCACTCAACACCTGTATGATCACATAAAACGGTTGCCGCCGGAAACCCTTGCTAAAAACCAGCCATATGCCGCTCATGACCTGGAACAGCACACATAGCAGCAATAATATTTCAACCGGAAGAAACCGGTAAATATGCCTGAAACACTCCATAACGGCAATATGCAGACCTGGGCCGCCAAGCGCAAACAGGTGATTGGTAATATGCAGCACCAGGAAGCATGCTATCGTGATCCCTGATAAACGATGAAGACTTTTAAAGGAAAAAGGCATAAGGTAAACGTGAAATTTTCGTAAAATTATAATTCTCCCTTTGCCGGAAGGTGGTTCTTTGTTCAAAACTAGTGTACAAAATGTTAACCGGACGCCATTTTTCGACCGGCTTAACAGACGAATTCTTCAATTTCGTCGCAAAATTCCCATTCCATGGGCAATTACTTGATATATTGCGGCCATGAATGGTGAATGGTATACCAGAAAATGGGTTGCATGGAGCTTGCATGTTCTCTTTTGGGCCCTTTTCTTCGTATTTCCTTACTTGCTGCGGCCGGACTTCGGTGATGAAGGCTCTAAACACGTGCCTCCGGATAAAACAGGTTTCTATATCCTGCATTTTCTCGATAACATGCTTCGCGTGCTGCTTTTCTATGCCAACGCACAGCTGCTGATACCGCATCTGGTTTACAAAAAGAAATATGGCCAATATGTGCTGTCGCTGATAGCTGCGCTGGCCGTCATGCTCGTATGCGACCGCTTCTTCTTCCTGCTCCTGGTGCCTGAATACAAAGAGCATTATAAAGTCTGGAACTTCTTCGCGTTCAACCTGCCCGTTTTCTTCTTTATCATTATTGCCTCTGCGGCCTACCGTATGATCCGCGACAGGATGGAGGAAAACCAGCGCGCCCGTGAAAAGGAAACGGAAAACCTGAAAACGGAACTGGCCTTTTTAAGATCGCAGGTCAGCCCGCATTTTATGTTCAATGTACTGAACAATATGGTGGCCCTGGCGCGAAAGAAATCAGATACGCTGGAGCCTTCGCTGATCAAGCTTTCCTCCCTGCTGCGATATATGCTCTATGAAACGCATGCCGACAAAGTGCTGCTGGAAAAAGAGGTGGAATATCTGCAAAGCTATATAGAGCTGCAGCGGCAGCGTTTTGGTAAAAAAGGTACAGGTAAACACCAGTTTCCCGGAGATAGCGCCCGGCTATACCATTGAGCCCATGCTGCTGATACCCTTCGTAGAAAATGCTTTTAAGCACGGCACCGGACTGGTGCCCGATGCACAGATAGACATACAGCTGAATGTGCAGCGGGGAGAGCTGGAATTCTCCGTGAGCAATCGCTACAGTGAAAGAGGAAATGAAGTCAAAGATAAGACAGCCGGTATAGGGCTCAATAATGTAAAAAGACGTTTAAATTTATCCTACGGAGGCAACCACACCCTGGTGATGGATAAAACAAATGGAACCTTCACGGTCTCACTTCAACTGAAACTGCATTAATGTTACGTTGTATCGCTATAGATGATGAAGAGCTGGCGCTCGAACTGCTGGAAGACAATATCCGCAAAGTGCCTTACCTGCAGCTGGTAGCCAGCTGCAGCGACCCGCTGGAGGCTATCCAGGTACTGCAGCAACAACCGGTAGACCTGGTGTTCCTGGATATACAAATGCCTGGCCTGAGCGGCCTCCAACTTATCCAGAGCAGTCCTGTGCCCTGCATGTTCATTCTCATCACTGCTTATGAGAAATACGCACTGGAAGGTTTTAACCTGAATGTAGTGGATTACCTGCTAAAGCCCGTAGAGCTGGACCGCTTCATTAAAGCCTGTAATAAAGCCCTTGAGCTGCATCAGCTGCGCAGCAGAAGTAAAAACGGCGGAGAGACGCCCGCTGCCGGCTACCTCTTTGTGAATGCAGACTATAGCCTGCTGAAGATCCAGAAATCAGATATCCGCTGGATAGAAGGCCTGAAAGATTATATCCGCATCCATCTCGACAGTTCGCCCAAACCGGTGGTGACCCGTATGAGCATGAAAGCCATTGAAGAAGAGCTCTCGCCTGCAGAGTTTATCCGCATCCATAAATCTTATCTGGTTTCCATCCACGCGATCACTTCCGTACGGAAGAACAGCGTCTTCATTGAATCAATGGAGCTGCCCATCAGTGAGAACTACCGGGAAAAGTTCTTCCAGCTGATCGGACGGACGGGATGATTTACAAGGCCTTGTAATCTTCTCTCACCGGACTGAAAACATCAAAGATCTTACAGTCTGTAAGCGCTACTCCGCTGTGCTCTACCCATGAAGGGATCACCGCCACCATGCCTTTAGTGTATACCTTGGTTTCGCCGCCAACAGTGAGCTCAAACTCACCTTCTTCTACCTGCGTTACCTGCTCATGCACGTGTTTGTGATTAGGCAGTACCGCCCCTTTCTCAACATCCCAGTAGCTCAGTGTCATGGAAGCAGTATGAACAAATCTTGCCCGGAAACCCGGTAGTATCTCTCTGGGAACAATCTCGTTTAACTGTATCATAAAAGGTTTTTGTGCCAGGCTAATTTAAGTATTAGACCGGTTTTTCGTCGCAGTATTTTACGCACTCATCTCATTTGTGCAGGCGCACTATATCTTTGCACCTAATTTTGCCACTGATGGTTCAAATCAAAAACGAGTACATGCAAAGAATACTATTCCTCCTGACCACCTTTTTAATAACGCTTTCCGTGGCGGCCCAGCCTCCAGCGGGCGCACCCGGCGGTACAAAAAGGCCGGCACCTCCCAGTGTCGGCCATATTTTTGGTAAAGCAATCGACAGCACCGGTAAAGGCCTCCGCGATGCCACAGTGGTGATATTACAATCCCAGAAAGACAGTGTGAGCGGCAAAATGAAGGACAAGCTGCTTAAAGGCACTACCACGCAGGCCAACGGTGATTTCAGCCTGGAAGACCTGCCGGTGACGGGCTCACTGAAGATCAACATCTCCGCTATCGGGTATGCGCCTTACCAGCAGACGGTATCCTTCTTTTCCAAACCGACTGGCGGTCAGCCATCCGGGCCGCCCAACTTTGACAAAGACCTGGGTAAGATCCAGATGAAGCCGGACGTAAGACAGCTGGCAGGGGTAAAGGTTACCTCCAGCGCCCCTGCCCTGCGCATGGAGATCGACAAGAAGGTCTTTAACGTGACCCAGAACATCGTAAGCGCCGGCGGTACGGCAGTAGATGTAATGAAGAACGTGCCTTCCGTAAACGTGGATATAGACGGCAACGTTACCCTGCGTAACGCCGCCCCGCAGATCTATATCGACGGCCGGCCCACTACCCTTACCCTGGACCAGATCCCTGCCGACGCCATCGAGAGCGTGGAAGTGATCACCAACCCTTCCGCCAAATACGATGCATCCGGCGGGAATGCAGGCATTCTGAACATCGTCCTCAAAAAGAATAAAAAAGAGCGGCTATAACGGCAACATCAACGCGGGGGTAGACAAACGCGGTGGTGTAAACGGAGGCGTCAGCTTTAACGTACGGCAAGATAAGATCAATCTTTCCCTGAGCGGTTTCGGTAACCAGATGAAGAACCGCAATAGCGGCTCCACAGATATCAGGAGCCAGCTTACCGACCCGGCACTGCTGGTTAGCCAGCGAAGCAATACCCGCATGAACGGCGGGTTCCTGTTCGGCCGCGTTGGACTGGACTATTTTGTGACCAACCGCACCACCCTGTCCATTGGGGCCATCAAAGTACATGGCAGCTTTGACCCGAAAGATGTGCTGCGGGCAGACAGCTCTTACGAGAACAGCAACTATATCAGCTACAGCGAAAGGAATACCAGGAACAAACGGGAATTCAATGCCAACGGCCTGCAGGGTGGATTTAAATATCTCTTCCCAAAACAGGGAGAAGAGCTGACCGCTGATTTCAATTACTTCTCCGGCAAGGCCAACAACAGCGCCTACTATAATACGGATGTGTTTACGGCTGCCGAAGGCGCCAAGACCGGCAACATCCAACAACAGATCCTGGGCAGCGGCTCTACCCGCTTCATGACCATACAGACAGATTATGTGAAGCCGCTCAAAGGCTCCTCCAAACTGGAAGCCGGACTGCGGGCACAGCTGCGCAAGATGAGCAATAACCAGGAGAATTATTACTACAACACTGCCAGCGGTGATTATCAGCTGGTGCCTTCTGCTACCAGCAATTATAAGAACAAGGATAATGTGTATGCCGCGTATCTCTCTTTCACCAGCGCCATCAAGGATTTCGGGTATAAAGTAGGACTGCGGGCAGAGCGTTCAGATTATACCGGTGAGCTGGTAGATACCAAACAGCAGTTTGTCAACAATTATCCCATCAGCCTCTTTCCTTCCATATTCTTAAGCCAGAAGCTGAAGAACAAGCAGGAAGTGCAATTGAGCTATACCCGCCGTATTAACCGGCCTTTCTTCCTGCAGTTGATCCCCTTCATTGACAGCACCGATCAGCTGAACTGGACGCGCGGCAATGCGGGCCTTAAACCGGAATTCACTAATTCTGTGGAAGCTTCCTGGTCCAGGACCTTCAGCGGTAACAATACGCTGATGGCGTCCGTGTATTACAAATACGCCACAGATCTCATCACCCGTTACCTGGACACGGTAACTACGGCATCCGGTAGCAGGCATCCGATCAGTACCTATGTGAATGCCAATTCCAGCCGTTCAATAGGCGCAGAGATAACTTCCCAGAACACGCTGACCAAATGGTGGGATATGAACACGAATGTGAACGTGTACAATTCCAGGATCAATACCGATAACATTGCAGGCGCTTCCCAGGATCCCATGTGGAGCTGGTTTGCCAAAATGAACAGCACCTTTAAGCTGCCGGCCAGTTTCAAGGTACAGCTGTCTGGTACCTACCAGTCCAAGACCAACCTGCCGGTGAACCAGGGTAATAACGGTCCGGGAGGCGGCGGTCCTTTCGGCGGCGGCGCCCAAAGCGCTGCGCAGGGTTATATCAAGTCCAATTATGGAATAGATATCGCCCTGCAGAAAAGCTTCCTGAAGAACAATGCGGCTTCCATCACCTTCAGTGTGAATGATATCTTCCGTACCCGCCGCTTTGACCAGTTTTCAGAAAGCAGCTTTTATACCCAGTACAGCCACCGCTTAGGGGATGTACCTATGTTCAGGCTGAACTTTGCTTACCGTTTTGGACAGATGGATATGTCGCTCTTCAAGCGTAAGAACACGAAAGGTGAGGCAGAAGGCGCACAAGGCGCCATGCAGGGTATGCAATAAGCAAAAAGAAAAATTATCTTTAGGGTACTATTTGGTACCATTATGAGCAATCCGGAAAGGCCATACCAGCCCATTGACTGCAATTATTATGACCGCCTGGAAGCCTGGGCCACGATGCACACCATTTGCAAGATCGTCTTCTTTGATGATAACGGTGAGCATGCCGAGGTGTCTGCCAGGATTGAGGATGTGTATACCCTCAACAAGGTAGAATATATGCGACTGGACAATGGGCTGGTATTGCGGCTGGATACGCTGGTGTCAGTGAATAATGTGCCCCTGCCGGATCATTGCTGAAACATGAACATTGGCTAATCAATAAACCCGCCTCAATGGAAACCACCCACACTGTCCTCCGTCAATTCAACGATACCATTAACCAGTGGATCGCCTACCTGGATGATTATACGATAGACATGCTGCAACGTCAGCCTCAACCGGGCTCCTGGTCCTTAGGACAGGTTTACGTACATATCATAGATGATACAAGCTACTTTGTTGAGCAAATCGCCCTTGCCTTGTCTACCCATGACAACAGCGATAAAGAAATGCACAAGCATGCTAAATTCATATTTGCGAACAATGGTTTCCCCGATATAAAGGTAGAAGGCCCCTCCACCAATGTAAGCATCCGCCAACCCGCGGATAAGACAGCGCTGTTACAAGACCTGGCCACCATCAGGGACAAGGTAAATGCACTGTACAACACCCACGATTTCTCTACCGCCACCGGCAAGACCCAACACCCCGGATTTTGGTTCTTTAACGCCGCCGAATGGCTGCAGTTCGCTGAAATGCATATGCGCCATCACTTCAGGCAGAAGAAAAGGATTGATGATCAGCTCTTTCTATAATTCCTATCCCCTTTCAGCCCTTTATAACGATTAAATAATCTTTAATTAAATTAAATCCTTCGCTTAACGAAGGTTAAAAAACCTTATTTTTATATATAACTGTAGCATTTTTTAAATCCCACCCTTAAACCCAATTACTACCAATGAGAAAACCACATGCAAAACTGCATGGCGCACATGCTATGCCATTTACCGCCCTGTGCCTGGCCCTTACCGTCGGCATTACCGCGTGCAGAAAAAATGATCGCCCCAAGCTTCCTGAGCCTGCCGTAGAAGCTTTTACAGCTGGACTGGTTCCTAATGACGCTAACGAGATCAAGGTCATGTCTTTCAACATCCGGAAAACAGACACTGCGGATCCTTTCACCCTGGAGGAAAGAAAAAGCTATATCCTGCAGGTGATCCTCGATAACGATGTGGACGTCCTGGGTGTACAGGAAATGGCAGACAATGACATTGAAGCCTGGTTCAATATGCAACTGGCGGCCGCAGGTTACGGCGTGTATAACACCGGCGCAGCCAACGGTTCCCCCAAGTCCATCTTCTACAAGAACGCCCGCTTTACCCGTACCAATGCCGGTTGGTTCACCATGCATACACCCGACTACCGCAGCGGTAAATGGGTGATCCTGCAGGATAAGCTGACGCCTGCCAACAGCTATTTTATCGTGAACAGCCACTGGACCACGGTCAGTTCCACAGAAAGAAGCATGGACGCCGATACCGTGCTGAATGCGATTTTCACGAACAACACCCAGGACCTGCCGGTGATCTGCTTCGGTGATTTCAACGCCTTACCCGGCACGCCGGAGATCGTCAAAATAAAAGACGCCGGTAACCTCAATATGGTCGATGCGCTTTTTGACAACCAGGGCGATCCTACCTTTCATCGCTGGGAAGCCACCGGCACGAGTAAGATCGACTACATCATGAGCACACGCAACCTGGCCTTCACCAGCTCCAAAGTAGTGACCACCAGCTTTACCGTAAACGGACAAACGCTGTGGCCTTCAGATCACTTCCCGGTAATGGCATCCTATATCCCCTCCGTATTTGGGAGCGCCCACACGGATGCCAATGGTAAAAGCGCCAGCTCGCTGACCAATTTCTATTTTGCTGATGTGAACGGCGACGGCAAAAAAGATAAGATCTACTGGAACCGCACTTATGACGGTGGCCGCCCGCAGGTATTCCTCTCTAACGGCAACGGCACCTTTGCTGCTTCTGCCGTGGTACATGCTGCCGGCGCCTCCGCCCTTGCCACTACCCGCTATCACTATGCGGATGTAAATGGCGACGGCAAAGCAGATGAGATCCTGTGGGACCCTACCACCAATGCAGGGCACACACGCGTGTACCTGGCCACCAGCAATGGTAGTTTCAGCGCTACTGCAACAGATAATCCCGAAGGCACCAGCGCAGGCGCTACCACTGTGTATAATTTCGCAGATGTGAACGGCGATGGCAAAGCAGATAAGATCTACTGGAACGCCACTTTTGACGGAGGGCATACCAGGGTGTACCTCGCCACCTCTGGCGGTAGCTTCAGCGGTTCAGTTGTTTCGGGTACAGAAGGCGCCAGCACCACTGCGGGTACTACTTTTTATTATGCAGATGTGAATGCAGACGGAAAAGCGGATAAGATCCTGTGGCATCCTTCGCTGAACGCTGGTAAAACAATGGTATACCTGTCTGATGGCGATGGCACCTTCACGGCATCTTCCAGCTTCAGCAACTCCGGCGCTACCAGCGGATCCGCCGCTACCAGCTTCTATTTCGCAGATGTGAATGGTGATAACAGGGCGGATAAGATCTACTGGAACCCGGGCAATTACCTGGGAGAACCGAAAGTATATTATGCAGGTACCGACAATACTTTTACCGGGCCCGTATACTCGCTGAGAGGCACCTCGCAGAGTGAGAACACGCTCTTCTACTTTACGGATATCAGTGGTGATGGAAAGGCCGACCAGGTAAGATGGAACTATGGAGAGAACAGCGGAGAGCTGAGAAATTACTTTGCGAGATAAAGTCAGTTGACAGTTGTCAGTTGTCAGGGATTACAGCGGAGGCTATATTCGCTTCAATTACTGACAACTGACAACTGACAACTGTCAACTCATTACACCCACGCCGCCTGTATCTGGTTCACATTACCATTATTGATACCCGGGTTCTCTGTACCATACTGATGCCAGGTACCGTTGGTATCCTGCCAGGAGTAATTGATGGTGGCCAGGCCCTCGGCGAAATTAATCACGTCTGTCCAGGCGTCTACAGCCTGCCCGAAATCTGTTAATGCCTGCAGGTAATCATCGCTTGTCATATCATTTCCTACATCGCCCAGCTCTGTGCTTACGGAGGTGATCAGGTTGTTCATTTCGGTCCACATATTCTCGATAGTGGTAAGGGCATTCTGCGCCTCCACACTGGCTGCAACCAATGCAGCAAACTGTGTGCTTACCGCCTGCAGCTGGATCACATCCTGGTTAAGGCTGGAAATCTGGTCCTTCTCGGCGGTGATGGCGCCTTGCAATGCCTTGATGTTCTTGGAAGCGATCACCGTACCGGCAATAGAAGCGCCTGTGCCAGCCACCCCCGCAATGATAAGGCCCGCACCGATACCCTGCGCACCGGGGATGGCACAAACTACGCCACCGATTAATCCCACAAAAATGGATAAGGGGATCCCGATCTCTGACGCAGTCAATACGGTTTGGTAAGTGGCTATCTGTTGATTCATGCTGACAATATCGGCCTTCAGCTGTTCGATAGCGTCTTTATCACTGCCGGCATCCAGGAGAGCCGCGCCGGCTATATTATTGAGGGTGGCGGCATCCGCCTGTATGTTGCTAAGGAACTGATCCAGCTGTGAGTTGATGGTCGCAACGGTGGTCAGCTGATTTTTGATCAGGGTTTGTGTGGTGGCCAGCGCGTCTTGCACCCCCTGTAGCGCACTGGCATTATTGGGATCAGTGATCAGCTGTTTCAGGTAAGTTGTGATCAGGGTGTCCTCTGTGCCGAAGAGATTAGCCGCCTGGTTCATGATTGTTACCGGCAGCTGGGTCATGGATACAAAAATATCCGTTGACCAGTCCAGTGCATGCTGCTTTGCAGGAGCAAAAGAGCTGGCAAATTCAGCATAATCAGGCGGCGGTGAGTTCAGCACAGGTAATTGCTGGTTGGTAATGGCGTAGGCGTAGCTGTTAACAGCGATCAATGCATTGGCATAATCTGCCAGCTGCTGGCTCGTTGGTTGAGTAGTGGCCAGCAAGGAAGTACTTCTGAGTTTTGCAGGATTTTTCATCTTTCCAGGATTTTAAGTGATGAAATAATGTTGATGCCTGCAAGTTGCTGCATTCTCAGCGCCGCCTTCAGCGCAGAAGTACCCTTTTAAAAACCAGGTATTTCTACCTGCTCAGGCCACAAAAAGGCCGTAACGGATGGCGAACAGTACCAGTCCGGCGGTATTGCGGCAGCCCGTCTTCAGCAAGAGGTTATTGCGGTGCCCTTCTACCGTTCGCACGCTCAGGGAAAGCTTTTCCGCGATCTCGTTGTTATTATACTCCTGGCAGATGAGGCGCAGTATTTCCGTCTCGCGGTTGGTCAGTTCTATGGCGATAGCATTGATATTCTTCAGCTCAGTGGGCGGCTTCTTTACACGCTGCAATGCTTCGAACACCTGTTTGTTTACATAGAAGCCGCTTTTGTAAGTGGCCTCTATTGCCTGGATGAATTCCTCTTTCTCGCAGTTCTTGAAGAGATAGGCGGATGCACCGGCATTGATCATCCGGGAGATGATCCTTTCCTGCGTGTAGATAGACAGCACCACTACCTTGATCTGCGGATAGTTTGCCTGCAGCCGTTCGTTCAGTTCTACGCCGTTCATACCGGGCATGTCTATATCAATAAGGGCGATATCGGGTAGGGCAGTCATCCCCGCCAGGGCATGCAGTAATGCAGGACCATCGGGCGCCTCCGCTACCAGTTCTATTCCTGCATCCTGCTGCAAGAGCAAGGCCAGGCTTTGGCGGAATAAAGTGTGATCATCTGCAATGACAATCCTGATCATGTTGCTTATTTTGTCCCTTTTATAATGCAATACGGATAAAGAAACCAGGCCGTTCTGCCCCTGCGAATTGCCAGCTGGCGCCCGCCACTTCCAGGCGGTTAGTGATACTGGCGAGGCCCATGCCTTGCCGTATGTCAGCAGGTAAGCCCTTACCATTATCAGCGTACGTCATGATGAGCCGATCCTCTTCCTGGAAAAAAGTGATCTGCACGGCGCTGGCATCAGCATGGCGGATGGTATTATTCAGCAGCTCTTCCAGTACCCGGTAGAGCGATAACATGACAGCGTGCGGCAATTGATCCAGTTTACCCGCCACCTGGTTATCTGTATCTACCCTGATCCGGCCTGCCTGGTTGATCCTGTCTGTGAGCTCTTCTACTGCTGCTGAGAGCCCGTAGAGGTTCAGCACGGCGGGAGAGATATTATGTGCGATGTGACGTACATCTTCGATGATCTGGTCGATCATCATCTTACAGCGCTCCGCTTTCTCCGCAGGTATACTGCTGATGCTAAGCCGCAGGGAGGATAAAGCTGCGCCTACGCTGTCATGCAGATCGCTGCCGATCCTTCTCCGCTCCTCCTCCTGCGATGCAAAGATGGCGAGCAGCAGCTTTTTCTGATGCGCGATCTCCGTTTGCTGCAGGAGCTGTTTTTGCTGCAATAAACGGTTACGGTTATACGCATGCAGGTAAAGCATTATGCTGACGATCAGGAAAGTGCCGACCATCGCAAAGATCACTACCACATAGATATTATCCGTCAGCTGCTGCATTTGTGAAAGCTTATGGTGAAGAGGATGTACATGATGAGCACCAGGGTAGCATGCAGCACCAGGATCAGCATAATGACCGAATGAGGTGCAGTAGCTTCCAGTACATTACTGAAAGAGAACTGCGCCAGGGCCCCTGAGAAATACAGCAGGATGCCTGCATTCACCCAGTTATCCGGTACATCCGCCCATGGCTCCTCTCCTGTTGCAGGCGCCGCAAAATACAGCAGGCTGCAAAGCACCAGGAAAATGGCTTCCACCGGTCTTGTATAGGAGTTATAGGTGTAGATGCTCTGGATGAACAGGAAGTTAACCACACAAAAGACGGGAAAGATGATAGCGGCGGCCACCAGGTAAGGCATTATCTTCCTGCCGGAGAACACCAGTACATAATACCTTACCAGGAGGATGAACTCCAGCATGGTATAGATGTGCAGCAGCGGCAGGTTATTATGGTGCGAATAGATCGTAGCGATCGCGTTGATAGTAAAGGCTATGCACAGGTACAACAATAAAGCGCGTTGCCTGCGTGGCAGGCGGCGATATTTAATGATCCCCATAGTGATCGGTATCAGCGTGGAAGCCGGTACGATCACGCCAAGATATAATGATGTAAAAGAAGACATGATCAATAGAGCGGGCTATTCACATCACAAGCGCTGGGACAAGGTTTGGTAAAATCTTCCACGGCAGATACCACCACGCCTTCCTGGGGCAGGTCTATCACCATCATATCATTGCCGTCTTTATCGATGGGGACAAAGATCAACGTGATCTCCGTCACATTGTCCGGCGTGTCGTTTTCCGCACAGGTGAAATACGCACGTACACCGCCGATGTTCTCTCCTGTGAAGCGCGGATCACGGCTGAGCCGGATAATATCGTCCATAGAGATACGGCAACCGCGCGGGATCCTCTCAGGTCCAAGGCCACTATGTTTTGTGATGAATTGACGCCATGTTTTGGTACGGGCGATGGCCGACTCAGGAGAAATAGTGGTGTTATTCGGCAGGTGCGGCTTAGGATTGTTCTTCATTGGATATTGAGGGTTTAAATGTACTTTCAAAAGTACATAATACCGCGACATCTCCAAAAGATGGCTGAATTTTTGCCCTGCAGCTGGTATGAAACGCAAGTATGAAGGCCTCTACAGATCGGGTACCAGCGGACTGGTGCTGCCTGTTCCCAACAAACAAGCATTTCCGCCGGAGTTTAAAGATAAAAGCCGGCTTACTTACTATGGGTCCTTATTTAACAGTCTTGAGATCAACAGCTCCTTTTACAAGGTACCGCAGGCGGCTACTGTAAGGAAGTGGGCGGAGAGTGTACCCGATAACTTTGTTTTTACCTTTAAGCTGTGGCGGGAGATCACCCACGTAAAAGGACTGGCGTATCAACCGGAGGATGTGTTGCGCTTTATGGAGGTGATCAGCCAGGCAGGCACTAAAAAGGGATGCCTGCTGATACAGTTCCCTCCTTCCTTTACTGTTGAATTATTTGCGCAGGTAGAGCAGCTGCTGGACATCCTGCAAAGCATTGATCCGCCCCATGAGTGGAAAGTAGCGCTGGAGTTTCGGCATCCATCCTGGTATATCGGCGAAGTGTATGAGCTGGCCGATGAATATGGGTGCAGCATTGTGCTGCAGGATATTCCCAAATCGAGGAACGAGCGGCTGAATAAGGAGACAGACTTTGTGTATCTCCGCTTTCACGGGCCTACCGGCGATTACAGAGGCGGTTATACCGATGATCATCTCCGCCGGCAGGCCAATGCCATCCGCGAATGGCTGCATGAAGGGAAAGCGGTGTTTGTTTACTTCAATAATACGGCAGGAGATGCGGTCAGCAATCTCCTGACGCTGAACAAGTTTGTTACTTCGTAACGATCTCTATTCGTCCGCCGTTCTTAAACAGCTCATGCGGCACGAAATAACCTTTGATCGCCTGACCATTCACTTTTATGGCAGTCAATGCGCGTCCTTTACCGGTCCTGGTTAATGTTAAAAGCTTACCGGTGCTGGTCTTCCATTTCACTTCATCAAAGAGCGGTACAGTTACCAGGTATTCAGGATCGGTAGCGGAGAAAGTATAAAGCCCTGCTGCACTGAATACATACCAGGCAGACATCTCCCCTGCATCATCCATTCCGCAGAGCGCGATGCCATCATCACCGATGCCGTATAAGGTATTGAGAATGGTATCGATGATGTGCTGGGATTTCTCCGGCTTGCCTATGAAGTAATAAGCAAAGGGCGCCTCATGGTCTGGCTGGTTGCCGTGACAGTACTGTCCTATCATCGTTTCCACGTTACGGGCTTTGTACTCCGGGTTCCAGGGCACGGTGAAGAGAGAATCCAGCTTGGATTCAAAGCCTGCATTTCCGCCGTATAATTCGATCAATCCCTTCATGTCATGCGGGGCAAAGAAGGATACCTGCCAGGCGTTGGCTTCCCGGTACATATACTCATAGTACGGGTACTGCGGATTGAAAGGCGTTATCCAGTCCCCATTTGCCAATCGGCCGCGCATAAAGCGGGTGGAGGGATCGAACATGTTCTTATAGTTACGGGACCTTTCCATCAGGATCCTGTAGTTGGCGGTATCACCGAGCTTTTTAGCGATCTGCGCCACAGAGTAATCATCATAGGAATACTCCAGGGTTTTGGATACGCCTGCATTGGCCTTGGTCTCTACATGCGGATTGGCAACATCCGGATCAGGAGATGAAGCCTTTTCCTTATACTCCGCAATGTGCGGACGGGCGCCGCCAGGCGTATTGGCATTCTTCAATAAGATCTCGTAGGTACCTTTCACATCAAACTGATCGATCCCTCTCAGGTAAGCGCCTGCGATGGAGGAAGCACCATGATCACCATGGAAGAAAGTAGGAATAAAACCTCTCTTATCTCCCACATCCTTCATCGACTTAATAACGTCCAAGGTTACACGGGGTGTGATGAGCCCCAGTAAAACATCTTTGTTGCGGTAAGTATCCCAAAGGGAAGGCTCAGTATAATAGTTAAAATCAGCTTTTACCACATCGCCTTTAGCGTCGGTGTATTCGCCGTTTACATCACTGCGGAGAGCCGGCCAGAGAAAAGACCGGTAGAGGCAGGAGTAGAACATGCGCCGCTGCTTATCAGTACCGCCTTTCACCTGGATGGTGGATAAGAGGTTTTCCCAGGTACGGTTGGCAGCATTGCGGATATCAGAGAAGGATTGATTGCCGATCTCTTTTTCCAGGTTCTGTTTAGCATTCGCTGTGCTGACAAAAGACAGGGCGATCTTCATTTCCACCGGAGCAGATGATCCATCCGCTAAATGGGCGATGGCATAACCGCTGCGCTGGCCTTCTTCTTTGATTTCCAGTTTGTCGATGTTCGTGTTCAGCACCGCGTAGAAATAGATCTTGCCACCGGCCTGCTGGTATCCCTGGAGGACCTTATCACTTACCTTTTCAATATGCCAGTTGGATACGCGGTTATTGGCGCGGGCAAGATCGAATAAGATCTGCCTGGCTTTATTGTCCCTGTATTCGTAACGGTGGTAGCCGCAACGCAGGGTGGATGTAAGGCTGACGTTCACCTTGTAATCGTCCAGGAATACCTGGTAGAAACCGGGGGAAGCGCTTTCCTGCTGATGGGAGAAGCGGGAACCGAATTGCTTGCCCGGGTTAGACATGGGAAGCACGGGAATGTTGCAGAGGTTCCAGTGTCCTTTGTTCGTGTGGGTAAAGCCGTAGATCACGGAATCCTCGTACTCGTAGCCTGCGCCGGAGCCGTATTCAGTCATGGGACTGAGCTGTACCATGGCATTTGGCAATGAGCTGCCGGGGAAGGTCAATCCTGCCCAGGATCTCCATCCTTCGGGAAGCGTGTAGCCTAAGATCTTAGGATCTGTCATCGGGGCAGTGCCGACGAATGTGTTGACATACTGTGTGTAACCGGTTTTAGACTGGCTTTTAGCAACAGCGACAGTTAGGCACGACAGTACAAGAAAAGTTGATAACTTTTTGACCTGACGTCTCATGAATGTGGAATATTTAGCATTAAGCGAAGCCCACAAGTTATAAAAAATCAGGAAGGGATGGAATAAAAATATTTCATATTTAAGACGCGGCACATCTTGTTTGTATAGCCAATAAACAAGCCGGTATATATCAGCCCGTTTAACAGCAATCCCCACACCGGTCCCAGCAAACCGATACCATACACGGCAAGGAGCAATACCAGGTTATACTTAGCTTTTGTGATCTCCACCCAGATCAGCATCAGGATAGCGATCAGCATCGGTAATACCAGGAAAGGGATAGTAAGACGTAACCCATAGACGTTTGCTATCAGTAACTGCAGCCAGGGCAGAAAAAGCGGAACCATTAATCCGTTCCACTTCCCTGCTCTTCTGACGGCAACATCGAAGAAGTTGATCACCGAGGCCACAGTTACCAGGGAAAGGCTGAGCATAGCGATAAAACGATGATGGAATAAGCCAGGATAAAATGCCAGCACAATAAATAGCAGTTTGGTAATGAAAATTGTATCGGTTGGGTTGGAGACTACATTTTTAAACGTCATCACTCCGGTAACGGTATGTTCCCAGGTAGCCAGGTAGAAATTGGAAAAGGCGAGGGCAAACATCAACAGCGATACTTTATAATTGCTTTCCAGCACACCCGCAAGGCTTAACAGGTTATACAAGACCAGCATAGTGGTGATAGCATCAAAGCCGTGGTCAAATAGCTCGGTGGTAGGGTTATGGTACATGCCAACCCGCTTTGCCTGCTGTCCATCCAGTATATCCATCATCTGGTAGAAAAAAAGAAAGAAAAAGCAGATCAGGCACAATACCTGGTGCGGTATAGTATGTTTAAGCAGCAGCACCAATGCGAAGCTGACAGCTATTCCAGATGCGCCTGCAATGGTGACCAGGTTAGGCGAAACTGAATTCCCGAGCAGCATCAAAAGAGCACCGCCCATTTTATTATACATGCTGCTCAGCAGGGAAAGATCTCTGCCAGTATAATGGTAGTTCCTGATATTATTTTCCATACCTTCTTTGTTCTAAATGATCCAGGGCGCGACGATAGCGGTGTTCAGCATAGCTGGAAAGGTCTGCCCCGAAGTGGGCCTTGATCATTGCCCATAGGCACCATAGCACATCCTGGCATATTTTATGGATCAGGATCCTGGTCTTTACCTCCTCGTTATACCTGCCATTAAAATACAGCAGCAGGAACTCCTCCTCTTCATCTGCGGCCATATTGCTTTCCAGGGAATAAGCAGCCAGGTCCCAGGCAGCGTCGTTCCTGCCTGCATATTCCCAATCGATCAGGAAGCTGGCGCCGGATGGATCCAACAATATGTTCTCCGGCACCACATCATTATGACAGGGCACAAGCGGTATTCCCTTCAATAGTGAGCGCAGGTGCGTATCAAGCTGTTCCACCTCATTCCTAGTCTCCCTATACCGGGGCGGGAATGCGATATCGTTAATAGCCATAACGGACTCGAACTGCGCCAGTTTATCCATCATCGCGAAATCGTTACGAAAAACAGCTCCGGAATGATGCAGTTTGTGTAGTAGTGCGGATACATAAGCCGTTCTTTCCTGGAGCGGTATGCTGGCCGAAAAAACATTTTCGACAAACCTGGTGATCTTCTCGCCCGATACTGCATTAAAAAATACCGTCGTCACATCGAGCCCCTTATCGGCAATGGCTTTTATTGCATCTTCTTCGTGCCAGCGGTTTACCAGTAAATGTGAGCCTGGCAGCGGTGTTCTGTATACATAGGATGCCCCTGCGGTATCAATCCTGTAGTTCAGATTGGTCAGGCCGCCCATGATCTGTTCACAGGACAGTACCTGTTGCTGCAGCAGCACGGCCGCTCTTTCCATGATCTGATCGCGGTGCAGCTGTTTCGTATTTGCTGTTAACGCGCACATGTCAGCGTGCTTTTGTACAGTAATACATAAAGGAGGGCGGTAAGGAGAGCATGATGAATTCAGTCCTGATCAAACGGAAAGCTTTACTGAAATACCAGGGGAAATACAGGAAAGATAACTGGTTAAGGGTCCCTCCTTTCTTCAGCGCTGTGTTGAAGCGGTATAGCAGTTCTTCCCGCTCGGCTGCCCTGAAAAAAGACAAAGGCAGGCTGGAGATGATCACATCTGCCGAATCCTGTTTTATATAGGACAGGAGGTCCAGTGCTGAACAGGGAATAATGCGCAGTCTTTTATCATCGATATTTTCCAGCTGCGCTACGAAGTCCTGGTTTATCTCAAAGCAGTATAGTATAGATCCCGGATGCATCCTATCCAATAGCTGCCGGGTGATGGCCCCGGTACCACTGCCCATTTCAACGATTACCTGCGGTTTATCGGGCTTTACATTCCGGACTATCCTGCTGATCGCCTTCGCCGGTGAAGAGGCAATAGTCCCGGAGGTTTTAAAATTCCGGATATAGCTGAGCGTATTCATGATAGCTTGTTTGTTGTGGCTATCAGTAATTTAGCTAAAACCCTATTACATACCTGTAGCAGTACTTTGGGGAAGTTTGTAGTACTTTTACTACGCCCGGGGCGATCAAAGGCGATATTATTAGCTCAGGTTCTATCTTTCTCTATCCATTTACCAACGGCGGGGGCTACATAATCTCTCATCTGTTGGAGGAGCTTTTCTATACTATCGCTTACCAGCAACATCTCGCGGTACGTTACTTTTAAGAAGCCTCTTGCTACCATGGAATCTGCCAGGGTGATGAGCGGATCGTAGAATCCGTCTACGTTAAGTAATCCCATAGGTTTTTTGTGAAGGCCAAGCTGGGACCAGGTGAGCATTTCGAAGAATTCTTCCATGGTGCCAAATCCTCCGGGCAGGGCGATGACGCCGTCGCAGAGATCGTGCATTTTGGTTTTGCGTTCATGCATGCTTTCTACCAGGATGAGCTCTGTGAGGCCTTCGTGGCCGATTTCTTTTGTTCTTAAAAAGTTGGGAAGCACGCCATATACTTTTCCACCGGCTGCCAGTGCGCCATCGGCTACGGCACCCATAAGCCCTACTTTAGCGCCACCGTATACGAGGTTAATGCCTTGTTGGGCGAGGGTTTGTCCGAGTGCTTTTGCCTGTGATTCGAAGATATTATCATTGCCGAAACTGGATCCGCAAAAAACTGTGATGCTTTTCATGATGATTGCCGTAGGGTAGATAGGTTAAAAAAGCTGGTTTGATGCGGTAAAGATAGATCATTTCATTTTTAAATGCTATCAGCATGTTGTTGATTGTGCGTGTTCACTGCTGTTGGCGGATAGCCGAAGTATTTTTTGAAGGCAAAGGAGAAGTGTGAAAGATTTTCAAATCCTGCTTCCAGGTAGATATCGGCCGGTTTGCGGTTCTTCTCGCGGAGCTGGTAGTGCGCCAGTTCCAGCCGCTTTTGTGTAAGCCAGCGTTGCGGGCTGAGGTCAAAGGCCTTTTTAAAATCCGTTTTAAAGGTAGTGAGACTGCGGCCGGTGAAGTACGCAAACTTCTGCAATGGCATGTTGAACATAAAGTTCTTCTCCATAAAATCCGCCAGGTCAATTTTACCGGGCTCGGAGAAGTTTGCGAGGCAGCGGTCTACACTGGGATCGAGTATACGCAGTACCGTGATGGCTTCTTCCATCTTTACAGCCACTATTTCCGATGGAATACCTTCTTCTATTTCAAAGTAAGGGAGCAGGGAGCTGAAAAAACTTTCGAGCAACGGATGGTTGTCATAGTATTTAATACCACAGTGCTGCCGCGGCTTGGGCGACACTTCATGGCGGGTGTAATAATCTTTCAGGCGTTCTGCTCTCAGGCTGATCGATATTGATTTGTAAGGTTGACCGTCCTTCGCATATTTGATGAAGGTAGCTAACTGGTTACGGGGACAGAACCAGGTATCCCCCGGCTTTAATGTATGGGTTTGATCGGCGACAATGACCTTTACTTCACCGGATATAAGACGGCCGAAGGTATGATCGCCGGACAGCAGGTCAAATTTGGTGTATTTATCCTGGATACAGGGCAGCATGATCTCTTGCGGAGCAGTCCAGTATTCTGACATAGCCAATAGCTTTAAGTATTACAAAGGAACGCATTTATTCTAATTGAACAGATGCGTTCCTTTGATGGATTAATTTACGGCAAATGTAATACCGGTTAATTTTTCGCTTAGTGCCCATAGTTGTTGGGCATTTTCGGCGTTGACGGCCTCAGGTGTCACGCCTTTGGTCATCACAAAATTTTCGGGATCGAAGCCTTTCCATTCCATATCGAGCGGGGCAACATCGCTATCTTCACAATACACACCGCCGATATTGGCCAACTGCGGGCTGGTAGCGCACCAAACGCTGGTAGCCGCGCCTTCCTCCAGGGTTTTGTAGCCGTTGTAAGGATCATGGCGGAAGCTGCCGTCCTCGTTATAGATGCCAAAAGCCGCTAATGTTTCGAGGGACAGATCCCGTCCGAGATCGGTACCCGCGATAGCGCCTGGATGCAGGCTGTAAGCCCTTACGCCGTGGGCCTGTGCACGTTTGTCCAGCTCAACGGAAAACAGGATATTAGCTGTTTTTGAGCGGGCATAGCTGGCGGAGAGATCGTAGGGCTGCTGCTCAAAATTAGGATCATGGAGGTCGAGTGAGGCCATGTGATGCCCCCAGGAGGAGACATTTACTACCCGGGCGTTGTTAGCGTTTTTTAAGGCAGGCCAGAGGCGGGCAGTCAGCTGAAAATGTCCCAGGTGATTAGTGGAGAACTGGGATTCATATCCCCGTGCATCACGACGTAGGGGCGTCCACATGATGCCGGCGTTATTGATCAGCAGGTCTAATGGTTTATTGAGCATCAGGAACTGATCGGCAAAGGCATTAATCGAGGCCGGATCCATGAGGTCTAGTTCCCATACGGTTACATTGGGGATGCCGGCGAGGTTCTTTTCGGCCTTTTCTATTGTTCTGGCTGGTACGTATACGGTAGCCCCTGCAGCAGCCAGGGCTTTGACGGTTTCCACGCCGATGCCGGAGTAGCCGCCGGTAACGATGGCGGTTTTGCCGGAGAGGTTGATGCCTTTTATTACATCTGTGGCGGTGGATGCGGCGTCGAAGCCGGAGTTGAGGGGGCGTTGTAAGGCGCCGTTGTAATTATTGGTTTTAGTTTGCATGATTTACATTGTTTTGTCAGGTGCAAAGTTCGGGGGTGGAGGGATGGGGGTGGTTTGTTTAAAAGGCGGAAGATGCTTTGTTGAGAAGGCGGTTATTGCCGGTAAATCGTGCTAATGTTGGGTCCAAACCCCGTAAGAGTCCCCATCGGGTTCCCATATATTTCGTAGATGTCCCATATCTCTCCCGCTGTCGTCCCATTTCTTTTAGAGGAATGGGACAACAATGGGGCAGCATTGTGGCAGTAACAAGAGATATGCTAACACGAGTGCAACATGAGTGCTACCGCCATCACGAATTACCGCATCAATGCTTATAAATGCTGCAGTAAAACCGAGTGTTAATTGTACCCATTGATAAGACTGACAACTACCTGGACGATAATATCTTTTTCGTCCGGCTTACTTTCCGCAATCATCAATGTTAGTGCAACAAGTGCATTATCGGCAATTCGCTTCATGCCGTCTTCCCGGTATAAAATGCCATTCTTTTCAAGGAACCATACAAACAGAAAAGCTGCGATCCGCTTATTTCCATCGGAAAATGAATGATTTTTGACAACGAAATACAAAAGATGGGCAGCTTTTTCTTCGATGCTGGGGTAAAGCTCCTGTCCGGCAAAAGATTGATAAATAGTGGCAATGGAGCTTTGAAAAGACTCATCTTTTTGATTGCCGAATAAGCTGCTTCCGCCGAACTTATCTTTCAGGCCCTGAATAGCTTTTAGCGCAGATTCATATGTTGCGATGAATAGCTGTTTGAGATGAGTAGCTTCTATTGTCAAAGTGCGGTGATCGTACTTATCCAAAACATCCAGCGCGTAGGTGTAATCGGTGATAACCTTTAACAGACCGTTAGATTCATCGGATGTTAATTCCTGTTTATCCAATAAATTGCCCATTAAACGCACCGTTTGTTTAAGTGCCATAAATTGCTGGCTCTGCTCCTGCAAGCGTTTTTCATTCAACACATACCCTTTGGTCAAATATTCTTTCAGTACCCTATTTGCCCATATACGAAATCGGGTGGCATTCTTTGAATTTACGCGATAGCCAACTGACAAAACAACATCAAGATTATAATGCTTTGTCTGATAATTTTTACCGTCATCTGCAGTATGTTCCAAAATGGAACATACTGAATCTTCTTCTAACTCGTTGGTTTTAAATATATTTGATAAATGTTTAGTTATAGCAGGACGTTGAGTGCCAAACAATTCCGCAATCTGTTTTTGCGTAAGCCAGATAGTGTCTTTTTCCAGTTTGACATCTACCGATGTCTGTCCATCCGGTGTTTGATAAATGAATATTTGACTATTTTCCATTCGTACTATATTTACCGCCGCTAAATTAATAGATAGGCAATGGATAAATCGTTAATGACCTGTAAATTGCAAGGCATTTCAACACTATAAAAGTGTTGTCTGTCTTTAAATTTTAGTTTGATATTGCAATACTAACCCGAAGCAGAAAACGAAAAAAATGGAGTGGCAGTTTTGGCGGAAATGGCGGTTTTGGCAAAAGTGAACAGCATTGTCACCCCGTATGCCGGTCTTTAACACTGTTGCTTCGGTAATATTCCCTGAAAAACGCGTTTCTGCCCTATGAAACCCCTATGAAACTCCGGTGAAACTCCGGTGAAACACCACCCCCCTATTCTATTCGTCAAAATACGATTGATGTTTGACATTGAAATTATAAGTAAATTAAAATCAATCCCTTAACCGAAAACATTGTTGAAAATGGTAAAAAATAACAGACTTTTGATAAAGTTCTCCGGCTCCGTGATTCTCCCCGGGAAACCACCTGGTCCTTAGCGAAAAAATGGAATAGATATTCCCTCCTGTGTGCAGGACGATAGCGGGCAGTATTGATCGGGTAAGCCGCGTTATAGTGCCATAAATAGCTGCTACGGCTACATAATGCATTGTCGCATTCGCCCAATGAAGACCCAAAGGCTTTTGGTGCGACCGTGTAGTACCGCCTTCGTCCAACTACAACTATTTTTCAAAATCTTTTCATGATACCAGACAAATTACTTTAAAAGCTTTTCTCGGCAAAGACGGTCAATCAGAATATGACCTAATTTTAAAGTTTCGAAACAAAGCATATACAAAAGAAAAGAATTGAGATACAACTCGACTAACGAATAATACTATCTCCAAAGCTATAAAAAGTACTGAGCATGACAACCTTCTCTCCCACCGCCTTCCAAGGCAAAACCGCCATCGTAGTCGGTGGCTCCAGAGGCATCGGCAAAGCCATTGCAGAACGTTTAGCCGCAGCCGGTGCAGCAGTCGTCATTAATTACGTCAACAGCGCCGCTGCCGCAGAAGAAATCGCCGAAAAGATCCGGCAGCGAGGTGGCCAGGCGGCTGCCATACAAGCAGACATCTCCCAGCTACCCGCCATCAAAAACCTTTTTGATAAAGCAGAAGCATCACTTGGCAAACCCGATATCGTCATTGCCAATGCGGCCAACTATATTCCCGCATTATTATCAGAAGCCACCGAAGAACAATACGACACCGTCTTCAACACCAATACAAAAGGCATCTTCTTCGTACTGCAGGAAGCCGCCAAACGGGTAAAAGACGGTGGCCGTATCATCGTTACCTCCACCGGTGGCACACAAATGTATTTTACCATGAACTCGATTTATCTGGGTAGTAAAGGAGCCGTAGAACAATTTGTTAGAGTGCTCTCCAGGGAATTAGGCGCCCGCAATATTACCGTCAATGCGGTCTCTCCGGGCTTTACAAATACTGACCTGTTACCAGAGCGCGACCGGGCAGTAGCTGCCGACATGTCTCCTTTTAAACGGGTAGGCGAACCCGAAGATGTAGCCGATGTAACTGTTTTCCTGGCCAGCGATGCAGGCAGGTGGATCACCGGGCAGAATATAGGAGCTGGCGGGGGAGTGTTCTAATATTTGATTTCCTTAACTTTGTGTTATGGAAAAGTACAATGTACGTTCTATCTCGCCCTTCAACAGTGAATTGAAGCTAAAAGGGTTTAACGCCTTCCAGATAGATGGCGACAGCAATGCCACACGTATCTATAGCAGAAAGGACTTCTACAAGATCTGCCTTACCACCGGCAAAAGCCTTATCCATTATGCCGACAGAAGCTTTGAAATGGACGGCACTATCTTATTCTTCGGCAACCCGCACATCCCCTACTCCTGGCAGACCATTTCCAGGAGCTATGTGGGCTATACCTGCCTGTTTTCAGAGGACTTCCTGCAGCTGTCCGATCGCTCGGAAAGCCTGCAGCAGTCGCCGTTATTTAAATTAGGCGGCACACCTATTCTGACAATAAACGACACCCAACGTGAGTTCCTGAACACCATCTTCCGGAAAATGATCGATGAGCAAAAGACAGATTATACCTATAAGGACGAGCTGATACGCAACTATATCCACCTTATTATCCATGAAGCCCTGAAGCTGCAGCCTTCCGAAAACTTCCACAAACACAACAATGCCTTTTCGCGTATTACTTCCGTATTCCTGGAACTGCTGGAAAGACAGTTCCCCATTGAAAGTACCGGGCGTCCACTTGCATTAAGGACCGCAGCCGACTATGCCAAAGCCCTCTCCGTGCATGTTAATTACCTGAACCGGGCCGTGAAAGAAGTAACCGGAAAACCAACTACCGCCCATATCAGCGAACGGATCACTACAGAAGCAAGGGCCTTGTTACAACATACGGACTGGAACATAGCAGATGTTGGCTATTCGCTGGGCTTTGAATACCCCTCCTACTTCAATAACTTCTTCAAAAGAATGACCGGCACAAATCCCAAGGCGCTACGAGCCCAGCAGGTTTGAAATTCTTAATGATTGGTTTGATAACTTTAACCTGGACAGCTGGCGCCTGCAATACCTTTGCGGAATGACGCAAGATATTTTCGCAAGAATGAGATCCGGAGCACCCATCCGCTTAGACGACCCTGAATATCCTAAAGTACAGGAAATCGTTTCCCGTACCATCCGGCTATCCGCTGCATTGAACACATCTACCGACACCGGCCAGATCCGGGAAAGGCTAAACGAGATCACCGGTTCGCAGCTGGATGTGAGCACCATTGTATTTCCGCCATTTTATACTAATTTCGGTAGGTTCATCCGGATCGGCAAAAACGTATTTATCAATCATGCCTGCTCGTTCCTCGACATGGGCGGCATTACCATTGAAGATCACGTATTAATCGGACCGAAGGTAAACCTTATAACGGAAAATCATCCTTTAACACCTGCAGATAGGAGAGCGCTTATTACAAAGCCGATCCTGGTAAAACGGAACGCCTGGATCGGTGCGGCAGCAACCATTTTACCCGGCGTAACTATCGGTGAGAATGCAGTCGTGGCAGCCGGTGCAGTAGTCAGCACCGATGTTCCCGCCAATACTATTGTGGCAGGCGTACCTGCCAGGATCATCAAATCTATCGACTAAAGAAAACAGCAAATAAGTCGGAGTAAACGTACCCGCAAATTTTTCACTGCACTAAACCAGAAATTATGGAAGCTATCAAAACATCAGCGGAAGGGGCAACCGCCATGAAAACGAAAAACGTTAAAGCCTTCGGTACAGAAGCCGCAGAAGCTGCCTTACAACAATTAAATATCAGTCGAAGATATCCTACACCACATGACGTGGAAATCGATATCCTGTATTGTGGTGTTTGCCATTCCGACCTGCACACCGCCAGAAACGAGTGGCATGGCACTATCTATCCCTGTGTGCCAGGTCATGAAATAGTAGGCAAGATCGTAAGCGTTGGAGACCATGTTAAAAAATTCAAAGTAGGCGACCTTGCCGCAGTAGGCTGTTTAGTAGATAGCTGCCGTGAATGCCAGTATTGTAAAGACGGACTGGAACAATACTGTGAAGTAGCCAACGTACAAACCTATAATTCGCCGGACAAATACCTTGGATCACAAACCTATGGCGGGTATTCAGAAAGCATCGTGGTGCATGAAGACTTTGTGCTACGCGTTCCTGAAAACCTGGATCTGGCTGCCACCGCACCCTTGTTGTGTGCAGGCATTACTACCTACTCTCCACTGAAGCATTGGAACGTAGGCCCCGGCCATAAAGTAGGGATCGTTGGCCTGGGCGGTCTGGGGCACATGGGAGTTAAGCTGGCAAAAGCAATGGGCGCTGAGGTGATCGTATTTACTACTTCCGCTTCAAAAGTGGAGGACGCCAAACGCCTGGGCGCCGATGAAGTGGTACTGTCCAAAGACCCTGACCAAATGAGCCGATATGCAGGCAAGCTGCATTTTGTGCTCGATGCTGTTTCCGCTCAGCATGACATCAACCTTTATTTAAACCTGCTACGGGTAGACGGCGCACTCGCTTTAGTGGGCGCACCTGAACATCCCCTTCCCGTTGAAGCATTCAGCCTTATTCCTTATCGCAGAACCTTCGCCGGTTCAATGATCGGCGGCCTCCCTGAAACACAGGAAATGCTGGACTTCTGCGGCAAACATAACATCGTGTCAGATATTGAGATGATAGGCATCCAGCAGATCAATGAAGCGTATGAACGTTTGCTGAAAGGCGATGTGAAATACCGCTTTGTGATCGACATGGCCTCTTTAAAGAAATAAGAACAGCCATCCACCAGGTTAAAATAAAAGCCGCTCTGATGAAGATCTGAGCGGCTGTTGTTTTTAAACCTACAACTGTTACACAGTTTATATATGTATTATTATTGACACTCCTGAATTACGGGAGGAGTATATATTTTTTGCTAACTGCTTTTTAATTGTCACTGCTTGATTCATGATACAAAAATACCTCTATGATTAACAGGATGGAACCTACTATACAAAAGGTTAGCGGTTACTTCCAGGTAAGTGGGTACCTGTGATCAGGGAATTAACAACAAATGCTATTGCGCTGAGCCACTCACTGCGGCCTGGAGGATGTCTTTATTGATCAGCTGAATGGGAGGCGCCACGGCATGTTCCGCTTCAAACTCCTTTCCCAGCAACATAGAAATAGTAGAAGCGATTTGCTGTTGCCAGATCTTTTGCTCCTCCCTGATCTCTCCGCCGGGATAAATATCCGGACCTATTACCGCCAGCCATATTTCGCCGGAACCTTTAGCCCAGAAACCGTGGGTTTGCCATGCGGCCGGGTTCTTACCCCTGCCATGGTCTGTAGTGATGATAAAAGTGGTATTGTCTTTATAGAAAGGATCTGTTTGTACATAATACCAGAGCGCAGCGATCATCCGGTCTACATCAGCGGCTTTCTGCAGGTACAGATCATAACGGCCGTGATGCGCGCATTCATCTGTTTCGCCAAAGCCCAGGTACACTACTTTGGGATGGTTTCGCTGGATGTACTCCTGCGCGCTTAGCCAGGTTAACATATCATAACGGGTATTGCCCTTATCAGTGATATAGGTCTGTACACGATTGATCACAGCAGCAGTATCACCGGCGTCTTCAAGTGGTTCATAGCCGGCATTGACGTCAAAGCCGCCAGAGGGCTCATTGAGGATGTAAGGTATGATGTTCCAGGAGCTGAAGGCAACTACCTTACCCTGGTAATCCTTCTGCTGATTAAGAAATTGCAGTACGTTGGTATTTTTGTTCACCACCGGAAGGTTCGCTACAAAGCGGGTACCCGTAAAGCCGGTGAGCATTTCACTGTAGCCGGGGTAGGATATTTTGTAGAAGTTCCGCACATTTACCTTGTTATTCCATTGGCGGTTACCATAGAGGCAGCCCTGTTTAGCGATCACATTCCAGAAAAAAGGCATCAGCTTCTGGCGCCTGATCTCAGCGGAATCGTGCCAGTAAAGCTGGCGTATCATGGCAGTGTCCTTTACGAATTCAGGCCTGAGCAGGGCGGCATCTGCACCGTTGAAAACTTCCTGCCAGCGGAAGCCATCCGTGGTGATAATGAAGATGTTCCGCTTCTTATTAAAGGCTGGCTGAGCAGTAGCAGCCAGGGAGAGGAACAAGGCAATAACCCAGAGCCGGTATCTCATGCGCACATCGTTTTTCAAAACAACACACAAACTATGATCCAGATATTAACAGGCCGTTAAATTATTATAAAGTTAAGGCTAATTATAGCAGCAGAAAACCGGCAATGGATTATTAATTGGTCGGCCCTATTTTCCCGCCTCAAACACCAGGTAACGCGCAAAGAAGGGCAGCACCCGCGTATTGAAACGGCCATGTTCCGCCCAGTTAAGGGACCAGGGATTTCCACGATATTCCTCTGCTTCGTGTTCAATACCGAAATCTTCCAGGGCACGGCTGAAATTTACCGCGCTGTACACGTGATCCTGGTTGCCGTCATAACGGCCCCAGTCAAATGCGAAGCCACGTAGGGTGCGAAGATTGTCTGCATATTTTTCGATCATATGATCCAGCAGGAAAGCAGCCTTCAGCTTTTGGGTATTGGGAACGTTCAATTTAGGCGTCCCATTCTCCAGCTCATAGAAATAGTCGCAGTAAAAGGGCGGGCGATTCGCATTAGGCAAAAAGGCCTGGTTGATGGCCAGGAAGATCGGCGTGAAACCAGTCGACTTGATGTCCGAAAAATGCTTTGCCTGGTAGATCTCCTGCCAGTTGATGGAAAGCGAAGCCCATGGAATGTAGCCCATACCGGTGGCAACGGGGTGCATGGCATACACCACGCTAAAAAGCTCCGCATGCATCAGTGCAAGTGCGATAGCGCCCCTGCCGCCAAAGAAATCGCCGCTAAGGCCGCGGCTGTTGCGATGGGGAATGGTTCGAAATTTATGATCGATAAAAGGCACCAGCTCATTCGCGGTGAAGTCCAGCCAGCGGCCGGTGGTCGGAGAGTTTTCGAAAAGACTGCCGAGGGTGGGCGATGAATAATCTGCCGCTACGAGAATGAATTCCTTCACTATTCCAGTGGCAAAAGCCCGATCCAGCAACGCTGGAAGCTTAGCGTCTTCGAAGAGCTTATCGGGATTTGAAAGAAAACTGTGGAAATAGTAGACCACGGGATAAGACCTACCGGAGCTGGCATACCCGGGCGGCAGATACACCTTGACCTTACGGTTGGGATCCAGACCGGTACGGTTCTCCTTCAATATAAGGGAAGGCAGTGTTTCATTTACGATGGTACCCTCTTGCGCAACTGCAGGAAGTGCATACAGGCAGAAGAACAGCAGGCAAAGCTTTAGTTGTTTCATATCAATGTTGGTTATGAAAGTAAAGCTAGTG
The DNA here is from genome assembly GCF_056754765.1 of Chitinophaga sp. SVR4-12A. Taxonomy (NCBI): domain Bacteria; kingdom Pseudomonadati; phylum Bacteroidota; class Chitinophagia; order Chitinophagales; family Chitinophagaceae; genus Chitinophaga; species Chitinophaga sp. SVR4-12A. Next base: position 1,641,469 of record NZ_JBPGWP010000001.1, read on the forward strand.
ATCGCCGGAAGCGAATAAAACGGGATTGATCATGCGCAGTGTTGCAGGTGTGAAACGTTTGTTTTAATTGATAACATGAAAAAGCCACAAGCCTGACAGCTTGTGGCTTTCTTACAGCATGTATATACACTTACATTTTAATGAATCGTTTTGTTATCACTCCCTTCGATGTATTCAGCTGCAGCAGATAGGCGCCGGGACTTAAGGGCTGTACGTTAATCAGGGACGTCCCCGGATCGCTGACATGGAGCCTTTGCATCATCCTGGTATTGCCCGATACATCAAAGATGCTAAGGATGATGGTCTCATTGATGCCTTTCAGGCTGATCCTCAGCACATCGGGCGTTGGATTCGGATAAACGAGAAAGGACGCTTTATCCTGGTCGTTATCCGAAATAGCAGGATGGCTCAAAGCCTGCATGTTGCGTGCAAGAGCTGGAATGAGGATTGCTATTTCATCAGCGCCCATGGCAGGATGATCATGGCGGGCATCGCCGTCGAAATCATCTTTCACATTATCTATCCCAATGCCCGCCAGCTGGCGGTTACTGTCTGTTTCAAGCAGGTGCAGATCACCGGAAAGGCTGTTTGTAAAGTCGACAGGGATAGAGAGGGAGGAAAGATCCTGCCCGCTGCTATCGCGGTATTGAGCCAGGCTCAGGGACACCACCCGCCAGGACACCAGGGCTTTTGGATTGCTGCTGTATAGGTCATTGAAATCCGAGTTGTGCCAGAAAGCAGCCGGATAAGCATGATCGTTCCGCAATGCGTAATGCCTGCCATCGCCTCCCGTGCGGGTATTGTGAAAGATATTGTTCCGCGCAGTGATGTCCGTATTCACACCCCATGTTCTGTAAAAAGCACCGGAGTACTTACTGCCTGCTGCAGTACCGCCTATCGCGATGCTGTTATAATACAATTGCATCTCCGTGGCGGTGGCATTGTGGATGATACCATACACCGTAACACGTTGTGGGTTAAGGCTGATCATGTTATTGGTGATAACAAATTTTCCCGTACCGGAACTACCTCTTAAGGATACGCCCAGCACCGAGCCGCCTTCTGACTGGTCATTCCTCAGGTCATAGATCTGGTTCTTCGACAGCGTATATCCATTTATGTTACTCTTATGTGCGCTGTTGACGCCTATAACGGTGGAGGCTGCGGTAGTAGTGCTCTCCAGGTCGTAGATCCTGTTATGGGTAATGTCAACGGGCGCCGCATAAGGAGGGTTGGTGCTAATGCCCTGCACCGCTGCATTACTTATTGCATTGGTGTTGGCCGCCGCATTGCGCAGCGTGTGAATCGTATTCGAATCGATGTTCAGGTATGAATCGTGCGGGCATTGACTGCCGATACCCATTACAACCGATGCATAACCGCTGCTTTCAGAGGAAAGGGTGTCAATGGTATTACCACTGATGCTGTTGTTGATATAAGCCTTTGTAACGGTATAAGGTGACCTGCTGAAAATGCCCTGAACGGTACCGTTGGAGGCATTAGGAGCCGTAGTGTGCAAATGAGAGATCCGGTTAGCTGTTATATAACAGATGGCGTTCATTCCCTCACCTGGCAACAGGGTGGGAGTAATACCCCTGGTAATGGCATCTGTTATGCCGGAACAGTTATTATACAGGCGCCTGATAATATTCCTGGTACAATTGTACTGGATATCATAACGACCCTGAAAGCTCATCAGGATACCATCAATGGTACCAGAGCCGGCATTCATCTGTATACTGCCCGGAACCGTTCCGCCAATAGTGTTATTTTTAATAGCCGTGTAATTGTCAGTGCTGACATTGATCCCATCCATAGCCGCGTTTTCAGCGCCTGCCCCATTTAAGGTCAGCCCTCCTACCCTGTTGTTCTCTATCACTAAAGTTCCGTAACCCGACGAACCACCGTTCGCTTCAATACCGCCCATCCCTGCGACGTTAGCCGCAGCAGGCCCTGTATAGGTAATGGTAATATCGTCTGTTTTGTCGAGCGAGCCAACGGTGTTTCCGGTTATTTTTCCTATGGGGATACTGGCGATGATTCCACGAAAGAACAATCTTTTATTCTGCACACTGCTGCTGAGCTTAAAATTCTTTATCACGTTACCTTCAATGATGGTGGTTGCATAGAGGCCTGATCGTACAATTATTCCTATTAAACTCGCTCCTTCAGTAAACACGGCCGGGCCTCCGCCTGCATAGGGAGCGCTGCCGCCTATAAAATTGTAGCGGATAGTATCCCCGCCGCCATCGTTAACGGCAATACAGCTCTTCACAGAATTTGACCAACCTGTTACCGGCAGCGCATAATAAATGCTGTTGTCGCTAAGGGTGTTATGGTGCGAATAGGAACCCATTAATATAGCAGCAGAAAGATAACCGGCGCTGAAAAAATCATGTATCAGGTTGTTGGCAATAAGGTTGTAGGAATTAGCCGTGCCGGTAGCAGGGCCGTCAGGCGTAGCATGAATGCCTGCGCAGGGCAGCTTACCGCCGGCCGGACCGATATCGTTGTACTCAATGATGTTGTACTGGTTGGAGCCATAGCCTAGTAACACAGTTCCGGCATTATCGCCCTGGCTCGCTCCTTCTAAATTCAGGTACCTGAGCTTGTTTGCCCTGGCGGCATTAAACAGCCGTATGGTAGAAGCACTATAGCCTGTGTTAAGATTGCGGATAGTGAGGCTTCTTTCTGTGCCCTCTGCCCCGATTCTGCCTTCAAAGGTGATACTATCCGCTCCATTCAGTGCTATCAGGGGGCCGGCAATATCGCCGCTAATGGTGCAGGCAACGGTAGGCCTGATATGGATCCTGCTGTAACGCGCCGTTCCGCCGTTTGCGTTCAGGGTTGCCGTAGCGATCTCTGTAATGGAAGCATTGATACGGATATTGATCGCTCCCTGGTGATCGCCATTATTGATGGCATCAAAAGCAGCTTTTAAAGTGGGGTAAGCGCCGCTGAATGCGCCACCGGTGGCTGTTACCGTCACCTGGCCTTTCAGGGAGGCAGATACGGTCAGTAATGCAATAAAGAACTGGTAAATTTTTTTCATACACGGGTGATTAAACAATTCATAAAAAAAGGGCAACAACACCTGCTACTAGTTTAAGTAATAGTCGGTTACACATGTCCACTAAATCTATATCAAAAAAGTCATTTCTCCGAAAAAGAACTACGAACGGTAGCCTTGTGCTTGGGAACGGCTCATCGCTTTTTTTCGTAACTTTAAACAGAGATATAAGTTGTCATGTCTAAGGAAGCACAAATAAAAGCTGTTCTGGAGGACTATTTAAATCTTGAATCCTCCCTGCAAGGCTGCCTTCGTGCAAGAGAAGAAGCGGAGGCAAAATATCATCGCCTCCTGGAAGAACTTCAGGCTCCTGGTAATAACTACACTACCCACACTGCCGCCCCTGTTTTAAGCGCACATGATGAAATTGAAAAATTAGACAGGGACATTATGGAGACGAGGCACAAACTTAATGAAGCTGCCGGATGCATCAGGCAGTATCTGCTCATATTAAAAGGGCGTTCCCTGGAAGTACATTTCTCCTTTGATTCACTGAATCACCGGGCGGGCACCCATAGCTTTTACCTGGAGGACGGAGAGTTAAAAGTGCAACGTATTCCCGAAAAAGTATAGGCGCCCGTCTGCCGCGGCAATTTCAAATTATATAGCAGTATCTATCTTAAAGCCGGCAATGTATTGCAGGCCGGATTGCTTTTGCAGGTTGGCCGGTACCTTGATGGTCAGCACACCGTTGTCAAAGCTCCACTTCAGTTTTTCCGGTCTGCCCATCAGCGCTACTTTGCTGATCCTCCTGGCTTCTACTACACGAAAAGATATCTCTGAAGGCAGCAGCACTTTATCGTTCTCTGCGATATACCAGGCATAAAGGTGTTGCTGATCTTTAGATTTCGTGAAGTAAATATTGTTCTCTGAATAAGGCGCAACGGGTTGTGAGCCGTGAATGCCTTCGCCATTGATGTTCATCCAGTTGCCGATGTCCTTTAAGCGATCGTAAGCTTCGGGCGACCAATCGCCTTTATCGCTGGGACCAATGTTCAGCAAGAAGTTACCGCCTCTTGAAACGATCTGCACCAGGTTGGACAGCAGCACTTTGGACGGTTTCATTTTATCAGTGGGCGTATAGCTCCAGGAATCTCCCATGCTCATACAGGTTTCCCAGGGATAAGGCAATGGCTTTTCGGGAATAGATTGTTCGGGTGTAGTGTAATTCTCAAATTCACCGGGAACAGTTCTGTCAACGATGATCAGCCCGGGCTGATGGCTGCGCGCCATACTGGCGATGCCAGGCATATCAATGCTTTGCTTGCCACCAGGTCTTACCCAGCCGCCATCCAGCCAGAGAATATCTACTCCGCCGTAGCCGGTCATTAATTCTTCGATCTGGTTGTAGGTGAACTCATTAAATTTCTTCCAGCGCTCAGGGAACTTTTTGATGTCGTAGTTCACATGGCGGTCTTTTGGCGGATAGTAAGACCACCAGAAATACTGGCTATGCCAGTCGGGCTTTGAGAAGTAAGCGCCGATCATGAAGCTGTCTTTGCGGAAAGCATCGAAGATCTCTTTGGTGACATTGGCGCGCGGATTCTTAGAGAATGGTGTGTTAGGACTGGTGATCCGGTAGTCCGTTTGTTTGGTATCGAACATACAGAAACCGTCGTGGTGCTTGGTAGTGAATACCACATAGCGCATCCCTGCAGCCTTGGCAGCTTTCACCCATTTTTCGGGGTTGAAGTCTACCGGGTTGAAAGTGTGCTGCAGGTCTTCATAGGCCTTTTTGTAACCAAAGAAGTCTGCGCTGTAAGGCCCTTTACGCACCACCCAATCGTCCGGGCAGATGCTCCAGCTTTCCACTTCGCCCCACTGTGTGTAGGTGCCCCAGTGCATAAATAAACCAAATTTCTGATCCTGCCACTGTTCCAGCTTCTTAATGACCAGCGGATCTTTAGGCGCCTGGTAATTGGATGACGTTTCGTGTACCCCCTCGTTGGCCTGTGCTGCCACATACTTTTCCGGCAGCACCATAGCCAGTACTATCAGCCCTGCGGCTAAGACATTTTTCATAGATATAGCATGATTGTTTTTACCCCAAAAATTCCCGAAAGATCCCGGAATTATTGCGTAAATGCAAGGTCAATTTTCGCTAATGCTGATGCCTAATTAACAAGGGCGGTACTTACATAATACATTTTAACGATGGCAGCCGTATCAAACAAAGGCGCTTCATTGGCTTTGAGGGCCAGCTGCTGCCATTGTTCCGTGGGAGTGATCTTTACTTTTGCTTTATCATTCTGCAGCACAAGGGGCATGTCAAAGCCGTTCACACAGTTAGCCCAGCGGTAAGACACGCGCGTGTTGTCTTTATCCCAACGCAGCTCCAGCCTGGGTATCTGGGTAGTACGCAGGTATTGATCATATACTTTGCTATAGTCATGCTGCGTCTTCGTGGAAATATAATCTTCTACCTGGCGGCTGGTGACGGTCTGGTGGTAGAAGTCTTTGTTCAGTCCGCGCAGTATCTGGCGGAACAATTCATCATTATCCAGTCCGTGGCGGATAGCATGCAGCATATTCGAAGCTTTTGGATACATATCACCGCTGCCCTGGTCGTTCACGTTGTATTGCGCGATAATAGGGCGATCGTTCCGGATGCCCCTGCGGATGCCTGCATTATAGGCATTGGCGGCATCTTTGCCGAAGATATAGTCGATGAAGAGGGTTTCGCTGTAATTGGTAAATCCTTCGTGCACGTACATGTCTGCCAGGTCTTTGGTGGTGATGTTGTTGCCAAACCATTCGTGGCCGCTTTCATGAATGATGATGAAATCCCATTTCATGCCCCAGCCGGTGCCTGATCCATCGCGGCCGCGATAGCCGTAGGTGTAACCATTGCCATAGCAAACGGCGCTCTGGTGCTCCATACCGGAGTGAGAAGTTTCTACGAGCTTGTAACCATCCTCATAGAAGGGATAAGGACCGAACCAGTGCTCCAGGCTTTTCAGCATGTTGTGCACCTGCGGCGGCATATAGCCTTTGGCGCGGTTGAGGTTATAGTCCAGCACCCAGTAATTGAGATCCAGCGCACCTTTCTCGCCATTATACTTTTCGCTGAAGTTCACGTATTTACCGATGTAAGGAATGATGCAGTAATTGCTGATCGGGTTCACTACGGCCCATTTGTAGGTGGCGCTGCCGTCGCCGTTATCTTTCTTTGATTGCAGGCGGCCGTTGGCAACGGCTACGAGCGTATCAGGAACGGTGATGGTGAGTGAAGCGCCATTATCCGGCTCATCGCTCTGGTGATCTTTACACGGATACCATACGGAAGCGCCGCCGCCCTGGCAGGTAACGGTCATCCAGGGACGTCCCAGGGAATCGCGGGTGAAGGTCCAGCCGGCAGACCAGGGCGGCCGGGTAGATTCTTTTACCTGTCCGTGGTAGAAGACGGTTACTTTCCCTTCGCTGGCCTGTTGCTGATCAGGTACTTTTACATGCCAGGCATTGCCCTCTTTGGTGAAGCTTAGCTTAGCGGTATTGTTGTATAGTACACTATCTATGATGAGTGGCTCCTGCAGGTCGATCTGCATCATTTGCCCTTTGTTATCGCTTACCACTTTATAAGTGATGGTGCTGGAGCCGCTGATGGTTTTGCTGTTATAGTCCGGCTTCACTGCAATATCGTAACGTATAATATCCCACCAGGCACGTTCAGGGGTGATGCTGCCTCTGAGGGTATCTGCATGGGTGAAGGTCTTGTTTAAAGGGGCCTGCGCCTTGCAGTTGCTGCATATGAGCAGGTAAAGTAAAGCGCAGACCAGGTGCTTTAAATGGAGGTTTTCGATGAGTGACGTGAAGTTTTGCATAAGAGCTAACTTAAGTATTAATATTTATCCGTGCTTAGCAGCATTTGTCTGATAATTTACGAAAATTAACCTTCACAAAACGGCGCTTGTTTATAGCTCGAAGCGCAGATCCCAGCGGATGCCCCAGGAGGAGATATCGGGATGATTGAGGTAAGTAAAGCGTTTGATCACATCAATGCGCAGTATTTTAAAGATATTGGAGATACCCGCACCAGCTTCAAAGTAAGGACCATCGTCGAGCGTATAGGTAGCTAAGGTGTTATTGGTAAGCGGGAATTTAAAGACGGTACCGTTGCCGGGCATGTTCTCCTGCCGCAGGCCGCCATAGAGCAATCTGCCGGTGATGACCTCCCGCCACTTCAGTTTCTTTATCAGCGGGATCCTGTCCAGGAAGAGGCCTTTAAAGGAATGTGTGATGCTGATACCCGCGTAATGATCAGACACGAATTCCAGGTAGTTCATCATGTTATAGCCTCTCCTGGAATAGCCCAGGCTCTGGTTGCCCTGGTGGATCACCAGCAGGGGCCAGGGCAACCTGCCTAAGATACCGCCTGCCTCCAGCCGGATGTCGGTATAGCCAAAGGGCGCCCAGTAAGCACGTTTTGAGATCTCCAGGTCCAGCCGGTCGTAGCTGAACTCCGCAGCTCCCCCTTTGAAGCCGTGTGTATAGCTCAGCGTGAATATGGGAAAGCGGTTCCTGATTGGGAAACGGTAGCCGGCGTTCTGGTAGAACTGTTCATGCGGCGCCCAGCGAAACACAGCGAACACCTCGTTGGTAGAGAGCGAGCTCACGGTGTCGTGTTCAGCACCGTTGTTCTTTACAAATGAGAGGGTGCCTGCGGGCTGTTGTTTCCGGTATTTGAAGCCCAGGTTGAGGCCCAGGTGGTTGGCGAATTCATACATGTAATCCACCCGGAAGATGTTGTTGTAGAGATAGCGGGTGGCGGAGCTGGTGCTAAAAGACAATAAAGGATTGTTATCTACATAATCATCACCTGCACCCGGGATATTGGTATCATGCCGGTAGCTGAATTCCAGAAAGTGCATGGGGTATTTATAGATAGAACGGTTGTTCAGGGAATAGGCCACACTGCCATAGTATTTGAATTGCTGATCGCGCAGGCCATAGGCCACATATCCATCCAGGAAATAACGGGTACTGAAATTCGTATTCGTACGCCCACCCAGGCGCGGTTTCCAGCCTTCTATGGGATTATAGGCCAGGAAGGCGTATCCGGGACCGATATCTATCGGCCCTGCCGCTTTATAACCTGTAGCCCAGAACCGGATCAGGTCTGTATACAGGATATAGGATTTCATGTTATGCAGGCTGTCGATGTTCTCATAAGTGCGGGCTTCCGCATCAGACAGGGTATTCATCCGGTAGGTGGTAAAGAAGCTGTCGGGTTTGTTCAGCGGAATGTATTCCCGTGTATAGTCTTTTTTAAACACGCTATCAGGAAACTGCCGGCCGCTGGTAAAATCGCTGAACAGCACTAACCGTTCTCCGTACAGGCCTGCGGTGCCTTTGGTCAGGCCAAAATCAGTGACTACATCTGAATAGCTTAAATGATATTTATGGGTCAGCGTATCTTCTTCAAAATCCTGGATCACGGAGAAATTGCGCACCACGCCGAGGTTCATGTCTTTATTGGTGTGCAGGTCTACCTTGCGTACGGCGTAACGTCCGTCCAGTGTAATGTAGAGCATACCGGTGAACACCAGGGCATTGTCGTTCCGCGGTGTAACGGTGAGCCGGATCAGTTTGGTGCCGTTCTCTACGATAGTATCTTCGATAAAATATTTATAAAAGGTAGGGCCGGCATCTGCAATAGGACTGATGAATTGCCGGGTGAAGGCCACGATGAGATTGTCGTATATATTGATATTCTCGTAGAGGCGGTTCAGTATGGCGCTGACGCCGTGCGTGTCGATGTATTCGCCGTAATCCACTTTCTTTTGTCCTTCAATGACCTGGTTCTTCTTTTCAGGGTTCCGCTGGAAATAATTGTGGCTTACGTTCTCTTCGATATAGACAGGTATCAGCTCCTTCCCTTTTACCTTGAGGGAGTCTTTATTTTTAAAAACGAACTGGTACTGCCGCATGATCCTGTTTTTGGTGGCCCAATCGGGAAAGCCATCCAGGTACATGCAGAGCTTTTCGTATTGCCGGTAGCTGGCGGAGGAATAAGCGCCGATGTCGTTTTCCTTTTTATGGGCGATTACCTGCCTTATCAGTTCTACGGCCGGGTTGTTCTTATTACTGTAGCGCCGGCGCTTACTGTTGACCACGACGGCGGCCAGCTGTCTTTCCCTTCTGGCAAGGGAAATATTGATCTCCTGCAGATAGGATTTCCCGAGGGACCTTTTCTGCGTAAAAAAACCATCGGCAGAAAACTGCAGGATGCTGCCGCCGGTGATGCGGAGGGAATACCTGCCTTCCGGATCGGTACGGGTGGAATACCGGGTATTTTCTGCGATGACATTCACGTTGGGAACCGGCACTTTTGTGGCCGAATCGAGCACTACGCCGTGAACATTTACAGACTGGGCCTTCAAACAAGGGCCCGGTACCGCGGTCAGCAATACCAAAGCACAAATAGCAGGATAGTCGAATATCTTACATAAAATTGTACGCATGCTGCTTAAATAACGGCAATTTAGACTACATATTCGCTGAATGGTTAAGAAGTTTATAAAAAAATAAAGATGCAGGGCTGGGTAGGGTACATGTGATTTCGCCTGTCTTATTAGCAGCTACGGCCCGGAAAAACATTTAAAACTAATTGGAATAATGCTGTAAATGACTGGCAACGAAGCGGAAAATCTGAGGGTCCAGGTGGATGAGCCCATATTTGAACAAGTTTTTAAAGCACAGTTTAAGAACCTGTATGCCTACGCCTTTACGATTGTAAAGGATGAAAGCGTGGCAAAGGAGATTGTTCAGCAGACATTTTTTAAGCTTTGGCAGCAAAAAGACCGGTTCCGGTCGATTGATATGCTGCTACCCTATCTATACAGGTCGGTACACAATGCGGCGCTGAACCACCTGGAGCACCTGAAGGTACGGGCGGCCTACCGGCAACATTACCTGCATGCTTCGGAAAAGGCGGCTACTACGCCAGAGCACCTGCAGGCAAAAGAAATGGAGCTGAAAATAGCGGAAGCCTACAAAGCGCTGCCTGAAAAAAGCCGCCTGATCTTCCACCTGAGCCGGTATGAGGGATTGAAATATGCGGAGATCGCCCGGAAATTGCAGGTTTCCGAAAAGGCCGTAGAAAAACACATGACCAAAGCATTGAAAATATTCAGATCCAGGCTTAGAGAATACCTGTCATGCATTCTTTTATGAAACAACACGCAGACAATATGATAACAGACCAGTTGCTGGTGCGCTTCCTCACAGGCGAGGCAAAAGGTCCGGAGCGCGAAGCGGTAAGCCGGTGGCTGGAGAGCAGCGTGGACAACAGGCAGTACTACGATACTTTTGTATCAGCGCTCAGCATTGCCAGTCCGGAGGTAGATACCAGTGACATAGACGTGGATGCTGAATGGCACACATTCATGAAGGGTGTAGCGGCCGCTCCAAAGGCCAGTGTGCGCGCATTACCTCCTTTACTGTTGCGCGTAGCTGCCCTGGTGCTTTTAGTAGCTGCTGCAGCGCTGGCTTACCTGCTCGCAAGGCCGGGAACGGGCAGGATCATTCAGTTTGCTTCCGGTGAAGCGGTGCGTACCGCTACCCTGCCAGACGGCTCTGCTATTACCTTGAATAAAAGATCCTCCCTTCAATATAACCAGGCGTATAACAGCAACAACCGCGATATACAGCTGAGTGGAGAGGCGTTCTTTGCAGTAGCGGCCAATAAGGAGCTGCCGTTTATTATCCGTACCGGCAATGTACAGGTGGAAGTGTTAGGTACTTCCTTCAATGTGAAAACAGCCCCGGATAAAACGGAGATCATCGTGGAAAGCGGCAAGGTGCGGGTAGAAAAAGCCGATGCGGCGATCTACCTGGGGGCCGGAGAAAAAGCCACCGTGTATACGGGCGAACGCTTACCGGTGAAGCAGTCTAACGAAGATTCGCTGTACAGCTATTACCGTACAAAACGCTTTGTGTGTAACGGCACGCCGCTCAGGGAGCTGGTGGATGCCCTGAATAATGTGTATGCACAGCAGATCGTTTTGAGTGATGATATAAACGGAGCATTGCCTATTACCACCACCTTTACCAATAAACCTATTACTGAGATCGTAGCCGTTATCTGCGCCACCCTTCAGCTCAAGGCGATCACACAAAACGATACGATCATCCTTCAAAAAAGAAACCCCTAAACCTGCGATGACCAGATATTTGTACTGTCACATTATCTTATTCTTATCGTTATTCGTGTTGTTTTCCGAAGTAGCAGCCCAACACCTGCTGGATAAAAAACTGGCTGCTTTCTCCGTTCAAAAAGCCTCCCCGGAAGAGGCGCTTCGCAAGCTGGGCGAACAGGCCAAAATCACCTTCTCTTACCAGACAGATATACTGCAATCCGGCCCGGGCATCAGCCTTTCTGCAGAGAACATTTGCGTTGGCCAGTTGCTGCATCAGCTGTTTGGAGATGATTATGAATATACCGAACAGGAGGATTTTATCATTGTAACCAGGCGCACTTCTTACTTTATTATCACCGGGCTGGTGACAGACAAAACAAGCGGGCTGCCCATGGATAGTGTACAGATCACCAGCTCGTACCGGGCATTTGGAGTGATGACAGATAAAGCAGGCGCCTTCCGACTGAAGGTGCCGGTGAATCATCCCATGGATCATATCAATGCGATCAAAGACCTTTACCGGGATGCTTTTGTGCCGATCAGCACCGCCAAAGATCAGCGGGTGCATATACAGATGCAGTTGTCCGGCATTCGTGAGCTGCCGGAAGTGACCAGGACCGCTGATGCGGAAGAGGGACCGAAAAAAGTACGCGTTCATCCACTATTCAATATACGAAGCGGTTCTACGAGCTTTGAGGCAAGCGGGATCTTTAACATCAATGAGGGGAATGCATACAACTTTCAACTGGCAGGGGCGGTGAATGTGGTAGGTAAGTCTTTAAAAGGCGTACAGCTGGCCGGTATTCACAACCTGGTGAGGGATACAGCCAGCGGTATGCAGCTGGCTGCCATGGTCAATAAAACAGAGGGGCCCGTAAAAGGTGTACAGCTCGCGGTGGTGAACCAGGCGCACAAACTGAAAGGCCTGCAGATCGGCGTGATCAATATTGCAGACAGTTCTGATGGCCTCAGCCTGGGTTTGCTGAACTTTGTGCGCAACAGCAGCGGATATCATTCACTCTCCCTGTTCACAAATGATGTGACCAATACCAACCTGGCGGTAAAACTGGGTAACAGCCAGCTGTATACGGTCTTTATGGGAGGCATGAATATTTCTTCGAACCAAAAGTTATACACCCTGGGTATTGGCCTGGGCCATGATTTACTGATCGGCAAAAGGATGGCCATTTCAGCGGAGGGTAATTACCAGTTCATTAAGATCATCAGCTGGGACAGCCGTTTAATGCAGCTTAAAACTGCTTTGAATGTACGTGTGCTGAAAGGTTTTAACCTGTTTGCCGGGCCCACCTATAACCATTATACGAACAGCGAGGATGAGATCCCGCCAGGATATAAAGACCTGGGCGTAAGCGGGTATAAAGATACCAGGACCTGGATAGGCTGGCAGGCCGGGATCACGGCAACAGACCTGTTATGGCCACAAGGCAAACAATATGTGTACAAGGAGAAAAAATGGTCGGCTCAGGCAGGTATTGCAGGGGGCCTCTCCTATGATCCTAATAACCGTGCAGATTGGGTATCGGGAGATGTTCGCTTACAAAGAGGCATTATTGACAACAGTATTTTAGTGATGCTGACTACAGCGGTCAATCATCGCTACGAACGGGTATTTACCTCTTACAATTTGGATGGAACAAGCAGCAGGTATGTTTCTCCGGGCCTTACAAATTTTGCGCTGAAAGCAGGGATCAGGGTATTTGTGATAAAGAAATTCTATGCCGCTGCTGAAATAGGCCCTGCGTTAACGGAAAGTCCACCTACCATGTTTGCCGAGGAAACAAAAACAAAAATGCGCATGCTGTTGTCTCCTTCCCTGGGCTGGGGCATCGGTCAACGTTTCGATCTCAGCGCCCGTATTGAAAACATCCAGGGAGCGATGTTCCTGCGCCTTGGCTATACCTTCCTGAAAAGCGCCAACTGATGGTAGGGTAAATCCTGCTTGTCCTGTTTTAATAACATGACGGCTAAACGAAGAGTGATCTATTACCTTGCAGACGGCGCACATACAGACGTATTACAGGAACTGCTGCAGCAGGGACATTTACCCAATATCAAAAGAATAACGGAAGAAGGCACTTACAGGATTGCGACCACCTGCTTTCCTTCCACAACAGGACCCGCTTATCTTCCTTTTTTAACAGGCCATTTCCCCGGCAGCATGCACATCACAGGCATCCGCTGGTTTGATAAGGCTGAGTTTAAACGCCGGCGCTGGGGAAACAAGCAGGCCATCCGTTCTTACTGCGGTCCGGAAGCCAGCTTGTTCAACAGCGACATGCCGGTTGACAAGCCCACTCTACTTGAACTGCTTGGGCGCAGCTACAATGTATACAACATGATCACGCGGGGTGTGCCTGACGCCTTTGACCTGGGCAGGAAGGGCAAAAGCCTGGCCTACCTGCGCGCGCACTTCCTGGGTAGGAATCACCCGGTAGACCAGACAGGACATGCCAGGATCATGGATATGCTGCACAAGGGCAATGATCTTGATTTCCTGTTTGCGGTATTTCCCAGTGTGGACTGGGACTCGCACTACTACGACATCCGGGATGAGCGCACCATACAGGCCTACAAGATTGTAGACCAGAGCATCGGTGAACTGCGCGTTTTCCTGGAAAAGAAAGGATGGTGGCAGGATACCTTATTCCTGCTGGGCTCTGACCATGGACTAACACCCACGCATACCCATTTTGATATTGCGGACTGGCTGAGTGAATCAGGTTTGCCTGCACTTAGTCATCCGCTGATCTGGAAGAAAGATCCGGCAGCATCTGTTTCTGTGTCCGGCAATTCATTTGCCAGCATTCATTTGCTGCAGCATGAAGGAACACATGCACTGGGCGGGCCGGAACTGATCGAACGCTTTGGCAGAGAGCGTTTGCAAGCGCTGGTACAACAGGAAGCCATTGACTTTGTGATCTACCGCAGCGCGCAGGCCAATGAGCTGTTTGTGCATAACAGCCGGGGCAGGGCACTGATCAGAAAAGCAGGACAGCAATATAGTTATATTCCTGTGAGCGCAGACCCGCTGCAGATGAACGGACAACTACAGGCGCGCGATCACCGCGAAGCGCTGGAAATGACCTTTGGCAGCATGTATCCTGATAGCCTGGTACAGGCAGAGCAATTGTTCAGAAGTCACCGTGCAGGCGATATCGTAGTATGCGCAAAGAAAGGTTATGACCTGCGTGGTTTCTGGGAGATCCCTGCCCACCGTGGCTCCCATGGATCCTTACACCATGAGCATATGCGCGTGCCATTGATCTACAACCAGCAGGGCTGGGCCAGTCATCCGGCAAGAACGGCGGATCTTTTCAGTACGATCCTGCATTGGATGCGTAAATCGCCACAGCCTTCTGAAGGCAATTCCCTCATCGCTCACTAAAAACATTGTTATTGTGATACAGACAGAAAAACTGCCGGTTTTCCGGAAACAGCTCATTATTAAAGGGGCGCTATGGTTTGCCCTGCTCACGATTGGGGGCATTGCAGCAGTTTTCTTTTACAGTAATACCGGTCAGACAGTAGATGCACTCTCCCATATAAAGCCCGGGTATATTTCGATCTGCCTGTGTATGCTGTTTGTGGACCTCCTGCTGGGAGGCTGGCGGAATCACATCTTCGCCAGGAAAACCAATCCCGGGATTTCGCAATGGGTAAGCTTTAAGGCCAATACGGCAAATATGTTCATGGGCGCTATCACGCCTGCCCATGGCGGCGCAGGGCCTGCGCAGATCTATATCTACATGCGCAACGGGCTTAGTTTCACCAGCGCCTTCGCTATCTCGCTGATCAATATGGCGGCCACGCTGATCTTTATGCCGCTGGCTGCATTAGCGGCTTTACTGCTGGTGAATCACCAGTTTGAAAGCGGGGTGATACCGGCCTTGCTGAAATATGGTTTCATCTTTTTCACACTGTTCCTGTTTGCCTTTCTGCTCGCTTTCAAAAAGCCCCTGCTGGCCGGGAGCGCGGTAAAAGGCATTGCCCGTTTGTTGTCCGGAGTGTTGACCGGGCGCAAACAACGACTGGCTGCATGGGGGCAAAAGGTGTATGATAACATTGCGCAGTATCAGCAAACCTGCAGGATCCTGCTCAGCCAGGATCCCTGGCTATTCCCACTGAGTGTAGCTATTACCATTGTATTATACCTGAACAAGTACTGCATGCAGTGGGTGATCCTGGCGGGGCTTGGGATCCAGGCAGATATTGTGCAGGTAATGGCCGTACAGGTGCTGATCCAGTTCATGATCTACTTTGCACCTAGTCCGGGTGGTAGTGGCTTTGCAGAAGTAGGCATTGCCGTATTGTTCTACCGCATGGTACCGGGGGCGGTCATGCCGGTATTCACCTTATTGCAGCGGACCTTTTTGTTGTTCTTCCCGGCGGTGGTGGGCGCCTTTGTGGTGATCGGCCGCTTAAAAAAGGACGTCTAAGTGAGTAAACCTATGAAAATGAGGGGCATACTACAGGTAAAAGACAGTGGTACGGAAGTTGTATTCTATAGCGCAAACAGTCTGCTGAAAAGGGACAAATCAGCCTAAATTCGGTCTCAAGCCGGCTTTTGAGTTGTATTTTTTCATCTCAACTGATGAAAATATGAAACTATTGTATATATTTATGCGTAAATTTTTTAATACATTGCGCGCCTACTATTCGAATGCACCAAGAGTGTCCCTAGCCTTATCCATATCTTTTGCGTTTTACTTACTGATATCCGGATGCGGAACTACTTTCGGGGATAATAAGAACACTACATCAGCGGCCAAAGTGCCCGCTACAGACAGCACTAAAACAGCACCTTCTGAGCCACCGCTGGATTCTGCCCTTTATAACAGTAAATGGCAGCAGGTTTTGCGGGGCGATTCTCTTTTCAATGCGAAGGTAAAGAACGTGTACCCCTTACCGGGCGCCATTCTGCCTTTCAAACGCATTGTGGCCTACTATGGAAATTTTTACTCAAAACGGATGGGCATACTTGGGGAATTACCCGAAGAAGAGATGCTGGCCAAGCTGAAAGGGGAAGTAGCTGCCTGGGAAAAGGCGGACAGCTCCATGAGCGTTGTTCCTGCTATCCACTACATTGCCGTAACGGCACAGGGAAGCGCCGGTAAGGACGGTAAGTACCGCCTGCGCATGCCTTTTGACCAGATAGACAAGGCACTGGCAACAGCGAAGAAAATAGAAGCGCTGGTATTCATTGACATACAGGTAGGCTTAAGCAACCTGCAGGCCGAGATACCGCTGCTGGAAAAATACCTGCGCATGCCGAATGTGCACCTGGGCATTGACCCGGAATTCTCCATGAAGGATAGCAGCCTGCCGGGCAAGAAGATAGGCACCTTTGATGCGACAGACGTTAACTACACCGCCGAATACCTGGCCAAGCTGGTAAAGGAAAGCCATATTCCTCCCAAGATCCTGATCGTGCACCGCTTTACCCAGGGCATGGTGACCAACTACAGCAAGATAGGCCTGCGCCCGGAAGTACAGATTGTGATGGATATGGACGGATGGGGCGGCGTACCACATAAAGTGACCACTTATCAACTCTTTATAAAAAGAGAACCTGTACAGTTCACCGGGTTTAAGCTGTTCTATAAGAACGACTTCCGTCAGCCGGGCAGCCGCATAATGACACCCGCAGAAGTGCTGGCGCTGAAGCCCCAGCCGGTATATATCCAATACCAGTAGCACTGTATAGGGAACAATTTCTCCCTACTGAATCTTTTCTCCCTTATTGCCGGGGCCTGTTACAGTGATGAATTTTGTGCTGAACAATTCAAAAAGCATGAAGAACATCACTGTAACAAAACCCTTTGGCATCACTGACCTTATTACACTTTTAGCCTGGGCAGGTATCGTATTCCTGACCTGGTCTTTCATGCACGGCGCCGATCATTTTCTGCAACTCACTCCTGAAGCGCTGGGAAAATACTTCCGTGTAAAATGGGCACTGCTCCTGCATATCACTGCGGGCGGCGGGGCGCTGGTACTAGGCCCGATCCAGTTCTGGGAAAGGCTGCGGAACCGCTACCGGCAACTACACCGGGTAATTGGGATCCTATACCTGCTGGCCATCCTGGCCAGTGGTACCAGTGCTGTGATCCTGGCGTCTACCACCGCTTATGCCGTGAACTGGGCCTATGCTTTCTCTTTGCAGGTATGGGTGACTGTGTGGATCACTTCTTCCTTTATTGCCTATTACACTGCGCGTAAAAAGAAATTCAAGCTGCACAAAGAGTGGATGACCCGGAACTATATTGTTACGCTGGCCTTTGTGGTGTCCGGCTCCCTGTTGAAGCTGCCGCTGGTACAACAGATCGGAGATTTTGCGGAGATTTCTCCTTCTTTCTTCTGGTTAGGATGGGCTGTTCCGCTGTATATCTATGAGGTGGTATTGTCATATAAAAGGAAGAGCTGAGACGCGGGAAGGAAGAAGGGATGAGGCTGACAGGGCCTTTGTTAATCCCTCCTAAATCCTTACTTTGTGCATGAACCATAAACCTAAAGACCTGTGAAAAAGATCACTATTCTTATCATTATCAGTTGCTTCACACTACTGGCCCAGGCGCAGACACAAACTGCGGTGAACCAGAAAGATGCCAAGCAACGTAAACAGGGCCCCTGGATAGAACAGGTAGAACCCTTGCGCGGAGAGCCCGGCTACAGCTGGGAAGGCTCCTATAAAAATGACCGTAAAGAAGGCATCTGGAAAAAATACGACGTCAGCGGTGATATGATCGCGGAAGAAACCTATCATAATGGCGTGCTGGATGGACCCTGCAAATATTATTATCCCAACGGCAAGCTTAGCGCAGCCGGCGTAATGCTGGCCATGGAAATTGAAGGCGAGGTAGATACGGTGCTGGTGATAGATCCTGTTACACAGGAGGAATCCCGTGTGGAAGTGGTACGTAAAGGCAATTCTGTACGGAATGGTGAATGGCGCTTGTATGATGAAGACGGGAACATGATAAAAGAAACTTATAGCCGCGGAGAAATAGTTACTGCAGAAAAAGGCGCTCAGCGCAAGGCGAATGTGGCGCCATTACCACATGAGCTGCAGCAGCAGACGGGAAATAAGCGGAAGAAAAACTAGCTTTTCCCGTCTGCCGCAATGCGGCTAATGCTCCTCCTCCTCCCCTTTCTGTTCTTCCAGGTACTGCTTATATGCTTCTTCCGCTATCGCAGTAAGCTGTTGCTTATCTGTCACATCAACCTCTTCACTGAACCAATGTGTGAGATCAGGCTCGAAGTTAAGCTTCTTCTGGTCCAGCGGTTGCGGGCCGTTTAATACGTATTCCCAATTTCCGCTTTCATCTGTTTTGTACCGGTATAAGGTGAGCCATACTGCAGCTTGATCATTCTGCTGCACTTTTATACGGGTGACCTGCTCTAGCGCTGCCAGTTCAGCATCATCGGTTAGTATATTGCCAACGTAGCTGCGTCCCAGCACATCCTGCGTAAGCAGGTGGCGGATATGCTGCAGCCGGTTGTGGCGCTTTACAGATGAAATGAACGGGTAGGCGTTGTAGTTATCAATGAGGATCGACTTCAGTACGATATCGTTCACCTTGATGCCCTGGTTTATTAAGCCGCGGGCGCCAAGGGTGCGGAGCGACATGGTAGTATCTGCCAGCAGCTCGCGAAAGCTGGGCACAGTGGACGCCGGCATGCCAGGCAAGGCAAGTATGTAGCCGATGTTCTGCAGGCTACTCTGCCATTTCCAGTTGCTGTCTGATTCCGGCTGCAGTTTCTTCCATTGCTGTATATCGCGTGCGAACAGTTTTACCAGGCCAGGAACCAGGCGTTCCAATTTGTATTTTTCAAAATAAGGTGAAACCCATATGGAATCATTGGCGGTAAATGCTGCAAAGGCCTGCAGAAAACCCGGGGAATGTTCAGCAGCAGCAACGATCTCTGGCAGGTATTGCTGGTACAAGCTGTCGTTATCTTTGAAGCCGTAATCGAAAACACCCCAGGTAGCAGTGCTTTCCTGCAATTGAGGCCCCAGGCGCAGGAAGGTGTGCATCGCGGTATCTGTCTGAAGCCCGCTCAGGAAACGCATCACACTTTTGCGCCGTTCGTTATCTGGGGTACTTGCAAACAGCGATTCAGCCGCATGTACTATGGAATCATTGGCCAGCTTCGCCAGGGAATGCAGCAGGTCTACTTTTACGTTGTTATCGCCCGTGTCTGCAGGGATAGGTTTGGTCAGGACACTGAGTATGGCGCCTATGTCCGAGCTATCGGGTGTGAGATGGTCTGTGTAGGCAAGGGCGCCATGGAATACAGCTGAATCTGTGCTTTGCAGATCATTCAGCAGCAAACCCAGTTTCTTCTGTGCGAGCTGACGGGTATCTTTCCGTTCTTTACTGCCAGGATGGAAGGAGGCAAAGAACTGTTTGGCATAACCTTTCCCAACCAGTTCTTCCGGCAGGATAGCAGACAAGCGATAAACGGTATGTCCGGCCAGCACTGCTTTGCGATAGAGGCGCAGACCGGTAAGGCGCACTTTCGTTTCTACTTCATAAGCGGGCAGGCCGTCCTGGCTGTACTGCCGGGATGCCGTTATAATGAGATTGCTATCGTTGCGCTGCATGAATGCGTTGATGATACTATCAGGCGACTCATGGTAATAACGGTGATATTTATCTACTCCTACGATGTACATCGCATTAGATAAGGTATCCATTGCCTGGTACTGAAATGTTTCCACCGTTGATGAACCATCGTACTCATTGATCGGGCCACCTTCAAGGGCCAGCGGACCGCTGATAGTAAAGCTGCAGTCTGCAGGTGTAAACGGAACAACCGGGGACTGTGACAGCAAAGGCAATATGCGAAACTCATCGAGGAAGCGGCGCCAGTAGCTGCTGTCTGTATGTGCTTTGTCGTACACACACATCAGGCAGTAGGCCATATTGCCTCTTGGTATAAAGCCGACACGGGTAATGAATCCATTGGCATGCTGCCAGCTAAACTGGTGGCGGGGTAAGCCGCTCTGTTCAGACACGGTGGAATCGATCAGCTGTATGGTGCTATCCTGCCCCACCAGGAAATTCTTCAATTCATCCACCAGTTGCTGATCGTTGAGATTGTAGTAGCCTTTCTGCATCTTGAGGATGCGGACTACATAAGAGACGTTGTTAACGCCATCCAGGGAGGTGTAAACCTCTTCGGGGCGGCCGCCATTTTTGCCGGCTATTTTTGCATGATTAGCATCGATAGGCAATACTGCGGAAAAGCCCAGGTCCGGGCGCTCCAAGGTTTCATATGCCATCACCGGGTGTACAACATCATAAAAGCGCACAGAACTGAAAAAGTCTTTCCTGGCGGTGCTGTCTTTTTGCCGGGAGTTGTACATAAACACAAAGATCCTGTTATTACGGATGAACAATCGCATGTGGAACTGTATGTTCTCCCGCCGCATTACGGCCTCCGTACCGGGTATATCGCGATAGGTAATCGGATAAGATTTTTGCAGTATCGCATTACCCTGGCTGGCCATGTTGGCGACCATATTGTTGATCAGCTCCCGCTTGTCTGATGCCAGCTGAGCGATGTCCATATAGAAGGCGAAGCCGGTTTCATCGTTGTTGGTACCTACGAACATTTTACGGTTCATATTGGGCACCTGGTGAGCAATGGGGATACCGGGGAATACCACGCTATAACCTTCGGCGATCCTGTTCAGGGAATATCCTTTCAGGCTGTCCAACCGCTGGCGTTCACGCTGCGTAACGCCGGTGAAGCTGGCTTTCACCGGGCTAACGGAATATCCTTTCTTACGCAACAATTCAAGCATTCCTTTTTCGCCGGGTAAATGCGCCACGCCAACGGCGGCGAAAACACTGCCTTTAGCAGCCAGTTTGGCCAGATTATCCGCCATTTCAATATTGCGGGGAATCAGTTCGAGATGATCTTCCTCTTCCTGCCAGCTGTCTACCAGCGTCAGGATCTGCTGCAGATCGCCTTCATAGTAATGGTTCACCAGCGCATCCAGGTAAGCGACCCTTGTTTTCAGGCGTTTGGTCCTGTCTTTCGCATTACCGGTACCGCTGCTCTTATATCCCAGGGCCCAGAGGAAGGCTTCTTTCTGAATTGCTGATACGTCAGCGCTCATGATATCCAGCTGATTCTGGATCCTTTCGAGGCTGTGTACGGATTTATTAAGGCCGGTGGCTTTCTGGTACAGCCAGGCATCCAGGAAGATGTTCTCAGGTTTACGGGCAGGGCGGCTTTCGTTCTTGCTTAGTTCTTCCTCTTCCCCGATCAGCAATTTCTCCAGGAACCATAAGCGCTTCAGGCTGAGCTGGTCCAAAGGGGCGCCGGTCTTTTCTTTTACCAGGCTGTCTACATAGTGATATTCTTCTTCGCTCAGCAAACGGCGCATATGGTTGACCGTATCTTTCAAAGGGCCGTTAGGCGCCAGCATATAGGCCAGCATGGAGTCCATATCCACTTCCATGGCGAAGGACGCGGTGCTGCGTAAAGCTGTCAATACGGAATCACTGAATTCAAACACCCGCCTGTCGGTCAGGTGCATGGTGCCAAAGAGGTAAGAAGGCGATGGCATGCCGGGAGCATCAATACGCCAGAGCAGCTGGTAATTAGAGCGGTTATTGTGCTGGGCGCGTAAAAAGGCTGTTTGCATCAGTAAGGCTAACAGCAGGAATATCATGCGGGTATAACGTCCGGTGTCCCAGGGCCGGCAATAAGTATAGGCGAACATCCCATAAAGATAATAAAGCCAGCGGATGTGCGGAATGCGATAAAAGTTGTATTTGGAAAAAACGAAAGTAAGCCCGCCTAGGACGCGAGCTTACACTATTAGCATTCATCAACTAAACGGTCAATTTTCACAATACACGCGGGTAAGAACAGGTATAGGGCTTACCCGTGTAGGTTCAGGTTCGTGGTTAAAATCATTACAAAGACATACCTACTCTTTTCTTTCAGGTTTTCGGTGGCCCCTGCTGTTGCAACAAGAAGTTTATAGTCTGGCTTTTCAAATAAAATTTCTCTGTTGAGCCGGTACCCCGGAAATATCACCGGCCCGATTGCGTTGCACACCCTCTCTTCACATCGCCGGTGATATTTCCGTGATACCTTTTTGTAACCATAGGGATTTAAAGCGTTTGGGCTACGCTGATGGTCTGGCAGGAAGCAAGCGCCCGGTACTTGCGCCGTGCGCTGCGCTGCCATATTTCATGCCCCTTTTTATCACTTGTTTTGTATCCGTTGTTTGATGATGTAAAGGTAGGGTTAGCAGGTACCTCTACCTATGACCGCAATAGGATAAATGGCTGATTGTGATCAGGAAGAAAAATTTAATATATTAATATGTCAAATATGTTTAGTATTGTAAGTATTAAAAATCCCTATATCATCCACTATGAAGCTAACAGCATCCCTTCTGGCCTTACTATTTTCCATGGCATCCTTTGCGCAGACATCCGAAGAACTAAAAGCCGCCGGTCAACAGCGTTACGACCGGAATGATTATGCAGGCGCCAGATCTGCATTTGACAGCGCCATCGCCCTGAAAAAAGATGATGCGGAACTTTATATCCTGCGGGGAAATACCCGCATGCGGCTAAAGGATAGCAAAGGGGCATTGGAAGATTATAACGCTTCCATCGCCATAAAACCTTCTGCCCGTGCGTATGATAACCGTGGCATTATTAAAAAAAATGCGAAAGACTATGACGGGGCCATCGAAGATTGTAACAAGGCCATTGCAATAGATCCTTCTTATAAATATGCTTACACGTCAAGGGCGCTGCTGCTGAGAGTTCATAAAAAAGATCATCAAGCGGCGCTGGCTGATCTGGACAAATATATCCTGCTTGATCCAGCGGATGCAGAGGGATACAGCATCAGGGGCATGGTGAAAGCCGAGATGGGAAACAATAAAGGCGGTATTGCAGATTTTAGCAGATCGCTTGAACTGGATAGTAAGAACGCTGAGCTATACTATTACCGCGGCATGCTGGAAATGGAGGAGCACCAGGAAACTGCTGCCTGTGCAGATTTTGCGCGGGCGATCAAAGCCGGTGTTGAGATCACGGATAAAGCGGTTATAGAATTTATAAAGAAGTGCCCTAAAGGCAGGACGTATATTGTAAACTGATGAAAAATATGTTGTGAAAAGGAAGATGCTGGTATTGGACCAGCATCCTCCTTTTGTTTAGCACCTAGAAACCGTTTATAATCAGGCGGGGTCGCAGATCTGCCCTCTCATGATAACATGAAACAAAGTTCCGCATGTTAAGCGGAGTCTGTGTTACCGGAAACAGCCTGAAGCCAATCATCGTGTGCCCTTCAGCAACGGCAGCTTTCACCATTGCAGTCACGTCTATCGTAAGATCCAGGGAAGATAAATTGGTATGCGGCACCAATACCTGGTCAGCCGTAGTAACGGCCGGTAAATTGCCCCAATTGATGAGATTCATTTGAGTAACATCCCAGGCGCCCGTTACCCGTTGCACGTAAAAGGCATTATTAGTGCCATAATTTGCATGCACACCATCTCCATTTATAGGAGTGGGATTTGAATACAACTTCAGAATGGCAGATTGGATGCCATCCGGAGTTGGAGCCAATGAATGCGTGCTACAGAAGTACCCGTAAAAATAGAAAGGAAGACTGCTTACGGTCCACATGCCTACCATCAATTCTGTGGCTGGATAAAAAGTCCGGTCACTGCGCGGGCCTACGAATCCAATGGGAGATGCGCTTCCGTCAAGGAATCCCAGGATTGAATTCTGCCTCAGTGCATCGCTGTGAGAACCGGCGGTTGACAGCTCCTGGTTTGCCGGCACCGCTTTTTCGTTGTTAAGTTCCTTGGTACAGCTTGAAAGAAGGATCAAAATTGCAAGGATTAACAGAACAGGGTTTGTTGAAAGTTGATGTCTCATTTTGTTTGCAATTTGGTTTTTTGAGAAAATTGAAGAGACACCAAATTAGCGCAATAAAGGAAGGAGGACCAAAGCGGTTTATCAACGGTAGTGAAATGTTTACAAACGGATCATGATAATCACGTTATTCAATTGATCTTTACTGCAGGCCATCCATCGGCGCTCCAATTTATTTCTTCTATGATCAGCTTGGAACGCCCGCGGTCCTTTGCATCGTAACCATGCAATATGATATAGTCTTTGCCGGAGTTACTGAACACCGCATTATGACCGGCGCCGTACCAGTTCACGCCATCGCCCTGGGCTACCAGTGTACCGCCATCCAGCTGTAAGGGTTGTTGCTGTTGATCCAGGTAAGGGCCCTGTACTTTTTCACTTCTTCCCACTACTACCTTGTAGGTGCTTTTCTCTCCCTGGCAGCAATAGTCGCGTGAGACAAAGAGATAATAATATCTTCCTTTCCTGAAAATGAAGGGCGCTTCTATTGCTCCATTACCTGCAGACGTATCCGGCGTGGAAAACTCCCGTGGCCTTCGGGCAATGGTGTACCATTCCTGGGGTTCCGCAACAGCCTGCAGATCTTGCTGCAGTTTTACCAGTTTGATACCATCCCAGAAAGAACCGAATGACAGCCAGGGTGTACCGTTTTCATCAAGAATGAGATTGGGATCAATGGCATTCCACATATCACGGCCAGGTACAGATTGAATGACTTTGCCTTTGTCTTCCCATTTGTAATCAGGCGACTTAGGGTCCAGTGTAGCATTGACAGCGAGCCCTATGCAGGAGGTATTCTTTCCGAAGGCGGAAACGGCGTAATACAAGTAATAACGGCCTTTGTAAAAGCTGATATCGGGCGCCCAGATATGTCCTTTGAAACCGGGAATACCTTGTACTGCCCATTCAGGCGGACGGTTGAATACAGGCGCCTCTTTTCGCCAATGCTGCAGATCAGTGGAAGAAAATACGGAGATGCCGTTGCCCGTGCAGAACAGGTAATATGTATCTTTTTCTTTGATCAGCACGGGATCATGCACCGGCGTGTTGCGGGTGCTGAACTCCGTTCCCTGGGGTACGGGCTGTGCCCGTACGCCGAAGGAAGGAATCAATAGTATAGCAAGGAAGGGTATCAGGCGTTTCACAATGTATCCTTTTTGAATAATGGTTTTACAAGCTTACCCGCAATACATTCAGCGAGTAGGGTGCAAGCTCCACCGGGAACCGTTTGCCCGGTGTTTTGATCTCTTTGCTCCTGGGCGCTACCTGCCTGGGCTGCTCAAAACTATTCATCCCGTTTGGATCACCGCTCTGCAGTACTGTCAGCTTTGCCTGTGCAGCGGGCTTTGTATCCAGCTCCAGGGTACAGGTTTGCGGCATCGTGGATACATTCACCAGTTTGATGATCAGTTCATTGCTTTTCTCATCCAGCGCGGCAGAGGCATAGAGGCTGTCCTGCCCGGCAACAACGTCATTGCCCATCCGTAGCGGGACGATGGCGCTACCTTTGTTCAGGGAGAATAATTGCTGTACATAATAATTGGGCGTACCAAAGGATTGCAGGTTATTTACCCAGATCAGGTCAGGCGTCCATTGCCAGCCGTCTGCATGCGCAAACAAGGGGGCGTAGGATGCCATGCTTACCACGTCTGCATTTCTTTCCAGGCCGGTCATGAAGGCGGCCTCCGAGAGGGCAGTCAGCCAGTTATTCTTGTTATGGATGCTCACTACCTTGTCGCTTTGCGCAGCATATTCACCGGCAAATATCTTTGATCCGTTCCGTGGATAGTTATCATAGCGCCGCGCGTTCTGCATGAACCATTGCGGTGGGCGGTAGTAATGTTCATCGATGATATCCGCATGCATATCGCGGAGTGTTTTGTTCAGGTAGTCGAAACGTTCTCCATTGGGATCGGTGCCTGCGCTATTCACCAGCTTGATATCAGGGTATTTTTCTTTGATGGCTTTGGTGAACAGCTTCAGCCGCTCTATGTATTGAGGGCCCCAGTTTTCGTTGCCTACTCCCAGCAGCTTCAGGTTAAAAGGAGTGGGATGTCCCATATCAGCACGCAGCTTACCCCATTGCGTGTTGACATCACCGTTAGCAAATTCGATAAGGTCAAGCGCGTCCTGGATATAAGGATCCAGCTCATTCAATGGCACCAGCTCTGCAGAATTGAACTGGCAGGCCATACCACAGTTAAGAATAGGCAGCGGCTCTGCTCCCAGATCCTCTGCCAGCTGAAAGTATTCAAAGAAACCGAGCCCGAATGTCTGGAAATAATCCGGTGTGGGACGGTGCGCAAATTCAAAATTCCAGCGGTTGATGATCAGCTGCCGTTCCTCGATGGGGCCGATCGTCTTCTTCCATTGATAGCGCTGCGAGAGGTCAAAACCTTCTACGATACAGCCGCCGGGAAAACGGATAAACCCCGGCTTCATGTCGGCAAGGAGCTGGATCATATCTGCCCGCATTCCACCGGGACGGTTTTTCCAGGTATCTTCAGGAAAGAGCGAGATCATGTCGAGGTCGATTGTTCCATTGCCTTCCAGCCATAGCTGTAAGCTGGCCTTTGGCGCTGTGGCGGTGGCATGAAAGCTGACAGCCTGTTTATGCCATGCCGTGTCTTGCGCGGATGGCGTGAGTATGGTATCGCCGATCACGCGGCTGCTGCTGTCCAATAATTGTATATGTAAACGGACGCCTGGTTCCTGCTGCCTGTAGAGTACAGAAAAATCATAACGCAGCCCTTGTTTAATGCCCATGCCGCGAAAGCCTTCATTTAACAATCCTGCGTCACCTTGTACGGCATTCCTGATGGTGCTGCGCAGGAAACGCGGATTGGCGGTATGGGCAGGCGCCCTGTTGAGGATTAGCAGATCGCCTTCCTTTACTTTTGTACCATTCACCGTCCATCCCATCAGCGGCTTAAAAAATTCAAAGGAACGGTTCTTGACCAGCTCTGCGTAGATGCCGCCATCGGCTCCCATGTTGATGTCTTCAAAAAAGACGCCCCACATCGTAGGTGATATTTTGCCCGTGATGTTCCGGGTGTTTACCGTGAGGACTTTATTATGCTGTGCTTCTGTAACACCTGGCGCTGCCAGCAGGCCAAGCGCCAGTACCTGTAATACCATTTTTTTCATTACATCCAGTTATCGGTTTGCAGAGATCATTATTTGCTTTTCTTGCCCCATATGGCCGTGCCGTCATTATTCAGGCCGGTAAATATAAAGGTGGGGATTTTCTTTTCCCAGTCGCGTCCGCGCTGCACCAGCACTTTATCGGTAAAGCCGTTACTCCAGTGCAGTTCCAGCCAGGGAGCGTTATAGGTCCATTTACTGTTGGCGTCGTTGTTCAGCGTTCCGTTTGCTGAGATAGTAAGCGCTATGGAGACCTGGAAATCCGGTGATACCTGCTCATCCCCATAGCCTGGCACGATGCGGTATCCCAGTATGATCTGTTCCCAGTTACCGGCGATGCTATCCACCGGCACATTGGCATTATCTTCCCAGGCGTAACGCTCAGGCGATACTATGGGCCATCCGTCCTTTGTCCAGAACATCTTGCGAACATGCAGGTCCATGAAGTATTTGTCTACACCCGGGCGGCCCTGGTGTGCAAGGTAGTACTGTCCTCCCCCATCGTCAAACACGGTACAGTGAGAAACGCCCTGCCAGCCGCCATGACCATTGAAGCGGTAAGGCGCGGTGATCATGGGGCCATGATCTACGTTGGTATTGGCGTCTGCTCCTTTGAAATCGTAAAACGGCCCATCGGGCCTGTCGCCACGCATCACGCGTGTGTTATACTTTGTTTCCAGCCAGTCGTATGCAATGAACAGAAAATATTTATTCAGCGACGGGTTATAGATCACTTCGGGCCCTTCTATGTTACCGTTATATTTTCCGTTGGTAAACCCGCGATTGGCAATACGTTTACCTTTATCGCCGGCTGTTTGGGCGAGGCCGGTAGCAGGGTCCAGCTTGAGTACATAGATCCCATCCCAGGCAGAGCCGTAATACATCCAGTGCTCACCGGAGGGAGTAACAATAACGCTCGGATCGATGGCATTGGTCTGGATGCTGTTATCGTTCAGGGAGCTTACTACGATGCCTTTTTCTGTCCAGGGCCCTTCCGGTGATGATGCGGTGGCCAGACCGATCACGCTGAGGCGTCCCAGGTTGGAAGCCAGCGAATAATAAAGACGGTATTCGTTGTTTACTTTCAGTACGCTGGGCGCCCACAGGCTGTTATTGGGTGTACCATTGCGTTGCTGTATGAAGGATGCGCCCATCGGCGGGATTTTGTCAAATACCCATCCTGCATAGGTCCACTCCACCAGGTCTTTTGATTTACGCACCTGGATCCCCGGCCTTACGCTGATGCCATAACCAACGTCTGTGCTGTAGCTGTAATAGTAAGTACCGAACTTCCGGATAACAGGGTCGTGTACGTTATAAGGCCCCCATTTTGGATAATACACAAAGGGCGCAACGTCTGCATAAGTATCATTGATCGTATTGATATCAAAGGCCGCTGCCGGAGCTTTCACGTCAGTGGAATCCGAAGGAGGTGCAGGCGTATCCTTTTTACTGCAGGAGATCATAGCTGCTGCGAGTAAAAACAAGAGGACCCGGTTCCTGTAATGGAGGAAGATCATGCGCGCTGTTTATAGATATGGTAAATCAATAAGAAGGGTTTTGTTTGAAACCGGGATTATTGTCTATCTCTCCCTGCGGAATGGGATAGAGCTCTTTCCCTGGTTTATAGTTGTTGAACTCCGGATCGCGCGACTTCAGCATATCGAGCTTAGTGGCATCCTGCAGCCAACCCCAGCGGCGTATATCATCGAAGCGGTGGCCTTCCAGGCAAAACTCCAGCAGGCGTTCATGCGCGAGGCGGTCACGCATCTGTGCTTTGGTAAGAGCGGCCATTGCAACGGTGATGTCCGGCAGCTTGGCGCGGGTCCTTACCTGTTGGATATAAGCGGCTGCCTGGGCTGTCTGGTCTTGCTCATTCAGGCACTCTGCATACATGAGCAGGATGTCTGCATAGCGCATCAGTCTTTCGTTGATACCTGATTTCCAGTCGTACTCATTTGCCTTGTTCCCATCACCGTTCTCGTACTTCCTGCAAAAGATATCATTGAGATAGGAGCTGTTGGCATATACCTGTGCAAATGGTTGTCCATAGATCATTTCACCGGGCTTGTTGTAGAAGATGGTAGCGTCCAGGCGCGGGTCTGTGGCGCCATCTACTGTCTTTTCCTGCATGAACTCATTGAATACAGACATGGAAGGCTGCACGTCTGTCCACCCAAAATTAGGCGCCCCGAAAGTAATGGCCCTTGCTGATGTTTTTGCCCAGGTGGAGGTAGGAATACCCTGCCATCCCAGGTCTGTGCCGCCTGCGGTGGTAGAGAACTGCACTTCGAAAATGGATTCTGCGTTATTCTCTTTGCTCTCGGTGAAATTGTCTTTATAATCGGGCATCAGCTGGTATACGCCCAGGTCTATCACTTTCTTAAATTGTTCTGCTGCCTGCGGGTACATCTTGTTAAAGAGATAAGCTTTACCGAGATAGCCCATGGCGGCGCCTTTAGTGGCCCTTCCTAACTGATTGGCGTCCGGTCCGTTCACATCTTTATAGGAAACCGGCAGCAGGTCTGCTGCAGATTTGAAGTCGGCGATCACCTGTTGCCAGCCTTCCTCCTGCGTAGTTTGCTTTCCATAGAAATCCGTTTTTGACTGCGGCGTGCTGGTAGGCAGCGCCACATTACCGAAGAGGTTCACGAGGTGGAAAAAGTACAGTCCTCTCAGGAAGTAGGCTTGTCCGAGCACACGGTTCTTCAGATCGTTGTCCATATTGATCGCCGGTACATTATCCAGCACCTGGTTACAGCGGAACACGCCTTCGTAATATTCATCAAAGGCCCATCCGTACCCGTCTGCATTGCCGGTTCCCAGCGCAAATTTACCGATACCGGAAATGGCTGTCCAGGGGCTGTTGCTCCGGATATCGTCGCCCCTTACATCCAGCAGTGCCGGTGTGAAGCGCATGTAAGCGCCGTCCAGCAGCATGGGCGCATAGGCAGCGTTGATGCCTTGTACGGCATCGTTGCTTGTTTCCCAGAAGGTTTGGGAAGTTTGTGCATTCGGGTTTACCTGGTCCAGTTTTTTGCCGCAGCCTGTAGCCAATATGCCCGCTGCCGTCATTGCTATGATATAGTGAGATATAGTGCGTTTCATTATAATGCTGTTTAATGATTAAAGGCCTAACTGCAAACCGAACATAACTGTTCTCGGGTTCGGGAAAGAGCCATAGTCGAAGCCCCGGTTAAACAGGCCGTCGCTGATGAAATCAGGATCGTATCCTTTGTATTTCGAGATGGTGATCAGGTTTAAGCCGGAGAGGTACATGCGCAGGCTGCGGAACACATGTGTTTTGCCGAGTGTTGATTCCGGGATGGTGTAGCCGATCTGCGCATTCTGCAGCTTTACATAGGAGCCGCTTTGCACAAAGCGGTCTGAGAAGCGGCCGTTATTGATATCGTTGATCAGCGGCCGTGGCACATTAGTGTTGGTATTGGAGGGCGTCCAGTAATTCAGTTCATCAATATGGGCATTACCATATTGTCCGGACATCAGGGCGGAATACACGCCGTTATTCACCTTGCTGCCCATGTTCCCCTGCCAGAAGAAGGAGAGATCGAAGTTCTTATAGGATGCGGATACGTTCAGACCGTAATAGAACTTGGGAATAGAGGATCCGAGGTAAGCCCTGTCTGCATCAGTAATAACGCCGTCACCGTTGATATCTTTATACTTGATATCTCCGGGTTTGATACCGCCTGACTGGTCCTGCGTGGCATGTTTTGCGATATCACCCTGGTCCTGGAAGATGCCCTCTGTTACATAACCGAAGAGCTCTCCTACTTCGCGGCCTACTTCCGTTTTACTGCCTGAGCCATATACCGGGTTATTACTACCACCCAGTTTCTCTACTTTGTTCTTCAGCGTATAAGCATTGGCGTTGATTGCATAGTTCAGTGCGCCGATATGATCACGGTAGGTCAGGGTGAACTCCACCCCGCTGTTCTTCAGTGAAGCGGCGTTGGTAGTAAGCGTTTGCGGGTATGAGCCTACGGAATATGGTATAGGGATAGCGGTAATGATGTCTTTTGACAGGCGATTGTAATACTCTACGGTGAACGAAAGCTTTTCATTAAAAAGGCCCATATCCAAGGCAACGTTGGTAGTGGTAGTGGATTCCCATTTCAGGGTGGGATCTGTTACAGATACCGTGGTGGAGCCAACTGCCAGCTGATCTCCGAACACGTAGTTGGTGGTATTGTTGATGTAGGACTGATAATCATACCAGCCCAGGGCGGTCTGGTTACCCAGCACGCCGTATCCGCCCCTCAGTTTAAGGCTGCTGATAAAGGAGGGCAGCTGAAAGAACTTTTCATTGCTGATATTCCAGGCAGCGGCAAAGCCGGCGAAGTTACCATACCTGTTGGCAGGGGCAAACTTAGAGGAGCCGTCGCGCCGGAAGTTAGCGGTCAGCAAATAACGATCATCATAGTTATAGTTGATCCTGCCCAGCATGGAGTACAGGGTGGCCATGCCGTTCCAGCTGGTTACGCCTTTGGCGTTGGCCCTGGCAACGGCGGCAAAGGTCCGGAAGTTCAGGTCTGTTGTATCGGTAGCAGTGGCGGCCATCCACTGGTTCTTATCTTCCTGGTAGGTCATACCGGCCAGGAAATCAATTTTGTGTTTGCCTTTCTGTAGTTGGTAAGTGAGGGTATGTTCCAGCAGACTGGTATTGGAGTGGCCATTCTGCAGGTACATATAGTATTGTGTGTTGAGATAATAATAACCCATATCGAAGCGCGGTTCAAAATGGGAGTTCTCATAGTCGGTACGGTCATAGCTGGCGTTGATCCTGTATTTCAGGTTCTTCACGATTTCCAGTTCTCCCCACGCATTTCCCAGGAAGCGGTTACGGTCGCTGTAATCATTTACCAGGTTATTAATGCCCACTACATTGGCGGAGATGGCCCGGTTCTTCACCTGGTCGCTGCCACCGTATCCGCCGAGGCGGGACGCATCGTACACCGGCATGGTGGGGATGGCTGTCAGCATGCTGGTAACCGTTCCACCGAAAACGGCATGCCCGTTGGTAGCGGCATAATTGCCTTTATGTGATTGTGTATACGCCGCCTTGACGCCATAGCTGAAACGGCCCTTTTTGCCCTGGAGATTTGTGTTCAGGGTATAACGGTCGTACTTCTGCGGGCCTACCTGGGTGCCTGTCTGGTTGAAATAACCCAGTGAAGCATTATAGGAAATATTTTCTGTACCACCGGACAGGCTGACATTGTGATCCTGGATCAATCCCCGTTTCAGGGCTTCTTTCTGCCAGTCGGTATTGATGTCAGACACATAGGAAGGGTTGGCGGGATCATTGGCCGGGGCCAGGCTTAAACCCGCATTGGTCTCTGCTGCAGAGACGATCTGCTGGTACTGCTGGCGGTTGGCGAGCGGGATCTTCTTTGCCACCTCCTGTACGCCTACATAGCTGTTAAAATTCACCCTTACCGGTCCCTGTTTCCCTTTCTTGGTGGTAATGATGATCACGCCCGTGGCGGCCCGTGATCCGTATATGGCGGCTGCAGATGCATCTTTCAATACCTGGATACTTTCGATATCATTGGGTGAAAAATCGTAAGGGGCATCTACCGGTACACCATCTATTACAAACAGCGGGCTGTTAGGGCCGAAGGTGGTGGTACCCCGGATCTTGATCTGCACATAGCCGCCCGGCTCTCCGGAACCGTGCACACTGATACCGGCTGCCTGTCCCTGGAGCATTTTAGCTACATCGTATGATACGTTCTTTTTGGCATCGCTCACAT
The DNA here is from genome assembly GCF_056754765.1 of Chitinophaga sp. SVR4-12A. Lineage (NCBI taxonomy): Bacteria > Pseudomonadati > Bacteroidota > Chitinophagia > Chitinophagales > Chitinophagaceae > Chitinophaga > Chitinophaga sp. SVR4-12A. The sequence continues at coordinate 1,674,542 of NZ_JBPGWP010000001.1, forward strand.
TCACCAGCGCTACGGAGCCGGTGAGGTCTTTTTTCTTTACGGCGCCGTAGCCTACTACCACTACATCGTTCAGGTTGCGGTAGGATTTATCCAGCCTTACGGAAAGCGGGCCGTCTCCTTTCAGTACCAGTTCCCTGGTTTCAAAGCCCATGCTGCTGATGGTAGCCGGGGCGCCGTCTGCGGCCTCAATCGCAAAGTTCCCCGAAGCGTCGGTCATAGCGCCTGCGCCGCCCTTTACGCTGACGGTTGCGCCGATAACCGGCTCATTATCCTGGGTGGTGACCCTTCCCTGGAATTTTTTCCTGGCTTGCTGGGCAGATGCAGGTTGGATGAGGAAAAAAAGCGCACATGCTAGTATAGGGAGCACGCTTCTGCTTAACAAAATGCGGATCAGTTTCATAAACGTGTAATTATGCGATTTGATTTATTTCTCCGGAAAGATGCCGGGAATGCATTTAATAGTTAATTTTATTAGTGTGATAGTAACAATTAAATGTACCGTCGCCTTTATCCGGACTACAATCTGGAAATAATGGTATGAAGTTGCGATTATTCGTTCTTTTGGGCTCGACAAACCGTATCAAAACTTCTTCAAATTATCTCATTTTGGGTTTTTACGTTATGAAAGGGTATGCCAACACCACGTTATAGGATATTCCTGCTGGCCATTTTGCTATTGTGCAGCGCCAGGTTACCTGCGCAGCTGTATTATTTCCGTCACTACCAGGTGGAGAACGGCCTGTCTAACAATGCGGTTATCTGCTCGCTGCAGGACAGGCGAGGCTTTATGTGGTTTGGCACAAAAGATGGCCTGAACCGCTTTGATGGCTATGCTTTTAAGGTATTCCGCCATAACCCGCAGGATACCGGCAGCATAGGCAGTAATTTTATTCACTCCCTGTTTGAAGACCGGGACGGCACCCTCTGGGTAGGTACGGAAAATGGCCTTTACCGCTATGATACCTCCACGGAGCGTTTTCACCTTTTACAGGCAGCGCCCAAAGGGCAGATCAGGGCTATCCAGGGGGACGATAAGGGCAGTATCTGGTTCGTGGCCGGCTTCTCGCTTTTCCGCTTCCAGCCTTCGGGGAATCAGCTGCAGTATTTCAGCACGGCAGACTTTTTTGAGGCTACCTCTCTCTGCCTGTCTGCTGATGGCAATATATGGGTAGCCACTGCAGACGGCCACCTGCAAAAGTATGATACGGCCTCGGGCACTTTTATTCCTTACGAGCTGTATAGTCATTCCAAACGGCCGGTATCCCGCTGGATCGAGAAAATATACAGCACGAAAGATGGTAATATACTGGTAGGTACCTCCAACCAGGGCGCCAAGCTGTTTAATATAGCTTCCGGCTCCTATACCGATATTCTTACCTATAACGATAATCATACCGAGATCTTTGTGCGTAATTTCCTGCAGACGGCCAGCCATGAATACTGGATCGCCACTGAAACAGGCATCTTCATTTACAACGCTGTTACCGGGAAAGCGCAGAACCTGCGCAAGATGTACAATGATCCCTATTCCATTTCTGATAATGCAGTGTATACCTTTTGCCGCGATGGCGAAGGCGGCATCTGGGCAGGTACCTACTTTGGCGGTGTGAATTATTATCCCAGGCAGTACACTCCTTTCAGGAAGTACTTTCCCAAGACAGGAGAAAACTCACTCAGCGGCAATGTGGTCAGAGAGATCCATGCAGACAGGTACGGCAAGCTGTGGATCGGCACAGAAGACGCGGGTTTAAACAGGCTTGATCCTGCTACCTCCGTGTTCACACATTTTCAGCCCGGCGCTGCGGGCAGTATATCCTACACCAATATACACGGCTTATTGCTGGACGGCGACGACCTCTGGATCGGCACCTTTGAGCATGGCCTGGATGTACTGAACATCCGTACGGGAAAAGTGATACGCCGTTTCAACATGCAATCGGGCCTCTCTGCATTGAAAAGCAATTTTATTTATTGCATCTACCGACCCGGATCGGGCCCTATTATGCTGGGTACCACCAGGGGCGCTTATCAATATGATCCGGCACGGAACGATTTCACACCCTTTGAAGGCCTGCCGCTCAACAACTGGTACTCCTGTATGCTGCAGGACCGTTCGGGTGTTTTTTGGGCCGGCACTTATGGAAGCGGCATTCATTTTTACGACCCGGTAAGCGGGAAGAGAGGCAATTTCCGCTACGGGGAAAATGATGTGCACAGCGCCTGCAGCGATCGTGTGAACAGCATTTTTGAAGATTCCCGCGGGCGGCTCTGGTTTGCAACAGAAGGAGGTCTCTGCAGGTATAACCGCGCCGAAAATAATTTTACCAGGTATACCACCCGGAACGGCTTCCCCAGTGATTTCATGCTTAGTATACTGGAAGATAAAGCAGCTAATCTCTGGATCAGCAGCTCGCGCGGACTGAGCTGCTTTAACCCGGAAAGCGGCAGCATTAAAACCTATACCAGGGCCAACGGCCTGCTCAGCGATCAGTTCAACTTTAATTCGGCTTACAAGGATCCTACAGGGCGTATGTATTTCGGAAGCGGGAAAGGCTTCATCAGCTTTAACCCGGATGAATTCATGCAGAACACTTTTGCGGGGCCTGTATATATTACCGGTTTCCAGGTACACAACCGCGAGCTGCCTATTGCAACGAAAGGTTCGCCACTGGAACGGTCTGTTACCTGTACCAATGATATTAACCTGGCTTATCATCAATCCACCTTCAGCATCGATTTCGCTTTGCTTAGTTATACGGCGCCTGAAATAGCCGAATATGCTTACAAGATGGAAGGCCTTGACAAGCACTGGACCTACCTGAAAACAAACCGCAAAGCGTATTTCACAGAACTGGCGCCCGGCACTTATACCTTCAAAGTGAAAGGCTGTAACAGCGGCGGGATCTGGTCTAAGGAAACCTCCCTTCTTATTGAGATCATGCCGCCCTGGTGGCGAAGCTGGTGGGCGATGACATTGTATGCCCTGCTGATAGTAATTGTGATCCTGTATATCATCCGCAGCTATCATACACGAACCGAGCAAAAGAACCGTCGCAGGATCGAGCTGTTCGAAGCCGCCAAAGAGAAAGAAGTATTCAAGGCCAAGATCGAGTTCTTTACCAATGTGGCACATGAGGTAAAGACTCCCCTTACATTGATCAAGGCGCCGCTGGATAAAGTGATCAGGAAGGCAGGTCATCTGCCTGAGATCAAAGATAGTCTCGCTATCATGGAACGCAATACCAGGCGGCTGATCGATCTTACCGGTCAGCTGCTGGATTTCCGGCAAACAGAGCTTCATGGTTATTCTCTCAGCTTCGTTAAGGCCAATATATCAGCGCTCCTGGAAGAGATGCATACCTCCTTCAAAGCCCTGGCAGAACAAAGGGAGCTTGCCTTTCCGCTGGCCTTACCCGCAGAAACATTGTATGCCTATGTAGACATCGAAGCCTTTAATAAAATTCTCAGCAACCTTTTCGGCAATGCTGTCAAATATGCCGACAAACGTGCCAGTGTACAGCTATTGCCATCCACAGAGCAGGATAATTATTTTACGATCATCTTCCGCAACGACGGGCACCTGATACCAGCAGACATGAAAGAAAAGATCTTTGAGCCTTTCTTCCGGCTAAAGGAAACGGAAATGCAAAAAGGCACGGGCATAGGGCTGGCGCTTTCCCGCTCACTGGCTACATTGCATAAAGGCGCCTTAATACCGGAGCCGGGTAAAGATGGGATGAATGTATTTGTGCTGCGCATTCCGGTGCACCAGGAAATAGAATTTAACCTGCAACCAGGCAGGACCACCAAAACGATCACCACAACAAACGAGATCTCATGAAGCCGCTTTTACTACTTGTTGATGATAATGAGGACATCCTCGCTTTCCTTGGTGAGGAACTGGGAGAAAGATATACCATACTGAGCGCCAGCAACGGCAGGGATGCCCTGGCTATACTGGAGAAAGATGCTGTACAGCTGGTGATCAGCGATGTAATGATGCCTGTAATGGACGGTTTTGAGCTGTGCCGCATCATTAAATCCACTTTTGACTACAGTCATATTCCCGTTATCCTGCTCACGGCAAAGAATACGATGCAGGCAAAAATAGCCGGACTGGAACTGGGTGCAGATGCTTATGTAGACAAGCCCTTTTCTACTGAATTCCTGATGGCGCAGATAGCCAACCTGCTGGCCAACCGCTCAAAACTGAAAGATTATTTCGCGCATTCACCCCTTGTACATATTAAAACTATTGCCTACTCCAAGGCAGATGAATTGTTCCTGGATCAATTGACCACCGTTATCCATGAGAACCTGGAAGATCCGGACCTTGATATAGAAAAGCTGGCGAGGCTGATGAACATGAGCAGGCCTACCCTCTACAGGAAGATCAAATCCATCTCAGACCTGACGCCGAATGAACTGGTGAATGTTACCCGCCTTAAAAAAGCAGCAGAGCTGCTGGTAGCCGGCGACCTCAAAATATATGAAGTAGCTGATATGGCTGGTTATCATTCCCAGACCAATTTCGGGCGGAACTTCCTCAAACAGTTCGGTATGACGCCTTCTGAATACCAGGCGATGAAACAGGCGGAAAAAGCGTCTAAGCAAGATTTTTAAAAATTCTGCAATGTACTGTCAGTGGACCATTCCGGGTTGGCAATGATGACATTTACGCCGCTATCGCCGCCGGGCAGATTGTCAAACAGCTTTCCGGACAAGACAGTGCGTTTACCGGGACTTACCCTGATGTTATACAGGAGCTTTGAGGCGATCGGCTGACCCGAAGGGTAGGTGGCACTAAGGTGCACGGTGAAAGTATCGGTCACCGGCATCAGGATATAATCTTCCATTGAAAAATCCAGCATCCCTTTTTCGGCAGGAGTAAATTCATGATACATGCTGTTATATACCAGGATATCGCCGGGGCCTCCGTTACCCAGCATCTGGCCTGACTCAAGGTCAAGGGCACAGGGATATCCACGGTTCTCGTCGTCAGTAGGGGGTGGATTAAGAGGTCCAAGACTAATGGCACGTGCGTCATAAGGGATCCTGTCTTTGATGATCACCTTCAGCTTGCCGACGATGCGATCAAGGCTTACATTCTGGTTCACCGACCCATTGACGCTAATTACGAGCCTTTTGTAAAAAACATCTGTACCCGGGAAACGCATCACAAGAAAGTTAGGCGTAGGCTCGTGATGAAAATCTTCCAGCGTAACCGCATCTTTAGATCCAACAAGGGCAATGACGTACTGGCCGGCAGGCAGTGAATCATAGATAGTACCAAAGCCATCATCAGCTGCTACCTGTTCGATCTTATGAACGTATCCATCGTCCTGGCTGAAAACAACATAGTACAAATAGCCGATGTAATCTGATAAAGTGTCTGTTGTTTTGCCCAATTCTTCCATATGCTGATCAAAACCACTTACGGTAAAATGCACAGGATATCTCTCAGGCTCACCGGGGTTATGAGGATTAGGATCATGGGGTTTCTTACAGCACAAAAAAAGGCACAGGAGTACGAGAAATGAAATACTACAGTGTTTCATGATCGGGGTATTTAAGGGTAAAAGAAGTTGGCATTGTTTTTAAAGAACAATGCATAATGTAAAAATGTTTTGCCATGCATATTATTCTCGGAGCGACCGGGCACATCGGTTCAGTGCTTACCCGATTATTACTGGAGCAAAAAGCGCCGGTGACAGTTGTCGTGCGGCATGCTGAAAAAGCCGTTAAATGGCAACAGCGGGGTGCGCAGGTGGCGATAGCAGACGTACTTGATACGGAGCGGCTACACGAAATCTTTAAGACAGGAGAAAGGCTGTACCTGCTCAACCCTAATGCTTCACCCGACACAGACACTGCCACTGAAGAGCAGCGAAGAGCGACCTCTATACTGCAGGCGCTTCAGGGGTCCGGTATACAGAAGGTGGTAGCGCAGTCTACCTATTGCGCGCAACCTGGTGAAGCGATCGGCGACCTTGGCGTATTGTATGAAATGGAACAGGCGCTGAAAAAAACGGGCATACCGAACAGTATCCTAAGGGCAGCCTATTATATGAGCAATTGGGACCAATCGCTGGGATCAGCACGTGAAAGCGGCGTGGTGTATTCTTTCTATCCTGACGATTTTAAACTGCCAATGGTAGCGCCGGAAGACATTGCAAAGGTAGCTGCCCGTTTAATGCTGGAGCCCATAGACCATACCGGTCTACATAATGTGGAAGGTCCTGACCAGTATTCGCCTGGGGATGTTGCTGCAGCATTTGCCGATGCATTACAGCGGCCGGTGAAGGCAGTGGAGATCCCTCCTGATAAATGGGTGGCAAGCCTGGAAGAGTCCGGGTTCTCTCCTGCTGCTGCTGCGTCTATGGCAGCCATGACAACTATTTCAGCAGCGCGGCGATGCGAAGCGCCGGATGCGCCGGAGCGCGGCACCACAACGCTGAAGGAGTATATACGACGTCTTGTTCAGGGTACTGCGTAGCTTAATCCAGGCGGTAACCAAGGCTGAGGTAAATAGATACCGACCTGGGATCTATGGTTGTATAGGAGCTTTTTGTAACCGCCGAAAAGGGCAAGAGGTAAGCACAATTGAGGCCGACCTTATACCTGTCAATGATCCCATTGATGCCGGCCTCCAATTTGCTTCCCCAGTTGGCACGCTGTGTAGTATAACCGGTGTACAGGTCTTTTTCGAAACCGCCTGCGCCCAGCAGGAGGTTGAGGTAGGGGCCGGCGCCGATATATAGTTCGGATGTCCTGAATCCCATGCGCAGCCGAAAGGAAGTGTTCAGCTGCGCATAGTTCCAGGTTTGTTTATCTCCGCTGGCAGGATCGTCCTCCATCTCCCCTTCCTTTCCTCCTAATTGCAGGTACCCTATCTGGCTGGACAGGTAATACCACTTTCTCTGAAAATATTCTACCCCCAGCATCATGCTGTATGAGGTGATCTTGCGGGGAAATATGTCAAAATCCTCTCCTTTCAGGCTGTTTATTGTAACACCGTTATCAATCTTGAACGTTTGCGCATAACTGCTTATGGCGAGTAGGAGGCATGTAACAATCAGGGGTAGTTTTTTCATGTTATAGGCTTTTCAAAACAGTTGTATTACCCGCAAGATATTACATTCCTCTCATACCCTGCTAATTAATAAGACAGGCAATAGGCGTGCCACCGGGGTCTGTTGACAGCCCATTGGCTTCGCGGATCAGCTGGAAGATATGATCCGGGCGCACCACGATATAGTCGGTGTTCAGCGAATTTGCAACGTTCTTAAAGCTCGTAGGCGTTACATTCTGCCAGGGCTGCGCCTGTATGATAATAAAGCGTGGCGAGGCGCCATTCCATCCTGCAGCAGCGGAGGCAATATGATCTTTCATAGCCTGCTCATTTGTGCAGTAGTTACAGGACAGCGCCATACCGGGCAGGCTATTGTTATAGATCGTGAGCCCACCGCCGGTGTTCTGGGCGGTTAAGCCAAGGGTTTGCGGCGCATAGGTAGCGAATGTTTGTCCTACATTCTGATTAATGCCACCGGTGATCGTATTCCAGATAGTAATCACCCGGAAGCCTGCCCTTTGATTGTAGTCCTGCGTTTTGGCAACGAACTGGTTCAGCAGGTTCTGGTTAGGCCAGCTATTAGGATACGTATAACCGTAACCGGAGGGACCGGAGATCAGGTTATCATTGTTGGTAGCACTCTGGTGATAATAATTCAGTGCGCCTGGCATGGCATCGAGCATGGCGGGCGATAAGGTCCAGCCAATGGGCACGGAGCCACGATCCGGATTGCTCCAGAGCTTGCGCATCAGATGTTCAACATACTGCAGGTTATCTCCATCGCTTAGTATAAAGGCCACATAGATCTTGTTCTGCAGTGCGGGCTTGGGAGGCATGGGTTTAACGTTTACTGTTCTGGGCATACCGCTATGAACGGTTAAGTTGGTTGCCCAGTCGCTTGCAATCGTTGAGATACCGTAAGTAGATGCTCTTTCCACACCAGGCGCTTCCTCCGGCCACCATCCCATATAGTTTGCGCCCGGGGGCATGGAAGATAAAAAGCTGTTCAGCAGCTGGCTTTCAGCGGCAATGTTGGGATCGAGCCAGATCACGGCAGCGCCTAAGGCAGTTGCGTATTCGCGCAGGGCGGCTTTATGTATGTCAGGGTTTAAGCCTATTAAGAGGCGGTGATCAAGGTTGGGCCAGTAAGTGTTATACAAGGTTTGGTATACCTGCAGCTTGCTGGTGAACTGGCCACGCAGATCGAGTAATACAGGAATATTATACGGAGCGGCTGTTAAACGAGACAACAATGCCGGCGAGGCGATAAGGGCCTTCTTGTCTTTCGCCAGTACGGTGGCCAGGTTAACGGTGTGGATCTGTGCAGGATCATAGACGATCAGGCCGGAGATCTCACTGCGGTATTTGGTAATGAGATCCCATTTGTTGGCGTATTCGGTCCAGCTCAGGCCAAGCGATTGCAGCCAGGCATATTGTCCTTCTGCAAATGCGTCGCCTTCATAGGAGAAGATACGCGGCCGTGTTCTGTTAACGATGCCTTTCAGGGAAGCGAAGAGGTACATCTCGGCAGAGGACGTATTCTGCTGCACTGCTACCCAATCTACTTTTGTGTAGGAAGTACCGCGCCAGAATACCCGCAATTCAATAGATTGATTGTCAGCCGGCATCGTAAAGGGCAGCGTGAAATTGGTGTAATCAGAAGCAATCGGGAATTGCTTTCTGGTGATGGTGCGTGCAGCGAGCGTTTGACCGGTAGTAGCATTCCGGACGTCGATATCCACTACGGGATCATCGTTGGCGGTATTGTTGTCGACCTTCATGCGGAATTCGGCTACGTTGGGACCAGCCGGTACGGCGGTACTATATGGCCCGTAGATCATATGATCGTTGGGCGCATCGATACCGGTTTGACAAAGCCAGCCGTCGGTTTCCAGGCGGCCTGTTTTATGGCTGAGGGCCGAGCCTTCCCCTTCCCAAAGCGTGGATGTTTCGCGAAGGATGAAGAGATCCTGCGTTTGCGCCGATGTTGGAAAGCTGGGAAGAAGCTGACCGGATGGCCATGTAATCTGGGCCGTGGACGGCAGGGTGAACAGCAGCAGTAAGGGCAATAGTACAGCTACCGTCTTAATGGACAAGGAGTTGGGTTTCAACATAGGTTAAAACTTATTGAGTGAACAATAACGTGGCTATCAATAACAAAATAAAGAAAAAAATGACAAAAGAGTCATACGCTTTTACTTAAACTTTCATGCGCTTTTACTGCGGGAAACCCCTAAGTGTTGCTAAGCGCTCTCCCGGGGTTTACCCGGGTAATACGAGGAGAAATCCCGGAAAACATACGGAAGAAACCAAGATAAGATACGGGGCGGATGAGGATAACATGTGGCATTGACGGCCAAAACGCGTCATTCGTTCAAAAACGACGAAAAGTGATATAAACGTACTTTATGTGACGTTTCGGGTTGTTACATTTGGATGGTATTCTCTATTGCAGCTACCTTCATCCTGATCATCAATTTTTAACTTTAAAACATACAGTTTATGAGTAAGCAGCGGGGGCCTGTTTATTTCACAGGCACAGTAGATGGCATCTGTTACTACAAGATGAACGGAAAGTATTATGCGAGACGGAAAAGTACCCTGAGCAGGAAACGGGTGAGACGTGACCCGGCATTTGCGCGTACGCGGAGGAATGCGGAATTACTGGGACAGGCGTCGCAGATAGCGGCGGCTGTTTACCGCTTGTTGCCGCGGGCGCAGAAAAAGCTGGATTTGTACAGGGCAATGACCGGGCAGGCGATGGCGATGTTTAAGAAGGGAGCAAAGGAAGCCGAGGTAAAGGAACGGCTGGAGCAGGCCGTGAAACAAAATGTACGTGTAAAGGTGAGTAAAGAGCCGGTGGTACGGCTGCAGGCCAAAACAGGCGGTATGAGTGCGGTGAAGACGGTGTGGCGACGCAGCGGGAAAGGAATGGTGCGCGGCAATGAAATGACAAGGCGGGTGTGGACGGTAATGACAAAGGAGAAAGTGTACCAAATAGATTTGAACGAGGCGAGGTATTTGCCAGGGCAGACTTATAAAATTTACCCGGAAACCTCCTGGCTTCCGGGTAATTGTTCGCTGCTCTCTAATAAAGGCTATTTATCGGAATCAACGGAGTGATTTAAAAGCCGCGCGGATCTCCTGCGTAAAAAGTGCCGGCTGTTCCCATGCGGCAAAGTGACCTCCTTTGTTAAGCTTGTTGAAATAGACCAGCTTGGGGTAAGCCTGCTCTGTCCAGCTTCTGGGTGCAGCATAGATCTCATCCGGGAATACGCTCACTGCCACCGGGATCTGCACGTTCTTGGGAGCGAAAAAGGCCAGTTTGTTTTCCCAATACAGGCGAGCCGAAGAAATGGCGGTGCCTGTCAGCCAATAGAGTGAGATATTATCAAGGATATCATCTTTGGTAAGCCCTTCAGCCTGTCCGGCAAACACACGTGCAATGAGCTCATAGCTGCGGATGTCGTGGTCCAGCATCCAGGCGGCCAGGCCTATGGGAGAATCGGCGATCCCGTATAAAGTTTGCGGGCGGTTGGCCATTTCGATGGCGTAACCCAGGCCGTGTTTGTAGAAATAGTCCAGCTGTTCATAGGCGTGTTTTTCATCGGCAGAAAGGCCGGCAGGTTGCGGTTCACCGTACTTCAGCGATTTTTCAATTTCAGCAGGAACGGTAGCGGGCATGTTAACGTGAATACCCAGCAGTTCCGGAGGCGCCAGTAAAGCCATTTGCTCGGTTACTGCGTCGCCCCAGTCGCCGCCTTGTGCTACAAACTTAGTATAGCCCAGGCGTTTCATCAGCACTACCCATGCACGTGCAATGCGTACGGGGTCCCAGCCCGTTGTGGCAGGCTTGCCGGAAAAGCCATAGCCCGGTATGGAGGGAATGACCACATCAAATGCGTCTTCGGGTTTGCCGCCGTAGGCAGTAGGATTGGTCAGGGGACCGATGATCTTAGTTAACTCTAATATTGAACCCGGCCAGCCATGCGTGAGAATGATGGGCATGGCGTTGGGCTCTTTAGAACGGACGTGAATAAAGTGGATATCTACCCCGTCGATCGTCGTTTTGAATTGCGGTAATGCGTTCAGTTTGGCTTCTGCCTTGCGCCAGTCGTATTGCGTTCCCCAGTAGCGGGCCAGGGCCTGAATGGTAGAAGACTGTACGCCCTGGGAGTGGTCATTAACGACCTCCTTATCCGGGAACTTAGTGGCCAATATGCGGCTGCGTAATTCGTCCAGGTCAGCCTGGGGGATGTGTACCTTGAAAGGGCGGATTTCTTCTCCGGCAGGGGTTCCGGTTTGTGCGCTGGCAACAGGGCTTTGTGTGAAGGCGACTGCTACCAGTGCAGCTGCGAGTATATTCTTAATCTTTTTCATAGTTTTAGATTTTAAGTTTGATTTCGGGAGCAAAATTATCCCCTGGTACAGGCAGTTTTCTAGTGCGAAGCAGGGAAGCGGTCAAAGTAGGGGGTGAAGCAGGCAGATGGAAGGGCGAAATGATATATATTGATAGCGGCAGAAGTACTATGCAAAAAATACCCATCAGAAATATCAGCACGATCCTGAAGGAACTGGGTTCTTCCGGAGATTTCCTTATCAGGGATGCCAGGGACCTGTTATCCGAAGGAGATATGGTCCAGGAGCTTCACCGGCATAACTTCTTTTATATCCTGGCCCTGGAAAAGGGGGCCGGGAAGCACAGTATAGACTTCATATCTTATCCTGTCAACGATCATACCGTCTTCATGATGCGCCCGGGACAGGTGCATCAGATTACGCTGAACAGTAAGAGCAAGGGCTACCTGATGCAGTTTAACAGTGACTTCTACTCCCCTATCGAAAAAACGGCGAACCAGGTCTTCAGAAAGGCCGTTAACAGAAATTTTTACCCGCTTGATCCGGAGGCGTCTAAAAGGGCGTTCTCCATTTTACAGGGTATACTTGGAGAATATGCGGGCAAGCAGGAAAACTATCTGGAAGTAATTAAGTCAAGCCTGAATATCTTCTTTATTGAGCTGTTGCGGCAAAGTCCGCCACCTCAGCATCTTCCACACGCTAATGGTGAATACATGCAGGAACGCCTGACGGCATTCCTGGAACTGATAAGGCTGCATATTACCGCTTACAAGCAAGTGGCATTCTATGTTGAAAAACTGCATCTTACTGCGTACCAGCTGAATGCAATTACCAAGGCCACTTTAGACAAAACATGCTCTGAAGTTATTAATGACTATATCATACTGGAAGCCAAACGGTATTTGCTGGCCACCTCGAACCAGATCAACCAGATAGCGTGGCATTTGGGCTATGAAGATGTATCCTACTTTATCCGGTTCTTTAAGAAGCATACAGGCCAATCGCCTGAAGCCTTCAGGCATAATTTCAGATAAATCCTCTTTAACTGTATTTTTGTCCTACAGGCAGGTGCAGCGCCTGAAATAATTTTGCTTAAAACAAATTTTATGGGCCAGTCATTTGATGAACAATACAAGAATTTTTGGGACAACCGCTATAGCAGTGAAGAATATGTGTATGGAAAGCAACCCAATGAATTTTTTAAGGAACAGCTGCTGAAGCTGACACCCGGATCTATACTGATGCCTGCTGACGGCGAGGCAAGGAATGGTGTCTTTGCTGCAGAGCAAGGGTGGAAGGTCACATCAGTGGACCTGAGTACTGAAGCGAAAAGCAAGGCATTGCAGCTTGCGGCTGAAAGACAGGTATCATTGGATTATATCGTGGGCGACCTGGAGCACCTGGATTTTGATAAGGCCTCTTTTGATGCCATAGGCCTGATCTTTGCCCATTTTCCGGCAGACAAAAAATCAGCCCTGCATAAGCAACTGAGCACCTACCTTAAGCCCGGCGGTATTGTGATCTTTGAGGCATATAGTAAGGGACACTTAAAACAGATCGATAAAAATCCACAGGTGGGAGGTCCACGGGACATTGATATGCTCTTTTCAAAGGAAGAAATATCGGCCGATTTTGAAGGCTATGATGTGCTGATGTTAGCGGAAATGGATGTATGGCTGGATGAGGGAATCCGTCATGTTGGCGAAGGAACGGTGATCAGGTTTATTGGAAGGAAGCCGGGGAAGTGATCTACCATTTCTGCAATATTTTTATCTTTGCACTTCGCTTTAAAAGAATGAGCAATATTTTACGACCCTTACTATGAAAAAATCTGCTTTATACACTTCTATTATTTTAGGATTAATATTTTCATCCTGCGCGAGTATTACTGATAACGAAGACAAGGGGGTTAAGGATATTCTTAACTTCTACGGTGGCTATTGTAAATATTCTATCGGCTTTGTTGCATCTACAAGCGAAGGGAAGCAGAAATATTTCGAACTGGAGATGAGCAAGAGTGAAGTTGTTGAGAAATACAGCAATGTAGTAGAAATGCCTGCCTCTAATATTGCTTACTTATTTTACCACAACCTGGAAAAGGAAAAGAACAACTACAATGAGATCCGGAGTGTGGTTATTCTAAAAGACGGAAACCAATCGACCTTCAAATATGCTACAAAAAAGCTGGCTATTGTTGAGAAAAAAATGAGTGTGGTACAAAAGATTGTTAATGTGCTCAAAAGCCGGCACTACGAAGGCATTAAACCATTCCTTCAACCAGACACGAATTACATCCGCTACGACAAAGAAGAATTGATTGCTAACCTGACCAAATTAGACCCACAGTTTGGAACTATCCAGGAGTTCACGCCCCTGGGCTTCCGTTTTGGTCAAACAGAATATGGTCGGGATTACCTACATATATCCGGCGTTTTAATTCGTGATAAGCAAAACACTGAATTCAGTGTTGATATTGACCTCACATCTGGCGGCGATGACATCCTGCTATTGCAGTATAAATTGTAATAACTGATCATCACAAATGAAAGAAATACCCGGATAACGCTGAAAAGTAAGAGCAAGGGCCATCTGTTCCTCCGAACAGCTATGCTCGTAGCTTAACTGTTTGTGGAACTATCCCCTCCCTCTGCTTTACCAGGCCGGAAATCATTAAGGCTACTCCGCAAGCTGCCAGGCATTGAAGAGAACTGATTACCAGCGCACCGGTGCCAAAGGGATTTTTAAAAACGGAAGGTATATGTAATATGAGTAGCCAGGTAAAGAACATGGCAGCTAATAAAAGCATGATCAGGCGACGCCTGAAATTGATGAATATGGATATACCTGCACTCACCATCGCAATTCCCGTAGCGTATACCCAGAACAGATGCGCCGGTAACCAACCAGGAATAATGTTCTGTAATCCGGCGGCATAGACGAAATGAGCGATTCCGAAATTGATCAGCTGAATGGCAAAAAAGTACTCGCCGTAGTTTGCAACCTTATCAAGGCCCATGAATGCCTCTCCCCTTGAAACCCTGGAGAGCACAAATGCTCCACCGGTAAGAGCAAGGAGCTTTACCGTAGGCGTCCAATACCTGAGCTGTTCCGGATGGGAGGTCAGCTGAATGGGCAGATGTCCGAATAACAGGAAAAGCAGGAACAAAAGACCTAAGGACAGTGAAACGGTTCTTGTCCATTTATCTGCAACAACCAGGATCCCTGACAGGGTTAAGACAGTTCCCATCATAAAAGGAAAGATCGGTAAGGTGGCGGTGGCTGGTACCGGTAAAATATCAGGCGCAAAGCCCGGGATAAAAAAATGACAAAGGCCGATCCCGCAGATGGCGAGGCCGAAGAAGATCCTTCCGATGCTGTTTATTGATAACAAAGTCATTGCTGTGGTTTTAATACGTCGAAACTATCCTATTTTTGGTATACGTTAGTGTACCAAAAATTTAAAAATGAGTGTACCAGGAGAGGATGTAAAAATTTATCTTGATCGTGATTCCGAGCGGCCAATGTACCTGCAGATCGCAGACGGACTGACGAATCATATACGGTCCGGACGCTTCAGGCGCGGCCAGCAATTACCCGCTACCAGGCATTTTGCAGAAGCCCTTGGCGTGCACAGAAGAACCTTGCAGCTGGCGCTTGATGAATTGGCGGCACAAGGGTGGCTGCATATTGTCCCCAAACAAGGTATTTATGTGGCTAAGGATTTTCCTGAGCTGAAGCTCCTGAAGTTCCTGGCACAGCCGCAACAGTTCCCGGATAAAACCAATTTTGCGATCCGTAAAAGCCCGATCGTATTTCCTCAATCCGACTTCCAGGTAAATGATAAGTTGATCCTGGCGGAAGGATATCCTGATATACGGCTTGCTCCTGTTCAGGACCTCTTCAGAGAATTGAGAAGTATTGCCAACAGAACGGTTATGAAAAAGCATTTCCGTTATGGCAATCCGCAGGGAAGCGCTTATTTGCGCGAGACCCTTGCCGCCTTTTTAGGCGAGACGCGCGGCGTGCTGGCACATCCTGATCAGATCATCATTACAAGGGGCGCCCAGATGGCCATCTTCTTAAGCGCGAGAACAATTTTAAGTAAAGGCGACCAGATCATCGTGGGAGATCCGGGCTATGTTACCGCTACGCTTACTTTTCAGCAAACAGGGGCGATCGTGAACAAGGTGCCGGTGGATGAGAATGGCATCGATGTAGACGAGATCGAGATCTTATGCAGGAAGAAAAAGATCAAAATGGTGTATGTGATCTCTCATCACCATCATCCTACAACTGTTTCCCTATCTATCGAGAGAAGGGCCCGGTTACTCAACCTGGCTGCGAGGTACCGCTTTGCTGTAGTAGAAGATGATTATGATTATGATTTCCATTTTAGCGGGAATCCTAAAATGCCTATGGCCAGCTTTGATCAGCTGGGGAATGTGGTTTATATAGGCACGCTTTCCAAAACTTTAGCGTCATCCCTCAGGATAGGATTCTTGGTTGCGCCGAGGAATTTCATTACGGAAGCAGTTAAGATAAGAAGGTTCACGGATTTCCAGGGAGACAGCTTTCTGGAAGTTGCGATCGCTGAACTTTATAAGACAGGGTTGATTGAACGGCATATAAAAAAAGTAACCAGGATCTATAAAGAAAGAAGAGATCATTTGTGTGAGCTGTTAAAAGCGCATTTGAAAGACGATGTATCATTTAACGTTCCGGAAGGTGGGCTTGCTGTGTGGACGAAATTCCTTACGGCAAACCTCAGGGATGTGTGCAGCAAAGCTTCGGAAAAGGGCCTGCTGTTTCACGACGGGACCATTTATAATACCAGGCATAGTACCAATGCAACGAGGCTGGGCTTTTCTTCACTGAATTTCGATGAGCAGGTGAGCGCGGTGGAGATATTGAAGGAAGCCATTATACGCAGCAGGAACCAGGTATGAGCCTGGAAACAGATTTTCTACTTAATTGTAAACGTTGTATCTTCATTCCCCCCTTTGTTGCTACCCCTTGAAAATCTGCACATTTTTAACCTCAAAAACAAAACACATGGACAAATCAAGCGCCACACAAACACCTGCTGCAAACCCTAACAAAGCTTTATGGGAGAAAGGTGATTTTACACGAATTGCTGAAACCATGCGCGAAAGCGGAACAGCGCTGGTGGATAAACTAGGCATCAGTTCCGGGATGGAGGTGCTGGATCTTGGCTGCGGTGATGGCACGACCGCTATTCCTGCAGCACGGCTGGGTGCAAAGGTATCAGGTATAGACATTGCCGGGAACCTCGTGGCTGCGGGAAATAAGCGCGCCCAGGAAGAAGGTCTCTCCAATATTTCCTTCCGGGAAGGCGATGCTACCAACCTGGAAGGAATCAGTGATGCCAGCTTTGACCTGGTGGTAAGCATTTTCGGGGCCATGTTCGCACCAAAGCCCTTTGATGTAGCCAAAGAAATGGTGAGGGTTACACGCCCCGGTGGCCGCATTGTTATGGGCAACTGGATACCCAATGATCCGACACTGGTAGCGCAGATATTAAAGATCAGCTCTGCATATACACCGCCACCGCCGGAAGGATTTGTAAGCCCTATGCTATGGGGTGTGGAGAGTCATGTGACCGAGCGGTTTGGCAAAGCCGGTATTCCTGCAGAAAATATTTCCTTTGAAAGAGATACGTATACTTTCAATGCACCGTATTCGCCTAATGAATTGGTGGAACGATTCAGGAACTACTATGGCCCCACAATGAATGCATTTGACGCAGCTGAAAAAAATGGAAAGGCTGCAGACCTGCAACGGGAACTGGAAGAGCTGTTCAACCAGGAGAATAAGAGTAGTGATCCTGGCAAGACTTCCATCCCGGCTACATTTTTACGGGTGACGGTGAGACGCTGATTTTAAGGTAATGGTGTTTCGGGTACGCATATCCATTGCATACTGCAGGGCTATCTTTGTTTTATCAAGTTGTGCACAACAGATCATGTTTAACCCGAAAAAATCAATGCTCCAATTTATGTTAAAATCAAAAATCTATCAGCAGGTAGACAATACTGCGAACAACGGAACACCAGGACATTTAAGCAGACCAGGGAATATAAGCTCTGTAGCTACTATCGACAACCGGGAACTGGCTAATGCTGACGGTATTGTGCAATTATCCGGCTTCGGTACCGTCTCTAATATTAATCCTGCCGGTGAAGATGCAGATGACCTGGTAATGGTGCTGGGCACAGAAAGAGACCTGCAGCGCGAGGTAGTATTATTCGATAAAGTATTTACCAGCGACACCACTTTCAGGATCGATATCCAGTTCCAACTGCTGGGTCAAGCGTACCAGGGTGTTTCCACTGTAACTTTCTCTACAGGTGAAGTGGTGACCAGGTCCTTCGAGGTGGCTAACTGTGGCGCTAATAACTTTACCACTATACAGTTCAGGAACACCAAGCTGTCTGCCAGCGGCGTAAAAACTGCAATCAGGATGTTCAACGTCTTCCTGTTTAAATAGCAGGATTAAAAGGTGTTTAAGCAGGGAGGGCTGATCAGTTGATCGGCCCTCCCTTTTAGTTAAATTATAAAGCAGTAACTCATCTCTGCTATTCTGTTCTTAAGCCTTTGATCGGGTTTATAGTGGCTGCTTTGATGGCCTGGAAACTGACCGTAAGCAATGTGATCACCAGGGCGGCCAGTCCTGCTGCAGCAAAGACCCACCATGACAATGGCGTACGGTACTGGTAGCTTTGCAACCAGCTATGCATGAAATAGTAGGCGGCCGGCGTGGCGATCAGCAGTGAAATGGCCACCAGCATCACGAAATCTTTTGACAGCAAACGCCAGATACTGAATACGGATGCGCCCATTACTTTTCGTATGCCGATCTCCTTTATACGTTGCCCGGCCATAAAGCTGGCCATACCAAACAAGCCAAGGCAGCTGATGAAGATGGCCAGTATTGTAAAGAACCCGGCCAGCCTGCCAATACGCTCTTCATTCCTGAATTTCTTCTCATATTCATCATCGGCAAATTTGTATGAAAAAGGAACGGCAGGAGCATATGCTTTACAAACTGCTTCAATTTTACGGAGCGCGGTATGAGCGCTCAGGGCGGGGTTGATCTTTATGTTCAGGTAATTGAAACGCCTGTTCCAGATATAGAATACGGTAGGTTTGATGGGATCATATGGGGAGCCCATTACCATATCTTTTACCACACCCACCACCCTGCGGTCTTTATTATGGAAGGTGATTATTTCACCCAGTGGGTCTTTGAGCCCCATATATTTTACCGCCGCCTCGTTCAAAATGGTGGCGGAAGAATCTGTCAGGAACTGGCGCGAGAAATCCCGTCCCTGCGTGAACTGCCAGCCCACAGTTTTACCATAACCGGTGCTTACACGGATCATGGCAAAATCATCATCCATAGCAGGGTCTTTCCCTTTCCAGTAAAAACCGCCGCCGTTATTATTGATCGCGGTGGTAGGGCTGGATGATTCTGCAGCTTCCACAATTGCTCCGGACTGAATGAGGTCGGCCCTTACCGCATCAAAATGATCGTGCAGATCATCTGTTGCCATTTCAATAGCGATCAGTCCATCGCGGCTGTATCCTACCGGACGGTCCTGTGCAAACCGGATCTGTTTGAAAACAATGATCGTACCGATGATCAGTACAACAGAGATGCTAAATTGTGCCACCACCAGCACTTTCCGTGGAATAGCAGCAGCACGCCCTGCCCTGAAAGTACCTTTCAATACTTTCACCGGCCGCAGTGAGGAGAGGTACAAGGCAGGATAGCTGCCTGCAACAAATCCGGTAAGCAAGGTAAAACCTATGCTCATGATCCAGAAGAAGGGATTCGCCCAGAGGACAGACATCCTTTTATTAGCCACTTCATTGAAGAAGGGAAGTATTAACCATACCAGGAGCAGCGACAGCACAAATGCCAGCATGGCAAGAAGAAGTGATTCACAGAAGAACTGGCCGACCAACTGTGCTCTTAAAGAACCAACGGCTTTGCGTATACCCACCTCCTTTGCTCTCTTCTCACTCCGGGCCGTACTAAGGTTCATGAAATTGATACAGGCCAATAACAACACGAAGATGCCGATAATGCTAAAGAGCCAGACATACTGGATAGCGCCGCCGGTGTTAACGCCATTGGTAAACCGGCTATATAGATGCCATTTACTCATGGGCTGCAGAAAGACCAATGGCTTGAGCCGGGCAACCTCCGCCCCTCCCCTGTTTTGTTTTATATGCCTGATCTTTTCTGACACCTTCTCCATATCTGCATGATCAGCGATCTGGACATACAGCAACAGGGAATTATCGCTCCAGTCGGTCAGTGACCTTCCGTCTGCTGAATTCTGGTAGTAATCCCATGGTCCTATAAATGCAACATTATGCAGGGCAGTATTATAGGGAAGATCCTCATAAACGCCGGCAATGTTAAAAGCAGCCTTATTATCCAGCTTTATAACTTTATTTATTGGGTCAGCATCGCCGAACAAGGCAGCGGCAACTGACCGGGAGATCAATATGGAGGAGGGATCGTGCAAGGCGTGCGGGGAGCCCTTCAACATCCTAAGGGTGAACATTTCGGGTGCGTCGGGCCCCATAAAGTTCCCGGGATAGGATACTTTTTTATCGCCTATGCTGAGTGTATGGTTTTCTGTCCACGATGAAATAACAATATGCTTAAAATCACTGCCATAATTATTCCGCAAGGCCGCTTCCAGCGGTAGGGCCACTGCTCCGCCCGTTTTTACGGTTCCGTTATAGGTGGCCTTTTCCATCACCTGGGCTATACGATCATAGTGCTGGTGATATTTGTTGAAGGAGAGCTCATCCCAGATCCACAGCCCGATCAGCATAGCTACGGCCATGCCCGCGGCCAATCCACTGATATTGATAAGGGAGAAGACCTTGTTCTTAAACAGGTTTCGCCAGGCGGCTTTCAGGTAGTTCTTCAGCATAGTGAAATGAGCCGTTCTAAAATGGTGCCCGAATTTAATGGGTTGAAAGTCAGCTGGCAACTATCACCAGATTTCCATGAATTGTCCGATTCCGGACGGCCGATGTCCGTTTATTTATAAAGGTTATCTTGTAAATTATTATCTTAAAGCGATAGTTCACTGTGAGCATGCTATGCTATCAACCTGACCCTCCAAACCCAAATTATGAAAACAGCAAATTTGTTACACCTGTGCGTACTGATGGCCCTTGGATTCTTCCTCGCCTGTAAAGGACAAACACCCGATACTGATACGGTGCTGAAGAAGGCGGGCCGTGTTCCGGCTACAGAAAGCGCCTCTCCCATCTTCAACAACCCGCTCGCCTCTGCTGATAACGGCAGCTACTATGATCCCTGGGTGATCAGGGTAAACGGCTTTTATTACTACTGCGGATCTGACGGCGGACGCCTGTGGATCACCAAATCGGCGACTTTACAGGATCTGCTGCTGCAGGCTAAAACATATATTTTCACACCGCCCGGCGGCACCATGTATTCGTCCAACCTGTGGGCGCCGGAGCTGCACTACCGCAGTGGCAGGTGGTATGTATATTTTGCGGCTGATGACGGCAATAACGCCAATCACCGGATGTTTGTGCTGGAGGGCGGCTCCAATGCCAATGATCCGCTGGCCGGCGCCTATACCTATAAGGCCAGGCTGAGCGCCACTACCGACCGCTGGGCTATCGACGGCTCACCCTTCGACTTCAACGGCCAGCAATATTTTGTATGGTCCGGCTGGGAAGGCACCACTAATGTTTCGCAATACATCTACATCGCGCGCATGAGCAACCCTTATACGCTTTCAGGCGAAAGAGTGGAAATATCCAGGCCCGATTATGCCTGGGAAAAGGTAGGTTCACCCACCGTGAATGAAGGCCCTACCCCACTGATAAGCGGTAATACGGTGAATATTATTTACTCTGCCAGCGGCAGCTGGACCAATGATTACTGCCTGGGGCGCCTTACCTGCACCAATGGCGACCTGATGACGAAAGCGTCCTGGAATAAACCCAATACTGCTGCTTTTTCGAGGTTTGGCAATGTTTATGGCCCGGGGCATGCATCGTTCGTAAAATCACCGGATAATATCCAATGGTGGATCGTATACCACGCTGCCAACAGCGACGGCTCGGGCTGGGACAGACGGGTGATGGCCCAGCAGTTCTCCTGGGATGGGGATATCCCTTATTTCGGGTACCCTATTGAAAAAGGCATCCCTGTTCCGTCTCCTTCCGTAGGCCCCAGCTACGCCATGCCTGTTGCCGACGGTGCTTATAAGATCAAATCGAAGGTTACGTCCCAATGCGTGGATGTTCCCAGCGGTACTACCACCGCCGGTGTACAGATACAGCAGTGGACGGATTACAACAACACTGCCCAGAAGTGGAATTTTATCAGCCTGGGAAATGGCTATTATAAGATAAAGTCTGTTGCTTCCAACTTATGTTTGGATGATGCGGGTGGATCGCTCAACGCGGGAAATATCCTGATCCAATGGACGGATAATAACAATATAGCGCAGCAATGGCGGGTGCAGGATATGGGAAACGGATACTTTAAGCTCATTAACCGCAGAAGCCTGATGGCGCTGAATGTTCCTTACAGCAACCAGACGCCGGGCACCAAACTGGAGCAGTGGTATGAAAATCAATATGACGCGGAATTGTGGCAGATACTTCCTTAAGGTTGTTCAGCCCTAAACCTTTCAGAACCGGCACTTTGTCAATATGACACTTTAATTCATGCATTTGGATTTTTGCATAATTTGGGTATTTTTACTGCTATGCGCGACGATATCCCCGAATTGCAATCCAGAATATACAACGGTGATACACAAGCATTTAAAGAACTATACGATTACTATTGCGCCCCCTTGCTACAGTTAGCCCTGGCCATCGTTCATAACAGGGAAATGGCGGAAGAAATAGTAGCAGATGTGTTTATTGCCGTATGGAGGAAAAGGAAAAGCCTTCACCAGGTAAGTAACCTGAAATGGTATCTCTATGCGGCTACCCGCAATATTGCGCTTAACTACCTCCGTAAATATGCGCATAAGAAAACGCTGCATCTCGAAGAAGCACATTTACCGGAATATGAGATCAGCCCTGAAGCGCAGCTCATCAGCAATGAAATGATGCGGCATATTAATATGGCTATCAGTGAGCTGCCGCCGCAGTGCCGCCTCATTTTTAAGCTGGTGAAAGAAGATGGGCTCAAGTACCGGGAAGTAGCCGTTCTGCTGAATATCTCCCTCAAAACTGTAGAAAACCAGGTAGGCATCGCCCTGAAGAAGCTTACCAAAATCAAATCATTCCTGATCACGCCGCTGCCTGGCGATCAGTAATCCTTTCTCAAAAAAAAGTCTTTCCGCTTTTGGGGGCATTTTCTCCTTAGTGTTGTCTTATACCCTGACGCCCTTATTCAATCATTTTCAATTATACTATGAGCAAGGATCGTATATGGATATTACTCGGGAAACAATTGAGCGGCGATATTTCCTCCGCAGAACTGTCTGAACTGGAAGCATTGCTGAAAGATGATCCGGAGGCGGCTGCTTCCCGGGAACTTGCTGCCAGCATCTGGCAGACGCCCATACAGGAAGCAGGCGACACGCTTAACAGCAAAGAGCGGATATGGGACAGGGTAAGCCCGCAACTCCCGCTGCGCCGCCATCAGCCGGTTATGCGCAGGCTAATGGCAGCTGCTGCGGCGGCGGCTGTACTGGCGGCAGCATGGACGGGGTGGCAATTGATGCGCCCCGCTGCTCCTGTGTTGCAGCAACTTAGCTCCGCCCCGGGAGGAAAGTCCAGGGTGACACTTCCCGATGGCTCTATAGTATGGCTTAACCGCAACACGCAGCTCCATTACGAAAAGAACAGTTTTGGCAAACAGCACCGCGAAATTACGCTGAGCGGGGAAGCCTATTTTGACATTGCAAAAAGTGAGGGTATTCCTTTTATTATCCACGCCGGGAAAGTGAACATCCGCGTACTCGGCACCGCTTTCAATGTGAAAGCCTATGCGGGCGACAGCGCCGTGTTCACCACCCTGGTACGTGGGAAAATTGCCGTATCGTTTGGGAAGAAAACCGTGGTACTACGCCCCGAAGAAGAATTAACGGTAGCAGTAAGCCGCCCGGCGACCGTCTTTCAGCAAAAGCACCTGGAGAAAGACAGCAGCGGACAACTTTCTGAAATATCCTGGCTGAATAACAAGCTGGTGTTTGACAATAATACCTTTGGTGAACTGGCAGATAAAATGAGCGAGTGGTATGGGGTTACCTTTCATTTCGAATCTGCCGGACTGCAACAATTGCGGTTTTCCGGCATCATCGATACAGAATCAATAGAGCAGGCACTGAAAATGCTGCAGCTATCGCGTCCCTTTAATTTCCAGATCGACGGGAAGGAAGTTCGCATCAGCAACTGACAACGCATTCTTCATTTTTAAAAATAAACGCTATGACATAAAAACATTACACCTCCACGTACTTTACTTTCCTTCACCCTTTTATATTCCATGTTATGAAAATAATAATCCTATGGGCGTTACTGTTCACCTGCATTATGCCAGTAAACGCCGCTACTGCCAACCAGGAAAAGATCAGCATCTCCCTGGAGAAAGTCAGCATTAAAACAGTGCTGAAAACCATTCAACAAAAGACACGCTACCGGCTTATCTACAATGACGACATCCTGCCGGAAAAACCGCCAGTGTCCATTCATGCAGAAAATGCCACGGTAGAACAACTGCTTTCCCAAACCTTTGCGGGCACTACACTCCGCTACACGGTAATGGAGAACAACGCTATTGTGATCGCTTCCGGCCAGCTAAGCGCCGCCAGAATAAGCGGCTTTGTAAAAAACGAACACGGCGATCCGCTCATTGGCGTATCCGTAAAAATAAAAGGCACTGCTATCGGCACTATGACCAATGAAAACGGCCATTTTGAGCTGCAGGCTAACACTGGCGTTACGCTGGTATTCAGTTATGTGGGCTACGAACAAACCGAAATAGTAAGCACTGCCGATCCCATTAATATTATCATGAAAGAAAGCGCCAGCGGCTTAAATGAAGTAGTGGTGGTTGGTTACGGCACACAGAAGAAAACTTCCTCTACGGCGTCTGTAGCAGCTGTGCAGGGAAAGGAGCTGGCCAAATCGCCGGTTACCAACATCTCAAATTCACTGGCGGGAAATGTTTCCGGCATCAGTATGCGCCCTAATGGCGGCCAACCCGGCAATGATAATCCCGATATACATATCAGGGGGATTGCCACTACCGGGAACAATGCACCGCTGATAGTAGTGGATGGTATCATCCGTAATAACATCAATGAAATTTCGCCCAGCTCCATTGCCTCCGTTACGGTATTGAAAGATGCCGCTGCAGTGGCGCCTTATGGATTAGGCGGCGCAAACGGCGTACTCCTCATTACCACCAAACGTGGACAAACGGGTAAGCCTTCGCTCTCGCTGAACACCTATTACGGTTTCCAAACGCCTACCTACTATCCTAAAATGCTGAATGCACAGGATTATATGCGCCTGCGTAATGAAGCCTATATGAATGAAAATCCCGGTGGCGCACAACAACCTTTCAGCGATGAGCTCATTAATACATATGCAGATCTCAACGCTAAGGATCCGGATAAATATCCCATCAGCAATACAAAAGACCTGGTACGCATGCATGCGCCCATTCAAAATTACAACCTGCAGCTCAGCGGCGGCACCAGCGTAGTACGGTATTACGCCGGGCTCGGTTATCTTCAGCAGGACGGTATGTTTGACCCGATAAATTATAAGCGTTATGATTATAACGTAAACATGGAAGTAAGCGCTACGCCTACCACTACGGTGTCCTTGTCGCTCATCGGCGCCATTGAAAAGACCAACAGCGTAGACGCTGCCACCACGCCAGGGCAGCTGTTCCGCAGCGCCTATAAACTGATCCCCATCACCAACCTTTATTATAGCAATGGTCTATGGGGCGAGTTTGCAGGCAACACGCCGGTTGGTATCCTGAAAGCAGGCTACTCGCACCGTAATGCCACGTCGCTCCTTACCACCCTTGCTGTAGAACAACAGCTACCTTTCATTAAAGGGCTTAGCATAAAAGGAACTTTCAGCTATGATCCCAACGACTTTACGGTGAAGGGATGGCATACACCGTTTTACTTTTATTCGCAGAATACCGCCACCAACCCTTACACTTATACGAAACAGATATCCACTTCCGAGGGAAGCGCTGCCCCCTACACCTGGCTGAACCAGGAGTATTCAAAAAACCAGTACTATACCTACCAGGGATTCCTGAACTATCATAACACCTTTGGCAAACACGACTTCACAGGCCTGCTGGTAGCGGAGGCACGCAAGAATGACTCTACCGGCTTCTCTGCCCGGCGGAATAATTTTGCGGTAAACATCGACGAGCTGGGCATGGGCAGCTCCAATAAAAACGATTTTGACAACAACGGTTCTACGGTTACCGGCAGCCAGCTTGGATTTGTATACCGCGTAGGCTACGTTTACGATCATAAATATCTTTTTGAAGCGGCCGGGCGATATGACGGTCATTACTACTTCGCCCCGGGCAAACGCTGGGGCTATTTCCCTGCCTTCTCTGCAGGATGGATCATTTCCGAGGAGAACTTTATAGCGGATCACCCTTCGGCGCTGAACTATCTTAAATTAAGGGCCTCCTGGGGAAAATCGGGCAACCTGGCCGGGGCGGCATTCCAGTACCTGAACGGCTATAATTTATACGGTAACGCCTATGCCTTCGGCAACGGCAGTATGGTACAGGGCTCCAATATTACCCGGGAAGCCAACCCCAATATCACCTGGGAAATATCTACCAAAACAGATATAGGGGTAGACGCTACTTTATGGAAAGGCTTGCTCAAACTGGAAGTAGATTATTTTCATGAAAAAAGAACCGGCATGCTGTTGCCTCCGGCAGTAACGGTACCGGTAGAATACGGGCTGAACCTCTCTGATGAAAACCAGGGCATCATGGAAAACCATGGTATCGATATTTCTGCAGGCAGCAGCTACCGTTTCGACAACGGCCTGCAGCTAAACCTGAACGGCAATTTCAGCTATGCAAAAAATAAGATGATCCAGGTGTTTGAAACCGCCGCCACTTATGATAATCCTAATCGGCGGAGAACAAACAGGCCTACCGGCACACAATTCGGCTATCATGCACTTGGATTATTCTCACTTGCAGATGATAAAAACAACGATGGGGTGATTAACGGCCAGGACGGATACAACGTTACCCAGTTTGGCGTGCTTCATCCCGGCGACATCCGCTATGCAGATATCAGCGGCCCCGATGGCAAACCTGATGGAAAAATAGACTCCAATGATGAAACAGTGATCGGTAACCCGGTATATCCTTTCATCACCTATGGCTTCACGCCCAGCGCCTCATGGAAAGGGTTTGACCTCAGCTTATTCTTCCAGGGATCTGCGCTGGCCAGCCTGAATTTCCGCGGCTTTCAAACAGTGCCCTTTAATAACAACAATAGCAATTCTGCCTACGAATACTATAACAACCACTGGACGCCCAACACGCCTGATGGAAAGTATCCACGTGCGAACCAGTCGCCCTATGCCAATAACACGCAGAATTCTGATTTCTGGATGATGAAAACGGGTTATCTCCGTTTAAAGACTGCCGTGCTGGGATACACGCTTCCCGCCCGTATTTCGAGCGCTATGAAGATGCAGAGCGTCCGTTGTTATATCTCCGGGCAAAACCTGCTCACTTTCAGCAAAATGAAATTCATGGACCCGGAAGTAGGCTATACCGACCTGGAAACAGCCTATCCTAACCAGAAGGTGTTCGTGTTTGGACTGAATGTCAATTTTTAGATTCATCCTGTTAAACAAAAAAACTATGACACGATTCATATACCTCTTGTTCACTGCTATACTGATGCTCAGTATCCTTTCGTGCAAAAAGGAATTTTTGGAAAATACCGATAAGACCAAGCTCACTGATGAGATCCAGTGGAGTACAGAAGGAAATGCCGATCTTTTTCTTAACGATATCTACAGCGCATTACCTAATTACTGGAACCAGCCGGAAAACCTGGATAATTTCACGGATGATAATGACGCGGGTTTTTATTATACTTCCTATAACTGGAAGCAGGGTATTGTAGAGCCCTCCTCCAACGACTATACCGTATGGGGAGGCATCACCGGTTCGGGGGATCTTACCAACTGGACCACTACATTCACCAACATCCGCAAATGCAACACCTTTATAACAGCTGTGCGCCAAAACGCTCAAAACTTCTCACCGGAGTGGCTGAACAAACGGCTGGATGAAGCCCGGTTTATCCGCGCTTTTTTCTATAGTGAGCTGTGGATGCATATCGGCGGACTACCCATTATTACCGTTCCGGCAGACAGGCGCACGATGGACAGTGCTGCCCTTTATATTCCCAGGAGTACCTTTGCGGAAACAGTAGATTTTATCACCACACAACTGGACTCCATTGCAAAAGATGGTTACCTGCCACCTAAATATAACAAAGGCGATGCTGATGCGGGCCGGGCTACCCTGGGCGCTGCGCTGGCTCTAAAAGGATGGGTGGAACTATATGCTGCCAGTCCCGCTTTCAACGCTGCCCAACCCGCTGCGGGCAATGACCCCAATAAAGTAGCCGGTTATAATAACTACGATGCTCAACGCTGGGCCAGGGCCGCCGCTACTTTTAAACAGTTTATTGACGGCTATGGCAATGGCAAAGCCTACGAACTGTTTCCTGATCCTTCTGCCATCTGGTACGAAGCCAATGAATATCATTCCGAAGTGGTATGGGACCGCCAGGTGGTAGCCAACACGATGGGCTCGTCATTTGAACAATATGGCGGCCCGGTGTGGATCAACGGCGCTTACTACACCTGGGGCAACTACTGCCCCACCCAGGAACTGGTAGACCAGTTCTATATGGCGAATGGAAAGCCCATCACAGACCCTACGTCTGGCTATGATCCGCAACACCCCTATGTGGGCCGTGAGAAGCGTTTCTACGACTGGATCGTGTATGACGGCGCGCCCTATAAAATGACCTGGATGGACAAATGGGACACCATATACACCCGTATTGATAAAGTACGTCCTTCAAAAAACCAGATCGATTTTGGGACGGATGACGTAGGCAACACCGGCTACTATTTTAAGAAGCGCCTCAACCCGCTGGTACGCCCCGGTGGTGGTGCTGTCAGCGGCGCTAACTTTATTTACTATCGTTATGCGGAAGTATTGCTGGGATACGCAGAAGCACAAAACGAAGCCGTGGGACCTGATGCCAGCGTGTACAGCGCCATTAACCAGATCCGCAAAAGGGCCGGTTTGCCCGACCTTGCGCCCGGACTATCCCAGGCGGAGATGCGCACTGCTATTTACCACGAAAGAAGGGTGGAGCTTTGCTTTGAGAACAAGCGCTTTTATGATATCATCCGCTGGAAGACTGCGAGTACCGTGATGAATGTGGACAAGCATGCAATGAAAATCACGAACACGGTACCCAGCAACAATTCAGGCGTGTGGAAATACGAAATTGTGCCGCTGAACCATCCGCATGTGTTCACCCAGAAAATGTACCTGAACCCGGTACCGCAGGATGTGATAGACCGGAATCCGAAGATTGTGCAGAACCCAGGGTATTGAGTAAAGATGAAACGAAAAAGGTTGCAGAGATACACTGCAACCTTTTTTGTTTTGGTCTAAGCGGGAGGGCTATTCTTTTGGGAGCTTGCTCATATCCATAAAAAATATCTCCCAGGTGTGACCGTCGTAGTCTTCGATTTTCCTTAACTGCATAAAGCCATAGTCGGTCATGGGCATGGGTTCTGTGCCGCCCGCCTTCAAACCGTTTTCAACAATCTGGTTTACCTGTTCCAGGCTGTCAACAGAGAGCGCAAAGAGCGCTGCTATATTGCCTTTGGTATCCGCCACCGGCTTCTTGGTGAAGGTTTTAAACTTTTCGTGTGTCATGATCATCACGAAAATGGATTCGCTCCAAACCATGCACTTCGATTGGTCGTCCGAAAACTGGGGATTGTTAGTGAACCCCAATTGTGTGTAAAACTGCATTGATTTGTCGACGTCTGTTACTGCCAGATTGATAAATACCTGTTTCATTGAATGTTATTTTTATGTTACAAAGATGGCGTGCTGTTTCCTGAAAAACATTTACATATGTTGAGAAAGCAATTTTATTTACTATACCCAAATATGCGGCTTAATTGAGTAGGGGTGATCCCGAGGTAGGAGGCTATATGATGTTTTTTCAAGCGCTTCACTAAATCAGGATATTTTCTGAGAAAGTCACTATACTGTTTTGCAGCGGGGTCATTTTTCATTACGATCTCTAATGGTTCCTTGTCTATTATCCAGTGTTGTTCTATGTATTTGATATAAAAGCCGGCAATATCACGAAAGATGGATGTCAGCTTTTTGAATTCATTGTAGTCATATTCAAGAACGGTTGTGTCTTCCAAAGCCTCAATGGCAAATGCGCTTGTTGTTTTTGTCAGTGTTGCAGGAATGGAACCGGCAATCCTTCCCTCCGGGAAAAAATATTTTATAATTGTTGTACCGTTATCTGCTATGTAGTATTGAGAAAAAAGTCCCTTAACAACAAAAGCTACTTTCTTTGGAATCTGTCCGACGGAGATGAAATGTTCGCCTTTGGGGTACACTTTTTCGGTTAACAATGCCGCCCATGCAAGCTCCGCTTCCTTCGTCAGACGAGTATAAGTATTTATTTTTTGGAAGAAAACATCGGTATCCATGTGCCTTTCCTGATTAGGATTTCGAAATTTACATAAATAATCGCGATATAACACACCACTCCCCTTTTTAAACCTTTTACTGCTTCCAGGTGTTATTAAACTGCAAATTGTCATGTGGACAATTCTATCACTCAAAAAACCATTATTCTATGAAACGCATTGTATTGATCGGAAACAAATCATGGGAAGTTGAGCCCATACTGAATGCCCTGCTGAATAGCACTATCCGCCCGCAGGCCCTGCCTAATCCAAGTCGTTTAAACTATCCCTGGACCTTTCCGCAAGGAACTGCGCAGCCGAGGGCAGTGTGGGATAATTTCTCCCAGGTTACCGTGGAACTATGGTGTATACAGGACATCATGGACCCGCAATGGAACCCCTCCAGCTCACAGGGTAAACATGCCTGCCTTCCGAAGGTGCTGGCCTACCGGTCAGAACAGCCTGACCTGGTGGTGGCGATGGGAACAGCTGCACTGGGATTGAATGACAGCAATAATAACGGCTGCGTCACCGTGGGCAGCAACATCTTTATCCATAATTTTCATCCTAACGGCGAAAACCCGCAAAGTAAATGGGATGATCCTGCCCATTTTGAGAAAGTGCTCCCATCTGCTATTGCTGCTGATTTCTTTACACTACTGGATGCGGCTACCATCAGCGCAATAGAATCGGGATTATTGAAACCCTACCTCCATCCATCCCCCAATATTGAGGTGATGAATGACAAAAACTATATTGGCGTCAGCGTGGTGAATATCACCAACTATGCCGATTATGCCACTTCGGATCAGGCAGGCCTGCAAGCATTGGCTAATACCGGTAACCAGCTGCCCGTAGGCTCTGTAGAGACCACGCATGGGGTTATACGGCTATTATGTGATGCCCCTTTTATTTTCATGTCAGGCATTACGGACAGGGAGGGCCATTTTGCTGATGATGTAGATGGCAAAGACGGAAAGGGCAATGTAAAGACAGCGGCACAAAACTTTACTGCGGCGTTTAATTTAGGGGTATGCTTAAGCCATATGATACCTAAAATGGCTGCTTATGTAGCTGCGGGACAGTTAAAAGCAGAGAAGGTACCTGCGGCGCTTTAGCGTATTCATATTAAGGAACCGGGGATAAGCGTTCCCGGTTCCTGTCTTTATTCTTACTGCATGTTCCCCTGCCGTTTGTTTAAAACTGTAGCAGCACTTTACCAAATGGCCGTTCTTCAATGAGATATTGTTGCGTTGCCGGCGCTTCCGCTATCCCAAAAGATCTGGCTACTATCGGTTTAATACTGCCGTTGCTAAAGAGTGGTAGCAACTGATCCCATACAGCTTGTTGTTCTGCGTTTGTGAACCAGCCTGACAGGCTTTGCCCGCGCATCTGTAACCCCTTCCAGACAAAATCGGTAATATTAGCCGTAAATTGGGTGCCGGCTGAATAACCGATGTTTACGATAATGCCGCTGCGTGCCAATGAATGAATAGCATCGCCGGTAAGATGGCCGCCGATACTGTCAATTACGATGTCGACACCTTTGCCGCCGGTGATCCGCATTACGCCTTCCCAGATGCTTTCTTTTTCGAGGTTGATCACATTTGTATAACCTGCGTCTTCCGCAATTTTAGCTTTTTCGGAGGAGCCTGCTGTAGTGATTACCAGTGAAGCGCCCAGCGCATTTGCCAACTGGACGGCGGCATTACCCACAGATCCGCCCACACCCAGCGACAAAACCGATTTGCCCGCCTTGAATTCTGCCTTGTTCAAACACGCCATGGCAGAAAAAAATCCTCCAAACGCTGACGCAGCTTCTTCATCAGAAAGGACATCCGGGGTCTTCACAAGTTCCGAAGGCAAAACCGCCAGGTATTCCTGCCAGGCGCCATCAGTGGTAATACCCCGCACGGTGCCCTGTGCGGTGAAGCCTGAAATAATCACACGCGTGCCGTCGGGGAATGCTGCATTGCCTCTCACTACAATTCCTGCAGCTTCGTTACCTAATATCATGGGTGGTTTTTTAGCCTGTGGTATCAGGCCCCTGCGTATAGTATTATCCACCGGGTTCACGGCTGCAAATGTAACCCTGACCAGCAACTGACCATCAGTTAAGATGGGTTCAGGCATATCTATAAGTTTCAGTTGCTCATAGGAGCCGTACTCATTGAATTGAATGACTTTCATAATGGTTGTTTATTTGAGACCGAACGGTCCGTTTTTTGGTAAAAAAAATTATCTTTTAAACGAGGCGATTTCTTCTTTAAGCAAACGGGCTATCGTCTTCATTTGCGCTTTGCTTTTCATTACCCTGCAGGCCAGAATAGTTCCTTCAAGCAGGTTGAACATTTTAATACCGAAAAGGTCTGCGTTGACAGACGTTTGGAATTCGCCTGTATTAATGCCTTCCTGGACGATAGCGCTGATCTGTTGCTGTATCGCGCGGATACCTTTGCCCACCTGTTCACTTAAACCGGTGTCAGTATCATCTGCCTCAACGCCAAAATTCATGAGGGGACAACCGCCAGTTTGGGACAAGGCCAGCCGCTCAGTATAAAAGTCCAGCAAGGCGTTCAGCCTGCCGGTGGCAGTACCCTGGGCCTTGATCGCGTTACTGATGGCGCCTGACAGGCGATTTGCCAGGTAGTGGAAAACCGCCAGCGTGAGCTCTTCTTTATTTTCAAAACGTCGGTAGATACCGCCTTTAGCGAGCTGTGTTGCTTCCATTACATCGCTTACCGACGTGCCGGCAATGCCTTTGATGTTATAAAGCGCGGCTGCTTTTTCAATAATACGCTGGCGGGTATCGTCTCCTTTATTCATAGCAACACAAAGATAGGACCGATCGGTCTCATTTCATAATCCAAGAAGAAAATATTTTGTTAAAGGTATTTTAGGACTGCCCCATCAAATCGCAGGTCCATATCGGTACGGGCAGAGGGTGCTGACATTTCGAAGCAAAAAGCCTTCAAATCAAATGACTTGAAGGCTTTAAAACCCGGGTACATGTAGTCATATGAGCAATCAGGCCTCTACCAGGTTGTTCACCTTAGCGGCCAGTTCAACTGTTAATTCAGCGATCCGGTTCGAAATGCCTACTTCATTGTCGTACCAGGATACTATTTTCACCAGTTTGCCGATAGCACGGGTTAAGGTACCATCAACGATTGACGAGTGCGTATTACCTAATATATCAGCGGATACAAACGGCTCTTCCGTATACTCCAGCACACCTTTGAGTGAGGTGGCAGCGTGGTGCTGCAGAAATTCATTGATCTCTTTTGCGGATGCCGGCTTCACCAGGTTCAGCGACATATCAGCTATTGATCCATCGATCACAGGCACACGATAAGAGAAACCATCCATCTTCCCTTTCAGCTCCGGCAATACATCACCAATTGCTTTTGCAGCGCCGGTGGTAGTAGGAATGATAGACTGTGTGGCTGCCCGCGCCCTTCTGAAATCTTTATGTGGTCCGTCCTGCAGCATCTGGTCCATGGTAAATGCATGCACGGTGCTCATGAAACCTGATTCAATGCCATATTCTTTATCAATCAGGTATAATACCGGCGCTATACAGTTGGTAGTGCAGGATGCGGTAGAAAGGATCTCATCCGCTTCTGTGACCTGGTCGTTATTCACGCCCATGACGATCGTTTTCACACCACCGCTAGCAGGTGCAGTGATCAATACTTTTTTGCGCCTGCGGTGATGTGCAATTGCGCCCCTTCCTTCTGTGTAAAACGGCCGGTTGATTCAATCACCACATCTATCTGCAGGTCTTTCCACGGTAATTTTTCCGGGGCCCGCTCACTCAACAATAAGATCTTCTGATCATTCACTACAATATATTGGTCCTGTAATGCTACTGTACCGGCAAACTTTCCGTGCGAGGTATCGTATGTAAAAAGATGCGCTAACAGTTTACTGTCTGTAAGGTCATTGATGGCCACTACTTCTACGCCTTTTTTGTTCAGCAGGGCTCTTAAGGTCATCCTGCCGATGCGTCCAAATCCGTTAATAGCTACTTTCATAATAATATATTTTACGTTAGTCTTCTATTGTCTGCAGCGAGGTCCTGAATGAACGGCGATAATCGCTGGGCGATACATTCATGTGCCGCATGAATGTGCGCCGCATGGAGACCAGTCCACCGAGGCCGCATTTTTCTGCGATCTGGTCTATACTCAGATCGCTGTCTTCCAAATACCGGCGGGCTACTTCCACCCGTACTTTCTCTACAAATTTGGCGGGGGTGACGCCGGTCTCTTTCAGGAACACCCGGGCGAAATTGCGCACGCTCATATTGCTATGGCGGGCCAGGTGTTCTATACTCAGGTCTTCTTCCAGGTGGTGGATCATCCAGGTATATAGCTTTCCGCCAATAGAGTTTTCCAGGCGCTGAATTTCAAGCAGCCTGCTGAACTGCGCCTGGTATCCCGGCCGTTTCAGCTGTAATATCAGCTTGCGTGCAATATGCAGGGCCAGTTCCCGGCCATGATCTTCTTCCACTAAGGCCAGCGCAAGATCGATCCCGGAGGACACGCCCCCTGAAGTATAGATATTGGTGTCGCGGGTAAAGAAAGGGTCGGTATCCACTTTCACATTAGGATAACGCAGCTGAAACTGCTGGCTGTACTCCCAATGTGTGGTAGCTTGCTTTCCATCCAGGATGCCTGCTTCTGCGAGGGCATAGGCGCCTACGCAAACAGAACCGATACGATTGACCTTCGGGTAGATGCCTTTGAGCCATTGAAAAAAACGTTGTCCCTTTTCCAGCAGCGGCATGGAAAAGCCACCTATAATTACTGTATCGATCGGTTGCGTGATTTCTGTTACTGAGACCGGGCAGTGCAGCTCCACACTACTTTTAGTAGGTATTTTCTTTGTATGAAGTGGTGATGCGAGCAGGATTTCATATCCACCCTTTCCATCCAGCAGTTTGTCGGCAGCGGCAAACACATCACAGGGGCCGGCTATATCAAGGAGGTAGATCCCCGGCATGGGTACAATAACGACCAGTTTCTTTTTCGTCCCTTGCATAATGTAAAAATAGGACGAATTAAGGATGGCTCAAATGACATGTTTTATACAATTCCGGCCATCTGCTATAAATATATAATGGTATCTATCTACACGGGTATAGAAAACTTAATATTTCGCAAAAAGCACTAAATATTTATTGTTTATCGATAATTATTTATTATCTTTACGCTATGATCTAACATTCATAGCACCATTATGAAAAGAATTTCAATAATATTCCTTCAGGCAGTCATCGTGCTTATCGGCATGGTGGCACTTGCCATTATGATCCGGCTTCCCTTGACCGAAGGAAGAGCTGCAAACCTGGATTTGTTTAGCATTTACTTTGACCCGTTCATTTTATATGGATACGCAGCATCCATCGCATTTTTTGTGGCGCTATACCAGGCGTTCAAATTACTTGGGTATATCGGACAAAATAAAGTCTTTTCATCAAGCGCTGTAAAAACTTTAAAAAGCATAAAATATTGTGCCATCGTATTAAGTGCTTTCATTGTAATGGCAGGACTGTATATAAGGGTAGCCCACCATAAAGACGACGATCCTGCGGGTTTTCTTGCGGTTTGTATCGTGACTACTTTCGTTTCTGTTGTAGTGGCCACTGCTGCAGCGATATTTGAAAAAATATTGCAAAATGCCATAGATATGAAATCTGAAAATGACTTAACCATTTAAGCTATGCCAATTATTGTAAACTTAGACGTGATGATGGCAAAGCGAAAAATTTCTCTCAATGAACTTTCTGAAAGAGTGGATCTGACATTATCTAACCTTTCTATCTTAAAGACAGGGAAAGCAAAAGCAATTCGTTTTAGCACATTAGACGCAATTTGTAAAGCACTAGGCTGCCAACCCGGTGACATTTTGGAGTATGTCGCTGATGAAAAAGAACAACAAGCGGCTAACAATGGGTTTGGCAGCAGCCGGGGTGAGTGAGAATGCTACAGCCGTTAAATAATCGCAATTTATATGAACGAAAAAGCCTGCTCCAAAAGCGCGCTTTCCTATTAAACTGTAGGTGTTTGGGACGACTGGACGCTTTCTACCCTCAATTATTACTTTATTCAAAAAATAGCTTCTTATAAGATGTCGGGAGCATGCCGGTTTCTTTCTTAAATAGCCTGGAGAAGTAAGACATATTTTCAAAACCCAATTCGTATGCTATTTCAGAAACAGTTTTATCTTTTTTTACCAGCCTGTTTTTAGCTTCACCAATAAGAGCAATATGAATAAGTTCAATAGCAGTTTTGCCGGTTTCTACTTTCAACAGATCTGTGAGATATCTTGAAGAGATGTTTAACCTGCTTGCAAATTCCCCAACAGCGGGCAAACCTTTGCTATCAAGGGAACCATCTTTAATATACTTTTGCAGGATTTTATTAAACTCTGTTACCGTTTTCCCGGAAAGTTGTTTCCGGTTTATAAATTGTCTTTTATAAAAACGTTCAGCATATTTAAGTATGGAATTGACGCCTGCGAGAATAATCTCTTTACTAAACTCGTCTTCACTATTATTATATTCCTGTTCTATCGTATGAAAAATATTCCAAATAATTTTTTCTTCTTTTGGCGCCAGGTGAAGTGCTTCGTTTGTTTCGTAATCAAAAAAAGAATACCGTTGAATGTCTTCATACAATGAATGTCCGGTCAGAAAATCCTCATGAATAACTAAAATGTATCCATCCTCTTCAAACTCCAGGTTCCGCATTTCCACTACCTGTCGTGGCTTTATAAATATCATAGATCCGGTCTCATGATCGAATTTAGTTCTGCCATACAATACGTAGCCAGCTGTTACCTTTTTTAATCCAATCATGTAAAAGTCGCTTGTATATGCCGCATAATTTATCCTGATCTCACGATTAATTCTCAAAAGACCCAACATAGGATGTTCTGGCAATGGCAAATTACTGGCGATTGCCATTTCACTGATTGATTTAAAATGTTTCATCACATTGCCTTAAAGTTACGAATTAACGTACAGCTGCCGCGCATTTTTCGCAGGATTTACTAATCCATATGCCATTTTAGGGAACAGCCGATTGATCATATATACCAACTTGCTGTCACCGACACGTATAGTAAACCGATCCTTTTTGATCCCGGCAATCAATGCGTTTACTAATTTCTCCGGGCTGATCGCTTTTGTCTCAAGACTTTCGGTCATACTTGTTGCTACCACAGGTGGCAATATCTCGAACACTTTCACTTTGCTTTTCAGAATTTTTAAGTGATCTCTTAGCGACACAGTGTAAAGTGTATGGCCGCTTTGCTGGCAGAGTAGGTTGGAGCAAGATTTAAAGGTACATAACTTAAAATGGAAGAAGTATTGATAATAGCGCTCTCTTTCCTTGATTGCAGCAGAGTGATGAACAAATTGTTCAGGCGGATCACACCCAGGTAATTGATATCCATTTCATACTTTGCCAATTCAAAATGTCTGTCACTGGCTATTCCCAAATTAAGGGGCTGACTAAAAACACCGGCATTATTGTATAGAATATCTATTCCTCCAAGTTCCCTGATCTTATTGAAAAGTAACTGAGCATCATCTCCATTTGCTACATCGCTTCTTATAGCGGTCAGTGCAGGTAATAACTTTTGGGCTGCATCCAATTTTTCCTGGTTTCTGCCAGTGATGATCACTTTTGCGCCATTAGCTAAAAATTGCTTTGCGGCTTCCAGGCCGATACCTGCTGTACCGCCTGTAATCAGTATTGTTTTCCCTTTAAGTTCCATTTTGCGTTGTTTGATAACACAAAAGTAGGTTAGCCTTATCCCTGGATGATAACCCAAAAGGAGGAATGTCTAACACAAAATGACGTGGAATATTGCCTGCAATTCCCGGTAGACCTGGGGCGTGTAGCCAGGTTGGCGATCTGATTAAATAGGCATAGTATTAGTATAACATGCGGCTTCACAGGACTTGAACGATACAATCATTGACTGGCAATAGCGCAGCTTAATTATGGTATCTGTCGAAATTATTTCGAACTAAATAAGAGGGTGTCCTAAAAATGAGCGGAGGCGATGAGAATAGCTTAACGACTACCTGTCTCCATCAGGTACCCGAATAAAAAGAGGCTGTATCCTACTTTTGATACAGCCTCTTTAAAAAAGGTAAAAATTAGTCGGGATGACTGGATTCGAACCAGCGGCCTCTTCGTCCCGAACGAAGCGCGCTACCGGGCTGCGCTACATCCCGTACTCCCAAAAAGGGAACGCAAATGTAAAACACTTTTTGCTTTATTACCAATTTTTCCTTTATATTATTTATTTCCTTAACCCGTATTCCCCCTCTCCTGCAATAATGTTTTACTTTTATCCCAGCAACATCATTCGCAATGAAAGTTCTGGTCATAGAAGACGAACCTGCCCTCCAGGCCAATATCAGGGAATACCTGGAGCAGCAGGGTTATATCTGCGAAACCGCCCCTGATTTTCTGCAAGCCCTGGATAAAGTAAATGACTACGATTATGATTGTATCGTGGCGGATATCGGCCTGCCGGGCGGTAGCGGGCTGGAGATCATCAAAGAGCTTAAATCCCTCGAATCCGGGGCGGGGATCATTATCATCTCGGCTAAAGACTCCCTGGAAGATAAGCTCCACGGACTGGACCTGGGGGCAGACGACTACCTGACCAAACCATTTCATCTTTCAGAGCTGAATGCCCGTATTAACGCCATTTTGCGGCGGAAACACTTCGATGGCAATACTACCATCCATTTTAACGAGATAAAGGTATTTCCCGGCTCTAAAAGCGTTTTTGTGGGAAATACCCCCGTAGCGCTCACCGGTAAAGAATACCAGCTGCTGCTGTATTTTATCGCCAACCAGCGCCGGGTGATCACTAAAACGGCTCTCGCCGGGCATTTATGGGGAGATCTTTACGACCAGGCAGGGTCTTATGACTTTATCTACACCCATATCAAGAACCTGCGCAAAAAGCTGCTGGAAGCGGGCAGCGGGGACTATATCAAGACGATCTACGGCACCGGCTATCGCTGGTCTGATCAATAAACCGGATACCATGAAGCTGCTCACCAAAACGACTATCTATTTTCTGCTAATCATGCTACCCCTGCTGGCGGCGAGCGCATTCTACCTGTTCTTCCAGTTCAATAAGGAGATCAGGCACGAAATAGATGAAGAGCTGATGAACGACCGCATCCAGTGGCTGCGCTACCTGGATAGCGCTGGCACCAACAGCAGCATTTTCCCCATCCCGGAGTATAGCCTGCAGCCCAGCCTTCTGCCCCCACAGGAAAAGCCATACCTGGAAAGCATTATGCTGTACCAGGAGGTGGAAGGGAAAAAAGTGCCCTACCGGCAACTGAGCCAGGTGGTCCGCCTGCATGACCGCTCTTACCTGATGATCATCCGCAAATCACTGATAGAACGGGAT
Source organism: Chitinophaga sp. SVR4-12A (assembly GCF_056754765.1). Classification (NCBI taxonomy): domain Bacteria; kingdom Pseudomonadati; phylum Bacteroidota; class Chitinophagia; order Chitinophagales; family Chitinophagaceae; genus Chitinophaga; species Chitinophaga sp. SVR4-12A. The sequence continues at coordinate 1,714,248 of NZ_JBPGWP010000001.1, forward strand.
GACCTGATCAAGAACATTTTCTCTGTCATGCTGATCGTTTTCACCGGCTTGCTGGCCTTTATCATATTGCTGAACTGGATACTCAACAGGCGCCTGTGGAAACCCTTTTATCAGTCGCTTGAAAAGATCCAGGGCGTACAGCTCAAAAAGATAGAAAGCGTTAGCTTCAGCCCGAGCTCAACGCATGAGTTCAACCGCTTAAATGCTTCGCTGAATACGATGATCTCCCGTATACATGCGGACTACCTGAACATAAAAGAACTGACGGAAGACGCTGCGCATGAGATGCAAACTCCGCTGGCCATTGCCCAGAGTAAACTGGAATTGCTGCTACAGGATGAAAGCCTCAACGATGCCCAGCTGCAGGCCATTGCACAAAGCAGCGAAGCCCTGCAAAGGCTCACCCGCCTGAACCACTCCCTCCTGCTCCTGGCCAAGATCGAGAACCACCAGTATGATGTTTCACAGCCCGAAGGGCTGCAACAGGTAACAGAGCGGTACCTGGGCCTGCTGGATGAACTGATCCGGGATAAACGGCTTAGCGTTGAGAAGGAGCTCAATACTTCATGGAGCATGCCATCTGCACTGGCAGAAATGCTGATCAGTAACCTGCTGGGTAACGCCATCCGTTACAATTATCCCGGCGGAAAGATCAGCCTGCACCTGGACGAACAGCAATTATCCATCAGCAATACCAGCGAATGGCCCGCCATACCGGAAAAGCAACTGTTCCAGCGCTTCAAAAAATCAGCGCTGCTGAATGACAGCTCTAACGGCCTGGGCCTCGCCATTGTAAAGCGTATCTGTGATACCTGCCAGCTTCCTATTACTTACCAGTTCGAAAACGGTGTTCATACCTTCACCATCTACAGATTTTCTTCAGTATCGTCTCCTTCTTTTGCAGCATGAAGTATTTGCTGACCACCCTGGCCATATTGAGCATGTTCTTTTCGACCAAGGCGCAACAAATTGTTATCATCGTTAAAGATAGTGTTACGCAACAACCGCTGCCAGGTGTTTCCGTATTGAACAGCAGCACCGGGAAAGGCCATGCCACCGGCAATACCGGTGTTTATCTGCTGAATAATCAAAGCAGCGGCGCCACACAACTGCAGTTTTCCTTTATTGGCTATCAACCTGCTTCCTTATCCATCAGCTTTCCGTGGAAAGGAACAGATACCATTCCCGTATGGATGCAGGCAAAAGGGGAAAATATAGATGAAGTAGTGATCAGCTCCACCCGCACCAATAGCCGTATTGAAGACCTGCCCATGAAAGTGGAAGTACTCGGGCAGGAAGATATGAACGAGGAAAGCGGTATAAAGCCCGGCAATGTGGCCAGTATACTGGGCGATCTGTCTGTGATACATATACAGAACACATCGGCTGTTAATGGCAACAATGCCATCCGCATGCAGGGGCTGGATGGAAAATATACGCAGCTGCTGCGCGATGGTATGCCTGTATACGAAGGCCTTAGCGGCAATTTTGGTGTGCTGGCCATTCCCCCGCTGGATCTGAAGCAGATAGAGATCATCAAAGGATCAGTATCTACCTTGTATGGCGGCGGCGCTATTGCCGGTATGATTAACTTCATTGCCAAAACACCGGGCAGCAAACCGGAGCTAACGGTATTGGTCAACCGCAGCACATTAAAAGAGAACAATGTAAATACCTTCTATTCCCAAAAATGGAAAAAGACCGGGCTTACATTGTTTGCAGGCGCTACAACGCAAAATGCGAGTGATGTAAATAAGGATGGTTTCAGCGATGTGCCCCGCGTACGGCAGTACACTGTGCATCCGCGCTTCTTCTGGTATATGAACCCAAATACTACACTGGTGGCAGGCTATACCGGAACCATGGAAAAGAGGGAAGGCGGCGATATGCAGGTGCTGTCAAATATCAAAGACAGCATCCATCAATATACAGAAAGCAATAACAGCCACCGGCACAGTGTGGACCTTCAATTCAGCCGGAGACAATTGGGTGGAGGCACCTTAACTGTTAAGGGAGTGGGCAGCTTCTATCACCTTGAAAATACGGAAGGCACATTTGCGCTGAACGGCAATCAAAGCAACCTGTATGCGGAAGCATCCTATAACAAAAAGAGCGGACGGAATAACTGGGTAGCGGGCATTAACAATACCGGAGAGCTGTACCGCAGGGCCAGCGGCGACAGCAGCGTGATCGGCAATTATACCTACAATACCGTAGGCTTCTTTGCACAGGATGGTTTTGATATCACTAAAAGGCTGATGGCGGAAGCAGGCATAAGAGCCGACCATCACAATGTTTATGGCTGGTATTTCCTGCCGCGCCTGGCGCTGGTGTACAAACCGGTGGACCAGCTTTCCATCAGGCTTAGCGCAGGCAGCGGTTATAAAACACCGGCTATCTTTACCAGCCAGACACAAAGTATTGCCTATAAAGAGCTGCTGCCACTCGCCAGCGGTATGAAAGCAGAAAGAAGCACAGGCATCAACTTCGATGCAGCGTATCATACCTCATTGGGACCGGTAGATGTTACACTGGACCAGGCCTTTTACTATACACATATAAAGCACCCGATATTGCCGGTGGTGATCGCCGACGGTATGATCTCGCTGGAGAACCAGCCGTACGCAACGAAAAGCCAGGGAACAGACACGTATATACGTTTAAGCTATGAAGAGCTGGAACTCTACCTGGGCTACAATCATACCACTTCCAAATACACAGATGCAGCGGCTACCTTTGTTCCCTTTGCTCCGCGGGATAAGTTTGCCAGCACACTCGCCTATGAAATTCCTGACAAATGGAGGTTCGGTATAGAAAGCGCCTGGGCAGGCAATCAATACCTGTATAACAATGAAAAGGCGCCCAATTACTGGTTCTGGGCTGCTATGGTATCCCGCCAGGTAGGATCACATTTTAATGTAGTGCTAAACTGCGAGAATATATTTGATGCACGACAGGGAAAACATGCACCACTGTACACCGGTAGTATGGCAGCACCACAGTTCCTGCCTTTATGGGGACCGATAGACGGGCGTACGGTGAATCTTTCGCTTAAGTACACGTTGTAAAATTCCAAATCCCAAATTCCAAATGCGGGCGGGGCAAGTTGCCTTCGCTGGAATACTTAATCCCTGCTTTGGAATTTGGATATTGGAATTTGGGATTTGTACTTTTGGGATTTAGCTTTGCACCCATGTCTAAAACATTAAGTGAACGCGATCTGCAGGTGATCTGGCATCCATATACACAGATGCAAACAGCTCCTGCACCAATTGGAATCGTACGCGGGGAAGGCGCACTACTTTTTGATGAAGCGGGCAACAGCTACCTGGACGCTACTTCCAGCTGGTGGGTGAACATTCACGGCCATGCGCATCCCTACATTGCGGGAAAGCTGGCAGCACAGGCCCTGCAGCTGCAACATTGCATATTTGCAGGATACACCCATCCGGCGGCCGTTAATCTGGCAGAAAGACTATTGCCCATATTACCCGGGCAGCAAAGCCGGGTTTTCTACTCTGATAACGGGTCTACCGCCGTGGAAGTGGCCATTAAAATGGCGCTGCAATACTGGCATAACCAGGGTATCCGCCGGCATAAGATCCTGGCCTTTGAGCACTCCTATCATGGGGATACTTTCGGGGCGATGAGCGTCAGCAGCAGAAGTGTATTTACCGCGCCCTTCAATGATCTTTTATTCGAGGTACATTTTATAGACACGCCTTCGGCAGATAATATCGACGAATTGAAGGCAGCCATCCAGGCACTGGAGCCGGATACCATCGCCGCCATCATCTTTGAACCGCTGATCCAGGGAGCGGGCGGCATGCGCATGTATGATGCCGCAGCGCTGGACCAATTGCTGCAGTACTGCCAGCAACAACAGGTACTGCTGATCGCAGATGAGATCATGACAGGTTTTGGGCGTACCGGCAAGAACTTTGCCATGGAAAATGTAAGCACTGCTCCTGATATGGTCTGCCTCTCCAAAGGCCTTACAGGGGGCAGCATGGCCCTGGGCATTACTACCTGCACTGCTGCTATCTACGAAGCTTTCCTGTCAAATGACAAGCTGAAAACACTGTTTCACGGGCATTCCTTTACGGCTAATCCCCTGGCCTGTACCGTAGCGCTGGCCAGTCTTGATCTGTTCCTGGATGCGGCCTGTAAAGAGAACAGGGAACGTATTAACCGCAAGCATCAGCAGTTCTCAGAAAAGCTGTCGGCTTATAAAACCGTTAAGCATATACGTTTAACAGGCACTATCATCGCATTTGAGATTGTAACGGACGGAGAAGACAGCTATATTAACCAGCTGGCGGATCAACTGCACCGCTTTTTCAGGGAGAGAAGGATCATGCTGCGGCCATTGGGGAATACTTTGTATATATTGCCGCCTTATTGCATAACGGATGAGCAGCTGGGAATGGTGTATGAAAGTATAATAGCCTTCCTGGATCAGGTTTAAGGTTTGAAGTTTGAAGTTTGAGGTTCGTTTAAGGCTAGAGGTTCAGAACGAGTTGTCTTAATAAATGCTACTTGCCCTGAACCTCAAACTTCAAACCTCAAACTTCAAACGTTTTTATGCTTTTACAGGCACTTCCACTTTCGTCTTATCCCACTCCAGTACCAGCTTGCCGGCGGGCAGCGTAATGGTCAGCTTTTCTACCGGTGTGCTAATGGTAGAAGCGGGCGCTTTTACTTGCAATACATCCTTCCCTTTGATTTCATTGTACTTGTAAGCACCCCATTGTTTCAACTCGCTGTTCAGGATGAATGTCCATTCCTTTTCGCCGGGGATGGTGAACAGGCTGTAAGTACCGGCTTTAACGGGCTTGCCGCCAAAAGTGCCGTCCTTTGCAAAGGTGATCTCGGTAGCTTCGTTTGCACCGGTACGCCATACTTCGCCGTAGGGCACCAGTTTGCCGAAGATAACACGGTCTCTTTTGGAGGGCTGGCCATAGCTTACTTTTACATTGGCTCCTTCAGCGGTGATCCGGGGGCTTTGAACCGCCTGGGAAAATGCCATGCTGGCGGTGGTAGCCAGGATGGTGAGCATTAAAAGGATCTTTTTCATATAGACTGTATTGATTTAATGGCTAAAACGTGAAGGAAATTACGCCTATTCGGGAGAATCAAGAATACCGTTCATAAAAAATAGCACGTTTGAAGTTTGAGGTTTGAAGTTTGAGGTTCGTTAGATGTTAGAAGTTAAGGACGGGCTGCCTTAGTGACGGTACTTGCCTTGAACCTCAAACTTCAAACCTGAAACCTCAAACTATTTTTTTTCACACAGTGCTTTCAGCTCTGTCAAACCCTGTTCTACCTGGGGGCCCATCAACCTGTCGGCCATAAACCCGCGGAACTTCCACCAGGGCAGCCAGCCGAGCCTGGTTTTCAGATACCAGTGCACGGCAGTGCCTTTTCCATCTTTGGTAGGCTTTATTTCAAGCCCGGAAACTACGGGTTTCAGGCCTTTGAAATGCATGTCATAATATACGCCTTTGGCAGGATCGCTGCGCAGGATGGTCAGCTTACCGGATGCTTCCTGTTGCTGCGGATTTTCCCAGCTATACCAGGCGCCGGCGCCATGGGAAGGTTCTGAGAACTGCAGGGAACCTGCTGCCTGCACTTTCGTCCAGGGGTTCCATGCTGACCAGGTTCTTAATTCGCTGATCTGGCTATATACTGTTTCTACCGGCGCCTCAATAACGCCGGAACGGTCTACTACCGCATCGGGGGGAAATAATAAGGAGATCAGGAAGATCAGTATAGCAAAGAAAAGGATACTGATCACGAATAGTTTGATAAAACGCATTCGCGAAATTAAGGATAAAGGAGAAAGCAGAAAGGAAAAAGCAGCGGGCTGTTAAAAGATAACTGATGGTCAATGGGATGCGGCAACGGCTAATTGTTGTAAACCGCGTTCAAAATCACGGCCTACCCATTTGTCCATCATTAAGCTGATCACCTTGCGGGCAGGGTTTTGTCCGACAGTCATTTCCATCACCCATATCACCCGTGTGTGCTCCCCTACCGGTTCAAAACGGAAATGTCCCTTGCTGGTACCGTGGCCTGTGAAGTTGATGCTGATAGCGATATATTCATATGGGCGTGATTCTGTAATGCTCAGGCTTCCCCGTCCCACATTCCTTTTTTTGCTTTCCCAGCTGTAGCTGGCGCCTGTTGCGCTTTCCTTTTCTCCATAAACGAGCTTCATGGCACGGTCCAGCTGATGCCAGGGCGACCATCTTTCCCAGTTACGAAGGGTATTTACCTCACGGAACACCACTTCCGGCCTTGCTTCAATCAATAATGATCTTTCGATCTTTAAACGGGAAGGCAGGTAAAGGGAGAATACAAAGAGGCCCAGAATCAGGATAGCCAGAGCGCCCAGAATGACATACAGGACTTGCATATAGCCAATTTAAGAAAAAAATACGACATACGGGCTTATTCCCACTTGAAGACTTTAATGGTGACCGCATAGATGATAATGCCCCAAAGGGTTAATACACCCAATTCAAGGCCTACATTCCAGAGGTGCTGGCCCTCGAAGGCCACCTTTCGGAAAGCATCATTCAGGTAGGTCAGCGGCATCATGCGGCATACCGGCTGCAGCCAGTTAGGCAGGGCGTCTATAGAGAAGAAAGTGCCTGCCAGCAGGAACTGCGGCATACTGATCACGTTGGCAATGGGCGGTATGGTGCTTTCATTGCGGGCTACGCTGCTTACCAGGAAGCCGAAGCCCATGAATACTACCAATCCGAACAGGGACAGGATCAGCATTTCCACAAAAGTAGCAAACCCATGCACGAGGGTAAAGCCAAAGGCCAGGTGCCCGAGGCCGATAATCACAATAGCGCCGAACAGCTGGAAGATCAGGCGGGATAAGGTCTCGCCCAGGATGATATAGGTACGTCTGACGGGAGTGGCAAAGAAGCGTTTCAACACCAGTGTCTGACGGAGGCTGAAGAACAGGAAAGCCGTGCCGAATACGGCAGCGCTTAAGAGGGAAAAGCCCAGCATACCGGGCAGAATAAAGTCGATGGTTTTATAAGCCCTGCCAGGCACTACCACTGTATTCAATTGTGCTACAGATGGACGCTGGTAAAAGCGATCGTCGATCCGGTTCAGTGCATCTTTAAGGATGGACTGGAAAACCTGGATCTTGTCTACCCCCGCGGTACTGGAACGCACCGTGATATCATAAGCGGGTACCGGCCCTGTTCCGGGCTTCTGGGTAATCTGCAGGATGGCTGTGATACGGCCCTTGATCATGTCGTCTTCCATTTCGGCAGGCGACTCATCCACCAGCTTCAGGCTTTTAGCCTTTGCCAGTTCCTTATAAAGAAAGCTTGAGGTATCCGTGCCGGGCGCGATACCGGCTTTAACCGTTACCGTGCTTTGACCGATAAATCCGAAAACCAGGATAAATATCAAAGGAAAACCAAGTGTAAACGCCACCGTGGAAGGGCTCCGGAGAATAGCCCGAAGACTGGCCTTTGTGATGGCCAGCATGGCCTTCCACTGACTGTACTGCACCGCCATAAATATGATCTGCTTTAAAAAAAATCGTGTAAAACTAAAAAAACCTGCTGACAGCAGCAGGTTTTTTAATTAATAATTTAGAATTAATAATGAATAATGGGCGGGACGGGTATCTGTTACGGCATTGCCAGCCTGTATCTGCCTTACGGAATACCTGTTATGCATGTATTATTAATTGTTAATTATTCATTTTTAATTTTTAATGGATAATCAGATCGAAGGGCAGGCGGGCCTGTACTTCGCCGCTCATTTCCTTCAGTCTTTTTACCTGCTGGTAGATGGTATAATGCTCTCCCAGTTCTTTCTTCACCATGCTGGCGCCGGTTTTATTGCCAAAGCTGCTCAGCAGCCTTTCCAGTGGTTCTTTTACCTCAGGATACTCCCGCAGGCGGTAGCTGGATACCTTGGCCATTTTGGCTGCCGAAGCGATGGCTTCGTTCAGTCCACCGAGCCTGTCTACCAGGCCTAACTCTTTTGCCTGTACGCCGCTCCATACACGGCCTTGTGCGATGCTGTCCACCACAGCCTGTGACAGTTTACGCCCGGCTACTACCCTGGATTTGAAGGTGCTGTAAATACTGTCTATTGCGTTCTGTACAAACTTCCTTTCTACGTCGCTGAGCGGACGGGTAGCCGTACCAAGGTCTGCATACTGACCGGTCTTCACACCATCGAAAGTAATGCCCAGCTTGTTCTTAAAAAAGCCCTGGAGGTTAGGCAGCACGGCAAATACGCCGATGGAGCCGGTGAGGGTATTAGGCTCTGCGAAGATGGAGTCTGCCATGCAGGAGATATAATATCCGCCGCTGGCTGCATAATCGCCCATGGATACGATCACCGGTTTTACCTTTCTGGTCAGCTCCAGCTCACGCCAGATGGTTTCTGAGGCCAGGGCGCTGCCGCCAGGGGAGTTTACACGGAAAACAAGGGCTTTAATGCTTTTATCTTCGCGCAGCTTGCGGATCTGCGTCAGGTATTCTTCGCTGCTGATCATTACATCGTCGTTATCGCCTTTGCTTACAATGTTGCCCTGGGCGTATAATACCGCTATCTTGTTATCGCCGGAAGAGGATTTATAGTCAGCGGATGCGCTTTCTTCATATTTGGCGAGGGATACAAAGTTCAGCTCTTCATCTTTTTTGATGCCGAGCTTTTTCCTGAACTCGTCCATTACCTGGTCGTCGTATTTGAGGCCGTCTACCATTTTATATTTAAGCGCATCTTCCGGGTGCTGTATCAGGCCTTCATTGGCATAACGGTGCAGGGTAGCGGTATCCAGGCCACGTTCCTTGCTGATGTTGGTGAGGTAATGCCCATACAGCTCGCCAAGGTACGCGCTGGTCTGTATGCGGTTGGCATCCGTCATCTTGGTTTCGCGGAAAGGCTCTGTAGCGCTTTTGAACTTGCCGTCGTAGAAGATCTGTGGCTGGATCTCCAGTTTTTCCAGCGTGCCTTTCAGGTACATGATCTGGGTGGAGAAACCTGCGAAATCAAGGCCGCCCTGCGGATGCAGGAAGATCTTGTTGGCGGTAGAGGCCAGGTAATATGCCTGCTGGCTCATACCTTCCCCATACGCATATACGAATTTTCCGGACTTCCGGAATTGCAGCAATGCTTTACGCAGCTCTTCGCTGGTGGCAAAGCCGTTGGGATTACCGTCTGTTTTCAGGTAGATCCCTTTGATATTGTCATCCTTGGCGGCATAGGCGATCAGGCGCACTACATCATACAAGCCGGGTATATCGCTGGATTTACCTTTCAGGAGGGTATTGAGCGGGTTGGCGATCCGCTGTTCGCCGTAAGGCTGGCTGGTCTCTACCATCAGTATGGCATTGGGATCGATCACGACCTTTTCAGGCGCTAAAGCCCTGCCAATGATGACCAGCAATATGATCAGGCAGATGCCGGAGAATACTATAAAAGCCAGGAACGAAGCCAGAAAGATCTTAAGGAAGCTACGCATAAAAAAAGGAATCTGTTTATGGGTCTGTTAGTCTACCATTATGTGAATTCGTTACAGTAGCCGTAAACCAACTTTTTTTTCAAAAATAAGGAATATGGGTACTTTTGCGCCGGTAAATATACATGAATACAGCAATATTACTTATAGGTGGCAATTTAGGCAAGCGCACAGCTAACCTGCAACTGGCGGTGCAATCCATTCATCAGCAGGCCGGTAAGGTGGTAAAAGCCTCTGCGCTCTATGAGACCGCTCCCTGGGGTAATGTACAACAACCTGATTACCTGAACCAGGCGCTCCAGATCGAGACCGAGCTGGCGCCGCTGGACCTGCTGCATACCCTGATGAACATCGAGCGGAATATCGGGCGTGTACGCCAGGAAAAATGGGGCGCCCGGGTGATAGATATAGACATTATCTTCTATAACAACGAAGTGATCTCGCTGCCCGAGCTCAAAGTACCACACCCCCGTATGCAGAACAGGCGTTTTGTGCTGGCGCCATTGAATGAGATCCTGCCTGACCTGGTACATCCTGTACTGCAACAGGACATCCGCACCTTGCTGGCTGCATGCAAAGATGAGTTACCCGTTAAAAGGGTTAGCAGTTAGCCGTTGGCAATTAGCAGTTAGTTGAAAGTAATCAGTTAGGAATGAATTACCGATTTATCACGATAGAAGGAAATATAGGCGCCGGGAAAACCACGCTGGCCCACATGCTGGCCGAACATTATCATGCGAAGCTGATCCTGGAAGAATTTGCAGACAATCCCTTCCTGCCTAAATTCTATGAAAAGCCGCAGCAATATGCATTTCCGCTGGAGCTGTTCTTTATGGCAGAACGGTATAAACAGCTGAAAGACATGTTGCAAACGCAGGATATGTTCAGTGAAGTAGTGATATCGGATTACCTGTTTGTGAAAAGCCTCTTGTTTGCCAAGATCAACCTGTCGGAAGATGAGTATAACCTGTACCAAAAGCTGTTTGAGATCATCAACCCACAGCTGGTGCAGCCCGACCTGCTGATCTTCCTTAATGCGCCGGTACCGCAGCTGCAGAAAAATATCAGGAAACGCAACCGTTCTTACGAACAACAGATAGAAGACGCCTACCTGCAAAGGGTGCACAATATGTACATCCAATACCTGAAACAGCATTCCGTCCGAACGCTGATGATCGACACCACCAAAATAGACTTCCTGGGAGAGCCGGCTCATTTCCAGCAGATACTGAAAGCCCTGGAAACGGACTATTCGCCTGGTATTCACCGGTTATAAAGTTTATCTATAGCCGTATAAATAATATTGCTTAGGACTATACAAATTCAGCTACTACTTTTGCGCTGCAGTTTCTCAGTTATCAGTCGTCAGTGATTGAACTGAATTGAAATATAAGTTGGGTTGAATAGCTTAAATAAACCGTATGGATCAATGGACAGGCGTTCGCTTCAATCACTGACCGCTGATAGCTGACAGCTAGTGGCTTGCTACTGTCTTTGCCGCTATCCAGCCGCTGGTCCACGCGTGCTGGAAATTAAATCCTCCCGTGATCCCATCCACATCCATCACTTCTCCTGCAAAATAAAGACCTGGCGCTATCCTGCTTTCCATAGTGGCGGGATTGATCTCAGCAAGCTGTATGCCTCCACAGGTCACAAATTCTTCCTTGAAAGTAGTTTTACCCTGTACGGCCAGTTCCATGGCTACCAGCTGTTTTACCAGTAATTGCTGCTCCTTTGCAGGCAAATCGGCCCAGCGTGCTTCTTCGTGTATACCCGCCTGTTGTAAAAGGAATTGCCATAAACGCTGGGGCAGTTCGAATGGATTTTTCTGCCAGATCTTTTGCTTGCCTATTGAAAAGCGTAGCCCTTGCAGCTCTTCCCGCATGGAATGCTCATGAAAAGCAGGTACCCAGTTCACCAGGGCGGTGAACCGGTATTGCAGCTGTTGCAGCTCGCGGGCGCCCCATGCAGAGAGACGTAATACCGCAGGCCCGCTCAGGCCCCAGTGGGTAATGAGCACCGGGCCCTGTTCCTGTAGTTTGGCGCCGGCTATCTTTACCTGTGCGCCGGGCACGCTCACGCCCATCAGGGCAGTGATGGGATGGCCGGGGGTATTAAAGGTGAACAGGGAAGGCGCCGGGGCAGCTACCTGGTGGCCCGTGGCTTTTAACCAGCCGAACTTTTCTGCCTGGGCATAGCCGCCGGCGGCGATACAGAGGTACTCTGCCTCCCGCAGCTGCCCGTTTTGCAGGTGTAGCTGCCAGATGCCGTTACCGTTGCGCTCTATGGCGCTTACCTCCGTTTGTACGGCTATTTTTACATGATATTGGTCTGCTTCGCGCAGCAGGCAGTCGATAATGGTCTGAGAGCTGTCTGTTACCGGGAACATGCGCCCATCCGGCTCTGTTTTCAGTGCTACGCCCCTTTCCCGGAACCAGTCGATAGTATCGGGCACAAAGAAATGGCCGAAGGCTTTCTTCACAAAATGTTGTCCGCGGGGATAATGGCGGGCCATATAAGCAATGTCCGGCGCGGCATGGGTTACATTGCAACGCCCTCCGCCGGATACCTTTACCTTTGACAGCAGCTTGCCCGTTTTCTCCAGCAGGAGTACGTCCAGCTGCGGGTTTAAACGGGCCGCATTCACTGCACAAAAGAAGCCGGCAGCGCCGCCGCCGATCACGATCAATCTCTTTTTCGCCACTATCTTAAAATTATCTTAAAACCTGTTTATGGCCTGCAATAATAAGTAAACCTATTGTATTCTTATATTGTACTAAATTGTGCAGCGTATTTTTTCTATCATCGTGTATTAAATATTTTTTCATGCAACACCTACGCACCGTATTGAAGCAGTTGCGTTTGCAGTGGTGGATCCCTGCCTGTATACTGATACTGACGTTCGTAAGCGCTTTCAAATTCATTCCTCCTGTTGAAGACTGGGACGATAAGATCGTTCAGGCCCTGGAAGAATTTGCAGGCCGTTACCCTCAGCAGAAAGTGTACCTGCACCTGGACAAAGACTATTATGCTTCCGGTGAGACCATCTGGTTCAAGGCTTATATCACCCTGCAGGGCCTGCCTGATACCAGGGCCACTAACCTGTATGTGGAACTGATAGACCGCAGCGGCGCCGTATTACAGAAGAAGCTCTTCGCCGCATCTAATGCCGGCGCACCGGGTAATATCAGCCTGCCGGAGACCATGAAACCTGGTATGTACCAGATACGGGCCTATACTTCCTGGATGCTGAACTTTGATCACAGCTTTCTCTATAACCGTACCATTGAAGTGCTGGACCCCGCTAAGCGTAATAGTCCGCCGCCGCGGGATACCATTACCAGCACCGCCTTTTCCGTGCAGTTCTTCCCTGAAGGCGGCGATATGATCGCCGGGCAGACTAACGTGGTAGCATTCAAAGCCATTGACCAGTCCGGCTTTCCAATAGGCGTTGACGGTAGTGTTAAGAATAGTAAAGGCCAGCAGGTAGCTGTCATCAAAGTAACGCACGACGGGATGGGCTCTTTCGAGCTGAAACCTGCTGCAGGCGAGACCTTTAAAGCCACGGTGAAAGCGGCCAACGGCCAGCAGAAGGAATTCCCCCTGCCGGAAGCCAAAGCCACGGGTGTAGGCCTGAAAGTATACAACCGCGGACTGCGCGTGTTCTACCAGGCCCTGATCGCCAATGCGGACGATACCGCCTATAACGACCTGCTGATCATTGGCCAGATAGGCCAGCAGCTGGTGTACAAGGCGCCCCTGAAGGTGTCTGAAGGCCGTATCAGCGGCTTTGTGCCCACCCAGAATATGCCCAGCAGCATCATGCAGCTCACCCTGTTCAGTAAAGCCGGCGTGCCCCTGGCAGAGAGGCTGGTGTTCCTCCGTAAGAACGACCTGCTGCCCCTGCAGCTGGAAGAGGCCCCCTCCATTAATACAGAAGAGCGTTCCAAAAATACGATCATGCTGAAGGTACCGGATAGTCTCGCCACAATCCTGTCTGTATCTGTAACGGATGCCGACCTGGTGGTGAAGGACCCGGATGAGGACAATATCGTGTCTAACCTGCTGCTGACCTCCGACCTGAAAGGGTATATCCATAACCCGGCCTGGTACCTCCAGGACACTGCAAAAGCCAGGCTCGACGCGCTTGACCTGGTGATGATGACCAATGGCTGGCGCCGTTTCAGCTGGGAAAAGATCCTGAAGAAACAGTACCCCGATACCCGTTTCCCCTACGAACAGGGCATCCAGCTCAAAGGCACTGCCTTTACCAATGGCGGCCGTTTCCAGCTGATGAACGGGAAAGTGGATTTTATTATCAAACAGCCGATAGACAGCTCTACCACCATCCTTTCTGCGCCTACCAATGCCATGGGCGAATTCTCTGTGCCCAACCTGGTGTTGATGGATACGGCGCTGGTATATTACCAAGGCAATGATCAGCAGAAGCGCTGGAAAGACGTGACGGTGAAATTCAATACCCATTTCTTTGAGAATGTGGCGCCCGTGACCATGTCTTATCCTTTCAAGCTGCCGCCGCCTATTGACGCCAATACGCTGAAAAACTATCTCAACACTGCATATGAAGGGAACCGGGTAAGCCGCTCCATCAACAGCCGGATGGTGTTCCTGAAGGAAGTGAACATTACCGAACGCAAGATCGCGAAGGAGGAAACACTGGAGAAACGCTATGCCACCGGCCTGTTTGCAGGAGGCGACGGTTATACCTTCGACCTTACCAAGGAGAACAACAGCTACATGAACATTTTCCAGTACCTGCAATCCAGGGTGGCTGGCCTGCAGATCACGGGCAACCTGAACGATCCTTCCCTGCAATGGCGCGGAGGCCGTCCCTCACTGTACCTGAATGAGATGCCGTCAGACGCCAGTATGCTGAGCAGCGTAGCCGTGTCTGATATTGCGATGGTGAAAGTGTTCCGTCCTCCCTTTATGGGCGGCTTTGGCGGAGGAGCCAACGGCGCCATTGCCGTATATACCAAAAAAGGCAGCGAAGGCGGGGATGACAGCATGAAAGGCTTTGAGCTGTATAAGAAACCCGGGTATACCGTAGTAAAAGAATTCTATTCACCTGACTATAACGTTCATAAAGAAGTGCATTCCCTGCCTGACAAGCGGATGACGCTGTACTGGAACCCGAACCTGATGGTTGATCCGGAAACCCGTACTGCCAAGATCATGTTCTTCAATAATGATTTTACCAGGCATTTCCGGGTGATCGTGGAAGGTATCGGGGATGATGGCACGGTGGGTAGAGCGGAACAGGTGTATTAGTCGTAAGTCATTAGTCGTAAGTCGTTAGTCGTAAGTCGTTAGTCGTAAGTCGTTAGTTGATAGTCATTAGTGGTTAGTAATAGGTGGATAATATAAAATACAATGAATATCTTTATATAGACCATGGAAACTAACAACTGACGACTAATGGCTAACGACTTACGACTTTCTATAGCAATCGACATGGACGAAACGATCGCGGACCCTATCACCAAAGCAAGGGAATGGTATTACCGCGATTATGGCAAGGTATTCTCCGAGGAAGAGCTTTGGGGTAAGACTTTATCCGAAGCATTGCCCATCGATCATAAGGGCAAAGTGCTGGAGTACCTGAACACGCCGGGCTTTTTCCGGGACCTGCCTGTGTTCCCCGATGCACAGCGGGTACTGGAAGAGCTGAACAAGAAATACCGGCTCTATATTGTATCTGCCGCTATGGAATTTCCCAATTCCCTGAAGGATAAGATCGATTGGCTGAACGACCACTTCCCTTTCCTGACATGGCGGCAATTCTGCCTTTGCGGCGACAAGAGCATTGTGCAAACGGATATCATGATAGACGACCTCACACGGAATTTTACCTATTTCAAGGGTAAGCCCTACCTCTTCACAGGTCATCATAATGTACACGTACAGGGTTATGACCGGATACTGAACTGGGAGGATGCCGCTGTGAAATTGTTATAATTGTATGATGGCATGGCGTTATCTAATAGCCGGCATAGCCGGATGCTTCCTTATCTGCCTGCAGGCAGGGGCCCAGGAGCTGCGGCCCGGGTTCAACCCAAATGAATATGAGCAGCTGCTGAGAATTTCTGCTTACCAGGCAGATACGCCCTGGACCAGGGTGATGGTGCCGCGTCCGCAGAATTGTGAGCTGATCTACCGCTCCCCGGTAGTGGGGCTGCGGAACCGTTGGGACCTCTGGCTCTGGGATCAGCAAACGGCGGTGATCAGTATCCGTGGTACGGTGCCCCGGCCGGAATCATGGCTGGAAAACTTCTATGCCGGGATGATCCCTGCCCGTGGCGAGCTACGCCTGGATGACAGTACCGTTTTTCATTATAAGCTGGCCGCCGACAGCCTTGCCTATGTGCACGCCGGCTGGACTTTGGGACTGGCTGCGCTTGCCCCTGATATTGTACCCAGGATCAAGGCGCTCTATCATAAAGGCATCCGTTCCTTTATCATCATGGGACATAGCCAGGGAGGCGCTATTGCTTTCCTGCTCCGCTCCTACCTGCAGTACCTGGATGACCCTGACTTCCCGAAAGATCTCGTTATAAAGACCTATTGCAGTGCAGCGCCCAAGCCGGGTAACCTGAACTATGCCTACGATTTCGATTTTATTACCAGGGACGGATGGGCTTTCCGGGTGGTGAACACCCGCGACTGGGTACCGCAAACGCCCTTTTCCGTGCAAAGCACGGGCGATTTCCCCGAGGTGAACCCTTTCCAGGATGTAAAGAAAAGAACCCGTAAACAGGCCTTATTAGCCCGTTTAGTGATCAATCACCTATATGGACGTTTAGACGGCTCTACCAGGAGGGCCAGCCGCCGTATGCAGCGGGTGTTGGGCAAACTGGCCTATAAGCGGGTACGCAAGGTAATGCCGGGATATGTAATGCCCCCGTTTGTGAACAGCCATAATTATATGCCTGCGGGCACGCCCATTATATTAGCGCCGGCGGCGGGCTATGATGAGCGATTTCCGTTTGACGGGAAGAATATCTTTGTGCACCATTTATTCGGGCCCTATGTGTATTTACTGAAGCAGCATTATAAGCTGGACGAGTAGCGCTAAAAAACGAAATGACCGGCCACCGGAGCAGCCGATCATTCGTCATCGTAAACACTAACTGAACTATCTTCTAAAGCCGCCACCACCACGTTGTCTGCCGGCTGCGCGCTCCTTCTTCATATTCTCCAGCGTTTCCGTGTACTTTTTGTACTGGTCATCACTCAGGAAACCTTTTACCTTGGCGTCGCGCTCATCAGACAACTTCTTGAAAGCGTCCCTGTCAGGGCGGCCGCCACCTGCACGGGCATCTTCCCGTAACTTATCCATTCCTTTGTAAAAGTCCGTATAGGCGTCGCTCAGTTTAGTCTTCTGGTCGTCTTTGAGGGAAAGTTCCGGAGATAACTTATCCATGGTCATCTTCACTCTTTCCTCTACGGTACGGCGTTGAAAGCCTTGTGCATTAATGGTCATGTGGCCTGCGAATAGAAAGGCCAGTACTAACAAAATCCTGTTCTTCATAAATAGTCAACTTTTAGTTTAAAAATGACGCGAAATGTGTAACCTATTCTTTAAGGCCGCTCTTTCCGGTCACGGAGATTATCGCGCCGGAAAGGTGCGCCCGTCTTAGACATGAACTGATGTATCAAAGAATCCAGCTTGGGTCGTTGGGTGTCATCGCAGAGGTTGCGCACCTGCTGAAAATGCCGGAATGTTTGCAGGTCAATAGCCTTTTGCCGTTGGGCTATTCCATCTGCTGCGTGCGACAGCGCCGAATCTGTTGCTTCGGGCACATAGAGCAGCCTGTAAAAGCTGTCTCTTGCATTGCGCATATCTGTGAGCAGGGGCCTCATTTTCTTCCAGTGCTGCTCGCGCAGCTCCTGGTAAGCCTGCAGCTGCTGTTTGCTGAAACCGGCTTTCTTTTCCAATACCTCTGCCATGCCCTGCCTGCCCCAGTTACGGCCTCCCGGGCGCCCTTGCTGCTTCATATTTACGAACAGCAGCAACACGCCGAGGTTCACTACTAACAGCACGCCTACGATGATCAGCAATACTTTGTTCTTAGCTATAGCCATTATAACGCTGTTTTATCGTCAATATCATAAATGGCCGCCGCCTGCAAAGGATACTCTTCTGCAAAGGCCTGTACGGAGGCCGGTTCGGCAACAGCCGTGTCCTGTTTGAGCTGCCGCAATACGATGATACCGTTCACCAGCAGGATCAGTAAAAGCCCGATAATGGCCACTGAAGGGCGTGCGATCCAACCGGTGGCACGCTCCCATGCATTACTGCCTTTCTGTTGCAAGCGGGCCTGCAAACGGGTAAAGAAGAAATCTCCCGCCCCTGCCCTGCCAGCGCCATCCAGGCTGTTCAGCACTTTTTCTATTTCGTGTTCCTTATTCTTCACGGTTTACTGTTTACTTGCTATTTAATTAGACGACCTTTTTTAAAAAAACCTTCGCTATTTATCAGAATAATATTTTTCGAGCAGTGTACGGAGCTTGTTGCGGGCCCGGTACATCAGGCCTTCTATTGTTGCCTCGTTCATGTCCATCACTTCACCGATCTCTTTGGCAGACAGGCCTTCCAGCTTGTGCAGCACGAAGACGGCCTTTTGCCTGTCTGGCAGCTGTTCCAAAGCCTTGAACAATACCGCTGCTCTTTCTTTATTATCCAGCACCACGCCGGGGTGATGAAAATCGGGCGGCGCCAGCTCTTCCTGTTTATCGCCAAAGAGCCCGGAGATCAGGCCCCATCGCTTTTTCCGGCTCTTCTTCTTCACATGGTCCAGCGCTTTGGTCACTGCAATACGGTATAGCCAGGTGGAAAGCTTTGCATCTCCCCTGAAGGTTCCGATGGACTGGTATACCTGTACAAATACTTCCTGCGCTACGTCTTCTGCATCTGCTTCGTGCTGGATGATACCCAGCACGGTATTGTAGACCATGTCTTTCCAGGTTTCCACCAACTCCCGGAAAGCGGCGTCGTCACCTCTTTTCAGCGCTTCCGTTAAATCAGTGAACCTATTCAAATTTTAATATAGTTGTTGTCTGCATAAATGTTATTGGTTTGAGGTTTGAAGTTTGAGGTTTGAGGTTCGTTAAAGGTTAAAAGTTTAGAGCAGGTTTACTTACTTTGAACCTCTAAACTTCTAACGAACTTCAAACCTCAGACTTCAAACCTCAAACTATTATGGCATTGGCGGGCCATCACCACGCTGGCGGAACATACCATCGGGCCTGCGCCTCATCTCAGGATCCGGTTCCGGCTGCGTGGCAGCCTTACTGCTTTTGAAGTTCCTGATCTTATAGGTAAATGTAACCATAAAGTATTGTTTGAGCACCTGTGTCTGCACGTCTTCTACGTAGTTGGCGGCAGTGGTACGGGTGATGCTGCGGTTCTGGTCCAGCAGGTCAAAGATGGTGAGCTTTAGCTCGCCGCGCTGCCCTTTCAGGAACTTCTTGCCAGCGCTTACATTCCAGAGCCAGTATTGCTGGTTGAAACCGTCTGTTAAACCACTGTACATCTGGCTGGTAAGATCATTAGAGAACACCCAGCCGTTCTTTGACAGGAGGTTGAGGCGCAGTCCGGCAGCCTGGGAAACGTACCTGTTATTCAATGTAGGCTGTATGCTGTTCTTCAGATCATTAAAGTTAGCGGAGTAAGAAAGGGTGAAATCCACGTACTCGCTGATATTGCTGGACAGCACGGCGCCCAGGTTATAGTTATAGCTGTTGGCCAGGTTCTCAATATTATTGATGATACCAGGCGTGCGCGACCAGGCGAAGCCTGCATTCAGGTTCAGGTTGGTCTTGATGAAACGCAGCGGCATGCCGAAGGTCATGAACGTACGCGCGCTGTAGTATCCATCGAGGTTCACGGGTTTGGACAGCTGCGATCCTTTATACAGTGTAACCGTAGGCGTTAATACAGAGTCCCTGGAAGCAATGTAGGTAGCATTGCTCACGTAGTCCTGTGTTTTCTGCAGGAAGAGGTTCGCGAAAAAGCTCAGTCCTTTCTGCGGCTGTGTGTAGCTATAGCGGGTGATCAGCTGGTGGGTGTACTGCTGTGCAAGGTCCGGGTTACCGGTAGAGATGAACAGCGGATCACTGTTATTGATCACGTTTTGCAGCTGGCCGATAGAAGGCTGCGTGGTATTAGCCCGGTAGAACACGCGGATGTTGCTGTTCTGCGACAGCTTATAGCGCAGCATGGCATTGGGCAGCAGGTTACTGAAGGTTCTGCGGACTTTGGTTGTCAGCGGGAATACCTGGTCGCTGTTCAGCTCTGAGTACTGGTAGGATACGCCCAGTGACAGCATCTTATCCCGGTTGCCGTAACGATAGGTCAGGCCTGTGTTCTGCGTTTTGTAGGTATTATCAAATACGTTGGACAAGCTGGTATCCGGCAGCACATACTTACCGGTGAACTCGTCGTAATGGAAGGTTTGCTGATCAGCGCTGTTCTTTGACCAGGAGGGGCTGTAGTTCACTTGCAGCTGTCCGCTTTTGCCTACCGGTTCTGTATAGGCGATATTGGCGGAGAGCTGGAACCCGTCGTTCTTCGGATTGGATTGCTGACGGATACTATCGTTCACGCCTGCCTGTCCTTTATAGTAAGTATTGAATGCCTGCTGGTTGCGTTGTCCATCTTTATCGTTGCCGCCGATGTTCAGGCCAATAGAGATCGTCCTTCCTCTCTTGGGGAAAGCGTGGCGGAACAGGATCCCGTTGTTGGTGCTGTAACCGGAGGTCTGGCTGATCTGCTGGTTGTCTGAACGGCTTATCAGGTTGCTGTCTGCATAGGAGTTCAGGCCATTGGTCTGCGAGAAGGCATCGTATTTCTGGAAGCTGATACCGGGTGTAAAGATCAGCATGTTGGACGAGTCCATCTTATACTCGATACGCAGGTTAATACGATGATTATAATTGGTGTTATTGGTTTGCTGGTGCTCGTTGTAGAACTGGCTGGAATCTGCAGTCAGGAAGGTTTCACGGTTAGTGAGCTGGTCGTTGGTGTTGTTGGTACGGTTAAAGAAGTAGCTGCCGTTCACGGTCACTTTCTTGCCCCATACGTCGGAGAAGTTGATGCCGAAGGAAGTAGTTTTGGTGATACCATCCTGCTGGCCTACCAGGAAATTACCAGCGTTGCCACCGCCGCCAAAGCCGCCGGCTCCACCGCCACGGTTACCGCCGCCGCCGCCACGACCGCCTCCACCTCCGCCGCCGCCGCGGTTACCACTGGCGTTGCTTACCACGCCGAGCAGGTCTTGTGTAGCGAAGTTCTGCTGGTTGATGTTATTGGATAGGCCGATGATGGAGATACGGCGGTCGCCATTAAAGAGGCTGACGTTGCCGCCTGCCATGT
This sequence comes from Chitinophaga sp. SVR4-12A, assembly GCF_056754765.1. NCBI lineage: Bacteria > Pseudomonadati > Bacteroidota > Chitinophagia > Chitinophagales > Chitinophagaceae > Chitinophaga > Chitinophaga sp. SVR4-12A. The sequence goes on from NZ_JBPGWP010000001.1 coordinate 1,735,157, forward strand.
AGCGATCGTCGGTACCATACCCGGCGAAGATCTTTCCGAACTGTGAGTTTCGTATATTCCCGCGCGTTACGATGTTGATCGTCTTATAAGAATTGCCATCATCAAAACCGGTAAATTGGGCCTGATCGCTCAGGCGGTCAAACACCTCTATTTTATCTATCACTTCGGAGGGCAGGTTGCGGAGGGCCAGGGTGGCATCTTCTCCAAAATATTCCTTACCATCCAGGAGCACTTTCTTGACGTCTTCTCCCTGTGCTTTTACGGTACCGCTTTCTACGGTGATGCCGGGCATTTTCTTTACCAGGTCTTCTGCGGTGGCGTCAGGGTTGGTTTTATAGGAGCTCGCGTTGTAAGCCAGGGTATCGCCCTTTTGCTGTACGGGAGGCACCTGTCCTTCTACCGTTACACCTTTCAGCCGGGTAGCGCCTGTTTCCAGGAAGATGGTACCGGCATCCTGTGAGGATTCGGTTAAACGGATGGTACGGGTCACATCTTTATAGCCCAGGAAGGAGATGGTCATCCGGTAGCTTTGCGGTTGCAGATGCTGGATATTGAAGACGCCGTCTGCGTTGGTAACGCCGCCTGACACTTTGCTGGAATCTGACAGGGGCGAGAGCTTTACCGTAGCGCCAGGCAGCGGGAACTTTTCTTTTTTATCCTGTAAAACGCCTTTCAATGAGAGGTCTTGCGCCCAGAGTGCGGGTGCCACAGCCAGTAACCAGAAGGACAGTAAGATGATGCGTTGTATCATTGGATCATGAATTGAACATTGTTACCTTATTTGACGACGTTTGGGGAAAGAACCTTCGGAGGTTTGGAAAAAAAGTTGTCAGTGGTCAGTCGTAAGTTGTTAGTCGTAAGTTGTCAGTCGTAAGTTGTCAGTCGTAAGTTGTCAGTTGTCAGTGGTAAGTTGTCAGTGGTCAGGATGGTGTGTTGTGTCGACGAAACCTGTTTTCCTGACTGCAAACTGTCAACTGATAACTGTCAACTGACAACTTACGACTGACAACTGTCAACCGACAACTGTCAACTGATAACTGTCAACCGGCCACAATTCACTGCCAGTTTTTTCAATTCGGTTAACGTCAGATTAACCAATGGGGAAATTTTAAATCCTATGTTTGTAAGGTCTGAAGAGGTAAGCAAGTTTAACAAGCCATATTGTCGCTTGAAAAAGCAAGCCATAAGTTTTCGCAGCATAGTTACTCGTCCCGGAAATGGGAGGGGGAGCATTATCAACAATCAGGGCGCAAAAAAGGGGTACCAGCGATGGTACCCCTTATAACATATAAGACCATGAGAGTTGACTTAGTCTTTCAGCTTGTGCAGGTAGGTAGACAGTTTGAACAGCAGTTCATCCTGCAGGCCTGCTCTCAGCTTGGCTTCTTCATCGGTAATGCCTAAACGGCGGAGGCGCTGGTAAGCTACATAAGAGCCGCCGATGATCTCCAGGCACTCCTGGATCTTTTCTTTGGTTTCCACTTCTTTAGAGCGTTTATCGAATTCTTTTTTGGTAAGGATCTTTTCCACGAAATAGAAGTTCTCTTTATCTTCTATCCATTCCTGTCCTTCACGGTGCTGGGGCTTATATACTTCGAGGAAGCAGTTCTCCAGCTTCAGTATTTTACCGAATTCGGTGCGTATATCAATCACGAGTGATTTTTCTGCTCCGGGGGCGTTCAGTTTCTTCTTGATAAAGTTGCTGATCTCTACGCCCATTTCGCCACTGCTCATCAGTACCTGGTTCAGTTCGGAGAACTCCATACCGATGCTCAGCCGGGTATAACGGTTGCCTGTGCGGATCTTGCCATAAAGGCAGGGAACGCCATGCTCATCGAACACGATATCTTCCACCTGCATTTTGCTAATGGTGTTATAGTTGGGCTTGTAGCCTTCTTCTGCGGGAGTGGCCCTTTTAGCCGGGGCTTTAGAAGCATCCTGGCGGTGGCTGAACTGGATGAAATCATCCAGGAAGCGCAGTCCGTACTTTTTCATTTTTATGTACAGTTCGTTTGCGTTATAGTTAGTGATCTTGCTGAGCAGCAACAGTTCGTTCCAGCTGTCATGCTGCTGCACTTTTCTAAGTTCGTCCATTACATCTGTAGCTGCCATATTGCGGCGGTACAGGAGCTCTGCCACCATGAATATGGCGTACTCATGGGTAGGATAGCCCAGTTCCGGCAGCAGGTCGTAGGCACTGCGTTTCTGGTCGCGTGCATGGTTCAGCAGATCTACATCAGACATTACCGGTGACAACAGGTAAGTCCGGGCTGCCGAACGCAGCTTTTTACTTACATACTCCAACAGATGGTCGTTTACCTGCGCATGATTTACAAAATCATGTAATATCTGCACGAAGCGTTTGGAGGCTGGCAACCCAAACTGTGAAAGGATGTCATTCTCCATATCTCCCACCTCTTCCTTTCCGGGTTTAACCCGTTGATCCAATTGCCGGTAACGCTGGTAATATTCCTGCAATTTCAGTTTTAGCTGATCCATATATTAGTTATTAAATTTATTTTATCAGTCAAATAATAAATATTCAAATACTTATGGTATTTGTAATCAAACAATAGATGTCCGTTCAACACGGGTGTATCAAATGATGGGCTAGTAAGTTTAGTATGGTCAGGGAAGCATATAGATACGGTATAGTCTTATCCCCTTGATAATCACTCAATAATAGAAAAGCCCAGCTGATTCGCCGAGCTAGTAAGTAGGTTTTGCGAGTTGCAAATATAGGGATTTCCGGGAGAAATAACAAGCGCTAAAGCCTTATCTATTGCGGAAAAGAGCAGAAATTTTGGCAGTCCGATTTATAAAGAAAAAACGTTACATTTATAATAGTGGAATATTGTCGATCCCAATCCCTGCTCAAAGAAAAATTCAATCTTACATGGCTAGCCCCCTGCCAAAAAAGTGGAAGAAAATGCTGGCAGCATTGCTTGCCAGGGCCAATCCCAAAAGCACTGCACAAATGGAGCAGATGAGGCCTCCTTCTCCCCGCCGGTAAGCGGTGAAAATGCGTTGAAGACGGTGAATGAAGAATCGAACCGGATCACGGGCTGGTCGCTGCTGATTATTGGCGGATCCCTGCTGGCAATCCTCGACAAAGATTACATGAAAGTAGACGGGAATTTCAAATGGATCTACTTTCTCTATATACTGGGCTGGGTGCTGCTTTGCCTGTCTGTTTACTGGGGACAACAGGTAACGCGCAGTTACCTGGCCAGTTTGTTTGTATCCAAAGACTTCATTGACAAAACTGCTGAGCAGGCGAACATCTGTTTCCAGCGCCAGATCAGCTGGTTTGTAGCCGGGGTGATCGTTTTTGCGCTGTGGATGATCTGTTTTCTTTTACTCTGGATCTTTAACGCCAAAACCACCATATGACAAACTGCAATTGCGCGCAATATCCGTTTAGTCCACATGTTCCCTGTTATAAGATCTGCACCGGCAGGATCCTGAATTATGCCAGTGCGGATGAGCTGTTATATATTTTCAACATCCCCGAAGGTATCATCGCAAAGATCTACGACATTAACCTGGAAGGCAAGGCGCAGACGCTGGATGATTACCAGCAATACCTGAGCGCTCCTGAATTTGGAGAGCTGAACCGGATCTGTTCTCAATTAGGCAATAATCCCGCTGCTATGATGTGGATACGCAAGGAAATGGGTAACAGGATGGATATGGACCAAAGAGAGCCGGCTACCGTATAAGCGGGCTCCTTTGCTGCGATCATTAGCCTGATCAGGGCGCTTCCTGTTTCCTGTTATCTTCCCTGCGCAGTAGCGGTTCCGTGAAAAGCCAGAACCAAATATTCTGCAGCTGATGAATGTATTCGATAAAGCGCACTTTATCATAGCCTGAGAACTGTAAGATCCAGCGGTTGGCAGATGCAGCTTTCAGGAACACGGGCATGCCGTTATGGCCCCTTGTCCAGTTGTTAAAATCTCCACCACGCACCAGGTTAAAACCCAGCTTGGTTAAGCGGGTGGATTGGATACGCAGGGGCTGTAACTGTTGGCATAAAGTAGGCAGCACCGGGTAATGCTGCTCCGTGATCTGGATCACCTGCCGTCCCATGGCAAAATAATTGCCCAATCTTACCTCTTCCAGCTCGACTGCCATAGCAATACTAATATTTTTAGCTAATGTACTAAAATAATTAGTTAAAAGAAAAACTTTATTTTCGCTGCAGATCAAAGAAACATGCTGAAGATATTCCATCCTGCAGTATTGCTGCTACTCAGTTTATCCCGGATCACTTATGCCCAGACTGACCCGCTGCAGCAAAAGATTGAACAGTATACGGCCGGTAAAAAAGCTACTATCGGAGTTTCGGTATTGGGTATGGAAGATCATTATTTCATGAGTGTTAAAGGGGATGATCATTTCCCTATGCAAAGTGTTTTCAAGTTTCCTATTGCGATGGCGGTATTGTCGGAGGTAGATAAAGGAAGGCTGCGCTTAGATCAGCGGATCAAGGTTACAAAGGATGAGTTGCCGGGGAATACCTGGAGCCCGATACGTGAAAAATATCCGGCGGGGGCCTCGCTAACATTGAAAGAGATCTTGCGATACACAGTGTCTGAAAGTGATAATATCGGGTGTGATATTTTGCTACGTTTAATGGGCGGGCCCAAAGTGGTGAATGATTATTTTGTAAAGCATGGCCTCAAAGATATTTCCATACAAGCGAATGAAGCGGAGATGCACAGCGCCTGGGATGTTCAGTTCAGGAACTGGATGACACCGAAGGCTGCCACGAAGCTGCTGCAAGTATTTTACAGTAAGCAGTTACTATCTCAACAAAGCACAGCGTTGTTGTGGGGAATGATGGTGGAATCACCGACAGGTAAACAACGGATCAAAGGTCAGCTGCCGGAAGGGACTGTAGTAGCGCATAAAACGGGGACTTCTGATACGAATAAGCAGGGCATCACGGCGGCAGTGAATGATATCGGGATTGTGAGGTTGCCTGACGGGAAGCATTATGCGATCAGTGTGTTTGTGTGCAATTCAAAGGAGAATATGGAGATGAATGAAAAGATCATTTCGGACATCGGGAAGTATGTTTGGGATGATTATACGCGTAGATAAAATAGTTGTCAGTTGTCAGTTGTCAGTTGACAGTTTAAGAGCGACGCTCACTGACAACTGACAACTGACAACTTTATTTCCTTAGATCGGTAACCCCGAGATCATCCAAAATAATCACACCGGATGGCGATTTATCAAATATTAATTGAATACTGTGCAGTTTATTCATCACGAATTCAGGGTGCTGTTGCTGCAGCTTATCCAGGTTAAAATAGAACAGATCGGGGATAGTTTCAGCATCATCATCCCGGCTTAAGAACGCGAACTTCGTCAGCTTTTTCTTTATCTGCGGTTGTAAGGGCGCGCATTCGCTTAAGGGAAAGCGGATGTGGTTGCCTTGTTGATCGCTTAATTCTACCGTAAAATCAATTGCCTGTTTTTTTGTTTGATCCTTTGATTTGTCTTCTTTCTTTGCAGGCTGTTTATCTTTCTTAGCCTTCTCTCCTTTCACAACATGGGCGGCGCTTTCATCGCTTTCGGCCAGGCTGAAGAAAAGCGTTTTACCTTCCAGCTGCAGGCTGCTGCTATCTGGCAAGGTGAAGGTATAATTGGCAGGCACCGTGTCAACGCCTTGCCTGTCCCATCCGATGAAGGCGGATCGCGTAATGTGATCGCCCCACATCAGTTTATGCAGTGCTTCGCGCCAAACGCTCAGGTGAGCGCTGCTGATCCTTACACCAGGCATGGTAGCGGTTTGCAGGTTCAGGTCTTCTTCGTAACGGGCAATGAAGGTGGAGGGACTGTTCTCAAACTGGTTGAAAAAGATCTGTTTGGGCAGCCATTGACGGCCGTAGCGATAGTCCATGAACAGCGGCTGATACGCTTCCACTCCTTTCAGGTGAAGATCCAGGAAAGCGCTGATGTATACCTTTGCAATCTGCTGCTGATCTGCAGCCGGCATCAGGTTGGTGAAGTTGTACAGGTTGGCGTAAGGACTGCTCTGATCGTATTTTCCCCAGGATGTATTGAACTGGCCGTGATTGGCGTGATGTACATACAAGCCGGCTTTACAGCCATTATACGAAGGGGAATACTGAATGCGGTACATCGGGCTTAAGCCGCCGTACGACTGCATATCCATATCATGCGTACCCTGGATGGTAAAGTAGTTGATATCTTTCAGCGGCGCCAGGATACCGGCGGGTTTATATTGGCCGTCTACCGGGGCGATGGCGATGTAGGCCTTGATGTTGAAATTGAAGTGAAAGACTTCATTGGCATCGTCCGGATGGGCGGGTAAAGTATTGAACAATGCTGCGTGAGACATAGCTTCGCCGCCCCGTGAATGGCCCATCAGGGCGATATTATTTGTGTCTATTTTATGATAGAAGGGATTAGCGGGCTCCTGGTTCCACTTTCTCCAAAGCTCCAGGTGCTTGAGCATGAGCCAGCCGCGGACGCCGTTCTCGCTTTTTAGTCCGCCCCAGGGCATGTCTGTAAAGCTGGTATTCAGGAAATTCTCATCTACGGAGGCCACGATGTATCCCCTGCTGGCGAGGAGCTCGGCGAGGTAGTCGTAGCCTTTTTCGGACCAGTCCTGCGCCAGGTGGTTACCATGTACAACCAGCACCAGCGGAGCAGGGCCCTGCAGGTTTTGCGGGTACCATACCATGGCATTCAGGGGAAGCTTATCGGCGCCAAAGCCGAAGTACCAGCTGCGGAGGTTCCCGAAGATACCACTCCAGGATTTCAGCAAAGAAGAAGCGTCTACTGCAGGCGTTTTGATCTTTACAGATTGATTATAGACAGGCCGGCGCTTATCGTTTCCGGATCCATAGCTCAGGAAAGCGACCTTGTAGCTGCCTGGGCGGGAAGGATCGCCGGCTGTGATGGTATCAGGTAAGTGCGCCTGCATCTTATAGTTCGTTATCGGGGGAACCGGGTTACCGGGATATAAGAAGAAATACAATCCGGTAATAGCGCCGCCTAAGCCGATGAGGAACAGGATCAGCGTTGTGATCCGTTTGGGGCGGGTCCATTGCACCTGGTGTCGCCGTTTCCAGTAAGATACTGCTCCGAAGATCAGCGCCGGGAACAGCACCAGGAAACCTGCCAGCCAGTAGCCGAGATCACCCAGGCGGAAGAAATAGAAAACACAGAAGAAAGTGAAGGCGACACCGATCCGGAAATACCGGGGCGTTTTGCCTACCAGCAGGGCTACCCAGGCGATCAGGGCGGCAATCAGCAGGGCGGGGATGCCGCGTACCAGTAAGGTGACCAGGTAGTAACCGAAGCCAATTCCTTTTGAAAGGAAGATGTCTGCCAGTGTGCAGATGAAAAACAAGAGCGTGGCGATCAGTATGCCGATGCCGCTGGCTTTCAGTGTGGCCTGACCGGGTGTGATAAAGGCGATGGCGGCCCGCAACCGGTTCATGATCCGGCGCCAGGCAGACGGTTGATTTCCCATAAGCGTAAGCGTGGTTTAGAATGATGCTTAAGTACGATACAAAATAGGGAATTATGTATTAAGAAAAGAAGGTTTTTGTAGGAGGTGGATGGCGGGGCGAGATGAGGGTTAATAAGGTGGGATAGCAGGCTGACAGGGATAAGACAGCATACTTACTAAGCAGGAACGGCGCTGGAACCCGGAGCATGCGAGGTGTAAGACTTATGCGTAAAGCAAGTGTAACAGAGGGCTTCATGGACGTGAGGTGGACTTGATCAGGAGTTCAGTTGGGGATGAAATGGGGACGTTTGAGGTTTGAGGTTGGAGGTTTGAGGTTCGTTGGAGGTGGAAAGTTGGGGATTAAGCGCCGGGCGAAAGGGCAGGGCGCCGTTTTGGGGTGGAAAATGGTGGAAATGGGCAGTTTTGGATATAAGTTTTCCAGGAGCTGGGGGCTCGGGGCAAAGGAAGGGAGAATTTCTCAGTGCAGTTGGAGACTTGAAAAGATTGCTTCGGGCCGGCTCTACGCAGGGCTGCCAGGCCCTCGCAATGACGGGATAGGAGACCCGGGACTACTCTCCGCGGTTCTTCGCAATGATGGAGGAGGCAGACCCATTTGTTCCTTTCCCGGCAATGAGGAAGACGAAGATACTGGGCCTGCGCTGCGGAAGACAAAACGTTTACGTGTCGCTTTTGTTAAAAACGCTGTTGATGTCAATTCTGCTGCAGGAATAGCGATGCTGATCACATCAGCAGCCATGTAGCGGCGGTCGCCGGAGGGGTAAAGCACGCCGTTACATGCTTTGCAGGCGCGGTATTGGACTATCACCATGAGCGCGCCTTCACCGTCGATAGGCACGTTCATGGCCATGCCCTTGAAGCGCTCGTCTTCATTGAGTTCGATGATGGCGGTGGAGACTTCGGTGCTGATGACGCGGTTCTCAGCGAAGCTGATGCGGGTGGCGACAAGCCGAAGCTCTATATGCGTATTGTTGCCTTGTGGCAGCAGCTCCTGGGCAGGGATGTGCAGGGTACCGTTTACCGTGAATACAGGTTGTTCTACAAAGAGCTTTTCAATGCCCGTATGGCGGTTGAAGTGAAAGCCCTGGAGGTTCGGGAAACTGTCGGGCCCGGCCTGGATAAAGAGCTTATTGAGGCGGTTTACCAGGCTGCCATCGTACCGCATGTCAAGGTGTGGGCGGACGGCTGTACGAATGAGCTTTCCTTTCCGGCTGGCTATGCCGAAGTGACGGGCAGCGCGGCGCGTGGAGGCCGTCTGTCGTACTTTGTCCGGCATGCTACGGAGGAAATATTTACCATTTCTGCGGTAGCCAATGACATTATCCAGTCTGCCGGTGAATTTGAGAACACCCGTTTGGAGTGCCATAACAATACTTTTCAATAAAATTACGGGAAGTCCGGATCAAAATAGTTGATCCAGATCATCAAATTAGGGGTGGTTGGTTAAAGATTAGATCTCTTCTGGCAGTTAACATTGTCCTAAATGGAATACCATGAGCCCCTTCCTGCTCCATGCCTTTGTAAATGCTTCGCATCGACGAGGTTTTCCAGGTGGCGTTTTATCGTATTACGCTTCGCATCCGTCAGGATGACAATTTCGCTGATAGACACCCTTCCGCGTGATTTTGCCAGTTCCAGGATTTTTAATGATAGCTCAGGTAATTGTGCGAGCAATATTTTTTCCCGCTCAATTTTTATCTTCAAACGATTCTTTTGTTGCTGTAAGGCACGCAGGAAAAACAGTAACCATGGCCTCCAGTCCGGCGTGTCTGTTTTTAACGAGCTTTGTGTCTTTCTTAAGGCAAGATAATAGGCATCCTTACTTTGTTCAATTACTGCTTCCAAAGAGCTGTAAGGCACATAGGCATAACCGGCCCTCAGCAGTAAGAGGGTTGTGAGAACGCGGCTCAGGCGGCCATTCCCATCCTGGAACGGATGGATAGCCAAAAATACAAGGGTAAAAATGGAAATGATCAGCAGCGGATGAAGCTCTTTCCTTTCAAATGCCCTGTTCATCCAGCTGATTAATTCTTCCATCTGCAAAGGCGTGTCAAAAGGTGTTGCTGTTTCAAATACAATCCCCAGGCTTTGTCCGTGCTGATCGAAGGCTTCTATATGATTTGCAGACTTCTTATAATTACCGCGATGCCAGTCGTCCTTAAGACTATATTTCAGCAGGTCGCGGTGTAATTGTTTAACGTGGTTTTCCGTTAGGGTAATATCGGGATAGCTTTCAAAGATCATATTCATGACAGCGGCGTAACCTGCTACTTCTTCTTCATCACGGGAGCCTAATTGCTGTACGGCGAGATTGCTCAATAGTATTTCAACTTCCTTGTCTGACAATCTTGCCCCTTCGATACGGGTAGATGATCCAATACTTTCGATTGTTGCTACCCGTTTCAGACTATAGAGACGGTCTGGCGCCAGCTGACCCAGGGCTTGCCAGGCACCTTTGAATTCGTCGATTTCAGCGACGAGGTTAAGGGTCTCAGATGTAATAACAATTTGGGATATATTGAGCATAGCAGCCATAAAGATACCCAATTACACCCAATTTAAGAGAAAAAGGCCCACAAAAATATCCAATTATACCCAAAAGGGAGCTAAATGAAAAAAGGAAGGTAGCCAGGTTTAATGATCTACAAGAAGATGACGGGTAGAAATGCCAATAAAAAAAGGGCCTCTTTTTCAAGAAGCCCTTTCGGAAATTTCATTTGGTGGGTGGCCAATGGGGTTCGAACCCACGACCCCCAGAACCACAATCTGGTGCTCTAACCAACTGAGCTATGGCCACCATTTACAGCACTTTTTTATCAGTACCCCCTTTTTCGGGATTGCAAAGATAAGATAATTCAAATGCAATTTCCAAATGATAACAGAAAAAAAGTTATCCCAGTTTTTTTCGTTTTCTTTGCCCTCGCAAAAAAACAAGCCTGGCAAAGATGTCAATATACCTGATACCCTTTATTTCAGCTTTTATAGGATGGTTTACTAACTGGATTGCCATTAAGATGCTGTTTCACCCGCGGGAACCGAAGAACCTTGGCTTTATGACGCTGCAGGGTATCTTCCCCAAACGGCAACGGCAGTTTGCTGAAAAACTGGGTAAGCTGGTGGCAGATGAACTGCTGTCTTTTGATGATATCCGCCAGAAGCTGACAGACCCGCAAAAGGTGAAAAGCATTATCCCCCTGGTAGAAGATCACCTGGAGCAATTCCTCCGCGTAAAGCTGCCGGATGCCATGCCGGTGTTATCCATGTTCATAGGCGACAGCACCATCAAACAGATCAAGGATGTACTGGTAGTGGAACTGGATAACCTCTTCCCTATCATGATCGATAAATACCTGCAGAACACCAAAGACGACCTGGACCTGGAACGCATTGTCACCGAAAAAGTAAGCGCCTTTTCTTCTGATAAGCTGGAACAGATCCTGAACGGGATCATGTCCAGGGAATTCCGCTTTGTAGAGATCATCGGCGGCGTGCTGGGCTTTGTCATCGGTGTGATCCAGCTGCTGATGACCTTCTAAACGCGCACGATTGTTAATTACTGTTAAGACCTTTTACCGCCTTTTTTTACGACTTCCCCGGGCTAAAAGGCCCATTCGTCATATTACCCTGCCACTCATATAGAATGCCCGTAATTTTGCCTCCGGATTTCGGGTAGGACACCGTGTGCAGTGTAACAAATCCCCTTTTACAAAGACCAACGAATAAAAGCATACGATAGATGATGAAAAAATGGTACTTAACCATGGTCGCTGTTCTCCTTGGAATAGCTTCCCTGCATGCACAGATACCTGCTATTCCTGCCGGCGGCGCCGGCGGACGGGGCGGCGCCCCCAACGGACAACGCCAGAACATGCCGCAGATAGGCCATATCTACGGCAAGCTGGTGGATGCCAACACTAAAAAGCCTGTTCCTTACGCTTCCGTAGCCCTGCTGAAACTGCGCGATTCCAGCGTGGTGAGCGGCATGTTGACGAAAGAGAACGGTGAGTTCAGCCTGGAAAGCCTTCCGCTGGGCACTTTCAATATGCGGATCTCCTTTATGGGATACGAAACCATCTACAGGAAGATCGCTATCAGTCCGCAGACCTTTGACCAGGACCTCGGTAATATCCGCTTTAAACCAGACGCCAAATTACTGGCCACGGTAGAAGTGACCGGCGAAAAAAGCGCCTTCCAAATGGGCATCGATAAAAAGGTGTTCAATGTAGACCGCAATCTCACCAGCGTAGGCGGTACCGCACAGGACGTGCTGAAGAACGTACCGGCTGTGAACGTTGATATCGACGGCAATGTGACGGTTCGTAACGCTTCGCCGAACATCTTTGTAGACGGCAAGCCCTCTACCCTTACCCTCGATCAGATACCCGCAGACGCTATTGAAAGCGTTGAGCTCATCACCAACCCTTCGGCCAAATATGATGCGGAAGGGATGTCGGGCATTATCAACATCGTGCTTAAAAAGAACAAGCGGGCTGGTATTAACGGTATGCTGATGGCGGGGGTTGGAACAGGCGATAAATATAACGGAGGCGGCAATATCAACATCCGCCAGGGGAAAGTGAACTTCTTCGCCAACTACATGATGAACTCCCAGCGCTTCTGGGGCAATGGCACCACCGACCGTACCAATTTCATTAACAACGGCACCAGCAGCCTTCACCAGGAAAGCGACAGCCGTACCTCGCCCCGCTTCCAGTTTGGGCGCATCGGGCTGGATTTCTACCTGGATAACCGTAACACCATTTCTGTTTCGCAGAACATCGTGGACGGTAAGTTCAGGAATTACGAAGACCTGCTCAGCTCCTTCAACAAAGGTGATTCCATGAGCTCGCGTCTTAACAACAACCAGTTCGGTTTCCGCAACTATACTTCCCAGCTGGGCTTCAAGCATACCTTTGCAGAGCCTAACCGGGAATGGACCGCCGACGTTAACTTTAACCGCAGCAATAACGACCGCAACGGCAGCTTCCTTAGCCAGCCGGTGGATATTAATAATACCCCACTGGCGCAGTCCATGTACCAGACCAATAACTCTGACGGCCATACTACCTTCATTACCATCCAGACGGACTACACTGATCCTATCGGTAAGAACGGTAAACTGGAAGCAGGCCTGAAGACCACCCTGCGTAACTATACCAGCGTGTATAACGTGTTTGACCAGGACACCACTACGAAGGATTTTCATTTCAACAACCTGCTCTCCAACGATTATAAATACAAGGAGCAGATCTATGCAGGATATGTGAATTACGCAGGCACCCGTGGTAACTTCGGCTACCAGGCTGGTTTGCGCGTAGAGCAGTATGTATACTCCGGCGAGATCCCCAGCGAAGGCATGAAGTTCAAGCCTACCAAAGCTACGCCGGGTTTCTTCCCCAGCCTGTACCTGTCACAGAAGATGAAGAACGACCAGGAACTGCAGCTGAACTACTCCCGCCGCGTAACCCGGCCTAACTTCTTCCAGCTGATCCCCTACCGCGACTACAGCGATCCGCTGAATCAACGTGAAGGTAACCCGAACCTGCGGCCGGAATACACCAACAGCGTGGAGCTGTCTTATGTAAAGAACTGGAAAACTGCCAACTTCCTGGGAACCGTGTACTATCGCAATACCAATAACCTGATCTCTGCGATCAGCACACCGATAGGTACCGATACCCTGCTTACCAGCTTTACCAACGCCAATAACAACAACAACTATGGCGCTGAGCTCACTTTGAAGAATACCTTCTTCAAGATCTGGGACCTTACCACCAACGTGAACCTGTACCAGACAGAGCTGAGCTATTCGCAGGATAAACGGGATTATAAGAACAGCAATTTCAGCTGGATGGCGAAGATCAATTCAGAGCTGAAACTGCCGGCTAATTTCACTCTGCAGATCAGCGGTAACTACCAGGCGCCTACGATCGCGCTGCCTTCCGGCGGTGGCGGTGGTGGTGGCCGCGGCGGCGGTGGCGGCGGTTTCGGGATGGTGCCCGTTTCTGCACAAGGCACTATCAAAGGCATGAGCAGCGTGGATGCGGGTCTGAAAAAAGATTTCCTGAAGAACAAAACTGCTTCGCTTACACTTGCTGTTTCTGATGTGTTCAATACCCGCCAGTACGAGCTGAACCAGGCAGCGCCTGCTTTTGTACAAGACTACATCCGTAAGCGTGAGTTCGCGCATACTGCGCCTCACCTTCAGTTACCGCTTCGGTAAATTCGATGCGCAGATCTTTAAACGCAAGAATATGAAGTCTGAACGGGAGAATATGCAGAATTTGCAGAGCGACCCGGGTATGAATTAGTTAAGCGTTATCAGTTGACAGTTGTCAGTTGACAGTTGTCAGTCATCGCAGCGATGATTATGTGGTTTGAATAATTATTCTTCTCTCATCAACCAATATATAAGGCCGGCTCCAATGGAGCTGGCTCTTTTTATTAACTTAATAGCTAACGAGCTCGCTACCCACTGTCAACTGACAACTGTCAACTGATAACTGTCAACTGATAACTGTCAACTCTAACTTCCCACTGCCACCTGATTTTGCTACCGTTTATCATAAATCGATTTTGTTTAAGCGCTTGTTGAATAATTTTACGACCAGATCAATGCTATTATTCCACTAACCATGAACAGGCGCTTATTGTTTGTTTGCTCGCTACTATGCTGTAGTTATTACAGTATAGCGCAGAGCGGCAATACCAACTCAACTAAGATTTCCGGCAAGGCAGTAGATGCTGCTACCAATAAGCCGGTAGAATTTGCATCCGTTGTACTGCTTCATAAACCCGATTCCAGCGTAGCATATGGCATGTATACCGCCGCCAACGGCAACTTCAATTTTGATGCGGTGAAGCCCGGCAATTATGTGCTGCGCATTACTTTCATGGGCTATGATAAAATGGAAAAAGACCTGAGTGTAACTGCAGGTAAGCCATCCCTGGCAGTAGGCGCGCTGCGTATGCACGCGGGAGGTAAAGTATTGTCTACCGTTGAGGTAAAAGCAGAGAAACCTTCCTTCTCCATGCAGATAGACCGGCAAGTGTTTGACGCGGGCAGCCTGGTGACAGCAGACGGAGGCACGGGAACGGATATACTGAAAAACATCCCGAGCGTGGAAGTGGATATCGACGATAATATATCACTGCGCGGTAAAAGCGTCACCATTTATGTAGACGGCAAGCCCTCTCCTTTTGGCGATGCTAAAACAGCGTTGCAGATGATCCCCGCAGAAACCATCGACCGCGTGGAAGTGATCAACAATCCTTCCGCCAAGTTTGAAGCACAGGGCGGCGGCGGCATCATCAACATCGTACTGAAAAAAGACAAAGCCATCGGTTATAATGTAATGCTGAACGGCGGCGTAGCTACCCGCGGACAAGTGAACGGCGGCGCCAACGCCAGTCTACGTATGCGCAGGTTCAATTTCTTCGCCAACTACTACGGACGTTATGGCACACAGGCAGGCAGCGGTTTCAGTAACCGCCAGAACCTGGTACCGGATAGTTCTAATACCTCCTACTTCACCCAGGTGAACCAGAGCCACAACAGCGACGGTTCTCATGGCGGAAGACTCGGACTGGATTATTATCTCGATGATCATAATACCATCACCCTCTCCGAAGGCATTAATTTTAACAACGGCAATAATGAGAATCATATCCTGCTGAACTACCTGGATGCGGACAGGCACTCGCTCCGCTCCGGCAATCGTAATAACAGCAGTAATTATTTCAACCCGAATAATAATACCAACCTTAACTTCCGTCACACTACCAATAAACAGAATGAAGAACTGACGGCTTACATCAGCTATAGCAACAACAAGGGCAATAATAACAGCCAGTACTATACGCTGTATGAAAAGCCAGGCAGCAGCGCAGCAAATCCTGACCAGCAGCAGAATACAGGGCGCAGCCAGAACCAATTCTGGAACGTGCAGACAGATTACACCACACCGCTGGGAGAAAAGGGAAAGTTTGAAGCGGGCTTTAAAGGCACCTCGCAAAAGAATGAGAACGATTATATTGCGATGCTCTATAACTGGGACACAAAACAGTATGAGCAAAGCCAGCAGCTTTCCAATACTTACGAGTATAAGCAGGACGTTTACGCGGGTTATGCCAACCTGGCCGGCGCTTTGGGCAACCTGGGCTACCAGGTGGGTGTAAGGGTGGAACAAGCCCGGCTGAAAGGGTATTCTTTCAGCCGCGACACTTCTGTGGACAACAAATTCTTCAATGTTTTCCCCAGCGTGTTCCTGAAGTATAACCTGCCCAATAACCAAAACCAGAGCTTAATATTTAACTATGCCACAAGGGTAGACCGGCCCAATTTTGACGAGCTGCTGCCCTACACCAATAACTCAGACCCGCAGAACCTGCGCATGGGCAACCCGGACCTGCAGCCCTCTATTACCCATAAGTTCGAGATGAACTATTCGCGGTACTTCCCGGATTCCAGGGACTTCCTGAACACGGGCGTGTACTATTCGCAGGCCAACGACGATATAGACCGTATCAGCACCCTGGATACCACTACCGGCGTTACCACTACCAAGCCTATGAACCTGGCTACTGACCAGGATTGGGGCGGTAATTTCACCTACCAGCTGCATATCTTCCGCTGGTGGGATGTGACCAGCAACCTGAACGTGGAATACAGCCGGCTGACCGGTCCGGACAATGTGCCCAGCCTTTCCAATGAGTACCTGACCTATGGACTGAATGTGAACAGCAACCTGCGATTACCAGCCCGGTTCAATGTACAGCTGCAGGGTCATTACCAGTCGCCCAGGGTACTGCCCCAGGGTACTTTCAAAGCCATGAACGGCATGGACCTGGGCATCCGTAAAGAAATGCTGAAGAACAACGCCCTGGCCATCTCCCTGAATATTTCAGATATCCTGAACACACAGCAGTTCAGCCAGCATTACGAAACGGAGGCCTTTATACAGGATTATGACCGGAAACGCACTACGCGGTTCATCCGGCTGAACCTCCGTTACCGCTTTGGCAAAATGGATCCCAATATGTTCAAGAAGAAAAAGCATACGGAACTTCCGGAGGAAGAGGGAGCGCCGATAAGGGAGGGGGATAGGCAGCAGCAGCTGTAGGAGAGCCCTTAGCTATTAGCTGCTGGCAGCTAGCGGCTAGCAGCTAGCGGCTAACAGCTAACAGCTAATAGCTTTATGACCTCTTCCCCGCCAGCATCGGCACAAAGGAGAAGTTATCAAAGGTTTCCTGTTCATACTCATCTTCCCCCTTTTTAGTGATACGCAGCATGCGCTGTACCTCCTGGGCGCCGACGGGGATGACCATCATCCCGCCTATTTTCATTTGTTTTAGCAATTTTTCGGGGATCTGGGGGCGGCCGCCGTTACCAGCACCTTATCGAAGGGGGCAAAGGTGGGCAGGCCCTCGTAACCATCGCCGTAAAAGAAACGGATGGTAGGGTAACGGGATTTAAAAGGGAACTGCTTTACCAGGTCAAACAGCTTTTTCTGCCGTTCTATGGTGAACACATTGGCTTTAAGCTCTCCCAGCACGCAAGCCTGGTAAGCACTGCCGGTGCCTATTTCCAGGATCTTTTCGAAAGGCTTTACCTCGAGCAATTGGGTCTGATAGGCTACCGTATAGGGCTGGGAAATGGTCTGATCCTCCCCTATCGGGAAAGCCCTGTCTTCATAAGCAATGCTCTCAAAAGCTGTATCCAGGAAATAATGCCTGGGAATGTTGTTGATGGCCGCTAATACATTTTCGTCTGTTATACCTTTCTGCCGGATGCTATCTACCAATTGTTTGCGTAATCCTTTTTGCTTATAGGAATCTTCGTACCGCCTCATAGCCGCAAAATTAACCAATACCCCCAATTTTCAATGATATGTGGAATACTTGTTTTTACTAACATTAGGAAGAGGGGACCACAGGAAATACGTTTTTTACTCTTTATATTTGACCACAAATAATTTAGGACCATGGATACTATTATTGAAAACAAAGTAAAGCAGTGGCTGAATGGCGGGTTTGATGCGGAGACAGTGGCAGCCGTAGAGAAACTGAAGCAGGGCAATCCCGATGAGCTGGCCGACGCCTTTTACCGTAACCTGGAATTCGGTACCGGTGGTCTGCGCGGTATTATGGGGGTAGGAACCAACCGTATGAACAAATACACCGTAGGGATGGCCACCCAGGGCTTTGCCAACTACCTGAAACAGGCTTTTTCCGGAGAAATAAAGATCGCCATCGCCCATGACAGCCGTAACAACAGCCGGTTCTTTGCTGAAGTAGCGGCCAATGTAATGGCCGCCAATGGTATTAAAGTGTTCCTTTTTGAGAGCCTCCGCCCCACCCCGGAGCTGTCTTTCACCATCCGCCACCTGAAATGCCAGGGTGGGATCGTACTGACCGCCTCCCACAACCCGAAAGAATACAATGGATATAAGGCTTACTGGGACGACGGCGGACAGCTGGTGCCCCCGCACGATAAAAATGTGATCAGGGAAGTAGAAAAAATTTCTTCTATCGACGACGTGAAATGGAGCGGCGGCGAGGCGAATATCACCCTCATCGGCAAAGAAGTGGACGAAGCCTACCTGCAGGTGCTGAAAGGAATGTCTATCAACCCGGACGTGATCGCGGCCCAGCACGATATGAAGATTGTTTACACCCCCATCCACGGTACCGGCATTACCCTGGTACCCGAGATCTTAAAACGCTTTGGCTTTACCAATGTGCATGTAGTGGAAGAACAGGCTACGCCTGACGGTAACTTCCCTACCGTGGTATATCCCAACCCCGAAGAGTCGGAAGCCATGAGCATTGGCCTTAAAAAGGCTAAAGAGCTGGATGCCGCCCTTCTGCTGGGTACCGATCCTGACGCGGATCGTGTAGGCATTGCGGTGAAAGACATCAAAGGAGAGTGGACCCTGCTGAATGGTAACCAGACCGCTGTGCTGCTGTTCAATTATATTATAGAAGGCCGCAAACAAAAAGGCCTCGCGGGCCCTACGGACTTTGTAGGCAAAACCATCGTCACCTCTGACCTGATCGATGTATTTGCCGCCAGAAACGGGATGAACTGCTATAACGTGCTGACCGGCTTTAAATGGATCGCAGATATGATCCGCCAGAAAGAAGGAAAGGAAAAGTTCATCTGCGGCGGTGAAGAATCTTACGGTTATATGATCGGTGATAATGTGCGCGACAAAGACGCCGTTGCCTCCGTAGCCATGATCTCTGAAATGGCCGCTTATGCCCGTAACGAAGGCCGTTCATTATACGAGCAGCTGATCGATATCTATGTGAAGTACGGTTTCTATAAGGAGCAGCTCATCTCCATCACCAAGAAGGGTATGAAGGGCGCCGAGGAGATCGCAGAGATGATGCGCGGTTACCGCGAAGCACCTCCCACTACTATCAACGGTTCCAAAGTGGTGAAGCTGTATGATTACGAGCTGCAGCAGGCCAAAGACCTGGCTACAGGCAAGATCGACCCGATCGAGCTGCCCCGCTCCAATGTATTGCAGTTTATCCTGGAAGATGGCAGCAAGATCTCTGCCCGTCCATCCGGTACAGAGCCGAAGATCAAATTCTATTTCAGCGTACAGCTACCGCTGGCGGACAAGAAAGATTTTGATAAGGTGAATGGGCAGTTGGATGAGAAGATACAGGGGATTATAAAAGATATGAAATTGAAATAAGTTTGAGGTTTGAGGTTTGAGGTCTGAGGTTCGTTAAAAGTCAGAGGTTCAGGAAAAGTTGCCTTAATGAATGGCACTAGCCCTGAACCTCAAACATCAAACTTCAAACCTCAAACTAAATACGCGGAGCGTATTTCTTCTCCTTCTACATCTACCATCACCATCTCCTGGAGCGTGGTAGCAAGGGAATAGCCAACAAAATCGACTGATAAGGGGAAGGATTTATGTTTGCGGTCTACCAGGACCGCGGTTTGTATCTTTTTAGGAAGGTACTGCAGGAAGGGCTTCAGGGCGTAGAGCATGGTTCTGCCGGAGTTAGCCACATCGTCTATCAATACCACTACTTTACCGGTAATATCAATTGTTTCGGAGAGACTGATCTCCAGGGGATGCTGTTTATCCAGCCGCAGCTCTATAATACGGATCTTAAAGGGCGCGATCTCCTGCAGGATGGCGGCTATTTTGTGGGTGAGGATCAGGCCTCTGTCCCATATGCCTACCAATATCAGCTCTGTTTCTCCGCTGTTATGCTCATAGATCTCATAAGCAATACGCTTCAGCTTCTTTTGTATGATATCTTCTGTGAGGATCACATTCTTGGTACCCATATGATGGCTTTAGAGGCTGTAAAGTAGTAAATTTTGGAGTCCGAAAATTTACTTACATTGCTGGTACCAAATCTGATATATGCATTTTGTACAGCAGCTTTTATTTGTCATTGCATTTGTAGCAGCCGTATACTTATTTGTCCGCAAAGCGAAGGAGATCAGGCGTAATATACTCCTGGGGCGGGATATCAGCCCCTATGGCACGCCAGCCGAACGCTGGCGGAATGTGTTATTGCTTGCTTTCGGTCAACAGAAAATGTTCCGTAAGCCCCTGGTAGCTGTACTGCATTTTTTCGTATATGCGGGCTTCGTAATCATCAACTTAGAGATCCTTGAGATCATCCTCGACGGCGTATTGGGCACACATCGCCTGTTCACTCCTTTCCTGGGCGCTTTGTATCCTGTGCTGATAGGCTGTTTTGAGGTGCTGGCCGTATTGGTGCTGGCCGGCTGCGCTATCTTCCTTATTCGCCGTAATATCCTGAAGCTAAGGCGTTTTATGAGCCATGACCTGGATGGCTGGCCCCGTTCAGACGCCAATTATATACTGATCACGGAGATTGTGCTGATGCTGTTGTTCCTTACCATGAACTCGGCAGACCAGGTATTGCAATCACGGGGAGCCGAGCATTATATTGCTACCGGTCATTTCTGGATCTCCGGTATGCTGGCGCCTATGCTGGACGGGCTTTCCAACAGCCGCCTGGCAGCCCTGGAAAGAACCTGCTGGTGGCTGCATATATTAGGGGTACTGGCTTTCCTGAACTACCTGCCTTATTCCAAGCACCTGCATATTGTACTGGCCTTCCCGAACACTTATTATACAGATGTACGGCCTAAGGGCAAGATGGAGAACATGCCTGCCGTTCAGAAAGAAGTACAGCTGATGCTGCAGCCCGAACTGGCTGCCAGCGAGCCGCCTTCAGATACAGTGCCCAAGTTCGGCGCTAAAGATGTGCCGGACCTTACCTGGAAGAACCTGCTGGATGCTTACAGCTGTACGGAGTGCGGGCGCTGTACAGCTGCCTGCCCGGCGAATATCACCGGTAAAAAACTCTCTCCCCGCAAGATCATGATGGATACCCGCGACCGGGCAGAAGAGATAGGCCGTAACATTAATAAGAATGGTAGTTTCCAGGATGACGGTAAAGCGCTGCTACGCGATTATATCTCTGAAGAAGAGCTGCGGGCCTGCACGTCGTGCAATGCCTGTGTGCAGGAGTGCCCGGTAGGCATCAATCCGCTGCATATCATCCTGCAAATGCGCAGGCAGCTGGTGATGGAAGAATCCAGCGCACCGGCTGAATGGAACATGATGTTCAGCAATATCGAGAATAATATGGCGCCCTGGAAATTCTCTCCTGACGACCGGGATAAATGGGCCTTTGAAAACTGAAACCCGTAATTACTGCAAATAAAGATTATGACTATTAAAACCATGGCAGAATACGCCGCCGGAGGCGAATCACCGGAGGTCCTCTTTTGGGTTGGATGTGCGGGTAGCTTCGATCAGCGGGCACAAAAGATCACTAAAGCATTTGCCACTATACTGGAAAAAGCAGGGATCCGCTTTGCCATACTTGGAAAGGAAGAAAGCTGCACCGGAGATCCTGCGCGCAGGGCCGGTAATGAGTTTATTTTCCAGATGATGGCGCAGAATAATATACAGGTGCTGAACGGCTATGGCGTGAAAAAGATCGTCACTGCATGTCCGCACTGCTTTAATATTATCCGCAACGAATACCCGGAGCTGGGCGGTAATTACGAGGTAATACACCATACCACTTTCCTGCAGCAGCTGATAGATGAAGGGAAGATAAGACTGCTGGAAGGCGGCAGCTTTAAGGGAAAGAAGATCACCTATCATGATTCCTGCTACCTGGGCAGGGCCAATAATATATATGAGGCTCCCCGCAAGGTGCTGGAGGCACTGGACGCCGAACTGGTGGAAATGAAACGCTGCCGTAGCAAAGGATTGTGCTGTGGTGCAGGCGGCGCACAGATGTTCAAGGAAGAGGAAAAGGGCACTACCCGCGTTAACTTTGAACGCGGCCGTGAGGCAGTGGCCACCGGCGCATCGGTGATTGCGGCCAATTGCCCTTTCTGCATGACCATGCTGACAGACGGCGTAAAGGAGCAAGGCAAGGAAGAAAGCGTGCAGGTGCTGGATATTGCGGAGATCATTGCCAGGCAGCTGGGCGATTAATGTGAATGTTGTAATTTTGTGGTATGATGATACAAGAACTAAAACAATTATTACCTGCTGACTTTTCACCTACGTCACGGGTATGGATATACCAGTCTAACCGCCCGTTCAATGAGCGGGAAGCCCTTGAGATCAATGAACAACTGCACCAGTTTGCCAGCCAGTGGCTGTCGCACGGCGACCGTGTACAAGGCTGGGCTAAGCTGCTGTTCAACCAGGTGATTGTTGTGATGGCAGACGAGAGCGCTACCGGCGTAAGCGGTTGCAGCACAGATAGTTCTGTTCGTATTATTAAAAGCCTGGAAAGGCAGTATGAGGTGAATCTTTTTGACCGCCTGCTGCTGGGCTTTATGGTGAACGACAAGATCGAGCTGCTACCCCTGGCCCAGGTAGGGTATGCCTTTGAAAAAGGCTTCATCAATGAAGATACCCTGTACCTGAACAACACCGTGCTTACCAAAGAGGAGATGGAACGGCAGTGGCTGATCCCGGTGAAGGATAGCTGGGTGATGAAGAAGTTGCAGACGGCTTAGTTTGGTTGAATGAAATTATTTATATTGCATTCCGGTTTATTTCCCTGGAAATAAGCCGGTTACAAGCGGAAATAGCTCATTCGGTAGAGCGACGGCTTCCCAAGCCGTAGGTGGCGGGTTCGAGCCCCGTTTTCCGCTCAATAAATGAAAAAGCCGGTTAAAAAGCTTTCGCTTTCTAACCGGCTTAATTTTTAACATCCGCCTTTAGATACCCGTGTCTGCAGGTGTAGCGCCGGGAGCCAGTTTGAATATTTCATTTTCAAACATAGCTTTCGGTCCATTTGCATAAGGTGTTCTGGCTTTCCAGAAATTAAGCAGCCGGATGCAATAGTCAATCGCATTTCTGGCGCCTAACAGGCTGTTGAACGTTTCCAGTTTGCTGGTATTGAAAAGGCTGGCATCATAAATATCATACTTGTCGTGCTCATCATGATCCTGTCCTTTATAAGTATGGAATGTTTCAATGTCGCCGAAGTCGCCGTACTTACCAGGCTGGAATTCATCGGTAGTGCCGGGTTTCAGATCACCAGGGTTCTTCAGCTTGCGTTTAACATGCCCCCTTGCAAATGAATCCTGGATAATGTGCATCACAGAGCCTATCGCCCTCCTGGAGTTATTCAGGAATATGCATTTAGAGCCGCGGTTCAGCAAGGTATTGATGGTGGCAGTATCGTTCGGATCGGTAGCAGCGTTGAAGAAGGTGCTGAAAGAATAGGTAGTGCTGCCGAATTTAGAGGTAACAGGCACAGATTTCAGTGTATCTGTATCCAGGATGCCCTCTCCTATTGACAGCTTGTACATACTTTCTACCCACAGCAGTACCTTGGCCTGTGTATTTTTCGGATCCTCACCTACGGTAGACGCCATTGCATGCAGGAACTGCAGGTCCCAGAAATGCGACCTGCCGATAATGTTCTTCAGGTCATTGGATTTGGCGCTTCCACCAGCGTCAAATTTATTTGCAAAGAGAATGCCGCTGGAAAAGTCCCAGTTATCATACTTGTTATCATCGAACAGCAACAGGGCCGGGTCGTCATTCCATATCACTCCCCGGAGGAATTCATTCACCGCTTTATCGCTACCTACTTTTGTGCCGCCGGGCGTACCAACGGATGAATTGATCAATGCGGCCATTGTAATGTTCTCATGCACCGGGTAGTGTACGTTCCATGAACCCTGGATCTGGTAGCCTTCGCCATCTTCCTCATACTTGTCTTTGAAGTGTACTATCTGCACGAAGAGCTTGTCTGATGTATTATCTGTTACCGCCTGTTCAAATGCTGCAATGAAATTCAGGAACTCTTCTGTCTTCTCTGTTCCTGTTGCAGGATCGATAAAGGTAAAGTAGGTACCGGAGCCATTCGGGTTGCCGGAGCCTTCAATTTTTGTGAGGATACGGGCATGTGCAGAGAATTTTCCTTCTGCCAGGCTGGAGTCGGTAGTGATCCACAGCGGACCATAATCCTTCACCCAGTCGATGTACTGTTGAAGCGGATAGCTTGCGGGTGGCTCACCTATCATCGCCAGTTTGCCAATAAAGGTTTCCTTTTCGCTTGATTTGAGCCCCTGTTTGCTGAGAAACTTCTGCAGGTATTCGTCGCCAGCCATTTCCAGTACGGTGGTTACAGACAGCGTTTGCTTCATCTTCCAGCTCACCATCATGGTAGCGGCGGTAGCCCAGCAGGCAAGATTATTCTCCTGCTTCATCTTAGGTATTGCACCGTGTACTTCAGCCAGCACAGCGCTTTTGCCTCCGCTGCTGATCTCAACGGATTCCACGTTGCCTTCAGCGTCCGTTTTCTGGGCCTTCACATCTTTACCCTGGTCGGCTGCTTTCACAGCGGCATCGGTAAGTGTAGGTTTCTGGGCCGCTTTATCTTTTTCCAGCTCGGCTTTCTTGGTAGCGCCACCATCGATCTGCTGCTGCAGGTGCTCTTTCACCAGCTTACCATATTCCTCATTGCTGATAGCGCCCGAATCTTTTGCGTTCTTGAGCGTATCCATGATCTTGGAGGAGTTGTCGGTATTATGCGACTGCATGGCCATGCTCTTTGCCATTTCGGCAAATGCTTTTGCATTTTCCTGGTTGGAGAGGTAGGTCTTGATGGCATTCTGCTGGTTGGCGTCCAGTCCGGTAATATCCTTGAACACATCACCCTTGCCTAACAGCGCTGACAATCCTGCCAATCCGGCCCCGGGCTCAGGTGTAGCCGGTGCATTCTGGATGTTCACGATCGGGGTAGCGAAGTCTTTGAAAGCAGCTTTCCAGTCGGTTACCGTTGGCGTTGGAGGTGTAATTGCATTGATCGGCGACGGCTCGTCTGTTCCGAACTTGGTCCAGTCCTGTGAAGAGTTCTCTTTTACTTTTTCGCAGGCATCGCAGGCGCCTTGTACGGCTTCCATGAATACGCCGCGGGTAGGCACGCTGATGCGGTAGGGCGGCACTGGCGTGAGAGGCTGGTAATGGTCCAGCAGGGTTACTTCCTGTTCTACCCCTTCACCTGTTTCTTCGGTGATGAAAGACTGGCTCACCTTGTAACCTGGCGCTACGGGCAATACCAGGGAGTTGCCCACAATGCTGATCAGCTGGTTCTTCACTACAGAGGCCAGGCTTCTGAAGCCCACCGGTACGCCAAAACCGTTAAATATCTGGATATTAAAACCATCCAGCAGCATAAAACGGCGGTCTGCATCGAGGTTATACCACAGCGCTTTGTTGTAGTGCTCCAGGTTGCTGTTCAGGTGATCGATCAACTTCTGGGCCAGGTAACGGTCCTCTTTACGCGGGTCTTTTTTCTCGTCGGCGTTCTCAGGTATATACAGGGTAGTATCGTCGAGAATATCGTCGCCGATGTTGCCACTGTAAAGCAGACCGTTATAATGCGGAGTAGAATAAGAAATCCGCACATTCTCCACTGTAAGCGTTACGAGGTTCTTCAGCGATTTTACCACAGGGCTGTTGCAGAACATCAGCAGGGTGTCGTCAAATCCTGCCCTGCTCTTGCTGGTAGTGCCGTTGAAGTTAATGCGCATTACGCGCTCACCGCCCTTGTAACGGGAGGCGCTGGTCATGTCTGTGGCAATGTGCTGCAGTTTGATGGCTTCAACGATACGGTCAAAGACAACGGGAGCAATATCATTATAGTAGATATCATCCCATTCGGAGATGAGGCGCCCTTTAAAATAATAATCCAGCATATCCAATGTGTCGTTATAGCCAAGTATGGATGCATAGGCGTCCCACAGCTTCTTATCGATCACGCTGTTCTGGAAGAATTCGATGGGGGCGATATTAATGTTACCCCAGGGCAGCTTTAAAGTAAAGTTCTCGAAGCTGTTCACCCTTATACAACGGGCAGGCGGCACATATTCATAGTTTGCGTCCAGTTGCATGAAGCCGTCAAATACCTTTTCCCTGGCCATGATCTCCTCTGTTTCGGTACGGGTGCCATCAGAGCCGAGCAGCAGTGATAAACCGCCGGTCACTACCCCGAGCACGGCGCTTTTTGCTACGCTGCGGGCGTCCATTACTTCTTTGGTCACCGTTTTGGTGATAATGGGCAATGACTTGATACGGTCGTATTTGGTTTTGGGCCTTTGGAGGTTGGTGCGGATATTGATCTGCCCTTTTATGTACTGGATCTGTTCCTGGTCGTATGAGCCTGTTGGATAATCCACATTGGCGTAGTTGGTCCTGATCCTTTCGATTGCGTCAAACCCTTTCAGCAGGGGGTGCTGCGGGCGGCCCGTCAGATAGCTGAAGGGTCTCAGGTAAGTGCTGGAAGGCATGGGCAGCAGGTGCTTAGCCAGTACGTCTGACCATTTCTGGATATTCTCCATGGTGAAATTGGTCATCAGCAGGGGCACGAACACGCATTCCTCTACTGCTGTCAGCTCCTGGTAGATGGCGAAGTGGCGCAGCACCTCAAAGTACATCATAGTAAGAGCATGGCAGTGGTTATGGTTGGCCACTACATCTGCTGTAGCCCCGTAGGATTGTCCTTCTGTTACAGACGTTACTACCGAAGCATTGAGCTGGCGATAGCTTTCCGCGTTCTGCATGATGGACTGGCGAAGTCTTTCCCCGAAGAACTGGGAAACGTTACGGGAGCTGTTCTGCGAAGCGGAAGAGTTAGCGTTTGAATAGCCGCCGGCTACGCCCAGGGAAGCGCCTATGCCTCCATAACTTACGCCAACGCCTAAACCTGCGCTTACCCCGCTGGTAGAGGCTGAGCTGCTGCCGCGCAGGGCTTCGCTGATACTGCCTCCCAGCTCGTCGGTGATAGCCCGTTCATTGATCAGGTTAGCGGCCAGGCTTTCTCCCTGTGCGATAGACTGCGTTTCTGCTCCTACCAGTGAATGGTTGGCATCGATCACCACAATCTGCTTTTTTTGTCCGGGCGCCAGGGCGAGTGAATACAGCAGGTCGCCCATAGAATAGCCGTCTGCCTTGAACTCTGATTTATAATGGAGAATATGCCCGGTGCCGACAGTTACAGACTGATAGAATGAAAGGTGCTCGTTTGCATCGGGTGCATCCTGCCAGCGGATGGGATTATCCAGGTCTACGGCCGCACGTTTTATTTTCTTGTTATCTCCTGTCAGCTCATAAGTTCCGTTAGGCAGCTTTTTCAGGGTGTAGTTGGCTACGTCCGGGTCGGAAGTACGTACGATGGCCTGGTAGTTATATTCCCGTAAGGTACGGTTGGGAGTGGAAAGGTTCACACAGGAGCCGCCGATATCCTGCGAATATTGATCGGAGTTGATCAGGTCTTCATGTCCGGGCAGGCGGCCGGACTTTTTTACGGAGTGGCATTCACAATCCTCTTCTTCATGCTCATGCGCTTCACATTCGGGGTCTTTCAGCAACAGGTACAGGAAGTCCGAAGCAATGGATTGGTTATCCTGCGAGTTGGGATCCACGCTGATATCAACCGGGCTGTTTGGCGTCAATGACACTAATGCCTGTGCAGCAACGTACACGCCATAAGGGTATGCCATCGAAAAATTACCTGCGCTGTCTGCATCTGCAGCAGCCACGATCTGCCAGGGCTGGTCTGCCGCTTTTTTAGCCTGTATCAGCACGGTAGCGCCGTTCAGCTTACATTTTTTGGAGAGCTCTACCAGCTGTCCTCTTAAGCGTTTGTTCTCATCTTTTGTGCCGCTCTTGTCTCCTACCGTAATTACGTTGGGACGTTGCAGTGGCAGGGATATTGCGAGCTTTGCCAATGCCGGGTCATCGGGTTGGTACTCCTTTGACCATACCAGGGCTTTGTCAAAGTTCTTCACCTTCACGGAGATCTTGCCGGCTACACTGCTCAGCAGCAGCGGGCTATCCTCATTAAAAGCAAATTTGATCTTGTCGTCCTGGAAATCGCTCTTGTGCGCCATCCAGTCAAAATGCTGTATCTGCATGACAGAAGCGTTATCGCCAATGTAGGTAGCATATTCTGCAGACAGGTCGAACAGCAGCAGGTCTGTAAATCCTATCTCAGTGCCATCTGTGCTTACTACGGTGAACTCACCTGCAATATCTACTGTTTTCAGCTCGGGCATATCCAGCGGGAAATCTATCAGCTGATTGAAATTGCTGATGATATATTCCATCACGTTGCTTACCTCCGCAACGCCGTAGCCCGTCAACAGCTCAGCGATCTTTGCTTTCAGGGCATCGTCGATATCCGTGCGCAGCGCCGGCGATTTTCCGTTCAGATCTACCAGCATATTGATCACATACAACAGGTAGAAACCTTTCGGGTCTTGCGCCACTGCGCCAAACCTGTCCAGGAAAGCCAGGTAGCTTTGCCTGTTGATGAGATAGAGGTTTTTGCTGATATACAGTTCATCGTTCCCATCTGCGGCTCTTGCGTAAGACAAGCGTGCTGCTCTTAAAGGCGGCTGCAGATCTTTCAGGAAATAGATGCCTTCCACGGAAGCTGCGCTGGCAGCGCTACCGGCGCCTTCAAACTGTACCTTCAGGCTTACTGAGAGGTCGCTGAGTGTGACGTTCGTAGCAGCAGATGCATTGAAGTGGAACTGGAAGAACTGGCTTAGCAGTGCATATTGCTGGCTGAAGATGCTTCCCTCAGGCAGTGGGGTAAAATAGTCCTTGCTGCTCATCTGCTGAGAGAAGGTGATGGATCCATTCGCGCCCGTTTCCCGGGTGATATCCTGTATACCGCCGCTGGTAGGCGCTTGTGTGGTCTTAAAGGTAAACACAGGATAGCCGATACGGATAGGGACATTGCTGAATGGTAACTTCGAGGGGTCCGCTCCATAGCGGAAGGTCTTTTGGAGTGTTAACATTGATCGTGTTTTGTTTTTGGTGATTAAGTATGGGGTCTGATCTTTTAGTCAGTATTTTTTTTGGGGTTCAGTTCGCTACAATATTTTTTGTGGAGGCGAAATTAATGCTTGGGAAATACAACGCAAACTTTTACCCTGGCATTTAACAAAATGACGTATAAATACTGAAAAACCCCTTTACGTAAAACTACTGGTCTGAATGGGGTTGTATTTTTACCCGCTTGCTGACATTCTGTCATTTTTCCATTTATTTTCTTACTTTTGCTCTTCTAAATTTTGAGTCAAGGAATGTTGGACCAGGTTACCAAAGTGCATGATGAGCGCCGTCAGGGCGAGGCATTCGCTGCTGAGCAAGGCAATGATCAGGTATACAATAAGAAATTCTATATAGAGAGCTATGGTTGCCAGATGAACTTCAACGATAGTGAGATCGTGGCATCCATACTGAACCAGGAAGGTTTTGGCGCTACCCGTAATTACGAGGAGGCTGACCTGGTATTGCTGAATACCTGCTCCATCCGCGAAAAGGCGGAACAGACCGTACGCAAACGGCTGCAGGAGTTCCGCAAGATCAAGCAGAGCAACCCGGGTATGCTGGTAGGTGTGCTGGGCTGTATGGCCGAACGCCTGAAAGCCAAGCTGCTGGAAGAAGAAAAGCTGGTAGACCTGGTAGTGGGCCCTGACGCCTACCGTACCCTGCCCGCCCTGATAGAAGAGGCCGAAACCGGCCAGAAAGCTGTGAACGTGTTGTTGAGCCGTGAAGAGACCTATGCCGATATTAACCCGGTGAGGCTGGACAGCAACGGGGTGACAGCCTTTGTATCCATCATGCGCGGCTGTAACAATATGTGCACCTTCTGCGTGGTGCCCTTTACCCGCGGCAGGGAGCGCAGCCGTGATCCTTATTCCATTGTACAGGAAGCAGCCGCCCTCTTTAACAACGGCTACCGGGAAGTGACCCTGCTGGGCCAGAATGTGGACTCGTACTACTGGGTAGGCCCCTCTCCCAACGATGGTAAAGACGAGATCATCACCTTTGCCGGGCTGCTGGAAAGGGTGGCGCTCATCGATCCCCTGTTACGCGTACGTTTCAGCACTTCTCATCCAAAGGATATTACCGATGACGTATTGTTCACGATGGCGAAGTATGAGAACATCTGCAATTACATCCACCTGCCTGTACAAAGCGGCAGCACCAGGATATTGCAGCTCATGAACCGTACCTATACACGGGAATGGTATATGAAAAAAGTGGACCGTATACGCGAGATATTACCCGACTGCGGCCTTTCTACTGATATTATTACCGGTTTCTGCACAGAAACGGAAGAGGATCACCAGGACACACTGAGCATCATGGAGTATGCAAAGTACGACCTGGCCTATATGTTCTTTTATTCAGAACGCCCCGGCACGCTGGCAGCCCGCCGCTACCAGGATGATGTACCGGAAGAGGTGAAAAAGAGGAGACTGTCTGAAGTAGTGGAACTGCATCGCCGCCAGGCCCTCGAAAGCATGCAGAAAGACCTTGGCAAAACCTTCAAGGTACTGGTAGAAGGAACATCCAAACGTTCAGAAAATGACCTTTTTGGAAGGAACGATCAGAACAAGGTGATCGTTTTCCCGAAAGAACAATATCAGAAGGGAGAGTACGTCTATGTAAAAGTGGAAGATTGTACGGCCGCTACTTTAATAGGTAAGGCAGTTTTAAACCATTAAGCTGGAGGTTAGGTTATGGAGATACAATCCATTAAGAACAGATTTGGCATTATCGGAAATTCACCTGCATTAAACTATGCCCTGCAGGTAGCCGCTCAGGTGGCAAATACAGACCTGACGGTGATGATCTTCGGAGAAAGTGGTGTTGGTAAGGAGGTATTTTCCACGATCATCCATGCATTAAGCGCGCGTAAACATAATCCGTTCATTGCGGTGAACTGCGGCGCTATCCCCGAAGGAACCATCGATTCAGAGCTGTTCGGACACGAAAAAGGCTCATTTACCGGCGCGGTAGACAGCCGTAAAGGTTATTTTGAGACTGTTAACGGAGGCACCATTTTCCTGGACGAGATCGGGGAAATGCCCATGGGCACACAGGCCCGCCTGTTGCGTGTACTGGAAACCGGCGAATTTATCCGGGTAGGTTCTTCCAAGGTACAGAAAACTGATGTACGAGTTATAGGCGCCACCAACCGCGACCTGCTGGAGCACACCCAGCACGGTAAGTTCCGCGAAGACCTGTACTACCGTCTCAATACGGTGCCCATCCGGGTGCCCGCCCTGCGCGACAGGAAGGAGGACATTCCCCTGCTGTTCCGCAAATTCTGCATAGACTTCTCAGAACGTTATAAAACCCCTTCTATCCAGCTGGATGATGAAGCACGCAACATGCTTGTCAACTATACCTGGCCGGGCAACGTACGTGAGCTGAAGAATATGGCGGAACAGGTATCGGTACTGGCGCAGGACAAGCTGGTATCGGCACAGGAACTGAAACGTTTCCTGCCGGATATTCCGCATGCATCGCGGCTGCCCATGCTGGCGGCGCCGCAGCAGAACACCGGCGATTTCGCCAGTGAAAGGGATATCCTGTATAAGCTCTTCTTCGATATGAAGAAGGATGTAACGGAGCTGAAGAAGATGTTCTTCGACATCCTGCAGAACCCGAACATCGCGCATAACGCACATTTTGAGGAGAATGACCATCATGAGGTGCTGCACGGCTTTACCCATGCGCAAACGGAGCCTGCCATACATGGCAATGTGCTGACATCGCCGCAGCATATCATCCTGCCGGAGCATAATATAGACCATCACGAGGAAGTGGAGGAAACCCTTTCCATTGCCGACAAGGAAAAAGAGCTGATCGTTAAAGCCCTTAAAAAGCACAAAGGAAAAAGAAAGGATGCCGCTTTGGACCTCGGCATTTCAGAAAGGACCCTTTACCGTAAACTGAAGGAATATAACATCGGGGATTGATGTTACATTTGCAGCGGGGGATCCGATTATTCACCATTCACCACATGCCAATGATCAGATTATTGACAGGAACAATCGCCGCAGCAGTGCTTTTTGCATTGGGCGGATGCACTATAAAATACTCCGCTTCCGGGGCCAGTATCGACCAGGGAGCCAAAACCGTGAACATCCGCTTTGTGGAGAACAGGGCGCCCATTGTTAACCCGACCCTGGCACAACGGGTAACAGAAAAGCTGCGCCAGAAAATCCAATCGCAAACCAAGCTGGCCCAGGTGAACGATGAAGGCGCAGATTACGAGTTCAGATCAACCGTTACCGGCTATACCGTTTCCAATGCGGCTGTAACCAATGTGGACCAGGCCGCCACCTCCCGTTTGACAGTTACCATCAACGTGGTATTCGTGAAACGGGTAGGCGACAAAAAAGGCTGGACCCAGCCATTCTCCCAATCTGCTGACTTCCCCGCCAACCAGGTGATCAGCCAGGTGGAGAACCGGCTGCTGGATGAGACCATCCTCCCCCAGCTGACGGACGCTATTTTCAACCGGGCATTTGCAAACTGGTAACAACCACATATATCTTTTTTTCATACTTTAGCAGCTATGACCGCACAGAGGATCATTCAGCAGATTTTTCAGCAACCGGAACTTGACCGGGTGTCTATCGTTACATTGGAGGGCGTGGTGGATGAGTTTCCGTATTTTACGGCGGCGCGCCTGTTGCTGGCACAGAAAAATTATGAACAGTATCCCAACCTGCATTCACCGGCTGTTAAAAAAGCACAGCTATACAGCAATAATCCGCATTACTTCTTCCAGTTTTTAACAGGAGAGCTGGCAAAAAACAGCCCTGCTACTGACACTAATAATTATACACCTTCTCCGGCTTTTACACATTCTCCCCTGGCCGCTGCGCCGGTAATACCGCCCGCCCCGGTTGAAAAACAACCGCTTGCGCCTGACTGGGACACCATCACCCGCAGGGAATCTGAGGGAGAACTGGATTTCATGATCAGGGAACGGGAAGAGATCAGGGCCGCCATCAAACGCATGGAAGCCCGGGAAAAGGAGGAGGAACAGGCACGGCAGGCTGCGCCGGAAGCGGTTCATACTGAGCATATTATTCAGCAGGAGCCGGAGATGCAGCAAGAACCGCAGATCCAGCAGGAACCTGATAATAGTGTGCAATGGACAGTTGAGCCTGAGGAGGCAGAGGAACCTGCTGCGCAGGCAGAGTCTTTCGAGGAGGAAGCCCTGGAGGAGCCTATCACCTATGCCGCTCCTGCTGCAACAGCCACCACGGAGGCGGAAGACAGCTGGGAATCTACAGCGGACCAACAAGAGGATGAGCCTATTGCTCCCAGCGCAGCCATTTCAGCGCCTGAGCAGGTTCATGAGGAGCGGGAGACAGCGCCGGCGGCCCCGGAAGAAGAGCAGGTAAACCATGCGCCAGCCGCAGAACTACCTGTTAATCAACCCGCTGTTACGGCTGCGGAAGAACCGATCAAGATCTATCCCCTGGAAATACCCGAAGAGGAAACCACCCTGAGCTTCCAACCTTTGTATACGGACGATTATTTTGCGTATAAACGGCTGCAGGAGCCTGACAACGCAGAGGAGCTAAATGCGAAAGGTATGGCAGACATGAGAAGTTTTACCGATTGGCTGCGGGAAATGAAGCAGAGCTTTGCGAAGAAGGCCGATAAGGACTGGTATCACCAGCAGCTGCACCGCATCTATGTGGACGATGATCCGGAGGTGTCTGAGGCCGTGGAAAAAATGGCCATGGAATCCATCACCCTGAATGATGATATTGTATCTGAGACCCTGGCCGAGATCTGGGCCCGGCAACGCCAGTACCAGACCGCCATCCAGATATATCAAAAATTAAGTTTGCTTAATCCCAACAAAAGCGCTTATTTTGCGCAAAAGATTCAGGAGCTGCAACTAGCGCAGTCTGAAGCTAATAAAAGTTAACAGGAAATACGATAATATCTATGTTATTAATCTTTGGTATACTGATCATTCTGGCCTGTGTGCTGCTTGGTTTCTTCGTGCTGATCCAGAACCCTAAAGGCGGCGGTTTAAGCGGCTCTTTCGGCGGCTTTGGCAATCAGGTGATAGGCGTTCGCCAAACTACTGATGTACTGGAAAAAGGCACCTGGGTGCTCGCTGCCATCATTGCAGTGCTTTGCCTGACCTCGTCCTTTTTTGTAGATAAGAACAGTGTGGCCCGCCAGGACAGGACCATTATGGAACAGAACGCAGGCAAACCCGTACAGCAGCAGTCTGCACCCGCTACGCTGCCTGCACCTGCACCGCAACCACAACAGCAACCGGCGCCAAATAAATAACGCGCTTCTCAAAATTAATTTAACAGCCTCGCCGTTAAAAGCGAGGTTTTTTTATGTAATTAATTATACCTTATACCTAAAGCACAATTACCCTTTGTGTTGTAACCTGGATTATGGCAAATAAAAAAAACAGCTCTACTAAACGGACGAACAGGGCCACATGGATACGGCGCTCACTCGTGATCCTCTGCGCACTGCTGGCAGGCGTAGCGGTGTATATCGCGTATCGTGTATTTGGCCCTAATACCAAGGCTTTTGGCGACAAGAAATACTTTTATGTGCGCAGCGGCAGCTCCTACAGTGACGTACTGGAGGGACTGGAAACGCAGGAGGTGATACAAAGCCGTAACAGCTTTGATTTTGTGGCCCGTAAACTGGGCTACCCTACCCGGGTGAAACCCGGCCGCTACCAGATCTACCGCGGCATGAGCAATTTTGAGATCGTGAAGCTGCTGCGCTCCGGCAGACAGGCGCCGGTGCAGCTGGTGATCACCAAATTACGCACCAAGGACGATCTTGTGAGAAAGATCTGCAATAACCTGGAGGCTGACTCTACCGCCCTGCGGATACTGATGCAGGACCAGGTATACCTGCGCCAGTTCGGGTTGGATTCCAATACCGTGATGTGCGCCATTATGCCCAACACCTACGAATATTACTGGAACACTTCCGCCGAAACTGCTTTTAAGAAGCTGGAAAAGGCCCGCGAGGAATTCTGGACGGACGAAAGGAAAGCCAAGGCGCACAACCTGGGCCTGAGCATGAACGAGGTAAGCATACTGGCGGCCATTGTAGAGGAAGAGACCAACAAGAACGACGAGAAGCCTTTGGTAGCCAGCGTATACCTGAACCGTTACCGGAAAGGTATGAAACTGCAGGCGGATCCTACCGTGAAGTTTGCCCTGCAGGATTTCGGGCTGAAAAGGATCCGCGAGAACCACACGCTGTTTGATTCACCGTATAATACTTACCGTTATGCCGGTTTACCACCCGGCCCGATCTGCACACCCTCTGTTAAAACCCTGGACGCTGTGCTGAACACCCCGGAAACGGATTATCTGTATTTTTGTGCACGGTCTGATTTTTCGGGTTATCATGCGTTTGCAGCCACTTACAAGGAACACCTGGAGAATGCTCATAAATACCAGGCTGCACTCAACAACATGGGATTATAAAAGTTTGAGGTTTGAGGTTTGGGATAAGCATGCAGCCCAGGCACAAAAAATAATTATGGTCAAAAGAATTATACGTCGTACCACCCTCTATCGTAAGCTGGTAGGCATCAGTAAAGAACTGATACTGCCCGGCTTTGAGGGGCTGCCTTTGTATGACGTACTTAAATTCTTCTTTAAAGAGACCAAAAGCAAAAGCCTGGGTGAGCGGGCAGCAGCGATCTCCTTCAACTTCCTGCTATCCATTCCTCCTTTCTTCATCTTCCTGTTCACCCTTGTGCCTTTCATTCCCGTGAAAAGCATCGAGCCTACGCTTTACCGGCTGGCGGAAGATGTGACGCCTAACTATAACACCTATATGATCGTCAGGAACATGATACACGATTTCCTGTACACCAACCGTACCGGCTTGTTGTCTATCGCGTTCCTGATGGCCTTTTTTTATTCTTCCAACGGTTTGATGGGCATTATGCGCTCATTCAATAAGCTGCAGCCGGGCTTCAGAAGGCGTAAGTGGTGGCAAACCAGGCTGCTGGCCCTGCAGATGACCGCCATACTGGTACTGCTGCTGCTGATCACTGTTGTGCTGATCATTGCCCAGGGCACTATCCTGCGCTATATCTTTGACCTGCTGCATGTGGAGAGCCCTTTTATCAGGAACAGTGTGAATATCGTGCGCTGGCTGCTGATCGCGATGCTGTTCTTTTCCATCCTGGCGGTGATCTATCGCTTTGCGCCGGCTACTACCAAGAGATGGAAGTTCATCACCGCAGGATCTACTTTCGCTACTTTGCTGATGATACTGGTTACCCTGGGCTTCTCCTACTTTGTGAATAATTTTGTGAACTATAACAAGATCTACGGCTCTATCGGTACTATCCTGATTTTGATGCTGTTCATCTATTTTAACTCTTTTATCCTGCTGGTGGGCTTTGAGCTGAATGCGAGCATACGTACGCTGAAGGAGATAGCTGCATCAAGAAAGGAAGATCAACCCATTGAAGTACAGGGGCTGTCGTAAATTTCAAATTCCAAATTGCAGATTCCAAATTCCAAAAAGCAAATGTCTTCTGGAAGATCATTTGGGATTTCCCCGACATTACATTACCTTTATTTTAAATATTTTATCCATATCCAGCATCTGCTCAACCAAACCTATTACTATGAAAAGTACATGCTGTGTACTGATAACCGTCATCCTGTTTACCGCTTTCCGACCAAGTTCCCTGGATATAGGCGCTCCCATTCCTAAACCGGATGTAAAGCTGAATGATATCAGCGGCCGCGAAATATCACTGAATACGGCCAAAGGCGCTAACGGCCTGCTGGTGATGTTCACCGGTAACCGTTGCCCGTATGTATTGCGTAACCAGCGCAGGACCTCGGAAATATGTGCATATGCGCTGCAACACCAGATCGGCGTTGTCCTGGTCAATTCCAATACAACGCTGCATAACGGTGATGAATCACTGGATGCCATGAAAGCTTATGCTGCTGAACAGCAATACCGCTGGTATTATGTGATAGACAGAAAAGCGGAGATCGCAGAAGCTTTTGATGCCAACCATACGCCGGAGTGTTACCTGTTTGACAAGAACGGCCGTCTTTCCTATAAGGGCGCTATCGACGACAACCCCGGGAATGCCGACGCCGTAAAGGCCAGGCACCTGAATACTGCTATTAATGAAATGCTGGCCGGCGGGCCGGTAAAGACCAATAACACCTCGGCCCTGGGCTGTAATATCAAACGGTTCTAAAATACCAGGAACACTGCGTTACTGAACAATAATTTGCCGTTCTCCCAAAAACTGCGGAACAGCGGATCGTCTGCCAGCATCACCAGCTTGCCGTTACCAAGGTCTTTTACGCCGAAGAGCAGACCATCCTTTAGCCGTGCCCGAGTTTCCACGCCTACGAAGCCGCTGAGGTAATTATCTTTTTTGAGGATGCCTACATTCCAGCCCCCATCATCCAGGAAGTCATAGATATTATCGTCCTGTTTAAGGGTGTAGTAGCGGTCTGTATAACCGAAGGCCAGCGGGTGCGTACTATCCAGCTGCACTTTGTAGATAGCGCCGGGGATGAACTGCTTTACGCTTTCCCGTTCGCGGTTGGCATAGGGCTTTACGGCGGCGTAGGGATCTTTATCCGTTTCCTTGTTGTTCTTATTGTTTTCTTCCTTTTCTCTTTCCTTAGCTTTTTTGAGGTGTATGCCCCAGTCCCCTCCTGCCAGCTGCGCCAATGCGCCCTGCATAGCGATCAACCTTCCGCCGCTGCTGACCCAGTCTTTCAGCCGGGTAGCTGCCGCCTTATCATTCAGGAAATCATAATTGCCGTCTGGCAGGATCAGCACGTTGATATCTTTCCAGGATACCTGGCGCAGGTTTTTAACATTGATCAGTGTAAGCGGGTATCCTATCTGCTGTTCGAAGAAATGCCATATTTCCCCTACACTGAGAGATGATACACCTTCTCCTGCCAGTACCGCCACATTCAGCGGCTGGATATAACGCACTTTATCGGAGCCGAAGTCGGTACCCTTTTCCACAAAGCCGGTGGCTACTGCATCCAGGCTGACCTTTGCCGCTGCCGCTGTAGCGCGGATATAGCTATCAAAGCGGTTGCCCATTTGTTCATTACCTGCTCTTGGTATGATGAGCGTACCGGGCAGAAAGCTACGGCCGCTCATGGTGAAAGGCGCTTCTGCATAGCGCACTTTAACGCCCTGTTGCAGCAGGGAAGTAAGGAACCGTACATCTTTGAC
Source organism: Chitinophaga sp. SVR4-12A (assembly GCF_056754765.1). Classification (NCBI taxonomy): domain Bacteria; kingdom Pseudomonadati; phylum Bacteroidota; class Chitinophagia; order Chitinophagales; family Chitinophagaceae; genus Chitinophaga; species Chitinophaga sp. SVR4-12A. The sequence goes on from NZ_JBPGWP010000001.1 coordinate 1,773,296, forward strand.
GCTGTTCCAGGATGCGAGGTAAGCATAGGGTTTCTGCACATCCGCAGCAGCTGTGACAATAGCAGGCGCCGAATCAGCCTGTGGACGAAGATCCTGTTGCAATGCATAAGCCGGAAGGCCATATGCATAAGGAATGGCCCAGGCGGTAATATCGTAGGTAACGGAATCGGTTAAACGGGATTGTGGCTCGAACAGTACCTGCAGCAGGTTAGACCGGGGCTGGAAGGCGCTGATCACCATATCTTCCTTTTCTATCTCAAAGCTTTCGGTTTTATGACTGAAGTAATTCAGTCCGCTGGCCTTGGTGCTCGCGGCGCCATAACCAAAGGCGATGTTATTCCGCTTTAACAGTGTTGCAAGGCCGGCGAGCTTTTCGGCATTGCCTGCGGCTTTTACTACATAGGCTTTATAGGGGCCATCCGGCGCGGTCATTGCATTTTTAAAGTAGTTCGTGTATTCCCCTATGATCTTCCCGGCCTGCCGGGAAGCTATCTCAATGGTAGACAAGCCGGTAGTAACGTGATGGGCTATACGGTCTGTAAGGGTGAGGGTGTCATTATCCTGCTTCAGTACGGCCAGTCCGGCTGCGCCGCTGCCACCCTGCTCGTAGGTCATACCGATGGCGCCGTTATAGGTGGGATAGGTATCTCCGTAGCTGGGATAGAAGAGATCGAAACGTTCTTTGGTAAAGTAGAGCCATCCTTTTTCGTCAAAATATTTTGCGTTGTTTTTGCCGATCAGGATCTGCAGCTCACGTTGCCAGGGCTTGATCACTTCGTGGAAGGGCTCTGCTGCGGGAGCAAAATAATAGGGCTCATCGATACCCTGTTCATGAAAATCCACATGCACCTGGGGCATCCACTGGTTATAGGCACTTAGGCGCTGCTGGGACTCGGTCTGTGTTTGCCAGGCCCAATCGCGGTTCAGATCGAAATAGTAGTGATTAGCGCGCCCGCCCGGCCAGGGCTCATGATGTTCCCAGGCATAACGCAGCGGATTGGGCGGAAAGCTTTGCACCTGGTTATAGAAGCTGACATATCGTTCCCGGCCATCGGGGTTGAGGCAGGGATCTATGATCACGACGGTATTTTTAAGCCATTCCTGTGCCTTGGCGTTGTTCTTATCCGCCAGGAGGTAGAGGGTACGCATGGCAGCTTCGGTGGATACTGCTTCGTTGCCATGGACGTTGTAACTGAGCCATACAATGACAGGCTTGTCCGCATTGCTGTTGCCTTTTCCATTGGCGAGCTGCAGGTTCTGTTCCCGAATGGCCTGCAGCCGGTTAAAGTTTTCCGGCGAGGCGATGATGGCCATGATCAGTGGCCGGCCTTCGTAGGTGGCGCCGTATTGTTCTAGTTTCATGTTGGGCGTTTGGGCAGCCACTGCTTTGAAATATTCCAGCACGCGATAGTGCGGGGTGAAGTGGCTGCCTAAACGGTATCCCAGGAATTGGTCAGGAGTAGGGAGCGATTGTGTAAAGCCGGGCAAATAAACCAGTAGTAGTGCTAATACAGGCAAAAAGCATTTCCGCATACCTTCACTTAGATTTTGTATATCTAAGATAGGGAATTAGGTGGCTAAATAGCACAATTTACTCTTTTGCTTACCAGCCGCCTACCATTATACTGTAGGTATAGGTTGTAGATGCAGCTAACGCAGTTTTGTTAAAAATCGTTACGTTATTAATGCTGCTACTGGTAAAGCCGATTTTGGCATCCATTGCGTTAACATCATTAGCGCTCCAAACCACGGCAGGTACATTCGCAAATGGCGTAGTGAATGCAATTGTACCGATTGTACCGGTGGTTGATATACCGGTACCGGTTCTTATAGTGACTTTCATGAATGCATCGCCGCCAGTTACAGTAACGCTATATCCGGTACCCAGAATAGCAGTTGTACTGGCATTTGACGTAAATGTCAGGGAAGCGGCCTTAGTAAGGTAACGTTTACCAGCTACCTCGCCTCCGGCAGTTACTTTTCCATTAGCAGTAATAGTGTTGGCGTTAGTAAGGTTACCACTCATATTAAGGTCACCATTCATGGTAAGGTTGCCGCCCATCGAAATATTATTAACGCCGTCAAGGTCGCCGTCCATATTCACGTTACCATGCATAAATACCGCTCCTTCAGTCAAAATGGATACATTGCTTCCTTGTAGTTGCAATTCTTTGAGTGTATTGGCTGTTTTATCCTCGGCGACAATATATCCCACACCATTATAAGATACTGTGAGCCCTGCACCTGTAGCAGGAAAATCTGAAGGGCCGCTATTCATACCTACTCTCATTACTCCCGTAACATCTAATTTAGACCCAGGAGCACTATTGTTTATCCCAACTTTCCCATCATTTGTAATGGTCAGCAACGTTCCATTACTGTTTTTGAAATTAAACCCCCTGGTAGCTACATTGTTAGAAAAGTTAAACCCGTCATCATTGGATCCCACTGAGCTGGTATAAGCTGAGGTATTTGTTCCGGTTCCAAACTGCAAGTTCTGTGTACCATTTGTCACCTGCAGCTTTGCACCCGGGTTATTGGTACCGATACCTACCCTCCCTATTGAATCTACCCGTACCCTTTCCGTGCTGTTGGTATATATTGCGAAGGGAGTATTGGTGAAAGTGCCCACCACGCCCAAACGGGTTGAAAATGTTAAGGCGTTCATCACTGATGCATCTGTAGGCCCAACCTGTACGTTGCCACCATGTGCACGTATATTGCCATTGGCGACTTCCAGCTTTTGAGCCGGTGCGGTGTTGTTGATGCCGACGTTACCATTTGTCAGGATACTGATCGCCTCGTTCGAATTATTGATGATACCGGTTCTTCCACCTGTTCTGAAAGTTCTGATGGAGGATGCAGAAATCCCAACTACGTCTGTCGTCAATATAGCATCTCCCGTTGAGGCACTCCTGGAAACGATGGTACTGTTTGCACCGGTAACCTGGGATATAATATTACCATTAACATGCAGCCTTTCTGTTGGGGCAGTAATTCCCAGTCCCAGGTAGCCTGTTGATCTTTTTAGCCAAAACGCGGATTCGATCTGGGTTCCGGCATCATTGTATCTTCCTATACTTAAATCTGATCCCGCGTTCCCTGTGCTTTCAGCACCTTCCATAGAGAAAACCCACCTGTTCAAATTCCCTGTCTGAAGCCGTAAATGGGGAATATTGCTACCGGTACCGTTTGTGGAAGTAAAGTAAGCAGCGGTACCTGTTCCGTTGATGGAGTAGTTGGCGGTTTGAGTACCGGAAGACAGGTTTTGTATGTAGTTACCGGAAGTGCTGGCAGGAGCTGCGCCAATATCGGCCAGCACCTGCGCGGCAGTACGGCTTGATATCACGCCGCCATTGGAGCTAAGGAAATTTGCGCCTGCAGTACCAAGTGCCGGTATGTTAAACATAGTAACAGTACCGTTCGCATTGATACGCATTCTTTCCAAAGGCTGCGTACTATTTGCAGGTGTAGTAAGGAACCGTAAATAAGTTGGATGGGAAACGTTATTGGTCCACGCAGCTTCACTAAAAGCGTCGATCACAACACTAGGGGCTAAACCTAAGCTATCTGGCATAGCGCCCATTGCCATACCGCCAAGCCGTTGGTTAGCTGCGGAAGGCACTCCCCTGTTAAAAGCTTCAAAAAAGCCTCCGCTGCCACCTGAAAACGGGCTCGTGGTCTCAAGTATAATACAAGCAGGTTTGCCTGTTACGTGCATACCGAAAAGCGGGTTGGCTGTACCTAAACCCAGCTTTCCATCCGCTGTTAAAGTCATTGTTCTCTTCCATGTTGTGCCATCCTGGAGCCAGAAGCCCAGGCCGGGATTCGCATTTCCGTCAAGCTGCATGTTAGCGCCTCTGTTAGCCGCGGCGTTAAGCAGCTGAAAAGACGGCGATAGCGATTCACTGCCATTTTTCACAACCTGGAACTGGGAATTGCTTCTTCCTACGCCGCTTATCCTGAAGCCGGCAGAGAGCTGGTCTTCAGTAGTCTGATTCTGTATATAGCTGCCGGAGGCGTTCTTTGGTGCATAAGCAGTGTCTGCATAATCTTTGAACAGCAGCTCACGCCAGCTGGTCCATTGTGGTTGGGTGTCATCTTTGACTCTCAAAAAAGCTCCATTGGGGCCGTTTAATTCTCCGTCCCAGTTTACAGCAAGATCGAACCCCCTGCTTCCCTCGCTTACTACCAGACCGTCATAATACAACCTGGATCCACGGCTTTGAAAAGCCTGGTTGGATAATACCGGCATATCAGGGCTGTTGTAAGCGGCATAACCTATTACCTTCCTGGCAGGCCACTGAAAGAAGGTCATACTGTCGTGTAACGGTATTGTATAAAAGTTGGTAGACAGCAGATCATAACGGGTATCTCCATAGGAAGAGAAGTTGAGATCTACTGTGTCCTGGCCCTTAATGGCGAGCTGGGAATCGCCGATCCGCTGTAGGCCAAGGCGGCGGAATTCAGTGCGGCCATTGCCTTTGTTGAACAGAAAGCCCAGGGTGTCTTTAGTGCGGTTCTCCAGCACAAATTCTGCGGTATCGCAGGTGTTATAGATGCGTACCGTATCCGCACGGATCTGGTAGACATTGGGAACCTTCTGGCCAAAGCAGTAGGTGGCCAGGAAAACAAACGCAACAGCGCACAATAGAACCTTCATGATATAAATGTTTAAATAATCCAATACTATATACACCCGGCCCCGTTAATTACGTAAGCCTCTGCAGTCTGGCTGCCATCTGACCACCTGTACACGTAATAACAGCGGTACCAGTGGTTCGTAGCGTCCCATTCACTCCTCGTCCATACCTGCAGCGCTGTTTCACATACCCCATTGATCACTTTCTTCGTAGTACCTGTACATTGAGCAGTAGGCACCAGCTGCTGCCAGACAGGCATACGCCCATCTGCAGGCAACAGGCTTTCATCCAGCGTCAGCCAGGCTTTGGCTTCCGCCACGGTTAGGCAACGATTATCTGCGGGAACGGTTACTCCTGATTTTTTTATAAAATATCCTTCCTGGATCTTCTGGTTTATCTCATTATGCGTAACCAGGTAATTGGTCCCAGCTGTCAGCAGGTTTACTGCTCTCTTTGCTGGCAATAGTTTTATCTCTTTGCCCAGTGTAAAATAATCAGCCGGGGCCATGCTGGCGGATAAAAGCTTTTGTGCAGCCACCGGCTGAAAATAAAGGGTCATCATAAGTAATGAAAATAAATATCTCATGCCTGTCATCGATCCTTCCTTTTCCTTATTTTTCTTTCATTTTTTCTTCCAGTTTGCTGATCTTCTCCTGCAATACCTTGTTCTGCTCTGTGAGCTCCTGTACTGCTTTCACCAGCAATGCGACGGTACTGGTCTGATCTACGCCGTTACGCCTGGGAGTGGCCATTTCATCAGGCACTTCATCTGCAATGAAACCGATATTGGTTTTGCCGGAAGCGTCGGCTTTGAATTTGAATGTTCTCACCTGGACTTTTTCAAATATTTTGAGAGCGGATGCGGTAAAGGGCTGGATATCTTTCTTAAGACTTCTCAAAGAAGACTGGAAGAAAGAGGTAGCCTGCGCCTGGCCGGACAGTGTCAAATTACCTGTACCATCCAGGCGGGCAATCTGGGTGGTGCCACCATACCATTTAAAGCCTACTGTAGTATTATTGTATGGTACGCTACTCCACATATGAGCGGTGTCGATACCGAAGGCATAATCAACCGAAGAAGCACCAATCCCCGGGTACAGTGTAATCTTGGTACCTTTACTCCTGGCAGAGAACGTAGGTTCGTCTGCTCCGGGAGTACTGAAGAGCAGCAGGTTAGTTGCACTATTGTTGAGGTATAGCTGACCGCCATTATAGTCCATAGAAGTAGCCTGTACATTCAGGTTGCCACTTGCACCCGCCATAGGCACGAGCCTTACGCCTCCGGAATCCGAGGTCAGGTACATATCGTTGTTCCCGTTGCTGGCGTCGCCTACATAGCCTTTTCTGAGAGTGGCGGAGCTATCCATAAATCTTATGTAGGAAATATTGGCGACATTCTGAGCTCCTATTCCTCTTATATAAGAAGTGCTTAACAGGTCAGCAACATTGTTTGCCCTGAATGATCCGTTTACGTGCAGGGTGTTAGCCGGCGACGTAGTACCTATCCCTACGTTACCGGTGGACAGCACCGTGATGTGTTGTGATCCGCTATTGTTGGCGCCCAGGTAGATAGGTCCTGTGGTTGAATTTATGTATAGAGGTTGTGCAGATGTTGCCTGCAATATATTAGCGGCATTCGCACCGGAGAATTGAATCTCTGCTCCGCTTACGCTTGCAAACTCAAGTTTTGCCGTCGGATTGTTTGTTCCAATACCAACGTTTCCATCCGGGTCAATTCTCATCCTTTCAGTAACAACCGTACTTCCGCTTGGTACAGTATAGAATACCAGGTTGCTGGGATGGGAACTGCCATCGGTCCATGCAGCATCACTTCTCGCTTCTATTTGTGCGGCTGTTCTATAAACGCCGGAAGATGGGTTTGTGCCCATCAAGATGCCACCAGTTACCTGGTTTGCAGCGGTGGGGGTGCCTGTATTGTAAAACCGGGCAAACGCGCCGGTAGTGCCACCGAAAGCGGTAGTATTCATTACAAACATTTCGCTGGTGGACGTACCGGAAACGGTGAATTTAGCGAGAGGGGTAGCAGTTCCAATGCCTACATTTCCAGCGCCGTCTATCCTCATCCTTTCTGTTCCATCATTTGTGCTGAACGATAAGAAGCCGCCGGTGCTACCAGCTCCGCGATGGAAGTTGATCATTGCGTTCTCAGTACCATTGTAGGTCATACCGAACTTTCCGGTTACCAGTCCGGTACCATTAGTAGCGACGCCTTTTCTTGCTTCAAGGCGGAAATTGAGATCGCCTATATGGCGGGATAATATGGATTCGGTAGTGTTTGCTACAGTGGAAGTATCTCTAACCTCCAGTCGTGCTGCAGGAGCCGTGGTGCCGATACCTACATCGCCTGCATAATTGATCCTTAATCTTTCGGCGCCCATCGTACCCATTGATATATCTGTAAGCTGGCCTGTGGCAGTGTGCCGGTTTGCAGCGATGTATGCCCTTTGTGCCTCGGCTACATCAAACCCGATACGGCCTATCTCGCCAATTACATCTGATATTCCGAATGCCAATTTCGCTGACGGGTTCACAGTACCGATGCCCACATTACCGGCTGCATCTATCCTCATCCTTTCGGGCTGCTGCACGCCGGAGCCGCCCGTACCTGTTCTGAATAAGATCTCACCAGGTGTGGTGCCCCAGCTGCCTCCCAGTAACACAATTTCGGCACCGCGAAGGCTGCTGGCCCCTGTAGCGCCACCTACCAGGTTTAATTGTCCGGCTGAATTATTACTGTATAGCAAGGGAGTTCCTAAACCCGTAGCGGCATAACCGGTTCCATTGATGGAAAAGTTTGCAGTTTGTGTACCGGATGCGACTGCCAGATTCTGTACATAGTTAGCGGACGTACTCGCGGGGGCCGCGCCAATATCAGCAGCGGTCAATGCTCTTGTTGTCAGGGCTGTAACGTGGCCGGATGCATTGGTGGTAATGCTGGAAAGCACGTTTGCGCCTGTTAGTGTTGGGGTAAAAGCGGATCCTGCAACATGATTACCTGCGTGGAGAATGTTATTACCCAGGAAAGTAAAGGTGCCTTCCGGCTGAATATTCAACACTTGTTTCGGTGTTGTTCCGTTCTTAGACCTGAATATCCATCCTTCCTGGTCGTTATCTGCTGATTCAAATATCATATCGCCGGCAGGAGTATCCTGTGGGGATTCAACAAATATTCTCCACACATCGGTATTGAAATTCCAGGATAAACCGGCGGAAGAGGCCGCGGTTCCCCCGAAAAGGATGTTCTGGTTGGTGGAGTTGCCACGGCTGGTAACGCTTTGCAGTGTTTCGGTGTTCTTTGGTGCATAAGCCGTATCTGCATAGTCTTTGAACAGCAGTTCACGCCATTTGCTCCAGCCGCTTCCGTTATCGTCCTTTGTTCTTAAGAAGGCTCCGTTAGGGCCATTCAATTGTCCGTCCCAGTTTACGGCGAGGTCGAAACCGCTGTTACCATCCTTTACAACGAGGCCATTGTAATACATCCTCGAGCCGCGGCTTTGTATAGCCTGATTGGATAACACCGGCATATCAGGGCTATCGTAGGCGTCATAGCCTACTACCTTTCCTGTAGGCCATTGAAAGAACGTCATACTGTCGTCTGGCGCTATCGTATAAAAATTGGTAGACAACAGATCGTAACGGGTATCTCCGTAAGAGGAGAAATTCAGGTCGATGGTGTCCTGTCCCTGAATAGCGAGCTGAGAGGCGCCGATCCTTTGCAGGCCGAGGCGGCGGAATTCAGTGCGGCCTTTGCCTTTGTTGTATAGGAAACCAAGGGTGTCTTTGGTGCGATTTTCAAGGACAAGTTCTGCGGTGTCGCAGGTGTTGTAGATGCGTACCGTGTCTGCACGGATCTGGTAGACATGGGGGATCTTTTGGCCGAAGGAATAGCCGGCGAGTAATAGTAATGTAATTGCGCACAATAGTGCTTTCATGGTGTGGTGTATTTTAAATTGTCTCTTGTGCATATGTAAATAATATACCGGCTGATAAGCTTTATCCTGGCTCAACGATCATCCAGGCAACTTTTGCCGAGGTTGCGGCATCCTTCGGGCATCTAACGGTGAAGGATGTACCGACGCTGCGGGTAATTACCATAGGCGTAGTACTGCAATCGCTGCAGCTGATCTCCTGCACCGTTAAAAATATTCTGCTATTGGCGGTAACGGCAGTGGTATTGACAACGACGGAAGTAGTACCGGCAGGAAAGTCAAGGATGCCCGTGTTTAAAGCAGCGGCTATCATTTTCTTTGGAGCGGCATATTTTATAAGATTGCTGCCCGGATTAACAACCAACAGGGAATCGGTTGTTTCTCCCCGAAAGAAGTTATTAGCTGTCATACCCGATAATTGCAAGCCCTGCGCTGTACCAACGTCTGAGCAGTTTATACTTACAGCATAAATGAAGGCGGGTGTTCCGAAACCGCTGGCGCCGTTCGATGCAAATTGCAGCAAGGTTCTGCTGCCAGGTCCATAATAAAACTGCACTCTATCACCTGCCACCGACTGAAAAGCATAGTTGCCCAAACCATATCCATAGGTTGCGTTATAGCTGGCAGCCCTGCCCTGGCCACTAATGTTAAAATCAGCAGTTTGGCTGGTGGTGATTTGGTTCCGGATATAATTGTTCCCAAGGTCAAGTTCAACGGTGTCCTGGCCAAGAATCGCAAGTTTGCCGGCGCCTAGGGACGCCAGTTGTAAGCGCCGGAATTCGGTGCGTCCTTTACCTTTGTTGTATAGGAAGCCCAGGGTATCCCGGGTATGGTTTTCCAGGACCAGTTCCGCGGTATCGCAGGAGTTGTAAATGCGGACGGTGTCTGCATTGATCTGGTAGACGTGGGGAGCTTGTTGGCCAAATGAGTGGCTGGCCAGTAGTAATAATGTAATTGCGCACAGTAGAGCTTTCATGGTATAGAAGATTATCTCAAATATCAATTATCTACTTATAAGTATTACGGGACTTAACCTCAAAAGCCACGACATCAATTCTATCATATTTATATTTACTCAGCGGGACCCTTCTTCCTGAGACAGACGGCTTAATATAAATTTTACCACTTCTAAATTCTATGGAGGCCCATGTTTTGAAAATCTGACTATACACCCATATGCCTTCTTTACCTGTTGCACACGTAGACCGATTTGAATCTCCCAATTCTCCGGGACAGGAATCTAAGCCTAACTTCCGCTGGTAACTTTGAGCCTTCCCCGCCTCTGCGAACCAAACGCAATAATCACCTGGCAAAAGGGCATCCAACAAAGTCAGATTGAGATCCTTTTCCTTATCACCTGAAAAATTTGACAAATATTCATATGCATTCTTAAAGTATACAACATAGTCAGACCTTCCAAAGAGCAGTAAACTATAATTCTCGTTTACTTTGTTATAAAGCATTCTGAATACATAATCCGTGTACAAAAGTTCAAATTCAACTACCATAATTGAGTCATTCAAAGCTAGTATACGGCTCAAATGATATGAATGCCACTGTATTCCACGAGCCTTAAACTCTGAATAGTTTTCAATTTCTCTACTCAGAATACTGTCCATCTTCATTTTAGTACGGTAATCAGCCGTCTGCCCGTAAGCTGCAGAGCCGATCGCACATATAACGACGAACAAAAACATTGGAACACTAATGCTCCGGAGGACCACCTTTGTTGTCCAGCGTTGAAATTTTTGTACTACCATCTGCACGGTCAATTATTAAGGTTTGTTTAGGTACGTTTCCAAAGTAAAATCTTGACAAATTCGTAGTCGTTTCACTTTTCTTGTCAAATGTTCCATCAAGGTCATCGGCGAATTGCTCGTTAGCTGCTTTTTCTGCTTTATTGTCGGGCATAGGCTCCCTGAATACCTGTTTGAATAATTGATAAATGAAATGGCCAATCTCATGTTTCAAAGTTTCTCCGTAATCGCCTTTAACAGCCTCTCCGGAGGAGGCATCAACGTAGTTTGCGGTTCCGTTCTGCATGGCATCCATTTTAGTAAAATCGAGGAAGATCAACTGCTGATTGACATTCGTTGCTCTACATGAGTAGACAGTTATCGTCCCTGACTCATAGTCTGTTTTCCACTTTGCAGCTTCTGCAGGAGCTGTATTGAACAAATTTTGCCATGCGCCTTCTCCGTATTGACTATTATACGCTTTATATACTGAAGTCTGCGGATCCCATGTCTCTTCATTAACTGCGATATCTGTTCTTATAAATCCCGCTTCGTTTCCACTTAACTTATACTTTTTTATATCTTCTTTTGTAGCACCTTGAATGCTAATATTAAACTGATCTGCAAATTCAAAGAGCGCCGGGTCATCCTGTCTCAACTCAGCAATTGCCTTATCTACCTTTTCTGCAAATTGCTTGATTTTCTTATCATCCGGCACTTTAAGCTCTGTCTTGGTACCATCCTCAGCATAGTTAAAATAGGCGTTCCTGATTTCCAGACCATCAAGATCCACGGCAAAAACAGGGGTATTACCGGCAAATTGGAAAGGTGTAAGCCAAGGATAATCCTTCATTAAAGGATCAAGACTTAAGAACTTGCCAATTCTGGAGTCGTAGACCCGATTTCCGTAATCCATCTGATTCCCCTCTCCCTTAACCTCATTATCATTCTCCTTACCATTAAACCCATACCGGTAACTAGCCACACTCACATTCCTACCCGGCTGCATCATCCCAAACGGATAATAATCCTGCGCCGAAGCCACATCCGCTTCATAGTGCTCTACCACATCTCCATCCACAGATACCCCCTTCTTCCTATCCGTCACGGTCGCCAGCACATTCCCCAAATGATTCCCCAGCTCAAAAAACTTATTATCCCTTATAAAATTAATATTTACACCCGTGCCCAACCCCTCTATATTCACCGGCTCCTGCTCCGTACTGTCCTGCATATTGGTCACCCGCGTGGTCATACCCAGGCGGCTACTACCGTAAATATGCACTTCTGTCTGGCTCAGCGCCCCGTTATTTATAGAATCATTTCCCTTCACATACACACTCATCACATTACCAGAAGCATCTCTCACATACCAGGTTTCTACCCCTTTCACTTTCTTGCTGATGCGGTTGCCGGAAGGGTCATAAGTGTAGCTGATCGTATCCCCGTTCTCCTTAATGATCCTCCTGATCTTACCATATACTGTCCATTCAATGCTCCTGATGTTGCTGGCAACATCTTTCACCATATTACCAATAGCGTCGTACTGGTAGTTATTCACCGACTGGCCGTCAATGTCTACATCATAATTGTCTACACCTACGCTGTCGCTGATAAAGTTCAGGCGGTTCCTACCAGGCTCATAATGATAGGTCAGGCTGTCCATCTGGAGTGGCTTAGCTGCCCAGGTTTCATTACCGTTCCGTTTATATTGCAGGATGTTACCGTTCGGATCGTAAGTAACGCGCTCTCCAAAGTCGGGCACTGTTACCGGCGTCCAGGTATTGGTAGCGGCATCCAGGCCATGCTGGGCATCCATACCAATGATCCTGTTCAGGGCGTCATAGCGATATTGGTAAAGCAGCGGTACCCCTACCTTGGGCACATTTACGCTCATGGCGGCAATGTTGCCGTTGTACAGCGGTCTGAAGCTGCTGCCGGAAGGCGTTACGCTTGCAAAAGGTTTAACGATACTATTTATCGGTTTATAATCATTATCACCAAAGTAGTTCAGTGAGAAGCCAAAGGCATCACGTGCGGTGATACCACCGTTGGCGCCGTCTCCACCAATTTCAGATGCGGGAGTGAGACTGGTGCCGTTCACACCTTTGAGCCATCCCTGGAGGGTGTAAGCATAATCAAGGCCCTGTACCTGCTGCTGACCTATCACGGCTCTAGCCAGCGGACCATGTTTGTAGTATTGATAGAATGCATCATTCTCCCAGTATACACTGTCGTGGCTGGTCTCCACGTTGGTGATCCTGTTCTCCGCATCATAGGTATAACGATGGTAGAAGGCGTCTTTCTGGCCGGGCTGATAGGCCACCATATTCACTTTACCGCTTACCAGGTCATAGTTGTATACTATTTTCTTCCAGCGGTTGCCGTTCACATTCATGCCACCCAGCTTAAAGTCCTGTACGAGGGTATCTACATTGCCGTGAATGTCATAGCTGTAGAAAGTACCAGCTGAATATCCGTTCGTATCCAGGGCGGCGGCATCATTGTAGATGGCTGTCCATGACACCCTGTTGCGCAGGTTAGACGCTTTCAGCATGCCCAACGTGAGCGGATCATAGGCAATGTCATACACTGTGCGGGTAATCTCTTTTTTGGACGAAGCAGCAGTATTGATCCAGTTTGCGAGACTAGTAGTATCCCGGCTGATGGCGTCTGTCATTGCGGTACTGCTGCTGATCTCCCCTACTTCTGTAATGCGGGCCAGCGCATCATATAAGGTGTAGCTGTAAGCATTCGTTCCTATTTGTTTAGCGTTCTGCGATATTACCAGGCGGCCCAGGCGATCGTACCAGAAGCGGCTCTTACCAGCATCCGGTGTTTTCTGTGCTACTACCTGGTTCAGCGTATTGTAGCGGTACTCTGTCGCCATTTTATGTGCCGGCACCAGTTGGTTACCGGCTGCCTTCGCAGCTTTGACATCATTGATCCATCCGTCAGAGCGGTCTTTCACAACACCGGCGGGCGGTACTGTTTTCACCAGGTTACCTGCCTGGTCATAATAATACAAGGTATAATGGTATTCGCTGCTGCTATAGGTAACGGCAAATTTCTCCATATTCTGCGCCTTCAGCACTTCTGCCTTATAGCTTTCTTCGAAATCGTTCTTCACAGAATCGATATATGCGTTGTATTTCACAGTACCTGCGCTGGTAGCAAAGTAGGTGCTGTCAGAACAGTTGCTGGACTGATCAGGCTCGATTGGAGAGAACACTGCTTCAGCGTTGCCGCAAAGCCGCGGTCCATCTTTTACAATAAAGCAACTATCCAGTCCGGGACAGCTCACAATTGTGCGTACCGGATTACATACTGTTTCGCCGATCACTACGGTGCTAATGCAATTGGTGCCTAGCGCGCTGTCTGTTTGCGGCATCAATGCCACCGGTTCCAGTGTATAGGGCGGCAGCTCAACAATGTTAACGGCTGTATCCCTGCAGCCGGTTTTACCGGATGTATTTGCGAGCATCAACATGGCCGAAACATCATTGTAGACACCTGCGCCAGCCAGTGTTCCGTTGGGATTCGCCAGCATTTTATAGACGGCCTCGTTTTCATTCAGCCTTACATGTGTGCTCCACTGCAAGGAATTCTGCTCTGTGAGCTTATGCCAGTAAACATCCTGGCCTCCTTCGGGAGCGTAAATGGTTTGTCCGGCAAATGATCCCTGGTCGGAAGCCGGGAATATGGAAAATGAACCGGTTCCTGTTCCACCAGCCCTACCGTCACCGAGAGGGCGGAGCGGTGAAGGATTATAGTTAAAATCAAAATCAAAGAGGTAAGCAGTCGGCCGGTCAAGCCAGGAGATGGTTGCTTCTATCGCCAGCCTGTATGAAGTGCCGGTACCCGGGTTTATAATGTCTCTCACCATCTCGCCATCCTGGTCATATTTAAATAGTTTACTACCTACCTGTTCGCCATTTGCAATATTGAAAGCTAATACTGCCGCGTCGAAGCTGTATATGCCAGCCCTCTGAATAGAAGCTGCAGCAAACAGGCGGGGCTCAGGATAGCGTCCAGGGGTTGCATCTTCCATCAAACTGGCCGCATACCTGTACTCGGTTCCGCCAATCCGCTTCATCCAGTTCAGTTCTCCATCTGCAGAAAAGCTACCGATCACCCAGTCCGTATTTTTTGATCCGGTGGTGCGTAGGCCGGAAAATGCATATCCGTTGTTGCTTGTCTGGATAATATCACTTCCGCTTGCCCCATGCCCCGCAAAATCAATCACCTTATTCCATTGCACATTTCCGGTGCCATCCAACTTCACGATCATGATGGCGCCGAGGTCATAACAGTAGGAAGAGGTAGTGCCGATAGCGATATAGCCATTGTCGGTTGTTGGGGCCAGGCTGGTAAACTCGTCATTCTGTACATCGCCATAAGTTTTGGCCCATACCAGCTCACCTTTGCTGTCGGCCTTGATCACATAGGCGTCTTTTGCGCCTTTACTACAACCAGTGGTAGAGCCGGCCATGATATAACCGCCATCCTGTGTTTTTTGGATGTCCATAATCACGTCCGTTCCGCCGTTATTATAGCTGCTGACCATTTGCTTGGCAGACTCCCCGCCAGGCTGGCAAACCACTACCCCGTCGCCGGGTGCAGGCGCCTGGTCACATTCACTCATATAGCTGATGTACTCCCATGCCTGTTTGGTGAAGCCCAAACGATTGTTCATGTAATTGGCAAAGAGCTCGTTCTTGAGTTGCTGAATAGAGTCTACTTCACCGGTTACAGGCACCACACCCGGATAAGTGCTCAGGAAAGTATTGTACAGTGTTTTCACCTCTTCGCAGGTAGTGCATGAACTTGCTGTACCGCACTGCATAAAGGCAGGAATGGTCAAGGGCTTTGGTAACCAGGTGCAGGCTCCTTCCGGTGCTGAACAAGCGTCCAGCAGCTGATCCAGGTTAGATTGTGAGATCTTCAGCTTCCTGGTGCGGAACAGGTATGCTGAGAAAGTACTATCCACAGGCTTCTTTAAGGCCAGGTATTCATTCTTCAGGATGCTCAGCTTATTACATTCGCATGCTGTTGGTTTGTTGTAGCTGATATTATCCACATAGACTGTCTGTTTGTCAAAAGGCTGTGGAATAGCCAGCAATTCAGCATTACAGGTATACTGATCCGCAGGATGGTTGTGTGATGTATTGAAATCATTGATCACGTCTGCAAAGCTTTTGTATTCGCTCAGGCTGCCAGGCCTTACGGTGCTGGCTCCTCGCAGGTGATCCGGGTCGCCGCCTTCCCTACACACATATTCCAGCAGGGGCGCCAGCTCGTTCCTTACTACGGCTTCTCCATAACATGGCGCCAGCTGATGTACCCAATACTCTACATAAGAATGACAGTTGTCTGCGATCAGCTGAGCCATCTGCGCCTTAGAATAGCTGATGGCTGCGGATTCTTCTGTTGGCAGATTATTCAGGCCGGCACTTTCAACAGCGCCGCCGGTGGTATAGAACCGTGGCATCTTTGGTACTTCTGCGCCTGTAAGGTCTTTATTTGAAGGGCCGCAGTTGGGTATCAGGCTTTCCAATAAAAGGCGTTTTTCCCGCAGGTAAGACTGGCGGAAAGAGCGCCATGCCATATCCCTGTCACCCGGGCATAGCATCACCTCGTCAAATGCCTTTTCAGTGGTATTGTATTTGGCGGCGCAGCCCAAGTCGTCCTTACCACATTTTATACTGATCGTTGCAACGCTCCACATGGAGTATCCAGGATTGTTCCCGTCCTTTACATAGGTGATCAGCTTATTGGTAAAATCATTGCGTTGTGCGGCAGACAGCTGCGATAATAACGGATCAATATTATTTGCAGGGAACAGCGAGATATTACCCGCAGGGTTCAGGAAACCGGAGTCTTTTGCTTGTTGGTAAGTATCTATCTTCTCCATCCTTCTGTCCCAAAGGCCGCTGGCCTGATATTGCTCGTATGCTGTCAGCTTGCAATATTCCGGGTGGAACTGCAGCAGCGCAGCTGCCCAGGATGGTTTGAACAGGGCTCCGAACTGCTCTTTATTCAGTTGCTGGGGCTTTACATAGACACCTGAAAGATCATCATATACCAAATCCGGCTTGCCTGCTTCATCCAGGTATACTATATCATCCCGTTGATAAGGAGATTTTGCATCGGCATTGGGTTTATAGAATATCGAGTACGGATAGAGGGAATCAATAGCCGGATTGGCATACTGGCCGGAAGGCGCAGACACGTCTGCCAGCATTAAAGCCCTGATATCGTTTGTTTCTGTATTTTCATCACAAAGGGACCTACATGCCTCAACCGCGCTCTGATAAGCGGCAAGGGCTTCTTCCCTGAAAAGAGCTGTATCTGCTATATTATTACCGGCATCCACCACATACTTCACACGAAAATTATCCCAGCTGCCCAGGTTAGCCTTACAGCTTGCGCAATCGGGGAAGCAGCTTACTGTACGCTGTATGATCTTCTGTTTTTCAATCTCTTCGTTCAGCGAGGTACATACGTTAGTGGTCAGGAAGAGGCTATCCCGGTAATATTCCATTCCCTGCTTATTCACGGAAAGCGACTTGGTGATCTCGTAGTTGCCTTTTTTCAGGAGGAGATCAAACCTGATCGTATCCGGTATAGGGTTACAGTCGGGCAGCACGTTGCCGCCTGTGTAATTATGGAAAGATGTATCAAAGGGTTGTTTGCCAGGCAGATGCTGGTTGTATACGTTATCTGTTATCCTGATGTTCAGATCATACAAGCCGGCATAGCATATCATATTTCCCTCACAATCCGGTTTTCTGAGCACTGGCTTGGGTAATATATATATAAAATGGTAAGTGCTATCTTCTCCCACCAGCAGGGAACTTTTACTTTCCATTACCAGGTCTTTCAGGGTATTCTTTCCCGGGCCGGAAAGGCTGTCGGTCACTGTTCTTGTTTCTTTGTTAGGCAGATCGGACAGGCTGATATTTTCCGGGGATCCCAGCAGGGCGGTAGCAATGGTACGGCCGTGCATGTCCTGGTACGTTACAGCGTACTGTCCATTGGCGTCTGCTACCATGTTCTTGAAATAATGGGTCACATCGCCTACTTCGGTACCAAACAATGCATACAGGTCTTCCTGCGAAGGTGAGCCATAAAAGTATTGCGTTTCATGGTTGCTGCCTATTTTGAAGGTGGGCCCTACCCCACTTTGCTTAGCGATACGGCCGGTGTTATCCTGCGTGTATTGCGTTTCGGTAAAGGCAAAACCTTCTGCTTTAGGTATGTATTTGTTGAAACCGTTATTCTTGTCTGGGTTCTGCGAAGAATAGTAACGGTTGGCGCCGGACGTTGTATCCATCGGCGCAGCGCTGGCCGTGAGGTAATCTTCGGGAGTCGCTATATAATCATAGTGATCTTTATCATACTCTGCACCGTTGATATCGCGGTTCAGGTTACGCGTGAACTTGAGCACATTGCTGAGCGTAGGCGCCGGCAGTACCTGTATAGCGGGGCGGCCCTGGTAATCATAGGCTGTTTCTGCAACAATAGTGGTATCGGTGTTATTATCCTTCGTTACCGTTTGCCGGCTTCTCAGGCTACCGTCAAAATATTGTACGGTTACTTTGCGTTTACCATCTTCTGCATAGGCAATGGAAGACTGCCAGTTCAGCAGGCGCTGATGCCCCATGAAACTGTAAGCCCCTAAACCACCACTAAAATATGAGCTCCAGACGGATTCCAGGCGCCGGTTATTTCCTTTCTCCTGCACTGCTCTTACGCGGTAGAATAAGATACCGCCATCATCATACAGCAAAGGGATCCTGTAGGAGTTAGTGGCGATAGTTACACGCGTGCTGTTATAGGCGAACACCAGGTCTGCATTTACGGGGTTGCCATAACGTGACAGCGCGCTGGAATCTATGTATGCCCATTCCAGGTCATATACATCAGCACCGGTAGCTACGTCCCAACCCACCCGCAGTTCATCCGTAGAGTCAGTGTTGGGCGTCGTGTTTGGATGAAAGCCCTCTACTGCATTGTCAGTACATGACCACTTATAAGCGGGATGCAGCTCAATTGCGTTTTCCAGCATAAGGGCGGGCAACACATTGGCGGCAGCATCCGTGGTGATGCTCATGATCTCTACCTTTACCTTGTGCGCATGGGCAAACACGAAGCTGCTGCGCATGGTATAGGTATTGGCGGTATCGTAGTTGATCGTAAGATCCTGCTCAATTGTTTCCTCATTCATCTGCGGTGTAGTATACGTGATACGCACATGTGCAGTAACGCTGAATGCTGTGCCCAGATAGAGCGGAGAGAATTCATTGATCTTCAGGGTAACGATATTCCGTACCGGGTAAGGTGTATCCAGCTTACTACGGAGCGCTTCATCGAAATAATCGCTATCCTGTACCGTAACGGAAGAATCTTTTGCCAGTTGGCCTTTGGCACCATCCAGTACATTCTTTAGTACAATTCCGGGGCCGGTTTGTGCCTGTACTTTATTAACAACTGCCAGCAACAGCATCCATAAAAAGCATATACCGGTCAGTTTCTTCAAAATAGGGCTCATATTCTATAGGTTAGGCGATCCTGTGAAAATTTTATAGTCATTGTAAGCGGAAGTAGCTTTAAACTCCTGCCCGTCTTTATAAAAGAAGCTGTTTTCATTAAAGCCGGCATAATCTGCCGGAAGCAGCTGATAGTGATCAAATACCGTTTTCACGATGGCATATTCTCCGTACTCCGCATTGACCTGGTCTGCATTGAGAGCAGTATTCTGGCCCATCAGCATGGCGGTCTTAACCACATACCGCATAGATGTAACATAGCCGGTCTTCTTTTCAATGCTCATATCCATTTCCCGGTAGGGCCCATCCGGCCCGAAATCGACGTGCAGGGTTTTAATGCCTCCCTGCTGGGTAATGCGGCAGCTTTTATACCCGGTTTTCTGCAGCACCGTGCGCATTTGCTGCACGGGGTCCAGCGTAGGGCCCAGCGCGGAAGGCTTTGACAGGTACATTACCTTGTCCTTTTTAAACAGGGTAATGCTATAATTTTTATTGGAAAAGGTTTCCACGCTATCGAGCCAATAGTGGTAGTTGGCGCCTGCATAAGCTATCCCTCCTGCTGCGGAATCCTGTACAGCACCGGGCTGCTTTTCGCTGGCATAGGTAATTCTCATGTTGAACGACAGGCTGCGGTTATAGATCTCCTGCATCTGTTTCATTTCAGCAAACAGTGCAGCAGTGTCGCTGGCATCCTGCGCTTTTACCTGCTGCCCAAGCACGGTGAGCAGCAATACTGCGGTCGTCAAAAATATCCTGCGCATTTTCATATCAATAAGTGTCAATATTGGGGTCCTGATCTGCTGCTTCTTTTATCAAAGCGCTCCTTGTTTCTTTAATTGTTTTCACGCCTCTTTCTGTTTCTTTCTTCACGCGGGTTAAAGTGCCGTCGTCATCATACTCATAGAAAGTAGCGTAGTTATTTTCATCCAGCTCGGCCATGAGGCGCAGGTTCTGCGCATCGTAAACAAATGATTTCATGTTGGCATTGTAAGGATGTATGCGGATATCATCAAAGTACGCTACACCTGTCGTATCCAGCAGGATCAGCGAAAGGGCCTCTGTGCCGTCTGGCAGATCCACCACCTGCTCAATACGCTGCCAGCCGTCTATGATGGCGCCTTTTGGACTTGCCGGATAGATAGCGCTACCGCTGGCGTCTGCGCCTTTCACTACTACTTTGATATAGCTATTGGTATAAGAAGTGCACTTACAATCCTGTGCTTCTTTTACCCAGGCGCTTACCACTGCTTTTTTGCCGGAGAGCAGTGACAGTGCGGGCAGCAGCACGTTTTTATTTGCTTTTACCTCTACCAGTAGCGAATCATAGGGCGGACATCCGTCTTCTACTTTAATGAAAGTGGGATCTGTTGGATCAGTGGCTGTTGCGGTTACCGGCATCATAATCGCGATGCTGTCTTTATCAGCATTGGTAACTTTCAGGCTGTACCTGCCTGTATGATATTCTGTATTAATGATCCTGGTGCTGGCGCCAGAAAGGTTAAACCGCCTGTCTACCGGGCATTTTCCGTCGTCGCAGTTGCTGCTGATGAATGCGTAGTCTTCAAATCCATCGAAAGTAGATTCACAGTAGCGGCTGTTCTGGACTACGGCTACCGGTACGGCGTTGTCATAACCGTAGATACCGGCGTTGTAACGGCCCAATGGGTCTTTATTCTCCAGTTCAAACCCTTTCTTATTGAAAAGCGTAGTTTGTGCGTTCCATACCCAGTTGGGGTCCGTTGTCTGTGCTTTCCAGCCGTCTGTTTGCTGTTGCCAGAAGGCCATAAAGTCGTTAAAGGCGCCATTCTTACGGATATTGGTTCCCTGGTTGGGGTCGGACTCTGCGCGCGAACCGTAATATGTATAGGTACGCACCGGCCGCCAGGCCCCCAGGAGCCCATAGGCGTAAGGGTTTACGCTGGTGTCTGTAACGGCGCTGTAACAGCTGGTGATGTAAGATGCCAATACGACGTTCACATCTGCAGTAATGGGCTGTTTACAGATATCGGAGCTGATGGTCACATGATAAACACCTCCGGTCTTTTCCGTGACGGGGCTTATGGTTGGATGATGTGCCTGACTGCTGAAATTATCGGGGCCTGTCCACTGATATGCGATGGCTGTAGAAGGCAGGTTGATCACGCTGAAACGCACCTCGTCGCCAAGGCAGTACTCCGCCTGGTTGGCAGTAGCTATTTCTGCGGTTGTGAGATCCACAATCTTAATTGCCTGCACTACGGAAGCGCCACACTCGTCCACTATCTGTATATCATAATTCTGATTCCTGGTCAATGTATAGGCGCCGCCTGATGCGGAGGTGCTGAACTGACCGCTGGTATTAGTTGCCAGGTAAGGCCCGGTAGCTCCGTTGCCTGCTGCGGCAAGCTTATAGGTATATACTCCGGTGGAAACCGTACTGCCGCCGATGCCGTAGACCCTGAGATATCCTGAGTCAGCCGGAAGACCCGGACATACCCATCCCATTGACCGGTTAACGTCTACGGTTAAGGGAGCAATCTGGAACACTTGCGTTTTTGTATTAACATCGGGACCGTAGTTAAATATGTATGACTGTGCGCCTATGCCAATAGTATACCAACCATTGGATGTGACGTGTATAGGGGTGCCTAAAGGCACGCCCGCATTGATGCCAAAACTGGTGGTAAAATAGACCGGGCGGCTGATGCCTTTGTACATGGCAGTTCCGGTAGGTGTAACGTCAAGCCCGTTACAGGTTTGTACGGGCGCAGGGATGCTCCAGTTGTAATTGTACACATCATCTTCTGTTACAGTGATCGGTAGCTCTGTGGTAGTACAACCATCTGACACCTTAAATTTGTAGGTATCCGGATAAAAAGGAACATCTCCGTTTGCGGCAAAGATCAAAGTATTAGCAACACCTGCGTCTGCGAAATCGGAATACTGATACGTAGACGGGCTTATCAGGTCAATGCGGGTTTGTGACGTAAAAGTCCCGATAGACTTATGAATACTAAAGCTGGCCGCTCTATGCCTTCCGTATGGCCCTTCAATAGCACCGGAGGTGATAGAATAACTTGCTATGGGAGGAGCCTGTAGAGACCAATTCGTATTCTGCAGGGTAAAGCCGTCTGCCGTGCTGGCCGTAACTGTGTAGCTGCCGTAGGCGAGCCCATTAACAGTCCAGGAAGTAGTATTGGTAAGCGTATCCCTGGAAATGCCGGTGCTATTATTGGTAACTGTAAAGTGAACAGGATAGCACAAAAAATCGTAACCAAAGCCAACAGACATATTAAAATCAATGTCGCAATTGGGTGAAGCCGAAATATTGAGGGTCGGCGTAGGTAAGGTTGTATTACTTTGTACTTCCTGCCCGCAGCTTGTCCTGATGTAAAAGGTCACTATCTTGCCGTACATATTCTTTAACGTTTGCCCAGCCGGCAATACCACGGTATCTATGGTACTGGCTATTGGTTTGTAGGGAAGTTTGGCGCCACCATCAAAGGAAACACTGTAACTGAGCGGAGTACCAGGAACATTGTAATCCTCAGTGACTATTTGCCATATCGGCCTTCCAACCGTAAACTGGTTACAGCCGGTTCCCAGTGCAGCCGGATAATTCCAGGAGAAAAGACCGGTAGACAAGGTCGGCGTTTTGGTCACTGTTACTGTCCGCGGAACAGCACCACTACAATCGTCGCTTATATTCAGCGAATAACTACCATCAGATAAATTATCGATCACATAGGTATTGCTGCTTGTAACAAAAGTTGTGGGGCCTGTATATGTTGCAGGCTTATTAGTGATATTAATTGTATAAGGAGCTTTACCGAATGAAAGGTTAACCAATATGCGGCCGGTGTAGCAGTTTTCCAATGTTCTACGGGAAACCACCGCATTGGCAGAAAAGGGCGCATAGAATCCCTGTACGGTGATCGTGGTGGATACAGAATCCGACGCACCATTGCACACGCCCAGCGCAACCACTTTATACTGATCGGGCGCAAGGTTTTGAAATACCGGGGAACTGCTTTCGGGCACTTCAAAGATCCTCGTCAAAGAGGTCAACCTATACCTGATAGTGCCTGTTATCGATCCGGCATTCACAAGCGTGGCCGTTACGGTACCATTAGCGAGGCAGGTAGAAGGCTCAGATGTGGCAGTAACACTCCAGCCACAGTTCTGCGCATGTGATCTGACCGCCGTCAGCAACAGCATTAACAACACCGGCAGAAAAGCTATATATGTTCTTTTATAAGCAATACTCTGTGTCATTGTTTCTTACTATTTTTTCCTGTAATAGCAGGTGTACACCAGCTTTACTGCCAGGTTTCTGTTAATGTCTTTATAAAAAGCTGCAGGCATATTCACCACCAGTGCAGATGATTGCTGCAGGCGGTAGGTATATTCAGTACCGGTCAAGCCGACCAATTCACGGCGGGAGGCCTGTTTCCTGAGCCGTTGCTGCGCCAGGCGAAGCACATCATCCTGCAGATATTGGAAGATGCCATTCTGCGGCAATACATAGTGGCCATGTTCCGTGCCTGAAGGCGATGTTATTGTACAGTCATGCTGCCCGAACCTGATACTCAGCGGTACAAAGGCGTTTATAGCCTTCATATCGTCCGGGGAAGTATATGTTTTTGTTTCCAGCAAGGTGTTTCCCTCCTGTGTAAGCAGTTTCGTTTCTACCTTTTCAATCAGCCATTCTCCATGCAAGCGCGCGGTATCAGACCTTTCCTGTGCCTGCAGGCCGCCGGCAGCGCCCAGGAGCATTGACAATACAATAAGGAATCTTTTTATGAGCATATTGCTTATTTTATTCGTTTGTGTTTACAGTTAGAAAGAGCATCTTGTCACTGACTTCTTCTTATCCTCCACCTGCCAGCTCTGTTTGTACTCTGTTACTGCCGCATTAATTATTTTGGAATCCTTGTTTATTATCAGGTTGTACTTGCCGCTAACATCTTTCTTCAGCGGGTTTAACAACATGGTGACTGAGCCTGCGCTCGCGGAGATGTTCTTTCTGCCGGAGCGGATCACTTTCAGGATGAGATCATTGCCGGAGTAAGGATTGCCGTCATGATCCATAAAGAAAAGGTCTGGTGTGCCGCCCTTGATGGCATTAGCATCCACCACCCATACTTTCGCCGTGCTACGGAAGCTGGCCAGCTGCGGATCACAGTCGCCATTAAAGTCGACCGCATTACGGGAATAAGCAATGATCTCATCACCCGAAGCGAAGTACTGTCGTACCTCTTCCGGTGTAAGGCCGGAAGTAATGCGTCCCTGCCTGATGTTAACACTGTCTGTTGTGAAACCGACGTTCTTATACGCCCCGCTCATACCGTCATACACCCAGGCGGCCGGATAATTGAACTGGTAAATAGAATCACCAAATTCATTCTGGACCGCAGAAAGCAGCACATCACCTGTCTCACCATCGTACAGCAGATTGCAGGTAGTTACCTTGCTGCCTTTATCAATGGCAATGGTACTATCCAGTATGCCGTGGCGGTTAATGATCTTGGTAGCAGCTGCCGAACGGAACAGGTTCTCCTCAGAGTTCGGCCTTGGAATGAGAGACAACCAGCTGAGCACCGGCGGCAGGGCAAAGGTGAATACGTCTCCGTTCACATTGGCGCTCATACCTTTGGTAACAGATGATTGTTCGCGCATGTCCATCATCAGCTCTATATCTTTTCCAATCACAGCTGTGGTGTCTATTTCACCCTGGGGGCTCATAGACAATACCGTATTGTTCAGGTGCTTGAATTCATCGGTTACATTATCTACGTGATAGTAGTTTTCTGTGTAAGAAATGGGATGCAGGCTGTCTGTTTCTGCATATACAGCATGACCCCTCGGTTTGCCATGCATATCATTCAGCTCAACTTTAAAGCCCTGGCTCATTACCAGGTGATTATGCGCATCTATCCGCAGCAGGTTGCCCAGTGCAGGCTTGTAAGTACGTTTGGTGCCGTTACCGCTGCCCAGTATAGAATGATCGGTAATGGTGGGGAAATCATACGCCGTATAGAAAGTGCTTTCTTCATATCCATTGGCAGAACGGGTATTCTTCGTTTTAATAGAACGCGTACGCACTTTACTATAGCCTACCGAAGCAGAGGGGAAGAAAGATTCTCCCAAAGGCTGTTCCACATAACCCATGTTGGTGGGCGCCAAGGCTGCCGCCTGCTCGGTATATTCGATCGGCAAGCGCCAGGGGTTCTCTTCATTACCCATCACAGGCTCATATGCAGCCACCCCGCTGCTGATTTCTACACTATCTCCGTGGATGGTCTTAATAGTAGTGTACAGGTATTCTGTACCGTAAGTGGATTCCTTTCTGGCTTTACCAGTCATGGCATTCCAGTTATCGTTGACCACGACACGTTTTACACGCAGGCCACCACCAAGCTTCTTGTAATTGGGCACGTTGAGCCTCACAAAGCTACGGCTCAGGTCTACATCCCTTGCCCATCCGTTGCTTCTGGCGATATTGTCAAAACCGGTGAACAGTTCTTTAATATTACCGGCCATTGAGAACAGTACTTTTACGCCGTCTACCAGGTCGAGGTTGTCTCCTACGTCTGATCCGGGATAGGCTTTGGAGGGCAGGTTAAGCCGCAGGAACTGTATAGCAGCTTTAGCCATAGGGCTCAGTGAACCACCTGAATTGCCGTTATTGTCTATGCCCTGTACCTGCGCCCAAATGATATTGGTGTTGGGAATGAAACCATACTCCCCTTTTACCAGGCGCACATAGCCGGATACATATTCGTACCCTCTTCCGAACTTATCTGAAGGCATTTTCACATTCAGACGGTAGAACATGGTATCGCAGCCTTCCAGGTATTTATAATATACCTCCTCTTTTGAATGAACTGGTTCCGATACGTTAATGGCGATGAACAGATTTTCTTTAAGACCACCATACAGACGGTTTGTCAGCATACCTGCAGCGGTAGGCTGTACCGGCGAGAAGCCTGCAACACTTGTCATCCTGGCGGCACGGCGATTCTGCACATAGGCATAATCATCGCTCTCATAGGTGATCGTAGTGCGGCCGCCTGAAGGGAGAATGATGGTATCCAGTGTCCATGCGGCAGCATTATAAGCTGCCTGTGCACTATCCTGCAAAGCGTAGGGAAATTCTGCGTTGGTGATCAGGTTTCCGGCAGAAGATCCCGGGTTTTGCAGTGCATTCTTATAATTACCCCAACGGTCATACGATTTTGTATTATAGTCGGGGTTGTTGGGATGATATTTGAATATGTAGGGATTTTTACGTCCTTTATTATTTCCGTTATAGGTGAACCAGATCCGCTTCAGCGTGAGCTTGCCGTTGTTACCCTTGGGTGCGTTGATACCTTTACACAGCTCATAAGAGTAATCAAAGTGCACGGTTTTTATCGGCTTGGCGCTGGTACCGTATTTCAGAAAATCGGCCTTTGTATACAGGTTGATCTCTTCGAGTTTCTGCGCCAGGTGGTACCCGGTATCTTTCACGCCTCTTTCATTGATAGGCGCCAGGTCTTTACGGGGGCCCAGCTTGAAAGTGGCTATCATATTCTTTGACACGATGGAATTGAGGTACCAGAGCTCTTTCTGACCGTATACGTAGCTGCCTTTAGCGTCGCGGGTATCTGTTTTCAGTCCCTGGTTAAAGTTGGCTGAATCTGAATAAGGCGTGCGCCATTCATATGGATTATACTGACCGGCTGTTTTGGTATAGTTGAACTTCACCGCATCGCCCAGGTCATCATCCGAGATACCATCGCCTGTAACGTCCACATAATCGGGAGATAGTACGCCGGTAAGCAGGAAAGAGTGTGCGTAAGGCGGCGTTTCCTCGCTGCTGAAATAGCGGTCGGTACCATTCATGTTTGTGGTAGAGTCGTCTCCGTCGCCTTTGTGGCCGGGATCCAGGCGGGAATCATATTTTGCAAGACCGGTTTCAGGATTGCCGTTCTCGTTCTTCACAGCGAAGCTTACTTCTTTCTGCTTCAGGTTGTAAACAGGTATGCCGTATACATAACGCTTGCCATCGTTATTGAGCACGGATATTTCCGACAGGTGATTGCTCTTGCGATAGTTGTTCACCCTTTTCTCTTTGTGCAGCGGGGCATTTGCCTCAGCAGGGAAGGTATCCAGTTTAGGTACCATATAGAGGTACTGCGTTGGCACGATCTCTTTTGGCTGGCCGGGGTAAGTCCAGCTGAATCCCATATTAGAACCTTCCATACCGCCACCGCCCCATTGGGTGTAATTTACCCGCAAACGATAAAAATGATCCTTCTCCAGCCATAAAGTCGGGGATGTTATATTCCAGTGATGCCCTTCATAAAGCGCATCTATCACGCGGATATCCTCGATCCAAACTTCTGCTCCGTCATCGCTGTCGGTGATAAAGGTATAGGGACCGGTTACCGGCGCTTTGAGCAGGCCAGACCACTTAATAGCGAAGCCGTTATCAAATTCCACCCAGCTGGGTGTGCCCGGAAGCTTATTCTTCAGATAATCTTTTGCATTGGGGAAAGCAGCATAAGGCTCAGGCCCTCTTGCAAACATGAAGCCGTACTTAAACGTCTGGTCGGCCCAGTATTCTGCCCACAAGCCTTTTCCTTCACCACTCAGCTCGTCCTCCGGGAACTTGTTATCACAGTTGCTTAACGTGTAAGTATTAAGGCTATAGTTCTCGATATATTTATTCATCGCCCCCATATCCGCATCTTCCGCGCTGAGATAGGTGATCAGCTGTGATCTTTTGTCGCGATGCTGCTTTATAGCGGTAGCAGGCGTTATTTTAATATCGCCTTTACTTTCACCACCGGCATACTTTGTCAAAAAGTTAGTGGTGGCAATATAAGATGAACCATTGTTCCCGGTTAATTTGGGCGCCACTACATCGTCATCCCCGATGGCATTGTAGAAGTCCCGGGTATTGATCGTCTTTTCGCCGGGGTTTTTAAAATAAACAGCTTCGTAGTTCTTATCAGATTTTGTGAATTGAATGGTCCTGGCCAATGGGTTCATCGCTTTCCAGGGGCCGCTGGTGGTGTTGGCCGAAGTGAAGTTGATGTCAACACCGCCGTGCACCAGGTCGCCACCGCCAAAGTCAACGCTGGCGCCGCCTGATTTATCTTTGGTGCGCATGGCGTGATCATACACATAGCCGATGTCGCTGCGGTAAGCGCGGAATGATCCGCCTGTTCCTTCGCCGGACATGCTGAACACGTCGTAGGTATAAGAGGGTATCGCAATATTGGGGATCTCGGGTTTGTCGCGGTAAACCATTTCTTTTTCCCGGTTAAAATCGAGCAATGCGCCCGGATTGCCGGTCCCATTCTGGTAGTTCAGATAGCCGAAGGCAGGTATACGCGTTCTTTTATCTTTGTCGTCTATATATTGTTTGGAAACATAACCGCTGATAAACAGGCTGGGGTGACCTACCTTTATTTCACCGCCAGTTTTTAATGTAACAGTGTACAGATAACTGGTATAGGGCAGGTTAATAGTAGGTGTGAAAGACGGATAGGCAAAAGAGAGACTACTGCTGAACAAGCCCAGGTTTGACCCCAATGGTTTGGTATCTGCAACCGCCTTGCCGGTCGCCTTTGCAACGGTCTCCAGTTTATACGTTTGGCTAACCCCTGCCGAGAACTGCAATGCTTTCATACCAGACCGTGTATTGTAGGACAGTCCTGTAGATACGCTGCCACTATAGCCGCCTTGTTCTTTCGTATCGGCGATAGCAAATGAATAAGACAGACTTGGAGACAGGGTAACACCGTTCTGGGAACTGCTGGTGAGCGACAGGCCGCCTGCGAGCGTGCCCGAGGAACTGGCGCCGGAGTTGATACCTGCACTGACACCGCTTTCCATTCCCCAGCCGCGATAATTGTTATGCAATACGCCCAATGAAACGCCGAGCGTCAATGGGAAACCAGCCAGCTCGAAATCTGCGCCCGCAGTCACACCGATCGTTTTGTTTTCCTTAATGCTCGCTGTTTTTATGATAGAGTCCGATGCTCCGCTGAAATCATCCGGCAAACCGCGCATGTTACGCGTGATAGTACCTGGGTTGATATTCCAGCCGAGACCCACCCAGCTGGCTTCCTGGTCCATGGTAATACCGCTGTTGTAACCGATGGCTACGGGGTAGCCGCCTACGTCTATCAGGGGAATGCTATAGTTGAGATCACCTGTGAACAGGTCCACCATATTGGCATTATTCACCGACTGGAAGGCCTGGCTCTCAGGCTGTGTAGGGCCGCCAATATCTTCCATTTTCTTTACGCTGCGCGGAACCGGTGCCGGGGCTGGCAATAAACCCTCCTTCACCACATTGCTATAATAAACCGCCCGGGGAGTACCCAAAGCATAGGAAGGGATGACCGTTTCGAAATAGATCAAAGCCAGCATTACGCACGCAATCTTTTTCTTCCCTTTTGCAACAAGAGCCAGTATCATTTCAGCTTTATTTATAGGTATAAAGTGTTATCTTATCTTTTTACAGTTAATCTTCACGGGTATAAATGAATTTCACCTGCCAGTATTCATTACGGGTGTTGCGCAGGCGGAAGAGGTAACTTTTTCCCACATCCAGGCCTCTTTTCAGCGGCACATCCAGTTTATTTGCTCCCCGTCTGACAGCTAAGGTTCCCGTAGTGACAACATCGTTGTTATTTTCCAGGGCAATCACTTCGTAACGCAGGGTACTGTCGGCAGTTTCATTATTATATTCACAATGCAGGCTGCTGCAGCTGATGACGGTTCCATCCAGTTCCTTTCTGAGCGCTACATATGCGCCGTTAGCGGCGTTCAGTGACGGGTGCACACCTTTTATGCGGAAAGTCCATACTTCGGTTTGAGCGGCAAACAGTGAGCCGTTACGCGCCACTACCGTCCATGCATATTGTCTGGCCGTATCCAGGGCTACAGCGCCTGCAGGATAGTTCACAAACATGTTCCTGAGGCGGGGCGCCCTGTACACCGGGATATTCGTCTGGATGGCTTCCTGCGCAGATTGCCCCGGGCGTACTTCTACAAGGGTCATTTCATAATTCAGATCATTAAACATATTCAGCGGCGCAGGCGGCAGCCAGGTGAACTGGGGCAGTCTTGACTCCAGCACGCTTTCATTGGCGGGTGTATTCAACAGGGGCGGGCTTACGGGTTCCACTGCAAAAGGGATACAATCCTCGCCGGGCTGATTGCCATCCTTATCGTTGACCACCACCAGGCTGTAGCAGGCCACATAGCTACCGGCAGGGAGCATGCCATTCACACTTCTGTCTATGGCTGCGGAGAGATATTCATATCTGTACCGGCATCACATCTCCTATGCGGAGCTGTTTGGCGCCTTTATTTAAAATGATGGTACGTGTGATGCCTGTAAGCACGGGCTGATTGGTCTGGGCATCCATCAGGCGCATGGTGATCTTTACATTCGACGGCCTGTCAACGGCAGACACCAATACGATATTCCACAGCTGGGCTTTCTGCAACACTCCTGCTGGTGGCAGCTGTACGGTCATACTTACCTGTGCGGCCGCACGAAAAGCCAGCATGGACAATACCAGGTATAGGTATAGGGATCTTTTCATAGTATCTCCTGTTTAAAATATCTTCGTATAAGTGAGGCGCCCTGTTTTGTTGGGCACCAGTTGTTTATTCACACCGGGCACAAATCCCTGGTCTGCCATCAATGCTATCTCACCGATCTTCGGAATGTTCACCTTTGCATTGGCCGTATAACCGGTTTGCTGCAAACGGTAGGTGGTCTGATAATTATATTTCAATCCTCCGCCCAGCTCCAGCCATGATGACACCCTGTATTGCAGGTTGCCGTCTGCCCCATATACTGCATAATCCTGGTTGGTGGCGGATGACAATCCCCCGTTAACAGTAAACTTACCCAGGAAAACTGTCTGGTTCAGCAGGAGGTTAGTACTGTTGAAGTATACAAACCCGCTGTCTGTTTGATGATTATAGAACCTGGTTCCGGAAAAGATCGTATTCATACTGATCCCCCGGTACTGGTAAAAATAGCTGGCGGTACCAACAAATGTATAGAACAGGTTCTCTATATACTTGTCATCGCTGAGCTTCATCAGCTGCGAGCTGGGAAAATATCCCAGGGAGAGCACCGGCCATTTCTTTCTGCGAAAAGTAGCCTGTATACTTTTGAAAATGGTGTTGCTGCGGTAGCTGGCATTTTCGAAAACACTGGTGTAAACATTCTGCCTGACAGACCCGGTAAGCGTCAGCTGCTGTTTGAAGAAGGGCTGTTCCGCCTTGATCATCCAGGCGCTTTGCGCAGAGCCGGTGGAGTACAGGCTAAACGATTGAAAATTGGCGCCCATGCGCTTAAACATACCGCTCAGACGTGTGCCGGTAAGCGGTACAAAAGACACCGCTGTTACGGCCAACGCTTCATTAGAGTGGTCGCTCATACTTACCATGCTGGCGCCCAGCCCCTGGCTGTGTGCTTCCCTTTTATAATATGGCATGGAAGATTTAGCCGCCTCTCCTATTATGTAGTTGTTCTTATTGATCTGCCACCTTCCTTCAAGGGACACTCCCATTATTTTATAGTCAGGCGCTTCCGTTGACACGCCTCCTGCGGAGGTATTAAAATTATACACCTGCTTTTTGCCAGTGTAAAAAGAGAGAATGACATTATTCCCTTCCTTCATACCGGTACCTACTCTCACCATGTTAAGATACTGACGCACCCTGTTGTCATTCACCACGAAATCGCGGAAGCGGTAATCCACCGCGCCTGTCGCAAATGCAACATAGTAAGACGGATTATACTCGGCCTGTACACCGGTGATGCTGATATTCTTTGCAGTCAGCTCAGAATAGTCTACCAGCGTTCTGCCGATGCCTACTGATCTAACAGCCAGCAGCGTACGGAACCCACGTGGCAGCACTGAATCGGGCAGGTGCATCGCTTCCAGGCTGTCCGCCAGCTCTTTATTGTTGCGGCTTTTCCTGAGCACGTCCATCAGCTGCTGTTTCCTGGCGCCTAAAAGCTGCCGTTTCCCGCGATACAGGGCTTCCCAATGGGCCAGTTCCTGCTGCAGGGAATCCAGTTTGGCGGCGTTTGCATTGTAAGTGTCTTTCACCTTACGGCTCAGGCTATCTGCTTTATCTTTCAGGGCGGTAAACTTGCCCAGGCTGTCGGGCATACCGGAATTCAGAGACAAACTATCTTTTACCTTTCCATACAACTTTCTTTCCCTTTCCTCGATCAGCTGCTGCAATGCAGAAGGACCGGATTTCCAGCTCTTCAAACGGTTAATTTCCTTCAGGCGTGCAGCTATACGCAGTTTCAGCTCTTCCAGCTCTTTCCACTGTTTTAACTGGCCGGCATCCCATTGCTGGGCGTTCTGCAACAGGATATTTTTGAAGTCGCGGTTGGTATATTGCATATTCGCTCCCGTCAGGTCGCGGAACAGGTATGAATTCCCTCTCATGGTAGAAAATGCTACTCTTACAGGATACCTGTCTCTTACGGTCACTTCCAGGGAAGTTTGCACCGTGTGCTGGTATATTTCTTTCTCCAGGTAAGGAGTGTCGGCATTTGACTGGTAGTAAAAATCGTACATCACATTTCCATGCACTACCAGGAAGGGTTTGCGTTGCGGCGTGATAACAGCCAGGTCTGCTGGTTTCCTTGGTTGATGTATCACCAGCGTTCTGACAGAATCATAATGTCTGGGGTAAGGAGGAATGGGAACAACTATCAGTGACTTGCATCCCGTTCGGGCAATAAAGTAAGTGCTGTCAATCATTTCCGGTCCTTCATCCCGGTGCGAGCCGTACACAATAACACCTGTATCCTTTGAAGAAGTCTGTGCTACCAGGGAGCTGTTCATAGTCAGCAGGCTACAAACAAAAAAGAATAACATTCTCACATATAGACTGGTTACTCCTGGTCTAATAACAGGCATAAGGACTCTTGTTACGGTTAACGGCTTGCAAGATATAAATCAGTTTTTAAGAATCATATTTTTTTCAGATGAAAAAATAGTGTTGACAGATAAATCACATGTTAGTAGTATCAGGATTTTTTCTTACAAAATTGACACGGATCACGAACACAATCGCATTCATGATCCGTGTTGAAATATTTATTCCAAGCCTACAAATTCAACTCCAGTCTCGCAAACAGGAACCTCCCGTTATAACCAAACTGTGTAGCCCGGCGACTATAAATAAACTGGTTATTGGTAGTATTAGCAGGATTAGCTACTTTATCCGGGTAGATGTCAAACACATTATTCGAACCTACGCTCAGCTTCACGCCTTTCGTAAACTTATAACCCACTGATACATCCGTTACCACTTTCGGATCAAAGGTCTGGAAGAAAGCAGGATCATTGGTCGCTTCTTCTACACTGCCGAAATACACATTACGCACAAACACGTTAAACCGGTTAATGTTGTACGTTAAGGTAAGGTTGATCTTCTCACGCGGCACGCTTCTTTCCAGGTAGATCCTGCTGGCGCGGCTGAAATAGATATTTTCTTTACCTGCCAGCTTCTCAGATGCCTTCACGTTTCCTACCTGTTGTGTATAGGAGTAGGTACCTGCAAGATCTGCCCTGAAACTGCCTGTGCCCAGGCGGGTACCATAGGTGAGCACTACATCCACTCCCCTCGTTTCAGAATTAATAGCATTGGCAAAGAACGCAGCGCGATTGGCGTTGGCCAACGATAAGAGCTGGTAGATCTCCTTATCTACGGGAGAGGCAGCGGAATCATTACGGCCGGAGAACTGATCGGTATAAACAATGCGATCATTAATACGGGTGTAGTATCCGTCTACGGTGAGGTTGAACTTACCAAAGGTACCGGTAAAGCCGGCGCTAAGGCTCTTTGATTTTTCCGGCTTCAGCTTAGGGATGCCCAGCAGTTCTGCCGGACGGCTATCATTGGTAAAGGTGCCCACTTCATACGGCAGGCCGTCTACAAACAATGTGGAGGTGCTGGAGTAAAAACGCTGATGCAGTGAAGGCGCACGGAAACCTGTACTGCCGGAGGCACGTAAAGCGGTTCGCTCACCGAGCTTGTAACGTGCAGTCAGCTTGCCGTTCAGCGTAGAGCCAAAATCGTTATAATTCTCAAAGCGAAGCGCACCGCCCAACAGGAATGCACTGCTGAAATTAGCTTCCACATCCACATATCCTGCGATGGCGCTGCGGGCGGCATTCACGGCATTCTCCGGACGGAAGCCGGGAAATACCTGGGCGCCACCGGGACGGGCCGTACCATCAGGACCAAACCTGGTATTGATAGCACCCTGCGGATCGGGAATAAGGATGGGACGACCGCTGCCGTCCTCCCCTATCTTGGTGGCGCGGCCGTAATCAGTGTAAGAATTTTCTTCACCCGCCACCAGCTGGTAACGTTCAAAGCGGTATTCTCCGCCGAAGGCCACATCAAGGCCCTGCAATAGATCAAAACGCTGGGAGAAATCCAGGTTGGTTGTATTCTGCGTGAATACCGGCCCGCCGGCATTGAAAGTGGTTGGCGAAGCTTTTTCCAGCGAAGCATTCAGCGAATTCGCTACGCTGAAAATAAACTGGTTTTGCCCGTAGGTATTGCTCACATCTACTTTCCAGTTACCCAGGTTACCGCGGATGCCGAAGGCCAGGGACTTATCATAGATGTCTGAGTGGATTTCCGGCAGGAAGCCCAGGGGATAGATATCGAGCACATTGCGGCTGTCGCTGGGCAGGCGGTAAACACCGGCCGCCTGGCCATTGCGGTAGCCAAGACCACCAAACAGGTAGAACTCTGCATTGTTCTCCATGGGAATACTGGCATTTACGAAGAGTTGTCCGCTACGCAGCTTTGATTGTCCTACCCGCATGCGGATATCATCGCGGGTGATCTTGTTGGCCAGCAGGAAAGAATCCGTTCTGTCTGCGCCGCCTGGGTAAGCACGATAGATAGGCCCTACCCAGGGACCGGAGCGGTTGGTATAATTACGGAAATCATAAGAGCCGCCCATGTTAATGAAGCCGCCCTTATTTCCCAGCGGGATACCGTAGTTGATACCGGTTTGCACTGTTTGTCCGTCAATATCATCAACAGATTGTGAAGTGAAGTTAGCGCCGGTAGTAACGTTTACGTTCAAACGATTGACGCTGTTCTTGAGGATGATGTTGATCACGCCTGCAATAGCATCTGAGCCATACTGTGCGGCGGCGCCGTCGCGCAGGATCTCAATGCGGTCAATAGCGGATGTGGGAATGGCGTTCATATCAGTGCCTACGGCGCCGCGGCCAAAGGTACCGTTCACATTCACCAGGGCGGTGTTGTAACGGCGTTTACCATTCACCAGCACCAGCACCTGGTCCGGGCCCAGTCCGCGGAGCGAAGCGGGATCGATATGATCAGTACCATCCGCCACTGTTTGTGTGCCCGAACTGAAAGAGGGCGCCACATAGTTCAGGATCTGGTTGATGGATACCTGCGGCGCATCCTGCGCCACTTTCTTGATATCGATCACATCCACCGGTACGGGCGTTTCCGTTTGTGTGCGCGGAAGGCTGCGGGAACCTAACACCACCAGTTCATTCATGGTGGTACTGGTCACCATGGAAAAATCCAGCTGTACGGTTTGCCCGGCTGTGACGGTAACCGGTTTACGTTGCGACGCAAAACCCACGAAGCTGACGGTTACGGTGTATTCGCCGGGAATGATGCTGAGTGAATAGCTACCGGCGGCATTCGTATAACCGCCTTTGTTAGTACGTTCTATCTGTACGGTGGCGCCGGCCAATGGCGCTTTACCATCTGTTACCGTTCCCTGTATGGTACCGGTTTGCGCCTGTGCGGCGGAGAAAAGGGTGAATAGGCATGTCAACAGTAACAGAAAAGGCCTTGAGGGTACTTTCATAGCGATTTAGATTAGAGGGTTTAGATTTGGTTATGTTCTAATTTACTAATTAAAATTGAGGTTTGAGGTTTGAAGTTTGAAGTCTGAAGTTCGTTAAATGTTTGGACGTTCAGGAAAAAAAACCTGCCTTAAACCTTTAAACTTCAGAACGAACCTCGGACCTCAAACTTCAAACCTCAAACTTTATGATAATGTTTAGTAAATTAGGCACAAACAAATGCCTGTAATGAGCATCAGATTTTTTCTTCTACCGACACTACTGATTGGAACGCATGCTTTTGCCCAGTCTGCACTTAGCACTGATCCGTATCATTATACTATCCGGAAAGAGGTGACCGTACAACACGGCGCCGTTGTTTCTGCCCATCCGCTGGCCAGCCAGGCGGGCGCCCGTATATTACAGCAGGGCGGCAATGCCGTAGATGCGGCTATTACCACACAGCTGGCGCTGGCAGTGGTATATCCCGCAGCCGGCAACCTGGGCGGCGGCGGCTTCCTGGTGGCGCATCTCAGTGATGGAAAAGATATCTCCATCGACTACCGGGAAATGGCGCCTGCAAAGGCCAAACGTGATATGTACCTGGATGCTGCGGGCAACGCCAATACTACCCTTAGCCAGGAAGGACACCTGGCCGCCGGCGTACCGGGTACCGTAGCAGGCATCTTCGCGTCCCTCCCTTATGCAAAACTGCCTTTGCGCAAGCTGATACAACCTGCCATCACACTGGCAGAAAAAGGATTTGCCATTACAGAAAAAGAAGCCAACAGCCTGAATGCGCATGCCGACATATTCAAACGGCTGAATACAAAACCCAGCCGCTTTGTAAAAAGCACGCCCTGGAAAGCAGGCGATACCCTGATACAGCCGGAGCTTGCCAAAACCCTGAAAAGGATCCGCGACAAAGGCATGGAAGGTTTTTATGAAGGCGAAACAGCCGCCATGATCGTAGCAGAGATGCAACGCGGCAAAGGCATCATCAGCGAAGCAGACCTGAAAGCTTATAAGGCCAAAGAAAGGAAACCGATCATCTTCAATTATAAAGATTACACCCTCATCACCATGCCCCTGCCTTCCAGCGGTGGTATTGTATTACAGCAGATGATGGGCATGGTGGAGAGCTACCCCTTATCCACCTGGGGCTTTCACTCACCACAGGCCATACAGTTGATGGTGGAAGCTGAAAGACGGGCTTATGCAGACCGTGCAGAATACCTGGGCGATGCAGATTTTGTAAAAGTACCGGTTAAGCAGCTTACGGATAAAAAATACCTGGAACAGCGCATGCGCGATTATGTACCCAATAAAGCGGGCACCAGCGTGGCAACAAAAGCAGGTGCGCCCATGCATGAGAGCGAACAGACCACGCACCTCTCCGTCATGGACGACCAGGGCAATGCTGTGGCAGTGACCACTACCCTGAACGGCAGTTATGGCAGCAAAGTAGTGGTAGGCGGCGCAGGCTTCTTCCTGAATAATGAAATGGACGATTTCAGCGTAAAACCAGGCGTACCTAATATGTACGGACTGGTAGGCAATGAGGCCAATGCCATTGCTCCGGGCAAGCGCATGCTCAGCTCTATGACGCCTACCATTGTGCTGCAGCGCAAGCACCCTTACCTGGTAGTAGGCACACCAGGCGGCTCTACCATCATGACCTCTGTTTTTCAGACGCTGATCAACATACTGGAATTCAGCATGCCGGTAGCACAGGCAGTGAATGAAACCAAATTCCATCATCAGTGGCTGCCAGACGAGGTAGAAGTGGAGCCAAATTTCCCGGACAGCATCAGCCGCTCACTGGAACAGATGGGTTATAAAGTAAAGCCCCGGCGCAGCACCATCGGCCGCACAGAAGTGATCCGGGTGAACAACAACGGCATGCTGGAAGCCGTGGGAGATGGCAGAGGAGATGATAGCGCGGCAGGATATTAACAGCTGAGGTTTGAAGTTGGAGGTTTACAGCAGGTTATCGGCCTTTGAAACCTCTAACCTTCAACTGACTTCAAACCTCAGACTTCAAACCTTAAACAATTTAAACTATGTCTATTGCAAAGATCTATCTCGACAGTATCAAAAAGCGGTTCATGACGTATAAGATACTCGGAGATAAAACACTGGAGCGGCTGGATGAGCAGCAATTGAACTGGCAGCCGGATGAGCATTCCAACAGCATTCGTTGCATCGTCAGTCATATCAGCGGGAATATGCTCTCGCGGTGGACAGACTTCCTCAGCAGCGACGGAGAAAAGCCCTGGCGCAACAGGGATACCGAATTTGCGGAGGGACACGCTTCCAAAGCCGAAATCATTGCCATGTGGGAAAAAGGATGGAACTGCATGATGCAGACCTTTGACAGCCTGCAGGAAACAGACCTGGAAAAGACCATTACCATACGCAGCGAACCGCTGATCGCTCTGGACGCGATCAACCGCCAGCTGGCACATATTCCCTATCATGTGGGACAGATACTGTATATTGGCAAAATGCTGCTGAAAGATAAATGGGAAAGTTTATCTATTCCCAAAGGTGGCTCAGCTGCATTCAATAAAGAAATGACGGAAAAAAAATAGGATCCAACATGATAAAATTCAGGTACCTGTTACTGCCTTTACTGGCAGTTGTGGCCATGTCCTGCGGCGGCAGCCATAACGACGCGCTGTTGAAGCACAAGAAATGGCGCGTGTACGACGTACAAATACCCAGCGGCGATCCCTATGACATTACACAGGTAAACCAGGCCACTGAGCTGAAAAAAGGCTATTACAGCGATGCCTATTACCAGTTCCTGGATAATAACCTTTTTATTGCTACCGTAGGCGGACAGGCTGATTCAGGCAAGTATCAGCTCCTAAGCAATGGCAGTATTATCAGTGTAACCGCCAGCAATGGATTGCGCACCGCAGAGCACCTGGTAACGGTTGTTCACCTGGATGATAAGCTGTTTGATATGAAGGTGCAATCCGGCGAGTATCATTTTATATTGAAGACAAAGGCAGAATAATGGAAATGGTTTGAGATTTGAAGTTTGAGGTTTGAAGTTAGTTGAAGGTTAGAGGTTAAAAGGCCGATAACTTGTCCTGAGCATTCAACATTTAACGAACCTTAAACCTCAAACTTCAAACCTCAAACTTTAAAGAATGGAAGCATTACAAACGCTCACTGTACCCGGCAGAACGGCCATTGTAGATGGCAGGACCTGCCTGTTCTTTTCCGGTTTCTCCTATCTCGGCATGCACGCCATGCCCGCATTCAGGGAAGCCTTCAAAGCGGGTATAGAACAATATGGCCCGGTATTCATGTCCTCCAGGGTGGCTAACCTGCGCCTCAGCCTGTACGAAGAGCTGGAACATGCGCTGGCAGTATTGTTCCGCCAGCAGGCTGCAGCTGCTTTTTCATCCGGTTATCTGGCTGCACAGGCAGCCATTCATTATGCCAGCCTGCATACTGCGGTGCTATATGCGCCCGGCACACATCCGGCGCTGCGCCTGAACAGGGACGCTCCGCCTGCAGTATCCTGGGAACAATGGGTGGAAGAAACGGTAGCGAAGGTGAACAGTGCGCCGGATCATAGCTTTGCACTGGCTGCGGATGCTGTA
Organism: Chitinophaga sp. SVR4-12A; assembly: GCF_056754765.1. Classification (NCBI taxonomy): domain Bacteria; kingdom Pseudomonadati; phylum Bacteroidota; class Chitinophagia; order Chitinophagales; family Chitinophagaceae; genus Chitinophaga; species Chitinophaga sp. SVR4-12A. The sequence goes on from NZ_JBPGWP010000001.1 coordinate 1,812,677, forward strand.
AATCCTTTAAGTAGTACTATTAACAACTTTGACTGGCTGCAGCGTATTGAGCGCAAGGTAATGGTGGTGATCGATGATTCTCATGGCGCCGGTATCCTGGGCCCTGATGGTGAAGGCATCGTACATGCTTTACCGGTACATCCGCCGCTGCGTTACCTGATCTCTGCATCAACGGCGAAAGCGTATAGCATAGAAGGCGGACTGGTGGCAGGACATGCAGCTGATATTGCCGCGCTCAAAAAACAGCCTTTCTTTACGGCCAGTACCCCGTTTATACCAGCCAATGCTTATGCATTTCTTCAAAGCAGGACGTTATTTGCCGCGCGGCGCCATCAGCTGAAATTCAATATCGATTATTTCCAGCGGCTGGTAGCAGGTAATACGATGGTACACAACCCGCATTACTTACCGGTATTTCTGTTAACGCCCGGTGAAACGCAACCATCTATTGACAGGTACCTGCTGGAGCACGACATCATCATTTCTTCCTTTGCATATCCGAGCCCTGACAGCCCGCCTATTCACCGCATCATACTCTCTGCCTTACATGAGCCATTTGATATGGACACACTGGCAGCATTAATTAATAATGAATAATTAACAATTAATAGTCTCAAGACTCGTAACAGGCCAGACTCCACGTAACCGGCATTATTAATTATTCACTATTAATTATTAATTATTGTTTGTCTCTCTGTATCGCCGCCTGTTCCTGTTCAATACGATCGCCGTTGTGATTCATGATACGCATATCATTCCTTTCTACTGCCAGCAGCTCACGGATGTTATCTGCATTAGCGGCCAGCAGCGCCTGGTCCCAATCGATCTTTCTGTCGAGGCGGGCTACCCTGGATGAATGGCCGGAATCAACGGCCTTTTGTCTTCTCGCTTCAAGCGACATCAGATCATCCTGCAGCGCTTCTTTTTCCTGTATCAGCTGAAATATCTGTGCCTGCTGATCTTCCAGGTTTGCTTCCAGGTCGTCATTCTGCTGCGCCTGCTGCTGGATCTCCATTCTATTCATTGCAATATCATTGCGTGCCGCCGGGTTACGGTCTCCGGCAAATGCGCCGGTGCTCATCATGGCAGTAACAGCCATTAAACTCATTCTCTTCATATTACTGATTTTTGGGTGCATGTTTTTAAAACTATCGGATATAAGACGCGGCATACATCATCACGTTTAACTGCGTGTTGGTTTTTAAGCTATTCTTAAGTTGTGTTAAAGGACTGTGAACACGGGACGGGATATATTGAGGCAGAGGCCGTCAAAGTGGCCATTAACAAGCGGCTAACAATACATTTTTGTTTAGCAGATAAAAAATCGGGAACTTTAAATTGTTATAGAGAACAGTGAATATATCTCCCCTCTCCGCTGTGTTTTAGTATTTGACCTCTCCTCTGAAACAAACATATTTATTACTGATGCAATGCTGTAAAGTGTGAACGGCGTTCTATATAAATGTGCACTGCATTGGTGAAGAATAAGCCGGGAGACCGGCTTGGCTACGAGTATTGAAAAGCCAACTTGGGGCGCCCCCTTTCTGAGCTTCAGCCAGAAGGGGGCTTTTTAATAGTGGACAGCTGTTATTAGTTGACAGTTATCAGTTATCAGTTGTCAGTTGTCGGTTGACAGTTCACTGCTAACTGACAACTGATAACTGACAACTGACAACTATATTATTTGTATATCAGCACTTCTACTTTTCCATCCGCCGTAATACTTCCACGGTACATACCTGCGGTATTGAAAGGCATAGCAATGTTACCATCTTTATCAATGGCGATGAGCCCGCCGTCTCCACCAAGAGCTGGTACCTTTTCCATGATCAGCTCATGAGTGGCCTGTTGAACGCTGAGCCCTTTATATTCCATCAGATCACTAACGGTCTTGGCTACACAGAGGCGAATAAAGAATTCGCCCCAGCCTGTGCAGGAGATAGCGCAGGTGGCATTATTGGCATAGGTGCCCGCCCCGATGATTGGAGCATCGCCTACACGCCCGAATTTCTTATTGGTCATGCCGCCTGTGGAAGTTGCAGCCGCCAGGTTACCCTGCTGATCAAGGGCTACTGCGCCTACTGTGCCGAATTTGTGGTCTTTATTTTCAATGCCCAGCAGGCTCGAAGATGGCTTGTTCAGGGCAGAGTCGTGGTCCAGCTGTGTTTTATTGGCGTCCATCGCTTTAACCTTTTGCAGGGCCTTCCAGCGTTCTTCCGTATAAAAGTAGGACGCGTCTACGATCTCCAGTCCGGCTTCTTTGGCAAATTGCTCCGCACCGCGGCCGGTGAGCATCACATGCTGGGATTTCTCCATTACAGCACGGGCTGCGCTGATAGGATTTTTGATCACCGTTACCCCGGCTACGGAACCTGCACCCAGGGTTTTACCGTTCATGATCGCGGCATCCATCTCATTCTTGCCTTCATTGGTGAATACGGCGCCTTTGCCTGCGTTGAACAAGGGAGAATCTTCCATGACCTTCACGGCCGCTTCTACCGCATCCAGGCTGCTGCCTCCGCGCTGCAGAATAGCATAGCCATTGCGCAATGCCTGTTCCAGCGCTGCTTTATAGGCCTGTTCGCGCTGGGGCGTCATCTGGGATTTTAAAATAGTGCCGGCGCCTCCGTGGATCACCATTACATATCGCTGTTTGACAGCAGAGGTATCGCCATTATGAGACAGGGCACTGGTGTTGATGCTGATTGTCATAAATAGGGCTGCAGTTAACAAGGTAGTTATCATGACATAAAAGTAAATGATTTGATTTTGGTATTTTTGCCGGATAAATGCGAATCGCTGAAAAAAGTACGTAAAATATTATCCATTGTCCTGCTTTCCCTGCTGGGCATTATTATATTGACGGGCATACTGGTGAACATTCCTGCTGTACAGCACTGGCTGGTGGGCGAAGCCACCCGCCGCCTGTCAGATCAGTTGCAAACGCGTGTAGAGATCAAGGGGGTCAGCCTCCGGCTGTTTAACCGCGCGCGCCTGGAAGGCGCCTATATAGAAGACCGCCATAAGGATACCCTGCTGTATGCGGGCGCACTGGAAGTGCGGATCACGGACTGGTTCTTTTTCCAGGACAAGCCCGTGCTGAAGTTCATCGGCCTGGAGAATGCAGAAGTGAACCTGAAAAGGCCCCGCAATGATTCACTGTGGAACTACCAGTTCATTGTGGACGCTTTCAGCTCCCCTGCCCCGGATACCAGCCGTAAGACCACACCCTCCAAAGGGGTGTCGCTGGACCTGCGCAAAATAGACCTGTACAATATCCGCATCAACAAAATAGACGCCTGGGTGGGTGAAGATATGCGCGGAACCGCCAAACGTATTTACCTGGACGCCAAGAACCTGGACCTGCAGAAGCATAATATTGACATCCAGGAGCTGCTGCTGGACCAACCTTCGTTTATTGTTTCCAGTTACTCCTCCTCTCCCCTTCGCAAACGCAGACCCAAAACAGCCGAAACGTCCATTCCCGCCGTAGACAGCAGCGGCGAGCTACGCTGGAACAGCAGCAACTGGAAACTGATCGTCAAAGAACTGGCCATCCGTAACGGACTGTTTGGCGTCGAGAACCCCGAAGATTCCACTCCCGTGGAAGCAGGATATTTTGCCCCGCACCATATCCGCTTTGCCAACATCAACCTGACCCTGAGCAATACCAGCCTGGTAAAGGACAGCATTATAGGAGACCTGAGCCTGAGCACTAAAGAACGCAGCGGCTTTGAAGTGAAAAAGCTGACCGCCCGCTTTAAGATGTCACCCGTGGAAATGGAATTCTCCCAGATGGACCTGATCACCAACAGGAGCCACCTGCGCAACTACTACACCATGCAATACACAGACCTCAGCGACATGAGCGACTATGTAGACCTGGTGTTCATGAAAGCGCGCTTCATTAACAGCACATTATCCTCTGATGATATTGCCTACTTTGCCCCTCCTCTTTCCGGCTGGAAAAAGGAGATCTCGCTGAACGGCGTCGTAAAAGGGCCCGTGAGCAACCTGGATGCCGACAGCGTAAGCCTGCAGGCGGGCAATACCACCCTGAAAGGACGTATGAGAATGCGCGGCCTGCCGGATATAGATGAAACCTTCATGGATTTCCAGGCAGAACAGCTGGTGACCACCGGAGACGATGTGGAGCGCATCTTCCCTACTTTAAAGAATGTACAGCCCCTGCGTATGGACCGGCTCTCCGACATCCGCTTCCAGGGAAGCTTTACCGGTTTCGTGAACGACTTTGTGGCCTACGGTAAATTCCAGACCAATCTTGGCAACCTGGATTCTGACCTTAACTTCAAGACCAGCGGCGATGTGCCCGTATACTCAGGAAGCCTGGTAACCAATAATTTTGACCTGGGCGCCCTGCTGAACGTCGGGCAGATGTCTACCGTCTCCCTCAACGCCAAGGTGAACGGCGCGGGCTTTAACCTGCGTACCCTGAAGGCAGCCGTAGATGCGGATATCAAACAAATCTCCCTGTATAACTATACCTACACCAATATTAAGACCAACGGGGAAATGAACCGCAAGTTCTTCAACGGTTCCCTCACCGTGAATGATCCCAACCTGGATATGGACTTTGCAGGCACTATCGACTTTAACGGCGCCGTGCCTATGTTCCGCTTCAACTCTGAGATCCGGAAAAGTAACCTGAAAGCACTGAAGCTCACCGCCGATTCCATTACCCTGCAGAGTCGCCTGGACCTGAATTTTGCAGGCAGCAACATCGACAACTTTGACGGCACCGCCCGCATATACGACGTTTCTCTCTATAAGAACCAGAGTCGCGTGGATTTTGACTCACTGAACGTGAGCACCCATATGGAGAATAACCTGAAAGTGCTGGATATTAAAGGCAATGAGATCACCGGCTATGTAAAAGGGAACTACAGCTTCATGGAACTGCCCGGCGCCTTCCAGCTCTTCCTGAATAAATATTATCCCAGCTTCTTTCCCTCCGCTCCTTCGGGTAATATCCGGGAGGACTTCAGCTTCGATTTCCAGTTCGGGCAAGTAGACAAGTTGATACGGGCCTTTACCACACAGGTATCCGGCTTTGACCAAACCCGGGTAAGCGGGGCCCTCAACACCATACAGGGCGCTATTTCCCTGAATGCGAATGTGCCGATGGCCAGCTACCAGGGCTATAATATACAGGACCTGCAGCTGAAAGGCAGCGGTAATTTTAATAAGATTGACGTCAGCACCGCCATTGGCAAAGTATCTTCCGGCGACCGGGTATGGATGCAAAACCCGCTGATCCTGGCCAGTTCCAGCCATGATACCTCCTTCATCAAGATGGACATGCAATCGCAGGACACCTCTTCGCTGGATGGTTTCTATGCACGGGTGATCACCGTCAATGAAGGCGTGAAGATCAATTTCCTGAACAGTGCCTTCACCGTGAATGAACGGCAGTGGAACATGACACCCGGCAACGAGATCTATTGGAGCAAGCATTTCCTTACCATTAGCAACCTGCGGGTAACCCGCAATGATCAAAGCATTACGGTAGAAACCAATGAGTTCAACCCGGATGAGTCGCGCTTCATGATCACACTGAAAGACCTGAACCTGGCAGATGTGATCCCCGGACAGCTGATCACCATGCCTATAGAAGGACAGGCCAACGGCACCATTAATATCTCTGACCCTACGCGTAACCTGGATATAGATGCCAACATTACCACCACCGGCCTGCGGCTGAACAACGACTCCCTGGGACTGGTAACACTACGGGGCGGCTTCCGGCAACAGACAGGGGAAATGAACCTGGAAGTTCAGTCTAAAAATGCAGGCCGGAACTTCAGCATCTCCGGCCTGGCCGGCCTCACCAAGGACAACAAACAGTTGTCTGCCACCATAGACCTGAACGGCGCTTCCATAGATCCGCTGAACCGCTACCTGGGCGACTATGTGACCGACCTCTCCGGCCTGGCCACCGGCCAGCTGACGGTAAGCGGCACCACAGACAGGCCTTCCATCAAAGGAAAAGTGCAGCTGGACAGCGCAGGCATCAAAGTGCTGTACCTGGGCACCTATTATAAGATACCGCGCTTAAATATCAATGTGGATGATAACCTGATCGAGTTCGGTAACTTCAGCATCATCGACAAATACAACCACCGGGCTAACGCCAGCGGCTATATCTCCCATGACCATTTCGAGAAGCTGAACTTCGACTTCGACGTAACAGGCCGCAACTTCCTCTTCATGAACACCACCGAGGCAGACAGTGACCTGTTCTACGGGGATGTGATCGCAGACGGGAAAATATACTTCTCCGGCCCGCTGAATGATATGCAGATGCATATCCTGGCCAGGCCAGTGAAGGGCACGCATTTTTACCTGCCCATGTCAGACACCAAGGACATCGGCAAGTACGACTACATCACCTTCAAGACCTACGGCACCGAAATGGAGCCGGTTAAGAAGAAGAAGAAGGACAATGTGAACCTGAACATCCGCCTGGACATAGCCGCTAATCCCGATGCACAGATAGACGTGATCCTGGATGCCACCACCGGCGACGTGATCTCTGCCAACGGTAACGGTAACCTGCAGATCAACGTGAATACGGATGGTGATTTCACCATGTTCGGCGACTATGAGATCAATAACGGATCCTATACCTTCACCTTCCAGCGCCTGACCAGCTGGAAGTTTGATATCACCAAAAGCAGTACGATCTCCTGGAACGGCGATCCGCGGGAAGCCAGGATGAACATCACCGCCAAGTATACCGTACCTAAAGTGCTGCTGTATAACCTGGTAGGACAGATGGGCTCTGCCAGCTCCGATAAGCTGGCCACCCGCCAGGAAAGAGTGGATGTAGTGGTGAACCTGCGCGGAGAGATGATGAAACCGGATATCGCCTATGAGATCCAGCTGCCGGATGTAGGCTCCCTCTCCTATGAGAGCGGTGTGGCCGCCAGGCTGCGCGAGATCAACCAGGACCAGAACAAGGCCCTGCTGCAGGTATACGGATTGCTGCTTTTCAACCAGTTCCTGCCAAACGACAATACCGCCACCGGCGGCGCAGGCATTGTGGGCAGGAACAGCGTGGGACAGGCATTATCCGCCCAGGCATCCGCCATCCTGAACAACATTACCGGGGCCTTCCTCAAGAACAGCGGCATCGGCATCAATGTGAACTACCGCGCCTATAACGTAGGCAACACCGTTAATAACGATAATATAGACCGTAACCAGCTGAGCGCCGGTATCACAGGCAACCTGTTCAACAATCGTGTACGCATTTATGTGGGCGGCGATTACGACTGGGGCAACACTACCACCAGCGCCAATGCCAACCGCTTTGCCGGCGATTTCAGGGTAGAATACCTGCTGACACCCGATGGGCGTATCCGCGTAAATGCCTTTAGTAAAACAGATTATGATGTGTACAACCTGGTGAACCGGAACAAAGCCGGTTTAGGTATTTCGTATGTACGTGAGTATAACCGCCTGCGGGAACTGTTCGAGTCAAGACGGCCTTCCAGGAGGATCCTGGATTCTATGCGAAGAGCGGAGGCGCTGCCCCCGGAGGATTCAACGAAAAAGAAGAAGGTTTGATAGTCGTCAGTTGACAGTCGTCAGTCGTCAGTGATTGACGCGATTATAAGCTCCGCATTGATCACTGACGACTGACGACTGACGACTGTCAACTGACGACTGTCAACTGACAACTGTCAACTGTCAACTAACTTTTCAATATCTCATGCCCCAACTTATCCCTTTTCGTTTTCAGGTAAAACTCATTATGCGGGTTGGGATGGATCTCAATGGGAACATTTTCAACGATCTCTAACCCGTAACCGGCTAAACCGGCGCGCTTACGCGGGTTGTTCGTCATCAGGCGGATCTTGCCAATGTTAAGATGGCGGAGGATTTGCGCTCCTATGCCGTAATCACGCTCGTCCATCTTAAAGCCCAGTTCCAGGTTGGCTTCTACGGTATCGCGGCCTTCTTCCTGGAGCTTGTATGCTTTTAGCTTGTTGAGCAGACCTATGCCGCGGCCTTCCTGGTTCATATACAGGATGAGGCCTTTGCCTTCATTCTCCACCATTTGCATGGCAGCTGCCAGCTGTTCGCCGCAGTCGCAACGGAGGGAATGCAGTATATCGCCTGTAAAGCAGGAGGAGTGTACACGTAACAGCACCGGTTCGTCTTTATCCCAATCGCCTTTTTTGAGGGCCATGTGCATATCGCCGGAGTTGAGCTGCTTGAAAGCGATCAGCTCAAAGTTGCCATGTTTGGTAGGCATCTGTACCCTTACCTCTTCTTCTATCAGGGTTTCGGTACGCAGGCGGTATTCTATCAGGTCTTTGATGGAGACCAGTTTAAGATCAAAGCGGGAGGCGATCTCGCGCAATTGCAGAAGGCGGGCCATGGAGCCGTCTTCGTTCATGATCTCCACCAGTACGCCGGCCGGCTCAAAACCTGCCAGTCGGGCCAGGTCGATGGTGGCCTCTGTATGGCCGCTGCGGCGGAGCACCCCACCTTTTTTAGCTTTCAGCGGGAAGATGTGCCCGGGTTTGCCAAGGTATTCGGGACGGGTATTGGGATCGATAAGGGCCTGTACGGTTTTGGCCCTGTCGTGGGCGGAGATGCCCGTTGTACAGCCATGCCCCAGGAGGTCGACACTCACGGTAAAGGGAGTCTGATGGAGGGCTGTATTATCGCGGACCATCATTTCGAGGCCCAGCTCTTCACAGCGCTCTTCTACGAGGGGAGCGCAGATAAGGCCCCGTCCGTACATGCTCATGAAGTTGATGATCTCCGGAGTAACGTTACGGGCTGCTGTAACAAAGTCCCCTTCATTCTCACGGTCTTCATCGTCTACCACAATCACCAGTTTTCCTTTTTTGATGTCTTCTATGGCTGCTTCAATTGTGTCTAGCATATATCGAGATCAATCTATTTGAAATAATGGGCAAAGTTATGACAAATTAGGCAGCTTATGGCAGGCGTATAGGCATTCGGAGCTTACCGGGGGGTAAGCGGGCGCCTTCCAGAGGAGAATTCGGCTGAAGCCCTTTACTACATTGGCTTAGGCTATAGATGTCTGCCATATGTCTCTGGGTTATAAGCAAGATACAAGCGAGATATAAGCCCTCTATATAGATAGCAGGTATCTTGCTGGTAACTTCCTTAAAAGTACCTGGAAGCCACTAAAAGGCCATTTATACCAGGGAAGGTAAACAGACCATTATAGTGTATTACAGGGGAGAAATAAGGGGTTGTGCGGGGGTCTTAGCTGGAAACCAATGAAAATGAAGCAAAAAGGGGTTAAAAACTCAATTCAAGAGGCCGTTGCTATCAAATAGGCCGCCATTTTTCCACATTCATTATATATTAAACTAATCAAGATTTGAAAAACTGTAATTTCTGTGGTAGGTCTTTGCAAAAATGGAAACATATAGGGAATTAATTGAAATACTGTTTAACGAGCATGTATGAACCGCTGAAAACTATCACGGCTTAACAATTTGTTAATTCCACGTTAAAATTTTAAGCCGATTATTTCTCAATTTTGCGGGATAATCAAACTGCAAAATATGGGATTTCACAAATTTCTACTCACTGTTACCCTCATTGTGAGTGCATTTATTTCCTATGCCCAGGTTACTACCAGTAGTATGACCGGCACCGTGAAAGATGCGAAAGGCGAAGCCCTGATCGGAGCTACTGTAAAAGCAACCCACCTCCCATCAGGAACCGTTTACGGTACCACTACCCAGGCCGATGGCCGCTATACCATCCCCAACATGCGTGTTGGCGGACCTTACAAGGTTGAAGTGAGCTATGTTAGCTACTCCGGCCAGAACTTCAATGACCTGTTCCTCAAACTCGGCGCTCCCCTGAAGCTGGACGCCTCCCTGGAATCAGGCACTCAAACCCTTAAAGAGATCACTGTCAGCGGCAACCGCAATGGTATCATTAACCCGAACAACAACGGTACCGCTGTGAATATCACCCGCAACCAGATAGAGAACCTGCCTACTGTTAACCGCAGCGTACAGGATTTTGCACGTTTGAGCCCACAGGCCAACGTGTCTACCAACGGTACCGACGGTTCTCCTATGGGTATCTCCTTTGGCGGCCAGAACAACCGTTACAACCAGTTTGCCGTAGACGGCGCCGTGACCAACGACGTATTCGGTCTGGCTGCCTCCGGTACCAACAGCGGTCAGGCAGGCGCCAACCCGATCTCCATCGAAACTATCGACCAGATCCAGGTAGTGCAGAATCCTTATGATATCAAACAAAGCGGCTTTACCGGCGGCGGCATCAATGCCATTACCAAAAGCGGTACCAACACTTTCCATGGAACTGCCTGGTACTATCTGCAGAACGAAGGTATGGTAGGTAAATCTCCCGACACCCTGCATAATAAATACGGCGATTTCAGTAACAAGATCTTCGGCGCTAACTTCAGTGGCCCGATCATTAAAGATAAATTGTTCTTCTTCGTGAACGCTGAAAGGAGCAAAAGAACCAACCCCGTTGATTTTGATCCTACTGCAGGCGCTTCCAACGTAAAGCCTGATGAGCTGAAAACCATTTACGATTATGTATCTTCCAAATATGGCGTTGACCTGGGTGGCTATGGCACTCAGAGCAAAGACCGCACTGCTACTTCTCTCTTTGGCCGCGTAGACTGGAACATCAACAGCGTTCACCGTCTGACCTTCCGTTATAACTATGTAGATGCCAACGATATTAACACAAGCCGCAGCAACAGCAGCGCCTATTTCTACAATGCTTATTACTCCTTCCCCTCAAAAACACACTCTACCGTGCTGGAGCTGAACTCTACCTTCTCCAACAAGCTGAGCAACGAATTGAGGATTGGTTATAATAATGTAAGAGATCGTAGAAGATACCTGGGCGATCCGTTCCCGAACGTGGTGATCAACGACAACGGCCGTACCATTAACCTGGGCAGTGAGTTCTCGTCCAGCGCCAATTCGCTTGACCAGGATATCTGGACCCTGGTAGACAACCTGACCTTCTACAGAGGTAAGCACACCATCACTGTAGGTACCAGCAACGAATTCTATAACATCAAGAATACCTTCATACAGGCTGCTTTTGGTGCTTATGTCTATGATTCTATCTCCGGTTTCATCAATAACCTGAAACCCCGTACCTACCAGATCAACTATACTACCGACAACCCTGCTTTAAGGGAAGGTATCGGTTTCAAAGCCGCCCAGCTCTCCGCATACATACAGGATGAGTGGGACGTGCTGAAAAACCTGCGTTTGACAGGCGGTTTAAGGATTGACCTGCCGGTTATCCCTACTGATCCCCCGAATAACGCCGCTTTCGAGAAAGATCCTTCTTTCCTGGGTTACTCTACCACCCAGCTGCCTAAGAAAAGGTTGTTATTTGCCCCGAGGGTCGGTTTTAACTGGGACGTTTTCAACAACGGCCAGACACAGGTCCGCGGTGGTGCAGGTATCTTTACCGGCCGTGTGCCCTTTGTGTGGATCTCCAACCAATATGGCAATACCGGTAACGTATATACTAACGTTAACCTGACCGGTAACGCACTGCCTGCGGCCTTCCGCTTCAACTATGACAAGAACGATCCGTTCTATGGCCAGTACACTGCTGATAACCTGGTTGCAATGGGCGCCAATATCACCAACAAGCCTTCCAATATCAACCTGACCTCAAAGGACTTTAAGTTTCCGCAGGTGTTCAAAACCAACCTGGCAGTTGACCAGCAGTTACCCTGGGGCGTTGTTGGTACCCTGGAAGGTAACTTCACCAAGACCATCAACAACGTGATCTGGACTAACCTGAATGCAGTTCCGAGAGGCGATACCACCATCTCCTTCGGTTCCGGTGATATCAAAAGACAGGCCTGGAAAAGGAAGACCAATACTTTCGGCGACCAGGTGTTACTGCTCGATAATACCAGCGAAGGTTATGCCTATAACATCAGCGCTGAATTAAGCAAATCCACATCCAACGGGCTGTTTGCCAAGATCGGCTACTCCTATGGCGATGCATACGCTTTGAACGACGGTACTTCTTCTACCGCAGGTTCCAACTGGAGGTTCCCGCCCAATACACAGGGCCTGAACAGGCTGGATGAAGGCCGTTCTAAATACAGCATGGGTCACCGCATCCTGGCCGTTGTAGCCAAGACCTTCCGTTACGGCAGCAAAGACAGGCAATATGCCACTACCGTGAGCCTGTTCTATAACGGTCAATCCGGTCAGCCTTACTCCTGGGTGTACTTTAACACCGTGGATCCTACCGGTGATGACCAGGGCTCAAACGGTAACAACGACCTGATCTACATCCCCACACAGGCGGAAGTATCCACCATGCGTTTTGACGCGATCCGTCAGACCTCAGGCGGCGTAGTTACCTACGAGCGTACAGAAGCACAACAGCGTGAAGACCTGGAAAGACTGATCAGCAACGATAAGTACCTGAGCAAGCACCGCGGTCAGGCAGCTGAAAAATATGCTGTAAGAACACCGTTTGAGAACGTGTTCGACTTCAAACTGGTACAGGTGATCCCGATCATCAAACAGCACAAGCTGGAGATCACTTTCGATATCCTGAACGTAGGTAACCTGCTGAACAAAGACTGGGGCAGAACTTACTTTATCCTTAACAACGTTGCTACTCCGCTCACCTTCCGCAAGTGGGACGCTGCTACCGGCACTCCTTTCTTCCAATACGATCAGAGAAGGGTGAAGAACGGCGACCGAGACGAAACTCCTTACACCATCAACAACTTCACCTCCCGCTGGAGAGGCCAGTTGGGCTTGAGGTATAGCTTCTAATTGTTTTACATCGCATCATAGTTATAAAAGCCGGATCGTCTGATCCGGCTTTTTTCATTACTTTTATTATGTGACGGAAAACTACTACAAATGGCATTCCCCGCAGATCCTTTTCCCAGCTATCTATCCCTTATCAAATGAATCCGTAAAGGCAAGTTCTTAAACCATAAATCGTTAACGGATGAAAAAAATAGGCCTGCTCTTTGGTCAGGAGACCAATTTCCCCCTTGCTTTAATTGAGCGTATTAATCAGCAGAAAATACGTGACATCAGTGCAGAAGCGGTGCTGATCGACAAAGTGCTGCAGGGAACCGACAGCGGTTATACCGTGATACGGGACCGCGTCTCGCATCATGTGCCCTTTTACCGCTCCTGGTTAAAACATGCTGCACTGAACGGCGCCGCCGTGCTCAATAATCCTTTCTGGACCAGCGCAGATGAAAAGTTTGTGAACAACGAGCTGGCCCTCCAAACCGGGGTTGCAGTACCCAAAACGGTACTGCTGCCTACTGCTGACCATCCGCCGCATACCAGCTCTGACAGTTTTCGCAACCTGGCATATCCTTTTGACTGGGAGGCGATCTTTGCCTATACCGGTTTTCCAGCCTACCTGAAGCCCATTGCAGACGGCGGCTGGCGCAACGTGCACCGCATACAGGACCGTGAAGAACTGTTTGCCCGCCATGCGCAAACCGGACAAGCCGTCATGCTGCTGCAGGAAGAGATCCATTTTGATGCTTATTTCCGCTGCTTCTGTATCGGTAACGAAGTAAAGGTAATGGGCTATGATCCCAGGCGCCTGCATCATCACCGGTACCAGACAGAGTTCCACCCGGATGCTGATTTGCTGCAAACCCTGGCACAGCAGGCCCTCAAACTGAACCAGTACCTGGGCTACGACTTCAACACCATTGAAATGGCGGTACGCGAGGGCGTGCCCTATGCCATCGACTTTTATAACCCGGCGCCGGAGGCGGACGCTCATGTGATGGGGGATGAAAACTTTGAATGGGTGGTGCAAACCAGCGCCAACTACCTCATTGAAAGAGCACAAGCGCATCAGCGCGGCAACAACCTTACCTGGGGTGGATACCTGCAACAGGCCCTTCCGGCGGCAAAGGCGAAAGCCACCGCTCCCAAAGTAGCTAAAACAGCGACCAAACCGGCTGCCAAAACAAACGCCAAAGCAGCTGCCAAACCCGCCGAAAAAGCAAACGGCAAGGCTGCAGCGAAACCAAAGAAAGCAGCAGATAGCAAAAGCACGGAGTGAGGGCGATCAGGAATGATTAATAATGCTTCCAGGCTTTTAAATATTTTGAAATATCCCGCAGGTCGGCCCTGGAGATCTGATCCGGTTTAAAGGAAGGCATTGCACCCAGGCCATGACGCACCTGGAATCTTTTAATGAACTGCGGAGCCGGATTGGAGCTGATAGCAGGCCCCAATCCGGCTTCTCCTCCCGGATGACACTTCTGGCATTTTTCCATGAACACTACTTCGCCATGGGCTATACGTTCATTGGCGGGTACAAACGGACGCTGCTTTATAATTTCGCTGCGGCGGGAAGCGCATGCCATGGTGAGCGTGATCAGTATTGCTGCTGTGAATAATTTTGCCATACCTCATTGTTTAGATATCTTCCAGATAACACCCGTCTTTACCCTGGGTTGTACACCACCGGTAATGGTCATGGTCAGCACGCCAAAATCCACCACGTACAAGTCTTTACCGGAGGGATCAAATTTCACCGAAATAGGCCTTTCGAATCCCGCGCCGCCTAACCAGCTGGCAGGCCCGTTCCTTTTGCCTTTATTGGCTGCGAAATCCCTGATGATGCCCTTATCAACGTTTACCCGTACTATTTTAAAACCAACCGGCCGCAACACCTTACCCGCTGCAGGCGCCATATCGCCAAACTGGGCCACAAAAGCTTCGTTAGGAAAACCAAAGGCTTCCCTTGCAAAATCCAGCCCATTGGCAGAAGCATGCACACCAAAGATCGCCGCAGGTTTAGGCGGCGTGCCCGGATACTGCTGCAACAAGGCTTTGGGAGCGGCTTTGCCTGGCACTTTGAACTCTTTAAAATCTTTTAGTGCCTTGCCTGCAGAAAAATCCGGCCATCCATACCACTGCCCCTGCTTTATTTCCCACAGCACATCTCCCGCGCCCCATACCGGGCGGCTGCCCCGGTCGTCGAAGCCATTTTCTGTAATGAAGATCTTTCCTCCCGGGGATAGCGCCATGCCAAAGGGGTTGCGGAGCCCCCAGGCCACCAGTTCCGGCTTCCCGCCCTGCAGTGGAATACGCATTACAGCCCCATTGCAGGGAACGCGTCCTTCGATCTTCTGGCCGGCGGTGGTAGATGTATTAAAGGGCACGTAGGCGCCTGTTACTGCTTCATCGTTCGGCGCGTCGGTGAGCAGGTTGGAGGAAGCGTAATTTTCGCCCGACAGGATCACGTCTGCACAGGGAATATCGTGAAAGTCTTTTTTCCGCATCAGCCAGCCGTATTGTGCATTATCATCTCCTACCACGCCGGAATTAGTGGCAGTGCCCTGTCCAAAATAGATATAACCATCGCTGATCACCGGGCTGTTGGTATGATGATCTCCCACACTTGGCAGGCCATCGGTAAGTGTTGTGATGTTTCCGTCCATACCGACCTTCAGTATTTTTCCGCCTGCTGCTTCGCCACCCTCTGATACATAGAACGCGCCTTTATAGAATACGCCTCCTGTCCACGGGCCGTTCTTGCCGCCGCTGGCAATGGTGGTGGTAGTACCATTGGGCTCCAGCCGTAGCAGCTTCGGTGTTTCCCAGATCTCTCCGTAGGAATAGCCTGCTTCGATCACATATGCCTTTCCCTCATCGTCAAAAGTTATAGCCGTTGGGAATGTAAGACCTGTAGCTACAGCAGTTACAGTATAACCGGGCGGTACCGCGATGGCCCGGGGATCGGTTCGCCGTTCGTCTGTAGCCTGTACCTGTCCCCCGCCTTTGGAAGCTCTGATCCCATAGCAGGCGGCCAGGGTTACCAGTGAACATATAGCCATAATAGCGTAAAAGCGTACTGCCATAAGCAAAGATTATAGCAACGATGACTCAAAATCTGTACCCGCAGGCTACCATAGCACTGCAGCACATCTTCACTGATGAGTAGTGGAAATTTATCTGCGGATACTTTGTATTTTCGTTTGTAATTGACATTCCTAATTCGTAATCCATAAAAATGTTCCAACACTTCACGCTTGGTATCGAGGAAGAATATATGGTGATGGACCCGCAAACACGGGAGCTACGGTCGCACGAGCAAAAAATAGTAGAACAGGCGCACAAGGTGCTGCGGGACAAGGTAAAGGCCGAATTTCACCAGGCGGTAGTGGAAGTGGGCACCCAGATCTGCGCCAATATTGAAGAGGCCAGGGAAGATGTGGCTATGCTACGCAAAACCATTTCCGGCATTGCGGGCGACCTGGGCTACAGCATCGGCGCTTCGGGCACGCATCCCTTCTCCAAATGGGAGCTGCAGCTGATCACTGATCATCCCCGCTACTTCGAGATCGTAAATGAGATGCAGGACGCCGCCCGCTCGAACCTCATCTTCGGGCTGCATGTGCATGTGGGGATGGAAAACCGGGACATGGCCCTGCATATCGCCAATTCTGTACGTTATTTCCTGCCGCATATATTTGCGCTGAGCACCAATTCTCCCTTCTGGGAAGGCCGTAATACGGGTTTTAAATCCTTCCGTACAAAGGTGTTCGACAAATTCCCGCGTACCGGCATACCGGACTATTTTGGAAGCATTGCAGAATACGACAACTACATTGCGCTGCTCATCAAAACCAATTGTATCGACAATGCCAAGAAGATCTGGTGGGACCTGCGCGTACATCCCTTCTTCAATACACTGGAATTCCGCATCTGCGATGTTCCGCTTACGGTAGATGAAACCTGCACGCTGGCGGCGCTTTTCCAGGCTGTATGCGCCAAGATCTACAAGCTCCGCGCCCAGAATCTTAACTTCATTATCTACAACCGCGCGCTGGTGAACGAGAACAAATGGCGGGCTTCGCGCTATGGCATTGACGGCTATTTGATAGACTTCGGCAAGGAAATGGAAGTGAACGCACGGGCCCTTATAAACGAACTGTTAGATTTTGTGGATGATGTGGTGGATGAGCTGGGCTCCCGGCCTTTCATTGAAAACACTAAGAAGATGTTGGAAGAAGGCACCGGGGCGGATAAGCAGCTGAAAGTATATGAGGAAAGCAATGACGTTTCGGTGGTAGCAGACTTTATCCAAACGCAGTTCCTGCGGGATATTTAACGGGGTCCCAGGACTTTCTTAACTTTGCACTATGAGCCTGCCTGTTAAACAACACTGGAAAATAGCCGTGCTTGACATGTATGAGGGAGTACCCAATGAGGGAATGCGCTGCATCCGGGAGATACTGGGAGCATACGGCGACAGGAACAAGCTTCAGCTGGAAGTGCACGAATACGAGGTACGGCAGCAACAACAGGTACCTGATCTCTCCTACGATATTTACCTTTCTACCGGCGGTCCCGGCAGCCCCGTTGACAGCGAGGGCAGCGAATGGGAAAAGGCCTATTTCGGGCTGATACAGGCATTGCTGCTATGGAATGAACGGGAAGCCGTTAAGAAGCCCATGCTGTTTATCTGCCATTCCTTTCAGCTGATGTGCCGCTATTTTGGACTGGGCGAAGTATGCCAGCGCAAATCACCGGCATTCGGGGTTTTCCCGGTACATAAGGTCAATGCAGGCAGCCAGGAAAGCAGTTTCCGCACGTTACCCGATCCCTTCTATATTGTAGACAGCCGCCACTGGCAGGTGATATCGCTGCGGCAGGATAAAATGGAGGCCATGGGCGCACAGGTACTGGCCATTGAAAAAGAACGCCCGCATGTGCCCCTGGAAAGGGCAGTCATGGCTATACGCTTTACGCCGCAGTTCCTGGGCACACAGTTCCATCCCGAAGCAGATGCGGCCGGTATGCGTAAATACCTTTTACAGGAAGAGAAAAAAGATCATGTGATCCGCCACTACGGCGAAGAAAAATATACAGACATGCTGGAACAGCTTACTGATCCGGAAAAGATCATGCTTACCCATAACCGGCTCATACCTACATTCCTGAACGATATCATTTATGATTCCCGCTTTACGCACATATTACAATCAACACTTCAGTAAAAGTAAATACGAGGCTTTTTTAGACAGCCTGGCCAGTGAGGCAGGACAGGCGCCTGCTTTCAGGGTGGCCGAAACCCCGGTATTTGTGCCCGCTGCACTGACCAACAAACTGGTGCAGGCCTGCGAGGAGATCGTAGAAGTGATATTACGCCCCGATTTTAAAGAGCTCACTGCAGATGCCATTCCGCACCACCTGAAAGTGCCCGGAGAAAATGAGCATCCGCATTTTCTTATCATCGACTTTGCCGTTTGCCGCCAGGAGAATGGCGAGCTGGCGCCGCAGCTGATAGAGCTGCAGGGCTTTCCCAGCCTCTTTGCTTTCCAGGAGCTGATGGCCCGCCAGTTCCGGGCGCATTTTAATATACCCGACACCGTAGATAATTTCTTTAATGGCCTGAACGGAGACAGCTACTTTGCCCTGCTCCGCGAGCTGATCTGCGGGCCTTATGACCCCAGGGAAGTGATCCTGCTGGAACTACGGCCGGATGAACAGAAAACACGGATAGACTTCTATTATACACAGCAGAAGCTGGGCATCATGCCCGTGTGCATCAGCGACCTCGTACAGGAAGGATCGAAACTCTACTATTATCGCGATGGAGAAAAGATCCACATAAAACGTATATACAACCGCGTTATATTCGATGAGCTGTTCAAAAAGGAACTTCCGCCCGGCTCCTATCCCAACCTGTTCCAGGAACTGGATGTGGAATGGATCACGCACCCCAACTGGTTCTACCGCATCAGCAAGTATATGCTGCCGCTGATCCACAGCGAGTTTGCACCCAAGAGCTGGTACCTGCACAGCTTACCGGTAGTGCCGTCTGACCTGGAGAACTATGTGCTGAAACCTTTGTTCTCCTTCGCCGGGCAGGGAGTGATCATTGATGTAACGGCAACGGATATAGATAAGATCAAGGACCCGGAAAACTGGATACTGCAGCACAAGGTGCAGTATGCTCCTGTAATTTACACACCGGGCGCTCCGGCCCATTGTGAGATACGTATGATGTATATCTGGCCTGATGGCAGTCCGCGGCCAATGCTGGTGCATAACCTGGCCAGGATCAGCCGGGGAAAGATGATCAGTGTGAGCAGCAACAACCAGGATACGTGGGTAGGCGGCAGCTGTTGCTTCTTTGAAGTTTGAGGTTTCAAGTTTGAGGTTTGACGTTTGAGGTTCGTTAGAGGTTAGAAGTTCATAGAAAGATACTCGCCTAAACCTCCAAACTTCCAACGAACCTCAAACGTCAAACCTCAAACCTCAAACTTTCATATAATAATGCTAACTTAACTTCAAATCCTGTATACCCTTATGTTTGGAAACGTAGCCCTTGATGTTGCCATTAGCCTGGTGTTCATTTATCTGCTTTACAGTTTACTGGCTTCTATTGTGCAGGAGCTGATCTCCCGTGCATTCAACCTGAGGGCGCGTCTGCTCACCAAAGCGCTGCGGCGGCTACTGGACAATGATATGCGGAAGAGCAACCTGGGCTACCTGGGGCAATTCACTTTCTTCAGCTGGTGCTACGAACAGGTATGGAGCATCATCTACTTCTTCCTTCCATTTAAGAACAGCCCTTTCCTGAAGAAATTCTATGATCATCCCGGCATCAAATCGCTGGGTGAGGACAGGGCTGCCAGCCGCCCGTCTTATATCAGTCCGCAGATGTTTGTTCAAAGCCTGATGCACATCCTGCGCGGCCCGGGCTTTGACGGCGCGAAAGACGACGAGGCCATACGGGTAAAGCAAAACCTGGAAGCCGGACAAACATTGATAGGCCCTGAAACGCGGGAGCACCTGCTCAACCTGATAGAGGACGCCAAACACGAATCGGAAGAGTTCCGCCATAAGGTGGAGCAATGGTTTGATGAAGTGATGGCCCGCACCAGCGGCTGGTACAAGAAACAGACGCAGGTGGTACTGATCGTTGTGGGCCTTATTATTGCCTGGCAGTTCAATGTAGATTTTATCGCTATTGCCCGCATACTGGCAAAAGACAAGAAATCGAGGGAACAGCTGGTGGCGCTGGCTACCAAACGTTACGAAGTATATGGTCAATATAAAGACAGCCTGCAACGTAAAATGGTGATCCGGGAAGATACCATTGAAGCAGGCGACAGCGTGATCATCCGGATGGATACGGTATACCAGGCATCTATACCTGACCAGGAAATGGACAGCCTGTACCGCAGCCTTTCCAACGATGCCGCGGAGGTGCAGAACATTTTAGGCATTAGCCGGGGCAGCTGCGGCAGCGATACAGATACTGCCTATGCCCGGCTTCGTACAAGGATGGACAGCGTGGCAGGTAGGTTGTTGTCTCCCAATGAACAGGAAAAATACCGGCAGGCTATGGAGACTGTGGCCAGGCGGAAAGTAGGCTGCTATACGCACCCCTATCAGCAGAACGGCTGGCTGGTATTTGCGGGATGGCTGATCACGGCGCTGGCGCTGTCATTAGGAGCGCCTTTCTGGTTTGACCTGCTGAACAAGGTGGTGCAGATCCGCACAACAGGGCCGCAGATCCAGTCATCACAGGCAGCGAAGGCGAAAAAGTAAATCCCAACATATGCAACGCACAAATTTCTCTTCCGGCGCCCCCTGGGAAAACAAAGTCGGCTATTCAAGGGCCGTCAGGGTGGGCAACGTTATCGAGGTTTCAGGAACAGTGGCTGCAGACGGCGACAAAGTAGTAGCAGTGGGTCACGCCTACGAGCAGACCAAGTATATACTGGCACGGATTGAGGCAGTGCTGGTAGCGGCGGGGGCCAGTCTGCACGATGTGGTTCGCACGCGTATGTTTGTAACAGATATTTCCCGCTGGGAAGAGATAGGCCGGGCCCACGGCGAGTTCTTTCAGAGCATTAAACCTGCAACGACGATGGTGGAAGTGAGGAAGTTAATAGATGACAGGTATTTGGTGGAGATAGAGGCGACGGCGGTGGTAAATTAAAAGTCGTAAGTCGAGAGTCGTCAGTCGTCAGTTGTCAGTTGATAGTTGATAGTTGTCAGTCGACAGTCGTAAGTCATAAGTGATTGCATTTGCTGTTTTATTCGATTCAAGCACTGACAACTGACAACTGACAACTGAGACTAACGACTAACGACTAACGACTAACGACTTTTATCTTCCGAATTTTTCTTCCCACTTCAGCATGCCGCCTACGAGGTTCTTCACGTTCTGAAAGCCCATTGTTTCGAGTATCATAGCGGCTTGTCCGCTACGGTTACCGCTGCGGCAGTATACGATCACTTCTTTGTCTTTCAGGTCTTCCAGTTCGTCTACCTGCATGGCCTGTATCTGTCCGAGCGGAACGAGGGTACCCCCGATGTTAAAATCTGCGTGTTCATGAGGCTCGCGCACATCCACGATATTCAGTTGCTCTCCGCTATCCAGGCGCTGTTTCAGTTCTTCTGCTGTTATATTTTCCATATGTATCAAAAATTTGGCAGTAAATGATCCTGCCAAGTTATGAATTATTCATGAGTTGTATCATGCTGCGGGATGGGCGCCGAGTCTTTCACGGGCTTCACCGGTCCGAGCCAGATGTCGATGCTTTCACCTGCGCGCACCATGTTGAGGTCGCCCAGGCTGTTGCGGCGGCCGGGCACCTGTTTGGTTACGTAGGCATTGGCGGTATCTGATACCCCAGCATCAATGAGGGCGGTACCCAGGTTCAGGTTGCTGGCATTCAGGATCTCGCGGGCTTCGAGGTAGGTAAGGCCTACGAGGTCGGGCACGGGATTTTCGATGCTGCCCGTACCGCTGCTGAGCACCAGGGTAATGTTGCTCCCCTCGGGGACCATTTTACCCGGTTTGACGGTCTTACCGTTCAACAGCTGCTGTAATACGGTATTGGTGGCGAAATCAGGCTTATAGATCGTGTCGCCTACATTGAGGCGGCGGCTGTGCAGCGTCATTTCGGCGCTGCGGAAGGTAAGGCCTTCCAGGTCGGGCATGGCCACCATGGGCGGCACTACCTTATTGATGGTGAGGTAGATGGTGCGTCCCACTTTTACCTGTGCGCCGGTTTCTGGTTGTTGTTCCCATACGGTGAGCGGCTTGAGGGAGTCGATATATATAGAGTCGCGTACGTCTGCTTCAAAGCCAGCTTTTTCGAGCAGCAGGATCGCTTCCCTTGCGTTCTTATGGCGTACATCCGGTACTGTTAATATCTGGTTGTGGCGGGTAATGACGCCCAGGAGAAGAAAGAACAGAATCCCGATTACCACCAGCAAGCCTAGTGCTATTAAGAGATTAAATCTGAAAGAGCGTTTGGTGATGGATTCAAACACGTTAGTTACTTTGTTTTTGATCATATATGTAAAAAAGCTGTTGGCTATTGGCTTTCAGCTGTTAGTAATAAATAGCAGCTACAAGCATACTTTGCGAAAACCAGCTACGCGCTAAAAGCTAACTGCCAGCAGCTAATAGCTATTGTTTCAAGCATTCTTCAATTAACATGCCGTAAAACTCCTGTAAGGTCCTGCCGGAGGCGCGTACCTGCTGCGGCACGAGGCTGTTCTCTGACTGGCCGGGCATGGTGTTGGCTTCCAGGAACCAGAGCTTATCAGTAGCTACTTCCCAGATGAAATCGATACGGACAATGCCCCTGCAATTCAATTTGTTATATAGGATAGAAGCGGTTTGCTGCACCCTTTTGGTAATTTCATCAGGCACCTGTGCGGGAGTGATCTCCTGGGAAACACCGGGAGTGTATTTGGCTTCATAATCAAAGAATTCCTTGCTGCTGATCACTTCTGTGATAGGCAGTACGGTGATTTCGCCGTTCACCTTGAACAGGCCCATGGTGAGCTCACGGCCTTTGATGAACTCTTCTATCAGCACCTGGCTGTCTTCTTTAAAGGCTTTTTCGATGGCTGCGGGCAGCTCTTCTGCTGTAGTTACCTTAGACATACCGATGCTGCTGCCGCCTTCCGCTGGTTTTACGAATACCGGGAGACGGAGCTGCTGCAGGATAGCGGCCGGATCATGCGGCTGATCCCTGAAGACATGCACGGATTTCGATACGTTCACCACATCGAGGGCGGCTACGATCTTATTGCAATAGCTTTTGTTAAAGGTGATGGCGGAAGTTACCATGCCGCAGCTGGTGTAAGGGATGCCGAGCATTTCGAAGTATCCCTGCAGGCGGCCGTCTTCTCCCGGTGTACCGTGGATGCCGATGAAAACGGCGTCAAAACGGATCTTGCTGCCGTTAAGGGGCAGGGTAAAATCGTTCCGGTCCACTTCCACGGATGTGCCGTCGGGCGCGGTGTAGGTCCAGCCCTCGCGGGTGATCACGATCTTATATACATTGTACTTGCTTTTGTCCAACTGTTGTTCGATAACAGCTGCGCTTTGAACGGATATAACATATTCGCCGGAATATCCGCCGGCCACCAATGCAATGTTCTTATTCATATACTCCTATCCAGGTTTGAAGTTTGAAGTCTGAGGTTTGAGGTTCGTTAAAGGTTGGGAGGTTCACAGGAAGACACCCGCCTTAGACCTTTGAACTTCCAACGAACCTCAAACCTCAAACTTCAGACCTCAAACTTTAAATAATTATCTTATAAGCGGGTAAAGATAAAAGAAAAAACCTTTATTTCCCCAAACCTTCGTTGCCGGTGTCCAGCACGAACCTCCAGTTACCAGCAGCATCCTTTTTCCAGATAGTAACGTAAGTGCCTTGGGTAGTAGTGTCTTTGGCGGCAAAGGTGTAGATGCCGTAGGTGTAGGCCAGGTCGCCCGAGCTGGCTACGCTGGCAAAGTGGGGTTCCCAGGTGAGGGTAACGCCGGTGTCGTTCATGGATTCAATAAACCGGAAGGCGGCACGTCCTTCCATGGGCAGGTTTTCTGCACGCAACAGCACTGCGGCACTATCGGCATAGGCCAGGAAGGCATAGCGGAATCCTTTTTTTCGGGAGAGCTCAGAAAAATCGGTATCAGCCTTCAATACGGACTTGCGGGCAGCGTCAGTGTCTGTATCCTTCACGGCTGGCGCTTTACAGGCGGTGGCGCATAACAGCAGCAACCATAACGCCGGAAAATAACGTAGCATATTTTCTCAGGATTTTACCTGAATATAAAATGAAAAAAGGAGAAAAGGCACAAAAAGCCCTCTCTCCTTTTCTAATGCTTCCTTATAATATCTTAGATATGTAATTTTTCTTTCTTGGCCAGGAGCTCGTCAACGGTTTCCTGGTACATTTCGTCCGGTACACAACAATCTACCGGGCATACAGCAGCACACTGCGGTTCTTCATGAAAGCCCTGACACTCTGTACATTTATTGGGAACTATATAGTAAGTATCTACGCTGATAGGGGCATTTGCCTGGTCTGCATCGATGGTAGAGCCATCCATAAGGGTATAGGAGCCCTTTACAGTGGTGCCATCTGCAATACGCCATTCCACTCCACCCTCATAAATAGCATTGTTAGGGCACTCCGGTTCGCACGCGCCACAGTTAATACACTCATCTGTTATCTTAATTGCCATAGTATAAACTTTTTGTTTAAGTGGTAAGCCATTAATTTTGTTAACAAAAATAGAATTTCCGGAATTAAAAAGTTTAAATATTTCTTACCCATTCATGAACAATACAGAAAAAGTTGCTGCCCTGGTACGTTTACGGCAATACCTGACCAGTGATGAGCCGGCGTTGCAAAATGTAAAAGAGCAGGCATTCCTTGCCAACGGGTGGTTTACCCCGGCATCTATAGAAATTGCTATCCAAAATATCTGCCAATATTTCCTGGACGAGGCCCTGCTCTCGGCCTGGCTGGAAGCTTATCCACAACTGGGGATGCGGGCTCCCCGTACTGTAGGCATTGTGGCGGCAGGCAACATTCCGCTGGTGAGCTTTCATGACTGGCTCTGCGGTTTTGTCAGCGGTCACCAGGTAAAGCTGAAGCTGTCTTCCAAAGACTCGGTACTGATGACACATGTGCTGGCAAAGATAGCGGAATGGTATCCTGGCTATGCCACGCAGACCGTTCCCAGCGAGATGCTGAAGGATTGTGATGCTTATATCGCCACCGGTAGCAATAACTCGGCCCGCTATTTTGAGTACTACTTTTCAAAATTCCCGCATATTATCCGCCGCAACCGGACATCAGCCGCCCTGCTGAACGGACAGGAGACGGAGGCGGAGCTCCAGGCCCTGGCAGATGATGTGATGCTTTACTTCGGCCTCGGCTGCCGTAATGTGACCCAGGTGTTTGTGCCCGAAGGCTATGACTTTACACCGCTGCTGAAAGCACTGGAGAAGTATGATCACCTGATGGACCATCATAAGTACAAGAACAATTACGATTATAACCTGGCGCTCCTGCTGCTGAACAATAGCGCCTATCTTACCAATGGCAGCATTCTACTCCGGGAATCTGCGTCCCTCTTCTCTCCTATCAGTGTGCTGCACTATGGGTACTACAAAGACGCCACCGTACAGGCTGCGGCGCTGCTGGCCGATGAGGACCTGCAATGCCTGGTAGGCCAGGGCTTTACACCTTTCGGGCAGGCGCAGCAACCTTCCCTGACAGATTATGCAGACGGAGTAGATACGATGGCCTTCCTGGAAGCGTTATAAGAATAGTCCATGGTGGTCCATAGTCGATGGTCCATGGCATATCAGATAGCAAAACCTGGCTGGCCTGACAATGTGTTGGTTTATGCTATGGACTATGAACCACCGACTATGGACTTATCTAACATTCTGTCGCTTGAATTGTTATTCTGACAGTAGCTGGTGGTATGTTGTCATGCTGCAAACATTTGGAGTTTAACTATTTATTTATATTTCATATAAAAAACTGTTAAAGTGAACTGGCCCCAATGGCACTGATACTTCAGGAGGCTTAAATTTGTATTCGAGGCATATAAATTGATAAGTTATCAGTGTAATCAACCTCAATTAACTTTAAACTTTCAGATATATGAAATTTCGACAAATTGCTGCGACTGTGCTAATTAGTGCGGCGACTGCCTTTGCCAGCATATTTGTTTACAGCAAGTATTTTGAAAACCGGCAGGCAGGCCCCTATCAGAACGGATCAAATAATATCCCTGTAAACTATACCAGCTACATGCCTGGTACGGAAACCAGGAACATCACCCCTCCGACCGACTTTACACAGGCGGCGAAGATCGCATTACCAGGCGTGGTGCATATCAAAACAAAGATCAACCCGCGCCAGGTGACCAACAACCTGCAAAGGAGAAGATCTATCCTGCAGGACCTCTTTGGTGACGATTTCTTTGGAGACGAGTTCCAGGGTGAAGGCGGCGGACGCCGTTACTACATACCGGGCCAGATGGCTTCCGGTTCAGGCGTACTGATCTCTGACGATGGTTATATCGTGACCAATAATCACGTGGTTGACCAGGCAGATGAGATAGATGTAACGCTGAATAACAACCGTAATTACAAGGCCAAAGTAGTAGGCGTTGACCCGAATACCGATCTGGCTGTGATCAAGATCGACGCACGTAACCTTCCTTACCTGATCTACGGCAACTCTGACGATATACAGGTAGGCCAGTGGGTACTGGCAGTAGGTTATCCGCTGAACCTGGAGACCACCGTTACCGCCGGTATCGTGAGCGCCAAAGCGCGTACCATTGGCATCAATAAAAGGAACCGCAGGAGCGCGATAGAATCCTTCATTCAGACGGATGCTGCCGTGAACCAGGGTAACAGCGGCGGCGCATTGATCAATACCGCCGGCGAGCTGATAGGCATTAACTCTGCCATCGCTTCCCCCACAGGTGCTTACGCAGGTTACTCTTACGCCATCCCCGTGAACCTGATGAAGAAAGTGGTGAACGACCTGATGAAGTATGGCAACGTACAACGTGCTTACCTGGGCATCAACTATATTGATCCCAGCGGGCTGTCTGAAGATGAACTGCGCCAGCGCGGCATCAGAAGGGATATTGACGGTGTAGTGGTACAGGACGTTCCTGCCAGCGGCGCTGCAGCTGCAGCCGGTATTCACAAAGGCGATATCATTACCAAGATCAATGGTATCTCTACACCTTCCATCCCGGAAATGACAGAGCAGATCGCCCGTTACAAACCCGGTGATAAGATCAGCATCAGCTACCTGCGCGATGAAAAGGAATATACTGTGAACAATGTGATGCTGAAAAATGAAGACGGCGGCACTGATATTGTAAAAGTGAGCATACTGGATAAACTGGGTGCAGACCTGGTGACCTTACAGAAGAATGATGCATCCCGCCTGGGAATAAGAGGTGGTGTGTTTGTGAATGATGTAGGCAGCGGATTGCTGAAGAAGCAGACGAATATGAAGCCCGGTTTTGTGATATTGAAAGCTGGCGGACAGGCAGTAGCTTCTGTGGATGATTTGAAGAAGGTGTTGCAGAAACAGTCTAAGGTGCAGCTGGAAGGGATGTATCCTGATTATACGGGAGTTTACTATTACAATGTGGATTTGAATGGTGGAAGTAGTGAGGAGTTTTAAACAGCTATTGGCTGTTAGCTGCTAGCTGTTAGCTATTAGTAGCAGCGGAGTTTGAAAATGTTTTTTATAGGTTTTATAGGTTAGGGAAAGTCCTGGTTCAGACCAGGGCTTTTTTTATAGTTTGAGGTTTGAAGTCTGAGGTTTGAGGTTCGTTGGAAGTTGGAGGTTACGGACACAGGTATCCTTAAAGGCGGCCCGTTTTGAACATTTAACCTTTAACGAACTTCAAACCTCAGACTTCAAACTTTAAACTAAAGATTTATGACTCCCTTCAGCTGGGCGAAGAACTCATCTTTCTTACGGGAAGAGATTGGAATGTTTTTCTGATCGCTCATTACAACGGCGGTGCCGAGGCCTTTGATGATCTTGACGATATGGTGAATGTTGATGAGGAAGGACTTGTGCACACGGTAGAACCCTTTGTCGGACAACATTTCCTCGTATTCTTTGAGTGATTTGGAGATCAGGTGAGATACGTTGTTGATCAGCTGGATCTTGGTATAGCTGTCGAATGCCTCGCAGTAGATAATGTCTTTCAGATCTATCACGTTGTAGCCGTCGTTCACGGGGATCACTATCTTGGAGAAGGCGTTATCGTTATTCTTTACGTAATCTTTCAGGATAGAAGCCAGTTCATTGAGGCGCCCTTTCTTGCTCTTCTTCACTTTTTCCAGGGCGTCTTCTACCTCGCTCACCTTGATGGGCTTGAGGAGATAGTCCAGCGCAGCAAATTTGATTGCCTGCAGGGCATACTCCTGGAATGCGGTAATAAAGATCACCTCAAAGTTGAGAACCGGGAACATTTCGAGTAACTGGAAGCCGTTGTGAGGAGGCATTTCAATATCAAGAAACAGCACGTCGATGGGGTTACTCTTGATCATTTCTGCAGCTTCGTGGATATTCTGAGCTTCCCCCACCACTGTAACATCCTTACAGTAATTCTCTAAAATATTTCGTAAAATATGGATGTTGCGGACTTCATCGTCTACAATCGCAGCTTTTATAATACTCATAACATCTTAACAATGGGAATCAGAATTTCTACCAGGGTACCTTCCTTGTTGCCAAACCCAGACTTAAATTTATCAATAATTTCTAACTTTCCAACACTTCCATTAAAAGATTTTATAATCTGCAGGCGCTCCCTGATAACGCTCAGGGCGGTAGATTCATGCTTCACCAGGCGGCCTGTTTTAATGCTGTTGGAGTGTTCCCAGCCTATCCCGTCGTCATCTACCGAGCAATATAAAAGGTCGTCTACCATTTCCAGCTTTATTTCCAGATGACCGGCGCTGTTCTTGGGAGCCAGACCATGTTTGATCGCATTTTCCACAATCGGTTGGATGATCATCGGCGGTATATAGACCGTATAGTCTTTCAGTTCAGGCTCAATATCAAAGTGATATGTAAAGCTATGCGCAAACCTGATCTTTTCCAGCTCCAGGTAGCGGGTCAGGAAGGCGGTTTCTTCCTCCAGGGAAATATAGGATTTCCGTGAATTGTTCAGCATCTGGCGCATAAGGGTGGCAAAGTCGGCCAGGAAGTTGAGCGCCTGCTTCTCCTCTTTTTCCAGGATCAAATGTTGTACTGAGTTCAGGGAATTGAAGATAAAATGCGGGTTCATCTGGTTGGTCAGCGCTTTGGCTTCCAGTTCGGCAATGCGCCGGTTGTAGTCTGTTTTATTCTTTTCGGCCTGCTTGATCCGCTTCACGATATAACGCAGAATGGCCAGTATGCCCAGCAAGCCAAGCAGGATCAGGATGCCCCTCGCCCACCATTGCTGGTACCACTGCGGCAGGATGCTGACCGAGATGGTGAGGGGCTGGCTCCATTCACTTTTGAACTTGCGGGCTCGTAACAGCAATTTATAGCTACCGGGCTGCAGGTCGGGGAAGGGAATGATATTACTCATGGTGGTGGTCCACCCCGCAGAAGTATCGCTGGAGAAATTGTACTGGTACTCTACCAGGTCCGGCAGGTCGAAGGCGATGGCGCCGAACTCCACTTCAAAGGAAGTTTTCCGCTTGTACAGGTGCACAAAACTGGTGGCGGGCAGGTAGGTGGTATCGCCATAACGTATGGCGCTGAGGTATACGGTAGGCGGCACAGTGTCCACCGGCATATTATGATCCTTGAAATAGCAAAGGCCATTGGAAGTGGCTATGTAAAGCATGCCCTGCTGGTAATAAACGCCGCGGGTATCGTCCGACATCAGCCCATCGTTGGAAGAGATGTTCCGTGTAATGGTCATCTCCTTCACATCGATCACCGATACGCCGCGGTTGGTAGCCACATACAGGCGGCCGATGCCGTCGTAGTACAGCTGCTGGCAGATATCGCTGGCCAGGTTATCGGTGGTGCGGAGATGTTTCAGTACGCGGTTATTGCGCACCACGTAGATCCCCTGGTCGCTGGTGCCTACCCAAAGATAACCATCTATCAATTTCAGGTCTTTGATGCTCTGTCGCATGGAGTCCCCTTCGCCAAAGGCCGGACGGATCGCTTTTGTCCGGTCGGAACCGTAATACAGGCCGCCATTGGTGCCAAGGTAATACGAGGTATCCGTTCCTACGATCGAGGTGATCAACGGCTCCTGCCAGTCCACCGTGTATCCGTCCAGGAGGCTGACCTGGTCTTTTGCCGCCATCCTTACTTTACCGCCGGGAGAAACGTCTATATCCTTCAGGTTCTTTACCGGGTGAAGGTTGGAGATCTGTTGGCGGCGCGTGTTAAAGGTATACAGGCCGTTATCAGCGCCCAGCAGGATCTCGTCATTATGATAAGGCAGTATGCTGAAGATGCTGTTACGGCCGCTGGAGGTATCCAGGGTATGCTGGCGGATGCGATGGAGGGTGTCGATGGTATTGAGCACACCGGCGTTCTGGCCAACAAGCAGCATACCGGTACTTCTATCCCGCAGGATACTGAAGATAGAGTGCGAATACAGGCCGTTGGTATTATCGAGATAGTTGAAATAAAAGTTCTTGAAGGGGATATTGTAAACGCCATCGCCGAAGGTGGAGATCCAGATATTACCATCGCGGTCTTTCAGCAGGGAGGTAATATAGTGGTTGTCCAGCAGCTTGGTCATATTCCTGGCGCCGCGGAAAAAGTCTTTTATAAAGAACAGCGCGCGCTGCGTGCCTATCCAGAGATTATCGTTCTCTATGCATACATTGGTGATCTCGTCGGTAATGCCCCAATCGCGGCCATTGAAAAAGCAGATCACATCCTTCACGGTATAGCTGTAGAGCGAATTCTTTGTAATGATAACGGGGTTCCCGCGGATACGGGCTACGAAAGTTTCATCATCGAGCGGGTAGGGTGAAACGGGGAATATTTTCTGGTCCTTATTGTTGTCGTCCTTAAAGGAGCCGAGATGAAAGGCCGCATGCATGGGCCTGAAAATGGTATCGTGCCGCAGGAAGTAGAAGATGTCGTACTGCCGGTTATCGAACTTGTCGTACTCCGTCCGTCTTTCTACGCTGTTATATTCAATGAGGTGGTTATCCGAGTTGAGAAACCAGATGTTATGGGCTTTATCCTCAAACGCGTACTGCATGTAATGCCCATGGCTGTTGAACTGCAGGGAGGAGTCGTTCTCAGCGGAGTGGATAATATAGTTACCATAGAAGGAGGGCATACCGTTGAGGGTGAAGAACCAGAGCCGCCCTTTGGAGTCGGGCGCCAGTTTGATCACGTCGTTATCGGTAAGCCCATCCTTTTTGGAATAGTTGCGGAAGCGTTTGCCATCGAACTTACTGACGCCCGTAGGCGTAGAGAACCAGATGAACCCATCCTTATCCTGTACGGCCGTGTATACGGTGGCGTTGGCCAGGCCATCCTTTACGTTATAATTGCGTATCATGAAGCCCTGCGCCAGGGATCGGTTCCCTGTGCACAGCACCATTAATACCAGCAGTATGTAACGGGCATTGGGCATAATGTATGTTTTCACAGGGTATAGGATGGTCCTCAATTCGTAATTCATCAATGGCCTTAGTATGCCCGTGCAAACAGCACGCGCTGGATAGAAGGTTTACCTGTAAGGATACAGGTGCCTGCTTCAAGCGGGTTGTTTAACGGGATACAGCGAATGGTAGCCTTCGTGCGCTCTTTGATTGCTTCTTCCGTTTCTGTGGTACCGTCCCAGTGTGCTGATATGAAACCACCTTTTTCATCCAGCAACTTTTCAAATTCCTCAAATGAATTGGCAGGAGTAATGTGCGTATCGCGGTAGGCTTTGGCCTTGTTGTAAATACTTTGTTGGATCTCTTCCAGCAGGTCTTTGATGCGTGCGGCGATGCCATCCAGTGAGAGGCTGGATTTTTCTTTGGTATCACGGCGGGCCACTTCTGCTACGTTGTTTTCCAGGTCTCTTGCGCCGATGGCGATGCGTACGGGCACGCCTTTCATTTCGTATTCGGCGAATTTCCAACCCGGTCGGGCATTGTCCGAGTCGTCGTACTTAACAGACACGCCGGCGCGTTTCAGGTCCTGCACGATCTCTGCTACTTTGGCGTCTATTTTAGACTTCTGCTCTTCGTTCTTATAGATGGGCACGATCACTACCTGGAGGGGAGCGATGCGGGGAGGCAGTACCAGGCCGTCGTCGTCGCTGTGCGTCATTACCAGGGCGCCGATCAGGCGGGTGGAAACACCCCAGGAGGTAGCCCATACGTATTCCAGCTTATTATCCTTGTTGGAGAACTGTACGTCAAAGGCTTTGGCGAAGTTCTGGCCGAGGAAGTGGGAAGTTCCGGCCTGCAGCGCTTTACCGTCCTGCATGAGGGCCTCGATACAGTAGGTATCTACTGCACCGGCGAACCTTTCTGCGGGTGATTTTACGCCTTTGATCACCGGCAGGGCCATGTAGTTCTCTGCAAAGTCGGCATATACTTCCAGCATGCGGCGTGTTTCCTCTACTGCTTCATCGGCGGTAGCGTGGGCGGTATGCCCTTCCTGCCACAGGAATTCTGCGGTACGCAGGAACAGGCGGGTACGCATTTCCCAGCGCACCACGTTGGCCCATTGGTTGATGAGCAGGGGCAGATCGCGGTAGGACTGGATCCAGTCTTTATATGTATTCCAGATGATCGTTTCGGAGGTAGGGCGGATGATGAGCTCTTCTTCCAGTTTAGCTTCGGGATCTACTATTACGCCGCCGCCGTTGGGATCATTCTTCAGGCGGTAGTGGGTCACTACGGCGCACTCTTTGGCAAATCCTTCTACGTGGTCGGCCTCACGGCTCAGGAAACTTTTGGGAATGAACAGTGGGAAATAGGCGTTCTGGTGACCGGTATCTTTAAACATCTTATCGAGTACGTCGCGCATACCCTCCCATAAGGCAAAACCATAAGGTTTTATCACCATACATCCTTTTACAGGCGAATAATCGGCTAAACCGCCTTTCAGCACGAGGTCGTTATACCATTGCGAATAGTCTACTGAACGGGCCGTAATCTCTTTACTCATAGTATTTTTTATGTGCCGCCGCCACAGTGGCTGCTTTCAAGGCGCCACCGGCCTTTGGCTTAATTTTTGCTGTAATATTAAAAGGAAAAATCTTACAAACCTACATGAAAATCAGAAAGACACAAACTGTTTTTGTTAAAATAAATGAGCTGAAATGAGGTGCTGTAACATTCCGCGTTAATTAAGCGTTAAAACATTTATATTTATATTCATGAGAATAAAGTAAATTTACTACATAAAAGGACCCGATTAAATCACAACAAGATGAAATCCATACTCTATACAGCGGCCGGGGCTTTGCTCATATTGAGCAGTTGTTCTACGGCGTACAAATCCGCCCGTACGCCGGACGATGTATACTACTCTCCGCGTACGGAGCGTACAGCCTATGCCTCATCAAATAATAACAACCAGGGCCAGAATCAGCGCACTGTTGCAGCAGCGAACGAAGATGACGGTACCTATGTGACCTATGACGATGAAGACCAGGGGGATTATGCAAAACGTATTGACCGCTTCAGGAACAACTACAACGGTTCCTACTATGACGACGGTTCTCCTAACGTATATGTAAACAACTACTACGGCGGTTATGGCGGTGGTTTTGGTTACAGCCCTTACAGCTACTGGGGTGGCGGTTGGGGTGGTTACCCTTACTATGGTTACGGTTCAGGCCTGAGCATCAGCCTTGGTTTAGGCTGGGGTTGGGGCGGCGGCTACTACAGCCCCTGGTATAGCCCATACAGCGTTTACAGCCCGTGGTACAGCCCCTGGGGCTACCCGCACTACTATGGTGGCGGCTGGGCTTATGGCGGCGGTTACTACGGCCACTACTACCCGGGCGGCTATTACACAGCTCCGAGCCGTGGATACCGCAGCAGGACCGGCTTTGGCGGCGCCAACGGTTATACTAACGGCAACCCGCGCACGGTGCCTTCCGGCACTACCGGTAACACCGGCGACTACAGACCAAGAAGAATTTTCAGGGATAACAGCAGCGGCGGCTTTAACGGCGGCAGCAACAACGGCGGCACCTATACTCCAAGAAGGATCTTCCGTTCATCTCCGAGCGAAACGCCCACTGTACGTCCTAACAACGGCGGCAGCAACAGCAATGGCGGCAGCTACGCTCCCAGAAGGGTATTCCAGTCTGAACCGCGCGAAATGAGAAGCAACCCTGCTCCTCAGCGTACCTTCAGCGCACCTTCCTACTCTCCTCCTTCCAATAGCGGCGGTTCATCCGGCGGTGGCGGCGGAGGCGGCAGAAGCTTCAGGAGCAGAAACTAAAAAGACGACTCTTTACGTTATAAAGAAAATACCCTGGCATCAACACCAGGGTATTTTTATAATCCATGCTATTCTAAACCTCTAAAAAGATGATCAGAAAGATTGTATTGACCATTGTAACGACAGGGATTTGTTACACCTTGAACGCCCAAACCATAGCCGACGCATTGCGGTACAGCAGCACCGGTATCAGCGGCTCGTCCAGGGTGCAATCCGTGGGTGGCGCTGCCGGTTCACTGGGCGGCGACTACAGTTCCATGTTCGTTAACCCAGCCGGCGTTGCCTTCTTTAAAACCAGTGAGGCCGGTTTTTCCTTTGGTTTCCAGAATTCTTCTGCAGATGGCACTTACCTGGGCTCCAAAGGCAGCGACAACAGGGGCAACCTGTATATCAACAGTGCCGCTTTTATATTTGGCGGCGCCAAGAAAAACCAGAACAGTAAATGGGAGAACTGGTCTGTAGGCCTGGGCTTTAACCGGATCGCCAATTATAACGAGACCATTTACTACCGGGGCATCAATAAGAACTCTTCTTTTGCCGATAACTGGCTGATAGATCTGACCAACAAGCACATCACCGATCCCAATGTACTGAGCTCCGATCCGCAGTATGCGCACGGAGCAGACCTGGCCTATGCCACCGGTCTGATAGACCAGGATGTAGACCAGAACAACCAGCCCAATGGTGTATGGTGGGCGCCTATACCGGTTGATAAAGGCATTACACAGGAAAACTTTTTTACCAGCAAGGGCAACGCCAGTGAGCTGAACCTGTCTTTTGGTGGTAACTATAGCGACCAGTTCTATATCGGTGGTAGCCTCAACGTGCCTACCTACCGTTATGAACATAGCAGAAGCTTCCGGGAAACCAATACTTCTGACGCCACTGCACAGTTGAATTATTACGAGGTAACGGAAGACCTGAAAACAGACGGGGTAGGTTTTAATACCCGTATCGGTATGATCTACCGTCCAATAGTGCCTTTAAGGTTGGGCCTTACCTTTGTGTCTCCTACCTGGGCTACTTTCAACGATTCTTATGTTACCAGCATGGTAACGGATACCAAAGACCTGGGCCACAAAACTGCCAACTCTACCGAAACCAATAATGGTTATGCGGATGAGTCTAAGTACAACGTGACCACACCGCTGAAGGGGGTTGCCAGCGCCAGCTGGATCTTCCGCCCCGCAGGTGGGGATCCTACCAGGCCCTCTGGCTTTATCTCCGTAGATTATGAGTATACTGATTTTGCGGCCATGAAGATCAAGATGAAGAACGGCGGTACTTCAGATGCTACGGAATCTGCAGATAAGAACCGGGCGATCGATGAAACTTACCAGGCAGTGTCTAACATAAGAGTGGGTGGAGAGCTGAAGCTGGATGTTTTCGCTGTCCGCGCGGGCTTTGCTTATTATGGCAATCCCTATAAGATCTCAGGCCTGGATGGTTCCCGTAAGTTCTATACCGGTGGCGTAGGATACCGTAACAAGGGATTGTACCTGGATCTGGCGGTCATCTATAATACTGCCAGCAGGCAGGATCAACCTTATACAGTGATGGCTAATAATAGCGGTGTGGTGTCTCCGGCCCCGGCGCAGATTGATAGTAAGATTGTGAATGTGACGGCGACTTTAGGGTTTAAGTTTTAATAAAATAGTTGTTTTATACCGCGGGGCGGTGAAGCGATCTCTGACCAAAAAGATTGCTTCGCCGCCCCACTGCTTTTATCTGCTTTACGGCTTCGCAATAACGCGTCTCATTGTATGATGTGCTGATGCAGGTACTGAAGAATATGTTCGGGATCCTGGGAATCGAACCAATGAAATGCGTTGTCTTTACGGAACCAGGTGAGCTGGCGTTTGGCGTACTGGCGGGTGTGGGTTTTGATAAGATCTACAGCTTGCTCCAGGGTGGTTTTGCCGTCGAGGTAGTCGAAAACCTCCTGGTAGCCCACCGTCTGCAATGCGTTGTGATTGCGGTAGGGCAATACGCCTTTTACCTCGTCCAGCAGACCGGCGGCCATCATCTGGTCTACCCGGTGGTGAATGTTGCGGTGCAATAGCTCTTTGGGAAGGGTCACTCCTATTTTTATAATGCGGAAATCTCTTTGAGCAGGGTTGGCGGTACGAAAAGTAGTGATAGAACGGCCGGTGGCTTCCAGTACTTCGAGGGCCCTGATAAGGCGTTGCGGGTTCCGGGTTTCGGCTACCGCGTAGAAACCGGGGTCCAGCTTTTGCAGCTCCTGCTGCAGCCAGGGCAAGCCTTCTTTTTCATACTGCTTGTTGATAGCCTCGCGAATGGCAGGAGAAATAGCCGGCATGTTGTCTATGCCTTCACAGAAGGCTTTGATATACAGGCCGGTGCCGCCACACATCACGGCTATGGGCGTTCTTTCAAAGATATCCTGCGCGTATTGCAGGGCGAGCCTTTCAAAAAGGCCTGCGCTCACTTCTTCTTTGATAGAATGAGAATCAATAAAATAATGCGGAACGGTTTGCAGCTCCTGCGGTGAAGGTTTGGCCGTGCCTATGCTCAGTTCGCGGTAACATTGGCGGCTATCCGCAGAGATGATGGCTGTGCCGTAGGCCTGCGCCACTTTTATAGCTAATGCGGTTTTGCCTGCTGCGGTAGGACCGGCTATGACAATAACTGTGTTTTGCAAAAACTTCAAACATCAAGCGTTTAGTAAAGGCTTTCGTCCTCGCCTCCTGTTTCTTCCCCTTCATCTCCTGCGCTTTCTTCATCCTCCTCTCCTTCTTCGCTGAAACCGTCTTCACTCATGCCTTCTTTATTCAGATCGTATTTCTCTTCCATCTCTACCAGCTTATCGCCGATGAGGCCTTTGGTGCCATACTGGCTGGGGGCCAGTCCTTCTTTACGTACACAGTAGGGATAGGTGATCTTGGCGTTTTCATCCTTGCTGATGCCGATGAGCTCCACCAGGAAAGTCCAGCTTTTGGCAAAGTCATACAGGTAGATAAACTTCTGGTTAGGATCTTTTACCGCTGCGGCAATAGGGGTTTCTGCCATCAGCAGGGGCTCTGCTTTACGGGGCGCTGTATCCTTTTCGAGTATGATTTCCCGGCCGCGCTGCCAGTTGTCATTGCTGCGAAAGAACGTGGCTTTATGTTTACTGTCGAACTCAAATGCCTGCAATATGGACTGGTGAAACTGCAAAAAGGACTGATTAGGCTTAATGGCAATATCCCTGTATACACTTTCATCCTCCTCCCAGTAAACTCTGAATTTCAATACCGGCATGACAAATATATGTTATAGGTTTTAGTAATGTTCAATATAATGATGGCTTTTTCTGCTGTACAAAAATGGTGCTTAACAAGTGCTTAGGCCGCATAAATTTACCATTTTTATTTAACAGGGCTCAGGTTCATTGTCCGGGCTTTTTCCAGCATAAAAGCGTACGCAGCTTCGTAGGTATTGGCGATTTCTCCGTCGAGTATCGCTTCCCTGATAGCATTCTTCAGATCACCTACCTGCTTACATGGCTGCAGGCCGAATGTTTCCATAATCACTTCACCGGTTACGGGCGGTTGCCAGTTGCGGATCCTGTCGCTCTCTTCCACTTCCTTCAGGCGTTCCCGTACCAGCTCGAAGTTCTCCAGGTAGCGTTTAACTTTCGCTTTATTCTTGGAGGTGATGTCCGCTTCACAGAGCATCATCAGCGCGTCGATATCATCGCCCGCATCGAAGAGCAGGCGCCGTATAGCCGAATCTGTGATATTCTCCTTTGTAAGACTGATAGGGCGCAGGTGCAGCTCCACCAGCTTTTTCACCAGGCGCATCTTTTCATGCTGCGGGAGCTTCAGCCGTGCAAAGATACGGGGCACCATCTTCCCTCCCACTGCATCGTGGCCGTGAAAGGTCCATCCATGGGCCGGTTCAAAGCGTTTGGTGGCCGGTTTGCCAATGTCGTGCAGCAGGGCGGCCCAGCGCAGCCAGAGGTCTTTGGTATTGCGGGAGATATTGTCTATTACCTGCAGGGTATGATAAAAGTTATCCTTATGGCCTTTACCTTCCACCATTTCAACGCCTACCAGGTCTACCATTTGGGGGAAGATGATCTTCAGCAGACCTGCCTGGTATAGGAGATCGAGGCCTACAGAAGGTTTAAGCGACAGCATGATCTTGTTCAGCTCATCGGTGATCCGTTCCTGTGAGACGATCTTTATGCGATGTGCATTTTGTTGTATCGCTTCGAAGGTGGGCGGATAGATGGTAAACTGCAGCTGGGAGGCGAAGCGGATGGCCCGCATCATGCGCAGTGGATCATCGCTGAAGGTTTGCGCAGGCTCCAGCGGGGTACGGATGAGCTGTTTCTCCAGGTCTTCCAATCCGTTGAAAGGATCTACCAGTCTGCCATAATCATTCTCGTTGAGGCTGATGGCCATGGCGTTGATGGTAAAATCGCGGCGCAGCTGATCGTCCTCAAGGGTACCGGCCTGCACTTCCGGGTTACGGGAGTGGTCGCGGTAGCTTTCCTTGCGGGCGCCTACAAATTCTATTTCGAGATCGTTCCATTTTATCTGGGCGGTACCATAGGTTTTGAAAAAGGCGACCGGCACATTATCACCCAGTATTGCGGCCACCTTATGCGCGAGGCCGATGCCATCGCCCACGCATACGATGTCCATGTCTTTCGTTCTGCGGTTCAGCAGCTTATCGCGTACAAAGCCTCCGATCAGGTAGCAGGGAGTACCCAGTTCGTGGGCAGCCGTCGCTATCTGTTCCAGCACTTTCCGTTCCTGTAGCGTACAGGGAATGTCTATAGGCTTCCTACTGATCATATAATGAAAAGATATAAAAAGCGCAAAAGTATTTTAATAATTAATAATTAAGAATTAATAATGAATAATAAGTAACAAGTGTATCATTATTAAGTACTTGCAAATGGTTACTCCCGTATAACCTGGATATCGCCGTTGCGCAGGATCTTTATGATACGGGAGGGCTGCGCTGGTGTAATATCATGCTGCCGGTATTGCACTACATAGTTCACGCCATTTTTTATCTCGGGGCTCACGTCTGCAAAGGTGGCAGGTGATGGCTGTCCGCTGATATTGGCGGATGTGGACACCAGTGGTTTACGCAGGCGTTTTACCAGGTGGCGGCAAAAAGTATCGTGAACAATACGGATGGCCACGCTGCCGTCCTGGCTTACCACGCTGGGGGCCAGTCCAAGGGCGCCGTCGTATATCACCGTAGTGGGGCGGTCCACTTTCTCCAGGATGTCTGCGATGTTGGGATGGGGATGCGCCACATACCTCAGCAGGTCTCTGACATCGGCCAGCAGTACTACCAGGCTTTTGCTTTCTTCCCGTTGTTTGAGCGTGAACACCTCTTTTACAGCATCTTCGTTAGTGGCATCGCAGCCGATGCCCCAGATGGTATCTGTGGGATAGAGGATGAGGCCTCCGGCGTTCAGTACGCGCAAACTGGCGGTGATATCGTTCTCAAAGTCTGTCATATAAAGTTTTTGAGGTTTGAGGTTTGAAGTTTGAGATTTGAGGTTCGTTAAATGTTAGAGGTCCGGGATCATTATACCTTTACGGCACGCTTGATCCTGAACATCCAACTTCAAACGAACCTCAAACCTCAAACTTCAAACCTCAAACTATTATATACATTCATCATGGCTGCAGCACATTTATCCGGGGTGAACCGGTGGGCATGGGCCCAGCCTTTTTCTTTCATATCCTGTGCCAGTGATGCATCTTCTACTACCCGGCGGATAGCGTGCGCGATAGACACGGGATCCAGCGGGTCGGTATATTGGGCAGCATCGCCGGCGGTTTCTGCAAAACAGGACCCGCGGGAGGTGATCACGGGGGTGCGGCTCCATAATGCTTCCAGGATCGGAATACCAAAACCTTCAAAAGTGGAGGGATACAGGAAAGCCTTAGCGGCCTGGTAGAGCATGGGAAGCTCTGTATAAGGCAGCCTGCGCTGTTCGTTCAGCCATATCACCTGCTGCTCCAGGCCATGTGCGGCGGTAAATGCCTTGACCTGTTTCTTGTAGCCCTTGCCATCTCCCAGCACTACCAGTGGCAGATCTATATGTCCTTTCAATACATGCAGGGCCTTCACAAGGCCCAGGAGATTCTTGCGCTCGATCACGGAGCCTACATACAGCAGGTATTCCTGCGGCAGATTGTATTGCCGGCGCATGGCCTGCAGCTGCTCCGGCGTATGCGGAACAGCGAATGCGGGATCGCAGCTCTGGTATACTACCGCGATCTTTTCCGGATCAGTATTATAATAGGTGATGAGGTCTTCCCTGGTTTGCTGACTGATCGCCACTACCTTATCGGCATAACGGCAGGCATATTTGGCCTTACGGCGATAGGTCTGTACATCGATCGGGTTATACTGTTCAGGGTAGCGCTCGAAAATGAGGTCATGCATGGTGACCACACTTTTGATACCGCTACGGTGGATGCCGAAAGGTATTTCGTGGCTCAGGCCATGGTACAGACCGATCTGGTGCTGTTGCAGATCGCCCACCACATATTTGCTGCGCCAGGCGCCGCGGAAAAAGCGGTGTAAAGGCCGCTGCGGGAGAACCACCTGCATATCCGCAAATGGAGTGGTATTAAAGAGGCCCGTTTTCTTAGGTGCGAACAGATAATAATGATGTTCGGGAAAATGAACGGCCAGGGCGCTGATCAGGGAACGGCTGTAGTTTCCCAAACCCGTGGTATTCTGAAAAGCGCGTTTGGCATCGAAGGCGATGTTCAAAGTGTGTGTGTTTTGGTACTATAGGAGGGCAAAGTAAAGAAAAAATGTGCGGATCCGCCAGCACTCTTCCCATTGTCCACCCTGGCGAGTATATTTGCAAAAAATTGTCAACAATGGAACTAAAAGAGCAAATTCAGACCGTTTGGAACGATCGCAATCTGTTGGAGGAAACGACCTATACAGACGCGATACGGACGGTAATAGAAGCGGTAGACAAAGGTAATTTAAGAGTAGCGGAGCCCACCGCCGACGGATGGCAGGTAAACGAATGGGTGAAGCAGGCCATACTCCTGTACTTTTGCATACAGCCGATGGAGACCATTAACATGGGCCCTTTTGAGTTCTATGATAAAATGAAGCTGAAAAGCAATTATAAAGACCTGGGCGTACGCGTGGTTCCGCATGCTATTGCCCGTTACGGCGCATATATTGCCAAAGGCGCTATCCTGATGCCTTCTTACGTGAACATCGGCGCTTATGTAGGCGAAGGTACCATGGTGGATACCTGGGCTACGGTAGGCTCCTGCGCGCAGATCGGCAAGCACGTGCACCTGAGCGGCGGCGTAGGTATTGGCGGCGTTTTGGAACCGCTGCAGGCCAGCCCGGTGATCATCGAGGACGGCTGCTTTATCGGTTCCCGCTGCATTGTAGTAGAAGGCGTTCGCGTAGAAAAAGAAGCGGTGCTGGGCGCCAACGTGGTGCTGACACAGTCCACCAAGATCATTGACGTGAGCGGCAGCGAGCCGAAAGAATATAAAGGTTATGTACCTGCGCGCAGCGTGGTAATACCAGGCACGATCACCAAGAAATTCCCTGCCGGAGAATACCAGGTATCCTGTGCGCTGATCATTGGCCAGCGTAAAGCATCTACTGATCTCAAAACCAGTCTGAACGATACTTTGAGGGAATTCAATGTAGCGGTGTAACAACTTTTTTCCTTTCTGTGAAAGAAAAATTTGCAGGAATAAAAAAGTTATATACCTTTGCAATCCCTTAACACGGTTGCCCAGATGGCGAAATTGGTAGACGCACTGTGTTCAGGTCGCAGCGCTCGCAAGGGCGTGCTGGTTCGAATCCAGTTCTGGGCACGAAAACGGTTGTAAGTCATAAGATTTACAACCGTTTTTTATTTAACGCAAATCTCTCCGCTGACTTTTCTCTCCCGGTTAAAAACATTATTTTTATAGGGTGTGACTATTGTGAATATAGCTTACACAATTGAACCCTCGAAATAATGAAATCCCAGGCAGATAAAAATCCCGCTACCAAAGCCAATGCTGTTGCCAATCATCCGGCAGTACCACAAATCAACGATCCCGAAACTTTTCAGGCGGGAAATAGCGCCCCTGAGCATGTTGCCCAACGGCAACTGCAGGAAGCAGCCAATAACAGCCCGCAGGTAAAGCAATTGAAGGTACTGCACGCCGTAGCCAACCGCCGTACGTTTAACACCGCGCAGCTAAAGGGAAATAATTCACCCAGGGAGAACTGGCATGTTGCCCAACAGGCAAAGGCAACCGTAAATGAGGCAGCCGATGCGGTAGTGCAGAAAATATCAGGCGCCCTTGCACAGCATGCGTTTTTTCAGCCGGCATTAAATACAGACAGGGCGCCTCATTTACATTCCGGTAAAGGCACCGTACAACGGGCCATGCTACAGGTAACGACTGTAGACTATGATCCAAAGCACAACATAAAGTATGATTTCGATGTTAACCAGCAAAAAACATCGGGGATATTAACTGCGGCTAATAAAACTGCCAAGGGCAACCTGCAAAAAATATATAAGCAGCCTGTGACCAATGCATTCAATCATTTGAGCAACGATGCCGGAAAGCAGATCGTTTCGGCAGACGTACCAACACTTGCTGCAGACCTTTCCACAGAGGTACTTGGCAGATATCCTACTGCCAACCCTAACCTGGGCGCGCTGCCACAGAACCAAAAAGATATCGTGACCAATGCCATCACGACAGCCCTGCACGATTTTATGAAAGACCGGATCTTCGGGCACGGATTACAAACAAAAGCTGCCAAAGCGGATTTTAATAACATGATAACTGTCAGTACCTCAAAAAGCCGTGATAAAGGAGTCACCAATGTGATCAGCCAGGCTGCCTTGAATGGGGTTGATGCAACAGCCAATAATATCGCCACAGCCGTTGATACTGCTTTCAAAGCGCTGCACGTACTCAATCCTTCGCCGATGAAAAAAGCAGCACGGGGAGCTCAATATATAGCAGACCTGGCAACTTTGCCTGCCGGAAGAGACGCTCATCACAATGTGGCCGGCTGGCTGCCAGCATTGCCGCGGCCTGCTGCAGCTCCCTGGACCGCTCCCACCAATGATCATAAACGGTCTTCTGTGGTGGCCTGGGCCCTTACTGATGGTGCGCCGAGCCTTTACATGGAATTCAATGGCGGCCCAACTGCCAGCCGGATCGTTTATGACCCGGTGAACGGAATTTCCTATGCAACCATGCACTATACCAGCATAGGCGGCTACAATCCCTTCTTTAAAATAAACTAAGCACACCTGTATCAGTATGGAAGCAACGATACCTACCTCTAATGAGCTCATCCTGGATGAAAATATTCCTTTTACGCAAAGCATGATGTGGGACTACCAAAGAGCATATTATTTAAAGCAAAGTATCAACGCCTGGGCAAATAAGATCCCGTTCTATATCACCAGCAATCCCTACATCGCCAATTCATATGCAAATATCATCATCCGGTTCATCCAGGATTGCACGAAGAAAAACAGTCTTGATCCCACTAGTCCTTTCTATATTGTTGAGATCGGGGCAGGCTCTGGCACCTTTAGCTTTTATCTTTTAAAACGGCTTTTCGAGCTGAAAGCAGCGCTCTCTGTTGATGTGAAGCTGGTATATGTAATGACAGACCTGATCCAGGAGAACATCGATTTCTGGATGTCGCATGAAGCTTTTCAACCTTATATTGCTGCCGGGCAGCTGGACTTTGCCAACTTCGATGCTGAATACTCAAAAGAGATTTTCCTGACCCGGTCAAAAGTCACCCTCTGCAAAGAAGAAAATAAGGATGAAAAGAACCCCTTCGTATTCATTGCCAATTATTGTTTCGATTCATTAAGGCATGATGTTTTTCATATCTCAGATGATAAGCTACTGGAAGGACTTTGCAAGCTGACAACCGATGCCACTAATATGGATGATGAGCGCATTGTTCAGCTGAACCAGGTAAAAGTGTCGTTCAATTTCCAGGAAGCACAGCTGCCATATTATCATCATGAAGTGCTGAACCAATTACTGCTGCACTATAAAACCACTGCCAATAATCAGTATATTTCTTTTCCCATAGGTCCCTTAATGTGCATAAAGAATCTCTTGAATATTTCGAATAACCGGTTATTACTGATCAGTTCTGACAAGGGTTTCTCAAAGCATCTTGAAATCAATCAGAAAGAACCGCCTGAGCCTGTTTTTCACGATAACTGCTTCTCTTTGTCTGTAAACTTTGATGCCATCAGCCAATATTTTAAGCTGACAGGGGGCGACAGCTTTAACCAATTCACCGAGCAGGCCCTTACCACCAGCGCATTTATCAGCGGTTTTACCTTTGCTGACATGCAGGAAACGTCGCTCGCCCTGGAGACATCCTTAAACTCCTTT
This sequence comes from Chitinophaga sp. SVR4-12A, assembly GCF_056754765.1. Lineage (NCBI taxonomy): Bacteria > Pseudomonadati > Bacteroidota > Chitinophagia > Chitinophagales > Chitinophagaceae > Chitinophaga > Chitinophaga sp. SVR4-12A. The sequence goes on from NZ_JBPGWP010000001.1 coordinate 1,857,393, forward strand.
GGTCATTCCACCATCAACAACCTGTTCCTGAATTATAATTTCACCGCAAATCTTGCCAGCATAGAGGCTATCCTGCCTCTTCTGGGCGCTATCAGATGGGATCCCAGGGTATTCAACAGTTGCCGCGATATTATCATTAACCAGATCAGGAACGGGTATGCCAGGACTTCAGACATTGAAGACCTGAAAGAGAAGATGCCTGTAATTGAGGAAAATTTTTATATGCTGCCAAAAACAGCGGATACCTTTTTTGATATCGGTGTTTTTTTCCAGGAAACCATGCACTATGAGCAGGCCCTGGAATACTACGAAAAATCAATACATCATTTTGGCGAAAAGGATATCACCTTGTATAATATGGGGCTTTGTTATTACTTTCTAAAACAATCGGTTACAGCTATAGAAAAATTTTCCATCGCCCTGAAACATAACCCGGGCTATATTATGGCGAGAGGCTGGATAGCGCAGATAGCTGCTGAATCAGCAGATTAAACGTCTGGACCCTTACATCTGTCGTCTTACACCGCACATCTGTCAGCTGGCAGCTTACATCTGTCATCTTACATCGAACACCTTCGATCTGTCACTGTACACCTGTCAGGTGGGGCTATACATCTGTCATCTCGAACGATACATCTGTCAGCTGGCGGCGCAGATCTGTCATCTTACATTCAACACCTTCGATCTATCACGACAAACTTGTCATCTTTCATCGAATACCTTCGATCTGAAGCAAATTGTTGCCATGTGGCAAAGCACATTGCTTATGAGTGAACCTTAGAATCTACGAAATTTCCCGCAAATAAAAAAAACGAACTTGGCCGCTTTTCATTCAGGCAGGCCCATTAATTGCAGCATATAAGCAAAGAGGTATTTCGTGCTGAAATGGTTTAATGCCGATTTATTTATTCCACGACAGATAGGGTCTCGCGCTATTCGGGTTTTGCATTCATCTATCAAAATCTTTTTGTATGAACATGGTATTTGCAGCCCTCCAGGACTTTTTTGGCGGAGGAGGAGGACGGACTTACGAGCCCAGTCCTGACACCGCACCTTCCAACGTAACTGTTACCGCTTTTTCACAACCCAACGTACTGCAGAAAAGGATGCAGGAAGAAAAAATGTCGCATGGCGGAACAGTGAGAGCAAATTTATCACCGGTTCGCCTCGCCCTGGATCATGGTGGTGTGGTGATGTATTTTTGTCCCATGCAAAAACTGGAAATCCTTGAAGTTATTTCGGAAGGAGATGGAAAGACCATTCCAGACTCCGCCCGGGTAGAGGGATTGGACATTCCCGCCAATTTTAAATCAGGGCTTTATGAACTTGAAAACGTTGAATTGACTTCGAATGGTGAAATACAGGTAAAGGCTACAGAAGAAACGACCTGGAAATATATTGAAAGAGCACCTGCTTTTTGAAATGAAATAAACACCTGGTACACCTAAACGGTTACGATCATTGATCTGTAACCGTTTTTTAATGTCAACACTTGCAACCGATTTCCATAGTAATTGTGTGGACACTGTCCACATATTTTGATGAACGGGCTTGTACCCAGCCTCTGCAATCACTATCTTGCCAACTCATTTACTGAACGTTATGGTACTTAGATCGAAAAGAAATACAAGCCGGTCTTTGACGGGCTTTGTATGCCTATGCGGCGCCGGTATTGTGTTAAGCGGCACTGCGGCAGGCCAGGCTTCCAACATCTCCTTACAGGATCTTTCCGCTTTCCGCGATCCTGGTAAAAGCTGGCAGATTGCGGCTGATGTTAGTGCAGACCTTAACAAGCACGATGTGCTGTTCCCGGTGAACGGAACAGGCGTGCTGGTGAACCTGCCTGATAAGAAGCATCCGGGCCAGGACCTGTTTTCCCAAGCCGAATATGGCGATATGGAGCTGGAATTGGATTATATGATGGCGCCCGGCGCCAATTCCGGTATTTATCTGCAGGGCAGGTATGAGATCCAGCTGCTGGACAGCTGGAGCGTTACCAATCCCCGCCCCGGCGATAATGGCGGTATTTATGAGCGTTGGGATGACCGCCGTCCCGAAGGACAGCAAGGCTACGAAGGCTATGCGCCCCGCGTGAACGCCAGCCGTGCTCCGGGCCTGTGGCAGCATATGAAAATAGCTTTCCGCGCTCCACGCTTTGATGCTGCCGGTCACAAAACAGCCAATGCCCGCATGCTGCGTATTGAGCTGAACGGCGTTGTTATTCACGATGACGTAGAACTGATGGGCCCCACCCGCGGCTCTATTGGCGGCGGCGATGAAAAAGCCTCCGGCCCCCTCCGCCTGCAGGGCGATCATGGCGCCGTTGCCTTCCGCAATATCCGCATCGAAACCGCTAACCCGGATAAAGAACCGGCGTATAGCCGTCGCGACGACGTAGACCCTATCCTGGTAGATGCTACTTCCTCCAATACCATCTTGCGCAGCTTTATGGACGTGCCAGGCAGTGCGCGCATTCCGCATGCCGTATCCGTAGGTAGTCCGCTGCAGGTACATTATACCTATGATCTGGACAAAGGCATGCTGCTCCAGGTATGGCGCGGCGGCTTCCTGGACGCCACTCCCATGTGGCACGACAGGGGCAACGGTTGCTCCCGTCCCCGCGGTACCGTGCAATACTTTGGTAAACCGGCATTCGCGCTGGCAAGGCTGTCCACACCCGATGCCGCCTGGATCAGCGATAGCAGCGGCACCGGTTACCGTCCCAAAGGCTATGTGCTGGACGAAAAAGACAGGCCGGCTTTCCGCTACTTCATCTACGGCTCGGCTGTGACAGATGTTATCAAAGTAATGGACGACGGCCACGGTCTGACCCGCGAGTTGAGCGTGGAAAATCCCGGCGAAGGCCTGTATGCAAAGCTTGCAGAAGGCAGCAGCATCGTAGCGCAGCCAGATGGCATGTATGTGATAGACGGCAGATCCTACTATCTCCAGCTCAATGACGCTGCCGGCGCTAAACCGGTTGTACGTCAGAGCAACGGCCACCAGGAACTGATCGTGCCTGTAAAAGGCAAACTGGCCTATTCCATACTTTTTTAAACCGGAAGAGAACGACAAATACTAACAAATGAAACTGATCTATAAAACATTGCTCCTCACTGCTTTATCGGGCAGCGCGTTTGGGCAGGAAACTCCCAAGGAAGAGGATTTTTCGAAGATTGTGAAAGTGAGCTCTCCGGAGGGTACCCTGCTGGAAGTAGGCGGACTGGTAATGATGCCTAACGGCGACCTGGGTGTGAGCACCCGCCGCGGCGATATCTACATCGTAGAAAACCCTACCAGCCGCAAACCTTATTTCAGGAAATTCGCTTCCGGCCTGCATGAAGTGCTGGGCCTGGCCTGGAAAGACGGCGCCCTTTACTGTGCACAGCGCGGCGAGCTCACAAAGCTGGTAGACACTAATATGGACGGCAAAGCCGATGTATATGAAACCGTATATGCCTGGCCTTTGTCCGCCCACTATCATGAATACAGCTTTGGCCCGAAAATAGCGCCTGACGGTTCCTTCTTTGTATCTGCCAACGTAGCCTTTGGCGACGAAGAATGGTGGCGCGGCGAAAGCCGGGTACCCTGGCGCGGCTGGATGATGAATATCACCCCCGACGGACAAATGACACCTTATGCCACTGGTTTCCGCTCTCCCTGCGGACTAGGGATGATAGACGGTGAATTGTTCTACACCGATAACCAGGGCGACTGGGTAGGCTCCGGCGGTGTATGGCAGGTAAAGAAAGGCGATTTCATCGGGCACCCTGCAGGTCTTCGCTGGACCAACATGCCGAATTCACCCGTGAAGCTGACCACCGAAGAACTGTATGCGCTGGTAGACCCGCGCCGCAATAAAAATGCAGAAGGACGTTATATCAAGCCGGAGAATGTAGTGAATGAAAAATTCGTTACACTGGCGGAAGTAAAAGAAAAGATCCCTACCCTGCGCCTGCCTGCTGTAATACTGCCGCACGGCGTATTAGGTATTTCCAACTCCGAGATCGTGCCTATTCCTGAAGGCAGCTTCGGTCCTTTCACCGGCCAGCTGCTGGTAGGCGACCAGGGACAAAGCAAGATCATGCGCGTGGAACTGGAAAAAGTGAACGGAGAATACCAGGGCGTAGCTTTTGATTTCCGCAACGGCTTCCAATCTGGTGTATTACGTATGGCCTGGGCTAAAGACGGTTCCCTCTTCGTAGGTGAGACCAACCGCGGCTGGGGCTCTGCCGGTGAAGCGAATGAAGGCTTACAGCGACTGGTATGGAACAAAGAAAAAACGCCTTTTGAAATGCAGACCGTAAAGGCCATGCCCGACGGCTTTGAGATAACATTTACCCAGCCGGTAGATGAAAAATCAGCCAACGACCTGGCTTCTTATTCCGTGGAAAGCTTTACCTACAAATATCATCCGGTATATGGCAGTCCCCCGGTAAACGTAGAGACTTGCCCTGTCAAAGGTGTGAAAGTATCTGCGGATGGACTGAAAGTAAGGCTGGTGGTAGACAACCTGCGCAAGCATTATGTGCACAACATCACCCTGGAAGGTGTACGCGAGAAAGAACATTTCTATTCGCTGGTACATCCTACCGGTTACTACACCCTGCATAGCATACCGGAAGGAAACCGCCTGGCGGCGAGTGAGCTGAGCACACGCAATTCCGCCACGGAAGCTGCTGCAAAAACAGCGGCTGAAGAAGCTGCCAAAGCAAAAAGCGCTGCCGGCAAAACTGCCGCTGCTGCAAAAGCAAAGACAACCACCGCCACTAAAGCGGTAGTAGCTCCTAGCTATGAAGAGGTGAAACCCTTACTGGCCAAATATACCTGCTCCGCTTGTCACAATGCCAACAAAAGACAGGTAGGACCTGCTTTTATCGATGTGGCAAAGCGTAACTACAGCAATGACAAGATCGTAAGCCTGATCTATAACCCCCAGCCACAAAACTGGAGCGGTTATGCTACAGAGATGCCGCCTATGCCGAACGTGCCCAAAGCAGAGGCACTGAAGATAGCAGCATGGATCAATTCATTGACTACAGGAAAAACAGCGGCGAAATAAGAGAGAGATCAATGACAAATAACACTGGGCTGGCCAAAAGGGCCGGCCCTTTTAATTTTCCCCCTTCATCAGGTCTTCTATCTGCTGCGTGCCCGGCTTCGTCTTCATTTCAGCATACTCTCTCGGCGTTACCTTGAACTGTTGCAGAAAACATTTGGAGAAATAAGATGGAGAACTGAAACCGGTCATATAAGCGATCTCTGTAACCGTATGATCAGCTGTTTGCAGCAGCTTTGCAGCATGCTTCAGCCTTACCAGCTTTATCAGTTCATTGGGCACATAGCCCGAGAGAGATTTCAGTTTCTTATGCAGGTTGGAACGGCTCATGGCCATATCGCGGCTCAGCTCTTCTACTGAAAGCTGCGGATCAATGATGCGCTCTTCAATAATGCTCACTACTTTTTCCATGAAGGCTTTATTGCGGCTGTTGGTGGCCAGTACGCTCACATCGCTGTTAGGCTGTTCAGAGAATTTCAGGCGCAGCTTTTCACGGGAAGCAATCAGGTTCTTTGTTACGGCTGCAATATGCTTCCATTTAAAAGGCTTCATAATATAGGCATCCGCACCGGCCTCTATACCTTTTAGTTCCGATTCGCTATTGCCCCTGGCGGTGAGCAGTACAAAGGGGATGTGACTGTACTCGATATTGGTTTTTACCTGGTAACATAATTCCAGACCATCCATCTCCGGCATCATGATATCAGAGATGACCAGGTCGATAGCATGCGCTTCTATCAGCTCCAGCGCGGCCTTACCATTGGCTGCTTTCACCACGTTATAACCGTTGTCCTGGAAGCTCTCTGCGAGGAATGTTTGTATGGATGGATCATCTTCCGCCACAAGGATCAATGGCCGTGCTTCGTCGATGATCGCTGCTCCGGCATTCCGTTCCTGCTGCGCCGGTGGCTGTCCGGTCAGTGGTAGTTCCAGGGTGAAGATGGTCTTCTCCCCTTCCCTGCTTTCTACCAGCAGCTTTCCACCATGCTTTTCGGCCAGCGAATTGGCCAGCGCCAGACCAATGCCCGTGCCCTGGCTCTCAGTAGCAGTAGTGAAGAACTGTTTGAAAATGTTCTTTAAATGAGCAGCGGGAATGCCTATGCCATCGTCTTCTACGCTGATACAGAGACGTGCCCCTTCTCCTTCAACGCCTGCAATATCAAAAACAGAGATGCTCACTTTCGTTTTTGCAAACCGGAATGCATTGATGAGCAGGTTGCTCAGGATCTTATTCAGCACCTCCGGATCTGCGTGCAAAGGAAGCCTGCTCAGGCGGGTGCTCATCGTGAACGCAATATCCTTTTGATATGGCAGGGAAGAAAAGCGGGAGTAAACAGATTGCACCAGTGATATGATCTCCACGTTCTCTTTGCGGATCTCATATGCATCACTTTCTATCCTCCTGAAATCAAGCAGTTGATTCACCAGGTCCATTAAGCGCTCGGCATTTTCGTCCATAGTGGCCAGCTGCTGTTTTTCTTCCGGCCGCCACTTGTTCATGGCAAGCAATTTCTCCAGAGGCGCAATGATCAGCGACAAAGGCGTTCTTATTTCATGCGCCATCACTGTAAAAAATTCTATCTTCCTGGCGTAGAATTCCTGCTCTTCTTTGTTCTTCAGTCGCTCTATTTTGATCTGGTTCTGCTTCCGCATGTAGTTGAACGAATACCGGTAAATACCGTAAGCCGCCCCCAGCGCCAGTAATATGAAAATTATATATGCCAGCGTGGTTTTATAAAATGGTGGTTTTATCACCAACTGCATGGTGGATTCAGGCACGTTCCAGTTTCCTTTATCTGCTGTAGCCTTTACCTTGAAAGTGTAGGTGCCGGGCGATAAATTGGTGTAAGTGGCCTTACGCTGATCGCCCACGTAGTTCCAGTCCTTATCAAAGCCTTCCATCTTATAAGCATAGCTCAGTTTCTCGGGTGCGCTGAAATTAAGCGCTGCAAACTCAAAGCTCATGACGGATTGATTATGCTGCAATACCAGTTTATGCGCGTAATTGATCTGTTGCTGCAAGGGCCCGTCTTCAGACAATGGTACGTTCCTGTTGAACAGCTGAAAGTTGGTGAAGGAGACGTAGATCTTATCTGTAACAGTGGACACCTTTTCCGGGTAAAAGGCGTTAAATCCTTTGATACCACCGGCAAACAGCTTGCCATCAGACATTTTGCTGAAGGCTTTGTAATTGAACTGCCGGCTTTGCAGGTTGTCCTGCGGCGTAAAGTGCCTTGCCTTTGCGTGCAGCGGGTCTATGCTGTAGATACCGTTATTGGTAGTGATCCAGATCAGGCCAGCATCATCCTGCTGAATACCATACACCACATTCGCGCTGATGCCCGTTTTATCATTGTAGGGTTCTACCTGCTTTGTGTTAAAGTTATATTTATGCAAACCGCCGCCGTCTGATCCTATCCAGAGGTTTCCCTGGTGATCGTCATAAAGGCAGGTCAGTTTGCTCATGCCTTCTGCGCCTACCTTATTCCACTGATCGGTTTTCTTGTTATAGAAGATCAGGCCATCGTTATAGGTGGCAAACCAAATCGTTTTATTATTGTCTTCGTAAATATCGTAGATAATGGTGTTGCTCACACCATCCTGCAGCACGCGTGTAAAATCACGGCGTTCGCTGTCGTACAGGTCCAGTCCCCTGTCTGTTCCTATCCAGATCTTGTTATCCCTGTCCTGGTAAATGCAGAAAACATTATTGCTGTTCAGGGAGTGAATATTTCCTGGCTCATGCTGAAAGTATGCCACCTTGCCTGTTTTCGGGTCCAGCACATTGATCCCACCGGCAAAGAGCCCGATCCAGATATTACCGGCTTTCTCTCTTAATAAGGTGTGAATGTTATGATAGGATAGTGGCTGCTGCCCGGGCAGAAAAGGATATTGCTGAAAGGCGTGTGTAGCGGTGTTGAAATACTGCAAGCCGCCATCTTCCGTACCTACCCACAGTTTGCCGGGGCCATCTTCGAGGAAACAGCTCACCGCGCGGCCGGATAAGGCATTCGGCTCTCCTGTGGGATAATACAGCTCAAATGCCGGGCCTTTTTCATTAAAGTAGCTGGCGCCTCCAAAAAAGGTGCCCACCCACATGGTGCCTGCCTTATCAGGAAATATGGAATAAATGGCATTATCGCTGATGCTGAACGGATCATCCGCCTTGTTGGTATATGCCGTGAACCTGTCCGTTGCGATATCCAGCACATTTAGTCCCTTCTCTGTGCCCACGTAGATCTTATCAGGAGCAACCTGGCACAGGGCTCTTATAATATTATCCCTGATGGAATAAGGGCTTCCATCGTTACGGTAAACCTGGAAGCGGCGCTGGCGCGGCAGCCATTTACATAGGCCGCCATTCCAGGTACCCGCCCACATTACGCCGTCCCTGCCTTTGTATACGATATTAATATAATCGTTGCTTAATCCGCTTGTTGCGGAACGCAGGTTGCTGAATGAACCGGTGGAAGGGTTGTAAATGTCAATGCCATTCCCGAATGTACCGATCCAGATATTCCCGTCATCATCCTGTGCTATCCTGCTGATCTCATCGCTGGACAGCCCGGAGTTGCCTGCCTTGAAATGCTGCAAGAACCTTTTCACCGGATCATAGCGATATAAACCGTTGAGCCGTGATGCAAACCATATCATACCGTCTTTGTCGCGCATGATATCATAGACGGTTTTCTCCTTCGGCGGACCGAAATGCGAGAACTGTTCCTTTTCCAGGTCAAGTATATAAACACCGTTCTCAGTGCCTATCCATAAATGGGTATTGTCTATCCTGGTAATGCAATGTATAAAGTTGTTTCCCAGGGAGCTGGTATCGTTCTTTTTATATTGAAAATTCCTGAACTGATATCCGTCAAAACGGCTGATCCCGTTCTTGGTGCCAAACCAGAGGTAACCCTGGTCATCCTGCGCAATAGCGCGCACGGTGCTGGATGGCAGCCCGTCCGCCACGGAATAGTTCCGGAAGCGTATAGGCTGCCCCTTGCTTTGATAGTAGAGGAATAGCAGGCAAAAAAAGATCAGTCGTTTCATTCATTATATCATTTACACAGCTTCCTGATAAAAGCTTCTTCTTCCTTGCTGAAGGGTGTTCCATCCTTCCTGTAGATATCATGGAACCATAATTTCGGTTCTTCTCCACCAGGCATCGGTGTGTCCCAGGCGTAAATGGTGTTGGTTTTCCCGCTTACAAAGCCCCAGTTGATGGCGCCTATGTTTTCCGCTTTCAGCAAGGGCATGATCAGCTGGAACAAGCTGCCATTCCTCCTGGCCATGTACTCTGTACAGATCAGCGGGCGGCCGTACTTCTTCAGCGTATCGATGGTATGTTTGTGATCATCAATGTACGAGTAATTGTGGTAGGTGATCACATCGGAGTTTTCCAGCTGGAATTTGTTCAGGGCTTCAAATGGAGGCCCGTCGGCCCAAACGCCTGCTGATACAGGCTGAGAGGGCCTTACTTCAAATGCCCATTGAAATACTTTCTGCAACAGCGGCATGCTTTTACCAAACTGTTTGTTGTTGCCCGGCTCATTGTAAAGGTCCCAGAGCAGGATGCGGTCATCGTTCTTAAAAGTGGTGAGCACATCCTTTACATAGGCTTCCAGCACCTTCATGGTGTCAGGATGCGTGTAGATCATGGTGCCCGGATCTCTTACCCAGCCGGAGTTGTGCACGCCTGTTTTAGGCGCCGGCTGTTTGCCCAGCCAGGCAGTGTCGTTCCAGCAATCGTCAAAAAATACGAAGAGCGTTTTGATGCCATGTTTGGAAGAGATGGACAGGTAGGTGTCCAGCCTTTTTTTGAATCCTTCCTTATCTCCTGCCCATAACAGGTGATGCAGGTATACCCGCATCACATTAAAGCCAAGATGTTGCGCCCAGCTCAATTCGCGGTTGATGGTAGCAGTATCGAATGTTTCCGCCTGGAACATCTCCAGCTGGTTGATAGCGGTGGAAGGCTGAAAATTGCTTCCTCTCAGCCATCCCTGCTTAGCGTACCATTCTTTTGCTTTAGCAGCGGTCCATTTGCCTTGCGCTGTGGCTATGGTGATAAATAAGAGGCCAACGGCCATCAACATAATTGATCTCTTTATAAACATAGATTTTATTTTTTACCGGGTTTAGGAAATACATTGTGCGTGTTGGCCCATTGCTGCCATTGGGCCGCCATTTTGGAAACCATGTCTGGATGCTGGCCAGCCTGGTCATTCACCTCGCTTTCATCCTGGTTAATCTTGTACAGGCGCCAGGTAGTATCGCCGGATAAGGATACCAGTTTCCAGTCGCCATTACGGATATAGCGGGCATTGAAATGTTCATTGTACAGTGCATCATGCTCTTTCCCCTCTTTGCCTTCAAAGGCAGGCAGCAGGCTCAGACCTGTGTAAGGCGTGATATTATGCCCTTTGTAGGTAGCAGGATAAGATGCTTTTGCTACCTGCAGCAAGGTGGGCATAAAATCCATCACATGCCCCAGGTGGTCTGTGAATGCTCCTTTAGCCTTGATATTTTTCGGCCAGAAGGCGATCATGGGTGTACGCACGCCCCCTTCATAAGATTGCGCTTTGGCATAACGGTAGGGCGTATTCACCACATTGGCCCATCTTTCGCCGATAGAGGCGAAAGTGGTTTGCGGGCCTGGCAGTACTTTTTTATTCACCGGGTAGATGATCTCTTGTCCATTCCTGGTTTGGCCGGGGCGGTCGAAGCCAGGGCCATAGCGCATACAGTTTTCCGGGCTGGCGCCATTGTCGCTCAGGAACACGATGATGGTGTTATCCAGCTTTCCGCTTTCCCGCAATGCCTGGATGATGCGGCCAATGCCCTGGTCCATACGGTCTACCATGGCTGCGTGAACGGCCATCGCCCTTGCATCCCATTCCTTATCAGGATTATTCTCCCAGCTCAGCTCTTTGTTGATACGTGGTGATAAGGGCGTGGTGGCGGGATCGATCAATCCCTGCTTTACCATCCTGTTATAACGGGCTTCGCGGATCGCGTCCCAGCCGGCTTTGTAGGTATCTTCATACTTTTTGATATCCTCCGGTAAAGCCTGCAGCGGCCAGTGCGGCGCTGTTTGCGCTACGTAGAGGAAGAAGGGTTTGTCTTCCTTACTGAATGATCTGATATAGCTGACAGCCGTGTCGTTGATGGCGTCTGTATGATAATAATCTTTCGGCACTTGCTCAACGGGTGTTGTGCCATTCACCAGGCTGAAGGGATCAAAATAATCCACTACGCCGAAGATGTTGCCGTAATACTTTTCAAATCCCCTGCTCACGGGGTATTGTTCTACCGGTGAGAAATAAGGATGAGAGGCCTGGTGGTTCAGCCATTTAAGCTGTGCCTCTTTTGTTGGCTGTTCAAGAGTATTGGATACATGCCATTTGCCTGACATGGCGGTATGATAACCCGCGTCTTTCAATACCTCCGCCAGTGTAACAGTGTTCTCTGTGAGATAGCCGCGGTAACCGGGCTCCGGTCTTTCCGCTGTCATTTCGCCGATACCTGCCTGCTGGTTATACAAACCAGTGAGCAGGGATGCGCGGGAGGGACAGCAGCGGGAAGTGTTGTAAAAACGCCTGAAGCGCAAGCCATTGGCCGCCAGGTAATCGAGGTTGGGCGTTTGAATTTCACCGCCATAACACCCGATGTCTGAATAGCCAAGGTCGTCTGCCAGGATCAGCACAATATTGGGCCGTTCGTCTTTATTCACGGCCTGGTTGTTCTTGCGGCTTCCTGCACAGGATGTTAAAGCGATCGATGCTAAGAGTACAGCCAGTTTGTTCATTGTATCAGTTTTTCCAGTTCTCGTTTCAAATTGTTTACTATCTCCGGGTGTTGCGCTGCAAGGTTATGCGCTTCGCCGGGATCCCGCTGCAGATCGTACAGCTGTGCTGTGTGCTCCAGCCCCGTTTCAATTTTCTTGTTCTGCAGCCAGCCAGGCGCGGGCTTTTGCTGTGGAGCGATGTACTTCCATCCATCCCTGCGGAAGGATAAGGTATAAGACTCTTCCAGCAGGTATTTACGGTTCTGCTTTGACCTGCCCAGCCATACATCCAACGCATTATGGCTGTCCTGTGCAGCGCCGGACGGCAGCTCCCGCCCCGTTAATGCTGCCAGCGATGCCAGCAGATCCACCTGTGAGCACAAAGCAGGGGAAACACCGGGCTGTATATGGCCCGGCCAGTAGGTAACAGTAGATACCCGGGTGCCTGCCTCAAAAGCGCTGTATTTACCGCCCCGGAATATCCCTGCGGGTTGATGACCATCGTTCAGCTTTTCAGCGGAATCTTCGTACCCATCGCCCAGTACAGGACCATTGTCGCTGCTAAATATAATCAATGTATTTTTTGCAATGCCCAGAGAATCCAGCAGCTGCGTGATCTCCCCGGCCATCCAGTCCATTTCCGCGATCACATCACCACGCGGCCCGAGCTTTGTACTGCCAGCAAATTGCTTATTGGGTGTGCGGGGCACGTGGATATTAGGAAAAGGATAATAGAGAAAGAAAGGTTGGTTCCTGTTCCGGATAATGAAATCCTTTGCCTTGCTATTCAGCACCAGCGGGATATCCTCATCCACCCAACGGGCAAGCTTTCCACCGGTCATAAAACCGATGCGGCTGATGCCGTTGATGATGGTGTTGCTGTGCTGCGTATCCGCCCGCTGTTTCAGCAGCTGTGGGTCTGAAAGCCCGGTAGGCTCATCGCCTATCTTCCCCGCATAGCTGACTGCAATAGGATCGGCAGGATTGAGGTTGGGCACGCGGCCATTCTCCACAAATACAGTAGGCACACGGTCTGTAGTAGCGGGAATAATAAAAGAATAGTCAAACCCGATCTCATTCGGACCTGGTGCGATGTGCCCATTCCAGTTAATGGTACCGCTGCCCAGGCCTAAATGCCATTTACCTATCACCGCAGTAGTGTAACCTGCCTGCTGCAGTACACCCGGTAACGTAACTGTTCCCGGCCGGATCAGCAACGGCGCATCACCGGGAAGGATAGCGGCATTGTTGCGGAAAGCATATACACCGGTTAGCAGCGATACCCTGGAGGGCGTGCAGGTAGCGGCGGTACAATGTGCATCCGTGAAACGCAATCCTTTAGCAGCAAGACGATCAATGTTGGGAGTTTTTACTGCTTTTGCACCATAACATCCCAGATCGCCATAGCCCAGATCATCTGCATATAAAATGATGATGTTAGGCCTGGAGCGGGCCAGTTGCCTGCCACGATTGGTGATATCTACAAAATCATCAAACCACAAAGGGTTCGGTGTATATCCCCCATCTGCCTGCCGCTGCAGGCTCTTCATGGGAAAGATCGGGTTGATGAACCATATAGGCGTATTGGGCGTCACCTTTGTGGGTGCAGACTGGCTGAGATAACCATAGGTTGCCAGCACTACCCCATACTTTTGAAAATAGCGATAATAGGTCTGCATGAAATGCGGCGGAAACCATGCGCGTGAAGCAAAGAGATCGGACCACTCCGCGGCGCTTACCTTCTCTGTATTCGCCTTGCTGTACCATTCGTACAGCTTCATGCCCGGCTGGTAATGATATTTACCTGCGAATGTAACACCCGCCTCCGTGCTGCCCAGTTCATCAGACAAATGCTGGTTATACAAGCGAAAGAGCGAGAATTCGGGAATGATAATCGGCTTAACTGGCATGATGGAACGCACAAATTGAAATGCCTTGTCCATATCTGTGGAATCACTGATATGCAGATGCACAGACAGTCCTTTGATGCGATTGTTCTCCTGTGCCAAACGTATCAATCCCTGCACGCCCGGTTTTTTCTGCTGCTGTTCTTCAAACAGGGCAGGTAACGAACCGGTATACACATCGGGCCGGGTAAGCTGCGGATGCTGTTTGTAATAAGGCTCCACCACTTCGTCCAGGAGCCTTTCCGTAAATCTCACCAATGGCGCCACTCCTTTTTCATTCAGCTGCAGGTCCGGCTCCATGGTTTCCAGGTTGGGCTCATTACCTAACTTGAACACATGTACGTACGGGCCTACACGCTGCAGTATAGCAGTAGCGGTAGCAAAATACTTTTGCTCTTCTGCAGAACCGGGCTGCGGTATGCGCAGTGAATACTTTTTGAAATCCCAGCGGAAACCAAAGGCCACTTTATAACCAGCCTTTGCTGCATCGATCATTTTTTGGAGGCCCGGCGCCGTAGCGGGATCTTTTTCTCCATTGATATATTCAAAGATGTAGGGCGTGGTCCGGATCCATTGCACCGGTGTTCTCCGCAATACCGCCATGTCGATGATCTCGGGATCGTGATTAAAGTTGGCGCCAATCTCCTGCGCAAATACTGCTGCAGGAAGCAAGACCATCAGTGTTATAAAAATCCTCTTCAGCATGTTACTTTAATTTAAAAGAGGTATCCGGTCTTAGTTTACCGTTCTCCCATTTTACGGGTACCAGGCCGGGCCTGCAGGTTACCGTAAATTTGGAGCCCATGATGCCTCTTGGGTTAAAGAAAATCGTGGACCACCAGCGGCCGTTCCTGTCTTTAAAGAGATTGTTATGACCACCCTGTAAGATAGCGGCATAACGTGGCCCGTAAGGGCCGTAAATATTATCTGCTGCCGCCACTACCACATCATAGCTATACAAAGAATCCTGCTTGTTCTTATCATTCCGCAGGTAGGTAAAAGTGCCGTCTGCTTTCTTTACTGACCAAACGGTTTGCAGCAACTGGTACTTACCATCATGTTTGGTAAGGAAAACACCCTCGATGTAAGGGTCCGGATCGTAGGGCGTTTCTTTGAGCCTGCGGAAAGGTGCTGCAATATCACTAAGATCGTCCTTCATCCTGGCAATAAAATGATTATGCCCTACCAGGTATACTTCGCCCTTATCATCTTCGAAAAGGCTGAGATCAATATTGGGAAAAATAGCCTTTTGCTCATTCCCTTTAATATTCCTGTATGGCCCTTCCGGTTTGCCTGAAACGCTTTCCAACACGAAGGATCCCATTCCGCCATTCAGGCAGGCGATCAGCAGCCATTTCTTTTTACTGCTGATGTAGTGTAATTCCGGCGCCCATACTGCGCGGTAAAAGGAATCCAGCCGGTCTTTGTTAGGCGACATAGCGCCGGGCTCTAATGGTCTTCCTTTTTGCTGCCAGGGAGCGGCGTCTTTATCGAAGCTCCAGATCTGTCCCATTGCTTCCCATTGCTGCAGGTCTTTTGATCTCCACATGTACAGGCCGTCATTGTAATCCCAGCAGTGCACACGACCGCAGGGAAACTCACGACCGGGAGTGGCGGTGGTGCCCGTCATATAATAGTATCCGTCAGGGCCTGTCATCACGTAGGTATCCCGCATCCATTGGTCCATGAGGGGCACAACGGATGCAGGTACTGTTAAACCAGGGTCTCCTACCGGCGCTGCCGGATTGCTGTACCGGGCGGGCTGTCCACAGGATGAATGCGCGATCAGGCAAGCCAGGCCTGCAATCACAGTGCTTAGTCTAATCATTATAATACTTCCTTTAGCTTCAGTTACTAGTTGACAGTTATCAGTTATCAGTTATCAGTTGTCAGTTGTCAGTTGTCAGTCGTCGGTAATCTTTTTCGTCTCAGTAATCACTGACAACTGTCAACTGACAACTGACGACTCTCAATACCCGTCGTTCTGTTTACATGCCGGGTTGGCGTCAATCTCCGTTTGTGGTATGGGGAACAGCTTGTGCTTGTCTGCCGCTACCGTTACGCCCCTTGCGAGCGCTGATGAAATAAATTTATTGTGACGCAGCAGGTCTTCCCTTCTCAGGCCTTCGCTGTAAAACTCCCATGCTCTTTCGCGGAGGATCAGGTCTCTCAGTACTTCTTTGCTGCTGGCCTCTGCCAAAGTGAGATTGGCAATACCTGCGCGGGTTCTTACCTGGTTGATCAGGTCTAGTGCTTCCTGTGTAGGCCCGCTCAACTCATTCAATGCTTCTGCACGGCTTAACAGGATGTCTGCATAGCGGATGATGGGCACATCGTTGCCGCTATGGTTGCCTACAGTGGCGTTATCCCAGTATTTCAGGCTTCTTACGTTATCGGCGGTGGATAATAAATTCACCGCTGCATTGTTCGTATTTACATAGTGGCGTAAGAGCAGGATAGCCCGTGTGTCGTTGATCGTATCGAAAGTATTGGTAAACCCGGAGCGCATCCGGTACTGTGTGGCAAAATTGGCCATGGCGCTTGTCCACACAAATTCAGGGATCTGCGCGGATGTTTTAAAGCCCGGTGGCAGGGCGCCTGCAGTATACCAGTTGCCGAAGCCGTCCTGGTTGCGGCACGGATGCACCATGATCATTTCCTTGTTGCCTTCATTCTCCACCCTGAACATGTTCTGATAAGCAGGGAACAGCTGGTAATAATTATAGTTCATTACCTGCCTGCCCGCGTCGGCGGCTTTCTGCCATTGTTTGGTATTGAGATAGAATTTCGCCAGCACACTGGCAGCCATGCCTTTGTTGGCCCTTGCAAAGGCTTCTTCTTTACCGGGATCCGGCAGGTCGGTAATGGCGGCTGTGAGCTCCGCTTCAATAAAAGCCTTCATCTGCTCGTCTGTAGCCCTTGCCAGCGTTGCTTCAGAAGTGCTGGAAGTACGCAGCGGAACAGGGCCAAACCATTTATACAGCAGATCATATCCATATGCTCTCAGGAAGCGCGCTTCAGCGGCGTATAATTTTTTGTTGGCATCTGTGGTGTTTACGTTGGCAATGTTCTCCAGCACAATATTCGCATCGCGGATAGCGCGGTAGGTGGGCGCCCATACATCGGCCTGCAAGGTACCCAGTGATGCATCCCAGGTAAAGTTGATGAGCTGGGAGAGCGTAAGGTTCTCGGCACCGCCGGTGTTGTAGCCCACGTCTGTAGTCACTTCAGCATTATTGACCAGGTAGCGTGAAGGCGTTGGGTTTTGTATGCCTGCGTAGGAAGAGAATAATACGGAACGGATCCCTTTATCTGTGGTGAGCACATTGCCAGGCGCAAACTCGCCGGGAGGCGTTACATCCAGCGTCTTTTCACAGGCTGTTTGCCCGAGCAGTGAAACAATAATAAATGATAGTATGATGAGCTTTTGCATATAAGCGTTTTTAGAATTGAACATTGATACCGAACAGGAAGCTGCGGGTCATCGGGTAAGAGCTGTAATCTATTTTCAGGATATCATCGCCAATGGAGTTCACGGCAGGATCAATGCCGGAATAGTTGGTGATGGTGAACAGGTTCTGACCTGTAACATATGCCTGCAGCCCTTTGATCACTTTGTTATGCAGCTTGAAATCGTAGCTGAGCCGCACAGATTGCAGGCGCAGGTAAGATGCATCTTCCACCGTCCTTGAGTTTACGGTTTGCTGGCCCTGCGAAGTAGGATTTACGAAAGAAGGATATTCATTGGTAGGATTTTCTGGCGTCCAGCGGTTCAGGTAGGGCTTTGCCAGTTTGTTCCTCCTGAAGCTAACAGGGAAATAGCTGTCTATCGCCGCGTTATTCAGTATGCTGGCGCCTTGTGAGCCTTCCAGGAATACAGACAGGGAAACCCTTTTAAAGCTGAAGGTATTGGTGATACCGTAGGTAAAGTCTGGCAGGGATTTGCCCAGGATCACGCGGTCGTCTGCATTGATCTGCTTATTGCCATCCACATCGCGGAACTTCAGATCGCCCGGCTTCACGCCCACCGGTGCAGTGGAGAAATCATCATGCGATTGCCATACACCCAATACTTCATATCCATAATAAGATCCGAGGGATGCGCCCGGCCTGATAATGCTGGCATTAGAAATAAAGCCTGCACCACCGGTAAGGATCTGCGATAAAGGCCCGAGGCTCAGCACTTCATTCTTCACGGTGGAGAGCACTGCGCCGATGTTCCAGTTAAACCCAGCGCTGCTGCGAAGTACATCGCCGGCTAAATGCAGGTCGATACCCGTATTCTTCATGCGGCCGATGTTCTGTGTCTTTACGGCGAAGCCGGTGCTTAAAGGCTGCGGCAGATCCAGCAACAGATCGGAAGTGCGCCGGTCATAGTATTCAATAGAGCCGGTAAGGCGATTGTCGAACAAGGCAAAGTCGATACCTACATCCGCCTGCTTGGCGGCTTCCCATTTGAGGTCAGGATTCGCTACACGGGAAGGCGCGAGAGAAGTATAGCGGTTGCCGCCAAATACAGCATCGCCGCCGCCGGAGAAGGTAGTGATATAAAGATAGTTGGCAATGTTCTGGTTACCGATCACACCATAGCTCACCCTGAATTTCAGTTCATCGATAAAGCTGATGCCCTTCAGGAAAGATTCTTCATGCATTTTCCAGGCCAGTGCGGCAGAGGGGAAATAACCGAAACGGTTATTGGAACCAAACCTGGAAGAGCCATCGGCCCTGAAGCTGGCGGTAAGCAGGTAGCGGTCCTTAAAAGTATAGTTCACGCGGCCCAGGAAGGAAACGATCTTGGTAGAAGCGCGGCCGCTGCCAATCTGGTTCAGGGTGCTGTTACCGGTGCCTATGGCATTATAGGTAAGATCGGGCAATGCGTAGCCCCGACCGTTACCGCCAAAGGAGTTGGAGCCGAAATGCTCGTAAGTGCCACCTGCCACTGCATTCAGGGCATGGTCTTTTCCAAAGTCCTTTTTATAGTTGACGGTAGCCTCTCCCATATAGTAGTTCACGTTACCCGTGTTGATGGAAGCGATGCCGCCCGTGGGAGATCCGAGGATGGTAGAAGGATCAAGCCAGGTATTGCGCTGGGTAATATTCACATCACCCGCGCCTTTCAGTTTGAGCGAGAGACCGGGGATAAAAAAGTACTCACCGTACACGGTGCCGAAGGTCCGGAAACCATCGCTGTTGGCATACTGTCCGTTGGCCAGGATCAGCGGGTGGTCAATGGTGGTCATGTAGGGAGAGCGGTTATAGCTGCCATCCGGGTTGTATACCGGGTAGGAAGGATCATAATTGATAGCAGCATACAAAGCGCTGCCGTTCTCATTCACGCCGATACCTACCGAGTTATAATTGTCTCTTATATAAGAGGTGTTGAAGTTAATACCGAAGGCATATTTCTGCGCAACGCTGTTCTCCAGGTTCAGCCTGGCGGTGTAACGTTTTACGGAAGAATTCTGCAGCACACCTTCCTGGTTGAAATAACCGAGGGAAGCGTAGAAGCGGGTATTGTCCTTACCGCCGGAAAAAGAAAGGTCATGGCTTTGCACG
This sequence comes from Chitinophaga sp. SVR4-12A, assembly GCF_056754765.1. NCBI lineage: Bacteria > Pseudomonadati > Bacteroidota > Chitinophagia > Chitinophagales > Chitinophagaceae > Chitinophaga > Chitinophaga sp. SVR4-12A. Next base: position 1,876,699 of record NZ_JBPGWP010000001.1, read on the forward strand.
GAGGCGGAGCGATACAGCTCCCGTTGCCAGTCTACATTCACGGGATCGTTGGTTACTCTTTCTGAAGCCACGCCCCCACCAGCGTCAATAATCGCGTTCAGCACCTCTTTATATTGCTGGCCGTTCAGCATTTCCAGTGAGTTAGAGGCTTTCTGCACACCGTAGTAGGCGCTGTAGTTTACTGTTAATTTCCCGCTCTTCCCTTTCTTGGTGGTGATCATCACTACGCCGTTGGAGCCGCGGGAACCGTAAATGGCTGTAGCAGAAGCGTCCTTTAAGATCTCGATGGACTCAATATCCGAAGGATTTAAACTGTTCAGCGGGTTACGGGGATTAGGCGTAGCCACGAAGCCGGCGCCGCTGCCCGTTACGGGAGCCAGGTTGTTGACCGGCATCCCGTCTATTACATACAGGGGATCATTCCCTGCGGTAATAGAGCTGGCGCCGCGGATCTTTACGCTCATGGCGCTGCCCGGCTCACCGCTTTTCTGGTATACCTGCACGCCGGAGGCCCGGCCCTGTAAGGTCTGCTCCACGTTAATATTGGCGCCGGGCGTAAGGTCTTTTGATTTCAGGGATACAACGGCCCCGGTAACGTCTGATTTTTTCACCGTTCCGTAACCTACCACCACTACTTCGCCCAGGCGCTCATTCTTTAATTCCAGGGCTACATCCAGGTTAGTGTTGTTGCCCACGGGCAGCTCTTTGGTAGTATAATCCACCAGGTAGAACAGCAACACGGCATTGTTGCCGGGCACCTGGATGGAAAAGTCGCCATTGGCGTCGGTGGTGGTCCTGGAATTGGATCCTTTCAGGAGCACCGTTACATTGGGGAGCGGCGTTCCTTTGTCGGCCGACGAGGCCTTTCCCCTCACCGTGCGGCTTTGGGCATTGGCCAGCAAGGTGCAAAATAAGAGCAGCTTGATCAGCAGCAAGCGTGTGGAATTCTTTGACATTTTGTTCATGTTTTCATTGGTTTTAAGGGGGTGCTCGCAAACATGGATGCCGGAATGGAGGCTGAGGATGGTGGTGGAATGTCACTCAGTGTTCACGGATTCGTTCGTATCAGATTTTGGCCGTAGGTGGTGTGGACCAGTTTGTATTGTCGGGTATGAAGTACCGTTTTAAGTGGGTTTTGGGATGTAATTTTTGTAGCAAAAAATGAGAAAAATGTAGCGGGGCAAAAAGACAGAAAGATCTAATCAGCTGATTTACAATAAAAAATCCGGAGCAGATACTCCGGATCATAAAAAGGTCCTATGTGTAGTTATTTTATTTATCCTGTTTCGCCAGCGGCTGCTTCACCCACAACATCTCTCCGCCACCGCTTCCTCCGCCACCGCCATTACGCCGGCCGCCGCCAATACTGCCCAGGTCTATGCCAACGCCGCCGCCGATACCCGAACCGCCATAGCCATAACTGCCGCCGCCAATACCCAGGCCAAATCCTACCCCACTAAATCCACCCCCGCGCCTGCGGCTGCGGCCACCACCTTCTATACTGCCATCATTAACAGCAACACCGTAAGCGATATCTTTAGTGTAGCCAGCCGTTATTCCGAGTTTAGACAGGGGGATCACAAATTCCAGGTTCAGTGAATCTCCTTCCGTCAGGGTGATCTCCGCAGCAATACCTGCTTTACGCTGGGCAACGTCGATGGTGCCGTCAGACAAGCCGGTAAGGCCTTTTACACCGGCGTTATTCATATGAGGCCGCAGCTCCCGGTAAAGATCTGCAGGCACCGGGCGATCAGCTGCCGAAGGCCGTCCATAACGACTGTTACCGTTGGCCTGCGCGCTGTTCCGCCGCTGGGCAAAGAGCACGCTTCCGGCTATCTGCGGATAGGTGAGGCTGGTGGTCTCTTTCTTTTTACCTTTAATATTTACCGCGAAGGTGAGGCCCCCGCGCAGGATGTTCACCTGGGTAACCTCGTCGGTAGTGCTGACGGCCAGGTACAGGTTCTCGCCGTCGTTGAAGATATCGTAAGTCAGGCGGTTCTGGTCATCTATATACCTCAGGGGGGTGGGCCATTCAGTCAGGGCCCCGTCCGCTGTTACCGGTGTGGTGGCCCAGCCGGGTAATGGGAGTTTTTCCTTTTGCGCGTATACGGCCGCGGAAGAAAGCACCAGGAAAATTCCCGGTAAAAAGCAGGTCAGTCTTCTCATACAATACAATTTTATGACCCGGAGTTTCAGATCATCGTGCAAAGAATACGTCACAGTCCTGCTTAAAGAACGTTAAACCGGATCAACAACGTAAAATTACGGCTTAAGTCCGGGAATTTACCGACCTGCGCGTTGAAATTTATCGATGTATTCTCTTCTCAGGCTTTTTACCGGATCGGCTACTGCTGCCCCGATCGTTTGCACGCCTAATGTGCCCAGGGCGATCAGCAGCATAGACAAGCCGCATAAGGCAAATACCCGTAACCGTTACGGAGAAATCATCATTGTACTGGATCTGGCTGCCGATCATATCTCCTATTCCGCTTGATGGAAAGTATTGTTTTGCCCCGGTAGCGGACACTGTCCGGATGCATGTCCTATCCAAATCAACACACGAAAAAGTCCAAAAATCCTCCCCTGGTTACGATGATAGATTTTAATTTTGCCCCATGCTTCCCCCGCTTATTAAAACTGCAAGATTTATTTTAAGACCATACGAAAGGCATGATGAAGATGCTTTTATTGAAATATCCTTAGATAAGGAGGCCAGAAGATTCATGGATGGAGGGCATACCAGAGGCGAAAATGAAGAGCGCAAATTATTCAGAAAAATATTTGACATCTATGCCGCTGATGATAAAAGATGGTTCTGGATCTGGGGAATTTATGAAGACAATAAATTATGCGGGCATTTTGAATTAAAAGAAACAGAGCATACCACTGCAAATGAACTGGAGATCGTGTACATGGTCCATCCCCGGGAAAGAGGAAGAGGAGTCATGTCTGAAGTCCTATACACGCTTAAAAATAAACAATCTGCCTGGAACAAAACCATCATTGCTACTACCAGCCCGGATAATGACATATCAATTGCTTTGCTGCATAAATGGGGAATAGAAAAGCAGGAGATTATTACCAGCGCTGATACAGCAGAGCAGTATTACAAATTCCATTTAAGCCGCTCCTGAGCCGCCTTTGCTGATCTCAGTAACTAACCCAGGCTTGCCAGTCTGCCCAGCTGTTTCAATTTGTGCCGCACTTCTTCCGAAAAAGGTAATCCCAAAGAAAGCCGCATACAGTTATTAAACTGGTCCTGCAGCGTAAATATTCTCCCGGGTGAGATGCTTATTTTCTGTTTCAGAGCGCGGTCAAACAGTGCTGCGGTATCGATCGTTTTATCAAATTCCACCCACAAGGCAAGCCCACCCTGGGGCCTGCTGGTCTTTGTACCTTCCGGGAAGTATTCCGCTATTGCCTCGATATAGTGTTGATAATTTTGTTGCAAGGACTGGCGGAGCTTGCGAAGGTGACTGTCATAGCGGCCGCTTTTCAGAAAATTGGCAACGGCCTCCTGTGTAACAGACGAAGAGGATATCGCGTGCACCAGCTTCAGTTTAATGATTTGTTCCTTGTACCGGCCCGGCGCTACCCAGCCCACACGATAGCCCGGCGCCAGCGTTTTCGAAACAGAGCTGCACCATAACACCATTCCCTCCTGATCAAATGACTTACAACACACAGGGCGTTGCGCTCCGAAATACAGATCGCCATAGATATCATCTTCAATCAGCGGAATATTGTGCCTGGCTAAAAGTGCTACCACCTCTTTTTTATGTTCGTCCGGCATACAGCTGCCCAAAGGGTTATTGAAATTGGGGACCAACAGGCAAAGCCTGATCTTGGGGATCACCTTTTTAAAGCATCGATCTCAAGCCCCGTTGCGGGATGTGCAGGCAGCTCGATCACCTTTAAGCCCAGGCTTTTAGCCAGCCGTAAACTGCCCGGATAACAAGGGCTTTCCATGGCAATGGTGTCTCCTGCTTTTGCCAAAGCCATCATGCAAAAAGACAAAGCATTCATGCAGCCGGCAGTAGTTACCAGGTCCTCTTCCTGCAAATTACCTCCCCAGTAAACAGAACGGGCGGCAATGAATCTTCTTAATTTTTCGTTTCCCTGCAGCTCCTCATAGGCAGTACCGCTATCGCTCAGTTCGCGGGTGGCCAGCATAATCTCCTTGTTCAGCTTTGCTACAGGCAACAGTTCGCCGGAAGGTACGCCAACGGAGAAAAGTGTAAGATCGGGTTTACCCATACTGGCAAAGACCTTCCGGGTCAATTCCTCCGGTTCTTTGTTCTGCGTACCGGCTGAAGGCCTGCTTACTTCCGGAAGCGGAAGCCGCTGATAAGACAGGCGGCTAACAAAATAACCGGACTGTGGTTTTGACGCTACTAGCGACTGCGCTTCCAGTTCCATGAATACCCTTTTTGCAGTATTCATACTGATACCATGCTCCTGGCATAACATTCTAACCGAAGGCAGCCGGTCACCCTGCTTTAATACACCATTTCTGATCAGTTTGGCAAATTTGTTGGTGATCTCAGCATATTTAAAGTCATCCTTCATGCAATAAAGGTAACTGTGTCCATAAAAATAAACAAAACTGGTACTGTACTCATTGCATACTGCTATCTACCTTTGCATAAAAACAGTAAAAGAGCATGTCAACAGTAGTCATTAAAACAGGCAAAGAGCATATGGATGTTCCGCTCATACACCGGTTCCTGTCTGAAGATACCTATTGGGCCAAGGGCATTTCCTACACCGTTGTAGACGAATCACTGAGCCACTCATTTTGTGCCGGCGCCTTTATAAATGGTGAACAGGTAGGGTTTGCAAGAATGATCACTGATTACAATACCTTTGGCTGGCTCGCAGATGTTTTTGTATTGCCGGCGTACCGAGGACAAGGCATATCAAAAAAAATAGTATCCCATATACTGGAGCAGCCCTGGTCCAAACGTTTAAGAAGAAAAATGCTGAATACACGCGATGCCCAGGGTTTGTACCGGCGCTATGATTTTACGGAGCTTGCTCATTCTTCGTATATCCTGGAGGTCTATCAACCCGATATCCATTTACGTTAATGCGCCCATATTACTAAGTTTAGTCACATATAGCGGCCGAATCTAATGGTATCAAATTTGACATGTTTTAGTAACTAGCATGAGACATGACATGAAAAGACGATTTGATCACCTGGATTTGCAGAGTTTATATGATCTCTTAGCAGTGCAAACTAAACGGTATACCAGCGCTCTTGTTAACGGTCGTAGAGAAAAACTCCTTTTATATAAGCAAGCAATTGATTCACTCCTTGAGGAAATTCGCCGCAGGAAGAAGGGAAGTATCTCCACAAAGCAGCATGTGGAGTATTTTACCCGCTAAGGGTCTATTCCTGATGCGCCAGCCAGCTGAGCGCCTCTTTAATAGCCTCCAGTGAGCTGTACCGCGGTTTGTAATGTAACAACCGCCGGGCTTTTTCAATACTTCCAATTGTGCTATGCATGAGGTGCTCCCGGCTGCATTTTGCATCTTCTGCGGAAACGGACTGACGAAAATCCTCCCAATTCACAAACTTTAGTTTGGCCTCCTGGCCGTACCAATCTGCAATGGCCTCAGCATAGCCACGACAGGTAATGGCATTTTCAGACAGCACATGAAAGCTTTCCCCCACTGCCCGCTCTTTGTTTGCCATGGCCTGCATAAAGGCCGCCGCTACATCATCCGCATGAACATGATGTAAGGTTTCCATACCCAGGCTGGGGAAAAGCACTTCCTCACCATTCGCTAATTGCGTAAAAACAGCCTCGTTAAAGTTTCCCACCGGGTTGACAGGCATCCAGCCAGGACCTACAATATGACCGGGATGCAGTATCGTGACCGGAAACTGTGTTCGATCTACTTCTTCCAGCAGGTATTGCTCCAATGCTGCCTTCAGAATACCGTATTCCCCAAGGGGACGCCGGGTATGCCATTCTTCAGACGGTACTTCCACCTTGTGCCCATGCACCCACATAGTTCCACAATGCAGGTAGTGTGAAAGATTTCCCTGTAGCGCACTCACCAATTGCTCCGCACTTTCAGTCTTAAAACAGATCAGGTCGATAACCACTTCCGGCGATAGATCAGATATTGCCTGGCCAAAGCTGCCCTCCTGTTCCATCTGGACACGGTCCAGCGTAACAAATCTCACCTGCTGCCAGGTAGGGTGCTCCTGGTAAGGCGTATGGCGCTGGCGGCTGACCACCGTTACCTGGTGGCCGGCTTCCACCAGGCGCGGGATCAAAAATGTGCCTATATGTCCGGTACCACCGATTACAACTACATGCATATCTCCTGGTTTTCTTTGCTACAAATGTACTAATTGCCACATCCTCTCTTTATCTACTTTATTTTCCAATAAGCGCTGGTCCCCGGCTTGCGCTCATCCGTGGCTTTTACCAATAAGGTATCGCCGTTGCGGAGATCGCCAAAAACTTCTATTCCCTTATCGGTGGTAATACCCTGGCGTACGTCCAGCCACGTTGCCTTCCCGTCGTTCACCCTGATCACAAACTTTCTTTCCTGCGTGGCAGCAACAGCTGAAGGAGGCACTATAAAGGATAGTCCTCCGCGTTCCAGGTCAAGCTTTACATATGCAAACGCACCTGCCTTGAGCTGGCCGGCGCTGTTATCCACTTTAAATTCCCATAGCTCTGTACGGGTAGCAGGATCGATCGTCTCAGTTTTGCGTGTCAGCACTGCGGGGAAACGCTGGCTCGGATAGGCGTCCACCCGGAAATCAATGTTGCGGGTCACACTGGCCGCGGCCACATATATCTCGGGAACCGCCACCCGTAAACGGAGCGTACGATTATGCTGTATGGTGAGCAACATTGCCTGTGTACCTACCAGCGCACCGGGATCCGCTTTACGCGCCGTTATCACTCCGTCAAAAGGCGCCGTAATATGCAGGTACCCGGATACTTCTTTATATGCCTGCGCCTGTTTCCCCAATGCTTCGTAAGAGGCACTGTCTGCCAGCATCTGGTTACGGCTGTGCTCCAGGTCAACGGGAGCTACGATGCCGGGTGTTTGCGCCTGGGAAGCGCGGTATAAACGTTCAAACTGGTCCCGGCTGCCGGCCCATTTGGCTTTAGCGGCCTGCAGCGCTGCTGCTGCTTCGGCAAATCGCGTATTCACCTCCGGCGCTTCAATAATGGCAAGTGTTTGTCCTTGTTTAACATGGTCGCCTATATCCACTTTCATAGACCGTACAAAGCCCGGCACTTTTGCATACAGGTCTGCCCGCTCATACGGGATCAGCTCAGCAGGTAATTCAACTGTCTTTTTCAGGGTATCTGATCTCAGTACAAAAACCGGTACCGTATCCTGCACATCAGCACCGGCTGCAGCGCTATCTGGCTGTCCGGCTGCCCCGCTGCAGGCTGCCAGTAAAGAGAGAAAAGCCATCAGTGCGTGCAAACCACGGCCGTACTGTATATTAGTGTTTGTCATAGTTCTTACTGTTAAGATCATCGGGATCTAATGATACATCGCTATACTGCACCCGGCCGATGATCCATTGGTACACATGCGGCAGGAAGAACAGCACACTGATCGTAGAAAAGATCAGGCCCCCTATCACGGCGGCACCCAAGGGAGCAGTCTGATCGCCTCCTTCCGTTAAACCCAGAGCCATCGGTATCATGCCTGCGATCATAGCCGCACTGGTCATCAGGATAGGACGCAAACGAGCTTCCGCCGCATGCAGGTGCGGCTGGCTGACAGCTTCTTTCCTTGCTTGTTCAGCATGGGTGATAAAGAGCACGGCATTGGCAATTGCCACTCCTACAGCCATGATAGTGCCCATATAGGACTGTATGTTCATGGAATGCCCGGTGATGAACAACAATAACAGGGCGCCTGCTATCACCGCCGGTATTACAGATAAAATAGCCAGGGCAACACGGAACGACTGAAAATAGACAGTCATCGTCAAAAATATAACCACCACTGCTATCAGTAATCCGAATTGCAGGCTTTGCAAGGTATTTTGCAGCAATTCCGGCTGCCCTCTCAGCAGGATCTTCGCCCCTCCCGGCAGCTTGCCAAAACTGTCGATAACTTTTTGCACCTTGCGGAAAACAGCCCCTCTGTCTTCATCATGAATATTGGCTGTTAACGTAATATAGCGTTGCTGATTGAGGCGGTCATATTCGCCCGGTATATTGGTATGTTTCCAGGTCGCCACTTCACTCAGGAAATGTGTAGTGCCTGCCCCGGAAGATACAGGCACCATTTCCAGTTGCGAAGTGCTGTTCATACGGTACTCAGGATATTGCACCTGTACCTGGTAAGCGGTGCCGGTAGCCTTATCCAGCCAGTAGCTGGGAGTAGTGAAGCGGCTGGAAGAAGTAGCGGCCACCGTAGACCTGGCCACCTGCTCGCTGGAAATGCCTAACTGCCCGGCTTTAACACGATCCACCTCCAGTTTAATGGCCGGGTAGTCCAGTGGCGTTGCTATCTGCAGATCTCTTAATGCCGGTATGGCTGATAGCTTTTGTTGCAACTGGCGGGCGGTCTTTTGTCCCTCCGCCAGGTTTCTGTTCACTACCGCTATTTCTACCGGGTTGCTGCTTCCCAGGTTTAATACCTGTTCTACGATGTCGCCCGGCTCAAAAGATAATTTTGCTCCGGCTATCTCCTTAGCCGCAGCTGCTCTTAATTTTTCCCTGAAGGTTTCAATAGGAATCACACCTGGTTTTAACTTGATCCTCGTAACAGATTCGTGCGGGCCGCTGGTCCACAAATGAATGTAGTTTACAGGATAGCTGGCAGGCTGCGTACCTATAAAAGCGGATGTAACCTCCACATTGCCTTTACCAGCGATACGTTCAGCGAGCGACAACAATTTGCGGGTGGCATCTTCCGTGCGCTCAAAACGGGTGCCCACGGGCAGCCGCAAACGCACCTGTGCCTGGCCGCTGTCTGTTTCGGGAAACAAGGCTGTGCCTGTAAGAGAAAAGAACAATACGGTAAGCCCTGCCGCAACGATAATAAACAGGATGGTGAATACTGCATATCCGTTATGGAACCGGCTTCCAGCTTTCATGTAACGATCTTTGAGCCGGTAAAAAAATCCTTGCGGTGTTGGCTGCTCCCTGTCATGCAACCGTTGTTTCAGCAGCCAGTTGGCAAGCACCGGTACAAATGTCTGCGACAAAAAGAAAGATGCGATCATGGCAAATCCTACTGCCATCGACAGCGGCATAAACATCGCTTTAGGCACGCCATTCATGAACAAAGCCGGTACGAACACGGCGAGTATGCTGAGCAGGATCAGCAATTTGGGCGCGGCTATCTCTTTACATGCATCTGCAATAGCACGCGGCCTGGTTTTACCCATTTCCTGGTGACGGTGTATATGTTCAATTGTTACAGTAGCTTCATCTACCAGGATGCCCACTGATAATGCCAGGCCGCCCAAGGTCATGATGTTGATCGTCTGGCCGCTGAGATAGAGCAAAGTAGCTGCCGCCAGCAAGGCCAGGGGGATGGTCATCACAACAATCAATGCACTACGACGGTCGCCGAGGAACAACCATACCATCAGCCCGGTCAACAGCGCGCCCAATCCTCCTTCAAATAACAGGCTTTTCAGGGAGTTGATCACATAGCCTGATTGATCAAATTCAAAGCTTACTTTAATATCGGCTGGGATAGCCGCCTGCATCTCCGGCAGCGCTGCCTTTACCCGCTGCACCACATCCCAGGTAGATGCATCGGCGCGTTTGGTAACCGGAATATATACAGAGCGTTTGCCGTTTACCAGGGCATAGCTGGTAGTAACATCGGCGCCCATGCTCACCGTGGCAATATCGCCAATATACACAGCAGGGCCGCTCCCCAGTTGCAGCGGCGTGTGCTGCAGGTCCTGCAATGTTTCTATAACGCTGTTTTGCGGGGTGATGTAGGTTGTATCGCCTATACGAACATTGCCCGCCGGCGAAATAGTATTGAATTGCACCAGCGATTGCACCACCTTGTCGGGTGAAAGCTGGTACGCCCGCAGCTTTTCCGGGTCAACCGTTACCAGCACCGTCTTCTGATTCCCGCCAAAGGGTGGCGGCGCAGAAACACCTGGCAAAGTGGAGAACATGGGCCGTACACGGAACAGGGCCAGGTCAGATATCTCTCCCAATGAACGGCTATCCGAACTAAATACCAGCTGGCCTACCGGCACACTGCCCGCATCAAAACGCGTGATAAAGGGCGGAACTGTGCCCGGTGGCATGAATGCCCTGGAACGGTTTACGTAACCCACGACTTCCGCCATGGCCTGGCTCATATCAGTGCCTTCATTAAATGCTATCTTGATAATGGCGGCGCCCTGGATACTTTTGGATTCTACATATTTAACGCCGGTGATGTAAAGGAAGTGATACTCATAATAGGATGTTACAAATCCCTCCATCTGCTCCGGCGACAGGCCGCCGTAAGGCTGCGCCACATAAACCGTAGGGAGGCCAAGGCTGGGAAATATATCGATCCTGGAATTACGGATAGACAGGTAAGAGAAAAAGATAATGGCGATCACCATTACCAATATTGTGATGGGGTGCCTTAATGCCGAAATAATTAATTTCATACGAATAGTCCTCCGATTATTTCAATTGATCGGTAAAAATTTGAAGGTTACCGCCAGCCACGGCTATTTCCAACAGGGAACGCCATACCTGTAAATTAGCGCCTGCTTCCGCGATCTCCGCTTTCAGCAGCTCATATTGCCCCTGTATAAGCCGGGTATAATCCGTTAATCCACTTTGATAACTGAGCTGCAAACCTTCATAGGCATAGCGAACAGCCTTTGACTGAAGGGGCGCCTGCTGCGCCACCAGCACGTTTTGCCGGTAGTTATATTGCGCGGTTTCCGATTGCTTCTGCAGGTTTAAAGCCACCTGCGAAAGCTGCGCATCGTCTGCTTTCAACAGGAAGCGGTATTGCTTCTTCCGTATACTTTCCCGGGAAAACTGTAAAACCGGGAAGCTGAGCTGCAGTCCGGCCCCGTAATTACTACGGGTTAAAGACCAACCATCCGCTTTATGCACCGTGCCATCGGCATTAATGCCGGAGCCACGGCCATAGGCATTTGCCCAAAGATCCAGCCGCGGGCGCCAGGCACGCTTAACTTCCTTTAACGCAGATGCACTGAGCTCTTTTTTTGCCTGGTAGTACCTGTACAAGGGGTTGTCTGTATAGGCGCCGCCAGCCCCGGGCTGTACCGGGAGCTGTACGGTGAGCATGGTATCGCTAAGTTGTATGTTGTCCGGCATTTCCGTCAAACCCGTTAGCCTGGTCAATTCTAACAACTGCGACTGGTATTGCCGCCGCGTATTCAGCCGGTCCATTTCTGCCTGCGCCATTGCCGATTGAAACTGGGCGGTATCAATACCGGGCCGCAAGCCTTCCCTGGCTAATACAAGGGATTGCTGCAGGCCAACGTTAGTACGCACCATATTAGCCTCTATAACGTTTAACAGCTGCTTAAGATACACGGCTTCCAGGTATACGTTGATGGCGGTATATTGTTCCCGGAATAATGCATCGTCATACTGGCTGGTGGCCAATTTATACTGCGCAGCAGCTTTTTCTACCGCAGCCTGCCGCTGGCCGAATGTAATCGGGCTCCATTTCAGCAAAGCCGTCAGCGCCGTACCGGGTACAGGATCATAAGTATTGCTGAGGGAAGGCGGACCGCTGATAGGCAGGATCAACCCGGGGTAACTCATTCCTGTAATATTATTATAGGTAGCATAACCAGCCTGGTAAGCCGCTTCCAGCTGAGGCATCAGCGTATTCCTGGCAAGATTGACATCATACCCCGCAGCGTTTGCCCGTTCGCGGTAGGCTGTAAGTTGTGGTTGCTGAGACTGTACAAGTGACAGGGCCTCTTTTATGGAAACAGCTCTTGGCTGTGCACTGGCAGCCTGGAAAATCAGCGCGATGCCGTTACATAAGATAAAATTGACTGCCCTGTTCATAATTGCGGCTGTATTGGGAACAAAGTAAATAGCTAAAGCCGGTAGAATATGGCGAAAAAGATAGAATTAATGGTAATTTTGAAAACTACCCCGCCTGAACTCCTCCGGGGTTTGCTGCTGGTATTTCTTAAAAAACTTGACGAAATACGACGGATCTTTAAAGCTTAGCCGGTAGGCAATCTCGTTAACATGATTTTCTGTATACAATAACAGCCGCCTTGCTTCATTCATGATGAAATCATCGAGTATTTCACCGGCGCTCCGGTTCACCGCCTTACGGCAGGCAGCGTTCAGATTTTGAGCGGTCACATTCAGTTCCTGTGCAAGTACACCTATCTTTCGCTGAACATATGGCCCGGTAAGCAAAAGATCGATATAACGGGCGTAGAGCTGTGTTTGCTGACCTGTATGCATGAAATTATGCCGGCCTTTCTCCAGTATACCTGCTACAAGCGCCTTCATCAAGCCATCTATACAATGATGTTCATACACGGTATCCATGGACGCGTGCGAGATGAGCAAGCTGAATAAAGTAATGATCTCTGCTGCATCCTCCAGGTAAAGACTATTGGCATGCCAGATCAAATGGAGCAGTTGCTTTAGGGATTCATCCCTGCTCTGCTGCAGAAAACTGTTCTTCAGGATCAGCACATATCCTTCGGGCTCCCCCTGCAGTTCCCAGTTATGTACCTGATCGCGGTTAAGGAAGAACAGCACCGGCGGTTTTACTTCGTAGCAAATGCCATCTATCCAGTGGTAACCGTTTCCTTTTGACAAAAGGATGATCTCAAAATACTGTTTGTGCTTATGGGGTTGCGTAACGCGCGTATCCTTACGGAAAGGCTCCACTTTTATATGTTTATCGGCATTGATCTTGTCTTTGATCTGTATATTCTTTTCTACGGGGAGGAGCATGATGTGGTCCGTTTTTACTTAAAACAACAAAATATGAAAAAATACTGCCTCACCAGGTACACAGTTTGATCAGCAGGCCAAGGGCAGCTGCTATTAAAATAATAATCTCTACCGATAGATTTCTTTGTGAGCTTATACGCGCTGACTGCTATGATGCCGATCACGGCGCGCCTACTCCATAGAACACCGCCTGCATCCAGCTGATTCCCTGGTAGTGCACATAGATAGCCCCCAACGCCAGTACCATCAGGAACGGAGGGATATTCCACCATGGTATGATAAAATGTTTAATGCATTTCGCCGTGGCCTGTCTGGTCCAATGCCGCTTTCAGCCCCGCTGCCAGCTTTTCAACCGGCCCAACGCCCCAATAGTGCAGGAAAAAGATACGGGGCTTTTCATGCACCATATGATTATGGACAGCCACTACTTCTATCCCGTTTTCTACAAGTGCTTTAATGACCGGCGTTACTTCGTTTTCCAGCATCGTAAAATCTCCCGCTACTGCCGCCTTCTCCGGTGTTCCCTGCCAGGCGGCCCATGTATTGAAACCCGCAAAGCTGCTTACAGGGATCCCATGTTCCTGCAGCGACACATCTGGCCTGCCGATAGTGTATTTATATACCCCTTTGCTCAGCTCTCCTTTATGTCCCAGGAGGGAATCGAGGTGAGGGATAGACAAGGTATTGATCACACTGTCTGCCTTCCCCTCTTTAGGATCATGGCCGCGTGCCTCCTTTACTTTTCCGAAGATGGCTTTCACGCTGCCCGCCAGCTGTTCTACCGGGCCCTTCCCATCAATGTGCATATACATCACGTTGGGATGATTGCGCACAAAGTGATTATGGATGGCAGTAATGGCGAAACCCTGGCGGATCACTTCCTGCTGTACAGGCGCCAGATCGGTTTCTGTCAGGATAATATCTCCCATCACCATGGCGCTGTCACGGCAGGGAGTAAAGCAGGCCCAGCTTCCCAGTCCCATTGGCGGGATGATCTTAAATCCGTCCACCACTACATGCAGGTCATTTTGCGGAACAGTGATCTTGTATTCGCCGTTCTTTTCAACGCCTTTCATGCCAGTTACCCGTTCAATGGCAGCAACATCCAGCTTGCTGCTGCCTGGCGGACAAACAATCGTATTGGAATCATTCTTTGCACCGGTTACAGCATTTGTAGCCGTTCCGGCGGAAGGCTGGCAGCTCTGCAGGAACACTCCTGCGGCAATTGTTGATAAAATGACGGTGGTCTTCATTTTATTATCTAGATCTAATTCAGCACAATGCTAGCCATTAAAAAGCCCCCGAAATAGAACAGGAATTACCCCCCTCTTGTACAGAATTTACTTTTTCTGCAAATTTTTCCTGTATGCTGATGGATTCTGACCGGTGTACTTCCGGAAGATCCTGGTAAAATGACTTTGATCGGAAAACCCGGTCAGGTAGCTGATCGCTGTCAGGGAATAAGCCGGATCTTCCATCAGCTGTATAGCCCGGTCAATACGCTGTTTCCGGATGTATTCCCCAAAAGAAAGATTGTCGAAGTGTTTTGAAAACTCGCGGGAGAGGTAGGAAGGATTGATATCGAGATCTTTGGATAGTTCTTTCAGACTGAGATTGGTATCAATATGATCCTGGATCATCTCTTTCAGTTCCTGCGCCCACACAGGTATACTGTTAGCTGTTTTTTGCCTGGACTTAAAGAAGCGGCTGAACATTTCCAGCAACAAATGTTCATTTGGCTGTTGGGTGTGCTTTTCTTTTTGCAGATGCCCGGCCCAGCTATAAAGTGCATCATAGATCAGCATTCCCTTTTCCAGGAGCTCGTAATCGTCTTTATAATTGTAAGCCAGACCAGCCGAGATAGCCCATAAACCGGACGCCTGTGGGGCAATATCGTGCCGGTCAGTATCCGCTCCGCGAACAACAGGGGCCATTGCCAGCACCGCAGGATCGGTGATTTTGTATTTTTTGATGAGGTAATCAAATGTACATTGGTCTCCATAATGCGTATGCTCTACCTCCGGAACGTCAAAAGGAGTCGCGCCCAGTGCGGCTGCCCGGCTCATCACATCGCTGAATGGCACATAAATAATCTCCGCATCCGGGTCTATGAACCGGCGTATCAGCCAGGGACATGCAATACGATCTATCTTCGGGTGCTCACGCGTAATCCATTTCATAAGGAAATTATACAACAGCAAAATACCCCTTTGTTTTGATTTTCTTTATTGAAAGCACCGATCGTCCCTTATCTCTAAGAACTACCAGCCATAGACCAGCCACGCCTACAGCTTCCTTACCAACGGTCCACCATTACTACAATCAAGCACTACCCTGTCGTCAATATTAAAAACCTGTCCGGCAACATCTACCCTTACCATCCTGTTATCCAGCAATATCACCAAACTCCCATTCCCTTCAACGGACACGACGCTGCCTGTCAATACCGAAGCATCCTGTTTCTTCAGGAAAAACTCCGCCGGGGCCGCCTGTTGCCTAAACCGCCCCTGCTCCAGCTGGAACACGGTATCCGATAACCGGATGATCTCATCTTCATTATGGCTTACCAATATCGTGGTCAGCGCAAAGCGCCGGTGTATCTCTGCTAAAGTGCCCTGCAGCTGCACGCGCATGGCATTATCAACAGCCGATAAAGGCTCATCCAGCAGCAGGATCGATGGCCTTCTGGCAATTGCTCTTGCCAATGCCACGCGTTGCTGCTGGCCACCGGAAAGCGACTGCACCTTCCCTCCTGCCAGCTTGCTCAATCCGGTAAGTTCCAGCAGCTCATCTACAATCTGCCGGGGCTCGTTCCTCTTCAATCCAAAGGCAATATTCTCCCGTACGTTCATATTCGGGAACAGGGCATAATCCTGGAATACAAAGCCGATCTGGCGGTGCTGCGGGTCTATATCGATCTTCTTTGCCGCATTAAACCAGGTAATACCATTTACTGCTATGAAGCCGGTGTCTGGCTTCATCAAACCAGCCAGCATCCGCAGCAGGGAGGTCTTCCCTGAACCAGACACGCCGTACAAACTAATGAACTGCCCCTTTTCCAGCCTGGCCTGCACATCCAGTTCCAGCCGGCCTTCCGCACTGCTTAAAGTTTTCTGTAATGAAAAATCGATCATACCTCAATAGAATTTCACCTGCTTCATCTTACCGTTAAATGAGTACATTATCAATAATATAATTAATGACAAAGCAAGCAGAATAACCGCGTACACATTCGCCTGGCGGTAGTGGAATGCCTGTACTTCATCGTAAATGGCAATGGAAGCAGTCCGCGTTCTGCCAGGCATATTGCCGCCGATCATCAATACCACACCAAACTCACCCACCGTATGGGCAAAGGTCAGCACAAGGCCGGTTAGCAATGAAGGCTTTATATTAGGCAGCAATACCCGCAACAGGGTTTGCCATTTTGTTTTCCCAAGCGAGTAAGAGGCTTCTTTTAAGCTGGGTGGTAGTGAAGACAGGCCCGATCTGATAGGATGTACCATAAAAGGCAAACTATACGCCACCGATGCGATCAGTAATCCCCCAAATGAAAATGCCAGCCGGATGTTCATCCATTGCTCCAGCCATTTGCCAAATGCATTGGCCGGGCTGAAGGCCAGCAATAAATAAAAACCGATCACCGTCGGCGGCAGCACCAGCGGCAGCGTCACTACGCTCTCAATAATAATTTTCAAAGGCGTCTTTCTTCCCGAGAACCAGGTAGCCAGCGGGATGGCCACCACGAACAGGATCAGCGTGGTGCTCAGTGCCAGTTTCAATGTAAGCCACAAGGGCGCGAGTGCTATCATTTTACAAGGTATCCAGATTGCTTATAAATAACCTTTGCTTCATCCGAGTACAGGAAATCGTAAAACTTCCTGGCTTTTGCTTCTTTGCCTTGCGCATACTTCAGCAGCGCAGCTGATTGCTCGATAGCGGGATAAGCGCTGGCATCCAGGTCTATCCATTTCCCCTTGCCGCTCATCTCACGGGAGACCACAACCGCCTTTGCCGTAAACCCGATATCCGCGTTTTGTGTAGCGATGAACTGGCTTGTCTGGGTGATATTTTCACCCTTTACCAGTTTCGGCTGCACCTGATGGTACAAAGCGTATTTTTCCAGCAGGGCTACCGCCGCACGCCCATAAGGGGCGGTTTCCGGGTTCGCAATGGCGATACGTTTGATGCTATCGCTCAGCAATAATTGCAGATCGCTTTGGGGGGTAATGCCTGGCCGTGTGCTCCATAACACCAGCTGCCCCTGTGCGTACACTTTAGGGGCTTCGATCGTGAAGCCTTTCGCGGCCAGCTCCTGCGGATATTGCTGGTCTGCAGATATAAAAATATCAAAGGGCGCGCCGCCCATGATCTGTTGCGTAAGATTACCGGATGCGCCGCTGATCACCTCGATCTCCGTGTTGTCCGTCCTGTTGAATTCCGCAATCAGCGCTTGTATGGTGTATTGCATGTTTGCGGCAACAGCTACGGTCAGTTTCTGCCTGGTGGATGATTGACAGGATACCAGTCCCAGTAGCAATAGCACAAATATTCTTTTCATAAGCTCCTATTTCGCTATTTCCTTGAAAATACAACGACCTAAGGTATTGAAAATTCAGACGATATCTTTTCTTATTTTTGAAGGGCACCCCAAAGGCCTTTGATAGCCATGCCATTGAGATTATGCTTGATCACCGTGCTGTTATTTACGCTTGCTGCCCCACTCCAGGCACAGCAACCGCATTTGTATTTTGAAAGGCTTACTACGGAAAATGGCTTATCCCATAATAAGATCAATTGCTTTTTACAGGATAAACGCGGCTTCATATGGATCGGCACAGAGGACGGACTGAACCGCTACGATGGCCATACTTTTACGATATTCCGGAATCAGCCCGGAAACGCCTCCTCCCTTTCAGGAAATATTGTTACCGACATCATAGAAGACAGGGACCAGCGCCTTTGGATCGCTACCGCCGATGGCGGAATGAGCCGCTATGATCACCGGCTGCCTCCCGCAGAACAGTTTAAACAATACCGCCATTTAGCGGCCGACAGCAGCTCCATCCCCATCAATATCGTTAATGCCCTTTTATACGACAAGGAGGGATACCTGTGGCTGGGTACCGGTGGAAAAGGCGTATGGCGTTTCAACATCCGCACGGAACGCTTTGAGCAGTCAACGAAAAAAGGTACACAGGGTGTCCTCGACCTTTGTATGGGCCGCGGCGGCATCATATGGGCAGGACGGCAAGGTGGCGGGCTCCTGAAGATCAACACGCGGAACTTCAGCTATGAGATGGACGAGCGATATACCGATCTGTATGCAAAACTGCCCCATGCCACCGTCACGGCGCTTTTTCAGGACCGCAGGCAGCATATGTGGTACGGCTCCTGGGATAAGGTGCTGTACCGGTTCAATAGCGCCACCGGGAAGGAGGAAGTATTCCAGGAACACAAAAAAGGCGGTAGCTTCCTGAACGATGAAATAAACTGTTTCGCAGAAGACCCTAAAGGCTTGTTGTGGATGGGTGGCAGCAGCAAGGGCCTGCAGATCTACGATCCTGCAAGGCAGCGCTTTTATCATTACGCCTATGACGCATCACTTGAAGGCTCTCTCTCCGACAACCGGGTCAATTGTCTTTTTGCAGATCAGGATGGGATCATGTGGATAGGCACCAACAAAGGCATCAGCATCAACCATCCCGGGCAGCAACAATTCGAACAGGTGTTCCTGCCTGCCGATAAAAAGATGCGGCCCACCATCTATGATTTTTTAGAGGATGATCTGCATAACCTGTGGATAGGCGCCAGCAATGGCATCTATATCTATCAGCCTGCATCGGCAACATTCCGCCATCTCCCGCTGGTATATAAAGGAATGCCGCTTATCATCTCTAAATTTTTCCGCGATGTGGACGGTACCCTTTACCTGGGCTCCGATTACTCCCTCTTCCGGTTTGACGGGCAGCAAGGACAGCTAAGGCTCCTGCCCAATACAGAGAAAGATCCGGTGATGAACAGGATCATTAAATCGAGGATCGTATCCATAGTACGGGATACGATCGAAGGCCATCCCGCGCTGCTCGTGTCTCCCTACGGGCATTTCCTTGCCTATTACGATCTTGTTGAGCAGCATTGGGTATCCCGGCTGGACACTGCCCGGAAGATCCTGCAACGCTTTAATCTGACGGACAATCTTATCAGGAAGCTCTTCAAAGCAGCTAACGGAAAAATATGGCTGGCTACCGGTAAAAGCGGTTTGGGTGAATGGCTGGAAGGAGCGCCGCCCCGTGTGCAATACCTGAATAGCAATACAGCAGCGGCAGGCAGTATCAGCAGTGATAATGTATACGATATTGCTGAAGACAGGCGTGGCAACCTCTGGCTGAGCACCTATGGCGGCGGTTTAAATTATTTTGATAAGGCTACCAGGAAATTCCGCCATATCGCCGATTCGGAAAACCTGCTGGAAGGTATCCAGCTGGACAGCAGCGGGCATGTATGGATGATCAGTAACGGCAACCTGCACCAATATGATCCCGCCAGGCGTCGTTATTATTCTTATCACCTGCCGGATATTGAAAGATCCGGGGGTGTTTCAGGTCCTGTTTATAAAGACCCCCAGGGTAAAATGTATGTAGCGGGAGCTGGTTATTTTATTGCGTTTGACCCCGCAGCCGTCATCACGGAAAGCCGGCAGCCGGAGATCCACTTCACCGATTTCAAGATCTTCAATACCTCCTACAGCCAGCTCTTATCCCAGGATGAGATCAGGCTGCGATATCACCAGAATTATTTCAGGATCGAGTTTGCGGCGCCCTTCTTCTCTCCTTCCCGCAATGTGAGATATGCCTACAGGCTGGAAGGCTGGGACAAAAACTGGGTAGAAACCGGGCCTGAGCAGTTTGCACAGTTCTCCAACCTGGAAGGCGGCGAATACGTCTTCAAGGTAAGAGCGAGTAGCAGCCAGGGCGCCTGGAATGAACAGGTGGCCAGCATCCGCATTGTCATTGTTCCACCCTTCTGGCAACGCTGGCAATTCTATGTACTGCTGGTAGTATTGGTCTGCGGCGCAGCCTTTGGCATTTACCGCTACAGGGTCAATGAGCTGCTGAGACGACAAGCCATCCGTAATAAGATCGCACAGGACCTGCATGATGACGTGGGCTCCACCCTGAGCAGCATTGCCGTATACAGCCAGGTAGCGAAGATCTATAATGAGCAGCAGCAGCCGGAGGCATTAAAAGGCGCCATCGATAAGATCAGCGATACGGCCGGCGAGATGATCACCGAGATGAATGATATCGTGTGGGCCATCAATCCCCGCAATGATAGCATGGAGACAATCCTCCAGCGAATGGAATCTTTTGCCAGGCCCCTGATGGCTTCCCGGAATATCCGTTTTCATTTTGACGTGGAAGAGGGCCTGCAGCATATTAACCTGGGCATGACGCCCCGCAAGAATTTCTACCTCATCTTCAGGGAATCAGTTAACAACATTCTGAAATATGCAGATTGCAAAACCGTATGGGTTAAGGTGCAGATGCAGCACCACCAGCTGGAGCTGAGCGTACAGGACGACGGCAAAGGATTTGAGCTGGAAAAAGTCAAGGTCAATGCTTCCCAGTCATTGTCCGGTAACGGCTTGCGGAATATGCAGATGCGGGCCGCAGAAATAAAAGGCAGCCTCCTGATTCATACGCAGCCAGGGCATGGCGCCACCATCCGGCTGCTCTTCCCGGTGTCCTGAACGCCGGCCATCCCCGCTTTCGGGGATTGTAGAAATGCTTAATTAATAGGAACTTAGGTAATATCCTCCATTATGAGCATACGCATTGCGATATTTGACGACAATAAGAACATCCGAGACAGCATTACTTTGCTGCTAAAGACTGTGCCCGGCCTGGAAATAGCCGGTTCCTTTTCTCATGTGCTGGATTGTGTGGAAGACGTCAGGAACAGCCGGCCCGATATTATCCTGATGGACATTGAAATGCCCGGCATGTCTGGCATTGAGGCGGTGCGCCTTATCAAACAATCCTTTCCAGGTATACAGATCGTGATGCAAACTGTATTTGAAGATGATGAGCGGGTGTTTGCCTCTATCTGCGCCGGTGCCTCGGGGTATATATTGAAAAATCACCTGGACAGCCTCTTGCCGGATGCGATTCCTTCCCTTCAAAATGGCGGTGCGCCCATGTCTCCCTCCATTGCCCGGAAGGTGCTGGAGAAATTGCAGCAGATGCCGATACAAACGGCGCCCGCTATGGATTATCACCTCTCTCCGCGCGAGAAGGAAGTATTGGCCTGCATTGTAGAAGGACTAAGCTATAAGATGATCGCCGACAGGCTAAAGATCGGTTATGAAACCGTACGCAGCCATGTAAAGAAGATCTACGAAAAGCTGCATGTAGCCTCGCTTACGGAAGCCGTAGCAAAGGCCATCAACCAGAAGCTGATCTAAACAGCGGTGGCCAAACCGCCTATATCCAGGCGGTTGAGCAGCTCGATCGCATTGTTCACCTGGAATTTTTCGAACAGTTTCTGCCGCATGTTCCGTACGGTATTAGGACTGATACCCAGGCAGCCCGCGGCTTCCTTGATGGAAAGTCCCTGCTTCATCAGGGGGATCAGTTCGTTTTCGCGGGGCGTCAGCTGCGCGCTCAGCTCACTCGCTGCATAATATTCCAGCACTCTTTCGCTATAGCCTTCTTTATAGGCCGTTATCTTGAAACCGCCGTAAGTCCCTTCCTGGCTGATATCCTTTAGCAGCATAAAATACAGACGCTGCCCGTTCTTCAGGCGGATCATTGCTTTCTCATCATGAATACAGATGTACCTGCCGTCTGTCCGCAATACCCTATAGTTGAATATAAACCGGAATTTATGATGTTCTTCCGGGTCTTCCTTTTTGAGCAGTTCTTCCAGCACATGAATGCCCTTGTTAAAATCAGTCATATCTGCCGGGTGCACCCGGTCGAAGAAGTTATCAAGATGGAAAGCCTCAATGCCTGCTGCGGGGTCCAGCCCTAACAGGTTGCGGAAATTATCACTTACATAAAAGAAGTTCGAATGCATGAACCTGCAGGTGCAGACGGTCCACTCAGGAAAGATCCTGTGAATGTTACAAAGCGTATGCATGATCTCCTCGTCTATTTCTTCCGCCTCCCCCTGGTCGGGGTCGAGGAAGGAAATAATATGATTCACACGCCTTCTCAGCTGAAGATGGGAATGCATTGGGGTATTCAATTTAAGTTAAGGAATAGTGCTACCGGAAATAAGCCACAAACTTAACATTCTTTCAAATACCCGCCAATCCCCATTTCCGGGGATGTGGCCATGGTAGAAATTTACTATTTCCAGGGGCTTCCTATGCCAATAATTTTGTGCCCATTATTTCAGTTTTGAGTACAAAAATATAATCCCAAAATGATGCAAATGTTCAGTGATCACCTGTTCCCCGTGAGCAGCGAAAAGAGGCCATACATCTTCAGTATGCAGCCAGCGGCGCTTGATAATGTTCCGTTCCATCAGAACACCGCCTGTATAACCAGGTATTTTGCCAGGCGCTTTCCTTTACACCTGGCAGTCCACGAAATTTCGCCGGTGTCAGCTCCACCTGCAGAATACACACATCCGCACAAACACCTGGACAGCGATGAGGTCAACATCATCCTGGCAGATGAGGAGCTGTTGTATAAGATCCGGATCGGCGAAGAAACATTCATCGCAGGCAAAAATTCCTGCGTATGGATCCCCAGAGGTGTGCTGCACTCCGCCAATGTGATGAAGGGAAGCGGTTATTTTATTACGCTCCGCATACGTTAATCTCATAATAATTAAAAATAAAAATGTACCGTCATGAAAATTGTATTGATCTTTGCCGCCGCGATGGCCTACGTTACGTTCGCAGAAAAAGACCGCCTGAACGGAAGATGGGAAACCAAACCATCCCCCAAAGGCAACGTAACCGGTGTGGTATTTAAAACAGATAGCACTTTTGAAGGCTATGTCAACAAAAAACCCTTTGTAAGCGGAACCTATACGCTGCAAGACGACATCTTCACTTTTACTGACAATGGCTGTGAAGGTAAACGAGGCGTATATAAACTTTTCTTCTTCAGCAATGCAGATTCCGTGCGCTTTATCCCGATAATAGACAGCTGCACAGAAAGAAAAAACGGGATGAGTAAGCTGGTAATGGGAAGAGTGAAATAATCCGCTTATTATCATGAAACAACTGATCATTATAACTATCGTTGCGACATTTGTGCTGCTGGTTCCGGTCTCCTTCAGGGACAAGGAACCGGCAGACATTGCCGAGCTGGGCGCGCTGCTGTTCTTTGATCCGATCCTTTCTGCAGACAGCACAATCAGCTGCGGTAGCTGTCACCAACCCGCTCATGCCTTTGCCGATACCGGTATGGTGAGCACTGGAGTAGGCCACACGAAAGGAACACGCAATACGCCTACGGCCATGAATGTCAGGCTGCAAAGCTCATTCTTCTGGGATGGCCGTGCTGCCAGCCTGGAAGAACAGGCCCTTGCGCCCATTGCCAATCCCGTTGAGATGAACCTGCCTGTATCAGTGGCATTACAGCGCTTACGCAACCATCAAACCTATCGCCATTATTTTAAAAAGCTCTTTAACCGTGAGCCAGACAGCACTAGCCTGGGCGCTGCACTTGCCGCTTTTGAACGTACACTGGAAACCAGCGACAGTCCTTTTGACAACTGGAAATTCAGCGATAATCCCGCTGCAGTAAGTGACGCTGTTAAACGAGGCTTTGCAATTTTTAACGGTAAAGGCAAATGTATTGAATGTCACTTCGGCGCTGATTTCACCCAGCCTGATTTCCGCAATATAGGCCTGTTCAATGGCACTACACTCAATGACAGCGGTCGTGCGCTTATAACAAAGCGCCCGGAAGATCTGGGTAAATTCAAGATCGGTTCGTTGCGCAATGTAGCCATGACGCCGCCGTACATGCACAATGGTATGTTCAAAACCCTGGAAGCAGTGATTGACTTTTACAATGAGCCGGATAAGTTTGTGCCGGATGCGATTAACAGGGATAGTTTACTGGCTAAGCCGATGGGACTGACGACAGATGAGAAAAAAGATTTATTGGCCTTTCTTCATTCACTGACGGATAAGAGGTTTAGTAAAGCAAGTGAATGAGCCGTTTTTGTTCCCCTTTCATTCTAGGACCTGAAAAAAGGGTGCCTCATTCTTGAGACACCCTTGCGCTATAATTTGGATAAGCATGCGGAAACAAAAATGCAGCAACAGCCTAATTTTTATGCCCTGACTCGCCGGGATATGCAATTTTATTATCCACGTCTACAACACAGGGACCTGAGAATACAGGACCGGTTGTTTTAAATACCCATTTAACTGCGCCGCTTCTGGCATCATAAGCGGATAGATCGTGTGTATAACTTCCGGAGAATACAACCCCGTGCGATACCGTGGGTTGAGGCGCCGCATCATAATTAACAGTCGAGTCAGTCGAGATCCATTTCAATGCTCCTGTTGCGGCATTCAGCGCATACACTCTCCCGTCGTAGTTACCAGCATATACCATTGTGCCTTCAACCACCGGGTAAGAAAATTCGCCGGACCGGAACGTACCGCTACCACCCGCATTATATCTCCATACAAATGCGCCGTTTTTTTGTTTATTGCGTAAATTACCATCACCGGCCCGAAGGAACCAAAGATTTCATTACCACCGAAATTGAATTATAATACTCCGGCACCCGTCTCCTGGATCCCTGTTCAACATCCTTGCGTCGCAATACGTTCATCCCCATTGCTACTATTGAGCAGAAAAAAAATTTGCCGGTTATTTTCTTTATCGTAATATTGCAATGTAACAATCATACAGCATGGGACTTACAAAGACAGCCTTATTTACCAAACAACAGAATGAAATTGCTGCTATGGCAAAAGCCCTTGCCCATCCAGCACGGATCGCCATACTGCAATACCTGATAAAACAGAACGCCTGTATCTGCGGAGACCTGGTAGAAGAGCTGGGCCTTGCCCAGGCAACGATCTCTCAACACCTGAAAGAACTGAAAGCAGTAGGTATTATACAGGGCACCATCGAAGGTCCCAGCGTTTGCTACTGCATAGATCCTAAAGCCTGGAAACGATATCAACAGGTGTTTGCCGGATTTTTAAAAGACGTGGATTTTAAGAACAGCAGCTGCTGTTAAATTTTTTTGCCTCACTATATCGTAATATTGCAATCAAGCATTAAATCCTTTTCTTATGTCTACAGATGCCAGGATCAAGGAAATGGTAAAGCAGAAGTACACTGAAATTGCTTTACAGGATAAGGAAGACAATCAATCCTCCTGCTGTGGTTCAGGAGGCTGCTCAACGGAAGTATATAATATCATGACAGATGACTACTCCGCTGTTGAAGGTTACAATCCCGATGCCGATCTGGGCCTCGGTTGTGGCCTGCCCACTCAATTCGCAAAGATCAAAGCCGGTGATACCGTAATAGACCTGGGATCAGGCGCCGGGAATGACTGTTTCATCGCCCGTAAAGAAGCGGGGGAAACGGGAAAGATAATAGGCATTGATTTTACACCCGCTATGATCGAAAAAGCGCGGGCCAATGCCGAAAAGCTGCACTTCAATAATGTAGAATTCCGCCAGGGAGATATAGAACAAATGCCCATCACCGCAAATGTTGCCGATGTGATTGTCAGTAACTGCGTGTTGAACCTCGTGCCCAATAAAGACGGCGTATTTAAAGAGATCTTCAGGGTATTGAAACCGGGCGGCCATTTCAGCATCTCTGATATTGTACTCTCCGGCACATTGCCCTCCAAAATACAGGAAGCCGCAGAGATGTATGCAGGCTGCGTTTCCGGCGCCATACAAAAACAGGAATACCTGCAGCTGATAGAAAAGAACGGCTTTACCAATACCACCATCCAGAAGGAAAAAGCCATCATTGTTCCGGATGATATCCTTACCAGTTACCTGACACAGGAGGAAATTGCGGCCTTCAGGAACAGTAACACCGGCATTTACAGTATAACAGTATACGCGCAGAAACCTGCGGCCACCGCTTGCTGTGAACCGGGCTGCTGTTCATAAGACGCCTTGTTTATAGAGAGCTGACTTGTATTATTAAACTTCAACATGAGCGCAAACAACTGTCACCCGGCACAACGTAAAAAGCTCAGCTTCCTGGACAGATACCTTACCCTTTGGATCTTCCTCGCCATGATACTGGGCATTAGCCTCGGGTATTTTATTCCATCCACAGCTGCTTACATCAATTCCTTCTCTTCGGGAACGACCAACATCCCTTTAGCGATAGGGTTGATCCTGATGATGTATCCACCACTGGCAAAAGTGCGATACGAAAACATGGGCGATGTATTTACAAACACCAGGATCCTCTCTGTATCCCTGCTGCTCAATTGGGTAATAGGCCCCATCCTGATGTTTGGCTTAGCGGTGTTATTCTTACATGGCTATCCCGAATACATGACCGGCCTCATACTCATTGGCCTGGCCCGCTGTATCGCCATGGTGATTGTATGGAATGAACTGGCAGGCGGCAACCGGGAATATGCAGCCGGACTGGTAGCGCTTAACAGCATTTTCCAGGTACTGCTCTACAGCATCTATGCATATGTGTTCATTACCTGGCTGCCTACACTCTTCGGTATGAAAGGTATCACCGTTCAGGTAAGCATCGGCAAAATAGCCGTAAGTGTCGCCATATACCTGGGAATACCATTCCTGGCGGGTATTGCCAGCCGTTACGGCCTGATAGCTTTAAAGGGGGAAACCTGGTTCCGTGAAAAATATGTACCGTTCATTTCTCCTGTCACCCTGATAGCATTATTGTTCACCATTGTAGTGATGTTTAGCCTGAAAGGAGAATTAATTGTACAGATCCCGATGGATGTGATCAGGATAGCGCTCCCACTGATCGTATACTTTGCCGTCATGTTCATTGTCAGTTTTTTACTGGGCAAAGCGATGGGCGCAAATTATTCGAAAAATGCCGCTATCGCCTTTACTGCAGCCGGCAACAACTTTGAGCTCGCCATTGCAGTTGCTATCGGCGTCTTCGGTATCAATTCCGGACAGGCATTCGTAGGCGTTATAGGCCCGCTGGTAGAAGTGCCCGCCCTGATCGCCCTCGTTAACGTAGCCTTCTGGCTGAAAAAGAAATACTATACCATCAACAAATTACAGGGTGCCTAATAACCGGATATATGAAAATTGCTTTATTCAGTGACATTCATGCCAACTTACCTGCCCTCGAGGCTTTCTTTAAAGATGTTGACAGCCGGCAGCCCGACGCCATTTACTGCCTGGGTGATCTCGTAGGCTATAATATCTGGCCCAATGAAGTGATCCGGGAAATCCGCAAACGCCGTATTCCCACTATCGCGGGGAATTATGATTTCGGTATTGGCCGTGGGATCGATGATTGCGGTTGCGCCTATAAGACAGATACAGAGAAAGCCAACGGCGCTGTATCTATCTCCTATACCAACCAGCTTGTACAGAACGAAGAGCGCAAATACCTGCGTACTTTACCGGCTCATATCAAAGTAGAATTCCAGCTCAACAACGACCAGCTCAACCTGCTCCTGGTGCACGGCAGCCCACGCAAGATCAACGAATACCTGTTTGAGGATCGTGAAGAAAAAAGCATGCTTCGCATCATGGAGGACGCCGGTGCTGATATTATGTGTTTCGGCCACACCCATAAGCCTTACCACCGTATTCTCTCATCCGGATCAAATGAGCATTACCGCCATGCCATCAACATTGGCTCTGTAGGCAAGCCCAAAGACGGCGATCCCCGTGGCGGATATATATTGTTGCACATCAATGAGAACAGCAGCATAAAGGACCAGGATAGTGTACAGGCGGAGTTTATCCGCTTTACTTACGATGTAGAGCGGGCAGCCAGAGCAGTGGAAGACAGCCCGCTGCCGGACGCATATGCAGAAAGCCTTCGCAAAGGAGTATAAATCACTTACTATGCAACAGCAGGCCATTCCCTTATGGGATCAGTTCAACACCGAGCTTAAAAGGTTTATCTGCAGGAAGATAGGCCATGAGGATCATTGCCAGGATATCCTCCAGGAGCTGTACCTGAAGATCTATATCAACCAGGGTAAAATAGCGAAAGCACAAAACATCCGGGCATATATTTTCCAGATGGCACATAACGCGCTCACAGACCATCACCGGCATACGGCCAGGAAAAGCACCCTTTCCGCAGATGCCGCCCCTGAGCAGGACCCGGCAACAGAAGAGCCGCTGCAGGAATATGGCTTAACAGGCTGCCTCCGGTCCATGATCGCTGCCTTGCCTGAGATCTACAGCCAGGCGCTTATCCTGACTGAGTTGGACGGCTTAACGCAAAAGCAGTTTGCCGAAAAGATGGGCATCTCTTTGTCAGGAGCTAAATCCCGGGTACAGAGAGCCAGGGAAAAACTGAAAGAAGAAATACTGAAATGTTGCCAGTACGAATTTGACAAGTACGGAAATATTATTTCCTGCTGCGGCAACTAAATATTTTGCGTCCTTTTTAAGGATCGCGCGTCTTATAGGTGATAGTATATTACAAAAACAAAAAAACTGTTATGAAAAGTTTGATTTCTATTGGTCTGCATGATTTAGACTTTAGTGGAGTGATCGAGGCGACGATCAAAAAACAAACAAAAGATAAAAAAGCAGCTGACACGGAAAAGCCATGTTGTGAGAAAGAAGAAAAATGTTGCCAGGGTCAGTGCTGCCATTAAATGTTCTTGCTATTTAAAAAGAAGGCCCCCGGCGTATAATGCCGGGGGCTTTTCTTTTACATTAAAGTGTCAAGGTCTAGCCTTTACAGCATTTGCTTTTATCACAGCTGGCCGGCGGACAAGGTTTACCACAGGTTTGCTCTGTGCACGCTGGCTTTTTGCCTTTGTTCTTATCCTTTTTTCCGTCGTTTGCAAATACGATGGAGCCGCTCAGCAGCACGAATGCCGAGGCCAATAAAAATGTCTTTTTCATATATTTTGTTTAAATGAAAATAAATTTGATTTGCTTCAATCGCTGGTATGATATGTATCAGCTTATATCCGGAGGCTTCCAGCTGCTTGAACAGAAAATAAAAATGTAGTGAAAGGCGAACAGGGAATATTCCTGTTCGATAACCTCTACGGTCTTAATAAGGCGCACAACGCTGGTCAGCGTTGAAACATAACAGAGCGGGCAGTTTAAATAACAATCCTGCTGACCCTCATCCGTCTTATTCTTTTTGTCCTGTTGCGGCTTTTCGCAGGATTGAGCGCAACATTCCGTTCTCATTGAACAAGGAACTGCTTCTTCCCGGGCAGACATGCAATAAGCTGGCAAGGCCGCCAGCTCTGCTAAATAGATAAACAGGCAAAAGAGTAGTATGGAAGCTTTAAATCGCAAGGTTCGGTCGATTGTTATCCTAATATAGAAAGAAATACTACATGCATTTCACCCTTATTTATGAACGGCAAACTGCGTCTTTTTAAGGGCCCATTCCATTTTCGCCTTCTCCAGGTCTGCTGCAAACGCCCGGGAATTTTTCCAGTAGCTAAGCAGTTGCCATGCAATCACCCGCGACGCTTCATTGTCACTGGGATAGTGTATGCCCATCAACTCCCTGGACCACCGCACCTCCTCTGCCCTTGCAATAAATTCATTTCGCTTCTCCGGTATGATCTCGCTGAAGACTAACGCTTCTGTAAACGCCCATAAAGTATGCCCGCTGGGAAAAGAAGGTGAATTGATCCTCGCCAGGGGCTGCAAAGCCGGCTCCAGGTGATAGGGGCGTGGGCGTTTAAAATATCTCTTCAAACGAAATTCCGTTACCCTGATATCCTGTATACAGTTAAGTAACAGTTGCGTAATGGCCGGGAAGTTTTGATCATTAAACCAGCTGCCCACCGGTTCAGCAATGTAGAATAGCTGCCTGCGATTCTCTGCATAATCGCTATCGAGCGGATTGATGATGTTAGGCCATGACCCAATGTTGGCTATATATTCAGCCTTTCCTATCTCCTCTTTCGTTCTTTGTTGCTGCAGCTGCAGCATATAATCCAGCTCTGCCCTGGTCTGATCTGAACTGTTGGCAGGAAACTTTACCAAGCCCGGTAGCTTGCTTTCATCCTCAGGGCTCAGATAATACGTGCGCATCAGTGAATTGCCGAGGGCGCCTTTGCTATACTCTGCCCAGGGAAATGCGATAGTATCAAAATTTGACCTGCCTGGATTGGGTGAGCTATCCAGGGCGCCCAGTGTTTTATAATGCCTGCTTGCAGGCTCCAGGGAGTGTACCGACTGAGCACGCAACTGCCCCGCAGACAAAGAGAGAATGCTGCAAATTAATCCTGCCTTCCTGAGTGCGGTCGGCAAATTTGTGTCCTTCATTGATAGATAATTTAAGTTAGAAATGATTAAGCTATCTATATGACGGAACGATCTTCAAAAGGACGCAATGTTGCGATACTCTCACTTCGCTCGCTTTTGATCATGCAATTGTTAACAGCAGCCAGGCCCCCAGAAAGATCTCATGGCTTAATAACCGCTTGCTTGCAATTGGCAGCCATTACTTTACAAATATGTCCACCTTTTCAGGATGTTAATCTGCTTGCCTGGCCCGATGTTGAGGCATATTTTTTGGGCGCCAAACTAGAAACAGGGGGACATGCAAATTATTCCGTTCATAGATGATCAGGGCATCTATCATCCCGACTATAATTCACCGCTGGTGCCCGAATCCATCAGGATATTAAAACCACTGATCCGCCGCGATGGCGATGCTTTCTGTATCCTGCACGGCCCTGCTCCGGAAGCAGGTATCTTCGGCTGCGGCGATACGCCCGAAGAAGCGATGAAAGACTTTCAGCTGGACTATGAAAAACATCACCGTGGCAAAGCTGAGTAACATCTCCCCCATGCTTGCCACGCTGGTAAAAGAACCACCGGCAGATCCTGCATACCTGTATGAAATTAAATGGGACGGATACCGCATCATCTCCTATGTACAAAAAGGAAAGGTCAGGATGGATTCCCGCAGCGGATTAGACTATACCAGTAAATATCCTCCTGTAAAAGCTGCCTTGGCAGCCCTCAAACATGATCTTGTCGTAGATGGCGAAGTGGTGGTCTTCAACGAAGAAGGCCGACCTGATTTTGATGCCCTGCAAAAATACAACGGCCACTCAACTGCCATCTATTACTGCGTCTTTGACCTGCTCTGGATAGATGGGGAAAACCTGATGGCGCTGCCCCTTACCGAACGGAAGGCCCGCTTACAACAGTTAGTGGCCGGGCATGATCAGCTGCGTTTCAGCGAGTCTTTCAATGATGGCCGCGAGCTGTACCACCGCGCGCTGGAATTAAACCTCGAAGGCGTCGTCGCCAAAAAGCGCGACAGCCCCTACCTGCCAGGCGACCGCAGCTACAACTGGCTAAAGGTGCCCACCCGCAAACGGCAGGAATTTGTTATCGGCGCCTGGGCCGAATCCGACCGCGGCAGATCATTCCGTTCTCTCTTGTTCGGCGCATACAACAAGTCCGGAAAGCTGGAATGGATAGGCCGCAGCGGCGGCGGCTACAAAGAGAAAGAGATGCCGGCTATCCTGAAAAAGCTCAAAGCCCTGGAAACTGATCAATCCCCTTTTAGCAATAAGATACTGGATAACAAGGGGGCTACCCTTCACTATGTCAAGCCGCAGCTGGTGGCCAATTTTGAATTTGCTACCTGGACCAGATCAGGCCGTATACGCAAACCAGCTACTTTTTTGGGATTTCGACACGATAAGGATCCGAAAGATGTGGTACTTGAAATACCAAGGGAGATACCCGGAGCAAAAACCGGTAAAAAAGATGCCTACCGGGCCGCCGGCGCAGGCGATATATCCGTTGACGTTAAAGCATCTCTCTCAAAAGCAAAGAACAAATATTTAAACGCTGATAGCAACTGGCGTGCTGTAGATAAAGAACAGGAAGGCACAGAATGGCTAGACCCGGGTATTGGCCGCTGTAATATCAAGGTGCATAATATAGATAGAGAATTGTGGCCAGGCATCGCTAAAGGCCGCTTAATTATATATTACAATGAATTATCGCGCTATCTCCTGCCCTATGTAAAAGACCGCCCTCAGTCCCTAACACTAAAGCTTTCCGACCATAAAGGGCAGCGATACTTTATAAAAGATATGGAAGGCCGGCAGCCTGAATGTTCCATGATATTCACCGACCAGCGTCGCAATGAAGAAGCAGGTAAAAGAACGCAAATAGACTACCTTGTATGTAACAATAAAGAAACGCTCATTTACATGATCGACATTGGCTGCGTTGACATTAACCCCTGGGCGTCCAGGTACCAGCAGGCAGATTATCCCGATCAGATATGGCTCGACCTTGATCCCAGTATTGACCCTGATTTACCAGACAATAAAAAGCAGATTGCGGAAACCGCAGGATTTAAAAAGGCGGTAAAAGTTGCCCAGGCAGCAAAAAGGGTGCTGGATGCTTATGGTCTGAAGGCTTTCCCCAAAACATCAGGCCAGACAGGCATACATATCTATATTCCCTGCCAGGACCTGACATATGAAGAAACCTATGTCGCAGCAAGACGGTTGGCAAATGAAATTCACGAGATGGTACCGAAGATCAGCACCAGGGAAAGAGCCAGGGAAAACCGCAGCGATCGCGTCTATATTGACGCCGATCAAAATCACTACTCGAAAACTTTAGCTGCCGTATACAGTGTCAGGCCCTATCATTGGCCGCTTGTTAGCACACCGCTTGCCTGGGACGAGATCACCGATAAGCTTGATCGTAAAGCATTTAATATTCATAGCATTCAGGACAGGATTAATAAGAAAGGAGACCTGTTCAAAGGTCTACTGTTGACAGCCAATAAAGCGCTCAATACAAAGATCCTTAAGAAGTTAGTAGCACGTGTAAAAAAAACTTAGTTATTTGTTAACACAACTGGCAAATAGAAAAAATAACCGCTGAAAAACTGTTATTTATTATATTGCATGAAATACAGCTTCTAATTTTACAACTTTAAATAACCTTCAAATGAAATTCCCAGCCCTCTTATGCCTTCTCATCATCTTCGCTTGTGCATGCAATCACAATAATGTACAGACAAAACTTTTAAGCGAACAAAAATTACTTAAGGATAGCGCTAACAATATAAATGAAAGGTCAGCAGGCTGCAACGGCCTTAATGACAAAGCAAAGGAAGAACAGTTGCAACTTGCAGCGGTTCATGCCCGATTGATAGATATACAGTCTTCAATTGACAGCCTTGCAAATGTGAAACAATAGAGCCATTGGGCTGTCCTACCAACAGAGACTGTAACAAAAAAGAAACCTACGCTGATAGATTATTAGCGTGGGTTTCTTCATTTGTAACACGGCAATGATTATTAGTCAAGGAGCTCAAAGTGGTCCCAGATAAAATAGCTGTCAAAGAGATATCTATAAATTGAATAAGATGTCGGAAATTCAGGCATGCCTAGGCCATACGGAGCGCCTCCGGATATACTGGTATTAAACAGCAATTTGTGATGCAAATACGAGTAGTTATTCTGATGGTGAGCTAGTAGGCACGTTCGCGATACTTATTCGTAACAGGAATGAAATAGTACAAGACAAATGCGGGTTTCCTTTTTCATCTACTATTCAATTTTAAAAATATGAGGTGGAAACCTTTCAAGTTTAAATTCCTGCCTTGTCTCCTTCGATTCCCAAATTTTACTAACTCTAAAGGTTTCGCTTAAAGAAAGGTTTAGGTTCCTTTCCTTAAACGATCGCTCCAATAATGTATCTGCAGCAATATCCTTATGATTTTGTAGATACTCTCTCACGTCTTTATAAAGATCATCAAAAATATGTAAATAATATTTTGGTTTGTTATCTTCTAAAATAATCCACTCACCATACGCCATATCAGAAAGCCGATAAATATATGTCCTTTCCGAAGAGGAAGTAAGGACTGGGATTACAAATAGAAAGACTGAAACTTCATTTTCCATAATTAATGAACTATTTTTCCGTTCTTCAATAAATCAAAGTTCTTAAATAATATTAGTTTCTCCTGGTTGTCTTATCGAATTATATACATTCGTTGCCATCTTTATCAAATTACTGAAGGCATTATTACTCCCCCTCCCCCACCCTATAAACCGCATCCACCAACCCCTCCAACCGTTTATACAAAAACAACAACTCCCATCTCTTCCCCGCCTCCTCATACCCCGCATACTTCGCCCCCATCGCCGCCATCAACCAATCCCACATCTGGCTCTTCACCGTCTCCTTATCCGACCAATCACAAAACTCTTCAATCACCGCCATCGGCTCTTTCATATGCTCCCCTAACGGGCCGCAGTAACCTGTTTCTTTATTGGCTTGCATAACAATGGGTTTTTAATATTATGAATGTAGAACTTTTTTTAACATCTTGCTCGATCGAGCAAGTTTTTTTCTGAATAATTCTTTCATCTTGTCCCAATGGAGAACGACAACAACGAAATACTAATTAAACTCGGACAAACAATACGACAAGCCCGCATCAAAAAAGGGCTTACCCTGTTAGAACTCGAAGTCCTTACTGGCATTAGCGAAGGCGGTATCTCTAAAATCGAAAACGGCAAAAAGAACTTCGCCGTCACCACCCTCATCAAACTCGCCAAAGGCCTCGAAATCCCCGTTTCCAAACTTTTATCCGATTTCTAACCCCTACGCCCCACCCCCATTTTACCAAATCCCCCGAAATTATTGTCAAATGACAATTTCTTTCTCACAATGTCATTCTAGCTTTTCTTTCTCATACCGTCATTTTACCTTCGCATCATCATAACCCTATCCAACAAGAGTGCATTAAATCAAC
Organism: Chitinophaga sp. SVR4-12A; assembly: GCF_056754765.1. NCBI lineage: Bacteria > Pseudomonadati > Bacteroidota > Chitinophagia > Chitinophagales > Chitinophagaceae > Chitinophaga > Chitinophaga sp. SVR4-12A. The sequence continues at coordinate 1,911,581 of NZ_JBPGWP010000001.1, forward strand.
CGTAAATTTTTGTTAACAAACTAAAGTACACTTACCACTTATGAATTTCATTACGCACTTCAACCGCTTCTACGCGCGGTTGTCCCGGGAACCCCGTTTCACGTCCCGGCACATCAGCCTTTATCTCGCCCTGTTCCACTGCTGGAACTACCACCGTTTCGAAAACCCCTTCCCTCTTGTCCGGGAACGGGTCATGCTGCTCAGCGGTCTCCGTTCAAAAGACAGCTATATGCGCTGCCTCAAAGAGCTTCACCTCAGCGGCTATATCATCTACTCCCCGGCGCTGCACAAGTACCACCGGCCCAAGGTCAGCATGCTTTCTCTAACGCCGCCTAACGGTGTCGAACCGCAGTTGCCACTCTTCGCACAAATCGATGAAGATAGCCCCGACACCGGTCCTCAAAACAGACCCGGGAGAGGTACCGGCGCGGTACCGGATCCGGGACCGACAAGGGTCAAAATTAGTATCCTGCCGGTACCTGTTTCAGGCCACATTAATAAAACAATTATAAACAATATAAACAGAGAGAGAAACGCCCGCGCCAAATTCCCCTTTACAAACCAACCAGCAAAATCAAACCGCTACACCCCGCGCCGCAGATCGGCCCACCCCTTCCCTCGAAGAGGTCCAAGCCCATTTCAAACAGGCTGGCTTCCCCGCAAACGAAGCCCCGCTATTGTTCAATCACTACGAAGCGATCGACTGGAAATTAGGCGGGAAAACGCCCATCACCAACTGGCACGCCGCCGCCGCAAAATGGATGGAATATGCAAAGAACATTAATCATCAAACCAATGATAAACCTGGAAAACTCCGCGGAGATGAACACCTCCACGTCCAACAGGACAAAGACTATTCAGAGCCCTTATGACTACGCCGCTGCCCTCGATACGGTGACCGCCACCGGCAAATGCCTCTACGGTTCCCGTTTCAGGCCATGCGATTTTCTGCCATAAACTAGATATTGACTGCTTTGCGACGAGTTTCCAGCCTTTCAGGGTATGGCGCTTAAGCTCCTGTGGCACTACCACATCATGTTTTACGAACGGACAATCGATTTGTTGGGCTTAACAAATGCAGAACAGTATCAATACCTCATCGAAAAACAACCTGAACTTCATCAACGGGTGCTACAAAAATATTGGGTATCGTACATGGGCATGAGCGATTCCACCTTCAACAGGACCGCAAAAAAACAGAAGGCCAGAAAATTGTAAAGTACCGGATAGATTACGCTTGCGGCTACTAATTGTCAGGATACCTCTCCTTCCGCTTAAACATTTGTCTAATAAAACACTTACAAATCACCTGGAAGAATTGCGTAAAAGGTGCTTGCTACCTATCAAACAAGCGCCTCCTTATTATACTTCACTCTATACTCCAATGGAGACATGCCTGTTATTTTTCTGTCAACAACAGTATAAACGGTGTTACAAAAGCACCACTGTTGTGTTGTCTTCTAACCGAGAACTGATAAGGTAAGAATTGTCTACACAAAAAAGCAATGGTCTCATAGGCTAGGAAACAGAAAAGCCGCGTAAATCATGCGATCTATGCGGCTTTAATCTTATGTTTAAATTATCAGGGCTGCTGTCATTGAGCACTACAAGCCTCTTTCGTGCGGATAAACTGCTGATACTCTTCCATCGAAAGCAGCGGGTCATGATTAAGGAATTTTGAAGGCGTAATAAAAAACATCCATCCATTATCCTGCGGGCTTTCCAGTATCAGGTTAAGATTATCATTCAGTTTCTGATTCTGACCTAAAAATTTACATTTTACAGGAGCATGGATAGGGATGACATTATTATCCGAACGGATTTCAGCGATCAAAGTGCCTTTTTCAATCGTGCCTTTACGATTATACCATTTTATATTATCGACCTTTTCTATACCCTTTAGTTTAAAGATAGAGGCGCCTACGAAACCAACTGTCCCATTAAAATCAATCCATTCATGATCATGGGTGAACTGCATTCTTGGGCGGGAAATAACTGATACTTTCATTTTGCAAAGGTAGCCCCTTTACAGCTAATACTTCGAAATCATTTTTTTAATAGACTGTTTGATAGTAATCAACTACATTTATAACAACCTATTTATAATATGTGACTAATTGGCCTGGTAATTTCAACGGAGGGTCATTTAAGAAATGATAGTACCTATTATTTAACTCCAATTTAATCCAACTAGGCCAGGAAGTCATAATGCGCCGGATCCATTCGGCTTATAAGTTACTAATTGTCAGGATACTTCTCCTTCCACTCCTTCAACAACCCTTCAGCTCTCTGCGGATCAAGCTGCCGGATGATATAATCCAGCTTCTCTTCCTTCCTGTCATCACCTTCCTTAGACTGCGGAGACCCACAGTACCAAAGGATAGACAGCCCCGCTACCTGCCAGATCAGCTGCAGGAATTCAGATTGCCAGTTCTCCATCGTATCGCGCATCATCTCCGTTACATAGCCCTGCTTATCTGCCGGCTGCCCATGCTCGCGCTGTTCTTCTACGTAGGTTTTCCATCCGAAATACCAGTGAAGGCCTATAGAAATAAAAAACAGGATCAGCGTTACCCACAGGTATCCCTTTCGCTTCAGGATGCTATACCTTTTTTGCTTACTGCTCATAACGTTTTGTTTGAGGTGCTATAATTGAAACAATAGTTAAAGACTTAGTGCGTGTCATTTTTTGCACTTCCTGATTTGCTTAAAGGCTTCCTTCGCCTCCATAAAACCTAAAGGGCGAAATTCCTTTCCCTCCTGGTTATTATAATTGATAAAGAATGCTTCCAGCTCTTTTATCATGTCAGGCAGGAAGTGCTCCGCATCATAAGACGCCTTATCAATTCCGGAGACAACCGGAGCCATGATGTAACGATCGTTCCTTACTGTTTTGCCGTCCTTTTCCCGCTGCTCCGCTATAATAGCGCCGAGCAAACGGCATTTAACCATACATCCGGGGAAAGTTTTGAAGGCCGATAATACAAAGGCGTCCAGGGGATCACCGTCCTGGCCTCTGGTATCTGTGATGAAGCCGAAATCGAAAGGAAACATCATCCCTGCAGGTAGAATTTTCTTCAATGTAAAATAGCGATACTTTGCATCGTAATCGTACTTCTCGGTACTGCCCTTGGGGGTTTCAACAACTACAAAAAAGGTGCGCTTGCCCATAACCGGCGATTTTTACAAGTTGATCTTTAGCCACAATCTGAGGCATTTTGTCCGCGGAGCCTGATCCTGTGTCAGACATATACGCTGAGGCATACGCAGGCTATATACCCTATTGTACTATATAACACAAAAAATCCATGCCAGACCAATATGGGCCAGGGTACCAGGCTGAGCGTAGTTCGCGGTTCGCGGCAGGCTCAACGGACATAATACAAAGCAAAAGAAAGCGGATCAAAGTTCACTGAAATGGCAGGAGAGAACGTAAGCACCTTAGTTAAACATCGTTGAGCTCCCTCAACATATAAAGAATCCTTTCTACTATATCCTGCAAAGCAGTTTCGCTGCTGGGTTTTATAAAATAATCTTTAGCGCCTAATTGTAAACACTGATTAATATGGTCAATATTGGCTGATGTACTCCATATGATCTTTCTTGTAGCGGCAAACGACATATTGCCGGCAAATTTCGTTAATATTTCAGGGGCGGTAAAAAAGGGCATCTGGTAGTCAAGGATAATAAGGTCCGGAAACTTCCGGTTCCCAAGTTGAACCAAATATTCAACCAGCTGTCGCCCATCTCTTACACCTTCTACTATTATGTTTGAGTCCGTGTCAGATATTGCGGTCTTCAGAAGTTCCTGATCGTCCATGTCGTCGTCAGCCAATAAAATTACTCTAGAGTACTTAGCCATATTTTTGAATTTATGCAATACTCTCTATACGTTAGTCAAACAGGGCAGGATGGACGCAAAGCTACAAATAAATAATTCAAAACGCTAGCTTCACCCTGAAAATGTCTGCCTTACACATATCCGTTTACGTTAATGAAGAGGCTGGTATTACCTGATTTGATCAGATTATATTATTTTAGATACTAAATACAATATGCGGGACGATTAATATTACTAAACGAACGACTGTTATATATGACCAGGGAATGTCTGCTTGTAGACGATGATATAGACGACCAGGAAATTTTCCTGATGGCGATGCAACAGGTGGATCCAAATATTCACTGCACCGTAGCACTCGACGGGGAAGAAGCACTTGCTAAATTAAAGGCGGACACGTCATATAGACCCCATTTTATATTTCTGGACATCAATATGCACAAGATCAGTGGCCTGGAATGCCTCCAGGAACTTAAAAAGCTGGAGCATTTACGTAGCACGCATATCATTATGTTTTCCACCTCGCCCGAGCCCCAGATTATTGCAAAGAGTAAGCAATTGGGAGCACATGATTTCCTTCCCAAACCGCCAGGCTTTTCTTTACTTTGTACAGAGTTGAGAAAAATACTGGAAAGCAGTAATAAGTAATACCATGAAACAGGAACAAACTAAAAGCGAACCAGACTACACATTTTTTTATAAAAGGATGGTAGAAGAAGTGGAGGATTATGCTATCGTCCTGTTAAACGAAAACGGCAACATCCAGGATTGGAATGCCGGCGCCGAAAAGATCAAAGGCTACCAGGCCGATGAGATCATCGGCAAGCACTTCAGCATCTTTTACCGGCAGGAAGACCAGGACAACCAGCTGCCGGAAACACTGATCAATACAGCCAGGAAGCATGGAAAAGCGCTGCATGAAGGCTGGCGGGTACGGAAAGATGGATCCCGGTTCTGGGGCAGTGTCGTAATTACCGCTTTACATAACGACCAGGACGACATTATCGGGTTTTCAAAAGTAACCCGCGACCTTACAGATAAAAAAATAGCAGAAGATAAAATGAAGGAATACCTGCAGGAGCTGGAGCTGCGGAACCAGGAACTGGAACAATTTGCCTATGTAGCTTCACACGACCTACAGGAGCCGCTTCGTAAGATCCGTACATTTACAGAAGTGATCGAGAACAACTTCCACGATGAAGCACTCAGCAGAAAATACTTTGGGAAAATCAATTCCTCCGCACAACGGATGAGTGAACTGATCAACTCTATCTTAAATTACAGCCGTTTATCAAAACATGAATCCGGGACCGAACCAACAGATCTGAATAACATCCTGGAAGAAGTCAGGTCAGACTATGAACTACTGATCAAAGAAAAAAAAGCCACCATAGTAAGCGATCCGCTCCCCAGCATCAATGCCATTCCCTTACAGGTACATCAGCTATTTGCAAACCTGATCGGCAATGCGCTGAAATTTTCAAATAATGACCCGCTTATTGCAATATCCTGCCGCTTGCTGTCTGGAGACCAGATCAAAGGCGATCCCTCCTATCCGCGGCACACACAATATTTAGAGATTACATTTAAGGATAATGGCATTGGCTTCGATCCATTTTATGAAAAAAGAATCTTCAACTTGTTTCAACGCCTGCATAGCAAGCAGGAATACACCGGAACCGGGATCGGGCTGGCCGTCTGTAAAAGAATAATGGAAAACCATCAGGGTTATATACATGCCAGCGGTAAACCCGGCCATGGCGCCAGCTTTTATGCTTATTTTCCAATAGCGTGATCTCATCAAACCAACGCCTCCTTATTGTACTTCATCCTATACTCTAAGGGAGACATGCCTGTAATTTTCCGGAACACTTCCCGGAAGGCCTTTATATCTACATAGCCCACCTCATACATCACTTCATTGATGGTCTTCCGGCTGGTTTCAAACGCTTTCTTCGCTGATTCGATCTTTACCCGCTGCGCATATTCTACCGGCGTATTACCCGTTGCCTTAATAAAGCGCCGGTCAAAATTACGCCGGCCCGTAGCAAACCTGGAAGACAGGTTCTCAACGGAGATCTTTTCATGCAGGTTACTCTCTATATAGGCCTGCGCTTCCTTCACCATTTCATCCCCATGCAGTTTCTGGCCAGTGAATATCGTAAAGGCCGACTGGCTTTGCCGGTCTATTTCTATCTGGAATACTTTAGAACAGAAAATAGCCGTCTGCCGGTCAAAATATTTCTCTACCAGGTAGATGATGAGATTCAGAAAAGAGTAAGCGCCCCCGTTAGTATAGATCCCGTTTTCATCAGTGATCAGCTTATCCGGTTCCAGGTGCACATTCGGGAACATGTTCCTGAAAGTGCCTTCGGCAGCCCAGTGGGTGGAACAGCTTTTACCATCCAGCAAACCCGATGAGGCCAGCATAAAAGCACCGGTGCATATACTGGCTACTTCAGCACCCTGCTTATACTGTTGCGCTACCCAGTTAATCATCTCCTGGTTTTCCTTTACCGCTTTATAGTAATTGTGATTCAGGGAAGGAATGATGATCAGATCAGTCTTTGTAATCTCCGAAATATGGATCTGCGGCTTTACAGAGAACAAGCCATCATAGAAGTCTACCTTTTTTGAAATACCTGCCAGCTGGATCTTAAACAACTCCGCGCTGCCACGGTCTTTCCAATACATATTTGCTCTTGAAAATATCTTGTAAGCGCCCACGATGCTGCTCAGGTTATTCTCTCCCTTTGGGACTAATATGCTAAGATGTTTCATGGCGGTGATTTTTACAAAGATAAAAATTCAAATTGTCCAGATCAGCCCCTTGATATGTCATTTTAACCCCCTGCTGAAAAATAAGACCGCTGTTCTGTTTTATACAATTTTTGAATTCTCACCAGTGCTAATTTTACATCATCAATTATAAACTTGTCATCCTTAAACTACAAAAAATGAAACGCCATTTCTTAAACAAGATCATTTTAACAGTAGCCATTACCCTATTGGGAACTTTTCATGTAATAGCAGCGCCCAGCGAGTCATTGATCCAGCTGTTCAACCGCACCTTCCCAGACGCAAAGTATGTAAAATGGGCAGAGCAGGAAGGTTTTTATGTTGTTTCTTTCACCCGTAACGACAGCCAATGCAGGATCTGGTACGACAAGGAAGGTTCGCTGGTCTATTCACTCAAATACTGCCAGGAAACTGAACTGCCCATGAAAGTGCTGCTCGCAGTAAAGAAAAGATATCATGATAAGCAAATTCAAGGCGTCACCGAGTTCACAAATAAGAACGGCGTGACCTACGAATTGATACTGAGCGACGATAAAAAATGGTACGTGGTAAATGCCACGTCCTATGCAGACGTATCCCTGAAATACGCCCTCAGGAAATAAGGATTGGTATGCAGGCTTTTAAGGTATATTTAGTACTTTTAGCCTGCTATTCCAATTAATCTTGTAAAGTGAGAATGCCTTACCCTATTGCTGCTAAAGAAGACATCGACTACCTGGTACACCTGCTGAACATGATCTACCCGATGAGCGAGGCACTCAAGGCTGCTTTTTACCGCAACGTAGTCGGCCTCCAAATAGCAAAAGACGAGATCCTGGTAAAGCAAGGCGACATCTGCGAGTATATGTACTTTATCAAAAAGGGGGCTATCATGGCCTACTCCATGCACAACCGCAAAAAAGTCACTACCTATATTTCAGTAGAGAACGAATTTGTCAGCTCGATCACAGGCCTGCATGGAGTAGGTCCTACTATGGAAACCATGGAAGCTGTTGAGCCCACCATCCTGTTGGCCATGCATAATGACGTGATGGAGGAGCTGTTCCAGACCCATTTCGATTTTAATTACATGTTCCGGGTAATGGTAGAAAAGTATTACCGGGACGCACAGGAAAGAGCGCATATCATCCGCATCGGGAATGCCAGGGAGCGTTATGCATACTTTACCAAAACCAAGCCGGGGTATATTGAACGCCTGCCCGCAGAAAGCGTGGCCTCCTTCCTGGATATCACTCCCGCTACCCTGCTGCGCATAAAAAAAGAAGCAGAAGCAGCCGCTTCTCAAACAACAGCGGTAGCCCGATTATGCGAAGAGATAGATGCGCATATGCAGCAACACCGCACTTATACGGACAAAAATATCAGCCTGTCTTCCCTGGCGGCTGCACTGGGCATTGCCCCGCATACCTTATCACTCTTACTCAATAATCACTACCATTTAAGCTTTGCCGATTACATCAATACTCTCCGCATCAAAAGCATCAAAGAGCAGATAGGTGGTGCTGGTAACCTGAAGAACTATACGATAGAAGCCATGGCAAGCGAAGTAGGATTTTCCTCCCGCAGCGCCTTCTACAGCGCTTTTAAAAAGCTGGTAGGTCTTAGCCCCCTGCAATACATACAAAGCCTCGGTCCGGACAGTCCTGTTTTATAAACCGGACAAGCTTCATTTTTACGCAATACTGCATTTAGTAATTTTAGGCCTCATTAAAGACACGCTCCACATACGGGCGCTATTCATCCTTATATCCTATTTGTTTATGGACAGTGTTACACTTCACTTCGACTTCAGCCATCTGCAGCTTCTTGGCAGGAACGGGCTGAATATAAAATTCATCAATTCCAACAAGAAAGCCCTTGTAAAGGAACATACGCCGGAAACCCGGGCCTATTACCGCAGCAGGAACAGGCTGTTGCAGGTACTATCAGATGAGACGCTGAACAGGTTCACACATTATGTAGAGCATGCCGAGTTCTCACCGGAGGAAGTCGGTTTTAACGTGATCACCTACCCCTCTGCCCGCCCGGGCGCAGTGGCCGGTGAAATAGCCGCTATGTATAACTACATTCCACGGCAAAAGGTCAAAAGAGCTGTAAAAGCGATCCATGCCAGCGGAAAAAATTCTTTCCTGCCTGCAAAAGTGGATTATTATACCAATGGTTCATTCAACGCGCCGGATACCCTCGCCCTGCCTGAATTAACCGATTATCATGCCGATGCCAACCTTACCGTAAATATCCTCGACACGGCCCTCTCGCTCGTAATGCAGCATCCGGAGATTGCCAGCGCCCTGGCAGATGTGCATTACCGTATAGCAGAAGAGATCATCCTGGCAGATCCTCTTTTTACAGACCTCTGGCAGTACCTGCTGATGCATCCCGCCGAAAGCGATACTCCCTGGTACGACAATACCGTCGTGAAAGATCCCGCAGGCAATATAATGCCGCCCGCCGACGGCCTGCTGGATGCGGAAGGAGAACTCATCGAATGGCCGGTGCTGGAAGTAGACGGGCAGGAACAACCCGTTATACCGCAATACAACCTCTCTGAGCGCTTAAAAGAGGTCATGACCCCCCTTTTGCACAGCATACTGCAAAAGCTCAAAGATACGGCCTGGCTGAAAGGCGCTCAGTGGCATGCCCTTAACGGCAGTACAGGCGAGACCACCGTAAGCGACCAGTCCAACCCCTTGCTGAAAACAGAGCAATTAAAGGGGGACGACGATAAGGCCAAAAATTGGACCATCAGTAACAAGACCTCCGAATACGGCCTCCATCTCTATTGGGAAACCCTGGAATTTGATCAGGCCTCCAAAAGGCTCAGCTTCGCCGTGAAGAACTGGCCTAACCGCGGCTTAGGCGTTTACTGCCAGTTTAAAACGCCGGATGGCGCCATCATTAATAATCCCGCTAACTGGGAAAGCGCCACCGGTGGCTTGAACGGGAAATTAAAAGATTGGTTTGAAAACAGCGACAATAAAAAGTACCTGACCTGGCTCGGCGCCGGCAGTGTGTTCTTCGGCGTGCCTGTATGGGCGCCAAAAGTTACGCTTTCTTTTCCCGTGCCCGATAACGCCAGCAGCGTAAATGTGCTCTTTGGCGGCTTAGGAGTAGGCCATTGGGATATGGATGTAGATAAGCTAGGCCTGGTGTTTACTTCCGTTGTTTCCTATGGCGTACCCGCCCTGTTCTCCGCTTTATCTGTCGGCGTTTCCAACACCAAGTGGTATACTGATTTTTTTAACAAAAGGGAAAACATAGTGATCCTGGTATCCGCTTCACTGGCTTGCTTTACGTTGATAGTGGGAGCAGCAAATGAGAACGGGCTGGATATAGCGCCTTTCTTCATTACCGCCGGACAAATGGTAACAGGCATCCTGCTGTCGAAAGGCATGAAGGAATTTGCCGCACAGGCAGTCGCACAGGCAGCTAAAGATAAGGTTGTCCAGAGCACACCGGTAGTAGGCCTCGCCCACCAGTTACTGAGCATGGCCAGCGCCATTACCAGTATGATCGCTACTACCACCGAAGTGCTGTTGTCTCCCGCCACTTATACCATCGAGGCTAAACGCTCCATGAGTCTCGGCGTGAAGGTGCACCCTGACCCCACACATGGCACTTCCTCCCAGGCCCCTGTTTGGCCCAAGGCTGGCGACAATTACGAGATCCTGGTACGATATGAAGGAAATACTTCTTCAAAAAAGAAGGTCGGCAGAATGCCCTGGAAAAGCGATGAACCGATCGAAGTGCTTTTTTCTCAAAAAACGCAGGACGAGCTACCCGTAGCACCAGGACAAAAAATGCAGATCATCGCCACCGTTTATTCAAAGGACGAATGGATCGTAGGCCAATGGACCAGCGGCTGGATGGATGCCGTCCCGGCTCCGGACGGACCCCGCCGCGAAGAAGGATCCATCATTGAACGACTGGTGCCACTATTGCCCGCTACAAAATATGTGCATCTGGAAAAGCTGGGATATAATCCACAGGATGGCAAATATCATTGGGTCAAAAACCCGCTGGCCCCTAAAGCTACCCGGGCTATATTGAATAATCAGCAGGTATCAGAACTGGTCAATATTACCACTAACAATATTGCATACAAGATAGGTTATTGCTATCGTGCAGCAGAACAACAGCTGCCTGTGGATTACGGCGCTACCAAACAATCCACGCCGATGTACCTCCTCAAAACAATATCGGCGCTGGCTAAGCCGGGAGCAGGTATGAAGGTATCCAACCGCGGACAAACCATTCAACCCTATATCGCCTTTGATCAATTCGGGCCTGCAGGTCTCTTTACCCTGGATGATGCAGAAAGCCTGATGCCTGACCTGAATTCGAAAACCACCGTTCCGGCTGCACTCATCAGCGCGTTTTCTGCCAATGGTTTAAGCCTGCCTCAAAACGCAGCCGTTCACCCGGTAAAGAAAGACGCCGCATGGAAGATCATCATCCCGGGCATCCAGACTTTATACGAGCTTCGCCGACAGGTGGACGTGATAAAAGTGTTCAAATGGCCCACGCCCGAGTTCAGTCCCAATAATTTCTACCTCGATACAAGAACCTACCCGCAGCAGCGATTATATCACCTGCGGCATGTGGACCTGAACGATGAAAAGCAACCGTATTTTGACTTTGCTCCTATCAAAAGCTGGGGCGCTTTCCCAATGGAGCACATCAGCGCGGTGGCCATTCATCCCAACAACTACGCCATTGCGATCAGCTATCGCGATAACAAAATAGCGATTGTACAATTGCCCGCGGCAGGCGTAAAAGATGAAAACGCACCCATCGCTATTCCGCTATCGGGCAAGGGTATACGGGAAGGCTTGCTGCAGGGCCCTGTAGCCATGACCATTACCGCCGATGGAAGGATCCTGGTGCTGGAAGATATCAATGCAAGGATCCAGGCCTTCGACACCCGGGGCAACGGTGTTCCCTGTTTTAAAGCAGAACTTTCCTTTGAAATAGCCGCCTCTTTCAGCGCAACCTTGTCCTCGAAAACAAGCTCCACTGCATTGCTGCAAGAGCTGCAGCAACAGGTGCCTGTCCACTATTCCAAAGGCGAACAGCGCTACCTGCTTACGCCCCTGGCCAGCCTGGAAGCCGGCTTTATACAGCCGCTGAATCAAGGTATACTGCCTCAGTCGGTACGCGACAAATTCAAAGAACGCCTCTTGGCCCTGAGCACAGATGCAGTATGTCATTGTACGAAAAAAGACGAGCTATGGCTGATCACAGACCCAACGGAAAATGTGACCTATGACCTGCGCTTTAACGGCGAAAAAACAAACGAGATCGATATATACAGGGGCATGAACCTAAGCATTGGCATAAAAGCGCCTGGCAAAGTATGGACGCTTGCAGATACTACCAATAGCCTTCACTACGACCTACAGCTGAATGAAAAAGGGACCGCCATTATATTTACCCGCCTTTCTTCCGTGATGAAACTGAAGGATGCCCCAGGTAGTAAAAGAACTTACCTGGACATCAGCAGCGAAACAAAAGGCTTTATCTATGTGCTTTCCTACAAAGACACAGGAGCAAAACCGGAGGATTATAAGCTGGATATTTATAACCCCGACGGCTCCCCGCTGACCGCCGATGAAGGTTCCAATAACGGGCAGGTAAATGCAGCCAGGTTTACTGTTGATCAATGGCGTACCTTATTCACGCTGAATTACGAACAGATGGAAGGCGCTGCAGGCAGGTACGAGCCTACTATCAGCCAATGGATCCCTAAAAGCTAAGACCTCTTCAAAAAGAATGACCGTGCAAAACAACGTAAATGAAGACGCACAGGCAGTATATGCCATGGTACCGGAAGAATTGCATCTCGTGCACGCAATGCTCAGTTTTCAGAACACCTACCGTGACAACGTAACTTCCACCGATATAGGGAAGTTCTTCACCCTGCTGGAATCACTTTCCAATAGTTACCCGGACATCAAAAACCCTACATGCCAGGGCTGGTACAAAAGCTTCTTTGATGAACTGGTGAAGATAGCTAACGTAGACATCATGTACCAGGTTTTCAAATACCGCAGGTTTGTACGTGATACCGGGGTAGAAGATTGCTGTGACTATCGCGGCTGCAGCGAATGGCGTAACTGGTGGTATACCTACCATCATGGCTGGGAATACTGGGACCAAAGCGATCAGACCACCAGGATCATTCCCGAAGCAGGATTACGTGGAGGCCCTGACAATTGGCGAAGCAAGGCCAAAGCATTGCTCGATAAATGGAGCGATAATAACCCCGAGAAACAATACATCGATAAAGGCGATAAAGTAGAGCGTGCAGGTGTGGCCGCAGTGCATACCTTTGAAGATGGTGTAATCGCTAATTGGACCGAAAAGTCATTAGCCATTGCCAAGGCTAAATTCATCTGCACAGCGCAGAAAACAGATCTGCAGGCCTTGCAATCGCTCAACAGCATGGACAGCAGAACATATCTTTTTCTGCTGCACCTCCTGATCGGCTTAAGTACCGGCAATGCGAAGATGACAGCTTTTGTGAACAAACTGGTGGTAGCTAAAGCGGATACAGACGCCTACCCGGAAGAAAAATTCATCAACCAGCTCACTTACTTTGTCTTAATGTACCTCGGCGACGCCCGCGAGCCGGATGAAAAGTATGGCTGGAACAACGGACAGTTACAGGCATTCGTAAGAGACCTGAAAAGCGTGATCTATACCGGGGAAGGCGCCAGTCCCGGCGCCCAGGCGATCGCCAGGAGCCTGGATCTGCAATTAAGGCTGCTGGCCTCTATATCCTCCTACCCTTTGATCGATCCGGAAAGCAGCCTGCCACTATCGGAGCGCAAAACCAGCACACGCGCCGCCTTAAACAAGGCTTTAAAATCAATCACCATCGAAGCATGATGCAGACAAGCACTTACAAGCCGGAAGGAACACCTCCTTATGATTTCACCGGCAAGGATCTCAGCGGAGAGAACCTGGAGAAGCTCGACCTGCGGAATGCGAAAATGAACAATACTATCCTGAAGGGCACCCTGTTCAAAGGCGCCATCAGCATGCAGGGCGCTGACCTTCGCGGTGCGCAGATGGGCAATGGTACTGATTTCTCTGGACTGGATCTTACCGGGGTTAAGTTTGATAGTAAACCTCAATTTGGTGACAATGCCAGCAAACCGGTTAAACTGAACGGCGCTACCATCAGATTCGAACAGCTCGGCAAACAATGGAAATGTATTGATCTCAGTGACGCGATCATTAAAGATATACCCGCCGATCCAGGCGCTTTCACCGCCAGGAATGCCAACCTTAGCGGGATAGACCTCTCCGGCAAGCGGCTGGATAATGTTCACTTCTACGGATGTGTGCTCACCGGCGCAAAATTCACAGGCAGTACCATGCGCGACGCCATCTTCGGAGATCGCTGCGACCTTTCACAGGCCAATTTATCGGGGGCGAAGCTGGCAGGAGCAGTATTCAATAAAGCGATACTCACCAAAACCATCCTGGACAGCGCCGAACTAACCAATGCCTCTTTCCTGAACGCAAGAATGGACGGCACAGTGTTCGACAATACCGATCTTACCAGCTGCATTTTCAGTCAGCCTGCCAGCTTTTCGAGAGACAGGAACAACCTCACTTCCTTCAAAAAAGCGAAGCTGAAATTTAACATGCTGAATAAGGACTGGTCTTACCTGGACCTTCGGGAGGCCCTGCTGGAAGGATTCAGTGCAGCAGTGAACCTTGATTACCTGCAGGCCATCTACAGCAACCTTTCCAAATGGGATTTCACCGGCTGCCACCTCGATGATGCAGACTTTAGCGGTGCTACCCTGGACGGTACCATCTTTAAGAATGCCCTGATGAACCGGGCAAAATTAAAGGCGGTCAAAGGGACCAAAACAAACTTTTCAGGTGCAGTATTGAATGCAGCAAACTTCAACAATAACCAGGAACTGAATACAACAACGGTGCTAAAAGGCGCTGATTTCTCAGGCGCCCGGCTGAACAACGCCTTGTTTATTTATGCAGATCTCAGTCCTTGTAAACAGCCGAGTGGCATAGCGCTCTCCTCCATATTCAGTGGTGCGGAAATGATGAACGGAGATTTCAGCAATGCAAACCTAACAAAAGCGCAGCTATCGGGCGGAATCCCCATGCATAACACCAACTTCACCGGGGCATTGCTGAAAGAGGCCAATCTTAGCGGCGCACAGATGGGTGCTTTCTCTACCTTATTTGAAGTGCCGGAAAAGGAACCACATTATGGAATATTACTGGACTGCCTGCAGTCCCTGGACAGCGCCGGTGTTGCGCAGATGTTCAGGCAATACGGATACGAGCTGTCGCAGAGCACGTCCGTCACGGCGGAAATAAAAGGCGTCACATGGAGCATTGTTTCAGGAGGCGCCACCTACCAGGTACTTAACTGGACATCGGCTGACGGGAAGCTTGCATTGGTGGTGTCAAAGCCTGTCAGCCCTGCCAGGCTTTCAAATGCCATCATGATCGACGCGGTGCTCAACCAGGCAGACCTGAGAAATGTGACCGCTACCAGCGTTGAACTATACGGCCCTAATGTCAGCCTCACCAATGCTAAATTGCAGAACATCGTATTATCCAACAGTAACCTGGCTAAAGTGAACCTGAAGGAGGCGATACTGTACAGGGCAGTGCTGGATCGCACTAATCTCATGAACGTTGATCTCACAGGCGCCAAACTGGACGGAGCCACCATGAACGATTGTAACCTGCAGGGCGCCAGGTTTACGGCCACCCAGCTGGATGGCATTACCTTGTCCGGTTCTGCAGTATCTGTTGATATCAGCCAGACAAAATCCGCCGGTGTTTTTCTCCTGTCAACATCCGACAAAGCCTTGCTGAAGGAACTGGACAACATCAGTGAACCTTTGGTGATCGTAAAAGGTGTAGGAAAAGCAGGTATCGATGCGCTGAATGCCGGAAGTATGTCCTCCCTCCTGTCAACTTATAAAAACCTGGAAGGCCTTCTTTCTGCCAGGGCAACCATCAGGGTGGTGGAAAAAGACAACACCTGGGAAATAACGGATCCTGAGAAGGGCATATTCCGGGTATGGAATGGGTTCAGTGCAAGAGGCGACATGGGCCTGTTTATGCAGCCGGCATTTCCAAAACTGACTAAGCTGCTCGCAGAAAAAGCAGGCGTCTATCTCCGGCACCAGGCCTGGATCAGCAAGGGCCCTGTTATCAATAGCTGGAATATTGATAATGACCTCATGAACCCCGCCAATCGTGATACCGGCTATATCAAGATACAAGCGGTAAAGGAAAGCAATGGCAGTGTCGCCTTCTACGGCACCAACCTGCGTCTGAGCCGGCTCAATGACCTGCGGCAGCGGGAGCTCATCATACACAGCTACAATTCCACCGTATTTGCCAAAAGCGGTACCAGCACGGCAGACTGCGGGCCTGATGGCAGCAACAGCGTTTTTGGCCCTGATACCATCTGTCCTAACAGGATGAAGTTCTCCACCAACCAGCTCGAACAAAAGCCCTGGGTAGAAATGCTGCGGCCACCGGAATTACCCAGGTAAATACGTCAGACAGATTTTGCCGAAGAAAAATTTGGCAAAACAATTTCAATTCCTATCTTTGCTGCCCTTAACACGGTTGCCCAGATGGCGAAATTGGTAGACGCACTGTGTTCAGGTCGCAGCGCTCGCAAGGGCGTGCTGGTTCGAATCCAGTTCTGGGCACTTTAAACAGTAAATCCGCTCTAGTAGCGGATTTACTGTTTAAAAACGTTTTCACATCCTCTCCAGCTTATTCATATCCAATGTCGAACCGTTCCGATGAACGCATTTGCGAAGAATAAATTAATTCCCGTAATTTAATACTGTATTTAAACCTAAAAATAATTGCGTTGCAATATCTTCCTTGCGACATATTGAAACCCTTTATAAGGAATTATTCCGTAGTTACTATCGACAAGGATATCAAAAATGAAATTTTTTATCCAAGTGGATTCGTGGATTTCATCGTTAAAATGCCAGATGGCAACGCTGCCACGATTATCAACGGGCTGTACCGGGATACCCCTGCATTTGAATTATTAGGGCATTTAACAGTCCCTGCCAGACTGAATGCGACGAAAGGCACTGCAATACTGATAGCCAGGATGTATCCCTATGCCTGTTCAATATTTTTCCCAAATCCGATTACTGATTTCACCAATGCTGCTACAAATCTTTTGGATGTGTATGCAAGAGAATTGCGTGAGCTCTATGAAGCAATGATGAGTAAAATCTCAATTACTCAGCAAATAGATCTCATCGAATCCTTTTTTATTGATAAATTAAAAAGACATGAGAAAAAACGGCAAAAGATCCAACAGCTATCCTTGATTTGTCAGCATATACTGACCACAGGCGAAGGCTTTGACCTGAATCAGTTATCCTCCACACTGGGTCTTTCCAAAAGATATATTCAGCAACAATTTTTTGAAATGGTGGGCCTGACGCCGGGTACCCTGTATGCATCTTACCGTTTCAACAGAAGTTTACAACAAATACTTACTACGGACCTATCTCTTACCTCGATTGCCTATGATTGCAGTTACTATGACCAGGCTCATTTTATTAAGGAGTTCAGGAAATTTACCGGAATTACCCCACTTCAAGTCAGGAGTACACTTATCAAAAATGGAGCTGAATTTCAGAAAGCAGTCAATATTGGATTGTAAATCTATTTTGATGCGGGTTTATTACTGCTGAACATATCTCTATGCATTTTCCAACCATCCGCTGTGTTTTTCCAGATCACAATAACTTTGCCTTCATCCAGTTTATTCCCGTTAAGGTCTGCCATTTCATAATAGCTTTCCTCGGTAATGAATGTTCTGGCATCCCCATACAGGTGTTGTATGATAAATTTGACTTGTACCTTAGGGCCGTCTTTAAAGAATTTTGCAATATTTTCTTTGCCGCAGACAGGTGCTGAATTTGGCGGTAGCAAACAGGCATCTTCCGTATACCTGGTCAGGATTGAACCGTCATTTTTGTTTGCCAGGTCTGCATAGATGGCATTGCTGCCTTCGATTGCCTTACGGGCTTGCCTCAATAGATCGTCATTGGTTTGCGCTTTGGAGATTAAGGATATAGCCATTAGCATTGCCAGGGTGAGGATTATCTTCATATGTTATTATTTATAACAAAGGAAGACTGTTTGCCGACATGAAAATTGTAAAAAAGCGCACAAGTGATAATTCTATAAGCCAGGCATAAATGGGCTGGTGGACGTTTAGTCTACAGCATAACGGCGGCCTGTAAGGAAAATTCTCTATTTTTAGCTTGCGTAAAACTGCATATAAGGATCACAAATTTTGCCGGAGTAAGCGACTATAGTGCTGAAAAAAATACTATTAAATGATGCAAAACACATTTAAAGTAACCATACACATGGTTTCAAGTCTTGATGGAATGATTGCCAAACAAGACAATAGCGTTTCCTGGTTCGATACATCTGACCACTACGAAAAAGGTGTAAGCCCACCAGACACCGCGCAATTCCTTAAAACAATAGATTGCTATGTGATGGGCGCCAGGACCTACGAACATGCCCTGGAACTTTCAAAATCCTACGGCTGGCCTTATGGAGACACTCCCACAATTGTTGTAAGTCACCGGAACCTGCCCATTGAACGGCCCAATATTGAAATTCATTCAGGCGACCTGAACAAACTGGTAAATGAACGGCTAAAGCCCAGCTATAAGAACGTCTGGCTCGTTGGCGGCGCCCTGCTTGCCAAAGACTTCATCCGTGCAAAACTAGCAGACGAAATAAGATTATCCGTTCTGCCCATTATGCTGGGTGAAGGCCTGCCGTTTTTTGAGCACCTGGCAGTGGAACAGCCATTACACCTGAAAGATGTCACTGCTTACAAAAGCGGCATGGTAGAACTATGGTATGAAATAAGAAAATAATGGCATATTTCCATCGCTTAGCCGTATCTTTAAAGTAGCACTAAGCATATGACAGCGTTCCGATTCAAACCGGTCATCCCGCACCCCTTATTACAACCCTACATTGCGAAAATGTGGGTGTTCGAAAGCAGCGGCCGTCTTCCAGACCTGGATAGGAAACTGATCGTTCCCAACGCAAATTTTAAATTAGCATTTAGCTGTCGTAACGGCCTCGTAGCCCGGGTAGGAGATAAAACCTTTACCCAAAAAGAACATGAGCTGACATTCACCGGCCTTGTCGACACCTCCGTTATGCTGGATCCACGGGAGGATGTACAGACAGACACCATCGTGGTCGAATTCAATCCGCTCGGCGCCTATCGCCTGTTTCATCTGCCCTATGCAGCAGTCAGGAACCAGATCGTAGGGATGACAGACCTACTTGGCAGCAGCGTAAGCGAACTACAGGAGCAACTGGCAGAAGCAGCTACTTTAGCGTTGAAATTGCGGCGCCTGCAGAACTTTCTGATCAAAGAGCTGAAAAGAACCGTCCCGGATCCTATATACGATTACTGCATCCATCGCATCAATGATTCCAAAGGCCTGATCAGCGTCACGCAGCTGGAAAAAGAAACCGGCTATAGCTCCCGGTGGCTGCACAATAAATTCTCAGAACATTTAGGCACCGGCCCTAAAAACCTTGCTGAAATAATCCGGTTCAAACAATTTTACCAGCTGTATGCAAGCGGCGCCAAACCGCAAAGCCTGAAAGAACTTATTTACGAGTATTACTACGACCAATCCCATTTCCTGCGGGCATTTAAAAGGTTCACCGGGGCCACCCCAACAGATCTTCAAAACAGCCTGAACGAGCTGGCCACCAGGCATTATACCAGTTGACTTCCGATTTGTACAATACTTTGGGCGACCATCCCCCGATCTTTGCTTAAAAAAGCAAACAAAATGGAAAACAACGATTTTAACTGCAGTATTGCTGCTCACATCAGCGCAGATGAGGCCATCAAAAAGATCAGCCGTGTACCCGAGTGGTGGGGCATCAGCTTTAGCGGAAGCGCCGAAAAACAGGATGATAAATTCCTAGTAACGATGGGAGGCGATTCTTTTTTCAACTTCACAGTAACAGCGTTAGTCCCCGGTAAAAGAGTAGAATGGTTGATCACCGATTGCTATATGCCCTGGTATACGGATAAAAAAGAATGGGCCGACACCCGCTTAATTTTTGATCTCAATGAAAATAACGGCGTAACAGCGCTGCACTTCAAACATGAAGGCCTTACACCGGATATTGAATGTTATAAGGATTGCAAACCAGGTTGGACCCATTGGATCAAAACAAGCCTCTTTTCTTATTTAACCACCGGCAAAGGTGTTTTCAGGAAAGCAACCAAATGAGATAAAGGAAGATTTCAACTCATTAACAATTCACATGAAAACATTCACCTGCAACATCTTCATTGACACCAGTGCAGAAAAGCTGTGGGAAGCGCTCACTTCTCCTGATCTTATCCGCCAATACTGGAATGATTTTACCATGCGATCACAATGGGAGCGCCAGGCTCCCATTGCGATCGTTAAGCAGGACGGCACCCTGAACTGGACATCAAAACTTTACTGGAAACCGGCAAGCCACTTCCCCCACTCAACATGCGCGCCAGCCAAAGCTCTTAAGCGCCCGATGCGCTTAGCTTCGGCAGAGATGCCCACCATTTTAGCAGCTTATCTTTCAGCCTGGCTACAATGGCCGGCTCCTTGTCTGCCATATTGATGGTTTCGTTTTGATCCTTTACGATGTTGAATAGTTGAATATCGCTGCCATCACTGTTCATGAGCAATTTCCATTCGCCGGAACGCAGCGCAAGGTTCGGGCTTTTATCTTTGCCTGTCGGGTATTTGAAAGCAATGTTATTACGTCCATACTCCCAAAACATGTCCTGCGCTCTTGCTGCCGGATTGCCCAGCAAGACAGCGCTTCTGTCTGTTCCATCGCCGGGATAATCATTTGGCAAAGCAATCTTGCCGAGTGTAGCCAGAGAGCGCATCATATCAAGGCCGGTGATGACGGATGATCCGTCCACAGTCCCCGCCTTAATATGTCCTGGCCAGCTGATGATGAAAGGCATGCGTGTACCGCCTTCATATAAAGAGAGCTTTGATCCTCTTAGTCCCGCGGCTCTGCTGCCTTTAAAGCTAGGCAAAGGCCCGTTGTCGCTGGTGAAAATAACGATGGTATTCTTTTCAATACCCAGCTTTTTCAATCCATCCAATAACCTGCCTATCTGCACATCATACTCCTTTAAAACCAGCTTAAAGGCCGCTTCCTCTTCCCGGTTCATGGGATACTGGTCAGTGTACTCAGGATCCTTCCGTGGCACCCATGGCGTATGCACATCGTCCGGCCACAGGTTCACAAAGCAAGGCTGGTCTTTATGCCTGCTCAGAAACTCCAGTGTTCTGTCTACAAAATACTTTGACCGGTCCCATCTTTTAATGCTGTCTTTATCAGACCAGATCCAGTTGGTGGCAGTAATTAAAGGGTCGGGATCCGGGCTTTCATAGGTGCTTGCGTGTTCATCAAAACCATATTGCTCAAAGCCGGGCGCATCTTTCACATCTCTCCCACCCCCCATGTGCCATTTACCAAAATGCCCGGTAGCATAGCCGGCATTTTTGAAAAACCGGGCGATGGAGGGAGCAGCCGGATCAAGAAAGTCCGCCTGCTCCGCATTCCTGTTATGCTTTTTGTTATCGAGATAGGTAGAGAAGTTCCATCTGCCAGGATACATGCCGGTAAGAAGCCCTGCCCTGGATGGTGAGCAAATAGGCGCAGCGCTATAATACTGCGTAAATCTGCGGCCGTTCTTTGCAAGGCGATCTATATTGGGAGTAGGAACAAATTTCCCTCCAAAACAGCCAATATCACTAAAGCCCATATCATCCGTAAGAATGAAAATGATATTGGGCCGTTTATCCGGCGGCCTATGTACTTGCGAGTAGATTGGCTGGGGCACGCTCCATAAGGCAAGTATAACTATTCCGGTTGCAAGCAATACTTTTAGCGTCCATTGCGGTTGATGAGGCATTTCTTCTCTTTTTTATTTGCTACAGTGAGGTGAAACGCAACCAATATAATTAATAATCCAGTTTATTTGTTTATCAATATCCCGTATTTTGTCTAAACTCTCCCTTATTCGTCACTGCATCCAGCTGCGCCTGCGGAATAGGCCTTAGCTGATGGAATGGCTGGATATAAGCGCCCGCATCCGGGTTATGGGCCCTTACCCTTTCTATCAGCTTACCGCTCCGTTTCAGGTCAAACCAGCGTAGCTGCTCGCCAGCCAGCTCACGCGCACGCTCATCCAGTATAAAGTCCATGCTGATGTTGGCAGGAGCTACCATCATAGCAGCTTCCTTACCGGGAAGCGCGGCCCGGGCTCTTACTGCGTTCAGGTAAGTGGCAGCGGAGTCCAGCTTACCCATTTTCATCTGTGCCTCGGCCACGATCAGGTACATCTCCGCTAACCTGATCAGGAACACATTACGGGCGCTCTCTGTCTGTGTAGCAGATGACCTGGTAGGATCATCGAACTTTTGCAGGGAGATAAAGTGGAACCTGTCTTTAGGTGCGCCATTCTCTCCGTATACATCATCGCGGTCATAAGTCCTGTAACGGTAACGGGCAGTGTATTTCTGCTGATAATCGTCGATCGGGTATTTGGTGATCAATACCGCTGTATCTCCTGCCGCAAACTTTGGTTGCCCTAATAAGGGAGCCAGGGCAGGGTTCTGCGCCACTTCTGCAGACGTCCACACCGGGTAGCTGGAGGCATTGGTACTATTGGCAATCCAGGCCTGTTTAAAGGAGGCATTGTAACGGGCATCGTTTTGCTCATCGAAGAGGTTCAGCAGGAACAGCGTAGGCATCCAGCGCACATTATCCAGGCCATTGGCTACATCCCTTGTCATGCCGGGCAACTCGGCATAGTTCATCAGGTACATGCTGTGACTTACATTGCTGCCTGCATTCAAGGCTAAATTACCAGAGTAGTTCAAAGCCCATACCACTTCCCCGTTCTTTTCATTCGCCATCTTCCAGAGGTCGGCATAGTTTGGCAGGAGCGAAAAGTTATAATTCTTGATCACGCTGATGGCGTGATTGCTGGCTTCCTCGTTATTGCCGCGCGTCAGGTTCACCCGGGCCAGGAAAGCCTCCGCAGCCGGTTTGGTAACCCTGCCATAGTCTGCATTGCTATTGGGCAGGTTAGCCACGGCAAATTGTACATCCGACAAGATCTGCCTGTAAATGGTATCCACCGGTGTGCGATTGGCAGTGGTAAGCATCGACGCTGTTGGCTCCAATGTAAAGTTTACCGGGCCAAAAGCTTCTACCAGGTGCCAGTAATACCAGGCGCGCATAAAGCGCAGCTCTGCTTCTGCAGATGGTTTCCGGGAAGCGGACAGACCGGCTTCGTTAATATATTTAAGCCCGGTATTGCACAAATTAATGGCTGCATAGCAGGGAACCCAGAGGTTGGTATTGATCCATACATTGTCCGATATCAGGCCCTGGTAAGTGGTCAGCGGCGTATTAGGGAAGATACCGTTGACGCCCGTGCTGCCATTAAAGGCAGCATTGGTCCAGATATCCGTACCGGCTTCCAGTAAGGCATGGCCCTGCTCTTTTCCATACAGGCTGCGGTTATAGGTATAAGTAGCGGTGATGGCCGCTTCAAAACCTTCCGGCGTTTTGAACAAGCTTTCCACGGTGGCGCCGCCAGGGTTATACTCCTGGTCGATCTCTTTTGTGCAGGATACAAATACAATCGCCACAAAGATCAAAAGCGCTATTTTATTGAAATGATGTTGCATGGTAGTTGATTTAATGGTTAGAAAGTAACGTTCAGGCCTGCTACAAATAATTTGCTCAGTGGCTGATCGATAATTCCCTCGCTTTCCGGGTCAAAATCCTTGTTCTTTGAGAAGAAGAGCAGGTTCTTACCGCTTACGTATACACGTGCGCGTTCAATATTGGCCCTGTTGGTAAATGACTTCGGCAGGGTATATCCCAGCGTTACATTCCGCAGCTTTATATAGGAGTTCTTATACTCCGTAAGTGTTGTTACATAAGAGGAGCTGCGGGTGGCATTGGGCCGCGGATAGGCGTTAGTGGGATTTTCCGGCGTCCAGTAATCCGAAACCAGCCCGTTCTGGGCAGCATTGCGGTAATACTTGGCGTAGTAATCAGAGCTCATCCACTGGCCAATACGGGCAATGAATAAAATATTCAGGTCAAAGTTCTTATAGCTGAAATCATTATTAAAGCCGCCTGTCCACTTGGGTACCCGTGTGCCGATAATAGTACGGTCATCTGCAGAGATCTTTCCATCCGGCTTCCCGTCCGGACCGGAGAGATCAGCTATTTTGATATCTCCCGGGATGGCCTGGTATTTGGCCGCTTCTGCTTCTTCGCCCAGCTGCCAGATGCCTAATTTCACATAGTCGTAATAGATAGTAGGCGATTGTCCCAGGATCAGGGATTGACGGTAATCGCTGCTGATCACGTTCCCGTTAGGCAGCTGCGTAATTTCCTCCTTGTTCCTGGAATAAGTGATGGTGGAAGTCCAGCGGAAAGCAGGACCTGCAATATTGGTAGTATTGAGGCTGAGCTCTATCCCTTTGTTGCTCGTTTTACCGATGTTCCGGTTAATGGTGGCAACGCCGGTAGAACTGGGCAGGGTGTAGGGAAAGATCAGGTTGTAGGTGCGCGCATGATAATAGTCCACCGTAGCGGTGACCCTGTTTTTAAGCACACTGAAATCAAGGCCGATGTCTGTTGTGGCAGTCAGCTCCCAGGTCAGATCAGGATTGGCGATCAGTGAATTGATCGTATACGCGGGAGAAGGATTGTCCTCTCCATAAGAGTACTGGATCTGCGTAAGAGAGTTCTGCGTTTCGTATGGATCGATCACATCATTGCCGGAGATCCCGTAGCTGGCCCTTAATTTAAGATCGCTGAAAATGCCCTGCTTTTTCATGAAAGCTTCATCACTGATACGCCATGCCGCCGCCACAGAGGGAAAGAAAGCCCATTTATGCCCCGGCGCCAGTTTGGAAGATCCGTCGCTGCGCCCTGTAAGGGTGAGCAGGTATCTGCCCAGGTAGCTATAGTTAATACGGCCGGTAAAGGACAAGAGGCTGTACTTGGAATAGCTGCTGCCATAGCGCGGGTTTTGCGCAGCGCCGGCCAGGTTGTTGAAAGACTGTGAAGGGAAGAGCTGGTTTTGCCCCTGCGCATAAGCGCCCGTTAGCACGGTTTGGTTATAGGTGGTAACACCCGTGATATCAAAAGCATGATCACCCAGCTGTTTTCTATAGGTAATCTGGTTTTCCCAGCTGATAAAGCTGTTCTCGTTATGGGTAATGGCCGCCTGTGAATTAGCGCCTTTACCATTGATGGAGTTCTTGCCGTAAAAGGTACCCGTCTTCGTATTCTCCTGCGTGGTAGTAAAAGAAGAGCGGATAGCCAGATCTTTCAGCGGTGTGATCTCCAGGTAGGCGGCGCCGGAAAAACGGCTGGTTTTCCTGTTGGCATCCCATTGGCCGGGCTGCTCATCAGCCAGTGGGCTGATCTGCGAACCGCCTAAGGGGAATACGATCACGTTACCGGCTGAATCAAAGGGCTGGCCCAGTGGCAGCGATTTGGATGCCTGGTTAAAAGGATCGCGCCGCTGATCATTGTCTATATAGGCATACTGCGAACTGATGCCTGCCTTTAACCAGCTGTTGATGGTCTGGTCAATATTAAAACGGGTACTGTAACGTTTAAAACCATCATCTTTCAAAACACCTTTCTCATGATAGTACCCTGCAGAGAAGTAGATCTTTGTTTTGTCTGTACCGCCGGAAACACCTACCTGGTAATTCTGCTGTGTGCCATGATGCAATAGCAGGTCTGGCCAGTTGATGTATTGTTTATTTTGGATGGCCGCCAGCTCCTGCGGGTTAAAGATCTTTGCATCATCCGCCGGACTGCTCCAGGTGCCTGCTGCTCTGTAAGCCTCGCGCTTGAAATCAATATATTCCGGGCCTGATTGGAAGCGCCCGTATTTAGACACATCGGAAACGCCTGCATAAGAGCTGAAGCTCAGCTTGGGCTTACCGGTGCTGCCCCTTTTAGTGGTAATGATGATCACGCCGTTGGCCCCTCTTGATCCATAGATGCTGGTAGAAGAAGCGTCTTTCAGCACATCGATAGATTGGATGTCGTTGGGATCAATATCTGCCATTGAAAAGCCCTGTACCCCATCTACAATATACAGTACATTGTTAGAGCTTTCCGGGCTGGCAATAGACCGGGTACCGCGGATCCTCAGGTTGGAGGAAGCGCCGGCATAACCGTTGTTCCTGTAGATATCCGCGCCGGGGATCTTGCCCTGCAATGCTTCCATGGCATTACCGGCCGGTACTTTCACGGCTTCATCGCCCTTGATGGAAACCACGGAACCGGTGAGGTCACGCTTCTTTACCTGGCCATAACCGATCACCACTATTTCGTTCACATTGGATACGGTGTTGCTTAACGCAACATCCATGGTGGAACGGTTGCCTACCGGCAGCTCCTGGGTGCCGTATCCCATGAAGCTGATCACCAGCACGGCATTGGAAGAAGGTACCTTAATAGAGAAAAGGCCTGAATTGTTGGTGACCACTCCTTGTGTAGTGCCTTTTACATTGATGCTTGCCCCCGGCAAGGGCTGTTTGGTGACCTGGTCTGTAATTTTACCGGTCACTGTTTTTTCTTGCGCCAGCAGCATGCTGTTACAGCAGAATAGCAGGAACGCAAACAAGTACAAAAACGTGGATCGTTTTTTCATAACGCAGCATTTTAGTAAGATGAAAAAATTACCTGGTCTCTTTCCACCCGCTGTACAACAGGCTTTTGTCGATATCCGGTTTAGGAAAGAAGAGGCTGGCGAAATACCCTACCCCTATCACTATTAAATGGCTGTAAACCCCTAACATGAGCTTGTGATGTGTGAAATTATATTTGCCAAGGTCCAGCAGTAATGTTTTATGTGCTCCCAACCCGATCTCTGTAGAAGTAAGAAAAGCATAGGCCGTGAACAATATGCACACAATAATGGCGATGCTGATCCCCTGGTTGTTCGCCCTGGCGCTTAAGAGGCCTAAGAGGAAGATGCCTACGATACCGCCGGAAAAGATGGCGTATAATGTGAAGACAATTCCCAGCACACCTTCATCGCCGGCGTTAATGTATAAGAGGGCAATGAGGATGGCGATCAGTCCGGACACCACCACCAGTGATCTGCCAGCCCTGAGATACTCCCTGTCTGACTTGCCCGGCCTGATTTTTTTATAATAATCCTCCACCCCTACTGCCGCCAGGGAATTGAGATCTGCGCTCAGGCTGCAGATAGCGGCAGAGATCATCGCGGCGATAATTATACCTACTACGCCGGCTGGCAGACGTGTCATGATAAAATAGGGAAACACACCGTCTGCACGCATACCAGCGGGCAAGGGATGCTGCTGATAGAATACAAATAGCGCTGTACCAATGAACATAAAAAGTGTCCATACCGGAACGGTTAACAGGATGCCCATCAGCGAAGCTTTCGTGGCTGCTTTATCCGTCCGGGCGGTCAGGTAGCGTTGCACCACCGTCTGATCGGTACCGTACTTCTGGATGGCATAAAATGCGCCATTGATCACCATTACCCAGAAGGTGAGCTGCGTAAGACTGGCATTATATGGGCCGAAACCTGTTCTGCCATTGGCAGACGCCACTTTCCATACTTCGGGCAAGCCACCCTTTACGGAAAACAGCAACACCGATATACAGATAATACCGCTGATAAATAACATGAAGCCCTGGAATACATCCAGCCATATCACTGCTTCGATACCGCCCAGCAGGTTCACGGCAATGATAATAAACCCAACCACCAGGATGATCACCATGGTATTGCCGCCCATAATGCTGTGCAGGGCCACGGCCAACAGGAAGAACACGGTGCCCATGCCGGAGAACTGCCGCAGCACAAATGCCAGGGAGCTGTAATACCGGGCAAAAGGCCCGAAGCGTTTTTCAAAATATTCGTAGGTACTTAAACGTATCACCTTCCTGTAAAGCGGTACAATGAACCAGATCACGCATACCAGCACAATGGGCACCATGAGCCCCTGCACCAATAGGATCCAGTTGGATGAATAGCCTGTGCCCGGGTAGGCCAGGAAGGTAACGCTGCTGATCAGGGTGGCCAGCAGCGACATGCCAAGGGCCCAGGCTGGGATCTTTCCCTTGGCCAGGAAATAGCCCTGGCTGGTCTTTTGTCTTTTGGCGAACACAAATCCGAAAGAGATGGTGGTAGCCAGTAACAGCACAATAATAACGTGGTCAATGAAATGCAAGGATGTATTCATGCTTACTTCATTAAAGATGGCGGCCATTCATAGCTGCCCGGTTTTAACGTGAGGAACAGGTCTTTCTTTCCTTTTACTTTCATTCGTGTAACGCCCGGCGCCAGTTCTGCCACCGGGTATAAGGTTTCGATTTGCAGCCTGCGTATCACAGCGGCGGCTGTAGCGCCTCCTTCCACCAGCAGTTCATTCAGCCGGGTGTGGTCTGCCAGGTATTCTGCGGCTTCCGCCATGAGGGTTCTGACAGCCAGCGCACTTACCTGCCTGTCTTTTATATCTGGATGTACCGCAATACCTGCTTTTCCTGTTTGCGACAGGTGTAACAGGGTTTCGTTCATCCATTGTATGAACAGCAGATCATCTGCTGCATTAGCGGCCAACGCCGCCGGCATATAGCTGATCGGAAACCCGTTCTGTTCCATCTCTTTTGTAAAGGAGCGGCTTTTATGAAAAGCGCTCCCGCATATCATCAGCGCCGGTAATTGTAGCGATGCTGCGTTATTGGCCGCAGCTGCGGGCCGGATATTCAACGATTCCAGTATGACGGTAAAGAACTCTGCCGCTCCGGCTACCAGTGTACCTGCATCTATCCTGCTGCACCATACGGCCAGATCACCGGCATCTTTCACCTCCCCTACTATGATCCCCACCTCCGGCATGGCTTCATGGGTTTTCAGCACGTGGACGTCTTCTTCCCTGGCATAAAGCATATGCGGCACGAGGGAAGAGCTGATGGGAAATTCCGGGTCCTGTGAGAAGCTGCTGAGATGCAAAGGCTGGCCATGCAGCAAATAAGTGCCGTCTACTACTGTTCTGCCCAATCCCGGGTTAGCCGGTACGATCAATGCTTTTTTCAGCTTCAGCCTTTCTTTCTGTATATTGATCTCCGCCAGCACATGTCCTCTCAATACTGAATCTATTTTCTTAAACACCAGCCTGGGATGCAGGCGCTCCAGGCCTTCGCTTACCTGCTGCACTACTGCTTCTGCTGCCTGCTTTGGTAAAGAGCGTGTATCCGTGGCAATGATCAGCAGCTCGGCGCTGGAAGTAGCATTCACCCTGGTGGTAATCTCGGTGGCAAGCCCATAGCGCAGCGCCAGTCCGCCCAGTTCTGCGGCTCCTGTCAGATCATCTGCTATTACTACAATCATTGCTTCGTCCTGTTTTTAGATAACTGCACGGCCGATTCAATGGCCAGCACCATGGCATCCGGGCTGGCAATTCCTTTACCTGCGATCTCAAATGCAGTACCATGATCCACGGATGTTCTGATGATGGGCAGGCCCATGGTAATATTCACGCCTTTTACACTATCCATCCGCTGCTTCTCTGCATTCCATTTAAAGCCGGAGAGCTTGAAAGGGATATGTCCCTGGTCGTGGTACATAGCCACAATACCGCCATAGTAGCCGGTAGCTGCTTTGGCAAACAGGGTATCCGGCGGTACGGGCCCGTCTACTTCGTATCCTAACCGCCGGGCCTCTTCTACTGCCGGTAATATTTCCATATCGTCTTCGGTTCCAAACAGGCCGGCATCGCCTGCATGCGGGTTCAAGCCTGCAATACCTATCTTCAGGTTCTTTTCATTCAGCTGGATCAATCCCTTATGCAGCAGCTCCGTTACTTCAATGATACGGTCTTTCTTTACCAGGTCGCAGGCCTGTCGCAGGGAAACGTGTGTAGACACATGGATCACCTTTAAATGCTCTTCTACCAGCAGCATGGCATATTTCTTTGTGCCGGTATAGTGCGCGTATATTTCCGTATGCCCTGCAAAATGATGGCCGGCTTCATTGATGGATTTTTTATTGATAGGCCCTGTAACGGTAGCGGCTATATCTCCGGCCATGGCCAGGTCAATTACTTTCCGTACGGCTTCAAAAGCAGCATTGCCGGCCATCGCGGAGATCTCGCCCAATTTCAGCTGTGGCAGATCTACATTGTGCAGGTCTAATACATCGATGACGTGGAATTGAAAATCAGCTTCGTTTACATTTTGTATGGCATGCACCCTGGCCTTAAGCCCCAGGCGCTCAATGATATCGCGGAATGTTGCGGCGTCACCTACCAGTAAGGGGCGGCAAATAGCGTGGATCTTTTCATCCAGCAAAGCCTTTACGGCTATCTCCGGTCCAATGCTGGCCGGGTCTCCCATGGTGATGCCTATAATGGGTCTACTATTATTCATGATCCAGGCTGTTTATTTTTTCCAGGTCGCCGAATACACTGCGTACCCCTTGTATTAATTGTTGTTCTTCTGCTGCAGGCAGGCGGTATAAGGGAGGTAATACCTCCGGTCCGCAGAGGCCATATGCAGACAACATCGCTTTGAAAGCCGCGAGCGACTGGCTCAGGATCCGGTCTTTCTGATACATTTCAGAAATACGGTCTCCTTTCTGCTGGGCAAGTGCAGCTGCTGCGCTATCGCCTGCTTTGGCGGATGTGTATATTGCCTGGTACACCAGCGGGGCGAGGTTGCCGCTACTGGGCACGATGCCATCTGCACCCTGTTCCAATGCTGATTGTGATTTCAGGGCCCATCCCAGCAGGTAAGAAAAATCTGTTCTGTGCTTCCACAATGTGGTAGCCGTGGTGATCCGTTCTTCGCCCCTTTCTGAATCTTTAAAGCCGCCGATATTCGGGTGCGCGCTTAGCTTGTCTACTATTTCCAGCGGGATGGAGAGATGGGTGGTAGCGGGAATGTTATAAATGATCAGCGGACAAGGCAACTGATCTGCCAGGGTTTCAAAATAGCGCAGTATCTGATCCGGCATTACCGGGTAGTAGGATGGCATGGTGGCCACCAGCGCACCGGCGCCCAGGTCGCGATACAGCTTTCCTTCTTCTACAGCTTCCTGCAAACTGTTACCTGAAATACCAGCGTATACCAGGCTCCGCCCGGCTGCGGCCTTGACTGTTTCTTCCACCAGGCGTTTCCGCTCGCGATAAGGAATAGAGGCGGCCTCCCCGGTAGTGCCCAGTATAAAGGGAAATGTTTTTCCATTTATCAAATGCTCTACCAGGCGCTTTACTGCAGGCGCATCTACCTGCTGCTGTGCGGTGAAAGGCGTCATCATGGGCACTACTACCCCGCTATATTTCTTTGTTATGTTCATGCTGGTATCTTATTAAAAGCGGCCCTGTAAATATCTTCGGCATCTTTCTGCGTTACGGTTCTCACGTTGTTCTTCAGGAGCCTTTGCACTTTCAAAGCATCTGCTGCCATTTGCTCAATGCCTTCGTATGGTATCTCCAATGCATCCAGGGAAGCGGGCAGCTTACAATCGCTGAGCAGCTTTTTGATCTTTGCGATGCCTGCGCTGGCAGTCCCTATATCTGAATTACCAGGAGCAGCGCCCAGGGCCAGCGCGATCTGTGCGTAGCGTTCCGGGGCAGCCGGCAGGTTAAATTCCATCACATAGGGCAATAACAACGCAACCGACAATCCATGCGGCACGTGATAAGTCACGCCCAACGGATAAGACAGTGCGTGCACAGCTGCGGTGTTCACTGGTCCCAGGCACATACCGCCATACATGCTGCCCAAGGCCACCTGTGCCCTGGCTTCCATATCATCCCCGTTCTCGCAGGCGCGGCGGAGATACTTTGCGATCAGCCGTACCCCTTCCAATGCGATCAGGTCTACTACCGGGTGCGCAAAATTATTCGTATAGGCTTCCAGGCAATGCGCCAGGGCATCTATTCCGGTAGAAGCGGTAACAGCAGCAGGTACGCTCCGCGTTAAGGCAGGATCTATATAAGCGGCATCCGGCACCAGGAAAGGACTGATCACGCCCACTTTGGCGCCGCTGTTATCCACGAATATGGCGTTGGGCGATACTTCGCTGCCCGTGCCTGAAGTAGTGGGAATACAGGCCAGGTAAGTAGCACGTTCCTTCAGATTACGGATACCGGTCACTTCGGCGGTGCTTTGCGTGTTCTTTATCTGTGCGGCTATCAGTTTGCTTACATCCAGCACGCTTCCTCCTCCTATGCCTGCTACGCTGTCTGCCTTGAATGCCCTGGCGTTGGCCAGGAGCTGCTCAAAATCGTCAAAGGAGGGCTCTCCTGTGATGCTGTCGTTGATCTCCAGCGCAATGCCTTTTTGCCGGAGAATGTCCAGCTTTTCACTGATCTGCGCTATTACCGGCGGAATAGAAACAATGAACAGGCGTTGTAGTCCCAGTGCCGTATAGTCATCAATAAACTGCTCAAAACAGTTTGTTCCGAATACCAGCTTAGCCGGATGTAACAAGGTGACCGTATTTTCTATCATGCCCATACTTGATGAAAACGTTTACATTTTTAGGTCAAAAAACAGCTATTCCTTTGCAGCTGCCTGGAATCCGCATGATTTACGGACGATCAGCTCTGTCTTCACGATCACATTCGCCGGCAGACGGGAAGGGTGCTCTATCCGCTGGTACAGCAGCTCAATGGCCCGCTGTCCTATTTCCACGCCATACTGCCTTACGGCGGTGAGGGACGGGTTCAGGGAGGCGGCCCAGTACATATCGTCAAAACCTACTATCGCTATTTCTTCCGGGATCTTTAACCCGCTGGCATGGATGGTTTCGAGCGCGCCCAGCGTCAGCAGGTTATTGGCAGTAAAAATGGCCGTAGGGCGGTCGGCAAGGTCCAGGATCTCCCTGCTTAGCTCCACGCCGCTGATAAAATTGGATTTTCTGCCCATGATGATCTTATCGTCTATGGGCACACCATATTGATGATGCGCCGCCGTATACCCGGCGATGCGCTCTTTTGTAGTGGGAATGGCGGGATCACCGGTAATATGCGCAATGCGGCGATGCCCCAGCTTGATGAGGTGCTCCACGGCACGAAAGGCCCCCGCCTCGTTATCTGATTTCACCACATCCACGTTGAGGTTAGTCAGGCCCCGGTCGATACAGACCACGGCATGCCCCTCATTGATCAGTTCCTCCACGTATTTGTCCTGCCCATCCGCAGGCGCAACAATAAAACCGTCCACGGATTCTGAGCGTAGAATATCTATATAGAGCTTTTCCTTTTTCTGGTCCTGTGAGAAGTTACCTATTACCACTGCTGATCCGTTCTCGTAGGCATATTCCTCGATGCCCCGGATCACATCCACATAGAACGGGTTCTGGATATCCGGGATCAACAATCCTATCAGTTTCTTGGTACGGACGGTAGAGCGCAGGCGTTGTGCTACGCGATTGGGATGGTAGCCGGAGGTTTTAATGGCCTTCTGCACGGCCAGCCGTGTTTCGTCTTTTACCAAGGGATCGTCGTTCAATACCCTGGATACAGTGGCAATTGAAACCCCAGCAAGACTGGCAACGGTTTTTAGACTAACTACGTTTTTTGCAGATTTCACCGGCAGATCATTTCGTGGAACTCTTTATGAAAACGTTTACATTTCTAACCAAAACTACAATTATTTTTTAAAATCCAATACCCGGATAAATTTTCTTCCGCTGGCTCACCTGTTCACTTTCCTTTCCCTGCCTCCTCGATTGGGCTCAAATGCAGTCCGACTGCCGGAAAACCAGGGGATGTCCGGTATATGTCCGGTATATGTCGGGTACTTGACGGGTAGATGTTCGGTATCTTATAAGGTACCGGACATCTACCTGAAATCAACAGAAAAGATAGGTTTGTACCACCCCTCAACCGGGGGAACGGGTGCAATAATCATATAATGAAAGCGCCCTTCCATCCGCCAGCTGGCGGATGGAAGGGCGCTTTCACATTTTAAAATCAGTTTACGCGATGCAGCCTGCTCCGTTGATAGTATAATACTCCTGGCTCTGGCTGCCATCTGACCACCTGTACACATAGTAACAACGGTACCAGTGATTAACGGAATCCCATTCACTGCGGGTCCATACCCGTACACCGGTTTCGCATACACCGTTAATGAGCTTTTTGTCTGCCCCTACGCAATCACGTTTAGCCGTTGTGCTTTTTTCGTGGGATGCCGGCTGCTTTGCTTTCTTTGCAGCGTTGTCATTGCTATTAGGTCCGCTTGCTACCGCTGCGTGGAAGCTGAGCGCAGCTGCCATGCAAAATAATAGTTGTTTCATGGTTGTGGGTTTTATATAGGTGAAAAAGATATACAGGTTTCACACGTCAGGGTTTGCTATACTATTCCAGGCCACCAGAACAAGTTAATAAATAGTTTTATGTAATAAAAGTTTTTAAATAGTAATTTGTTCTTTAACGCACAACAACTGTTCATAAGCGGACACTCACCTTTTGAAAATGCTTTGAAATAAAGGGCTTAGATGCGTGGCATAGCGTTTGACCATCGAAGCCACAACATATATTACGCATGAGAAGCTTTTTGCTGCTGCTGCTGACTTGTTATACCATACCGTCAATAGCGCAAACGGCCTATGATTCGGCCGACATATCTATCCATCAATACATGGCCAACGAGCATATCCCCGGCTTTGCTGCCTGCGTTGTAAAGGATGGGAAAATAGCATGGTCTAAAGCTTATGGCGAGGCAGATATCGCCCATAAAAAAGCCATGAGCATAGACGGTATTATGAACATTGGATCGGTATCCAAAACATTTACCGCTACGGCCATCATGCAGCTTTGGGAGAAAGGATTGATCGACCTCGATGCAGATATCAGCACTTACCTGGGCTTTGAGATCAAAAACCCGAAGTATCCTGGTACACCAATCACCATTTCCCAGATCATGACACATACTTCGTCTATCCATGATGGTAAGGCCTACGAGGACAGCTATACCTGCGGCGATCCCGCTGTGTCTTTAGATGACTGGATCCGTGGTGCATTGACACCTGGTGGAAAGTTTTACAATAAGGGCGATAATTTTGCCGAATGGGCGCCGGGTGGGCAACGTGCGTATTCAAATGTAGCATTCGGCGTGCTGGGACTGATCGTTGAAAAGGTAGCCAAACAACCTTTCCATCTATACTGCAGGGAGCATATCTTTCAGCCATTAGGCATGCAACATACCGGCTGGATGATCAGCGAGGTAGACACCGGCAATTATATCAGGCCCTATGCCTACATTACGGCAGAGAACAAAAAGTTCATCGTGAGCATCGCCCGCTTGTATCCTAACGAATCTGCCTTCCAGGAAGGTACTTATGTTGCCAACTGCCTGTATAGCTTTTACAATTATCCTGACGGGCTGGTGAGGACCAGTGTGCGTGAATTATCATACTACCTGGCAGCGTTGCTGAATGGCGGTGAACTGCACGGCAAACGCATCCTGAAAAAAGAAACGCTTGACAAAATGCTCACCGTGCAGATCGAAGGTAATCATTCGCAGGGCTTAACATGGCGTACGTCCGACTTTGAGACGGGATATGGTAAAGTGACCTTATGGGGCCATTCCGGCCTTGATCCCGGTATTCAAACTTTCCTGTACTTCAATACTGCCAATAAGACCGGTGTGATCACTTTCCAAAATAATACCGGCGATGGGACAGCACGTATTGTTGGAAAATTGTATGGCGCTGCCACTAAATAAACTTTATGCTACCGGCCGTTTAGGATCAGTGATCCATTCGCTCCAGGAACCTGCATATAATTTCGGGAAAGGATAGCCTGCATGTACCGCCAATAAAATATTAAAGGCCGCGGTAACGCCGGAGCCGCAGTAAAACACGGTATTCCCTTTTTCAAAATCCTTTGCAAAATATTCCTTCAATGTGGAGGGATCTGCTATCTCACCCTGGGCATTCACATTGGCATTAAAGGGTTTTGAAATGGCACCGGGTATATGCCCTGCTACCGGGTCAATGGTTTCATTCTGCCCGGCATAGCGGTCGGCTGTCCTGGAATCAATCAGGCAGCTGTTATTTTTGTCCAAGGCTAAGACCTCATCAGCGCTTGCCAGCAGCTCATCATGGAAATCAGCTTTAAATTCGGCTGGAGCGGGAGTAGTTATCTCATCTGTTAAAGGGAAGCCCTGGGCCTGCCAGGCGGGTTTTCCACCAGCCAGCACTGCTACCTGCTCATGCCCCGCCCATTTTAACAGCCACCAGAGCCTGGCTGCAGCCATAAAACCACCGGTGCTATCATAAGCCACTACCTGGGTGTTGGCGTCAATACCATATGAAGAGAACAGTTTTACCAGGTCTTCCTTTGCAGGCAGTGGATGACGGCCGCTGGCCCCTGGCTTTACTTCCCCTGCAAGATCATGATGCAGGTCTGCATATAAAGCGCCGGGAATATGACTTTTTTTATATTCAGCAGCTCCCCAGGACTTATCAGCCAGGGCGTAGCTGCAATCAATGAAGCGGTAGGCCGGATCGGAGAGCTTATTGAATGCCTCAGCGGGTTGGATAAAAGTAAGATAACGCATGTCTTTGTTGGGTAGATTTTAGAAAGTCTCGTTCAAATTTAAAAAGAATCCTTTAGATCCGTTGACTCCCCATGCATAATCCAGGCATAAGTTAGTGCGGGTGGTTTTATTGAACAGGACACGCAGCCCTAAACCGGCGGCTGGTTTCCAGATCTCCAGCAATTTGGTGCCTGCTTCATCATTGGCAGTTTGCATGTTCACAAAGGTCACGCCGCTGAACAGCTTATTCCTGGTAATAGGAAAACGGTATTCTGCTTCGGTATACAAGTACCGCGTGCCTTTGAAATAGCCGGATATATAGCCACGCCCACTGCGGAAGCTGGGGTCTCTGCCGCCACCAGGCAGCTCAAACATGGGCACTTCGCCGCTTAGTATGGCAGAGCCCCAGGTCCAGAGCGCCAGCACGTGCTCAGGCGAACGGGCAGACAGGCTGAGATATTTGCGGAAGTCGTAGGTGAACTGCAATGCATTCCGGGAGCTTCCCAACCAGGTTTGGTTGAGACGGAAACCAGCATCGAGGTAAATGCCTTTATAAGCCCGGTTGGGATTATCGCGCGTGTTATACTGTACATTAAACAGGAAACCATTTGACAGGTAATGATCATCATCAAAGCCAAAGCGCTGATTGTAGACCTGGTAAGGCGTAAGGGCGGTGTCTTTGCGCACATTTGATACCTTTCTTCTGATATCAAATCCAAGTCCTGCGCCCAGAAAGAGATTATGGCTGACTTCCCGGTATACTTTTTCAAAGAAGCGGTAGAACTGTGAATTCCAGACATACACCTTCTTCCCCGGGTTTGCCAGGATCTTATCTGCAGCAATATCGCTGGAAGAATGGCCCATGCCCAGGCCAAAGTCGGGCGTAACAGATCTTGCCGCCACCAGGCTGCCCTGGAAATTCCATTTGTTACCGGGCGTAAACACATTATGACTGATATAGAAATAGATGATCTTCTTGGTGGTAATGGAAGCTGAGGTAGCTGCTACCGACATATACGTATGAGGCTTTGAGCCCAATACTTTACCTGCCACCGCTTTAATACCGAACTGGAAACCGATGGTTGGATTGGCGGCTATATTGGGCACTACTGTGATAGCAGATCTTTTGCGCAGGGAATCATCTGTTCTTTTGGGATGCAGCACATCATTGATCATGTCGCCGATATCATATTGCTTATTTAAATTTTCCTTTGGCGATTGCTGTACGGGTTTAGCCTGGTTACCGGAAAGAGAAGTGTCCCCCGTGTTATCCTGGCTGTAAACATGGCCCAGTATGGCTAAAAACAGGAATGTAAGCAGCGCTGTCCGCATAAGTGTAATATCTCTGATCATGAAACATCCGCTTTTAAAAATAGTTCATCTAAAGCGCCGGGACGACCTGACCCTGGCGGCAAGGTATTTTCCTGCAAAACGCCTCACCAGCAGCATCCCAAACAAAAATCCCCCGATGTGTGCAGCATATGCTACACCACCGGCTTCTGTTCCTCCCAAAGCGCCGAACCCATTCACTACCTGGAAAAAGAACCAGACACCGACTGCTACCAGCGCCGGTACGGGAACAATGAAAAACAACATCCAGATATAGATATGTTTTCGGGGGAAGAGCACTATATATCCCCCGAGTACAGCAGAAATCGCACCAGAAGCGCCCAGACTTGGGATCAGCAGGTTCTGTCCGAGGATAAATGTGGTAAAAACATGACAGAGCGCCGCCAGTACCCCGCAAAGCAGGTAAAAGACGAGGTAATTAAAATGCCCCAGGGCATCTTCCAGGTTATCCCCGCAGATGGCCAGGAACAACATATTACCCCCTAAATGCGCCCAGCCGCCATGCAGGAACATGTAGGTAATCAAGGTGAGGTAAACCGGTATGCCTGTTCGCTGCAGGCCCGGCATTTCGAAAGTATGACGGGTAATTGGATCGATCAGCACCTGGCTGGGAGTAACAATATCATGACCTGTCAATATCTCTCCGGGCACCACTGCATATGCAAAGGTGGTGTGTGCGTCCAGGCCAAATTGCTGCCAGAAGATAAACACCAGGATATTGACCGCAATGATCAGGTAATTTACTATGGGAGTGATCTTTCTGTCCCTGTTATCATCACCAATTGGAAACAGCATCTTTTTTTCTTAAAATATACAAATGCTGTTCCTGAAATCCAATTATAATAGCAGGGGCTGGTATAAAAGCGCCGGGTTAAGCTATTCCTTTTTTCAGGCCGATAATACCCACCACGATCAGCCCAAGATAAAAGAGC
This sequence comes from Chitinophaga sp. SVR4-12A, assembly GCF_056754765.1. Taxonomy (NCBI): domain Bacteria; kingdom Pseudomonadati; phylum Bacteroidota; class Chitinophagia; order Chitinophagales; family Chitinophagaceae; genus Chitinophaga; species Chitinophaga sp. SVR4-12A. The sequence continues at coordinate 1,950,200 of NZ_JBPGWP010000001.1, forward strand.
TGCATGGGGTGCCAGGGCTCTTTAAACAGGCTTACATCCACCAGCTTCACGCCTATCAGCGCAACGCCCATCCATACGGCCAGGGCGGTTGAGGTAGGGATCTGCTTTACTGAGAGCGAAAAGAAGAATACATTGGCCAGGCCAAAGAGAATATAACCCAGTAAGGGCGCCAGCACCAGGAGATGCTGACGGTTACTGAAGAATGTTGCCCAACGGATGGCGCCTATCTTTTTAAAGTCAAGGAATTTCAGGGAGAAGGTCCAGGCGATCTCAAAAACAGCTGCAATCAAAAGATATATCCAGGCCATATTATTTATTTTGAAGCGTTGCCGGCTCCATCTCTGCTTCGGTATTCGTATCCAGCGAATCCTTTTGCCTGTGCAGCCATTTCATCAGATTAGGGCGAAGGTAATAGTATTTACTAAACCATTTATTCCGCAGCAGGTCTTCTTCCTTCACCCTCTTTACCGCGTGCACATGCTGTACGAAATAATCTTTCGGATAAACATACGGCAGCCCATAGGTGTCAGGCTTTTTATCCGGCAGGTAGGCGGTGCCAAAGAGCCAGTCCCACACTGCGAACTTGGTAGAAAAATTGGCATAGAACACTTCCAGGTGGTTGGCATGATGCCACTGGTGCATTTCAGGGCCGTTGATAAAGTATTGCAGCTTGCCGGATCTTACATTTATGTTGGAATGGATGTACATGCCCCACACCGCATCGATCAGCGCTTTGATGGGCACTACCAGGGGATTGGCCCCCAGCAGGATAATAGGTGCAAACTCGATGGTCTGGTTGATCAGAATCTCAATACTATGTGAACGGGAGCCTGCCAGCCAGTCTACTTCCGTTACGGAGTGATGCGCTTCATGCGTGCGCCACAGTATTTTGGAATGATGCTGCCAGCGATGGAACCAATAGATATACAGGTCATGCGTTACCAGGAAGAAGAGCACCTGTACCCACAAAGGCCAGCCGGCCACCAGCTGCAGGGACGATAAATGCCAGCTGCGGTCAACCGGCATGATGATGTAATCAAAGATGAGGATCTTCAGGAAATAGCTTTGTATGAATGTATACCACACCAGGTCAATCCAAAAGCCCTCCCTGAAAAAGGGAAGGCCTTTGGTATACGGAAATTTTCTTTCGAGGAATACCAGCACCACCACTGCTAATAACAAGATGCCGGTAGTATAATACACTAGATGGTTCATGCCATGGTGTTTAAAGGCGCCTGCTCAGGCGTAATAAACCTGCGCAGCTTTTTCATTGGGCCAATCTCGCTTTCGTATACGCGTTTGATACCATCGCCAATAGCGGTTTCCACGTCGCGGATATCACGCACCAGCTTGTGCATACCCTGCGGCTCAACAGAAGCAGCATGGTCAGAGCCCCACATGGCGCGGTCCAGCGTAAAATGCCTTTCCACGAAGAAGGCGCCCATCATCACGGCAGCGAGGGTGGTTGCCAAACCGGTTTCATGGCCGGAATAACCAATGGGTGTTTCGGGATACAGCTGCTGCAGCGTATGGATCATTTTCAGGTTCAGCTCAGCAGGCGGACAAGGATAAGCTGAGGTGGAGTGCGCTATCATCAGGTTATTTGTACCGAATTTCTCTATCGTGCTTTTGATCTCGTTCATGGTAGACATGCCGGTAGAGAGCATGTAGGGTTTACCGGTAGCTTTTACTTTTTCGATCAGGCCATGATCGGTGAGGGAAGCAGAAGCGAATTTATATACACCGGGGTTGAACTGCTCTATGAAATCAACGGAGGGCTCATCCCAGCAGGATGCGAACCAGTCGATATTGCGCTCACGGCAATGCTTGTCGATAGCGGCATATTCATCATAACCGAGCTCTATCCTGTGACGATAGTTGATGTAGGTCATGCGGCCCCAGGGGGTATCGCGTTGCTGATGCCATTGGTCTTTCGGCGTGCAAAGCTCCGGTGTGCGTTTCTGGAACTTTACGGCGTCGCAGCCTGCAGCTGCGGCTTCGTCAATGAGCTTTTTGGCAATTTCAAGCGAGCCGTTGTGATTGATGCCTATTTCGGCTATCACGTAAACGGGCTGGCCTACGCCAATACTTTTCCGGTTACTTACCGCAATTGTTTTCATAGATAAATTTTTTTGGAATATGCAGTTTCATGTTTTACGTTCTGAAAGCGATCAGCCATTCTGCAAACTCACGGAAGGCGCCCTCTCCTCCTTTCTGGCGGCAATGATAATGTACCAAAGCAGCTACCTGGGGCATTGCATCGGCGGGACAGGCCGTAAGCCCTGCGAGCTGGATAATGCCGATGTCGTTTACATCATCGCCGATGAAGGCAATCTCTTCTGGCAGCAGGCCATTGCGTTCGAGGATCACTCCCAGCAGGGAGGCTTTGTCTTTGATGCCCAGGTGCAGTTCCGTAATGTGCAGCTTTTCTGCACGCTTCACTACTGAGCCGGAAGTTTCGCCGGTAACGATGCCTGTTTCTATACCGCAGCATTTCCTCAGGCGTTCAACGCCCATGCCGTCGCGGATAGAAAAACGTTTCATTACTTCCCCTGCTTCGGAGTAGTATACACCGGTGTCTGTTAGCACCCCGTCTACATCTGTGAGCAGCAGTTTGATCTTCGCAGCTTTTGTTTTTAAATCTTCGTTCATGTTGTTGTACTTTTTAGATCGCAGTCCACCCGCCGTCCACTACCAGGTTGGCGCCTGTCATGTAAGCAGATGCATTGCCCGCCAAAAATACAACAGCACCTTTATAATCCGCAGCGGAAGCCATTTTGCCAAGCAAAGTCTTTGCTGCGTAATTCTGGATAAAGTATGCGTTCTGGTTATTCTTTACCCCGCCCGGTGAAAGTGCGTTCACCCGTACGCTCTTATGTCCCCAGTAAGCGGCCAGGTACTTGGTAAATCCCAGCACAGCCGCCTTGGTAACAGGATAGGATGGTGATTTATAGAAGGTTTGTTCGCCTGCCGCGTTACGGTAAATGCTTTGGTCTGGCGCTACGATACCGTAGGTAGACGCGATATTGATGATGCTACCGCCACCGTGGTTAGCCATTACCGTTCCCATTACCTGGGAGCAGAGGAACATACCGCTCACGTTCACATTCCAGGAACGGTTCCATTGTTCCAGCGGGTAATGCTCGAACATGGATTGCTCCTTTGCCATCAGCGGGTTTTCAAACATGTCGTTGATAGCGGCGTTATTTACCAGTACGTCTATACGTTGATAGCGTTCCAGGATCTTATCGCGCGCTGCCTGTAATGATGCAGGGCTGGTAACATCCATGGCAAGCGCCATGTGATCGGGCCCCAGCTCCGCAGCGATGGCCTGGCAGGCAGCTTCATTCAGATCAGCCACTACTACCCTGGCGCCGGCTTCAGCCAATGCTTTGCAATGCTGTATACCCAGCAGGCCACAGGCGCCGGTAACGATCGCTACTTTATGTTGCAGAGAAAAAAGATCCATACTGTTTTATGCCTTTACCACGGGTTTAGTGTTAAAGTTGCTCACCTTCCTGAACACGGCTTCTACCGGTGTTCCTTTCAGCAGGTTGTCGACCTGGTTATTGTCTACTGCCTGTTTTAACAGGGGCAATACTTCGCGGTATACGGCCAGTGTATGTTCGATATCAGCAGCTGTATGGGTAAAGCACATGTTATGGAAGCCTGACCACAGGATGCCTCTTTTGAACAGCTCCTGCTGTACAAAAGATTTTACTTTCAGCCCGTCCTGGCCAGGTGCGTCAAACACTACCATGGAACGGCAGTCGTAACCAATACAGCGGGTATATTGCTGCACGCCGGTTTCCTCTGCAATACGGTTATACCCTTCTCTCAGCAGCTTGCCTTTCTGCGCCAGCACAGCAGGAACATCTTTTTCGATCATTTCGTTGATAGTAGCTACTGCTGCTGCCAGCGACAATGCTTCACCGCCGAAGGTGGTAAAGAAGAACACTTCTTCATTGAACAGCTGCATGATCTCTTTGCGGCCGGTGAGCAGGGAGATGGGCATACCGTTGGCAAATGCTTTTGAAAAACAGGCCAGGTCTGCTTTCACAGAAAAGTACTCCTGGGCGCCGCCGATAGCGATCCGGAAGCCGGTCCACATCTCATCAAAAATGAGCAGGGTACCGTTGGCATCGCATACTTCCCGCAGCTGCCGGAGAAAATTATCTTTAGGCGCAGCGAATACAAAAGGTTCCAGGATCACACAGGCTGTATCTTCATCGATAGCCTCTTTTACGGATTCAATATCGTTATAGTCGAATGTGGATGTGAGGGATGCGATCTCCCCGGGGATACCGCTGTTACGGCTGGTAACTGCAATGTGCCAGTCGTGCCAGCCATGATAACCGCAGCAAAGCACTTTCTTCCTGCCGGTGAATGCACGGGCCACGCGTACGGCGGCACTGGTAACATCGGCGCCGGTTTTGCTGATGCGCAGCGCTTCCGCATTCGGGATAATGCGGTGCACCAGTTCTGCCAGGGTCACTTCCAGCTCATGCATCATGGAAAAAGTGATGCCGTCTTTCAGCTGCTCGGCGATTGCTGCGTCTACTCGGGGATAGCAATATCCCAGTGAAAGCGGCCCGATGCCCATGTTGTAGTCAATATATTCATTGCCGTCTACATCCCATACGTGCGCGTCCTTGCCTCTCTTCAGGTATTTGGGCGCTACGCCTTTGATGTATTGGCCGGGGCCTTTGGCCAGTGTTTGCGTTACAGGCGTCATAATTCCTACGGCGCGTGCATACAGCTTATCTGATTCAGTAATTACAGGATAGTTATCGTTAAATGAGATGGTGTTAGGCATGTTAGTTGTTTTTTGCATGAACAAGTTGCAGCTGTTTTGAAATGGTGGCAGCCATAGCATCCGGGGTGAAGCCTTCGTAAGCCAGCACTTCGCTGAGCAGGCCGGGCTTAAACCAGCGTTCTTTCAATGCGATCGGGAATATAGCGGCGGTGTAAACCTGGTTCAACAATGTTTCTGCTACGATGGAGTATAAGCCTCCGCACTGGAAATGGTCTTCTATTGTTACTACCAGGCGGCTGCGGTTAGCGCAGCGGAGAATGCAGGCTTCATCCACGGGCTTGAGGGAGCGCATGTTCACGAGGCCCACGCTCAGTCCTTCCTTTTCCAGCAGCTGTTTTGTTTCCAGTGCGTTGCCAAACAGGAAGCCGTAGGTAAGCAGCGTTACGTCTGTACCTTCGCTGATCACCTCTGCTTTGCCCATTTCGAAATCCGCATGCTGATAAGCGCCGGGTTTATGATTGATACGCACGTAAGACGGAGCGGGTGTTTGCCAGATGGCTGGCAGCATGCGCCCCAGGTCATCTTCATCTGCGGGGCAGAACACTTCCATACCGGGGATGTGACGCATCAGGGAAACATCTTCTATAGCCTGGTGGGTAGGGCCATTACCATCTGATAAAAAGCCGGGAATATATCCGCTGAGCTTCACCGGCAGGTGTGCGATGCCCACATCTGTTCTGATAAATTCAAATGCGCGCATGGTGAGGAAGGGAGCCAGCGCATGCGCTACCGGGATACGGCCTCGCAGGGCAAGACCTGCTGCCATACCGATCATGGTCTGCTCAGTAATGCCGGTATCAATGAAGCGCTTACCCAGTTGTTTGGGCGCACTGCGCACCAGCGCCCTGTTCTCGGCAGTCATTACGATGAAACGCTCATCCGCAAGAGCTGTGTGTACTAATAATTCTTCGTAGTTCATTAACGTACTGTTAAACTTTCGGATTCAATGAATGCTTCAACATTGCCATGCAGCTCTTCGAGCAGCTGTTGGATCTCGTTCTCTTTAAATGCGCAGAACCAGCGGTCGGCCCTGGCTTCAATGCTGGGCAGGCCCTTACCACGCACGGTATTGGCGATGATAACGCTCACTTTATTTTCGCTGAAAGGCAGCTCTCTGAAAGCAGTTTCCAGCTGTTCAAAATCATGGCCATCCACTGATCTTACGGCACAGCCAAATGCGGCGAATTTATCGGCCAGCGGCTCCAGGGGGATCAGCTCTTCTGTTCTTACATTGGCCTGGAACTGGTTACGATCTACCAGGATGGTGAGGTTGCTTAACTGGTAGGCATTGGCCACCAGCAGGGTTTCCCATACGGATCCTTCGTTCAGCTCTCCGTCGCCGGTGATGGCGATGATGCGGTTAGACTGATCACGCAGCCTGCAATCCAGCGCTACGCCTGCTGCCACGGCAGGCAGATGGCCCAGTGAGCCGGAATGAAACTCAACACCCGGTATGGCCCTGTTGGGATGCCAGTAAATGCTGTCTGAAGTAAGCAGGTGCAGTTGCAGCCTGTTGGCTTCAATGAAACCCAGCTCGGCCAGGGTACCGTACATGGCCGGTACATCGTGCCCTTTGGACAGGAACAGGTAATCGCGCTCAGGGTCCTGCAGGTTGTCTGGATCAAGTTCCAGCACTTCCGAGTAGAGGTATACCATTAGTTCCACGCAGGATAGCGAAGCACCTACAAAGCAGCCGCCGCCTGCGGTCATACGGATAATATGCTCCCTTACTTTTAAAGCCCTGGCAGAGAGCTCAGACAGTTTACTTTTATTCATACTTGGGTTGTCAGGATTTTAGTTTGTTGTGGTGTGATGGTCTTCAGTTCATCGAGGTGATGCCGGTACCAGTTGACACCAGCCCATTGCCTGTTGAGTGTATAGATATCTTTCCTTTCTTCGAGCAAGGCCAATATGTCTGTAACGGAGAACAAAGGATCCTTTTCATACAGTGCTTCGTACACTGCTTTAATGAACAGGTAATCTTCTTCGTAATCCATGGTAAAACGGTGTTCCATCGAATAATCGGGATGCCCTTCCATCACTACATTGCCGATGCGGTATTGCGCGGGGTGTTCCCATATATAAGGGGTAGTGTGCTCGCGCTCCAGCGGGCGGCGTGCATTGATCCATGCTTCCTGCAGCACATTGAAGTGCATGATCTCTACATCATTACCATCGGGATAGGTAGCGGGATGGAGGTTGCTTACATAATCATACTCACCGGCATTGTCCAGGTAAACGCTGATCACCCGGTCTATTACAGCAGGATCGATCAGCGGGCAATCGCTGGGAATCTTGATCACCGCATCTGCTTCATACATCAGCCCAACCTGGTAGTGCCTGTCCAGCAGGTCTGTGGCATGACCGCGATAGCACAGGATGTCTTCGCTGTTACAGATCGTTTCAATGATGTCATCCGCTACGTCGGTAGTGGTAGCCACTACGATGGTACCGGCCAGCTTTGCAGCGCGCACCCGGCGTACCTGTTGTACAAAGAGCGGGCTTCCCATCACGGGCAGTAAAACCTTACCGGGCAGCCGGCTGGAGCCCATGCGGGTTTGGATGACTGTTACAATGTTTAGATTGGCTGCTGGTGCATTGTGCATATGCTGATGCTTGTTGTTTGTGGTAGGTGTATAGAAATTCTGCTCTTGTACCCTTATGCTCTATATAGCTGCGGCAAATAGCTGCAATGTTATGTGCGGAGGCGCCGCCGTTCTGTATGGGCGCCAGCCGATGCAGTGTTGGCACATCAAAATAAGAATGCACTTTTTTACCCAGGGCAATACCCATGTATACTACGGTGGAGTATTGCGTGATCAGCTCTGCGCAGTTGGCGATCATATGCCCGGTATTGCCGTCTGCATATACCAGGGCGTTCGGCGCGAGCTTATTGATCTCTGCGGTAGCGCGTTCCCTGTTCTCATTAGGATGCAGCTTGAATATCAGCTGACGGCCGGCAGCTATTTGTAAACAATTACCGATAAAGGCGGCTCTGTCGTCACTGCGCATGGTTTCCCGTACATCGGAAGTAGCCACCAGGACGTAATCATGGTAAGGAAAATCGTTGTTATGATGGGTAGCTATGTTATCATAGTTAGGGATACCGGTAACAAAGATGCGGTCTTCTTCCGTACCAAAGCGGGCAAACTGTTGTTTATAGCCTTCGGAGGCTACACAATAAATATCGCAGATATTATTACCGCCGTTGAAGGCAGTATTCATAGCCAGTATAGGCGGTAGGTTCAGCCGATGTACTACTTTGCCCCAGGGTGTTACAGGATCGGTCATGCCTTCCTGTACAAACACTGTTTTGATCTTTCTTAGTCCCCTGGCTACCAGCAGGTCTGTACAGCAAACAGCCAGGTCATATTTGTTATTATATACGCGGGCGGCATAATCATTTGGCAGGCCATGTTCTGCTATGTAACGGTCTGACCGTTGTTTAAAGCCGCCACCTAAAATGGTATGATCCAGCCATCCGTTCTTCACTGCCCACCTGATGATCTTATCATCGCTGTATATCTGGCTAAAGAAACAATCATATTCCGGAAGCGCATTGGCTATCTGGTGCATTTGGGTAGCCTGGTTCAAGGATCCAACCAGGAACAGGATCTTCCTTTTTGACATAATAGAATCACTTTAACCGTGTCATGGTAGGTCAATGACAGGGTTACAAATTGCCCGTTCAGAACAATAATCAAACGTAGGAATTTTCACTTATTCGTTTAACAGGCATTATGGAAGATCACAATAAGATAATATTGCAGTGACCAGTATCTACTTGTACCATTGCAACCTGCCTACTGGTTAAAAGCGGTGATCTGATGCCTGTATTATTGTTTTAATAGCAAAAGCGTTCTACTTTTACATCAAAACAGATAAGGCATGGAATACACAAAGCAGTACACGGTAAAGGAAGAGCACATTGATGTACAGGGGATCATGGACGGGCTGTATTATCCATTTTACATGGAATGGTGCAGGCATGATTACATCCGCGAAGTATTAGGCTTTGACCTGGAGGAGCAGGCGAAGAATGGTGTGTTCATGGTGCTTTCGCAATATACGATCAAGTACCTGCGTTCACTGAAGAAGGATGACCAGTTCACTGTTACCTGTGATCTGTATGCGGATAAGGCAGGGCAACCACGCTTGCATTTCAAGCAAACTATTATGATGAATGGGAAGGTGATGACGACGGCTGTTTTTACGGGCACCTGTATCCCGGCGACGGGCGGAAGGCCTTTTTTACCGGAAGCTATTGCGCAGTTGATTGCGGAGGCGCCGAAATTGGAGTTTGAAGGTATAAAGTAAACGGGAGCACTTACTAAGCTCTCACTAAACACTTACTAAGCCTGCACTAAGCCAGCACTAAGCTAATCCCTTAAGCAGACATGGTGTAAAGGCCTTGTAGCAGTTAAGTAGAACAGTGCAGTTTTTGGACATAAGGTGGAGTTGATCAGGAGTTGAGTTAGAGATGAGATGAAGGGCAAGGGTAGTGGAAAATGGGGAGTGAGCGGTGTTTTTGGAGGTGATTTTACCATTTGAAAGTAAACAATTTGAGCATTTAAGGAGGCTCCGTTTATGACGGGGCCTCTTTTTATGGTTAAAATGGTGCATTTTGGGGGTGTGAGGCATGGTGGTGCAGGAGCTGGACGCTCAGGGGGCAGGGAAAGTGGTAAAAACGGTGTTTAATGAGGTAAAGACAATCATTCCCGTTGGGGCGATGGGGAGGGCGGTCCCTGGGTGCTGTCGGAGGAGGGAGATCCGGAGGAACGGGTGTTGCGGAAGGCAAAACGTTTACGGGCTGCTTTTGCGAAGTGTGCAACAGGTTTGAGCACCTGCTCTGCAGGTACAACCAGGTGGATAATATCGGCGGCCATATAGCGGCGGTCGTATGATGGGTATAAGACGCCATTAGTGGCTTTACAGGCCCGGCACTGGAGGGCTACCATTAAGGTACCCGCACCTTCCAATGGAACGTTTAAAGCGATGCCGCTAAAGGGCACATCTTCATTCAGGTCGATAATGGCGGTGGAAGCTTCGGAGCTTAATACGCACTGTCTTTTGAAGTCTATCCTTACGGCAATGAGGCAGACTTCCAGGTGGGTGTTGGCGCCTTGCGGGAGCATTTCCTGCGGAGGGATATGGAGCGTACCGTTTAACGTTAGTACGGGTGGGATGATGAACATCTTATCCAAACCGGTATGGCGGTTGAAATGGAAGCCTTGCAGGTCGGGGAAGTTGTTCCTGCCGGCCTGTATGAACAGTTTGTTGAGACGGTTCACGAGGGTGCCATCGCAGCGCATGTGCAGGTGGGGACGGAAAGCCTGACGAATAAGCTTTCCTTTCCGGCTGGCAATGCCGAAATAGCGGGACGCCCGCCGTGTGGCGGCGGTTTGTCTTACTTTGTCCGGCATGCTACGGAGGAAATATTTGCCGTTCCTACGGTAGCCTATGACGTTATCAAGTCTGCCGGTGAACTTGTAAACGCCGACTTGAGTGGCCATTGAAAAAGGGTTTATATGAATATACGGAAAAAGGGGGAAATGGAGTGTGGGGAGGGGAAGGAATTTGCTATCTAAAATGTATCTTGTCGTGTGAGTTTAACACATTATGAAAATTTTAGTAGTATGAGGCGGATGTTCCTTATCCTGCTGTTTGCTATTGTGGCCCTGCAACTTACAGCACAGCAAAAGACGTATCATAAATGCGGCTTAGTTCAAGTACATTTGCATATTGGTCTGACAGCTTCTTTTTCTGAGGAATTTCCGGCTTTAGATCTACACTAATCATCCTTTCATTCCTCTTCAGCATTTGGATATACCAGAATTCACATTTCCCATCTCCCACGACTGCATATTTGACCTTTTTAGGAGGTATTTTCTTACTTTCTCTCATTGCCCATAGAAATATAATAGTCCCCCAAATTAGGAATACCTCCCAATTTACCGATTTTATATGCGTTATATACATTGCTTGTGTCTCTGATTACCGAACTGTCAAAATCCGCTAAAGAGTATAGCTCTGTTGCACAACTTTCTTTTTTGTCAGTAAACCAAATTACATCATCCCTAAAAAGATCTCTGTTATTTAATATTTCCCTGTTATGCGTCGTAGCAATGATTTGAGAATTTTTAGAATTAACTAAGAAAGCAAGTATAAAATGAATAAACAAATCGGGATGCAACGACGATTCGATCTCATCTATCGGAGCAAAAGTTGGCCGGCTTATTAACAAGCTGAGCAAGCCTGCAAACCCGTAGTACCTTTGTGTGCCTTGTGATTCAGCATCAAAAGGAAGAAAATATTTTGCTCCTCCAACGGTATGTTCAAATTCGATCTCTTTTTGCCTTCTTTGTTTAATCCTTTCAATTTCCTCGTTCGAAAACTCGAATGCTGTAAATATATTGAGGGTCCCTTCGGATATTTCCTTTCCATCTTTTAATAAAATGTCCGAAATGTTTAAATCTGCCTTCTTCAATATACTAATTACGGTTGACTTATCTATTTCTGCACTGTCCAATCTTCTGGTGACGTAATCATCTAATCCGATTGTTGAAACAATTATAGACCTCATATGTTTGCTGAACCAGTCAATTACATCCTTTAGCTCTTTAAACTCTATGTTGGTCTTAAGAAATCCTCCTAAAACCGTATTATTCCAGAGTGTGTTTGATGCCAATGTTTTTTCAGCGGTCTTATCCGTTTTTATTTTGCTGCCAAAAGTTATTCTTGAGAATTCACTATCTAAATCGGTATCCCTTTTGAATATATTAGCTTTTGTAGGGTTATAGTGATCCAGTCTTTCCTTTATAATTGCGTTTCGGTTAAATTCAACCTCATAGTAGTAACGAATATCATTTTGTAAAAATTCAATTGACAAAATTGAATTTTGCTTTGGGGTAATTGGGTCGAAAAGGAAGGGGCTAAAGTTTAATTTATCTGTTTTCTTTTCTTCCGGGTTTAAAACCAGATCTCTTAAAAAATCAAGCGCTTTCAAAATAGTGGTTTTCCCGGACGCATTTGCGCCATAGATTAATCCAAATTTAAGTAGTCGTAGACCTTTCGCAGCTTCAACCACGTAGTATTCTTCAAGGTGGTCCGATTTTTCTGCTTCAAAAGACAACCTTTGTCTTTCTTTTACGGAGCCGAAGTTCTGCACATCAAAGGCAATAATCATCTTGACAACTTATTTAAAATTGTAAACAGAACCCAAATATAAGGCAGAAAATTGGATAAATTTGGATTATATATCCAAATAATGTAATCGATTTACATTTTTGACACCAAAAATGTACTTTTCAGTAAGACAAGGTCTTCCAGCGAGTAGCGCCTTAACGGGTTGGAAAAGAGCAGACCTTTGACACACGCCAAAGGCCTGCACCTTTCACTATCAGAACAACCAAACGCCATTCATCATAGCCACACCACAGGTAGTTTCAAAACTATTCACATAATTATCCGGTGTTCTGCGCCACCACTGTCCCCACATGAGGCCACTGGAATTCCGATAGGCCCAGGCTTCCGCTGCGTTATAGTTCAACCAGGCGGAATACGTGCCCTGGTAACCATGGTCTTTTACAAAGCGGCATGCCCAGCGTGCAAAGATGGATTTAAAGCCCTGGCAGTCTTCGTTATCATATTCATCGGGTAAGAGGCCCTGTGCGTTGCACATTACATTCTTCGTATAATCCATTGCTTTAGCTGCCATTGCCTTGAAGTTGCTGGACGGATAATAATTATGCAGCAGGCTGCAGGCGCCGATAAAAGTGCCCTGTGTATAGGTACGGGCGCCTTCTGTGATAACGCCTGCTGCATTCATAGCGCCTTTTACTTCACCGGTACCGGCTACGTATAATTTACTGACCATCCAATCTACGATCATCTTTGCTTTATCACGGTAGCTTACATCGCCGGTGGCCTGGTAGAGGTACATGGCGCAGATGGCGGCGGGTGCATTCACACAGGCGTTCTTGGTGTTGTTGGCGGTGGTCCACCATAAACCGCCGCCCAGGTTCGAGTCCCAGGCACGGTTCCATACCAGGTCGAAATTGTTCTTGGCCATGTCTTTCATACCGCCGTCGTTGGTGATCTGGAATGCGCGGATACACATCAATGCGCCCCAGATAACGTCGTCGTTAAAGCTGTTGGATGACCAGAGTAAACCGTAGGCATCACGCATACCGTTGTAGAGGTATACCATTTTGTTGCGGAGATCCGTATCGTTATGGATCAACACCGCATCGACAATGGTTTCGATCGCTTCTGCGGATTTCCAGAAATCCGTTCTGCCGGTATGGGTAATATCCGAATAGTAGTAGGCCTTAAAGGAAGGGCCATAGGTGCCATACTGGTGATAGAATGCATTATTATAGCACTGCATGGCCAGCAGGGCTTCGGCTTTTGTGGGCTGTGCAGATTCGACGCTTACCTGCCTGGTATCGGAGGCCGGTGTACCGCTTGTTTCGGAAAGGGTTGCTTCTTTTTTGGTACAGCTTACAAAAGCAAGCGTAAGAATGAGGATAGCTGGGATTCTCATGTGCTTAGTTTTTTGTGAATGAGGGAATTACGTGGAATTGGGTTTTTCCTGTCCATATAAGGACAGGTAAGCACATGAGAATTCCTTACAAGAAAAGAAAATAAATACCGGCGGCCGGCTACTCTGTCCGCAATGCTTTCAGTGGGTTGGCAAACCCGGCTTTGATGGTCTGGAAACTTACCGTTAGGAGTGTTACCAGGAGCGTGAGGATAGCGGCTACGACAAAGATCCACCAGGAAAGATCTGAACGGTACTGGTAAGCCTGCAGCCAGCTATGCATAAAGTACCACGCGAGGGGAATGGCAATCAGCAGGGAGGTGATCACCAACAGTACGAACTCCCTGGATAAAAGCTGCCAGATGCTGAATACGTTAGCCCCTAATATTTTACGTACGCCGATCTCTTTTGTACGTTGTTCTGCCACGAACGAAGCCATGCCGAATATGCCCAGGCAGGAAATGAAAATAGCCAGGATGGCGAAGAAGGCGGAGAGCTTTCCAACCCGCTCTTCCGCAGCAAATTTCCGCGCATACTCGTCATCCACAAATTTGTATTCGAATGGCTGGCCGGGGTTATATTGTTTATATACTTCTTCTATTTTCTTCAGCGCAGTGCCTGCATCCGTACCGGGATCTATTCTAATATTCAGCACGCCCACTTTCCAGGGAGCCATATAGAAAATAGCAGGAACAACCGGATCAAAAGGCGATTGCATCACCATATCTTTTACGACGCCGATAACGCGAAAGGAATAGCCCATCCAGCGTACTGTTTCACCCACTGGCTGGTTAAAGCCCATTAGCTTTGCTGCCGACTCATTCAATACAAAGCTCAGGGCATCGGCGCCTTCAGGGCCTGAGCGGAAATCACGGCCAGCAATGAACTGCCATCCAACCGTCTTTCCGTATTCTTTGGAGATGCCTACGGTGGCAAAGTTTTGCGTATTGCCCCGGCTCTCCTTGCCTGCCCAGTCAAAATTTGACTGTTCGTTATTTGATTCGGTTACAGGGGTGGAAGACTGGGCCACTTCCGCTACCGTACCTGTGTTGACCAGGTCATTACGAAAGGCGGCAAAATGATTGTAGATCTGGGGAGTAAGGGTCTTAACGGTGATCAGCCCATTGCGGTCATATCCAACAGGCCTGTTCTGTGTAAACCGTATCTGGCGGAACACGACAAGGGTGCCTATGATCAGTATAACAGACACTGAGAACTGTATGACCACTAAGGCCCTTCGCGCCAGCACCGCCGGCCTGCCTGCTCTGAATGCGCCCTTCAGGACCTTCACCGGCTGGAAGGAGGAAAGATAAAATGCAGGATAGCTACCGGCCATCAGGCCCGTAACAATACCGAAGCCGATACCGGCGAGCCAGTAAAGAGGATTTAACCATGGTAACACCAGCGTTTTACCTGCTACCTCGTTAAACAAGGGTAGCATCAGCCATACCAGCAATACGGAAAGGACCAATGCAAAACCGCTCAGGAGCAGCGATTCGGTGAGGAACTGGGCTATTAATTGCCGCTGCAGTGAACCGATAGACTTACGGATACCCACTTCTTTTGCCCTTTTAGCGCTGCGCGCTGTAGTGAGGTTCATAAAATTAATGCAGGCCAGGAGCAGCACAAAACCGCCAATAAGACCAAACAGCCATACATATTGGATCCTGCCGCCTACGTTCACGCCATTCCTGAACTGGGAGTACAAATGCCACTGCCGCATAGGATGAAGGAAGACAGCAGGCTTGAAGCGTTCATCCACATTGTCTATTTTCCGGGACTTGATATCCCTGATCTTTTCTGATACTTTGCTGATAGCTGTCTTATCTGCCAACTGCACGTAGATCAGCCAGCCGTTATTCCCCCAATTATTGATATTCTCTTTTACACGGCGGCCCTGCAGCTCCCAGGGCACGATAAACGATACGTTATTTAAGGTGGTGTTCAAGGGCAGGTCTTTATAAACAGCGGTTACCCTCAACTGTGCATCATCATCAAATTTCACCATTTTCCCGATAGGGTCTGCGCCTCCAAAAAGCGCAGCGGCAACAGATTCGGAGAGCATAATAGATGAAGGAACGCTCAATCCTTGTGGGGAACCTTTTACAATCGTTAATCCGAATAAACCCGGGGCGTCTGCCTCCATATAATTACCGCTTTTTACCAGCTTGTTCCCTTCTACTGCAAGAATATGGTTGTCGGTAACGGATGACATGACTACTTTCTTAAACTCGCTACCATAGGCAGTACGCAGTTCCTCGCCTAAAGGGATAGGCACCTTGCCTTGTGTTCTCACTTGGCCATTCAATTCCTGGTGCTGCATGACCTGTGCGATGGAATCATAATCCTGGTGATACCTGTCAAACGACAGCTCATCCCAGATCCACAGGCCAATCAGCATTGCCACGGCAATACCTGCTGATAATCCGGCCACATTAATGAGTGATTGCATCTTGTTCCTGGCAAGATTGCGGAAAGCGATTCTCAGGTAGTTTTTAAGCATAAGGGGCAGTAAAGCAATGCTGCCTCGAAAAACATGCCAGCGCTTAAACAGCTAATTTCCAGTTTATTAATTTTCGAAGTCTGGAGAAACTGTTCATTTCTGAACAGTGCATGACCTATTTCGATACAAGCTGCTTTTTCTCTTCCTCTTCCTGCTCCACCATCCATTGGGTAAGCTTGTATCTGGGCAAGAGTGCATCCAGCCTTTTCTTCAGCCATTTGGACACGAGCTCAAATACGATGAAGCCGATGATAATGGAGATGGCCCATTCCATCATGTTATAGGTTTGTTTATCTACCACTGTTCTACGGGCGGCCAGGCCCCAGAGATTTTTGATGCTGCGGGTAGTAAAGTAATGGGATACCAGGCGGGTGGAGATCATACCGATTACAAAGCCTATAAAGTTGCCGATGTAGTTATTGTAGACGTATTCCAGGAACTTCCTGATGATGCGGATCTTCATAGGCATTAAGATATATTATTTTCTTTTGTTAAGCAACTTTACAGCATCCGTACCATAAGGTACGGTTGCTATAAAGGATGAATGCCAGGGTATTGCAGGTCCATAAACCGCAGCTGTTCTGTTTCGCCTGCAGCACTGTTCCACCTTGTCTTACAAAGGGCACACGCAGGGTGTTCACCGTTAGCTTAGCGGGAGTAGTAGCAGCGCTATCCACTTTTACGCCTTCGATGTCAATACTGGCTGAGGGGATAGATACTTTCAGACCGCTGATCAGCTTTGTTGCATTGCGGCGGAATGCTACATATCCACCATATTCATCCACGGCAAAGCTATCGCTTTCGATGCGGGTCAGCGAAGCGGCGCCCCTTGCAGAGCTGATCACCAGCTTATCGTCTTTCAGTTCCACCAGGCCCTCCGTGATCTCACTGCCTTCCGTGAAATTGTACTTGCCTGTGTATTCATTTAAAGCGGCGTTCTGCGCGCGTGTTCCGAGCGCTGCTAAAAGCGCCATGATAAAAAGGACATTTTTCATCAGTAAATCCATTTAACGTTTTAAAAAAAGAGCGTGGAAATTACCCTGGCGGCACGATTCTTTTCAGAAAGAGGGATGAAATTATTGTTATGCTTTAAGCGCGTGCTTTTTTACCGCGCTGCTCCTGATGAAAAAGAATGCCATGAGGGCGCCTGCAAAGCCCAGCATGGCGGAGATCTTCATAATTCTGCCATAGGCGGCAATAAAACTGTTGTGATACAATACCCGGATCTTTTCCTTATCGGCCGCTTTGAGCGATGCGGGAACTGTGGCATTGCCTAATTCATCTGACTGCTGCAGCACTTCCTGCCTGGCCTTGTTGTCAAGCGGCAAATGAGTTAATTCGTTTTGTAGTGAAGCAGAAAAGAACAGCACCGCCATTGCACCAAAAATGGCATTGGCAAAAACGCCTGCAATACGAGACAGGGCATTGTTGATGCCGGAAGCGGTACCAGAGAAATGCTCGCTCACAGCTCCCATCACCGTTGCCGTGAGCGGCGCTACGGTAAAGGACATTCCAAGTCCTAATACGATCACACCTGGGAGAAAGCTGGAAAAATAATCCGAGGGCCCTGCTGTTTGCTTAACAAAAGATAAGAGCAGCAGGCCTGTTCCCGCTACTGCAGGACCAACAATAAGCAAGAGCCGGGGACCGATCTTATCTGCCAGGCTGCCTGCAAAACGCGCTAATAATACCATCAGTATGGTGAAGGGCAGAAAGGTAAGCCCGGACTGCAGCTGGCTGTAGCCCTGCACCTGCACCAGGTTCAGGGACAGGAACAACATACCTGCACCTAAACCGGCATACAAAAAGAAGGTAAGCAGGTTAGCCCCCGAGAAGCTGCGATTGGCAAAAAGCTGCAGCGGCATCATAGGATGCGGACTTCTCTTTTCAATGTAGACAAACGCTATCAGCAATAACAGGCCCAGGGCCAGCGATCCGTATACCTGCCAGTGGTTAAACCCCAGGGCAGGCATCCGTAGAAATCCAAACGTGAAGAGCGCCAGCCCCAGCATAACGGTAACGGCCCCTGGAAAATCCAGTGTTTCATCCGCGCTTTCATCCCTGGTTTCGTTTACCTTCTTCCAGAGGATCAGCATGGCGCCTATACCGATGGGAATGTTGATGAAGAATATATAACGCCAATAGCCCGCATCGGCCAGTGCTCCACCTAAAATGGGACCGCCAATGGTGACCACTGTGGTAAAAGCAGACCAGGTGCCGATGGCCTTTCCCCGCTCCTTTTCGTGAATGGAAGAGGAGATCAGGGCGAGGCTTCCGGGGATCATCAATGCGCCTCCTATACCCTGCAGCACCCGGAAGAAGATGAGGAGCAGTACACTCGGGGCCAGTCCGCAGGCAGCCGAGCCTGCAATAAAGATCACGATGCCAATCATGAAGATCTTCTTACGGCCCAGCTTATCACCAAGGGCGCCGCCGATCAGCATCAGGGAAGATAACATCAGCAGGTAGGCATTCAGGATCCAGAACAGGTCTGGCCCCGTTGCGCCAAGGCTTTTTTGTATGGAAGGCAATACCACATTCAATGCGGTGGAATCAATAAACGCCATGGCGGAGGCCATGATAGTGGAAACCATGATCCATTTTCCGGCGGCGCTTGCAAGGGGTACTGTAGGCATGAAGAAAAGTTTGCTACCTAAAGCTACGGGATTTATTTAGGGGAGCTTATAAAACTGTAGCCTGACGCGGTACACCCCATTGCTGTATTTACGTGTATAGGTGCCATATACGTTTGTATAAAGGCCTGCCCCGCCTGTGATTGGAAAGTCGTGATCAGGAGCGATGGTATCGCCGGGCGCCAGCTTAAATACGCCTGTAGCCGTGATAGTGCCTCCCAGGAACTGGAAGACCGTGGTGGTTACGCAGTCGTAATTACCGCTATGCTGGTTGAGGTACATGCTGGAGAATACGTTCTGCACGCTGGTGGTAGCGTCATTTGTACTATCGTGACAGATGGCCAGCGCCTGTTCCGTAATGCCTTTGTATACACCGGCGGTGGTTTGCTGGTGATCATACAGGGTATCGAACTGTTTCTGTATATCGTTCTGTGTATAGGTAAGGGAGATAACCGTTGGCGGAGTACCTTCCTGCTTACAGGCTGCAAAGAGCAGCAGTGCACTTGTGATAATAAAGATGGTCCTCATAGCTTGATATTCCAGGCTAAAATAGCATATTTTAACGTGCTGTGCTAATAAACTCAAAAGCAAAAGCCGTCTCAAAATTACTTTGAGACGGCCTCCTTTTAACAACACTTAATAGACATCAGCGGGATTTTTTACTTAGCAAGCTGGTAGTCCTCCACCTTCTCATGCAAAGGCGCTACAACTTCTTTCCTGGCGACCTTTTCGCTCTTCCGTTTTTCATCCTGCGTGCCTGTTTTTAACCGGTATATCTTAGTCTTTGCCAGCTGCGCCAGCTGGGTAATAGTTCCGGCGCTCAGTATTTCCATTACCGGGAGATCAATTCCTAATTTAGACTGCATTGCTACCACCAATTCAACAGACATGATGGAATCAAATCCCAGGTCTGCCAGTTTAGCTTCCGGCTGGAGCGCATCTGCAGCGGCGCCGGTGATTTCGGCAATCAGCTGCTTAATACCATCCAGCACGATATTATCCCATTGATCATGCTCCAGGGCCAAAAGATTGCTTATAAAAACAGACAGGGATTTGTTTTGTCTACTTTCCAGCAATCCTGCCACTCTCTTCCAGGTACCAGGGAGCGAATTCGTCATTTTATTCCAGTCAATATCGATAATGCCGATGTGGTTTTGAAAGTGGCTAATCGCTTCCCCCATTAAATTCAGGCCAATGGCAGGGTGAAGGGGCCTGTACCCGATATTGGCCACATGTGATTGCGCCTGCTGATTGCGTGCCAGCATACCCGTTTCACCAATAGCGCCCCAGCTGATACTGGTAGCAGGCAAGCCTTGCCGTCTCCTTTCCAGCACAAGGCCATCTAAAAAGCAGTTGGCCGTTGTATAAGCCACTTGCCCGGTATTGCCTGTATAGCTGGTTACAGAGGAATAACATACAAAGAATTTTAAGGGCAGTTTTTTGGTTTGCTCATGTAGGTGCCATGCACCCAATGCTTTTGGCAACAACACCTTATCAAAAAGGGCCGGTGTAACTGATTCAATGATACAGTCTTCCATTGCAGCTGCGGCATGTATTACACCTGCCAATTTCAATCCTTTATCCGATGAATGCAACACTGCTCTTTTTACCGAGGCAGGGTCCGTTACATCTAATTGGATAGTATAAACGACGGAACCGCAGGCTTCGATCTTTTCCTGGATATATCTGTCTTCGTTTGCTATGCGTCCGCTCCTGCTGCCCAATACCAGGTGCTTTACACCCTGTTCCGCCGCCCATAGCGCAGTCCGCAAACCGAAGCCGCCGCAGCCTCCTGTAATCAAAACGCTTTCGTTCTCAGCGAAGCTAAGTCTTTCGCTGGTTTCGGGTACTGTTTCCAGGTCGGGGTTGCTGAAATCAATCACCACTTTACCCAAATGGGTACCCGAAGCCAGCTTTTTAAATGCATCCCTACATTTAGCCCCGTCAAAAACGTCATAAGGAAGCGGAGGCAGCGTTTTAGAGATATAATCCTTTAGAAAATTCAAAAAGAACTGGCGGGCAGGCTGCGGCGACACAGGAAGTATCTTATCAAGATCAAGGGCAATGAACTGTATGCTTTTATTAAAAGGAAGCAATGAAAGCCTGCTGTTGCTGGTAATATCCTGTTTGCCGATTTCAATAAACCTGCCGAGTGTGCGGAGAAGTCCGAGGCTTTTATGCAAGGCAGGCCCTGACAGGGAATTTAGTACCATATCCACTCCTTTCCCATCTGTATCCCGCAGTATTTCATCGTAAAAATTCAACGATCTTGAATCATACACGTGCGTAATACCCATGGCTTTCAATAAAGCTCTTTTTTCACTTGTACCGGCGGTAGCATATACTTTGGCGCCCCTGGCCTGTGCTATATTGCACGCCGCCAATCCTACGCCACCGGCAGCCGCATGGATAAGTATACGTTCGTCACTTTGCAGGTGGCCCAGTTCAACCAATGCAGTCCAGGCAGTGTAGTATACGAAAAACGAAGCCGCTTCCTGGAAAGATACCTGGTCAGGCAAGCTGAATACATACTCCTCGTTAATATTAATATGTGTCCTTAAACCGTTGCCGATAAAATATACCCTGTCTCCTACCTTTAGTTGTTTAACAGACGGATGGACCTGCGTAACAACGCCGGCGCCCTCCAGGCCAAAATCAGTGCCGAAGAACGTGTTCTCCAGGGCAGCTTCATTCAGCATACCCATCGCCTTCATTACGTCCTTGAAATTGATCGAAGAAGCCGCTACTGCTATCTGCACCTCGTTAGCACCGGGTGCATTGATCTTCATGTTCCTGAAAACAAGGCTTTCCATTTTTCCTCTTTGCAGTATCTCCAGGCGGTATGGCCGGTTGCCTTTATTCTTTACCGGCCTTTGCGCCCTTTGGGGGAAACTAATGTCTTCTCTTACCAGGGCGCCCTGGCACCAGCCGGATGCAGTATAAATCAGTTCTTCTTCTTCAAATGAGCTTTGCAGTAGTGTTCTCAGGTCAGCTTCCGGCAGTGGATGCTGCAAATCGATCGTTTTTAAATGTATGTTGGGCATTTCCGTCATAACCGTTCTGGCAAAGCCGGTCAGCGCAGTATGATGAGGATTTATCTTTTCAACTGCAGGATTTAACTCATCGGCGAGGCCGTGTTCTATCAGCAGCAATAACCGCTGCAGCTGATCCCTTTTAACCGGGCTTTGCAATAAAGTGATCAACTGGTGACAATCATTCAGCATATCCGTTATATTGTTGCTGCCGCCACCTGCCAGGTAAAGCAACTGAAAATCCTTGTCCTTCACCCGCAACAGCTCAGCAAGCGGAATAAACTGAATGCGCAGCTGTGACAGCGCCGGAATCTTGTTAAAGGCTGTCCGATCTCCTGTTGCCAATAAAGTGGTGTCCGCATAATCATCATTGGAAACGAACCGGTACGTTGAAAAAGTATACTTATATATCAGGTTTTGCATTGGATTCAGCTCTTTGCCGATGCTTGCCTTTTTGCAGAAGAGCCCTTGCAGGTCAACCAGTACATCGCCTTTGTCATCCAGCAATTGCAGGTTGCCTGAGATGCTATTGTCGCTTTGCCCGGTAATCTCGCCTACACAGTAAACAATAGCGGGCAGCGGCTTAAATACCTTAATGACATCGATTTTAACAGGCAGGTAGGCCTTGCCTGGGTGGGTATTGGCCAGCAACAGCAAAATTGACTGAAAGGCGCCATCCAGGATCGCCGGGTGCACAACAGATTGCCCACTGTTTGTTTCACCTGCATTTTGCAAAGTAGCGAATACCTGGTTGTTGTTAAAAAATGAATAAGACGAAATGGTTTGAAAATGCTCCTTGTAATTTAACCCGATCGATACAAAATAACGATAGGCATCTGCTTTGGTAAACGTGTGGGGAAGCGCCCACAGCATATCCATGTCTTTGCGGGCTAAAGCAGCATATTTATCAGATACCCAGGCCGTGCCCTTTACATGGCTTGTCCAGTTGTCGCCAATTTTGGACGAAATCGAAAAATCACCTTCAGGATGCAGGGTAGTGAATAATTCCGGGTACTCCGCTTCCTGGAATGAAAGGGGTGCATTAAATTCCAGCTGCTCGACAATCACTGTTCTGCCGGAAAAACCGGCAGACATTACTGATAAGATGCTTTCCACATAACCTGCGCCGGGAAAAATGATCGTGTTCCCGATCTGGTGATCTTTCAGGTAACGCAAGGCCGGCCGGTTGATCTGAGTTTTCCAGCAGATACCTGGTCCGGCTATTTTTTCCTGCAAAAAGGGATTCTGGTTGTTTTCGCCCAAGCGGAAACTGGTAATTTCAGCCGCCTGTGCCCAGCAATATTCCTTGTCCCACACATAAGCCGGCAGCCTTATTATCTTACCTTCAATGCCGGGGTTCAATAGAACGGGCACTCCTGCACCTACCAGCTCCTCTATGTTTGCATAAATGGTCCCGGGTTCGTTGGCTTGCCGTTTTAATGTAAAGAAGGTGTTGGTACTTGCACCTGATGCTGCAGCAATCTCTTTGATGGCGCCAGCCAGTACGGGGTGCGGGCCGATCTCGATGAAATTAATATATCCCTGTTTCATCAGTTGTTCAAGTGTTTGACTGAAAAACACCTGCTGCCGTACATTTCTCCACCAGTAGTCTGCATGGTGTATAACGGTATCGACTACTGCGCCGGTAACCGTAGAATAAAGCGGTATCGCCGGCAGGCAAGGCTGTACAAAGCTGAAGGCCTCCAGCAATTCTTTTTCAAGCACCGCTGTCTGGGAAGAATGATAGGCTACTTCTACCCGAACAAATTTGGAAAAGATACCGTCTGCAGTCAATTGTCTATCAAGCAAGCTTAAACCGTCTTCTGTTCCGGCGACAGTCACAGATTGAGGGGAATTGATAGTAGCAATTTCAAGACCCGGGAATGATTGGAGGTAATCGGCTGCCTTCTCCCAACTAAGTCCCACTGCCAGTAGGGTGCCTTTACCCGCTATTTTCTCCAAGATAGCGCCCCTGTGGTAAATAATGCGCACTCCTTCCTCCAGCGTAATTGCTTTTGCGATCACTGCTGCAGCAATTTCTCCTACACTATGGCCTACTATCGCGTCTTTCGGAACGCCTTTTGCAGTCAGCATTTCACTCAAGCCCACCTGGATAAAGAAATTGGACGCCTGGGCAAGATCGTTCCTGGTGATTTGCGAAGCAGCGGCACTTTTTTGCATCTCAGTTAGCAATGAATAGCCGGCAATGGCAGTAAAGATCGCGTCACATTTGTTTAACGTATCCCTGAACACAGCATCATGCCGGTAAAGTTCCTGCCCCATACCATGCCATTGCGGCCCCATACCTGTAAAAACCCAAACCAGCCGCTGATCCTTGTTTGCTATCATCCTGGGATACTCTTCCTTTTGTATTTTCAATTTCAGGGCAGCCATCAGCTTTTCCCGGCCCGCTGCGTCTACAAGCCATGCAACATCATGCAGTGTTCTTCTTCTTGTTAACGTATAAGCCAGGTTGTGAAGTGACAAATCCTTTTGTTTTTCCAGGAGGCGCAGCAGGCTCATGGCGTTCTCTTTCAGCGCTTTGGGTGACTTTCCGGAAATCCTGAACTGATATATAGCCGGCTGTTCAGGTGCTTTAACGGATAAGGTTACATCCGGGCTAAACCGGGATAGAATCGCATGGCCGTTGGTACCGCCGTAGCCAAAAGAATTAACGGCAGCATAGGTTGGTTTGCTTTCCAGGTACCAGGTAGTGCCCTGAAGGGGAATTCGGATGTTTAATTCGGAAAACGGTATGCTTGTAGACAAAGGCCCAAGATTCATGTGCGGTACAATCTCCTGGTTTTTCAGCACCAAGGCAGCTTTAATCACACCGGCCAGCCCTGAAGCAGCTTCTGTATGGCCAATATTTGGCTTTATTGAACCAACAGGCAGAGCCTGGGGCCTGCTTTTTCCGTATATACTGCCTAACGCGCTCAATTCAATGGGATCACCTGCTTTTGTACCGGTTCCGTGTGCTTCCACATAATCAATTTTTGACGGGTGTATGCCACTTACTCTCAGTGCCTCCCGGATCACTTTTACCTGAGCATCCGGGTTTGGGAGCGATATGCCTTCCGTTCGCCCATCCTGGTTAACCGCGGTGCCTTCAATTACTGCATAAATGGAATCGTTATCTGCGATGGCCTTTTCCAGCGATTTTAAAACCAGGACGCCTGCGCCTTCTCCCCTTCCATATCCATCGGCTTGTTCAAAAAAAGCCTTAGACCGGCCATCCCTGGCCAGATATTTCCCTTTGCACATGTATATGCTTCCTGCCGGGTTAAGCATTACATTTACGCCACCTGCGATCGCCAGTTCTGCTTCGCCGTTCTTAATAGCCTGGCAGGCAAGGTGAAGGGCCACCATGGATGAGGAGCAGGCCGTATCAACGGTAACAGAGGGGCCCATCAGGTCAAAGGCATGGGAAAGCCTGTTGGAAAGTAAAGTAGCAGAACCGGCTACTGCGGTGTGTGTATTCATATACTGCAACGCATTGCCCGCTACCCGCAGCATCAGGTTATCCAGCATAAAACTGCCGATGAATACACCTGTATTTGTTTTCCTGAGCGCGTGAATGTCCAGCCCTGCATCGTCAAATGCTTCGTATGCAATTTCCAGGAGCAGCTTTTGCTGAATGTCAAGCGTCAGGCTCTCCCTACGCGAGAGGCCGAAAAAATTGTAATCAAAGTCGTAAATATTTTCCCTGAGGAATGCCCCCCTTTTTACATACATTTTCCCCGGCGCATCTTCATTCGGATCATAGAATTTGTCTAAACTCCATCTGTCTTCCGGAACATCGCTTAGCCCGTCGTCACAGTTCTTCAACAGCTGCCAGAAACTTTCAGGATCAGTGATATTCCCTGCATACCTGCAGCCAATGCCGATAATGGCAATTCTCGTTTTTTCCATAAAACAATTGGGTTAAATAGTGATAGTAAACAAATGATCTGTATGGACAATACTTTTTTAAAGTGATCTGAATTCGTTTTCAAAAGCGAACGCATACAGGTCTTTAAATCCTCTTTCTACATCCACCTCGGCAACGTCAGGTATAATTTCTCTAAGCCTCCTGGTATCAAATTGATGAACCGGGGTGGACAGGTAACTAGAAAACATAGGGCCTATTGTTTCATAGTACTGCTTTTCCAGTACTGACCTGTTCCCGGGCGGAGGCGTGTGGGGTATCAGGTCACATTTTATACCTGCATAACTGCACATACATTGCAACAGGTAGCTAACAGCCATATGCCGGGAACTGACTGCATTCAATTGATCTACAGTATCATTTTCAAACGATTTAACAATAGTTTTGGCTACGTAGTCGACCGGTACAATGTTCATACTGCCGGCGGGGTTCGATTCAATCCTTATTTTTTCTCCCTTATGAAGAATGTTTGACAAACTGCATGTCAGCAAAAATTTTCCAAACAAGTAAAACACGTTAAAAGTAGGGGTATAATATAATGGCTCATCCAGCATCCGGCCACATATGCTGGATGGCCTAATGATCTGCCACGCTTTACCATGATGCCGGCAGTATTGAATAAGTTCATATTCCATTTTAATTTTGAACTTTTCATACGGGTTACGGTTTTCAATCGAATCGCTTAAAACAGGGCTGCCATCTGCATCGAATTGTATATACTGGTCGGTGATCAAACCTTCATAATGACCTATTGAAAAAGCGCTGCTTATAAAAGTGAATTTATGCAATTTGGGCGTGCACCACGACAGTAAATGTTTTGTGGTCAGATAGTTGTGGGTAAAGGATTTTTCATGTGCAGTGGCAGTATTGGACAGGTCTGTTTCCGCGGCGGTATGAATAACATGGAGTTTATCAAAATCCTCCAATACGGCAAGATGCACGGTGTTCAATTCTTCAATGCCTGCTTCGATAAGTGTGATATGCTTCAATAAATCATCCACCGCATACCCGGCTAAATAGGCAGGCCTGTAACCATGGTCAATGACAGCTTTTAGCCGTTCCAACCCGGTTTGGTCCAGCCTGCCCCGTACAACAACGGCCAACTTCCCTTTCTTCTTCCCGGACGCATATAGCTGTAGTAATTCATACAGGACATGCCGGCCAAGTATCCCGGTAACACCGGTAAGCAATACATTTGTATCGGACATAAGAACAATGATTAGGTAGGCAAATAAATAAACGGTTCTATTATGCTCTAAGCAGGCTAAGTGATATTTTGTCAAATAATCTGTCATTGAGCAACCATCTCAGAAATATCATCTTACCCGCAAGGTATCCGACGGTATAGCGTGGGTTGGGCTTCCTGCTATTAATGGCCTTCACTATTACCTCACTTACCACCGTTGCACTTGAGGCTTTTCCCTCATAATACAATTTCTTCATAGTGGCCGCCAGACTGGTGACCATTGGAGTATAATCTGATTTCACCGTATTTTGTGTTAATGGTGCAGACACCACCTCATCAAATCCGGTTTTTATTATACCGGGCTCAATTATAATAACGTCGATCCCAAACTGCTGCAATTCAATTCTCAAGCAATCAGACCATGCTTCCAAAGCATGTTTTGTTGCATTATACCAGGCTCCCATAGGAGTGTATATCTTACCAACAAATGAGGAAACATTCACAATTGTTCCGGATCTTCCGGCACGCATATGGGGTAGTACTTTCTGTGTAAGGCTGGCTAAGCCAAAAAGGTTGACTTCAAACTGCCGTCGGGCATCCTGCAATCTAATTTCTTCTACCGCACCAAAAATGGCATATCCGGCATTGTTGACGAGGACATCCACACCTCCGTGCTTCCGGCTGATGGCTGCCACAGCACTCACAATATCCTCCTCTTCGGTAATAT
Organism: Chitinophaga sp. SVR4-12A; assembly: GCF_056754765.1. Taxonomy (NCBI): domain Bacteria; kingdom Pseudomonadati; phylum Bacteroidota; class Chitinophagia; order Chitinophagales; family Chitinophagaceae; genus Chitinophaga; species Chitinophaga sp. SVR4-12A. Next base: position 1,977,567 of record NZ_JBPGWP010000001.1, read on the forward strand.
CCATTTTTATAATCGTTGCGCCGGCAGCCTCCAGATCATGCATTAGCTCGATCCGTCTTGCAGCTGCATAAACGATCAAACCTTCTTTTATTAGTCTTTTTGCCGTTTCTTTTCCTATGCCGGATGAGGCGCCGGTTACCAGTGCTACTTTTTTTTTCATTTTGTAATATTTAACGTTTTCAAAAGAGAATCATTAGCGCTTATTTATTAATTAACCATAGCCCTTCCTGCGTGCAGGGCATAAATCAGCCATACCTATCTCCGTTTGTGGAAAAGGAAGCAAATAAAGATGTGGGCTGCATGCGACTATTGCGGCACTTTATGAGATTATGTCATGAGCAGATATATGATATGGTCTTATTTAGATAAATGGGTTGTTGAACACGGGCGTCTTTGCGTCCTTCATCCCATACATCGCTTTTTTCAATGAGTGGGTTGACTGGTTGTGTGTTACTGATAGCATGACGCGCCATAGACGTATTATATCCGGGTTTTCATTTGTGGCAGTTCAAATATAGGTATTACTGCAAAATCGTAGTGTCGTATTTCTTCGCCCCCCAAGGTAGAATTAATTTTACATGAGGCAAGCCCAGAGCTGAGATGGTGATGTTATCGTAATGAGACAGCGTTGTAGAAATAATACTAACTCAAATTAATAATATGCCGTATAAATAGCTGCTTGCCGGCGTACCGGCAAGCAGCCTGTTCTTACCAGAGAGGATTCTGTTCTATCTTACCATTCGCATCGATTTCCTGTTGCGGAATGGGGTAATAATCATGTTTCTTCGCTACATAGAAATTCTTTCCTACTTTATCGCTGTTGGTCAGTTCCTGTTGCAGGAGGCCCCAGCGTTTCAGGTCATAAAAGCGCAAACCTTCGCGACAGAACTCTATCATGCGCTGGTGACGGATCTCTGCCATCATCTGGTCCTGCGTATAGCCGGCAGGGAGATCAGCCAATTTAGCGCGGTCGCGGATGCGTTTCACAGGGGCGTAGGCCTCTGCCGGACGGCCCTGCATGGTCACTGCTTCTGCGTACATCAGCAGGATGTCTGCAAAGCGTAAAGCCCGTTCGTTGATGTTGGAGGTGTAGTTACCGCCACCGGTGCCCCTGAGCTCATTTTCATTCTGCCAGTTCTGGTATTTCTTGAAGCGGGAGGTGAAGGAATACTCTGTGGGGAAAAATTTAGAGATAGCCTGTTTATAGAAGGTGCCTTCCTGTCCCTGCCATACCAGGGTGGCGTACATGCGCGGATCAAAATCGCCTGCGATGGTCTTTTCCTTCTTAAACTCGTTGAGCACTTTATTGGTAGGATAGGCCTCAAACCAGCCGGATACCAGCGAAGGAGCGAACTCCTGTGCGGTGGTAACACCGATTGATTCAGCAGGGCCCGAAGTAGCCCAGGGATTAGCGCCGCCTACATCCTGGATCTGGATCTCGAATACTGATTCTTCATTATTCTCGCGGGTAACGGTGAAATTGTCTTCATAGTTTGCCGTGAGATTGTAAGCATAGGGCGCCGCCAGCAGCTGTTTGAAAGCAGCTTCCGCTTTAGCCCACTGCTTTTGATACAGGTAGGCTTTGCCCAGGTAACCAAGAGCAGCGCCTTTGGTGGCGCGGCCGGTCCACTCAGGGGCCCATTTAATGGGCAGGTCTGTTACCGCTGCGCTCAGATCTTCCTCTATCTGTTTCCATACCTCCGCTTCAGGAGATTTAGCGATGGGGTATTCTTCTGTACCTGCAGGGATCGTTAAACGGATGGGCACATCCCCGAAATTGGTAACTAATATAAAGTAGTTAAGCGCACGCAGGAAGTGTGCTTCTGCCTTGTACTGTTTCTTATTCTCATCGGTAACACCGGCCACACCGTCTGTACGTTCCAGGATCTGGTTGGCCCTGAAGATAGCCTGGTAGGAGCCTTCCCAGAGGCCGTTCAACACGCCGTTGTCCGGGTTGTTCGTAAAGGTGGATAAGGAGTAAAGATCCTTTACATCGTTGCGGATGAAGAAGTCGTCTCCTCTGCCATTGGAAAGCTCTACGCCACGTACGCCCCAGTAACCGGTATTTACGTTACGCAGCAGGTTGTAGGTAGAGCCTAAAGCGGCCAGCACATCTGCTTCTGTTTTCCAGAAATCGTCCACCGCTACTGCATTCGGGTTCTTTTTATCGAGGAAGTCTTTGCTGCATCCCATGAACAGGACCGCCCACAGACATGCGTAAATGATATATCGTTTCATAAGAATCTCTTTGAGTGCGTTAGAAATTAAGTTGTACACCGATCGTAGCCGTACGTGCCAGCGGGTATTCTACGTGACCAAAATCCACCCCACGGTCAAGGATAGACGAACTGCGGCCAATGTCCGGGTTGTAGCCGTCATAGCCGGTGATGGTGAACAGGTTGTCGAAGCTCACATAGGCGCGCAGCCCGTCTGCACCCACCTTACGCAGTAGTGCGGTCGGCAGCGTATAGCCCAGCTGCAGGGAACGCATACGCAGGTAAGTACCGTTTTCCAGGAAACGGTCAGATACCCTGGTATTGTAGTTAGGATCATCGATCACAGCGCGGGGAAAATCCGTATGGCGCTCCGGTGTCCAGGCGTTCAGCGTGGCCTTGGAGTAGTTAAACTCGAGGTTCATGCCATCCAGGTCCATTCTGAGGCCGTTATAGATCTTGTTGCCAACAGTGCCCTGGAAGAACATGGCCAGATCAAAGCCTTTGTACCTGGCATTAAAGCCAAGGCCATAAGAGAATTTAGGGAAGGCGCTGCCGCAGTATTGTTTATCTTCATCGGAAATGATACCATCCCCATTGGCGTCTACAAAACGGATATCACCGGGCGATGCATTGGGTTGTACCAGGTTGCCGTTCTTGTCTTTGTATGCATCGATCTCTTCCTGCGAATTAAAGATGCCATCTGTTTTGATCAGGTAGAAGGAACCTACGGAGCCGCCTTCTTTGGTAGTGGTGGTGGAGGATCCGTGGTGCGTAGGCTGGCCGCCATAGAGCGGCAGACCGCCCAGCAGCTTATCTACTTTATTCCTGTCTAATGCGAAGGTGGCATTAACGCCGTAAGAGAGCTCTCCTAAGCGCCCGTTGTAAGCAGCGGCTATTTCAAGGCCCCTGTTGAAGATGGCGCCTGCATTCATCACCGGATCGGAGGTAACGCCTACGGAGCCGGGAATGGGCAGGTTCATAAGAATATCGGTGGTATGCTTGATGTAATAATCTGCCGTTAAGGTAAGTTTATTGTCAAAGAAACCGGCATCCACGCCTACGTTGAAGGTGGATGTATTTTCCCATTTTATGTTGGGATCTACCAGTGCGCGTTGAATGGCGCCGTACCATTTAGCCTGGTCGATACCGGTTACATAGTTGAGATTAGTGGCGATGGTAGCAATGTACTGGTAATCGGCCATTTCCTGGTTGCCCAGGATACCGTAGCTGGTTCTCAGCTTCAGCTGGCTGATGGTTTTGCTCAGCGGTTTAAAGAAGTCCTCGTTGCCGATGTTCCAGCCCAATGCTATTGAAGGGAAGTTACCATAGCGATGTGCCGGAGAAAAGCGGGAGGAGCCATCACGGCGGAAGCTGGCGGTGAGCAGGTAGCGATCGTCATAAGAATATACGATCCTGCCTAAGATAGACAGCAGGCCGCTCTGTAATTCATAACCACCGCTGCTGCGCACCCCGGCGCCGGCATCCAGTACTTTTACGCCATCCGGCAGATCCTGCACGGAAGCGGAGTCTGTACGGAAGCGGCTCACCTGTGAAGCATAACCTGCCAACACCTGCAGGCGGTGCTTGCCAAAAGTATTGCTGTAGTTCAGCGTATTCTCGCCCATTACAAAATTACGTTCATCACGTCTTTCCCAGAGATCGTTGGTGGCATGGGCAAACAGCTCTCCTACTTTGTAGCGCTGCGCATAATCGTATGCTTGTCCGCCGGTGTAGATATAACCCAGGTTGAACTTATAGGTCAGCCCTTTGAACAATGATACCTCTGCATAGGCATTGGTGATCACATTCGTATACCTGTTCCAGATGCTTTCCAGGTTAAGCTGCGCCATTGGATTGGCCACGTTCACCACCGGGCCGTAGGCGCCTGCGTAGCCGCCTTGTGCAGTGGGATCATATACCTGGAAGACCGGGATCATTTTTACGGCAGAGCCTACGGGGTTACCACCCTGGCCGCCCCAGCCGCCGGGCATGGTAATGGTCTTTTCGCGGGAGATAATAACGGTCTCGCCTATCTTAAAACGGCCTTTGGTGGTTTCAGACTTGATGCGCAGGTTAAGGCGGTTATAGCCTGTTACTTTTACAATGCCTTCCTGGTTGAAGTAACCGCCGGAGATGCTGTAATTGCCATTCTCGCCGCCACCGCTGATATTGAGCTCATAGCTCTGTATGGGAGCCGTGCGGTACACCTCATCCTGCCAATCCGTACCGGCGCCCAGGGAGTCTGGATTCTTTGCGATATCCAGGCGGGGAACGCCTGCTGCGTCATGAGCGGCATTGCTCACAGTGGCCCACTCGCTTGCATTGAGCACGTCTAGTTTCCGGGCCAGTTTCTGTACGCCATAATAGGCATTGAAGCTGATAGCCGTTTTACCACCGGCGCCGGAGCGGGTCGTTACCAGCACTACGCCATTGGCAGCGCGGGAGCCGTAGATAGCGGCTGCAGATGCATCTTTCAGCACTTCGATGGAAGCGATGTCAGAAGGCATCAGGTTGTTAATGCCGGTTACCTGTACGCCATCTACGATGTACAGCGGGCTGTTGTTATTCAGGGTACCTACGCCTCTTACCAGCACGCGGGTACCGGAGCCTGGGTCGCCACCGGCAGACTCTATCTGTACGCCGGCGATCTTGCCCTGCAAGGCTTTGGATACGTTATTCATTCCGGCTGTTACCAGGTCGCCGGCTTTTACGGAAGCTACGGCCCCGGTAAGGTCTGATTTGCGGATGGTGCCATAGCCCACCACTACCAGCTCTCCCAGCTGTTTGGAACTTTGCTGCAGCTGTACATTAGCAGCTGCGCGGCCATTGAGCGGCACATCCTGCGGCTGATAGCCGATGAATGTGAACATCAATGTGGCGTTAGGGTTGCTGACTGTTATCCTGTACTTTCCATCCGGTCCGGTGACCGTGCCGGTAGTTTTTCCTTTCTCTGTGATGCTCACGCCGGGTAATGGCGTGCTGGCTGAATCTGTTACCGTTCCTGTTACCACTGATCCCGTTTGTGCAGAGAGCCGGGAAGTGCATAGCAGGCATAGCAACAGCATGCAAATAAGGCTGCATGACCTGGTCATTGTTCTTTGCATAGAAATGGGTTTAATAGTGAAGAAAACTAAAGCGGGCGAAAACGTCTATTCATATAAAGCCTGAATATTTTTTATATCTACTGCTACAGCCGGTTTAAAATCTTTTCCTTCCATGTATGCCAGCAGGCTGCTGTACAACTGGCGTGCGGCCAGGCGATGCTCCAGGTCATGTGTGAGATCCATGGAGCTGACCATGATCTTTCCTTTTCCTACCTGCGCTTCGAACAACAGGGCCAGCTTCCTCGCATCAAACCAGGTGTCTATCAGCTGCACGGCAGGCATGAGCGACGCCGGAAAACCGTGCAGGTCCATAGGCTGCGCAGTATGCAGGAGGTCCCACCATTGCCAGTTGCTGTAATACTCCGTAGGAAAGCTTTTGAATAAAGGCGCAGCGGGCCTGCACAGGATACCGAGGGTGTGTGGCCCCTGGCCGCTGGTCCATTCGGTGTTCCAGAATACGGTTGACATGCCGGTCTTTATTTCCTTTCCTTTACCAGACCTGATCTTTCCATTGAGCAGCAGCAGTACGGAGGCGCCGTTCTCCAATTGCTTTTGGATCTGTGGGGTGAGTGTTTCGGTTACTACCAGATTGGCAGGTGCTGTTGTGTTCACCTGGTCTGGATACACCCAGAAGTCCCAATCGTTCACGCCTAGTTTGCCTACGCTTATCTCCAGGTTCAGCTTTTCCGGCGCCTTTACACGGGAAAGATCGAAGGAGATGTTGCCCGCGGGATTGTCTGTACGGAAATCGAGATCAGCCTGCAGAACGCCACTGGACAATACCCGTTTATCCTTTCCTGTTATTCGCCAGTGCAAGGGTGTTTGTTGCAGGCGGTCTTTTCCGAAGTGTGATACCTGCACTGCTGCGCTAAAGGTTTCTGTATTCTTCCAGGTGAATTTTGGTATCAGCGCCAGCGGAACAGTGGCGGAAGAAAAGCGGTGGAATGCAGCCGGTGTAAAGTAAGGTTTACTGTTCCAGAAGGGGTCCAGGATGCCTACGAGCGCAGTGCCTTGTCCGGGAAAATCGTGCAGGTCCAGCAACTGGTAGCCGGCATAATTGGTACGCATGCCTGCTTCAATGTCTGCCTTATAGCAAAGCGCCTGCAGCTTACCGGAGGCCATGAGAAAGTCATGCGCCTGTGGCAGCAGGTGTTCCTTTTTCATGAAATCGCGGAAGATCTCAAAGTTGCGTGCCTGCAGTAAACCTGTATATTTCTTTATTTCTGTAAAGTCGGGATATACGCACCACTGCCCTATTTCATGCGCTACTACGGGTTTGCCCGGTGCGGGCAGCTTTTTCATCTTCTCCTTAAAATCAAACAAAGTGTTGGGCGGCTGTGCGTTGATGACGCTTTTCAGCTCTTCGCCCCAGCCTTGTATACGGGGGTCAGGTGTGATGTGGTAATCGTTCTGTGCAATGAGCGGCCAGCCGGAACCAGCGCTATACAGGCGACGGTTGTCTTTCTGCTGCCAGTATTGAACGAAGGCGGCGAGATAAGGATCCCGTTTCTTACCGCCGGCAGGTTCATTGGTGGGCACCAGCATACAGAAGGAAGGGTGATTGCCATAGGCAGCTACGATGCGATTGCTTTCTTCATACAGGTAGCGGTCTATTGGAGTACCTTGTCCCACCTCGGCCCAGGCGTCGACTTCCACGGAGAGATAGATACCTGCATGATCGGCGGCTGTAAAGGCAGCCTCGGGCGGGCACCAGGAATGGAAGCGCATATGGTTCAGGCCGTGCGCCTGCAGGATGCGGAAGATGCGGCCCCAGGCAGCAGTGTCTGTTGGCGGATAACCAGTGAGCGGAAAGATGGCACATTCCAGTGTGCCGCGGAGAAAGATGGGGCGGCCGTTCACAAAAATCTTATCACCCTGGGCATGGATATCACGCATCCCGAACAGCACCTTACGTTCATCGCTGTACTTGTTATCCGCCGTCTGTAAGTGAACGGAGAGTTGATATAACCCGTGATGAAATTCATCCCATCGCTGCGGGTCATTCCCCATGGGATATTGCAAGGTGACAACGCTATCGGCGGCAGCAAGGTCTTGTGTAAGCGGTGGCAGTGCAGTGCCTTTGCCCGGTAATTGCGCATGCAGGCTAAGCTTAGCGGCAGCGGCCTGCGGAGTAGTATGCCCGATCCAAACCTTTACGCTGGCTGTTTTAGCAGCGAGATCAGGGAACACCTGTACCTGTTTGATGAATACAGGATCGCCTGCTTCGAGCGCCATGTTACCGGCAATGCCATTCCAGGTGCCCTGTGTCTGATCACTGGCGCTGTGTGCGTTCACGCCAACATCCACAATATAGCGGTTGTCTACCCGGATACTGAGCGTGTGTTTACCGGGTGTAAGCAAAGCGCTGAGGTCGTACACATGCGGTGTTGCCAGGCTGCTGTCTGCCCCTGCGGGCTGATCGTCTACAAAAACGGTGCTGCTCCAGTGGCAGCGTTCCAGCGTTAAGGTGATATGTTTATTTTTCCAGTTTGCGGGAATATTCACTTCCCGCTGATACCAGGCCGGGCCGGTGTAATATTTTACGGGCGTGAGCCAGAAGGGAAATTTATAATTCTCATCGCTGCGATAAGGGGCGTACTTTTCCTGTTGCAGGAAGCGCTCGGCTTTTTCACCGATCCAATTGATGCGCACGGAAGGGTTGTCGCCATAACCTTGAGCCTGCATGCTACCGGGCAGTTTTACAGGATCTGTCAGCTGCTGGCGGTACCATTGCTCATCAAGTCCTTTATCTTCCCTATCGAGCTTAAAATGCCATTGGCCTGCCAGTGGAAGCTTTTGCTGTGCGTGTAAGAAAAAAATATTGCAGCATAAGATGCCGCCAAGGGCTATCAGTAACTTGGTTTTTTTCATAATGTGGAATCTCTGTTATTGACTACTGTATGCTAAAAATGGAAAAGGTATGTGTATACAAATTTATCTACTGTGTGTTGGGTACACAATGGAAAATATAACTGTAAATGATGGACAATTTTCTTGTCAAACTGACATGATGTCAATGAAAATAGTGCTTTTAACTATATTTACCATATGACACTCCAAAAAGCGATCGAAATAGCCTTTGAGGCGCACAAAGGCCAGACTGATAAATACGGGGCGCCTTATCTTGGTCATGTTACCCGGGTGATGAACATGGGGAAGACAGAGGAAGAAAAGATCTGCGGTGTATTGCATGATGTGGTGGAAGATACGGACTGGACATTTGATCAGCTGGCGGCAGAGGGCTTTAGTCCAAGGATCCTGGAAGCTTTACGCTGTGTTACGAAATTATCTCCTGATGAAGATTATGATCATTTCACGGCACGCATACTGCCTAACCGCCTGGCCTGCCAGGTAAAGCTGAATGACCTTACGGATAACATGGACCTGCGGCGTATGCCGGAAGTAAAGGCGGAAGATGTTGCACGCCTGAACAAATATCTGAAGGCCTACCGGCAGGTTACCGCTGCTATTGATGCAGCTTCCTGAGCCGTGCTATATAACCGCCACCCGGGGCCATGTGGATGCTGAGCGAATCCTAAGCGGCCAGCCGAAAGGTATCTATACGATAGTCTGAAGGATAGCGGTCTGCATTAATGCCGTCTGCGCAAATAGTTGCCTCATAAGCGCCGGCATCCAGGAAAGACAGCGGGACAGATAATTCCCGGGGCGACCAGTCTGTCATCCCTCCAATGAACCACTCCTCTCCTTTCTTACGCGCAGTAACAATATAGTCGCCTAATGCGGCGGTGATGACCAGCGTAGTATCCCAAACAGTAGGGATACTGCCCAGGAGCTCCATATAAGCAGGCTCCATGAGGCCCTGGGAGGGGTTGCCGGAAAAGATCTGCATGGGACTGTCGTATACGATGAACATTGCGCCCTGGTGACAACGGGTGCCCTGCGACATCACCTTATCAGCAATGGGACGGAAGGTTTTTTCTGTCGCATTATCCAACAGACCGGGCTCATAGTCCATAGGGCCGGACACCATGCGGATGAAGGGTAAGAGCAGATCATGCTCCGGTGTGGCTTTATTGCTCCAGATGTTATATTCTGATCCCAGTACACCTTCGCGTGTCACCGCATGGGGCCAGGTGCGGTTAAAGCCGGCTGGCTTACATGCGCCATGGAACATGATCATGATGTGATGCTTTGCACAGGCAGCTGCTATGCGGTGATAGAAGTTAACCGTGCGCTGATCATCGCGGTCCATAAAGTCTGTCATAATAAAATCAACGCCCCATTTATTGAACTGCTGCAGGGCAGGTTCCAGCTGCCGGTCCAGCGTCATGGCGAGGGTCCACATACTGAGCTTGATATTGTGCGCTTTTGCATAGGCGGCTATCTCTTCCATATCCACGGCGGGATGGATCTTAAAGAGGTCTTTATAATCACTCCAGCCGGCGTCCATCATGATGCGACTAAAGCCGAAGCGTTTTGCAAAGTCGATATAGTATTTGTAGGTAGCCGTGTTGATGCCGGATTTGAAAGGAACGTTAAAAAGGTTGATGCCGATGATCCATTCATCGGTGCCTTTGCCGGGATTGATCCAGGAAACATCAGACAGCCTGGATGGAGCAGCCAGGCGATAGACAAGATCATTGAGAGGCAGCTCGCTGTCTTTAGCAGCAATCAGCAGTACACGCCAGGGAAAGGTTCTGCTGCCGGCGGTCCTGGCCAGGAAGTCTGCCCGTTTGGTAACCACCAGCTGCGGAAATTCTCCGTTTGTTGCTTCTTCTTCCAATGGATAGGGCGCAAATTTTCCTTGCAGGGAATGGTTCCCGGCGCCAGTGAGGAACATGCCGGGATAATCTTCGAGATCAGATTCTGTAATGACAATACGCGGTCCGTTTGGAACAGCTACCAGCACAGGCGTGAAGCAAAGGTTATTGGCAGTAAGGCTGTCTACAGGCTTGTGCTGATAAGGTTCTTCAAAACTGGTATGAAAGCTGTCGGCGTTCTCCCGTTTTACTACTTCAGGGTAGTATATGGGAAAAGCTTCGTAGAAATTGAACGCTGCTGTTTCTCCCCTGATGGTGATGGTGTCTTTTAGGTGAGTGGCAAAACGATAGGCTACGCCGTCGTTATACACGCGGAAGGTAAGGCTGAAAGGATGACGGAAACGGATGGTGACTTCGTTATAGGCATCGGGGATCCGCTTTCTTTTTTCGGGTACGGGGGATGTGATCAGCTCATTTACAGAGCGGGTAGTGACCTGTTTAATGGAAAAATCATCCTGGAGGCCTGCCAATTGCAGGGCGATCTGAGAAGGGCGGAGCAAGGTTTGCCCGTTGAATGTAAGAGAATAGAAAATGCCTTTGCTAACAGCAATGTGCACCCTGATCTTTTTATCGGGAGAGAAGATGTCTTTGATAACTGCGCCCTGTGAAAAGGCGCCTGATAACAGGAAGGCAAAAGCCAGGCAGACCGTCTTCATAGCGTGGACTTTATTTATTCCGAAAGCTTAGTGTAAATTAGCTGTTTTAACCCAGATATGTTATGCGTTCCCTTTTTGGTTTATTACTGTGTTGCTGTGTCACCTTAGCCCATGCGCAGCAGGAAGTAAAAGTATACACCGCTCAGAGAGGTACTACTACCATCCTGTATGCTGCCAATGCAGGACTTTGCCCCGCCTCTGTTCAACTGGACACTTATCTTGACAATATGCGTGTGGTGAGATCTGCAGAAAAAGTATTCATCGTTCCTGAAAGGACCGATGCTTTCAAGTTATGCGAGCTGGCGCCCATGAACCCTACACGCCCGTACAACTTCAGGTACAATTATAAATTTGTGCTGGGCAACGTGCTGCAGCAGCAGTATGACAGCACTTACGACTATGATCTTCCTTACCGCCAGGGATCCGGCCACCTTGTTTACCAGGGCTATAATGGCAGCTTCTCCCACCAGGGGCAGTACGCGCTGGATTTTACCATGCCGGAAGGCACGGAGATACTGGCCGCCCGTGACGGTGTGGTGATAAAGGTGGTGCAAAGCAACAGCCAGGGTTGCCCACAGGAAAGCTGCAAACAGTACGGTAATTATATACAGATCTATCATTCTGACGGCACCTTTGCAGAATATATACACCTGAGAAAAGACGGCGCCACGGTGCAGCCTGGTGATCATGTGCAGAAAGGGGATGTGATCGGTTACAGCGGGAATACCGGCTGGAGCAGCGGTCCGCATTTGCATTTTGACTGTTTCCTGGCGGGTTGGGAGAACAGGAAAACAATCATGACGAAATTCAGGCTCGGCGATGGTAACAGCGCCGGTTATTTAAAGGAAAGTGAAACCTATAGCAGGGGATATTAGCCGGTGGTCATGGCTTCAACAGCTTGAATGCGTGCGACCACTGGTTATGCAGAAGGCCGGGTATACACCAGAGCATACAGAGCGGTTCTATTGCGCGGGCGGCCACTGCCCTTCCCATATCAGCCGTTTCCCAGCCAAAATCTGACAGCAGCACACTTACGGTGCCCTTGGCGGCATCATCATCACCACAGATGAACATGGTAGGCGGGCCTCCGGGCAAGTTCGGCTTATACATTTGTGAGCTGCCTACACTGTTAAATGCTTTTACCATCTTAGCCCGGGGGATCAGGCGCTGGGTTTTTTCCATCAGTGATTCATCCAGGTCTGTAAAGAATTTCAGTACGCCGTGCTCAGGAGATACTCCGGCTATGGGATTGGTGGTATCGATGACTATTTTACCAATGAAGTTGATCGGGCCTGCCTGTTGAACGGCTGATGCTGCTACTCCACCCGCTACGGCCAGCACCAGGATCTCGCCAAATTCTGCCGCCGTTTCAAAGCTGCCTGCCTGCGCGCCGCTGTTATCATGCTTCCACTTTTTCACTTCCTTTTTATCTGTATCGCGGGTGCCCATCATTACCTCATGACCTTCTGCTAAGAACGCAGTGCCCAGGGTCTGGCCTACAGCGCCGGAACCTATAATACCTATTTTCATAGCGTGGAGTATTTAAACGAATATAACGAAAAATTACCGTTTACCCTTGAACGTGGTGGGCGAAATACCCAGTTTGCCCTTAAACACCGTAGAAAAATACGCGGGTGATGAGAACCCTGTTTTATAGGCCACTTCCGCCACCGAGAGATCTTCGTGCTGCAGGTAATATTTTGCCTTCCGGAGACGGGTGTCGAGTATGTATTCATTGATATTTACTCCCATCAGCGCCTTTACTTTGCGATATAACTGCACCTTGGAGATATTCATCTGCTTATAAATATCCTCGATAGAGAAATCCTCATTGCCGATGTTGCGTTCCACGATAGCGGTGAACTCAGATACAAAATGCAGATCGCCCTTACGCGATACGGTAGTGCGCAGGGCTGCAGGCATAGCGGCTGTGAAATGCTCTTTCAGATGACTACGGTTGGCCAGCAGGCTGGTTAACGTATGCTGCAGCACCTGGAAATCAAACGGCTTGGTAAGGTAGGCGTCTGCCTTGTTCTGCAGGCCTTCCACCTGCTGCTCAGGAGCAGATTTTGCCGTAAGCAGTATAACCGGTATATGCGCGGTGCGCACATCCGCCTTGATCTCTTTCAGCAGGGCGTTGCCATCTTTTACAGGCATCATCACATCACAGATGATCCCATCGGGCAGGTATTCAAAGGCCAGCTGCAGGCCTTTCTGCCCGTTATCAGCTTCCAGGATCTCGTAGGCATCAGACAGGCGGAGCTTTAAGAAGCTGCGCAGCTCGGGATTGTCTTCTACCAGCAGCAATACGCCTTTTTCCTGTGCGGCGCCTGGATTGACAGCTTCTTCTTCCGCCAGCGGCAAGAGATCTGCGGTGTAAAGCGGGTCTTTTTCCTGCAGCTCATTTGTGTCTACCTGCAGGCTCAGTTCTTCCGGCGCAAAATGCTGGTTGCCCAGGGGAATGGCGACGGTAAAAACAGCGCCTTTATGCGGTTCACTGGCAGCGGCAATGGTACCATGATGCAGGTTCACCAGCTCTTTGCAGAGGGCCAATCCGAGGCCGGAACCTTTATGGCTGTCGTAACCGCCCTGGTAAAAAATATCGAAAGCATGTTCCAGCACTTCCCGCGACATGCCGATGCCGTTGTCTTCCACGCTGATGAGGGCATTATGATCCTTCTTTTCCAGGCGCACCAGGATAGCGCCATTGTCGGGCGTGAACTTGAAGGCGTTAGACAGGAGATTGAACAGCACTTTATCCATCATACCGGCATCTATCCATACTGGCAGGCTTCTTTCAGTGGTGATCATACGGCAGTCGATACTGCGTTTCTTGGCAGTGGGCTGGAAGGACTCGATGATCTCGCCGGTGAAGTTCACCAGATCATGTTCTGCCGCCTTTACCTGCATTTTGTTGAACTCCAGCCTGCGGAAGTCTATCAGCTGGTTCACCAGCTGCAGCAGGCGGATGGCGTTACGGCGGATAATAGACAGCTGCTGGCGTTCAGCGCCCTGGATGCGGGAGCGGCGCAGCAGCTCTTCCAGGGGTGTGATGATCAGCGTTAAGGGTGTACGGAACTCATGGGAGATATTGGTGAAGAAGTTGATACGGGCCTCGTTGGCCTTTGCCGCAGCGGCGCTCATCTCTATCAGCTGGCGGCTCTGGCGGCTGATCTCTTCATTCTGCAAGGCCAGCTGCCGGTTGATACGCCGGTTGAGATAGCGGGAATATAAAAGCAGACCGGCAAATACAACGGCGGCGCCCAACGTAATGCCCAGGATATACAGCATGGTGCGCTGGCTGTTATAGACCCTTTTCTGTTCTGCCAGCATATCCTGCTGGCGTTCTATATCCTGCTGCTGGGCCAGTATTTTATTGGTTTGCAGCTGCATCATACGCACGTTGGTGGTATCTACCACCAATGTTTGCAGGAAGGTTTCTTTGGGCAGGGCTTTGTGCTGCAGTATGCTGATGGCATTACGAATGGCTTCTGTACCACCGGTAGGGTACAGCATGGAGGCGGTCAACACCCGCCGGGCCACCATTTCAAGTCCGGCGCCTTTACCGGGCAGCGCATCCACCCCAATAACCTTTATATGCTGTGCTCCGGCCCGTTCACTTGCCTCGCGGGCGCCCCGGGCCATCACATCGTTATGGGCAAATACCAGATCTGCCTGGGTCAGTGTTGCGGGGATGCGGTCCAGCGCTTGCTCGGCCTTCTGCTGTACCCAGTTACCGCGTACGGTACTCAGCAGGTGGATGCCCGGATGTTTTGCGATCGCCTCCTGGAAGCCCTGCGTTCTTTCAATAGCCGGTGAGGATGCCGGCAGACCGGTTACCTCTATTACCCTGCCCTGCCCTTTTAAGAGGGCAGCCACATATTCGCCGGCCAGCAGACCTACCTGGTGGTTATCGGCCCCAATATAGTTCGTGTATTTAGCGGAAGCGATCTTACGATCTACCACGATCACCGGGATGCCTTTATTATACACCTCCTCTACCACAGGGGTGAGCGGACGGGCTTCGTTGGGGGAAATGATGAGCAGGTCGATATCCCGGGCCAGCAGCTCTTTTACCTGGCGCACCTGCAGCTCGCTGTTGTCGTTTGCCTGTTTATAGATCAGCTCAATGCCGGGGTGGAAGGACAGCTCGCGCTGCATTTCCGCGAGCATCGACTTACGCCAGTGGTCTGCATCGCCGCACTGCGAAAAACCTATCCGGTAATGTTTAACGGGAGGAGAAGGACGGCAGCCGGTCCAGAAGACCAGGACGAGCCATAAAACGAAGCGCAGCTGAATACAATAACGTGGCATCATGATGATACAAAAGTAGAAAGCCGTGGTACAAATTTGAAACTCTCTCTTAAAATTAAGAAATAAACCGATGCTTTTTATACTGACTATTAACGTATAGTGTTTTATTACCAGATGATACAATTTCGAAAGTGATTGAAACGGAGGCATAGCGCTTTTGTATGCCATTGCGATAGTTTGGCGATAAATCTTTTCCCGTTATGATGAAAAAAGTCTTCTTCTGGAGCATAGTAGTAGCACTAGGCGGTTTTCTTTTCGGCTTTGATACAGCAGTTATTTCCGGCGCAGAACAATCTATCCAGCAATACTGGCGCCTGGATCATTTCCAGCATGGCCTTACGGTATCTATTGCATTGATAGGCACCATCCTGGGCTCGCTGCTGGGCAGCATCCCTTCTGAAAGACTGGGCAGGAGAAAGACTTTAATCCTGATCGCAGCCCTTTACCTGGTGGCTTCCCTGGGCACTGCGCTGGCCACCAATTGGTATGTATTCCTGCTTTTCCGTTTTATGGGAGGTATTGGGGTAGGCGCGTCTTCGGTGACTGCGCCCATTTATATATCAGAGATATCACCGGCGCATTCAAGGGGTAAGCTGGTAGCCTTATTCCAATTCAACATCGTGCTGGGCATCCTGATCTCTTACCTCTCTAATTACCTCATTGGACAGGAAAGTGAAACAGCCTGGCGCTGGATGCTGGGCGTACAGGTGTTGCCCTCTACCCTCTTCCTGGTGCTGTTAAGCTTCGTACCGGAAAGCCCGCGCTGGCTGATCGTAAAGAAAGGCAGGATAGCGGAGGCCACTGCCACCATGCGGATCATCAGCCCGGATCATTACGAGGCAGAAATAGCCGCTATCCGCAGCGACATGCAACGCAATCAGCATACTGCCGGTGAGTCGCTGTTCTCCCGCAAACACCGCTTCCCGGTGTTCCTGGCTGTGACGTTTGCCGTGTTCAACCAGGTGTCGGGCATCAACGCTATTATCTATTACGCGCCCCGGATATTCGAGATGACGGGACTGGGCAAACAGTCCTCCCTGCTTTCCAGTGTGGGGATCGGCTTTGTGAATTTCGTGTTCACCCTGATCGCCATCAATTTTATTGACCGCATCGGGCGGAGAACGCTGATGCTGATAGGCTCTTTAGGACTGATCGTAACGCTGGGGCTTGTATCGCGGGCCTTCTACACTAATGACCTGGGCGGCATCGCCGTGACCGTTGCCCTGCTGGTATACATTGCCTTCTTTGCTTTTTCACAGGGGGCTGTAATCTGGGTGTTTATCTCAGAGATCTTCCCCAACCAGGTAAGGGCCAAGGGCCAAACGCTGGGCAGCCTTACGCATTGGGTGATGGCCGCCGTGATCGCCTTCTCCTTCCCCATCCTGGCGGAAGACCTGGGCGGCGGGCATACCTTCCTGTTCTTCTGTATCATGATGGTATTGCAGCTGCTGTTTGTATGGAAAGTGATGCCGGAGACAAAAGGCAAATCGCTGGAACAACTGGAAACCACTTTTATCATGCATTAAACGCTGAACGCTAAATGCACATTGCTAACTGCTAATTGCTACTCATGAACTATCAACCAATGCAAGCGCATCAGGCCGTATGTTACGGGGAGCTGTTGTGGGACCTGCTACCCTCCGGCCCGCAGCCCGGCGGCGCGCCTATGAACGTAGCTTATCACCTGCATAAGCTCGGCTGTAACCCGGCTATGATCACCCGTATAGGCATTGACGAAAGAGGGCGCAAACTGCTGGACATCCTGAAAGGGAAAGGTGTTTGCACCGACTACATACAGCTGGACTACGAGGTACCTACCGGGATTGTACATGCTAAGCCGGATGCACAGGGCGATATGCAGTATGATATTGTTTCGCCTGCGGCCTGGGACCATATTGTGCCTGATGCCGCTACTACCGCTATGGTGGAGGCTACCGGTTACTTTGTATTCGGCAGCCTGGCCAACCGTAACAACACATCCCGCACTACGCTGTTTGAGCTGCTGGAAGCCGCCAACACCAGGGTGCTAGACATCAACCTGCGGGCGCCTCATTACAGCCGTGCACTGATAGAAGCCCTGCTGGAAAAGGCGCATATCCTTAAAATGAATGCAGATGAGCTGGAACTGGTTACCGGCTGGTTCACCGACTATAAGAGCATAGAGGACCGGATCAAGCTGGTGCAGGACCGGTTCCATATTCCCACGATCGTGATCACCAGGGGGGCCAATGGGGCTATACTGAATATGGAAGGCCAATTGTATGAGCATGCGGGTTACCGGGTGCCCGTAACGGATACGGTAGGCAGCGGCGACTCTTTCCTGGCCGCTATTATCGCCATGCTTATTCAAAAGGCCGATCCCGATACCATGCTGGATTTTGCCAACAGACTGGCTGCAACTATCACCACTTACAAGGGCGCTTGCCCGGATTATGACATAACAAATTTAAAGTTTGAGGTTTGAGGTTTGAGGTTTGAAGTTCGTTGAAAGTTACGGGTTCAAGGCAAGTTACCTTGCCTGCCAGTTGGACACTTAATGAAGCAGGATGGCATGTTCTGAACATCTAACCTTTAACGAACCTCAAACCTCAAACCTCAAACCTCAAACCTCATACCTGAAACTTTTTAAAATCCACGTTCGTATGAAAGATTGTCTACTTATGCTGGCAATCCTGCTGACAAGTTTCAGCAGTTTTGCACAACAAAAAAAGGTGACGGGCACTGTCACCGAAAAAAGCACACAGATCCCCTTACCGGGCGTTACTGTACAGGTCAAAAATCAGTCGGCTATTACCGACAGCGCAGGCAGGTTCTCCATCGCTGCTGCGCCGGAGAGACGATCTCTTTCTCTTATGTAGGCATGAAAAGAGCTTCGGCCAATGTGCCATCCAGCGGCAATATCAGTCTCGAAATGGAAAGAGACGCCAGTAACCTGGAAGCCGTTGTGGTAACGGGTTACCAGACACAGAAAAAGGCCGACCTTACGGGCGCCGTATCCGTGGTAGACGTAGGCGCTATCAAAGACATTCCTTTGGGCAACCCGGTAAAGGCCCTGCAGGGACGTGTACCGGGCGTATTCATCACCAGTAACGGCGCACCTTCGGGCGAGGCCACCGTTCGCGTACGCGGCATTGGTACCCTGGGCAATAATGACCCCCTCTATGTGATTGACGGCGTGCCTACCAAACGCGGTTTGCAGGAACTGAACCAGGATGATATTGCCACCATACAGGTGTTGAAAGATGCATCTTCCGCCACCATCTACGGATCGCGTGCAGCCAACGGCGTTATTATCGTGACCACCAAAAAAGGCCGCAAAGGATTTACCCGGATAGATGTGGATGCCTCTACCTCTGTACAGTTCTATACCAAAAAACAAAAGACACTGGATGCAGACGGCCGCGGAAAAGCTTACTGGCAGGCATCTGTGAACGACCGTACCGATCCTAACAACAACCAGATCTACCAGTACGACTGGAACGGTGATTATGATCACCCGGTGCTGAACAAGATCATTTACCCCGAGTTTATAGATGCTGCCAAAACCATGCGGCCTGCCAATACTTACTGGTATGATCAGATAGCACAGACATCCATCATACAGCAATATAACGTCTCTGTAAGCAGCGGCAGCGAAAGGGGCAGCACCCTGTTCTCACTGGGCTATTACGACAACAAGGGTATTGTAAAGGAATCAAACAATAAGAAGCTCACCGCCAGGCTGAACACAGATTATAACTTCCTGAACGGCAAACTGAAGATCGGTGAGAACCTGAACGTATCGTATATCCGCAACCGGCTGATCCCCATCAGTGATGTGATGTTCACGTCACTGGTACAACAGCCCATAGTGCCCGTACATACTGTAGACGGCGGCTGGGGCGGCCCTGCGCCTGGTATGACAGACCGTCATAATCCCGTGCGCCTGATAGCAGATAATAAGCAGAACACGAACCATTTCTATCGCGTGTTCGGAAATGTGTATGCGGATGTTTATCCACTGCCTAATTTGCATTTCCGTACCAGCGTGGGAGTGGATTTCAACGGCAGCTACCAGCGTACTTTGCGTAAATCCTATACTTCCGGTTTCCTGTCTGATCCTTCCAACCAGACAGCTACCCAACAGATCTATGACGGCAACTATCTCTGGCAGAACACACTGGATTATAAGCTGGACCTGGGCAAGCACCGCTTTGATGCCTTGCTGGGACATGAATACATCAAATACCTGAACCAAAGCTTCTCTGCATCCCGCCAGGGCTATGCACTGGAGAACATTGACTATGCCTACCTGGATGCCGGCTCTACCAATAAAGACAACGGCGGCAGCGGCACCGGTTATGCGCTCCTCTCCTACTTCGGAAAAGTGAACTACGTATATGACAACCGTTACCTGGCTTCTGTTACCCTGCGCCGTGACGGTTCTTCGCGCTTCGGCAAGGAATACCGCTATGGTATGTTCCCCGCCTTCTCACTGGGATGGCGCGTAAGCGAAGAAGCATTCATGAAAGGGCAGGATCTCATCTCTGATCTGAAATTCAGGTTTGGCTGGGGTAAATCAGGTAACCAGGAAATTGCGAACAACGCTACGTATGCTTTATACGCTGCTATCTACGGTGTTGATCCCACCTGGGTATTTGATAACGGCAGCGCTTATGATATAGGTGGGAATGGATCAGGACAGCTGCCATCCGGCTTCACCCGTATACAGCAGGGCAATGATTCATTGAAATGGGAAGGCACGAAAGAATCTAACATTGGTGTGGACTTCGGCTTATTCAACAATAAGCTGTCGGGCTCTGTAGATTACTTCATCAAAAAGACCTCGGATATATTGATCAGTCCAGGTTACCTGGCCGTACAGGGCGAAGGCGGTAACTACTGGTTCAACGGCGCCTCCATGCAGAATAAGGGCATTGAAGTGATCCTGTCTTATACCGGTAATGTAAGCCGCGAACTGGGCTTTACAGTAACCGGTAATTTCTCTTCTTACCGCAACAAGGTGACCAGTCTGCCTACACAGGTACTAACCTCCTATCCCGGCAACGGTACAGACAAAACCATCCTGGGACGGCCGATCAATTCTGTGTTCGGTTATGTAGCGGATGGTTTGTTCACTTCACAGCAGGAGGTGGATGAATCGCCTGCGCAAGTGGGTAAAGGCCTGGGCAGGATCAGATACCGTGACCTGAATAACGATAAGGTGATCGATGATAAGGACCGCGACTTCATTGCCGACGGTAATCCTGATTTCCTGTATGGTTTGAATGTGGAACTGAACTACAAAAATTTTGACCTCAGCTTCTTCTTCCAGGGTGTACAGGGTATTGATGTAAACAACACTTTTAAGACCTTTACGGACTTCTCTTCTCTCTGGGTAGGCAGCAACTGGGGTGAAAGAACGCTGAGCGCGTGGACACCGGAAAATCCCAACTCCACTATTCCTGCGCTGACACTGGTGAACCGGAATAACGAAGGAAGGACTTCCACTTACTTCTACGAGAACGGTTCTTATCTCAAGCTGCGTAATATACAAGTGGGCTATCGTTTTAAACATCTTTTTGGCAGCGGCAAGGTGCAGGCAGCCAGGGTATACCTGCAGGGCAGCAACCTGCTTACGTTCAAGAGCAAGGGATTTACTGCTGCCGACCCGGAAACACCGGATAATGCTTTCCCTATTCCGGCTATTGTTACCGCAGGGCTCAATGTATCATTCTAATCAAGCAAACACGTCTGTTATGAAAAACGTTATAATATTAACAATCTCCTTTTTACTGTTGTTATCCTGTAAAAAAGCATTGGATGAAACGCCGCAGGGCGTAGTATCCGACGAGGATCTCAACACACCTGAGAATGTAGACAAGATGGTGATTGCTGCGTACTCTTCCCTTGGCAATGATCACTACACCTCTCCTTACACCAGTATGTGGCCCTATGGCAGCGTACGCGGCGGAGATACCTATAAAGGCGGCGATGGACCGGGCGACATTAGTGAGTTTCACCTGTTTGAAACCTTCTCCCTGAACAGGATAGATAACGGGCTGGCCGATGAACTGTGGTTCCGTTTATATGTTGGCATAGGGAGGACGAATGATGCCTTGCGCAGGCTGGACAAGATGGATGAAGGCACTTATCCCAACAAATCAAAAAGGCAGGGAGAAATGCGTTTCCTGCGGGGACATTTTTATTTCCTGGCCAAGATCCTTTTCAAGTATGTGCCTTTTATAGATGAGACTATTCCGCAAACGGCGTATGAAACTATTTCCAACAGGGCTTTATCCAATGACTCGCTCTGGGGCAAGATAGCAGATGATTTCCGTGCTGCGGTGGCACAGCTGCCTGATGCGGCGGAGCAGGCGCAGGTAGGCAGGGCCAATAAGCTGTCTGCCAGGGCATACCTTGCCAAAGTATTGCTGTACCAGGCTTATGAGCAGGATGAGAACAACAACGTGACCCGTATCAATACCGGCAAGCTGATGGAAGTGAATAGCCTGTGCGATGAGATCATTCAATCCGGCCATTATGTATTGAATACTGATTATGGTTATAATTTCCTTACCTCGCATGAGAACAGTAAAGAGTCTGTATTTGCCATCCAGTACTCCAAGGATGACGGAACGCCCAAGGGACGGCTGGATTACGGGCATGCGCTGAACTATCCCATGAACCAGGAGTATGGCTGCTGTGGATTTCATGTGCCCAGCCATGACCTGATCAATGCCTTTAAAACAGGCG
The DNA here is from genome assembly GCF_056754765.1 of Chitinophaga sp. SVR4-12A. Lineage (NCBI taxonomy): Bacteria > Pseudomonadati > Bacteroidota > Chitinophagia > Chitinophagales > Chitinophagaceae > Chitinophaga > Chitinophaga sp. SVR4-12A. Next base: position 1,999,373 of record NZ_JBPGWP010000001.1, read on the forward strand.
CTGACGGCCTGCCGATGTTCAATACGTATAACGATAACGATGTGGCAAAATCAGGCGATTACCAGACCAATACTTTTGATCCGCGCCTGAACCATACGGTGGCTATTCCCGGCAAGCCCTATAAATATGCAGCCGGTTTTGTCTTTCAACGCTCCTGGGCGCGGGCACCCGAAGTGTATGATGCATTTGCCAGCCTGAAGGAGGTGGTGACACCGGATGATCCTTCGTTTCAGAAGGTGCCGCCGTTTATGTCCAGCTCCAAAAACTGGGATATTATCCGATATGACGATGTACTGTTGTTTAAGGCGGAAGCTTTGATAGAACTGGGACGGCAGAATGAGGCATTGCCGCTGATCAATCAATTGCGTACCCGCGCCGCTGCGAGTACCGGTATGCTGAAGCTATTAAACGGCCAGCCAAGCGCTAATTACGGCATGAGCACTTACCAGCCCGGCGTGAACTGTACCTGGACACAGGATTTTGCACGGCAGGCCTTGAGGTGGGAAAGGCGACTGGAATTTGCGACGGAAGGTTATCATTTCTTTGACCTGGTACGCTGGGGTATTGCAGCAACGTATATTAATGGATATTTTACAGTAGAAAAAAAGCGATCGGCGCATTTGAATGATGCGGCTTTCAGGAAAGGACGGGATGAGTATTTGCCGATTCCGCTGAACCAGGTAAATTATAGCAGGGGATTGTATCAGCAGAATGTGGGATGGTAAAGAACGTAAAAAGTAAAAAAGAAAAAAGTAAAAATATGAAGATTGTACTGACAGGGTTTTTATTATTCTTTCTTTCTCTTGCAACGGTAAAAGCACAGAGCAGCGCACCGGAAGAAAGCTTCAGCCAGGTGTTCAAAGCTACTGATCAATGGCTGGTGCTGCCCGTAAAGAATGGCGCACCGAAAAAGAACGTGGAGTTGTGGATAGACGGCGTAGAAGAACGCCGGTTTGATATTGAGCTGGCAGATGGTAAGCCGGACTGGCTGGCTTATATCGATATCAGCGCCTGGAAGAACAAGGAGATCGAATTACGTGTGGATAAACTGAGCGCTTCATCAGCGGCTTTTCATCCTATTAAACAAAGCAATGAAGATACGAATGCGGGCACCCTGTATGGGGAAAAGCTGCGGGGACAATTCCATTTCTCGCCCAAAAGAGGATGGACCAATGATCCTAATGGACTGGTGTATTACAATGGCGAATACCATCTGTTCTTCCAGCACAACCCTTACGGTGTAAACTGGGGCAATATGACCTGGGGACATGCGGTGAGCAAAGACCTGGTTCACTGGCAGGAGCTGGGCGACGTGCTGCACCCTGACCACTCGGGGCCGATGTTCAGCGGCGGCGCCGTGGTAGACAGCAATAATACCAGCGGGCTTGGAACAGCAGGTAAAGCACCCATGGTGATGTTCTATACCGCTGCCCGCGCCTGGGGACAATTCCTTGCCTGGAGCACAGACGGCCGTACCTTTAAAAAGCTTGGCCATGCCGTTGTGCCACGGATCAATAAAGATAACCGCGACCCTAAAGTGATCTGGCATGCGCCTACGCAGAAATGGGTGATGGTATTATGGGTAGAACGCGATAAAGGACAGCATACCATTCAATTCCTCACTTCGCCCGACCTGCTGCACTGGACGGCTGTCAGCGCCGTTAAAGGCGGCATCGGAGATGACCGTTATCTCTTTGAATGCCCTGAATTTTATGAGCTGCCTGTTGAAGGTACCAACGAAAAGAAATGGGTACTAACCGCTGCCAACAGCCAGTATGCTGTGGGCAGCTTTGACGGCACTACCTTCACACCTGAAGAAGAACGACTGAACGGGCAGCTGGGCAGGGACTACTACGCCTCGCAAACCATCAGTAATGAGCCCTCCGGCCGCCGCATAGAGATAGGCTGGTGGAGAACACATACCAATAAAGAAGGCATGCCTTTTAACCAGTCGCAAAGCATTCCCATGGAGCTGAAGCTGGTACACACGGAGAAGGGTATACGCCTGAGCCGTACACCGGTGAAGGAACTGGAGGCGTTACGTGGGGCAGCTCATCCTGTAAATGCCCGCCGCCTGAAGGAAGGCGATGCAAATCCTTTGGCTAAGATCCAGGCCGGACCGGTGGAAATAAGAACAGAAATAGCGCCAGGTACCGCAAAGGAAGTGGTGCTGGATATACACGGCTTACCCGTGACCTATGATGTGAGCAAACAGGAACTGGTGATCGACGGTGTACGGGCGCCTGCGCCTTTGAGCAAAGGCAGGCTAAGCCTCATCATTTATGCAGACCGTATAGGTGTAGAGGTATTTACTGCAGACGGATTATTATTCATGCCGGTGAATGTGAATATAGACAGTGAGAACCATTCATTGGGATTATCCGTAAAAGGCGGCACTGCGGCATTAAAAAATATGACGGTGTATGAGCTGAAAAGTATTTGGTAATAAACACGATAAACGAGAAAGGGGGTGTCTCAACAGGGAGGCACCCTTTTTTTGTTTTGATTATATTAAACTATTTATTAACTTAACTAACTGAAATGTAAACCCGGCTCAAATAACCAGTTTAATACGTCATCAATTATTCATCATCTTCAAAACCCACGCTATGAAAAAGCTATTTACCCTTTTCGTGTGCCTCCTATTGTCTATTGTCAACAGTTATTCGCAGGTAACTACTACGGTCAGTTACAGCAAGGTTGGCCTGAACACATCCGTCTGTAATGCGCTCTATCTCACCACTCCTGCCGTGATCGGCGGTTTAACACACTACGCGGTGTCGGGTGGTGTGAGGTATGGATCCGACTCGGCTGCGCTCAGGCTGGCCACACGCTGGTCGTCCCAAGTCAACGATAACCTGGGCACTGCCTATGCCATGGCATATCCGTTCAAGCGGGGACATAACTATACCGTAGAAGTTACGGGTACTTCCACTGTTCCGAACGGGCAAGCCAATCAAACGCTGATGGTATCATTCGGCACCTCCTTACCGGATCCCAACGATACGCATCCTGGCGATTGCGGACCAGTATCCAACTGGGCGGCCATACCAATTGCCACACAGAGTTACTTTCCATCGGGCAGCAACAAGAGCCTTAAATTTACCTATGACAACTTCGGTGCTGATAACAATTATCTTATCCTGGTGGCCACCGGCAGTACGCCCAGAACAAACGTTGATACACTGAAGATCTCCAAAGTAGTGATCACGGACAATGTTCCGCTGAGCTTTTCACCTACTACTGTCAGCCAGACATGCGGCAACGCGATCGCACCTACGTTTACTGTCACTAACGTAAACAACGTGGATAACGTCAGCGCTTACAAATGGAATCTCAGCGCTGCGCCCAATGGTTGGATGTACAATGGCAGTCCGGCGCCGCAGTTCATCACCACTACCAGCAATTCACTGACATTAACGGCGGATGTATGCAGCAATGTACCGATACAAAATGTTTCCTGTAAGGTGGAGATCAACGGTAAGGATTATGCTGCAGGCGGCGCAACAGCCAGTGTGACCAATCCCAGCTTCTCTATTTCAGGGCCATCTACGGTATGTACTTCTTCCAATTTCTCGGTGAACAATCTTGTGTGCGGTAATACGGTGAGCTGGTCTGTATGGCCGCAGGGTGTACTCAACGTTACGTCTAATCCCGATAACACTGCTACGGCGTCCTGGGTGTTTGATGATAAATGCACGATCTATGCTACTGTTACGGGAGGATGCCTGACCAGTCCTGTAACTGTTTCAAAAGAGGTGGTTGCGGGTAATTCGGTGGACGGCTATTTCACGGCCAGCCCGGATGGCCCTACCAGTCCAACGCCGTTCCCTACAAGCCCTACCCCGACTTTTTCTTCTTTGAACTTCCTGGCTTACTACGGCCATATCAACACCAGCGGCCTGTCTAATATCTCCTGGTCATGGTACTATGATGCGCCGTATGCATGGCAGACCTACAGTGACGGCTTCTTCCTGGAGCACATGACCAACGGGCAGCTGACCTGGGTGGTGCTGGATGCAGACGGGACCTGCGGACATATTCATAAAGAGTATGCTTTCCTTTCCATGATCCGGGGATCGATGAGCTTCAGCGTTTCGCCGAACCCGGCCAGGGGTCAGCTTACCATCCGCAGTGGCACAGCTACTGCAGATTTCAAAACGTTCAAGGTGAACGGGCTTGCAGCAAATGCAAAAACAAGTGGAAAAACGGGATCGCAGATCTATTCGGTGAAAATCATGGATCTTTCGGGCAGGGTGATCAAACATGTGGAGAACAGATCCGGAGCAACACCACTTAATGTATCATTGGCGGGTATCCGTTCAGGATATTATTTAGTGTCTGTATTTGACGGGAAAACCTGGAGCACCAAGAGTATTGTTGTAAACGAGTAGTCACTTAGCAATAAAAACAAGGGGGCTCTTACGGAAAGAGCCCCCTTGTTTTATTAAAAGCGGTAGCCGAGTGTGAGATAGTTGATAGACCCTTCTACTGAGTAGCCTTTGGAGAACTGTAATAACACCAGCTCATTCGGGATGAAGTAAATACCCGCGCCATAGCCATCATGCCAGTCGGCAGAGGATTCTCCAGGCATCCATACCCGGCCGACATCATTAAAGCCGATAATGCCAATGGAACCGGGGAAAAGATAAGAGTTGAAATCAAGGAGCTTCAGGCGCAGCTCAAAATTATTATACACCATCGTCTTACCGGAAAAACGCCAGGTATGGTAACCGCGCAGTGTTTGCGGGCCGCCCACCTTTAAAAGCTGGAAATAGGCAGGATCACCAATGGTAGTACCGGCGGCGGTGCGGTTGGCGATCACTACTATATTGCGCTGGTCCGGGTTTACGTAGAAGCTGAATTCTGACAGCAGCTCTCCGAAACGTTTACTGCCATTGGTAATCTGCTGCATAGCCGTAAAGGAGGTACGCCAGTGTACACCTTTGGTGGGAGATGATCTATCATTGCGGGTATCGAAAACTGCAGCGCCTACCAGGCCTGCATACCATTTGTCTGTAAATACTTCTTCATCCGGTGCGAAGCGATCAAAGTCCTTGAGGAATTTTTCATCGTTGCTGGACAGTTTACTATTATAGAACTGAAGGCCGGGGCCACCACTGATGGTCCAGTTCTTCAGGGTACGGCTGATACGTACATCCCCCTGTACATAGTCGTAACGGTTGCGGTAATACGATATCTTTCCATCCCGCTCCCTGAAATACGTATCATTGCCTATACCGAAGAAATTGCTGACGTTATTAGGCCCGCGGGAAAAGACGTTAATGTTCAGGTCATTCTTACCGAACACTTTTTTATAGTCAGCCGTATAGTTGACCAGGAAGGATTTGCGTACAAACGAGTATTCGATCAGCAGCTGATGCCGGAAGGCATAAGGCTCTTTTCTAAAACCGTGTTTGGTGAGTGCAAAGCCGCCCACGATGCTGATACCGTAGTCATTATTGTAATGCAGCAGGGTAACCGGCTCAAAGCGATCATACTTAAAATTCTGCGGATCGAAATCATTTACCGTAGTATCCCGGGAAGTCCTGATCTTAGCCAGGGAGCGGGACGGCAGCTGGTTCTTCTTATCTGAACGGTCGTAGATGTAGAGGTGTTTCTTATCGTGCGTGGTGCTGTCTATAATGAAGCTGTCTTCTCCCCCACCGCCGATCATACGGATCTTAATGGCCGAAGTAAGTGGCCCGTTCACATAAAATTCATCCTGCCCGGAAAAACCATAAAGCCTTACTTCTTTGGTAACAGCAGGATCGAACGTGCGGTGATAGATGATGTCTTCATGGCGGGAAGTATCTTTCTTCAGCTTCAGGATGCTTACATCGAGCAGCCCTTTTTCTTCCCTGATGTTAAAGCGTTCCCGTTTATCAGACATGGGCACGTCTACATAGATGGAAATAAAACGGTAGTATTGTAATGCCTGCTGTGTAAGGTTATCGCGGCGGGCCATGAAGATGCGCGCGGTTTCCTTTCCCGCCTTTTGATAGATCTGCTCAGGCATCCGTTGCAGTGCGTCAAGGATCACGGAATCGGTGAGATGTTTTTGTACGTAGGTGATCTGTTCGCGCCAGTCTGCTTCGCTGAGCTGGTTCAGGAAATAGCGGTCAAAATACCGGGCGTTGAAGTTCCAGCCTTTAATGTCGCGGATCTCTTTCTTATAGGGCTGGAACTTTGATTTCAGCCATTGGTGGGAAACGATCCAGGGTAATACGCCGGAGGTTTTATAATACACCTGGTCGCGGTCGCGGGGTACGGGTGTATATTTTGTTTCCTTGTTCTCTTTGACCTTATCCCAGCGCCACTGGTCTTCATGCCGGTCCCAGTCGCCGAGGACCATATCGAGCAGCCTTGCCCGCAGCACTATTTTCTGGTCTACTGCTACATCGTTATCGTCTTTCAGCTTCTCCTGTACTTTTTCCGTATTGTCTGTATCATGTGATTCGAGCGGTTCGCGTTCTTCCAGCAGGAAGGGCTTGTTGCCGAATTCTTCCCGGTATTTGCCCAGTTCGGGGTCTGCGGCTACGTATACGATTTCGGGATTTGAATGCGGTATATGCAGGGCATCTGCCAGGGGCGGCACGGTAACGGCGGCAAAGGGATTCCCGGTGGTGACCTGGTCTTGCAGGATATCGCGGGCTACTGTCTTACGCAGCTTTGGCGGCAGCTGGCGTTCCGGGTATTTCTGTACGCTTCTCAATACCCATTGCCTGCCGGCGGCATCGCGGAGCCTTAATGACCTGGTTTGCTGTCCGCCACCTTCCTGGACGATGGTGAGGCCTCCTTTTTCAGTAGCGAAATGAATGACGCGGATCTTTACCGGTATGGCCCAGAGCTCCCTGTAATTGGCGCCGAAAAAGAAACGGTGCATGCCGCCTACATTGTTATACCAGGGCGCGATGGCCACTTCGACGCTGTCATTTGCTGCCTGGTTTTGTGCCTGCGAGATAAAGGGCCTAAGCAATACAGCCATTAATATCACAAGATAAAGCTTAAAAATGCGGTGCTGCCCGTTCAAAATTATCATCTCTGGAAATTTACGTAGGGAAATATATAACTATTTGTCCTCAAATTGTCCATAATGTAAAAAACGTGATGAACAGCTTATAGAGGGCGCCGGTATAAATCAACAACTGGCTTATGATAAGGCCTTTTACAACCGTCCAGGCCCAGTTGTTCGCGTAAACACGGTGAAGGGCAAGTACCAGGTATACTGCATTCATCAAAATGATCACTCCCCATAGCCATTCCCTATTCTCATAAAACCAGCCCTGGTGATGATTCATCAATGGCCCGGCGATAAAGCGGGTGTAAAGGCCCCAGGAAATGAGATAGAAGGTAAAATAATGTGTTGCAAATATTACGTGAGGCACGTATTTTCTATAGTTCCTGTAAAAGAGGATGAACAGGAAAAGTGCCAGCACAGGGATCAGTAAAAAAACGAAAGCTTTTGCATTGTCTTGCGCGGCGTGGTTAAAATCATGGGTAAATGCGTCCAATGACATGCCATGGGCGGCGGCTTTGCTGATGGCGAGCTCCCGTGCCTTCCGGGAAAAAAAGTCATGCTGTTGTATAACGTACTCGAGATGATTATAGAAAAAATCGAATGCCTTCATAAAGATGAAATACAACAACGCAACTACCAGGTATAGCTGCAGTGGTTTCATCAGCCGGACCCGCCTGCCTGCAAAGTATTCTGCAGTGAGCTTACCGGGATAGACCAACAGATACTTTACGGTTTTAAAGAACTTGCCATCAAAATGAGTAAAGGCATCCAGGGCATCTGTCAAATATTTTTTAACAGCGTGCTCATTGAGGTCTACAGACTTTTCACCACAGTTATAGCAAAATCCTCCTTGAAACTTATGCTGGCAGGTGGGGCAATAACGTGGTTTATTGATAACATGCGTTCGCATTCGCATTGAAAGTATTGCTATGCTTTCTTGATGTCTTCCCAAAGGCCCAGCAGGTTTCCTTCACTGTCGGCCACGTAGGCATAGTACCCGGCGCCTTCGATCTCCTGTTTTCCCTTAATGATGCCGCCGCCGGCTGCTTTGATCTTCTCTACACATTCATCGATGGAGGGCACGTTCACTGTCACCTGGGGTGTTTTAAGGTATTCATTCCGTTCTACGATACCGCCGTTGATGGCGCCCGGCTCTTTAGGGATAAAGGTGGTTTCGTCTACTTCCACTGTCCTGGCGCCTGTATATACCGAACCGTCCTGCATGGGCCAGTCCTGCAATTGCCAACCAAAAATGTCACTGTAAAATTTCTTGGCCCGCTCGAGGTTATCAGCGGGAATTTCAAAATGAACTACTTTTTGCATGACAGTATAATTTACGATAAAGTTAAAGAATACCCGTCAAATGGCCTCAATGCCTGTATTTATCGGGCATCAGGTGTTGGGCGCCCCATTCCACTACCGGCATCAGGACCTCCAGTAAGGAGCTTCCAAGGGCGGTAAGGCTATATTCTACACGTGGCGGTATCTCGGCAAAGATCTCGCGGCTTAGTAAGTTATCCCGTTCCAGTTCACGGAGCTGAGCAGCCAGCATTTTCCTGCTGATCCCTGGCAGGTGCTTTTCCAGTGTGCTGAACCTGTTTATTCGCTTTGAAACAAGATAAACGATCATGGGCTTCCATTTGCCCCCGATCACATTTAATGTGAGTGCAAAGGGACATACTGCGGGTGGATCAGACCAGTCCTTCTTCCAAGATTTCGGCTTTCATTATCCATTGATTTACAAAAAGGTAACAATAAAATCTGCTAAGTCACTTCCTGGTAACCTATCGTTTTTGATCGTGGCGATCCTCAATTTTGCCAAAACAAAAATCATGAATACGATACAAAGAACGACCTTTTTTACATTGCTTTTGCTATTGATGACCTGTATTCATCACGTTTACGGTGCTATTGTGTATCATAACTCACTGGAGACTGCATGTTGTTTTTATAGCGGTACCGGTGGCGGCGGCAGTTGGGCTGCTGCATTACTTTTATGCGAAGAACAATAAGAGCCGGGCGCTTTTTATCTGCTATGCACTGATGGTGTTGCTGTTCCCGGTAATGTTGATAGGTATTTATGAGGGGCTGTATAATCACCTGGCTAAGAATATCATCTTCCCGTTTAGCGGGAACTCGGCTTTCTTTAAGATGCTGTTTCCCCCTCCTACTTACGAGACGCCGAATAATTTAGTGTTTGAGGTAACGGGCGTGCTGCAGGCGTTTATATTGTTTCCCTTGCTGCGCAGTTATGGAAGGTTGGTCAAGTGGGGTGTTCAAGCGCAGGTACCGGGGAAGCTTTCAGTAAAGGGAGACTAAGCTATTACCAGGCGCTGGCTAAGGACTTACTAAAGACTGACTAAGCCCTTACTAAACTCACACGTTACTGGTACTAAATTAACACTACAGGCATTCGGCGTGTAAACGGCCAGGAAAACCCATGTAGAAGCGGAGGTGAGGTGGACAGAAGGTGGACTTGAGGTGGAGTTGATGCGGGTTTAAATTGTATTAGTTTTGGACAGCCTGCGGGCAGGTGGTAATATAATATCGTTATTTACATAGCCAAACGCTACCCGAATGAAAATTAGAAACCTGGTTGAGCTGTTTTCCATTCTCCCTGAAGACGAACGAATAATTGTAGATGTACTACGGCAGATAATTATTGAAACGCTTCCGGCATACTGTAAAGAGAAAATATCGTACAATGTTCCATTTTTTTATGGTAACAAAGGTATATGCATTATCTGGCCGTCAACCGTGCCACGGGGAGGTATCAAAAATGGCGTTCTTTTAGGTTTCTGGTATGGATACAAATTAAATGACGTTGATGGCTTTCTATCTCACGGAACCAATAAGCAAATTTTTTATAAAATCTACCAGACTCCGGAAGAGATTGATGACAGGCCAATAAAGAAGCTGTTAAAAGAGGCGATCAAATTAGATAACTTACATTAACTATTATGGTAGATCTATCTCATGCGGAGCAACACATTCGCTATGTCACGAATTTTCAAGACCTTGTTTCTACACCATTTAATGGAGCAATTAATGCGATTTGCTGGACCCGTGAACTAACAGGTGATTTTTCTGAGATCGTTGAAAAGGTAGCATTAAGCGGGAATATAACGGAAATTGGACAAACGGAACTTTGTGAACTTCAGTTGAGTGAAGAAGGACAAGTTGCCCGTGAAATTCTTTTAAATGACCTGCGCTTATTGAAAGCGCATGGTGCATCGCCCATCCTTAATGTGATCAAATACTATGAGCGGGATGATAGCTACCCGTTTTTTTCCACCGATGTGTACTCTTTTCACGTAGATCGCTCTCCCATACCAACCAATACCTTTTTATGCACCTACTATGGCGAATCGAGTGAAATATTGCCCAATTCACAAGCCGAAAAGAAAGTACTTATTCCGGAAATTCGTGATGAACTCAAAAAACTATATCAGGGAACAGAGGAAGGTTTTGAATCATTCTTAAGTGAACATTTCTTTGATCTGCACTACCAGGCGAAACGGGATGCGCGTCCAATAAGCTTAGGTCTTGGTAACCTATGGAGGTTGGCGGTTGATCATCCTGAAAGCCTGGTTCCTCCTTGTGTTCACCGTGCACCAAAGGAAAAACCCGGAGAGAGTAGGTTGTTAATGATCTGTTGAACATACCTCCAAATGCATAGGAACATCGCGAATACGCCAGCGGCGTATTCGCGAGCCCAATGATCAATTCTGCAACACCCACTGACTGCTTTCAAAAAAATTCGGCACAGCGGTACATTGTGCAAAGCCACTTTGATTTTCCAGGTTCAGGTAAGTGCCCTGCCACTCGTTCTTCAGGCGTACGTTGCCGTTATAGTTCTCCAGCATCCAATAGCTGCTCCAGAAGGTGTTGGGTATGTCGGTGCTTTCTGCATAGGGGTAGAGATGTTCTATGTTCAGGTAGTGACCGGTGGCTACGTTCTTAAAACGTGTATGGCCGTTCACCTGTTCCTGTACCCATCTGTATTGGTTGCCCGTGTTGCTGCTGCTGTATTTTACCTGGCCGTTATCTTCATAGAGGTAAGTGCTTAGCCATTTGTTTTTAATCAGTACACCGGTACCTGTCGGAGGCGGATTGCCGCCGCCACCGATGCTGTTCAGTAAAGCTGCTGCATTGCTTACCTGCAGGTTGGCCAGGTAGCTGAATACCTGGTTAAGCTGCTGCTGTACGCCGCTGTTACCGCTGTATTGTTTGCGGTACTGGTAAAGGCGGAATACCAGGTCCAGCTCGTGTTGTCCGTAGGGAACGCCCAGTTGCTGCTGCATAGTAGTAAGGAAGGAGTAACCAAATTCTTCGGTGGGCTCTATCATGGTGCCTTCGCCATAGTCGTTCCAGGTAGCGAACTGGATAATGCTGACGCCGGAGCTCAGGGCTTTATCCAGCATCGTAGCAAAAGTGCCTGTACCATTGTGGGGAATCTGCCACGTAGGGCCATCTGCCCCGCCGGCTGCATAGAAAGGTTTGAAACCCGGGTATACTACGCCGATGGGTAATGCGAAGTTACTGACCTGGCGGTAGTAATTATCCACTACCGTAGGATGATCCTGGTAGATCCAGGGGAACTCGCCGCCTGCATTATTAGCTCCTATCTGGTTGGTAAAACCATACAGCGGGATCACTTTTGGACGGGGATTGATGCCATTCAGGATCTGGTCCCATTCGGAAGGCTGATGGAAGGTGATAGGACCGAAATTCAGCACTACGGGAACATTATTCGTCCTGAGGTAATTACCCTGGCCAAAGTAATTGTTCTGCATGTACACGAAATCGCCGTTGGCACCGGACGTCTGACCAGGGTCCCAGTTCCTGTCTTCATGGACGATGGAGAACTGCAGGCCCAGGGCGCTCAGCTTGCTGATCAGGGCATTGGAATTCGCGAGGTTGTCCGGATAGTCGTACCGCTGGCGGGTGCCCGGCCAGTCGATGAACACGCCATCGGCGCCTGCATATTTCATAAGCAGCAGCTGGTACTCTATGATATCCGGATCGCCGGAGGCATAGGGACCGGTTTTAGGATAGAAATAAGCGGCGATCTGGCGCTTGCCGTTCACGATAATGTCCGGGTTCCGGGTGTTCATTTTCCAGTGGTATCCCCAGGCGCCTCTTGAGGCCGGGGTCTCGAACCAGGGCATCCAATGGATAAAGATCTTTTTGTTGGTTGTTTTGTTCACTGCAAGGGCATTAGCGGATACCTGCTGCAGGGCGGATGCATCGGGCGATAAGGGCTCATCCTTTAGTAAAGATTTAGTGCATGCCGACAAAAACAGGATACAACCACAGATCCAGGAGATGGTTTTCATTCAGAGGGATTTAAGTGAAGAATAGGTTTTTCAGTGCGAAAAATAGGGAGATGCGCCAAGGCTGTATAATAATATCCAAAAAATATAAGGGGAAAATGTTCTTTCAAACATTTTCCCCCTGGTATTCATCACTTTAGTAATTGCGCTGTATTGAAAAAATATAACGGCTTTTAAACAAATCTGAAGGGGTTACCGGAGGCAATATGTGTTACGGGCACGCCCTCCAGTTTAGGTTGCAGCCAGTCTACCAGCCATTCCATACCCGGCTCTTCACTCTGGGAATGTCCCAGCACGATGAGGGCGGTCTTTCCTCCCAGCTGCCTGGCATCGCGGATGTATTCTGCCGTTTCCCATTCATGCACTTCGCCTACGATGAGCACATCGGGGTGCTCCTTCTCTACGATGGCGATCTGTCTTTGTCCGCCGGCGGCGCCGGGCAGCAAGGCTATACGCTCACAGGTTTGAGCAAGATCGCCGATCACGCGGAGCTGTTCAATGCCCAGGGATTGTTTAAGCGTGTTAATGATGTTTTGCAGGGAAGCAGATGGCAGCTGGAGAATCATATTGCCGGGCTTGTAGTATTGCAGCCAGCCTGTTTTCTTCAGCACCCCATATCCTATTCCATCCGGGCGGTAAGTATGCCAGTAATCGTGAAAGCGCCATACGGCGATGTTATGCTTTTTCAGCAGCTCCTGTTTCCGGCGTACCACGTCGTTCTGCCCGGACCAGTTCGTATCATCGAGATGGTTATAAAACGTAGGTTCGTGGGCGATGATGAAATTGGCCTTCCGTTTTGCCGCTGCTTCAATCACATCAATGGTGGCGAACATGGTAGTGACGATGCCGGTGACCACCTGTGTTTCGCTGCCGCTTTTCAGCGTGTCTACCGTTTCCTTAAAGGGAGCGCCGGGAATCTCTTTCAGGATGATGTCAATCACCTCGCGAACCGTATAGGTTTTGCGGGCAGCTATGGTGATGCGGGGAATGCTTAATACTGCTGCGGCTCCTGCAGCTTTTGCGATGGTAGTAATGAATGTTCTTCTGGCAAGCATGCGATATCAATTTTATTTGTACCAGTTACGCAGGCGTACCTCTATCTGTTTGTTTCCTTCATCTACCAGGCGCTTGAAAGCGTTTACGTCGCTCAGGCCATTTTGTCCGCGGTAGTGATATGGGTATACGACGCGGGGCTTAAAGGCCAGTACGGCGTCTGCTGCGTGGTTCACATCCATGGTATAGGGCAGGTTCATGCAAATGAAAGCCACATCGATGTTTTTGAGGCCGCGCATTTCAGGAATGTCTTCGGTATCGCCGGAGAGGTAGACGTTCTTACCACCGATATTGAGTACATAGCCATTGCCCCTGCCTTTAGGATGTTTGGCATCGGGACCACCGGGTGGATTGTACATGGGGATGGCGGTGATGGAAATACCAGCCTGTGTAGTTTGTTCTCCATTCCTGAGCACAACGGCCTTTGTGCGGTCTTCGGCTGCCAGTTTATCTGCCACTGCCTGCGGCACCACCAGGATGGTATTAGGCGTTTTAACGGCGTTCAAAGTACCCGGGTTGAAATGATCGCCGTGGATATCGGTGATGAGGATCACATCGGGCTTAGCGAAGCTTTTATACTTCTCTGCACCTCCATCGGGATCTGCGTAGATAGTAGTGCCATTAAAAGACAATACCAGGCTGGCATGTTGAACGGGCTGAATGGTCAGCACGCCTTTTGCGGTTTGCACGGTATCCGGCCCGCTCTGCTGAGCAGCCGCGTGTGTGGTGGTTAAAAGGAGGGCGAATGCAAGGTTCCTGAATTTCATAACAAATAGATTATATTGTATAAAATTATGAAAAAGAAGCAGCAGTTCAACCCCGGGATACTATTACTATCGGCAGCAGCACTGACCTTCTTTGCCTGTTCTTCTTCCAAAAAGACGTTGACGTCAAAAAAGGCGGCCCGTGAACAATATGCCAGCCGCATTGCGGATGCAGGACTGCAGAACACCACCGTAGGCAGACTATGGTTTGCTGCTGCGGAGAAAGCGTTGGTAAGGCCACTGACCATCACATTACCTTACCGGGAAACCGGCTACTTTGCCGCTGAAAAACCGGATGCAGTGGGTTATATCTTTCCTGTGAAACGGGGAGAACAGATCAATGTGCAGGTGAGCATCAAGCCCCGGGGAAGTTTCCTCCTGTTCACAGAATTGTGGCAAAGCGAAACGACGGGCAATCCTCCTTCGCTGCTGGCTGCCGCTGATACTACTGTGCTGCAGCTGCAATACGAAGTAAAGAAAGAGGGCCGTTTACTGGTGCGCGTACAGCCGGAACTGTTACGCGGAGGGGAATATACTTTGTCGATCAGCAGCAGCCCTACCCTGGGCTTCCCGGTACAGGCCAATGCTGCTTATAAGATCATCAGCCTTTGGGGCGATGGCAGGGACAAAGGCAGCCGTAAGCATGAAGGCATTGATATTTCCGGTAAGTTCAGAACGCCCGTGGTAGCAGCGGCCAGCGGCTATGTGAACAGTGTCCGTGAAAACAGCCTGGGCGGCAAAGTGGTATTCATACAGCCGGAGGGAAAAGATTATACTTTGTACTATGCTCACCTGGATGAACAACTGGTGCGGCAAGGGCAGCGCGTGGACAAAGGAGAGCCGGTAGGATTAATGGGCAATACCGGCAATGCCCGTAACACGGTCACGCACTTACATTTCGGCATTTACACCGCAGCAGGCGCCATTGACCCGCTGCCTTTTGTAAACCCCGACAAGGCAAGTCCGCCCGCTGTTACTGCGCCGCTGGAACTGTTACAGCAGCATGTACGTAACCCTGCTGTCACCACCCTTCGCGTAAGCCCTGCAAAAACAGGCATGACACTGGACAAGCTGCCTGCTAACCGGGTGATGCAGGTATTGTCCGCCACGGGCGACTGGTATAAAGTGGTGCTGCCCGATACACGGGAAGGCTTTATTGAAAGCGCCGCTGTTACAGACCGCTCCTACCGCACATTGGTCTTAAAAAACGCAGCGCCTCTGCTGGATGCTCCCGACAGCATTACCGCCATAATGACCACTATGCCGCAAGGCAGCAGCATTCACGTGCTGGGGGATACGGCGATTACCAGTATGTGCAGTATAAGGCGCTGAACGGCTGGATCAAACAGCCATTTACCGGAAGCAGCAACTGACCCCTGCCAGGCTCTTCAAAACATCTTTAGTATGCTTTTTGAAGATGCATTGAAAAGGACAAAGGCATCTATGACCCAAAGAAAAACAGCAGACCGGATACACGATACGAAAACAAGCAAGCTCCCGTTTATCATCTCCATTTCCATATTGGCTATACTGGGCTTGTGCTACTGGCTGATCCCCCCGTTCCAGGAGGGGGTGAAGGAGGCATATAAAATGCTGACCAGCGAAGACCAGGACCGCATCCGGGACTGGGTAAAGCAATTCGGGCTGGGTGGGCCAATAGTGCTGGTCATTATGATGGTGGTACAGATGTTCCTTTTTGTTGTGCCCAATGTGCTGGTGATGATGGTGGCCATTACCTGCTATGGTCCTATATGGGGCTCCGTTATTTCCCTTCTGGGTGTATTTGCTTCCTCTTCCTTTGGCTACATGATAGGAAGAATGCTGGGGCCATCTGTTGTCAATAAATTCGTTTCCGTAAAAACGCAGGAAAAGATCAGCGCCTTTATCAAGGCATACGGCGTACCGGCTATTGCCATTACCCGGCTTTCCTCCTTATCAAATGACTCCCTCAGCTTTGTTACCGGGGTTCTGAAAATGAAATACCACCGATATATACTGGCTACCATGGGTGGCATTACGCCCCTGGTAATATTGCTGGCCATATACGGGCATAACGGGCGCATTGAAAAAGCGCTGATCTGGATCGCTGCTATATCGCTGGCAGGGCTGATCGCTTACATTATCATCGATAAACGCAGAAAGAAAAAGCGGGGAGCATCAGTGTAAACTGATGATCCGTGTGATCTGCCAGCCATCCCCTTTCCTTTGCCAGATCATAACAAATTTACCGGGTCTTGATATTGACTTTTCTACCAGGTTATGAAAACGGTGATACCCTATTTCCACAGCGCCGTAGTTATTAATGGGATAAACTTCCACACTCCCGGGCAATAGTTCACGTTTTACCTTATTGCAGATATTTCTTGCAATGGCATCCATGACATCTTTTTTGGAAGTGGAAAGCCCGGTTTTATCATGATAGAATTCCAGGGTATCTGACAGGAAAGCGCGCTGGGTTTCCAGGTCACAGTTGTTGTAAGCGGTAAAGAAGGTGCTGTCCATCTTTACAATTTCATCGTATAGTTTTTTGTCGTCCGGCACATAAGGTTCGGGGCGATAGTTAGTATCCTTTTCTTCTGTGAGCCTGGCCAACACCTTTCTGCCATTGTCATTACCGGCATTCAGGTCAATGGACTTTTTATACATGCTGATGGCTTCTTCTTTCTTTCCCATTCTGGCCAGTACTTCGCCGTAGCTGTCGTATACATTCCAACTGCCGGGGTAGAGGCGCACATTGTTTTTAAACACCTCGTAAGCGGCTGTATCCATCCCTGCATTCAGGAAGTCATATCCCAATACATTGAGATCTTCTTCTCCCAGCACATAGTTGGCGGTATCCTTTTCTATCCTGGCCAGCATCTTATTGCCGCCGGTGCAGCCCTCTTTTGCCAGGGCGATGGCATATTCCCTGGCGCCGTTCTTCGCAGGTCTGAGGGGCGTGGCTCCGTTCAGGATCTTCAGTGCCTCGTAGGCCATGGAGTAGGTATCGTTACCGGTGTTATCAAACACGATGATCGTTTGATGTTTGCTAAGATCCCGGAACAGTATGGCCCGCAATCCCGGTATGCCGCCCGTATGCAGCACACATTCGCCGAAGGCGCTGTCATATGTTGTTCCCCAGCCAAGACCATAGTGCTGTGCATTGTCTCTGCCATTGGCGAGCTTTACGGGCGTGAATGCTTCTTTCAGAGTGGCCTCACTTAATAGCTTTCCATTGTAAAGCGCTTCATCATATTTCAGCAGGTCCCTGGCGGTTGTGATCATATCTCCATGTCCCTTGAGATTAAAATTATACAGCCTGCGGAACTCTGCCGCCGTATCCGGCTTTTCCAGCGCCGGCGACCAGGTATAGCGGTAGCGGTATAGTTTGGAAAGATGCTGATCCTGCCGTGAAAAAAACTCAGACGATGTTATACTGCGCATACCTGCAGGCGCAAAGATGTGACGGGCGAGATAGGTTTCATAGGGCTCTCCTGACAACTTTTCTACGATCACTGCCAGTATATTGAAGTTAGCGTTATTATAACTGAACTCCTCACCGGGCTGAAAGTTCAGCGGTAGCTTAGCGGCGATGGCAGCGGGGATGAGATCGTTGTTTGTGAAGACGGTATCCGGGTGCTGGTCTATGATCTTGAAGAACAGCTGTGCATAATCGGGGAAGCCGGAGGTATGCGAGAGCAGATGCCTGATAGTAATATTGGGATAGGGAAAATCGGGCAGGAATTTAGTGACCGGATCTGTGATCTGCAGCTGGCCCTTTTCCTTCAATTGCAGTATAGCCGTGGCAGTGATAGTCTTTGTGATGGAGGCGATCGGAAAGGTAGACAAGGCTGTGTGGGGCCTTTTGGTGGAAAGATCTGCATAGCCGAAGGAGTGCTCATATACCACTTTCCCGTTTTCAGCTACCAGTATGTTTCCGTTAAAGCGGTTGTTGGCGGCGAGTGCAGTAAAGTACTGATCGAGTGCTTTTGCTTTATCCTGTGCAGTTACCGTACCGCTGATGGCGGCAATAAAAAGAAGGCAAGCCAGTTGGAATTTCATGTTGTATTATTTGTGCGTAAGCTGTTTGCAATATTGGCACCATGTTATCGCTATGATCCTTACCAACTATTTATACATCGGGATTTTTATCAATTGTCCGCTTTTGAAACCCGAGGTGTACGCTTCCGGCCATTTGTAAATTAAAAATAAATGTATACATTTGCGCCCGATTCCTAATTGTTTCACCCTTTAAAATTATAGGAATTATGCTTGAACGTACCTACATATCATCTCTTTCATTAGCTGCCTAAACGGCAAAAGCTACCCCTTTTCCTTTTATTTACCGGAATAGTATTGCCTGATCATTCATGATGGTCATGCCGGTTATCTTTTGCCAGCTTTTTCGCAGCGGGGGCTATTGCCATTCCCCATCGCTAACATCAAAAAAGCTATGAGCAATTTAAAAACAAAAGAACTCAGTAAAATAGGATATACGAACGACCAGACCAGAAGCCTGGTTATCAATATCATCTCAAAACATTTCAAACACAGTACAAAAGCAGACATCATCACGCTGCTCAGCAATATCAAGGACAGGCCGGAAGCATACCTGCAGGATGAGGTGCTGGGCAGGATCGCAGGCACTTTTGTTGAACAGGAAGCAGCATGCAATTTTCAATCTTTTGAGCTGCTGGAACAAACAGGCCAGCTAAAAATATACGGCGGTAAGGAAATAGAGCATGCCGCTAAAAAACAAATGGAGCTGGCCATGTCATTACCTGTGAGCATACAGGGCGCGCTGATGCCGGATGCCCACATGGGCTACGGCCTCCCGATAGGCGGCGTGCTGGCTACGCGTAATGCCGTGATACCCCATGCAGTGGGTGTAGACATTGGCTGCAGAATGGCCCTGTCTATCCTGGATGAAGGCGAGCATTATGTAAAACGCTATGCGCACCAGGTAAAGACAGCCCTGAAGGAATTCACGCATTTCGGGATGGAAGGCGGGCTGGAATTTGCGCAGGAGCATGCAATATTGGACAGTCCTGCGTTCCAGGCCACAGACCTTTTAAAGAAGCTGCACAGCAAAGCGGCCCGGCAGCTCGGATCCTCCGGCAGTGGTAATCACTTTGTAGAGATGGGCATCATCGAGCTGTATGAAAACAATTCGCTGGACCTGAAGCCCGGAAAGTATACCGCTTTGTTATCGCATTCCGGTAGCCGTGGCCTGGGCGCCAGTGTTGCGCAGTATTATACCAGGATAGCGATGGACACCTGCAAGCTGCCCAGATCAGCGCAGCAGCTGGCATGGCTGGAAATGGACAGCGAAGCCGGACAGGAATACTGGCTGAGCATGAACCTGGCGGGCGATTATGCAAAGGCTTGTCATGACCGCATACATGCCAACCTGGTAAAAGCCCTTGGTCTGCAAAAACTGGCCACCGTAGAGAACCATCACAATTTTGCATGGAAGGATACGCTGGCAGATGGTACCGAAGCGATCGTGCATCGTAAGGGCGCAACGCCTGCACATGCGGGAGAGATGGGCATCATCCCCGGCAGCATGACCACTGCCGCTTACCTGGTGTCGGGCAAAGGCGTTAAAGACGCCCTGCACTCCGCCTCCCATGGGGCCGGCAGGGCGATGAGCCGGCAAAGGGCCCGGAAAACATGACGGTATCTGCCCTGAAAAAAATGTTAAGCCAGGCAGACGTCACCCTTATCGGCGGCAGCGTAGAAGAAAATCCGCTGGCCTATAAGGACATTGAAAAAGTGATCGCCGCACAAACGGCATTAGTAGAAACGCAGGGAAAATTTATGCCCTGCATTGTAAGAATGAATAAAGAGTAGATCATTTATGGACAAAATAATTGTACAGATCACCTCAGGCCGCGGGCCGATAGAATGTTGCCGCGCCGTGGCCCGGGTACAGGAGATGATGCTGAAGCAATGCAAAGCAAGAGATATCGAGGTGTCCGTACTGGATAGTAAAAAAGCAGATCTGAAAGGCACGCTGCTTTCTGCCACCTTACTGGCCAAAGGCAAACACCTGCAGGCTTTCATGGAAGAGTGGCAGGGGACGATACAGTGGATCGCACAGAGCCCTTACCGCAAGTTCCACAAGCGTAAGAACTGGTTTGTGGGCGTAGGTATGTTCCCACTGCAGGAGCAGGCCTTGTGGAACCCGAAGGATGTGGTGGTAGAAACCTGCCGGGCCTCTGGTCCGGGCGGACAGCATGTGAACAAAGTAGAAACGGCCGTGCGCTGCAGGCATATTCCTTCGGGCATACAGGTACTGGCAGCAGATAGCCGCTCACAGCTGCAGAACAAGCAGCTAGGCATGGAACGGCTAAAGGCTAAGGTAATAGCCTGGCAAACCGAACAACTGCTGGAGCAGCAGCAAAACCAGTGGCAGGAGCATAATGTCCTGGAAAGAGGGAATGCGGTGAAAGTGATTGAGGCGGCTTTGTAAAAGTCGTCAGTTGTTAGTTGTCAGTTGTCAGTGATTGAAGCGGATAATGAGTGGTGCAACTGACAACTGACAACTGACAATTAACAACTGACGACTGACGACTGACAACTGACAACTGTTAACTGACAACTGTTAACTGACAACTCTCATTTCTGTTGGGGCTGATGATGCATGAGCTGTTCTATCAGTGTTTGCAGCTCGTCCTTTTTGTCGTTCAGTTCCAGTAAGGTAAAGCGCTCTCCGGGTATGACGGTATTGCTGCCGTCGTCCTCGATCTGGAAATTCAGCCTGCGCACACTGAACCAGGGATCAGTGCCCCTGATGGCAACCAGTACGGCTGTCTGGTCCCAGCTCATACGGCCCGTGGTGTTCTTGTCTTTGCCCAGCGCGATGGCGTAGGCATCTTTTACGGGGCTGTTACGGATGCTGTCATCCCTGATCAGCGGAATGCCGGTGTGAATCTGCTCTCCTACTTCCAGGGGGCTGAGGATCACCGGCGTTTCCCATTGTTCGAATACCATCCGGGCGGCATTGGTATCCATGTACACATTGTATTCCCGCCCTTTTGTTTCACCTTTTGGCAGGCTGGCTGCCATGGATACCAGCTGTTTTACCTTTTGCCGTATGAGGCTCCTGCCATCCAGCCGGGAAAAGCGATCAGGGCCGGAAGCCAGCAGGGCGGCCAGGTTGGTAAAGAAGCCTACGCTTACGATCGTTACCGAGTGATCCGGCTGTTTGGCCAGGATGCGGCGGTACAGCGCTACGGCTTTGGCGGCGTTTTTATTGGAAGACAGCCGATGGGGGTACATGGCGATAATGGCCTGTGCCCATTTCTGCGGACAATCCTCGTTAGGCTTCTTTCCTTCCGTTACGCCTACCGGGAGCTCCGGCCTCCCGAAGTAGGTGTTTAATACGCTGATGGTGGGAACGGTGGTTTCGAAGGCGTTGCAGGAAATGACCGCCAGTATGTTTGCCTCCCCTTTGTCGGCTAAGGCGTGCAGCAGGGTCAGAGCCCCTACATCGTCATAGTCGCCGGCAATATCGGTATCCAAAATAACGGATGCCTGCGCAAAGGCGCAGAAAGGGGCGAAACATAGTAATAATACCTGTTTTGTAAAGTTGTGCATCATATTTTATGCTATTTTCATACCGTGGACCTTGACAAGTTAGGACAATTATGCATTTCAGACATAAGCTTGTATTTTTTTATCCCGATCTTGGTATTTTGAAGGCTTACCGCTATTTTGTCAGAACTTGTAAATGCCCGTAAACCGCGTCAAATTAATTTTATTATAAATGCATATAAACAGAAGAACAGCGATCAGGCAGCTTTTTATCATCTCCGCCGGGGCAGCCATCCTGCCAGCCTGCGTAAATGACAAAAAGCCCAAAGCCTCCGCTTTCAGTCAGCTCCCTATCACCACGAAGGACGAGGACATGCTGGAAGCGCTGGCTTCCACCATCATCCCTACTACCGACACGCCAGGGGCTAAGGAAGTAGCCGCCCACCGCTTTGCCCTGCGGATGGTGAATGATCTCGGCAAAAAAGAACAAAGGGAACAATTTGTGAGGGGGCTCAAACAGTTCCAGGACAAAGTGCAAAAGCAGTACGGCAAAGCCTATGAAAAATGCACGGCGCAGGAACAGGAGAAGATCGTGGCTGCAGCAGTGGCCGCGAAAGATGCCGGCGATGATGCCGCTTTTTTCTTTGACACCTTCAAACATCTTACCATACAGGCTTTCACCAGCTCCGAATATTACCTTACCAAAGTAGAAGTATATAAACTGGTTCCCGGTAAATACACCAGCAGCGTTAAAGTTTGACAAGACACAGTATGAGCAACATCAACGATTCTATCAAGCAGCGTACATTCGACGCCATTGTGATAGGTTCCGGCATCAGCGGCGGCTGGGCAGCCAAGGAACTTACAGAGAAGGGATTAAAGACATTGGTGCTGGAACGTGGCAGAAATGTACGGCACCTGAAAGACTATCCCACTACCAATATGATGCCGTGGGAATTCCCGCACCGCGGCGATGTGCCGCTGGAGATCACCCAGGAAAACCCGGTGGTAAGCCGCTGTTACGCTTTCAAGGAAGATGCCATGCACTTCTTTGTAAAGGACAAGGAACATCCCTATGTACAGGACAAGCCTTTTGACTGGATCCGCGGTTACCAGGTAGGCGGCAAATCGCTGCTCTGGGCCAGACAAACACAGCGCTGGAGCGATTTTGATTTTGAAGGCCCTGCCCGCGACGGCTTTGCGGTAGACTGGCCGATCCGCTATGCAGACCTGGCGCCCTGGTATAGCTATGTGGAGAAATTTGCCGGCATCTCAGGAGACAAGGACGGCCTGCCTCAACTACCGGATGGAGAATTCTTACCGGCGGTAGGCCTGAACGATGTAGAAAAATATTTCAAAGCGAGTGTTGCTAAAAACTATAAAGACAGGCATGTGATCTACGGACGCTGCGCCCATCTTACGGAGCCTCAGCAGATCCATATTGACCAGGGCCGCGTACAGTGCCAGAACCGTACGCTGTGCCAGCGTGGCTGTCCCTTTGGCGGTTATTTCAGCAGCAACTCTTCTACCCTGCCCTGGGCGGAGAAAACAGGCAACCTGACCCTGCGGCCAGACAGTGTGGTGCAGGAGATCATCTTTGATGACAAGAAAAATAAAGCCACCGGTGTACGGGTGATAGATGCTCACAGCAAAGAAGTGGTGGAGTATTATGCCACTATCATCTTTGTTAACGCCGGCGCGCTGAATACCAACCTGCTGCTGCTGAACTCAAAATCGCAGCGCTTCCCGAACGGATTAGGCAACGACAGCGGTGTGCTGGGTAAATATGTGGCCTTCCACAATTACCGGGCGCATATCAATGCTGTATGCAATGATTTCAAAGATGTGCGGGATGAAGGCAGGCGGCCCACCAGCGCCTACCTTCCGCGTTTCCGCAACGTACATAAACAGGAAACGGATTTCCTGCGCGGGTATGCCGCCGGCTTTGGCGCCTACAGGGGCAGCTACCACGATACCAGCGGTTTTGGACTGAGCCTGAAAGAGCAGCTGTCTAAAAAACAAATGGGGCCCTGGTATGTAGGATCGCATATGATGGGAGAAACCATTCCGAAGGAATCTAACGGCGTTTCCCTGGATGCTGCACAGAAAGATGAATGGGGCATGCCTTTGCTGAAGATCAACATTGGCTATGATGATAATGATGAGAAGATGGTGAAGGATTACCAGGAGCAGCTGACAGAGATGTTCACAAAAGCCGGTTTCACGGATATTAAAGTGGACGACAGCAAACAGGCGCCGGGCCTGGATATACATGAAATGGGCGGTGCGCGTATGGGACGTGATCCGAAGACTTCTTTGCTGAATAAATGGAACCAGCTGCATGCGTGCAGCAATGTGTTTGTAACGGATGGGGCTTGTATGACGTCGACGTCTACACAGAACCCGTCGTTGACGTATATGGCGCTGACGGCGAGGGCCGTGGATTATGCGGTGGCGCAATTGAAGAAGAAGGAGATATAATAAAGTTTGAAGTTTGAGGTTTGAGGTTCGTTAGAGGTTAAAGGTCGGCAGCAAGTATTACGCCTGCAGCACGTTACTGAACTTCCAACATTTAACGAACTTCAAACCTCAAACTTCAGACCTCAAACCTATTTCACTACCGGAAACGCCACTATCCTCACCTTTGTGCACCCGTAAGGGATTAACGTGATCTTCTCTTCCTCCTCATTCACTTTACCACGATAAATACCTGTACGATCTGTTACCGGTTGCGGGGCGATACCATCTGTTATTTTCCAGGCGGGAATCTTTTTGCCGCTGGCGATGATGGCCAGGGGTGCATGGGCCTGGTTCCATACAAAGGTGTCTGAAACGGGCTGTAATGTTTTTAACTGCAGATGGGCAGCCGGGTCTTTAACGATGCTTTCCAGCAGGCCATAGTTCCAGTCTTGCTTTGTGTATACGGAAAAATAATCTCCTTCTTTTTCATCGTGGCCTTTTTCCCATTGTTCTTCCAGCCTGAGGGCGTATACCAGCGGGCCTCTTTCTACCGCGCGGGAGTTGCGGCCCCAGTTGGAGGTGGTCATTTGCATGGGCAGCTGTAAGGTGAGACGATCGTTGTTCTTCCAGCTTCTGTTGATGGTGATCACCTGTCCGCCTTTTTCGCGGCGCAGCTCCATGCCGTTCAGGGAGATCAGCGCTTCATTGCACCATGCCGGGATGCGTAATTGCAGGGGAAAGGCAGTTTCTTTTTCTAGCGAAAGGTCGAAGCGGACCGTTTCTTCAAAGGGATAGGCCGTTAGTTCGCGGATGGTAATGGGAACGGCGTTCTTCCCAACTTTGGCGCTGATGGTGTTCGGGCTGTATTCCAGTGCAGCCAGGCCTTTATCGCGGGTAGCGTACCAGAGGTGGCTGGTGAATTTGGTCCAGCCCTGGTGCATGTTGGCCAGGCAGCAGGTATAGCCGCTGCGCATACCGAATACGTTATTCATTTCCCTTTCAAAGGGCAGGGAAAAGTTGAATACGCCCCTTGTTACCTGTACCTGGTTGGCCACCTGGAAGTATTGTTTGGCGTTATAATCGTCTGTAGTTTGGGTAGGCAATGCGTTGAAGGTCATTCTTTCCAGGGCGTCCATATAGCGCTGGTCGCCGGTGATGGCGATGATCTCTTCCAGGGAGTACATGGCTTCCACAATGGCGCAGAGCTCTGTGCCCTGTACCGGATCATTACCGTGCAGGTCTTCATCGGCAGAAAAAATACCCATGGGCAGTCCGTGCAGGGTCATGAGGTCATGAAAGCCAGTGGCCAGGCCTTTGAGGTAGGCGCTGTCTTTTGTACGCTGGAAATTCACTGCAGGCGATTTCAGGGCCATGGCCACATTTACGCCGTGGCGCTGCATCCAGTGTTCGTCGTTCTGGTAAGTGGCAGCATTGATCACCCAGTCGCGGTTGGCCAGCCAGCGGCTCCAGGGGAACGACTGTGATTCCAGGCGCGCAGCCAGCTCCAGCAGGAAGGGCGCTTTGGTGATGCTGTACAGCCATTGTGCCATCATCACGTTGTCGGCGCCGCGGGAGGTGGCCCAATCCGTCCATTTGCCCACGGGGCAGGTTTTGATCGCCTCCAGCTGATAACGGAAATATTTCGTCATGAAAGGGATGACCCTTTCATCAGCAGTAGCGCTATAGTATTGCTGCAACACTTTCAGCATGACCATTTTAGGCCACCAGTCGTCGCCGGCGGCACAGTTAGCAGGCGTGACGGCTACCTGTTTTTCTCTTTCCTCTTTAGAAATGGGACCGAAATAGCCGGAAGGGCGCTGGTTGTCGAGCACCCAGTTTACGTATTTCGCTACTTTTTCCTGCAGTGTTTTATCATCCAGGAGATAAGCCAGGGGCAGCGCGCCATCCAGCCAGTAAGGCGTTTCTTCCCAGCCGTCTCCTTTGCCGCCCAGCCAGCCGTTATCATTTTTTACCTTGCCGTATACTTCATCGAGGTGGCCGCTGGTGCCATTGCGCATGATGCTAAGCTGGTTACGCAGCCAGCCCTGCGGCCTGATAGCGCCCAAAGGTAAGGGCTGATACACAGGTTGTACATATACCGGTGTACCGGCAGGTTTCGTTTGCGCGTATGCTAAGGTGGTACAGAGCGTGAGCAGCAGTATGCTCCTGAAGGTTTTAGTCATTATCCGTTTTACTACATTTATTTTTAAAGTTTTTAAGATAGAAAAAACTTCGGGGAATTTATAGCACAGGCCTGAAACTACTGTCCAGCCTGGCTAAATTCTGTGAGATAGTACGAAAATTATTAGCATCTTTGGGATATTAAAATCTAACCTGAACGGACCTATTAAATGGAGCGCGTAGCACCTGTATTTTTGTTGGTAGATGACGACCTGGACGATACATTTCTGTTTGAAGAGATGTTGCAGCAAGTAAGCCCGCGGATAATTTTTCAAAACGCCATTAACGGAAAAGACGCGCTGGACAGGCTACGGGCAGCCGATGCAAAGTTGCCTGATGTTATCTTCCTTGATCTTAACATGCCACGCATGGATGGCAGGCAGTGTTTATCGGAATTAAAGCAAGATCCGGCACTGCAGCATATACCGGTGATCATTTACACGACATCGGCTTATCAGAAAGATATCAGGCAGACGATGGAGAACGGCGCAGCCTGCTTTATCACCAAACCTTCTGATACACGGGAACTGTATAATATTTTGAACACGATCGCCCAGCATATACCTGGCGATCTTAAAGGGGCCTTAGCGCATATTTACTGTTATGATCCTGATAGTTGATGACAAACAAGAGAACCTGTATTCTTTAAAGGCGTTACTCCGCCTGCATCTTTACGAAGCCGATACTGCGAATTCAGGAGAAGCAGCATTAAAAAAGATCCTGAAGAATGAGTATGAACTGATCATCCTGGACGTACAAATGCCGGGAATGGACGGCTATGAGGTGGCGGAAACGCTGACAGGGCACAGTAGGGCGAGGGACATACCCATCCTGTTCCTTTCTGCTGTAAATATTGACAAGGGCTTTATTACCAGGGGTTATGCTTCGGGCGGTGTAGACTATATCACCAAGCCTTTTGATCCCGACATCCTGCTGCTGAAGGTAAAGACCTTTACAAGGTTGTACCGGCAAACCAAAGAGCTGAACGAGATCAGGGAAACCCTGGAGCAGAAAGTGGAGCAAAGAACAGCCGCCCTGCTGGAAGCCAACAAGGCGCTGGAGCTTAGCAACGGAGAGCTGCAGCAGTATGCCTATATCGCATCGCACGACCTGCAGGAGCCTTTACGAAAGATCACTACTTTCAGCCGTATTGTATCAGACCGCTTTTTAACCAATATTCCGCAAGCGGCTGTATATATGAACAAGGTGATGGCCGCCTCTGAAAGGATGCGAAAGCTGATCAATGATGTGCTGGATTACTCCAAGCTTTCAGATAGCCCGAAGTTTACTTCCTGCAGGCTTGACCAGGTATTGCAGGAAGCGCTGGCAGACCTTGAGCTGTTCATCAAAGAAAAGCATGCTGTGATCCATACCGGCCCCCTGCCCACGATTGAAGGCATGCCGGACAGGTTGCGGCAGCTGTTCCAGAATCTCATCAGCAATGCATTAAAATTTGCTAAGAAAGATGTGCCACCGGTAGTGAGCATTCGTGGTGAACTGGTGGCGGAGAAATCATTCAGCGCCGCTGTGCAGGAGGAGGGAGATTACTGCCGCATCTATATTGAGGACAACGGGATCGGGTTCAACGAGATTTACCTGAACAAGATCTTTGGGATGTTCCAGCGCCTCCACGGTAAGGATGAATACGAGGGCAATGGCATCGGCCTGTCTATTGTCAAAAAGATCATCCAGCGGCATAATGGCCTGATCACTGCTGAGAGCAGGGAAGGCGAAGGCACTGTATTTGTTGTGCTGCTGCCCCTGAAACAGCCGGTAATTAATCATAAAACTGCAGAATAGCGGTAAACCAAGTATACATGAACAAAGGATTTAAGAAAAACCTGGTCATCAGCTTCGCGATCTCTCTTTTGCTGCTTCTTGCCAGCTCCATTACATCCTACATCAGCATACGGAACCTGTTATCCAGTCAGCAATCGGTAGACCATACCAATGCGGTGATCCTTAAACTGGAAAATACGCTATCCATTCTGAAGGATGCGGAAACGGGACAACGGGGCTTCCTGTTGAGCGGCAAAACAGAATTCCTGGCGCCTTACAACGGGGCGCTGGAAAAAGCGAACCGCCTGGTTGACGACATCGAATCAATGACAGCAGATAACCCGGCGCAGCAACAGTCCATCATACAGCTGCGTAATATGATCTCCCGGAGATTTACTTTACTGCAAAAACATATTGACAACAAAAAGCTGGGCATTTCACCGGCAGTAGAAGAGTTGGAGGCAGGCAGATTAGAGATGGAGGCGCTCAGGCAAGCCGTTGACCAGATGCAACAACGTGAGCAAGGTTTGTTGATGTCCCGTACGGGGACGGCTAATAAATTTGCGGCCTATACTTCCATATTGATCTTCATCGCCGCCTTACTTTCTATACTGGTAACCGTTGCCTCCTTTATCAGGATCAACAGCGACCTGGCCAAGAGAACCGGGCTGCAGCTGGCGCTGGAGCAAAAGGATGAAGAAACCGGCAAGCGGATCAACATTATAGAAGGACTGGCCAACAAGATCTCTTCCGGCGATTATACGATACGTATAGACGATGCCAAAACAGATGCGCTAGGCTCCTTAGCTGTTTCGCTGAATAAAATGGCGATCTCTTTAGACAGGTCCTTCGGCAGGCTGGAAGAAAGCGAATGGCTGCAGAGCGGTATTGCTGCACTGAATGAAAAAATGATCGGAGAAAAAGGACTGGATATCCTTACCTACAATATACTGGAGTTCATCACGCAATATACCCATGCCCAGGTAGGCGCCTTCTATGTGTTGAAGAGTGATGAGCAGCTCTCGCTTTGCGCTACCGTTGCGATCGACAAAGACAGCATCAAGCAAACGATCCGCATGGGAGAAGGAATTGCCGGACAAAGCGCATTATCCGGCCGGGAAATAATGCTGGAACAGGTAGACAGCAACATGCTGACTGTGAATTACACAGCCGGCAGCATACAACCTGCGGCTATTATCGCCATGCCGGTATTCCACGAAAAAAGAATAAAAGGCGTATTCGAACTGGCTACGCTCCACGCATTTACCCGCCGGGAAATCGAGTTCCTGAAAGCGGCCGCATTCAATGCCGGCGTTGCCATCCAGGGCGCGCAGGATCATCAGCACCTGCAGGAGCTGCTGGCTGAAACACAGGCACAGGCTGAAGAATTACAAACACAGCACAGTGAGCTGGAAAATATCAATACAGAACTGGAAGCGCAGACATTGAAGCTGCAGGCATCTGAAGAAGAGCTGAAGGTGCAACAGGAAGAACTGCAGCAGGCCAACCAGGAACTGGAAGAAAGAAGCCGACTGCTGGAAGAGAGGAATGAGCTTATCCTGGAACGCAATCTTGAGATACAGGCCAAGGCAGAGGAGCTGGCTACCAGCACCCGGTACAAATCAGAGTTCCTGGCAAATATGTCGCACGAGCTGCGTACGCCGCTGAATTCCATCCTGCTCTTATCCCGCCTGATGGCCGAAAACCATGCAGGCAACCTGACGGAGGAACAGATAGAGTATGCCACCGTGATACAAAGCTCGGGCAATGGTTTGCTAACGCTCATAGATGAGATACTCGACCTTTCCAGGATAGAGTCAGGGAAAATGCAGCTGGAATTTAGCCTGGTAGGCGTAGCAGACATCGGCAATGAAATGAAGACCCTGTTCAGTCCATTGGCGAAAGACAAGGGCATTGCCTTTGATGTGGAAGCGGATAAGGTGGCCGGGAAGATGATAGAAACCGACCGCCAGCGGCTGCAGCAGATACTGCGCAACCTGATCTCAAATGCGCTGAAATTCACTGCCAGGGGCAGCGTTACCCTGCGTATCAGCCAGCAGGCTGACACGATCGTATTTGCGGTAAAGGATACGGGTATCGGCATCGCGAAGGACAAACAGGAAACTATATTCGAGGCTTTCCAGCAGGCAGATGGCTCTACCCGCCGCAAATACGGCGGCACAGGCCTGGGCCTTTCCATCAGCCGCGAACTGGCCAAGCTCCTGGGAGGTACTATCAGCCTGCAAAGTGAAGAAGGAAAGGGAAGCGAATTTGAACTGACACTGCCCATGCAGCGGGGCGCCGCCATACATGTTGAGCATGCAGCTCAGGCGTCAGGCCATTCAACAGTGCGGCATGATAAGGCGGAAGCGCTGCCCGTAACGGAGCCGTCCAACAACCAGGTGTACCTGTCAGCACACATCCCAATGGCGATACCGGATGACCGCAACCATATTAATGCGGGGGACAAAGTGCTGCTGATCATTGAAGACGATACTGCATTTGCACGCTCGCTGCTGGATTACAGCCGACAACATGGATACAAGGGCGTGGTAACGGTGAGAGGCGATGAAGGCATTACGCTTGCCAAACAGCTATTGCCGACAGGCATCCTGCTGGATGTGCAGCTGCCTGTTAAGAGCGGATGGGAAGTGATGGAAGCGTTAAAGTCTGACCCGGCTACACGGCCTATTCCCATACACATGATGTCTGTATACGAGGTGAAGACCAGGAGCCTTTCCAGGGGCGCGGTAGACTTCATCAATAAACCGGTTGCGCTGGAAAAGCTGGGTGAAGTGTTCAGCAAGATCGAAGAGGCGCTCAGCCGCCATCCCAAGAAGGTACTGATCGTTGAGGAGAACCAGAAACATGCGCAGGCATTGTCTTATTTCCTGGATCGTTTCAGTATTGCTTCTTCTATCAGCAACAGTATTAACGAAGGTATGGATGCACTGAACCGTGCGGAGGTAGATTGCGTAATATTGGATATGGGCGTTCCGGCGCAGCAGTCGTACGACATCCTGGAGAATATCAAGAAAACGCCCGGCTTTGAAAATCTGCCGATCATCATCTTTACAGGCAAGAATCTCTCTCATTCAGAAGAGCTGCGTATCAAGCAGTATGCGGATTCCATCGTGATCAAAACCGCCCACTCCTATCAGCGTATACTGGACGAAGTATCACTTTTCCTGCACCTGGTAGAAGAACATAAAAAAGACGGCAGCACATCGCGGTACAGGAAAATGGGAGAACCGGCTGAAGTGCTGAAGGGAAAAACAGTGCTGGTGGCAGATGATGATGTGCGCAACATATTTTCCCTGACGAAGTCGCTGGAAGCATATG
Organism: Chitinophaga sp. SVR4-12A; assembly: GCF_056754765.1. Lineage (NCBI taxonomy): Bacteria > Pseudomonadati > Bacteroidota > Chitinophagia > Chitinophagales > Chitinophagaceae > Chitinophaga > Chitinophaga sp. SVR4-12A. The sequence continues at coordinate 2,030,827 of NZ_JBPGWP010000001.1, forward strand.
GCATGAAGGTTGTTTCTGCGATAGACGGAAAGGAAGCGCTGCAACAGCTGGAAACTATACCCAGGATAGACCTTGTGCTGATGGACATGATGATGCCTGAAATGGACGGTTACGAATCCACCAGGCGTATACGTGGGATACCGGCGTTCCGCAAGCTGCCGATCATTGCGGTAACCGCCAAAGCGATGACCGGCGACCGTGAGAAGTGCATCAGTGCAGGCGCATCTGATTATATTACCAAGCCAGTAGACGTAGACCAGCTGATCTCCCTGCTGAGAGTATGGCTTTATGATAATTAACGAATATGATGATCAGGGACGAGGAACTGAACCTGCTGATAGAAGAATTGTTCCGCCTTTACGGTTACGATTTCGGCAACTATGCAAGGGCATCCCTCAAAAGGAGGGTGAACCGGCTGATGGTAGTGGACCGCTTCCCCAGTTTTGCAGAGCTATTGCACCGGGTAAAACATGATCCGGATTACCTGACCCGGGTGGTGGAAGAGCTTACCGTGAATGTAACGGAGATGTTCAGGGATCCTTCGGTATTCAAAACCATTCGGGAAAGCGTGCTGCCCATGCTGGCTGCCCGGCCTTTTATCCGCATATGGCATGCAGGATGTGCCAGCGGCGAGGAGGTATATTCGATGGCGATCCTGCTGGAGGAGGCGAACCTGCTGCACAAATCACTACTGTATGCTACTGACCTGAACCCCTCTGTCATCGAAAATATAAAAAGGGGCATATTTCCGATGAGCCAAATGAAATTATATTCAGAAAACTATATACTTTCGGGGGGTAAACGCGATTTTTCGGCGTACTATACCGCAAAATATGACTGGGCTAAATTTGACGAGCGCCTGAAAACGAAAATGATCGTTGCCACCCATAACCTCGTTTCCGACAGATCCTTTAATGAATTTGGCCTTATCTTTTGCCGCAATGTGCTCATTTATTTCGACAAGCATTTACAGGACAGGGTATTAACGCTTTTTGACAATAGCCTGGAGAAACTGGGCTTCCTGGTATTAGGCGCCAGGGAAAATATCCGGTTTTCGAATATTGCGGGCAAGTTCAAACAACTTGACAACAAAGAAAAAATATGGCGGAAAGTAATGTAGGCAGGTATAAACTGGTTGTTATTGGCGGCTCTGCCGGCAGCCTGGATATCATTTTGCGGATAATTGCCGACATTCCAACGCATACACCTGCATCCTTTATCGTTGTGTTGCACAGGAAAAGCGGCCAGCACTCCGTTTTGACGGAGCTGCTTGCAGATAAAACAAAGCTGCCTGTAAAAGATGTGGATGATAAAGAGCCGATCCAGCCTGGCACTATATACGTTGCCCCGTGTGATTACCACCTCCTGCTGGAACATGATCATACCTTTTCGCTGGACGTTTCGGAAAAAGTACATTATAGCCGTCCCAGTATAGACGTCACCTTTGAATCTGCCGCCTCCCTGTATACCGACTCTCTTATCGGCATATTACTGTCGGGCGCCAATGCCGACGGCGCCGAAGGAATGAAGGCCATTTCCCGGCACGGAGGATTTACCATTGTACAGCTGCCCGCAACGGCAGAAATTGGCTATATGCCCCAGCAGGCCCTTAATATCATGGCGCCCCTCCAGGTGCTCGACGGCCGGAAGATCGGCCATTTTTTGCGCGAGCTTTTATCAGCAAGCCCGGACACCGGAGAACACGGTTAACGGGATAGTGTGCATCCGCTCTCTACACGCTGCTGCCATATTTCCCCATTTAGCCGCTGAATAAGCGCTCATCTGCCCGTTATTGTCCTACTGCATGCGTTTTGCTGGATATATGCTAATACGATCAATATGGGAAAGCAAAAGACCAAACCGGTTCAAAAGCGGCTTTACAAAAAATGGTTCAGCGTAGCCCCGGGTGTTTGGGGCATCAAAGACCTCTTCGTCAATGTATACCTGATACACTCCGGAGAGGCCAACCGCTGGGTGCTGGTGGATGCAGGCCTGCCTTCAACGGCCAGGTGCATAAAAAAGGTAGCGGCCCACCTGTTCTGGCCGCAAACTGCTCCTTCTGCCATCATCCTCACGCATGGACATTTTGATCATACGGGATCCCTGAAGAAGCTGGCGGATGAATGGGATGTGCCAGTGTATGCACATTACCTGGAAGCCCCTTATCTTACCGGGCATTCCTCCTATCCGCCTCCTGACCCTACTGCCGGTGGGGGATTGATGACCCTCCTCTCCTGCTTCTTTCCCAGAAAACCGAAGGACCTGAACGGCCGCCTGCTACTGTTGCCGGAAAGTAACGAAGTACCCGGACTGCCTGGCTGGCGGTATATTCATACACCCGGTCATGCCCCGGGCCATATCAGTCTCTTCAGGGAAAGCGACGGTGTGCTGATAGCAGGAGATGCGGTGGTGACCACCCAGCAGGAGTCCCTGTTCTCTGTCATGAGACAATCCAAAAAACTCTGCGGCCCGCCGAAATACTTCACGTATGACTGGAGAGAGGCCGAAAGCTCTGTTAACAAGCTGGCCGACCTGGAGCCCTCCATTATTGCCACGGGCCACGGAAAGCCAATGCAGGGAAATGCCATGAAAGCCGCCCTTCACCGCCTGGCAGCTCATTTTGACATGGAAACCGTTCCTGCTTCAGGAAGGTATGTAGGACAGTCTGCCGTAGCAGGGCCCGCCGGTGTGGAGTATGTACCGGCTCCTCATCCAAAGGAAAAATGGTATAAAGCCGGCGCAGCACTGGCCCTGATCGGCATTGGTGCACTGCTGCTCCATTTCAGCAACAAAAAGGATTAATCCATTATTCATACAACGGAACCCCAGATTTGTACCGGCAGATGAGCTTTTCATCTGCCGGTTGTCGTTCAGGCATTGTTCGCCATCAAATAAGCTGTATTTTTATTGTCCACAAAAAAACATACCATGGTACAACTTGGCATCTTACTTACACGGCATCACCGTTTGTTAAGCGTGGCCGCAATGCTGGATGTTTTTGAAACAGTTAACCACTATTATGAAGGGGACGGACAAGCTGCTTTTTTTGAGATCTCTTTGCTTTATCCACAGAACAGTTATCCACCCGCTTATTCCGAACACCCGGTATATCCGCTGCAGGCATCACCCAGGCAAACCATCATCCTGATACCGGCCTTTGGCACCAGCGATATGCAAGCCGCCATCCGCGACAACGGCGAGTGTCTTTCCTGGCTGCAACAACAGCATCAGCAGGGCACGGAAATAGCCAGCTTCTGTACCGGCGCCTTCCTGCTGGCCGCTACGGGTTTGCTGGATAAAAAGCCGGCCACCACACATATACATGCCGCCATGGCCTTTGCCAAGGCATTTCCGCAGGTGCAGCTGAAGTCCGGCGAGATCACTACGTTCCAGCAGGGCATCTATACCGGCGGAGGCGCTACGAACAGCTTTCACCTCATGCTGCGGGTGCTGGAAAAATACTGTGGATACGATATGACCCTGCGGGTAGCCAAATACTTTGCCATTGATATGGACCGGGAGCAACAGGCTTACTTCGGCACTTTTCAGCCGGTGCTGAACCATAAGGACGAACTGGTGAGCGCCCTGCAGCACCGGATAAAAAGCCGGTTCCAGGAAGCCGGAACCATTGAGGAATTGCTGTCTGAAATACCCGCCAGCCGCAGGAATCTGGCCCGGCGTTTTAAGGCCGCTACGGGTTTTACGCCCATCGAATACCTGCAGCGCACCAGGGTGGAAGCCGCCAAAGGCTTACTGGAACAGACCGATCAAAGCATACTGGAAGTGATGCTGAACACGGGTTATAATGACCTGAAAACCTTCCGGCAGCTGTTCCGCAAAACCACTGGTATGACACCCACTGCCTACCGGGAGAAGTTTTACCGGAAACGCGTTATTGACCCGGCTTTACAGTAAATGGCCATGTTATTTCTTTTATTGAAAATAATCCCTACTTTGAGGCCAGATCACCCGGAACGGCCTTTGAACATCCACGTGAACAATGCTCTTTTTATTGCTAATTAATAGAACAGTTATGAACAAACTTTTATCAACCATTTTCTTATCGGCTACCATTTTTATGACCGCCATCAAAGGACATGCGCAAGGTTGCGTTGCACTGCGCGGCAGCGGCACTTCCTGCGTAATGACCCATGCAGATGAAGACCAGGCGGACAAGTGGATCTTTAATATGGGCGGACGCTATTTCAAGTCTTACAAACATTTCAAAGGCAGGGAAGAACAAAAGGAAAGAGTAGAACAAGGCACAGAAGTGATCAATCACCAGACCGCGGTTGACCTTACCCTTACCAGGATACTGGACGATCGATGGAGCGTGATGATCGACGTGCCGCTCCTGTTCAATGCCCGCTCTTCTTTGTATGAGCACGGGCTGGTGAACGGCAGGAATACTTTCAATGAGCGTCACAGCATGCACTCCTACGGCCTGGGAGATATCCGGATAGCGGTATACCGCTGGCTGCTGAACCCCGGGAAAGTGACCAGGGGCAATATCCAGGCAGGCCTGGGCATCAAGTTTGCCACCGGCGATTATGATTACAAGGATTACTGGTACAACGTAGGCCCCGGTGGCGCCAAAGAACTGCGCACCGTAGACCAGTCCATACAGCTGGGAGATGGCGGCACCGGTCTTACTACCGAAATAAATGCCTACTATAATATTTCCCACCACTTTGGCTCTTACCTTAATGCTTATTATCTCATTAATCCACGTGAGCAGAACGGCGTAAGAACCTACCGCGAAACACTCTCGCCTGCATTAGCCAATGAAGGGATCATGAGCGTACCAGACCAGTATATGTTCAGGGCGGGCCTTACTTATTCAGCCAGCAACTTTACCGCCTCTGCAGGCGCCAGGCTGGAGGGCATTCCTGTACATGACCTCGTGGGCGGCAGCGGCGATTTCAGAAGACCGGGCTATGTATGGTCTGTAGAACCTGGCGTTGCTTACCACCTGAAGAAGGTGAACCTGTATGCAACAGTGCCGGTGGCATTTGTACGCAACAGAACACAGAGTGTAACGGACAAAGAAAGAAGCACTCCTACTAATAAGGTGAACGGCGATGCTGCTTTTGCTGATTACGTGGTGAATATAGGCTTCTCCGTGAGGTTTTAATTAGTAATTAATAATGAAGAATTAATAATCACAGCACCAGTATCAAGACTGATTACAAGTACTTTAATAATTATTAATTATTCATTATTCATTGTTAATTTTACGCCTACTATGAAACAGAAGCTTTTCGCAGGTATTGTTGCACTGTTGTTCTTCACCGGTTGTGAGAGCACCCAGCAGATCTTACAGAACTTACCCAACATGAATTCCGGTCAGCTCAGCTCCGCGCAGATCGCAGCGGGACTGAAGGAAGCGCTGACCATCGGCACACAGAACAGCGCCAACAGGTTATCTACCGTAAACGGGTTTTTCGCCAATGCGGCATTGAAGATACTGATGCCGCCGGAGGCCCAGAAAGTAGAATCCACCCTGAGGAATGTTGGCCTGGGAAGCGTGGTAGACAAAGCGGTACTGGCTATGAACCGTGGCGCCGAAGAAGCTGCCAAATCAGCTACGCCCATATTTGTGAATGCGATCAAGCAGATGACCATCACAGATGCCATCGGCATATTGAAAGGCGGTAACAATGCAGCTACCAATTATTTCAAACAGAAAACCACTGCTGCATTAACCACTGCTTTCAGACCCGCCATCAACGATGCACTGAAAAAGGTAGACGCCACCAAATACTGGGGAGATGTATTCTCAGTATACAACAGGTTTTCTTCTACACCTGTAAATACAGATCTTGCAGGCTATGTAACAGAGCGGGCCGTTAGCGGCATCTTTCATGAAGTAGCATTGGAAGAGCAGAAAATAAGACAGGACCCTGCTGCACGGGTAACCGATCTGCTAAAGACGGTGTTTGGCAGCGCGATGGCACAGAATAAATAAGTGGTAAGTTGTCAGTCGTAAGTTGTCAGTTGTTAGTAGATGCAACGAATATCATTTTCGTTTTAATCACTGACAACTGACAACTTACGACTGTCAACTCACAACTGACGACTTACGACTTACAACTTATTAATACTTTCCTCCAACATAACCATGACCATGCGTACTATCATCGTCATCCTTATCGCCCCATTTCTGCGGCACCAGTTTAAACACCTTACCGGTAGTACCTGATGGCCCAAGCATGCTGGATACTGTCAGGTAGATCTCTCCATCGTTATCCTGGCCAAAGCCTTTCAGGAAATAGCCCAGGTCATTGGGATGATCTTTGGGGTTGATCTCTTCGTAATCCCACAGACCGCCACCTCCACGAGGGGTAGCCATAAACAGTTCTGCTTCAGGTTTTTCTGCTGTACGGGAGAAACTACCGAAAATATATTTTCCCTGCCACCCGTGTATAGTCTTTCCGCGGTATACATTACCGCCAATAATGGTAATGGCAATACCGCCTTTGGGGTTCTCAGCGTTATTCACCTCAATTACAGGGTCTGTAAGCTCAACACCATACACATCTTTTGTGGGGCAACCAGGCAGCTCTTTCTTATTATCGGCTGCGTCAAAACAATGCGTGCCTTCTTTTACGTTCCAGCCGTAGTTACCACCTTTCTTAACCACGTCTATCTCTTCATAGAGTGCCTGACCGGCATCGCCTAAATATAACCAGTTGTTGCCGCCCATATCAAAAGAAAAACGATAAGGGTTACGGAATCCATAAGCCCAGATCTCGTCCATTCCGGGTTTGCCTACCAAGGGATTATCTGCGGGTATAGCGTATGGTCTAGCACCATTCACATCGAGGCGCAGCACATTACCGAAGAGGTTCTTTTCTATATCCTGTCCATTACCGCCTTTATTCACCGTATACCAGTCTTCCACGTGACCGGGCGCTACATCATCGGCTGCGCCACCATCACCGATGGAAATATAGAGATAACCATCCTTGCCGAAGGCCAGGGTACCGCCGTTGTGATTGCTTTGCGGGTCATTCAGCTCCAGGACGATCTTTTCAGATCCTAACAATGCCACATCCGGGTTGCCGGGAGATACCTTGAATTCAGCAATGCGGCTGAGATTGTCCCAGGTGCCACCACCTTCCGGTCCACCGGGGCGAGCCTTCAGCTGATAATACACAAAAAAGCGCCCGTTATTTTTATAATCCGGGTGGAAAGCAAAACCCAGTAATCCACGTTCGTCATAGCCCGGATCGAGCGGTACTAATTTGTGCGTCAGATCGAGGAACGGCATGTTCTTCTTATTACCGTCCTTGTCTACTATCCAGATCTTTCCAATCTGATCAATAATGAACAACCTTCCGGAATTGTCAGGCGCCTCTACCAACCCGAGTGGAGAAACCAAACCATCGGCAATCATTTTCATTTCAACGCCTTTCGGATGCAGATCATCAGGTTTTCTACAGCTCTGTGGCAAGAGGAGCATACTTAATAACAATAAAGACAGGGGGCCCATAATGCTGCGTAGCAGCGGGCGCATGGCTTGCGTGGAATTGACTCTCATAAAGGCTCTATTTTAGATTGTTAGCAAATCGTCAACAGATTATCATTCCATAGGCAGCCGGGGTATGATGTAACAAAAGTGAAATGATCAAGAAAAGTATTGTGGCATAAGCATACTATAACTACGAACAAATTTTAAAAAGGTTGCGTGCAAACAAAAAAATATTGAAGAAATAAAAATTTAGTGTGGCTCAGGTTGGTGAACGGCGTTCAGAACAAAGCTTACAATCGGTTTCGGATCCGGAAGGCTATGTGGATGATGTTTAAAACCGGGCTTATGCATGACAGTAATCTTACCGTGCTGTGCTTTTATCATGCGTTCAAACAACAATGTATTTTCGGCTGGGGGCACGGCCTCATCGGCATCTGCGCAAAGGATCAGGATAGGATAATGTCCTTTCACTATCTGTGCTACTTTATCAATGGGGCTTCCTTTAAATTGTTTCAGTTCTTCGTCTGTATGCAGGTTGTAATCTGCTTTCAATTTAAGCAGGCTTGCACTATCCGGACCTACGGCGCCCAGTCCGCCCGGCCAGCTTTTCAGATCCAGCACCGGGTTATCTACATACACACAGGCTACCTTACCAGGGTTCTCAGCAGCCCAGTTAAAAACATACACAGCGCCACGGCTCATGCCTTCCATAACGGCCTTATCTGAGAGACCTGCCTGATGAAGCAATGCATAAAAGCTATTCCAGGTGCTAATGGCTTCGGGATTTCCAAAGAGCTCCGCTACATCGCAGTATGCAACATGATAACCACGCTCCAGCAAAGCAATTTCTGTTTGCGGTTCATGTCCCCAGAAGCGGGCTCTCCATATCCAGGGATGACCTTTTGCCGCCTGCTTTGGCTTTACCAGCTTACAGGCATGGCCATTGAGTGTCCACTCCGCACAGTCGTAACCGTGATACGAGGTGATCTGCAGGGGTAGCTTTATTTTATTGAAGATATTTTCCTTTGCGGCATCCTGGGCTTTGCAAAAGATAGTAAGCAAACATAACAGTATTGCAGAGAGATATTTCATAAGGTTTATTTCAGGTATTAAATCTAATGAATAGTAACTTTATATAAAACAGTATATCATGTTCGGACAAACAAAAGCATTCAGCAGTTTTTCTGTAAGCAACCTGCAGGAGGCAAAGGAATTTTATCAGCAGCAGCTGGGACTGGAAGTTACCGAAGACACTAAGATGTCCATCCTGCAGCTGCACATTACCGGTACCAACGGCGTTATCATCTATCCGAAACCCAATCACATGCCCGCCACTTTTACTGTGCTTAATTTCCCGGTAAGTAATATTGATGCGGCGGTGGATGAGCTTACGCAACGTGGCGTGCGTTTCCTGCAATATGACGGAGAACTGAAAACGGATGAAAAGGGCATCTTCCGTAGTGAAGACAGGAGCCAGGGGCCCAGCATCGCGTGGTTTGAGGACCCCTCCGGCAATATCCTGTCTGTATTGGAACAGTCATCATCTATTTAGCCACCACTTCAAATACATCCTTTATACAACCGTAGGCATCTGACACTTCGTATACGGTCTTGCCTGCCTTTGCTGTTACCTGTATGCTGCGGCCACTTCCGTTCTTTTTGCTCCATTTGTATTCACCGGTGAAGGAAGCAGTGAGTGTAATGCTTTCACCTTTCTTTGCGCGGATCGTGGTGTGCCTGTTCACATCTTTCATCATCACAAAATGATCTCTTACCTGGCCGTCTGCACAGATCCATTTCAACTCCAGGCGATTGCCTTCTACTTCCAGCATAGACGCACCGCCTATATGATAGTTTGAATAATACATGGCATTGTGCGGGTAGGCAGCCTGTTTATCACCGGAAGCGCCGGCGGAACCGGTTACTACGTACACCGTGCCTTTGTTGGTAAGGTTGTCTTTAATATAGGGACAGGCGTCAGGGCTGCCATCATACAAAGCGGTGGAACCATTCAGCACATGTTGTGCGGAATCAAAGGTGGTTTCCATACCGTAATGTCCCTGCATCAGCCGGGAACGTTCGTACAAATGGCTATGGCCGCAGAGGATCAGGTCTACGCCATAACGTTCCAGAATGCGGATGAAGTTCTCACGGATCTTTACCAGCTCTGTTTCCCTGTCTGAGTTATGTGATCCCATTGTATAGGGCGGGTGGTGCCAGTAGGCCACTATCCATCCTTTACCGCCTTTGCTGCGGTAGGCTTCCAGGTCTTTCTTCACCCACTGTACCTGTGCACCGCTGGTATCATACATCCTGGTGGCATTGTCTTCTTTGCCATAGGAATCTAATGACAGAAAGTGTATGTTGCCGATGTCGAACGCGTAGAAGGCCTGGGTATGAGAAGGCACACCGCCGGCCTCTCCTTCTGTAGGCATGGAAAAGTTCTGGTAATAGGCCACGTCGTGCGTAGACTGTGCCGTTGATTTAAAGCGGTACAGGTCATTGTAGTCGTGGTTGCCAGGGGCCGGGTATAAAGGATATTTCTTCAGGAGATCATCTTTGTAGATGTTGAAGAACTTTTCCTGGAACTCCGGATCAGTACCATAGGAATAAGCATTATCACCCAGGAGAATCCAGGCGTCCATCGGTTTATCCTGGATGTATTTCATTACCTGGTCTCTCACATCACGCTGGCGGGTGGAGTTATTGCCACAGTCGCCGAAAACGCCGATCCTGTATGCGCCTTCCTGGCCTGGTAGCGGCAGCGTAACAAAGTGATTGTCTGCTCCTGACTGTAAAGTGTCTCCTGCACCTCCGCCGATGGAGTAATAATAGTTTGTGCGGGGCTGCAATCCGCTGAGCTTTACCTTATGCTCAAAGGTAAGGGTGGGATCTTCCGCCACCTGGTCCAGCTTAGTGGCAGTAGTGCCGTAAGTTACCACGCTGCGGGTCATGGTATTGGTCCTCCAGCGGATAACGATACTATTGCTGGTAGCGGCCTGTAAATAAGGGCCTCTTAGTAATTCCGCCACAACGGTGGGCCTACGCTGCTCCTGGGCGGCTGCCGGCACTGCAAGCAGCGCCAGCACATATATGCCTGCCAGTGATGATAAAAGTCTGTTCATTTATTGCCTGATTGTTGTTTGTAGTGTGACGGTATAGTGTCTTCCAGGGCATGGAGGAAGCTGACAATATCGCTGATCTCTGTTTTTGTAAGATGCAGTGGAACGGCGGAAAGTGTTTGCTGTTCCGTATTCAATCCTATCCCCCTGCCGCCGCCTTTGTTATAGAATTCCACTACCGCTTCGAGGGTGGCGAAGCCGCCGTTGTGCATATAAGGCGCGGTAGCGGATACGTTCCTGACAGTTGGTGTTTTAAATGCGCCATTGTAATAAGCAATAGGGAACACCTTGTATCGCCCGCTGTCAGGATCTGCCCGCGGATGCAGCAAGTCATCCGTGAGGGATGTGCCCAGTACTTCCAGTTCTGTAAAGTTATAGCGCGGTGGCATGAGGCCATTGAAGAGGGGAGCAAAATGACAGGTACCGCATTGTGCTTTGCCCATGAATAAATTAAAGCCGCGTGCCTGGGCGCTGCTAAGCGCGGTGGTGTCGCCATCCATATAGCGGTCAAAAGGCGCGTTACGGGGAGCCAGGGTTCGTACAAATGCAGCGATAGCGCCGGCTATCCTGGTCACCGTAACGATACTGTCTGTTGTATTGGGGAAGATGCGACTGAAAAGCCCGCGGTAGTGCACATTCTCCTGCAGACGTTGTACAGTGATGTGATGGTCTGCATTCATCTCAAGCGGATTGCTCATCACATCCATCACCTGCATTTCGATGCTGCTATCCCGGCCGTCCCAGAACTGGGCATATTGATATCGTGCATAGAGTAATGAGGGCGCATTTCTCTGTACCTGCGAATGTCCGTCAAAGGCGCGGCTCTTTGGGAGCGCATCTGTAAAATGCAGATCTGGCTGATGGCAGGTGGCACAGCTGATCTTATTATTGCCAGAAAGTGCTGGTTCATAGAAAAGCGCTTTGCCCAGTGTGATCATATCCGTGTTGCCGGCAGAAGGGCCGGGCATATCGATCGCATCTTTGCTGAAGAGATGCTCTGCATGATAATTGAGCGCTCCGGGCAGGCTTTGTGTTTCCAGCTGCATTTCGCGGATCAGTGCAGCCAGGTTACGTTGCAAGGGAAGCGCGTAATGCGTAAGGAAACGGAGGCGATCGAATGTATCAAAAGCGCCGCCGTTCTGCAAAGCCTGCAGGCTGCCATCCAGGTAATAAGTCACGCTGTCGGCATGCGGCGTATGTTGTTCGAGGTAAGGCGACAACGCATGCTTTACACCATTGAGTGCTTCATATGATTCTGTTACGCCGGATTTAAGCAGTGGCGCATCAAAGCCGGCAATGCCCAAGGCGAAAATACGTACCAGTTCCAGCCGGATGCTTTCCATGATCTGGCGGTCATTGGCAGTAAAGCCGTACAGCAGCGCATGCAGGTCTTGTGCGGAAGAGCTGATGGCGGCTGCTTCTTTCAGCAGTTCTTCTTTATGAGCTGTTATATCTGTTTCAAACAAAAGGCTCTCGATCACCTGCATGCCGATGGGCGTCTGGTATTCCATGTAGGGCTCTTCGATCTCGTATTTGGCAGGCCCGTTATAGACGATGGCTGCGCTTTGAAAGAAATATTCCAGGAAGAATTCTATCCGTTTATAGTATAGCCGGCACCGGACCAGGGCCTGGCGGGCAGCTGCGATGGTTTGCGGCGATGTGTTGTCGATGCGCAGCAGTGACTCCTGCAGCTGCAGGGTTGCGCCCGCAAAGTTTTGCGACTCCGCCTTAAACCAGGCCGTCACTGTTTCCGTTCCACTGAAAGTGGACGTGGGCAGGGGCGGCCCCCATACCATCTTTGCGGCAAAACAGAGCATGCCGGTGAACAACACCCTTATCAATACCATAACACACTAAATAATAGCGCAAATAAAGCATCTTTTATGTTATGGTATCATTAAGTGTGGTGAGCGGGGGCAACGCCTGCTGAAGTCATTACTACGGGTTTAATGGTACCGTCAGGATTAAAATACAGGTAATCGATACAAACGGAACGGCGGTAGCTATCGCCACCCGGGAGGCCTCCGTTATGATAGATAAAATACGTTTGTCCATTGAAGTCCAGCAGGGCAGGCGAATTGGTCTGGCAATTACCCGCCAGCTCATTCACAATGCCTTTAAACTCCCAGGGGCCATCAATACTACGACTCATGGCATAGGCCACTTTTTCGGGGAACTGGTAACCGTAGAGCAGGTAGTACCAGTCGTTCCGCTTATGGATCCAGGCGCCTTCTGAAAAATCGGGCAGGTCTACTACGCGTATAGGCCCATCCAGCTCGATCATGTTCTCTTTTAAGCGGGCATAATAGCAGATGCCGTTACCCCAGAAAAGGTATGCCTGTCCGTCGTCATCAATGATCACCGTAGGATCAATATCATCTTTATCGCTATCGATAAAAGTAGTCATATCGTTACTGACGAGGGCTGATCCCCGGGCATCGCGGAAGGGACCTTCGGGGCGATCTGATACGGCAACACCGATTGCCCTGCCGGGAATGTGCTTATGTTCTACGGCAACATACCAATAGAACTGACCATTGCGATGGATGACCTGTGAGGCCCAGGCGCCGCCCTTTACCCAATCAAAATCAGTGGCCCGCAGCGGAACGGGGTGTTCTGTCCAGTTCACCATATCAGTGGAGGAAAAGCATAGCCAATCGTTCATTACATAGCTGTATTGGCCCGGGGGCGCTTCATCGTGGCCCGTGTACATATATACCTTGCCGTTAAACGCTATAGCGGCAGGATCGGCGGTGAACTTGTGCCGGATAACAGGGTTACGGTATGTCATGATAAGATGATTTTAATGCTACGAGAATGGTGGGTAACGTACAATTATCATACCTGCAATGTTCAAAAGCGGACGCTTTATGTAGCGAAAGCGAACATATTAAAAAACTGTAATTTCATAATTAACTGGTTTAATGACTATCTCAGGAAGGGCTGTTTTTTGAGCATATCATCGTAACTATTGAGCTTTGTCATGATAAGAAACTACTTCAAAATCGCCTGGCGGAACCTTTTGCAGCATAAGGTCCTGTCGTTCATCAACATCTTCGGGCTCGCTATGGGGATAGCATTTGCGTTGGTAATAGGCGCGTGGGTAAAGTATGAAACCAGCTTTGATAAATTCAATAAGAACGGGGACCGTATAGCCATGGTGTTGAAGCATACCCTGTTCAATGGCCACAAAGGCACACAGGACGCCACTCCCCTGCCCTTGTATTATGAGCTTAAAAATAATTTCCCGGAAGTAAAACGGGCTACAAGACTTAGCTATGGCACGACTAATAGCCTGATGAACGGAGATCGTAAATTCAGCAAGGCGGGACGATATGTGGACCCCGACTTCCTGGAGATGTTTTCCTTTCCGTTAATAAAGGGCGACATCAGGACCGCTTTAAACGCCCCCAATTCTATCATATTAACGGCATCTACCGCCAATGCTTTATTCGGAACAGCTGATCCTATCGGGAAAATGGTAAGGCTGAGCAACCAGTTCGACATGCAGGTGACCGCCGTTATGAAAGACATTCCTGCTAATTCAACGCTTCGTTTTGATTTCCTGGCGCCGTACGAACATGTTATGCAGCATGATAAGTTCAAAAGAAATAATAAAGCGAACTGGGGCAATAATTTCCTGATGAATATGCTGGAGCTCAAACCCGGGGTTTCCATGGAAGCTTTCGCAAAAAAGATAGGGCCGCTGAACGTGATAAGAGATCGTACGATCAAGAACCAGACGCTGATATTACATCCGCTCGGTAAGTGGCATTTGTACAATGATTACAAGAACTGGGTGAATACGGGCGGCAAGATCACCTATGTGCGCTTATTCGGTATCATCGGCATCTTTGTATTGCTGATCGCGTGTATCAATTTCATGAACCTTTCTACCGCCCGCTCTGAAAAGCGGGCAAAGGAAGTGGGCATCCGCAAAGCAGTTGGCTCAGACCGCGGGCAGCTGATCGCGCAGTTCCTGAGCGAGGCAGTCCTGACGGCATTCCTGGCATACCTGGTGTCGCTGATCCTGATCCAGCTATTGTTACCTTCTTTCAAAGACCTGGGCTTTGAGGATATTCACCTGGGCGTGGGCAATATACCGCTGCTGGCTTATGGATTAGCGATCTGTGTCCTTACAGGGCTGATAGCCGGCAGCTATCCGGCCTTATACCTGTCTTCCTTTTTACCTATACGGGTATTAAAAGGTGTGTTGGTACAGGGCAAAGGCCCGGCTGCATTTCGTAAAGTGCTGGTGGTTTCACAATTTGCCATCTCTATCGGTTTGATCATCGGCACGGTGATCGTATTTCAGCAGGTACAACACGCGAGAAGCCGCTCCATCGGTTATAATCCTAATAACCTGATCAATATTGAAGCATCAGACGACCTGGCAAAGAACTTTCCTGTGCTGAAACAGGAACTGCTGAACACCGGCTATTTTGAAGCGGTGGCCAGGGCTTCGCAACCGCTGACGGCTATCTATAACACCTGGAGTGATTTCTCCTGGGAAGGAAAAGCACCGGACCAGGATATGGCTATGGATGCTCTCATGACGGAATGGGATTTTGATAAAGCTGCAGGCCTGAAATTTAAACAGGGCCGGCCTTTTTCAAGGGCTTTTGGCACAGATTCGAATGCCGTCATCCTGAATGAAACGGCGCTGAAGCTGATAGGGTACAAAGATCCGATTGGCAAGCGTATGAAATTAGGTAACCGGCCGCTCACCATCATAGGAATTATAGATGATGTGGTAATGGCCGATCCATTCAGACCGGTGGGGCCGCTGGCTATTATTTTCGATCCAGGCAGCATCAACAACATCTATCTTCGTTTAAAACCCTCATCAGATCTAACACAGACACTCAGCGCCATTCAACCGATTTTTGATAAATACAATCCCTCCCTGCCCTTTGAATATAGTTTCGCAGACCAGGAATTCGGAAGGAAGTTTGCCGCAGAGAACCAGGCTGGTAAGCTGGCCGGCATCTTTGCTGTGCTGGCGGTGCTGATCTCCTGTATGGGATTATTTGGCCTGTCTATGTTCATGGCAGAACGGAGAACCAAAGAGATCGGCATCCGTAAAGTGTTGGGTGCATCTATGACCAACCTCTGGGTATTGCTCTCAAAAGAATTTATATGGCTGGTGGGGATAGCCTGCCTGATCGCCTCTCCCCTGGCCTTCTGGTTAATGAAAGGTTGGCTGGAGCATTATGATTACCGCATCAGCATCAATTGGTGGATCTTTGCTGTTGCGGGCGTGATAGCAGCCGTGCTTGCGCTGCTGACGGTAAGTACGCAGACGATCAGGGCGGCGAATGTTAACCCGGTGAAGAGCCTGAAGACGGAGTAGGGATCCTGTTCCTGCGTTCCAGGAACAATACCAGCAATATTCCTAATGTATAAGCGATCATGTCTGACCATGCAAAGCTATTGCCTATTATGATGTTCGCCAGCCTGGAATGCTGCAGGCCGAGGTGTTTCACCAGGTTGAAATATTGTAACACTTCTACTGTATATGCAAACAACAGCACTGCGATCGCTACCGTTTTAACCGGAGCATCGATCCATGCTTTTACAAAGCAATAGATCAGGATCACCACCAGAAAATCGCCGATGTAAGGGCGGATGAAATTATCATGCACAAATACTGCGATGAATACCTCTGTTATAAACAGCAGCAGGAATAGGAAGAAATAGCTTTTTTGGAACCTGAACATAGCGGGCGTTAAGATAACTATTTATTCCTGTAACTTTGGTCAGACACAAAATCCAAGGTTATGAGCTTTAAAGTGCAGTTATTAAGACACGCCACCCTGCTGCTGGATATTAACGGAAAACGTATACTTGTCGACCCCATGCTCAGCAAAAAGGAAGCAATGGAGCCCGTTCCGAATGCTTCAAACAACCACCGTATTCCGTTGGTAGACCTGCCGATTAGTGACAGCGGGCTGGAAGCATTGCTGCATAACACAGACGCCGTACTGGTAACACACACGCACCGCGATCACTGGGATATCACTGCGCAGCAAAAAATACCCAGTGACACCACCATTCTGTGCCAGCCTGCAGATGAAAGCCTAATCAAAGAACAGGGTTTTATCAATGTTAAAAAAATAGAACCGGAACTGCACTGGGAAGATATTGTCATTCACCGTACCGGGGGACAGCATGGCACGGGGGAGATCGGTAAACTGATGGGCACTGTTTCAGGTTTTGTGCTGGTACACGGCAAACAACGCTTATATATCGCGGGTGATACGATCTGGTGCAGAGAGGTGGAAGACGCCATCACCAACCATCAGCCCACACATATCATTGTAAATGGCGGCGGCGCACAATTTATACAGGGCGATCCGATCACCATGACCACAGATGACGTACTACAGGTAGCAGAGTTCACTAAGGCGCCTATTGTTGTGGTGCACCTGGAAACAGTGAACCATTGCCATCAGAGAAGGCCTGATTTCAAAAAAGCGATTGCAGAAAACAAATTAAGCGGCCGTATATCCGTACCCGATGACGGAGGATGGTGGGAATTGCAATAAAAGAAAGAATGCCGCCAACAGATAATACTGTCAGCGGCATTGCAAGCTTTCCAAAGGATATTTATCAGGTTATTGGTTTACGCGGAATCGCTCAGTTGCCTGAACGGTTGTTCTGTTACATGTCATGGCTTGTGTGCCACCTTCACTGGAAACATATGCGCCATTGTTGCCTCTTAAAGAAATAGTCCCGTCTGCATTCGTTATCCAATCAAACTGTTCCCACGGCCCGATCGCTGTACGATTGCAGTTCATTGCCTGCAAACCATTCTCTGAACTTACATATTTTCCCTGGTTGATCAAAGCTATTTTTCCATTTCCTGCATTTACTACTGTAAATTGCTCCCAGGATTGTGCCACAGTACGATTGCAATTCATGGGCTGGGCGCCGTTTTCCGAGCATGCATACAGGTTATTGGAACTTTTAAGCGTAATCGTCTGACCGATGGGTGCGCCACCGCCACCCGGGACAGTAGGTGTAGGCCGGGTAGCTGTAAGCCCTATTTGTCCTTTCAGCATCCTGCCCCCATCTCCCGTCAGGCGCAGATAATAGTCTGCAGAGCATGCCACGCCGTCTTCATCCAATGCCAGGAAACCGGAACCAGCAGGTATCCATGCAGCACTCTCTGCTGTTTTAGCGATCTGATTGCCTTCATTGTACTCATCAAACATAGAAATATAAATACCCTGGGCGCCCAGTCTTACCATATTGTAGAACTGCCGCCACATAAAATCACCATGAGCCCGCTGATGTTCCTGCAGATCACCGGGCAATACGCATGGCTGATAATCGATACCGTTCTGGTTACAGAAATCCTGGTCTCCAATGTTCACATTGTTGTAAAACCAGTCAGAACCGTTGGCATCGCCAATGCGGCCCACCATCCAGGGGGAGAGCATATTGAAGGCGCGGTATACGTCCAGAAATCCCTGTCTTGAATCGGCATCAGCAGGGGCGGTACGCCACCAGGTAGGTATGCCGCCGATCACATAACAGCCCTGGCCTTTGAACCAGTTAATGACGTCCAGGCAGGCGGCCGCCGTAAAATTGTGGTTGTTGTCGTTAAAGCCAAATCCCCAGATACAAACTACCGGTTTGCCATTCTGTTTGGCATAAGCGGAGGAGCTGGTGTAAGCTTTCATTTTGTTCGTCCAGTCTGTCTTGATCTCTGATTGCATGTTGGTCCAGCCGCTTACATCATACATGATGTAAAACTTACGCCCATACGTTTCTGCTGCCGTCCTTACCTTAGCGGTAATAGCGTCGCGGATGGGGCCTTCTGTTCCGTTGGGATTGAAACGCTGCAGCGCGGCGCAGTCGATCCCGAACTGCTGCATCCATTGAAAATGGACGTTCACGGACTGGTCGCTGAAGGAAGAGAATAACCTTGCCTGCTGCCCATTGTTAAGATTGGCCCAGCCGGTGGCGAAGGTATTGGTATAGTCCCGCACATCGGGCCAGGACTTGATACCATTGTTGGTAGCAGAAGGTACCTGACCCCAGTTCTGGGTCCAGTGCCACCAGGCATTGATGGGCGAGCCATCGCCCACGCAGGCAAACCAGCCCTGGTAGCCTACGGTGATCTTTCCGACCACATCGCCTACCGGTGAAGCCAGTACGCCGGCCCTGACATTTTTTTCTTTAGTGAGTAAATCTGCGGTCGTGTCCTGGTCTTTCTTCAGGCAAGCGGTAAACAGCATGCTAACAAACAGCCATAGTAAGCTGATGACGTGTGTGCTCTTTTTCATTTTCGTGGGTTTAAGGTTTCAAGAGATAGGTTTTACGTTTGAAGTTTGAAGTTTGAAGTTTGAGGTTTGAGGTTCGTTAAAAGTTAGAAGTTCTGAGAAAGATACTTACCTTAAACCTCTAAACTTCCAACCAACATCAAACTATCTTTATTTCCGTTCGGGAATCGTCATGCTTAAGGGTATTTCTTTCCGCAGCATACGGGCGGCCTGCCCGGTCAGCCACAGGTACCAATCGGAGGGTTTTCCATCCATATCAATAAAAGCGACATCTTTGGTGGGGACGGGCGGGTTATCTGAGCATTTGAAAATAGCGGTGCCCTCGTTCACTTCATCGAACATGGCAATGTATAACATAGAAGCGCCCGCGTTAATGGCAGTAGAGAGCTGTTGCCAGTAAAAACGGCCGCCCTGCCGGGGAATAGAGCCAAGCGGCTTTACATCATCAGGGAAGGCAAATTTGCTCAGGTTATGCCAGCTGAAACCCGGGCATACGCAGGGCACATATGCCAGCTTGTTTTGACGGCACCATTCCATATCATCCACTATCTGATCACGGTAACGGTCCATATCATTATGCAGCAGCGGTGAAAAGCGCTGTACCATCCAGGGCATGATGATGTCGGCCTGTTTGATGATAGTATGCAGGTAGGGATCATGGATACAGTCTGCATTCAGATCGCGCCAGAAGGTAGGCACGCCCAGCATCACCGTGCAGTGACCATACACCGGATCATTTTTCAGGAAATCAATGAGACGTTCCAGGCCTATGTTACGAATGTTATAGGGACGGTCTGGAAAACCAATGCCCCAGATCACTACCACCGGCTTGCCATTCTCGTGGAGATAAGTGTTGGCGCCAGACTGCCGGGTTACTTTGACCTGGTCTACCAGGTATTTCCAATCATTAATGATGGATGAACAATCCTCCCCTTTGCCTTTAAGGCCCGAGAGATCATACATTACAGCGATGGCCCTTTTGTACTTTGAGGCAGCTTCCAGCGCGTTGACCAGGATGCTGGTGGCTTCTTTCCTGCTGGCGCTGTCGCGCGTAACATCGAAGAAGCGCTGCATAAAAACACCATCCACGCCGTATTGCTGCATCCATTTAAAATGAAGGTCTACAGTGCTTTTATCCAGTGAGCTGAAGAAACGAGCCTTGCTGCCATCCTTTAATACAAAGGGCGTTTCATAGGTCTTTTCATATTCGCTCACATCGGGCCATGCATCAATAGCGCTGCGCTGCTCGTTTCCATAAGCATAGCGCCGGGCAGCAGAGCCGTCGCCCGCCGCCCGGAACCAACCCTGATAGCCCGCCATTACCAATCCTTTATAGGTAGGGTATAATGTCTGTGCGCTATGCTTTTCCTGAGCCCGTATCGTGGATTGGGAAACAAAAAAAACAAGGATGAAAAATAAAGATATGTTCCGCATAGGAATGGTCATTAGTTGTCAGTTGTCAGTTATCAGTTATCAGTTATCAGTTATTAGTTTGTTAGTAGCCGGGATTTTGTTGCCAGCCCGGATTGCGGCTCATTTCGTTGGCAGGTATAGGCGCCAGGTACTTCTGTGCCAGCACTGCAGGGTTGGAGAGCACAGCCGGGTTGATAGGATTCTCCTGCGGGCCTCTTTTAGCCAGGATCTTTGGCAGCATCTGCAGCCGTACGATATCAAACCAGCGGATGCCGAATTCCCCGGCAAATTCCCATCCTCTTTCTGCCACCACAGAATCGCGGAAGGCCTGCAGTGTAAGCCCGGGTGTAAGGTTGGGTAAACCTGCACGTTGCCTTACCTGGTTGATGGCGCCATAGCTGGCGGCGGTAGGCGCATTGGCGGCCATGGCGGATGCTTCCGCATAGTTCAGCAACACCATCGGGTAGCGGATAATATCCAGCGCTTTATTGGTGCTGGGATTAGCCGAAAGTATAGCCGTTTCCGTTTCTACGATACCATCTCCCACCCCTGCCCTGAACTTTTTATAATACGGATGGCGGGCGTGGGTAGAATCGGAGTTCCAGGGCACCAGCCTGAAGGTGTTATTGGCTTGCTTCAGCTTCAGGGTAGTGTAATAGGTGGCATCTGAACGGGCGCACTTGGGTGAGCTGAGATAGAAGTTGACCTCAGGATAGAAATCATCCCATCCACTGGGGCCACTGAGCGGCACTTCATCCAGCGGCATACAGGAAGAGCCGAAGGTACGTTGCGGCAAACCACCGGCCACATTGAACTGCAGGGCAAATACGGATTCTGTAGAAGTATTGGTGGTGAATACTTTTGCAAAATCAGCCATCAGCTGGTAGCGGCCAGACTTCATCACAGCATCGGACTCCTGGGCGGCCAGGGCAAAATTAGCCGGCTGGTTCAGGGGCCAGCCTGCCATGGTAAGATACACTTCTGCCAACAGTGAATGGGCGGCCATTTTATTAGCTTTGCCCGGCGCCCCGGGGAAAGACTCTGGCAAATAGGTGATCGCTGTTTTCAGGTCATTCACAATGAGCTCGTACACCTTGCTTACTTCATCTCTTGCAGGCCTTTCATTCACATCGATCGGTTTATCGATCACCGGTACCTGGCCAAAGGTACGTACCAGCATATAATAGCAGAATGCCCTTAAAAAGTAGGCTTGTCCTGCATAAGGATTCTTCACTTCATCTGTAGCATCTACCCGCGCATAATTGGCAATCACGTTATTGGCCTGGTAGATAGCCGTCCAGGGGCCCTGCCATACATTAGACAGGCGACCATCTGCATCGGAATTACCATTGAGCTGATCGAACAAACGAAAGCCAAGTTTATTTAGTCCCGGGTCTGTGGTCAGATCGTCTGAGCCGAAGCAGGGCGTACTGTTACTGATATTGGCGTAGGCTGCATCTACCGCCAGCTGTACATAAATGGCAGTGACCGCGGCATCCAGGTCGGATACAGTTTTAAAGTAGGTCCCCGGCGTAAGATTACCTTTCGGGTCCTCTTCCAGTTTCTGACAGGCAGTAAAGAACAGTATAAAAGAACAGGCGAATAAGAGAATATATTTTGCGTTCGTCATAAAATACTTTTTACAAAAAAGAAAGCGTTGTTATCTGATCATTAGAAACCGGCCCTTAATCCAAAGGTGTATGTCCTGGGGTTGGGGATCACGCCCATTTCCAGGCCCTGCGTAATCGCATTGGTAGCATTGGTGATCTCCGGATCATAGCCGGGGAAACTGGTGATGGTGAAAATATTCTGTCCGCTTACGTATAATTCGAGGTTACGCAGCTTTACCTTGTTCAGCAGGCTGGCAGGCACGCGAAAGGTTAGCGAAAGGTTCTTCAGTTTAATATAACTGGCATTATACACGTAGCGGCTGCTGTTGATAAAGTTGGTGCTGGTAGAGCTGAAAGAAGGGTTATCCGTTTCATTTTCCGGTGTCCAGATATTGAGCGCTTCCTGTGTGGTAGCATTCTTTGCATCACCCAATCCGCCCCAGATATAGGCCAGTGTCTGTGAATAGATCTTCTGGCCGCTGGCGCCCTGGAACATAAAGCTAAGAGAGAAGTCGCCATATTGCAGGTCGTTGATCCAGCCGAAGGTGAACTTCGGAGTACCGTTACCGATAGTCATCCGGTCTGCTGCGGTATACTTCTTATCTCCGTCAACATCGGTGTATTTGGCATCACCGGGCTTCATACCAAACTGCGCTGCTTCTGCCGCTTCGCTTGTTTTCCAGGTGCCCAGGAACTGGTAGCCATAAAACTCACCCAGGGGCTGTCCTACTTTAAGGATAGACACGTTCGTTTGCGGGGAGCCGATATTGTTCACGATCACATTATCCAGTCCGCCGAGGTCCACCACTTCATTACGGTTGAACGACAGCACCGCATTGCTGTTCCATTTGAATTTACTGTTGGCTACTGGTGTACCACCCAATGAAAATTCCAGGCCTTTGTTCTCTACGCTGCCGATGTTGCGCGCATAGGTACCACCGCCCATGTAGAAAGGCGCCTGGTAATAATACAGGAGATCCTTGATCTTTTTCTGATAGGCATCTGCCGTAAAGGTAAGACGGCCGTCAAGAAAAGCAGCGTCCAAGCCTACATCATATTGCGTAGTACGTTCCCATTTCAAAGTATTGGATACCGGTGCGCCCAAAGGTGTGGATACACTGGGTTTGCTGCCGTCAAAATAATAAGGCTGTCCTGTGCTGATCTGCGGAATGGTAGCATAGGCGCCTACTGCCTGGTTGCCCGTAACGCCGTAGCTGGCGCGCAGCTTCAGGTCACTGAAGATCCTGTTATCTTCCATGAAGCCTTCCTTCCTGATATTCCAGCCCAGGGCCAGCGAAGGGAAGGTGCTATATTTTTCAAGGAGGTGAGAGGAACCGTCTGTACGAACACTGGCTGTCAGCAGGTATTTCTCTTTGTAGGAATAGTTCACCCTTCCCATGTAAGATTGCAAGGCATCTGCCCAGTAACCGGAGGTGGTGAGCTGGGTAGTACCTAAACCTAGATTATAATATCCCAGCGCATAGGAAGAAAGGTTCACCGCCTGAGCATTGGAATTGATATTTCTCCTGTTCTGCTGCTCATACAAGGCGGTTACCGTGATGGAGTGATCGCCAAACTGTTTGCTGTAGGTAAGGAAATTACTGTTCTGGTAAGAACGGTAGCGGCCTGTCCCATTAGATGCAAAATCACGACCTGCCATACCCAGGCTGGTTTCTTTACCAAACAATTGCTGGGTCATCTGCCACTGGATCTCATATGTATTGTTGGAAGTAAAGGTAAGCCCGTCGATGATGCGCCAGGTGAACACGCCTGTTCCGGTAAGGTTGGTGGTATTGACATCCAGCTGCTGATTCATGGCCTGTGCTACAGGATTGATCTGGATGGAACCATAGGGAGCAGAGAGGATAAACTTGCCATTGGCATCTCTTACTGCAGTGGTGGGATCCCATTGAGTGGCCTGTGCAAAAGGATCTAACAGATCACCGGGATAACTGGTATTGCGGCTTTGCGGCATGAGGGCCGTAACATTGAGCTTCAGGTCCATCCGCTTGTTCAGCTTAACATCCACATTACTCCTCAGTGTTGTTCTTTTATAATACTGGTTGAGTATAAGGCCGGGCTGGTCCAGGTGATTCAATGAAAAGAGATAACGTACACCTTCATTGCCGCCGGATACCGATACCTGGTAGTTCTGGATCCATGGCTTTTGCTGCAGCTCTTTCTGCCAGTTAGTGCCGCCTTTGGACTGCAGCTCCTGCAGCTGTTCATCAGAAAATGCGGGTGGATTACCGGAGAGACGGAATTGTGTGTTCACGGTCCGGGCAAAGTCATAAGCATTCATCAGATCCAGCTGCTTTGGCACGCTTGCCTTGCTGAACCAGGTAGCAACATCCACACGGGTCTTGCCTTCCTTACCGCTGTTGGTAGTGATCAGCACAACGCCGTTAGAGCCCCTGGAACCATAAATAGCGGTAGCAGAAGCATCTTTCAGTATTTCGAGGGATTCGATGTCGCTGGGGTTAATAGATTCTACGCTGCCGCCGATGTAACCATCTATCACATACAAAGGCTCATTGGAACCGGTGATAGAGTTAGTGCCCCTGATACGTACGCTCAGGCCTGCACCCGGCTGACCGCTGCTGCTGGCCACAGATACCCCGGAGGTAGTACCCTGTAAAGCCTGCTCCACCCTTACCAGGGGGCGCTTGATGATCTCGTCGGATTTGACAGTGCTGGTCGCGCCTGTTACATCCCTTTTTCGCTGCACGCCGTAACCAACCACCACCACGTCGTTCAACGCGCGCTGGTCCTGGCGGAGGCGTACAGTAACAACTTCGCCGTTTACCGGCACTTCCTGTTGTGAATAACCAATGTAAGAAACAATTAAAACAGGAGCAGACTGCCCCCCAACATTGACCTGGAAGGAACCTGCTGCATCTGTAACCGCAGATGCGTTACCTTCTCTTACCCTGACGGTGGCCCCGGGCAAAGGTTGGTTGTTTTCGTCAGTAACGGTGCCTTTTACTATCCGTTGCTGAGCATTTACATTCAGGATACCTAATGCCATGACAATGAGCAGTAGTAATTTTTGCATAACGGGATATTTCTGATGATTGTGATTGATAATCTCCTGCAAGTAAGCGGGGCAGCACTAACAAGGGCATTAATAATGGGCTAACGGGGAAATTAATTTCTCAATCCGGATCAAAATCCCTTGCCATCATATCTTGCGGGAAGCTTTGCTGCGTACGATCAAATAAATAGTTATCCATCACCAGGTAGTCCATCGCTGTATGCATAAATGCCTGCCAGGCATCTTCCGGTGTACAGACCACCGGCTCGCCTCTTACATTGAAAGAAGTGTTCACCAGCATACCGTAGCCGGTACGTTCTTTAAAGCTATTGATCAGGCGCCAGAACCTGGGATGTAATGACTGGTTCACGGTCTGTATCCTGGCCGAATAATCCACATGAGTAATAGCAGGTACTGCGGAACGCTGCGGTAGCGGCTTTCTCAGGAAGGGCCGCAGGGGCGCCACCCGTAACATATAGGGAGAAGCATCTGCCAGCTCAAAATAAGAAGACGCATCTTCTTCCAGCACGCTGGGCGCAAATGGCCGAAAGCCTTCGCGTCGTTTTATATCGCCATTGAGCCGGAGCTGCATATCCGGATGACGCGGGTCTGCGAGGATGCTCCGGTTGCCAAGCGCACGGGGGCCAAACTCCATCCGTCCCTGAAACCATCCTACCACTTTGCCGCTGGCCAACAGGCTGCTGACCTTTGCGGCCAATAGCGCTTCCTCATGAACACATTCGCTAACGGCGCCATAACGGTGGATCAGCTGTTCAATATCTGAACTGTTATAAGCCGGGCCGAGAAAAGCCCCTTTCATGGCATCCTGCCCGCTTACGACTTTCCGCTCCTGTTCATGACCAATATGGTATGCCGCCAGTGCTGCACCTAAAGCTCCTCCTGCATCGCCGGCAGCCGGCTGCACCCAGATATCCTCAAAAATGCCGGATAAAGCCAGGCGGCTGTTCGCCACGCAGTTCAAGCCTACTCCGCCTGCAATGACCAGGTGTTTGCTTTGTGTAATCTGCTGTGCAGTACGCGCCAGGGCCAACACGATCATTTCCGTCACTTCCTGGATAGCCAGGGCCAGGTTCATATGCGCAGGTGTAATAGCGGCTTCGGGCATACGGCGCTGCAAGCCGAAAAGCCGTTCCCAGAGATGATCGTTGGTCATGGTTTTGCCGGTGGCGAAATTGAAATAGCGCATATTGAGCAGAATAGAACCATCTTCCCGCAGATCTACTAACTCAGACAGGATCTGCTGCCGGAAGACCACCGTTTGCCGCGCACCTTTCCGCCCATAAGGCGCTAATCCCATCAGCTTATATTCTCCACTGTTCACTTTAAAGCCCAGGTAATAAGTGAAGGCAGAATACAAAAGGCCAACGGAATGCGGAAAACGCAGTTCCTTTAATATTTTAATATGCCTGCCATGGCCATGACAGATAGTGGTAGTAGCCCACTCTCCCACCCCATCTATGGTAAGGATGGCCGCTTCCCTGAATGGGGAGGGATAGAAGGCGCTGGCGGCGTGCGACAGATGATGCTCAGGAAAATAAATCGGCCATTGATGACGGGAACCTTTTTGCCTGCCCAGGTTACGCAGGTGTTTTTTTATGAACAGCTTTTCACGGAGCCATACGGGCATGGCCATCAGAAAACCAGTGAGCCCTGCAGGAGCAAATGCATGGAATGTTTCCAGCAGGCGCTCAAACTTCAGCAGGGGTTTATCATAGAATGCAATCGCGCTCAGATCATTATAAGTAATACCGGCTTCCTGTAGTACATAAGCAATCGCCTGCACAGGAAAAGATGCGTCGTGCTTCTTACGGCTAAAGCGCTCTTCCTGTGCAGCGGCCACTACCTGTCCGTCGGCGATCAATGCAGCCGCACTATCATGATAAAATGCCGATATACCTAATATATACTCCGCCAATTGCTGTTCAGAATAAAGTGTAAATAAACGGCGCCAGGGCCGGTACGCTGGTGAGGATCACGAGGACCGTCAACAACAGCAGCATCAGCACCAGTGGCAGTAACCAGAATTTTTTCCGGGTCTTAAGAAAGAGAAACAGCTCAGATAGAAAATCCATAATGCGGTCGTTAGTGATTAGTTGTTAGTTAAAAGGTATGAAGCAGGTCTTCACGGGTGTATTCATGCTCCCTGTTCTCCATGACTGATCCGCGGCCTTTTTTAAACTGGCGAAGCCGCAGGTGATCGATCCCTCTCCACCTTCTCCATACGCCCACGGGAACAACGAGCAATACGAACAAGATTCCCAGCAGGATGCGGATGTTGATCATGCCTAATATTTGTGCAAAAGCCAGCCAGGCCGTGTAGAGCTTCCTCAGCATATTCATACTTTTTTTAAACGGGTGAGCAGCAATAAAGCATTCTTATTCTCCGGGTCGGATCGCAGCACTTTTTCCAGGTAGCTGGCAGCGCCGTCGCTGTTTCCCATTTTGATGTAGCGGTCTACCACCGGGTTCAGGATAGCCGGCCCCAGGCCTGTTCTTCCTGCATTGTTTTGCAACTGGATGATCTCTGCCGTGAGCTGCCGTACCGGCGCCAGGTTCATGCCCGGATTGTGCTGCATAGCATAATCCAGGTAAGGCATTGCGGCCAGGGGGCGATCCATCTTTAAATACAGCACAAAGAGCGTACGGGCGGTTTCAAAGGTTGGCGACAAGGCAAATGCTTTCCGGAAATAAAAGGCGGCCTCCTCCAGGTTATTCATCTTTCCATACAGGTTAGCCGTTCGTTCACAGAGTGGAGCGGACAGCGGATCCTCCAGCAACAGGCCTTCTGTTACGCGGCAGGCTTTGGACCATTCTTCCCGGCTCAGGTAATAATTATAGAGTGTATCCATTACCTGCGGCCAGGCGCTATGTTCAAAGGCAAGTCCATAAGCCAGTCTTTCTTCCAGGGAGTTGATCTTCAAAGTATCGGGTGTTGAAGTGATGTTAAATGGCCAGCTTCTTTTCAGGTTGTATATTTTATAGGCTCCTGCCAGGGAGTCTACCGCTGTGACGGGCATCACATGCTCCAGCTGCGCCAGGCTCATTTCCTGTTCCTTCAACGCGGGCAAAACGCCGGCCTGCAACATGGACCTGTAAAAGGCATCTGAAAGGACTGCATATCCTTCCAGGTTGGGATGCACATGTTCCAGCAGCAGCTCATTACCGATAATATGCTGCACAGCATGGCATTCAAAAGCGGCTTTTGCATCTACCAGGTGGGCCTGTTTGTATTTACGGCATAACTGCGGGATCAGGGCATTGAGCTCTGAGGGAGCGCGAAAACGCAGTGCATCCAGGTCTTTTGCTGCTGCAAAGCGATTACGCGCCTGCATCGTATCTCCCTGTGCCAGCAGCAGGCGGCCCATGTAATAATTACAGGCGGCATGGCCGTTGAAAGATCTGTCGGCAGCATTAAAGGCCTTCAAGGCTGCGCTGGTATCACCACTGTTCAACGCTGCCAGGGCCCGGCTATACGCCTGCTGAAAACCAGGATAACGGGCGCTATCCGGCTGTATACTGATAAAAGGCGGAAGGTCTTTATCATTAGACACCAGGTTACTGATAAAGACCGGAATCCCCTTTTTGTCAAAGAATCGCAGGGTGGCTTCCATATTGGCCCTGAACTGCTCCACGCCCCTGTTGTATAATTTTGAGCCAAAGGGAATCTGCTGGCTGGCCACCATCCGTTCCATACGGGCTTTACCACCCGCTGCTGAAGGATTTTTGGCAAGGCCGGTCACCTTTTCGTAAGCAGCAGTAAGCAATTGCACCAGCCTGAGCTCCCGCAGGGCGATCACCATATTCACGAGGTTGGGATTACCGTTGATCCGCTCCGTGCTGCCTACCCCCAGGCTGCCGTAAAATTCATTATGGCCACTGTATATAAGCACGGCATCCGGCTGGTAGCGGGCCAATTCTTTGGCAAAACCCAGTACAGTAAAAGAATTAACGGCCGTTAGCGATAAATTAATGACCTCAAATTCCTTATCGGGGAAGTTATGCATCAGGCGGTATTGCAGCCAGCGGTGAAAAGAGCCGTTATGAAAATAGGGATAGCCGATGGTGGTAGACTCTCCCAGTACGAAAATGCGGCAGGTATTAGCGCCTTTCTCTTTCCGGAATATTTCGCTGTTACCGGTGGTAGCGATCTGCTGGTTGAGAAAATACTTCCGGGAGGCGTTAGGGTTCAGTACCAGGTAATGCTTGTCCGCAGGGTAGGTAATAAAAAGGCGATGGTCCTGCCCATAATGGAACAGGCGAAGCAACAGTTCGAGCAGCAGCAAAACCATTACGGCGAGGCCTGCGCTGATAAGCTTGAATAACAGTACCCTGGGTTTACGGTTCATAGGGCACAATATAGATGGGGAGGCTTAACAGGGGCACTAATAAGGCACTAATTTGCCCGGTAAACAGCTGCAAATGAAGAAAAAATGTAGTTTTGAAACATGCACGACCAGCAATATATGGACCGCTGCCTTGAACTGGCAGCATTAGCCGCAGCAGCAGGAGAAAGCCCCGTTGGTTGTGTTATCGTAAAAGACGGACAGATCATCGGGGAGGCTTATGAGAAAAGCAGACAGCTTAAAGACATTACCCGGCATGCGGAAGCGCTGGCGGTGATAGACGCTGTAAAAAAGAATGGCTCCGTTGCAGGGGCCACTTTATATACCAATGTGGAGCCCTGCCTGCTTTGCTCCTATGTTATCAGGCATCACCGGATCGCGAGGGTGGTTTACAGCAAAGCCTGCGGAGAACTGGGCGGCACCAATCCCAGGTTTAACCTGCTTACGGCAGATGATATTGCTGCCTGGGGCAGCGCGCCTGCGGTAAGCGTTTACACACCAGAAAGCCAGGATAAAAAGTAAGCGCCGTCTTTGGAGCGTACGCAATTGGACGCCCAAATGTCTCAAAACCGGACAGTTACAAGCAGAACCGTACACTAAGCAATTGACCTTCAGCCCTTTTCTTTTCAGGCATTCGCTTTGTGTACAAGCCCCATAAGCATCATCCTTTTTTAAACTGCCACGCATGTTTAAAAATTATTTCAAAGTTAGCTGGAGAAACCTCTTTAGAAATAAAAGCTTTTCGCTGATCAATATTACCGGGCTGGCCATTGGTATGGCGAGCGCTGTGCTAATCCTTTTATGGATCCAGCATGAGCTGAGCTATGATCTCTTCCACAAAAAGAAAGACCGCATCTACCAGGTTTATAACCGGGCTGTATACGACGGAAAAGTGGAATGCTGGGCAAGTACGCCCCAGGTATTAGGACCTGCGCTAAAATCGGATTACCCGCAGGTAGAAGCAAGCGTGCGTGTAAACTGGGTGGGCTCTTTTGTTTTTCATGTGGGCGACAAGCACCTGGAAACGAGGGGTTATATCACAGACCCTGCGTTTTTACAGGTATTCGACTTTCCCCTGCTCAAGGGTAAGGCAGGAACTGCGCTGAATGACCCGCATTCTATTGTGCTGACGGAGAAGATGGCCGAAAAACTGTTTGGTACTGCAGATGCCGTGGGGAAAGTGATCCGGGTAGATAGCAGCGCGCTCTTTACGGTAACAGCCGTGATGAAAGACCTGCCCAATAACACGCGTTTCGATTTTGAATACCTGATTCCCTGGAGCTACATGAAAACGGTGCGCTGGGATCGTGACAGCTGGGACGAAAATGGAATAGAAACCTATGTGCTGCTGAAACCCGGCGTTACTGAAGGAACCGCCAATCAGCGTTTCCGTGATGTTATCCGCCTGCACGCCAGCAATGCAAAAACTGAAATATTCGTACACCCGCTACCGAAGTGGCGGCTTTATTCCCGGTTCGAGAATGGAAAAGTAGCCGGCGGATACATTGAGACCGTACGCCTGTTCGGCATAATCGCCGCGTTTATCCTGCTGATAGCCTGTATCAATTACATGAACCTGAGCACGGCCCGCAGTGAGAAACGGGCCAGGGAGGTAGGCATCCGCAAAGTAGCCGGTGCAGGAAAGGGCCTGCTGATAGGACAATTTATCGGCGAATCCATACTGATCGCTTTCCTGGCTGGCGTAGTAGCGCTGGCGATTGTTCAGATCAGTATAGGACGCTTTGGTGAGATCACCTGGAAGTCGCTGCAGGTTCCTTATGCCAGCCCATATTTCTGGTTGTGCGCCGCCGGCTTTATCCTGTTCACCGGCATCATTGCAGGCAGCTATCCTGCGTTCTACCTTTCGGCGCACAGGCCGATCAGCGTATTGAAAGGCTCTTTCAAAGCAGCCCGCACGCTGGTAGCACCAAGAAAAGTGCTGGTAGTGTTGCAGTTCAGTTTTGCCATTATCCTGATCATTTCTACCATTGTAATATACCGGCAGATCAGGTATGCACAGGACCGTGATGCAGGTTATGATAAAGATCAGCTGGCCTTTGTTTTTGCAAAGGGAGATATACTGAAGCATTACCGTACGATCCTTGAGGAGCTTATCAGCAGTGGCGCAGTAACGGCTGTTACCCGCACCAGCTCACCCATCACCTCCATATGGAATGATGACGACTACACCTGGGCAGGCAAAGCGGCAGACGACAAGCACGGATGTGTAAAAGTGCATGCAGACAGCTATTTTGCAGGAACAATGGGATTGACAATATTGGCAGGACGGGATCTTGATCTGAAAACGTACGCTACCGATTCCAGTGGCATATTGCTGAATGAATCTGCCGTAAAACTAATGGGCTTTAAAGACCCGGTCGGACAATTGGTAAAAAGTGGTGAAGGAGACTGGCATGTGGTAGGAGTGGTGAAAGATTTCATCCTGGGATCACCCTATCGGCCTATTGAGCCGATGGTGATCCAGGGGCCTGGCCGACATGGCTGGTTTGGTACAATCACGTTTAAGCTGAATGGCCAACGTTCCGCTGCTGATAACCTGAAAAAGATGGAGGCTATCTTTAAAAAATATAATCCTGATTATCCCTTTGTGTATTACTTCGCAGACGAAGCCTACGCCCAGAAATTCGACTACGAACGCCGCACGGCTGTACTGGCCAGCCTTTTTGCCGGGTTAACTATTTTCATTTCCTGTCTTGGTTTATTTGCATTAGCAACCTATATGGCGGAAAACAGGATCAAGGAGATCGGCGTAAGAAAAGTACTAGGCGCATCTGTAACAGGCATTACTGCGCTTTTATCCGTAGATTTCCTGAAGCTGGTGATCATCTCCTTTATGATCGCATCGCCGGTGGCATGGTGGTGTATGCATACCTGGCTGCAGCATTACACCTATCGCGTCAGCATCAATTGGTGGATATTTGTTGTTACAGGACTGCTTTCTGTGCTGATAGCTATTGCTACAGTGAGTTACCAGGCCATCAAAGCGGCACTGGCCAACCCGGTGAAAAGCCTCAGAGCGGAATAAGACAGTCAGTTAAACACTTCATTGAAATTTCCCTGGAACTCCTCCCCATACATATGGTAATACTCTTTTGCAAACTTGTTGAACAGCGCTTTCGCCATAGAATGCCTGCCCAGGATGCCCAGGCTCCTGCATTTTACCCTTAAGGCCTCTTCATTTACAGGGTCAAAAACGAAGATACCGTTAGCGATCGCGATCAGGAATTCCGGGTCTTCGGAGAACTGCGTCGTGGCAGCCGACAACACCGACAAAGCAGTAGCCGAAACTTCGGACTGGATATCATCCAGCCAGGGATACGCCGTATCTGCCAGCAATGCACCGCGCTGCACCAGCCTTAATAGCGCCTGCACTTCTTTTTTATTCAGCGTTGCGCCCGGCCTGCACAATTGCAGGAAGTCGTCCAGGTCAATATGGATCTCCTCTTTTGAATAATGCAAACTCCACCGGTCAGCATCTTTTGTAAAGCCGGCAGTGCCCAGTTTATCCAGGATGGCTTTGAGCTTCACCATATTCACAGATCGGTTGTTCTGCGCTTCCTTGCTGGATTTATCGCGCCAGAGGGTAGCATATAGCTTCTCTGCGGCTATGCCCTTGCCGTAGCGCAGCGTATAAATGACAATGATGAGGAACAGTTCTTTGAGCAGCGGGGTGAATGATTTGGTAATATCATTCCCATCTTTATCATACACTTCAAACTGTCCGAATAAATAGATCCTTGCTCTTTTATCTTCTTCTTCCGGCGCCGGCACTGCAGGAAAATCGGCGGGCTCAATATCCGTTGTTGCGGGTATCACCACGGGCACAGGCTGCGCGGGCGCTGCTGTCTTAGCAATACTTTTTCCTCTTCTGCGCCAGATTAACACGAGGCCCAACGCGATCAATGCCAGCAGCAGGCCTATATATGCCCAATGCGGTCCGGCTACTGCAGGCGCTTCCACCGTGACCGGGTTAGGTGGGAAAGCAATGGTGTACACCCTGACATCCGCTACATTCTCTTTCGAGGTATAAATAGTAACGCCAACAAGCTTTTTACTATCCGGGCAGTAGTACAGGTCTGCAAAGGACTGCACATCATGATAGGTATATGGCATTGCATTGCCCAGCAGCTGGTATTGGGGCGACAGCAGTGAGCCTTTGATCAGCTGCAGTGATGAATTGAATTTATCATTCGGGTATACCAGTGCATAGTATTCCTGCTTTTCGTCATCGATCACCAGGCTATTGGCAAAGCAGAACTGCCGTGCAGGCTCCTGCAAACGATAACGTACTTTAAAAGAGCGGTCCTTTACGCTGAAGCTTAGCAGGTCGTAATAGTACTTGGGATTCACCACCTGGCTGCCGGTGCTGCTGCCATATCCGCCAATAATGTAAGCTGTATCGCCTGCTTTATTGGCGCCTAATGCCGCCAGGTAACGGGGCATAAAGCGGTCGCCGCTGGTAGATAACAGCGTGTCCCATTGACCCGTGGAAAAAGAATAGCGCTGCACCCTGTTCTTGTACTCCAGCTGTCCATATCCGGCCAGCACATATAACGAGGTATCAAAAGAGGAAATGAATTTATTGGCATGCCAGTACACCGTGAGCAGCGCAGGCGTAAAACCGGCGTCCCATTTGCGTGCAAGCGTGTCGTATACACTTACTTTCTTTTGATCAATATAGATGTTATAGAGCTTGTCACGGAAAGGGTCGTATACGGACTGGTTGCCAGGCAGCAGCGTATCATGCTTTTCAGTAAGCGCAATACCTGTTGATTGCATTGTTTTCAAAGCCACTTTGTACAGGGAATCTGCTGCAACGATGTAGAGGATCTCATGTTGCTTATCGAAAGCCACGCTCGGAAACCCGTTCAGCTTCAGGGCTTTCGCCAGCTGCCAGTTCTGGTGCCGGGGCCTGATCCAGCCGGGGTTCTTTACTTCCGCTGTTTTTCCGCCTGCCACATCTTTACACAGATCACCACTGCTTTCTGACAGTGGCCATGAATATTTTATTCTGCCGTTCTGCTTTACCACAATGTCCTTGATATTCATCGGGGGAATATCCAGCATCTGAAAACCTTCGAAATTATTGGCGCCAAAGAATACACGGCAGCAGGGCTTTTCGCCAAAGTTGCCCAAGCCCCTGCCGATCAGTTTACCGTCCAGGTAAAAGGCCGCTTCATTGCGGCGGGTATCGATCCTCACTGTACACCTGTTCCATTGGCGGTACAAGTGTGCCGTATCTATCGTGAATGTCTGCGAGAAGCCCTCTCCTATCAGGAAATCAAATTTGCCGGTCTTCTGGTTGTATACAAGATCAATGTTCTGGCCATTGGTAAAGAGCAGGCGGAATATATAACCGAAATAGATATCGTGGTAAGGGATGAAGTTAAGGTCGAATGAGATCTCCGTTTCCTGGTCCAGGCACAGGGGCGTAGCAGCAGTAAGGTTAAGGGAAGTTCTTTTTTCCGGTACTACTTCATGGCTATAGAAACTTAATCCATAGGATTGTGCATGAACGGAGTGATGAAAAGAAAAGAGCAACAACACTAAAAAGGCATAGTATTTCATCCGCTGAACAGTTTCTCTTACGGAACGCATTGATTCTCCCGGTAACAGTCTCAATTTCATAACGCGACGTGGTAAGCAGGTACAATTTACTCAAAAAAGGAGAAAATGCTAAAAATAACGCAGGATATCTATGCAGAACGCCCCCGGGAGATCATCCGGGGGCGTTTTATTTAAACAGGCATCGTTTATGGTAAACGTACAATCTTAGCCGTTCCTACGAGCACTCCCCTTTCATTATTCACCTGCAAGATCCACGTACCAGCCGGTACGCGGCTCATATCCAGCTGCAGCTGCTGTGCATTTTTACCGGAGGGCGTGTACAGCTGATGCAGTATGGGTTGCCCGCTAACGGCATCCAGCAAAGCTATCCGCAGTCTTTGACCAGCGCCCACGTTTACAGTCACCTGTAAGGTATTACCTGTTACAGGATTGGGATAAACGGTGAGCGACGCTTTCCTTGCTTCATCATAGGTCACAGTAGCATTGGTCACTAATACAGGAGCGCTGGCAGTACAGTTGCTCACAAACTGCCAGGGTTGGCCGTCGCCTGAATACTGGTCGGGACGGTTGCCTTGTGTCCACCATTTTGCTTTATAGATCTTGCCATTGTACGATACCTGTGCACCTGCAGTGTATATGCCGCCCTGTGTCCAGCCCGGAA
This sequence comes from Chitinophaga sp. SVR4-12A, assembly GCF_056754765.1. Taxonomy (NCBI): domain Bacteria; kingdom Pseudomonadati; phylum Bacteroidota; class Chitinophagia; order Chitinophagales; family Chitinophagaceae; genus Chitinophaga; species Chitinophaga sp. SVR4-12A. The sequence goes on from NZ_JBPGWP010000001.1 coordinate 2,066,385, forward strand.
CGCTGCCGCATGACTGGCCATTACCGCCGCCATCACCGCCGTTGCCATTGCAGGCGCCTACCACCGCCCAGGTAGTGTTAGTGCCGGGTACATCTGCCGCACCGGCCCACCATTGGTTCCGGTAGATAACATTGTTGTAACGAACAATATTACCCGCACTGGTATAGGTTTTACTAGCATCCCATGTGGGCAGGTAAGCACAGCCTTCCAATGTCTGGCTATTCCATACGGCGAATGTAACAGTGCTCACCACGGAATCTTTGCCGGGACGTATACCCACTGCGGTAGCGGTGTATGACTTATAGGCAGTTGGCGTCCATTGCACGGAAGTACCCCCTAAACGTAGCCCTTCTATATTGATAAATACCTGTGTGATCTCATTGCGGGGGTCATTCTTAGCAACGCTCAGCGTTACAGGAGATAAAGCAGTGACGCTTAAGATGCCGTTTGCAGGCGAAGTAAAGGCGATGGAAGTGATCTTGCTGCACTCCGCATTATCAATCGCAAAACGCCCCATATTGGCGCAACCGCAGTTAAGGGGATTATTACCACCGTTCAGCTCAAGGCTTACCTGTTTCAGGGCGGTATAGCGCTGATAGTGACCTATACGGCTCAATACTTTAGTGTTCTCTGTAGCACCGCCGCATTCTATGCCCCCATTAATGATATTGACCGTAGCGCCAAACCCGGGTTTCAGGCCGATGGCCGTTTGTTCAGCTGTAGGCGTCCATTTACCGGGGATCATTACCTCATGGCAGGAGGGCTTGGGATATTGCTGCGCCATCCAGAACCATATAGCTGTCTGAAAGGCGATCACTCCTTCCTGGATTACCTTTTCAGGATTGGACAGCAGCACATTCTTATCACCGAAGATAAATTCGCTGGCCTGGCCGTAGTTGTAATTATAGCTCAGCTGTATAGGTCCGCGGCCATGGTAAGATTTACCAGGTGCAGGCGGATACAGGGCATTGGTCTCATCACGGTAACCAATATTGGTAGTGCCTTCATAGCCTACTTCCTCGCGGAAGTATAAACCCCAGGCATACTGTCCGCCGGGTGCAGTAGGCCAGCCGCCGGTAGTTTCCTGTGAAATATTGGCCAGGAAAGCCATCAGCTCCCGCTTACGGGCAGCCAGGTCGCCTTCTCCCGCGAAGCTGGCATAATCAATGGTTTCATTGATGATCATGGCGCCGGAAGTATTAAAATCAGCATCTGTGCGGATCACTACGGATGCGCCGGTGGATTTGTCTACCCGTGTAAGCCGGTAGGCATTGGTGCCACAGCGGCGTTCGGAGATGATCTTAATATTTCCCATACGGCGTACTGCTTCCGCAAAGTTGGCGTAAGAATAAAAATCCTTTGCAGGCGTGCCGGGCAATGTACCGGTTCCCGTACGGTCGTCGGGGTTATAGCGGTGTGGAAAGAACACATCCCACTCAGCAGCGCTCATTACGTCGGAAAACTGCTGGGCCCTTCCGGGATGACTAACTACTAAAAACAGTAAAACTGCAAATAAATTGCTTGAAAGCCGCCGGATGATGGTGCTTCCCCGACGATGGGTAAAGGTTTTCATAGGTAAGATTCAGGTTTTCGGTTAATAGATAATGATTATTCTGAGTTCCAGTCTTTCCCTAGTCGTTGCTGAGCGCAGCTGGTACTATTGTACTGCAAAAAATATATCAGGATCTTCTAAATAAAAATTACTATTATCTTTGAGCTGGTACTAATGTAGCATACTCTTCTTTTTACACCGTCCGTTGTTTCCCTTAGATGAACTTTATGTTAACGATTCCGCGGCTATAGTAACCGCGTAGAGACGATATTAAATTCGCGCTATGAAACATGTTATCAACCTATTATTCTGTAGCATTTTATGCAGCTTTATCGGTATTCCGCTGCACGCACAAACCACCCAGGCATCTATCTTCGGAGTGGTAACGGACGAATCCAAACAGCTGATTCCAGGGGCATCCGTACTGGTGCGTAACGAATCTACCGGCTTTACCAGCCGCACTGTTACCAATGCAAAAGGTGAGTATACGTTCAGGGAGCTTCCCCTGGGAGGGCCTTACACCGTTACCACTTCCTTCATTGGTTATGCCGAACAGAAACAGACCGGTTATGCGCTGAACCAGGGCGATGTACTGCGGGTAAATGTTGCCCTGAAGTCTGCCTCCGTCAGCATGAATGAGGTAACGGTATCTGCTTCCTCTCTCCGCAACAAGGCGGATAATTTCGGTGCAGCTACTACGGTTACCGCCCGCGACATCGCCAAACTGCCGGTGAACGGACGTAACTTTACTTCGCTGATCGACCTTTCTCCGCTGAGCAGCGGCAACAGTCTTTCCGGACAGCTGGGCTCTTCCACCAACATTACTATCGACGGTACTTCTGCGAAGAACCCTACATCCAGCGCGGGCACCAATACCCGTATCGGGGGGCCGTATGCCATCTCCATGGAAGCTATACGCGAATTCAAAGTGGTGACCAACCAGTATGATGTTACCTACGGCCGTAGCGGCGGTGGTACCATCAGCACGGTGACCAAATCAGGTACCAACACCTTCTCCGGTAGTGCCTTTATGTTTGCCAGGGCCGATGAATTATCCAGCCCGAATGATATCAGGGGCAACAAACGCCAGAATGATTTCTCTACCTATCAATACGGCTTTTCGCTGGGCGGACCTATCATCAAGGATAAAGCGCATTTCTTTGTGGCGTGGGATCACCAGGCCGATGCCAGGCCCTTACTGTTGGCGGATATACAGTCGCCTGCAGATGAGAAAAGACTAAACGTCACCCAAGCCACGCTGGACCAGTTCCTGGGCATTGCACGCAGCAAATATGGCGTAGCGAATTCTCCGCAATTCGGCTCATTCAACAAGAAGAGGAATACGGATGCCGCTTTTGCCCGTGTAGATTGGCAGCTGAATGAAAAGAACCTGCTGACCATCCGCGACAACTATGTGAACGACCGTGCTCCCCTGGGACGTGATGACAACAGCGCCATCAACCTATACGAAGTGTATGCAGATGCACATGCCTGGAACAACAGCTTACTGGCTACCCTGCGTACGACAGTAAGCCCCCGGCTCACCAACGAACTGAAAGTACAGCACCTCTATACTTTTGAAGAAAGCACACCAGGCGATCAGCTGCCCGGCCACAATATACCGCGTGCTATTGTTGAACAGGTACAGTCCACCATAGACGGGAAAAATGCTTTCACCACTATACAGTTGGGCGGTCAGCGCTATTCTCCGGAACACTTCTACAACCATGTGTTTCAGTTAGTAAATAATGTATACTATAATACCAATAAGGCAAACTATACATTCGGTGTGGACCTGATGTACAGCCACATGAATTCCCTCTACGGCAGTGAAATGAACGGCCGCTTCTATTTCACCGGGATGAATAAATTCGACAGCCTGAAGCCTTACCGCTACGCCCGTGAAGTGGCTATGCAGGATGATCCCAGCGTAAAACAGAATATCGTGAGCAGCGCTTTATACGCACAGATGCAAACACAGTTGTTCAGAGGTTTTGAAATGATCGCCGGCATCCGCGCTGACTACACCACTTACCTGAACAAACCGAATGCGAACCAGCTCGTACAGGAAGACCTGGACCTTAAAACTGACCGTTCCTTACGCACGTTCCAGGTACAACCGCGTATCCAGTTCAACTGGGATATCAATGAAAGGCACAGGGATTACCTGCGCTTTGGCGCCGCTATCTTCGGCTCAGACATCAACAACTATGCTATGATCAACAACATGGTGTTTGATGGTACCAAAGTACTTTCAGTAGATGTACAGGGTGCGCTCGTACCCACACCCAACTTCATCGACTACCGTAAAAATCCGTCCAGCGCACCTGGGAGAGACCTATTTGACAAAGGTGTTCCGCGCCTGGCCACTATTAACATGAATGGAAAAGATGCAAGAATACCCGTGGTATACAAAGCAAATGTCTCCTACAACCGCCTGATCACCGATCGCCTTAAAATGGGTGTTACCTTCTTTGCTACCATCGCACGGAACAACTATATGTATGTTGACCGCAACATGGTAGACCAACCTTATTTCCGTCTGGCCAACGAGGGTAACCGCGGCGTATATGTTCCGGGCACGCCAGCGGCGATCGACACCACCAATGGCGTCGCCAACTGGATGGCAGGCCGTAAATCCAACCGCATAGGCCGTGTGCTTGAACTGACCAGCGACGGCAAAGTGAACCAGTTCGCCTTTGTAATAGATGGCACCTGGCGTTATTTTAAAGATGGGGAGTTCTCTTTCAGCTACACCTGGAATGATACCAAAGACAATACCTCCTATAACGGAGACGTTGCCAATACCGCCACCCTTTCGCTGATGACACCGGAAGATCCGCGAAATCTCAGCAAGATGAGCTATTCTGACAACCAATTCCGTCATAAGATCGTGTTTTATGGCACCCTGCCTACCTTCTACGGTTTCAGCGTAGGCGTACGTTACTCCGGTATTGGTGGCACCCGGTACTCACTGGCTGTGAATGGCAACGTGAATGGCGACTTCGTTAACTCTAACGACCTGGCATACGTTTTTGATCCTAATGACGCCAGCGTTGCTAAAAACGTTCGTGACGGTATAAACGCTATACTGGATAATCCGCTTGCCGATCAACGTCTGAAAGACTATATCACAAAAAACAAAGGCAAGATTGCAGAGCGTAATGGCGGAGTGAACGGCTTTTACGGTGTATGGGACCTGAGAGCGACCAAGAAAGTGTTCTTCGCCAAAAAGAAACAGTTCATCGAGATCTCTGCTGATATCTTTAACGTAGCCAACCTGCTGAATAAGACATGGGGAGCTACAAAAACACTGGGTAAACAGAATATCTACAACTTAAGGGATTTCAACCCGAATACTTTAAGCTATGTATATGCGGTGAACGCTAACACAGGTGTGATCACGCCTTCCGGTAACCCCTGGCAGTTACAGCTGGGTATCCGTTACGGGTTCTAAAAACAAAGTAGCTGCCACCATTACGGCGGCAGCTACTTCCTTGTGTGTCAACCAGTCTAATTTACCTTTACGGGATGTAACGCCGTATTCAACCTTTCGTATAGATCCTGGAGGTGTTCACGGGACATGCGCTCTGCTACCAGCAAAGAGGCCTTTTGCATTCCGGCCGCCAGCTTTTTTGCATGTGCCTTTACTATAGAAATACCATCGTTCCCGGCACTCAGCCCACTTTTCTCTGCCATGGGAGGCAGTAAAGTGATCAGTTTTTCTACATAAGCCTTTTGAAGATTCCGTCTGTATATGCTGATGGGTTGATGTGTAGCCAGTTCAGAAAAAATGCCTGCTTCCAGGTCCTGCAACATCTCAGCAGCAGTATATACTTTATCCGCTGCATACTCCTGCTGCAAGAGCATGCGGTTGATCAGCCTACCGTCCAGTAAAGCAAACAGGATCTGTTGCTGCACAGCCGCCACCATACTGAAGCCCGCATCTGTTACGGCAAACAGCGCCGTATCATTTAACCACTGCGGCGTGGTGAACAGCTGTTCCTGTAAAAAAGCCATGGCGCTGCGCTGCTTTGCTTTCAGCGTAATTTCATACACCGGGCCTGACTGCTCCACTGTTTTAGGTGTAGAAAGCACACCACCGATATTGGACGCCACATGTCCCATATAACGCTGGTACTGCGCCAGCAGCTCCTTATACATCTCTCCTGCCTTATCATAATTCTGCCCGGGCTCGCGCGTCCATTGCAGCAGGTTGGCCTCAATACGTTTCAGGTTTTTGATACCGTAGCCGCCCGCTTTCATGGCATCATCCCCCAGGTCTTCATTCTGGTTACGCGGGTCCAGCCAGGTCCTGGGCTCCCAGGGGATCCTTTCAATACCAAAGGTATATTGCTTACCGGCCGCCAGTTTATTAATCACCCAATGGTTCAGTGTATCTTCCTCTTCTTCAGCGCTGTGCGCATCGGGAATATAGCGGTATCCCCATTCAATGGCCCATTCATCATAAGCGCCGATGCGGGGAAAGATGCCCCTCTCGCCGATATGATCTTCGGGCTGGGCTACGTAATTGAAACGGGCATAGTCCATGATGGAAGGCGTGTGGCCATGCGCTTCCACCCATTGTTTGTTACGTAAACTATCTACCGGTACAGTTGCAGAAGATCCGAAGTTATGCCGCAGGCCCAGTGTATGGCCTACTTCGTGGGAAGAAACGAAACGGATCAGCTGCCCCATCAGCTCATCATCCAGCTGTAGTTTGTGGGCCCTGGGATCAATGGCGCCCGCCTGGATGAAGTACCATTTGCGTAATACATCCATTACGTTATGGTACCAGTTGATATGGGTTTCCAGGATCTCCCCGCTACGCGGGTCTTTAATACTGGGACCAGATGCATTGGCAATGCTGGATGGTTTATACACCAGTACAGAGTGACGCGCATCTTCCAGGCTCCAGCTGCTGTCATTCACGGGCGCTTCTTTGCCAGTGATGGCATTTTTAAACCCGGCCTTTTCAAAAGCCTGCTGCCAGTCGTTGATACCCTGGATCAGGTACGGCACCCATTTCCTGGGCGTTTGCGGGTCAATATAGATCACGATGGGATGAGCAGGTTCCACCAGTTCACCGCGTTTATAGCTGTCTATATCTTCCGGTTTGGGCTCCATTCTCCAGCGCCAGATATTGCTCTTGGTTTTCACTCCCTGCGGGTTGGCGTCGAAGTCTGTAAACTCATCCGCAAAGAAACCTACCCGTGGATCAAAATAACGTGCACGCATAGGTGTTTTGGGCAGCAGCACGATTGAGCTGTTGAGCTCAAAGGTGAAGATCTTCATGGAACCATCAGGCGCAGGACGGCTGCTATAGGTCTTCACTGCCTTCACCTCAATGTTCATAGGGAAAGCTTTCACACTTTCAATATAAGAGCGGTCTATTGCCTGCAGCGATAATGTGGTGAAGTTCTTGATGGCCGGATCAAAGAACAGCAGGGAATTATCGCCGTTAATATAATCCGTTACTTCTATCACGCTGCTGGCAGCGCTGTCGTTCAAAGCCTTGATGGGAAAGGCTGCCTGTACAGGTTGCATATTGCTGTTAGCAACAGAACGATAGAGGCCGTTTGCCGAGCTGTCTGCCGAACGTTCTCTGAACGTCACCTTTTTCAGGAACAACCTGTTACCGGGTACTTTCTGAAAGCGGATCACCGACTCGCCGATCTGGTCACCGGGAAAACTGAACATGCCACCGGGGAAACGAAAATCTGCCGGCGATTTGGAGATACGGCCTACCACCAGTATATCCCGCTCCAGCAAAGAATCCGGTATTTCGAGGAAGTACTTCTCATCCACCTTATGCACCTTAAAAAAACTCCTGCCGGTGACAGCGCTGGCTGGAATGACCTCCTTATAGGGTTTCGGCGCATCCGGCTTAGGCGCAAGCAGCGCTTTTACCAGTGCGGAGGTGTCTACCTTCCTGCCGGTAGTATCTGTTTTTTTAACGGCATCTTTCTTTTGGGCCGTTGCGGGCAGCACGAAGAGCGTTATACACAAGAGCCATGCCCCTGTGCCAAAATGTTTCTTGCACATGAAATTGCTTTTATAAATGTGGGTTTCGTGTTTACAGAACAGGTACAGGGATCAATGCGCCTAGCGCGGATATCCCGGGTTCTGCGACAGGTTGCCGTTGGCGAGCAACTCTGTTTGTGGCACAGGCAACAGTAACCAGTTAGCATTCCATATGCCTCCTTTTTGCGGCGTTACTATGCTCATGACCTCATTGGCCTTCCCGGTTCTTTTCAAGTCAAACCAGCGGTGGCCCCATTCCAGGAAGAACTCTACCTGGCGTTCATGCAGGATGGCGTTTAGCAATGCTTCTTTTGTGGTTGTGGTGGTAGCAGGCAGTCCTGCCCTTGTTCTTACAGCATTCAGATCCGTTTGTGCAGCAGTGAGATTGCCCTGTTGTGCGCGGGCTTCAGCCCTGATCAGTAATTGCTCTGACAGGCGGAACACAGCCAGGTATTCTGCGCCCGATGTTTTATCCCTGTACTTCCGCGAGTAATAGTAAGTGCCTGCGGGCGATATTTGCGTAGCCGCTACATCATTCCTGCCCACCCATACACTGAGGCGCTGGTCGCCCGGCTCAAATGCCTTTACCAGGTAAGACGATAAGGTAACGGTCCGGAATGCATCAGGCCCGGATGCAGGTGTGAGGGTATAATTATCTATATCACTATTGGCATAACCGGTAGAAGCCGTGAAGCCCATTTGCCAGATAGCTTCTTTGTTATTGGCTAAAAAAACTTTCAGCAGGTCTGTTTCCAGTTGATAACGGCCGTCCGCTATCAGTGAGCCCGCAAGCGTTTCCGCCTGTTGCCAGTTCTGCAGGTAAAGATATACCCTGGCTAATAATGCAATGGCAGCCTGTTTATTCGGACGTGCTTTATCTTCCGTAAGGTTGCCATCTCCTGTCATGTAGTCGTTGCCCAATAATGTTTGGGCTTCCTGCAGATCGGCGATGATCTGTTCGTACACTTTTGCCTGCGGGCTCCGCGTGATAGCGTTATTGATGACGTAGTCAGTGGTCAGTGGCATGGGTATGTCACCAAAAAGATTGGTGGCATAAAACAACAAAAAGGCGCGCATGAACTTCGCTTCTCCCAGTAACCTGTCTTTTGTGGATGTAGTGAGTGTGCCCGATTTACTTATGCCTTCTACAGCGGCATTGCAATCGTACAATATATCGTAGATGCTGTTCCAGAGAGGGCCAACGGCAGCCGTGTTCTGCAGGTTATTCTGGTAGAACTGCTGACGCGTTACATTGGTGGCGGCATAGTTCTGCAGCTCATCCGCATATAACCCCATCAGGTAAGGCACACCATTGGCTCCTGCAGCAAAGGCAGTATTGCCTGACATTAAGCCTGCATAGATACCGGTGACCACGGCAGCAGCTGATTTATCAGTTGCATAGGCAGTAGCGCCGGTAATGCCGGATACAGACGGATCCACCTGGACAAAGCTCTTGCAGGCAGTAAAGCCTGTTATCAGCAGCACACTGATGACTAAAAGATAATGGAACGGAGTATTGATAGATGTCTTTCTCTTTTTCATGTTGCATACTTTTTACAAAGTGACCTGGAAACCGGCGGTGTACTGACGTAAAGGAGGCAGGCTCGCCGAGTTCAGGTTCTCGGGATCTGTGTTTTTGTAACTGGAGACCGTAAAGAGGTTCTGTCCCTGCAGGTAGATGCGCAGACCGGATATACGCCATTTAGACAATACCGGCTGCGGCACCTGGTATCCAAAAGAAAGGTTCTGCAGGCGGGCATACCTGGCGTTTGTATAGGCGCGTGTGCTGTTACGTGCATTGCCTTGTGCAAAGAAGGCCAGCAGGCTGGTGGTATAGCTGCGGGTATCGGTGATATCACCGGGCTGACGCCAGCGCGACAATACATCTGTTGTCATATTAAGCATAAATCCCGGCGGGAGGATCTGCTGCTGAGCAAAAGCATTGTATCCCATCCTGTCCATAAAACTGAACAGCACATCCAGTGAAAAACCTTTGTACTGGAAAGAGTTATTCAATCCGCCAAAATATTTCGGCGTAAGATTGATGATGGATGTTCTGTCTGTTGTTGCATTGGGCGATGTTACAATACTGCCTTTGCTGTCATAAAAAGTATATACGCCTGTTTGCGGATCTACACCTGCGTAGTTGAACACCTTTATAATATCTACAGGTTTATTAAGCACAAACCTGCTGTCGTCTGAAGATTCCGACAAGCCTGGATATTCCAGCAGCTTGTTACGGTTGGCGGCGATATTGAAAGTGGTGGTCCAGGTAAAATCCTTTGTACGGATACTGGTAGCCCTTAAGGTGATTTCCAAACCTGTATTCTGGATAGTAGCCGGTGAGTTACGATTAATACCTGTGAAGCCCGTTACGCTGGACAGCGTATAGCTCAGCAGCTGATCAGAACCACGGTTCACGTAATAGTTCGCTTCCAGGAAGATCCTGTCTTTTAAGAACCCCAGCTCAATACCGCCTTCCAGTTTCTTATTCAGCTCCCAGTGCAGGTCAGGATTGTAAAGCCGCCTGGCCGCAAGGCCCTGTATGTTCTGGTAGGAACCAATAGATGAATACAGGTCGTAAAAGCTATAGTCTCCGATCTGATCGCTGCCGGTAGTACCATAGCTGCCTCTTAATTTACCAAAGCTCAGGAAGGATACATTGTTCTTGATAAATGCTTCTTCTGTAAAGATCCAGCCCGCGCCTGCAGAGCCAAAGAAATGGAACTGCCTGCCTGGCCCGAACCTGCTGGAACCATCATAACGGCCGGTGAGCGTGAGCAGGTATTTATTGTTATGCGTATATTTTATACGGCCAAAAGCAGCGTTATAATGATATACTGATTGAGTGAAGCTGCTGATACTCGTAGTATTGGCAGCAGCCGGGTTCTCCAGCAGGGCATCATCGCTGAAACCAGTGGCGTTGATCATCTGGCTGTTAGACCTTGTGCTGTTGAAAGTGGCGCCAGCCAACGCATCCAATACGCCTTTACCAATAGCAATAGTGTAGAGGGCCTGTGGTTCCACCGTCCAGGTGTCATTATCAAACTGGCTGAAACTGCTTTTGCTGACATTATTGGGATTGACCAGCTGCTTAGGATAATAATAACTGAGCGGTGTTCCCAGGAACTCGTTGATGTCTGAGTTATTATATCCCAGCGTTGTTTTCAGCTCCAGTCCCTTAAAAGGACGATAGCTGATAAACGCATTGGCCACCAGGTTATGCCCTCTTTTTTTATATCGCTTTTCCAGCTCTGTCAGCGGATTGGTGTTGGTACCAAACTCATAATAGTTCAAAGAGCCATCGGGGTTGTACATCGGCGGCGCGTTGGGGGGCAGCAGCAGGCTGGTAGAAGAAAGATCTACTGCACGGATGTTATTAAAGTTATAGGTATAGCTGCCTGACAGCTGCACGGCCACTTTCTTATTATTAGTTTCTGTAGTGGTGCTGAAGTGCATACTGGCGCGACGATCAGCGCCATCGCCCAGCATCACCGAAGTTTGACGGTGATAACCGCCTCCTATCAGGAAGGTGGTATTGCCTGCACCACCGGAGATGCTTACCTGGGCATCGTTTATATAGGCTTTCTTTTTCAGGAAAACTTTTTGCCAGTCGGTAGAGCGGGTGGTATCCCATGTGCCATTCAGATCATAGTCCGTTGGCAGTATGGGCAGGTGATCATTCTGCTTTGCTTCATGCCGCATCTCCAGGTATTGCTGCAGGTTCAGCAATTTAGGCGCGGTAGCTGCAGAAGAAAAGCCGGAGTACATATTAACATCCACCCTTGTTCTGCCGGGTTTTCCTTTTTTGGTAGTGATCAGTATTACGCCGTTAGCGCCCCTGGAACCATAAATAGAGGTGGCGTCTGCATCTTTCAATACATCTATGCTCTCAATATCAGCGGGGTTGAAATAATCCAGGTAGCTGCCTCCGCGCAAGGTCTGGTTCAGCAGGAACAGCGTACCGGAGGGATAAGGCACCCCGTCTATAATGTACAGTGGCTCATTGCCATTCAGGCTATTCCTGCCCCTGATATTTACATTAAAACTCGAACCCGGCATGCCGCTGTTCTGTGTGATGATCAGTCCGGGCACCCGGCCCTGTAAGGCAGACAGCACATTGCTCACCGGGTTGCGCTGGATCTCCTCGGCCCTTACGGTAGCCACATCTCCTGTATTGAAACGTTTACTGGTACGGCCGTATCCTATAACCTGTACCTGGTCCAGATCACTGGTGGAGGGGCTGAGTGGGATGGTCATCATCCTGTCTGGTATGGCCTTCACCGTCACTACACCAAAGCCGGTGTAGGTGATCACTAATGCATTATCGCGTTGATCTGATTTCAGCTCAAAGTATCCGTTGATATCTGTTTGCGTACCTCTGCGGGTACCTTTGATCATCACGGTGGCGCCTGGCAGAGGCTCACCGGACATATCTGTTACCCGCCCCTTCAGCACGATCTGGGGGTCTGGCTGCTGTGCAGGCGGCGTTGCTACAGGTGTTGTTTCGTCCCGCGTAATAATGATGATATTATTTTTGATCTCGTAATGCAATCCACGTTCGCTGGTGAGCTTTTCCAGGAGTGCGTCTACCTGCATATCTTTCACCTGCAGGGTAACCGGCGCGGCATGTTCGGCCACGGTTGGGCTTAGCAGGAATTCGTGCCCGGTCTGAACGCTGAGCATTCTGAACACCTGTGTAATGGGGGCATTCTTTACATCCATTGTTACCCGCTGGCCGAAACTTTCAGCGCTCACATGCAGCGAGGCGACGAGGATACAGACCATGATCAATTTCATAATCAGCATGCATTTAATAAGCGAAAGATTTCGCATACCTTTACCAGGTACAATCCAGTTCATACGTTTGTACATTTAGGGATTTACGGAAAATGTTTCAGGCATTTATAAGTGATCCCGCTTCAGCGGGCCCTGATTGCCGTCAGGACCCGCTATCTGTTTCGGGATCAGCGGTTGGTTGTGACGCTTCTCTACATAGATTGCTGTTAGAGTGATACTTTTGGTTGTCCTAATGATTCTGGTTGATCTCCTATCCTAGTTTGCTCTTGCTATTCAATTGTTTGTCCCTATTCCTTGCCAGGAATAACTGTTATAGTGCTCCCTGATATCTTAAAGTGTACTTCTCCGGTGGCCGCAATGGCGTCCAGCAGTTCGCCGGCAGCGCCTTTTCTCGACAGCACGCCTTCAAAGTAGATACTGTCTACATTTCCCTGGTAGATCACCTGCATATCGTACCAGCGTGTCAGCTGGCGCATAATGGTGCGGATATTGGTCTTCCCGAAGTAAAACTTCCCGTTCTTCCAGGCGATCACCTCTTCCATGTTGGGCCGGCTGATTTTAAAGGCAGTGTGCTTAGTGTATAAGCTGGCCTGTGTACCTGGTCCCAGTGTGGTTTCCGCACTCGCCGCCTGTACTTTCACGCCCCCTGTTAATACCGTGGTGCGGATAGCGTCTTCATCGTTGTAAGCCATCAAATTAAAGGAAGTGCCCAGCACCTGTACTTTCACCGCTCCTGCTTTTACAATAAAAGGCTGAGTGGCCTGCTGCGCCACTTCAAAATAGGCCTCCCCTGTGAGCTCCACTTCCCTGCTGCTGCCTGTAAAGGCATTGGGGAAGCGAAGAGAAGAAACCGAGTTTAACCAGACCCCTGTCCCATCCGGCAAGGTGATCCTGAATTGTCCGCCCCTTGGTGTGGACAGCTGATTATACTCCACCAAAGTACCATTGCCCTGGTAGGCTATCAGGCCGCTATCCAGCTTTACTACCTGTACACCGCCGGCTGTGGTCAACTGGCCTGTTGCTGCCTGGTCCAGCTGTATCTGGCGGCCATTGGCCAGTGTAAGCACGGCTTTATTGCCGCCGGGCTGTAAAGGCGGTGCTGCCGCTATGGGCGCCGGTGAGCTTTTTTCCTGGCGCATAAACCAGATGGTGCCCGCTCCCAGTATCAGAAATAATACGGCAGCTGCTCCCCACCAGTAATTGCGCCGGGAACGCATGGGCACCACTGGCGTTTCCTGTCCTATGAAACCTTCCGCTTCTGAATCGCGGAAGGCTTGCAGGTTGTTCAATATATTATGGGCTATTGTTCTATCGTATGCCAGTTCTCCTTCGGCTGACATCAGCAGCGATGCGTGCGCTTCAGCCAGCAGTTCCAGTTCCCCCTTGGTGGCATCCTGGAACACCCAGTGGCGGAAAGCCGCTGTTTGCGCTTCTTCCACTGGCATACCCGCTGCCAGCGCTTCCAGGTGCTGTATTGCTTCGCTTAGGTTCATGGCTTATAGTTGTAAAGACGGTGGCCGGTTCAAAATTTTCACCGGTTACCTAAAAAAATTTTCCGGTGCTGGCTGAATGGTTATGCGTCGAGGAAAATAAGCAGCAGCAACAGTGTAAAACTTACGCCATGCCTGCCCAAGTGATCTTTAAGCGTAGTAATGGCCTGTTGCAGGGATTTGTGCACACCGCCCAGTGACATGCCCATTTCATCAGCGATCTCCTGGATGGTCTTTTCTTCCCGGATGCGCAGGCGGAAAATGATCTGCTGCTTCTCAGGAAGCGCGGCCAGCGCGGCGCGGGCAATGGCTTCGTACTGATCGGTCAGTAATTTGTCGTCAGAGCTGTAGTTGCGTGGCTGTACATAATCCCTTTCATAGCCAGCCTGCTGCGTAAGGCGCGACTGGCGGGCGCGTAAAAAGTCGTTGAGGGCGTTGCGCGCCATAATAAAAACATAGTTCTTAAAGGAACGGACGGTAATAAGCGTTTCCCGGCGCTTCCAGACCTTCAGGAATACCTCCTGTCCAATTTCTTCAACGTCCTGCTTTTCGGGAAGATAGACCTGCAGATAGTGCAGGATCAGGGGACTGAATAGCTCATAGAGGCGGGTAAAAGCGTCCCAGTTACCGGCTGCTGCTTCGGCAAGCAGGTCCCGCTCCTCTTCATCATTGATCACGGTATAGTTGATAGGTTCTTTCAATGTAGTCTCTCCGGTGCAAAAATAGAGATTACAGGTGGTATTTTAACAGCTCTTGCCTTGCGCTATCCTTGCTGTATCCTTGCTCTATCCTTGCTGTATCCATACTCCCCCGCGTTTTTGTTAAAATAACATCACTTATGGAACAGATATGCGTACATCGTTGAACACACCCGTTTCCACCACGTCCCGGTTATGCGAGCCTACAAACAGGCCTACATACACTTCATCGCCCAGGTCAATATCAGTGACCTCCGTAGTTACAAAAGGCTGCCCGGATCTGGCCACCCGCATGATATAGGTATTGCCCTTCCTTTGCAGCTGGATCACATCCGCATGGGTAATGGAAGACTTGATCTCCTCTGTCTGGGCAGATTGCGTTCTTCTAAACTGCAGAGAGGTAAGGCCATCGCCATGCACTACTGCATTCACATGCGGCGAGCTGCTGTCCAGGCTTTTACGGGCCATCCATCCTACCTTACGGTGCGCTTCCACTCCCTTCCCTACAAAGGCGGCGCGGGTATAAACGGTGAAATCTCCCTTGATCCGTTTCCATACAAACTGGAATTCGTCATGGTCAAACCAGATATTATAGCCGGCGCCGGAGATAACATATTCCTGCTTTTGAGGATGATAGGCTGCTGAGCCGGGCTTTACGCCCTTGCCTATATCATCATGCCCCTCAAAGATACCGAGGGGCATGTGTTGTGCAAAGGCAATATTGCCTGCCAGCAATCCCATTAAAAGTAACAAGTGGTAAAGCTTCCGTTTTAACATATCAGGCTCGTTTACGGAAATTTACCCATAAAGGTTTACTCAGGGGAATGGCCGGTGTACTATTTTTTTAAATAGTTAGCATACCTTATGGCATCTGGTGGATCTGTACATAATTGCCACAGGTATCCTCCAGGATGGCCTGTGTGCCCCACTGGGTTTTGGTGGGGGCCTGTTTGAAAACCACTCCCAGATCTTTCAGCCTTTCATATTCTTTTTGCACATCGTCTACCCCGAATATGATAAGGGGCAGGCCCAGGTTGTATACGCCTTCCTGGAAAGCCTTACTCACGGGATGACTATTCGGCTCCAGCAGGAGATTGGTGCCATCCGGCTCTTCGGGAGAGGCTACGATGGCGAGGTAATGTTCGGGGATATATTGCTTTTTTACAAAGCCCAGTGTTTCTGTATAGAACTTAAATGCTTCCAGTGGATTATTCACGGGAATACTAACAAGTGATATTTTCATATATACATGGTTTAGGTGGATAACAATCAGGCGGCAGCTCCTTCCAGGTAATCTTTCAGGTGGGTACCAATGATCTGGGTCCAGCCGGCCTCGAAGTTTTCCCTTCTCAGATCCGGGTTCTCTGCCGGGAAGGTTTCCAGGCCTGCATGCGTAAGTTTCAGCCTTGTTTTATCGCCTTCGGGAAACAGCTCAAAGGTGACGAAGGAATTACCTGCATACCCATCATAACGCCAGCTGTAGGTAAGCTTTCTGCCCTCCACCACTTCTGTGACCTTACACAGGTGCAGGTAGGGTTTGTCTGCTGTTCCGGCGGTGAACTGGAATTCAAATCCCACTTCGGCCCTGAATTCCGCCAGGTCAAAATACCATTGCTTCATATTGTCTTTGTCTGTAATGGCCTTCCATACCTTGTCAATAGGCGCATTGAAAGTGCGTTCAAGTACCAGCGGTTCGTTTTTCATCTGCCTGGATATTTAACATTTATAGCATATCTGTAACTGATCGGTTGCAATTTATAAGAAACCTATCGGTTACGCAAATATTTTTTATGAACAGCTATCTTTGCCGGATGGATTATTTCAAAAAGCAGCTTGATCTGTTAAAGATCGAGCGCGAAGAAGACCGGCAATCTTATCTGCAACTTACCCAATCCTCCTCCATTACCACCCGCAGGGAAAACGGGCTTAGCTGGTATCCCATCGCCATCAGGGACACTGAACTGGGCCGCGGCGATTATCTGACCGTAGAGGTAGAACGTACCACCCACCAGGACCTGCCCCACCAGTTCCGTACAGGCGTATCTGCCGTTCTCTTTTCTAACCATGATCCCAGGCAGAACAATATAGAAGGCACCATCTCTTTCCAGAGTGGCAACCGCATGAAGATCGCCCTGCGTACAGATGAGCTGCCGGAATGGTCGCGCGACGGCAAATTAGGGGTAGATCTGCTTTTTGATGATAACAGTTATGACGAGATGCAGAACGCCCTTAAACAGGCGGAAATACGCTACGAAAAGAACGAGGATGACCGCATTATCAGGATTCTGACCGGTGATAAGCCGGCCACCTTCCGGGATGATCTTTCCCCGGTAAGTATTCCATCCCTGAACGCCTCACAGCAGGCCGCCGTTAACAGGATCCTGGCCGCCAATGAAGTGGCGGTTGTACACGGCCCTCCCGGCACCGGTAAGACCACTACCCTGGTACAGGCCATAAAAGCTATCATGCAGCAGGAACGGCAACGGGTACTGGTGGTGGCGCCCAGCAATACCGCGGTAGATCTGCTCAGCGAGAAATTATCCGACCAGGGCCTGAATGTGCTGCGTGTAGGCAATCCCGCGCGCGTGTCTGACCGCCTGCTGTCGCTCACGCTGGACAGCAAAATGGCGGAGCACAACAGTATGAAGGATATCAAGCGGCTGAAAAAGCAGGCCAGCGAATTCAGGGATATGGCGCATAAATACAAACGCAATTTCGGCAAAGCCGAAAGAGACCAGCGTAAAGCCCTGTTTGACGAGGCCCGCAATATCATGAAGCAGGTAGAAAATACGGAACAATATATTATCGAAGACCTGCTGAATAAAGCACAGGTGATCACTGCCACCCTTGTAGGCGCCAACAACTATATGGTGAGGCAGCTGAAATATAAGACAGTAGTGATTGATGAAGCCGGACAGGCATTGGAGCCTGCCTGCTGGATCCCGATCCTGAAAGCGCAGAAAGTAGTGCTGGCGGGCGATCATTTCCAGCTGCCGCCTACCATTAAATCCAACGAAGCGGCACAAAAGGGATTGAGCACCACCCTGCTGGAAAAATGCGTAACCCTGCATCCCGAAGCAGTTACCTTACTGGAAGAACAGTACCGCATGCACGAAATGATCATGGGCTACTCTTCCGCCGTGTTCTACGAGAACCGCTTAAAAGCCCATGCTTCTGTAGCGCAGCACCTGCTCTTTGCCAATGATACACCCATCTCATTTGTGGATACCGCCGGCTGCGGCTTTGATGAAAAAGCAGAAGGTACCAGCATTACCAACCCGGAAGAAGCGTCTTTTCTCTTTAGACATCTGCGGCAGCTGGTAGCGGATTTAAGCACACATTACCAGCCGGACAATTTTCCCAGCATTGCCATCATCTCTCCTTACCGGCAGCAGGTACAGATATTACAGGAGCTCTTGCCCCACTCCACTGCATTACAGCCGTACAGGCATAAGATCTCGGTCAATACGATAGACAGCTTCCAGGGACAGGAACGTGACATTGTATACATCAGCATGGCCAGAAGCAATACGGAGGGGAAGATCGGTTTCCTTTCAGACATCCGCCGCATGAACGTAGCCATGACCCGGGCCAGGAAAAAGCTGGTGGTGATAGGCGACAGCGGCACTCTATCACAGCTTCCCTTTTACGAAGACTTTATTGCCTATACTGCCGACAGGAACGCTTATCAAAGCGCCTGGGAATTTGCAGAATAATTGATACCTGTTCGCATTTGTTCAATTTATCCAGCGTAAGGCGTCGTTACTTTGTTGCATCATTCATTTAAACAAAGCATATGAAACACACGATCCTGCCATTGATGCTGTTATTGCTCACTGTGATATGCGAACAAGGGAAAGCGCAAACAAACAACCTGGAAGAAGCCAGGGCAGCTATCATCGCCAGCAATAATATTTACTTCTCGTCTTTTGAAAAAGGGGATTCGGCTATATTTATTGACCGCTATGCACCGGATGTTTGCATTATGCCACCCAACAGTCCTGCCGTATGTGGTCCTGATGCAGCGGCAAAGTTCTTCCGCGAAGCTTATTACGGTTTCGGCCTGCGGGGCGGTAAGTTTACGATCATAGATATTTATGGATGCGGGGAATATGTTACGGAGTATGGCTTGTATGAATCGAGAGATGCGGAAGGCAAACTGATGGATGAAGGCAAATACCTCGTGCTCTGGAAAAAGACTGCGAAGGGATGGAAAATGTTCAGGGACTCTTTCAGCAGCAATAGAAAATAAAAAGAAAAAACCGCGTTGTTACTGCAACGCGGTTTTTATCCTTAACGTATCTTTTTAAAGAAGCGGTTCCATCGCAGCCCTTCTTTACCATAGCTCAACCAGGTGATCCATGCCTGCCCTACCACATGATCTTCCGGCACAAATCCCCAATAGCGGGAGTCCAGCGAGTTATGACGGTTATCTCCCATCATCCAGTAATAATCCATTTTAAAGGTATAAATGTCGGCCGCCTGGTCGTTGATATAATAACGGCCATTCTTTTCTTCCAGCTTATTGGCTTCATATACGGCAATGATGCGGCGGTACAATTCAATCGTACTGCGGTCCAGCTTTACCGTTTGTCCCTTATGCGGAATATATAAAGGACCGAAATTATCCTGGTTCCAGTGATGGTAAGCCGTATCATGCGGAAACACGGCTGGATCGCCTGTACCTGCTGCGCTGAAATCCGGCCGTATGCCTTTTACCACTGTAAATGAGTGCAGCTCAGCCACATCAGATGTGGTAAGATTGTAGCGGTAAAGGCCGGGGCTGTCGCTGCCCACCGCAGGATCGATCACGCCCATATCATTCAGGCGGGCGGGGTTCAGCTCTTCGCCGCTGGTCTGTATCCAGTATTCCGTTTCTCCTTCCGTTGGTATGGGCGCCTGCCTGTTATTGACATAAACGATACCATCCTTTATCTGCAGGGTGTCACCCGGGATAGCGAGACAACGTTTGATGATGTTCTCCCGTTTATCGATGGGGCGCGCCATGATATGATATTGTTCCCAGACGCTTTGCCTGCCGTAACGCCTTACCAGGTCATAATAGTTGCTGTTCTCTTCTATTTCTATCGCCACGGTATCACCTTCCGGCAGGTTAAACACCACGATGTCGTTCCTTTTGATGGAAGTGAAGCCGGGCAGGCGGCGGTAAGGCCATTGCACGGCAGTGCTGTAAGACGGCGTATTTTTAGTGAGCGGCATCTTGTTATGCACCAGTGGGATGGCCAGCGGAGTAATAGGAATACGCGGCCCGTAGCTTACTTTGCTTACAAACAGGTAATCGTTCACCAGCAGGGTCCTTTCCATGGAACCGCTGGGTATACAATACGCTTCGAAGATAAAAGTGCGGATCACGGTGGCAGCGATGATGGCAAATACACCGGCGTCTAACCATTCCCGTAGCATTGATTTTTTTCGGGGCTGACCGGGATGTTTCTTTTTAAGGAAAGGGAGCTTCATAGCAAGTATTTTAGCATGCTGAAAGTAAGGAATGCCCCTAAAATAGTTGAGCGGATTGTTACCAGCGGTACATATTTTGAGGGTAAAGTAAAAAAACGCTTATGGATGCTGAGCAAACCCCAAACACCGGTTCCAGCCGTATCAATCTTGGAAAGACGGAACGTATCCTTTCTGCTGCCGGTGGCGCTTTCCTGCTGACCTCCGGCGTACAGGACCTGAGAAGGCGCCCCCTTATGGCTATTGTAAAGGGCCTGGCAGGCGGTTATCTGCTTTATCGCGGCACAAGCGGGCATTGCCCTCTTCGTGAGCTGATCAGCCAAACCAAACCTCAAAAACAACCCAAACCCTTGCTGATCCGTGAAGCGCTTACGGTAAACCGGCCCCGGAACGAAGTGTATAATTACTGGCGGCAATTGAGTAATCTGCCGCTTTTTATGAAACACTTAGTGGAAGTGACTGTGGAAAATGAGCTGCAATCACGTTGGAAAATGCGGTTGCCAGGTGGAGCGGGCACTGTGGAGTGGATGGCAGCAGTGGTAGAGGACAAACCGGGTGAAGTGCTGGCCTGGCGTTCTGTTGAAGGTTCTGACATAGATACCACCGGAGAGGTCATTTTCAAAGATGCACCCGGCGACCGCGGCACAGAAGTACATGCCACCATCTTTTACCGCGCTCCGGCAGGGGCCCTTGGTAACATAGCCGGCAAACTCTTCCGGAAGGGGTTTGAAATACAGGTGCGCCAGGATCTACGCCGCTTTAAACAGATGCTGGAAACAGGAGAAACCTCCACCATTGAAGGCCAAACGGCTGCCAGAGAACATACCGCCATGTATCTTAATCCCTGATCACATGAAAGCACTGGTCTGGAAGGGCATTAATGACCTGGGGGTTGAAACCGTTAAAGATCCGGGCATCCTGAACCCTCATGACGCGATCATTAAAGTAACGCTATCTTCTGTATGTGGTTCCGATCTGCACCTCCTGGGCGGCTACGTGCCCAGTATGCATGAAGGCGATATCATCGGGCATGAATTCATCGGCGAAGTAGTGGAAACAGGCCCACAGGTACGGGATTTACAAAGAGGAGACCGTGTGGTAGTCGGTTCCGTGATAGGTTGCGGCGAATGTTACTATTGCCAGCATAATGCCTGGTCTTTATGCGACAACTCTAACCCCCACGCCTGGATGGCGGAAGCAGTCTTTGGTTACTCAGGGGCGGGCGTTTTTGGGTATTCCCATGCTTTCGGCGGCTATGCAGGCAGCCATGCAGAATACATCCGGGTGCCTTATGCAGATAAAGGAGCATTTAAGGCGCCGGAAGGGATCTCTGATGAGCAGCTGCTTTTCTGTTCAGACGCTTTTCCTACCGGCTATATGGCGGCGGATATGTGCGGCGACTTAGCCGGAAAGGTGGTAGCTATATGGGGCTGCGGCGGAGTGGGACAGATGGCTATCCGCAGCGCCTGGTTACTGGGCGCCGCACGGGTGATCGCAATAGATCGTATCCCCGAAAGGCTGGTCATGGCCAAAAGCCTGGGCCAGGCAGAAGTGATCAACTATGAAAAGACAAATGTGCTGGAAGCGCTCAGAGAAATCACAGCCGGGCGTGGCCCCGATTGTTGTATAGACGCTGTTGGTATGGAAGCACATACCACCGGCTTAGAGCAATATTACGACCGTGTAAAACAAACCCTGCGTCTCCAGACAGACAGGCCTGCTGTACTACGCCAGGCGATCATGGCCTGCGGAAAAGGGGGCATTGTGTCTGTTGTAGGCGTGTATGGCGGACTGGTGGATAAATTTCCAATGGGCGCTGCTATGAACAAAGGGCTTACCCTGAGAACGGGACAGATGCACGCGCAGAAATACATACCGCGGCTGTTAGATCATATTCTGAAAGGGGAAGCCGATCCGTCGTTCCTCCTCACCCACCGCTGGGCACTCGAACAAGGCCCCGAAGGATACAAGATGTTTAAGGAAAAAACAGATGACTGTATACGGGTGGCATTTGATCCTGCTCTTTAATAAAAAAAGAAACGCCGGAAAGTGTCACACCTGGGTTTCATGGGGATGATGCCATGATATTGTCTGGTGTGACGCTCTCCGGCGTTCCTTTTTAATTACATCATTAATCGTGCCCTTCTAATTTTACAAGCTTATTGTAAATTCCGAGCAGCAGGAAAGGCGCAGCCCATTGACCTACGAACAGGCTCTTGTGCCTGGCGCCTGTCAGCTGCAATGCCAGTGAAACGCCCATTGCACCCAGGGCAGCCCAGAGATATACATCTGAGGGTATTTTTGCTGTCTGCTTCTCTATGGCTTTTGCCACCTTTCCTTCCTGCAGTTCAGGGTTGAAATTTGGTTCCATATGCATGGTTTTATGGTGATCATTCCCTTTTACATCATAACAGACGTAAAATTTATGCCAAAGTTCAGCGTACTGATGGCTATACCAGTGAGAGGATAAAACTGCAGTCTTATTAAAGGAATGGGGCATCAAACAGCTGTTGCTGTTGCAGGCATTGCACGCTTTGTGTTGAATATTTTCCCAAAATGCCGTTTGAACTGATTATTTTTGGCCGTCTAAAAAAACACCAATGGCTACAACTAAGATCACTGTAAACAGTAATGGCTCGCTGAAGATAGAAGGCGATTTTGAGATCGTTGACAAGAATGGCAACAAATACGATTTAGGGGGAAGAGAGGCGGTATCTATCTGCCGCTGCGGGCTTTCCAAGAACAAACCGTTCTGCGACGCTTCACACAAAGGGCATTTTGAGCATGAAGCCATCGCTTTCGCCCTGCCTCCCAAGAAAACTAACTAGGTAAAATATGAGCGCTGCCCGGTATGTCTGATGTCCGGGCAGTGCTACCTCAGATAGCGGGACGCCGCTGTACACTATCCTTTCTTCACGTTAACGGCGCTGGGCCCTTTCTGTCCCTGCTCTATCTCGAAAACCACCTTATCCCTTTCCTTGATGGGTTCCTGTAGCTGACGGATATGCACGAACACGCTTTCCTGGGTATGCTGATCGATAATAAACCCGTATCCTTTGGATTCGTTGAAAAACTTCACGACGCCCCTGTGCAGGCCATCTGCCGGTGCTGCCGCTGCTGCATCCTGCCTGGGAACGCCCAGCTGGATGTCTTCAAGGTTGATCTCTTTTCTTTTACTGGGGTCTGGTGGGGTTGAAGTAATGTTTCCGTTCTCGTCCACATAAGCCAACATATCTTCAAATGACGCGCCTTTGCTTGCCTTGCGGGCTTCCTTCTTTTCCTGTTTCTCCTGTTTATGTTGCCTTTTCTTCTTTTCGTTTTCGTGTTTATTAGACGACTCGTTGGGTCTGGCCATATTTCACTGCAGTTTTTTTGTGTATTAAAGTTCTTGATTTTCTTTCAAAAATACGCGTCATTTTATTGTCAACGAAGCTTTTCACGGCCTCATGATATGAATTCGAGAACTATAAAATAATTTGTCATATGTTGCTTCCTGAAGCTGATTTATTTTCTTGCTTCAGTGCCATTCTTCCTGGTAAACAAATTTTGGCATTTGCCACCCGAAACGTATAGCCAGCAGGCGTAGCACCAGCCCGGCCACCGCGGCGATCACCGTTGCCAGGTGTACGCTTCCTCCCAATGCTTCGATGCCCAGGTAGATAGCGCCGGTAACAATGGCGGCGCTGGCATAGATCTCCTTATGGAACAGCAGGGGAATGTCATTGCACAATACATCGCGCAGCACGCCTCCGGCGCAACCGGTGATCATCCCGCTCAGCATCACTATGATAAAGGAAAGATGCAGTTCTTCCGCCACCTGGCAGCCGATGATAGTAAAGACCACTAAGCCCAATGCATCCAGGTATAAGAACAACATTCTCAACCTGCCCATGAAGGAAGCAATCAGCCCCGCAAAAATAGCGCCGCCCGCGGTAATCAGCAAGTACTCAGGATGTTCCACCCAGGTCATCGGGTAATGGCCCAGCAATATGTTGCGGATAGTGCCACCGCCCAGGGCCGTTACCCATGCAATGATGCAAACCCCCACCCAGTCCATATTACGGCGGCCGGCGGAGAGGGCGGCTGTCATCGCCTCTGCCGTTATAGCGATGATGTACAGTATGTGTAATAGCATAGCCGCAAAGGTAATAATTGATGAAAGGCAGGAATAAATAGCCAAAAAAAATTAGCTTTATACCATGAAATTCCACGGGACGAGTATAAGGTCCATCCTGCTTTGCGCAGCATGGTGCCTGGTCATTACTGTAGCAGCGGCACAAAATGCAGATCCACGGTTCAAAGTGATCGCATTTTATACAGCAAAAAACGACCAGGCGCACATCAGCTATGTGCATGAAGCTAACCACTGGTTCCCCGCCATGGCTAAAAAATACCACTTTACGTACGACTCAACAGATAACTGGGACAACCTGAATGCAGATTTCCTGGCCCGATACCAGGTGGTGCTTTTCCTCGATACCCGCCCGGAAAAACCGGCTCAGCGGGCAGCATTTAAAGCATATATGGAAAAAGGCGGCGCCTGGATGGGCTTCCATTTTGCCGGCTTTGCCCTTACGCCGTCCGACTTTCCGCAGAACTGGGACTGGTACCACAATGATTTCCTGGGGTCAGGCTCCTATGTAAGCAATACCTGGCGGCCTACCTCCGCTTTTCTGCGGGTAGAAGATAAAGCGCACCCGGTAACGCAACACCTGCCCACGGTATTCAAATCGGCTCCCAATGAATGGTACCGCTGGAGCAATGACCTGCGCAGCAACCCGGACATCCGGATCCTGTTGTCTATTGACAGCACCAGCTTTCCGCTGGGCACCGGCCCGAAACAGCATGAAATATGGCATAGCGGCTACTACCCGGTAGCCTGGACCAATAAACGCTACAAGATGCTGTATTTCAATATGGGCCACAATGATATTGACTACGAGCATAAAACCAATAAGACATTATCGTACACATTTGCCAACGAGCTGCAGGACCAGCTGATCATTGACGGCCTGTTATGGCTCGGCGGCAAAAGCAAAAAATAGTTATCCGTTATGGCACCTTTCGAAACTTTACTGAATGAATTAACCGGCTTTTTAGGCATTAACGCATTGCTGGAGATGTATAAAACCGGCGATTATCACCAGCTACTGACCTTCAATGGCATACTCGGGGCTATATCGCCCGTGATTCCCTTCTTATTGCTGATTGAGATCGGACGGGCGCTGGTGTACAAAAAATTCAAGATAGAAGACTACAAAATGCCCTTCCTGATCTTTGTGGTCAACCGCTTTATTTCCAGGTTCCTCTCCATTGCCGCAGTGGCTTTCTTCATAGGGCTGCTGGAGAAATATGCGCTGTTCAAAACCAGCTTTACCTGGTACTGGCTGATCTATGGATATATTGTATGGGAGTTCTCCCACTTTGTGTATCACTACCTGGGGCATAAGATACGCCTGTTCTGGTGCCTGCACTCCACGCACCACGCGCCGCAAACCATGAACCTCTCCGTAAGCTATGCGCATTTCTTCCTGGAAGCGCCTTATGCAGATACCATCCGTACCAGCATTTGTATACTGGCAGGTGTGAACCCACCACTGCTGTTCTTCATCATGTTCATTGATGGTTTCTGGGGCGCATTCATTCATGTTGGCGAGAACATTCTTCCCAATGCCAGGCTCGGCTTCCTGAACAGGATCATCCTGACACCTTCGCATCACCGCGTGCATCACGCGCGGAACCCGCTGTATATGGACACCAACTTCTGCAACCTGCTGAACATCTGGGATAAAGTGTTCCACACCCATCAGCCTGAAAAAGAAGACCTGAAAATAGAATACGGCATTACCCGGGAAATGAACCCTAATAATTTCATGGATGTGTATTTCGGTGAGTTCTACGCTTTGTGGAAAGACCTTGTAAAAGCCCCGGGTATAAAAAATAAGCTCTTATACATTGTAATGCCGCCCGGATGGAGCCATACCGGCGACCATAAAACTGCAAAAGTCACGAAACAGGCTTACCTGCTGGAACAACAGCAGCAGCAACAGCAGGAAAAGGAAACTATTAGCGTACAGACCGGCAGTGTGATGGCCTGAAGATTGCTGTTTAACAGTTAAACGAGCAGTATGACAAGGCAGATCACCATTACGGTGGGCGGCGTTCAATACATGGTAGACGTGGATATTGAAAGCGCGCAAACCGATATTGTTTATCACGTAACCACACCGCAGCATTTCAGAAAGGAGCTACCGGAAAGATTTGACATTGTAAAACCGGAAAATCAACAGCAACCCAGGTACGACATACAGCACCTGGAAGGAATAGGCAGGGAGGTGGCCGACGCCGTCTGGCACCAGGTCAATACCTTAGCCCCTCAGTTCAAAGGAAAGGAAGGAAAAGAAGAAACCCGTACGTAAATCCGGTAATATCAGCTGTACCGGTCGTTCCTCCAGGGATAGGCCGTATTGGAATACCCTCTTTCTTCCCAGAAACCCAGTTTATTGTAGGGCAGAAATTCTATCCGCCTGATCCACTTGGAACCTTTCCAGGCATACAACTGCGGCGTGATCATGCGCACCGGGCCGCCATGCGGTATGGGCAGGGGTTGCCCATCCACCGTATGCGCCAATAGTACGTCCGGCTTCAGTGCTTCTTCCAGCGAAACGTTAGTGGTATAATCGTCATAGCCATAGCAGAGGATGTGGGTGGCGGTGTCCTTAGGCTGTACCAGGGCTGCAAGATCCAGCAGCCTCACGCCCTTCCATTGCATATCAAGCTTTGACCAGGTGGTAACGCAGTGAAAATCGGATGTATCATCTGTTTGCGGCAGCGCCATGAATTCTTCCCAGTTCAATGTTACGGGGTGTTCCACCTCGCCATCCAGGGTTAGTGTCCATTCTTCCAGCGGGATCTCCGGCTCAATGCCCAGATCCAGCACCGGCCATTTATGTGTGACGGTCTGGCCAACCGGTACTACCGGCATTCCATGACGGTTAGGTTTACCGCTGCCCATCGGCTTATTATCCGCCACCGATGGTGTACGCTTCATTTTTTCCTCAAAGCGGGACTTTAACTTCATCCTGGCTTCCACAATCCGTTTTAGTTTATCTGCTTCTTCCATAGACCGAAGGTAAGAACTTTCATCACACCACGCTTATGCTGAACCGGGCACCAAACTTGTTAGTACTGTCAGCAATCACTATTGACATATGAGTATAGTAGCTTACCCGGGTCAACCCTACCCTTTAGGGGCCACATGGGATGGAGAGGGCGTTAACTTCGCCCTGTATGCAGAGAGCGCCACCTCTGTTGAACTATGTCTTTTTGATGAGCCTAAAGACGCTACAGAAAAGGACTGTGTGAAGCTGGCAGACCGCAACAATCATGTATGGCATATCTACCTGCCGGGCATAAAACCCGGACAATTATACGGCTATCGTGTAGACGGCCCCTTTGAGCCACAGGAAGGACATCGCTTTAACCGCAACAAAGTATTAATAGACCCATACGCCAAAGCTATTGCCGGAACGGTGTCCTGGCATGATTCCCTGTTTGGGTATGAAATGGGACATCCGGACCAGGACCTTAGCTTCAATGCAACCGACAGCGCTCCCTTTATTCCTAAAAGCGTGGTGATAGACGGACGATTTGACTGGGAAAACGACAAACCGCTGAAAACACCTTATCACGAAAGCATCATTTACGAAACACATGTGAAAGGCTTCACCAAACTGCACCCGGATATACCCGAAGAGCTGAGAGGCACGTATAAAGGCATGGCACATCCCGTTGCCATCCAATACATGAAAGACCTGGGCATTACCGCCGTTGAGCTGATGCCCGTGCATCACTTTATCACAGACAAATACCTGCTGGATAAAGGGCTCAGCAACTACTGGGGATACAATACCATCGGGTTCTTTGCGCCGGATGTACGATACGCTGCCACTGGTGTGCGCGGAGAACAGGTGACCGAATTCAAGGAAATGGTAAAGGCCCTGCATAAAGCAGGCATCGAAGTGATCCTCGATGTAGTGTATAATCATACCGGTGAAGGCAATCACCTCGGCCCTACCCTTTCTTTCCGCGGTATAGATAATGCCGCTTACTACCGCCTTACTGACGACAAGCGTTATTACATGGATTATACAGGTACCGGTAACACGCTGAACGCACGCCTGCCCAGCGTGCTCAGGCTGATCATGGATAGCCTGCGTTACTGGGTGCTCGATATGCATGTAGATGGTTTCCGCTTTGACCTCGCTGCCACCCTGGCCCGCGAGCTGCATGAAGTGAACCGCCTCAGCGCATTCTTTGATATCATACACCAGGACCCCGTCATATCCCAGGTAAAGCTGATAGCTGAGCCCTGGGATATTGGCGAGGGAGGCTACCAGGTAGGCAAGTTCCCGGCAGGATGGGCGGAATGGAATGGTAAATACCGCGACTGTATCCGCGATTACTGGCGGGGAGCAGACAGCACACTGGCAGAATTCGCCTCCCGCTTCACCGGCAGTGCTGACCTTTATAAAGACGAGTTCCGCAGGCCCACTTCCAGCATCAACTTTGTTACTGCACATGATGGCTTCACATTGGCGGATCTTGTATCCTACAACGAAAAACATAACGATGCCAATGGAGAGAACAACCAGGATGGCGACAATCATAACCGCTCCTGGAACTGCGGCGCAGAAGGCCCTACCGATGACGTGCACGTGAATGCGCTGCGCAGAAAACAGCAGCGCAATTTTCTCGCTACCTTGTTTCTTTCACAAGGCGTGCCCATGCTGGTGGCAGGAGATGAAGCAGGGCGCACACAACAGGGTAACAACAACGCTTACTGCCAGGATAACGAGATCAGCTGGCTGCATTGGGATAAACTGGACCAGGAGCTGCTGGACTATACAAGGCAGCTGATCCACCTGCGCTTACAGCATCCTGCATTCAGGCGCAGGCGCTGGTTTCGCGGACAAGCGGTAGCAGGCACCAAAGTGGAGGACATTGCCTGGTTTCAGCCGGAAGGCTATGAGATGACGGAAGAGAACTGGGACACCGGGTTTGCCAAATCACTGGCGGTGTACCTGAACGGGCTTGCATTAAGAGCGGTAGATCCCAAAGGACAAAAGATACAGGATGACAGCTTTTATATCATCTTCAATGCACACCATGAGCCTATCACATTCATATTACCGCCCGCTGATTATGGAGAACAATGGGAAGTAGTATTGAATACCGGTACGCAGGGAAAAGTAACAGAGCAATTTAATGCGGGAGACAAGGTAGAGGCGGCAGAGCTGTCGATAATTTTATTAAAGCATAAGAATTAACGGTTGCTCTCCGCCGTCATTGCGGGGATGAGGTGGCGCGCAAACATCAAACATTCATCAACAACGCTACCGGGAAGGTGTCTAATATATCCAATGGCAGCTTACCTTCGTGCAGCCTTATTTCTTCACCGGTAAACACATTTCTCCACTTCGTGGGAGCGCCCGCAGGCAATGCAATCCGCGGTTTTAGCTCATCATCCCCCTGCCTGCATGCCGCCAGCAAGGGCGCTACTACCAGGCACCACTGTTCTTTGTATCGGCGCGCATAAACGATAACAGCATGAGAATTGTCGCTGTAGATGGGAATGTATTCTCCTTTGGAGAATAGCGCAGGGTGCTCACGGCGCAGCTGCAATGTTTTCCGGGTGACATACAGTTTTTCCAATCCTTCCAGGCGCCGTTCTTCCAGGAGAGATAACAACTGCGGTATCCCTTTTCGTTCCTCTTCCTTTAATACAGACAACAGGTGTTTACGTAAACCATAATCCACCGGCCGGCGGTTATCCGGATCTACAAAGCTCAGGTCCCACAGCTCACAACCCTGGTATATATCGGGCACGCCGGGCACTGTGATCTTCACCAATGTTTGCGTAAGACTGTACACCGCTGCATGCATACCTACTTTCTCAAAGAATGCAGCTACGCTGCGGGGGAAGGGGCTGTTCTCCGCAAAGAGCTGTTCAATAAAATGCAGGCAGGCATTTTCATATGCCTCATTGGGCTCGGACCAGTTGCTGTGCACTTTCGCCTCCCGCACTACTTTTATAAAATAGTCTGACAATCTTTTAATAAATGATTCCGTAATGATGCCATCCGCAGGAAATCCACCGATAATGGACTGGTAGATGAAATACTCATCATTCATATCAGGAGCGGTGATCTCGCCAATCTCACTGGTATGCACCTTATTCATTGCATGCCAGTGCTGCACCTGGTGGATCCACTGATGCGGATGCAGCGTAAGCGCATTGAGACGGATACGTGCGTCCTCTCCCCTTTTGGTATCATGCGTGGCAGTAGTATTCAACGATAAGGGACGATGGCGATGCTTGTTCACCGCGCGCTCATGGAACAATGCGAGCGAACAGCGGCAGCCTTCAGGCGCATCGCCTACTTCGTTGTGCGATACCAGTGCGTTGTATACATAGAACAAAGTATCCTCTACGCCTTTGGCGGTGAGCGGTCCGGTGAACTGCATCACCCGCTGCAGAAAACGCAATACGCTTGTATTATGCCTGTTCTGCGACCACCACGAGCGGATCATTTCAAATACCCTCATCAATGCAGGTTCGGTTCGGTAGGCGCCGTGCACGGCGTACTCCAGCAGTGAAAGGTCGCGGGTAGACATCGGCTTATGCTCCAGGTAAATGCGATACACGGGCAGGTGCACCATAAAGAGGCCTAGTGCTTCTTTGACGTCCTCCCTGTCAAGCACCGGTGGGATCAGTCCTAACTGGTAGGCAAAGTTTACCAGGTTCTCCCATTCACCGGCCATCTGCGTGCTGAGGATCAGCCGTTTCTTGCTCACGGCCAGGCGCTCATACTTTGCGAGATCAGGGAACTGGCTGCGATAAAAACGGGCGATCATTTCCATCCCCAGCTGATCGGTGAGCAGCTGATTCACATCTCCCAGGAACTCATAGCCCGTACTGCCCTGCAGCTCCCAGTCGCGGGGCATCGTTTCATTACCTGCCAGGATCTTTTCTGCAATGATGTAACATTCATTGCCAAAGAGCCCGCGTAAGCGTTTGATATAGGCGCCCGGGGCACAGAGCCCGTCAATATGATCAATACGGAGGCCCTGGATCAGGCCTTCGCTGTACAGCTGGTGAAGAAAGGTATGGTACTCATTAAACACCTTTTCATCTTCCATCCGCAGGCATATTAATCCGTTCACGGTAAAGAAGCGGCGATAGTTGATCTTTGTTTCTGCGTCGCGCCAGTGGTGAAATGTATAGTACTGGTTATCGAGCAGCGCGTTTAATAATGTACGATCGCTGTTCACACGTTGGGCCAGCTGCTGCAACTGCGCTTCATCAGCTGCTTTAAAAAGATCTTTCTTTCGCTGCTGCCATTCTTCCAGCACGTAGTGCTTCATTACGCTTTTTTTCAGGCCGCAAAGCAACTGCTTGATATTGCCTTCACCAGGCTGCAGCGCCGCCATCAGGAGATCATAAGAGCGTGCAGACAGTGGCAGCCGCAGGTAGTCTGTTCCCAATAACCATCCCTCTGCTGCAGGCGCCAGCTTTATTTCTCCGGCTTCCAGGCACTCCTGCAAGGGCTTACCCAGGAAGGGCAGCATCAGTTTTCCTTTGATGGCAGGATCAGGATATTCCCAGTCGATATCGAAGTAGTGATAATAGGGCGACAGCGGCCCTCTTTCCAGCACATCCATCAGCCGGTGGTTAGCAGGATCCAGCGCCATATGATTGGGCACGATATCCTGGATCCAGCTCATGCCCAGGGCCTGCAGCTTCTGGCGCAATCCGCGCCATTGTTCCAGCGTGCCGATAGCGGGGCTCACTTTATGCGGGTCTGTAACATCATAACCATGCATACTGCCCGGCGTAGCTTCAAAAACAGGGGAAGCATAAATGGTGGTAATACCCAGTTCATGCAGGTATTCGAGGTTATCTTCAAGGTCTTTGAAAGTAAATTCGTGGTTAAACTGTACCCTGTAGGTAGACACGGGGGTAAAAACATCACTGGTGATCATCTTTATAACAATTTCATTTCATAAACTACAGCAGAGAAGGGAAGAATAGTCATATCGCCCTTTTCCGTTCTGCCGGGCGCCGTAGCGCCCGGGCCTTTCCATTGTGTTTCTGCCGAATCAAATAATTTTTGCAGAGAATATGCCCGGGCAGGTGTATATACCTGCGCTTCCTGGCTAAAATTGAGGAGGATCAGCAGACTATCCTCATGTACATCATCCGTGCGCTCCAGCGCCAGCAGGGCATTATTCTGCAGTGCCTTTACCTTCGTGCCGCTGCGGCTGAAATTACGCATGGCAGGCCTGGTTTTACGAAAGCCGATGAGCTGACGGTACCACTCGCGCAACACAAAATTTTGCTGCTGCAGCAGATCCCAGCTCAATAAGGATGCCTCAAAAGTTTGTTCCGACTGCGGATCGGGCGCTATACCCGCCTCATGGAAGGCGGCAAACTCCTGCCTTCTTCCTTCTCTCACAGCCTTGATCAGTTCCTGGTCGCTAAAAGAGCAAAAGAAGAGGAAAGGCCTGGTTTCGCCATATTCTTCTCCCATAAACAGCAAAGGCACAAAAGGCGATAACAGCAATGCCGCGGCAGCCAGCTTCAGGGCTTCAAAAGGCAGCAAGGTGCTCAGCCTTTCCCCCAGCATGCGGTTGCCTACGTGATCATGATTCTGGATGAAAGTAACGAAACGGCTATACGGCAAACTCTCCGGGGGCAGGCCAAAGCGCCGCCTGCGGCCGGGAGAATACTGCCCCGTATACACGTAAGCGTCTGTGTACGATTTTGCCAACAGCCGCAATTCGCCAAAATCTGCATAATAGCCGTTGCGCTCACCGGTGAGACAGCTGTGCAATGCATGATGGAACTCATCCACCCATTGTGCGTGCAGGCCGTAACCGCCTTTATCGATCGCGGTTACATAGCGCGGATTGTTGAGGTCCAGTTCAGCTATCAGTACTTTCTTTCGGCCGGTGCGGCGTTCCAGCCGCCGTACCGCCTCAGCCAGCTCCTGCACAAAGTGCAGGGCGCTGTTATCCCAGTAAGCGTGCACGGCATCGAGCCGCAGGCCGTCTATCTGAAATTCTTCCAGCCACATCAGGGCATTGTGTATATAGAAACCGCGCACAGGATCACAGTCGGCATCATCAAAATTAATGGCCTTTCCCCAGGGTGTTTTATAGCGGTCTGTAAAGTAAGGGCCATAGTCGTTAAAGTAATTGCCTTCCGGTCCAAGGTGATTATACACCACATCCAGCAGTACGGCTATCCCCAGCTGGTGTGCTTTGTTCACAAAGCTCTTGAGGTCTTCAGGACAACCATAGGTATTATGCAACGCGTAAGGGTACACGCCGTCATACCCCCAGTTGCGCTGGCCCGGAAACTGTACCGCCGGCATGATCTCAATAGCGGTAATGCCCAGCTCCTGCAGGGAGGGCAGGCGGCTTTCCGCCGCTTTCAGGGTTCCCTCGCTGGTGAATGTGCCGATATGCAATTCATAAATGATCATGTCTGGCAGGTCCATTCCCTGCCAGTGATCGTCTGTAAAAACGAAAGAATAAGGATCCGTCACAGCGGAAGGGCCATGTACGCCCTCCGGCTGATAACGCGACGCAGGATCAGGTCTTTGCAGCTCATTATCCAGCTGATAATAATAGCGCATGCCGGGGTTCACGTCTTTCACCAGCACTTCCCAGTATCCGTCACGATCCTTTTGCATCTCATACTGCCACTGTTTGGTTTCGGGCAGCAGCAGCGTCACCTTTTCCCTGAAAGGCGCCCATACCCTGAACATACATTCTCCTGGTCCATTCAATATTGCACCATGTCTTTTATAGCTTCTTGTTATCATCCTTTCCCGTTCTGTTATATATAGAGGTCCATTTCTTTAAGCGTGATATTATGGTATCGCTGAACTGCCCGGGCAGCATGCGCCAGGCCCAGTTACCGGCCGCGGTTGCAGGGGTATTCATACGTGCACGGGCGTCCAGGCGCAGCACATCCTGCATGGGAATGATGGCCGTGCGGGCTACTGAAGCATAAGCCATCCTTCCAAGCACGTCGGGCGCAGCCTCTTCCACTACTTTCAGGCCCGAATACCTGGCAAGCCGCTGATGATCGTCAGGACTGGCGTCCTGGCTAAACCATCCTCTGGTGGTGTTATTATCGTGCGTACCGGTGTATACAAAAAAGCGACCGGTGTAATTATGCGGAATATGCGGAGAAACAGGCATATCTTCTCCGAAGGCGAACTGCAGCACTTTCATGCCAGGCAGTCCGAACTGATCGCGCAGCTGCAGCACAGCGTCATCTATATCTCCCAGGTCTTCCGCCACAAAGGGCATCAGGGGGAAGGCCTTTTGCACAGCCTTCATAAACGACTCTCCGGGTCCTGGCTTCCATGTGCCGTTTTTCGCAGTATCGGCACCTGCGGGTACTTCCCAGTAAGCGGAAAAAGCACGGAAATGATCCAGCCGCAGCAGGTCATACCATTCCAGGTTCCGGCGCAGGCGGTTGATCCACCATTTATAACGATGGGATCTCAGGAACTTCCAGTTATAAACGGGCATATTCCACAGCTGTCCGTTCTCATTGAAGTAATCTGGCGGAACACCGGCCACTCCCAGCATACGGCCTTTATCATCCAGCCGGAAGACCTCCCTGTTGGCCCATACATCTGCCGCATCATAGGCCGTATAAAATGGCAGATCGCCAAACAGCTGGATGCCCAGCTCATTGCAATGCGCTTTCAGCGCCATCCACTGCCGGTTGAAGATGAACTGGCACCATTGCTGTTTTTCCTTTACAGCTATTATACTGCGCGGCGCGGGCTGTTCCCTGTCGCGATACTGCTTCCTCCATTTGATCCAGGGCTCATGCCGGTGCCATACAGACAAGGCTTTGAATGAACTAAAATCATCCAGCCAGTAAGCCTGCTGTTCACAAAAGGTTTTATATTCGTCTTTAAACAGCTTCACGCTACGGTTGCAATAATTATGATAAGCCAGTTCCAGCAGCTTGACCTTGATGTCGCGGGCTTTGTCAAAATCAACGGTATCTTTAGAAGGCAGCTGCACCTCCCGCAGGTCTGCCTGGCTTAACAAACCATCTTGCACCAGCAATTCGGGACTGATCAGCATTGGGTTACCCGCCATGGCGGACATCGCGCTGTAAGGTGATGTCAATCCTGTTCCGGGAGGGGTTAGCGGTAACAACTGCCAGTAACATTGTCCGCTGCTTTGCAGCTTACTGGCAAATTCCATTGCAGCAGGACCAATATCCCCTATTCCAAAAGGCCCCGGTAAGGAAGTGATATGCATTAAAATTCCTGCACTACGTACAGTGTTGGCTGGGCCTGTCTCCATAACGCAAGCAGATTCAAAAGAAATGCCTAAATAGCAGCGCTCACCGCAATGGTGTTATAGCAGCCAGCTGTGTAGATAAAAATTCACTCTTTGAGGAAATTACCCTATAAGCTTTTATTTATTTTAAAAAAGAGATACTTTGTAAGACCTATGTTACCTTTTAGTATCTGCACATGATTGATATTTCTGCCGGCGCAGTGACCCAGGCGCTCAGGAACCGCGATCAGGCCGTTTTTCAGCACTTGTATAATACCTGCAGTGAAGAATTATACCTACTGGCTTACCGCTGGGTAAAAGACAGCGGGCTGGCTAAAGACCTGGTGCATAACCTGTTCCTCCACCTCTGGGAAAAAGGCGACCAGATCACTATTACGGGCCAGGTAAATCATTACCTGTACCGCGCCATTACCAACCGTGCTATCAATGAGCTCAAAAGACGATCGCGGCAGGTGAGTGAAGACGCGTTGCGCTTCCTGTCTGACAACTCTTCTTTTTACGAAACAGCCGACTACATCCTGTTACAAAAAGAGTTGTTACAACATGTTCAGGGCCTGCCGCCCCGTTGCAGGGAGATATTCCTGCTTAGCCGTATACATGGCCTTGAACCTGCTGAAATTGCGGAAAAGCTGGGCATAACGCTTAATACGGTATACTTCCAGCTGTCGCAGGCCCTTAAAACATTAAGGGAAATGATGCAGCAGAAAAAAAATTATCCTTAGCATCAAAGTATCCCTTTTCTGAATTGTCATTAATAGAGCATACATGGAAAACGAGCATTACGCATTCATTGCAGATTGTCTGGCCAGTCCCGGTGACGCAGTAAAGCAGCAGGCGCTGGAACAGTGGCTGGCTGCTTCCGCAGAGAACCGGGCCTTGTTTGAACAGGTGAAAATGCTATGGGAGACCGCGGCTCAGCTACCGGCTACGCCACCGGACCCTGTTGCCGGATGGGAGGCATTATCGCAACAGCTGTCTGCTACGGCTCCTGCCGCGGACGTCCGGCGCATTGCCACCTACTGGTGGAAAGCAGCCGCTGTACTGCTGCCGCTGCTGATAGTGGGCGGCTACTGGTTTTACTATACGAAGCAACACAGCCGCATGACGTATACTGCCCTTCATGTAAAAGACAGCCTTGTATTGCCAGACGGCACCGCCGTTTACCTGCAGCAAGGCGCCCGGGTTTCCTGGGCACGCCACTTTTCAGAAAGGCGGGTACAGCTGGAAGCAGGAGAAGCTTTCTTTAAGGTGGCGAAGGATGAGCAGCACGGCTTCAGCATCAGCACTGCCAACGCTACCGTGAAAGTATTAGGTACCGCCTTTAACGTAAGGACCCAGGCCGAAGCTACAGATGTAGTGGTGTGGGAAGGAAGGGTAAGCCTGGATGGCAGCCGGCATCAGCCCCTTGTACTAGGCCCCGGCGAGATGGGCGTAGTAGCGAACGGCCATGGTGAAGCCCGTAAACCGGAGGGCGATTACAAATACCGTTGCGGCTGGGCCAATGAGGACCTGGTATTTTACAACCAGCCGATAGAACTGGTATTACAGGTATTAGGCGCACATTATCAACTCGGCGAAATGACGCCCAACCCAAAGCTGCGGGGCCGCCGCGTTACCGTGCGCTTCAATCACCTGAGCTCCCGGGAAGCAATGAACGTTTTAGATGCACTGTTGGATGATGAATTGATAAAGATGCAGGATACGCTGCGCCCTTAAAACGGCGCGGCGCCGATATATCCTTACATGAAAAACCTGTGTATAACCATGATGGCCTTATTCATGTGTACCTGTGCCTTATCGGCGCAGGATAATATTTCCATTCTACAAAAAAGAGTGACGATCATTGCCAGCAAGAGATCGCTGTCAGATATACTGCAGGTGCTGGGAGAAGAGGCAGGTGTTTTCTTTGCCTATTCCAATGATATTACAGACATGCAGCGTGAAGTGTCGCTGCTGGAAAAAGACGTGCCCTTACAGCTGGTGATAGACCGACTGTTCCCCCCGGAACAATTCCGGATCCGGGTATACGGACAACAGATCATCATCAACAAAAAACGGCCGCAGCCTGTTGCAGATACATGGCCCATACTGCGCAAAGTGCAAATGAATACGGTAGTGGTAACAGCGCTGGGCATCAGCCGCCAGCAGGCTTCACTGGGCTATTCCTATACGGAGTTGAAAGGCAGCGAGCTGACGAAAGCAAGAGCGACCAACGCCATACGTACTTTAAGCGGCCGGGTGGCAGGATTGGATCTACTCCCCGTGAACAGCGGCCCCGGCGGATCTGTAAAGAGCACCTTAAGAGGCGTAAAAGTGATAGGCGGCGATAACCAGCCTTTGTTTGTGATCGATGGCGTACCGGTAAATAACTCCTCACCCGGACAGGCAGAGAAGTATGGCGGATATGATCTTGGCGATGGCAGCAGCCTTATCAACCCGGATGAAATAGCCAGTATCTCAGTGCTGAAAGGCGGCGCAGCTGCTGCCTTATATGGCAGCCGTGCAGCTAATGGCGTTATACTGATCAACACTAAAAAAGGCTGTGAAGGAATGGAACTCTCCTTTAGCTCAAACACCGTTATAGAAAGCCCGGTCAATAACTATGATTTTCAAACGGACTATGGCAGCGGGCGGGATGGACAGCTACCCTGGGACGCCAGCAGTGCGCGCGACTTTTCACAACTAAGCTGGGGGCCTCGCCTGCATGCAGACAGCATGGTATGGCTGTGGAATGGAAAGCAGGCGCCCTATGTAAAAGCACAGCATGGCCCGCAACAGTTCTTTCGTGATGGGCTTACTTCCACACATTCTGTATCTGCAGCAGCAGGTGTGGCATGTTCACAGCTGCGCTTTACCTATACCAATATCGCCAGCAAGGATATTGTACCAAACAGTGATCTGAGCCGTCATCATTTTTCCCTGCGCGGTACAGCAAAGCTGAACAGGCAGCTGAGCATGGATGCGAAGATCACCTACCTGCATGAGAACGTAAAGAACCGTCCCGCTTTATCAGATAACCCAAACAATATTGGCTATACGTTAATGGGACTGGCGCCCAACATTGACATCAACTGGCTGAAAGATTATAAAGACCCTGTAAGTGGCCGCTACATCAACTGGAATAACAATGTATACCAGGTGAATCCTTACTGGGCCATTAACAAACAACCTAACAACAGCGTACAGGACCGCCTCAACGGCTTTGTGCAGCTGAAATACCAGCTCCTGCCTTCACTATATATCGAAGCCAGGACGGGTACAGATTATTCGCAGTTCCGCTTTTCAGAGTTCATGGATTATTCCACGCCTTACAACGAAAATGGCTCACTATACCTGCTGGACAGGACCCTGCGGGAGATCAATTCAGCACTGCTGTTACATGTTGATAAACAGGCAGGCCCTTTCCAGCTAAGCGCTTATGCAGGCGCCAACCGCATGGACTATGAAGAGCATTTGCTACATACCACCGGTTTGAACATCAACACCCCGGGCATACAAAATATCAGCAATTTCAAAACGCGGACCGGCAATGCGTTCCTCAACAGGAAACGGATCAATTCCCTGTATGGGGCTGTGAACATCGCCTACAAGCAATGGCTGTACCTGGATATCACCGGGCGGAATGATTGGTCTTCTACCCTTTCACAGGCGCACAACTCCTATTTTTATCCGTCTGCATCCGCCAGCCTGGTATTCTCTGAGTGGATGCATCAACATAATGTGCTTTCTTTTGGCAAGCTGCGTTTTTCTGTGGCACAAACAGGTACGGATGCTATTGATCCTTACCAGTTGAAGCTTAGCTATGGCAGTGATCCTGCAGTACCAGCCGTCGGCGGCTATGCCATTGGTGGCGTGGCTGTGAACAAAGTGCCTTTTGAAGCGCTGAAGCCCAGTATCAGCAATGCGTATGAAGCAGGCGCACAGCTCATGTTCTTTAACAACCGCATTCACCTTGACCTGAGCTGGTACCGGTCTGTCACCCGTTACCAGGTATTGAACGCGCCCCTCTCCCCTGCTACGGGATACACCAGTGCCGTGATCAACTCCGGCAAGGTGCTGAACAAGGGCGTGGAGATCGCATTGGGGTTTACACCATTTGCCCGCAAGGTCTTCAGCTGGGAGGTCAATATGAATGCAGCGTATAACCGCAACCGTATACTCGCGCTCAGTCCCCTGGTATCCGGGTATTATACGCTGGCAACTGCGCGATGGGGCAATGTGTCTATCGTAGCACAGGAAGGCGCTGCCTATGGAATGATCACGGGGCGTAAGTTCCTGCGGGATCAGCAGGGCCGCCTGGTACTGGACGCCAATTATCTGCCACAGTATGATCCCAACGCCGCCACACTGGGTAACAGCCAGTATGACTGGACAGGCGGCATACTACAGCAAATCCGCTACAAAAATTTCTCACTCGACATACTGCTGGACATCAAACAGGGCGGCGATATCTACTCGATGACCAATCTCCTGGCCTATGCCAACGGCAGGCAAAAAGGCACACTGGAAGGGCGTGAAGAATGGCTGCAAGGCAGCGGCGGCTATCGGGTAAAGGGTGTACAACAAACAGGAATAGACGGCAACAGGCAGCCTGTTTACCGCGAAGTAAGCGCTTATGTAAATCCGCAGGTGTACTGGCAGCGTGTAAGCAGCAATATCCCGGAGCCATTCATCTATGATGCTTCTTTTATAAAGCTGCGGCAGCTGAGCATTGACTACCGTGTGCCTGCTACGCTGTTTCGCAATACCCTGATCAGGGAACTGGCGGTGTCCCTGGTAGCGCGTGACCTTTTTACGCTGAGCAAGCACATACCGAATGCAGATCCTGAATCAACTTATAATAACAGCAATGCGCAGGGCTTTGAATATGGCTCGTTACCGGCCCGCCGCTCCTGTGGGATTAACGTGTATGCAAAATTTTAAAACAAGCTTTATGTCGGCAAACAAGTATTTACTGCTCATACTGCTCTTTGCACTACTGCTGCCCTATGCCTGTACCAAAGATTTTGACAACATCAATACCGATCCCCTGCACGGAAAAGATATTGCACCCGGGCAACAGCTGACGGCCGCCGCCTACTACCTGAACGGAGGGCGGGAAGCTGGTTATCCTAACCTCTTCCTGTTCCAGCCTGCCGTGCAGTATATCAACGGCGCGGAAGATATGCGGGCAGGCAGCAAGTATATACGCGATGATTTTGCGAATGACCGTATCTGGGAGATCTTTTATGGTAAGAGCATTAAACAGCTGGTAGACCTGATCGAGCGGTGTAAGCAGGATAGCTCCCTGGTGAACTATGTGGCGGCAGCCCGTATACTGAAAGTCTACATCTTTTCCATCATCACGGATACCTATGGCGATGTGCCTTATTCAGCAGCAGGAATGGCTTACTACGGTAAAGTGTATACGCCCAAGTATGATCGTCAGCAGGACATCTATGCTGACCTCTTTCGTGAACTGGCAGCCGCCCTTGTGCAATTCGATCTATCGCAAAAGCCAATAGACAACGATATTGTGTACCAGGGCAACATTGATCAGTGGAAACGCCTGGCCAATTCATTGCGCCTGCGGCTGGCCATGCGCTTAAGCCGTATTGATGCTGCTACTGCGCGCAGCCAGGTTCAGGCAGCCATTGCAGGTGGCGTGATGCAGGACAGTAAGGATAATTTCCTGGTGATCCATGAAAACGCCGCCTACCCCGATATGCGTGGTAATGGTTATGCGCAGGCCCTGCTGGAGGAACAAAGTTACCTGCGCACGATCGGCTGCAGCACTTTTGTGAATTACCTGAAAAGAGAAAAAGATCCCAGGCTGTCTGCACTTTTCGTAAACAGGGATGAAAAAGGAAAGGATATTAGCGCGCTCACACATTATCTCCCTATTGCGCCAGGCTTATACTGGTGGGATGAACGGGCTGATTATACCGCAGCTGACGGCACCGTGGTGCCGCATAACAACAAATACTGTGTGATCAGTCCGCCCTTTTACCAATTGCAGGCGCCTTTCCTGCACCTGGGCTATGCAGAGGTACAGTTCCTGTTGGCAGAAGCAGCCGTAAGAGGATGGCACCCTGGCGACGCCCATACACTTTACCAGCAAGGTATACGCGCGGCCATGCAGCAGCTGCAGATCTATCCCGGGATGCAAACAATCTCTCTGCAAAGCATAGACTCCTTTGTAGCCGCACATCCGCTGCATACAGGCCATGCACTCGAAGAGATTAATATGCAGAAATGGGTATGCCTCTTCCCCAATGGTTATGAAGCCTATGCCAACCAGCGCAGGAGCGGATGGCCCGTATTGGCGCCTATCACTGACGTTGGCGGCGAGTCTGAAACAGGCGGCAGGATATTCAGGCGGCTCTTCTATCCTTCCACAGAAGCCTATACGAATACCCGGCACTACCGGGAAGCACTGGACCGGATGGGCGGCAAAGACGACTGGCTGCGGCATGTGTGGTGGGATCCCTGACAAAGCGAGATAGCTATCAACATATATGTAACCCTTTTTTTCACACTTAAAACTTTACCATGAGAAAAACCATGATGCTGGCCTTCACTATCGCGGTGCTTGCAAGCTGCCGCAAAGAGAACGCCACTCCCTCAGAAAACCCTGTCATTAATGAAAAAGCTGTACAAGGCGCCAATGTGAAAGCACTTGCGGAGCGGACCATCTCTTTCAGCGGCATCAACTGGTCTGTAAGAGATGAAGCTGGTCCCAGTGACCCGCACGCCAATTACTGGAGCGGCAGCACCAGCAATGTATGGGTAGACGCCGCCGGGCACCTGCATTTGAAGATCAGGAAAGACGCCGCCACCGGCCGCTGGTACTGCGCTGAGGTAACCTCCCAGCAAACCTTTGGCTATGGCTCTTATGTATGGAAAATAGAGGCGCCCCTGGACCTGCTGGACAAAAACATCGTGTTCGGGCTGTTTAACTACAAGGCCGGAGACGACGGCCATCATGAAGTAGATATTGAATTTGCACGCTGGGGCAATAATGCCTGGCCTAATTTCAACTACACCGTGTACCCGGCTTATGGTAACCCGGATACCAAAGCACACCATGAATTTGAGCTGGACCTGAACGGTACCTACAGCACTTACAAATTTTACCGTACCAGCTCTTATGTGTCCTACCGGGCTTTCCATGGACATACGGAAGATGTGAACAATTCCTTCTTCCCCTGGACTACGCCTGCAGGTTTCCCGGTGAGCACAGAAGCCTTACCGGTACATATGAACCTCTGGCTGTTCCAGCACCTGGCGCCTTCTAACGCGCAGGAAGTGGAGATCATCATCCACTCCTTCAAGTACACGCCACTTTGATTGATATAGGATAATGCACGCTCATGTATGACGTGTTGTGAGCGAAGCAGTTTTTCGGTTTATGCGGGCCGGCTATCCAGCCGGCCCTTCTTATTAAGCAGGGACAGCGCAGCAACACAAGGCTCACTAAGCTCCCACCAGGCACTCACTAAACGCTTTCTAAGCACATACTAAGCTTTCACAAAGCCCTCATTACCAATAACCTGGGAGCGCACCATAATGAACGGGCCTGTTGTAAGCAACTGAAAGCCAATGGTTAGTGGACATGAGGTGGACTTGATCGGGACTTGATGCCGGGTTGAGGCGGGGTTAAACTATTGGTTATCTGTATGTTATACGGGATTTACCGGTAGCTCGAAGCAAAAAGTAGTTCCGGTTCCCGGTACGCTCTGGATATTGATCGGGGACTGGTGCAGATCCAGGATCTTTTTAACAATGGCCAGCCCCAGGCCCATGCCTTTGCCATGATCTTCCTCGTGGCCGGATTGTTTATACCGCTCGAAAATATAGGGCTGGTCTTTCAGGGCGATGCCTTTGCCATTATCTGCCACAGACACCTGGATACCAGAAG
This sequence comes from Chitinophaga sp. SVR4-12A, assembly GCF_056754765.1. Classification (NCBI taxonomy): domain Bacteria; kingdom Pseudomonadati; phylum Bacteroidota; class Chitinophagia; order Chitinophagales; family Chitinophagaceae; genus Chitinophaga; species Chitinophaga sp. SVR4-12A. The sequence goes on from NZ_JBPGWP010000001.1 coordinate 2,109,726, forward strand.
TTTTATTGACGAGTTTTACCCGGATGCAGCCGCCCTTTTCTGTATACTTCAGGGCATTGTCCAGCAGGTTCTGAAACACCCTTTCCACCAGGGCCACATCGGCAAATACGGCCGGCAGGGAAGCAGGCGCATCCAGCTGCAGCGTAATGTCTCTTTCTTTGGCCAGTATCTCGTACTTGATGAGGATATCGTTCACCAGCTCGTCCAGCAGAAACTGTTCTTTCTGCGGGGTGATCTGGTTAGCCTCCAGCTTGGAATATTCAAACAGCTGCTGTACCAGGTGGGATAGCTTTTTACTGCTGCTGAGGATGATCTCCAGGTACTTCCCCCGCTGTTCCAGCGGGGTATTTTCCTTGATGACGAGGGTCTCAATATAGCCCTGCATGATGGCCAGCGGCGTTCGCAGGTCGTGGGAGATGTTGGCCGTCAGCTCCTGGCGGAGACGATCGGCGGCACGGATACGGTCCATATTATCCACGATCACATCTGCCATTTCGTTGAAGGTAACCGTCAGCGTGCCCAGGTCGCCCCGCGCTTTTCCCATGATCCTGGCGGAATAGTCGCCTTCTTTGAAGCGGCGCACCACGGCGGCGATCCGTCCTACGCTGCCGGTAATGAGCAGGAAGGTAAGCAAGCCCACTGCCAGCGCAATCAATAGGGTTACAAAGAAGATACTGCCGCCCAGCTCCCAGAAGAAGCCTTTATTTAATGCAGCCAGTACTGCCTCCTGTTTTTCGCTGGCCAGTATGGCGTATACATAACCGGAGAGTTTGCCGTTCTCATAGACAGGAGCAGCGGAAAATATGCTTTTCTTTTCCGGCTGCCTGGGATTATCGCCTGCTATATAATCCCTGTCTTTTTCTGCGATGAACTGTTTAACAGGTTGCAGGTTTACAGCAGCTGCTTTAACAGACTTGCCCGGTACAATGAAGTCAATGATCTTGCCGTTGGTATCCAGCAAATATACTTCTACACTGGGATTGATGACCATGATGGAGTGCATGATGTCATGAGTGGTAGCAGTATCCGGCTTCCCGTTACGGATAGGCTGGGTGGAGGTAGCCAGGTGCGCCGCCACATCGCCATACAGGTGCTGGTTCACTTCATTGAAATAGCTCCGGGAAATATTGGAACCAATGAAGAGATAAGTAATTCCCAACACCAGCAACAATAAGGTAAACACCGTTGCAATTTTCCAGAAAAGGAGATTGCCTTTCACCGGTTTTATGATCTTGTTCATACGCCTTTTCTCATTTACAGTTCTTCATTAAAGCGATAGCCTACTCCCCAGGTGGTCAGGATATATTTAGGATGGGAGATATCATCTTCTATTTTCCCCCTGAGCCGGTTGATATGGGAGTTAACGGTGTGCTCATATCCTTCAAAATCGTATCCCCACACCAGGTTCAGCAATCTTTTACGCGTATAGCTTTTACCCGGATTAGAAGCCAGCAGTACCAGCAGCTCGAATTCGCGGGGAGACAGGTCGATCCGTACGCCTTTCAGTGTAACCTTTCTTTTCTCTATATCTATTTCCAGGCCGTCCCACTGCAACAGGTTTCCGGTAGCCAGCTGGGCCGAGCCGGGCAACTCATCATTACGGCGGAAAATTACCTTTACCCGTGCAATGAATTCACGGATGCTGAAGGGCTTTGTGAGATAATCATCCGCCCCTGTTTCCAATCCTACCACTTTATCGATCTCCTCTGATTTGGCGGATAATATCATGATAGGCACTGTGCGGTTGGTCATGCGGATGCGCCGGCATATTTCCATGCCATTCAATCCCGGCAGCATAAGGTCGAGAATGATGAGGCTGAACGTTTGTTCCGTAGCCAGTGCAAGCGCAGCAGTACCATCGCCTGCGCTAAGCACTTCACAGGACAGATCTGTAAGGTGGATCTTCAGCAGCTCGACGATGTTAACGTCATCTTCTATGACCAATACCTTCTTCATATCACAAATATCTATGTAAAAATGAATGAAAAGCCTGCTGTGATACTTTTGTTATAATTCTGCAATCCTTCTGCGACATCATTCTGCTTGCTTTGTGTACATCAAAAAACTATTTTATGAAGCAGATCTTTTCTAAGCCAGGCATGCTGATGGGAATGACCATTGCGGCAGCCCTCTTTTCTTCCTGCAGTAAGGACCATGACATGCCGCATGCTATGCCTTACACTTTTAAAGTGGAGAATGTACTGGATGTAAAACCGTTGGTAGAATCAGGCACTTTCAAGGGCATGGGCACACCTCCATTAATATTACCTGGACAAAGCCTTAGCTTCAGCTTCTCTGCAGGTAAAGGACAGGCTATCAGCTTTGCCACTATGTACGGCTGGAGCAATGATATGTTCTTTGCACCTGCTAATCCAGGCATCGCGCTTTATGACGATAAGGGCGACCCGGTACAGGGAGATGTTTCTTCACAGGTAAAGCTGTGGGACAATGGCAGCAAGATCAATCAGCAACCCGGCAAAGATAACCCGCATAACAGCGCCAACGAAAACGGCGTGATCACCGAAGTGAATGGAAAGGATGCACAGGGACATAGTTTCCTGCCTGCCAGTCAGCTGGTAAAGGCTGTTTTACAGTATAACGCTGCGACTTCGGTATTTACGCTGACCCTTACCAACACATCTGGTGGCACAGCAAATGAAACGCCTTTGAGCCCCGGTGTGTGGGCCGTTTCCAATTTCCTGGGAGGAGCGCTATTAACTAAAACGCCGTTGTTCGAAGCAGGAAAACCTACGGCTAATGGCATTCAGCCGCTGGCTGAAATGGGAGATAACAGCATGCTGGCAGCGTATGCTACTGCGAATACCAAAGTGGCTACAGGGCTTTCTCCTGTGGTGGTGGTAGTGTATGAAGGTAATATAAAACCCATCTTCACTGCCGGACAGAAAGACCCGGGTAATGGCCTGGCGATGATCGCACAGGAAGGCAAGCAGGCAGACCTGGTAGCTGCGCTGGGCAAAGTAGCGGGTGTTAAACAGGTGTATGTGCTCAACCCTTCAGATAAACCTATTACACCCGGTAACAGCGCAGAGATGCAGATCAAGGCAGCGGCAGGCGACAGGATCGCATTTGCTACGATGTTCGGCAATTCAAATGACTGGTTCTATGCTTTTGATGATATGGGTATTTCAGCAGGGCAGTCAGGTGATCTGACCAGTAAGGTGAAACTGTGGGATGATGGAACGGAGGTGAATGAGTATCCGGGCGCGGGTAATCATCAGGCGGCGTTTAATCCCGGGATGAAAAATGCGGAGGATAAGGTGATAGGAGAATTGAATGGTGAGGCGTATTGGAGTTTACCGGCGGTAAAGGATGTGATAAGGGTGACGTTGAGTAAATAAAAGTTGTCAGTTGTTAGTTGTCAGTTGTCAGTCGTTAGTCGTCAGTCGTTAGTCGTTAGTCGTCAGTGAATGCAGCGAGTGGATTTTCGCGGTTATGACTGACAACTGACAACTGACAACTAACGACTAACGACTAACGACTTACGACTTACGACTAGTAACTTACCTCCCCCCTGCCCAGAAAATAGCATTGCTGAACAGCCGTTTATAATCCTCGTTCTGAAAAAGATCCGGAGAATGCCCCATGAAAATGTATACATTCCTGGCCGGGAAACGGGTATTGGTCCAGATCACCGGGTGATCCCCCATCTTTTTGTCTGAAGGAGGCGTATAAGTGCTTTCATCTACGCTGGCAATGACATGTACATCCGGGCGGGGACTTCTATCATACGTGTACCATTCATCTTTTTCGATGGTAAAAGAGGCAGGGAGGCCTTTCATCACGGGATGTGCTTTGTCCTCCACCTTTACTTTAGCCGCTGCAAATTTGGCAATATAATCTTTGAAACGAATGTTCCCCATGAAGGCATAGAACCATTGCCACATCGGATAACCGTCAAACTCACCCAGCAAAGTGGCATGATGGAAACCGATCCAGCCACCCTGGCCGCTGGTAATATATTTCTCAAAAGCTTTTACAGCCTTTTCTTTCCAGGCATAAGGCGGATAATCCAGTTGGATAAAAAGCTGGTAGCGTTGCAGGAAGGCTTCGTCGATGCTATCAGTATTCTCAATATAATCGATCGTAAAGCCGCTGTCGGCTGCCAGCTGGTTAAGCCACACTTTGGCAGCACGGGAATAGGCAATATGATGCCCGCCCGGTTCTGCGATGGCTAATGCCCTGAACGATTGTGCGGAGGCGTTGTATGCCATTAACAGCACAATGATGACGGTGGATAGTAATCTGCGCAGCATGCGATCATTAATCGGGTAAAGTGAAACCAAAAGCAGCCAGCTTTTCGCGGGTAGTGGCGTAGTTCTCGTGCAGCAGGCCATTAATGCCCAGGCCTTCCGCTACGGATACGAACATAGCGCGGTCTTCTACATATACTACTTCTTCCGGGTTTACCAGCGCGATATCCAGTGCAATGCGGAAGATATCGGCATCCGGTTTACGGAAATGTACAAAGCAGGAAGAGATGAAGAAGTCCACGAATTTGTTCAGGCCAAATTTACGGATGCGGTATTCATTCAGCTCACGGCCTTCGTTGTTCACGATAGCGATCTTCACACCATAAGTAGCCTTGATCCTGCAGATCATGTCTATCATCTCCGGGTAGGCTTCTGTCTGTGCGTACATAAAATCCTTGAATTCCTCGCGGGTAAAAGTGCGGGGCTCGTAGAACACGATCCTGTCCAGGTATTCATCCAGGGTCAGCTTTCCTTCTTCGTAAGTATCAAAGGTGAGGTGGTGCCGTTCTTCGAACTCGGGGTGGTCCAGTGAAAAGACGGCCGCAGCACGTTTCCGGGCGGCACGGTCCCAACCGTTGCTCAATAATACGCCGCCGATGTCCAGGAATAATGTGGTGATGGGAGTTGTCTGTTGCATGGTTTTAAAAGTAGGAAAAAATTCCCGATCACGTAAATAATTTACCCGATTGCGTAAACAGCTCCCTCCTGCTCGCCCGACCTTTGCGCCAGATTTCAATCATATCAGGAAAGGCCTATCGCGAACTAAAAGTATAATGATGAAAAGACGAACTGTACTTATGCTTGTATGCCTGCTGGCATCCACTCTTACTTTCGCCCAAAAGGGCGGCGGCAACATTTCAGGAAAGATCACCTCTCCAGACAACAACCCGGTAAGCGGGATCACTGTAGAACTGGTGGAAACAGGTATCAATGCCGTATCCGACCAGGAAGGCCTGTACCATTTCAGGAATATAAAAGCCGGGGACTATACCCTGCTGATCAGCCTGCGCAATCACGAAGAGATCCGCCGCAGCGTTACTGTTGAAAACAACAAGACGACAACAGTTGACCTGCAAATGAGCCTGCAGGTAGGCGAGCTGCAGGGCATTATCGTAACCGGGAACCGGAACAGCTTCAAAGCCGACCGCACTTCCCAATCGCTTCGCATTACTACCCCTTTGCTGGAAGTACCGCAGAATATACAGGTAGTAAACAATAAAGTAATGGCCAGTCAAACCACCACTTCCATGAGCGATGGCCTGATCAAAAATGTAAGCGGCGCTACCCGCCTGGAGCACTGGGGCGATATCTATACCCGCGTAAATGCACGTGGCGGCCGTTTGGCAGCTTTCCGCAACGGGGTGAATGTAACGTCCGACTGGGGCCCACTGACAGAAGACATGAGCTTTGTAGATCATGTGGAATTTGTAAAAGGACCTGCAGGCTTTATGATGTCTAACGGTGAACCTTCCGGGATCTATAACGTAGTGACTAAAAAACCCACCGGTATCAAAAAGGGAGAAGCCACGATGACCTACGGCAGCTTTGGCCTGTTCAGATCCACACTGGACCTGGATGGTAAACTGGACCAACCCGGTAAGCTGCTGTACCGTTTAAACCTGATGGGCCAGACCAAAAATTCTTTCCGTGACTATGAATTTAATGACCGTTACAGCATTGCCCCGGTGATCAGCTACCAGCTGGATGAAAAAACACTGCTGACCGCTGAATATACTTTCCGGCATGTGACCATGTCTGACCTCGGCTCTGCTTACGTGTTCTCTACAGACGGCTACGCGAAATATCCAAAGGAGTTCAGCATGTCGAACCCGGGTATCACTCCCAACAAAGTGAATGAGCACAGCGCATTTGTAAACCTGCAGCACCAGCTGAACGATAACTGGAAATTCACCGCGCAGGTAGCGTACTTCAATTTCAAACAGGTTTCCAGCGATATATGGCCCGATGCCGTGATGCCTGATGGTAAGATCATTCGCAGACTGTATGCTTTTGATGCAGATCTCAAAAATACTTACGGACAGGCATTCGTGAATGGAGACGTGAACACCGGCAATATTCACCACCGTATACTGGCAGGTGTGGACCTGGGCTCAAAAGAAGGCCTGTACGACTGGGGACAATCCGCCCTGCTGGACACTGCCAACGGCGGCGAATTCGACGCCCTCCATCCTAATTATGGTACACCCGCCAACGGCTACCCTGCTTTTGACCGCACCACACCGCTGGATCAAAGAGCAGTATCCCGCAGGAACCAAACCTATACCGGGCTTTACTTCCAGGATGAGCTGGGCTTCTTTGAGAACAAGCTTCGCCTTACACTCGCAGGCCGTTATACGTATGTGAAAGAAACAGACGGTACTACTTTGGAAGAAAACAGGTTCACCCCCAGGGCGGGCCTGAGCTACTCTGTTGACCGCAATACTTCCGTTTATGCGTTATATGATCAATCGTTTATTCCGCGGGCGGGCAGGCTCAGAAGCGGCGCTCCTCCAAAACCTATCACCGGGAACAATATCGAGGCGGGCATCAAACGTCACTGGTTTGACGGTAAGCTAAGCACTACCGCAGCTGTCTACCGTATCATCAAAAACAACGAGCTGTCTGCTGATCCCAGCAGTACACCGGCAGAACCGTATTCCCTTCAACTGGGACAAAGCAGGGCCGAAGGCGTGGAACTGGATATCATGGGCGAGATCGTGAGCGGGCTGAGTATCGTCGCCAACTATGCTTATACTGATTCTTACGTAAGCAAGGACGGCGGCTCCGTAAGCAGCGTGCTGAAGAAAGGCACCCGGATAGCCGGTTTCGCCAAACACAATGCCAATGCATGGCTTACTTACACGATGCAGAACGGCGTACTGAAAGGCGCAGGCATTGCAGCTGGTTTCAGCTACCAGGCAGACAGAAGCACCTGGTCATGGACCGATGAGCCCAGCAGGATGCAGTTACCGGATTATTTCAGGATGGATGGCGGTTTGTTCTATGAGAAGAAAAAGATCCGCTTAACGCTGAATGCTTTCAACATCCTGAATAAATATCTTTATTCCGGCGCAGACTATGGCGCTTATTATTACTGGCAGGCAGAAGCTCCGGGGATATCCGTTTCAGCGTGGCATATAAATTCTGATGGGATACGTTAAAAATTAATATATTTGTTCCTTTATTACGTAACCCTTTATTATCTATGAAACTACGAATTCTGCTCGCTGCAGCGATCATTGGGACAATTATATCCTGTCAGAAGAGCGACAATAACAGTCCGGATACCCAGAACCCTCCGGCAACAGAGATCAAAACTGTAAAGCTTACATTTGGCGGTGATCTTTTAATTACAGATTCTCCCCTTGGAAAGATAAAAACGGATGATCAGGGAGTGGCTAAAACATTTGCAGACAGTACTGTTTACGCTATTTCTATACACCAGGATGGCAAGGCTATTTATAGTGGCCTTTACAGCCGCACAGACAGTATTATGCTCAAAATTCCGAACAGCGGAAATATTGAGGTGCATGCCATTACCTTCAGAAAAGCTACCGGCCCGGGTATATTTTGCTATGAGACAGATGGGGACTTCCGCTATCCATGGCTGGGGCCTGTTTGGTATAACAGGATGGACACGGTTTATGGCAGTCTTTACTACAATATAGATTCCATCAATTTCGTCAATCTCTTTGATGATGCGGGTGTAAACGTCAACCCTGATCCAACCCGCAACTCAGAAATAGATACCTATGTTGGCCGGACAAGTTTTGCTGCATCACAGACGCCTGCCGAGATCACCCTTTCTATGAGAAGGATCGTGTTCGGGATCAGGTATAACATCTCTAATTTCAACAACGGCAGGTTGATTGCAGACTTCTCTAACCTGATGCCGACAAAATATATCACTCCGGCAAGCGACCTTTCGAAACAGTACGTATACACGGCCAATGACCTGCAGTGGGCTGATTCGCTGAACGTGCATCCGGTGAGCCTGAACCTTAAATGGGAAAAACCTGATGGCAGCACGGTGGTGATCGGGCAGAAACAGATCTCCTTCAAACGGAACGTGTTAACAAACATCAATGTGGTCATTCCGAACCAGAGCTCAGGAATTCCTTCAATGCCTATAGATACTAACTGGCAGAGAACAGACAATATAAATTTCTGACACTTCCCCTGGAAGGAATGCAGTAAAATAACAAGAGGCCTTTTCAAAAAAGAGGCCTCTTGTTATTTTACTGCATCAACAACTTCTTTAACTTCATCACCGCCTGTTCCATATCTTTTGTATTAAAGCCCGTAAAGCCCATTATAAGGCCTTTATCATCCGTAAAACGCACAGCATAATCAGATACTGCCTGTAATAACACCCCTTCATTTGCGGCCTTCTTTGCCAGCTCCCGGGCATTGCCGCGCTGCCGCATCCGGGCGATGAGATGCATACCGGTATCGCAGGCATCTGCTTCCAGGTAAGCGCCCAAATGTTTTTCCAGCAGTGTTATTAGTTCTTCCTGCTGCTTTTTATAAAGGGTACGCATTTTTCTTAAATGCCGGGCAAAATGTCCTTCCTGCATGAACTGTGCAACAATGGCCTGGTCGATCACGGGGTTCTGGCGGTCGATAGTAGACTTCACTGATTTGAACTGCTGGGCCATGTCCGCATCCGGCAATACCATGTATCCCAGGCGCAATGCGGGGAAGAGCACTTTGCTGAAGGTGCCCGTATAGATCACGCGGCCTTTGTCGTCCAGGCCTTTCAGCGCAGGAACAGGACGACCGTTATAACGGAACTCACTATCGTAATCATCCTCCACGATCCACATCTGGCGTTTAGCCGCCCATTGCAGCAGTTTCAGGCGCTCTCCCAGCGGCAGTGTGCCGCCCAGGGGATATTGATGCGAAGGCGTGACGTAGGCAAACTTCGCGGTGGGGTAATGTTTAATGGCATAGTCGATATCGAGGCCGTAGCGCGTTAAGGGCACCGGGCAAAGTTTACCGCCCCAGCGAAAGATAGCGCCCCTGGCCGCCTGGTAGCCGGGATCTTCCATCCAGCACAGGTCACCGCTCCTGATCAATACCTGGGCAGCCAGGTTAACGGCCTGGCGGGAGCCGTTCACGATCAGGATCTGCTCTGGCGTACAAACAATAGATCGGTTGATGCGCAGGTAATCTGCCAGGGCCTGGCGCAGTGGTAAATGGCCCTGCGTATCTCCATAACCCAGGTGCAATGCATGTATGTTGCGATAAATGCCTGCGGCAATGCGCGCCCAAGTTTTAAAAGGGAAATGCTGCACGGCAGGTACAGCCGATTGAAAAGGCAACCAGGGCTCTTTGGCGCAATCGCGCTTCAGCAGCTCCTGTGGCAGGGATTTATCTTTATACTTCAGGGTATCCGCCGTCAGCGGCTTTGGCGCAGGCGCCTTTTCAGCACGGTGCGCTGTTTTATTCAGCTGCACGGATACATATGTGCCGTCTCCTGTCTTGCCCTGCAAAAAGCCTTCTACCATCAGCTGCTCATAAGCCTGGAACACACTGTTGCGGGAAACAGACAGCTCCGTGGAAAGGATGCGTGTAGAAGGCATGCGCTCTCCATCCTGCAGGCGGCCGTTAAAAATGGCCTGCCTGATCTGTTCATACAATTGCAGGTAGAGCGGTATGCCGTCATCCTTATTCAGACGTATAAATGGCATGAAGATCTGTGGAGGCGTTTTACTCATAATGGCCCTGTCAAAATTGTTAAAAATGGCTCTTTTCGCAATGCCAATATACGACTACTTTTGCTCGTAAATTAAACGCCATGAAAATTGCATTCGTCGGATATGAGGTTCAGCAGAAACATACTGCGGATACGCAGGTGGATGAGGACAGCCTTTTGTTTTCACTGCTTTCTGAAAAGGGACTGGACATTCACAGGGAGATATGGGACGATCCGAAAGTGCGCTGGGAAGATTACCAACTGGTGCTGATCAAATCTCCCTGGGATTATTTTGAAAAGTTCAGCCAGTTTAACCAATGGCTGGACCATATCACAGCGGCTGGCATACGGATGCTCAACCCCTACTCCATTATAAAATGGAACAGCGACAAACACTATTTACCCGAGATGGTAGCCGCTGGTTTCAATGTTATTCCTTCCGCCATCATAGAAAGCGGAGCCATTACTGATCTGGCTCCGTTCTTTTCACAATTCAACACACAGCAACTGATCGTAAAGCCCTGCGTAAGCGGCGGCGCCAGGAACACTTTTACGGTAAGACCTCAGCATCTGCCGGAGCTGCAGCCGAAGATCGATGCACTGGTACAGGAAGAAGCTTACCTGGTGCAGCCCTTCATCAAAGAGATTGAAACAGCAGGCGAATGGTCCTTCATCTTCTTTAATGGCGCGCTGAGTCACTGTGTTGTAAAGCGGCCCCGTTCGGGCGATTTTCGCGTACAGCTGGCGCATGGCGGCAGCGTGCACATTGCCACCCCGCAACCTGCGCATGTAAAAAGCGCTGCTGCTTTTGTGGAGCACTTTGCCAAAGGCTGTCTCTACGCCCGGGTAGACGCCGTTATCATCGATGATGTGCTTACGCTGATGGAACTGGAACTGATAGAGCCTTACCTCTTCCTGGACACCGTGCCGGGCGCATATGAAAACTACTATACGGCGCTGATCAACAGGATCAGGCAGGAGCAGTCCAGGCCATCCTCTTTAAATATCCAATAGCCATGATCCCTTTACATCAACTGCTGATCTTCATGCTGGCGGCCTTCGTGATGGTGATAACGCCGGGGCCGAACATGATCTATTGCACCACCAGGTCTATTACGCAAGGTAAAAAAGCCGGGCTGATCTCCTTGCTGGGTGTGGCCTGCGGCTTTCTGTTCCATATCGTGCTGGTATCATTTGGGTTAACGGCGGTGCTTTTTGCCGTACCCTACGCCTATACGGTATTGAAAACCGCCGGTGTGATCTACCTGTTGTACCTGGCCTGGGAAGCGGTTAAACCGGGCAGCAAAAGTATGTTCGAAACAAGGAAGGAGCTGAAGATAGACGGGCCTGCGAAATTGTTTGGCATGGGCTTCCTGACCAATGTGCTCAACCCTAAAGTGGCGGTGTTCTACCTGTCTTTCTTTCCGCAATTCATTAAACCGGAGTATGGAGATGTGTTGCTGCAAAGCCTGTTCCTGGGATTTACACAACTCAGCATCAGCTTTGTAGTGAATGCCCTGATGGTATTGGCGGCTGCCCGTGTTACACAGTGGTTCTCTGCCAACCCGAAGTGGATCCGTGTACAGAAATGGTTTATGGCAAGCGTATTATCCGGACTGGCGCTTAAAATGGCCCTGGATAAGGGAAAATAAGCTGTTAAGCGAGGTAACGTTCCCGGATGACAGTCAGGTGATGGCGGTGGTGACCGTAGATATGATTTACGAGTAACCTGGCCGATACAGGATTGCCATTTGCAGTGCCTATTCTGTCAAGCGCCTCGTCATCCAGGGTTGACATGAAAACAATATTCGAAGTACGCAGCGTTTCGAGCTCGTTGAGGATATCTACGAGGGGGCGTTTGTTGGCATTGGCATGCGCTGCCAGCAGTTCTTCATCAAAACCAGGCAGGGCGGTCTTATCGCCCCTCGCGATACGCATTACGCGGTAGATGAGCACTCTTTCACAATCAGCGATGTGCACCAGGGTATCCTTGATGGTCCATTTTCCTTCGGCGTAACGGTACAGCAGCATTTCATCCGGAAGGTCTGTTACCAGTTGTTCTGTTTCCTCGAAGATGTTTCTCAGATGCAGCAGCAGGTTGCCATCGTTGGGCACAACATCCAGGTACTGCTGAAAGAATGCAGGGTAACCAGGGCCAGGTTTGAATATTTTCTTCATGTTACTAATATACTAAAAACGATGATCCACTACTCTGCCTTCCACCCATAACTTCCCGTTTTTATGCACTGCTCTGCCGCCGGTGGGCGTAAATACCAATACGGCTGAAGAACGCGCCGGTAAAGTAAAAGCGTAGCTGCCCTGCGCTTTACGAGTGGCGAAGGTATGCGTGATGGTATTGTAAACGGCAACTGCCGTATCTCCGAGTTGCAGGTGAATGGTTTTATCCTGCGCATATGGATTGTAGTATAAGAAAGAAGGCCAGGCTTCGTCCCTGAAAAAGTCGGTAGCCAGCAGGTTGAGCTGCAGGATACCGGCAACATCTGTAGGGCGTACTATACTGCCAAAAATGCCTACGTGCCCGCTGCCATAGATGCTGAACTGCGATACATCCGGGTTACCTTTCGCCCACAAGGGCCCGTCGCCCTGTGCCACCGGCGCTTTCAGGTGTGCGTATTGCGGATAGGAAGGCGAGTGTATAATGCCTTCATAACCTATTACACCCTTTGTGACAGCCGCCTGCTGCGGAATGGTCTCATGATCATCGGGCATGTATTGGGTGTAAAAGAAGCGGGCCGCATTGGCAGCATTCAGCATCCATTTGCCAATAGCGTCTGCATAGGAGGCATCATAACGGACCAATGGTACCAGGGGCCAGGCCGCATCAAAAGTGTTCATCAGGAAGCCGTAACCACCCCTGTCTGTAGTGCTGCCTACAATACCGGAAATGTCTATCCCGTTCCAGTTGCCCGCGAGCACGCCCCAGCCCTGGCGGCATTGCGGATCGCCATTAAAGGTCCATTCCAGGAATTGCTTCACATTATAGCTTGTGCCCTGTTCTGCATTAAAACGCGCAGCCAGGTAGGCGGCAAAGGGCATGAACACTTCATAGAATGTGTTGGCAGGCTGCAGCTGCAGATATTTTAGTGCTTCTCCCGCACGGATAAGATAACGCCGGTCGCCAAACTTTTTATAGGCAGCGTAGAGCAGCCAGGCATGACCAGCGGCTGCATCCTGCTGTTTACAGATGGCGTTGTCCATAGGGCGCAGCTGCGCGTAGTTAAAGAAAGAATGATCATAATCACCCGCCAATACAGAGTCGGCGGCGCAGAACTTTTCTGCAATGACACGGGCCAATGTATCCAAGCCCGGTTCATCAGGGTAACGGTCATAGATCGCATAGAACAGCATGTTGGGATATACATCGTACCACCAGTCGCGCCCGTAGCCGCCGCCCAGCAGGGCCACTTCCGGACAGGTATTGTTCATCATAATATTCCAGCCGGTTTCCCGGTTAAAATAGTTCTTCAGCATGGCCACGTAATTGAGGCCATTTTGGTGGCGTTTGTCTGTTCCTGTTAAGGTGGCGCCCAGGGTGGCGCCCATCGTAGCCAGGGCTTCATGGAACATGCCTTTATTGTGTGTGCCCTGGCGCTGATCGTCCATAGCTGTATAAAGGCCTACCACGTTCTGCGGAAAGTTGTGGCGGCTGCTGTCCCACCATACTACCGGCCAGTGGGGGCCGGTGGCGTTAAAATCGTATACCGTACTGTCAAAGCGGCGGGCCATATCATACCAGTTAACGATATGCAGCGGCTGGGGAAGATCCGCCATGGCATCTATACGGGGCAGGTGGACCTGCGCTATGGGCGGAACAGGTTTCTCCCGGCACGCTACTAACATGCTCACGATGAATACTATACGAAAAGGGCATTTCATTTTCTCCGAGGTTTCACAAAAAGATAAAAAAAATTCTTGTTAAACAGACAACTTATCTTGTACTTTCGCCGTATCATATATTTATCCATTAAACTGTCGAAGCACCTATGAAAATGAAAAACCTGTGCACACTGGCCTGTGTGCTCTCTCTCATTGCGTGGGCCTGTAAAAAGAAAAGGTCGCCGCAGTAGAAAAACTGCCATTGAATGACCATGACACTGCTTTTGTGCATCCCGGTCTGCTGCACAAACAATCGGACTTTGACCGTATGAAAGCCAAAGTGAATGCCGGCGCCCAGCCCTGGCTGGCGGGCTGGAATGTATTAACCGCTAATTCACACGCGAGCCTGGGTTACCAGGCCAAGCCCCTGGATACCGTTTACCGGGGCAGCGATGGCGTACATCCGGAGAATTATGGTCAGCTGTTCAACGATATTGCAGCGGCCTATGCTACGGCATTGCGCTGGAAGATCTCGGGCGACAAAGCTTATGCCGAGAAATCCATCCAGATCATGAATGCCTGGTCTTCCAAACTGAAAGGATTGGCAGGCAATAATGATGTTAACCTGCTGGCAGGCCTCCAGGGCTACCAGTTTGCCAATGCCGCAGAGATCATGCGGGACTACCCAGGATGGGCAGCCGCCGATTTTGTACGGTTCCAGAAAATGATGCTCAATATCTTTTATCCTTTAAACCACGGTTTTCTTACCAGGAGGGAACGTTGTATGAGCCATTTCTACGCCAATTGGGATTTGTGCGTAATGAATTCCATACTTGCCATCGGCGTATTATGCGATAACAGGGACTTGTATAACGAGGCAATTGCCTATTTCAAATTCGGGGCGGGCAATGGCTGTATTAAAAATGCGGTGTGGTATATCCACCCTGATGGGCTGGGCCAGTGGCAGGAAAGCGGCCGTGACCAGGGACATAACACCCTGGGGATCGGTTTGATGGGCGCTTTCTGTGAAATGACCTGGAACCAGGGTAACGACCTGTACGGATATGATGATAACCGCTTTCTGAAAGGAGCTGAATACGTAGCAAAGTATAACCTGGGCGATTCTGTGCTGTATCAGCCTTACAGCAATTGCCTAGGGGTAAACCAGCCTGTTATTGCCAGTGCAGCACGCGGCAATGTGCGGCCTATCTGGGAGCTGGTATATAATCATTACGCAAAACGCAAAGGACTGGCGGCTCCTTATTGTAAACGCTTTGCAGAGAAGATCAGACCGGAAGGCGGAGGAGGTAATTACGGCGGTGGCAGCGGGGGCTATGATCAGCTGGGTTATGGTACGCTGACGGCTACATTGGATCCCATTAATTAGCATAGTGAACAAAAATGATGAATGAAAAGGCCGGTATAACCGGCCTTTTTTTTGTGGAGAATAGGAAAAACGAATGTTATGGATAGGAAACCCGTCACCTTTGATCTGTTGCTGAACCAGGTGCCTTATGCTGTTAAAGCGGCCCCTTATCCCTTTAATAACGAAACCCGGTTCGAGGTAACCTATAACGACAGCCCTGCGTACGTATTCGCCTGGGATGAGGAGGCTGAGCAATTTATAGCTATTGGAGATGAAGCATCCACTATCCCGGATGAGGTAGAAGAAGCGGTTGCCGTGAAGCTGTTACAGATAGTGACCGATGGGAAAGGCGACCTCCTCCAGGAATAGTATCAAGCGAGGTTCTTTAACACTTTCTTCAACAGCTGGTCTAGCAGTTTCTTTTCATCGGCAGACAGGTCCTTGAGCGTTCTTTTATCCAGGTCGTTCCAGATCCTGCAAGTGAGGGCCTGTACTTCCCTGCCTTTGTGAGTGAAATAGATACGGTGTGCTCTTTTATCGTGCTGATCAGCCTCTTTCCTGATAAGACCGTTGGCCTCCATTCTGCGGATCATGGTAGACAATGTAGCTGCCTGGACGCAGACCTTGCCTGCCAGCTCAGACATGGTTTGTCCGTCCTCTATGGCAAGGTAATGGAGCAGGATATCCTGCCCTTCGTACAAATTAGCCTCGCTCAGCAGCTCGTTCTTTTTATTTCTCCGCCGTTTGCAGATCTCAAGAAAAAGCATGCCGATGCTTTCATTTTGCTGTTGTTCTTTCACAAGGTAAAGATAGGAGAAGTGTTAATAGTCCAGCACACCGAACTTTCCGGCAGCAAAATCCGCCTCTGCCTGGTCCAGTTCTTCCGCGGTGTTCATCACGAAATTACCTCTTGCGGCCACCGGCTCATCGATAGGCGTGGCAGAAAGATAAAGCAGGCGGACATGCTCCTTGGCAGTGACAGTGAGTCCGCTGCCTGTTTTGCTGAATACTACCAGGTGCCGTTTGTTCACCGGCTGGCGGTCGTTAATGAGAATGGCGCCGTCGAGCACATACAGTAAGGTCCAGTCGCCTTCCCGTGGAAAGAAGCTGACCGTTTTACCGGCCTGCATGCTGCCGAATATGGAAGTAACCGGTGTAAATGATTTATTGATAGGGCCTGTAAGGTCTTGATAATTACCGCTCGCCAGGTGCAGGTCTATACCCGGGTCTTCGCTGATGGAAGGCATTTGTGCAGCAGCTGCCTGCTGGTAGAAGGGCGTTTCCATTTTATGCTTTGCAGGCACATTCACCCAGAGCTGTACCAGCTCATAGGTGCCGCCTTTTTCCAAAAACTCCTTTGAAGGGCCTTCGCTGTGCAGCAGACCGCTTCCGGAGAACATCCACTGCACCTCACCGGCTTTCAGGATACCGCTGTTCCCCTGTGAATCGCGATGATAGCCTTCTCCCTGGAACAGGAAAGTAACAGGTGCAAAGCCCCTGTGCGGATGGGGATGCAGCCTTTCGGGCGGAGAACCGGGCGGATAGCTGGTAGCGGGTAAATGATGCACTACTATAAAGGGGCTGGCAAAACGGAAATCTTTATGGGGTAAAGACTGCAATACCGTTTCTTCACCAATGCTTTTCTCTCTTCCTTCCAGGATATGTTCTATCTGCTTTTCCATCAGAAAAGTATTTAAGGGTTAATTATATTCCGTCCATGATCGTTACAATATCACTGGGCTTACTCAGCAGGCGGTGCACCGGGCATGATTTGGAAATTTCCAATAGGCGCTTACGTTGTTCGTCATCCAGGTCGCCGCTAACGCTTACTTCGCAGAAGAAGGTATTATTGCCGGATGACATCTGGTCTCCCTTTACCAGGTCTACCTTCACTTTTATTACATCCACATGCCAGCCTTTACGCTTTGCATACATGCGCAAGGTAATGGTTTTGCAGGATGCCAGTGCAGAACAAAGATAATCACCCGGCGCCGGACCGGCATCCAGCCCACCCACTTCCGCCAGTTCATCTGCCAGCAGCTCATGCTGGTGCACCTTCATATGCGTGGTATATATTTCTCCCCTGTTTTCCGCTTCTGCGGTAGCTATGATCTTCACTGATTATTCTTTGTTTTTCCAGATATCGGCATACAATTCAGGATGTTTTTTAAACTGCGCAAACACGTACGGGCAAAGCGCGATCACCATCATATTGTTCTTACGGGCATAATCTACCATGTGCTCCAGCAGCTTCTTACCGATCCCTTTGCCTTCTCCGGCCGGGAAAACTTCTGTGTGATAAACGGTGAGATCATTATCTTTAATGCCGATGACCATCTCCCCCAGGCGCTCCTCGCCTTCCATGACATAGAAAGCACCGTGATGCTTCTCATTTAATTTCAAAGTGATTGTTTCCATATTCTGCTGCGTATCAATGATATAGTATGGATGCGATATAGAAGATAAGCGTCAATATGACGTGTTACATATCCTGTGAAAAATATGGGCAAATGTAGACAAAAAAAGTGTTCCTTCTCTGTTTACAAAATTTGCCTAACTTCCCTCCCGCAAAATTAATATACAATGAAACAACAGCAATTATATGTAAAGATGGCCATGCATGCATGGGACGTACATATTAAACGGACTAACAAGCTATTAGACGAACTTACAGACGAACAGTTATTACAGGAAATTGCACCTGGCAAGAACAGGGTGATCTACCTGCTGGGGCATCTTACGGCGGTACATGATGGTATGCTGCCTATACTGGGACTGGGAGACCGGCAGTATGCGCAACTGGATGAAGCGTTTATTAAAAATCCTGACCGTGCCGTGACAACGCTGCCTGCTGCAAAGGAGTTAAGAGAATGGTGGAACAATATCAATAACATGCTGGCTACACATTTCAGCAACATGGAAGCACATGAATGGTTCCTGAAACACTCGCTCGATCTCTGATGAAGATTTTGAGAACGAGCCGCACCGCAACCGCTTAAGTGTGTTGATCAACCGCACCAACCACCTCTCCTATCACCTGGGGCAAATGGTGCTGGTAAAGAAATAGTTTGTATTCTTAAGCGTATAATACCTGGCAGTTATTGCAGAAGAAGCTACGCCGGTTCGTTTTGCCAAGGTGTTCTTTGATCAGTGGAATATTGCATCGCGGACACATTTTTTTGGTATGCGCCAGCCAGTGTTTTTTCAGCACAAAGGCTTTTTTCCATTCCAGGAAATCATAGCTGTAATTCACTGCTTCTTTGATCAGGAGGTTCAGCTGTTTAACCGGCAGCTGCCCTACTTTACTCCGGGGATGCACTTTTATACGAAACAGCACTTCATTCTTGATGATATTACCGACGCCTGCAAAAATGTTCTGCTCCAGCAGCGCGTCGCATACCAGGAGATCGGGCATGGCCTTCAGCTTTTGCGGGCCTTGCCCGGATCCCAGGTATCACTCAGCACATCTGCGCTCCAGTCGTATACTTCATCCAGCGGCTCGGTAATCAGCTTAACAGAACAGGCATAAAAATTCAGGGAACCATTTTCAAACTGTAGGGCCAGCCGGGCCGGCGTATCTTTTTCTTCGTTGATACGATAGCTGCCAAACAGCATAAAATGAATGCGGATGGTGAATTGCCGGAAACAGATCAGGAAGTGTTTTCCCCAGCTTTTGAAATCAATGACGCGTTGTCCTTCCAGTTCAGGCATCTCTATCCTTGTATTACCACTCACCTTTAGCACCTTCTTTCCTTTGAAAGACTGTACGGCTTCCTTTAATATCACTATGGAAGGACCTTCCGGCATATGACGAACATTTGTAGGAGAGACAACAAAAGTTACGCCAGCTATATGCCTTTAAGGCCGGGGCAAGGGATGTTTGTACCAATTGCGGTCATAATAGATAAAGAAGGAGAGCCAGATGGTCCTGGACAGGCGCATCAGTAAAGGCTGAATAACGATCAGCAGCACTGCATTAAAGCCTATCCACCAGAACAGGCGGTTATCATCCAATGAAAACCCGATCAATACCCACCAGGCAATGAAGGTGGCTACACTCACTGCTACGGATAATGCATAGCTGACATAACCGGTACCGAACCAGAATCCTGTTTCGGGTTCTGTTACCTGTCCGCATACGTCGCAATATTCTTTCATCTTCATAAAATCTTTCAGATGCGCATAAGCGTTGGCATGTTCATACAGCTTTCCTTTACGGCAGCGGGGACATTTATTTTGTAATACGCTTACAATCAGGTTGGGCTTGGAATCGTGATGGGCACACATGGTATAAAAAAGTTTTTAATGAACAAGTTGTTTTCTGAATGCTTCCGGCGTCATGCCGGTGTTCTTTTTGAAGAAACGGTTGAAGTAGGAATTATCCTGAAAGTTTAAGGCATAGGCGATCTCGGTAATAGTAAGGGATTCATTGACCAGCAACCTTTTGGCTTCCAGCAGGATGCGGTCGCGGATCAGCTCACCGGCTGTTTTTCCCAGCAGGTCCTGGCATAAGGCATTTAAATGGTTAGGCGTTATGTACAGCAGCTCTGCATACTCCTTCGGCAAACGGATCGTGTTATAATGCTTGTTGATCAGCTGCCGGAAGTTAGCCAGCAGCAACTGCTTCTGCTGGGGCACCTGTTTCTTATCCGCCTTTACAGAGTACCTTTCTACCTGTATAAAGAACTGCAGCAGGTACATACGGATCATATCCAGCCCGCCTTCTTCCGGTTCTTCCAGCTCTTTCAGCATTTGCTCGAATAGTTCCGTTACCTTTTCACGGAGCAGCGCAGGGATCTTCAGCACGCCCTCATTGCTGTTGCCGCGGAAGAAAGTGAAACGCTCCAGGTATTGCTGATCCAGCAAAAATGACTGAAAGAATGCGGGTGAAAAATGCACCAGGTAACCATCCGGATCGGGGCCTTCAAAGTGCCAGCTATGCACCTGGCCCGGCGCCATGAAATATACCTGGTAAGGCTGTACGTTAAAACTGGAAAAATCAATGGTATGCGTACCGGCTCCTTTAGTAAATAGTACCAGGTGGTAGAACGAGTGGCCGTGTTGGCCGTGGAGGTGTTTATGCTCCCGTACATAAGGCCCGAAACGTGATACCATCAGGTCTTGCTGTGTGTGGCCATGACTGATGCTATAGATGTCGTATACCGGTATTTTGGGCTTTGCCATTGTACTTTCGTTTTAACAGTACAAAGGTACAAAGGGGGCTTCATGCACTGATAGCACCAAACATGGGTTTTATGGTACTTTTTACTGATCCCGGGTATTTAGCTCATTGGTGAAGGCGGTAATGAGCGTTGTTATTTTGTGCAGGGTGGGCGTATCTGTAATGTCTCCCTGGCCGTTTATTTTTGCCCGGGGGCCTTGTATCAGCAGCTGGGTTTCCGGGGTGAAACGGGCCTCTATGGTGCGCATGATCAGCAACAGGGCCTCATGCGCCTTCTCCCCCTGCGCTGCTGCAGTGATCAGGGCTACGGGCTTGCCGGAGAAGATCGTGGTGGATACCATCCATTCAATAGCATTTTTCAGGCTGCCGGGCAGGCTGAACACGTATTCGGGTGTGCAGATCAATACACCGTCTGCCTGGCTGACACGGTTCCGGAAAGCAGTTATCGCCCTGGGGCTCGTTCCCCTGGTCAAGGTCGGGGTTAAAATGCGGTAAACTGTCCAATTCCTGGAAAATGTCCATATCCAGGCTGCCGGCGCTCAAACGGGCAATCGCTTTGATGAGTTGCAGGTTGGCCGATTCTTTCCTTGTGCTGCCGGATATGGCCAATACTTTTTTCCTTTGCATCATTTCATAAATGTACAGCGCCTACCTTTGTAAAAAAAGCAACATGAACAAAGAGCTGATCGAACATTACAACATGCATATGGACGTGAAATTCGGCGGGCTGGAATTGATAGATGTACCTGCCATTGCCGCAGCGAGCAAGGAAAAATGGTTTAACCAGACCCTAACGAGGGTGAACGACAGCGTGGTGAGGATCGGGGTGATAGAAGGAGAATTTCACTGGCATAAACATGACAATGATGATGAATTCTTCTATGTAACAGAGGGACTGTTACTGATAGACCTGGAAGATCGTACTGTTGAACTGAAACCCGGACAGGGCATGACCGTGCCTAAAGGAGTGCTGCACAGAACGCGCGCACCCCAGAGAACGGTGATACTGATGGTAGAAACGGCCAGTATAGATCCGACGGGAGACTAAAAAGTTTAAAGTTTGAGGTTTGAAGTTTGAAGTTCGTTAGATGTTAGAGGTTCTGATTAGTAGGCGGACCATTGGTTATGAACCCGCAACCTTCAACGAACCTCAAACCTCAAACCTCAAACTTCAAACTTCAAACTACTTCCTAAACTGCCAGTTAATCCCCAATATCAACCCCGCATTATCGCTCAATTCTCCCCAATCTACCGCTACACCGGCTTTGATGGCAAGCGGTATGGTGGGCAGCTGGTAGCTCACTTCCTGCAAAGCATAGAACTGAGACCTGGAAGGTGAGAACAGGCCCTTCTGGTCATTACCAAAATTCTGGGTGTAGGTAAGCATGGTTTTGGCAGACAGCTGGTCCATGATCGTATACAGGAAGCCCAGGTGGCCGCCGATCACCCGGTTGTTAATGATGTTCCATCCTTTGCCTCTTACAGAGTCAAAAGGCTGGTTCCAGTCAAAGGGTTTCACCTGGCCAGGGAAATATTCAGCGCCCCTGGTTCTGTTAATGAACAGCGGGGTACCGATGATACGGTGCTGGTATTCCCAGCCTGTCAGGTAAATACCATTGTTATAATAGCTTTCGCGGTATTGCTTGTCGTAGAAATCATTCATCTGTTTGGTGTAAATAAATTCACCTACTACTTTCTTCAACCAGGCATCTTCTCTTTTATTGGTATACGCAATGCCCAGTAAACGGTCAATGTTACGGATGTCTATACCTTGCCCCGTCTCAAAGGGCATTTGCATATAGAGATGCAGGCCGGTGACGTCATTGTCCCAGTCTATGGTCCCTTCTACCACCCCGCGATGATCGCCGGAGCGGTTGGGCAGGTCTTGTCCGCCCACCGTACCCGTCATTTGATTCTTTAGCCAGGAACACATCCCAGAAGTTCTTCTTTATATCCGGCAGGCCTTCTGCATGACCGCCCCATATTGCGTAGTGCTGTATGCCGGCGCCTACTTTCAGCTTTCTTGCACCTACGCGCAGGTAGAAAGTTTTCTGATGCAGCCAGGCATCTTTGATGATCTGGTCCTCTCCCATCCAGCCATGGCTGATCTGGCCTTTTACCTGCAGCCAGCCATTGGTAAAGGGCACGTCCACATAGTCGGTGAGGGCGATGCCTATCTGCGGAATGGGCAGGGCATTACCGCTTACACCCAGGGAGCCGCTGGAGAGGTCCTTGTCCATTTCCCCGATCTTTTCTTCAAAGCGTCCTGCGCGGAACTCCAAGTTCTTATAGCCTGCTTTAAAATAGGCCTGCTCCACGAACACTTCTTTGAAGTGATCGTTATTGAAGAGATCGACGCCATAACGTATGTAAAAGTTCTTCTCATCATCGTTCCCAAACAAGTGTACATTACTGAAACCTATCTGGCTGGAGAGGTCTGTTTTGCGATCGGTGATCGTACCGAAGCGCTGCGATGTGATCCACAAAGGCTGATAATCTTTCGTAGCCACTGTTCCGGTGGTACCTACCCTGATCAGCAGGGAGTCCAGGAATTGTGCAGATGAATCAGTGACAGACAGGTGGAACAACATGATCAGCAGTATGAGATGCCGCTTCATAGTAAATGCTGGTTTTGCGATTTTTCAATAAATAATTAATTGTAAACAGAAGTACTGTGCAGATGCAACATGGCATTCCAAGTGGACATAGCAGTAATCTATAGCAAGATAAATGCCAATAGCACTGATAAATACTACTTGATCAAGTACAAATAGCAAAGCTGTGATCAGGGAATATGGAAATATCCCCTATAGTTTTAACCTTATCTCATTGCCTTACTCCTTTAAGGAATAAAACAACAAAAACATCAGGGCATATCATTAAAGTATTACAACATGTAAGAAGGCTTGTAAGGAATTTTTACCAGGATCTCCACTTCTTTCTCTGCCTCCAGGTTAATGTTAAACGTGCCTTCGTGTAAGTCTACTATATAAGAGATCAGATAGTAGATACGCTGGTTCAACAGCTCGGTATCAAAATGTAACTTTCCTCCGTTCTCGAAAGACTTGCCTGCCGCATAAGATGGAAAAAAGTAACTCGCCGCATTGGCGGAGAAACGTCCTCTCAGCTCAAAGGCATCGTCTTCAAAAATAAAGCTGAGCCCGGGCGTCTGATTGGTGGGTGAATTCTTCATCATCCAGAAGAAGATGTTCAGCACCAGCTGCTTTATCAGAAATTCATCAATGTAGGCGTCTGTATGTTCTTTGTTCACCTGCATATCTACAGCAGCACCAAACAAAGTATCATAAGGCTCATCATGAATTAAGTTCCGCAGAAAAAAGCTCACACTGGTGAGCGTTTTCTTTGGTTCAAAAGTCTTATTCATGATATGCTGAATGATCCTGATATTCTGTAACTGGAACTCCAGTTCTATCACCTGCGATTTAATAGCCCGTGCCTGACGGGTGATCTTGCCGCTGGAAGAAGGCTTTTCTGCATGTTGAGGATGCCCGTTGGCGCCACCATACAACTCTATTAACTCAACACTCGACAAAATACTTGAGAGTATCGATTTCAATTCGTGGAAAATATCTTCCATCAGCCCCTTGCTCTCCAGCAAATCAACACTAGTTATGGATGAACCTTTCATTGTGAAACCCAGATTTCAGTGTACCCAATTAGTTTAGATGTCTTAATGTAATGAGGTATATGGCTCCGTTTCCGTTCGCGTAATAATGTGCCCTTATTTTCTACTTCCAGTACTTCCTGTTTAATCGTGGTGCAATTTGTGCATCTTTTTATAAAATCTCACTACTATAATCAGTACAATATAATCTTTTTTGTGGTTACCTGTCGCATTTTTACTACTAATTAATAGGCGTTTTTATCTCCCCTGATGGTATTCATCACTGTCATCACCATGATACGCAGGTCGAGATATACCGACCAGTTCTCCATGTACCAGATATCGTGCTCGATACGTTTCTTCAGGTGATTCTCTTCGAGGATCTCGCCACGGTAGCCATTTACCTGCGCCCAGCCCGTAATGCCCGGCTTCATGAAGTGACGCACCATGTACTGCTGAATGATACGGGAAAATTCTTCTGTATGGCGCAGCATGTGCGGACGCGGCCCTACGATAGACATATCTCCCATCAGCACGTTCAGGAACTGCGGCATCTCATCCAGGTTGGTCTTGCGCAGGATGCGGCCCAGACGGGTAAAGCGGTCGTCATTCTTTGTGGCCTGCTTCACGTTTGCATCATTATTCACCTTCATGCTCCGCAGCTTCAGACAGGGAAAGGTCTGGTTATTACGGCCGGTACGATGCTGTATAAAGAAGATAGGCCCTTTGGAGTCCAGCCTGATTAACAGCGCCAGCAAGGGGATCAGCCAGCTGAGGATGAAGATCGTCACCAGTGAGCTGACCAGGATATCAAAAATACGTTTGCGTATGCGGTTGGCGATATCATCCAATGGCTCGGAGCGCAGCGATATGATCGGAATATTATTGAAATAGTCCACATAGATCTGGCGGTTCACGAACATCCTGAAATCCGGCACAAACCTGAAACGGATAAAGTGCTTCTCCGCCTCATGGGCCAGGGTGTAGAGGTAGGGGTGCTGCTCCGGCGATAAGGTGGAATAGATCTCCTGGATGTTGTTGGTCTTGGCGTAAGGCACACAGTCTTCCAGGTTGCCGATCACGGGGTAATAAGACAGTTCATGCACATTGCTGTATTCTTCAAAATAACCCTCGAACTGCAGGTTGCTCTTCACATCAATGAAGCTGTCCACGAGTCTTTTAGACACATCGTTATATCCCAGTATCACCACTTTTTTCTGAATGCCCTTGCTGTGAAGAATATAGTTGGTAACAAGATAGAATATAAAGCGGTCTATCAGCACTACAAGTATAAACAGTGAACAGTAAAGGATGACAAATGACCGCGAGTTCAGCTGCCTGTACATGAACAGGTAACCCAGCAACAACAGCAGGTAGAGGAGGATACCCTGTACTGTTTTGCGCGCCACCCTTTCATAGGAAAGCTGCTGGCTCACAAAATAGATCCCGGTGGTATACAGGGCGATCATCCAGGCAATATTGGCGCCTATTAAAAAAGTATCTACATCCACATTAATCGGTTCGCCCGTCTGGCCCAGCCATGATCTTACCATGTAAAAAATGGCATTGAGCCCGATAAAGTCCAGCACAACGATCTGGATGCTGCAAATTTTAAGATATCGATCTAACATAAGTTGTCAGTTGTCAGTTGTTAGTTGTCAGTTGACGGTTGACGGTTGTCAGTTGTTAATGACTATCAACTGGCAACTGTCAACTGTCAACTAGTTTTGTACTACCGTTTCCTCAAAACGGGACATGATCTTTCCTATAGAAAGGTAAGTTTCTGCATATGCACGCGCATTTGCCTGCAAAAGGGAGGCATCGGCATCTACTGCCTGGCAGATCCCTTCATCCAGCGCCTGCTGATCTTCTGCATTTACCAGAACGCCCATATTGTAGCGCGTCACCAGGTCATGCAGGCTGGTGCCCGGGTTAGCCGTGATCAGCGCCAGGCCGCCCACCGCCAGTATGGTGGTCAGCTTGGAAGGCATCACCAGGTCGCTGGCGTTGGCTTTCTGGATCACCAGGTGCACATCCGCCATATTCAGAAAACGGTTGAACTTTTCGAAAGGCTGCAGCGGGAAAAAGATCACCTGCTGCAATCCCATTGCGGCTGCCATTTCTTCCAGCTTTGCCTTATAAGGGCCCGACCCGCAGATCAGGAACTTCAGGTCTTTACGGTGCTGCAGCTTTTGGGCCGCATGCAGTATGGACTCCAGTCCCTGCTTTTCACCAATGGCGCCGGAGTACAGGATCACCTTATCTTCCGGCGCAAAGCCGAACTCCTGCTTCAGGGCAGCCCTGTTATTCAAGGGGTGGAACAACGTAACATCCACCCAGTTGGGGAAGAAGAAAATATCCTTCCCTGCTTTCTCATGTATCTTACGTATCATACCATCTGAAATACTGCTTACTACATCTGCCTGCCGGAAGATATACCGCTCCAGGCCGAACAGTAAACCAATGAGCTTTTTAGATTTGATCATCTGCAGGTCTCTTGCCGCTTCTATCTGCATGTCCTGGATGTGATACATCACCTTTGCCCCGCGGATCTTCTTATACATCACTGCCAGCAGTCCCAAATGAAAAGGCGGCACTACCGCTATTACCACATCAAATTTTTTCCGGAACAACAGCTGCGTCACTTTAAAAAATGCAGACAGCGCAAAGGAAAAATCCAGCATGATCCGTTTGGCGCCGGAAGGCTTTGCAGGTACATACTGCGGACAGCGGTGGATCTGCAGGCGGCCGCCGCCATGGCCGTTCAGGGCGCTTGTTACGGGCAGCTCTTCCTTCCTGTACCAGGACTTTACCTTTTCATAAGGCTCCTGCACTTTCCATTGGGGATAGTAGGGATAGGAGGTTATAACGGTACAGTCATAGCCATTGGATGCCAGCCATTTCATCATCTCTCCGTTGTACTTGCCGATACCTGTGGGCTCAGGCGCAAAGTTTCCACCAATAAGTAAAACTCGTTTTCGCATACTTTAAATTAGTCGTTAGTGGTTAGTCGTTAGTCGTCAGTAATTGATGGCAGATAATGGTCGCCTCCATCACTGACGACTAACGACTAATGACTGATCACTCTCTTTCTTACAGGTTCTGCCGGATTGCCGCTACAGATCGTCCATGCTTCCAGCTCTTTTGTTGCAACAGATCCTACCGTCAATATTGCATGCGTTCTGCACACTACACCGGGACAAACGGTTGTCTGCGCCCCTATCCATGCACCGCTCTCTATCCTGATCTTACCGAGGCGGTAAGGAAAATCGCTCTTCTTATAATCGTGATTACCGGTTAGCAGTAACGCTCCCTGCGAGATGCATACATGATCGCCGATCGTTACGTCTTCGAGGTTATCTATCCATACAGACTCCCCTATCCAGCAATGATCACCGATCACCAGGCGCCAGGGATTCTTGATGCGCACTTTGGTTTTTATCACCAGCCCCTTGCCTACCTTTGCGCCAAACAGGCGCAGCAGTTTGCTCTTGATGCCGTAAGGCCAGGGAAAAGCGCTGTTGAAAAAATAGTAGTTGATGAAATACCACACCAGCACTTTCAACTTTGATGCACCCGGATGATAGCTGCCCGTGTCGAACTTCGACAGGTCAGTTTGTACGGGTTGTGCCGCTTGTTTTATTGTCAGATCAGTTTGCATTTGTTGTTTCAATGTTAAGTATGCGAAGAGAAAACCTGCACAGCAAGATCCCGATCCAGGCGCTGAAAGTGTTCAGCAACACGTCATCTACATCGGCCACTCCCAGCCTGGCATAATATTGTACTGCTTCAATGATCACGCTCAGTAAAAAGGCCGCTACCAGGATAAAAGGCGTTTTCGTTACCTTGAACACCACTATCATGATAAAAGAGAAGGGAACGAACATCAGCAGGTTACCCAGGAAGTTGAGCAGGAAGTTTCCCCAGTGTGTAATGGGGTCCTGATGGCCTTTCGGGTAAAACATGTCGTCTACTATCCCTTTTAAAGGCACCAGCCTCACGTGTTCAAACTTTTGCAGCGCCAGCGGCCGGTGTGTTCGCTGAGGTAGCAGGAACACCACATAGATCAGCATGAAAAAATATGCTGCAACGGCCGCCGTCTTCAATACCTTCATTTATACCACGATCTTGTAATCCTGTCGTAATATTTCGGCCAGCCGCTCTTTGCTGTTATCACCGTTCAGCTTCTCTTCAAATTCCTTTACGTTCACATCCACCAGCAGGCGGTACCAGAAACCCTGCATAAAATGGAAGACGAAGCCGCGGTACCCATCCAGGAAACCCAGCCTTAAGAAAAAGCGGTAAAAGAAATAGATCGAGGCCCTTACACTGGGCGACAGCGCCGAGTACACTTTCTCTTTCAGGATCCTTTTTCGCTTTGCCTGTGAATTGCTGGTGCTGGCGTTCAGCAGCCGCTCATCCGATTCAAAGAAGCGGTACTTGATATTCATCAGATCCGCCATTTCCTTAATGGCGTAGTTGTTATGCTTATTGATCCACCAGTGAATGGAGTTCAGGTTGTAATCCACCATATTCTCCTTGAACATGACGGTACGGCCGCCGGATACCACAATGTGCTCATCCATCATTCGTTTCTCCAGGCTCCCTTGCCCGTTCCTCCAGATGCGCATCAGTATATGGGGATAGAAACCGCCATAACGGATCCACTTACCTTTAAACAGCACTTTACGTTTCAGGTAAATACCGGCCACATCGTCGGGCATCTCCGGCATACGCCTGTTGATCTCTTCCACCAGGGCAGGTTCCAGGTATTCGTCAGCATCCATCCGCATCAGCCAGGGCGCTGTAATACCACAATTCCTGAATGCCCATTCAAACTGCTCTGCATAATTCACCCACTTATTCTGGAACACTTTTGCCCCGTAGCTTTCGGCAATAGCTACGGTATCGTCGGTAGAATACGCGTCGATCACATAGATCTCGTCGGATATCTGGCGCAGGTTCTGCACACAGCGCCCAATATGCTTTGATTCATTCAAGGTGAGGATGATCACTGCTATCCTCCCCTTTCCGTTATTTACAGTGCTCATATAATTCTATATAATCCTGCGCCAGTTTGGAATCATTGAAATCATGATTTATAATGCCCCTGGCTTCCTTTGTAATACGCCTGCGTTCTTCGCGGCTGTTATAAGCCAGCGTGAGATTTTCCGCGATCTCCTCAATGCGGTCGATCCCTGTGATCCATCCCAGTTCGCGCTCTCTCACGTATTGATAAAGCCCCACGTTATTACTGATCAGTACCGGTGTGCCCACGCAAAGCGACTCGATCACCACCATGGCGAAATTCTCGTTGTGCGAGGTGAGCGCAAACAGGTCTGCTTCTGCCAGGAAACGGAATTTATCTTCCCCGCTTTTCCAGCCCGCCCATTCCACTTTATCCTGGATGCACAGGTCAGTAGCGAGCTGCTTCAGCTGGGCCATATAGGCTTCATCTCCTGAACCGCCTATACACAGGCGGTAAGGGAATGTAACCGTTGCCAGCGCCCGCATCAGGATGTCCAGCCCTTTCTTGGGATCTACCCTGGAAAGGAAGCTGATGGTGAACAGGTCGTTCTCACGTTTTTCATACTCCTGCTTGGGCAGGTCTACCAGGTTAAAGATGGTATCGCCCTGCCAGTCTGTATTCAATCGCAGGCATTCCTGCCACTCCATCTCTGATGTTACGTGCAGATAGGTATTAGCCAGCAGGCGTTTACCGATCAGCTTATGCAGCAGTTGTTTTTTACCGCTGTTCCTTGACGTAAAGACATATTCGCACAGCATGCCGCGGGGCGACAATACCGGCTTTATATTTTTCATCTTCAGGATCATGGAAGCGCCCAGCACCAGGAAGCTCCACCAGGAGTGGATATGCACCACATCGTACTTTTTGGCGTCTGACCATATCGCCCGCCACAATGCGGGAGAAACATGGGTATGATCCTTTGTGATCCTTTTAAAATACCTTACTGCCACGCCATTTACCATCACCGGTGCATCAGAGGGAATATCCAGTTCCTTTTCTCCATTCGCCGTAGTTGTATAAACAGTTACCTGGTGTCCCAGCTGCGCCAGCTGCTCTGCCAGTTTGGAAACTGACACGATCGGTCCTCCATATATGTATGCCGGTTTGTAGGATGGCACAATAAACAGGATGTTCATACTTTTAATTTTTCCGTATCCTCGTTCCTTTATAAGTTAGCTTCTTGTAAATGCCGCCCGCGTTCTTCACCTTGGTGATCATCTCGTAAAAAGCCCATTCCAGTTTACTGCCGCCCATGTTCAGCTCCCGCTCCACCCTGTCGTGCTCCGCCTGGTGTTTATCTGTCAGCGAAACAGAGATAGAGTTGCTGTGCATCCTGAACTCACCCAGGGGATAAGGCACATAACCTTTCTTCACTTTCGGGTCCAGGCATACCTGCAGCAGGAATTTAGAATCGGCAGAATAACGGTATGATTTATCGATCCCCCCTTTCTCTTCATAGATCTTTCTCGTCCAGAAAGAGCTCTGCTGCGCGAAGGGTACCCTGCGCAGGCGGCGGATGGCCCGGGGACCGAAGTTCACGCCTTTATAGCTGTATATGATCTCGCCTGTTTCATTGATATAGTTCACATCTCCGAAAACAATGCTGTAATCAGCTTCGCTGAATTTTTTTGCCACCTTTTCAAGCGACCAGGGCAAGAGGCGGTCGTCTGCATTGATATAGCACATGTATTCACCGCTGGCCCTGTCAAAACCTTTCTTCAGGGCGTCATACATGCCCTCGTCCTTTTCGGAGATCAGTGTTTTGATGCGGGAACGGTTCTTTTCTTCAGACAGGATCTGCATGGTATTATCAGTAGAGCCACCGTCCACCACGATCAGCTCATAGTGGGGATAGGTCTGGCTGAAAATACTGTCAAGCGTTTCCTGGATATAGGCCCCTCCGTTATATACGGGCACTACTATTGAAAACAATTTCGACATACAAATAATTAAGCATTAAGAATTAATAATTAATAATCGTGCAACTGTTACCCGTCCAGATAGTTGTACTGCGGGCATTATCAATTATTCATTATTCATTATTAATTATTAACTGGTGGCGGACGCCAACCTCTTGTTTTAACTGGTAGATCTTTTCCGAGATCCGGCTGTTGATCCGCTCTATTACATCATCTTTTGACAGGTAGTAATTATCAATGGACGCCAGGGTCTTGAACAATTCTTCCTTTACCACTTTCTTCACCAGGAAATCAACATGCACCGCGTTAGCGCTGAGCTTCTTTACCCATTGATGCAGGGCAGACTTCCTGTAGAGTTTAATAAAGGCGGTTTCAGTGGCCGGCAGATCGACAGAGTATAACCAGTCCATCCACTTGAATTCAGACACCTTGAGGCCCTCGGTAACGGGGGTGGTGAGCACGAAGCGGCTCCAGGGCACGCGCAGTATATCCGAGATGATGGCGCCATGCATGGCTTCTGCGATCACATACTTTGATGCGGCGATCTCGCGCAGGGTATGTTCTATGCCATGTTCGGCACAAGGGGAAATGTAGTGGTAGCCCAATTGCTTACAAACCTGCTCCCAGTCGAAATAGGCCAGGGACTTGAAATAAGGGATCACGCTGACCTCATACTTCTTTTCTTCATTCCTGATTGAATTAAAATCGTTGATCAATCCAAGAGCATACGCAGCATCGGCTATATACTCATACTGATTGTTAAAGGCATAGGATGACAAAGGCCCCCGCAGGAATTTTATATCCCACGAGCCGTCGTATGCAAAGGGCCGCCAGTCTGGCCGGATGCCCGTACCGAATACGATCTTTCTTTTACCGGAAAGGTTCCTGAACAATGGTGAATCATTTGCCAGTATAGAGCCTATACCAACGAACGCATCTCCATCCGGCCTGGCTTCGCCAAAGAACTTTGGCCATAACCAGGCGTTCAGATCATCTCCGAAATTGCCTTTTGAGTCTTTATAATAGATGTATTCCATACAATATATACAAACTAATAAATCACATTTTCCGCTTCGGTAGCCGCCACATTTTCTTCGTTCTCTTCCTCCTCTTCTTCATCGTATCCGTATTTAAGATAATAGTACGCGCTCAGCAGCATGGCGCCCCAGGGCGGTGCGCTGTATCTTAAATGCTGGAAAGGCGAGAAGCAGAACATCCAGATCAGGCCCACGGTCATAATCACAATGATGGGGTACATGGTCAGCGATTGCCCCCTGGCGATCACATAGAAACCCGCCTTCATCAGGTAGCAGAATATGAGGAACACGGCCAGGAAACCGCCTACCCCATAGTTCACCCAGGCTCCCAATAGTATGGAGTGACTGGGTACCAGCTGGTCTTTCTCCAAAGCCTTCTTCAGGTTCAGGTCTTCATCATGCACCGCCAGCAGCATTTTATAATACTTCAGGTCTTTATCTACCGCCCAGGAGCCATGGCCAAACCAGGGCTTATCGCTGATGGCGGTCATCGCCACATAGGTCTCCCCCCTTCCCGTGATCAGCAGCTCAAATGGGTTATAGGGGTTATCAAGCCGCTGCAGCTGTTCTATGGAGTGTTCCCCTCCCAGCTCGTGGCTCAATACCGACTTTACATAAAAAACATAGACTCCCTGGAACAGCAGGGCGCCTGCAATACAGAACACAATTATTTTCTGGCGGGTAACATTCACATTGGTATAAAAGTAAATGAGCACGGTAGAGATCAGGAGGCTCAGCGCACTGGAACGGGTATCGTTGGCCAGGCACACCACGCAATAAACGAATATGGTGCTATACAGCAGCTTCATATTCCCCCTCTTATAGAAGTAGTACACCAGCAGGTATACTATATTTGACAATATAGGCGCAATCTTGAACTTGAAGTAGCTCATATCGGAGTCAACGATATCATCCGTAAAGACGATGTTCTTGACCACGGTAAAGAAGATAAAGATGATGATAGACTCCTCATCCTGGAACATCTTAAAGATCACAAAGAAGGACAGGATCGGCATGATGATGGAAGCCGATCCCCGCAGGAAGTTCTGCGGCGTATTGTTCACTACAAAAAGATCAGTGATCAGCTGAAAGCAAAGCAGCATCACCAGTGCATAGATGATCTTTCTCAGCAGCGGATAATCCCTGAGATCATTCTTTTGCACGCTGAAAGGGAACAGCAATAACACCAGTATCTCGCTGACCTTGAACTGGCCAACCAGGTTGATGTTTACACCGCTTCCCAGTGCATAAAGCGAAGCTTTAATCCTCTTGATCCATGTCATAGCTCACGAATTTCTGTTCACTGTTCTACGCTTACTACCGGTTCTTTTATTGCCTGCTGACCTTTCCCCTTCACCGCATAGTGGATGATATCATCCAAACGGCGGCGATTCACTTCCGCGCTGTATTCTTTCATAAAGTCCTCCCGTAAGGCCTCCCCGGTATGGGTATCACCCTTGAATTCCATGATGGCGGCCTTCAGCCCGGGCGCGCTGTCTGCGATGATAAAGTTATTGCTCACCACACCTTCCACGCCTTTAGCCGTGCTGATAATGGGCGTTCTCAGCGCCATTGCCTCCAGGCATTTCAAACGGGTGCCGCTGCCGTGCAGCAAAGGAATGATCACACCACTGGCCACTGAAATGTACCACTTCACATCATCCACCTTCCCGAGGGCCACGATGTTCTTCCATTGTTCGCTGCCGGTGATCTGCCGCAGCGCTTCTTTCGAGTTCCTTCCTACCAGCCACAGGTCAAACTTTTCAGCCAGTGCATCATCCCATACCTCTTCAATGAACCATTTAAGGCCGGTGTAGTTCATGTACACGCCAAAGTTGGCGGTCATCACCAGCACCTTGGGCTGTTTCTTGTTCACGAGCGTGTACTCCGTTTCATCCAGGAAATTGGGCACAACAAATACCCTTTCCTTTTTCAGGAAGCGCTCATGGTACCTGCGATCCTGGTCGCTGACCACCAGTGTAGCCGCAGCGTGTTTGAAATACAGTCTTTCATGCAGCTTTTCCAGGTTCACCAGCTGGAATTTCCGCAGTTTCTGGAAAAGGCTTTTTGCGGGCACCTGTTGGGTGATCATAGGTTGCGCATTATGCGTGCCCAGTATCACCGGTATCTGGCGCCCGGTAAAGAAGCTGATATACTGCCCGATTGTCCCATAGTCCAGCAGCGCAGCATCTACCCGGTATTTCCTGCAGATCTCCTCAAAAAGCCGGATGATCCCCGCATCTTGCTGGAACAGATGTTTCCAGGTGATGCGCTCCATCATTGTCAAAGGCTTTTTAGGATGCGGATAGAATATTACATTATCGATACCATAATTGGCCAGGTTAACATTTTCTTCGTTACAGATCACGGCAATTACCTTATGACCTAACTGAGATAAGGCTTTCAGGAGGTAATAACTGCGTATCTTCTCACCTCCGTTTGCAGGGAAGGGCGATATGTTAGTAAAAAATAAGATGGTCATAATACTATGCCTGTGTTTTTATTACCGCAAATCTTGCCGCGAATCTTGGGCTTACCTTAGACACCAGCTTAGAGACCATGTCTGTTATCTTACCGATCTCATAGGGCGTTAATCCCAGGAATTTCACGAATACAATCAAGGCAGCCACACTAAGACAGCCTGTTGCCAGGAAGCGTACAAATCCTTCCTGCATGGCGAACTGTGGCAGCAGGGCTACCGCCGCTGCCAGCACTACCGGCATCACCGCCCTCAATACCACCTTGTTCAGGTATTCAGGAACAGGCATGCCTGCGATCTTGTTGGCGGCAATGATCCTGTATCCTACCGCTATCACCTCCATGCAGATGGCGCCTATCAGCACCGCCTGGGGAGGGGCGCCTGCTTTTAGCAGCAGGTAAGCCACCGGCAGGTTAAGGATGGTCAGAAAACTCACTACCACCTGGTAAACCTTTATCCTGCCAACAGATTGTATGGCCACCTGCACGCCCTGTGTCAGCTGGTTCACCAGGCTGCAGATGATGATCAGGCGGCAGAGGATCACCGTATACTCCGGCACGTTCTTCAGCCACATCTTCAGGATAAAGGGCGCCTCTATGATCACCGGTATAGCAAAGAAAGACAGCAGCAGAAAAGAGAACTTGCTGGCTATCATCGCCAGGCGCAGCATCCTCTGTCGGTCTCCGCTTCCTTCGCTTTTTATGATCTGCGGGTTCAGCGACTGCAGCATGGTCACAGAAAAGTAGGTCAGCTGTGCGTTCACCTGGTTGGCGATGCCGTAGGCGGCATTGATCACCGTACCAAAGAACACGTTCAGTATCATGGCCTGCGCCTGGTTTCTGGCCACCACGCTGCTGGCGCCGAACATATTCCAGCCTGCGTAAGAGAACATCTCCTTCAGCAGGCTTTTGTTGTAATACTTTCTGACCTTGACCTTGCTTTCCGCATATTTGAAAGAACAATACACTCTTTTGATCAGCAGCAGCAATACCGTTAAACTGGCCATCAATGCACCGTATGCCACAAGCTTGTCGCCGGTGACATAATGCAGGGAGATGGCGATCGCCAGTTTTGACAAACCTTCAAATACGCCCAGTATGGCGATCAGCGGCATGTTCTCCCTGGCGATCAGGGTAGCATCATAAGGCACAGAGGCGATCGTAAAGAAAGTACTGACCACCATGAAATGAAAGATAGTCTTGGCGGTGCCTATCCTGTCTGCAGGCATGTTCAACACATGGTCAAACGCGTAGATGCCCACCACTTCGAATAAGATTACCAATGTGACGCCCATAATAAAATGCAGCATTACACTCGAATTAAAGACCTCTTTCAATTTTTCTATATCGCCCGATCCAAGATGGAACGACATATACCTTTGTGTGGAGATGGTCATGGCCATATTCAGAAATGATAACATGGCTATCACACCACCCACCAGGTTAAAAATGCCGTAATCCTGCGCACCCAATGCATTCAACACCAACCGGGTTGAATACAATGAAATGAAAATGGTGATCAGCATCCTCCCGTAAAGCGCTCCTGTATTTAGTACTACCCTGCTGGCTGCTTGCATAATTGTATTGTGCTAAAAATCTCTATCCTACCAAATGTTCCAGTTGTGCTACATCCTTCTTACGGAACAGATCCACGTCGCCGGCAACCATTTCCTTCACCAGTGCGGGCAGATCGTAACGGGGCTCCCATCCCAATTTCGTTTTGGACTTCGTGGGATCTCCGATCAGCAGTTCCACCTCTGTGGGGCGGAAATACCGGGGATCTACCGCTACTACTTCCTTACCTATCGGCAGTGTAAACTCTTCATTGTTGCAGGCGGTCACCACACCGATCTCATTCACGCCTTCACCCGTAAAGGCTACTTCAATACCTACCTCTGCAAATGCCATGCGTACAAAATCACGCACAGGGGTAGTGATACCGGTAGCGATCACGTAATCTTCCGGCGTGTCCTGCTGCAGGATGCGCCACATCGCTTCTACGTAATCTTTGGCATGACCCCAGTCGCGGCGCGCGTCCAGGTTACCCAGGAATAATTTATCCTGCAGGCCCAGCGCTATTGCTGCCACCCCCCGGGTGATCTTGCGTGTTACAAATGTTTCGCCACGCAGCGGGCTCTCGTGGTTGAACAGGATACCGTTGCAGGCGTACATGCCGTATGCCTCACGGTAGTTCACCGTGATCCAGTAAGCGTACAGCTTCGCAACTGCATAAGGGCTGCGGGGATAGAAAGGTGTGGTTTCTTTCTGGGGCACTTCCTGCACCAGGCCATACAGTTCAGAAGTACTTGCCTGGTAAACGCGGGTCTTTTGCTCCAGCTTCAAAATACGTAATGCTTCCAGTATACGTAAAGTACCGATACCATCTGCATTGGCAGTATATTCAGGTGTATCAAAGCTCACTTTTACGTGGCTCATGGCAGCCAGGTTGTAGATCTCATCCGGCTGGGTTTCCTGGATAATGCGGATCAGGTTGGTGCTGTCTGTCATATCGCCGTAGTGCAGGCGGAAGCGAACATTATCGCTGTGAGGGTCCTGGTACAGGTGATCAATACGCTCCGTGTTAATAAGGGAAGCGCGGCGTTTAACACCATGCACCATATATCCTTTTTCCAGCAGCAGTTCTGCCAGGTAGGCGCCATCCTGTCCTGTAATACCGGTAATTAACGCAACTTTCATATATACTTTTAAATTTTAAGCAGTTTAAAAAATTTGAAGTTTGATGTTTGAAGTTTGAGGTCTGGTGTTCATTGGATGTTAAAGGTCTGGATAAGTGTTTCAGGCAAAGAACCTGGAAACGAACCTCAAACGTTCAACGAACCTCAAACTTCAAACCTCAAACCAATACGGTTGTAGTGTTATACTTTGTCAGACCAATGCCGTAGTAAACAAAGCCTTTCTTCTGCAGTACTACATCATCATAAATGTTCCTGCCGTCAAACACCACCGGTGTTTTTATGGAGGATTTGATCCGGCTCCAGTCGGGCAGGCGGAACTCATTCCATTCTGTTACCAGCACGATCGCATCTGCGCCGTTGGCGGCATCATAGAGATCAGTGCACCAGGTAACGCGCTCACCCAGCTCTTTCTTTGCTTCGTGCATAGCCACCGGGTCAAATACCTTTACCTGGGCGCCGGCTGCCAGCAGGCCTTCTATCAGCACCAGGGAAGGCGCTTCGCGCATGTCATCTGTATTCGGCTTGAAAGACAGTCCCCAGATGGCGAAGGTCTTTCCCTCCAGGTTGTTATCGAAGTGGCGTTCAATTTTGGTGAACATTACTTTCTTCTGATCCTCGTTCACGGCTTCAACAGATTCGAGGATGCGCATGGAATGACCATACTCCCTGCCCGTGCGGATCAGCGCCTTCACATCCTTGGGGAAGCAGGAGCCGCCGTAACCGATACCGGGATATATAAAGCGGTCGCCTATACGGGGATCGCTGCCAATGCCTTTGCGCACCTTGTTCACATCTGCACCGGTGAGCTCACACAGGTTGGCGATATCGTTCATGAAAGAGATCTTGGTAGCCAGCATTGCGTTGGCAGCATACTTGGTCATTTCTGCGGAAGCAATGTCCATGAACACAATGGGACGGCCATTCAGCACAAAAGGATGATACAGCTGCTCCAGCACCTGCTGTGCCTTCTCGGTGTTTACGCCGATCACGATACGGTCAGGCTTCATGAAGTCCTGCACCGCAGCGCCTTCTTTCAGGAATTCAGGATTGGATGCCACATCATAATCCATCAGCACATCCCTTTCCTGCAAGGCCTGTTTGATGGCCCTGTTCACTTTCACGGCAGTGCCCACAGGCACGGTGCTCTTGGTAACCACTACCAGGTAGCCGCTCATGGAAGCGCCTATCTGTTTGGCCACCTGTAATACATATTTAAGATCAGCGCTGCCATCTTCGCCCGGAGGGGTGCCTACGGCGATGAACACCAGCTGTGCGCCGGGTATCACGGCGGCCAGGTCTGTACTAAAGGACAAACGGCCGTTCTGGTAGTTGCGGTGTACCACTTCTTCCAGTCCCGGTTCATATATTGGTAGAATACCTTTTTGCAGATCATTGATCTTGGCTTCATTCACATCCACGCAAACAACGTTGGTGCCTACTTCTGCGAGACAGGCGCCAGTCACCAGCCCTACGTATCCTGTTCCTACTACAATTACTTTCATAAAAAAGGTGCTTGTTTTTTATTGATAAGTATTACACTACATTAAAATAAGACTGGCGTTTTTTCAGGAAATCTGCATACGCCATTACGATACCTTCTTTCAGGCTGGTGCTATGCTTCCATCCCAGGCTGTGCAGCTTGGAAACGTCCATCAGCTTGCGCGGCGTACCGTCGGGCTTGGAGCTGTCAAACTCCAGGCCACCTTCATAGCAAACCACTTCCTTGATGGTCTCTGCCAGTTCACGAATGGTAAGATCTTCGCCGGTGCCGATGTTGACCAGCTCTTTTCCATCATAATGCAGCATCAGGTAAACGCAGGCGTCAGCGAGGTCATCTGCGTATAAAAATTCACGTTTAGGTGTCCCCGTTCCCCATACTGTAACGGCCGCTTTTCCACCTTCTTTTGCCTCGTGGAATTTGCGGATCAGCGCAGGTAACACGTGTGAGTTTTCAGGATGGTAATTGTCGCCGATACCATACAGGTTGGTAGGCATTACGCTGATAAAATTACAGCCGTACTGATCGCGGTAAGCCTCGCATAATTTAATGCCGGCTATCTTAGCGATCGCATAAGGCTCATTGGTATATTCCAGCGGGCCGGTAAGCAGGCTGCTCTCCTGTAAAGGTTGCGGAGCCAGCTTGGGATAGATGCAGGAGCTGCCCAGGAACATCAGTTTCCTGGCCTGCTGCTGATAAGCGGCATGAATAATGTTGGCCTCCATGATCAGGTTATCATACAGGAACTCAGCACGGTAGGTATTGTTGGCATGGATGCCGCCTACTTTTGCCGCTGCAAGGAACACATAATCAGGTTGTTCTTCGGCAAAGAAATCATTCACGGCAGCCTGGTTGCGCAGGTCCAGCTCTGCAGAGGTGCGGGTAATAATTTGCTGGTAGCCTAATGTTTCCAGTCTGCGTTTGATAGCACCGCCTACCATTCCACGGTGGCCGGCTATGTATATTTTATCAGTCAGTTTCATCTATCGTTCGCGTTAATAGTTTATTAATGGTTGTTATAACAGTTCGGGCCTGTTCTCTTTTACCCACTGATGCAGTTGCTTGATCTCCTGGCCTTTCCCTTTTTTCATAATGAGCAGAGCTTCCGGTGTGTTCACCACTACCAGGTTCTCCACGCCCACCAGGGCTACCAGCTTTTCTTTGCCGATCACCATGTTGTTGCCGCTTTCAATAGATACGGCCTGGTGGTTGTGGTAGCTGTAGTGTTGTACCAGCGCTTCCGCCAGCGCTTCGTAGCTGCCCACATCACTCCAGTCCATTGTGCTGGGCACCACTTTAACGCGGTTGCTTTTTTCTGCTACTGCGTAGTCAATACTGGTGGATGGGATGGCTTCCATGCTGGCTTTAGATAACTGGCCGTTGCTCAGCCATTCGTCTGCCGCCTCGCCGGCTGCTTTATAGATCTCAGGCGCATGTTGTTTCAGCTCCTGCAGCAGGATGCCCGCCTTACAGCAGAAGATGCCGCTGTTCCAGAGGAAGTCGCCGCTTTGCAGCATGAGGTTTGCATTCTTTGCATCCGGCTTTTCCACAAAGCGGATCACATCATGACCGCTGTATTGAATGTACCCGAAGCCTGTTTCGGGATAGGTGGGCTGCAGGCCTATTGTTACCAGGCTGTTGCCTGCCGCCAGCAGCTGCGCCGTTTCAATGGTTTGCGCGTAAATGTCGGGCGTGCCGATGAGGTGATCGGCGGGAGTAATTAAAAGGATAGTTTCCGGTGCAGATACAAAGGCTGCCAATGCGATAGCGGCTGCCGTGTTACGGCCTACCGGTTCTGCGAGCATGCGCAGGTTCTCTGCGCCTGCTTCCAGCAGCTGTTCTTCTACGATATTAGCATGCTGTTCGCTTACAATGGCCAGCACGCTGTCGCATGCCAGCTGGTTACGCTGGTAAGCCAGTTGTAGTAAGCTACGGCCCTCAAAAAGGGGCAGTAGCTGTTTAGGTGTTTGCCGGTTCGACAAGGGCCATAAACGGGTTCCTGACCCTCCACAAAGTATAATATGCTGCATCATAAAGAGATGGAATTAATCGTTAATAATGAATAATTAATAATAGCCGGGCCAGTGCACGGCTTAGCGCCCTGCAGGAATTATTCATTTTTAATTATTCATTGTTAATTAAAAACAGTTTCGCTGGCTACTTCCCTGTTGATCACTACTACTTCTGTAGTAGGAACAGTGGCGATCATGGTATAACCCAGGCTGGAAAGCTCTGCTTTTACCTTGTTCTTGCCTACTTCGATGATCCTGCCGCGCTGGTTCATCAGCGGACCAGAGGTGATCTCCACCAGGTCATCCTGGCGCAGCGGGAACTGTTCAACAGTCACATCCTTGTATTCACGGAGGAAGCGTTTGATCAATTCGATCTCGTGATCAGCAATTACAGCCGGTTTGCCCAGCCAGTAAACGAAGTTGATGATCCCTTCGGTTTCGCGGACTACCCATTTTCTGCTTTCAGGTATACGAACAAAAACATAGGATCTGAACAGCGGTTCCGCGACTACTTTCCGGCGGTCGCTCCATTGGCGCTCAACCGGGTTAAGCGGACAATAGTTTTCGATACGCTTGCGGGTGAGCAGTTCAGCCACTTTCTTTTCCCATCTTGCTTTGGTATACACAGCATACCAATTAGATAATTCCTGTTGCATGGGCATCTCATTTTAAGGTTAATACGTTGGTTAACATTGCGCAGTTTCTGCTATAACGGGGGATCTCTAAAGACAACGTTGGTATTGCCGTTAAACGTTTCATACATTTGGTTTTTTCAAATAAAGACATTCACGTCAATCCCGGGAAAGCTTCGCTCTCTCAGTCACATGACTTGATTAACGAAGGGTTTTCCGGATGTGTACCCGCGCACAAGCGCCGGTACTTTTATATGTTAAAGATTCCTTTGAAAAATTGTCTGCGGCGGGCGCCTTTCTTCTGTTCGATATAGCCGTAGCCGTAACCATAACCATTCGCATCATAACCGGAAGCACCGCGCGGCTGTATACCGTTGAACACGATGTTCAGGTTGCCCACCTCTTTGTTCTGGTAGATCTCGTTGATCATCTTCAGGTAGAGCTTGGGCGTAACCTGGTGACGGATCACATACAGGGTAGCGTCTGCATATTGTGCCAGCAGGCGTGCATCTGTTACCAGCCCAACGGGCGCCGTATCTATAATTACGTAATCGAACTTAGCTTTCAGATAATTGATCAGCGTTTCCAGCTGGCCGTTCAGTATCAGCTCTGTCGGGTTGGGCGGTATCACGCCAGCCGGCAGTATATACAGGTATTCATTACCAGGCACCGGTTGCAGGATAGCAGGTATCTCTGCCTGTCCTACCAGGTAATTACTGATCCCGGGCTCCCTGGAAACATTCAGCATAGCGCTGATCCTGGGCTTGCGCAGGTCGAACTCCAGCAGCGCCACTCTCTTCTTTACCAGTGAGAGGCTTACTGCCAGGTTAACAGAAACAAAGCTTTTGCCTTCGCCCGAGATAGAAGAAGTAACCAGCAGCGTTTTACGATGACCGGCGCCATTCATGCCGTTCCCGTTCAGTGTACCGTTGGCGCTCACCCCTACATAAGACAGGGCTGTACGCAGCGTACGGAACTGTTCTGCTACAAAGCTTCTGTTACCTTCTGCTACTACAACCGCTTCCTTACCATCGTTCTGTACGATCTCTGCGAGTATAGGCGCATCCGTAGCCTTTTCTATCTCTGCGCGGTGCGCTACTTCCTTCTTCATCAGGTCGCGCAGGGTGATCAGACCGCCTACTCCTGCAATGGCTGCCAGCACAGAGATACCCAGTATGATGGGCTTCTTGGGGCTGATAGGCCATGGAGAAGCTTCAGCAGCATCTACTATACGGCTGTCTGATACAGCAGCAGCAGAGGCTACCGCCGTTTCTTCCCTTTTTTGCAGCAGGAAGGTGTAGATATTATTCTTGATCTCCTGCTGACGGCTTACTTCCAGGAAGGCTTTTTCTTTCTGCGGTACGCCGGTAAGCATGCCGGAATAACGTTGGTTGTCTGCTTCTACCCTAAGCTTACTGGCTATCAGGTTGGCGCGCAGGTTGCGAACGTTCTGCAGCACACTTGGCTTCAGCTGCGCTCTTTGCCTGTTGAGGCTTTCCAGCAGCGGACTGTTCTCACCGGTTGTTTTCTTCAGCCTTTGCAGCTGCAGCTCCACATCAGAAAGCTTGGAGATCAGGTCCAACAGCACCGGGTCTGTAAGGCCCAGGGTGGCAGGCACCAGTGTTTCATCTTCTTTGGCTTTTGTCAGGTAACCTTCTATAGAATCCAGCACAGACAGCTGCATATCAGCTTCTGCGATCTTCTTATCGTTACCGGATACACTTTCCAGGAAGATCTTGCTTTGTTCGGGTAAGATCTACGATCCCTTCACGTTGTTTAAAATTGGCCACCTGGCTTTCTACCTGGTTCAGCTCCTGGGTAACCACCCGCAGGCGGCTGTCCACGAAGTTCATGGTATTGGCAGATGTCCGGTTCTTATCTTCTATAGATGCATTGTTATACACCTTTATCAGTTCGTTGAGAATGTCCTCTCCCCTGTCAGGATCAGAATCGCTATAGCCCAGGCCGATGATCGTACCGGCTTTGGTGGTAGGATCTACCTGCAGGGCGTTCTGCATCATGCCTGCCAGTACTTTCTCACCGGCGATGCGCAGTGTATATTGTTTATTACGAACATCTACCTGTGCGCCGGGTTTGGGAGTGATCACCATTTTGCCCCACGTGGTATAAACGGTATCATACAAAGGATAGGAGTTGCCGTTCAGGAATACCCTTTTATGCGCCACGTCATATTTCATGGACAGAATAGTGTATTCGTCTCCTTTGATCGAGTCTGGTTCCAGGAAGTGGAAGCGTAAGGGGCTGCTTTTATAAGCAACGTCATCCCGGATCTTTCCTTTTACCGTTACTTCTCCATAAAGATTCAGGTTACGGATCACTTCTTTGGCAAGCGTGCGGGACTTAAGTATTTCGATTTCGTTCTCTATTACTTTCTTAGATCCGGAGAGGTCGAGCGAGCTGAGTAGATCAGCTTCATCCATTCCCGTTTTCTCATCTTTCACCAGTAATGTGGCAGAAACCCAGTAAACGGGGGTAGCATACCGGAGATAAACAAAGCCGGCAGTAACTGCGAGTACGATTGCTAGTAAGAATAATGGCCAGTACGGCAGGTACCGCTGACGGATCAATGGCAGCAAATCCAACTGCTCCTCCGGTTGCGGACGTCGTTGTTTGTTCGAGTTAATCTGTTGCATATCTATCCAGGCCTCATCAAGTTTGG
Organism: Chitinophaga sp. SVR4-12A; assembly: GCF_056754765.1. Lineage (NCBI taxonomy): Bacteria > Pseudomonadati > Bacteroidota > Chitinophagia > Chitinophagales > Chitinophagaceae > Chitinophaga > Chitinophaga sp. SVR4-12A. The sequence goes on from NZ_JBPGWP010000001.1 coordinate 2,153,686, forward strand.
TTATTCAATAATGTTTACTTCGCAATATGGTCTTCATGAATATGGTCTGGTCCTATAAGGTTTCCTCTCTTCTAATGGTTGGGCATGCTGCACCTTAGTTGTGTATCACCAGCCTGTCGAGGACGATCACGCCCAGCGTCAGTGCACTGATAATAACCGGTATTAACATGCGGCTTTTTTCTCCTGTATATTGTTTGGCTTTGTTCGGTTCAACATATACAACGTCGTTTGACTGTAAGTAATAATAGGGAGAGTTCAGCAGGTTCCGGTCGCTCAGGTTAAGCCTTTTAATTACTCAAGCTTACCCTCCTGATCCCTGATCAGGAGCACATTCTCTTTCTTTCCGTAGATCGTTACATCTCCCGCCATGCCGATCGCCTCCAGGATGGAGATCTTTTCATTTGTGACGTTCACAACCATCGGCTTGTTCACTTCTCCCAGTAAGGTTACCCTATAGTTTAAAAAACGGGCGCTTACTACCGGGTCTACCAGCAGCTTGCGCTGCACAAGCTGGTCTTTAATATTATCTGTCAGCTGCTTCTTGGTCAGCCCTTCTGCTTTAACAGAGCCCAACATGGGATATTGTATGTTACCCTGCTGGTCTACCAGGAAGCCACCCAGCGCAATACCACTCATGTTTGCGCCGCCGCTTGAAGGAGATACCGAATTGCCTGCATTATAAATTACGGCATCTTCCGGGTTGAGACTGCTTACATTGATCTGTAGCACGTCGTTCTTTTGGATCAGTGGTTCAAAGTTTCCGTTTATCGTTACCGTTGTATCTCTGATATCTTGTAAATAGAGCGTATTCTTTTGAGTGGCACAAGAAGTTACTAAACAACTCAGAACAATCAACCCTAAAACAAGCATTTTTAAACTGGAGTCCGTTCTCAAGAGCATTTTAACACGTTTAATATTAAGCCTAAAAGTTTAATACTTGTAAAGGGGCACAGGCTCATTGTTCGCACCACAATATTAGCTCAACCTGTACCCGGACACAACTACTTACTAGAGTATAAATCCTACCTTATGTATAAACACCTCTACTAATTAAAGTAATGCGTTTTAGCAGGCCCGATTTACATTAAATAATTGTTACATTAATTGTTTGAATAGCGGAAATCCCAATAAGCAACCAGGTGAAAAGGTTGTTGGACCAGATCTTTGAGATCAGCTCTGACTTCGATGCTACATTCAGTTTCTGGTAGATCTTCTTCAGATGCTGATTAATAGTAAATACCGTTACATATAGTTTATCCGCCATCTCTTTATAGGAATAACCTTCCTTTAACAAGGTCAGTAATTCGTACTCCCGTTTGGTTAATTTATGCTTGATGTTCTCCAGCGGATCCTTGTTGATGTAGCTGATCAGCAGATGAGCTGCTTTGGGAGACAGTGTGCCGCCCTGGTTCACTGTATCCAGTATGGAATGATAGATCTCCATCAAACGGCTGGTCTTAATGATATAACCGCTGGCGCCGTTCTTAATAGATTCTATTACATACTGTTTGCCGTCATGGCCGGAAAGCACAATTATCTTTGCTTCCGGGTAAATCTGTTTCAGCTCCTGCATACCCTGGATGCCTGATTCTCCCGGCAACGAGATGTCCAGTAATATGACCTTCACATCGAAATTCTTGAAAGGCAGCGCCTTGAATTCCTCCATCGATTTACACGCAAAAACTACCTTACATTCCTGGAAATCTTCTAAGAATTCCTTGTAGTTATTGAGCTGAAAATGGTTGTCCTCTATGATTCCAATATTGATCATCGTGTTGACAAGGGTAACAATTGATATGGCTCAATTGATATGGTTTCTCAAATATGTTTTTCAATAATATAATTCAAATATACCACCAAATAATATGCGAAAAAAGGGCGTTTCTACAATCGACTGAAAATGTATTAACTATGTGTTAATTTTTTTCTGCCTAAAACATATGTTCACTTATTAAGAAAAATAATATTTAGAGACTATACTTTGAATTAATGAATAACTTGACACAAGATACCATGAATTTGATGTTGTTGCTCTTACTATAATAAGTAGTTTATTCTTCTCTTAAACTTAACACTGTTTTGGCCTTTTTTCGCTGAGAATGTCCTAATAATCAACACATACATTACTAATTTAAGTGGATATACGAAAACCATTACAAATAACACAGTCGATATCAAGCTCGTTCCGCCTGGCCGTGCGTAACAATGACTTTAAAGCTGGCACCTTACTAGTTTTAGGTAACTCAAAGTTGGCTAGGCATCACTCGCTTCACTCCCGAACCGTATGTTTGTACGGTTTGATTTCTTATCCTATTTTAGAGACCTGATTAACCATGTCCTCTAATGAAAGCTCATCTTTCAATTATCATGCCATTTCAAGTACTATTGACTTCGCTACCAGTACCGGTAGTCATCTTATCTCATCTGAAAGAACAGGTATTGTTCACAAACAAGCCTGCTGAAGCACTGTTTAAAAAATTAACTAACACGAAAAGGGGGTTATCTTATCCAGATATTAAAATAATTTTACCAGATACTTTGAAAGCTGAAGGAAGCGGTGAATTCACCAACTTTGAATGCCAACTTCCCGTTAATGGAAAAAAAGCATCCCTATGGCTGGAAATAAGTGCTAATACTGTTACACAGGACAACGAACAGTATACCATACTCCTAATAGCTGATATCAGTGATAGAAAAACAAAAGAATTAACAATGATCCAGTCCCTGGAAAAAGAAAGGTCCCTCCTGGAGATGAAAACACATTTTATCTCCATGGCCTCTCACGAGTTCAAAACACCACTGACCGCCATTTCTTCCACAATGGAGCTGCTGCAGACCAAACTACAGATGGATAACCTGCTGGACCAGTTCTACACCCATAATATCTCCAAGATCTCTTCCGAGATCTTCAAGCTGAATTCCATGCTCGATGAAATACTCACCCTGAGCACCATTGTGTCCAACAATATTGAAGTAAGGAAACAAGCTGTGGAAATAGAACGGGTGATCGCAGATATTAAATACCAGTACTTCTCTGAAAGAAAAGACGATCGCGTGCTGAACCTGAAAGTATCCGGCACACCACACCCCATCTATGCAGACAGGAACCAGCTCTCCAAGATCTTCACCAACCTGGTAGGCAACGCCTTCAAATATTCCAGCAGCAACCCTGTAGTAAAAATACATTATCAGAAAACCAGGGTAGTCATCAAAGTGACCGACAACGGACTTGGCATCCCCGAAAAAGATATGCCCTACCTGTTCCAATCCTTCTTCCGCGGCAGCAATGTAGACAGCATCGAAGGCACCGGCCTCGGATTGTCTATCGTGAAAGATTTCGTGGAAAGGAACAATGGAAGCATCTTTGTTGAAAGTAAAGAGAACAAAGGGACCACTTTTACCATTATATTTAAATACCCGGATCCTATCCCGGCAGCATAATGAATAAAACCATTTTGCTCATAGAGGACAAACCAACCCTGCTTGACACGCTCAAAAGCCTGCTGGAGCTGTACCACTACAAAGTAATAGTGGCCGCCAACGGCGCCGAAGGCGTGGAACAGGCACGGCTCAACCGCCCCGATCTCGTGATCAGCGATATATATATGCCTGTCCTCAACGGTTATGAGCTGCTCGAATTGCTGAAAAAGGACGACGCCCTCTGCAACATCCCCGTGATCATGCTCACCGCCAAAACAGAAATAGAAGAAATAGACCTCGCCATGCAAAAAGGAGCAGACGGATACGTGACCAAACCATTTGTCTTCAAGAATCTGCACGCCATCATAAAAAAGTTCCTCCACTGATAGATAGTCGTAAGCCGTTAGTCATTAGTCGCTAGTGATTTAAGCGGATGTTATATACATTTATGCTCATACTGATAACTGACAACTGTCAACTGACAACTGACAACTAACAACTAACGACTAACGACTAATGACTTACAACTTACGACTTTTATTCACAGCACTATTCCTATGCGCCTCCCTTACCACATTCTCCCAGTCGCAATACCCGCAACCGGAAGAAGGCGACTATATTATCAAGGACTTCCGTTTTGAGAACGGCGAAACCCTTCCCGCGCTCAAATTGCATTATTACACCGTAGGCACCCCGCAAAAAGATAATAAGGGTAATATTAAAAATGCAGTGCTTATCCTGCACGGCACCGGCTCCGCAGGCCGTAACTTCCTCGGCCCCGGCTTTGCAGGCCGGCTCTTTGGTCCCGGACAAACACTGGACGCCACAAAGTATTTCATCATCCTCCCCGATAATATCGGCCATGGAAAATCCAGCCGCCCCAGCGACGGACTGCACATGAAATTCCCGCAATACAATTATAATGATATGGTGAAAGCGCAGTATGCGCTGCTGACGGAGCAACTGAAAGTACAACACCTGCGCCTGATCCTCGGCACCTCCATGGGCGCCATGCACGCCTGGGTATGGGGCTACACCTATCCCGATTTTACAGATGCCATGATGCCCCTGGCCAGCCTGCCCGTTGAAATTGCAGGCCGTAACCGCATCATGCGCAAAATGGCCATCGATCTCATTAAAATGGACCCCGCCTGGCAACAGGGCGAATATACCAGCCAGCCACAGATAGGGCTCACCGGCGCCATCTCCTCTCTTTTCTTTATGAACAGCAGCCCGCTGCACCTGCAGCAAGAAGCGCCCACCCGTGAACAGGCAGATGCCCTGGCCGACAAGATCAAAGCCGGTAGTCTTCGCTCGCTCGACGCCAATAACCTGATCTATGCGCTGGAAGCCTCCCGTGGCTACAATCCCGCCCCGCATCTCAGCGCCATCAAAGCCAAAGTATTTGCGATCAATTCAGCAGACGATGAGATCAATCCTCCCGAACTCGGCATCATGGAAGAGCAGATCAAAAAGGTAGCAAAGGGAAGATATATCCTGCTGCCGGTTTCAAAACAAACCGCAGGACATGGCACGAATTCAATGCCGGAAGTATGGGGGCAGTATCTGATAGAATTACTGGGAAGTCATTAGTTATTAGTCGTAAGTCGTCAGTCGTAAGTCATTAGTCGCTTCAATCACTGACGACTGACGACTGACGACTGACGACTTATGACTTACGACTTATCTCACCAGCGTCACCGTCCCTTTCAGATCATGCCTCACATGATCCCTGTCCGTATAATAAGCTACATAAACATAGGTCTGCGGGTCCTGCGGCGCGCCCTTATACACGCCATCCCAACCGGTACCGGGATCATTGCCTTCATAGATCACTGCTCCCCACCGGTTAAAGATGCGGATATGGTAATCATAGATCTCATCATATACCTTGGGCCGGAACACATCATTGTTCCCGTCTTTATTCGGACTGAACGCGGAAGGCATCACCACCAGGCAGTTCTGGAAAGGTGATGTAATGGCAACGCTTCCGCTTACACCACATTGTGATGCATCTTCCACTTCATAATAATAAGTGCCGGGCGCCAGCTGGCTGAAAGTGTTATCTGTTTGCCACGCGCCGTTATTAACCCGGTAGTTATACGGCGGCTTGCCCCCTTCCACATCTATGATCAACTGACCATTCAGTGCTTCACTGCAGCTGGCGGCCCTGATGGTGACATTCACCACCGGCGCCCTTGCAGGATCTACCGGAACGTTCACTTCACCGCTGGTATTACAGGCGGCCTCTCCCCTGATCTCGTACCTATAAATGCCTTGCTGCAGGTCACGAAATACGCTGTCTGCCTGCCAGGTTCCGTTATTGATACGATATTCAAAAGGCGGCACTCCGCCGCTTATTTGAAAAGCGATCTCTCCATTGCTGGCGCCTCCGCAACTGGCGGGTGTAATGGCCGGATGCACCTGCGGTGTCATGGAAGGGTCTTCCGATATCCTGGCACTGCCACCGATCGTACATCCATTTTGATCCTTCACTTCATATGGATATGCGCCCGCCCTTAAATGCCTGAATACGCTGTCTGCTTGCCAGTTCCCGCCGTTTACACGGTATAGATAAGGCCGCACGCCTCCCTGCACACGCACTACGAACATGCCGCTGGTATCTCCTTCGCACACCAGGTTCCGCACTGTTACTGTTCCTGATAAAGGCGGAGGCGGCGCTACCTTCAGCGCAAAGGTGTCTGCGCAGGTTTGCTGATCACTGACGATCAATGAATAATCGCCCGGCTTCACATGTTCGATCACATTGGTATCTGATGGATGCCCGTTCAGCGTATAGCGGTAAGGCGGTATGCCACCACTGACGGTCAGGCTGATGCGGTTGTTGTCGTCATTATAACAGGCGGCAGTACTTACGTTCGCATTCGCTGTCAGATCAGAATTACGTACCGTGATCTGTTCCTTCACCACAATACCGTTGGCGGCCGTAGCCGTTACCTGGTACACTCCTGCAGGCACATTTTTTATTTCAGCAGTAGTATAATCGCCGGGCGTCCATTGATAGCGTACCGGTTGTTGTGCGCCCGTCAGCTTGATAGCGGCAGTGCCCGTATTTTGATTATTACACGAAGGTGTACTGCTGATCTCCGTTTTAACAATTTGCTGGATAGTGGGCGACAGATTATCAAGCAGCAAGGCCACCCCTACTTCCGTTTTAATACAGGGATCTGTTGGATAGGCCCAGAACGATATATATTTATAGCTGCGCTTTGGCGTGAATTCCGCCTCATATCTTTTCCAGTGCTGGTGTGTGAAGATGCCGGACATCCATAACAGCTCCGTTGAATCAGTTGGCGTATCGCCCCCAAAGATGGCCAGGTTGGCGTAACAATTCTCATACAGGTATTTCAGCACGTACGCCATATCGAAGGATAATTTGTACATCAGCCCGGCTTTAAGGCTATCGGGCAGACGCTGCCCGATGGCCTCCATCTTGGCAGGGCCGCTGTGCAGCCCTTCGTAATGTATGCCTTTAGATGCATGATTACCAATATTGTACACACCTGGCAATATGTCTGGTGTGCCTGCTACCTTGATCCATCCCTGCGGTACTTTGCTTACGCCGGAGGATGTGCCTTCCAGCGATGGATTTGCGAGCGTAATGTGCTGGGCAATCGCATGACCCGCGAACGCCAATACAATGACAATAAAAAGAGAACCGGTTAAAACGCACGATCGTAGCCGGTTTCCCATTAGGACTGGTTTGCTACAAAAATTCATAGGACGGTTAAATGTTTTTCAGTGTACCCGGTAAAGTCTCCCGACAATATGGTCCCAGAATGGCCGCAGCCATCAATTTTAACGCTGTGATTCCTCGCTGTTTTTTGTTGGGGGGATGAAAAAGAATTCGATAAAAGTACAACTTAAATCCCGGGCAGCGTTTACTACTTCCAGTAAATAATGGGGGTTCCGGCGAAAAAACGTAAGTTTACCCAGCAAAAAAACGCTATACACGCATGAAGAATGAGCTGCCCCGGGTAACAGCTACCTATTTCATTGCCCTCATCAAGGCCTACCTGCAGGGAATCAAAACAAAGCAGGAGATCATTTCCGAAACATCGGGGATGCTGCCCCTCCCTGAGCCCGAAGCTGAAAACCCCGCCAATATTACCCACCAGCTCATCGCAGCAGCTACCAAACTCAATGAGCTTTTCTATTTCGAGATCGTGGAGCAGGTATCGCAGGCCGAAGATACCACCCCTACCCGCAAAGGACTTTTACATCACCTGGCAGCATTTATTGCAGGCCACATTACTGACATTGATCTGCTGACATGGGCCACCACCTGGTATAATGAAGATGAAATGACAGAAGCCTGTTTTGAGAGCGCCGCAGTAGAATATTTCTGCCTGTTCTGGCTACCGGCCAACAAAGCATATATTAATATAAAAACTATGCAGCAGGTGCTGGATATTTTCCAGCTCGAGTGCGGCAGCGTTTTAAAAGAGAAGATCGCGCTGGTGCTGCTGTCAGAGAAAGAACAGCAACATTTCCTTTTCTTCCTGCGTGATTATGCAGATCATCATAAAACCGCCGAGGAGCTGGATATTTACCTGCTGAAGAAATTTGGGATGGATCATCAGAGCTTTCCGTATATGACGGAGCTCCGGCAGGTAGCGCATAAAGAAATGAAACTGGAAGCGTTACTTCAAAAAGCGCGTTTATTAAATGTTTGAAGTTTGAAGTTTGAGGTCTGAGGTTCGTTAAAGGTTTGATGTTCAGACACAGGTATCAGTGCTTAGGACGGGAAACTGTTTCAAACTTCTAACATTGAACGAACCTCAGACCTCAAACTTCAAACCTGAAACCTTATTTATTTATATCCCCTATCCTCACCTTCCTCGGCTCTCCCGTAATAATCTCAGTAGTCGAAGTGATCACCCTTTCCCCATTCCCATAATCCAATTCCATTTCCAGCGGCAATACCACCGGCGCATAAGATCCTTCAATGCGCATCTTTTCGATCAGGATCTTGTATTTATCCGGTATCAGCCCATAGCCATGAAACAAGGTATGCGGCTCCATCGGTATCCAAACGTGCGCCGTCATCAGGGCATGATTGGTATTCGTTACACGCGGGTCATCTTTGCCATTCTGCGCCACATATTCTTCACAGGCCACCCCCGCAATCACTTTTTTACCGCCGGTACGCAGCAGCTGGCTCAGATACCCCATTTCCCCCGGAAACACCGGCTCCATATTATTCAGATCCAGCGCTTCTTTATCACCGCTGGCGATCCCATTGATGGCAGTGATGCTCAACTGTGATTCCTTGTCAAAATCAGCAAAATACTGGTACCTGGCCGAAGTGCTTTTACTGGTCATTTGTATACTGAACTGCGGCTTAACGCTGCTGTAATAGATCACAATGTCCTCTCCGCCGTCTTTCACCAGCTGGTTACCCTGGAACGCCGCAGTTTCCTGGTACACGGCCACATCAAATTCAAAAGTGCTGTCTATTCTAACGGTTTCATCTCCACCGATGATCAGGGATGGATCCTGTTTCGTTTCCTTTTTAACATAGAGCGGGTCTCCTTCCCCCTCCGCAGACGGAGCATTGTCTTCATCATCCTTTGTCTGCGCCTCGGTGCGCTGTGCGGGCTTACCTTTTATCTTATCCGTCATCTTTTTTAACCACTGTGCCTGCAGGGAAGATGCGCACATGGTTAACCACACAAATAACAATAATGGTTTCATAGGCTAGTTTCAGCAGCAAGGTACAAATTAAAAATTAATAATATAAGTCAATGGTCGATAGTCCATGGTCCATGGCATAGCAGGCATAACGCGCGTCATGCTTTCTTCCACTATTCTGGCTTATATTTGTTAGACAGATCGAGAAAAGTCACCGCACTACTGAGAGACAGTTTGCTACATTACAAGCTATGGCTATGGACCATGGACCATCGACCATGGACTATACATCAACCAAAATTGAGCAGATGAACAATCTCTTCCCCACCTTACTTTCCCTCCTATGCTGTTGTATCCCCGGTTTTGCACAGCATACAGGTTACCAATTCTCCAGGCTGGATATCCGTAATGGCTTATCCAATAATCGTATTAACTGCATTTTCCAGGACAGGAAAGGTTTTCTGTGGTTCGGTACCGCTGCAGGACTGAACCGTTACGATGGTTTTGATTTCCGCGTATTCACCACCATCAATGGCGATGCCAGTTCCCTGGCTGGTAACGCAGTAAACAACATCTTTGAACTGCCTGATGGCAAACTGTGGGTCGCCGCTGCCAATACCGTCAGCATCTATGATCCCGTAACAGAGAAATTTGACCGCAACTACCCGCAATATCTTGCGGGCCTTAAAATCCCCCCTGATAACATCACCTGTATCCTCAAGGATAAGAAGAACAATTTCCTCTTTCTCAACGACCACGCTGGTATTTACCGCTACACTCCCGCCACACAACGCACGCAGCGGCTGCCGCTGAAGCTGCGATCCGCTGCGGAAGACGGGATCAGCGCCATTGCGGCAGATGCGCAGAACCACCTCTGGCTGGTATATAAAAGCGGCTTGATCCAACAAACGGATACCGCCCACAAACAGGTGATCCTTAGCACCCGCATCCTGCAGAACGCCAACCAAAGCGAGCTGCTGCCCTACGCTCTCTTTATCGATGCTGATGACGAACTATGGATCAATGCCGGGCAAACCAAGCCCAAAGGCCTGTTTTACTACACGCCCAAAACAGGGCGCCTGCTCCATTTCAGGAAAGGCGGCGATCCCTATAACCTGAATGCCGATATGATCACCGGCGGCATTGCTGAAGGACCGGAGAAAAAGATCTGGGTAGGCACAGACCACGGCGGCATTAATGTGATAGATAAGAAAGACCTCTCCGTACAATACCTGCTGCACGCCGAAGAAGATGAACAAAGCCTGAGCCTTAACAGTATTTACGCACTGTTTAAAGACAACCGCGGCGTGATGTGGGTAGGCACCTATAAAGCCGGCATCAATTATTTTAATGAGCACCGCACCACTTTTCCGCTTTACCGGCATCACAGCAACGACCGCCAAAGCCTGCCCTTTGAAGATGTGAACCGCTTCCTGGAAGACGCTAAAGGCAATGTATGGGTGGGCACCAATGGCGGCGGCCTCCTGTATTTTGACCGCACCACCAATCACTTCACCGTATACAAGCACGATCCGGCCGATCCTAACAGCCTTTCCAGTGACGTGATCGTAGCCCTCTACCTGGATCATCAACAGCAGCTCTGGATAGGCACCTACCTGGGCGGGCTGGATTATTTTGACGGAAAAAAGTTTATCCATTACCGTCATGATCCCAATAACAATAACAGCATCGGCGACGACAGCGTATGGGAAATATTTGAAGACTCCCGGCAGAACCTCTGGATAGGTACGCTGTCTGCCGGATTGGACCGTTTTGAAAAGAGCCGGGGCATCTTCTACCACTTCCCTCCCGGTGCAGCGCATTCCGTACACGGACAACGCATAGACGCCATCATGGAAGATGATGAAGGCAATCTCTGGTTCGGCAGCGACAATGGTATCGATGTATTGGAGAAACGCAGCGGACGGTTTGTCCATTACAGTTATGAAGAGCAGCGTCCCGGCAGTCTTACCAACAATAATATTAATTATATCATGCAGGACAGCCAGGGCCTCATCTGGATCGGCAGCGCAGAAGGCCTGCACTTATTTGATCGCGAAAAGAACACCTTCCGTGTATTTAAAAAGAAGGACGGTTTACCGGATAACAACGTGCTCACCATCATTGAAGACGAACAGCATCATCTCTGGATCAGCACACCCAACGGCTTAAGCCGGATGATCATCACCAAAGGCAGGCAGGATGAACCTGTTTTATACAACTTTATCAACTTCGATGAATCAGGCGGTTTGCAGGGCCGCGACTTCAATCCCAATGCCGCCCTGAAGCTGCGTAATGGCGAGCTGCTGTTTGGCGGCCCGCACGGCTTCAATCTCTTTCACCCCGACAGGATCCAGCACCGCCAGCAGGCGCCCCGCGTGATCCTCACCGGTCTGCAGGTATTGAACCAGCCGCTCAACGCAGGTGAACAATTGCATGGCCGCATAGTGCTGGAAAAAGCCATGCCCGAAACCAACGAGATCAGGCTGCGGTATAACGAGAACGTTTTCTCCATCGACTTTGCTGCGCTGGATTATTCCTTCGCTGCAAAAGAACGCTACGCCTATATGCTGGAAGGCTTCAACGACGTATGGTTTACTACAGACGGCAACCAGCGCAAAGCCACCTACACCAACCTGGACCCGGGCAATTATACCTTCCGCGTGAAAATAGCAGACGGGCGCAATACTAATCCGGAAACACAATTGCGCATTACGATCCTGCCATCCCTCTGGAGAACACCGCTGGCCTACGCCATTTATATACTGCTGATCGCCGCCGCCCTGTATGCCGGCCGGCTGATGATCATACAGCGTGCAAAGATGCGCTTCCTCATTCTTCACCAGCAAAAAGAAGCCAGGCGCATGCATGAACTGGATATGATGAAGATCCGCTTCTTTACCAATGTGAGCCACGAATTCCGTACGCCGCTGGCCCTCATCATGGCCCCTGTAGAAAAGATGCTGAAAAACCCGCAGGACGGCGATCAGCATAAACACCTGCAGCTGGTGTACCGCAACGCCAAAAGGCTGCTCAATCTCGTGAACCAGCTGCTCGATTTCAGAAGACTGGAAACGGAAGAGATCTCCCTCAACCCAACAGAAGAAGATATTGTTAAATTTATCAGGAATACGGTCTGCTCATTCACCGATCTGGCAGAAAAGAAACAGATCCATTTTTCTTTCAGCACTACGGTAGAAACACTGGTCACTTCCTTTGACCGGGTAAAGCTGGAACGCATCCTCTTCAACCTCCTTTCCAACGCCTTCAAGTTCACCCCCGGCCAGGGCAGCGTCACCGTTCAGCTGCAGGAAGACGGCTCCCATATCATCATACAGGTAAAAGACACCGGTATCGGTATACCGGCAGAAAAGCAGGAAAAGATCTTTGAACGCTTTTTCCAGTATACTGCTAACCTCCCGGAAGAAATGACCAACCAGGGTAGCGGTATCGGCCTGGCTATTACCAAAGAATTTGTGCGCCTGCATGGCGGCAGTATTATGGTAGAGAGCCGGCCACGCAAAGGCAGCTGCTTTACCGTATCCCTGCCCTTATCCCCCACTGCAGTCATAGCTGCACAATCCCTTCCGCTGAACGGCCATGCCGGGAAGGAAAAAGCCGTCAATGGTAAAAAGTTCACCGTGCTGCTGACCGAGGATAATGAGGATTTTCGTTTCTACCTGAAAGACAACTTGCGGACTTATTTCAACATCATCGAGGCGGGTAATGGTAAAGAAGGATGGCAAAAGGCGCTGGGCCAGCACCCCGACCTGGTGGTAAGCGACATTATGATGCCGGAAATGAATGGCATCGAACTGTGCCGTAAGATCAGAACAGATGAACGCACTGCCCGCATTCCCGTGATCCTGCTCACCGCCCGCTCTGCGGAAGAAGTACAGATGGAAGGCTACATTACCGGCGCCAGTGATTTTATTACCAAGCCGTTCAATTTCGAGATCCTGCTGTCCCGTATCAACAATCTCCTGGCCCAGCGGGAAAGCATGAAAAAGACCTACAGCCGTCAGCTGGAAGTAGTGCCCGATAGCGTCGCCGTTGCCGCGCCCGATGAAAAGCTCCTGGCAAATGCCCTGGAAGTGGTCCGGCAGCAATTGGACAACCCCGATTTTTCGGTAGAAGACCTTAGCAAAGCCCTGCACATGAGCCGGGCCGCCCTTTATAAAAAGATCAGTGCCATTACCGGTCAAACACCGATAGAGCTGATCCGTTCTCAACGTATGCAGCATGCAGCGCAGCTGTTGGCAAAAAGCAGCCAAACCGTGGCCGAGATCGCTTATGCCGTAGGTTTCAACAACACCAAGTATTTTGTGAAGTACTTCAAGGAGGCTTTTCATATGCTCCCCACAGAGTACCGGGCCGCCCACCGCAACGACCATGACAGGAACGAGGCGGTATAGCCGTAATATCTGTATATGCTCCGCATCTTCACTAGTGTTTTCCGTATCCTCTCCTCGTCTTCTCCTGGACCTTTCCGCATCTTTCTAATGGTTTAGCTTAGTGTTACCTTAGTGTAATCCGCAGTAAAAGCGCATACAAGCTTAGGTAAAAGCGCATGCAAGCTTAGTGAAAGCTTAGTGGTGCCCTTCCTTCGCGTCATTGCGAGCCGCGGGCCTGGAACAACCGGTCTTCAGCCGCCGTCATTGCGAGGAAGCCGCAGGGACCCGCCCGTGGGGCGCGACGAAGCAATCTTTTCAGGGTCTTCAGTATAAAGAAAACTTTCAACCGATTGTCTCCTTTCCCGTAAACATTTCATACCCTCTTTATAGACGATTTGCACCCCTCAATCAACTGAAAATCAATTACATTCGATAGAAGCTAAGGGTTATAAACTATGGACCATCGACCATCGACCATGGACCATCAACTCACCAATCAACCAAACACAAGCAAATCCACGGGCTATGAATAATCTATACTCCAAAGTCATTCCGCTGCGCACAGTGCAGCTCTGTTTCCTGATCCTTTTTATTCCTTTTGCCGGGCTCCTGGCCCAAAGAAAAATTACCGGTACCGTGACCTCCGCTGGCAACAACCCCGTACCGGGCGCCAGCGTGCAGATCAAAGGCACCACTACCGGTACCTCTACCGATGTAGGTGGTAAATTTTCCGTTACAGTGCCAGACAACAACGCCGTGCTGGTGATCTCCTCCATCGGCTTCCAGACACAGGAAGTACCGGTGGGCAGCCTCAACAGCCTCAACGTGAACCTGGCCGAAACAGTCGGTAACCTCTCCGAAGTAGTGGTGGTAGGTTATGGTACCCAGAAAAAGAGAGAAGTGACCAGCGCCGTTACCAGCGTAAAGGCAGAACAGTTCAACAAGGGTAACGTAAGTGATGTGGGACAGCTGCTGCAGGGTAAAGTGGCTGGCCTGTCTATCGCCAAACCAGGCGGCGACCCGAACAAGCCCTTCAGCATCCGCCTCAGAGGCCTCTCTACCCTGGGCGCCAATACCCAGCCCCTGGTAGTGATAGACGGCCAGATAGGCGCCGACCTCAATACGGTAGACCCCAACGACATTGCCAGCATAGAAGTGCTCAAAGACGGCTCTGCCGCCGCCATTTATGGCACCAGGGGATCCCAGGGCGTGCTGATCATCACCACCAAACAAGGCGCCAGGGGCGTTACCCGGGTGGCCTACAATGGCCAGGTAAGCGCCGAAAGCATTTACAGGGACATACCACATATGACAGCTGCCGAATTCCGGGCCCTGGGCAAAGGCACTGATTACGGGGCGACTACAGACTGGTATAAAGAGATCTCCCGTACCGCCATCGCCCATAACCACAATGTGTCTTTATCAGGCGGCACAGAGAACGGCACCAGCTATAACGCCTCCCTTACCTATCGCAACCAGCAGGGTATTGCCATTACCACCGGCTTCCACCAGCTCAACGGACGTTTGAACCTTGTACAAAAAGCCCTGAAGAACCGGCTCACACTGAACCTGGGCGTTACCGCATCCCGCAGGGATGCAGACACCGGTTATGCAGAGGCATTCAAATATGCAGCCATCTATAATCCTACCGCCCCTGTATATAGCACAGACCCGCAGTACGATCTTACAGGCGGCGGCTATTTTGAGTCAAACTTTATCGATTATGTAAATCCCGTGGCTGCTCTGAAACAGAACACACTCACCGGCGAAACCAAAAGGCTGAACATCGCCGCTTCTGCAGAATATGAGATCATTGACGGATTAAAGGCACTGGTGAGGTACGCACAGCAAACCACCAGTGTTTTTGCCGAAGCCTATCTCTCCAAACGCGCCTTCTTTGACCGCAATTTCCTGGCGGTCAGCGGATTTCAACGCAACGGTTACGGCTTTAAGGGAGACATTGAAGCCTACAACCAGCTCTACGAAAATACCCTGTCTTACGACAGGAAATTCAATAAGATAGGCGTATCTGCTATCGCCGGTTATTCCTACCAGGAATTCGTTAATAAACTGGCCACCATGCAGGGTGGTAATTTCCTGACAGACGCCTCTGCAGATGACCTGGGCGCTGCGCTTGACTTCAAGAACGGGCGGGGCAAGATCATCAGCTTCAAGAACCGCGCTAAGCTGGTAGCCTTCCTGGGCCGCGTAAACCTGAACTATAACGATATGGCTTTCTTCTCCGCCAGCGTGAGAAGGGAAGGATCCTCCCAGTTTGGCGCCAACAACCACTGGGGTATTTTCCCCGCCGCCAGCGCCGGGGTGGACCTGAGCAAGCTGTTTACCATACCAAAGGTGGATAACCTGAAATTAAGGGGCAGCTGGGGCCATACCGGCTCATTGCCGCCCGGCTCCTATTATTCCCTGGACCTGCTCGGCTTCAACGGCCAGCCTTACTACGCAGGCAACGGGGTATACCTCTCCTCTTCCAATCCCACCCGGAACGCTAACCCCGATCTGAAATGGGAATCCAAGAATGAGCTGGACATCGGCCTGGACTTTACGCTCTTCGACAACCGGGTGACCGGTACCCTGGACTGGTACGACAGGACCACCAAAGACCTGATCTTCCTCACCAACGTGCCCGTGCCGCCCAACCAGGCCACCCAAACCTACCTGAACGTAGGCGAGCTGAAAAGCAAAGGCTTTGAAGCAGCGCTCACCTACGAAGTGCTGCGGGGCAAAGACTTTACCTGGACCACCGGCGCTAACTTTTCCACCTACAACGTGAAGCTGAGCAAGCTGAATGTAGATGCAGATTACGTAGGCGCCACCAACCTGGGTACACCCGGACAGGAAGCCACGCAGATCACCAGGGCCGTAGCCGGCGAAGAGATCGGCATACTCTGGGGCCCTGTTTACCTGGGTGTTGACGCCAACGGTAAATACCAGTTTGATGACGGCCAGGGAAAGCCAACCACTTCTACCGACTACCAACGGAAGATCGGGAAAGGCCTGCCCGATTTTGAATTCGGCTGGACCAATACCTTCCGTTATAAACGCTTTGATCTGAACTTCTTTCTCCGTGGCACCATCGGCCATGACCTGATCAATACCTACCGCGCCTTCTACGAAAATCCAAATGTAGCCAGCAGCTATAATATCGTGAAGACAAAATACTTTAATCCAAATGTGACAGATGGACAGATCTTCAGCAGCCTTTTCGTGGAAAGCGCCTCATTCGCCAAATTAGACAATGCTACCCTGGGATATAATTTCAAGGTGAGGCCCAATGGCCTTATCAGGAACATCCGGGCATACCTGTCTGGTCAGAACCTGTTCGTGATCACCGGTTACACCGGGGCCGATCCGGAAGTGAGATATACAGATCCCAACCCCGACCGCTCGCCTAATCCACTGGCGCCGGGCGTGGACAGAAGGGAAACCTGGATACTCTCCCGCACATTTACCCTTGGAGTAAACGTAGAGTTTTAATACTAATAATGATCACGATGAAAAATATATCCATCATACGATACTTACTGGCAGCTTGCGTACTAACGGCTGCCTGCACAGATCTCAACGAAAAAGACCTGCTGTATGGCAACGTGACCAGCGAAGATTTTTACAGAACACCGCAGGAGATTGCATCAGCAGTAGGCGCTGCTTACGTAAACCTGTACAACTTCGGCGGCAACAACCACATGATCCCCCTCAACGAGGTGACCACGGATGAAATAGTAGTGCCCCAGCGCGGTGCAGACTGGTTTGACGGCGGCCACTGGGTAAGGCTGCAAAAGCACACTTACCTGCCTAATGATCCAACGCCGAATAATGCCTGGAATACTTTATACGCCGGTATCGCTACCTGCAACCGTGTAATGGCGCAGCTGGAAAATGCATCTGATACCACCCTGGCCAACCGCTACATTTCAGAGTTGAAAGCACTGCGTGCCGTCTATTACTACTGGCTGCTGGATATGTTTGGCAACGTGCCCCTGAGTGTTGACTTCAGCATTACAGAGCCTTTGCCTAACAGCAAGCGTGAAGATGTATACAGCTTTGTGGAATCAGAGCTGTTGGCTAATGCGCCCCTGCTGCCGCACAACGGTCCCGGCGACGGTGACAACTACGGCCGCGTGAACTATTACACGTGCTACGCCGTGTTGGCAAAACTCTATCTCAATGCACAGGTATATACTGGCGCCCCGCAATGGGATAAGGCCATTGCCGCCTGTGATACCATCATCAATGCGCCGGTAGGCTACACCCTTTCGCCCGATTACCATCAGATCTTTTCCCGTAACAATACCGGCAACGCTGAGATCATCTGGGCCGTTCCTTCTGATGCAGTGTATGCCACCGGCTTTAATCTGGCGATGATGACCCTCAATCCGCTGCACCAGGGCGCCTATAATATGAGCGCACAACCCTGGAACGGTTTTGCCACCATACAGGAGTTCTATCAATCTTATATAGATCCTACACAGAATCCCGGCCCGCAGGGCGCGGTAGTAGGATTAGATCCCAAGGGCACGCCTACCACCGGCACCGTAGATAACCGCCTGTCCAATTTCATTACAGGCCCCCAGTTTGACGGCAAGGGCAACCGGCTGATAGATGGCGGCGCAGATGCCACTGACCCGGATGGTAAGCCGCTCACCTTCACACCCTACATCAATGAACTGGCGCCCAATGCCTGGAGGCAATCCGGCGCCCGCATCGGTAAATACGAGTTCTACAACGGCATGGGCCAGGATCTCGATAACGACCTGGTGCTGTTCCGCCTTGGCGACATCCTGCTGATGAAAGCAGAAGCCATCGCCCGGAAGGCCAACAACTGGAACAACGGTATTACCCTGGCGCTGGTAAACCAGATCAGGACCGTGCACGGCGGCGTTACACCCTTTGCCACCCTGGATGCAGACAAGTTCCTGGCAGAACGCGGCCGTGAAATGTTTATTGAGTGCATGAGAAGACAAGACCTGATCCGCTTCGGAAAATACAACAGCGCATGGCGCTTCCATCCGCAGGATGCCAATACGCATGTAAATATTTTCCCGATACCGGCTAACCAGATCAGCGCGAATCCGAAATTGCAACAGAACCCGGGATATTAAAATAGCTGCTAGCTGCCAGCCACTAGCATTTAGCTAAAAGCTAACAGCTAATAGCTAACAGCTTTTCATTAACATATGCTCTATAAGTTGCTTGCTGCGGGCATAACCGGTGCGGCCATCCTGTTATTTCAATCTTGCCACCTTGCTGCACCGGCCCCCGCAAAACTCTTCACCAGGTTGACCGCCTCGCAGACCGGGATCGATTTCCGGAATGATGTGACGTATACCGAAGCCTTCAACATCTATACCTTCCGTAATTTCTATAACGGAGGTGGCGTTGCTATCGGCGATATCAATAATGATGGCTTGCCCGATCTCTTCTTCTGCAGCAATCAGCACTCCAACAAACTGTATCTTAACAAAGGCAGTTTCCGCTTTGAGGATATTACAGATAAAGCAGGCGTAGCCTCAGACGGTATCTGGTCTACCGGCGTCACCTTTGCCGATGTGAATGGCGACGGCTGGCTGGATATCTACGTATGCAAATCAGGAGACCTGAAAGGACAGCACCGCAGCAATGAACTGTTCGTCAACAATACCAACGGCACCTTTACAGAAAGAGCAGCGGCATATGGGCTGGACAACCGCGGGCTTTCTACCCACGCCGCTTTCTTTGACTATGATAACGATGGCGACCTGGATATGTACCTGCTCAATAACTCTTTCCGCTCCGTAGGTAATTACGACCTGGTGCCCGGGCAACGCCGCATTCCCGATCCCCTGGGCGGCAATAAGCTGTACCGAAACGATCATGGGCACTTCACAGATGTTACGCAGCAAGCCGGTATCTACAGCAGCAAGATCGGCTTCGGCCTGGGCGTTACCATTGCAGATATTAACCGCGACGGATGGCCGGATATCTACGTATCCAATGATTTCTTTGAGAAAGATTACCTCTATATCAACCAGCACAACGGCGCATTTAAAGAATGCCTGGAGCAATATATCCGCGAGATCAGCCTTAGCTCCATGGGCGCAGATATCGCAGACATCAATAACGATGGCTATCCCGAGATCTATGTAACCGATATGCTGCCGGAAACAGAAGCGCGTATAAAAACAAAGACCAATTTTGACAGCTGGGACAAATACCAATCCGATATCAGCAACGGCTATTACAAACAGTTTGTGCGCAACACACTGCAACTGAACAATGGTCCCATACAAAGGCCCGACACCAATACCACTGAAAATTATTTCTCTGAGATAGGCCGCTATGCAGGCGTGTGCGCTACAGACTGGAGCTGGGGCGCACTGATCGCAGACCTGGACAACGACGGCTGGAAAGATATTTTTGTAGCCAACGGTATCTATAAAGACATTACCGACCAGGATTATATTCAATACACCGCCAGCGCAGCAGGCGCGATCAGAACACAGATCCTGAACAAAGAAGAGAATATCGTAAAACGCCTGGTAGACCTGATTCCTTCTACCCCTTTACCTAACTATGCTTTCCGTAACAATGGCAATCTCACCTTCAGCAACCGCGCTGCAGCATGGGGACTGGATGAGCCAAACTTCAGCAACGGTTCTGCCTATGGCGACCTGGATAACGATGGTGATCTTGACCTGGTGCTGAACAACGTGAACATGCCCTGCTTTATTTACCGCAATGAAAGCAGGCAGCTCCACCCGGAGAATAATTACCTGCAGGTAAGCCTGCGCGGAGAAGGACATAACAGCGGCGGTATCGGCGCCAAGGTAAGCGTGCATTACAACGGCAACAGGCTGGCCTACCAGGAGCAGCTGCCCATGCGGGGATTTGAATCTACCGTAGACCAGCGCCTCACCTTTGGCCTGGGCCGAAATCCCAGGATAGATTCTGTGGTGGTAGTATGGCCCGATGGCAGGAAGAGCATGCTCCAAAAAATCCAGCCTAACCGGCAACTACTGGTCCAACAAAATAAAGCCGCCGGCACCGCTCCATTTGCTTACCAGCACACCAGCGCTACGGCACATCCCCTCACGCTGCTTACGCCAACACCCAACAACAACGGTATTGACTTTACCCACCACGAATGCAGCTTTGTGGATTTTGACCGCGACCGTCTGCTCTTTCAGATGCCCTCCCGCCAGGGCCCGAGAATAGCTAAAGGCGACGTGAACGGCGACGGCCTGGAAGATCTTTATATCTGCGGCGCTAAAGACCAGCCGGGCGCGCTGTACATACAAAGCGCCAATGGCAGTTTCCAGGCCACTAACACCGCCCTGTGGGAACAGGACAAACTGGGAGAAGACACCGACGCGCTGTTCTTTGATGCCGACGGCGATGGCGATGCAGACCTCTATGTATGCAGCGGCGGCAATGCTTTTCCGCCCAATTCCACCGCCCTGATAGACCGCCTCTATATCAACAATGGTAAAGGCGGTTTCCGCAAATCACCACAGATCCTGCCCGGCTTCAACTTTGTGAGCAGCAGCTGTGTCAGCGCTGCAGACTATGATGCAGACGGCGACCTGGACCTCTTTGTAGGCGTGCGCCTCCTGCCCTTCCGTTACGGCTCCCCCTGTAAAAGCTATATCCTCAGCAACGATGGCAAAGGCCAGTTCAGCGACGTGACAGATGCCGTAGCTCCGGCGCTGAAAACAGCCGGTATGGTGAGCGACGCCCGCTGGTTCGATTATGACCGGGACGGAAAAGCCGACCTGGTGCTGACAGGCGAGTACATGCCCATCCGCATCTTTCACAATGAAGGAGGACGCCTGCAGGAAACCACCGATGCCCTGGGCCTGGGCAAAACGAACGGCTGGTGGAACCGCATCCTGGTTACCGATGTCAATCATGACGGGTACCCCGATATTATTGCCGCTAATCATGGCCTGAACTCGCGTTTCAAAGCCAGTGAAGATAAACCGGTAAGCATGTATGTCGGGGATTTTGACCGCAACGGCAGCGTGGAACAGATCATTACCTGCTATAATAAAGACAGCGCCTACCCGGTGCTCCTGCGGCACGACCTGGTAAACGTGCTACCTTACCTGAAAAAGAAGTATCTTAAATACGAACAATACAAAGAGCAGACCATGCAGGATATCTTTTCGCCGGCACAACTGGATGAAGCCCTCCGCCTGGACGCCTATACCCTGCAAAGCAGCCTGCTGCTGAACAACGGAAAAGGCGCCTTTACCGTCACGCCGCTTCCTGCAGCCGCACAGCTCTCGCCCATTTACGGCTTGTTGGCCGCCGACGTGGATAAGGACGGCCACACCGACCTCCTGCTGGGTGGGAATTTTTACCAGTCCAAACCCGAAACAGGCATCTACGACGCCAGTTACGGACTGCTGCTGAAAGGAGACGGCAAAGGCCATTTCAGCGCCATGCCTCCTGCCCTTTCCGGTTTCTTTACCATCGGGGCCGTACGGGATATCGTTTCGCTGAAAAGCCATAACAAACAGCTGCTGCTGGTAGCAAAGAATAATGACAGGATCCAGACCTTTCAATTTCAATAACAGATGATCATCCGCCTACTCATATCACTCTTATTGCCCGCCATCCTGCTCTGCGGCTGTATGGACATGCAGTATGAGCGCTACAAAGCCATCATGAAGCAGGAGCTGGCCAGCGGCGCACATGCAGACAGCCTGTTTTTCGGCATCCACTTCGGCATGACCAGCAAACAGTTCTTTGCCCATTGCTGGGAAATGAACAAGCGGGGCCTGTTCACCGACGGCAAGAGCAACACCGCCGTGCTGTACAGGCTCAATAACCACGAGCTGAAGCACCCGGCCTCTCTGAATTTTTATCCTACCTTTACCCACAATAGGATCACCAGATTGTGGGCTACCTTTGAATACGACGGCTGGGCGCCCTGGAACAAGCACCTCTGGTCTGACAGCCTCATTGCAGACGTGCTGGCCCTGTACAAGAAATGGTATAACACCGGCAATCCGTTCCTGACCATCACGGATAAAAAACGGGGCACTATCTATGTAAAAGTGGATGGTAACCGGCGCATCATCATCGGCCGCTATAACGACATTCAGGTAAAGGTGGATTATACGGATATGCTTACTGCACAACAAGGAAACAAAGATGTTACGAAGAGGTGAGATAATAGTTAATACAGCTTCATCACAGGGTCTCCCCTCCCCGTCATTGCGAGGAGCAGCAAGGTCTCCCCTCCCATCATTGGGAGGAGCAGCAAGGTCTCCCCTCCCGTCATTGCGAGGAGCAGTAGAGAAAAGTGCGGAGCGCGACGAAGCAATCTTTTATGTACTTCTTTCCCTATTCATCTGCGTAATATTCTTCATTTCCTGCAATAACAAAACATCTGAAAAAACCCTCTTTCAACGCCTGCCCTCCTCCCACACCCACATCAACTTCAGCAACGATCTCCAATACGACGAACGCTTCAACATCTACACCTACCGCAACTTCTACAACGGAGGCGGCGTAGCCATCGGCGACATCAACCACGACAGCCTCCCTGATATTTTCTTCACCGCCAACATGCTGCCCAACCGCCTCTACCTCAACAAAGGCAACATGCAGTTTGAAGACATCACCCAGCAGGCAGGCATCAGCAAAAAAGGAAAATGGTCCACCGGCGTAAGCATGGCCGATGTCAATGGCGACGGATGGCTGGACATCTACGTATGCAACAGCGGTGACGTAAAAGGAGAACAACGTGAAAATGAGCTCTACATCAACAACGGTAACGGCGCCTTTACAGAAAAAGCACGTGAATACGGGCTGAATGACCGCGGGCTTTCTACCCACGCCGCCTTCTTTGACTATGATCATGACGGCGACCTGGATATGTTCCTCCTGAACAATTCCTTTAAGCCCATCGGCAGCTTTAACCTGCAGGAGAACGAAAGACATAAGCGCGACTCCATCGGCGGACATAAATTCTTCCGTAACGACGGCAATCACTTTACAGACATCAGCGCAGCAGCAGGCATTTACGGCAGCGCTATCGGCTTTGGCCTGGGCGTTACCGTTGGCGACCTGGATAACGATGGCTGGCAGGATATTTATGTATCCAATGATTTCTTTGAGCGCGATTATCTCTATATCAACCAGCATGACGGCACTTTCAAAGAATGCCTGGAAGACCAGATGTCCAGCATCAGCAACGCCTCCATGGGCGCAGACATGGCAGACATCAACAACGATGGCACGCCGGATATTTTTGTTACAGAAATGCTGCCCGAAGATAATGCCCGGCTCAAAACCAATACTACCTTCGAGAACTGGGACAAGTACCAGCTGAACCTGCGCTATGATTACTACCACCAGTTCACCCGCAATACCCTGCAGCTGAACAACGGCAACAAAACATTCAGCGAGATAGGGCGCTTTGCAGGCGTATGCGCTACCGACTGGAGCTGGGGCGCACTCATCGCCGACCTGGATAACGACGGCCGGAAAGACATCTTTGTGGCCAACGGCATTTACCAGGATCTTACCAACGAAGATTATATTCAATACATCTCCAACGAAACCTTTTTCAAGGAAGTTGTCACACGTAAAGCCAATTTCAAAAAGCTGATAGACCTCATCCCCTCCCATCCTGTTTCCAGCTACGCCTTCTGCAACAACGGCAATCTTACCTTTACCAATAAAGCCGCCGAATGGGGACTGGACCACCCGGGATTCAGCAACGGCGCCGCCTACGCAGACCTTGACAACGATGGAGATCTTGACCTGGTAGTGAACAACGTGAACATGCCCTGCTATGTATACAGAAATGAAACCATGCAGCAACACCCCGAAAATAAATTCCTGAAAATAAGCCTGGATGGCCAGGGCAGTAACCGTTCCGGCATCGGCGCCAAAGTGACCGTATGCTATAACAACACCATTGCTTACCAGGAGCAGATGCCCATGCGCGGGTTTCAATCTACTGTAGACGAACGCCTGAACTTTGGCCTGGGCCACGCTAGCCATATAGATTCTGTAGTAGTGGAATGGCCGGATGGGAAACAGAACATCATTCATCAGCCGTCACTCAACACCCATATCACGGTAAAACAAAGCGAGGCGCTACCTGCTCACCAGACAGCTGCCCCACCTGCAGCAACGCTCTTTACCCTCAGCAATAATAACTACGGCATTGATTTCATCCACCATGAAAATGATTTTGTAGACTTTGACAGGGACCGGCTCATTTATCATATGCTTTCTACCTGCGGCCCGCATATAGCCAAAGGAGACGTGAACAATGATGGCCTGGAAGACCTCTACATCTGCGGGGCCAAAGACCAGCCGGGCGCCTTATACATACAAAGCAGCAAGGGCCATTTTATACGCAGCAATGAAGCCTTACTGGAAAAAGATAAAGTTTGTGAAGATACCGATGCACTGTTCTTTGATGCAGACGGCGACGGCGATGCAGATCTTTATGTATGCAGCGGCGGCAATGAGTTCTCTCCTAACTCCACTGCTTTGATGAACCGTTTGTATATCAACAATGGAAAAGGCGTTTTCAGCAAATCTCCGCAAATACTGCCTTCCTATATTTTTGAAAGCACGAGCTGCGTGCGTGCCGCAGACTATGATGCAGACGGCGACCTGGACCTCTTTGTAGGCGTGCGCTTAATACCGCTTAAATACGGGTATCCCTGCAAAGGCTACCTGCTGAACAACAACGGCAAAGGCGTGTTTACAGACGTAACGTCCGCTGCCGCACCGGAGCTGGTGAAAACAGGCATGATCACCGACGCCGCGTGGACAGATATTGACCGCGATGGAAAACCGGATCTTATTGTATGCGGCGAATATATGCCGCTGCGCATCTTCCATAACCAGGGCGGGCGTTTACAGGAGGCCACCACCGCCGCCGGCCTCGGAAAAAGCAATGGCTGGTGGAACCGCCTGGCCATAGCAGATGTTAATAATGACGGCTATCCTGATATTGTTGCAGGCAACCACGGCTTGAACTCCCGCTTCAGGGCCCGCAAAACAAAGCCGGTATGCATGTACTCCGGAGACTTTGATAACAGCGGCAGCATCAAACAGATCCTTACCTGCTACAATAAAGACACGGCCTATCCCATGGTATTACGGCATGACCTTATCAGCGTAATACCGAATCTCAAAAAGAAGTACCTGCAGTATGAGCAGTACAAACATCAGCGCATAGAAGATATTTTCACGCCCGCAGAGCTCAGCAAAGCCGTGAAGCTGGAAGCATTCACCATGGAGAGCGCTGTATTGATCAATAATAAAAGAGGCGGCTTCACCATGCAGCCTTTACCCGCTGCCGCCCAGCTCTCGCCTATGTACGGCCTCGCCATTGCAGACTATGACGGCGACGGAAAAACCGATATCTTAATGGGCGGTAATTTCTACCAGAGCAAACCGGAAGCCGGCATTTATGACGCCAGCTACGGCGTGCTGCTGAAGGGCGACGGTAAAGGACATTTCACTACCGTGCCCGCACAGCAAAGCGGCATCTGTATCCGTGGACCGGTGCGGGATATGACCCTGCTGAAAGTCGGGAACCGGCAGCTGTTGCTGGTAGGCATGAACAACGAAGCAATAAAAGTATTATCTTATCCATCTATCCAAACGTTATGAACAACAATTTTGATGCAATCGTGGTGGGCTCAGGTATCAGCGGAGGCTGGGCTGCAAAGGAACTTTCAGAAAAAGGTTTAAAGGTGCTGATGCTGGAACGCGGACGCGACTTTGTACACATTAAAGACTATAAAAGCGCCCCCCTGAACCCATGGGAGATCAAACACCGGGGCATCGCTACTGTCGATGAAAAAAAACATCACCCGGTACTGTCGAGAGAGTGGAGTTACGGCACAGCAGCATTTGAACCGATCATAGATTACTGGGCCAATGAAGATGATTGTCCCTACACAGAGATCCAGCCCTTTACCTGGTGGCGCAGTTACCAGATGGGCGGCCGCTCCATTCTCTGGGGCCGGCAGAGTTACCGCCTCAGCGACTTTGACCTGGAAGCCAATGCCAAAGACGGGCATGGGGTAGACTGGCCGCTGCGCTATCGCGACCTGGCGCCCTGGTATGACTATGTAGAGAAATTTGCCGGTATCAGCGGATCAAAAGAAGGACTGGCGCATCTGCCCGACGGGCAGTTCCTGCCACCCATGGAATTAAACTGCGTGGAGAAGGATGTTGCCGCCAGGATCAAACAACATTACAATAACGGCCGCCATATGATCATTGGCCGGGTGGCCAACCTCACCGCTCCTGTTGAAGGCCGGAACAAATGCCAATTCAGGGACCGCTGCTGGGAAGGTTGCCCCTTCGGCGGATATTTCAGCACGCAGTCTTCTACCCTGCCCGCTGCCATGAAAACCGGTAACCTCACCGTACGGCCCTTTTCTATTGTTACCAGGCTGCTGTACGATAAGGATACCCAAAAAGCCAAAGGCGTGGAAGTACTGGATGCGGAGACCAATAAAACATATGAATACCATTCGAAGATCGTTTTCCTCAATGCCTCGGCGCTCAACTCTGCCTGGGTGCTCATGAACTCCGCCACCGATATATGGCCGGAAGGCCTTGGCAGCAGCAGCGGAGAGCTGGGCCATAACGTAATGGACCATCACTATATGCTGGGCGCCAGCGGCCGGGTGGAAGGCTTTGAAGACAAATACTATTACGGCCGCCGTGCCAACGGTTTTTATATTACCCGCTTTGCCAACCTTTATGGCGATAAAAGAAAAGACTACCTGCGCGGCTTTGGTTACCAGGGTGCAGCTGGCAGGAATGGGTGGCACCAGGCCGTGGCAGAGATGGGCGTAGGCGCCGGCTTCAAGCAGGCCTTAACAGAGCCCGGCTCCTGGGGCATCGGCGCTACCGGTTTCGGAGAGATCCTGCCCTACCACGAGAACAAAATATCGCTGGATAAAAACCGTAAAGACAAATGGGGCCTACCCGTACTGGCCATGGATGCAGGCCTGAAAGAAAACGAGATGAACATGCGTAAAGATATGCTCACCGAACTGGTAGGCATGTTTGAAGCAGCCGGCGTAAAAGATATCAAGACCTTCGATATGAAATACGCCATCGGCCAGGGGATCCATGAAATGGGTACTGCCAGGATGGGAAGAGATCCTAAAACCTCCGTGCTCAATGCCCATAACCAGGTGTGGGATGCGAAGAATGTATTTGTGACGGATGGCGCCTGTATGACTTCCA
This sequence comes from Chitinophaga sp. SVR4-12A, assembly GCF_056754765.1. Lineage (NCBI taxonomy): Bacteria > Pseudomonadati > Bacteroidota > Chitinophagia > Chitinophagales > Chitinophagaceae > Chitinophaga > Chitinophaga sp. SVR4-12A. Next base: position 2,181,399 of record NZ_JBPGWP010000001.1, read on the forward strand.
GCGCCTGCCAGAACCCTTCGCTTACTTATATGGCGCTGACCGCCAGGGCGGCAGATTTTGCTGTGAGTGAGTTGAAGAAAAGGAATTTATAAAAAAGTCGTTAGTCATTAGTCGTTAGTCGTTAGTTAATGCAGCAGATATAATCTCCGCGTTAATCACTAACGACTTACGACTTACGACTAACGACTTCTTAACTCACCATCAGACTACACCCCCTTAACGCCGAATTATCCAGCCGTCCCAGCACTTCAAAACTGCCGTCGGCATGCAGCTTGCCAATATCCTCCGTGGCAATGAACGCGCATGAATATACGTTGGCAAGATCGATCACATTAATCACACCGGATGAGGTACCGGTGAACAACTGGAAGGGATCATTCTCATCGCGCAGCAGCACCTTCATCCAGGGTGGGGTGTTAAAGATGCCGTTGCCATAGGAATAGGCCTGTGACAGCAGCTCCGTCATCCCGTATTCCGCATGTACGGCAGATACGCCCAGCCTTTCCTGTAAAAAGGCGTGCACCTGGGAGCGGGTCCATTCTTCCCTGCGGCCTTTCATGCCGCCGGTTTCCATGACGATGGTATGTTGTAAAGAGAGGCTATATTTCTCTGCAAAATCAAGCAGTCCGAATGTAACGCCAATGAGCAAGGCTTTTTGTCCGCGTGCCTCCATCTCCTGCAGCTGTGTGTACAGCTTTTCATGCTCGTACAGGTAGAAACCGCTGCCTGCATGCCCGCTGCGGCGGATCATTTCCTGCACCATCACCACCAGGGAGGAATGCTGCCGTTCAAGATAGGAAGGCAGGAGCCCTACTACCACATAATCGCTCACCGGTCCGTAAAACTGCTCAAAAGCCGTGATGAAGCTGCGTTCATACAACGCCGCCTCTTTTACCAGGTGACGGCTGTTCACCGTTTGTGTAGTGCCGCTGCTTTCAAATACCAGCTCCGGTTCAAAGCTGCCGCTGGTAACGGCATGTGTTTTAAAGAACTGTATGGGCAGAAAAGGGATTTCTGTAAGACGGTTAACCGTTTCCGGGCGGATGTGCAGGGCATCGGTATAGGCCTGGTACAGGGCATTATGCCGGTACTGGTAACGGAAAAGGTCAAGGGCTGCCGGTTCAAGGTCCGGCCCCTGCAGGGTGAAAATACGTTCCGGGGACACGCCGTTCATGATCAATTTTAAAAACCGCACAAAGTTACGACCGCCCAGGTAACAAATGGCACCCTAAACGCGTTTATTAATATAAAATAATTAACGTAGGTTTGTTTTATGAAGAAAATACTTCCACTGTTTGCGGTTGCAGCCCTGGTACTGGCTACCGCCTGCTCAAAGGATGATAACCTTGGCACCAAACCGCAGATCAGCTTCAAGTCCTATTCCATCCCTTATATTCTTGACAGCCTGGTGGATAACTTTGATGTGACTTTCCAGGTAAAAGACGGGGACGGCGACCTTCAGAACCTCTTCTATTTCCTCCCGATCATTGACAGCGACCCTGCTACTGCCACGGATACGGTTTTCCAGTTTCGCCGCATGCCGAATATAGGCGTACATCATGGCGGCAAGATAGATGCAGAGCTGATCTATAATATGGTAGGCACCGACTTTAAGATCTATAACAGCACCACCCAACCAGACAGCCTGCGGCTGAAAGTATTTGTAGTGGATGAAGCAGGCCATAGCAGCGATACCATCATCACGCCTAAATTGGGTATCATAAAATAATTACGGATAAATTAACTTAGTTTGTGAAAGGATTCCTTTTTTACAGGAATCCTTTTATTTTTTAGCTTTACCCCTCATTTATACACATGGATAAGATCGCACAACTTCAGGACAAGATAGCAGAAGCGGCCCTGGGCGGCGGAGCTGCCCGTATTGCCTCCCAACATAAAAAAGGCAAGCTCACTGCCAGGGAAAGACTGCAGCTGTTGATGGATGAAGGCTCTTTCGAAGAGCTGGACATGCTGGTGGCCAACCGCAACCGCGGGATGACCGCTGACCAGGAACAGTTCCTGGGCGACGGCGTGGTTACCGGCTATGGCACTATCCATGGCCGGCTGGTATATGTGTTCTCGCAGGACTTCACCGTATACGGCGGCAGCCTGTCTGAACCGCATGCCCGCAAGATCTGCAAGATCATGGACCTTGCCATGGAAAATGGCGCACCTTTGATAGGCCTGAACGATAGCGGAGGCGCCCGCATACAGGAAGGAGTGGTAAGCCTGGGCGGTTATGCAGACATCTTTTACCGCAATACCCGTGCTTCTGGCGTAATACCACAGCTCTCCGCCATTATGGGGCCCTGCGCCGGCGGAGCGGTGTACTCTCCTGCTATCACAGACTTTATCCTGATGGTGGAGCAAACTTCCTATATGTTCGTTACCGGGCCAAACGTGGTAAAGACCGTTACCCATGAAGAAGTAACGGCAGAAGAGCTGGGCGGGGCCCAAACGCATGCGAGCAAAAGCGGTGTCACCCATTTTGCCTGCGCTAACGAAGTAGAATGCATCCAGTATATTAAACGCCTGCTTACCTACGTACCGCAGAACTGTGAAGAAGATGCGCCGGTGTATCCCTATGAGCCGGGCAATGAAAGCCGCGAAGCGCTGAATAAGATCATACCGCTGCATCCCAACCAGCCCTACGATATGAAGGAGGTGATCGAGCAGATCGTGGATGCCGACAGCTTCTTTGAAGTACATAAAGATTTTGCAGAGAATATTATTGTAGGGTTTGCCCTTATTGCCGGCCGCAGCATTGGTATCGTGGCCAATCAACCGGCGCACCTGGCCGGCGTGCTGGATATACACGCCTCCGTGAAGGGCGCCCGTTTTACCCGCTTCTGCGATGCCTTCAATATTCCCCTGCTGGTGCTGGTAGACGTACCGGGATTCTTACCCGGCACCGACCAGGAGTGGAACGCTATTATCACTAACGGCGCCAAACTGTTGTTTGCCCTGAGTGAAGCCACCGTGCCCAAGGTCACAGTGACCACCCGTAAGGCCTACGGCGGCGCCTATTGCGTGATGAATTCCAAGCATATCGGGGCCGATCTGAACTTCGCTTTCCCGCAGGCAGAGATCGCAGTAATGGGCCCGAAAGGCGCTGTAGAGATCATCTTCAAAAAAGAGATAGAGACTGCCAAAGACCCCGAAGCACGCATGAACGAACTGGTGGCAGAATATACAGAACGCTTTGCCAATCCTTACCTGGCGGCAGAAAAGGGATATATTGACGAGGTGATCATGCCAGACCAGACTCGTATAAAGCTCATCAAAGGTTTTAAAATGCTCGAGAATAAAGTGGTAAATATGCCCAGAAAAAAACACGGTAATATACCTTTGTAGTGCGCTATGCGAGCAATTTTAAACTTCTTCGTCTTCAGTTCCATCTATATCGCCGTGTGTGCCTTGCTCATGGTCTGGCAGACGGACGCTATCCTCGGACTGCAATGGAACTGTAGTTCCTATGACGACTACATCAATTACTATGCTTTTGTTTTCTTTTCCACCATCTGTAGTTATAATTTTCACTGGTACCTGACGCCGGCGGATTATTCCACTTCAGAACGCATTCTCTGGGGCGCCCGCCACAAAGCGCTGCAGCTGGCGCTCTGCGCTATCGGTGGACTAGGGGCCCTGTATTATGCCTGGCTGCTGAGAGCGCACTGGCTGCCCCTGAGCGGGGGCGCCGTGCTCACCTTCCTGTATTCAGCGCCTAAACTGCCGCAGAAAGCTTTTGTATGGCTGCGGAAGATAGCGGTGGGCAAAACCGTGTTCCTCACCTTTGTGTGGACCTACGTTACCACGGTACTGCCGGCGCTCATCTCCTGCTCACCCATTACACCGGCCATGATCTATTTCAGCCTCCACCGTTTCTTCCTGATCTACGCCATCTGCATCCTGTTTGACTACCGGGATGTGGAATCAGACAGACAGCAGGGCATCCGCAGCCTTATTACCTGGCTGCCGGCCCATCAGCTGTTCCGTATCTATTATTTCTCCCTGCTGCTGGCCGCTATTACCGCGCTGCTGCTCCTGCAGCATACTGGTTTCGTAGCAATTGCTACGCTGCTGGTCCCGGTAATCATCACTGCTTTGCTTACACGTAACGCCCGGACTAACCGCTCCGACTATATGTACTACTTTGTACTGGACGGGTTGATGATGCTGTCAGCGTTATTACATTTGTTAGTTGTCAGTTTCTAGTTATCAGTTGTCAGTTATCTAAGGTCGATATTACTAACTCCGCTACCATCACTGGTAACTGATGACTGACAACTGACAACTATTTTCTATTTTTGCCGGATAATAATTCTGCTGATCATGTCTAAAAAGCAAAAAACCATATTAACAAAAGAATCACTGGCTTTCCTGAAGAATTACCTGAACAATCCCTCTCCCACCGGGTTTGAGAAGGAAGGGCAGAAGCTGTGGCTGGAGTACCTGAAGCCTTATATTGACGAACATATCGTGGATCCTTATGGCTCTGTAGTAGGCATCATCAACCCGAAGGCGCCCTTTAAAGTGGTGATCGAGGCGCATGCCGACGAAATATCCTGGTTTGTGAATTATATCTCGCCGGAGGGCCTGATCTACGTGATCCGCAACGGCGGCTCCGATCAGCAGATTGCTCCCTCTAAACGGGTGAACATACATACGGAGAAAGGTATAGTAAAAGCGGTGTTCGGCTGGCCGGCCATCCATACACGTAACCGTAACCCGGACGGCAAGGAACCGCAGCCCAAAGTAGACAATATCTTCCTGGATTGCGGCGCCCGCTCCAAGAAAGAGGTGGAAGACCTGGGCATTCACGTAGGCTGCGTGATCACCTTTGAAGATGGTTTTGAAGAGCTGAACTACGATTATTTTGTATGCCGCGCCATAGATAACCGCATTGGCGGCTTTATGATCGCTGAAGTGGCCCGTATGCTGAAAGAGAACAGGCAGGAGCTGCCTTTTGGCCTGTACATCGTGAACGCCGTACAGGAAGAAGTAGGTTTAAGGGGAGCAGAGATGATCGCCAAGCGTATTAACGCCAATGTGGCCATCATTACCGACGTGACCCATGACTCTACCACCCCGATGATCAACAAGAACGTGGAGGGCGAGATCCGCTGTGGCAGCGGCCCTAGCATCACTTACGGTCCTGCCGTGCACAACATCCTGCGTGACCTGATCATCAAAACAGCCAAGAAACAGGATATCCCCTTCCAGCGCCACGCAGTAAGCCGCAGCACCGGTACGGATACCGACGCCTTTGCCTACACTGCCGGGGGTACGCCTTCCGCGCTTATCAGCCTGCCGCTGCGCTATATGCACACCACGGTAGAGATGGTAAAAAAGGACGATATTGAAAACACTATTTCCCTGATTTATCATACATTGCTGAATATCACACCTAAAACAAACTTTCAATACCTTTAAAATTCCAAAAGCCAAAGGCCAAATTCCAAACCGGGTAGCTCCCATGGCCTGTCTTCATCGTTTTGGAATTTGGAATTTGGGATTTGGGATTTGTCTTTTAAACTCGTAGGTTTGCTTCCTATTAAATATTACAATTATGCAAGATGTGCAGATCCGTCATGACTGGACCATTGAAGAAATAAAGGCTATCTATAATACACCGCTGCTGGAACTGATGTACCGTGCAGCCACCGCTCACCGCCAGTACCAGGCTACCGCAGAAGTACAGGTTTGTACCCTGCTGTCTATCAAAACCGGCGGCTGCTCTGAAGACTGCGCTTACTGCCCCCAGGCAGCCCGTTATAATACCGATATTAAAGTGCATGGCCTGATGAAGAAGGACGAGGTGCTGGACTATGCCCGCAAGGCCCGCGAAGCCGGTTCTACCCGCTTCTGTATGGGCGCTGCCTGGCGCGAAGTGCGCGACAACCGCGACTTTGACCGCGTGCTGGATATGGTAAAAGGCGTAAATGAGCTGGGCATGGAAGTATGCTGCACATTGGGCATGTTAACGGAAGATCAGGCTAAGAAGCTGGCGGATGCTGGTTTATACGCCTATAACCACAACCTGGACACTTCTGACGAATATTATGGTGAGATCATTACCACCCGTACGTATGACGACCGCCTGAAAACACTGGATAACGTGCGGAAGGCCGGTGTAAGCGTTTGCTGTGGCGGTATTGTAGGCCTGGGCGAAAGCCATGAGGACCGCATCAAGATGCTGCATACCCTCTCCACCCTGCCCAAACACCCTGATTCTGTGCCCATTAACGCCCTTACCCGCGTAAAAGGCACCCCCCTGGAGCATATGCCCAAGGTAGAATTCTGGGATATGGTACGCATGATCGCCACCGCCCGCATCCTGATGCCGGGCGCTATGGTACGCCTCAGCGCCGGACGTGCGGAAATGAGCCTCTCCGAACAGGCAATGTGCTTTATGGCCGGCGCCAACTCCATCTTTACCGGAGAGAAGCTGCTGACCACTGACAACCCGTCCTTTGAACAGGACCACATGATGTTTGAGCTGCTGGGACTGAAAGCCAGGGAAGCGTTCAAGGACGAAAAAGCTACTGCAGAAGCCTGCTAAACGCGATTTATCAACAGGACATGATAAAAAGAAACGCTTGACACTACGGTGTTAAGCGTTTTTCTTTTATGCCGTTAAGAGCGTATTAACTTCTGGTGAAAAGGGAAAAGATTTCCTTTGCAGGTGGGAGAATGACCACTATGAACACGACACCTGACCCCCGGGGGCGCGAACAGTATGCATCCCTGAACCTTGACGTCATCGAACAGATCTCAGCCATCCTGCGGCGAAAAGGCATGTGCCAGCGGGACCTCGCACAATTACTGGGAAAACGCGAATCAGAGATCAGCAAATGGATGCGCGGCAGGCACAATTTTACCCTGTCCACTATTGCCGGTATACAGGAGGCCCTGGGAGAAAAGATCCTGGACACGCCGCTTAACTTTACGAGGACGCCTGGTAATTAATAATTAAGAATGAATAATTAATAATACCCTGACACAAATATCCGTCCTGATATCAGCCTTGCCGTTATTATTAATTATTAATTGTTAATTCTACTTTGTCAGCTTCTGACAAAGTATTCCACCCCCAGGGCGTAGCCTTTCATGCCAAGGCCACAGATAGTGCCCACACATTTGGGCGCTATAAGAGAGGTATGCCTGAATTCTTCCCGGGCGTATACATTGCTGATATGTACCTCTATCACCGGCGTTTTAATAGCTGCGATCGCATCCCTTATAGCTACAGAAGTATGGGTATAGCCACCTGCATTCAACAGGATCCCGTCGGCAGAAAAGCCCTGCTCATGCAGGTAATTAATGATCTCCCCTTCTACATTGCTCTGGAAATAGCTGAACTGCACAGCGGGATATTGCTTTTGCAGGCCGGCGAAGTAGTCTTCAAATGATTCGCTGCCGTAGATACCCGGCTCGCGTTTGCCAAGCAGGTTAAGATTAGGGCCGTTTATAATAACGATGTGCATATCAGAAATTTTAACAGTTTGAGGTTTGAAGTTTGAGGTTTGAAGTTTGTTAGATGTTGGAAGTCTTGATTTGTAAACAGGCTATTGGTAATAAACCTGGAACCTTCAACAAACCTCAAACCTCAAACCTCAAACTTCAAACTATTTATTCCCCCAACGGTAGGTGTTTAGTTCAATCCCAGCCAGGTCCAGCACCCGGTCTGTCACTGTAGCCGCTACCGCCTCCAGTGTAGCGGGTTGGCTGTAAAAGGAAGGGGTAGCCGGGCATATAATACCGCCCGCTTCCGTTACAGTAAGCATATTGCGCAGGTGCATGAGATTGTAGGGTGTTTCCCTTACCACGCAGATCAGTTTACGGCGTTCTTTCAGCACTACATCGGCAGCGCGGGTGATCAGGTCATTGGAAACACCGGTAGCAATACGGCCCAGGGTACCCATGGAACATGGACAGATGATCACGGTATTGAACTGGCCGGAGCCGCTGGCAAAAGGTGCATGGAAGTCCTGCTGGCTATAGAAGCGGAAAGGCAGCTGCTCATAGCTTTTGTCTGCCAGCTCTGTCTCCCACACTGTTTTGGCGTTCTCTGTCATTACCACGGCCACGGTGTCTATCTGTGCTGCCGCTGCCTGCAGCTTGCCCAGGAGCTGCCGGGCATATATGGAGCCGCTGGCGCCTGTAACAGCCACTACTATACGATGCTTCATTATTTTGTATATGTAGTGCAAACTTAGGAAATTTGAGGTATGACAGGCAGACAATCTTTTCTACAGCAACTCTATCCTTTGATCATGCGCTTTACCCGCATATTAGGGAAGAAAGGTAAAATACTGAAAAACGAGCAGGGACAAAGGCCGCGTGTAGCCTTCTCCTCCCTCAACATTGTAAGCAATAAAGGGGATATGGTGCAGATGAGCAAGTTTAACGGCAGGAAGCTATTACTGGTGAACACCGCCTCTGATTGTGGTTATACGGCGCAGTACGCCGAGCTGCAGGAACTGCAGGAGCGCTTCCCCGAGCTGGTGATCATCGGATTTCCGGCTAATGATTTTAAAGAACAGGAAAAAGGGAACGATGCAGCCATTGCCCATTTCTGCCAGGTGAATTTTGGGGTGACCTTTATGCTGGCGGCCAAAAGCAGCGTAGTAAAAGGGCCGCATCAGAACAATGTTTTCCGCTGGTTGACAGACCAGGGCTTTAATGGCTGGAATAACCAGCAACCTGAATGGAACTTCAGCAAATACCTGGTCAACAGCGCAGGAATATTGGAATACTATTTTGGCCCGGCGGTGTCTCCGCTAAGCAAAGAAGTGGTGAGTGCAGTAAAAGCTGCGAGCCATTAGCCACTGGCTTTTAGCTGTTAACCTCTTCAACAAGCCATCAGCTAACGGCTAAGAGCGAGCAGCTAACAGCTGTCCTTTCAGTTCCTCCATTGAAATGCCGCTATGGCTTTCATCATACACACATGCTCCGTTACGGATGAGCAATACCTGCGGTGATTCATGCTCTACCGCATACTCATCGGCAATCCTGTTAGAGATGTTGCGATGTCTGATCAGATCGAGGTAGTAGAAGTTAAGTCCCTGCGGCGCGCCGTCACGCTCCAGGCGTGACTTTACCATAGCGCTGATAGCACAGCGGGTACTGTGCTTGAAAATAACAACGGGCTCTTGTGCCGATACTGTCCTGATTTCTTCCAGTTGCGATTCGCTATCCAGCGTGATCCAATTCATTTAACACTCCTTCGCTTTTTGTGCGGGAGCCGATTTAGAGATCTTCATCGGGCATCCCAGTTTCGAATGCGTTGCACACGACGTGAATAAAACCGCAAAGATACAAATAAGGCCGGCAACGCCCAACATTTTAAAGCGAAAGGTCATGACTGGAAATTTAGATATTAAATGAAAATTCATAGGGAATAAATAAACTCTTTTTTAATCGTGCTTTGTAACGTTACTTTGCAAATATAAAAAATATATTAAAAGAAAACAAAATATCACCTTCAGCTCCTCCTGACTATTATGAAAGTTCACTTTATTGCTATTGGCGGCAGTGTTATGCACCAGCTTGCCATTGCATTATACCATAAAGGATACCAGCTTACCGGCAGTGACGATGAAATTTATGAGCCTGCGCTTACCAACCTTGCAAAGGTAGGGATTTTACCCCGTTCCATCGGTTGGGACGCCTCCCGTATCACCCCTGACCTGGATGCCGTGATCCTCGGCATGCATGCCCGGGCAGATAACCCGGAACTGCTGAGGGCACAGGAGCTGGGGCTTAAGATCTATTCCTTCCCCGAATACATTTACCAGGAAAGTTTGCACAAAACCCGCGTTGCGATCGGCGGTAGCCACGGAAAAACCACCACTACGGCTATGATCATGCATGTGTTGCAGGCCCGGCAGCGCGCTTTTGACTATCTCGTTGGCGCCCGCCTGGAGGGTTTTGCCCAATCCGTAAACGTAACTTCTGCGCCCCTTATTATATGTGAAGCAGACGAGTACCCCGCTTCCATAGTGGAAAAGCGGCCTAAATTCCATTTCCTCCATCCCCATATTGCCGTGCTCACCGGCATTGCCTGGGACCACATCAATGTATTTCCCACTTTTGAGATCTACCTGGAACAGTTTGCCATTTTCATCAGGCAAATGAAACCAGGCCATACTCTGATCTATAATAATTCAGACGAGGAATTGCGCAACCTGGTGGCAGCAGAGGGCGGCCACCTCAAACTGGTGCCTTACAACCTGCCCATCAATATCATCAGGGATGGCATTACCCGGGTATATTTTGATGAAGGCTTTGCAGACCTGCAGGTGTTCGGCGCGCATAATCTGCTGAACATGCATGCCGCCAAGCTCGTTTGTAACGAACTGGGCATCGGGGACGAGGAATTCCTGGAAGCGATAGCCGGTTTTAAAGGAGCCGCCAAACGGCTGGAACTGGTTGGACGGAATGAGCATTGCGCCATTTACCGCGATTTTGCCCACGCCCCGTCCAAGGTAAAGGCCACGATACAGGCGCTGAAACAGCAGCAGCCGGAACGGAAACTGATCGCCGTGCTGGAGCTGCACACCTACAGCAGCCTGAACGCTGGCTTCATGGACCAATACAAAGGCGCTATGGAGGCGGCCGACGCAGCAGTGGTATTTTATAGCCAGCACGCGCTGGAAATAAAGCGTATGCCCGACCTGGACCCACAACTGATCATGAAGGGCTTTGAGCGGAACGACCTGCATGTGTTCAATAAACGCGCTCAACTGGAAAAATTCCTTGACGTACAGGATTACAGCAACACCAATTTGTTGATGATGAGCTCTGGCGACTATGAAGGATTGGATGTAAATTCGTTAAAAAAATATCTAACAATAAAGTAGTTTGAGGTTTGAAGTTTGAGGTTTGAGGTTCGTTGAAAGTGGAAGGTTCATGAAAAGTACACTGAGCAGGTATGCTTGTCCCGAACCTCAAACGTCTAACGAACTTCAAACTTCAAACCTCAGACTTCAAACAATTTTTCAAACGCTTAAGATGCCCACTTTACAACTCAACAGGCCCCTGGCCGTTATTGACCTGGAAACCACCGGTACCAATGTAGCAACTGACAGGATCATTGAAATTGCTATCGTGAAAGTGTTCCCTGACCGGACTACCCAATCCAAGGTAAAGCGCGTTAACCCTGAGATGCCGATCCCTGCTTCTTCTACCGCTATACATGGTATTACGGATGAGCACGTGAAGGATTGTCAGACGTTCAAACAGATGGCCAATGAGATGCGCCAGTTCCTGGACAATTGCGATATAGCGGGGTATAATTCCAACCGCTTTGATATCCCCATGCTGGTGGAAGAGTTCTTACGCGCAGGGCTGGAGTTTGAAGTAGCGCACCGCAAATTTATCGACGTGCAGAAGATCTTCCACCTCATGGAAAAACGCACCCTGAGCGCCGCTTATAAGTTCTATTGCGATAAACAACTGGAGAATGCACACAGCGCAGAAGCCGACGCACTGGCCACTTACGAGATCCTGGAAGCCCAGCTGAACAGGTACGACACTTTGCGTTCTGATGTAGACGGCCTGGCAGAATTTACACGCGAAGAAGAGTATATTGACTTTGCGCGCCGGATGGTGATGCAAAGCGGTACGGAGGTGTTCAATTTCGGTAAATATAAAGGGCGGCCGGTACGTGAAGTGCTGAAAATAGAGCCCCAATACTACGATTGGATGATGAAAGCAGATTTCCCCTTAAACACTAAACAAAAACTAACAGAAATTTATCATAGTATGATGTTAAAAAAAATGTAATATTTTTTAGGAACATCCTATCTTGCGCCCTGATTACACTATTTTCGCAGTCCAAAATAATGTTCGCTGATTGGAAAAGCTTGTCATAATACCTACGTACAATGAGAAGGATAATATCCAGAAGATCATTGACGCTGTGTTTTCCTTGCAGCAGGGATTTCATGTCCTTATCATAGACGATGGTTCGCCGGACGGAACGGGCAACATCGTGAAAAACCTGCAGCAACAGCATCCCGGAGAGCTTTTCCTGGAAGAAAGGAGCGGCAAACAGGGGCTGGGCACTGCATATATACACGGCTTCCGCTGGGCGATCGCCAGGAACTACCAGTATATATTTGAGATGGATGCCGACTTCTCCCATAACCCGGCAGACCTGGTGCGTTTGTATGAGGCCTGTGCCGTGGGCGGCGCCGATGTATCGGTAGGCTCCCGCTACGTAAAGGGCGGCCGTACCGAGAACTGGCCCTGGGACCGTGCAGTGCTGTCTTATGGCGCTTCCATCTACGTAGGCATTATCACCTGGATGCCTGTACGCGATGCCACCGCCGGTTTTGTATGTTACCATCGTTCTGTGCTGGAAGCAATCAGGTTTGACGCTATTCAGTTCGTGGGATATGCGTTCCAGATAGAAATGAAATTCACCGCCTGGAAACTGGGCTTTAAAATAAAAGAAGTTCCCATCACCTTCAGAGACCGCAGGGAAGGTTATTCCAAAATGAGCAAGGGCATTATCAAAGAAGGGATCTTAGGAGTATTGAAGATCCAGCTGCAAAGCCTTTTCCGGCGATACGAAAAAAGACATAGGTAGTCGTAAGCGGTTAGTCGTAAGTCACCAGCAAATGGCGATTAACTGTTACAAAGCACTGACAACTGATGACTGACAACTGACGACTCTTTTTAATGAAAAAAGCATTCCTCCAGTTACATCTCTCCGTTTTCCTGGCCGGCTTTACCGGTATCCTGGGAAAGCTGATCACACTCAATGAAGGACTGCTCACCTGGTACCGCTTACTCATCTCCGCTGTTACATTATATTTACTGTTCCTCTGGCGCGGCCTGCTTAAAAAGCTGCCTTTCCGCGATGTGATGATCATTGGCGCCAATGGCGCGATCATTGGCCTTCACTGGATCTTTTTCTATGGCAGCATCAAATACGCCAATGTATCCATCGGCGTGGTCTGCTTCTCGCTTACCAGCCTGTTCACCGCCATCTTTGACCCGCTGATCAACCGGCGGAAGTTTGATGTGGTAGACCTGCTCCTTAGCCTGCTCACCCTTTGCGGCATACTGCTCATCTTCCATTTTGATACGCAATACCGCACCGGCATCATACTGGGCATTATCTCCTCCATGTTTGCCGCCCTTTTCACCGTATTCAACAAAAGGCTGATCCGCCGTTTTGATACCTATACCATCGGTTTTTATGAGCTGCTGATGGGCACCTTGTGTGTAAGCGCGATACTGCCTTTCTACCTGCATGCCTTCCCGGTAAGCTCCCTCCTGCCGTCCTGGAGCGATGCCATCTACCTGCTGGCACTGTCATGGGCCTGCACCATCTGGCTATATGCATTGAACCTGAATGCGCTGAAAAAGATCTCCGCGTTTACGGTCAATCTCTGCTTCAACCTGGAGCCGGTGTATAGCATCCTGCTGGCCTTCTTCCTTTTCCATGAGAATAAATACCTGCACTTTTCCTTTTATGCAGGGCTTTGCTGCATATGCCTGTCTGTAGTATTACAGATGCTGCGTGTGATGAAACTGCACCGCCAGTAACAATTAATTAATTTGTGCTTTCTGGCAAACATTTACTAATTTTCGGGAGTAGAGAGTAATTGAACCTATACGTACTATGTAGCTATACCTGAAGTAAGCTCCATAATTATTTTACTGAGACGCACGCATCATTCGCCTGCTAAATCATATAGGCAGTGGACAATAACATGCTGTACTGTACGCAGCCCGCTATAACCGTAGCGCGGGCAGATCGTCCTATGCATGCAAACCCGGGGATAATCATCACACATATGCAACTTGTTATTTAACGAACCAAAATCTAACTGTATGCAGACACGCAAAATCCTTTCTCTGCTCGCTTTATTATGCGGGCTGGTCACCTGTGCATGGGGACAAAAGATCAGCGGGACGGTCTTTGACAAAGGCACCCAGCAGGCGATCATTGGCGCTACCATTTCGGTAGACAAAACACATGGTACCGTTACGGATGAAAAGGGACATTTTTCCCTGCAGCCGCCCGCAGGCACTGCCTCCCTGCAGGTGTCCTTCATCGGCTACAAAACACAAACCATTATCCTCAGCGGTGCAGGTACCTATGACGTACAGCTGGAAACCGACGGGCGCTCGCTCGACGAATATGTAGCTGTAGGCTACGGCACGCAAAGGAAGGTGAACCTGACAGGCGCCGTTACTACCGTAGATGTTAACAAAACATTTGTGAACCGGCCGCTTACTGATCCCAGCAAAGCCTTGCAGGGCGTAGTGCCCGGGCTGACCATCACCTATGGCAATGGTGGCCTCACAACAGGTCCGGCCATTAACATCCGCGGCATCGGCTCTGTAAATGGAAGCAGCCGGCCGCTCATCCTGGTAGATAACGTAGAAACCAGTGATCTCACGCTGATCAACCCCTCCGATATAGAAAGCGTATCTGTGCTCAAGGATGCCGCTTCTGCCTCCATCTACGGCGCCCGCGCCGCATTCGGGGTGGTGCTGATCAAAACAAAATCAGGCACACGGAACATGAGGACAACCGTCAGCTATTCCAACAACTTCTCCTGGAACACCTATACGAAGTTACCAGACTATGCAGATCCGGTAAAAGAGCTGACAGGGATCATTGAAGGCGCACAACGTGCAGGCGTTACCGATCCTGAGCTGTTCGGCATGAAGCTGGCTACCCTGCGCGACGGCATCGCCACCTGGCAGCAGAAGTACGCCAATAACCGCACCAGCAATGAAATGGTATTGGGACAGGATTTCGAAAAGAACGCCGACGGGCGCATGTACTTCTACCGCGTATGGGACGTAAAGGATATGATGCTGAAGAAATGGACACCACAGCAGATCCATGATATCAAGGTACAGGGCGGCAGCGAAAAGATCGGCTACTATCTCTCCGCAGGTTACAGCCAGCAGGGTGGTATCATGAAAATGAACCCGGAGAACCTTAAGAAGTATAACATCATCGGCGGATTAGACGCTTCCGTTACCAAGTGGCTGGATGTAAGAGCCCGTATGCTGTACCGCAACTTTGAGTACGACTATCCTTACGATTACCAGGCTTACTGGTATTATATGATGCGTTGGGGCTCGTATTTCCCTTACGGCACTTACCAGGGTAAATACTTCCGCCATGTACCGGCTTACCTGGCAGGCGCGCAAACCTCCACCCTGCAGTCTATTTACCAGCGTATAGACCTGGGCGCTACGCTGAAAATAAACAAGCACCTGAACATCCGTGCTGATTACACTATTGGCCGTGATAATCCGCTGCGTCATGAAGTAGGCGGGCCCATTATGGCCTGGGATTTCTGGGGCAACGGCGCACTGGCCAACATCGCCAGCGTTGGACAAAATGATGTAGAATACCGCAGCGGAAGATATAAGGTAAATACATTAAATACCTACGCTACCTATGAGAGAACATTGCCCGGCAAACATAAGATCAAATTCATGGCCGGTGTGAATGCAGAACAAAATGAAGCCATCAATATCACTGCCAACAGCCTGGGTCTGCTGGACCCTGAGAAGGGAGAACTGCCACTGGCCACCGGCGCTAAAAGTGTAGATGGTAATCACCTGAATGACGCTTACGCAGGTTATTTCTCCAGGATCAACTATACTTATAAAGACAAGTGGATGCTGGAACTGAACGGCCGTTACGATGGTTCTTCTGCCTTCCCTAATAACGATAAGTGGGCCTTCTTCCCCTCCGGCTCTGTAGGTTACCGCATTACGGAAGAGCCCTTCATGCAAAGCTTTAAACGTACGCTGAGCGATATGAAACTACGTGCCTCTTATGGTACACTGGGCAACCAGGATGTAGGCGGCAAATATTTTATTCCTTCCATGAGGGTGGTTTCGAATATGTATTGGGTTACCCCTGATAACATGATAGCGCCTGGCATTGAAGCACCAGCAGCAGTGGCACAATCCCTTACCTGGGAAAAGGTCAAAATGCTCAACCTGGGAACAGATATCAGCCTGTTTAACAATCGTATAGGCGTAACGTTAGATTGGTTTGAACGCACTACCACCGGCATGCTTACCAACAAGGGAATAGGCGCCACCTTTGGCACCACCGCCCCCAGGGTGAACGATGGCGATATGCGTACCCGCGGCTGGGAGATCAGCATAGACGGTAGTTACAACTTCACGCCCGACCTGGCTGTATATGGCATAGCTACCCTGGCAGACAGCAAGTCCACCATCACCAAATGGGATAATCCCTCCATGCTGCTGAACCAAAACTATGCAGGAAAAACCATCGGAGAGATCTGGGGCTTTGAAACGGACCGCTATTTCACTAAGGACGATGATATGGATAACAAAGCATCCGTTCCTGATCAGAAGGCGTTGGCCAACGGCAACTTCGTATATGGTCCCGGTGATATTAAATATAAGGACCTGAACGGCGACAGTGTCATCAACGGCGGCAAAGTAAGCGCCCTGGATCATGGCGACCTGAAAGTGATCGGTAACAGCCAGCCTCGCTACCAGTACAGCTTCCGTATAGGTGGCAGCTGGAAAAACTTTGACCTGGATATCTTCTTCCAGGGCGTGGGCAAACGCGAGCTCTGGGGATGGGGTGATGTGGCGCTTCCTTTATACAGAGGCTCTGATATCCTGTATGATCATCAGCTGGATTACTGGACAGAAAGCAACACCGATGCAAGGTATCCCCGTCCCTACTCCGGTAACGCCACCGGTAAGATTGCCGGTCTCGCGAATGGCGGCAACAACTTCTACCCGCAAAGCAAATACCTGCTGAATCTCGCCTACCTGCGCCTGAAGAACCTGACCCTTGGTTACAGCTTCTCACCGGAACTGCTCAAGCGCATACACCTGCAGAAACTGCGTGTATACGTAAGCGGCCAGAATATCGCGGACATTATCTCACATGTAGGCATCCCGCTGGATCCTGAGATCACCACCGGTGAATCGGATTATATAGGACGTACATTTCCCTTCCAGCGCAGCTATTCTTTTGGCTTACAAGTGATCCTTTAACGGCATTAAATTATTGACAGATGAAAAAGACAATACTATATATATTTCCTGCCCTGCTGTACTTTGCAGTGACCGGCTGTACCAAGTTTGTAGATAAAGGCTTGCCGGATACCTTTGATGATACTGATTTCTGGACGTCAGAAGACAAGATAAGGACCTACAGCTGGGAGTACTACAATATGTTTTCCGGCTTTGGTAACGGCCAGGGTACAGGCGACTTTTACTTTACCTCTTTCACAGACGACCAGGCAGCACCTACCTTTCCCAACTATGCCGTATCAGCACCCGCAACGGCAGCTGAATGGGACTGGAAATACATCCGTAAGGCCAACATCATGCTGGAGCGTATAGACCAGGCGCCTATCCCCGACGAAGCAAAGAACCACTGGAAAGGCATCGCCCGTTTCTTCCGCGCATTCCGTTATTTCCAGATGGTGCAGGCTTATGGGGATGTACCCTGGATAGGCCGTTCTATGGACATCTCAGAAACAGGCCTGATCTATAAACCACGTGACTCAAGAGCGCTGGTGATGGACAGCGTACTGGCAGATATTAACTTTGCGGCCGATAACCTACGGGTAAGAGACCTTACCAATAATGTCAATGCCACCAATACTATTAATAAAGACGTGGCGCTGGCATTCAAATCACGTTTATGTTTGTTCGAAGGTACTTACCGTAAATACCACACCGAGCTGGGACTTACCGGTGCGGATAAGTTTCTCACGCAGGCGAAAGATGCATCTGCAAAACTTTTCACTGCCGGATACGTTCTTTCTGAAGACTACCAGGCCATTTACAATACTATTGATCTTTCCGGCGGACCGGCAGCAAAAGAAGTACTACTGTTCAAAAGATATGTGCCCGGCATACTCATGCATTCTGTAGTAGGCTTTACTAGCGGCACTACGCAAATGAGAGGCTTAACTAAATCAGCGGTAGATGCTTACCTCTGTGATGATGGCTTACCTATCTCCCTTTCGCCTAAATACATGGGTGATGATGGCATCAAAAACATCCGGGCTAACCGCGATAAACGCATGCTCATCACCGTTGATACCTTCCTTTGTTATAACGGTTCGCTGGTGAACGGATTAAGCTCCAGCACGGGCTATCGTCCTTCCAAGTTCCTTCAACCAAAGATTGCCAATGAGCGGTCCCCCTATAACGATACGGACGCACCCCTTTTCTGGATGGCGGAAGTATATTTGAACTATGCAGAGGCATGTGCAGAATTGGACCAGCTGGGAACCGCTCCCATCACACAAGCCGATCTTGACAATTCCATTAACAAACTGCGCGACAGGGCCGGTATGCCTCATCTGCAATTGAACGGCATACAAGGGGTGGCAGTGAACGGCACTCCTTACACAGATCCAAAGAAAGACGCCGATGTTACCTCCCTGGTATGGGAGATCCGCCGGGAAAGAAGAGTAGAGCTCATGATGGACGGATTCCGCTATCAAGACATCCTGCGCTGGAAAAAAGGCATCTATATGGACAGCGATCGCAACCCGGATATTTTCCTCGGCGCTAAAGTACCGGATAATGGCAAGGTACTGCGGAATGCCGATGGCTATATCATGCCTTACAAGGCAGGCACCAAGCGGACCTTCATTGATCCAAAACATTACTTATCGCCGATACCAACAGGGCAGATAGCACTGTACCCGAATGGGGAACTGGAGCAGAACCCGGGATGGCAATAGTGTTTAAAATGCCAAATCCCAACATCAAAATTTTCGCTATTTTACCATCATGAGAACCACAGCACTATGGGCAGCCCTCATAGGCCTGCCCCTTTTTAGTTATGCACAGCAAACTGCTAAACCACCATTAGATCACAGCGTATACGACAATTGGGAAAACGTAAGCAGCAAGGCTGTCAGCAACAACGGGCAATGGATCATCTATACCATCAGCCCGCAGGAAGGCGACGGCCGCCTGGTAATATATAATGCCCACACACAGCGCAGCCTGGAAATACCGCGTGGCAATAGCGCCGTGATCACAGAAGACTCGCGCTTCGTGGTGTTTTCCATAGACCCCTTCTTCAAAGACACCCGGCAGGCCAGGATCAAAAAGAAGAAAGCGGCAGAAATGCCTAAAGACTCACTCGGCATCGTGACACTGAACAAATGGCAAGTCTGGAAAACGCCCATGGTAAAATCCTTCAAAACACCAGAGAAAGGCAGCGGCGCCCTCGCCTACCTGCTGGAAAGAGCGCCTTCAGATAAAGACAGCACCGGCGGTACACCGCTGGTGATCCGCCAGCTGGAAACAGGCCGGGAAGATACTATTCCCCATGTGCTGGAATATGCTTTCAGCAAACCGGGTAACAAACTGCTGGCAGAAACCACTGTTTCCAAAAAAGACAGCCTGGCAAAAGCGGCGGTGCTGTTATGGGATGTAGCCACCCGTCAAACAACTACCCTGAGCCGTGGCACAGGCGAGCGCAAAGCCCTCACCTTTGACGAAAAAGGCGTACAGGCCGCCTGGCTCAGTACCCGTGACAGTGCCAAAGCCCTGCAGCATATTTTTCAATTGTATTACTATCGTCCCGGCCAGGACAGCGGCACTATCGCTGCCGACAGGAATACCAAAGGCATCCCGGCAAATTGGGGCGTGGCAGATACCAGCCAGCTTTATTTCAGCAATAACGGACAACGCCTGTTCTTTGGCACGGCGCCTATCCGTCCGCCGAAAGACACAAACATCGTAGATTTCGAAGTAGCGAAAGTAGACATCTGGCACTACCAGGATGATTACCTGCAGCCTATGCAGCTGAAGAACCTAAGCAAAGACCTTAAGAAAAGCTACCTGGCCGTATTCTATCCAGATACGCGCCATGTGATACAGCTGGGGGATACCGACCTGGAAAATATCAGCACCGCAGATGAAGGCAATAGCGACTACGCTTTAGGCTATACGGACAAAGGTCAGCGCATTCCCCTGCAATGGACCGGCCGCACACTGAAAACCGCCTGGCTGATCAATGTGAAAGACGGTACGCGCCGTTTGGTAAAGGAAAAACTGGATGGCAGCTTTTACATCTCCCCCAAAGGCCATTACCTGTACTGGTATGACATGGCGGCCAGGCATTGGTTCAGCTACGAATCTGCCAGCGGTACTATCCGCAATATCAGCGCCGCTATTCCTACCGCCATGTTTGACGAGGAAGACGATCATCCGGATGCACCGGACGCTTACGGTACAGGCGGATGGCGGCAGGACGACCGCCGTGTGCTGCTGTATGACCGTTATGATATCTGGGAGGTGGATCCCCTTGCAGCCACCGCGCCCAAGAACCTGACAGGCTTTGTTGGCGGCAGGGACAAAACCCGCTTCCACTACCTGAAGCTGGATGAGGAAGAGCGCTTTATCAAACCCGGACAAGCCATCGCACTCAGCGCCTATAATGAGCGAAGCAAATACAATGGCTTTTATATCATAAGACCTAAGGACGCCCAGCCGCAAAAACTGGCGATGGGGCCTTATGCCTACCAGCTGTTGCAAAAAGCCAAACAGGCAGACCGCTACATCTTTAACAAAAGCAATTACCAGCTCTCACCCGACGTGTATACGGCTGCCTTATCCGGCAAAACACTTTCGTTTGATAATGCAGTACAAATAAGCCACATCAACCCGCAGCAGCAAAATTACAACTGGGGCACTGCGGAACTGTTCCAATGGACAGCCTATAACGGCAAGCCTGCAGAAGGTATCCTGTATAAGCCGGAGAACTTTGACAGCACGCAGCATTACCCGATGATCATCTATTTTTATGAGAAGCTGACAGATGGTTTATACAATTACCAACCGCCGGCCCCCACTCCTTCCAGGTTAAACATTCCCTTCTTTGTAAGCCGGGGCTACCTGGTGTTTGCGCCTGATATCAGTTACGAGAATGGTTATCCGGGCAACAGCGCCTATAACTATATCGTGAGCGGCGCCAGGGCGCTGGCAACACACAGCTGGGTAGACAGTACCAACATCGGCATCCAGGGGCAAAGCTGGGGCGGTTACCAGGTGGCCTACCTGATCACCAGGACCAGCCTGTTCAAAGCGGCATGGGCAGGCGCGCCGGTGGCCAATATGACCAGCGCCTACGGCGGCATCCGCTGGGAAAGCGGCATGAACCGCCAGTTCCAGTACGAGCATACGCAGAGCCGTATTGGCGGCACTTTATGGGAAAAACCGGAGCTTTATATAGAGAACTCTCCGCTGTTCCACCTGCCAAAGGTGACCACTCCCCTGGCTATCATGGCCAATGACGCAGATGGCGCAGTACCCTGGTACCAGGGCATTGAACTGTTCACCGGCCTGCGGCGCCTGGGTAAACCCGTTTGGATGTTGAATTACAACAATGAAGCACATAACCTGGTACAAAGGCAGAACCGGAAAGATATACAGCGCCGTGAGCAGCAGTTCTTCGACCACTTCCTGAAAGGCGCGCCGGCTCCGCAATGGCTGGAACATGGAGTGCCCGCCACGGAAAAAGGCGTGAACTGGGGCTGGGATACCGGCAAATAAGACATATTTCCCTTATCAGAACAGGTAATTTACAGATTGAGAGCTGCATCCGGAAGGGGCAGCTCTCGCCTTTTGTTGCATGGATGTCTATGTCAGATTACATCCAGGTTGCATATAGATTGGTGTGATTTCCGGGACAGATCCGGTACTGCGCCGGTGATAACCCCTATCTTTAAAGAGATGGGTTATCACCGGCTCAAATACGGAAGAGATACGGGACATCCAGGGAATATATAGGAATCCGACGGGGATTTGATGGGGATCTGATGGCGATCTGACCGCGTTTTAGGGGGAGTATCATCGGATTTTTACCGGAGACAGGCGCCTAACCCTTTCATAATTAATCCATAATTGACCTGGATTAATTCCCCTTCCGTATATAAAATATTTTCACTATATTTACGTAGCCAACGAAATGAGGGAGTACAGGGAACAAATTCAGAACCACAACACTTTTTCCTATGAATTTCCATATCTACCGTCCTGCAGCCAACTTGCATCCTTATGTAAAGCACTATTACTATTGGCATGATGATACTTCAGGGATGATCACATTGCCACAAAGCCTGTTATCATTAGGTGACCAGTATATGGTATTTCTCCAGGAGGGGGAGGTCAGCTGTCAGCCTTGTCATCACGCAGCCTTTAAGCTGCCCGAAGCATCGGTGATCGGTCATTTTACCTGCTCCAGCCAGCTGAAAGTGAAAGGGCCTGTAAAAATGGTGATCGTACAGTTAAATGCTTACGGTTGCTACCGCATGCTGGGTATGAATATGCATGCCATCAGCAACTACTACCGTAACCTGGTCAAAACAGGCAATGGCAGCTGGGAACAGCTAACGGCGCAATTGCGCAGTGCAGACGCAGGGCAGGTGCCCGCGCTGCTGGACCAGGCCTTACAAACCGCCATGCAGCAGCAAACCTACGATAAACAGGCAGTAGAAAAAGTGGCTGATTACCTGCAAAAGGAGAACGGCCATGTAAACATTGCGCACCTGGCCAGCCGTTTCCGCCTGTCGAGGCCTACGCTGGAAAGAATGTTCATGGAAGTGGTGGGTTTGCCGCCTAAACTGTATGCCCGCATGCTGCGCTTCAAAAAAGCCATGCGCGTAATGCAGCAGATCGCCATGCCGCAGTGGCAGCCGATTGCAGGCTCCGGCAACGGACAGTTCTACAACGAAGCGGTTTTCAGGCAGGATTATGTATATTTTAATGGTCAGACACCTTCTTTCTTTATGCCCTCCGGCACTACAGGCGCAGTAGCGCAGATGCCGTCAACGGGCGCAGGGGCGGCAGTAGCTTGATAAAGAACATTTTGCTATTTTGCTGCCAAATAGCATCTCATGGAAATCATGCAGGTACAATCGGGCGAACTTTCTATCAGCACGGACCGTAATAAGCCGGGCCTGGACCCTTATCCATTCTTTTTTGAGCGATACGTCCCGGGCCGAGGGTATTCCACGATTTTTGCAGGTACACTATCCTGATGTATATAAACAAACACATCCATAGCCCATGATCACTACCTTAAAAACAGCCGACTACTGGAAGGAGCAATTGCAGCTGACCACACACGTGGAAGGAGGCTCGTTCCGTGAAACCTACCGGTCCGGATGGATCCTGCACAAATCTACCTTGCCGCCTGGCATGAAAGGCAACCGGCATGCATCCACCTGTATTTACTTCCTGCTGGAGCATGGCGACTTTTCCGCCTTTCACCGTATAGCGGCTGACGAGATCTGGCATTTTTATGACGGCGAACCCTTAAGTATATACGAAATAGACAGCACCGGGCATCTCCTCGTACACAAACTGGGCCGCAACCTTCACCTGGGCGAGCAGCTGCAGGTGGTGATCACGGCAGGCAACTGGTTTGCCGCCCGTGTAGACGTTCCCGGTGGCTTTACGCTGGCCGGCTGTACCGTGGCGCCTGGCTTTGATTTTGAGGACTTTGAACTGGCCCAGCGCTGGAAACTGCAGGCGCAGTACCCGCAGCATAAAGAGCTTATCGGCGCCCTTACGCGTGAGGATTAACCTATTATCCATTTAGCATGAAACGATTTTTCACCTTGTTAACGCTTGCCCTGCTGGTATTGCTGATATTCTGGCTGGGCAAACAGTTTGGCAGCAGGACCACCAGCCAGGAAGTGCTGAGCAACAGCATTGTAGTACGGGAAATTGCGGAACTGGCCAGCCTGGAAGTACAGGGAGTGGCCAGCATTAAGCGCAGCAACCTGGAAAACAGCGGCGACTGGACGGATAACCTCAAGAAGGTGTTCCTGGAAAATACGATATGGGTATCTATCCCTTACCTGGCCAAATACGGCGTAGATGTGAATGAACAGAATTTTCGTGTAGCCACCAGCGCTAACAAGATAACGGTACGTATGCCGGCGCCCAAATTGCTTAGTTATGAGCTGAAGGTAGACAAAATGGAGACCTCCAACCGCAAAGGCTGGTTCCTTTTCCAGGATGACGAGACCTATACCGATGTGCAGAAGAAGCTGTACCAGACCTCCCGGGCGCAACTGGAATCCAACGCGGTCTACCTGCAGCAGTCTAAAGACAAGATCCGCAAGATCATTACGCAATACTACCAGCCTTTTTTACATGATCATGAGCTGGAGCTGGTATTTGAGGACGGAAGCGCCCCGGCGCTGAAATAGGCTGCTTTAGGCAGCATTCTGCGCTATATACTTCACAAGGCAGCGTTTAGCCACCGGCAGCAGTGTTTCGTTCAGGGGGAATACCAGTGCGGTATCGATCCTGTATACGGCCGGGTTGGGCAATTTTTTACGCTGCCGGATCAGCAGTGTTTTGATATGCTCGCAGGAATACACCAGGTTTTTCTGGAAAGCCTCAATGTATTGGGTGTGAATGCCCCTATATTTCTCATCGTGCCGCTCAAAGATGGTGAGCCGGTACTCATATACCAGGGTATCCCGGTGGCGGCCGTCTGACAAAAAGAGGTACCCTTCCTGGCTGTCCAGGGGGACCAGCCCCACGGGCGCAATATTGAAGCTCTCTTCCACCAGCTCGTAGATCTCCGTGCCTTCCTTAATGGTTTTGTTCATTTTGCTCATGGCGTAGTGGATAATAGACTCCAGCTCCTGCATCAGCTCGTCATCTGCTATCATCTGTTCATAGAGCAGCTGCAGCTTTTCCATGTTCAGCGCGGTCAGCCGTTTGGGAAAATGCTGCTGGATAAACTGCTTGTTTTCACGGAAAGCCACCAGGTTGTTGTAGTGAAAGATCACATCTGCCAGCTGTGGATACAGCATGTGCTGGTTGAAATAGCGGTTTATTTCCTGGAGGTAGGCAAGCAAGGTATATTTTTTTTGCTCGAAGTCTATATAACCGTCTGCGAACCAGGTTTCACTTAATATACCCATAACAATAAAATTTAATGGATTATATACTAAATTTACAAAAAAAAGGCCAAAAATGTTGCATCATATTACTTTTCATATCATTTTAATAAATAATTAAAAAACTGTCTGAACCCTTGTCTGTGCTGTATTTGGGGTGTAGAGGACATACCCCCAAAACTTCTTTTTACAAATAGTTGATAAGGTTGTCGCTTTTATCGAAGTAATTTCTTTATCTTCAGTATTATTTTTCATTTTTTTAATTTTTTAGTCATGAACATTTACGTAGCCAACCTTCACTATAGGTTGAACGATGAGGACCTTCACCAGATATTTGCCGAATTTGGGGAAGTTAAGTCCGCTAAAATCATTAAAGACCACGAAACTGGCCGTTCCCGCGGTTTTGGATTTGTGGAAATGCCTAACCAGGAAGAAGGACAAAAAGCTATGGACAGTTTAAACGGCAGCGAGATTGAGGGCAAGCAATTAATGGTAAACGAAGCAAGACCTAAACAACCGAATAATAACTTCAGAAGTGGTGGTGGTAACCGTGGTGGCGGTGGATACGGCGGCGGCGGACGCGATCGTCGCTATTAATGTTGTTACTTATTCTATTGCGCCAGGTTATTCAAGGCCAAACGAATTAGAAGAGCCGTCCTGAGATTCAGGGCGGCTCTTTTTTTGACTATTTGTGCAGAAAGGTGGCGCCGTCTGCATTTTTGAAACCCCGTACGTTAGCACTCCACGGTTCAAATAACGGCGCCATGTAATTTATGGTTCATAGGATATGTAGTTATGTGGAATCATTAGAGATTGTTCAGACAGATCCTCGAAACCAGCTCCGATTTTGAGGATACGTTCAGTTTGTGATAGATCTTCTTCAGGTGATGATTGACCGTAAAAACGGACAGATGCAGGCGGTCTGCCATGATCTTATAGGAATGGCCTTCTTTCAGCAGGTTTAATAACTCGTATTCCCTTTCCGTTAACTTATACCGGATAGTTTGCAGCGGATCTTCATTAATATGGCAGATCAGCATGTAGCATATCCTGGGGCATAGCGTGCCACCATAGCGGATAGCGTCCTGGATGCCCTGGTAGATCTCTGTAAGACGGCCGCTTTTTACGATATAGCCGTGGGCGCCTGCCTTGAGGGCGGCCAGCACATACTGTTTTTCCTGGTGGGCAGACAGTATAATGATCTTTGCATCGGGAAAATTGGAGCGCAGCCTGGGAATACCGTCTATGCCAGACTCGCCGGGCAGGTGAATGTCCAGCAGTATAGCGTCTATGCTCACATCCTCCATGTGCAGGCCCCAGCATTCCTCCAGCGAGCGCTGGGCAAATACCACCTCGCATTCGGGGTAGTCTTCCAAAAACTCCCTGTAGCTGTTTAACTGGAAATAATTGTCCTCAATAATGCCGATCTTGGTCATGGGGTAAGGATAGGGTACTTAAATACGCTCCTGGTTCTCCATAGTAATGCCTTGTAAATTACTGTGAATTACCCTTTTAGCGGTTAACTCGATGTTAATGAGACTAATAAAAAAGCCGGATCGCAATGCGGTCCGGCCCCGGGTGTTGATAAAAGCTTGCTTATTAATATTCTTTCTGCGGATCAAAGCTTTCCAGCTCCTGCGCCACGGCGCTGAGGAAGGTGGAGCCTAATGCGCCGTCTACGATGCGGTGGTCGTAAGAAAGGGACAGGTACATCATGTGACGGATAGCGATAGAATCGCCAAACTCCGTTTCAATCACCACCGGGCGTTTTTTGATGGCGCCTACGGCCAGTATAGCTACCTGCGGCTGGTTGATGATGGGAGTTCCCATCAGGCTGCCAAAAGTGCCTACGTTGGTGAGGGTGAAAGTACCGTTCTGGGTATCTTCCGGCTTCAGGCGGTTCTGGCGGGCGGCGTTGGCCAGGTGGTTTACCTGCCGCGTAAGGCCTACCAGGTTAAGCATGTCTGCATTCCTGATCACCGGTACAATCAGGTTGCCGCTGGGCAATGCAGTGGCCATACCGATATTGATATCCTTTTTAACGATGATCTTATCGCCTTCCAGGGAGCAGTTCACCAGTGGGAAACGCTTCAGGCATTTCACCACTGCTTCTATAAATAATGGCGTAAAGGTGAGCTTCTCTCCTTCTCTCCGTTCAAAATCCTTTTTAACAGCGTCGCGCCATTTTACCATGTGGGTAACATCGGCTTCTGCGAAGCTGGTTACGTGCGGGCTGGTATGTTTGCTGCGTACCATATGCTCGGCGATCAGCTTACGCATACGGTCCATTTCAATGATCTCTACGTTTCCGCCGCTGGTGCCGTTATATTGCGGTACAGGCGTGGGCGCCATTACCGGTTTGGATGCTGCTGCCGGCACATGAACCGGTTCCGCTTCCTGTATAACAGGCTGCTGTTTACCATGCTTGCGGGCCTCTACATATTCCAGTATATCCTTTTTGGTCACTCTTCCTTCGTTACCGCTGCCCGGTATCTTTTCCAGTTCGGAAAAGCTCACGCCTTCCTGCTGTGCGATGGTGAGCACCAGGGGCGAATAGAAACGCGGGCTGCCGGTAGTGAACTTTGGCTCTATCTGGTCGTGAACAGGCGCTGCTGCAGCAAAGGATGCTTCCTGCTGCGCCGGTGCATGATGAACAGCTTCCACGGGAGCCGGCTGCGCAGGAGCTGGCGCCGGTGTTCCGGCAGCATCGGAAGTTTTAATACGGGCAATGACGGCGCCTACCGGTACTACTTCATTCTCTGCAAACAGTAATTCGGTAATTTCTCCATCTGCAATGGAGGGCACTTCACTATCCACCTTATCGGTAGCAATTTCAAGCACGGTTTCATCAGCTTTTACCTGATCACCGGGCTTTTTATGCCAGCGTAATATGGTGGCTTCCATGATGCTTTCCCCATTTTAGGCATTACCAGTTCTACAATGGCCATAAGATCTATTTTAGTGTTTTGCTGGCAACAAATGTAAGGTAATTAGTTAGAACGCGAAACGCCGGAAGCAAAACGCTGAACGCTGCGTTATGCGTTCAGCATTAAGCGTTAAGCAGTTTTCGCAGCTCATTCATGGCATAGATGGCTGTCATGTGTATGTTGCGTTCGCGGTCGTATAGCAGGCGGTGTTTTACAGTAATGATCTTCTCTGCGCTGCCAACGGCTATCCATACCGTGCCCACAGGCTTTTCGGGAGAGCCGCCGTCGGGCCCCATGATGCCGGAGACAGCTATCACATAATCTGTTTCCAGCAGCTGCAATGCCCCTGTCGCCATTTCGCGCACGGTTGCTTCGCTGACGGCGCCATGGGCAGCCAGGGTTTGTTCCTTTACTCCCAGCAGCTTCATTTTCATTTCATTGGCGTAGGTCACCACGCTGCCTTTAAAATACGCGGAGCTGCCGGGGATGGCAGTGATATTATGGGCGATATAACCGCCGGTACAGCTTTCTGCCGTGCCTACGGTTTTATTTTTGGCGTACAGGATGCGGCCCAGCACCTCTCCCATGGGGATGTCTTCGTCTGCCACCGTAATATCTGCCAGCAGCGTTTGCATCTCCTGGAAATGCAGTTTCAGCTCTGCCGCGGTAGATACCTTGTCTTCTCCCAGGGCCGTTAGCCTCAGTTTCAGCAGGCCGTAGCTGGGCAGGTAGGCCAGTTTGATATGAGGAGGCAGACTGGCTTCAAAGTTCAGCAGTCTTTCGGCGATAAACGATTCTCCCATACCGGAGGTAAGCAGGGTTTGATGGATCACTGCTTTGGTCTGGAATTGCTCCTGCAGCCGGGGCAGCACGTGATGTTCCATGATGCCTTTCATTTCGTGTGGCACGCCGGGCATGGACACGTACACCTTTCCATCTTTCTCGAACCACATACCGGGTGCAAGGCCCCAGCTGTTGAAGAGTACCGTACATACATCCGGCACCAGGGCCTGGTCAACATTGCGCTGCAGCACAGGCAGCCCGCGGCTTTCAAAGAACTGCATCAGGCGTTGCAGGGTAGGCTCATGCGGTACCAGTTTGCCGCCGAAGTATTGGGTAAGGGTGGGTTTGGTGATATCGTCTGCCGTGGGCCCCAGACCGCCGGTGATCAGGACGATATCTGCAGCGGCGCCTTCGGCATCAAGGGCTTCCACGATGGCCTGCCTGGTATCACCTACGGCTACACGGCGTTGTACCCAGATGCCCATGTTGTTCAGCTGCTGCGCCATCCAGGCAGAGTTGGTATCTATCGTCTGTCCTATCAGCAATTCATCGCCGATGGTGATGATGCTGGCTGTTATCTTTTCCACGCTCGTTGGTTTAAAATGATAAGGAACAAATTTAGCGATTCCGGGGGATACCAAGGCTGTTTAAGAATTTTATACCTTTGGCCGCACAATTCCTGTACCATCAACATTCCACAAAATCATTCCAAAGTCATTATGAAAAAGTTTTTTCCTTACATGTACTGTTTAGCATTACTGCTTTTATCACTGTCCGCACGGAGCCAGTCAGCCGCCGCCCATTACAATGGAAAGATTATTGACATGCACGTGCACCTGGCCATACGGCCCGGAGAAGAAAAGGCTTTCAGCCCCGAACGCACCAATGCGCTGCAGGACGTGCAGGCGCTGATGAAGCGCTTCCCTATCGCCAGATCGGTGATCATTACAATGGCCCGGAAAGGAAATATGCAGGAAACCCGTTTGAATAACGACAGCATTATTACGCTGGCAAAACTGTACCCGGAATTTATCCCGGTATGCTCTGTACACCCGATGGACGGTGCAGCAGCGCTGGACGAAATGAAACGGGTACACGACCGGGGTGTGAAAATTATCAAGCTGCATCCCAACAGCCAACGCTTTGACGTAGCTTCGCCAGAAGTGGATGGAGTAGCCAAAAAGGCCGGAGAGCTGGGGATGGTATTATTATTTGACAGTTACAGCCCGGTAGATGCGGGGGAGATCGGTAAACTGATCCTGCTGGCAGCCGGTAACCCGAATGCCGGGTTTATCTTCGCCCATATGGGACTTGTTAATTTCCCGCAGTTGCTTACCATTGAGGCGCTCAAGAAATATCCCTGGTATAAAAACAATATCTGGTTTGACATCTCTGCCGCGGCCCCGCTTTTAGGCGATTCTCCTTTCCGCGAACAGCTGGTGTGGACAATCAGGAAGATTGGTGTTGACCAGTTCATGTACGGTTCTGATTTTCCGGTATTTGATGCCGCGGAAGCCATCAAAGGTGTACACGCGATGGGCTTCAGCCCGGAGGAAGAGCGTAAAATATTCTATACCAACGCCTGCAGGCTCCTGCAGATTCAGCCCTGAGCAGGGTATATAGCCAGTTTATAAACGCCACAGGCCCGTGCAGGATCGCTGCATGGGCCTGTGTATTTACAGCATGAATGCTATTTTTTAAAAAATGGTTCCAATCTCACTTTCAGCGGTTCCGGCAGGTTGGACTTTGCTTTTGTGCCTGCATGCAGGAACACCAGGGTGGTGACGCCTACGTTCAGCAGCTCGCCCTTCTCGTTGTACAGTTCTGAATGGAACTGGATCTTGTGATTGGCGGGCAACTCTTTCAAGGTGGTCTTTACAGTGATCAGATCATCATACAATGCGGGGCGCAGGTATTTGATCTGCAGCTCCGCCACGGGCATGATCACGCCCTGTTCTTCCAGTTCCCTGTAGGTAAAGCCCAGTTCGCGGATGGCTTCCGCGCGGCCTACTTCGTAATACAGGGCATAATTACCGTAATACAGGTAACCCATCTGGTCTGTCTCTCCGTAACGAACGCGTATGGTAGTAATGGATGTAAACATGTTTATCTTCCAATAAGGCTGTCAAAACTCACACGACCGGGGCCACAAAACAGGATCACGATAAAAGCAGCAAGGTACAGAATAGCTTTCTCTTTTTCAGCGATCGGGTCATGTCCGTGGATCATGAAAAGCGCCACGCCCATTAAGATTGCCAGCGGAATAGCTGCCAGGCGGGTAAGCAATCCCAGGATAATGAAAACAGCACAAAAAACTTCCGCGAAAACCGTCATGCCCAGTGAAGTAGCATGGCCTACATGCAGGGGATCCGGAAACTTATGTGCAAGACCTGCAAAATTCATCAGTTTGGGCCAGCCATGTGTTAACAGCATTGCTCCAAACACCACCCGCAACAACAAAAGGGAAAAGTTAACCGTTCCATTGGTAAAGCCGGCAGAAAAGAGTTTTCTCATAGAATTTTAAATATGGTTTAATTCTTGCTAATAAAATTAGCTGCAAGATAGGGGAATACGCATATGCCAGGGGGTAGAGTTATCCACATTCTGGTTATCCACATCACTGTAGATAAGCTATCAGAGCGAAAAAGGTTTAAACTTTTATATTTGCTACCATTGATTTAGCGTTTACTGGTTTATCCGTTTTCTTCGTTGAATAAGCCTTCGGACTATTGATACCCTACCGTAATTAATTACCTGATGTTCAATAGCCGTGGATCACTGAGAAAACAGGTAAGCCAATAAACTATTTTAACAAATACAAGCGCATGCAATTTATAAGAAAGATCGTGGTTTCCGGACATTTGTATTTATCCCTGCTGGCCGTTACGGGCGCCGGCCTGTTGGCCATCACCCCTGCCCGGGCGCAGCAAACACGCATTTACACCGACCAGGATAAAGTTTTCAAGGATGCGCAGCAGCTCTTTCAGCAGGAGAAATATGCCGTATCCATGCAGCTTTTCAGGCAGGTACTGGATAATATTAACTATTTCCAGGAAACCAACCGATCGCTTGTAAAAACAGATGCGGCGTACTACTACACCGTGTGTGCGCTCAAACTGCAGCAGGCCGACGCGGAGAAAATGGCGCAGCAATACCTGCAACGCACTAACAATAATGCCCGGGAACAGCTGGTCAGCTATCAGCTGGCCAAATACTATTTTCACCGCAACAAGCTGAAAGAGGCCATTCCGCTGTATGAAAAAGCCAATATTGACAACCTTTCCAACGATGAAATAGCCGATGCGAAGTTTGAGCTGGCCTACTGTTATTTCAACGTAAAGGATTTTCAGAAAGCACAGCCCCTCTTTGCCTCCATCAAGGAAATAGAAGGCAAGTACTACATACCCGCTAACTACTACTATGGCTTTATTGCTTATAATAACAGGCAATACAACGAAGCGCTCGCCAGCTTTAAGCGGGTGGAGAAAGAACCTAAATATGCGGGCATCGTTCCCTACTACATAGCAGAGATCTATTACTTCCAGGGCAAAAAGGATGAGGTGATCCGTATTGCGGAACCGCTGCTGCAGAAAGGTAATGTGTACTATGATACAGAACTGAAGCAATTACTGGGACAAGCGTATTTTGAGAAAAAGGACTACAAAAAAGCGCTGCCTTACCTGCAGGAATACCATGACAATGCGGCCGAACTAAGGAAAGAAGATGTTTACCAGCTGTCTTACTGCTACTATCAAACAGGCAACTACAATAAAGCCATCAGCGGTTTTAAACAGCTGAGCGGTGAAAAAGATTCACTGGGGCAAAACTCCATGTACCTGCTGGGCGACTGCTACCTGCGTACCGACCAGAAGGCCAATGCACGTAATGCATTCGCCTTTGGCGCCCGTAACAATTCCAACCCGCAGCAGCAGGAAATATCCCGCTTCAACTATGGCAAGCTCTCTTATGAGCTGGGATACCAGGACGTAGCGCTGACAGAGCTGACCAATTTTGTGAAAACATACCCGCAATCATCTTACAACAAAGAAGCGAAAGAAATACTGGTCAGCCTTTTTGCCAATACGAACAATTACCAGGACGCAATCACCACCATTGAGTCGCTGCCTGACAAGAACCCCACCGTGCTCCGCGCCTACCAGCGGGTGGCCTACGGAAGGGCCACACAACTGGTGAACGACCAGCAGCTGGCTGAGGCAGACCGCCTGCTGGATATTGCCATCAAAAACCCCTACGATCCGAACATCAAACAGCTCGCGCATTTCTGGAAAGCGGAAATCGCCCTGCGCCAGCAGCGTACAGACAATGCCATCATCAACCTCAATTCCTACCTGACCGGCGGCGTACCCGCTTCAGGAGAGGCTAATGCGCAAACGGCCAGCTATAACATGGGATACAGCCTGCTGAAAAAAGAAGATTATACCCATGCCCTGCAGCATTTTGAAGCTGCCCAGCGCGCAAGCGGGCCGAATGCTCCGCGCATTGCCAACGATGCATTGCTGCGCAGCGCAGACTGTTATTACATGCTGAAAGATTTTGGCAAGGCTACCGCACTGTATGACCGGGTGATCGCTAAAAATGATCCGGGCGCAGACTACGCCACTTACCAGAAGGCCGTGATACTGGGCATACAGGGTAAATACAACGAAAAACTGGCCCTGCTGAAACAACTGGGTAACAAATATCCTTCCTCCAGCTTCGGCAACGATGCTGATCTCGAGATCGCCAACACTTACCTGGCCTCAGAAAAATATACGGAAGCTATTCCCTTCCTGGAGAATGTGCTGCAGAAACAACCCAACGGGCCCAATGCTCCGCGGGCGCTGCTCAAACTGGGACTGTGCTATTTCAACCGGGATAATGACAGCAAGGCCCTCTCCTATTACCGCCAGGTGGTAGAGAAATATCCCAACTCCGCAGAAGCAGGAGAAGCGCTGGTGGCCATCAAGGACATCTACATCAGCCAGGGCAAGACCGATGATTATGTAGCCCTGCTGAAAGCCAGCGGCCGTACCGTTACCGCATCTGCAGCAGATTCACTTTCCTATGCCGCAGCGGAGGCCAAGTTCAACGGCAATGATTGCAACGGCGCCACTGCAGCCTTCAACAACTATATCAAACAATATCCCAACGGACAATTCCTGCTGCCCGCTTACTTCTATAAATCAGAATGCGCTTATAACAACAAGGATTATGCGGCAGCATTGCCCGGTTATGAGTTCATCCTCGCCAAGAACAACAGTATTTATGCAGAGCGTGCCGCCCAGCAGGCCGCCAATATCTACTTCTACCAGGTGAAGAATTATGAAAAAGCCCGCAGCTATTACCTGCAGCTGCAGGACCTGAGCACCGGCAAAGAAAATACCCTGACCGCCACCCGCGGCCTGTTACGCAGCAACCTGCAATTACAGCATTGGGATGAGGCAGGCAATTATGCGGAAATGCTGCTGTCTTCTTCCAGCATCAGTACAGATGATCAGATCCTGGGACATTATGCCATGGGCAGATCGCAGCTGGAGCAAAACAAGTATGACGAGGCTATCAGCGAGTTCAAAACTGTGGCAGGTATGACAAAATCAGAGACCGGCGCTGAAGCCCGCTATTATACCGGCGTATGTTACCTGAAAAAGAATGAGCTGGATGCTGCAGAGAAAGCAGGGTTTGACGTGATCAGGAACACGCCTTCCTACGGATTCTGGGTAGCCAAAGCCTATATCCTGCTGGGAGACGTATATACACAACAGAAAGACTATTTCAACGCCAAAGCCACTTTCCAGAGCCTGGCGGAGAATTGCCCGATACCGGAGCTGAAACAGGAAGCCAAAGACAAGCTGGATAAAGTAGAAGCAGCAGAAAAAGCAGCATCGAAGATCAAGTAAAAAAGTTTAAAGTAAAAAGCAAAACGAATGAAGGGTTATACCAAATATATGAGCAGGTGGGGAATGGGAACGATGCTGGCCATTGCAGCCCTTGGACTGCAACAGCGGGTACAGGCGCAAGACTCTCTGAAGCAGGAAACGATCGACATTATCTCTACCTATCAGCCCAAGCTGCGCGATGCCGCCAAGCTGAACCTCACGGCCTCGCTGCCCGGTACGGATACTGCGCGCCCACGCCTGTTATACCAGGTGCCGGCCCTGAACCTGGCCTTCATGTATCAGCCCGTACCTCTTAAGCCCCTGGCCCTGGGTAAGGACTCTTTGACCGCGCTGCAGAATAACTTTGTTAAAGGCGGCTTTGGCAATTACAAAACACCGCTGATCCAGGCCGGGTTTGGCAGCAACCGGAACGAAAAGTTCAATTATGGTCTGTACGGCAGCTTTGTTTCCTCCAAAGGGAATATCAAGAACCAGGACTACAGCGCACTGAACGTGCTGGCCTCCGGCACTTACTACTCTCCCCTGTTTGAGATCAATGGCAGCGTAGGTTTTGACCGCAATGTGATCCATTATTACGGTTATGACCATACGATGTTTGATTTTCCCAAAGGGGATGTAAAGCAGGCCTTTAACCAGGGCACCCTGCAGGTAGGGCTGAAGAATCGCCCGCTGAACGATTGGGCCCTGATGTTTGCCCCCAGGGCGAAGTTCATCCTCTTCAACGATGCCTTTGACCGCAAGGAAAATACGGTGATTATCAATGCGCCGGTGAGCAAGCAGCTGGTGCAGGACCTCTTCCTGAGAGCAGAAGGGGTACTTGATTTCTCCACTTTCAAAGAAGGTAACCAGGAGCAGATCAATAACAACGTGGTCGCTATCCACCCTGCATTTGAGATCATCAAACCGGGCTTTACCCTGCATGCGGGCGTAAATCCCACCTGGACCAACAGCAAGTTCTACCTGTTGCCCGACATCGTAAACGAATCGCACCTGATACGCAAGAAAGTGATCCTGAGCAGTGGCTGGATCTCTTATATCGACAAGAACAGCTACCGGAACCTGGCTAATAAGAACCCCTTCATCGGTCAGTACCCCGCAGGCATCCTGAATACAAGAGTAGAAGAAAAGTATACCGGTATTAAAGGTACGCTGGGTAGTCACTTTAACTACAACACCAAATTTGCAGCGGTTACCTGGTATAACCTGCCCCTGTTCATAAATGACACAACGGTAGGCAATACCTTCCTGATCAAAAATGAAGACCAGCTGCGGGCGTTCCAGCTGCATGCAGAGATCGGTTATATAGAGGAAGAAAAGTTCCAGGTACGTCTGAGCGGCGACTGGTACAACTATAATAAGCAGAACACCGAAGTAAAGCCCTGGCACATGGTGCCCTTCCAGGCCAATCTCTATGGTCAGTATACGGTAGGCAAGAAACTGCACCTGGATGCTAATCTCTATGCTTTGAGCGGCAGTTACTACCAGCTTGCCAATAAGGACTTTGCCAAAACCAAAGGGGCGATCGATCTGAATGCCGGTGCCAATTACGATATTGGCCGCAATTTCAACGTATGGGTCAATGCCAATAACGTCTTTAATTCGCATTACCAACGCTGGAATGGCTATCCCACCTATGGTTTTAATATCGTAGGAGGGGTGATGATTAAATTTTAAAGTTGTAAACTTGCGCAATAATCAAACACCTTGATATTAGAACAGTACATACAGGACGTCCTTTTCAGGCAGCAGGTGTGCATTGTGCCGGGGATCGGCACCTTTACGCTTCAGCATATACCTGCGCAGTATAACATAGTAGACAAAAGTCTTGACCCGCCCGGACAGCGGGTGACCTTTGAAGAAAAATGGACAGACGATGGCTCCTGCCTGGAATGGATCTCGCTGAAAGAGAACCTGGTTCCGGCTATTGCCAGCCGTAAACTGGAAAAGTATATTGAGGACTTCAAGGCCAGCCTGCAAAGCGGCCGCCCGCTGGAATTGCCGGGCATTGGCTCCCTGCAGGCCGACCCCACGGGACATATCAGCTTCAGCCCGGAAACCCTGCCCGGCAGGCCAGATACCCTGCGCCTGCAGCCTGTGCTCCGGCCGGATGCTATCCCAAGTGTAACAGTAGGCACTACAGAAGTAGTAAATAATGAAGTGGTAGACCACTATACTGTACCACCCTGGGAATTGGAGGAACAGCAGTCCCGTTTTAAATGGTGGTGGGTGGCTATTCCTATTGCCGCAGCGCTGGTGGCTACTGCTATCTGGTGGTTTGTGAGCAACCAGGTACCAACGGAATCGTCGGTGGAGGACGCAGCAGTGAGCCCCGCTGCTGTTACAGATACCATGAGCCTGCCGGCGGAAGTGACGCAGACGGATACTGCCGGCGTGGTGGCTGCAGCGCCGGTGGCGGGAGACTCATCCCAGATACTGGAATATTATATCGTATGCGGCACCTATAGCAGCCAGGCTGCTGCCAATAAGCGTGCAGCCAGTTTAAGAACCTTTGGGCAAGACGCTTATGCATACGGCAATAATGACTCTACCCAGTTCAAAGTGAGGATAAAATTCAAGACGCCGGCTTCCGATACAAGTGAAAAGATTAAGTATGTGAAGGCTACCTATGGGGGGAAACACAATGTTTACCTGGAGTTTAAGTAGCTATTGTTTGGCCCCTATTTCCCTGGCTATAATTTCCAGCCCTTCTGCAAAGCTTCTCGGCTGATACCCCAGTTCCTGTACCGCCTTATCGATGACAAAACCTGTTTTAGCCGGACGTTTGGCCGGTTGAACAAAGCTTTTGGCGTTTACCTTCTCGATGAGGCGGAGATCGAGTTTAAAGAACTGGGCGGTTTGTACCGCCATTTCATAAGGCGTCAGCATTTCACTGCCGGAGATATGAAATATGCCGGTAGCCTGCTTGTCTGCCACCAGCTTACAGCCTTCGGCAAGGTCCTGCGCCAGGGTGGGCGTGCGCCATTGGTCGTCTACCACCTTGATCTTCTTACCTTGCTGCAGGTTGTTCTTTACCCATGTAATAATATTACTCCGCTGCATATCGATAGCAGTACCATAAACAAGTACGGTCCTTACAATGGCCCAGGGCAGCTTGCTGTTCCTGATCATGCGTTCTGCCGCTACTTTGCTGGCGCCGTAATAACTGAGGGGGTTGGGGGCATCGTCTTCGCGGTAAGGGCCTTCCAGTCCGTCGAAAATGAAGTCAGTAGAGAGGAACAGGAAGAAGGCATTGTACTTTTCAGCTGCCTGGATGAGATAACGTGTAGCGGCTACGTTGGTATCCCAGCAGGCGTCTTTGTTACGCTCGCATTCATCTACCTGTGTCATAGCGGCCGCATGTATAATGATATCCGGGTGATGTTTTTCCAATAACTGCTGCACGCTGACCGTGTTACGCAGGTTTACTGATTCATAAGTATAACCCTGCCGGGACGGGAGGCGGTTAACGCCTCTGCCTGCCGCGATCACTTCATACCGTTCGTCCGCTACAAAAAGCGGGATAAGATGCTGGCCTAATAAACCGTTACTTCCTGTGATTAAAACCTTCATAGCAGCAATTTATTAAAATTACGAATTATCCCGGCTAGCGGGATAATTCGTACTAACAAATTACTTAAAATCCATCCCTAGATTATACAACGTGAACGCCCATACATCTGTCGCCTCGTCTATTTGTTTGGAGGTAGGTTTGCCACTGCCGTGCCCCGCCTGCGTTTCGATGCGGATAAGCACCGGGTTGGCCCCTGCCTGGCAAGCCTGCAGGGTGGCTGCAAATTTAAAGGAGTGGGCGGGCACTACCCTGTCGTCATGATCGGCGGTAGTAACCAGGGTAGCCGGGTAAGCGGTACCGGGCTTTAGGTTATGCAGGGGTGAGTATTTCAGCAGGTAGCGGAACTGCTCAGGATTGTCGCTTCTACCATACTCAACAGCCCAGGCCCAGCCGATGGTGAACTGCTGGTAGCGCAGCATATCCATTACGCCCACGGCGGGCAGCGCCACTTTGAAGAGATCCGGCCGCTGGGTCATACAGGCGCCTACCAGCAGGCCTCCGTTAGAACCACCCCTAATGGCTATACGTGAAGGGTTGGTATACTTTTGTTGTATCAGGTACTCTGCCGCTCCGATAAAGTCGTCAAACACGTTCTGCTTATGCTCCAGCATACCAGCTTTGTGCCAGGCTTCGCCATATTCGCTGCCGCCGCGCAGGTTCACTACCGCATAGATACCGCCCTGTTCCATAAAGAGCAGGTTGGAAGGGCTAAAGCCCGGGGTCATGGGTATATTAAAACCGCCATAACCATAAAGTAATACCGGGTTTTTACCATTCTGCTGCAGGCCTTTTTTATAAGACAGGAAGATGGGCACGCGGGCGCCGTCTTTACTGTTAAAGAATACCTGCCTGGTTTCGTATTCATCCGGGTTGAAGTTGAGCTTTGGCGCGGTATAAAGGGTAGACTTACCGCTGGCTACATCATATTTATATATCGTGCCCGGTGTAGTAAAAGATGTAAAGGAATAGAACAGCACCTGGTCGTCTTTCTTTCCGTCAAAACCGCTTACTGAGCCTATGCCCGGGAGGACCACTTCCCTGGGGGTAGCTTTTGCGCCCGGGCCGATCTCATACTGGTACATCCGTTCTGAAGCATCTTTCAGGTAGCCTACAAACAGGCGGCCCGCTGCCATACCTGCGCTGGAGAGCACTTCCGGCTTTTCGGGCACGATGGGTTGCCAGTGTTCCTTTTCAGGGTGCTCAGGGTCTATCAGCACCACTTTATAATTAGGCGCATCGTGGTTGGTATGCACCAGCAGCTTGCTGCCAATATTATCTATTACGCCAGGCTGGAAATCGAAGCCTTTGATGAGAAGCTTAAAGTCTTTCTGTGCAGCATTCTGCAGATCGCGGTACCAGATCTCGGCCCCGGAAGTGCCTTCAGAGGTATGGAGAATCAGGAAGCGCTCATCTTCTGTCACACTTACATTTGCATTGCGCATGGGATGTTCTTTGTCTACATACACCAGTTCGTCCTGGTCCTGGGAAGTGCCCAGGCGGTGAAAGTATACTTTCTGGAACTCGTTCTTCTGGGAGAGGCTTTTTTTCTCATCAGGCGCGTCGTAGCGGCTGTAGTAGAAGCCCTCGCCTTTCCAGGAAAGGCCGCTGAACTTGATCCATTCCAGCTTATCGGGCAGGAGGGTTTTGGTGGCTACATCCATTACGAAGGCCTGCTGCCAGTCAGAGCCTGCGCCAGACAGCAGGTAGGCTGCATAGCGATGGTCTTTCGAAAAGCTGACGGAGCCCAGGGCGGTAGTGCCGCTGGCGGACAGCTTATTGGGGTCAAGGAATACTTCGGGAGCGCCGTCGAGGCCCTTCTGGCGGTAGAGGACCGACTGGTTCTGTAAACCGTCGTTCTTATAATAATAGTAATACTCCCCTTCGCGGAAGGGCACGCCTGTTTTAGGGTAATTCCAGAGGACGGAGAGGCGTTTCTTAATGGCATCCCGGAAAGGGATCTTTGCCAGGTACGCATTTGTTACCGCATTCTCTTCTTTGACCCAGGCGGCGGTGGCTTCGCTGTGATCGTCTTCCAGCCAGCGGTACGGGTCCGCTATTTTTACGCCATGATAATCATCTACCGTATCTGTTTTCATCGTAGCCGGATATACCATACCAGCTTGCTGTGCCATTGCACTGCCTGTTAAAATACTCATACACAATACCAATATTTGTCTATAATTCTTTTTTAACATAAGTATAGTTTTTGAAAAAATTTCGGCGATTGTTTAACTAAAATTGAAAATTTAGGTTATTTAACCGGATAACTGTTAGGAAACAAAATCCAAAATGTTATTTTTGTGCGCCCTTTCGGTGTTTTTTTAACAAAATCAATTTAACCACCGGGAAGATAAATATTATATCCTGAATGAAAAAAGTGAACAACATTGCGGTTCTTACTTCTGGCGGGGATGCACCAGGCATGAATGCAGCTGTACGTGCGGTAGTAAGAACAGGTATTTATCATCAGTTGAACGTTTATGGCGTCATGTATGGCTACCGGGGAATGCTGAGGAATGAGATCCTGCCGATGGAATCTAAATCAGTGGCCAACATTATCCAACGTGGGGGCACCATCCTTAAAACAGCCCGTTGCAAGGAGTTTTATGAGCCTGAAGGTAGGAAAAAAGCCTACGAAAACCTGAAAAAGCACAACATTGACGGTTTGGTGGTGATTGGCGGAGACGGTTCCTTTAAAGGAGCCCAGAAATTCTCTGAAGAATTTGACATCCCCTGTATCGGTTTACCGGGGACCATTGATAAAGATATTGCCGGTACAGATTTTACGATCGGGTTTGACACGGCCGTAAATACCGCGATTGAAGCTATTGACAAAATACGCGATACTGCCGATGCGCATGACCGTCTTTTCATTATCGAGGTAATGGGACGTGATGCCGGTTATATTGCGCTGTACAGTGGAATTTCCACCGGTGCAGAACATATTATGATGCCGGAGCATAAGTCTGAAGTGGAAGAGATCATTGCAGACCTGCAGGCTAACGAGCGCCGCCGGAAACTGGTGAACCTGATTGTAGTGGCCGAAGGTCATGAAGCGGGAGGTGCCAACGGCGTGGCGGAGATGATCAAACACGAGCTGCCGAATGCAGATACCCGTGTTTGCATTCTGGGGCACATCCAAAGGGGCGGTTCCCCTACTGCACAGGATCGTATCCTGGCCAGCCGTATGGGTTTTGCAGCTGTGAACGCCCTGCTCGAAGGCACTCATAATGTGATGGTAGGCATTGTAAACAACAAAATCCACTATACACCACTGGACCATGCCATAAAGGCCAAAGAAGAAATGGATTCGGAATGGGTTAAGATGTGTAAAATTCTAGCGAGTTAAAAATAAGCCGTATGAGTACAAAGGATTTATCCAAATATTACCACAAGCAAATGGATCATGAAAAATCCAGGGAACATTCTAACCACAAAACGAAGATTGTTGCCACTGTAGGTCCTGCTTGCGATACCTATGAGAAATTGCTGGCGCTGGTGCAGGCTGGCGTGAACGTGTTCCGTCTGAACTTCTCTCACGGCTCTCACGAAGACAAGGCGCGCATCATCCAACATATCCGTCAGATCAACACCACCGAACCTTACAATGTAGCTATCCTGGCAGATCTGCAAGGTCCCAAGCTGCGTGTGGGTGAGATCGAGAATAATGCGCTGCCCCTGAAAGCAGGCGATATCCTCACTTTTGTGAACGAGAAAGTGGTGGGCACTAAAGAAAGGATCTATGTTTCCTATGAGCACCTGTACAGAGATGTAAAGCCTGGTCAGAAGATCCTGCTGGACGATGGCAAGATCGAGACCGTGGTAAAAGAGGTGACTCCCGCCGGCGAGATCAAAGCAGAAGTGACCCTGCCGGGCGTATTGTCTTCCAAAAAAGGCTTTAACCTGCCTGATACCAAGGTTTCCTTGCCTGCGCTGACAGAAAAGGACCTGATTGACCTGGAATTTATCATTGACCAGGAGGCTGATTGGGTGGCCCTGTCTTTTGTACGGAATGTAAAAGACCTGACCGAACTGCGTAAAAAGCTGAAAGAGCGTAATTCCAAGATCAAGATCATCTCTAAAATAGAAAAACCGGAAGCTATCCAGAACCTGAAAGAGATCATCTGGGAAAGCGACGGCGTAATGATCGCCCGTGGCGACCTGGGTGTGGAGCTGCCGGTAGAGCAGATCCCCATGATCCAGAAAGATATCATCCGCAAGTGTATCCACCGTGCGAAGCCGGTTATCGTGGCTACCCAGATGATGGAAAGCATGATAGACCGCACCCGTCCAAACCGTAGTGAAATCACGGACGTGGCCAACGCGGTGCTGGAAGGTGCTGATGCGGTGATGCTGAGCGGCGAAACCGCTACAGGCCAGTTCCCTGTACTGGTGATCCAGACCATGAAGAAGATCATCGGAGAAGTTGAGAAGGAAGATATCATTTACAACCGTAACCTGATTCCTCACCGTCACTCTTCCACTTTCCTGAGCGACGCCCTTTGCTACAATGCATGTAAAATAGCAGAAGACCTGGATGCTGACGCCCTGATAGGCATGACCCAGAGCGGCTATACCGGCTTTATGCTGAGCAGCTACCGCCCGCGTTCTCCGCTGTATGTATTTACCAAGGAAAGGACCCTGGTGAACCAGCTGAGCCTGAGCTGGGGTGTACGCGCCTTCTACTATGCTGAGGAAGAAAGCCTGGATGATATCGTATTTGACCAGATCAACATCCTGAAAGAAAGAGGCTTCATCAAAGCCGGCGACGTGGTGGTGAACACCGGCAGCACGCCTGTTAAACAGCACCTGCCGACCAACACCCTGAAGATCACCAGGGTAGGCGAATAAGATATTCCGACACTTACAATAGGAAAGGAGGAACAGTACGAGATGTTTCTCCTTTTTTTATAGAATACTGCTATTCATGGAAAAAGTATCCCTTTAGCGCATTTAAGCCTTAAATTTGAGGCCTAAAATAATTCTATGGGTACTTTCAAGAGCATATACCCGTATACACTGGAAACCATTGCCGAGTACGCAGCGCACACCAATGAAGAGATAGCGCGTAAGCTGGCGCTGGGCCACGCCGCTTACCGGGAGCTACGGCAAATGCCGCTGCAGCAGCGTTGTGACCTGATGCTGAAGGTGGTGGCCCTGTTGAGGAAGAACACCACTGCATATGCCACCGTGATCACCCGGGAGATGGGCAAAACACTGAAAGAGGCAAAGGCGGAAGTATTAAAATGTGCCACCAGCGCAGAATACTATGCGCAAAATATGAGCGATATATTACGGCCCAAGCCCATTACTGCGGATGCGCGCAACAGCTATGTGGCCTACGAGCCCAAGGGCGTGATACTGGCCATTATGCCCTGGAATTTCCCTTACTGGCAGGTATTCCGCTTTGCCATTCCCAATTTACTGGCCGGCAATACCGGCCTGCTGAAACATGCCAGCAACACGAGCGGTTGCGCACTGGACATTGAAAAGATCTTCCTGGAAGCCGGCTTTCCCGAAGGCGCGTTCCAGGCCCTGCTGGTATCTTCCAAAAACATAGAACCGATCATCGCCGATGTCCGCGTACAGGGCGTTACGCTTACCGGCAGCACGCCGGCAGGTATGAGTGTAGCGCAGCTGGCAGGCAAATACATTAAAAAGACTGTACTGGAATTGGGCGGCAGCGATCCTTTCATTGTACTGAAAGACGCCGACCTCGAAAAGGCCGCTGCTATAGCCGTAAAGGCCCGTATGCAAAACGCGGGGCAGTCCTGCATAGCCGCCAAACGCTGGATAGTGGAAAAGGAGATCGCAGCTGCCTTTACGGATAAAGTAAGCAGCCTGCTGCAGCAGATGAAGCAGGGAGACCCGCTGGCAGATGACACACAAATGGGCCCGATGGCCCGGCCCGACCTGGCTGATGACCTGGCCCGGCAATTACAGCAAAGTTTGCAACAGGGCGCCAGGCTGCTGGCAGGCGGAACGCACGAAGCCTGTAACTTTGCCCCTACCCTGCTGAGCGACGTACAGCCCGGGATGACCGCTTTCCAGGAGGAGAC
This sequence comes from Chitinophaga sp. SVR4-12A, assembly GCF_056754765.1. NCBI lineage: Bacteria > Pseudomonadati > Bacteroidota > Chitinophagia > Chitinophagales > Chitinophagaceae > Chitinophaga > Chitinophaga sp. SVR4-12A. The sequence continues at coordinate 2,225,574 of NZ_JBPGWP010000001.1, forward strand.
CTTTGGGCCCCTGGCTGCGGTGATCACCGCGGAGAATGAGCAGGCAGCCATTGAGCTGGCTAACCAGACGCCGTTTGGCCTGGGCGCGGCGCTATGGACCAACGACCTGGAAAAGGCCACACGCCTTGCCACACAAATAGAAAGCGGCAACGTGTTTATCAACGACATGGTACATTCAGATGCCCGCCTGCCTTTTGGCGGCGTTAAGCAATCCGGCTACGGCAGGGAGCTTTCATCCGAAGGTGCCCACGAATTTCTGAACATTAAGACCGTGTACGTGAAATAACAGCAATGCTGCTTCCTATATCTACATATGAAACAACAAACTAAACCAGTGCGCTACTCTCCTTACATCACCATCAGCAGGGAAGAATGGGCTAAAAGAAGAGACGATGCCATTATACATTTCGAGAACGACCTGTATAAGCTGCAAGGCCTGAATGAGCCGCTCACATCAGAAGAAATATTGCAGGTCTATCTTCCGCTCTCCAGGTTACTGAACCTGCATGTAACAGCCGCGCAACAGCTGCATGCCACTACCAGCAAGTTCCTCAACAACCATGCACATAAGGTGCCCTATATCATTGGCATCGCAGGCAGTGTAGCAGTAGGCAAAAGCACCACTGCCCGTGTACTGCAACGCCTCTTGTCTGCCTGGCCCAATCATCCGCGGGTAGACCTGGTGACTACAGACGGCTTTTTATATCCCAACAAGGTGCTGGAACAGAAAGGGCTGATGAATCGTAAAGGCTTTCCTGAAAGTTATGATATCAGAAGGTTGATACAGTTCCTGGCAAATGTTAAATCGGGCATGGAAAAAATCGCTGCGCCCATTTACTCTCACCTGGAGTATGATGTGATGTCTGACAACCTGCAATGGATAGAATCACCTGATATCGTGATCGTGGAAGGTATTAACGTGTTGCAGGTAAGAGCACGTAAAGAAAGGGAGCCGGCTGTATTCGTGTCTGATTTCTTTGACTTCTCCATCTATGTGCATGCAGAAGAGAAGCACCTGCGGCAATGGTATATTTCACGTTTTGAATCACTGCGTCGTACCGCCTTCCAGGACCCTCACTCCTACTTTCACCGTTACGCACACCTCTCAGACGACGAAACAGTGGCGATGGCCACACAGATTTGGAACGAGATTAACAAGCCTAACCTGGAAGAAAACATTGAGCCTACACGTTACCGCGCCAGCCTGATACTGGAAAAAGGCAGCCATCACTTTGTACAATCCATACAATTAAGAAAGACCTGAGACGGAAACTAACAAATGTTAAGCCGGTGTAAGGGCCAGGCGACAGATATTTGCAGTATAAAATTTATCTGTTATGGCTTTTCTATCCGGTTTGCTTTCTATAGGCGCATTGCTGCTGCTGACAGGATATATCTTTAACATTCCTTACCTGCAACAGCTGCCTGTTGACGCCCGTATATCCGCTACTGTTATGTTTGTGCTGATAGGCTGCATGCACCTGGCAAAGCCGGAAAAACTCAGCTATATGATAGCAGGCATGCTGCCTTATGCACATGCGCTGGTGATCATCAGCGGCGTGCTGGAGATGGTACTGGGCATTGGCTTACTCTTTCCATCTACACGTGTGTATGCTGCCTGGGCGTTGATCGTATTATTGATACTCATGTTTCCTGCCAACATTCGAGTAGCTGTAAAACAATTACCCGCGCCGGGCGGCTTGCCTGCAGCGCCCTGGTATACCTGGAGCCGGCTGGCCTTTCAACCTATATACTGTATATGGATATGGTGGGCTGCCATTGCCGCACACTAACATGAAAAAGCCCCGTTCTGTACGAACGGGGCCTCCCAAAAATGTCTATGACGCTACACTACTATCCTACCCACTGATTAATGTGGCTGCCGTTACCGGAGCTCAGTTCACGGGCAGAGATCGTAAATGAGATCGTCATCGGGTTCGGATTGTCTGAATCAAAGCTCTCTTCGAACTTTACCAGATAGCCTTCCTTGAATTCAACAGTTTTCAACTTTGAATCTGAATCCCTTTTGTAGAAGGTGATCTTGCCATCTTTTCTTTCAAAGTTGTTGACCATCCATTCAAAGAGATCGGTTTCTCCGGTTGATTCTACTGTTAAGCGGATACGGCCGCCGCGGGTGATTGCGGATGGACGGCCAGTCGCGTCTACCTCCTGACTGAGGTCATAGCTGCAATGTTTCACTACAAATTTTTTACCAGCTACTTCGAATTCGGATTTGAAGGACATGGGTTAAATGTTTAAGGTTACCAAATAAAAAAAATACCAAGAAGTAATAATAAGTATGATAACCAAATTTAGTGTATACAACTAAGGTAGACAAGCCAGCAGAACGGATAGAATGATAATTTAACAAATAAAATTTATACTAATTTTTAAAATTACTAATGTAACATAGCCGGCGCCGTTATCTTCCGGGTGTGCTTGCAGAAAGCCTTCTATAGTAGTCAAGCTGGCTCTGGGTTTGATTTAGCTGCCCTGTAAGGTCTTGTACTTTTTCCTTCAGTTCTGCGATGGTTTTTTGTGCGTCCTGCAAACCGCGCAACTGTTGTTTGCTTTGATGCAATGCGAGGCCAATCTGCACAGAGTTATCATAAAGGCTATAATGGCTCACCACATCTTTGGGAATAGCGTTGTGCATATCAGATAAACGTTTGGCCACTTCCTGGTCCATATAGATCGCATTCTGGTTGGGCATATTGATAGAATCCAGGTTGGTCTTGACTTTCTCGAGGTTTTGCAGGAAGGATGCCTGGAATGCTTCCTCCTTGCGGAAGGTGCCCAGCTCTTTCCTGAGCTCGGTATTTTCTCTTACCGGCACCTGGTAATTAAAGAAGATGGCCAGCACAAAAAGTCCTACAGTAACAACGAAAAATAAAAGGAACCATAAAAAGGCGGTTGTTCTTTCCTGTTTGTTTAATACTTGCATGTTTTTAAAGCTTTTAGCTGTTAGCTTTTGGCAATTAGCCTGTAATGTTTTACAGGTTTATTTGCTGGGTAGTATTTTAATATGATAGTATGCATTTGGCTAATAGCTAAAAGCTAATAGCTAATAGCCAACAGCTGTTTTATCAGTCTGTGAAAAACCAGCGTTTGGTTTTATGTTTGCGCAGGTATTCGCTGTCTTCCGGCGTTTCTTCTTTCACGAATATGCTGCTGTCTGTTTTGCGGCCGATGTAATCGAGACGGCTGAGACTATCAAAGAGTTTATTTATTGCACGTACAAAGGGGATCATGGGTTGCAGGCATTCCCTGATATCAACATGTTTGTAACGGATGTTGGCGCAGTTCACCATGAGTGCTTCCAGCTCGCCTTGTTTTAGTTCACACCATTCACTGAAATAGTTAAGCAGTTCTTCCTTACCAGCGCTGGCGCGCTGATCTATCGCGTTCTTCATCACGCGGGCCAGGCCTGCTATCACTTCCAGCATGGCAGCCGGCGGCAGGTATAATCCAAGCCATCGGAACTGTGAGATGCGTGTGCCCAGGTACTGTACTACTCTTTCAGTGATGTAGAGCACTACCTGTGCAAGGTCGTTATCCTGTTTACGGGAATAAATCTTTTGTACGATGTGCACACCATAGAGCTCCATCTGCCCCAGGAACTGATCCAGTTCCTGGTGAAGGTCTGCAAGCGCGGGATGTGCGGCCGTAATGGAACAGGGAGGAATATAATCATCATCCAGCTGAGGGCGGGCATCCTTTACCGCTATCCTACCCAGGATCATCTGGTAGCTGCCCAGCTGTCCCTGTGGCAGCTGTGATACCGGCGTGATGTGCAGGGTATATTCCGGCGTGGCATATGGCAGCCGGGGCGGATCTTCCTGCAGCAGAGGCTCACCGCTGGGCTGGCGGTTAAAGGGATTTACCTGGATTAATATATAGTATGCTGACTCTGTATGACGGGGATCCCAGTTGAATACCGTTTCAGGAAAGGTAGTAGCATACTTGAGTGAATGCACGGTATGTTCAGGGATCTCAATACGTGCGCCACCGGGTGTTATTGCCCTGCACTCTGTGAGCTTGATCCGCCACTGATGTTGGTTATCTGTTACAAACCAGCATCGCAGGGATTCTTTCTGTTCTGCCTTAGGTGGCAGCAGTCCATAATTCTGTGCATGCAGGCCAACTGTGATGGCATCCCGGATCTGGTCGAGCATCGCATTTTCGGTGTCGATAAAATGCTGCTTCTTGATCTTCATTCCATCCACCCAGTTAACGGGAAAATATTTTAAGGGCTCTGCCATAAAAACGATGTTTAAGAAATAGTTACTCGGTTACAAATGATCACACTGTTCTCCTGTATCCCATTCATAAAAACAGGCTTTTGGGGATCCAGTGTTTTAGCGCCTGCCAGCCAGCGGGGTTTGAGATGGAACACCCATCCATAGGGTTGTCCGTTCGTATCCATGAAGTCGATAGGCGTATTGGGATAGCGATCGTTATAATCGTTGATAAAGTGATAAAAGAGATCGCCCAGGTCCATTTTGATGGGCGTACGGGCCCTGAAGTAAATACGGGCGTTGTCGTTGGCTTTTTTCTCCAGCTCAAACCCTATTACGATCAGATCTCTCATTTCATCTTCGTTTACTTCCGGCGCTTCTTTATACAAGGGATACTGCCACCACTTGTGCACTTTGGCAGGAATGGCCATCATCTTTTCAAAGGTCTTATACACAAAAGTTGGCAGCACAAATGAGAACATGGAGGTGAGCATGGGGTAATAAAGGTAGGTGCCTTTAGACATCCAGTAGTGCATCAGTATTGACAAGCCGCCTCCGAAGAGCCAGATGGCTACAATAAACGCCAGCTCTGAGCCCAGTGTTTTCTCATTTGCCCAAAATCGTGTATACATAAAATGGCAGTGTACAATACCTAATCCCAGGAACCACACCATGTAGAAGATGTACTGGCTCATCAGGTTCTGGTGGGTGAAGAGATAAGGCAGGGAGGCTACCACACCAAATACGAGCGCCATAAAAAAGAGATACCAGAGGGCTCTTTTTTTATAGAGGGCAAAGTTTCTGATAAAGCGGCTTAACAGGGCCACCACCAGGGAGCCGATGGCCAACATAGCCGCTACAACAAAATATATTTTCGCTTTTAGTAACATACCAATGAATGTATATCAAAAATAATTCCGGTTAAAGGAACATGTTATATCCCATGATGCCCTCTTTAGGGTTTGCATCTGCTACAGCTGCTCCCTTTTCGCCTGCGTTCGGTTCGAGGATAGTTTCAATTTCGACATCAGCGGGCAATAAAAAGCTGTAACAGGTTTCCAGCAGCCGGCCATAAGGCTGCCATGGTAAATAATCGTATATACGGCGCTGTTGGAGGGGTCCGATGGTCACTTTCATCAGCGGCATATCGGTGTAAAAATCTTCTCCGGCCAGCGTATCCGTTCCCAGGCGGCACTCGCCCAGCGGAACGCCGCTGCTGCTCTTTACCTGCTGCGGTGCATGGTCGCAAACAATACTTACTTTTTCTTCCAGTATCACCTGCAGGCATAACTGCACCAGCGCAATATTACCGGCAATGCGATGCATGTAGGGCAACAACTTTACAAGGCGGTTCACAGGAACACGCGGCAGGTCGGGGCTGATATTCCAGAAAGAAAGGAATAGCTGGTCAGCATCTTTTCCAAAGGCATCGAACAACAAATGCTTTTCTCTTTGCTCCAGGAAAACACGTTGTAAAAAAAACTCATGTTCTATGGGCCTGAAGAATTTGCGGGCCTGCAGCTCTTCCTGCTGTTGCTTTTTATAATTGGCGACCATCTCACTCACACCGCCACGGCGCTGCGATGAGAATTCATGGAACAGTCCTTCGGGCAGGCGATCGTACAAGCCATCCCGTGAGAGCTGCAGCGTGATGAAGGGATGATAAGGCTGCGAATCATCGAGCTTCACTCCCAGTATATCACGCGCAAAAGCACGGCTGAACACGTTCTCCATTTGCACGGTAACGGCATCCTGCTGTACCTGATTATCCAGCAGTTCACCCACTACTACTTCGGCTCTTACGTCTTCATGCAAACAACGAATATGGTCTATCACTTCTTCCAGCACAGCCGCTTTTTGTGCATTGTTCGCCATTTAAGATATTATTTACGGTTTTTCTGCGGTTAGTATTGATATGAACAATTGTGTAATATGTTAGTTCGGTTTTTCGGGTTAATACCAATTCATATTTAATGGCAATTTATCTAAAAAATTATTTAAAATTGCAAAAACGTGAAAAACCGATGGCCCCACCTAAATCACCCAACGAGCGAAAAGTTAACTCGGTAAGACCTTTCAGCAGCATCACCAGCCATATTGACCCGATGGTGTTGTATACCTTCCTGGCCTTGCTGGTTATCAGTGTAGCGATACTGGCTTTCAAGGCCGGTACGCATCAGGATTGCAGTAATATGAGCATTGCATTCAGCAGTCGTCTGCATGGTGTAAATAGTGCTTATACAGTAGGTGAAGTGATCACTTTCAAAGCCAATAACGGAGGTGATACACGCTCTGCCTATAGCTGGAATTTCGGTGATTCAAGCGCACAGCAGCAGGGGCAACAGGTATATCACTCCTTTGCAGAGGCTGGTAATTATACCATCACCTTACAATCAGGTAAATGCAGCTGGCAGCAGGATATACGTGTAGTGATGCCTGTTCCTGTAAATACAGCGCCACCGGTATCGGATGTATTTCCGGTGATAGAAGGGCCTGAAGAAGCCTTTGCAGGAAGGCCTGTTACCTATCGTAATAAGACGCCCGGCGCCAACCGCTGGGAATGGAGGCTACAGCAGCCCAATGCAGAAACCCATGGTGGTTCTTCTCATACATATACCTTTAGCAGCCCGGGAGAAAGGATCATCACGCTTGTAGTGAACGGGGATTCCAGCCGCATGGTGAAGAAACGTGTACAGGTATTTCCCGCCCCGGTTAACAACCGCTCAGATAATTTTGTACCACCGCCATTCCCTGCACAGGAGACAAAACCGGAGCCTGCTATAACGCCGCAGCCGGAGAAACCCAAAGTACCTTCCATTACAGATGATGAATTTCGTGTAATGCTTACTCAGCTGAATAACAAGCAGAAAAACGTGCAGGATTTTGCACCCTACCTGTGCAATAACCTGAACGCACGTGTACTGCTGAACGATAAGGATGTGAAAACATTCAATGAGTTCTGTAATGCCATCCGGGGAAAGAAACGCGTCAAGATAGAGATGGTAAATCTTATCAAGGATCCTGAAGGCTGCGTAAAAGAGATCAGGGTACGGTATGATAAAAAAGGTTTTCTTGGCATATTTTAAGAACAAGACATGAAAGGACAGTACTATCGGTTACCGCTTGACCTCTCGCGTATCCTTCAGAAAAAGGATATGCCTGTATGCAACCTGGAAGAATCGGTAGGGCAGCATATACACCTGCTGATCACTACCGTGCTGGGAGAGAACAAAGATGATCCTGATTATGGCTGCCAGCTGTGGGACACTGATTTTGACATTAAAGCCACTAATAACGAGATCAAGGAACAGGTGGAGAATGCCATCAGGCAGGCGATCATCCGATATGAAAAAAGATTGGTGCAGATAAGGGTAACTGCTTTTGTGAGCCAGGAGGAACTGGCGATGGTGAGCGGAAAGAAAATAAAGAAAAAAATTAAGGTAAGCGTTAACGGCACACTGGCCAAGAATAACAATCCCTTTCATTACAGCAGCTATTTCTTTGTAAGCCCCTTGTCTTTTGACTGATACAGATTATGAAAGAGAAAAAAGAACGCATAAAGGACCGGATGTTAAAAACGGCGGCGCGCCTGTGGGGGTATCCTGATGTGGAAGTTGAAACATCTTTTGATCCCATTGTGCAATTGCTGCTTGAAGCCTGCGCCAGCGAGCTGGAAAAGATATCCGGCGAGGTGGATGTATCGCATGCCAGGCTGGTAGAACGGCTGGCGCAGATCATGATGCCGGAGATCGTTACCAGCAGCCAGCCGGCTTATGGTATACTTCATGCCAGCAGCAATGAAACGACGACCACTATCAACGCAGACCATCAATTCTTTTATAACAACAGGGCCAGTCACGACAGCCAGGATATCTTCTTCAGCCCTGTTACACCCCATAAGCTTTTCCGCGGACATATCCGTTATATGGCCATTGGCAGCAAACTATTTGAAAGCAGGGACCATTGGTTCAAGGAGCAGGTATTGCAGGGAACCATCCTGCCGAATGCAGCGCCTAACCATATGTGGCTGGGCCTGTCTGTAGATGTGGCGCCCGAAAGCTTTGAGGGCCTGTCTTTCTTCTTTGACCTGCGCAATATCCATCAGCAGGAAATGTTCTACTACTACCTGCCGCAGGCCCGCTTCTTCATAGACGAGCAGGAGCTGCCTTTGCAAAGCGGCTATTATCACAGCCGCCGGGAGCAGGAAGAAGAAGTGGATACGATGATGAACCTGGCCTTTGATACCAATGCGCGGTATGGCCGGGAGGTATTGCAACGCTACCGCCGTCACTTCCTGACGGTGACGAAGACTGCAACAGCAGCCAAAGGCAGTACAGCAGCACCGGAAGTACTGCGGCAAACCTTTGGAAAGGACTGGGCCATTGTTGCGCCCAATATCACCTGGATAAGAGTAGAGTTCCCGGAGGCCTTACATCATAGCTTGCTCGAAGATCTGTATTGCAATACGAACTGCTTTCCGGTGATCAACAAACAGCTGAACGAACAATCGCTGAAGCTGAACCGCTACCTGAATATTATTCCCCTGCATACATCCGATATCTTCTTTGACGTAAAAAGAGTATATGACCTGGGGGGCGCTGATTACCATGTGCGCAATTTCACTACTGCAGGAGAAATGCAGGAAGGAGAGCTGGTAGTGCGCAGCAGTGGCATAGGGCGCTTTGATTCCAGGGAGGCCAAGGAGATCATTGCCTATCTCATTGAAGTGATACGGGATGAAAGCTCTTTATTTGAAGAAGTGAAGAACGATTATGTAGCGGGCCGTATGCGGGAACTGCATCAGCTGATCGCCTCACTGGAAGAACAGCTGCAGCCATCCAGCAACAAAGGGAATATACCTTACCTGATGGTGAAGCCAAGAGAGAACGCCAGCTACCTGTTTGTAGAATTCTATACTACCAACGGTACTGCCGCCAATAATATACGGATGGGAACCCGCCTGCAGGAATATGGGAATATTCATGTACAACCCAACAGTATCACGTTAGTCACCAATACGCAAGGGGGAAAAGACCGGCTAAGCATTGATGAAAAGATTAACCAGTACCGGTATCACCTGCTGTCTCATAACAGGATCGTTACACCCGAAGATATCAAGGCGCTCTGCAGGTTTATTTTAGGCAATGAGCTGAAAACAGTAACGGTAAGCAAGGGGGTCAGCCTGCTGCCAGGCGGTGCTGCGGGCTATAGCCGGAGTATTGATATACGTATTGTACTGACCAGGCCTATGGATAAATATACCAACGGCAGCCTGGCCTATCTGAAGGATGAACTGCTGACGCAATTAAAGGAACATTCTGCGAACAACTATCCTTACCGCATATTCATGAACGACACGCTGGTATAGCTAAGTACTTTTTACCAGCTTTACGGTGCCTCCCTCTTTGAGCTGGGTTAAGGGCACTCCCTTATTACCATCACTATCACATAATACCAGTGTAGCGCCAAACCCAAGGTCTACATAAACACGATTGCTTACCAGCCATCCCCTGCCGGAGATATTGGTGTTCTTGCTGATGTACACGCCGTCTGCCTGCAGATCGTCCAGCAGCTGTACGCTGACCAGCTGGCCGTCTGTAAAGGAAGCGCTGTTATGCAGACGGGCCGTGTAGGTGAGTGCAGGTGCTTTAGCCAGTTTCCTCCCTACATTGATACGGATGGTCTTAAAGGCAAGATCATTATCCGGGTTAGCACCGCTGGCAAACACAGAGGCATTGGTTGCATTCTTATTAAAGACATTAAAGCCAAAACCGGGAAGGTAGAGCTCCGGGCTTTCAAACAATTGTTTTACGGCAATGATCTTGTAGATATACTGGGCTGTTTCATTGTTCAGCATGAGCTGGTAATAATCTTTACTACCCTGTTTGCGTATGTTGCGAGAGATATTACCAGCGCCCGCATTGTAAGCCGCTGCTGCCAGGGTCCAGGATTGGAGCTGAATATATAGCTTACGGAGCAGCACACAGGCTGCCTGGGTGGACTTCAGCAAATGGTTGCGCTCATCATATCCATCGCCTACTACCAGCCCCAGTTCTGCAGCAGTACCGGGCATGAGCTGCCATACACCCTGAGCGCCTACCGGGGAAGTAGCGTTCGTGAAACCGCTTTCTACCACGGGCAGGTATTTAAAATCTTCCGGGATCTGGTATTGTTTCAGTATGGGCACTATGAGGGGGAAGTACTGCTCTGACTTAGCTTTCAGCAGGGGCAGGAAGTTCTGATGTCGCAGCTGTCCCTTGATCACATCCATGAGCCGGTAGGATACAAAGTCGCGCTCCATCGGCACCGCCTCGCCGCAGAAGTCAAGCTGCTGGGCTTTCACTGTGTTAACATACAGGCATAAAAGCAATATGAGGTACCTAACCATCATGACATCTGATGTGCGCGGCTTATGGTGCGATCATATACTTAGGCAATGCGTTTACCGGGGTGTAGAGCACCAGCTGTTTCTGATCGGCGTTGTTCTGCAATACGATGATCACTTCGTCATTCCGTTTGAATGTGCGGGAGGGCACTACCAATACCAGGTCCTGATCCTCTTTCTTATCTACCCTTGCAGGCGCTTTCTTGTATAAGACCGGCATGGTATACAGGCGGTCTGCCGCTTTGCTGTCCTTATACATCATGGTAGCTTTTACCAGGTTGTAGGGCTGCTGGGAGCGGTTCCTTAATTTGTAACAGAAGTACACCAGGTTATTCAGTGTCATCGCGTTTGAGAAGCTGAGCGAGATGCCACCTGTTTTTGTTTCGTATTGGTGGTTGATCCGTTTTTGCTTACCAAAATCCTCTGCTATTTTACCAACGGTGAAGGTATCTATTTCAGGATGGGCGGCTGCAGCTTCCTCATCTGTTACCACCGGGATCTGTTCTCCGTCGCTGCCTTTAACAACAGCGGTTTCCGGGGCGTTACCGGCGCCCTTCTCTGCGCCTTCTTTACCTGACAGCGTGTATTTCAGTTGCGTCAGGTCTACTTTATCCCGGTAGGCCAGGATAAGGTAGTGGATATTGCCACCTTCCCTTACAATGAGGTTGGTGGTTCTGGGCATTGGCGCCGTTGGCCTGATAAATACCAGGTTACCGTCTACAATGCGGTAGTCATAATCAGCATTCTTACCGTCACCTATCTGGAAGGTGCTCACCGCAGCATCACAGCTGATCAGTGTAGCTGCCCCCCTGGTCGTTAATATTGTATCTACGGATGATCTTGTTTGTGCAATTGAATGCCGGGTGTTGGCTACCAGCCAAGCGCACATACATAGGCCCGCTATCACATGCCCTGTTCTTGTCATGCTTTTTAAAATAATTATTAACACAGGTATGGAATTGATTAACTGATGTGCAAATATGCGGATGCGCAAATGAATATTATCTGCACATCTCCATATTTGCACATCTGCACATTTATGTTATTGTTTGTCCTGTTCGTATTCAGTTTCCCATTCATTCACATCTTCGCCTTTATGGCCTTCCATTTTGATCAGGAAGTTCTTGGCCGGGAAATAGGGTTTGAGGTGAATATCGAGGTGAATACGGTCTTTCTGTATCGGGTCTTGTTCAAAGCGGCGGACGTTGAAATCCTCTATCAGCTTATCCGGCCCTGTGATACTGTCGAGGAAGCGGATGATCTGTTTCATGAGGTCTTTCCGGGTGTTGGCATTGAAGTTCTCAAATGCGCGACGGTTCAGGAAGTCCATCAGTACTTTGGTGACATAGTCGAACACGCGGACAACGGAGTAGGTTTGCAAGCCGATGTTATCTCCATTGAACAGGGTTTTGGCGCTGAAGGCCATTACTTTACCATACTCTTTTACCATGGGAACAAGGCCCAGTTTTTCGAGGCTGGCTATTTCGCTCTTTTTCAGTTCGAATTTTACGCCGTCCACCTCATTCATGCCGCCGAATTTTTTACCGGCGGTGACCTGGGACATGAGGGTCTTATAGATCTTACCTGCCAGTGCGCCGGAAGGCGGTATGTAAAGATTATCGTCCTCTCCTACTTCATCAAACTTGCCGCGGCCTACCAGCCAGTTACAGGCCATGATCACATTGGAGCGGTGTATTTCTCCGCCGGTGAGATTGGCTTGCTCAAACATCTCCATTACGTCGTCGGGCGCATCGAGGTGGGAGAAGTCGGTGATGAGCATCACTTTATTGTTGTGCGCTATCTTCGCCCATTTTTCCAGCACTTTATTGGAGCCCAGGTAGCCCGGTATCACCAGCAGGCTGTAGTTGCCACGGAGGTCCAGCCTGTCATAGTTCTGAACGATCTCCTGGTTGATGGCGTCTATGAAGCGGGTATTATCCAGGTCTTTCAGCTGATCCAGCTCAACGTTGATAAAGGCTACATTCTTTACCTTGTCTGATTCTGTGTTCTTGAAGAAGAGGGCAACGTTACGGTAAGACTGTTCCAGTTCCCTGGTGGCTTCTACTGCTTCAGCGAGGTTGGCGTTCAGTACTTTTTCTGCCTGCTCTGCGTGTTCAGCGCAGTAGTTCACCATGTCTGTAAGCTCGGCGTTGCCTGACAACACCTCTTCCCAGATCTTCAGTGATTTGCGGAGGTCATCACGTTCGTCTTTTTTATTGGCCTCTGTGAGGAATATATTACGTCTTGCTTTACGTTCGGGATTGAGGTTCTGGGTGCCATCAATAGATGCTTCCAGCAGGTCAAATCCCCCGTATTTTGCCAGTGCAGCAATACTTTGTTCAAGGGATTGTTCCTGCGGTTGTGATGCAGGTTGACCGGCAGTTTGCAGATCCTGCTGCTGGTTTTTTTGTAATTCTGCCATAAAGAATGAATTATTCAATTACGAATTATCAAGGATGTGATGCGTTATTTGTTTGCGTCGAGGTCTTTTAACATTCCCCTTATTGCGCTCAACAGGGCCTGTCTTGCAGACGGATCTGCCAGTGCGGTTTTCAGGATCTTGTTCGTCTTCAGGTGTTTCATGATCTTGAGGAACTGCTCTTTCTCTGCTGCGAGGTCGTCGAGGAAGGGGCTCTGTGCGGTAATACCTTTTACGCCAAAGTCGCCCAGGTTATGAAACCGTAACATTTCGGGCACGGTGCGGCCTTCTGCATCATGAAAGGTGACCGGTACTGCGGGTTTGTAGTTTTCAAAAACATCTTCTACCGAGGTTAAACCTTGTACTATTTCGGGCTTAACGGGTGTTTGCTGGGTTAACTTTTCAGCAAACAGGGTACGGTTATGAGATATTTCAATAATGGCCTCATTGGCGTCGAGCTTCACCTCGTTACCGCCAATTCCGTAATTATCATTCATAAGAAACGGTTTTAATTATTGATGGTTACCCTTATTACAATTTAATCAATTTATCTAAAATAGTTGTCAGTTCACAGTTGTCAGTTGACAGTCGTTAGTCGTTAGCATTGAAAGTAATCACTGACAACTGTCAACTAACAACTGACCACTTTAATTCCCCCTGTTCATCCAGATCCAGTGACACCTCCATATTTTTTTGTAATGTCCCTTCTATGATCATCCGTGACAGTGGTTTGCGCAGGCGACTGCGGATCACCTCTTTCAGGGGCCGCGCCCCATATTGTGGAGAGTAGCCCAGTGCAGCCAGGTGCGCACGTGCAGCGTCGGATACCTGGAAGCTGATCTGTTGTTGTCCGAGCATTTGCAGCAGGTGCTGCAGGTGGATGTCAAATATCTTTACTACACTCTCCTGTTGTATGGGCCCGAAAGGCACTATCTCGGTAAGGCGGCCCAGGAATTCGGGCCTGAAATAGCGGGCCATGATCTCCATCAGCTGTTGCGCCGGAGGGATCACACCATCCCGGAAGGATTGTGCGATATGATCACTCCCTATGTTAGAGGTGAACAGGATGAGCGCATTGGAAAAATCGCCGGTCTTACCCAGGCGGTCATGCAGCTTTCCTTCATCCATGATCTGCAGGAAAATATCAAATACAGACGGGTGGGCCTTTTCTATCTCATCAAACAATACTACTGCGTAGGGTTGCTGCCGTATCTTATTTACCAGCAGGCCTCCTTCTTCATAACCTACATAACCCGGAGGAGCGCCGTACAGGAGGGCTGCAGAATGCTCTTCCTTGAACTCGGACATATCAAAGCGGATCATGCAGCGCTCATCCTGGAACAAGAAGTCTGCCAAAGATTTCGCCAGCTCCGTTTTCCCGGTACCGGTAGGACCCAGGAAAAAGAATGAGCCAATGGGCTGACCGGGCCTGCTTAACCCGGAGCGCCATTCGAGAATGGCCTCCGCCACTGTTTTCAATGCATGGTCCTGCCCTACCACGCGTCTGCGCAAGTGAACATCCATATTTACGAGACGTTCTCTTTCCTGGGATCGGATCTTACCCAGCGGGATGCCGGTTGCTTCTGCTATGATGGTAGCGAGATCAAGCGGTGTGACCTCGTCCTGGTGCGTGGAAGCTAGTGATTGTAATTGCGCCAACACATCTTGTAGCGTCTTCTTCAGCGCGATGGTATCTTCTATTTTGTATAGATCTGCGGGATCCTGGAGGCGGCTGGTCAGTAAGGCACTCAGGCGCTGCATTAACTGCTGGTGCAGCCATAAGAGCTCCTGGTGCGCAGCGGGTGTTGCTGTTTCAATGGCATCTAGCTCCTGCTGTAACTGATCCAATACCTGTTTGCCGGTATCCTGCAATGTGCGGATAGCCGCCATGGTACGATCCAGGAGGTTAATGGCGCTGTCTGGCAGGCTGCGTTCCTTGAGGTAACGGCGGGCAAGGCGGATAGCCTCCTGCGTTACCGGGGGGGCTGTCTTCAGGCGGTAATAAGTTTCGTAAGCGGGGATAACAACCTGGATCATACGTTGTGCGAGCGCTTCGTCGGGCTCGGACAATGATATGGTCTCAAAGCAATGGCGTAGCAGGCTGTCTGGCTCAATGAGTTTGCGGAAGCCTTCCGGTGTACTGCTGCCTATGACAATGATCTCTTCTTTTCCGATGGCAGCCTTTAATATATTGGCGATACCGCCGCCGCCGGAGCCGGATTGCTTATCCAGCAGGGTATGCAGATTATCGATGAAGAGGATATGCCTGCCATTCTGTTTCAGTTGTTGAATGATCTGCAGCAGGCGGTCTTCCAGTTCATTCTTATAAGCAGCCCCGGCAATAAAAGCGCCATAATCTAATGCATAGATATCTGTTTGCTGCAACAGTAGTGGCACCTGCTTTTGTACGATGGCGCGGGCAAGACCGTTAGTTAATGATGTTTTACCAACGCCGCCCTCTCCTATCACCAGTATGCTGGATCTGCCTTTGCGTGTAAGGATCTCCGTCATCATACGGATCTCTGCATCGCGCCCTACCAGTGCATGCTGTTCTTCCAGCCGCCGGGGATCGGTGAGGCGATATATATATTTCAGGTTGAATGGTGTAAGCGGAGATGAGCTGTGCTGACCATTTGCAGCGGCTTGTTTTACTTTACCGTTATTATAGCGGGCCAGTAATTGTTCGCGGGTAAAAGGAAATGTTTTCAGCTGCTCATATGAAAATCCGACACCGGGTGTACTGATGGCGATGAGCAGGCACCAGGCGTCTGTTGCATCCTGGTTGAGCTCAAGGCGGATGGCATCTGCTTCGTGTAATACTGTGGCAGCCTGTTGGTCAGGTGTGGGCTCATCCGGCAGGCGCGGTGACCTGGCCAAATTGTCCAGACGCACATCTGCCCACTCTTCCATGTAATAGATGTCCAGGTCCATGGATTGTAAGCCGGCGGTCACGCCTACTTCTTTATGCAAACATGCTTTGAGCAGGTGCGCAGAGGTGTATTGCGCATGATGGTACTCTTTTGCTATTGCCTGGGCTATACGTATGGCAGCCTGCACTTCCGTAGTATATGTAGTGTATGTTGCCAGGGTCATTGGATGATATACGGTTTTTCTAACTAATGATTGAATTGTTCTATTCGAGGTTCCATGCCTGCCGGCGATGGATGGGTCTTTTAATTTACAATGCTTGTATTAAGGCTAAAGATACGCCTAAAATGTATATATTATATTTTCCACCCGGTGAAATAGGCTGTGGTGGCTGCCGGCTATACGACCCGGAAAAACAGTTCCCTTCGATTGCATTTTTCTAGTCAAGGATAAAGTCATCACAAATTATTATCAATCAACGAAGCCAATACATACTTTATAAAAAGTAAAAATTCATTTATTCGTTAATGTTATAACTAATCGGCAAACATCTATTTTGTTAAATTACTTAAATCAGTCATTCCCGTGAGCGTGCTCTTTAAAAAATACAATATGGGATTTCTGAAAATAGTTATTTTCGTATCTGAACCATCATCCATTTACACGACGTTTAAAAAGTACAAAAATGGAAAAACCTTAACCCATCACCCGACACGAATTTGATATCTGTACATTCTAAACCCAACATAATATGTCATTCATTGCAGAACTAGAAATAGACGGACAAACCCTGAACGTGCTGGAGTGCAATTACGGGTTCTCACAAGCTACTGATAACCTCGGCAAACCTTCCGCTATGCCCAGAGGCGGATCCATTTCACTGATACTTGAATCATCCAAGGATACTGATCTTGTACAATGGATGGTTTCACCTGATCAAAAAAAAGGCGGCACCATTACTTTCAAACGGCATGACTTTAACGCCCCCTTACGAACCGTTGAGTTCTCAGATGCCGTTTGCGTACAGTTCCATGAAAGCTTTAATAGTTCAGGCGTAAGCCCTATGGTAACACATATCGTTATTTCTGCAAGGGAAATGAAAATAGGCAGCGTTTCACATGTAAAGAACTGGGGGGAGTAGCTTATGCATCACCTTACTGACCATCACTATTCAATTGCCTGGTTCACCAGGCAATGCCTGGAAAATGCTTTCCGGCAAAAGGAAGGGGAACTTGTGCAAAGCATCGAGTTGAACCAGGAGCTGACGAAGTTCAGGCTGAAGCTGCCTGCATTTTTATATAACGCGGGCTACACCCCTTCTATCATCGCAGCAGGCAGTATCCATATAAAACAACAGGGCCATATTGTTGACATCAACATCGATGCTATTGGCCTGATCAAATATGATATTCAGGCAAACAAAGTGGAAGCGTCATTAAGTGCTCCGGATGAAAAAACGGCAGCAGCCATTCCGGAGATAAAAGCGCAATGGCGAAAACAGCAACAAATTTTTAACCCATCTACAATTACAATACTATGCAAACACCATCTTCCGGCATAGATAAATTCCTGCAGAAGTCCGCTATCAGCATTGAGGGATATAACGGGCCAGTAGAGTTCAAAGAAGTGATCCTTGAGCAGGCAGTTAACAACCATCATTACTTTAGCTTTTTCTGGCGGCCTGGCGGCGTGATCAGCGATATCAACTATCAGCGCCAGATCGTGGAAAGTTATATAGGCAAAAGCCTTTCCATCAGTTTTAACAGTTACCGTTTCCAGGGACTGATCACCAGCATAAGCGTGATAGACGAGGATGGCGCTACCAAAGGTTTCCAGGTGGCCGGTGTAAGCCCTACTATTTTGCTGGATGACGTGCCGCAGAGCACTTCCTATTACCAGAAAAACCTGCAGGCAATTCTGCAGGCTTCCCTGAAAGATGCAGGCAGCGCGGTGAAAACAGAAATGGTGCCTGCCTATAAAAAGCAGATACCTTATTGTGTACAATACAACGAAACTGACTTTGATTTCGTGGCGCGCCTGGCAGCACGTTATGGTGAGTGGATGTATTACGACGGCAGCAAACTGGTAATTGGCGATATACAGAAAAGCGATCTTAAGCTGGATAATAATGTAACGCTGCACAACCTGAAGATCATGGCGTCTGTAAGCCCGCAGCGGGTGAACCTTGTTTCTTATGATGCGCTCACTGCTTCTCCTGTAACCGAAAAAGCACAGCGTGCAGAAATAGGCGGCGATGCGTATATGCGTATATCTGCTTCTGCATCTGACGGTATCTTTTCCGCCGCTTCCAATAAGCAGACCTTTATCAGTCATGGGTACAACCAGGATGAATTGAAGCGCGCCAAAGAACTGCAGACAAAAAAGACGGCCACGGATTTTGTAAAGGTAAGCGGTATAAGCCAGTTACCTGTCGCCCCGGGCCAGCGTATTATCATCGCATCTGATAAAAGCCAGGCTGCTTATATTGTTATCAGCGCCAAACATTATGCTGATACACCCGGTAATTATTACTGCTCATTTGTTGGCGTACCCGGCGACGTGAAAGCGCCGCCCTATAGCAATCCTCATCATGTGCCCAAAGCAGATATGCAGAGCGCTGTTGTTAAGGACAATAACGATCCGGATAAACTGGGCCGGGTAAGGGTGCAATTCTTCTGGCAGCAGCAAGGGGAAATGAGCCCCTGGTTACGCCAGGCATCGCCTGCTGCAGGTGGCGGCACCGGCTTCCACTTTGTACCGGAAGTTGGAGAAGAAGTAGTGGTGGGTTTTGAAGGAGCCAATGCAGAAATGCCCTTTGTATTGGGCAGCAAGTTCAATGGAAAAGCCAAAAGCGGATACGGAGATCCGCAGAATAATGTGAAAGCCATCAAAACCCGCAGTGGTAATACCATTGCGCTGGACGATGCCTCGGGCAGCATTACCGTTACTGACAAGAATGGCAGCCAGATGATGATGGACGGATCAGGCAATATCACGGTATCATCACAGACGCTGGTGACTGTGAAAACAGAAGACAAGATCGTAGTTGACGCACCCAATAAAATAGAGTTCATTTCAAAAGAAGTGCATATAAAGGGTTCAGAGAAAGTGGTCATTGGAGAGGGCCCCGCGCAAATAACGGTAGACAATGTAAACAACAAGATCGAATCTGCTGCAGACAAGATCAAACATACCGCCGATACCCTGCATGAACTGTATTGCCAAGCCAATTTCAAATTTCAAGCCGACCATTGTGAAGGCATTGGCAGCACTAAAATGGATTTCAGCGGTACCAATGTAAAGATGACGGGCAGCACGGCGACCGATATTATAGGAGGAGCTTTGAACCTTAACTGTTAAAATGAACGAACATAATCCGATAGCGCTTGAATTGAATAAGATCCAGCGGGCCTGGTTAAAGGAAGTAAGCGCACAACCCCAGCAGCGTGTAGTACGGATGATCATCAAACCGGAAGAAGCACGTGTATACGAGGGATTCTGCAAACTGGAATCTTCTGCATTTGGCCAGCTGCCGGAAGTATTTGTTACACACCTGACGGCTTTTGAAGATGAGGATACTTTCAGTGCTGCCATCATAAAAGACTGGCTGGAAACCTACGATAACAGCGAGAAGCTGATGGAGGACCTGAAGCAAAAGAACATCTCTTTTCAATGGAACCCACAGGTATACCGCCAGGCGCTTGCCAACAACAAAGGCGAGCCGCTGGACACTACACTCCTGCGTATGCTGGACGATTTCCGGCAGGCATTGCCACAGGACAACAAGGAACTGGTGCTTGTATTGCTACCGCGCCTGGTCAGTGATCAGCGGCATATGAAGCAATGGCTGATCACCCTGCTGAAAAAAGGCATACCTGCAGGCGTAAAGCTGCTGGTATTTGACCATGTAGGTAATGAGCAACTGGCCATACACGAACGGCAATTTCCCGGGCAACTGCATTCCATGCATGTACCCCTCGAGCTGCACAAAGCTATTCAGAAACTGGCCCAAAGCGGTAATCCAAATGACCCGGAAATCGCTTTACGCAAATGCCTGTTTGAAATGGGTAAGGCCCTGCAGGCAAAAGACCTGAAGCTCTTACACGAATGGGGACAAAAAGCCCTTGATTATACGCAAAGAAGCGGGAACAAAGGTTTATTTGCTACCACCCACATCATGTATGCGGGTATGCTCTTCTATTTCAAAAAAGACCCGCTGTTACCCCAGCTGCTGGACCGTGGCATGCGTATCGCCAAACAAGGCGCACAGCAGGGCGATAAGGCCTGCCTGCCGCTCCTGATCCAGTTCTACGGCTATCATGGCGCCTATGCACAGCTGCGCAGGAATTTTAACGATGCCATTGAATGGTTCATTAAACAGGCCCGGATGGCGCAGGAACACCAGTTCAACCAACAGGCAATGAACGGGTGGTACCAGGCAGCAGAGCTATGCAGGCGCAAAGATGCAGGCCGCTATTATACCGTACTGGAAGAAGCCTACCTGTCTGGCCTGAACCTGCAGGATGAGGAGATCAGCACTTCCGTATACATTTACCTGTTACGTGACTACTACGACTATGTACACTCCAAAAAGATCCAGGACAGGATCAATCATATAGATGAAAAAATGAGCCGGCTTTTCGGCGAAAACTGGAAAGAAGAGGTGGACCGTATCCGCAAAACACGTGCTCCATTAATGATGCCACCCCAGACAATGGAGGAAGCCTGAAATTTTTTTTGGAAAATATAATATTGAAAAACAGTGCTTTAGTAAAATATATTCCTACTATTTCTATAGACTATTGGTAGTTGTTATAATTCCCCCGATATTTGCCTCATCAAAAACCAACATCCAAAAAGAAAGCTTATGTCTAACCTTCACAGATATGCGGATTACCTGCCTCTTCCTGTAGCGGACCGGTTCAATGCCCCGACATTCAAGCGCAACAAAATAGCCCCGCTGAGTACGGGTAATGTTATACCGGAAGCCAGCCTGCCGCGCACGCAGTTTATCAGCACTACCACATTGCTGCAAGACGCCGGTGATCAGACTGATATCCGCAGCCTGGTATCCCGCCCGCTGGTGGTGGCATTCATATCACTGCACTGGAATGGTTATGCAGAAAGGCTTTTACAGGACCTGTACTCGCTGTATGCTGATATCCGTATTATGGGCGGTGAACTGCTGGTGATCAGCGATGAGGACAGCAGCGGGTTTGGTTCACTTACGCAAAAACAAGCGGCGCCTTTCAGCACCGTATGGGACAGGCAGCATAAGATCGCTACCCAATTTGGCATCTATTCTTCTTCAGATCCTATCTGGGACAGGATATCAGGCATTAATGCAGATGTCCCTGTTCCCGCTGTATATGTGCTGGACCCTTCAGGTAAGATCGTATTTGACCAGGTGGACCATTATTTTGAAAAGCGTATACCGCCGCGTGAACTTCTGTCTGCCGTTTACGATGCTGCTTCACAGCGGGGGAAAGCAGCCTAAAAAAAGTAAAAAAGCAAAAGTAAAAAAGCAAAAGAAGGCGCGGATGATCTCCGTGCTTTTTTCTT
Source organism: Chitinophaga sp. SVR4-12A (assembly GCF_056754765.1). Lineage (NCBI taxonomy): Bacteria > Pseudomonadati > Bacteroidota > Chitinophagia > Chitinophagales > Chitinophagaceae > Chitinophaga > Chitinophaga sp. SVR4-12A. Next base: position 2,247,046 of record NZ_JBPGWP010000001.1, read on the forward strand.
TTTTACTTTTGCTTTTATATTTTAGTAACTCATAGTTCTATGAATAACCCTCACCATCCTGAAAAGAACTCCGACACCGCATCCTGGAGCCAGGTGATATTGTCTGTGGCTGTTGCAATCGTTGGCTTTGGATTTGCCGTATTCCGCTATTTACAGTTCTCCGGCGTCGCAGCAGATCTGCGACTGAGCCGTATTGAGCGGCCTATTTACCGGCTGACCGGCAAATGGGGCATCATCGCAGTATTCATCCTGATGGGCCTTACAGGTGTTTACTACGCCATCAGGTATTATAAGCTGCTGAAGAAATAAGATGCATTAACGTGCTCCGGCTATTTGTACTACCGGCGGGTGGGCCAGATCATTCCATAGCGCGTCTGCCTCTGCTGGTGTGATATCGTTGTTATATACCAGTATGCGATATTTAAGCGTATACTCCTTACCGTAAGTAAGCAACCAGGGCTTCATTTTAGTAGGGCTGAAATTGATGAACAGCTCTCCCCTCTCCATATTTTCACCCCATACCCTTACTGGTTCGGGTGCATCAAAATTTTCCGGGTAACATAATACCAGCATGCCTGCACGGCCTTTGCCTGTTTGGCCGGTAACCTTTATCCAGCGGGCGCGGGTACTGTCGGCATCCTTGCGGGTGCGCCCTTCGGAAGTTAGCACCTGGCTGGTGGCGGTTGTCCATTCTGTAGTAGCCCTGAAGCCGAAGCCCCCACCGTAGCGGTATTGCAGCAGGAGCAAGGGACTGTTGCCTGCACAGCTTAAGGTAGAGGTGAAGTCCCACAAACGGCGGGCGCCGTTTGCCTGTGCGGGATACGCACGTACGTCCCACACTTCGTTCACGGCTACCTTCTCCGGCGCCTGGCCATTCAGTACCACATGTTCCTGCAAGGCTTTAAAGCCTCCCCATACCGGGCCTTCGTTCTTAGAGAGAAAGCCGGTAAACCGTACCGTGCCTTCTTTTTTATACAGGTTCCAGAAGTCTATTTCGCGGCCTTCAAACTCCGTATGTGTCCAGGGATTCCAGATGCCCACATGGTGCCAGTGATCTTTGGGGTGAATATTGGTCAACACGGCGCCGTTAGGCGCCCATAAAGGGTGTATAAAGCCGCTGCGTTTATATGCGCTGTCTATACCTGCGGGCGGGTATACCGTGGCATAGTTGTATTGCAGAATAGGCTGGTTGCCTTCCTGTAGTACCAGGGTGCCTTGTTTATCTGCCGCCTGGATCAGGGAAGCATCCGTGCGGGTGTTATTATCAGCCTGTACCAGTTCAAAAGTTCTTTGTGTTCCGGCTGCGGTAACACCGGAGAGGATCCACCACAGCCTGCGGGTGTAACCCTGTTCTACCTGGAAGGGCACGTTGATACGCTGCGAGCCTTTTATCTCTACCAGCGTAAAGGCCGAATCCGGCAGAGCCGTTAGTCCTTCCAGGGCAAAAGATATGGGGGTGTTCTCTCTTTTAAAAGCACCGGCCTCCACTACTATACGGGCCAATCGCTGCGCATGGGTTGTAAGCATATCAACAAAAAGGAAATTGAGGAGCAGTAATGTGCTGACAAATAGTTTTTTCATCCGTGGATATTTTATCTTTTTCAGGCTAAGCCGGGTTCTAAATACGAAGTCCTTTAAAAATAGGCAATCCGGGGCGGCTATGCAAGCATAAAATAGCGTAACTTAGGATAGTAACCCATGAAAGCACTGCATCATAGCAAACATTCACCGGAGTACCTTGAATTAACAGGAAAGCTGGAATTACGGACCTTTTATGCCAATACCAAACGTAGTTTCAGCGGTATTTACCTGGTTACTGAAAAGGCAGCTTACCTGATACGGCCGGCCCACCTGCCTGCTGACGGGAATAATCCCCTGCAGGCCTTATTAGGAAAGGTGATCACGGCTACAGGACAGTTGAAGAACGAGGTGTTCCTGGCACAACAGTTTGTAATTAACAATGAATAATGAATAATTAATAATAATGGCTATTCAAGTATACTGCCTGATGCTTGTTTTAAGACTATTAATTATTCGCTATTAATTATTAATTAAAACGGCGCCGGTGCCTGGCCTGTCAGCATAAATAATACGCCCATCCACGATCTTAACGCCATCTGAAGTGTCTTCTGCAAGCAGCAGCGGCCCATCCATATCTACATAGTCCAGGTAAGGCAGCAGGTGCGCTACTGCGGAAGTACCTACGGTACTTTCATTCATGCTGCCGGTCATCACTTTCATCCCTAAACGCTTTGCAGCGGCGATCATTCTGCGGGCGGGCGTAATGCCGCCACATTTGGTCAGCTTGATATTAATGCCGTGAAAATAGCCGTAACAACGCTCAACATCTGCTTCCACAATACAGCTTTCATCGGCTATCAGGGGCAGGGCTGAGCGTTCATGCAGCTGTTTCATGCCTTCCCAGTCGGCGGCAGGCATCGGCTGTTCGATGAACTCTACGCCCAGTTCGCGGAAGGCAGCGGCATTGCGCAGGGTTTCATCTACGCCCCAGGCGCAGTTGGCGTCTACGCGGAATATGGCGGCGGTATGCTGGCGCAGCTCTTTGATAATAGCAATATCATCGCGCGTGCCCAGTTTTATCTTATAGATGGGCCAGGGAAATTCTTTGAGCTTTTTCACCATATTGTCGATGGTGTCTATGCCGATGGTGTAGTCTGTAAGGGGGTTATGGCTGATATCAAGGCCCCATACTTCATAGAGCTTCTTTCCCTGCATTTTCGCGTAGAGGTCGTGTGCGGCGAGGTCGAGTGCGCAGAGGGCAAACATATTATCTGCCAGTAAGGGATACAGTTTTTCCCAGAAGGCTTCCGGGGTATCCAGCGTATAGGCTTCTATTGTGCTGCGGTGTTGATTAATGGCTTCCATGAGCCGGGGCACGGTCATGTTATAGTAGGAGTTATCCGCAGTTTCGCCCAGGCCGCTATAACCGTTCTGCCGAAGTTCTGCTACCAGTAAAGGCTGTACGTCCTTTGACTTGCGGGAGATTGTAAAGGTGTGCCTGAATTTGAGTTCAAAAGGGTATAGTACTAATTCCATGTTAACAAAGTAAAAAATTAAAAAGAAAAAATAAAAAAAGGACGCGAAGATCATCCGCGCCCTTTTTCTATTTTTTACTTCTTATTTTTTACTTCACTTCTTCGAACTCTGCGTCGGTTACTCCACCTTCGCCTGCGTTACCACTACCCTGTCCCTGAGGCTGGCCTTGTGCCTGTTCGCCATTGGGTTGAGCAGCGCCCTGGGTTGCTTTGTACATCTCTTCAGATGCAGCGGTCCAGGCAGCGTTCAGTTCTGCTACACCAGCATCGATCTGGGCAACGTCCTGTGCTTTATGTGCTTCTTTCAATTTGTTGAGTGCAGTTTCGATAGTGGCTTTCTTGTCGGCAGAGAGTTTGTCGCCATATTCCTTCAGCTGTTTTTCTGTCTGGAATACGAGGCTGTCTGCCTGGTTCACCTTTTCTATCTTTTCGCGTTGTTCCTTATCTGCAGCTTCGTTAGCCTTGGCTTCTGCCTTCATCTTTTCTATCTCGTCTTTGTTAAGACCGCTACCCGCTTCGATACGGATGTTCTGGGTCTTACCGGTGCCTTTATCCTTCGCTGTTACGTGCAGGATACCGTTGGCATCGATGTCGAAGATTACTTCGATCTGCGGAATACCGCGGGGCGCCGGCGGAATGTCTCCCAGCATGAAGCGGCCGAGGGAACGGTTCTGAGAAGCCAGGGGCCTTTCACCCTGCAGCACATGTATTTCTACGCTGGGCTGGTTATCAGCGGCGGTAGAGAATGTTTCAGATTTCTTGGTAGGAATGGTGGTATTTGCTTCTATCAGCTTGGTGAACACACCACCCATTGTTTCGATACCCAGTGAAAGAGGTGTTACATCCAGCAGCAGTACGTCTTTTACTTCACCGGTCAGTACACCACCCTGGATAGCGGCGCCGATGGCCACTACTTCATCGGGGTTTACGCCCCTGTTGGGTTTCTTGCCAAAGAACTTTTCTACCACTTCCTGGATCTTGGGGATACGGGTAGAACCACCTACCAGGATCACCTCGTTAATCTCGGAGGTGCTTAAGCCTGCGTCCTGGAGGGCTTTACGGCAGGGCTCGAGGGTTCTTTCCACCAGGCTGTCGCTCAGCTGCTCAAATTTAGCGCGCGTCAGCTTTTTCACCAGGTGTTTGGGTACGCCATCCACTGCGGTGATATAAGGCAGATTGATCTCTGTTTCGGAGGAAGAAGAAAGCTCGATCTTGGCTTTTTCAGCGGCTTCTTTCAGACGCTGCCATGCCATCGGGTCTTTATGGAGGTCAACAGCTTCGTCCTTTTTGAACTCATCTGCCAGCCAGTCCATGATCACCTTATCGAAGTCGTCACCACCCAGGTGGGTATCACCGTTGGTAGATTTCACTTCAAACACGCCATCACCCAGTTCGAGGATAGAGATATCGAAGGTACCACCACCGAGGTCGAATACGGCGATCTTGCTGTCATGATGCTTTTTATCCAATCCGTAAGCCAGTGCAGCTGCGGTAGGCTCGTTAATGATACGGCGCACATTCAGACCGGCGATCTCACCGGCTTCTTTGGTTGCCTGGCGCTGTGCATCATTAAAGTAAGCGGGTACCGTGATCACGGCTTCATTCACTTCCTGGCCCAGGTAATCTTCTGCTGTTTTCTTCATTTTCTGAAGGATCATGGCAGAGATCTCCTGCGGCGTATACAGCCTGCCATCTATATCTATACGGGTGGTGTTGTTATCTCCTTTAGCCACTTTGTAGCTCCAGTGGGGTATTTCATTGCTCAGCTCATCATAGCGGCGGCCCATGAAACGCTTCACTGACATGATGGTGTTGATAGGGTTGGTGATAGCCTGGCGTTTTGCCGGATCGCCTACCTTTCTTTCTCCATTCTTTAAGAATGCCACTACGGAAGGGGTCGTACGGCGGCCCTCATCGTTGGCAATTACTACCGGCTCGTTGCCTTCCATTACGGCCACACATGAGTTGGTAGTACCTAAGTCTATACCTATTATTTTTCCCATAGTAATTAAGATTCTCCTTTAGTTGTAGATTCTCGAGTATTTGCTAATGATTTGTCAATGATTATGCCAAGCAAAAATTTATGCAAATATGTCAGTTTCATGAACCAGGACTGCTATTATTTGTTATCGATAACAGAATCATCCTCTGCCCATGTGGGCGGATAACCGTATTGGTAACTTAACCTTTAAGTTCATGAAAAAAACCTTCCTATTATGGGCTACCGGCACGCTGGCCCTCGCAGCGCCCCTGAGCACTTCAGCCCAAACATCAAACAGTAGCAGCGCTTCACCGGGTATTTTTAACGGCCCCAAGGACTTCAAGACCTGGTCCATAGGCGTAAACGGGGGATTACTGACACCTGTAGCGCCGATCGGCGGGCAAAATGATTTCACTAAGTGGAAAGCCTCAGCTGGTTACGGCGCTTATGTAAAATGGCAAATGCTCCATGCCCTGGGCATCAGAGCAGATTATATCGGCGGCAAATTAAAGGCTGACAATTCGAAAGAGTTTGGCAATGACCAAAAACCGGCCCGAAGATTTGATTCGTATGAAACAAAGCTGAAATGGTCTGCCAGCCTCAGCGCCGTAGTAAATGTAGCTACCATTAACTGGCTGTACAAGCAGAACTTTGTACAAATCTATGTTTCAGCCGGGGCAGGTCTGGCCGGTTATAATCCTGAGCTGCAAACCGGCAGTACCAAGATAGATTATAAGCCAGACGGCACCATTAAGGAACTTATCATTCCCGTGGGCGCGGGTCTTAAGTTCAAACTGTCAGAACTGGTGAACCTTGACCTGGGTTATACCATGCATTTCCTGGATGGGGATAATCTGGATGGCTATTACTATGGCAGTAGTCATGACAAATACTCCTACGGTTATGCAGGCCTGGAATTCAGCCTGGGGCCCAGCAATAAACGTCAGCTGGCCTGGCACAATCCTGCCAAGGTAATGTATGATGAGCTGGCAGCGCAAAAGACAGCCCTGCAACAGGAGCTGGAAAGCACCCGCAGCACCAACGCCCGTCTGAGCGCCGATATGGACAAGGTGCTAAAAGATACCGATGGCGACGGGGTATCTGACTTCTTCGATAAATGCCCGGGTACGGCGCAGGGTGTTAAAGTGGATGGCGGAGGCTGTGACCTGCCGAGGGATACTACTCCTCCCAAGACCGTTGTGCAACAGGTAACGGAAGAAGACCGGCGGCTGGTGCGTGAGGCCATCCAGAACCTGGAATTCGCTACCGGAAAAGCCAGCATCAAGCCCAGCTCCTTCCCTTCCCTGAACCGGGTGGCAGAGCTGCTGAAAAACAAAAATTTCAGCCTGAAACTAGCCGGGCATACGGATAATGTGGGCAAAGACGATAACAATATGCGCCTGTCAAAAGACAGGGCTGAATCTGTGAAGCAGTACCTGGTTAGCCAGGGCGCCAATCCGTCCAGGATAGAGGCGACCGGTTATGGAGAAACCCAGCCTATAGCCAGCAATAAGACAGCGGCCGGGCGACAGAAGAACCGGAGGGTCGAGTTTACGCTCTACTAAGCTTTTACTAAGCTTGCATGCGCTTTTACCTAAGCTTGTATGCGCTTTTAGTGTAGGGTTTACTAAGGTTTCACTAAGCTCTCCCTAAGAAAAGACTAAGAGTTGACCAGGGAAAGACGAGGAAACCACGTACATGTATATAAAGGGGCACTCCTGTCAGGAGTGCCCTTTTTTCTCCACCAGACAAAGGGAAACTGTATCAAAATTTCCATATATTATAATTCGGCATATTATTTGCACCTGCTGAGTCCAATACATCTACATATTATGAAAAAATTATTCCTAACAGTGATGGTTGCCGTAGGTGCCATCTTTGCAGCTCAGGCACAGGACATTAGTTTTGGCGTAAAAGCAGGTTTGAACGTAGCCTCTATGACAGACCTTAACGCCAGTAGCAAAATTTCAGGTCATATTGGCGGTTTCGCTAATTTCAAATTCAAAAAAACCTGGGCCATCCAGCCGGAACTGTTGTTCTCTGGTCAGGGCGCTAAGGTGGATCTTCCCGGAGATGATCTTAAATATGCGTTGAGCTATATCAACATTCCTGTATTGCTCCAGTATTATTTCGTGCCGGAATTTTACGTAGAAGCAGGTCCTCAAGTGGGCTTCCTGGTTAGCTCAAAGGCAAAAAGAGGAGGCACCAGCATTGATGTTGACGGCTTTAAAACAGTTGATCTGGGCAGCGCCATCGGTGCAGGCTACAAATTTCCGATCGGTGTAGGCGTTTATGCGCGTTACAACTTCGGCTTTACTGATTTGATCGACGGTGCTTCAGATCCCAGGAACTCTGTCTTCCAGGTAGGCGCGTCTTATACCTTTGGTGGTAAATAATTAAGCTGATTCCAGGTCAAATCCCAAATTCCAAACGGCGGAGTTTTTCGCGACGATCGTTTGGGATTTGGGATTTGCTATTTGGAAGCTTTACCTTTGCTGCTACTTTGCATTAACAGTTTTCCACATGAGTGTTGTACAAACCATCAGATCAGCAGCAGTTACCGCTATTAAATCGCTTTATAGCCAGGAAGTTTCCCTATCCGATATTGCCATTAACGTTACCAAACCGGAATTTGAAGGGGAGTATACCATCGTTGTATTTCCCTTTACAAAATTCAGTCGCCAAAAGCCGGAGGAAACAGGCAGTAACCTGGGCAACTATCTTGTAGCCCATTTCCCTGAGCTTATTTCCGGCTTTAATGTGGTAAAAGGCTTCCTGAACCTGAGCATCAGCAATGCTTACTGGACCGGCTACCTGCAGGCGCATTTTAATGATCCGCACAGCGGCCGCAAGCCTGCCAACGGAAAAAAGGTGATGGTGGAATATTCCTCTCCCAATACCAACAAACCCCTGCACCTGGGCCACCTGCGCAACAATTTCCTGGGCTATTCCATTGCCGAGATACTGAAGGCCAACGGATATGAAGTGGTAAAGACCAACCTGGTGAACGACCGGGGCATCCATATTTGTAAATCCATGCTGGCCTGGCAGCTGTTTGCCCATGGAGATACCCCTGCATCCACCGGGATCAAGGGAGACCACCTGGTAGGCGACTATTATGTAAAATTCGAAACCCTGCTGAGAGAGCAGGCAGAACCCATTATAGCCAGGGCCCTGGAAAATGACCTGCGGGACTTTGAAGGCGCCGAAAGGGAAAGAGTAGAAAAGCTCGTTCCCCTGCTGCATAAGCCGGAGATCCAACAGGACAAGGAAAAGTCTGCCAAGATCACCGATGAGATCAAGGAACTGGCGCGCAACAAAACAGAGATCATGCAGCAGGCCAAGATCATGCTGCAACAATGGGAAGCCGGCAATCCCGAGGTAAGGGCGCTGTGGGCCACCATGAACGGCTGGGTATATGAAGGCTTTGAGACCACCTACAAAAGACTGGGCATCGACTTTGACAAAATATACTATGAAAGCGAAACCTACCTGCTGGGTAAAGACCTGGTAGAAGACGGCTTACGCAAAGGCGTTTTGTTCCGCAAGGAGGACAATTCTGTGTGGATAGACCTTACTGGCGACGGCCTGGACCAGAAGCTGCTGCTGCGTGGCGACGGCACCTCCGTATACATGACCCAGGACCTGGGCACGGCAAGGCTCAAGTTTGATGACTATCACATGGACCAGAGCATCTACGTGGTGGCCGACGAACAGAACTACCATTTTAAGGTGCTGCAACTGATCCTGCAAAAGCTGGAAGAGCCCGCCGCACCTGGTATTTACCACCTCTCCTACGGCATGGTGGAGCTGCCCCATGGCAGGATGAAAAGCAGGGAAGGCACTGTAGTGGATGCAGATGATATGATAGATGAAATGGTGAATACCGCTGCGCAGCATACCAAGGAATCCGGTAAGCTGAAGGACTTCAGCGATGATGAACTGCAACGCCTCTACGAAATGATAGGCCTGGGCGCTATGAAATTCTTCCTGCTGCGGGTAGACCCCAAAAAGAGAATGATCTTCAACCCGGAAGAATCGATCGACTTCCATGGATTTACCGGTCCCTTCATTCAATATGCACACGCCCGTATCAAGTCTATTTTAAGGGAGTCTGGCGTGACAGATACCAGTCATTTGGACACTTACCGGCATAATGACAGTTTACTGCCAATGGAGAAGGCACTGATCGTGCTGAATGAACAGTTTGGAGAAGTGCTGGAAGATGCAGAAAAAGAAATGAGCCCGTCGGCTATCGCGAACTATGCCTTCCATCTGGCTCAGCAGTTCAACTCTTTTTATGCGGAAAAAGTGAATGGGGTATATACTTACTCTATTGTAAATGCGGAATCTGAAGAGAAGAGAAACCTGCGTTTACAGCTGATCACGCTGACGGCGCATACCATTGCGCAGAGCATGAAATTGCTGGGTATTGATGTACCGGAAAGAATGTAATTAGTTGTAAGTCATTAGTCGTAAGTCGTAAGTAATTAAAGCCGGATTCACTTACGACTATAGACTTACGACTAAAGACTATTTTCCACTGCCTTATCACACAGCTGCTCACCTTTTGCCAGGTCACCGGAACCGATATACGATTTTCCGAGCATGAACATGGCAAAGTAATTCTGCGGTTGCAGGGATAAGAGCTTGGTCCACAAAGCCACTGCGGCTTTATAATTTCCTTCGTAATAATAAGTATGACCGAGATTATGTATCACCTGGAGATCTTCCGGGGTGGTACTTTCTGTTCCGCCTGATTTGAGCAGGCGCTGATAATAGTATATGCTTAAGCGATAGTTCTCCATCAGGGCGTACACCTGGCCTAATTCAAGATAGGCGGCTGTGTAAGCTTTGTCTTGCAGGATGGCGGCATGGAAGCACTTCAGTGCGGCGTCCAGCTTGCCGGAACGTTTGAGCGCCACACCTTCTTTATAAAGGGCTTTGGCTTTGTCTTTCGGATGCGCCAGGACAGGTTGTGCCAAGGCTGCTGCTAATAAAAGCAGGCACAGGATACGGATCATACTCTTGTTGTAATAGCTGGGTTAATTCACAGTACAAATATATACTTTTTCTTCTATATCTGCTAGTCCATGTCCTTTGCGGAGAAGGACAGCGGTAAGAGTGAGATGGCGGTGGGCAGCACGTACACTTTTCCACTCTGGCCTCCCATGATCAGGCGGATGGGCTGTTGCTGCCGCTGCTCGTATTCTGCAAGGGTCTGGCGACAGATGCCGCAGGGAGAGATCGGATGGCTGCTGCTGCCTTCCAGGTTATGATAGCTGATGGCAATGGTTTGTATCGGTACGCCGGGGTACACCGAAGACGCTGCTGACAGCGCTGTTCTTTCTGCACAGATCCCTACGGGGAAAGAAGCGTTCTCCTGGTTGGTACCGTTCACGGTCTGGCCATTGGCCAGTTGCATCACTGCGCCAACGCGGAAATTGGAATAAGGCGCATAGGCCTGCTCTGTTACTTTCCTGGCAGCCTGCAGCAGAGATCTGTCGCTTTCTTCCAGTTCGGAAATATCATCATAACTCAGGTATTCAAAAGACTGCTGCTGTTTTTTCATATATGGTTGCTTTTAACTGAGGGTTGCGAAATTTAAAATGTCCTGCCCCTTCAACAGGCGCAGGACATCAGCAAATTTGTGTATGGAGGAAAATGCTATTTAATTGTTCTGAACAGGCGGCTCCAGCGGATGCTACCGTTTCCGTAGCTCATCCAGATCAGCCAGGCTTTACCCACCACATGATCTTCGGGAACAAAGCCCCAGTAGCGGGAATCGAGTGAGTTATTACGGTTGTCACCCATCATCCAGTAGTAGTTCATTTTAAATGTGTAGGAATCAGCCGGTTTGTTGTTGATATAGAACTGGCCGTTCTTTGATTCCAGGGTATTGCCTTCGTACACACGGATAACGCGGTCGTAGATGGCAATGTTGCTGCTATCCAGCTTAACAGTAGCGCCTTTTTTAGGAATATAGAGGGGGCCAAAGTTCTCTTCTGTCCAGTGATAATGTGCAGTATCATAGGGGAATACCGACTGTTCGCCACTGAAATACGGTTTGATGCTTTTTACCACCGGGAAATTCTTCAGGGCAGACACATTACCGGGCGTGAGGTTGTACAGGAACAGGCCTGCTGAGAGGGTGGCATCCGGGTTGGGTGTTACATCCAGTTCATCCAGGCGTTCGGGATTCAGGGGATCGCCGTTGGTCTGCACCATATACCTTCTTTCGCTTTCGGGCGGTATGGGCGCCTGTCTGCCGTTGATGAACACCACGCCATCCTTGATGGAAAGGGTATCACCGGCTTCCGCCACGCAGCGTTTAATATAGTTCTCCCGTTTATCTACCGGGCGCGAAGTAACATGATAGGATTCCCATACGGCGTCGCGGCCAAGGCTGCGTACCAGTCCGTAATAGCTTTGATCCTGCTGTTCCAGTGCAACGGTGTCTCCTTCGGGGAAGTTGAACACCACCACATCGTTGCGTTTGATATCTGTAAAGCCGGGCAGGCGTTTGTAAGGCCAGTGCACTGCTTCAGAATAAGCTTTGGTGTATTTGGTACCGGGCAGGGTATGGTGGGTAAAAGGCACTGCCAGCGGCGTATTGGGGATGCGCGGGCCGTAACTGATCTTGCTCACAAAGAGGAAGTCATTTACCAGGAGCGTTTTTTCCATGGAAGGGGTTGGAATGGTATACGCTTCAAAAATGAACGTACGTATTAACGTGGCTGCGATGATAGCAAAAATGGCCGCATCCAACCATTCGCGCACGGCGGATTTCCTCTTCCTGGGTTGACCGTCATTGTTGCGCCTCCAAAATGCCAGATTCATTGATCAGTACTTGGTTTAATAATATGTTAAAAGAACAAATATAATATTCTGTTGGTAGCCAACTAACTTTCCGTGCAAAAGTTTTCTTAAAGTTCCTCGCTGAGGATCCTGTTGATCTCGTCTGCCCGGTTCATGACCATAAAATGTCCGCCGCCGGGTATAATATGGGTAGGTTGTACAAATTTTACCGGGAAGGTAAGGTCTTTCGCACCGTTGATATGTACGAAGGACGTTGGGATGAATTCATTTTCCCATTGTATAACCGTATTGATGGCCCAGCGAAGGTAAGTATAGTCCTGTTTCCGGAGATAGTCGCGCAGCAGCTCTTCTTCCTCCGGCGATTTTACGCCCATGAAATGCCTGACCACGGGGTAGCGCTGCCTGAATACCAGCTGGTCTGGCAGGTGATGCAGGCGCAGCCTCCTTACCCAGTTAAAATAGGGAGGACGTTCACAGGTGTGTTTGATGGTACTGATCAGGATGTTCTTCCTGATAGGTCTTTGCCGGGCGATTTCCACGCTGATCATCCCACCGAAGGACATTCCCAGCAAAGTAACCTCTCCTTCTGCAGTAATACCTTGGGCCATCCTGGCTGCGTAGTTGCTGAAGGATTCATCGGGCAGGGGGTCTAACCAGGGCAGGTAGTGCACCGTGTACGAGGCGGGGAACTGCAGGCGACGGAAGATGCGCTCATCCGCGCCCATACCACTGATCAGATATAAGTGCTTTGTCATAATAATGCGGCTATATATTAGCCTTCTTTCTTTCGCGGCCGGGCAGTACGTAGTCTTCCACATTGTCTGCCGTGATGGTCTTACCGGACAGGATGACCAGCCTTTCCACCACGTTGCGGAGTTCCCGGATATTGCCGGACCAGTTATGTTGCTGCAGCTCTTTCATGGCTGCGGGATCGATTACCTTTTTGGCGATGCCGTATTCCTGGCAGATATTTCCCAGGAAATGATCTACCAGCAGCGGCACATCTTCCCGGCGATCGTTCAGGGAAGGCACGTGTATCAGAATAACGCTCAGGCGGTGATAGAGGTCGAGGCGGAAGTTCTTTTCGTCCACTTCCTTCAGCAGGTCTTTATTGGTAGCTGCTATCACGCGTACATCCACACTGATCTCCTTATCGCCGCCTACGCGGGTGATCTTTCCCTCCTGGAGGGCGCGCAGCACTTTTGCCTGGGCGCTGAGGCTCATGTCTCCTATTTCATCGAGGAAGAGCGTACCGCCGTTGGCCTGTTCAAATTTGCCGATACGTTGTTTAACGGCTGAAGTAAAAGAGCCTTTTTCATGGCCGAAGAGCTCACTTTCAATCAGCTCACTCGGGATAGCGGCGCAGTTCACCTCTACCAGGGCGCCGGCAGCACGGCTGCTGCGTTCATGGATCCAGCGGGCTACCAGCTCCTTCCCTACCCCGTTCTCGCCGGTTACCAGCACGCGGGCATCTGTGGGAGCTACTTTTTCGATGGTCTCTTTTATTTTGAGAATGGGAGCGGATGCTCCGATCATTTCCTGTGTTCTGTTCACCTTGCGGCGAAGTGTTTTGGTTTCTGCCACCAGGTTGGTCTTATCCATGGCGTTGCGCAGGGTGATCAGCAAGCGGTTGAGATCCGGCGGTTTTGAGATATAGTCAAAAGCGCCTTTCTTCACAGCGTCTACTGCGGTGTCGATATTACCGTGACCGGATACCATTACAATGGGAATGTCGGGATTGGTTTCCTTTGCCTTTTCGAGGAATTCCAGGCCATCCATCTTAGGCATTTTAATATCGCATAACACCGCATCATACTGTTTTTCCTGGAACATCTTGAAGCCTTCTGCACCGTCTGCCGCCTCGCTGATCTTATAACCTTCATAAGTAAGGATCTCTGTGAGCGTTTTCCGGATACTTTTTTCGTCGTCAATAATCAGGATATGAGCCATATTGGTGTTTTGTGTAGGGAGCAAAGATAATGAATTGATGGGCTAATATGCTAATGTACTGATGGGCGGATGCAGACTGTGATTGATGAGGAATTTGTTAATTATTCAGCAAACAGGCATTTTTTTATAGAAAATCACTGCAAACAATGCGCAGTTTGAAAAATAACAAATGGAAAGAGAATTTTACAGGTTTTATGCGTACTTTCAATATAGTAAGTGTTTAGACCTGTAATTTTACGCCGCTATGAACAAACTAATAGAGGAGCTAAAGCGGAGGCATCAATGGGCAGCGGCTAATACGTTCCCGTCTACTTCGGCGGTAAGCGAATTTGCCAACAATCTTGTCAATTGGTTATTCCCGGAACATACGGGCAAGGTGATGAATGAAACGGAGCTGGAGCAATATGCCCAGGTATTGCAGGATCAGCTGCAACAATTGCTGCACGTCATGCAATCCCAGCTGCCCGATACGGCAGCACAACTGGCAGGCCGTTTCATGGCCCAGGTACCTGCCATTTATGAAGATCTTACCAAAGACGCCACTGCCATCTACCAAGGTGACCCCGCCGCTACCTGCCTCTATGAGGTGATCAGGGCCTATCCCGGTTTTTATGCCATTGCCTATTACCGGGTGGCGCATGCCCTGCATTTGCTGCATATCCCGCTGTTACCCCGCATGATCACGGAACTGGCTCACGCCCGTACCGGGGTGGATATACATCCGGCGGCGGAGATCGGGCCTTATTTCTGCATTGACCACGGCACCGGCATTGTTATCGGGGAAACGTCTGTGATCGGCGCTCACGTGAAGTTGTACCAGGGCGTAACCCTGGGCGCGCTTAGTATCGACAAGAGCATGGCCAAGAGCAAACGCCATCCTACGATAGAAGAACATGTAGTGATCTATGCGGGGGCCACCATACTGGGTGGAGAAACCACTATCGGCCATCATAGCGTAATAGGCGGTAATGTGTGGCTGATCAAGAGTGTTGCGCCCTTCTCCCGGATCTATTACAAGGCAGATGGCAGTATGAACATTGTAGAAGTAGTTTAAAAATAAACAGCACAACAAAAGATGCATTCGATACTCGACCAGGTAGGTAATACACCGCTAGTAGAATTGAAAAAACTGACTGCTAACCCGAAAGTGACCATATACGGAAAACTGGAAGGCACGAATCCCGGCGGCAGCGTAAAAGACAGGGCCGCGTACGGGATGATCAGGGGAGCCCTGGAACGTGGCGAGCTGAAACCCGGCATGAAGCTGATAGAGGCTACCAGCGGCAATACTGGTATCGCCCTGGCGATGATCGCCAATCTCTTTGGTGTTGAAATAGAACTGGTCATGCCCGAAGACGCTACGCGGGAACGGGTGCTGACCATGGAGGCTTACGGCGCCAAAGTGGTATTGACGCCCAAAGAAGGATCTATGGAAGCGGCGATTGACTATGCCCATGCACAGGTGGCCAAGGGCGGGTACCATATGCTGAACCAGTTTGCCAACCCGGATAATTACGGCATGCACTACCGCACTACCGGCCCTGAGATATGGCAGGACACGCAAGGCGGCATCACCCATTTTGTAAGCGCTATGGGCACTACCGGCACCATTATGGGCGTGTCCCGGTACCTGAAAGAACAGAACCCGCAGGTACAGATCGTTGGTTGCCAGCCAACAGAAGGCTCCCGCATACCGGGGATCCGGAAA
This sequence comes from Chitinophaga sp. SVR4-12A, assembly GCF_056754765.1. Classification (NCBI taxonomy): domain Bacteria; kingdom Pseudomonadati; phylum Bacteroidota; class Chitinophagia; order Chitinophagales; family Chitinophagaceae; genus Chitinophaga; species Chitinophaga sp. SVR4-12A. Next base: position 2,262,560 of record NZ_JBPGWP010000001.1, read on the forward strand.
TGGCCCGAGGCTTATCTGCCTAAAATATTTGAAAGAGAGCGGGTAGACCGCATCATGGATATAGCAGAAAGTGACGCGCGCGAAATGACACGGAGGCTGGCCAGGGAAGAAGCGGTGTTCTGCGGAATGAGCAGTGGCGGCGCCGTTTCTGCAGCAGTGCGGTTGTCGAAAGAGCTGGAACAGGGCGTACTGGTGTGCATTATTTGTGACCGGGGAGACCGCTATCTGTCAAGTGACCTGTTTGGTTGAGAAAAAAGCTGCAAGCCGCAAGCTACAAGCTGCAAGAGAGCGAAGAGATTGAAAGTAAAAACATAATAAAAAAGCTGATTGTCCGAACGACAATCAGCTTTTTTTATCTTGTAGCTTGCAGCTTATTTCTTCATATACATTACTTCCTTCACCAGTTTCACGGTACGCTCTACATCAGGCATGTACAGTTTCACCAGGTTGGGCGCGTAGTGCATGGGCGCGTCTGCCGCAGTGATACGACGGATAGGCGCATCCAGGTAATCGAAACCTTCTTTCTGGATACGGTAGGTAATCTCAGAAGAAATGCTGGAGAACGGCCATTGTTCTTCCACGATTACCAGGCGGTTTGTTTTCTTAACAGATTCCAGGATGGTGAACCAGTCCAGCGGGCGGATGGTGCGGAGGTCTATCACCTCAGCCTCAATACCTTCCTTGGCCAGTTCTTCAGCAGCGCCGAGGGCTACTTTCATCATCTTATTGAAGGAAACGATGGTTACGTCTTTACCGGCGCGTTTCACGTCTGCCTTACCGATGGGGATGATGTATTCCTCTTCGGGAACCTCGCCCATATCGCCGTACATCACCTCACTTTCCATGAACACCACCGGATCTTCGTCGCGGATGGCTGCCTTCAGCAGGCCTTTGGCATCATAAGGGTTGGAAACGGATACTACTTTTAAGCCAGGTATATTGGCATAATAACTCTCGAAAGCGGTAGAGTGCTGCGCACCCAGCTGACCGGCAGAACCGTTAGGGCCGCGGAAAACGATAGGGCAACCTACCTGTCCGCCGCTCATTGCCAGCATTTTAGAAGCGGTATTCAGTATCTGGTCCAGGGCCAGTACAGCAAAGTTCCAGGTCATGAACTCCACTACCGGGCGCAGGCCGTTCTGTGCAGCGCCAACGCCGATGGCAGCAAAGCCTAACTCTGCAATAGGGGTGTCTATTACCCTTTTGGGCCCAAACTCATCCAACATTCCCTGGCTCACTTTATAGGCACCATTGTATTCGGCTACTTCCTCTCCCATCAGGAATACACGCTGATCACGGCGCATCTCTTCCTGCAGGGCTTCTCTTAAGGCTTGTCTGAAAGCTATCTGACGCATGCTATTGGTATAATGATTTGTAATGATTAATACCTTTCCTTTAAAGGCAGGGGCAAAATTATTGTTTGTTGATGAAAAAGCAAAGGATTTAGAAAGGGTTCCGGATTTAAATGTTAGTAAAATATGAAAAATAATTAATATATTGGGGTATTAAAGTTGTCAGTTATCAGTTGTCAGTTGTCAGTTAACTGGTGCTGGCGATATACCGCTTAATCACTGATAACTGACAACTGACAACTCAATAATCCCTATCCTATGATCACTGTTACTATCCTGTCTATCAGTTTCCTGACAGCGGTGTCCTGCAAGATCAAAAAGGTTAAAGCGCCGGATGCCGTGCGGTTGCTGTGGTATATCCACCTTGCGCTGCTGCTTTTCTGTGTTATATGCCTGTTGCTGTTGACCAATGGCTATGGTTTTAAGGGCGCCTATACCGAAAGGGTGTTCTTTTCCCTGTACGCCGGGTCGGGCGTGATACTTTACGGGCTGACGCCCAAAGATGTTACGGGAAAATGGCTATACCTGCTGTGTTTCTTCGGGTTTCCCTTTGTATTACTATTCGGGCTCCTGCTGCCGCCCTTGCGGATACTTACTATTATGGCGAGCGTGACCCTTTTGTATGACGGTGATTTTACCCGCTACCCGATTGATAATGATTATGCTATCCAGACAAAAGAGCAGGGGATCCTGTCACGCTATCCTACCTACAGCCTGATAAGTGATAAATACTGGTTGTTTGAGAAGATAACGCCGAATGTGATCAAGCAGGAATATGAACTGAGATCACTGGAGATGGCGAAGAAGAGTGAGAACAGTGTTGACATCCAGCTGAGGGGGGCGGATAAGATGCGTTTTGATACGACGATAGTGCTGACGGACTAGTTGTCAGTTGACAGTTGTCAGTGATGAACGAGACTGACAACTGACAACTGTCGACTTATAACTTTTCTAATATTATAGCGCTGGCGCCGCCTCCTCCGTTACAGATGCCGGCTACACCATAGCGGCCATTGTTACGGTGAAGTATCGAGTTCAAGGTTACCGTGATACGGGCGCCGCTGCAGCCGATCGGGTGGCCCAGGGCCACGGCTCCTCCCCATACATTCAGGCGGTCTGGCGACAGGCCCAGGTCTCTTTGATTGGCAAGGGCTACACAGGAGAATGCTTCATTGATCTCTGTATAATCCATGTCGGATATTTTCAGCTGTGCTTTGGCCAGGGCTTTATTAATGGCCTTTACCGGTGTGGTGGTGAACCATTCAGGCGCCTGGGAGGCGTCTGCAAAGCTTACGATGCGGGCCAGCGGCTTTAATCCCAGTTCCTTCAGCTTTTCTCCGCTTACCAGCAGTGTTGCCGCAGCGCCATCATTAATATTGGATGCATTGGCGGCAGTAACGGTGCCATCTTTCTGGAAAGAAGGCTTCAGGGAAGGGATCTTTTCAAAATTCACTTTCTTGTAATCTTCGTCTTCTGTAACGGTTACCACCTGTTTGCCCGGCACTTCAACAGGGAGGATCTCCTCTTTAAAATATCCTTTCTCAAAAGCTTCGGCAGCGCGCTTGTAGCTGCTAACGGCGTAGGCGTCCTGGTCTTCCCGGGAGAGCTTATATTCAGCTGCGCAGATCTCTGCCGCGTTACCCATGTGGAAGTCCTTATAAGGATCCCAGAGGCCGTCTCTCAGGATCCCGTCTATCAGTGTACCGTTGCCCATACGGTAACCGCCGCGGGCTTTGTCCAGGTAATAAGGAATGTTGCTCATGCTTTCCATACCGCCTGCCACTACGATGTCATTATCGCCCAGCAGGATGCTTTGCGCCCCTAACATAATGGCTTTCATACCGGAAGCACATACTTTATTAACAGTGGTACAAGGTACGTTGGTGGGGATACCAGCATAGATACTGGCCTGGTTGGCGGGCGCCTGACCAAGATTGGCGCTGATCACATTACCCATATATACTTCATTCACCTCGCTGGCAGCCACTCCTGCCCTTTCCAGGGCTCCCTTTATCACCAGCGCGCCAAGCTGCGTGGCCTGCAGAGCGGCCAATGCTCCGTTGAAAGCGCCGATGGGCGTACGGACTGTCGAAACGATAAATACTTCTTTCGTCATAGAATAAGATTGTTTGGCTTGATCATTCAAATATAGGTGAAAAAGGCGAAGGGGCAGCTGACATAAAAAAGGTGAAAAGCGGGATCCGCTTTTCACCTTTCTCAAAGAGGTAAGATCGTTTACTGACGAACCGTTAGCTTCCGCGTAACGATATCAGAGCAGCTGTTCTGATACTCCATGTGCACTTCTATCGTATAATCGCCGGAGGCGCCGTATTCATGGTCAAAGGCAAGCGGTTCCCGCTTTTTGCCTGTCAGGTTCTGGGAAGTACCATCGCCCCAGTTGAGCCACATGCGGTAAGGCACGTTCTCATAAGCCGGCATCACTTCCAGGTCTACCATCCGGCTGCACAGCCAGGTATAGGAGATCTGGGCCAGGGTTTCTGTTACCCGCCCAATTACCACGGTAGTATCGCGGAGCGTTTGCCCGCATACGTTATAAGTAACAGAGTAAGTACCTGGTTGGCAGGCGCGCAGGGTACTGGTGGTGTCACCGGTAGACCACAGATACCATCCCGGATCGTGGTGCCCCTCGGCCATTGCTGTATTATTAATAATGGCGCAGTAGTTCCGGCAGAGCGGGTGCTGAACGCCAAGGTCCAGAATCGGTAGAATATCCACCTCCTTATAGCTGAATATTTTCATGGAAGTAGCACCTGAGGGCAGTACCATGGTAAGCCTAACCACGTAGTGGCCAGGTGTGTTAAATGTGTGGGTAGGTTGAGGGCCTGAAGCAGTGCCGCCGTCTCCAAACTCCCAGAACCAGTCTATCACTGATAACTCAGATGTGGTCTTTACATCAAATGAGATTTTCTTGGGAGCGCAACCGATAGTATCGGTAGCTACGATCTTCACGTCGAAACTCTGTGCCTTTATGCCGGAAAAGGCCAGGAACGTGCATGCGAACAGTATTAAAAATCTTTTCATGCTTAAAGGTATAGGGTGAAATTTGATGTAAATATATAAAAATTAATATGTAATAGCATTAAAATTGATTAAAAATCAATATATAACCCTTTATAAGCGGTTGCCAGCGGATATTTAACGGCAAAATCTGTAAATTACCTATGTTTGCAGTTTGCATTTTCTACTACCGTGATCGCGCAGCATACCATACAACAGATACTGAGCCGCATAGACATTGTGGAGATCGTAGGCTCATTTGTGAAGCTGAAAAAAAGAGGCACCAGCTATTTAGGGCTGTGCCCTTTCCATAACGAAAAGACTCCTTCTTTCACCGTATCGCCCAGCAAGGAGATCTATAAATGCTTTGGTTGCGGGGCCAGCGGCAACTCTATCAGCTTTTTGATGGAGCACGAAAAGTACTCTTACGTAGAGGCTTTACGGTGGCTGGCACAGAAATACAACGTAGAAATTGAGGAAACCGAGGTTAGCCCGGAGGTAAAGCAGCAGCAACTGCTGGCAGACAGCCTATATATTATTAACGGCTTTGCACGGGAATACTTCAGCAAAACCCTGCTGGAAACGGAGGAGGGGCAGAATGTAGGCCTCAGTTATTTTGAAGAGCGGGGCTTTACCCGCGAGACCGTTCAGAAATTCCAGCTAGGCTACTGTACCAACGAGCGGGACGCTTTTGTAAGAACGGCGCAGGAAAAAGGATACAACCTTGAATATCTCCAGAAAACGGGGCTGGTCACCATCCGTAATGAACAACCGGTAGATAATTACCGGGGAAGGGTGATATTCCCCATCCATAACCAGTCGGGCAAAGTGCTGGGCTTTGGTGCGCGCATACTGGTAAAGAATGACCGGGCGCCTAAGTATATTAACTCTCCCGAGAATGAGATCTATGTAAAAAGCAAGGTATTATATGGTACCTACTTTGCGCGGCACTCTATTGACCGTTTGAACGAATGCCTGCTGGTGGAAGGTTATACGGATGTTATTTCCCTGCACCAGGCCGGTATTGAGAATGTGGTAGCATCCAGCGGTACATCGCTTACCGTAGATCAGCTGCGGCTTATAAAAAAATACACCAACAACCTCACCATCCTGTACGATGGCGACAGCGCCGGTGTTAAAGCAGCCCTGCGCGGCCTTGACATGGCCGTGGAAGAAGGGCTGAATGTAAAAGTGGTGCTGATACCGGACAAAGAAGACCCGGACAGCTATGTACAGAAGATCGGCGCGCCTGCTTTCCGACAGTTTGTAGAAGCCAACAGGCAGGACTTTGTGCTGTTCAAGCTGCAGGTAGCCATGCAGGATATGGGCACTGACAGCAGCCGTAAGAGCCAGCTGGTGAACGAGATCGCAGAGACCATTTCCAAGATAGATAAGGTAGAGGATTTTACCCGGCAACAGGATTATATACGCCAGTGCAGCCAGCTCCTGAAAATCGATGAACAGGGCCTGATCACCCTGGTGAACAAATACATCCGTGAACGCCTGCAGAAACGGGAACAGCAGCTGGCAAAGAATGCACCTCCTGATGACGAGCAGCTGAGCGATGAGGCCATTGCCGCCATGGAAGCACAGGAAGCCGGTGTGGAAGTGGTGTTCAATACGGATGAAAAACAGGAAAAGGAACTGGTGAAAATCCTGCTGCGCTTCGGCGATATGACCTTCAGTGAAGAGGATAAGAGCACGGTAGCCGACTATATTTTCCACCTGCCATACGATTTTGAATCGCTGGCAGACAGCATGGTCATTAAGAAGATCTTACGGGAATACAAAGGCTTATATGATGAAGGCAATATTCCTGATAGAAAATGGTTCCTGTACCATGCAGATACTGAGATCTCCAAGTATACCGCATTAGTGCTGGAAGATAAGGAAGCGGACCTGAGCGTGAACTGGAAACAGCGTTTTGAAATCAATACCATCTGCGGAGACAATGCCTATCTGAAGGATACCATCAGCACTACCAACTACCTGATACTACGCAAAGTAAAAAAGCTGGTGCTGGAAAACCAGCAGGAATGGGATCAGTCGGCCCCGATAGAAGACCAGCTAAAATTCATTCAAGTACATAACCACCTGAAACAGCTGGAACGGGAGTTAACACAAAACATCGGGACGGTGATCTTCCGTTAAAAAGCCATTACACTCTTTCCCAGATTTCAAACGTTAATGCATAAGCATGCTTTTCATCTGCAGGATGCGGCTTGCTGCTTACCAGTTTCCACTGCTCCTTTGCAAGCACGGGGAAGAATGCATCTCCTTCCACGGCTGCGTGCACTCTTGTAAGATACACACGCTGCACCAGTGAAGGTAAAGATTGTGCAATGATCTCGGAACCGCCGGTGATGAATACCTCATCTGTATTAAAAGCCTTAGCAGCTTCCAGCGCTTCCTGTATGGAAGCTGTAACAATCAATCCTTCCCGGGAATAGTCCTTTTGACGCGTAATAACAATATTGGGCCTGCCAGGCAAAGGCTTGCCTACTGATTCAAATGTTTTGCGGCCCATAATAATGGGCTTGCCCATGGTAGTTTGCCTGAAATATTTCAGGTCAACCGGTAAGTGCCAGGGCAGCTGGTTATCACGGCCTATTACGTTGTTCTCTGATGCAGCAACAATAACGGAAACAATCATTCAATCACAGATTAGATTATATAGCCACCGGCGCTTTGATGTGCGGATGGAACTGGTAATTGAGCAATTCAAAATCTTCGTATCTGAAGGAAAAGATATCCTTTACATCCGGGTTGATCTTCATTACCGGCAAAGGATAAGGTGTTCTGCTCAGTTGCAGTTTAGCCTGTTCTATATGATTATTATATAAGTGCACGTTGCCAAAGCTGTGTACAAAATCACCCGGTTGAAGCCCGCACACCTGCGCCATCATCATGGTCAATAATGCATAGGATGCGATATTGAAAGGCACGCCCAGGAAGACGTCTGCACTACGCTGGTACAGCTGACAACTGAGACGGCCATCGGCCACATAGAACTGGAACAGGCAATGACAAGGGCTAAGCGCCATCTCAGGCAGGTCTGCCACGTTCCAGGCATTTACGATAATACGGCGTGAGTCTGGATTGGTTTTAATCTGCTTTACCACATCGCTGATCTGGTCTATCACTTTTCCATCCCTTCCTTCCCAGCTGCGCCATTGCTTACCGTAAACAGGTCCCAGGTCGCCGTTTTTATCGGCCCACTCGTCCCATATACTTACACCGTGCTCATTCAGATAACGAACATTCGTATCTCCATTCAGGAACCATAACAGTTCATAAATGATGGATTTAAGGTGGAGCTTTTTGGTGGTCACCAGCGGGAAGCCATCCTGGAGATTAAAACGCATCTGATAGCCGAAGCAGCTGATGGTTCCGGTACCGGTACGGTCTGTTTTCGCAGCGCCATGGTCCAATATATGTTGAAGTAAATGAAGGTACTGTTCCATGGGGGCAAAGTAACGAAAAAATGTTGTTAAGGAGGAGGCAATAATGAGCGAAAAATATAATATAAATTCTTCAAACAAAAAATGTGGTTATAACGCAGAATTTTCGTAATCTGCCATCAACAACCAAAACCGTCGCTTAAGTAAGTGGGAGCCAGTTCGCAAGATAAGTTCCGTGTGTATAGGCAGCCTTTTTCTCACCCAAATATTAATCATATTCTTTAGTCATATCCATGTTATTATTCCATGTTAATATCAACAACCTCATGAACTAAACACACTTTCAATCACCCAAAAAACCTAGTTCTATGCTTCTATCTAAATCTACGCTTTTTGTGCTGCTATGTTTATGCTGCACGTATTCGCTGTATGCACAACAAAACGTTTCAGGGAGGGTAACGGATGCGGTGTTTGGCAAAGCCATCCCTGGCGTTACCGTTCGTGTGCCTAACACGAACAGGGGCGCCATCACGGATGCTGATGGCAGGTATACGCTGTCAGTTCCCGAAGGAAACAACCAACTTATATTTTCATTTACCGGCTATAAAACCAAAAGTGCAGCCGTAACAGGAAATGTAGTGAACGTTACCATGGAAGAGGATTTTGCCCGCCTCGATGAAGTAGTGGTAACAGGCCTGGCCACCTCTGTAAAACGCAGCAACCTGGCCAATGCCGTTGCCAGCATATCATCCCGCGAACTTTCGGGAACAGCCCCCGCTCAAACATTTGATGCGGCGCTGAGCGGTAAGATACCCGGCGCTTATGTATCTGCCAACTCAGGTGCGCCTGGTGGAGGGATCTCTGTAAAAGTAAGGGGTATCACCTCCGTGTTCAGCAACTCTCAACCCTTGTATGTGGTAGATGGGATCTTTGTGAACAGCGCCAGTATACCGGCAGGACTAAACGACGTAACCGGTGCGGCTACAGCAGGTAACCCGCAAAACCAGGATAACCCTTCCAGTCGTATAGCAGACCTGAACCCGCAGGACATTGAGAGCATCGAAATATTGAAGGGCGCATCTGCCGCCGCATTGTACGGTTCCAAAGCTGCTGCGGGCGTGGTGGTTATTACTACTAAAAGAGGTAAAACCGGCAGGACAAATATCAGCGTTAACCAGGAAACAGGTTTTATCAAAGTACGCAAGCTGCTGGGCCAACGTGTCTTCACCCCGGAAACAGCAGCAGACCTGGCCGGCTCTTCTACCTCTACTGACCCTGATGTGATAGCTGCACGTAACGCAAACCGCCAGGAATTCCTGGATGCACAGGCAGCCGGTAAGATCTATGACTACGAAAAAGAAATGTACGGCCGCACCGGTCTGCTCTTAAGTACAAACCTGAGCGTGAGCGGCGGTTCTGAAAAAACCACTTTTTTCTTCGCCGCCAACCGGCGCAGTGAAGATGGTATCATCAAAGGCACCGGTTACCTGAACAGCTCTTTGCGTTTAAACCTCGATCATAAGATCAACGATCGTATGAGCATAGGCCTTACTACCAATTATGTTAATTCCAGTGCAGACCGTGGCATATCGAATAATGATAATAACGGTGTTACTTACGGTGTAGCATTGTCTTCCACTCCCGGCTTTACGGAGCTGCATCCAGACCAGAACGGCAACTTTCCGCGGAACCGCTTTGCGGCATCCAACCCGCTGGAAACAAGGGCCAAAATGTTCAACAATGAACAGACCAACCGTTTTACCACCGGTGTAAAATTTGACTGGCGCCTGCTGCAGAGTGATAAAAGCAGCACCCGCCTGGTAGCGAACGGCGGTGTTGACTTTTACAACCTCAGAACAAATGTGGTATTCCCAAGCTCCTTGCAATTCATGGAGAACACCTTAAAAGGCGCTTCCATACAGGGTAATACCAATAATATCAACAGTAACCTGAATGGTTACCTGATCAATAATTTTACTCCTTCATCCAAAGTTAGCTTTACCACTACCGTAGGCGCTACGCTGGAAACTGGTAACCTTGATAATATCATCGTACTGGCCACGCAGCTGGTGGGCACACAAACCAGCGTAGACCAGGCAGGCGCTTCCAACCCGAGACAATTCCGCCTGAAATACCGTGATAACGGCATATTTGCCCAGGAAGAAATAACCCTTCTGGACGCGATCACCGCTTCCGGCGGCGTACGATTTGACCGCTCTACCAATAACGGTGATTTCAAGAAATATTACGTTTATCCCAAGGGCTCCCTTGCATGGAACCTGGCCAAGATGGATTTCTGGACATTTGACGCGATCGAGAGCTTTAAGCTGCGCGCCGCCTATGGCCAGTCGGGCAACGTACCGCCCTATGGCAGTAAATTCACTGCCCTGGTAGGCTCTAACACCGGCGGACTGCCAGGTTCACTGGTAGACAACCAGCTGGGCAACACCATCATTAAACCGGAGAAACAAACCGAACTGGAGGTTGGCCTGGACATCAGTATGCTGAACGGCCGCGTGAACCTGGAAGCTACTTACTACAATAAAAAGATATTTGATCTGCTGCTGCGCAGGCTTCCTCCCGGCTCTACCGGTTTTACTGCAGAATGGGTGAACGGAGGCGACCTGCGTAACCAGGGCATTGAATTAGGTCTTAGCCTGCTGCCTGTTAATACCAAGAACGTACGGTGGAGCTCCAACATTAACTGGTGGAGGAACCGCTCAAAAGTTACGAAACTGACCATACCGCCATTTGCACTGGGCGCATTCGGTAACTCGCTCGGCACTTTCTATATAGAAGAAGGCCAACCGGCTACACAGATAAAAGGTAGTATACCTGATCCCCAGCATGCGGGCCAAAACCTGTTTGTAACACTGGGTAATTCGGAACCCACGTTCCAGATGAACTTTTTCAACGAGGTGACCGTGTTTAACAATCTTAGCCTGCGTTTCCTGATACACTGGAAAAAAGGTGGTGATAATATCAACCTTACACAATTGCTGACAGACCTTGGCGGCACCAGCCCAGACTGGGATGAGGACAGCGATGGTAATGGGGTTAAGAATGGCCCGCAACGCGCCAATGCAGGCAGCGCCGCGATTTTTGTACAGGATGCATCTTATGTAAGGATCCGTGAGATAGGCCTTTACTATAATATTCCGCTGCCCCAGAACAAATACATAAGAGGCTTACGGGTAGGGGTTTCGGCAAACAACTGGTTTACCTGGACAGACTACATCAGTTATGATCCGGAAGTATCCAACTTTGGCAGCAATACCATCAGTACTACCACCAGCCGCGGCAGCAATGGTATCTCCAGCGGCGTGGAAGTAACGCCGTTCCCTGCTTCCAAACGTATGAGCTTCCATGTTGGCGTTGATTTCTGATCCGGTTTACCTTACTCTTAAACTCATTATCATATGAAACTACTAATAGCAAAATATACTGCACTATCGGGCCTACTACTGGTGGCTGCGGCCTGCCAGAAAGGCGAGATCCCCAACCTGAACACTCCGCAAACAGACGTTATTACTATTAACCCTACCAAGGGAGAATTGAATAACCTGGTAACCGGAACCGAATCAGGTATGCGTTTTACATTGGGCACTTACTATGATGCCATCGGCGTTATAGGGCGTGATATCTATCGCTTTTCCGGCTCAGAGCCCCGTTTTACAAGTGAGCTGCTGGGCGGTGGCTCATCCACGCTGGATAACAATACTTTTTATCTTACCAATCCCTGGGCCTCCCGCTACCGCGTGGTACGCCAAACCAATATATTGCTGGAAGGCGCTACCAACTCAACTGCCGTTACTGAAGCGGAACGTAAGGGATACCTGGGATTTGCCAAGACGATCCAGGCCTATCAGCTGTTGCTGAACCTGAATATGACAGACGCTAATGGTATACGTATTGACGTAAAGGATGTCTATAAACCAGGGCCTTTTGTTCCGAAAGCACCTGCGCTGGAAGCTATTGCGCAGCTGCTGGATGCAGGCAAAGCCGATCTGACCGGTGCATCTGTGGCCTTCCCGCTGTCCGAAGGTTTTGCAGGGTTCAGCGATGCTGCCGGGCTTATAAAGTTCAACCGCGCACTGGCCGCCAGGGTGGCCGTATACAGGCAACAATGGGCCGCAGCGCTGACAGCTCTGAATGAGTCTTTCTTTGACCTGAACGGCAGCTTTACTACGGGTGTATATCATGTATTCGGCACCGGCGCCAATGACCAGCTGAACCCTGCCTTTATTGCGCAGAACCAAAACGGCGAGGTAAGGGTGGCGCATCCCTCCTATGCCGCAGATATCACTCCCGGCGATGACCGGATAGGCAAAGCCACCCTTCGTACCAGTGCAGCCAGCCAGAGCGGGCTTTCCAGCAACCGCGACGTATGGGTGTATACGAGCAATACCGCTCCTATTCCGATCATCCGCAATGAAGAGCTGATCCTGATATATGCTGAAGTCAAAATACAGCAGAATGCTTTCCCGGATGCAATTGTAGCGTTGAACAGGATCCGTACCGGGCATGGTATCGCTCCATATGCAGGAGCGGTAACACAAGCGGCGTTGATCAATGAAATGCTGCGGCAGCGGCGTTACTCACTCTTCTATGAAGGGCATCGCTGGATTGATGTACGCCGCTATAACATGTTAAATACCTTACCGCTGGACAGAGCAGGGGATGATGTATGGGATAAGTTCCCGTTACCGCAGAATGAAAACCAGTAAGAAAATAAAAAAGGAAAAGTAAAAAATAAAAAAAGAGCGCGGTTGAACTACGCGCTCTTTTTTTATATCCTTTTTCTTTTTCTAAACCGCTCTGCGCTTCAGTTCCTTTCTGATCAGGCTAAGCTCGCGGCCCATTTGTCCGGCGATGGAGGTATTCTCCTGGGCCCTGCGGATAAGGTAAGGCATTACATCTTTCACCGGGCCATAAGGCAGGTATTTGGAAACATTGTACCCGGCATGCGCCAGGTTGAAAGTAATATTGTCGCTCATGCCCAGCAGCTGAGAGAAGCTGACATGAGGGTGGTTATGCGGTAATCCTTTTTCGTGGAGCAGGCTGGCAGCCAGCATACAGCTTTGCTCGTTATGGGTGCCAACAAATACAGCCAGCTGGTCAAGATGATCCATACAGAATCTTACCGCCTCGTTATAGTCACGGTCGGCAGCTCCTTTATCGGGTTGTATCGGAGATGCATACCCCACCTCCTCTGCCCGTTTACGTTCCTTTTCCATATAGGCCCCGCGCACCAGTTTAGCGCCCAGCCAGTAGCCTTTTTGCTGCGCCTTTTTAAAGGAGGCATACAGGAACCCGAGGCGGTCGTGACGGTACAACTGGAAGGTGTTATAAACGATCACCTGTCCTTTGTTGAACAGTTCCATCATCTCATCGGCCAGATCGTCTACCGGTTGTTGGATCCAGGATTCTTCCGCATCTATGAGCAATCCGATCCTGTGTTTGGCAGCGGTGGCTGATATGGTACGGATACGGGTACGTACCCGTTCAAATTCCTGTTGTTCCTCCTGGCTAAGTGCATCTTTACGGTGCAGCTTTTCCAGCAGCTCGAAGCGGGCAAAGCCGGTCACTTTAATAGCAATAAACGGAATATTGGGATTGGCTGCTGCATATTCAATGGCGCGGATGAATTCAGGTACGGCGCGGTCATAGTTCTCTTCTCCTTCCATAGCTTCTACCCCGTAGTCTAAGGCCACTCCTACATGAAATTTGCCCAGATGGCGGGCGGTTTGTGCGGCTTCTTCCAGGTTCTCACCTCCGCAGAATTGTTCAAAAATGGTGTTCTTGATGATCCCTTTGATGGGCAGGCCTAATTTAAAGGCCAATGGCGTAAGCGTTGCTCCCAGCTTAACCAGCCATGGCCTTCCGATGTTACTGAACAGAAAATCGGCTTTCCTGAGCGCTTTGTCTGTCCGGTGCTCAAATGCAATGGCGGTATTATCAAATGATAAAGGTAGCTGCTTTTCCATGGGCGGCAAAGTTAAGGGGCTGCCATTATTTTAACAAAAAACTGTTTATTTTTAACGCTGTCTGTAAAAATATCACCTTAAGTGTCAGTAAAATATACTTGCTACAAATTAACGGTCCTGCTGCTAACAGCAGCCATACACAGCGGCTGCAAACAACCCCGCGCCGATGCCATAAAGGCCCTGCTGAACAGCAGCCTGGTTTATACCACCTATGAAGGACAGGTAGGTCAGCGCAAACAGCTGCAGCTGGCCGACAGCAGTACCGTTATACTGAATGCGGGGTCGAGGCTGCTGGTGCCACAAAACTTCCCACAGGGGGGACGCGAACTGGTACTGGACGGTGAGGCCTTCTTTAATGCGGCCCCTTCTGCCAGCCAGCCGCTGGTAGTAAAAACAGAGATCCTGACCGTTACCGCACTGGGTACCGCCTTTAAAGTAAGGTGTTTTGCTGCGCAACCCGGTGCTACTGCCTACCTGCTGAATGGAAAAGTGAGGGTGGCCAAAACCTATCACTCCACTTCTGACAATCAACCTGAGATCCTGGAAAGAGGCAACATGGTGTTAGCCAATAAAGAGATAGACCTGATGGAAAAGGAAACCTATGATCCTGCCATCCTGGAAGCCTGGTTGCAGGAAGATCTGCGTTTTCAGAACACGCCTTTCATGACGGTAGTAAGGGAACTGGAAGACTGGTACGCTGTTACTATTACCATTAACGGCAACACGTCAGCTGTTCCGCCGGTTACAGACAGCTTTAACAAACGTTCTTTACAGCAGGTACTGGAGACCCTGCGTGGACCAGCGGGGTATACCTATAAGATCAAGGGGAATGAAGTGCAGTTGAATTTTAATTAATAAATTGTGCTGATATGCTAATGAGACGACGCAACATCAACAGCAGCATATCAGCACAGTAGCACATTAACCAAGTGCGGCGCCCGCTTTTAACAACAATTCTTTTGTTTTGCGGATACCTTCTTCTTCAGACAGCTTGCTGCCTTCATATTCAATGCCTATATGCCCTGTATAGCCGGCATCTTTTACGATCTTCAGCATCTTTGCATAATCTGTTTCCACGCAGTTGCCATTAGCGTCAAAGTCGTAGGTTTTAGCGCTCACACCTTTTGCAAAAGGCATTAATTCGGATACGCCTTCATAGCGATCGTATTCTTCCAGACATTTTGTTTTTGCCCAACCTTCGGGGGTGTTGCTTTCCGGTTTGGTACGGTTAAGGCAGAAGTTCCCAAAATCAGGCAGTGTACCGCAGTTAGGCATGTTTACTGTTTTCATTACGTTGGCAAGCCATTTGCCGTTGGAGGAAACGCCACCGTGGTTCTCCACTATCACGTTAATATTATGTGCTTTACCGAATTCAGACAATTTGCTCAGTGATTCCGCTACTGCTTTAGCCACATCTTCGGGTTTACCTTCTCCTGCAGCGTTTACGCGGATAGCGTGGCATCCTAAATATTCAGCAGCTTCTATCCATTTGTAATGGTTCTCTACAGCCTGTAAACGTTTCTTTGTATCCTGGTCGCCCATTTCACCTTCTCCGTCACACATAATCAGCACACTGTGCACACCGTTATCATCGCAGCGCTTCTTCAGGTCGGCCAGGTAGGTTTTGTCCTTTGCCTTGTCTTTGAAGAACTGGTTCACATATTCCACTGCATTAATTCCAAATTCACTGGCTTTAGCAGGGAAATCGAGATGGTTCATTTTACCTGCAAACAGGGCCTGGTGGAAAGACCATTCTGCCAGTGAGATCTTGAAGAAAAGCGATTGAGCGGTTTGTTTGCCGGCTGTAGTGTCGGCAGCGGTGGAATCGGCGCCTGCTTCCTTTGAAGTGCCTGCACCTCCACAGGAGGCCAGTACAGAGGGCAAGAGACCCATACCCATAGTATACACGCTTAGTTGCCTCAGGAAGTCACGGCGATTTTTTGCTGTAGTCATATACGTGGTTTTCTGGTGAAGAGAACAAAATACAAAATATAAGATACAAATTCCTACGGCTTATGAATCGTCGCAACATTGCGCGCCGCCATAACATTATCTAATTTAATAATATTTAGTATCTTGCAGCGGTTCAACTAATACCAATACCTATGAAAAAGACCCGAACACTTATGTTGTTGGCTGGTATAGCCCTGTTTGCCTCCTGTAAGAAAGATGAAGAACAACAACCCGCCGACGTAGCCATTAGCGGAACATGGAACAAGGTGAGCGAATACAGAACCATTACACAATCCGGAAGGACAACGAAAGACACGGTTTTTTACCCCGCAGGAACCAATACCTGGAACTTTGATCAGCCTGCGGGAAAAATATACCGCGTGAAAAATAATCTGGCTGACACACTTTTTTACAAGCTGATAGAGGAGAATAAAAAGATAGTGACTTCAGTGGATGGTGATTTCATTTTTGAGCTGGACACTTTACCGGTTCTTCAGCTGGATAAATATTACCTGAAAACAGAAGGGCATTATACCACTCCATTTGTGATGAGCGTCATCTCTAATTTCGCCAGGTAAGCGCCGCTACCGGCGTTAATGGTACATGATAAATGTAAAGCAAGCGGAATGCGCGGGCATTTACATTTATCATTTTTATTTTTCAAGGAACGCTAATACGCTGTTGATCACTGTTTCATTTTTCATGATGCGGAAGTGTCCCTCACCCTTGATCCTGAGGGACTGGATAGCAGGATATTGCCGTACAAATTCACTGACCTGTTCCTGCTTTACCAGGTGATCGTTCTCATCATAGGCAACCAGTATCTTATCAGCCTTTACCTGGTTGATGTGTCGGAAAAGGTCCAGCTCCTGCAGGTCTCCCTTTAATCTTTGCATAATAAGCCGCTGCAGTTCGGGCATTACCTGCTGCGGTATACTGAATAGCTGGAAGGTTTCATTGAAGAATACGGGTGCGCTCACGGCGGCGCTGATCATCACCAGGCGAGGTACACTTACCGGTTTATGCACCAGGGTGAGAGCAGCGCTTAGCCCGCCCAGGGAATGACCTATCACCGCGTGCACAGGGCCGGTACGCTGTAGTAATTGTTCCAGTATATGCATCCATTGCATAAGGTTGGTGCGCTTTCCCTGGGATGCGCCATGGGCGGGTGCATCAAATGTTATAACCTCATAACCAGCTGTTACCAGCGCAGCGATCATGTGCTTGAAATCAAAAGGGCTTCCACCCCAGCCGTGCAGGAGCAATATCTTTTTATCGGATGTACCCCAGCTGTAAAGAACCAGGGAAAGCGGACGATCGTCAAAAGGATAGCGGCTGAAGTCAACTTTTTCCACCTGGGCGGTTTTCCTGAGGGCCACATGGGTATCCCGCAGCTTTCTTTTTGGTGGTGTGCTATACATGTTAAAGAACATGCGGGCGGTTAAACCCGGAAATGGCTTGCCAAGCCTGGACAGTACAAATGCAGATATTCTCAGGGAGAATGGTAATACCTGGTGCTGCATAGAATAAGACGGTTAAGAAGGCTAAATTAGACCATTCGGTCTTAACTAAAAAATTTAATTGTGGGGAGGGGAAAAACTTAATTCGTCATCACTAATACTGGAAGGGATAACAGAAGAGATAGAGAGAAGTTTGCAAGGCGTGGTTACCTTAACATGAATTTTATGATGGCTAGTAGGGAGACAACAATGGCCAACAATTGAGCCATGCTCATTACGCAAAAAGATTTGGTCAAATCAGCTCTAAGACAGGATATTTCTGTTTTTAACTCTGTCTTGAATTCAGTTCTAAGGTTACCTATTTCGGTTCTAACTTCAACTTTCAGATCACCCATTTCTGATCTTAATTCGGTTTTAAGGTCTCCCATTTCTGTTTTGAGATCGGTTTTGAGATCAGCCATTTCCGCTTTGAGCTCAGTTTTAAGATCAGCCATTTCCGTTTTGACGTCAGTTTTGAGATCAGCCATTTCCGTTTTGAGCGCTGCCTTCAGACCGGCCATCTCCGATCTAAGCTCTACCTTGGCAGCAGCGATTTGTTTCAGCAGCTCCTCCCGGGTAGCTGTTAAATCTTTCTTCACGAAGGTAACATCGGTTTTTACAAGAGCTACATCATCCTTCAATGCGGAAACATCTTTCTTCAACAGGACAACATCGCTCTTCAATAGGGTAACCTCATTTTTCACGAGGGTAACATCGTCCTTCGTAGCCAACTGTGCGATCCTTGCGCTTATTTCCCTTTGAATAGCCATGCTGTCTGTGTTTTCTAAATACTCCACAATAGTTTTTGCTGATACTGCTCCATGTACTTTTTCAAAAATCTCAAATACTTCCAATGCTTGTTGCTTCATTTGGTTAACAAAATTTGATGATGTTGCTAAACTAGCAACTATTTTAGCAAAAAACAAAAAAACTGACTCCTTTTAAAGTAAATAATTTCGTTTATATCACACTGAAAATCAAATCGTCAGACAGCGTAAAATGTATACAAAATGGGTACTTTTGTTCAACCATTGGCTGATAATCTTCAACACTTCAACCTTACACACAGCACATTCCCCTTATTGGCCAATTCAACATTTTTTTCTTACTTCGATCCTAAATGGACAGCAATCTCTCCTACCAGGACATACTGAAAGAGGGTGAAAAATTATATCACCCCGGGCTTTCTATCGACTGCGTGATCTTCGGCTTTCATAAAAACGAGCTGAAAGTGTTATTGCTTAAAATGAAGCATTCAGATAAATGGGCCTTACCGGGAGGTTTTGTCCTGAAGGAAGAAAACGTGGAAGACGCCGCCGCGCGTATCTTACAGGCGCGTACCGGGCTGGAACAAATCTTTCTGAAACAATTCCATCTCTTTGGGGATACCCGCCGTTCAGACAGCGAATTTAACCGCGGGTTCCTGGAACAACATGGTATTCCATATGACAAGGATCACTGGCTGCTGCAAAGGTTCGTCACCGTTGGCTATTATGCGCTGGTAAACTTTGCCAATGCCGTTCCGCGCCCCGATCCGCTGTCTGACGCCTGTGAATGGAAAGACCTGCAGCAGGTATCATTGCTGCGCCATGATCACAACCAGATATTGGATAAAGCCCTGGAAACCCTCCGGCAGGAGCTGCGCTATCAACCCATCGGCTACAACCTGCTGCCAAAAAAATTCACCATGCGGGAACTGCAGAAATTATATGAAACCATTCTTGGGAAAAAACTTGACCGCAGGAATTTTATGCGCAAAGTGCTGTCTTACGGTATTCTAAAAAAGACAGGAGAAGTACGTACAGGAGCCGCCCACACTTCTCCCCAGCTTTACACCTTTGACCTGGACCGTTATCAACAGGCCTTGGAAGAAGGCCTGCAAAAAGTATGGTAATCCCTTCCCCGCTTACATTGTTTCTATTTCATCTTTATGGGTAGGCTTATAATACAGGTAGTAGAAGGCCAGTATCAACACTCCCATGATAAAGGGGATCACCGCCAGGTGCTTATAGGTAATGCTGCCTGTAACGATCCGGCTGTCAAAGTGCAGGAACTCGCTGATCATCCAGTAGGAGTTGGCCGTGATCCATACGGTAATGGCCAGGTTATGGCATAGCTCTGACATAAATTGCCGGGTACGCCATGCGATAACAATAGATATGATCAGGGTCGGGAAGATCATGGTGATGCCCAAGGGACGCCAGATCATACACCAGCTGATGTCTTTCAGCAACCAGAAAACAATATGCAGGTTCTCCATCCTCCGGTAACTGAGCGGAATGCTGTATAGGTCGCCGGAACCGCCGGCAGCAGCTGTCTGTGTGGTTTGGGTAAGTGTCTCTTGCTCCATGTCTACAAAAATATAAAAAGGAACCGCATTCGCAGCGGTTTTACTGTCGTAAAATGATAATCCATTGGCGCAGGATGGTAAGCCTTCAGCCACCTGCAGAAGCTAGCTTTGTACCATCAAACAAATAAAAACCCAATAATATGGAAAATCAGACATTACAGGTAGTAAGCGCATTCGTAAATGCTGTACAACACATGGACACTGAAAAATTAGGCGCTCTCCTGCATCCCTCCGTTCAATGGGACCAGCCAGGCAGCAACCGCTTCTCCGGTATCAAACAATCCAGCGCCGAAGTATTCCAGATGGTAGGTGGCATGTTTGAGGTGTCACAAAACTCCTTCGCGCTGACGGATGTAAAGATCCTTGCCGTTAATGGCAACAGCGCAGCCTGCGCCCTCCGTTTCAAAGCTACCCGTCCCGGGGCAGTGCTGGATACCGACAATATAGACGTATACACGGTTGAAGGCGGACAAATAACAGCAGCCAGGATATATGCAACAGATATTGAACAGGAAAACAACTTCTGGGGGAAATAGCCTGTTATTTCCCGATAACAGCGGCCCGCTTGACCACCACACTCCAATCGCTTCCGCTCCCGATATGGTATTTAGCGGCAAAGTTACCCATATTCAGTGCAAAAGATAGTTGCATCAGGCTGTTCAGGTAAGCCAGGGGCCTGCCTTCCGGCACATCTCCAAAGGTGTGGGCATAAGGCATGGCGCCCTGGTACACCTGTTTTCCTTTATGATACAAACTAACCTGCAGCATGTCCCCTGTTTTCGCTTCCAGACGATTGAAAAGGTCGCTTGGTATATTGGTCCACAGATTACCATACTGTACATCCAGGATGGCAATAGTGCCTTTCAGTGCGCCATTCTCCAGTACGGCCAGCTGATGCGGAAGGCTTACAACAGTATCCGGCAATGCCGGGCCTACCTCTTCAAAGGTGATCACGCCTGCAGCCAGGCGGGCGCCTGTATAGGCATATACGTCCCGCCCATGGAAAGTATAAGACTGCCGGGAATCTTTACGTCGGTTCACCGCCTCATCAATCTCCCGCAGCGCTTCGATACCTTCTGACTGGGCAATCAGGGTCAGTGTACCATTATCCGGCGTTACGATATAATGGCCGGCTTTTGTTTTCAGTACTACCGACTTACGCGCTGTACCCACCCCGGGATCTACTACAGACACAAACACAGTGCCTGCAGGCCAGTAAGGTACCGTTTGTTCCAGGCGGTAAGCTCCCTCCCAGATATTATAGGCGGGTATTTCGTGCGTTACATCATATAGCTTCAGCTCCGCAGACACGCTGTTGGCCACTCCTTTCATGGCAGAAACAGCACCATCCTTTAAACCAAAATCCGATTGAAAAACAAGGAGCTTGTTCTGTGCATTACCAACAGCAACAGATATACGGGCTTTTGAAAGTTAACTGGCATAAACATTTGTATTTGAGCGGACCAAACTTACTAAATATTTAGCGGCAGCATGCACTTTACCGGGAATTATGACTATTTTACTAAATCAGCCAAACTTTATATCCCATGCTTTATCAGCGCAAAACACACGTCATCCTGGTATTTCTTTTGAGCTTACCTTTCCTGCTGCCTGCGCAGCAAATAAAAATAGTGACCAACCATGTTGGTTACGAAAGTACCAAGGCAAAGAAAGCCATTATTGTTGCCGAAAGCCCGGCTACTATCAACGGCTTTCAGTTGATCAACGCCAACAGCGGCCATGTTGCCTATACCGGTAAACCAGTGTTTACCGGGCCTGTTAAAAAATGGAAGAACTGGGTTTTCTGGACCATGGATTTCAGCAGTTATACAACACCGGGTACTTACCGGCTACAGCTTACTGCAGGCGGAAAAAATATCAGCTCCTACCCTTTCATCATTGGTAAGAACGTGCTGGAACAGGCCACCATCTCAGACGTGATCTACTACTTCAAAGGGCAACGCAGTTCCGGGCTGCTGGATAAAGCAGACCACCATCTGCGGCTGGCAGGGAACACAACAGATACCGCCGGCATAGATGCACACGGTGGCTGGTATGATGCTACCGGTGATTATGGCAAGCATCTGTTCTCATCTCTCCTTTTCTACTTACTTCAACCCGCAACAGATATCCCTGACGGTATACAGCCTGTTAAAAACCTATGAGCTGCTGCACCAGAAAAGTGGTACCGACTATCGTCAGTATAATAGAAGATTGCTGGATGAAGCCATGTACGGCGCCGATTACCTGGCCCGTGTACATCCTGCCGATGGCTCCTTCTACCGTTCTGTATCTGCACCCGGTCCCGGTAAACTGGCAAAAGACAGGATCATACCCGGCAAAGAAAGAGGATACAGTATTAAAAAGTCGAAAGACCAGCCCGCAGGCAATGCTGATACCAAAGAAGATGACTGGAAAGGTTACCAGGTCAGCTATCGTTCCGGCGGCGGTATCGCCATCGCAGCACTCGCCATTGCGTCTACCTATGATACCTCCGGTGATTATAGCAATGCGGATTACCTGAAAGCTGCAGAAAGCGCCTTTGCTTTCCTGGAACAACACAATCCTGAAATGACAAACGACGGCGCGGAAAACATTGTGGATGATTACTGCGCGCTTGCAGCTGCGGCAGAATTGTACAAAGCCACCCGTAAACCACAATACCAGGCAGCGGCGGATAAAAGAGCTAAGCAGTTAATGGACCGGCTTAGTTCCTGGAAAACTTATCACGACTACTGGCGTGCTGATGACAAAGACCGTCCCTTCTTTCATGCCGCTGATGCCGGTTTCCCCCTGGTAAGCCTGGCTGGCTATTATCCGCTGGCCGGCAGTGAGATGCAGGAACGTATAAAGGCAACCGTTAGGAAGTCCTTACAATTTGAGCTGTCCATTACACGCGAGGTCAATAACCCCTTTGGTTATAGCCGTCAGCTGGTACAGGATACTTCCGGTAACCGGCACAGCGCTTTCTTCTTTCCCCACGGTACGGAAACCGCCCCCTGGTGGCAGGGAGAAAATGCCAGGATCGCTTCCATGGCCAGCGCGGCACGAATAACCGCCCGCCTGTTCAAAGAAGACAAGCCCCTGCGCGACAGCCTGGAACGTTTTGCCCTGGACCAGCTAAACTGGATACTGGGACTGAACCCTTATGATGCCTCTATGCTGCAGGGCACCGGGCATAACAACCCGGCCTACGGCTTCTTTGGTACCTTTGAATATACCAACGCGCCGGGCGGTATTGTGAATGGTATCACTTCCGGTTTGGAAGATGAAGAAGACATTGAGTTTAATTTGTCATATGCCACTACCGGCAAAGATTATGACTGGCGCTGGGCCGAACAGTGGCTGCCGCATACGGCGTGGTATTTACTGGCGGTTGCACTGGCCGAATAATCATCACAAAAAATAAAATGTTGAAAAAATTATCCCGTTTACCTGAATTGTTATTATTGCTGCCCGGCATCTTGATCTGGCCGGTGTATATCGGCAATTCCGCTTTAGATATACACTTACACGACACTTATTACGTCATTGAAGGATATGGCGGCTCACTGATCTTTCTCCCTTTTTATATTATGTTGTTTCTTTCGTGGATAACGCACCGGTTACTCAGGCGGAAAAGCCTGTTACCGGTAGCGTGGCAGTGGAGTCAGGTAGGCATTACTTTAGCTTGTTTGCTGGCCTTCCCCTTTTTCTTAAAGCTATCTTTCGGCGGCACCGCCAGAAGTTATTACGATGGCAGCTCACTTTATGCCATGTGTACGTTTTTTCTGGGCAGCACACTTAGTCTCTTTATCTTGGTACTCTGCCAGCTATCATTCTGGATTGCTGCCGCAATTCTGCTCGTGAGGAGCAAAAATTATCGTTAACATTCTTCAGGACCGTTCTCCAACCGGGTGATGATCTGATTCAATCACCCGGTTTTTTTTGCTTCTGGCACGGTTATTGACTAATGGTGATTTTTAATAATATTAATATTTTTTGTATATTTCGGCTTAGGTAAACCGATATCTTTATTTTAAAGCGTTATTTAGCAACATGTTACGCAACTCTCTATCCTATGTTTGCAGAAAGCAATACAGAACATTGCTTTTCTCGCTGCTGGTTTCTCCTCTCTTTTCAGTACAGACAATGATGGCTGCCAGCCACTTTCCGCCGGCTTTGTCAGGGGACACAAGTATCTTTCAACCCACAGACGCACCTGCAACGCCTCCCGTTAATGATGGTATGGGCGGCATTGAGCTGGGCGTAAAATTCAGGACTGCCCAAAGTGGAAAAGTAACGGGAATCCGGTTTTATAAAGCTGCTCCCGTTGCCGGCAACTATACCGTACACCTATGGAGCAGCTCCGGCAACAAGCTGGCAGAAGCCGCCTTTACAGTAGATACTGCAAAGGGTTGGCAACAGGTGGCGTTTACCACTCCTGTGACTATTAATGCCAATACCACCTATGTTGCATCTTATTTCAACAATACCGGCGACTATGCCACCACCAACCCGTTCTTTGAAAAAGCGGTGGTGAATGGTCCGCTCCGTGCGTTGGCCAATGGCGAAGACGGGCCTAATGGCTTATATAAATACGCCGCAGCACCGGTCTTCCCGGATAATAACTATGGCTCCAGCAATTACTGGGTAGACGTTGTTTTCATTCCCGATGAAGTACCGGTACAGCAGGCGGCCGTTGCGGCCCCGGCGGCCGGTCCGGCAGCTGGCGGTAAAGATACCCTGGCTCCTGCCATCAGCAATGTAAAACCTGTGACCAATGCAGATGGTACAGTAACCGTTAGCTGGAATACCGACGAAAACGCAGATGCTACTGTTGATTACAATATCAACGCAGAAAACCTTACACTACACGCCGGCGATAATAAACGCGGTACAGCTCATTCCGTACAGATTGCAGGCCTCACACCGGGAATTGCGTATTATTTCAGGATAAAGTCTAAGGATGCCGCCGGCAACACCGTAATTCGGCCAAACATCACCGCTCCTCCCTTAAGCTTCACTGTAACAACGGCGCCTTGTGCGGTGGACAGTTCTGCAGCAAATTTCCGGGACGGCGGACAAGACGTAGGCGCACTGGTGAACCCTAACGGTACCATCACCCTGCAGCCACTGGTGAATGAAGAATTCATCAGTTTACTCAAATCTATCCCCGAAGGCTGGTCTGGTGGCCGCTACAATAATGACGGTACCACCGTGAATAATAATGGAGTGATCACCGTGAACGGCACGCACGTATTTTCAAATGCCAGCTTCGAGCCTGGCTCCTCCATTGAGTTTGCCGCCATTTTCGGCGCAGGCGCCTATCAGAATATCGGTTTCTCGGGCGATCAACCGTATGCAGACGGCACCTGGATAACCATAGGTCAGGCTAACCAGGCAGACGGCAACCTCTATGCCCGCGCATCCGATAATACAGAAATAAAGATCGGCTCAGGTTTGCTGGGATCTTTACATTATTACCGGATCAAATGGAACCCAACCAATTTTGAGTTTTATGTTGACGGAGACGTAAAGCCAAGAGCTACCATTAACCTTAAAGTGAGCAATAACATGTACATCCAGATCAGCGACTTTGTGAGCAGCGATGAAGGATTGTCTATCGACTGGATGCACGTGGCGCCCTATGCCGCCTCTGGCAGCTTCACGTCAAGAGTGTTCGACGCCGGCGCTCCCACCAAATGGGGTGCAGTGAACTGGCATGGAGAAACGCCCGCCGGTACCGCTATCACTATCGCCGTTACCACTGGTGATACCCCTAACCCGAATGACGGCACCTGGTCTTCCTTTACGCCCATCAAGGCGCCCGGCACACCGGTGAACAGCAGCAGCCGTTACATCCAGTATAAAGCAACACTGACTACAACAGATAAGAAATATACGCCTGTACTAAAAGGCGTATCCATCAACTGTTCCGGCAACAGCAACATGGCTGAGAAGGTAAAAGAAACCCTTCAGCCTTCAAAGCCTACACAGGCCGCCTCCAACGGGAAGCTGGACGTGAAAGTAGCGCCCAACCCGAGCAGTGATTACTTCAGCCTGGCTATCAGCGGCCCGGCAGATAAGCCCATCATGGTGAATATACTGGACGCCTATGGCAGGATCGTGGAGCATCATCAGAAAGTAATGCCTTTTACCACCCTGCAGGTAGGAGAATCATTATCCCCTGGCACTTACTATGTAGAGCTCTTACTGGGCTCACAACGTAAAACAGCCAAGATCGTCAAAGTGAAATAACCGGCCGCCGAAGGCTGCTACTCCTAAGTGATTAAAAAGATCACAAGGGCTTTCCCGGAAGCCCTTGTGATCTTTTTAATTTGGCGCAGGCCCGTCTTCAAAAATAAATTTTGTAAAATAGACCGATTGGTTTATTTTTGTGTTGTCATGAGTAAAGCAGAACGTACACGCCAGTTAATCATTGAAAAAGCAGCGCAGATCATCAACCGCAAGGGAATGGCCGGCACCTCTATCAGTGATATTATGGAAGCCACCAAACTGGCTAAAGGCGGAGTGTACGGCAACTTTGAAAGCAAGGAAGAAATATGCGCCGAGGCATTTGATTACCTGCACAATAACGTAATGACCGCTATCCGGGCCAGCTTGTCAGATAAAACATCTGCCCGGGAACAGCTGCTCGGCCTGCTGGATTATTACAATAACGCCCCGCTGAGAGAAGATCACTACGGCTGCCCCTTGCTGAACTTCGGCACGGAAGCAGATGATACCAATCCCGTCATTAAGGAGAAAGTAAGCAAGGCTATTACAGAATCCCAGGGACGCATCGCTAAAATCGTACGCAGAGGGATCGAAGCCGGTGAGTTCAAACCGGATTTTGACGCCTCTCTGTTTTCCGTGAAGGCTTTTACAATGATAGAAGGCGCTATACTGGTATGCCGGGTGCAGGGTAACAAACGGCAGATGCGTATCATCACAGATATTCTCCGCAAAGAAATTGAGGATAACAGCCTTTGATTTTTTTTGCCTTTAAAAAGACCGTTCGGTCTATTATATATACACAGGACTATTAAATACTTTAACAATGAACATTCAAAACAAAAAAGTGCTTGTCACCGGCGGTGGTTCCGGTATAGGATTCTCTATCGCTAAAGCATTTGCAGATAAAGGCAACCAGGTGATCCTGTTTGGCCGTACTGAAGACAGGCTGAAAGCAGCAGCTGCTCAGTTGCCTAACGCTTCCTATGTAGTGGGCGACGTTACCAATGAAAAAGACGTATTGGAGCTGGTTAAACAGGTGAAAGAAAATTACAATGGCATCGATATACTGGTGAACAACGCCGGTACTGCAAGGCTACAAGCCCTGGATGCCTCTGTTAATATCTATGATACGGCTAAATTTGAAATAGAGATCAACTACCTCTCCGTTCTTCGCCTGACAGAGCTGTTGCTTCCTACCCTGAAAGCCCGCAAAGAAGCGTCGATTATCAATATCCAGTCCATCGTTTCCTACGTACCTAATGCGTTTTTAGCCACTTACAGTGCTACCAAGGCAGCCTTGCATTCCTATTCACAGTCGCTGCGGCTCACATTAGAAAAGAGCGCACCCAATGTGAAAGTCTTTGAAGTATTCCCTCCTTATGTGGATACAGATCTGACCAAAGGCGTTGAGGCCGACAAGCTGACCCCTGACGAAGTTGCCGACGATATCATTCGTTCCGTAGAAAGTGATTCATACGCAGTAAGGAATGGCAGCACAAAAGATCTGTACCAGCTGTTCCGCCAGTCTCCGGAGGAAGCCCTGATCGCGCTGAACAGCCGTTGAGTAATACAACAACGAATCAACCATACAACCGTAAATTGCGGGCTCCTTTTCAGGGCCTGCAATTTACATCCCGCACTAAGCTTACGTTTAAATTACTCGTCATAAGGGGAGGGACTGATAGACGACCATCCTCCATCGATCACCAGGCTTTGGCCCGTAATGTGCCGGGCCTTTTTAGATACCATGAACAATGCCGCCTGGGCTATATCCAAAGTGGTAGCCGGCCGTCCCATAGGCGTAAGGCGCGACCAGGTCTTTTCGTAATCAGGATCAGAAACTGTTCGCTCTGTCAGCGTTGCACCAGGCGCCACCGTATTTACATTGATACGGTAAGGCGACAGCTCCACTACCAGGTTCTTGGCCAGCATTTCAAGGGCGGCCTTGGTCATGCTATAGGCAGCCAGGTCTTTATGCGCCTGATGCCCGGTAACAGATGAAGTGAACAGGATACTGCCGCCCTGCGGCTGCTCTTTCATCTGTTTCGCAGCTGCCTGTGCCAGGAAGAAATTGCCGCCCAGGTTCACCTGCAGCACTTTATAAAAATCCGATTCCGGATAGGTAAAGAAGTTGCCGAACAAAGTAATGCCTGCATTCCCGATCACCACATCCAGCCTGCCAAAACGATCCACCGCTGCCTGTACCATCTGTTGTATGAAAGAAAGCTCGGCTGCATTACCGCCCATAGGAATACAAACATTGCCCGAAGGGTCGATATCCGCAGCTGCCTGCTGTGCAAGTGCCGGATCAATATCGTTGAGCAATACTGCTGCTCCTTCCTGTACCAGCTGACGGCACATCTCATATCCAATTCCCTG
Organism: Chitinophaga sp. SVR4-12A; assembly: GCF_056754765.1. Classification (NCBI taxonomy): domain Bacteria; kingdom Pseudomonadati; phylum Bacteroidota; class Chitinophagia; order Chitinophagales; family Chitinophagaceae; genus Chitinophaga; species Chitinophaga sp. SVR4-12A. The sequence continues at coordinate 2,290,718 of NZ_JBPGWP010000001.1, forward strand.
CCCGGCGCCGGTAACAATGGCCACCTGGTCTTTAAACATAGCACTGACAGACATGATTTACGCTTTTTGGTTTAACTGATCACCCTTCCCATCAAAGGATCGCTGAAACTTTCCCTGCCATTTTCCGCATGGCCTGCATACCGCTTTTCAAAGATATCAAAACCATCGGCTTTTACACTGAAATCATACCATCCATGGCTCTTATCCAGCGAAAGCAGGATGGTTTCCTTATCTCCAGCGTTGATCTTCCTCACAATGTTCTTTTGCCCATAGGCATTATCGCGGATAGTCACCTTTAATGTGCCGGAAGCACCGGAATGCTTCATCCTGAGTATGACACTGCCTGTTGGTTGCCCGGTCTTAGGATCCAGCTGATCTTCCAACCTGCACAGCAATCCCGGATCCTTATCATTACCTGTAAACTGCCGGTAAAAGCCATTGGGGCCGTGCACGCGTAAATGATAGTGGCCTTTATCAAAAGCATCCAGCGGCCACTGGTAAGTGATGGCATCACCTGCAGCAACGGCAAATGCCCAGTTCCGCCCTATCTCCATAGTGCCCTTATCATTCCTGAACTTACTAGGTGCATATACGGTGAATGGAGCGCCGGCCGCCTTACCGCTGCTGTTACCGGCGGCCATCCTGATCTCAACATGCTTTTTATCCTCACTCCACTGCGCATCTGCATATAGCTCATACGGCAAGCCACAGGCAGGACGTACACCTTTCTCTTGTGCTACCAGGCGGTCGATAGCAAGCGGCTCGCGCACGATCTTTACGATCTCCTGTTCAGACAATTTCTTATACCCCTTCGGCACCTCCTTAAAACGGGCGTTATGAATATCTTCCACAAAGCGGTCCCTGTTGAGGAAAGCAATGTTATCCGGTTTGGTACCGTTAAAGGGACTGAAAGCAGCGGTAAGATCCCCGCAAACCGTTCTTCTCCACCGGCTGATATTTTCCTGCCGGATGTTTTTGCCAAGCTTTTGTTGTAAGAAAGTCTCCAGGAATTGTAAAGTAGAGGTATGATCAAACACCTGCGAGCATACTTTACCACCCCTGCTCCAGGGCGATGCGATCAGCATCGGCACCCTGAACCCAAGGCCGATAGGGGCTTCCCTGGCCTGTTTCTTTGGCACTCCCTGTTTCAGCTCATTTTCCAGCCTCACATGCTCTACCTCTGTATCAATGCCGGCAGAAACTTTGCCGGTGCCAGGTTTGTTGTTATCCGGAATAGAGAAAGGCACAAAATGATCAAAGTATCCGTCATTCTCATCATAGGTAACAATGAAGATGGTCTTCTTCCATACTTCAGGGTTCTGCGTGAGTATATCCAGGATTTCGGATATATACCAGGCGCCATACCAGGGCGCGCTGGGGTGATCGGAAAAGTTTTGTGGGCCAGCCATCCAGGATACCATGGGTAGCTTTCCCTCCTGCACATCTTTGCGGAACTGGTATAACAGGTCTCCGGCGGGTACCTGCATTTCCCGTTGTGCTGCACCATCTGTATAATTCAGCTTTGCAAGAGAACGGAAATCCGGATCGCCTTCATTTATTACAAAAGCCCTACGGTACAGGTTCTTTTCCTTTTCCGTCAGCTTATCAAAATTCTCCGTGGTCCATTTGGCCAGCTCTGTTCTGGCATTATCCAGCACTTCCTGCTTCCTGGCAATATCGGCCTTTATTTTTCGCGCTGCTTCTTCTGTTGATGGTGTGGCTTCTTCCAGTGCATTGATCTCTCCCGGCAGCGTATCTGCCTGCTGCTGTAAATTCTTCAGGTAGCGCGATGAGAACTTTACATTATAGGCAGCAAAGAATTCCAGCAGGTTACAGCCAAAGTTGGCCAGCCAGGCCCGCTCTTCCCCTTTAAAACCACCGCCGCAGCTAATATCGTTCTGGTAGAATTTCCAGGGCACATTGTGCTCTTCCAGCAGCTCAGGAAAGGTGTTCCAGGGCAATTTACCATAGCTGAAATCATCATTACGGATATGCGCCTTGGGCAAACCATTTTCCTCATGGGTGATCTTGCCGGTCCAGAAGAAAGAGCGATTCGGTGTAGTGCTGGTCATGGCAGAACAGAAATTCTGATCACAGACCGTAAAAGCGTCTGCCATAGCATAATTAAACGGCAGATCCTCCCGCGTGTAGTAACCCATTGTGAGGGGCATAGGAGCATACTCTTTGTTGCCTGATCGCTTCGCGATCAGCCACTGATCATACTTACCGCCGTTATACGCGTCTACCTGGCTGGCGCGCGAGTGAGGCAGGGCGCCCATCCAGGTGCTCTTTGTATCTTTAATGTCCAGGCGGAACGGCGCGTAGGTTTCTCCCAGCTCGTTTGTCTGCAGCCACACCGGCTTGTGATCCGGCTGGGAAACAGCCCTTGGATCATTAAAACCCCGCACCCCTTTTAGTGTGCCAAAGCAGTGATCAAATGAACGGTTCTCCTGCATCAGTATCACGATGTGCTCTGCATCAAGATAAGTACTTCCCGGCGCCGGATCAATGGCAAGCGCCCGCTGTATGGAAGTGGGGAGGAACGTGGAAAGCCCGGCCGCGCCGGATAATAACATTGATTTCTTGAGAAATTCCCTGCGTGTATCCATGCTAACAGTAACAGTTAAATGCTGTGAATTTAATACGGCATTTAAACAAATAAAAGCACAGGGCCGAAAAAAATCAATTCCCGCGCAGATATTCCATAAACTTTTGCTTATAGCTTCTGCCTACAGGGATGGAAAATTTATCGATGGAAACAAGATCATTACTGAAACCGCTCACCCTGTCAACCGCAATGATGTAGGATTTATGCACGCGCAGGAACTTACTCTCAGGAAGCTTCTCTTCCATATAACTGATGCGTTGATACGTAACAAGCGACCGGGAGTCTGTAATGATCTTGATATAATCCTTAATGCTTTCTATGTAGATGATCTCCCGCAGGAAGATCTTGGCCAGCTCCTTGTTCACTTTAAAATACATGTATGCCTGCTCAAAAGCATTGGCCAGCTGACCGGATTCATGATGACTGAGGTATAGCTTATACTGGTTGAACTTCGCAATGGCCTTCAGAAAACGGTCAAAAGTTATGGGCTTCACCAGGTAGTCCAGCGCATCCAGCTCATAACCGTCTGCCCCATATTCCCGGTAGGCAGTAGTAAAAATAACAGGCGGCCGCTGTGGCAGGGAACGGATCAGCTCCAGGCCTGACATCTGCGGCATGGAAATATCGAGGAAGATAACATCCACCATGCTTTTTTGCAGCAGGGCAAATGCTTCCAGCGCATTATTGCAGATGGCCGCTATCTCAAAATGTTCGATCCTCGATACATAAGAGCGGAGCAGTTCCTGGGCAGGAGGCTCATCATCAATGATCATGCACCGTACTGTCTTCATCTTTTTTGATCTTCAGGATGGTAAGAAAAGAATCATTCTCACGTATACACTTAAACTCATAATTATCCTGGTACAGGATATCAAGGCGCTTCTTCACGTTTTCCAGCCCTATGCCATTCTTGCTGCTTCCATTTCCGTTACTTCGCTCATCACAGCTGTTCTCAATCTTTACAGACAGCCATCCATCCTTCAATGCAATATCCATTCTTATCCAGCCGTCCCTGATATTGTTGGATACCCCGTGCTTGAAGCTGTTCTCGATCAGCGGTAACAACAACAAGGGCGCTATTCTGAAGTGATCCACCGGATCAAAAACGTTCAGCGACACATCCAGCCTTTTCCCATACCGGATCTTTTCCAGCTCGATATAGTTGTTGATATACTCCAGTTCCTTGCCCAGTGAAATAGTGGTCTGCCGGCTATCATACAACATATAGCTCAGTAATGCAGAAAGGCGGTAGATGAGTTCTGATGTTTGCTGGTTGTTCTGCTGTGCGTAAGAATAAATATTATTAAGCGTATTAAAGATAAAATGCGGCTGCACCTGCGATTTTAACAGCTCCAGCTGCGCCTCTGCCTTATCTTTCTGCAGCTGCTGGGTAGTACGTTGCTGCTCATACCAGGCACGCAGGAAATAAAACATCGCATACAGCGCCACGATCAGGTAGGTGTTCACCGCTTCGATGATCAGTTTTGGCGGAAACAGGAAAGACATGGTCTGCTGTCCTTCCGGATAATACAAGGGATAAGTATAATAGTAATTAAATGCACGGCGGATCAGCGTAAAAACGATCGCGCTACCGCCAAACAGCATCCAGAACGTAGTTCTTTTACCTTTTAAGAAGAAGCGTTCAATCAGTACATGCACCGTAAACCAGGTGGCGCAGAAGGTAATAGGAACGATCACCGCAGCATTGATGGCATACCTTTTATACTCGCTGCCAACAGCGGCATTGCCCAGCCATTCATATAAAAAGTAAAATGCCCAGAACAGTAAAACGAAGCCTGTATTTCGTTTGTAGCTCTTCATCCTGCAACTAAAGTAATGAATTTCAGCTAAGAAAAAACCGTTTCGACGAACAACGGTTTTGCCCCACGAACGGCATTCGGAATGCGTCTTTCCGTATGGGCGAATAATGATCCCTTTGGGCTAAATAAGGCTTCGGCACAGCGATAATGTATTTACTTTGAAAACACAAAATACCTCTTCACATGCCCGTCTTACGCTTTCATATCAATGGCGCCACACAACAGCACGATGTGGATACCGACATGCCGGTGTTATGGTTACTGAGAGATTATGCAGGCTTAACCGGTACCAAATACGGATGCGGCATTGCGCAATGCGGCGCCTGCACCATCCATCTCGATGGCAGGGCCGTACGTTCCTGTACGCTCACCTGCGGCGCTGCTGCAGATAAGCGTATCACCACCATAGAAGGCCTTGCGCCAGATGGCTCGCACCCTGTACAGCAGGCCTGGATCAGGGAAGATGTGCCGCAATGCGGCTACTGCCAGGCAGGACAGATCATGAGCGCTGCGGCGCTGCTCAATAACAATCCCTCTCCTTCCGACCAGGAAATCAATGCCGCGATGGCAGGTAATATCTGCCGTTGCGGTACTTATGTGCGGATCCGCAAGGCTATCAAAACCGCCATTGATTTCAAGCTCAACCCTAAACCCCTCAACCAATGAACAGGCGTCATTTTATACGGATAGTGCCGCTCACCGGCGGCGGACTGATACTGGGCCTGTCCGGACTTGCAAAAGCATTTGCGCCGCTGGATGAAACCATCGCAACAGATACCGCTGCTGCCATGGGAGACTTTCTCTCTGTACAAACAAATGGCGACGTGATCTTCCATTTCACCAAACATGAAATGGGACAAGGTGTATCTACCGCCATGGCCATGCTGATAGCAGAAGAGCTCTGTGCCGATTTCGAAAGAGTAAAGGTCTCCTTTCCACCGGCCGATCTCATAAAATACAATGATGCCAACGGAGGACATGGAACCGGAGGCAGCTCCACCGTGATCACGATGACGCCTATCCTGCGCAAAGCAGGAGCCACCGCCCGCGAAATGCTCGTACAGGCAGCTGCTACACAGTGGAACACTACTCCGGATAATTGTTATGCGGAGAACCATTTTATCATCAACAAGATCAGCGGACAACGAACAGGTTTCGGAGAGCTGGCCCAGCAAGCCGCCAGGCTCAAAGTGCCGGCCTCCGTTACACTGAAAAGCCGCAACAACTTTACTATCATCGGCAGATCGCAGGCTGCTAAGACATTGCCTTTGCTGGTAACAGGCAAACATCAATACGGAGCAGACGTAAATATACCGGGCATGAAATATGCCCTGGTGGCAAGAGCACCGGTATTTAAGGCCAGGATCAGATCTTATGACGCGGCAAAAGCCCTCGCTGTCAAAGGTGTAAGAAAGGTGGTATCCACCAGTGTGGTAGCTGGTATACAGGGCCCTATTCTCCCCTACGACATACGCGAGGGAATTGCCGTTGTTGCCGACTCTTTCTGGGCTGCACAGAAAGGCAGGGCAAGCCTTTCCGTTGTATGGGATGAAGGTATGCATACAAAAGCCAGTATAGAGGAATTTGCCGCCTTCGCTAAACACCGCGGCGAACAACGGCTGGATCCTTCGGGTTACACCGGCGATGAAAATGCCATCGCCAATATCGACCATGTAAAGCAAACCTTACGCGCCGGTTATGTGTTCCCTTACATGCTGCACTCGCTCATGGAACCATTGAACTGTACCGCCCACTTTAAAGGAGACAATTGCGAACTATGGATCGGTAACCAATGGCCGGAATACATCACAGACGAGATCACCCGCGTTTTCGGCATCGCAAGGGATAAAGTGAAGATCCACCTGTTCCCTTCCGGTGGTGGCTATGGCAGAAGGGCTTATCCCGATGCCGCTATTGAAGCGATGTGCATTTCAAAAGAGGCGGGCAATATCCCCGTTAAAGTAATGTGGACAAGGGAGGATGATCATCAGACCAATGCCGTGCATTGTTACCAGCGCCTGGATTATCAGGCCGGCTGGGATGAGAACAACCAGCTCTACGCATGGTACGAGAAGGAATGCCGCACCTATATGTGGGATCGCCAGTATCCTGCCACGGAATTGACCAGCAACGGCTATAACATTCCCAACATACGTTACGACCTGGAAGATCTTACGAATGAAAGCATCCTGCAATCAACTGCCTGGCGTTCCGTAATGATCAACGGCTGGGCATTGAGCGAATGTTTTGTGGATGAAGTAGCCATCGCACTGAAGAAAGATCCGTATGATTTCCGTATATCACTGCTGAAAGAAGGACGGGAAGCCAACGTGGGCCATGCAGAAAAGATCAGTAATACAAGAATGATCCGGGTATTGCAGCTGGCCAGGGAAAAGAGCGGTTGGGGCCAGGCGCTTCCCGCCGGACAAGGAAGAGGGATTGCCATATATCCCTACGGCAACACCTATTGCGCCATAGTAGCCCTGGTAACAGTAGCCGATAAAAAAGTAACTGTTAATCATGTTACCTGCGCAGTAGACTGCGGCATGGTGGTAAATCCTTCCGGCGCAAAGAACCAGATAGAAGGTGGTGTGGTTTGGGGACTTTCTGCATTATTGTACGGAGGCGTAAACGTAAAGAACGGTCGTGTCACTACTTCTAATTTCCACCAGAACAAAGTAGTGCGTATCAATGAATGTCCTGAAATAGATGTGCACTTTGTGGAGAGCAATGACGAACAGCCCTGGGGCCTGGGAGAAGTATCCAACCCGGTAGCAGTGCCCGCAGTATTAAATGCCATCTATGCCGCCAGCGGCAAAAGGATCAGGACCCTGCCCGTCAATTTAAATGAAGCATAAACAGCCATTTAACCTATATAAGCAATGAAACAGATGCCCGGATACTTGCTTTTGCTATCAACCGTGTGCCTCCTATCGCTGGCCTTCAGCCCGCAGCCTCCTGCAGATCTGAAGGCCAGTATGGCAAGAGGGAAAACCTTATACACCACATATTGCCAATCCTGTCATGGCGACCAGGGCCAGGGCGTGGAAGGTGTTTTCCCTCCGCTGGCAAAATCAGACTACCTGATGGCGGATAAAAAAAGGGCTATTCAGGCCGTGCTGTACGGCCTCAGCGGGGAAATAAAGGTGAACGGGCAAACCTATAACCAGCCTATGGCAGGTTTTGATGGAAAGGATGAGGAAATAAGCGATATTCTGAACTACATCCGTAATTCATTTGGTAATAAAGGCGGTGCAATTAACCCCGAAGAGGTAAAAGCTGCCAGGAAGTAAGTAATATCGGATCAGGACTCCAGCTCCCTGATCTCCTGGTCGGAGAACACCCTTGACCGGGTGAGAAATCTTACCCCCAGGGGTATTTCAAGAGAGAAACTACTACCCCTCCCGGCGGTCACATCCAGGATCAGCTGGGTATGTTTCCAATATTCAAACTGGTCGCGATTCATGTAGAAAGGGCAACCGCCTACTTCACCCAGCAGCACATCACTATTGCCTGTTCTGAATTCGCCGGCTTCAAAGCACATAGGTTGTGAACCATCGCAACATCCGCCGCTCTGGTGAAACATCAGCGGCCCATGCTGCTGTTTAAGGCGCTCTATCAGCTCAAGGGCTTTTTCGGTAGCTATAACACGATCTGTCTGCATAAAGGCTGCTTTACATCAGCACAAAGGGGGAACAGCTGGCTGTAAAGCCGCTGTTCCCGTTACAAACACCTTGTGCTTACCATGGTTTCCTTAAAAGAAGTTAAAAGAAACCAAGCTTGTTTTTACTATAGGATATCAGCATGTTCTTAGTCTGACGATAATGATTCAGCATCATCTTATGCGTCTCCCTACCGAAGCCTGATTTTTTATATCCGCCAAAGGGTGCATGCGCCGGATAAGCGTGATAGCAGTTTACCCAGACACGGCCTGCCTGAATGGCCCTGGGCACCTGGTATAATTCATGGGCGTCCCTGGTCCATACCCCGGCCCCCAGGCCGTATAAGGTATCATTGGCAAGCGCTATGGCCTCTTCCGTTGTTTTGAAAGTAGTAACGCAGGTAACCGGTCCGAAGATCTCTTCCTGGAATACCCGCATCTTGTTATGTCCTTTGAGCACAGTGGGCTTGATATAGAAGCCGTGTTCCAGGCCGCTGTTCTGATGCCAGGCCTCTCCGCCGGTAAGTACCTGGGCGCCTTCCTGCTTGGCGATCTCAAAATAGCTGAGGATCTTATTATACTGGTCTTCTGATGCCTGGGCACCCATCATGACGGTACTATCAAGCGGGTTACCCATTTTAATGGCCTTGGTACGCTGGATCACCCGGTCCATAAAGGTCTGGTAAATATTCTCATGCACCAGGATACGGCTGGGGCAGGTACATACCTCTCCCTGGTTAAGGGCGAACAGTACGGCGCCTTCTACAGCCTTATCAAAGAATTCATCATCTTTCGCCGTTACGGATTCAAAGAATATATTGGGACTTTTGCCACCCAGCTCCATGGTAACCGGGATAAGGTTTTCAGAAGCATATTGCATAATAAGCCTGCCGGTAGTGGTTTCACCGGTAAAGGCCACTTTATTTACCCTGGGTGATTGCGCCAGCGGCTTACCGGCTTCCGGCCCAAAGCCTGTTACCACGTTTATCACGCCCGGCGGTACAATGTCCTGGATCAATTCCATCAGGCACATGATGCTGGTGGGCGTTTGTTCTGCCGGTTTTACAATGGTACAACAACCGGCTGCCAGGGCGGGCGCCATTTTCCAGGTAGCCATCAGCAGGGGGAAGTTCCAGGGAATGATCTGTCCAACCACGCCGATAGGCTCATGCAGGTTAATGCTGACAGTGCTATCGTCCAGTTCGCTGACGCCTCCTTCTTCACTGCGGATCACCCCGGCGAAATACCTGAAATGATCAACTACCAGCGGGAGGTCTGCTGCCCTGCTTTCCCGGATGGGCTTTCCATTGTCGATCGTTTCTATCACGGCCAGGTATTCCAGGTTATCTTCCACTATCTGGGCGATCTTTAATAACATGTTACTGCGTTCGGTAACCGACGTCCTGCTCCAGCTGGGAAATGCCTTATGTGCCGCATCAATCGCTTTATCAATATCTTTTGCATTACCGCGGGCAGCCTGGGTGAACACCACTCCGTCAATAGGTGAGACGTTGTCGAAATATTCGCCGCTTTCAGGGGCCACCCACCGGCCGCCGATAAAGTGGTCGTATCTTTCCTTGAATTGTGGGCGGGTTGCCACATTGCCTGCAGGGGCCGCAGTTGTATTACTCATAACGCAAGAATTTTTTTTGTTTGGTGAATGAATACAGCTAATTTTCACCAAAATGCAAGATTAAGCGTCCACAATTGTATTTTTTTATAGCACGATTGTACTTTGATTTTTGTAACTTCAGTATAGGGGTTTAAACTTGTACCGGTCAAAAAAAGAAGCTGTACCGTGCCCGTAAAGAGTCATCTCCGCAAAGTGGGTCTGACAGACCCTAAGCACCTGCAAACGCTGGTAGAGAACAGGCGTATATTCAACCTGCGCAACTGCGAGCTGAATATCTTTGAAAGCTACCAGCAAGCCTACCAGGTGCCCTTAAGCTTCCCCGATTTTGTGATCACCAGCATGATCCGTGGAAAAAAGGTGATGCACCTGTTCAATGAACCGGGCTTTGACTACCTGCCTGGCGAAACGGTGATCCTTCCTGCCAATGAGACCATGCGTATCGACTTTCCCGAAGCAGCGCCTGAAAACCCTACCCAATGCATTGCGCTGACCGTGGATGCAGCTTATGTAAATGAAACCCTGCAGTACCTGAATAATTACTACAACAGCAGCAGCGACGAGCGAAACGAATGGAAACTGCAGTGCAATCAATACCACTTCTCCAATGACGATGAGATCTCCAGCCTGATCAATAAGATCATCCGTGTATGCAGTAGCCCGGACAGGTCCAAAGGTATCTTCGCCGATCTTTCGTTGAAGGAGCTGCTCATTCGTCTTTTACAATGCCAGCACCTGCAGCAGATAGAAGTAGAAAAAGGCGACAACACCAATCAAACGCGCCTGCACTATGTGCTGAACTATATCCAGGAACACCTCTCAGAAAGAATTGCCGTAGATGTGCTCTGCCGCAAAGCTTACCTCAGCCGGAACGTATTCTTTAAATGGTTTAAGGAACAATTCGGGATCAGCCCCGTGGAATATATCAATGCTTCCCGTATCCGGCTGGCTAAAGAGCTGCTGGCGGATGCGCGTAATGATATACAATCTGTAAGCGCCCAGTGCGGCTTCAGTGATGTGAATTATTTTATCCGCGTTTTCAGGAAATTGGAGGGCATTACGCCGGGGTCTTATCAGAATTGCGTAACGGGGAGATTGTAGTTGCTATATTATTTCTCGCCACTTTGATTATCCTCAATTGTTTGGACAGTGTTGCAACACTACAATATTTCCTCAATTCTTCCTCCTGAAATTTCTCCCCAACCCAAACACCCCATTGATATACTTCCCGGACCGCTCCGCCGGAAAATATTCAAAATACATCCCCAAAGCCAGCGGGTTGCCCGCTACAAACCCACTAAAGCTTTTATGATATTCTCCCTTGTAATAATCCGCCAGCTCACCATATCCATACCAGTAACTCACCATCACTACCTGCAAGGGGCTTACCAGCGCCGGTATACATTCATACGCCCCATGATGCCCCTTTACCGACCGTATGATTCGCGGAAGATTCATCCATAACCAGCAAAATCCTTTCAGGTTCCGGGCCTTTATACTATTGATAAAAACAACAGATTCCTTGTTGGTAATATCTACCTCATACATAAGATGGCCGGGCAACATGCGTTTCTGCTTTATTAGTTACACTGAATTTCCTCACAGACCAATAATACACCCACCCGATAAAGAATAGCTGAAGCGGGATCCTGAACCATAAATAAACCGGCCCCGGACCATCAAAGGTGCCTTTTTCCATATTGAGGTGTATAACAGATTCATAAATATTGGCAGGAAGGAGAAGGATAAAAAATACGATCAACGCATAGCCGGTACGCCGCCTTAGCGAAGGATAAAGCAATGCAAGGCCCATCAGCACTTCCATTACCCCGGTAATATATACCACTGCTGTTTTGAAAGGAATAAAAGGTGGGATCATCATCGCCATTCCCTTTGTAAAAAGCACATGCCCCAGTGCCGTAAGAAATAACATCAGGCACATAGCCAGGTTACCGCTGAAAACCAGCCGCCATTCACCGCTAAACCACCGGCAAATAAGCATACTGACAACAAAACCCGGAATTAAGACTGCTAAAGTTTCCATTGCTGTTGTGTATTTACAGCAAAATTCAGCAATGCCCTGCAGCCTTAAAATGATGTATGTTAGTTTCTGGCCTGCTGCTTCCGTATGCGGCTCAGGCTTTCAGGATGGATGCCTAAATAAGAGGATAAATGCTTGACTGAAATCTGCTGGATCAGGGCCGGGTTCCTTTGCATCAGCTCGTTATACCGCTCTTCTGCGGTGCGCGACAGCAGATCCATTTCCCGGCGCAGCCTTTTAATATACTGGTATTCTGCTATCAGCCTTCCTACCCGCTCGCCATTATGATGTTTGGCATAAAATTCCTGCAGGAACTTCAAAGGGATAGCCACCACCTCTGCATCTTCCAGCAGCTCAATAGCAATGGCGCTCGGCTCCCGGGTGATCAGGGAGTAATAAGCAGTAACAAAATCACCCTGGAACTGGAAGTCTACCGTAAATTCCTTATCATCTTTCACAAAGTAATTGCGCGTAGCGCCGGTATTAAGAAAGTAGATATAGTTCTCCACCTGGCCCTGCCGGATCAGGAAATCACCTTTCTTAAAATCTTTGATAATAAGTGTGGCCGCAAACGCCTCCCACTCTGCATCCTGAAGAGGATTGAATCGATAAATGGCCTGCCGGAGCTGAAGAAGATCGCCCATTGCCCAAAAATAGGAAAACAATTACATATCAGGGCGTAGCCGGGATCAGGGATGTAGGCGAATAAGAAGAGGGTGTAAGACCTGTAAACGACTTAAAATCCCGTATAAAATGCGACTGGTCTGCATAACCACAGTCATATGCAATAGCCGTAAAAGAAGATTCATTCTTGCTGATCAGCTGCAAACTAAGCTGGAACCGGTTGATCTTGCTGTACAGTTTAGGCGTCATACCAGTATATTGTACAAAAAGCTTTTGCAGGTAACGGGGCGTAACGTTATACCGGTTCGCTGTACGTTCTATGGTGTCGGCAAATGAATTACGCCGCATATCTGTCATCACCTCACCGATCATACGCAGCTTCTCTGCTTTCTTCCTTTTCATGGAGATACAATGCATCAGGAATCCTTCCAGCAGTTCAACGCGTTTACCCAAAGACGAAGTTTCCAGGAGCTTTGCATGCAGCTCCTTTACGGAAGCGCCCAGCAGGTCCCTGAGGTCAATCACCTTGTCGTTGAACAAGGACACTTCTTCATCCAGGAAAAAGGCAGGCGTATGAGGCAGGAATTTGGCCCCCAGCATTACCTGCTTACCTACCGACTTCACAGGCGTAGGCTGGGTGATCTGCCCCCACAACTCTACCGGCGGAGTATTCTCGAATACCCCGTTCACCTCCGTGCGCCATACTCCCTCGCCCAGGTTAAAGATCATCTCCATATTACCTGCAGGAAATATAGTATCATCCAGCTCAACACTGGACTCCGATTCGAAAATGAAATAACATTTTACGTACGGCTTCAGTAGCTCCCCTGGTTTTATTTCCTGGTATGTCATAACTTTTTCCGGTAAACGTTTTATAAAGATACGTAATCACTGGTATATTCACCCTCCAGGGGCGTTAAACCCCTGGAAGGCTACTATCTCTTATGCTACCAGCTCAGTTTCAGCCCCGAAAGCATGATCTATCACAATCTTCCAGGTGCCATCCGCCTGCTGTTTCATTACTTCAATCCCTTTGGCGCTGATCTTTACCTCATCGCCGTCCGTAATACTCCATTCAGACCTGCCCACGGCAATGTTGCCGGTCTGCATGCAATACACTGTTCTGATCTCCATCTTTCCTTTGATAGAGAGAATGGCCCTGACAGCCGCCTCAAACTGCTCCTTGCCCGATACGGCTTTGCCTGGTTCAGGCACGATAATCCCTGTATTATCATACATGCTCATAACAGTTGCTACATCGCCGGTATTGAATGCTTCGGCCAATGCTGCATGAGCGTCCTGTGGTCTTGTTGGTAGATTCATTTGTAAATGGTTTAATGATGATGAATGGCGGATATCCTTGATTATATTAGCAAAACTAGAAAGCCCTTGCCGCTTTAAATTGAACAAAACGGAACAGTTTGAAATCGCCTCTTAAAATAGATGCCATATGTGAGCCGGCGGGGGAAGAAAGTCAGCCTTTTTCAGGCACTTTAAACATGGTGATGAGGAAGATGATGATTAAATAACACCAGTAGCCTTGTCGCCTGACAAGGCTACTCTTTTTTGCCGTGTTTGGAATGGATATACTCTGTAGGCGTCATATCGAACTGGCGCAGGAAATTCCTGGTAAAATTACTCTGTGTGCTGAACCCCGTCATATTCGCCACCTCGTAGATCTTATACCGCCCATCGGCCAGTAATTCTGCCGCCCGCTTTAACCGCACTACATTGATCAGCTCAACCGGCGTAAGGTCTGATACCGCCTTGATCTTCCGGTACAGCGTGATCCTGCTCATGTTCATATAGCTGGCCAGCTTCTCCACGTTGAGGTCTGCATCTTCCATATGCTGCAGTATGGTCACATTCAATGCTTCCAGGAAACGTTCGTCCTCGCGCGTATGCGCCATGCTCCTGATATGTACCAGCGGAGAGCTGGCAAAGAAGGCGCGCAGGTTATCCCTGTTGGCCAGTAAACTGCTGATCTGTGCCTGCAGATGTTCCTTGGAAAAAGGCTTTTCAATATAAGCGTCTGCTCCCAGCTCCAGGCCTTCTATCTTTGACTGGATCGTATTCTTGGCAGTGAGCAGTATGACAGGAATATGGGAATATTCAAAATTGGATTTGATATGACGGCATAATTCAAAGCCGTCCATCTCAGGCATCATCACATCGCTGATGATCAGCTGCACCGTCTCTTTGTCGAGGATCCTTAAGGCATCCTCTCCGCTCTCGGTCACCAGCACCCTGTAACGAGGCGATAGGATCCGCTCCAGGAACTCCAGGATATCTTCTTCATCGTCAACTAGTAAAATAGTCGGTAACATACTGCAATATGCTTAATCTATTCGGTTTTTAAAGGGATCTGTAATACAAAGGTATTAATCTGTTCGCGACTGTTCTTCAGGTATAGTTTACCGCTGTGCAGCTCTGCCAGTGAACGGGCCACCGTCAGGCCAATACCCGTGCCCTTCTGTTTCGCAGTTTCCTTCAGCCGTACAAAAGGCTGGAAGATCTTCTCCCGCATATCTGTGGAAATAATATGACCATCGTTGCTGATCTCTATCGTAAAGTAAGCATCGTCTTTTCCTGCGGGGAGTAGTACGACTGTTACCTGTGCGGCGGCATATTTGATGGCATTGCTCAGCAGGTTGCCCAGGATCCTTTGCAGGGCTTCTTCATCAGCAACAGCATTAATGGCATAAGGAGGCAGGTCAATGGTATAATCCAGTCCGCGTTTTTTAGCCTGCGGGGCAAAGTCAAGGAAAGCTTGCTGCACCAGCGCTTTTATATTTACCCTGGTAAAATCCAGGCGGAAACTTTTCACTTCTATCTGCCTGAAGTTCAGGATATGGTTCACCAGCGACATTAGCCGGTTGGTGTTCCGCTCCATCATCATTACATCATCTTTGATATCCGGCAGCTCGTCTGTTTTTTCCAGCAGGTTTTCCAACGGCCCTTTGATCAGCGTCAGCGGTGTGCGGATCTCATGGGCTACGTGTGTAAAGAAATCGATCTTCGCTTCAAAGCTTTCCTTTTCCTTTTTCTTTTGTGTTCTGCGATGATAGTCGCGGATGATATAAAACCCGATCGAAACTACCAGCAGTGCATAAAAGAGATATGCCAGCGGGCTTGCCCAGAAAGGAGGCAGTATATGGATGATGAGCTGTCGTTCAGATTCGTCTCCTGCCCCATTCACGGCTGCTTTCACCCTGAACACATATTCTCCCGGCGAGAGATTGGTATAATACACTTTACGGTTAGGCTGGATAGTGGTCCAGCTTTCATCCACCCCGCTCATCATATACCGGTAGCTGGTCATATCGGGGGATATATAGCTCAGCGCTGCAAAGTCCAGGCTGATGGAAGAGCGGTTGTAAGGCAGCTCTATCCTGTCTGTATACTGGATGGATCTTTTCAGCAACCCGCTGTCGCGTGCCGCTGATAATTCCCGGTTGTTCACATAGAGGGTGGTGATATACAGCGGCGGAGTGGGTGTATGCGTAGGCGCTTCATCCGGCCTGAAAGTGATCATTCCTTTTATGCTGCCAAAGTACAGGGTACCCCTGGCATCTTTGAAACCTGAATTATAATTAAAGTGATCGCTGGGCAGCCCGTTACTTTTTGTATACACCACCATGCGCCGGGTGAGGGGATTAAAGCATACCAATCCTTTTGATGTGCTAACCCATAGCTGATGACGGTCATCCTCCACTACTTTGTAAATATAATTGCTGGGCAGCCCGTTCCGGGTCATATACCGTATAAACTGTTTCCTGGCAGGGCCCAGCTGCGAAAGCCCCCCACCTTCTGTAGAGAACCACAGGTTACCGGCGTGGTCTTCAAAAATGTTATTGATATAATCGGTAGGCAGGCTGTTGCGGTTGGTAAGATCGTTCACCAGCTGTCCCTTGATCTGCTGCTCACGGTTGAAATAATACACCCCTCCGCCATGCGTGCCTACCCAAACCGTCTTGCTGCGATCTTCATACAAGCAGGAAATAGTAATACCCGCCGGTACTTCAGGCGCGCGTGTAAAACCGTCTGTCCCGGGATCATATTCATACAGCGAATTGCCGGTTCCTATGAAGATCCGGCCGGATGATGAGCGCAGCAGGCTGGCAATAAAATCGCTCCTGAGGTCCCGCGGACCCCGCCCGGCCGAATAGTGTTTACGGAGCTTACCGGTTTTGATATTGAGCACGTCGAGCCCGTGCTCGTGGGTACCTATCCAGAGATCATTACCATCTACCACCAGGCCGTGAATATTGGAATAGGTGATGCTGCCTGCTGTACCCGCAGGTTCAAAATGCGTAATATCTCCCGTAGCAGGGTTGAGCTTATTCAGTCCTGCATCTTCGGTGCCTATCCATATATTGCCATCGTTATCCTGGCAGATCTCACGGGCGGCATTCCCACTGATGGAATTCTTTGAATAATCAGGATAATATTTCCGGAAGAACTGATGCTGCCGGGCATAATAATTAATACCGCCGAAAAAAGTACCGGCCCATACATTTCCCTCATGATCTTTGCAGAGGGAATACACCGCATTGTCTGACAGTGAATAAGGATCCAGGAATTTCTTACGCAGGTTCACCATCTTTCCGCTGCGCAGGTCCATTATAAAAATACCCGATTCCGTACCGAACCATACCTCGGTATCAGAGTACTTCATCATACTGCGTACGTAGACGGTAGTTTTATCGGCGTTGTAGGTAAGTATGTCTTTGTAAGTCCTGCTGGCAATATCAAACAGCTTTGCACCCTGGCAGGAGGTGCCTACGAAGATGGTCTGCGGGCCCACCGGCAGCAGTGCTTCCATAAAGCAGCTACCTACGGCCGGAGAATGTGAGAATAGATTATAACCCTTGAACGTCTGCGTGGCCCTGTCAAAACATTGCAGATCGCCTGCCCCGGTGCCTACCCATAAATTGCCATCGCCTGCTACGCAAATAGTATTGGCCATGAAATAGCGGTTCTTCGGAAAGCGCTTTACCTGCCCGGTTTTCAGGTCATAATTACACACCGAATGGTCGGCAATGAACCAGAGCAGCCCCTTATTATCAGACTGCAGATTATATACATTGCGAAGCGTGTCTATCACCCTTGTAAAGCGTTCCCGTTCCCGCTCATAGCGGTAGAGCCCTTTCTGGGCGCCCACCCACATGGTGCCATGTTCGTCTGTATAAAGAGAATAGATCAGGTCTTTGGTCAGAGAGCGCTCGTAGTCATCATCGAGGTTGAACACTTTGATCTGGTAGCCGTCAAAGCGGTTCAGTCCCTCTTTGGTGCCAAACCACATAAAGCCGTCCCGGTCCTGTATGATACTGATAACCGTATTATTGGAAAGGCCGTCTTCCACCTGGTAATGCCGGAAATAATAATGCTGTTGTGCAGCAGCAGGCAGCGCCGGCCACAAAGCCAGCATGATCATTGTCAAACACCGCAGAATCCGCATAATATCAACTAGTTAGATATGGTTGATGTTTAGCCCCCAACTCGTGAAACATTTTGAACAAATAATGATACGCCCTGAATAAACGATTTAGCAAACAAAAACTTACTTCGCATAAAGGTTTAAAAGTACCAAATACTTTGCAATAATTACGTAATCGTTTACGTCGTTTTATTAACCAATAATTTAATAGCTTATCTATGACATTCCGCGTTAAGCGTCCCCCTGCCGGGACGGGGACAACTATTGCCTTTATGCTGATCCTTTTCCTGATTACCTGTTATCATTCCGCTACCGCACAAAGTTCCAAATTTGTAGTCAAAGGTACTGTAGGAGACAGCTCCGGCGTAGGGATACCGGGAGTAACCATCCAGGAAAAGGGTACCAAAAATGCCACTTTAAGTTCGCCGGACGGAACTTATACCTTGTCTGTAAGCAGCGAAAATGCCGTGCTGCTCTTTAGCTTTATAGGTTTTATTCCACAGGAAGTAAATGTTTCAGGACGCAGCTCCCTTTCGGTGCGCCTCCTGAACGACAAAACCGACCTCGGGGAGGTGATCGTAGTGGGCTACGGCACCAAACGTAAAGGATCGGTGACCGGCGCTATCGCGGCCGTTACTGCGGATGATATCAGCCGTGTGCATGGCGCCTCCACGGTGAGCAGCACGCTGGCCGGTAAACTGGCTGGTGTTTCCTTCCGCATGCCCGACGGACGCCCTGGCGCCAGCGCCAACATCCAGATCCGTAACCTGGGTAATCCCCTCTATGTAATAGATGGTATCCAGCAGGATGCTGGTCAGTTCAATAACCTGGCGCCCAACGATATTGAAAGCATCACCGTGCTGAAAGACGCCTCTGCCGCTATTTACGGTGTGCGTGCGGCCAACGGTGTGGTAGTGGTGACCACTAAGAAAGGAAAATTAGGCGCCCGCAACACTATTAACCTGGACGCCTATACCGGGATCCAGAACTTCACCCGCTTCCCGGATGTACTGACCAATTCATACGATTATATGAAGTACCGCGCAGAAGCGGAGATCAACCGCAACGGCAGTACTACCATTACCGACGCTGAACTGGAAAAGTACAAAGCCGGTACAGAACGCGGCTACCAGAGCTTCGACTGGAAAAACTTCATCATCAAAAAGAACGCGCCTATCCGTTCTGCCAACATCAATGTTTCCGGCGGATCTGACCGCATCAACTATTACCTCTCGGGCACGCACCTGTACCAGAACTCTGTACTGGGCAGGGAATTCCTTTTCAAGCGCACCAACATGCAGTCTAACGTAACTGCAAAGGTGACCGACCGCTTAAAAGTAGGTGTGATGCTCAACGGCCGCATAGAAACAAGGGACAACCCCGGCGTACCTTATGGAGACGACTACTGGCTGGCCCGCTTTGCCATCCTGCGGAATACCCCGCTGGAAAGGCCATACGCCAACGACAATCCGAATTACCTGAACGATATCAAACATAACGAGACCAACTGGGCCTACCTGAATAAAACTTACTCCGGTAAATACAGGAGCGACTGGCGCGTGCTGCAGGCCAACTTCAGCGGTGAGTACCAGGTACCCGGTATCAAGGGCCTTACCCTGAGCGGTATCTATTCTTACTACATCGCAGATCACCTGCTTAATAACCACGAGTATACTTACGTTACATATACGTACGAGCCGGAGAACGATTTTTATAAACCCACCGGCGGAAGCACTAACCCCTGGAGGGAACGTGAGCAGATCAAACAGATCAACATCAGCCAGCAGGTACAGCTGAACTATTCCAACACCTTTGGCCTGCACACCATTGGCGCTACACTGGTGAACGAAAGGATCAAGAACCAGCGCCTCCGCAACTGGATCCACTCAGTGCCTACCACTAATGAGCTACCACTGATCTACATCAGCACCGCAGACCGGTATGACGATAGTGATGACATCGAAGCACGTATCGGCTATATCGGGCGCCTGAACTATAGCTATGACGATAAATACTTCCTGGAAGTAGCGGCCCGCCGCGATGCTTCCTACATCTTCGCTCCCAATAAGCGGGTAGGTTACTTCCCTTCCGTTTCTGCTGGATGGAGGATCTCCGAAGAAAAATTCATGAAGTACATCGTCGGCAATACCAACGTATTGAGCGATCTGAAACTCAGGGCCAGCTACGGTATCATGGGTGATGACGGTACCCAGCTGGGTCTGCCCGCCTACGCTTACCTGACAGGCTATAGCTATAACACCAGCATTGCCATCCTCGGCGGACAAACCGTGGTAGGCTCAAGAGACAGGGGCGTTCCCATTACCAACATCAGCTGGTTAAAGAGCCGGATGTTCGACGTAGGTACGGATTTCAGTGTATTGAACGGCAAGATCACCGGTTCTGTGGATTACTTCTACCGCAAACGTACCGGATTGCGCGGCCGCAAATCAGACGTGCTGGTACCCTCTGAGATCGGTTATACGCTGCCGGATGAAAACATCAACAGCGATGCCCAGTATGGCGAAGACCTTATGCTCAACTATAATGGTAAGATCGGCAAGATCAACTTCACCGTGGGCGGTAACTTCGCCTACTCCCGTCAGAAGTTCCTCGAATCTTACAAGCCTATGTTCTTTAACTCATGGGATCACTACCGCAACTCGATGGAAGGCCGGTTCACCAAGATCAACTGGGGATACGAATCCATGGGTCAGTTCACTTCGCAGGAACAGATCAATGCCTATCCTGTAAATATCGACGGCAAAGGTAACAGCACGCTGCTGCCCGGCGATATCATTTATAAAGATCAGAACGGAGACGGTATCATCAACTTCTATGACGAACGGCCCATCGGCCTTGGCGCAGGCACACAGCCCAATATCAACTTCGGTTTCAACTTTGCCCTGGCCTATGCTGGTTTTGATTTCCGTGCAGACTTCTCAGGCGCTTCCGGCTATACCTGGTTCCAGAACTATGAAACAAGATGGCCCTTCCAGAACGATGGTAACCTGAACACCATCTTCCTGGACCGTTGGCACCGTGCCGATATGCGCGATCCCAACAGCGCCTGGATCCCTGGCAAATACCCGGCCCTGCGCTTTAATAACGGTGAGCACAGCAACTACTACAACTCTGATTTCTGGGCCCATAACGTAACCTACCTGCGTGCAAGGACCATTGAGCTGGGTTACTCTGTGCCAGTTCATATTCTCAAAGCGGTAAAAATGCAGAAGGCCCGTTTTTATGTGAACGCATATAACCTGTTTGCATTTGATAACCTGAAACCTTACGATATAGATCCTGAGATTAATGACGATAACGGCTTACAGTTCCCGCAAAGCCAGGTGTTCAACATAGGTATGAATCTCTCTTTCTAATTAACGGACCATATTAAATGACCAAGATGAAAAAATATCTTCCGCATATACTATTCTCTCTGATGCTGGGCTCCGCCGCTTGTAAAAGCGACAGCGAGTTCCTGAACGTACAGCCCAGCTCACTGCTTACCATCGAACAGGCCTTTAAAGATCCTAACCAGGCCTTATCCGTACTGGCCGATCTTTATGACAGGCAATGGGACATCAGCGGCCTTGATAATGGATGGGCCTCCTTTGCCGACTTCAGCGAAACCTTTCCTTCCAATAATGATTCAAAGTTTTTCGTACAACGCGACAGTTGGAACTTTGGCGAATGGGGTATGTGGGACTATAACTATGTGCGCGATGTGAACCTCTTTATTGAAAGGTGCACTGCAGCCACCACCCTGAATGAAGAAACCAAGGCCCGGTTCCTGGCAGAAGCGCGTTTCCTGCGGGCTGCCCACTATTTTGAAATGACGAAAAGGATGGGCGGCGTACCACTGATCCTGAAATCAATGGTATATAACTTCGGCGAAGATCCCGCTCCACTGCAATTCCCGCGTTCAAAAGAAGCCGAGATGTACGATTTTGTGATCAGCGAAATGGAAGCTGTTAAGGCCAATCTGCCTGTAGATCCCAATGAAAAGGGCCGCGCCACGATGGCCGCCGCACTGGCGGTAGAAGCAAGAGCCGCCTTATACGCCGGCTCAATAGCAAAGTATGGCGCCAATACGCCGCAGGTAAGCCTGCCGGGTGAAGAAGTAGGCATTCCCGCCGCAAAAGCAAACGCTTATTATACCAGAGCATTAGCCGCCGCCAAAGATATCATCGATGGAAAAGCCGGCTCCTATTCGCTCTACAACAGGAAGCCCGACCTGGCGGAAAACTTCGCCAGCATCTTTTACGATAAAAGCGGCAACCCGGAATCTATATGGGTAGAAGATTTTAAATTAAGAAGCGGTAAGGTGCATGGCTTTACCGTATCCAATCAGCCACGTTATGGCGCTGAGGAAGAAGAAGGCGGAAGACTTAATCCTTCCCTGAACCTTGTTGAAGCTTTTGAGAAGCTGGACAACACCTTCGCGCCCCTGCCAGTTACAGACGCCGGTGGTAACCCGATCTATTACAACAACGTGACAGACATCTTCGCAGGCAGAGATGCCCGCTTAGCCGGTACAGTGATCCTGCCCGGTACTGTCTTCAGAACACGTAAGGTTGATATATGGGCGGGTTATCAGCTGGCGGACGGCAGCATTGTTACAGGTGACGACCGCGGCGCACAGAAAAAACTGCCCGGTACCAATGTAGATGTGCAGGTAGTTGGTTTCGATGGGCCAATTAACGGCAAAGAGTTCACTGCACAAACAGGCTTTTACATCCGCAAATACCAGGATCCGGTTCCCGGCGCTGGTTCCCGCGGCACCAACAGCGAAGTACCGTTTATCCGTTACCGCTATGCAGAGGTACTGCTCAATGCTGCCGAAGCAGCTTTTGAACTGGGCCAGACTGCAGTTGCAGCCACATACATGAACCAGGTACGCGCCCGCGCAGGCCTCACCACTCCACTCTCCCCGGCAGACATCACCTTCGACAGGATCGTGCATGAACGCCGCGTAGAACTTTCCTTTGAAGGACATATCCTCTTTGATATGAAACGCTGGAGACTGGCGCACATCGTGTGGGATGGCGCCCGGATGAACGAAGCAGACCTTACCAGCAACATCGGTAAAGCTACTAAACACAGCACACAACCCTACGGGCTCTGGCCTTACAAATATTACAACCCCGCCAGTCCCAATAACGGTAAATGGGTGTTCAAAATAGTATTGCCCTCATTGGTAACACAAGCTAACCGTTTCAGATTGGGTAACTACTACTCTTTCATTGACGACAACACCCGGGCAAACAACCCGAAGATCGTAAAACAGCCTAACCAGTAATTGTTAACAGTTAGAACTAATCACCATGAATTTTAAACGTCACTATATAATATTACTGATGCTTGCTGCAACAGCAGGCGCCTGCAAAAAAGACAACTATGATCCACCGGCTGCAGACATAAAAGGCCGCATCGTATACAAAGGCGAGCCTATCGGTGTCGAGTACGCCCAGGTATCCTACCAGCTGTATCAATACGGCTTCGGCAAAACAGGGCCTATTGAAGATTTCCTGACCCAGGAAGGAGGTTATTCCCAGAAACTGTTCAACGGCGAATACAAGTTCATCATACCCAACGGCCAGGGGCCTTTTGTATGGAGAAAAACAGCCAGCGGTGCGCCAGACAGCGTGACTATTAACGTACAGGGCAGTAGTAATCTTGACCTCGAGGTAACACCTTATTACATGATACGCCAGCCCAACTTCACCGCCTCCGGCGGCAAGCTGACCGCTACGTTTAAGATCGATAAAGTGATCACAGATGCATCCGCGAGGAACATTGACGAAGTGAATCTTTACATCAATAAAACAACATTTGTATCCGGCGCCAGCTCGAACAATATCGCAACTGCCTCGCTGGGTGGAGCAGACATTACCGATCCGAATAATGTCACCCTGCAGCTCACTATCCCGGCCCTCGTACCGGCACAACCTTATGTGTATGCCCGTATCGGTCTGAAAATAGCAGGGGTGGAAGACAGGTTATTCTCACCTATCGTAAAAGTATCTCTGTAGCATAACAAGAGTCCGGCCTTTCATACATTGTTTCGCTCACCCATCAAAATACAGGCGCACCTGCAACCTAAATTGGATTAATTTAAACTATAAATAAGTGTTCATGAGAAGAAAATGCGTTTTTGCGATCTTATTATTTATCAGTCAATGGAGCTATGCACAAAGACAGGCGCCTGCCTATCCACTCATCACACATGATCCCTATTTCAGTATCTGGTCTACCAGCGACGAGCTGACGGCAACACCCACCAAACACTGGACCGGCGCCGATCAATCTATCGTCGGTATACTGAAAGTGGATGGAACCTTGTACCGTTTCCTCGGGAACGAAGAGAAGTATTACAAAACCGTAGTACCTGCAGCCGATGAGGTAAACTACGAAGCAGCCTACACTGAAACAGCACCTGCAGATAACTGGACAGATCCTGCCTTTAACGACCATCAATGGAAAAAAGGACAAGCCCCGTTCGGCGACAACGCCGGAATGGTGAAAACACAATGGCTGAGCAGGGACATCTGGACCAGGAGAACCTTCACCCTCAACCAGGCCAACTTCAACAAGCTGTTCCTGAAAGTGCAGCACGATGATGACATAGAAGTTTTCCTGAACGGCGAAAATATCTATTCGCACAAAGGCGTTGCCGGCCAGTTTAAATACCTGGCACTGGACGAAAAGATCCGCAAAGCCCTGAAGAAAGGAAAGAACGTGCTCGCCGTACATGTTGTGAATACTGGCGGCGGCGCCTGGCTGGATGCCGGTATCGTAGAAGAACCAGCACCGGCTCCCGGTCCGTCCGTACAGGTAGCCCAACAGAAAAAAGTGACTATCAACGCTACCCAAACCATATATGAGCTGACATGCGGTAAAACAGACCTGAACCTTACATTCACCTCCCCCCTGCTGCTGGACAACCCGGAGCTGGTATCCAGACCGGTATCTTACGTGAACGTAGCAGTAAAGGCAAATGATGGCGCACAGCACGACGTACAGCTGTATTTTGGCGCGTCTACAGACATTGCCGTAAATACCCCTGCACAGGAAGTCAAAGCGCAGCAATACGCCGCAAAAGGGCTTTCTATCCTGAAAGCAGGTACCACTGCCCAACCGGTGCTGCAGAAAAAAGGAGATAACCTCCGCATAGACTGGGGATATATGTACGTGGCAGTTCCGGCAGCAAGTAATGTAACACAGACCGTTACTGCCGCCACCCCCTTCACGAAAGTGTTTCCGCCTGCCAAAGTATCGCTCACCACCGGCAAGCACCTGGTGCTGAACACCGTTGTAGCAATGGGTAAAGTAGGCGCTACCGCCAAAGAGCAGCTTATCCTGGTAGGATATGATGACCTGTACTGCGTACAGTTCTTCAAAGAGAACCTGAAAGCCTGGTGGAAAGAAAAAGGCGGTACTATCGAAGATCAGCTGGCTGCCGCTGCTAAAGACTACACCAGCATCCTGGAGCAATGCAAAGCATTCAACGAAAAATTATATAACACCGCACAGGAAGCAGGCGGCGAAGAATACGCACAGCTCTGCGAACTGGCTTACCGCCAGAGCATCGCCGCGCACAAGCTGTTAAAGAGCCCGCAGGGAGAAACGCTGTTCCTCTCTAAAGAGAACTTCAGCAACGGTTCTATCAACACCGTAGATGTTACTTATCCTTCTGCGCCGCTGTATTTGCTCTACAATCCTGAGCTGTTGAAAGGCATGCTGAACGGCATCTTCTACTACAGCGAATCCGGCAAATGGACCAAACCCTTCGCCGCGCACGACCTGGGCACTTATCCCCTCGCGAACGGACAAACCTACGGAGAAGATATGCCTGTAGAAGAATGCGGCAACATGATCATCCTGACCGCCGCTATCGTAAAGGCAGAAGGCAATGCAGACTACGCGCGCAAACATTGGAAAACACTTACTACCTGGTCTGAATACCTGGCAAGAGAAGGTTTCGATCCTGCCAACCAGCTCTGCACCGACGACTTTGCCGGTCACCTGGCCAGGAATGCCAACCTCTCTGTAAAAGCTATTGTAGCGCTGGGATGCTATGCGGCCATGGCCAAACAGCTGACCGAGCAGGCCACTGCTGATAAATACAATGAGCTGGCAAAAGGCATGGTGCAGAAATGGATGCAGCTGGCCGCTGATGGCGATCACTACGCGCTCACCTTTGAAGGCAAAGGCACCTGGAGCCAGAAATACAACCTCGTATGGGATAAGCTTTTGGGGCTCCACCTCTTCCCTTCAGATGTGTATAAGAAAGAAGTGAACTACTATCTCACCAAACAAAACACATACGGATTGCCTTTAGACAGCCGCCGCAGCTACACGAAATCAGACTGGATCCTGTGGACCTCCGTGCTGGCAGACAACCGCAATGATTTTGACGCACTGGTAAAACCGGTATACAAGTATGCGATGGAAACACCTTCCAGGGTGCCCCTGAGCGACTGGCATGAAACACCTGATGGTAAGATGGTAGGCTTCCAGGCACGTAGTGTGGTGGGTGGTTATTTCATTAAGCTGCTTGAGAAGAAATTTGCACAATAAGGTTGAAGTTTGAGGTTTGAGGTTTGAAGTTTGTTGAATGTTGAATGTTCGGAATAATGTTGCAGGCCAGATACTTGTTGTCAACCTGTAACGGCTAACGAACCTCAAACCTCCAACTTCAAACCTCAAACTTTTTTAAACCCTCAAACTCCCCTTATGAAACCATTTCTAATCTTTATTGCTCTTTTCCCTTTACTGGTACAAGCCCAAAGAACACCCTCCAGGGTACAGGGAAGCCCTTACCCGCTCTCCGCTGTGCCTGACCGTTTGTACCTTACTTCTGAAAATTACTCACCTTCAGAAAAGGTAACCTTGCAGACCCTGATGGGTGTCATCGCCCGCGTAAAACCGGAGATCCTAAGAGACCTTTCCGGCCACCGGGGCCTGGTAGAAAAAGCCGGTGTCAGCATCGACGATACTTATTACACTAACTTTCCCGGACTGCTGGCACATTTCGCGAACCGGCTCTCCGGCTACATTCTCTGCAATGCCAAAGATCATTCTACCAACGTGGCCATCTCACTGGCCGGTATCATGAATGCAGTGGCTATTCCCGCGGATATTGAACAAAGCGCCATCAATGCTGGCCTTACCCGTCTGCTCGACGTACGCGACAAGAACGAAACCTGGGCCCTGACCAATTACGATAGCGCCTTCAGCCGCAGCATCGCTTCCTATCAGCAAAGCTCCGATGATCGTGTTGGCTTCCTGGCAGACTACAGCACTTACACAAAAGCATTCCAGTTCTGGGATGATTCGCACACCGGTCCACTGGCCACCAGTGTGTACAACCGTATGAACAAGGGCGCCACTTTCTTTGGCTGGGGCCCGCAGGAATACGGCACGGTAGAACAGCTCTCATTGAGATCAGGGATGATCATCCCTTCCGACTGGGCGGCTAATATGTCGGCCCTTACCAACATCCCCGCTACCAAAGATGTTTTCCGCCAGAAAGATCCCGTAAAGCCTTTCGAGGTAGTGCCCAACGTGCACACGGTCTGCTTTGTGATAACTGACGGCGATAATGTACAATGGCTGCTGGGCTCTCTCGACAACATGAATAACTGGAACAATCCTAACCGTGGCCGTGTAAACCTGGGCTGGACCATCTCTCCTTCCCTGTCTGAACTGGCGCCCGTGCTGTACGAAAAATATGTAGACAATTGCCTTACCACGCCCGATGGCCGTAATGTGCTGATAGCAGGCCCCTCCGGCAGAGGCTACTATCTGCCCGGCCGCTATCCCGATGCAGACCTGGATACTGCCAACATGTTGTTGAGCCGTTATATGAAACAGGCTGACCTGCGCATCGTCAACATCATCGATGCAGACGACAGCGATAACGATCCCAGCGCTTACCTGAAACAAGACAACATCGACGCGCTGTTCTATTACAGCTACGGCGCTAATTATACCGGCCGCCAGGGAAAGATAGACTGGTATAAAGACAAGCCTTCTATCGGTGGCAGATATACGCTGTGGGGCACCTTATCCTCTCCTGAATCACTGGCCGCGAAACTGAACCAGGCATCCACCAACATTCATTCTGAAGACGGTTACAGTTTAATATCCGTACACGTGTGGTCAAGAAGCGTGAACGATGTAATAGACTGCATCAATCGCTTAGGCCCCAATGTACGCGTAGTAGCGCCCGATGAATTTGTATGGCTGATCAGGAAGAACCTGAAAAATATCCCCGTTGGCACTGGCAACGGCTTAAAAGCCGAGTACTACGATGGTTATCATCACAACATTTTTAAATACAGGCAAACAGACCCCACGGTAGACTTTGACTGGGGCGCCGGCTCTCCCAATACCGCATTGCTGGGTGTTGACCAGTTCTCCGTAAAATGGTCCGGTCAGGTACAGCCTTTGTATTCAGAACAATACACGTTCTATGTTACTGCGGATGATGGAGTAATACTGAAAGTGAACGGACAGCCCTTGATCATCGATCCCAACCCGCAAGGCGCGCATACGCGCAGCGGCACCATCACGCTTACTGCCGGAACGAAATACAATATCGAGCTGAAATACTCCGAGGGCGCCGGTAATGCGCGCTGCCGCCTGGAATGGCAAAGTGCGTCTCAAATGCGGCAGGTGATCCCCAGGGCACAGCTCTATAGCAGACCGGCTTCCACTGCAGGCGCTGTTACTGCCTATGAGCATCCCAACTATGGCGGGTTCTCTGCCGGACTGCCTATCGGCAATTACACCCTATCCGGTTTGCAGCAGAAAGGCATTAACAACAATGAGATCTCTTCCCTGAAAATCGCCGAAGGCTATAAAGTGATCCTCTATGCCAACGACAATTTCCAGGGCGACTCCATTGTGCTAAGCGCCAACAGTTTAAACCTGCACAGCTGGAACGACAAGGCCAGCTCCGTTAAAGTACTGGCCAACGGTGTTACAAACCTGGCAGGTACCTACACGATAAAGAATGTAAACAGTAATCTCTTCCTCGATGTACGCGGAGGCCTTGGGGGATTAGGAGACGGCGTTAACATACAACTCTGGCACGGCACCAATGCCGCCAATCAAACCTTCAACCTGAAACACCTGGGGCAGGGGTGTTATACCATTACCGCCTATCATAGCGCCAAATCACTGGATGTAGCGCAATCAGACACGGGTGAAAATGCCCGCATCTGGCAATGGACCGCCTCCGCAGCATCCAACCAGCAGTTCATCGCCTTGCCAGCCGGCAATGGTTATTATAAATTCGTGTCGGTGCTTAGCGGAAAAGTGCTCTCCGTCCGCGACGAGAGCACAGCGCCCGAAGCCGCTGTAGTGCTGCGTACCGATACTGCCCAGCCATCCGCACAATGGCTGCTCACTGCCCTTCCTCCTGTTGGCAATGGCAACGGCCTCAATGCTGAATATTATAACGGCATGAATTTCGATACACTGAAATTTACCCGGATAGATCCCAATATTGATGTTGACTGGGGCGAAGGATCACCTGGCGGCGGCATCACCAATGATCATTATTCCATCCGCTGGACAGGCAAGATAGAGCCCCGCTATTCCGGCGAATACACCTTCTACATGACCAGCGATAACGGCAGAAGGCTCTGGATCAATAACCAGCTGGTGATCGACAAATGGATCAATGACTGGGACATTGACTACTCCGGCACTATTACGCTCACGGCGGGCCAGCTGTACGATATTAAAGTAGAATACTTCGAAGACTACGGCGGCGCCAACGCACGCCTCCGCTGGTCCAGCGCATCACAGCCCAAAGAGATCATCCCCAGAAACCAGTTGTATGCAACGCCTGCGGCCGCCAATGCCCGTACTGCTGTTTCTTTAAAAGAAACCCCTGCAACAGAAGATCATGTAGTATTGTACCCTAACCCCTCCGCGGGGAATATCCGCCTTAAATTCGGCGGAAAACAGGCAAAGATCACGATCTATAATGCATCGGGGCAGCTGGCACTGCCCGCAAGAGTGATCCGGTATGATGAACCGGTGAATATTTCCAGTTTGAAAGATGGTTTATACTTTATACAGATTGATGTAAATGGCGTAAGAACAACGAAACGTTTGTTTAAAGGGTAAAAGGATTGACACAAAAAAAGGGCGTCTCTTTCCAGGGACGCCCTTTTGTTTTATTGCTATACCTATTATTGGGGATACAGAATTTGTGTTGCCAGCACATCGCCGGCAGTAAATCCCGCCCAGTTGAGCACAAATGAGTTCATTACAGAATTAGCATCAACGGTAGGTGTTCCGGGTATGTAGATACCGCTGGTCTGGTTGGTGTGATGGAAACCGATGGTGTGGCCAAACTCGTGCGTAATGGCGAACAGTTTCTGGCTGGCAGGCAGGCTGTTGTAGTTAGAGTTGATCTCAACACTAACGCCGGGACGGCCGTTGGAAGCGGGCAGGTAGGCCCTGGCGATCCAGTTGGCGCTTTCAAAGCCCATGAAGATCCTGGTATAAACACCGGAAGGGCTGGTGATGATAGACATCCCCAGGCGGGTGCCGTTTACCGCATTCCAGTTATTTACAGCGCCCTGTATAGCGGTTCTCCAGGCAGCAGGTACAGCAGGCTCAATATAGAACCTTACATTGGTGTTATACGTATTGCTAACAATGTAGGTGTTCCTCCGCTGTTCTGTTTGCGGACCAGGAGCACCGTCTTTCTTCCACTGGGCTACACGGGCCTGAAGTTCAGGGATGGTCATGATGATATCGCTTTCAACCACTACCCTGTCTTTTTCATACACTATCTTTTGTGCATCAAATCCCTGGCTAACGAGATAGCTGGTCATCTCGGCGGTGTTGTCAGCCGGAGCGGCGTCTTTTAGTTCTTTGTCCTTTTGAGAACAAGCGGAGAAGAGAATAACGAACAATGCTAAAATCGTGGAATAGATGTGGGTTTTCTTAGGGTGCATCATAGTAACAGATTTTGAGTTAAACAATGGAATAAAGATAAAACTTATCAAGTGTAGTATGGATGCAGTGTGTCCGCTTTACGTTATGTTGTACTTAAAGAAGTAATTTCTGATGATGAACTCTTCTTTAAAACCTAGCTTTAAGTATAAGCCTTTCCCCATGGCAGAAGCCTGCAGCGTAGCGTATGCAGCATGCGATGCAACAGCCCTGTTGAGAATGAAGGCCATCATATCATCTGCAAAACCTTTCCGCCGCATGTCGGGGATCACACCTACGGAATGAATGCCGGAAATATTTCCTGTGTTATAGAGGATGGCAGTACCTATCGGCTGTGATTCGTAATAAGCTATGTAATATTCGATTTCCTTGTAGGTTCGCATCAATATTTCTTCATTGATGTAATATCCGAAAGCCTGCTTAAACAGATCAGACCACAGCTTAGCGCTAATAGCATCTGTAACTCTTTTGTGCTCGAGATGGATTGTTTGTTGAAAAGGCTGATGCAGTTTTAAGGACATACCTACCTGTTCAGTTTTCTTTTGAAATCCTAATGCGTTGAGCAGCTCAAAAGAATTGCTATTATAAATATCCCAATAAGGTAGTGTAAATACAGTAGACTTGTCTGCAATGCTTTTAGCAGCGGTTGCGATCAGCGCTTCGGTAATATCCTCATTAAACCAAATGCGATTGGGCCATTCAGAATGCGGCACTTCCGCATAGCTGAATTCTTCCTTTTCAACACAACCGTTAAATGGCATGCTTGCCTGTTTCCAGAGAGCGGTGAGGTTCTCGATGTTGGCATGGATGGTATAGTTGTCCCGGCTGCTTTTCATGGTGAAAAATTACAATTAAAATCAGATATAATTTTACACCTTTGTTCGCCAAATTAACCCTTTTGTACCCTAAACCAGTTAAAAACAGGGCTTTTTTGAACGTTTTATCCGCGCCTTCGATGAATTTGACCGCATTGGAGAGAAGAAGGCACAAGCCCAAAGCTGTGTACGCTCAATTCTTCTACCGTGTACTTTTCAGCCGAACATAATCATCGGTAAAATCAACTAAGAGACTTAGATAGCTTTTCAATGCGGATGATGACACGTGTCCATCGTCCCACCTTTGAATAACTTTGTATTGATCATTTAACCGGCACTCTAAAAACCACGTAGCACCATCTTTGCCAAAAAGTGTATCCGCATATGAGGCATTCCAAAAAACACTTTGATTTATTGGTGTTACAAACTCGTTCCATCTATCCTGATCAAGGGTTATAATAGTATCTCTAACAATCGTCGCAACCCGTGGCTCAACTGATTTTGTCGCCAGCTCCTTGATGTTTGCGTATATGGTATCATTAAATTTATTCACTCTGACAACTATGGGATTTTCAAAAGCCCTCAACCAAATAAATCTGATAAATTGTCCGTCTCCTGAATAGGTGCTTAATACCGGCTCTTTTAAAGAAGATAGCACCTCCGTTGCCCAGGATGCTAAAATCCTGTCTGCATTTCCAGTTGTATCATAGGTGAAGTACTGTGTACTGTCGTTTCCGGGTATAAATTGAACCATTCTGCTGTCATTTTCGTCCCTGGCAGTGGGAGAGCTACTGTGACATGATGACAGAGATAAAACAGCTACTAAACCCAGCAAATATCTCATACTTAACTATAATTTGAAACTATATGAAGCCGCTAAGATAAACAACATATCCTGCATACGCTTGATGCCCTCACCAAAAAACGTTAAACTTAAACAAATGTAAAAAGCTGCAAGCCGTGACGCCTGCGGCTCCGTTGGTCTTCTTCCTATAATGTTCACATATATCCTAAAGGGAACCATATTCCCCTATTACCTGGAGGGGACATATTAGGTATAACATGATTTTGGTCTAACTCTCTTATATTAATATTGTTCAACTACTTTTTTAATCTGCGGCAAGTCTTTATTAACAAAAACCTTTTCTTTTAAAATCCTGATTGCATCCTCATATTCGTATCCTGTAACACCACAACCCATTATTACGCCATATGGTATATTACTATAGTTGGTAAAATCAAATTCAAACCAATATCTTATCATACTGTATGTTTTTATTTCTTTAAAACTCCTTATGATTAGCCGTTTTGTTTCACAATAACTGATGGTTTTGATCCTGGTTCAAATCTAATTATTGGCCCTATAAAACGATTACCAGTTCCTGAAATAATTCCTGTCTTAGGACCTAAACTTGGTGGATTGCCTTGCACTCCATCAAAATATGGTAGGAATGATGGTGCCGCTACATAATCAATGTCACTTTTTGTACCTGGACCTTTTCCAATCGGCATATTGGTACCTACGCCCCGTCGCTCTGCAGCAGCAGATCCAACTACTTCTATCGGTCTCTCTGCTTGATCAACAACAGATTGTATCTGTTTAACTTCCTTGTTTGTTAAATCTCCTAATGCCGCAGCCTCCTTTCCTGCGCCCTTTATTGTATTAAACGCTTTTTGCAATCCCATCTGTCGCCAGAGCAACGGTTACATCCGCACCTTTGCCTTTTACCTGCTCTGTAGGCGCCTTCTTTTGCAACAGTCTGAAGATTACTATACGCTTTGGTCGCCATCGCATTGGTGAAGATAAGGGGAACGTACGAGGACATAGATGAGGTGGGGCGGTCGCTCACGTATGTTCCACTGCTGATCTTACGGTCTGTCGTTGGGTGATATGCTGAAGCTAAGCACCTCGTCTATGGCCGCGGACGTGCCAAGGGTATCAGCCAGGAGGAACTGGCGGGGAAGCTGAACACTAAAGGTCCGGATATTGGCCGCTATGAACGTAATGAAGATGAAGTCTTCCATTGAAGCAGCCAGCAAGATGGCGAAGATTCTGGAAGTGTCTTTGGACTGGTTGGTGGGTAATACAGGTGCTGAACTGGATACCGCTACCCTGAACCGCATCCAGAATATTAATAAACTATCCCCAAAATACAAGGAGCTGGTCTTTGAGTTCCTCGATTCATTTATCGCTAACAGGAAGATTAAAAACGTTCTACAATAAAAAACCGCAGGTGTTGCCTGCGGTTTTTTTATTGTAGAGAAAATTTACTTACTGCCAAGTCTAAATAAAACCTTATTGTGCAAGATTCTGTTTCGTTTCAATTACCTTTTTACGTAACTCCTCCTCTGTGTAGTATACCCCAGGATATTGTTGTAAGTCATCTTCAATATTGGTAAACCTTCCAACAACTATACTTAATTCAGAAAAGCTTTCACCTCTATTTCCGTCAATGTGTCTTCTAGCTAATTCTAAATCATAGCAAAGGTAATATTCATTACAA
Source organism: Chitinophaga sp. SVR4-12A (assembly GCF_056754765.1). Classification (NCBI taxonomy): domain Bacteria; kingdom Pseudomonadati; phylum Bacteroidota; class Chitinophagia; order Chitinophagales; family Chitinophagaceae; genus Chitinophaga; species Chitinophaga sp. SVR4-12A. Next base: position 2,324,842 of record NZ_JBPGWP010000001.1, read on the forward strand.
AATTCCCATGCAATCATCACTCCTGATAAATACATATCCATTAGTTGATACAACCGTCGTTTGTCGTTTTTTCCGTACATGTTTTATTTATTAAGGTACTGCCGTTCTGTAACGAACTAAGAAGTTGATCAAAACCTGCATCCCCTATTATAAGTACCTTCCCATAGTCCTGTTGGATCATTGTGTAAAATCGGATCGTTAAATCCAAACCTATAACCAGTTAAATTATATGCTAACTCGCTGCGACGGGTCAATCTTTAAAAATCGTCCTATCTGCTCGTCGTATATCCTAGCATTAAAGTCATACCACTGCTAAGCCACTACCATCTGCAAATTCTTTACTTTGCAGCTCATTCCCATTATACCTTCTTCTGTTCTCCGCATAGTTCACCCCCTTCAGCGCATTCGCACTAATCCCCGCCATCGTCAACCCATACGGATAATAATGCGTCTCCTCCAATAAAGATGCTCGTCACTTTTTCCTAATGAGATGAAATGTATGACTCGGAGAATGCCAGCTCATAGACATACGTTTTTCCTTCTCTGTTAAAAAAGGCCTTGTTGTATTTCTTTTTTCGAGTTATATACACGCAGAATGTGGAGTAGTGCCTTTAGCCAATCTTTTTTAAGTTCTATTTGATAATGATAAACATTGTGTTCCTTGTCTATGTATTCATTATAAATTGAAGTTCCAGATAAATATTTTCACATCCTCTGATAACAATTTGTTGTAATCGGCTAGCTCCAGGGATAAATTGCCTGGATAATAATCTGCTTCTAAATTTTTTTCTCCATCTGTAAATATCGCTTTGATACTTAATTGGCTAATTGAGCCTATCGCTATGTATCATCGATGATGATAATAAAGTCAAGGGCCTTTTTCTGATCTTGTCCATATACTTTAGACGTACATAAGACAGTCATCAACAGAAAAAATAATACTCCTCTCATAATCTAAATCATATTTATCTATTAATAATTTTTTGTACAGCGCTTCGTGTTAGCTGTAATTGCTGGCTGGCATTACTATTATAAATAACAATACCATTATCCCTTCTTGGAATATTCACTGTGCCGTCGGCAGCCTTAGTAACCTGCCCTAACGGGCCGACCGGACCAACAATTATATTGGTCTTATACTGTCAAGCGTATTCTGATGCAGTGGAAGACGGCACATTAGCAGATTGCGCATAAACCATATCGTCCTTTACTGTTACTTTAGTTGGATGTGAATGTATCGCTGCTTGAGCGTCAGAAGGGAATGTTCCAGGCCATAATAGTGGCAGATTTGTATTTGCTTCTTGAGCACCGTCCTCTATTTGGGTTCTGAACCTGTTGGCGATCTAGCCACATAACCATTCCCCATTACTACAGACGATTCTTCCCGTGATCCTCCGTTATCTGTTGTACGACCCAAAACATTTATAGACTCCTGGAGCACGGCATCGCTTGGTAATCCAACAGCAGAGCAAAGCTCATCCACATGAGTAATATCTTTTTTCATTCCTTGCCTCTACATTTTTCACCTCGTCACGATCAGTCACAACATATTTTTTCTGATCATTTATTCCATCAGATCCTATGAAGCGACCTTTGGAATCGAAAAAGTCACCCGGATACATGCCATCTGGATCTATAAATCTTATTGGATTATCGAAAGCGTAGTTATAAGGAGAATGCCTTCTCATTTTCTCTGAAAGAGGATCTATTACATGCCATCTCCCAATTTGTTGATCATACATTCTTGCTCCATAGTCATACCACTCCAGCCCTGAGCCATCCCCGAACTCTTTGTTGTGCAGTTCCTTTCCATTATATCTGAAGCGATTCTCCGGGTAGTTCATACCTTTCAGGGCATTCGAACTAATCCCGGCCATTGTCAGTCCGAAAACGGATAATAATGTGTCTCCTCCAATAATAGTGACTACCTATAGCTTATAGATGTGGCTCTTCATCTTTAGCCTCACATTTAAATAACTCTTCATTAATGTCATTAAAGAAAATTGCTGTAATAATACCTTCGCTGTTATATCGCAAATTGAAAATGATTTTTGCTGTAACCAATTCCTTTTTATGATGTTTATGTAAATAATAAGCTGGATGCCAATCCATCAGATTAATTATCTGCGGCAACCTTTCTTCAATATATAACTTTAATGAGCGTTGAGGCAAGGTGAAAGCTTAATGCGTTCACCTTGCCTTGTCTATTCAATTGAAAGTGTATGTCAATGGGATATACTGCCCTGAATCTTCCGTGTCTGACGTAATAACCCCAATTGGATGACCAGCTATTTTGAACAAAGAGTCACAAAACACTGCGAAAATGGTTAGAACGGGATTAAAATAGTTGTCTAGCCAATCAGTGGCATACTTTACTCCACAGACACCTGAATCTTTCTTCTCAACCTGTGCCATTAGGGGAGTGTAGATAAGACTAAGTATAAAAATAAAAAGCAAAAGGACGTATTTCATAAACACATAGGTATTTTATCTTACAATTTCTATTGGAGAGCGGCATCACGATTTATAATTATATCCCTCAGATAGGAAATTTTAGTTGCCCCTGGGTTGATTCCAATCCAGCCTCTAACTCCCGTATTTGGGCTAGTTAACGATCCACCGATAGGTATACCGTAGCCTTGGTAGGGCGGCCTTTTCCTGCTCGGCCATTTGATAAGTAAATGTTCAATCTGTTACCTGATAAGTTTGATAATGCCCGCGACATGTCTTCACCCACAACACTTTTTCTAACGCTATAACCTAAATTGCAAACACCAAAGCAAACATTTCCCTTATCAGCTACTTTCGCCAGCATATTTGCTAGATATGACACTTGTTGTTCTCGACTATTCAAATCTCCATCGCTATTAACCTTTTCAAGGTAACTTTTCACATCCAAACTTGTGAAATATTCAGAATTATCTCCTTTGTCTTCCGTAGTCATGAATGTACCAACGACCTCATGCTTTTTATTGCGAACTATTCCTCCATGAGAGTCGAATACCAAGTTTGCTAACGCCCCATCATTGAATACACTTAAGGCTTTAGCTGCCATATTCAGGTTTTCTACTCCGAAAACCGACCAGTGCCCTATGTGCACTCTTAGCTTTATCTGAATTTGTTTCATTTCTTGTTTTTTTATCTCCAATGATCAATACATACGCATTCTTTGATCTACCGCTAATAATATTAAACGCAGATCTTGCATCTTCACCAGTAAATCTGACTCCTCCGTTGATCTCTTCCACTTCCATTCCATCCGGATCAATAGCGTTAATAGGATTATTAAAACAATAATTGTATGGAGTATGTGCCCTCATTTTGTCCGCAAGAGGGTCAATTGCATCCCACCTTCCAATCTGTACGTCATACATCCTTGCGCCATAATCATACCATTCAAGTCCTGCACCGTCGCTAAACTCCTTGCTTTGCAGCTCTTTTCTATTATATTTGAATCTATTTTTCTTGATAATTTCGTTCCTTTTAGCGCATTACTACTAATCCCCGCCATTGTCAACCCATACGGATAGTAATCCGCCTCCTCTATTGGAAGCCACTGTATACTACTTAGGTTTTATTTGTCTTATGCTGTTTATTATAATTGCTCGTTGACTGTATTTAAATTTAACAGCATGATTACCAGACACAAGTAAATCATACTGATATTTACCGCACATACCGGGTTCATAATCAATAAATTCCTTGTACTTAATAGAAACCAGGACCAAATAGAATTTGTCAAACCGATAGCACTTGGTAGTATCTAAACAACTAACTGGTATTGCATTCTTTTTTAGCGACGAGCGCAGATCAAAATAATCCACTCGCACCCCGTTGTTTAGGCATAGATTTTTGCTGGTATTTACTATTCCTTTAATAGTTAGATCTGCTGAAGGATAGAAAAAGTCATGAAAACCTAACAACTTTACCTCATTTGATGTTCCATCGTAGTCATACATGTAATTATGAGCAGACAAGAACAATATTCCACGCTGTTCACGAATCAATGTATCTGTTTGGGAAAAACAGTGACAAGCTATAAATAGCAGATTTATTAAACTAATATAAAATTTCAAATTCTTCATTTTACTCCTCTTGGTCGCCATCCGGTCGGAATGTCTGCAGCTGCAGGAGCGGACGGAGAATTTGCGTCAATATTTTGAATCACATTAACTGAGTTGGACCTGTACTGTGGCAATAGATTACATTGCCCCTGATTGAGCTTGTAAATAGTGTACTTAACTATGTTTTCATAGTGACTTTTATTCAATTTTGGATCTACATTACCCATTAAGTCGTCCTTGTAGTTCTCATGCACAATTGATCTCCATATTCTGGTATTACCGGAGTTTTCATAGTCGGTATACCTATCTTTGAAGCCAATCATATGCCCAATTTCATGTACATTAGTCAAATTATCCGCATTGCCGCCGAGGTATCCCATATTACTTTTTCCACCACCTCTTAAACCTGCTCTAAAAGAGCCATCCGGCAGCTTTGTCTTATTAAAGTCTACTTCCATAATATTTTCACCAGGCTTCAAATGGGATGTTGAAACAAAAAATACAGCTGCTATAAGCAATAGGTAGGAAAGTGACGTTCTATACATACTGGTATGGGTTTATTTAATATTGATTAAGTAAGCATTCACAAAAGTATTTGCTGTATGCGCACACTATCTGCGCATGCATAAGATCTCTGAATTGGGGACAGTTAACGCATAGAATGGTGTTATACACTAAGCACAAAATATACCTTTGCAGCCTTACTCCTGCATCGCCTTGGGATTTCGATCATGTAGTCCGAAAAAATGGTCGCTGTCTTGGGCCAACTGAATTATGTGCTCTTAAAAGTTTCTATTCATCGCTTACTTTATTAGATATAGGAAAATGTTCTTTATTTCGTAGCATTATCGAACATATTGGAACAAAGAAAGAATATTTTTTCGAAATGCACACAAAATTTTTCTGACAAATTAGTGTGATCCGCGTAAATAGGCAGACCCGATAAAGAATTGATGTTCATGAAGTCACATTGATTTTCCTGCAGTTATTATTCGAGGAGGCCATCCGATTCTGCGAAAGCCTCAACGAGGTAATCTTCAAATAAGTCGAAAAGCGTTGAACCAATTTTGTTTTCCTCGTATCATACTATTTTACCCCTCTTCTCCTTGTGTTCTCCTTGTCTTCTCCTTGTGTTCTCCTTGCAATATCCTTGCTCTGACGGCATTTGGTTAAAATAATATCATACCAAAAGATTCTCCATTCCGGTATACTTTTTCTCCACTGCGGTATACCCGTTCCGTTTTCGCAATCTGATCTTTGTACTGTTAACGATGAGTACTTAAAGTTAATCTGAAACAATTTTTATTAACAATTAAAAAATTAAAAAATGAAACAAAAAAAACAACCGCGTAATGCGCGGTACAAGCGGCGCACTGGGAGATGAACTGGTATTCAGGCAACGTGCTGGCAAAACAGTCATCAGCGTGCCTCCTCTCCCTCGCCCGGACAATCCTACCGAAGACCAAAAGGCGGTCAGGATTAAATTCGAAGCAGCTACCCGTTACGCCAAGACGGCGATCGAAGATGCCGATCTAAAAGCGGCCTACACTGCAAAGGCCAAACGGGGAATGTCTGCCTATAATGTGGCGCTGACGGACTTCTTCAAAGCCCCCGTCGTCACCGAGATCGACATCAGCAACTACAGCGGCTCGCCCGGAGACACCATCCGCGTACTCGCTACAGACGACTTCAAAGTCCAGGCAGTACACGTGAGCATTCTCAACGCAGCAGGCGCCGTAGTAGAAGAAGGAGCAGCTATTGCCGCTCCCGAAGGGAAGGATTTCTGGATCTATACTGCTACCACCGCCAATGCCGCAGCTGCGGGAGGCAAGGTAAGCGTACAGGCCAGCGATCTGCCCGGAAATGTCACCACAGAAGAGCAGGCTTTATAAGCATCGCTCCTCATTGAAAAAGAGCCGGAGGTACTAGTACTCCGGCTCTTGTTTTCTGTAATCTTTAGGCGTAATGCCCGTCTCCCGCTTGAAAGCTCTTATCAAAGCAGAGTCGTCGGAATAACCGGTTTCGTAAGCTATATTGGCTATTGACATATCACTTTCGCGCAGCAGTGTCTTTGCTTTCTCTATCCTTGCCTGAATGGTCAGTTTAGCAGCGTTCTCACCGAACACCATCTTAAAGCCTTCCTGTAATTTTTTCGGATGCAGGTTTTTCTCACGCGCAATCTTCTTCATGGTTATTCCATCGGCGATGCGCTCGATCCTTAGTTCACCGGCTTCTTTAATTGCCTTCAGGTCATCCGCAGTGAACTTATAATTACCCGGCGCTTTATTAAACTCACTCCTCTTTATGTCTTCCACAAGCAATAATAAAAGATCGTAAACCCTGGCCTCCTGGTAAAGCGCCCGTTCTTCATCTTCAAAAGAACAACGCAACAGCTTATTCAGTGTATCCCTTACGCGTCCATTTATACGGTACGGCCCCTGCGCCAGGCCAACCGGATGCTTGTCGTTAATGCTCGATGTTACCTCATACATCGCGAAATGTTTATAAGCCAGCCTGTCCAGCAGCTCCTGCGATAAGTCAATATGTATAATCAGGTACCCCCCGGCTTCCAGCTTTACAGGATGTATTCCCATAGGCGCATAAAGCAGGTAGTAAGCCCCGTCTTCGATCGCCTCTGCATAATCCGTATTTAATGCGATAGACGATGTGCCCTGCAGCACATAGGTGAGCATCGCAGCGTGCTGCGGTACAAACACGGATATATCGATAGAATGATGGATCTCAAAAAAGCTCAGCCGCAGATCGAACAAGCTCCCAAGATCCCGCTGAACAACAATGCTTCCAAAGCTTCCCTGCATCACATCTGTTTCCGCATGGGGCATTTCAAAAGAAGCCGTATCCGGAGGATACAAGGTGGTTTTCGTAAGATCCTTTACCAGGTCTTCGGGTAAAATATACTGCATAATAATAGGTATCCGGTTTCGATTGTTCTGGTTGATAATCAATAATTTACTAAAATTCCCCCATTCCTCCCAAAAATTTCCTTCCTTTTTTGTCCAATCCGGAAATATCAGTTGTCATTGGTGTATAAAACAATAAAACCTGAGAATATGGAAACAAGACTGAATCTTTTCGAAAAAGGACAAAACGCCGTTAAGCCCCTGTTCAGCTTTGGCAGCTACCTGAAGAAATCTCCCGTGGCAGACCTCCTGGAACTGGTATTCTTCCGGGTATCACAGATCAATGGTTGTGCTTACTGTATTGATATGCACTCAAAAGATGCACGCGCCAAAGGCGAAACAGAACAACGCCTCTATGGCTTAAGCGCCTGGAAGGAAACGCCTTATTATACTGACCGTGAAAGAGCAGCCTTTGCATGGGCGGAAGCCGTTACCAAATGTGATATTCCCGATGAGGCTTACAAGCAGGCCAGGGAACAGTTCTCTGAAGAAGAGCTGATAGACCTTACCGTAGCCGTTACCACCATCAATACCTGGAACCGCCTGAACCTGTCGTTCCCGCAGGTACCCGGTTCCTACAGGGTTGGACAGTTCGGGTGAGCATAGACCTAACGTCAAAAGATGAAGATGAATCAATTCCTGTTCATATTCCGTCACCTTAAGATTAAAGCGGAACAATCATCGCCGGACCAGTGGCAGCACTGGTTCGCGCGCATGGTTGACAGGAACTGCTCGCTCTGGACCGACGAAAATCAGCAAATCATGAAGAAGCAATTATTGATCATCGGCGGCGGCTTTGCAGGATTCTGGAGCGCGATCAGCGCCGTCCGCCAAAGCCGCGAGATCGGAAAAGCAGATGAGGTGGAGATCACACTTGTTAACGCCGATAACTATTTTACCATCCGCCCCCGTTTATATGAAGTGTCCCTCGATGGCCTCCAGGTACAACTGGCCAAATACCTGCAGCCCCTTGGCATCCGCCAGGTGACCGGCACCGCAAAGATCATCAACCCTGATAAAAATGAAGTAGTGGTGCTTACCGCCGGCGGAGTAAGAAGCCTGCACTATGATTATTTGATACTGGCCACCGGCGGCGCATTGAAAGAGATCAACCTGCCCGGAATCCAATACACCTATAACATAGATAATTTCGACAATGCCCGGAAACTGGAAGATCACCTGGCTCAACTCTCAAAGCACAATTTCAGGGGAGAAGGTTCCGCCACCTTTGTGATAGCGGGAGCTGGCTTCACTGGCCTGGAAACCGTTACCAGCATTGAAGAGAAAGCCAGGGCTATACAAGCCCGTCACGGCGGTAAAAGAACGCATTTCAGGGTAGTGCTCATTGACCGGAACGAAAAGCTGGGCAGCTTCTACCCGCCGGAAGGGCAACAATACATCAGCAAAGTATGTGCAGCTAAGAACATCGAGGTGATCACCGGCGCTGAAATAAAGGCCATTGCGCCCACGCGGATTGTATTGAACAACGGCCACACCATCCCTACCCGCACCGTAATATGGACCATCGGGATGATGGCCAGCTCACTCACACAATTCTTTGCAGGAGAAAAAGACCAGCTGAACCGGCTGAAGGTTAACAACTATCTTAAACTGCCGGAGTACGATAATGTGATCGTTTCCGGAGACGTGGCCAATGTATCGGTAGACAATGGCCATACCGCTGTAATGGCCTGCCAGTACGCCGAGGCAATGGGCCGCTGGTCTGGCCACAATGCCATTAACGATCTCTTCTCCCTTCCCCTGAAAGAGTATATTCACAAGGATTATTTCACAGTGCTGGACCTGGGAGAAGGCCATGCCCTCTTCACAAAAGGCTGGGATCGTGTCGTACAGCAGTCCGGCACGGAGGCCCGCGACATCAAAAAACGGATCAATACTTTACACATTTATCCCATGGATAGCGTGGAAGATACCATAAAAGCCTCCTATCCGCAGCTACCGGAATTTTGATTAATTTATTAGTTTCGCAATGAAAATCAATCACTATCACCTTCAGCCCACTAAGCCATGAAAGAGTTCTTATTACTATTTCGCAGAGACTTCATCAACAAAGAAGTACAGCCCGATAATAAAGAATACGTTGCACACCTGGACCGCTGGCATGACTGGTTTGAGAGCCTTGCCGCGCAGGATAAGCTGGCAACTCCTCCAAAGCACTGGGACATGAAGGGCAAAGTAGTAAAAGCCAACAAGAGCGTTACAAACGGCCCCTATGTAGAGATTAAGGAATCTATTGGTGGCATGATCATTATCAAAGCCAGCGATTACGAGGAAGCGGCAGCAATAGCCCAGGGATGCCCCATACTCGAATTTGGCGGTAGCGTTGAGATACGGAAGGCCGCCCAGGCAAACGGCGAGTAATTTTGAAAATGCCTTTGTAACTTGCAGGGGCATTTTTAAGATCTATGGAGGAAAGAGCGATTTTACCAAAGTTATTCAGAACAGAGTACCAGAAGATAGTTTCGGTCCTTTGCAGTTTATTCGGGATCAAGCATATCGAGATCGCCGAAGATATCGTCAGCGATACCTTCCTTTCCGCCGCTGAGCACTGGAATACCAAAGGAGTCCCCGAAAATCCCACCGCCTGGCTGTATACCGTAGCCAAGAACAAGACCAAAAATTACCTGAAGCACAATAACATCTTTGAACAGAAACTGGCGCCCGACCTGAAAGCCGGCGCCGATCAGTCCGAAGAAATTGAGCTGGACCTCTCCACCAAGAATATTGCCGACAGCCAGCTGGCCATGATCTTCACCATCTGCAATCCCGTTATATCGGCCGATGCGCAGGTGGCCCTGGCCCTGAACCTGCTTTGCGGCTTCGGCGTCCAGGAAATTGCCGATGCATTTCTGACCAACAAGGAGGTGATCTACAAAAGGATCAACCGTGCCAAAGAGAAGCTGAAGGAGGCCAATATCCGCATTGAACAGCCCTCCCTTTCCGCAATAGATCAGCGGCTGGAAACGGTGCTCACCACGCTCTACCTGCTCTTTTCCGAAGGTTATTATTCCACCTCCCAGGATACGATGCTCCGTAAAGATCTCTGCGCAGAAGCCATGAGACTGAGCTACCTGCTGGTGGAAAACCAGGCCACCAATAAGCCGGCGGTCAATGCCCTGCTGGCGCTGATGTGCTTTCATTCCTCCCGTTTTGACGCCAGGCTCAATGAAAAAGGCGAAGCCATTCTCTACGAAGACCAGGATGAAAGTCTATGGGACAAAGAGCTGATCGACACGGGTGAATACTTCCTCAACCAGGCGGCCGCTGGCAACACGCTCACAAAATACCACCTGGAAGCGGGTATTGCCTACTGGCATACACAAAAGGCAGATACTCCCCAAAAATGGGAAAGTATCCTCGAACTATATAATAGCCTGCTGATCCTGGAATACTCTCCTATAGCAGCGCTAAACCGTACTTACGCATTGGCCAAAGCAAAAGGTAAACAGGCGGCTATTGCAGAAGCGGAGAAGCTGGATCTTACGGATAATCAATTTTATTATTCGCTCCTGGGTACTTTATATACAGATATTGATAACAGCATAGCATTAGCACATTTTAAGAAGGCATTGTTGCTGGCTACTTCGCCGGTAGACAGGGCTACTATTACGAGAAATATTGAACGTTTAACAACTTAATTAATAACCAATATTCACACCCGGCATATAATTTGCCGGTTAACCGAAAATTCTAACCGATGAAGAATGCCCTACGGACGTTTTCAGTGTTAGCGGCCGCTTTGGTGCTGCTGGCCAGCTGCGTTGCAAAGAGGAAATATGTTGATTCGCAGGTAGCCGTACGCCTTTTAAAAGCCGACAGTGCAACACTTGCCAACAGAGTATCCAACCTGCAGGACCAGGTTGCCCAGCTGGAACAAAAGCTCAAAGAGGCAGGCGCCACCAATGCCCAGCTCTCAGAGAGCGCCAGCGCTACCCGCAACCAGTTGAACAGCAGCAAGGCTGCTTATGCAGAACAACAACGCAAGCTGGAACAATTACAGTCACTGCTGGATCAGCAGAAACAGAAAGCCGCTGAGCTCAGGAAAAAGATGGCAGATGCTTTAAGTGGATTCAACTCAAACGAATTAACGGTAACACAAAAGAACGGTAAAGTGTATGTAAGCCTCAGCGAAAACCTGCTGTTCCCCTCCGGTAGTGCAGAAGTGAACGCGAAAGGCAAGGAAGCGCTGAGCAAACTCGCAGCGGTGCTGATCGTAAATCCTGATATTGCTGTTAATATAGAAGGTCATACCGATTCTATTCCCATTCGCATGAAATACCAGGATAACTGGGCTTTAAGTACTGCCAGGTCTACTGCTATCGTGAGGATCCTGACCAATACCTACCAGGTAGATCCCACCAAGATCGTAGCCTCTGGTCACAGCCAGTTCGATCCGGTTGAAAGTAATTCAACACCGGAAGGAAGAGCAAAGAACAGAAGAACAGAGATCATCCTTTCACCCAAACTGGATGAGCTGTATAAATTATTAGGAACCTGATCAGGGTTAGGTACAACTATGACAAAGAAGAAAGACGTTACCGCAGCATGGTAACGTCTTTTTTATTTACGCTTTCCTAAAACTACCATTTATTTTCCTTGTTTTCCATTGCCTCCACCCCCGTTTGTGAGTACCTTTGCGGCCATGAATTATCATGAATATCAGCAGTTGTTTGATAAAGTGCTGGAGACTGAAAACCCCTGGCATCCGTATAACCACGATGGATACCTGGGTTACACCAGATTAAACAAGTCGCGCATGAGGCGCTGGGATAAACAACTGGAAATAAATAAAGAACTTTCGGAAAAGCTGCAGAAAATAAAGGATCCCCAGCATTGGATCATTATCACAGAGCCCTGGTGTGGCGATGCTGCGCATATTCTTCCCTTCCTGGTACGCATGGCAGCGCAAAACAGCCTGATCACCTATGATATTCACCTGCGGGATAATGAGCCTTCTCTAATCGACGCTTACCAGACGAATGGCACTAGAAGCATTCCAAAACTTGTGGTGAGGGACCAGCATCAAAAGGACATTTTCACATGGGGCCCACGACCGGGACAGGCGCAGCAATTGATGAATGAGCTCAAGGCGGCCAATGCAGATAGTGAGGCCATTAAAACCGCACTGCAACATTGGTATAACGAAGACAAGGGTGTATCTCTTAACAATGAGCTGGCAGCATTTTTTGATTAAGCTGCAATTATAATCCAGCCAAAACTTCTTTCGCTGATATAACAGCGCCCTCTATATAACCAGGAAATTCACTGGCAGTTTCTGTGCCACAGAAGAACAGCCTTCCTTTCAAATAGGGCTGATGCAAACCCGGATGCCCGTTATTTTGATCAGGGCGATGAATATCCTGGTTCCCTGTATAATTTTCCTGTTTACCTTCATACTGCGAAATTGCTATCCCGGGATCAGTTATTTGGTGTGCAAATGCGAAAAATATGGTACTTATTGGTAAGCCGGTTCTGGTCCTCACAATACGGGCCTTCCCCTTTTAAAGTTTTGTAAATTAGCTGTATAATGGCAAAGAAGCAAGCTACCGTCATTGACGAATATCATCTCAACCAGCATCAGCCAGAGAAATTGCAGTTTGCAATTCACGATCTGAAAGGCTACCTGGATAAGCACCATGCCAATCTCGCCAGGCCGCACATACACAGTTTCTACCAGATCATCTGGTTTAAGTCTGGCGAAGGAAAACACTTTGTAGATTTCAAGGAATATGATGTCTTTACGAATGCGATCTTTTTTATCGCAAAAAACCAGGTACACTATTTCGATTATAATACAAACTATGAAGGCGTCCTGCTCCATTTCAACGAACAGTTCCTGGTTCAGAACGACAAGGACATTGAGTATTTTCTGAAATGTGATCTCTTCAATAATCCCTATCAGCAGCCTTCGTGTTGCATAGGGCATGGCATAGAGCCTATCCTGGATGAATACATTCAGCAGATCAAACGTGAGCTGAGAAATGAAGGAGCCTTCGGACAAACAGAATTGTTGAGGAATTACCTGAAAGCCTTTTTGATACAGGTCCAAAGGAGAAAGAATGAGTTCGTAAAAACAGATGGCAAAACATCCTTCCTTGTTGATGAAAAAAAGGTACAGCTGATCCGTTTTGTAAACCTGATAGATGAAAACTATAAGAAAGGGCTTACGGTGGCTGAATATGCCAAATTAATGCTCATCTCCCCGCGCACCTTGTCCGACCTCACGGGCCAGCTGCTAAACAAAACGCCATCTCTCATGATCCAGGAGCGTATCATCCTGGAAGCGCAGCGCTTACTCCTGCATTCTGATCTTAACGTCAACCAGATCGGTTACCGTTTGGGATTTGATGATCCTTCTTACTTTGTTAAGTATTTTAAGAAGCATACCGGCATCTCGCCAACTGACTTCCGGCAGTCGATTGCTTAAGGAATTAAATAACAAATAATAGATGCAAAAAATTAAGACCCGATCTGAGAGCGGGTCTTTGTAATAATAAAACAGGAGCAACAACCGACAACCGGCTGGTCTTGAGCATAAAAGTGCGAAGTATCCGGCATCTACGGCATCCTGCCTAATCACAGGGCAATGAGCTATATGTGTACGAAGGATTTGAACCTTCAGGCCTTAGCCTTCAACCAGTCGAAGTAACACACACATACGACACCTGGTCTTAGTATTTTAATAAAAGTAAGGTTACAAGCGAAAAGAGTGTTCCTGCTCTACCAGCTGAGCTACGTCCCCAGGTTTTTGTTTTTCTGTGGAGACGGCGGGACTCGAACCCGCGACCCGGTCGTTAAATGCGAAGTAACCCTTATCTACGACACTTACTTTTAAAGAACCTACAATTCCACCGCACCAATCATCTCCAATGCATCCGCACCATTCTCCATCGCCTGCATTACATCAAACACTTTATCAGACCATCCTGCAATCAGGTGCACATCATTTTGTTCTACCCGCAGCGGCGTATTTCCATAGCCCGCAAGATCAAACAGGTACAGCTTTGCAGTCGGCGCAATCTGCTTATACGCTGCCCAGCGGCTGGCCAATGTATTATGAGCAGATGCGTTATTAGTATTGCTATCCCACAACTGCACGTCCGTAAATATCATCACCTTATCAGCAACATATTTCCGTTGTATCAGGTCGTGCAACACCAGGTACCCATTTGTAGAATATCCCACCTCGCCTGCACGCTTATAAAAAGCATCCACATTCGCCAGCACGCCGCTGCGAGGCAACGATACTGTTTTCCAGGTATCACCAAACATACCGGACACCACCCGCTGTGATTTATACTGTAACAACATACCCAGCAACAGGCCAATATCATACAACAGCACTTTACTCTTTGCCGATACAGGTTGCTGCATAGACCCTGACACATCGCACGCGATCACTACCTTTGCCTCCAGGCCGAAACCTTTCAGGTTTTTAACACTATGTGTGACCGCAGTTTCCAGCGTATCCATTAACAGGCTGGTATAATCTGACGAAATCTCCTTCAGCTCACGGTAAGCCGCCAGGAAGCGGAAAGGTAATTGCTTTGATTTAGCTACTGCATTTTCATCTGACAAATGCGCACAGATCTTCCGGATATGAACAGCACTCACATTAGCGGTCAATATATTTCTCAGGTTACGCAGCAAGGCCATATACCCCAGCTTCCCGCTATCGATCAGCTCTTCCCATTTACGGGTGAATGCAAGGGCTTTCTCTTCAGAACCTGCATATTGTTGCTGTCCTAATGCAGACAACTCAGTCTCCCAGGTATACGGCGTAGCCAATTCCTGCTTAGCGATCTTATTGAAGAGCAGCTGCTGGGCTTCATCCTTTGCTTTCGGGTGAACCAGGAACAATGCATCCCGCAGCTTCACTTCAGCATCCCGGTTATATTTCGCAAACTGGTACTCGTCAAATTTATTGAAAGCCCCTGCCAGGCCTTTCTGCACCTGCTTGGAGATCCTATTCAGCTTTTTGGTGGCAGTCCGCTTATTCGCCAGCTGGTAATATGCCAGCAATTCCATGATCTCGTCAGGGCGCTGCACGATGTTCTCCACCGTCCTGGACACCAGGCCATCGCCGCTATGGATCTTTGCCAGCTCAGTAGCCAACATGACCGGTGCAGTACGCAGGTTCATCTGCTTACGGGCATACACAGCCAGCTTCGCCACAAACTCCGCCTTTACTTTCGGCAACAGCGACAGGATACGTTCCATCCGCTCATCGGCCTTCTCGTAACTAACATCGCTGAGCATAGTAGTTGCAATAGCTGCATACAATTCCATTTCAGGCGACATGCTGAAAGCCTTTGCTCCTTCATGGTTGACCATTGTATCTTTTGCCTTTGATGTAAAATTGAATCTCATCACTATTGTTTTTATTTGTTCTGACAACACAAAGATGGCCACCCATGTGCGCAACCGAACTGCGCAATTAAAAACACTTTTAACGGACCCGTATAAACGAATGGTTATCAGGAAAATATTTTTCAAAAAACTTTTAAAAATGGATGTCAAAACTGTATGTGCGCAGCTCTATTGCGCACATAAATAAAGCGTTTCCTGCTTTTACTGCATGGTCTGCTGGGTTCAGGCAGGATAATTGAGGCGGCATAGGTAAAACTTACTTATGATGCAGGAAGTGAACAAACCATCTCAACAGGAAAAGGCGGCAAGTAAAAAGACCTTATCTGATGCACTCGTAGAACGCCTGATAGCATGGGGCACAGATACCATATTCGGTCTCCCCGGCGATGGTGTCAATGGTTTTGTAGAGGCACTGCGCAAATACCAGGACCAGCTACAATTCATTCATGTGAGGAATGAGGCCGTGGGCGCACTGGCAGCAGTGGCCTATGCCAAGTTCACCGGGAAAATAGGTGTTTGCTTTGCGACCACCGGGCCCGGCGCCATACACCTGCTGCAAGGCATGCTGGACGCCCAGCTCGACAGAGTACCCGTATTGGCTATCACCGGTCTTACTTATCATGACCTGATCGGTTCTGAGAACATGCAGGATGCAGACACCAACCAGATATTTGAGCCCTTCACTGCATTCAACCAGCGCATCATGGGGCCTGCACACGTGGAAACAGTTACCGATAAGGCCTGCCGGATCGCACTGAGCAAAAGAAAGCCGGTACACCTGGCTATTCCGTCAGACTTCCAGTCTATGCCTGTTGAAGATGCAAAAAAATCTCCCGAGAATGTACCCGGACATTCAAGACCAGGCTTTGTTCCTCCTGTGCTGCTGCCGGAACGCTCAGTGCTGGAAGCAGCCGCGCAACTGCTCAAGGGGCGAAAAAAGATCGCCATCCTTGCTGGTACCGGTGCAAGAGGCGCCGGAGAGGAACTGAAGCAGCTGGCTGAAAAACTGGGCGCCCCCATTGCCAAGGCCATGCTGGGCAAAGATGTGCTGCCGGATGACAGCCCCTATACCACCGGCGGAACGGGCCATACCGCCACCTGGCCCACACAACAGGCCTTTGCAGCATGCGACGCATTGATCATAGTAGGCAGTACCATGCCCTTTCTCAAATGGTATCCCAAACCCGGACAAGCAGTTTGCATTCAGATCGATGACCAGCCGGAAAGAATTGGTATGCGCTATCCCGTAGATGTTGGACTGGCAGGTGATGCGAAGGCTATCCTGCAGCAGCTGCTGCCGCTGCTGAACAAAAATGAAGACCGCTCATTCCTTCAGCAGGCACAGCAAAATATGAACGAATGGTGGAAGCTGATGGAACAGCAGGGCACGCAGCAGGATAAACCCATGAAGCCGCAGGTGGTTGCCTGGCAATTGTCAGCCTGTATGAAAGACGATGCCATCCTTTGCGGAGACGCTGGCACCGTTGCCTACTGGATCAACCGTCATGTGAAATTGCGCAAAGGTCAGCGCTTCTCACTGAGCGGCACCAGCTGTACGATGATGGCAGGGATCTCCTACGCCATCGGCGCACAGGTGGCCTTTCCGCAAAGACAGGTGATTGCTTTCATGGGAGATGGCTCTTTAACAATGGCCATGGGTGACCTGCTTACATTAATACAATACAAACTGCCCGTTAAGATCATCCTGCTGAAAAACAATACACTCGCCCTGGAGAAATGGGAACAGATGATGTTCCTCGGCAACCCCGAATACGGGAATGACCTGGCGCCGGCCGATTTTCAGCAGATAGCCAAAGGTTGTGGCATACCATCAGTCAAAATCGATGATCCCGCACTTTGCGCGGAACAGTTAAGGAAGGCAATGGAAACAAACGGCCCTGTACTGGTGGAATGCGTGATCGATCCGCATGAACCTACGCTTGAAGCGCCGGTACCCGAAGAACATGCTACCCATTTCCTCGAAGCTTTGAAGAAAACCACAAAAGATAAAGAAGCGATAGCAGCTGAAGTAAAAGAACAGGTGGACGAACAGCAAAAAACCGCTCCTGCCACGGTAGGAAAGGGAGAAAAGAAAATAGGCGGAAAGTAACCAGCATTACCGGGCCGTATTCATAACTTTATACCATGAAGCAGAAAGAGACGATCGCCGATTTTTATGATCAGCACGGGAAAACAATACCCATCGGACAGTTCCAGGTGTACCGGCAGGAGGAATTTGGCTGCGGCAGCATTTCCCTGTCTGACACCCGGCGGGACTTCTACAAGATCTCCCTGATGGTGCATGGAGAAGGCGTGGTTTCATACGCCAACAAATCCATACATGTAAAAGGGCCCGTATTCTCGTTTTCCAACCCCCTCATTCCTTATTCATGGGAACCGCTCATCAATGAGCAAATCGGTTACTTCTGCCTCTTCACAGAAAACTTTGTTGATAGCGGCATGAAACAAGGCGGATTGGCTCAATCGCCTTTATTCAAAGCCGGCGGTGATCATATCTTCTTCCCTGGTCCTGAAAAAGCAGCAGCGCTCCGCAGCACCTTCGAAAGTATGCTGGCCGAAATAGGGTCCGGCTATGCCCATCAATCCGATCTCCTCAGAAGCTATGTACAGATCCTGATGCATGAAGCCCTGAAGATGCAGCCTGCAGCTACTTACTATCAACCCGCTAATGCCTCACAGCGCATCAGCGAACTGTTCCTCCAGCTGCTGGAACATCAGTTCCCGGTAGATGCACCGCGGGAAACCATCCGGCTGAAGAACGCCAATGAGTTCGCGGGCCAGCTGGCGGTACATACCAATCACCTGAACCGGGCTTTAAAAGAAACCACGGGCAAGACCACCACCGAGTGGATCAGCGAAAGGATCTTACAGGAAGCCAGGGACCTGCTGCGACGCCGCGATCTCGATATCGGCGGCATCGGCCATAGCCTGGGCTTTGAGCATGCCTCCAATTTTAATACTTTCTTTAAAAAGCAAACGGGACAAACACCACTGCAGTTCCGTAAATCAGTTGTTTCTATTTAATAAAAAGCTGTTTGAAGCGCATAATTTTCGCCAGCATGCCGCCTGTAGTTTTGTACCATAAAATTCAGATCAGAAAATGGCACAAAACAATTTACAGGGAAAGGTGGCATTGGTTACCGGCGGCGCCACCGGCATCGGGCTCGCTGCCGCCGCACTGTACCTGCAGCACGGAGCAAAAGTAGTGATCGCCGGACGGCGGGAAACGGAAGGACAAAAAGCCCTGGCACAATTGCAGGAGATCAGCCGGGATATTCATTTCATTCAGACAGATGTATCACAGGCCGCCGAAGTACAGCGCCTGGTAGCAGCAACGGTAAAGCGCTTCGGTAAACTGGACATTGCTTTTAACAATGCCGGGATCGAAGGACTGTTTGCACGGATAGAAGATACGCCCGAAGATGCATTTGACAGTGTGTTCAACATCAATGTAAAAGGCGTATGGCTCAGCTGCAAATACGAAATTGAGCAGTTCAGAAAACAGGCAAGCGGCGGCGCTATCGTCAATACCTCTTCCTGGCTGGCAAGAGGCGCGCTTGGTGGATCAGGCGTCTACTCCGCCAGCAAGGCCGCATTGGATGGCCTCACCCGTGCACTGGCCATTGAAACCGCCGATGCGGGTATCAGGATCAATAATGTTCAACCAGGTTATATACAAACACCGATGTTTGATCGTTTCTTCCCTGCTGACAATGCGGAAGCAGAAGCTGCCAAAGCGCCATTCAGAAGACATGTACCTGTGGGGCGTTTCGCTGATCCTAAAGAAGTAGCAGAGCTGGTGCTGTGGCTGAGCAGCCCTGCCGCATCTTATGTAACGGGAGAAAGCATCCTGGCAGACGGCGGACTGGCCATCGGCGGACAACGGCTCTAATAAAAAAGCAGCCTTCAGATCATCAGACCCGAAAGCTGCTCCGTATTCCCCCCGATAAAATTTCCGATAATGTCTAATTCAGGGCTGGTATGTACGCTATGTGAAAATGGATGCTATTTTTTCAAGGGATTGGTTGTTGAAGGGATCATCTCACCATAAGTGATGCCGTTCACCATCTGCCATTCATAACGGTCAGTCCGCAGTACTTTGATGTCAGAGGTGAACACACCTTGTGAGTTGGTAACACGCACCTGTGTTTCATTATTCAGGAAAGTCCAGTTGCCGTGATACACCACGCTGTCCTTATCTGTCTCTACTACCGTACCATCCGCATTAAATTGCACCCAGATCCTGGAATAGTTCGTAGCGCTGTTGGCCTTCCCGATCTTCCAGACCAGGTCCGGGCTGGTCAGATTGTAGTTATTAAAGTATTCGTTGTAGATCCATGTTTTTCCTGTCAGCAATGCTGTCTTGCTGGTGATGGAATCTGTTCTCGGATACTCATGCACCATTACGCCGTAAGTATTGTCGGTCACATTATGCCATTCAAAAAGCGAATCGGCCAGTACCTTGATATTTGAAGTGAACGTACCCTCTGAATTGGTCACACGGATCTGTGTTTCATTATTCAGGAAGCTCCAGGTGCCATGATACAGTACACCATTTTCGTTTGTTTCTATAACGGTGCTGTCCGGGTTAAATTTCACCATGATCTTAGACATATTCCTGTAGCTGGTGGCTTTATTTTCTTTCCAGCTCAGCTTTGTCTGGGAATCATTATACCCGTTGAAGTACTCATAGTAGATCCAGGTTTTGGCAGTAAGAATTTTTGTATTGTCGCTTAACACCGGCGGCTCAGGTGCAGTCGGATCCTCCTCAGTACAAGAGAACAGGGAGAGTGATAACAGTGCAAACAGCAGGTTAACTTTCAGTGATCGGTACATAGATCTTCTTTTATTAAGAATAGGGATATTCTGCCGCTAAGTTAGAGCAGCGCCCCGGGCAAGGTGTAAAAAGGTTCAGGAACGGTAGTATTTTGTTTACGAACGGCGTATAATGATCCTGGCCAGGGTACCCTGTACCGCCCCGGATGGATCTCTCAACTCAAAGATGTCAAAACCGGCGTCTATATTGTGGATCAGCTTCAATTGGGCCGTACGTTTCCGGATATTATCCAGGCCCGTTGACTCATAAGGGGAAGGCCGGCTGGGCGCACGGGAGAGACCTGCGCCATTGTCCTTCACGTCTATATACAGCACTTCCGCTTCATCTTCATGAATATGAATGGATAAGAGGCTGTCTGCCGACTGCCGGGGCACCAGGCCATGCCGGATGGCATTCTCCACCAGGGGCTGTACCAGCAACGGCGGTATCAGTATACCGGCCGTATCTATCTGGTCGTCAACATCTATCCTGTAATGCAGCCAGTCGTTGAACCGCAGCTTTTCCAGCCGGAGGTAATTGCGGATCAGCTCCACCTCCTTTTCCAGGGTGATCAGCTCTTTTGAAGCATTGTGCATGTTCTGGCGGATCAGGTCTGCAAAGATGACCAGGTATTGATTGGCCGCCTGCCGGTTATCCCCGTTCACCAGCCCCTGGATATTATTCAGGCTGTTGAAGATGAAATGAGGATTCATCAGCGCGTTCAGCGCTTTGTACTCCAGTTTCATGAACTTTATTTCGGAGGCATGTACCTGTTCTTTCTTTTTTACAATATAGCGGATCACCAAACGAACCACCCACCATAGCAAAACAGCGAAGCACAAACCTGCCACCAGGATAAACCACCAGGACATCCAGAATGGCGGCATGATGGTGAGCAGCAGCGAAACAGGAAGGCTGTGTACATTGGAAGCGCTGCTGGCCCGTATAGTGACCGTATAATGGCCGGGCCGGAAAGAAAGCAGGTTGATCTCTTCATTCTTGATAACACGCCAGCTGTCCTGCTCCTCGCCTGAAACGGTGTATTCATAGGTCAGACCCGTCATTCCAAATGCCAGCGCCGCAAATGAGATATGGATATTGCCTGATTCCTTGTAGGGAATGGATACACTCCCGCCAGCGGTTGTGTAGGCATGTTGCAGGGTGCTGACACCGGTAAAGAACAAGCGGGGCGGCGTCGCTTTCTGCAGCAGGGCTGTTAAGGGTGCCGCTGTAATGTTGCCGTCTTTGAAGAAATAGCAGGTATGCCCGTCTGAAAAAACATGCTCTACATCTGCGGGTATAAAGGGATGCGCTACGATGGAAAGTTCATATACCGGGCGGTCTTTGCTGGGCACAACCTGCAGTATACGGTATTGGTTATTTGTACAGATCAGCAGATGACGGTCGTCCAGCGGAAAGGCTTTGTCCCAGATGCAATCCTGTTGTGGCAGGGTGTCCACCATCGTACGACCGTTGATGTTATTGCAGACAATGAGCCGGTTACTATTATTCCATCCTACCATATAATCGCCCAGCATGTAGAAGCGTGTCAGGCTCAAGCCTTTAAGGGGGGCCTGCAGCACGGCGCTGTCATTCACTAGCTTGTACATCCCTTTACTGGTGGTGAACCAGATGTCATTACTGGTGGATTCCGCCATGTAGTATATGCGCTGTCCATCAGCAACCGTGACTACATCTTCCGGCTGCGTGCTATTGCCTATGCTGATCTTAGACCGGTCGATCCGTAATATGAAATAACCGATATGTAAATAATAGAAGTAGCGGGGCGTGCTACAGATCACTTTTACGGCAGATGTCTGGCGTATATTGTTCACCGTCGATGGCAAAAGATGTTTCCGTTTGATCAGTGGTTGATCTGCAAGCAGATCTTGCACGATAAAATGGTCCCGGTCTGCTATGAAATGATAATTCCCTTTATCGTCTGCTATAGATCCGGGCTGAGGAATAAAATCCTGCTCCCTGCCCCTGTATTTGCTAAGGTCGAAGATACGGGTAGCTTTTCCATTGTCGAAACGAAAAAGGGCTTTATCGTTGGTAGTAAAGAAGAGCTTTTCGCCCACTGCAAATGCGTACAAGGCGGTGCCTGTATAGCAGTTGCTATAAAGCTTTATATCCCGGAAGCGCCTGTCAAAATAATATGCACCGTTGTTGAGCGTAGTTACCCAGTAATTCCCGTTAACATCCTGCGACACATCAGTGATCCTTGATGTTTTCAGTATGGGGGCGCTGTTATTAATGACCAGTCCTTTCTCCGTTCCCACAAAGGTATCCGTCTTGCTGATATACAGGCTGGTTACATTATCATATCCTTCATCTGGTCCTTTAAAACGATACACAGGCTTGCCATTATGGTAAACCGCTTTGTCTGACATAATGTAGCACATTTCCTGCCCTACCCTGCACCTGTTCCTGCTCTCTGGTCTGGATCTCGTTAAGAGGACATTATAATTGGTATCTATCAGCATGCTTCCATGCCCCGTAAGCAGCTCATAAGTGGAGGACGAGCGCTTGTTGGCAACCACCGTCAGATCATTGGGCCCTTTGCCCCATATCTTATTCAGATAATACACACGACAGGAGTCTCCCTTTATGTTGATGAACGTCTCCCTGTCTGAAAAGAGCAGGGTAAGGCTGCTGTCATTTTCAAGGGAGACACCAAATGCATGCGAGGTATTGAAAGACAGGTTTGGGAAAACGCTGTTGGCGGAGTAGATCTTGCCGTCTTTATAATAACACAGGTTGCCCTTGAAACAGTTCAGCCATATACGGCCGTAATGATCTTCAAAGAGGTTGATAACATCGTTATCTGTCAGGCCGTCGGAAGTAGTAAATGTTTCAAACCTGATCCCATTATACCGGGCAACGCCCTTTTCCGTAGCAAACCATAGAAAGCCCGCACGGTCGCGGTACACCTGGTATACCATATTGCCCGGCAGTCCTTCGTTCTTCGTAAAATGAATGATAGGAAAATCCTGCCCCAGGCAGGGAAGCGCCGTGGCAATGAACAGCAGCAGTAGAATGTATTGTGCGATCCTTTTACACATGCGTAGCCCCGTATTGCTGAAGGAACGTAAGCAGGCCGCTGTGCCGCCTTCTTCCAACGGGAAGGCTGAAGCGGTTACCGGAGGCTACTACCTGGTTGCCATCTTTAACGATCTGTTTGATGTGCTGGCCATTCACCAGGTAAGATTTGTGGATCCGGTAGAACTGATCAGCAGGCAACAGCTCCTCATACTCCGCGATGGAATTGCTCATGACGATCTGCTTCACCTGGCCGTCTTTGAGGAAGGTCACCTGGGAATAGCTGCCTTTGGCGGCAATATAAAGCAGGTCCTTAAAATCCACGATCTCCACGGAATTGCTATCCCGGAGGTAGATCTGCGTGGGCTGGCTATGGTTCTTTAATTGCCTGGACAGTGTTTCATAAGCAGGTAATTGTATGGCTGTTTTATACTGTATCCTTTCCCTCAGCTTGCGGATAGCAGCGGCCAGGTCAAAGGTATTGATCGGTTTCAGGATGTAGTCGATAGCATTCAGCCGGAAAGCTTTTACGGCATATTCATCGTAAGCCGTCACAAATATGATCTCGAAATTCACGGGGGATATACGTTCTACAAAGCTGAACGCGTTCTCCTTGGGCATCTCTATATCAAGCAGCAGGGCGTCTGGCGTATGTTCATGGAGCAGCTTTTCGGCCTGGACGGTATCATGCGCTATTCCCATGATGTTGATGTAGGGATCCACGTCACGGAGCAGGATATTCCGCAGGTTATTACAAGCCTCGGTTCTCGTCATCCACGATGATAATGTTCAGCGGCGGTTCGGGTGTCTGCATTGTCATAGGAGGGGTAAAAGTAGCTAAAATCCTGTTATGGCTGATCATATGTTTGATGATACAGTTCAGCTAAAGCGCCAAATACATCCACACTTTCTTTAGCAGACTGCTCGAGGAGATCCCTGAAATTCAGCTTATATTTCCTGGTTCCGGAGGCCTTGTCTGTTTTCGCCATTCCCTCTACAAGGGTCCTTACTGCAAGCCCCCTATTGAACCCAGCCTGGGCATGGGCATGTGTATCCAGACCTGCAGACCTGTCATCCTGCAGTCCGGCCAGGTAACCATTTTGGTCAAGTTCCTGCTTTTTATGCGTGAACCCTTCTTCTGCTGCCAGCTGATCATCACCCGTATAACCGGTAACGGTAGAGATGTCCTTTCCGTCTGTGGCACATTGAACGCCCGCTATATAAGGCATCGCCTTAGCCCGTTTCCTTTCCTTTTTCTCTTTTGCCACCCTGGTCGTAGCGGCCGTAAACTCATCCCCGGAGTGATCGCTGCTAAAATCCTCCGCATTGTCTATTGCCGTGTTGACCGCGGCTTTTGTTTTCCTTTTACGCTTAAGGCTTCGCTTCATTTTCGGATCGCCGGCGGCTTTTATCTTATTTCGCTCCTCCACCGGCTCCTTCATTTTATTCCATAGTTTGTTTGCAGATGCGTCAGTTTTTAGCTTCTCCACAGGCGTGCCTTTCCAGTTCGTTGTTATACTAAAGAGGCGCTCGTTATGTTCCCTGGTGGAGGCATCCGGATCGGTAAGCGCAAGCGCATCCTGCATTGTCTCCGGTAATAATGTTTCAAGCCTGGGTATTGAGCCTGGCTGCGTCATAGTATTGGTCAGTCCGTGAAGCGTGTGTTGGGCATTCCTTTGCTCCAGCCTCGTGGATAGTACCGCCCTGTTGGCTTGCGCTTCAGCCGGTTCATGGGCGGGATTGGCGTAGAGGGCTGGTATACTTGAGAAGTAAGTTTTGCGTAACAGGTTCATAGCCGCCTCCAGGGCTCCGTTTTTGTCAACAAAATCCGCCCCGGGGATAGTCCTCAGGTCCACCGCAGAAAAATCCGTATGATCTGCCGTCTTAAAGAACTCCCTTACCTGCAGTTTCATCTTATCCAGGACCTTTTTTACGAGCGTTTCACCCATGGCGGGATCAGTAATACTTCCTCCATTGTCAAAATGCTCCTCTATGGTTTCTATAGGCTTTTTGCTCTTCTCCCAGGCTGCCGGAAAATCTCCATCAAGATTTCCACCTCTCTTTTTCCCGAAAGCAGCATTAGCGGTTATCTTACCATCAGCAATATTCTGCAGGGTCATGGATCCGAACATAAACATTCCGGCGCCTCTTCTTCCTTCTGCCAGATGAAGCACATCAAGGTGATAGTGCATCTTAGCCTTTTCATCATCAGAATATCCTGCTATTGGCTGGCCCTGTAACAACTTTAAATGGTCTTCAGCCAACCGGGCGTCTCCTCTGCCCCTTGCCAGCTTGGTGAATGACTCAGCAAGCTCTTTGTAAGCTACCCCTTCGCCTTTTACGGCGACAGCCAGGTTGTTGGATGGGAACATCATTCCATCGATCGCATTCCGTGTGGTTTTGTCTTTTGTCTTCAATGTACTGGAGGCAAACTGGCTTTCTTTACCGGGAAGGTTATGGTCTAATGAAAAAGTAAAACCCGGGCTCATTTTGGCTTCCTTTAGCACATTATACAGGTCAGATATGTTCGTGGCAGCGCGGGAAATCCCTCCCCTGGTATGGACTTCGGTCCAGTTCATACGATTAGTAGTGACATCTGTATTGAGTGGGGCCGTCGTGATATTATCGTTTTTCATCTTGTCGATCATCCATTTGTTCATTTTCTCTACTATTTCCGCATCGGAAAGATCTACTGGGACGCCCATATTATTCTTAAACGCGATCCGCTGGATCACCTGACCGGGTTTAAACCGGGCCTGTACAATCCTTCCTGGCGGCTGATCTCTGTTTGGAAGCGGGTGCTCCGCGGCTAAGGGAACTTCGGCCTCACCGATGGGTAACGATGTAACAGCGGGATAAGCGATACCTCCATGACGGGGATCTGCGGGGACAGCACGGCTTGAGGGAGCCTGTGACTGGGATTGTTCAAACATACATGACAACATTTGGGTTCTCTAGGATATCCAGGATAATGTTAACTATCAGTAAGTTACGTTTTTTCGGCTAAAGCGACGCAAAAAAGGCGCCTCTTTTGGGGAGACGCCTCTGCCATTTGGGGTTAGTTCCTGTTCTAAATACAGGTGAAACTTTTTTGGGGCACAAACAAAGTAATCAAACTACGGGTTAACACGTCATTCTCCCAACCACTTCCGGAATTCGGCCGCTTTTAAACGGCTTACAATAACGTCTTCTCCTATATCGGGGCTAAGCCATACTTTTAGTTTGCCGTTGAACCAGGCATGTACCTGCCTGATGCTGGTGTAGCTCACAATAAACTGCCGGTTGATCCTGAAAAAGACATTGCCGTCCACTTCCAGCTCAATATCGTCCAGGCTCTTTTCAAGAATATGTTCTGTATCGCAAACGGTTTTGATGCAGGAAAAACGGCCCTTTACATAGAAATAGGCGATATCTTCCACCGCAATGGGAAACAACCGGGTGCCCTTGCGTACCAGGTAACGCTGTACCGGGCTACGGTCACGGAACGTTACGCGTAAAAGCCGGCTGAACAGGCTGGGCACTTTCACCACTTCCACGGCTGGATTGATGCCTGCCACCAGCTCCCTGATCCGGTTCGCTGCTGCCGTCTCACTTTCGTCGAAAAGTATTTTCATTGCCGCTTGTTTGTTATATAAAACGATGCAGCAAATGTAGGACTGCTATCGGCAGCGGCAGCGACTTTCCGACGAAGTGCAATAAAGGCGGACGAAATGCATCGGGGGGCGACGAAGATCTTAGTAGATGAGTTTTTTCAGGCTTTCGAGGTAACTCCTTCCTACTACGATCTCTGTCTCATCATGCATCACAAGAAAAGTTTTAGAGATATCGCGGTATACTTCTTTAACGTGGTAGATGTTCACGATATACGAGCGGTGCACACGCAGAAAACGCTGGGGATCCAGCCTTTTTTCCAGTATGCTGATGCCCTGGGAGCCCAGGTAGCTTTGTCCGGCGATATGAATGCGTGTATAGTCCTTTTCCGCCTTCAGGTACAGGATGTCCTGCACATCCAGGCTCCTGAGCCTTCCCGGGGTTTCAACGAAGATCCTGGGGGGATAATTGCCCTGCTGCAGGGGTATACTGGCGGCCAGTCCATACAGGGCATGCTGGTCTGTACGCTGCCTGATGCGTTCTACAGACAAGTCAAAACGTTGACGGGTATAGGGTTTCAGCAGGTAATCCACCGCATTCATTTCAAAAGCTTTGATCGCAAAGCGGTCAAATGCCGTGGTAAAAATGATCATGGGTATATGTGCGATCTCCTGCAGTACCTCGAAGCCGTTGAGGCCGGGCATCTGCACATCCAGGAAGACCAGGTCTGGTTGCCGCTCATTGATCGCCCCTACGGCCTCAATACCGTTCTCACATTCACCGAGGATATCCATTTCCGGGTGGGCCTGGAGGTATTGGCGGATCAGGCTGCGGGAAGCTTCTTCATCATCAATTATTAAGACCGTTGTTACCGACATGATGTTGTATAGGAATATAAAAGTAAAATACCATCCCCGTGGGATGATTTCTCTCAATATAAAGCGTTTCGTTGAACAACAATTCCAGGCGCTGACGTGCATTACGGAGTCCGACGCCTTTGGCAGACAGCATCTCCTGCATTTCGCCGGGATAGCCTTTGCCCGTATCGCTCACGGTTACCTTTAGTTTGCTGTCTGCACGTTCAAAGCCTACCGTGATCCTGCCGCCGTTCAGGCTGGGCGCAATGCCATGCCGGATGGCGTTTTCCACCAGCGGCTGCAGCAGCATGGAAGGCACAATGATATTGCCGGTCTCCTTCAGGCAACCGATCTCGAACTGCAGGCGTTTGCCAAAGCGCCTGTTCTCCAGCTCCAGGATGGTATGGATAAAGGCCGCTTCCTCATGCAACGGTACCCATTCATGCTGGGTAACATACAGGGCATAACGGAAAGTATCTGCCAGCTTGGCGATCAGTTCCCGGGTGGTTTCCTGCTCCGGTGGCACGCTGGCGCTGATGGAGTTCAGGGTATTGAAGAGAAAATGCGGCTGGATCTGGGCTTTCAGCGCATTGATCTCGCTGTTGTAGGCCAGCGAGGACAGCTCTTTTTCTTTCTTCAGTTGCAGCTCCCGCTCCCTGAAAAAGTGGTAGATGTGAAGGAAGCTGAAGATCTGTACATAGAATAGCAGGTTAGGCCCCAGGTTCACCACCAGGTTAGCGCCGGTGATAGGCGGCTTGCCTGTCAGCGGGTTGTAGATAACATACAGTCCTATCCAGCTGAAATAGTAGATCAATGATGTTGGCAGATGGAACCAGAAGCGTTTCTGCAGGGGCCAATGCGCGAGCTTCCTGAAATGCAGCCACCAGGGCGGTATACAGGAAACGAACATGAACACGCAGTCTACTGCCGTTTCCCTCGCGTAATGCCAGGAAACTTTTCCGCGGATCAGGTCCGGGAAGCCATACAACAGGCTCATAACCACAAAAAGCGATAGGAAGGCGACGATCTCCTGCCAGGATACACCTGGCACCAGGCCTTTTTTATTTCCCGGAGGATTGCTCATGGTAATTTGAATAACAAGCCCAATATACGGTAAAATCGGAGTGCTAAAATTACGAAGCCTGCAAACCCGGGCAGCGGTATTGTGGGTGAAATGACGGAAATGATGGTTGAAATGACGGATGAAGTGTGTGAACTATTTCCTTTTTTAGATGTTAAATAAGGTAAGTTAATTTGATCTAACCATCATTCCTATGAAAGACGTATTGAACAAAATGACCCAGAAAGTAGCCGGGGTTAAAGACAGCATGAAAGAAACCCTGGAAAACATGCTAAGCCTGGAAAAACTGACGGATAAATTTTCCGACATTACAGCAAGTACCGCCGATACCTATGCGAAGTACACCAGCGATCTGATAGCGCTGACGCCCATTATCGAGGAAATAGGCTTCAGGACCGCTGAAATTGATTTCAGTATTGGTATTCCCCCTTCTTTTGTTTTTCACTTCGAAAAGCTGAAAGATACCACGCCGGAGAAGAAACAGGAGATCCTGGATTTTCATAAGGACAACCGGTTTTTAGCGCCGATCGTAAAATTGCTGATGACGGCAGACACCCTGCAGGGAAAAATAGCGCTGGGCAGCTTCAGGTTCAGGAGCGTGAAGATCAACCTGGGGCTTACACCAGGACTGAACCTCGTGTTGGTACCAAAGACAGTGCCGCATTAACAAACATTTGACACACATTAAAATCTGCTTATAACTTTCCTGCCAAACCTCCGAAAACCGGGGTTTTACGTACCTTTTTGCTTCAATTCAGGACATATGGCCAATGGAAGCAAATCGCCGCATATACTTAATACTTCTACCAACCTGCTGGGGTTTTGTTTGATCGTGCTTACTTCTATTAAAGTAATGCATTTTAATAATGGCACCCTCATTGATGACAGCACGGGCATTGCTTCGCTGTTATTAATGGCCAGCTGTTTTCTCTCTTTCCTCTCCATGCGGGCGGAAGGGGAAAAAATCAGTGAAAGGCTGGAAAGAATAGCCGACTATGTTTTCCTGATCGCGCTGATATGTGTAAGTGTGACAATTGTATTGGTGTCCTTTAACCTGATCTCGTAAATCCTGCTGGCGGAAATCCGCAGGAAACACTATTTTTATCCGTTACAAAAAATCCACGCATTTTATGAAATATATCTGCTACCTGTTACTCTTTTGTTTTACCCTGCCGGTGATGGCGCAGGACACTACCTCTTACCTGGAACAAAAGGATATACAGTACCGCACGGGTGAATTGGACGCCTATATGAAGGAGCGCTGCAGGCTGGACATTTACTATCCCGCCAAACACGCCAATGTGCCGGTGATCGTATGGTTCCATGGCGGCGGTATAACAGGTGGCAGTAAAGAAATACCCAATGCGCTTAAACAACAGCATGTGATCGTGATCGCAGCCAACTACCGTTTGAGCCCGAAGGTCTCCTGCCCGGCTTATATTGAGGATGCTGCCGCTGCAGTAGCCTGGGCATTTGATCATGCAAAAGAATACGGAGGTGATCCTGCGAAGATCGTGTTATCGGGCCACTCCGCAGGTGCTTATCTGTCGGAATTGGTAGGTCTTGATAAAGAATGGCTGGCTAAATATAACATTGACGCCAACCGCATTGCTGCGCTGTTTCCCTTCAGCGGACAAGCCATCACTCACTTTACTGTACGAAAAGAAAAAGGCATTCCGGATACACAGGTAACTGTCGATAAGTACGCCCCTATTTCCCATATCCGTGCAGATGCGCCGCCCATGTACATCTATACAGCCGACCGTGAACAGGAGCTGCTGGGCCGTTATGAAGAAAATGCTTACCTGGCACGCATGCTGAAGCTGGTTGGGCATAAAAAAACGTATCTCTACGAGTTTGAAGGCTTCTCCCATGGCGATATGCCCGGACCAGGATTCCAGTTAATGCTCAAGCAGCTCAACGCCGATTTCTGGAAACTGAAATAAGCCGGGATTTGTATAAGCCTTGTCCAGGAATGTATAAACCGGGGCTGTTGTTTCATCAGACCTTTGTGTGGAACAATTCACACAAGTAAAATGAAACAGACAGTATTAATAACAGGCGCTTCTTCAGGTTTTGGAAAATCTGCCGTGGAGCTATTCCATGAGAAAGGCTGGAATGTGGTGGCTACCGTTCGTTCTCCTGAAACAACCACTTTATTTTCACAATTAAAAAATGTGCTGCTTACCCGCCTGGATGTAACAGACAAGGCCAGCATTCAGGCCGCTGTTGCAGCAGGCATCAGCCAATTTGGCCAGATCGATGTGCTGGTGAACAATGCAGGCTATGGTACATTGGGCGCGCTGGAAGCAGCCCCGGATGAAGTGATCCGCCAGCAGTTCGAGGTCAATGTGTTTGGTGTTATTGACGTAACAAAAGCTGTATTGCCGGGAATGCGTGCGCGCAAAACAGGTACTATTATCAACGTTTCTTCTGTAGGCGGCAGGCTTACTTTTCCGTTCTCCACACTTTACCATTCCACCAAGTTTGCAGTAGAGGGACTGACAGAATCGCTGCAGTATGAGTTGAACCCGCTGGGGATCCGTTTAAAACTGGTAGAGCCGGGCGGTTACAAAACTGATTTCGCCGGCCGTTCCATGAACATCTATGGTTTTGGTGACATCGACAGTTACCAGGCGCCTTTTAACCATTTCGCCGGTATGCTGGAAACCTGGCCGATGTCTGAAAACATTGGTGAAGTAGCGGAAGCCATTTACCAGGCGGCCACAGACGGCACCGCAACATTGCGCTACCCCGTTGGCCATGACGCCGTTGAACTGCTGAAGACAAGACAACAGATGGATGATGCTTCCTTCAAAGCAGCGATGTCTGCCCAGCTCGGGATCTGATATTTCCTGCCCTGCACGAATACAAATCTGCAGGGCAGCGTTTTCAATTTCTTTAATTTTGCCGTAAGATGAAAAGAGGCGCTCCATCCTATATTGACCTGGAGTCTATCAGTGACTTGCATAAGCTGGTGCAATATCCACCGCCACGGCATCCTTTGATCAGTGTAGTGGATCACTGCGATTTTTACAGGATGCGGCCGATGGAGAAAGCCCTTTACAGGTTTGGCTTTTACACTATTTCATGCAAGCGGTATGAAGGGTTACTGTATTACGGAAAAAGCCAGTATGATTTTAAGGAAGGTTCCCTGCTGTTCACAGCCCCCTGGCAGGTAATCGGTACCGGTCCTGATGTAACGGTAGATGAGGGATGGGCATTGTTCATTCATCCGGACCTGCTGCATGGCACCAACCTTGGGATGAAAATGCATGAGTATTCCTTCTTCCAGTACGAGGTTAACGAAGCATTGCACGTATCTGAAGAGGAAAAGCAGCTCTTAAAAGACTGTATTGGCAAGATCATAAGGGAATATAGCCAGCATATAGACAAGCACACCCAAAGTGTGATTGTTAGTAATATTGAGCTGCTGTTGAACTATTGTAACCGCTTTTATGACCGGCAGTTTTATACCCGGGCAAAGGTAAATGCAGACGTTGTTCAACGGTTTGAGCGTTTGGTAAAGGAATATTTCAGCCAGCCTGCCTTAATAGAAGCCGGCCTACCGCCAGTCTCCTATTTTGCTTCCCGGCTTAATTTGTCGGCAGGCTATTTGTCTGATCTTTTACAGAAGTTCACTGGCAAGACCACCCAGGAGCACATCCACCTCGAACTGGTGGAAAGGGCTAAATCGATGTTGTGGAGCACGGAAAAGTCGATCAGTGAAATAGCATACGAGCTGGGTTTTGAGCATCCCTCCCATTTTGCCAAGCTGTTCAAAGCCAAGACGGGCAAGACGGCCAGTGAGTTCAGGCACCGGAATTGATCAAATTTCAGGGTTTACAGTTCTATTCCGGGGCCTAAACAAGTTAACCCCGTGCCAACTACAGGCTTTAAACATCCTGAAAATCAGTCCGTTACAGCAAAAATTCCAGCAAACATTTATTGTTTCCCTATGTCCTCTGGCAGTCAATCCGGCCAAAAGCCTTTGCTGTCTTAGGTTTGCCCGTGGATATCTGCCCTATATCTGGGAGTTGTAAGCGAGTTGTAAGCCATATATAAGCCCTCTTTATAAATAGCAGTTATCCTAGTAAAATATAGCTTTATACTGGCAGATAAATACCAGTATTAATCAAATATTTAATTAATTATAATTACTTAGTTGACTAATAATTATTGGTTTATTGCCTTAATAAAGGGAAGTAGACTTTAAAAGTCATCCAGGTTGGCTTTTCTGGCTGGCCAATTGGGATGCCGGCTGGGGGTAGGGATCATGTAACTTTTATTTTAGCAAGCCGTTTAGTTACTGACATACAGCTGTCACATGCTGTCTGGATCTTTGTTTCATCAAACACAAAAAACGATGAGTCAAATCATCCGCTTACTAACTATCACTGTTATGGCTTTATCATTAATGTGCAACCCAAAAAATCCCACAATATGTTCACTGTAATGCCCTTTAAAATCGATGTACAACAGACTGTATTGGACGATCTTAACAACCGCCTTCGTCAGACCCGCTGGCCTGATGCACCAGAGAACATTGGCTGGAAATACGGCACGGATCCTGTATTTCTTCAAAGCCTGGTGGCCTACTGGCAAAATGGTTACGACTGGCGCAAACAGGAAGCCGCGCTTAACGCATTCCCACAGTTCACCGTGGAAATAGACGGCCTTAGCATTCACTTTCTGCACATCAAAAGTAAAAACCCGGATGCCAGGCCTTTGCTGCTTTTGCATGGATGGCCTGATAGCTTCTACCGCTTTTACAAAGTTATTCCTTTATTGACAGATGACTATGATGTGATAGTACCATCTATTCCAGGCTTTGGTTTTTCCAGTCGTGTAGCGCAGACAGACGATGGTTCTGCGAAGATCTTCGCTGCGCTGATGAAAGATGTACTTGGGTACGAAACATTCCTGGCAGCCGGTGGAGATGTAGGCAGCGGGATTACCAGATCACTCGCGAATCTATATCCTGAAAACGTAGCAGCCATTCATCTCACAGATGTGGGATACCCCAACGGCTCGGAAGATTGGAGCACGATGACGAAAGCTGAACAGGAATTCGGACAGGTTATCCAGCAATGGTGGTATACAGAAGGCGCGTATGCCATGCTACACGCTACCAAACCGCAATCGCAGGCTTTTGGTTTGAATGATTCTCCCACAGGCCTTGCTTCCTGGATCATTGAAAAATTCAATACCTGGCGTACACCCGATGGCACTATTGAGGATCATTTTACAAAGGATGAGCTGCTTACGAATATAATGATCTATTGGGTAAGCCAGACGATCAATTCATCCATGCGGACATATGCGGTTGGGGCACATCAACAGCTGGCATCGCATCAAAAGGTAAATGTACCTACAGGCGTGGCGGTATTCGGAGGAGATGCCCCAACACCGAAAGAATGGGCGGAGCGGAAGGTGAATTTAAAGCGGTTCACGGCGATGGAGAAAGGCGGGCATTTTGCGGCGCTGGAAAGCCCGGAGGTGTGGGTGAAGGAGGTGAGTGGATTTTTTAAGGGAGAGGTAACAAAATAGTAATTACGTGGATAATAAAAAGGAAGGCTGAATAGGTCTTCCTTTTTCACTTTGTATTGATTAGGACAAGGTCTACGGCCTAGCCGGCTAACACAGCTTCAAACACTCCGAAAACCTTTAACCGGGATAGCTCGTCACCGTCAAGCACAATATTTTCATACGAGGGATCGGTGGAAAAAGGTTCAAGAATAATACGCTTGTGTTCCCATGTGCCATCCGCGTTATATTCCTTTTCACTGAGGTATCTTTTAACCGTATAATTTGAACCAAAGTCGGCGTCCTGGATGCTGGAATGAGACGCTAATACAATTTCCCCATTTCTGGTTCCCCCTGAGTACTTACGGAATAAACAGACAGCCCCGTTAGGGATCAATTTATTCATTGACTCACCCACTACTTTGCAGGCAAAATGGTCTTTTGTTATTCTTAAACCATTCTGATGCTCTATATGGAACCAAACAACGTCGTCACTCACCCGCTGGCGTTCGCTAAAACTTCCGGCCGCCGCTTTCAAATCATAGAGTGGGACACTATTAATAAACGGTACAACCTGTTCATCTGTCCTGGTGTCACTAGCGGCAGGCGCATTATACAAGGGAATATGACGAGCAAAGTATTCCCGAAGTGCATCATCGCAGACATAAATATAGGTGCCTTTAATACCGCGCAGCATCAATGTCTTATAAATATTAATAATGAATCCCTTTAATTGTTTAGGATCCTTAACACCATGCTTGCCATTTCTATCGTAGTAATTATCCTTCCTAATTATAATCTCTCTTTTTGCCTTATCATAGCCAATCTCGTTACCGAAAATGACGCCCGTGTAGTTTAAGTCGTATCCTTGTACAGTATGAATACAGCCCACCTCATTAATGGCATTGGTCGAATTGATCCAGTTCCTTTTTACACTGTTCCATCGAAGCTTTAATGAGCCTATATTAATATCAAAAGCCTTCTTGTTCTTTTGTGAAGGCCATGGCCAGGCGTAACCAGCCACTACTCTTGCCAGCTCTTCTTGGCTATCTTTCTCTTTAATATGATCAATCATCTGCTCCAAGTCCTGAAAAAGCAGAAAATCATATTTCTTAAATTTAAATTTCTCCTGGTTGGGAATACGCTCACCCTTTAGCAGCTCATCGATAAATTCTACATACTTCAATCCGGCTTTTACGCGAAACTGCGAATTAAGGTAATTCGTTTTCGTACTGGCATTATTTTTTAGAATATCGAATTTTTCCTGAAGTACATCTGAAGGTTTGACTGATTGATATTCATCATAAAAGAATATGTTCTTATCAGACCGTTTTAAGACCCAGTCAAGCTCATCATCTTTTTCCTTATTAAATCCCAGCTCTTCAGACACTTCATCAAAAACGCCGTAATAACTACCCAAATTTATTCTTCTCCGCAACCGATGTGCCTCATCAACCACGACAATATCATAATGATTTTTTCTAAGATCTGTTGGTCCCACTACCATATCTGCCCGCAATCCTTCCACATGTCTGAATATTCTTTGTACAGTTGCCCGAAAGGAGTCCATAGGAATGACCAACGCCATTTTGGGATTAGGCACTTTTTGCTTTAACCGCTGTACAAGCTCTATTATCCGCTGATCCTCGGGGCCAAAAGCGCTGAAATTAAAATCTTCTTCCGCCGTATGCAACAGCTTAAATAAAAAAACGGCTAGCACCGTTTTCCCCGATCCTGCACCACCTTCAATAACAAAACTTTCATATCGGTCATCCAATAATGACTCGAGAATCAATATCAGACTTTTGGTTTGCTCAGGGTCTAATGATTTATAAGGCGAATACTTAAAAAGATCGGAGTTGTCGATTTGCTCCAACGAACGTTTTGTCACTCCTAATGACCGAAGCTCTTCCCAGACAGACTGGAAAATTTCATAATACAACTCTTCCTTTTGATAGTAATTATGATTAACCAAACCGAGATTCCCATTCAGCAATTTATACATCCCATCTCCAGACAGATACTTTATGCAGTTAGCTTCAATGTCAAGTGTAGCTGATTTGTTGAATTGCTTGCTGGAGATCAGGTAGGCTTCATGTAACTTACCTTTTTCAGGATGATTTATGTGGGTTGTCAACCTGGTCTTTATGTCAATTGTTTCGCCAACATATGCGGAGGCATTTCTTTTATTTCTCTCTTTCAGCAAGTAAACAACTGGCCAGAATTCCTCAGGAAAATTTTTATCATCAAGTTGCTTTATTGCTTCCAAATTAAAATCATGCCTTTCAATGGTATACTTCTGCGGGGTTTTCATAGTTCATTATATTTCCTGGCACTGCCTTTTGCTTTTTCAACCGGGTATTTTAACGCATTCTTTTCTATTTTATTACTTACAATTTCAAAGATGTCAAATCCATATTTATCCGCTAATTGCAATGCATAAGTAAAGATGTCTGCCAGTTCCTCCTTTACTTTTTCCGGATCTGCTTCTTCAGCCTTTTTCCATAGAAATAATTCATTCAATTCTGCCGCCTCAATGCTAATTGCTAAAGCCAAATCTTTGGCATTGTGAAACTGGCTCCAGTCACGCTCCTGATTGAATTGCCTGATCTTACCTATTAATGTTTGCAAATCGCCCATAAAACGCCTTTAGATCACGTAATTTAAGAAACTATTGACGATAAAAACTCACCCTTTCTCAGAATTTAGCTATGGCTATCAAAATTGAGATCGCAGTTAGTCTATTGATAGTCAAATTTTACAAACACTGATACCTTATTTCCTCTCCATTTATAAAACACCGTATCAATAAAAAAAACAGCACATCGATCGTTGTTTTCGGTAAAGCCTAATAATGAGTAAGCTGTATTAGGGAATAACAAATTGTGAATAACAAGACTATTGAAATATTCCACCTATGTTGCATAATAAATTCCGTCCTTAAATTTAATAACATGGCGTTGATCTGCTGCGAGAAGATTTTAGAAATTCTGCCTGCTTTTCTTTGAGGATTGTCCTACTTTCGAATTTGCTTTTAGCAGTTGGATCTGTGCCAAAGCTTTGGCATAGGAGGTTTCTGACTGCTGTGCAATGATCTCCCTGCCCTTCAAGGAGAGCACCTCTAACGATATCCTGTAATTTTCTTTGGGCCTCATCACTAATCATTTATACAATAATAATAAAAAAGCCGAAGAACGAAAAGGTAAGGTATTCGGCCGCCTTTATCCGTCAACATAAAATAATTGGATTTCAGCATCTTATATTAAACATATAGATGACGGGGCTGTAAAGTAAAGAACTCGCTTCATACGTTAAGCCTCATCTGGTAATTCTTTACCCGGCCGCTGCTCAAAATAATCACGTTTCTCACCAATCGCCGTTTTAACACAATTCATAATCGCTTCATGCAGATCCGTACCCAAAGCATGCAGCGGGTCAATCGCTTTTACCAATAATGTTCGTAGTTCAAAAAGCTGTTCCCTGTTATATTTCTTTGATGCCTTTACCAATTCCAGCTTCATCAGCTCCGCCTGCTGATCCTGTTTCGGGTTGAAAATTTCATTGATATGGCTGCATTGATGGCAAACGCCATTCTTGTTGATCAGGGCGCACCTGTGCTCAAAAATATCCGTCATAATGTTCCTGGCATCATTTAACAGGTGCTTTACTACACCTTCTGTCTTATCCAGGATAAGACAAATTTCCTTGATTGAAAAATCGTAAATATCCTTTAAGATCAGCGCTACCTGGTTTTCAATGAGCAAAGTTTTTGAGATACAGGTGAAACAGTAATCGATATGCTCTCTCATCTCATAAGCTCCCGCAGGTGAAGTATCATGCGCTGCCCAGAAAGCCCGCCGGATCTCTTCGGAACTTATCGCCAGGTCGGCCCCCCGGTCCTGTGCATCCGGCTGCCATCTCTTTAGTTTCCGCAGATGATCGTAACCAGGTTGGTGGCTATTTTGAATACCCAGGTCTTTAGAGAAGAATGCTGGTTGAAGGTAGATATATTAGTGAATGCCTTGATAAAAGTATCATGGGTCAGGTCGTCTACATCGTCCCGGTCGGTAAGTAAACGGTACAGGTAAGATTTTAGCTGGTCCTGGAATTCGGCAAACAGTGTTTGAAAGGCATTGATGTCGCCTGCTATGGCTGATTGAAGGATGTGTTCTCTTTCCATTCGATCCATTAATAAATGAAAATAAGGTTGCAGCCCTTCTGCTAAAGGGCTGCAACCACTAATGTACTGTATAATGTGCTATAAAATATTCAGCTTACCGCAATCCACATCAACGATATGACTATTGAAAACTACCCCTGTTTCAGCAGCAAGGAAGGCGGCCGTT
Source organism: Chitinophaga sp. SVR4-12A (assembly GCF_056754765.1). Classification (NCBI taxonomy): domain Bacteria; kingdom Pseudomonadati; phylum Bacteroidota; class Chitinophagia; order Chitinophagales; family Chitinophagaceae; genus Chitinophaga; species Chitinophaga sp. SVR4-12A. Next base: position 2,363,498 of record NZ_JBPGWP010000001.1, read on the forward strand.
TCGCCTACTTGTTTCAGTGTCGGACTTGTCTTTAATATGTCGAAAGCCTTGTACTGTGCGATTAACTGCTCTGCAGGTACTCCATATTGTTGTGCGGCGCCATCGATCCATCCGGAGATCCGCTTTGTCTCCATGATGGCGCCTGCACAAATACAGCTCACCTTTATGCCCGCGCCTCCCCATTCAGTGGCCATTACCCGGGTTAAGCCTTCAATAGCTGCACTGGCGGCTGTGATACCTGCCAGGTTAGGCAGCTTGGACCTTGATAATGCGGCGGTAAGCAATATGATAGTCCCTTCAGACTGGGTTTGCATCATATACTTTGCTGCTACTCTGGAAGTAAGGAATTGTGATCCGCAGATCTTTTCCATCGGGGCCATGAATTGTTCGAATGTGGCTTCCGTTGTGGGTGGACGTCCACCCATCTCGTCGTAGCCGAGGCCGATGCCATTGAAGACAACATCCAGTTTGCCGTTATCTGATACCACCTTTTTTAAGAAATTGTCGATCTCTGTTTCATTTAAGGCGTCCACTTTAGCGGCTGCTGCGCGGCCGCCACTGGCGTTGATCTCCTGTGCTAAGGCGTTTACGGCGTTGAGATTCCGGGCAGTGACATACACTTTTGCACCGTGTTGTGAAAATGAGCGGGCAACGGCGCCAGCGATATCTCCGGAGGCGGCAAATACGACGGCCACTTTGTCTTTTAGGTTTTGCATGTTGTTTAGGTTTATCTTTTGACGAATAAGCCCGCGAAAACGATCGGGATTTTTCGAAAAAAATAAACCTGGCTCAGAAGATAGCATGATAAATGGAGAAAGATCACCGTATATTTATCACTAAACAAAACCACTATGGATTCAACAGCCAGCGGTCCAATCTGCGGTATTCGATGACGTGTTAAAGAATATATCGGTAGTTTTTAAAGCCGGTAAGGATACGCATTTGTAGCGGACGAGTATTACTAAGCTCACTCATGCAGCTGTAAGCCGTCTAAGGCTTTATCTACCTTCTTGCTGTCGCCATATACAATAATGCCGACAAGATTAAGGTCCTCGGTGTTGTATTGACGGATCACCGCCAGGTTCTCCTCTTCATTTTTTGTTGCGAAAAGTTCACGCACATATATACCGATATGCAGGTCGCGGTCCCTGGCCCGGTTAAAAGCCCTTTTAACCTGATCCTGCGTTTCCGCCTTATAAACCAGTACGGGATACTTTAAGAAAGGCAGATACGCATTGTCTTGCGCATCTGTCAGCGGAGCACCGTGCGCAGCGGGAAAGGCGATCGCTACAGCGCTGCTTAAGAAGGATGCGACGTTCAATTTTTGCCATACAGGCAGCTCGTTTAAAATGACTATGGCTATTTTCTCCCGGGTCATTGGTTAGTAATTAAAGATTCAATGCTATAGAATACCAAGTAGTGCTTCAAGTAATTACGTAATTACTTACGCAATTTACGACAGACTATTTATGTATCCAAATCGCCTGGGGATTGAGCCATTTTAGTGTAAAGAGTTAATTCAAGAGAAAGAAGCTAACCGGAAGTTACAGGCAAAAAAAAACGGGATATAAAATCCCGTTCAAGTGGAGCTGGCGGGAATCGAACCCGCGTCCAAACATATTCCCCAAAAGCTTTCTACATGCTTATTTACGCATTGATCTGTCGGGACTTGGCAGGGGCGCAACAAACCAACCTCGTCCTTATCCGTTTAAGCTTCAATGCTCACTCACAGAAACCATGAGCATCTATCCTCCTAGGTTTGATGATTCAGCGGCGGCAGTCTTAGCAGGCGCAGACTAGCGGCGGCTATAATGGGTGTCTAATCGCTGATTAGGCAGCCATGGCGTAGTTAGATTCGCCAATTATAGTTTGTATATTCAGATTTACGTGCTAATTATACAACGCACGACATGCTTACACTTTCAAAGACCTATGCTGTCAAAACCAGGCAGCCCCGGTTACATTTAAGAATGCAAATATACGAACTTTTCAGCTATTAGCCATTAGCTCTTAGCCGCTAGCTAAATGCTAAAAGCTAAGAGCTAAAAGCTGTTAAGAAAACCACTTACTAAAGATGTTCCTCCACAGGTCCAGGCCGTTGGCATACAGCAGCAGGCCAAACAAGATCACCATACCTACGATCTGTGCATATTCCAGGAACTTCTCGCTGGGCTTACGGCCCGTAACGATCTCGTACAGCAGGAACAATACGTGGCCGCCGTCCAGTGCGGGGATCGGAAGGATGTTCATGAAGGCCAGGATGATAGACAGCAGGGCCGTCATTTCCCAGAACGACATCCAGTCCCACTCACCGGGGAAGAGGTTGCCAATGCTCAGGAAGCCGCCCAGCGACTCGCTGGCCTTTACTTCCTTGGATACAAAGATGAGCCGCAGCTGCTGCACATATTTTACCAAAGTATTGATACACTTGTTGAAACCAGCCGGAATGGCTTCAAAGAAGGTGTATTTCTTCGTGTTAAGGGAGAAGAACTTGGTCATGTCCCGGTCGAAGTAAACTCCCATCAGGCCGTCCTGGGGTACTTTAACATTGAAGTTCAGGGTATCCTTTCCGCGTACAGCACCCACCTGGATCTGCTGGTTGGCGCGCCCTTTCATCTTCTTCCGGAAATCGCTGAAATAAGCTGTAGGCTCTCCGTTGAGGGAGATGATCTTATCTCCTTTTTTCAAGCCGGCCTTTTCGCCGGCCGACTCTTTCTCAAAATCAGATACGATATAGGGCACACGGGGAATGGCAAAGGGTAATTTCTGCTTGATCATCTGGCGGATAAAGCCCTGTGGAATGGCGATGCTCATCTGCTGCCCGTTACGATCTACCTGGATGCTCTTTGCTTCGCGCAGGATGATCTCTGCAGGGATGGCGCTGAAGTTCTCCACTTTTACACCATCTATAGAAACGATCTTGTCGCCATCGCGCATACCGATGCTTTCTGCCAGGGAATCTACTGCTACACCGTACTTTACTGCGGTGGTAGGCAGGTAGGTTTCGCCCCAGTACCATAACATCATTGCATATATAAGGAAACCTAATATCAGGTTAACGGTAACGCCACCTATCATAATGATGAGGCGCTGCCAGGCGGGTTTGGAGCGGAATTCCCAGGGTTGCGGCTCTTTCGCCATCTGGTCGCGGTCCATACTCTCATCGATCATTCCGGAGATCTTCACATAGCCGCCCAGGGGCAACCAGCCAACACCGTATTCGGTTTCGCCTTTCTTGAATTTGAATAAGGAAAACCAGGGGTCAAAGAAGAGATAGAATTTCTCCACCTTGGTTTTGAATAGCTTGGCCGGGATAAAGTGCCCTAATTCGTGTAACACTACAAGGATAGACAGCGATAGGATCAACTGTCCGGCCTTCACTAATATTTCTTGTGTTGTCATGTAACTTAAAAGATCTAAATAGATAAAAGCATCCGCCTGTTAAAATATTACAATTATTACGATTATTATGAATGATTTCAGATCACAATGGCATTGATCAGTGTAGCCGCGTGCTCACGGGCTGCAGTATCGCTTTCATAATAATCATGTAAAGTGGGCACTTCGATGAAGGGCACCTTTACCAGGGTTTCCTCTATTACTTCCGTCATTTGCAGGAACCCGATGCGGTTTTTCAAAAAGGCGTGTACCACCTCTTCATTAGCTGCATTCAGCACACAGGCCGCATTACCGCCCTTTCTGAGTGCTTCTATGGCTACCGCAAGGTTACGGAAAGTTTTAACATCAGGCTGCTCAAAAGTGAGGGAAGGGTAATTTTTGAATGAGAACCTCGGAAAATCGTTGGATAGGCGATCCGGATACCCCAGCGCATACTGTATGGGCAGTTTCATATCCGGCAGGCCCATCTGTGCCTTGATAGAGCCGTCATTGAACTGTACCAGTGAATGTATGATGGATTGCGGATGGATCACTACCTCGATCTGGTCGGGCTCCAGGTCAAACAGCCAGCGTGCCTCAATCATTTCCAGCCCTTTGTTCATGAGGGTGGCAGAGTCGATGGTTATTTTGGCGCCCATGCTCCAGTTAGGATGCTGCAGGGCGTGGTCTTTCTTTACATTGATCAGGAAATTGGGCTTCTTGCCCAGGAAAGGCCCGCCGGAAGCAGTAAGGATCACCTTCTCCACCTGGTTGGAACGTTCGCCCTGCAGGCATTGGAAAATGGCGGAATGTTCGGAATCCACGGGGATCACGGGTACATTCCTTTTCCTGGCGGCGGCCATTACAATGTCACCGGCCACTACCAGGGTTTCCTTGTTGGCCAGGGCCACAGGAGTACCGTGCTCGATGGCCGATAAGGTGGGAGCTAAGCCAGCAAAGCCCATGATGGCGGCCAGCATCATATCTATATTATCCCAGGCGGCCACTTCTACCATGGCGCGGTTTCCTGCAAATACCTTGATCCCTTTGTCGAATAATACGTTCTTTAGGTTCTCATACTGGCTTTCGTCGGCTATCACTACGGCATTGGGCCTGAATTTCAGCGCCTGTTCAATGAGCAGGTCTGCATTTTGGCGGGCGGTGAGCACCTCTACCCTGAACTTATCGGGGTGGGCTGCTATCACCTCCAATGCCTGTATACCAATGGAACCGGTGGAGCCAAATATGGCTATGTTCTTCTTAGTCATTGTACAATAATATCAATTATCACTGATTTAAGATTGCATGGCTACTGTTAAATGTTTTGCAATCTTTTGTCACTGAAGATATTGCATCAGCTGTTCTGCCAGCGTTCTGTCGTTGCTTAAACGGGGTACTTTATTCTGGCCGCCTAATTTACCGATGGACTTCATAAAGTCTATAAAGCCCTGCCGGCGTATAGGCCTGATCTTCAGGGGTTGTAATATATTGCCTGTCAGCAGGTCATTATAATAAATATTCTTTTGCCTGAGATGATGGTCTACTTTGGCTGCAAAGGTAGATAAATCAGACGGCATGGTCTCAAACTCTACAAACCATTCGTGGTAAGGCAGCTCTCCGTTGGTCTGTACCATGGGCGCCACCGTAAACTCCGTGATCCGTACCTGTTCTTCCGCGGCCACTTTCATCAGGCTGTACTCTACCTCTTCCCCTATCACGTGCTCGCCAAAGGCTGATATAAAATGCTTTATGCGGCCTGTCACCACTATACGGTAAGGGTTGAGCGATACAAATTTAATGGTATCACCAATATTATAACCCCACAAACCTGCATTGCTGTTAATGATCAGGGCATAGTTCACCCCCAGTTTCACTTCTTTGAGCGAGAGGCGGGTGGGATTTTCTGAAAAGATCTCCTGTGCGGGCACGAATTCGAAGAAGATGCCGGAATTGGTATTCAGCAGAAGGCCTTCCTGTCCCTGTGTATCCTGGAAGGCGATGAAGCCTTCTGATGCCGGGAAGGTTTCTATCGTGCGTATAGGCCTGCCGATGGATTCCATCAGCTTGGCGCGGTAGGGCTCAAAGTTCACGCCGCCATATACCAGCAGGTCGAGGTTTTTGAACAGCTCTCCCACGGTCTTGCCGCTACGTTCTGTAAGCCGGTCGAAGTACATCTGTACCCATGGCGGAATACCGCTGATCAGCGTCATGTTCTGGTTAATGGTCTCTTCTACGATCTTGTCAAGCTTGGTTTCCCAGTCATCGATACAGTTGGTTTCGTAGGTGGGCAGCTGGTTGGTGCGCAGGTAGCCCGGTACGTGGTGATTCACAATGCCGCTCAGCCGGCCGGTGGGGATGCCGCCTATCCGCTCCAGTTCAGGGGAGCCGGAGAGGAAGATCATCTTGCCGTCGGCAAAGGCAGTATTGCCTGTTTCCGCCATATACACCAGTAAGGCGTTACGGGCGGTATCAATATGATTGGAAATGGAATCTTTGGTGATGGGTATATATTTAATACCACTGGTGGTGCCGGAAGTTTTGGCGAGGTAGATGGGCTGGCCTTTCCACAGCACATTGTGTCTGCCTTCCTTTATTTTATTAATATATGGCTTGAACTGTTCATAATCCCGGATGGGGACAGCCGCTTTAAAATCATTGTATGTTTGGACGGCGTCAAAATTGTGGTCTTTGCCAAAATCCGTTTTTCTGCCTGTTTTTATCAAATCCTCCAGGATCCCTTCCTGGTCTTCTACCGCCCTTTGCATTTCCTTCCTGATCCTGCCGTTCACAATGGAAGCAAATGGTTTGGCAAGTAGTGACTTAAACTTCATGCCCTATAGTTTAAAAATGAAAGTAGTCCAATAATCGAAATGACAAAAGTATAAAAATTGCAGGGGCAAGATAACTGTTTTTATTAACAGTCCCGGAGCAGGGGGTTGTGGAACGGGATTTGTGGACTATTAAATAAAAAAACGTATCTTTGAAAAGAATAAGCTCTTTCTCAATTAGGGTCATTAGCTTATATGTTGCAATTTGCTTTTAATTTAGCATTACTAAAAAAAAGCAGAAAAGTTTGTCATTTAGAAAACAAGTGGTACTTTTGCAGGAAATTATTTTTGGATAACTATGTTTGCAGTTGTAAAAATCGCAGGTCAGCAATTTAAAGTACAAAAAGACCAGGAAATCTTTGTACAGCAGTTAGAGGGTAACATTGGAGACAAAGTTGAATTCTCTGAAGTGCTGTTAACAGATAACGCTGGCGCGCTGACAATAGGTACTGATGTAAAATCAGTGGTAAAAGCAGAGATCCTTGGCCACGTACAGGGTGACAAAGTGATCGCTTTCAAAATGAAGAGAAGAAAAGGCTTCAGAAAGAAAGTTGGTCATCGTGCACACTTTACAAAGATCAAGATCAATGATATTGCTTAATTTCTTAAAAGTATAAACTCTAGAATAGAATGGCACACAAAAAAGGTGAAGGTAGCGTTAAGAACGGCCGCGATTCCCAGAGCAAAAGGCTGGGAGTAAAGATTTTCGGTGGGCAACCTGCTATCGCCGGTAACATAATTATCCGCCAGAGGGGTACCGTATACCATCCTGGTCAGAACGTAGGTCTTGGTAAAGATTTTACAATTTTTGCCACGACTGATGGTGTAGTTGAATTCCGTAAAGGACGTGAGAATAAAACCTACGTTTCCGTTAAGAGCATTTAATTTGACACCACCGCGCAGGTGAAAGGCCTGTAATACGGTGATTGCCATAAAGTTTTTTTTAATACCCAATTTTTCATTTACTAACCCAAATTCAAAAAACAATGGCAACAATTAAAAAAGCTGCTAAAAAAGCAGCGCCTAAGAAAAAAGCTGCTGCTAAGAAAGCTGCTCCTAAAAAGAAAGCTGCTGCTAAGAAAGCCGCTCCTAAAAAGAAAGCTGCTGCTAAGAAAGCCGCTCCTAAAAAGAAAGCTGCTGCTAAGAAAGCCGCTCCTAAAAAGAAAGCTGCTGCTAAGAAAGCCGCTCCTAAAAAGAAAGCTGCTGCTAAGAAGGCTGCTCCTAAAAAGAAAGCTGCTGCTAAGAAAGCCGCTCCGAAGAAGAAAGCTGCTGCGAAGAAGAAATCTTCTCCGTCAACATCTACTCCTTCAGCACCTTCAGCTCCGGCCATGTAAGATCGGATTTACAACTTGTAGAATAAAGGTCCCGGCACAAAATGTCGGGATCTTTTTTTTGCCCCTGCCCCACCGGATGTTATCGGAAACCATAAATCTTATTAGCTTGCGGTTCTTAGCCAAAAGCCCACTTATGGATAATTACAGCATAGCCGATAACTTCTCCCTCCTCTCCAAACTGATGGACATCCACGGAGAGGACAGCTTCAAAGCCAAATCATTTGCCAGCGCCGCCTTTACGATAGAAAAGCTGCCCCTGCAGCTGAAAGATACCGCTGCCGAAGAGATAGCCCGCATTAAAGGCATTGGCAGCTCTACCAATAAAGCCATCCAGGAGATGCTGCTTACCGGTCGTTTATCCCTGCTGGAAACCTTTGTGGCCAAAACACCTCCCGGCATACTGGAGATGCTCAAGATAAAAGGCCTCGGACCCAAGAAAATAGCCGCCATCTGGAAGGAACTGGAAGTGGAAAACCTGGGTGAACTGCTCTACGCCTGTAATGAGAACCGCCTGATGCTGCTGAAGGGATTCGGTCAAAAAACCCAGGATAGCGTACAACAAAGCATAGAATTCTATTTTTCCAACCGTGAACGATTCCTCTACGCAGAAGTAGCAAGCCTGGCCCAGGACGTGGAAAAACGCCTGCAGCAGGCATTGGCCCCCGCACCGGTCGAACTGACCGGGGGCATACGCCGTACAGAGGTGATCATCGATGAAATAGCACTGGTAGCGGGCGCCGCACCGGCCATTATTCAACAACACCTGGGCGCTATACCCGAGTTCAAACTGCTGGAAGAAACCATGGAGTCACAGCTATGGCAGCACGAACAACTGGTAAAGATCCGTATCTATCCCTGCCAGCCCGACGATTTTGCCAAAACACTCTTTGTTACCAGCGCTGATGCTGCGTTCCTCGAACATTTCGATGCAGCCGGCAATGCTGCTTCCTTCCTGGAAGGCAGCATAACAGAAGCGGAGATCTTTGAAAAAGCCAGCCTGGATTATATTGAGCCCTGCATGCGCAACGGCGGACTAGCCATTGACCTTGCCAAACGGAAACAGCTGCCGGTGCTGATCAAACCGGAAGACATCAAAGGCATCATCCACTCGCACAGCCAGTGGAGCGATGGTTTACACAGCCTGGAAGCCATGGCCGTGGCAGCCAAAGCACAGGGATTGGAATACCTGGTGATCAGCGATCACTCCCGCTCCGCCTTTTATGCCAACGGTCTCAGTATCGAACGTGTACAGGAACAGCACGCACAGATAGATGAACTGAATAAAAAGCTCGCGCCTTTCCGCATTTTTAAGAGCATAGAGGCCGATATCCTGAACGACGGCAGCCTGGACTATCCTGATGAAGTGCTGGCCAGCTTTGACCTCGTTATTGCTTCTGTGCATTCCAACCTGAAAATGACGGAAGAAAAAGCAATGGCCCGTTTACTGAAAGCTATTGAGAACCCCTATACTACCATACTAGGACACATGACCGGCCGCCTGCTGCTAAGCCGTAACGGTTACCCGGTCAATCATCAGCAGATCATTGACGCATGCGTTGCACATGGGGTAGTGATAGAGCTGAACGCCCACCCACGGCGGCTGGATATGGACTGGCAATGGCTGCCTTATGCGCTTGAAAAGCATGCGCTTATCTCCATTGATCCGGATGCGCATAGCATAGATGGTTTTGCAGATACATATTACGGCACACTGGCTGCCCGCAAAGGCGGCCTTACCAAAGAACGTAACCTGAGCAGCTTTAGCAGGGAAGCGCTGGAAGCATTCCTGCAGGCAAGAAAAAAATATTAATAATGAATAATTAAGAATTAATAATAGTGGAACAGGTACTACGGCCGGACACTTGCGCCGGGATTATTCATTATTAATTCTTAATTCTTAATTAATACCATGGAACTACTGATAAAAGACGCAAGCACCGCAGATATCCCGCTCATACAGGAGCTCACCGATAAGATATGGCGGCCCACCTACCAGCATATCCTCACGCCGGAGCAGATTGACTACATGATCAACCTCATGTACAGCACCGCCTCCCTCAGCAGGCAGATGGACGAGCTCCAGCATCGCTTTATACTGCTGTATGAAGGAACAAAGGCTATCGGGTTTGCTGCTTACAGCACTACCGATATAGCCGGTATCTATAAGCTGCATAAGATCTACCTGGATGGCAGCTACCAGGGCCGCGGCGTTGGCAAGTTCCTCATTAACGCCGTAATAGCGCGCGTAAAAGCGCAGCAGGCACATATCCTCGAACTGGATGTAAACAGGCATAATAAAGCCCGTTATTTCTACGAGAAACAGGGATTCGTTGTTGTTAAGAAGAAAGATACGGATATAGGTAAGGGTTACCTGATGAACGACTACGTGATGCAGAAAACTTTATAAGCAGCTATAAAAAAGCAGCCTGGTAAGAAATACCAGGCTGATTCCCATGTTAACCATTAAAAAGACACAACTTCATTTATGTTTTCGATGCTCTGTAAGTGTATACGGCAATAAGTTTACCGTCTTATATTACTATTTACGACAATGCTATCCGCCCGGATTTAGCAGGCCACAACTTTTTATAATCAACTATTTGTTAGCAGCTAATACATAATGAAAAAGTTCCCACGAGGCAAGTATGCGGGAACTTTTTCGTAAAAAGCAGGTGTATATCTTTAATGGGCTGCGTAAATACACAGGGATGACCGGCCTTAGAAATAGCGCGGCACTAACTCACGCTCAGTACCAGACCATTGGAAACGGTAGTTCAGCATGATCTCATGCGAAACCGACTGAGCGCCTTTGAGATTGGACGACATAGGCGTATCGTAAGAATAGCCTACCATGAAATTGTTGGTGAGCTGTACCTGCACCAGTGCCCCGATGGTCTTTTCCGATCTCCAGGAGGCGCCCAGCCATACCAGCTCCTTGATCAGCACACTGGTGTTAAAGTCAATACCCAACGGCGATCCTTTTACTTTGCGCACTACAACATTGGGCTTTACCTTCACATTCTCTCCTGCATCGAAGAGATAACCGGCGGTAAGGTAATAATGGGTGTTGTAAACGATCTTGTTCACTTTGTTCCCTACGTCAAAACTCTGGAAGGTTGGAGATGAAAGGCCGACATAAAATTTATCTGCGAACAGCGCGAAACCAAAGCCCACTTCTGATTTGAAGTAGCTTTCATTCTGCGCGAAGATCGGGTCAGTTGTAGTGAGCGCACTGTTATTCTCCCTGAACTGCGACATGCCTACTTTTAAGCCCAGCGCCAGGCGCAGGTTCTCATTGAGGTCTACACGCTGCGATATATGAAAGTTAAGGCCCGTACGCGATTGCACCGTGATCTTTTCATTCATAGCGGAAAAACCTATGCTGGTGTTGGTTTCCTTGAACGGCGTATAGAATGTGAAAGAAACTGTTTTAGGCGCACCATCAACACCTACCCACTGGTTACGGCCTATGAGGGTCATGCTGGCTGATTGATCAATACTGGGATAAGCAGGATTGATCAGCATGCCGTTCATTGCATACTGGGAGTAGATAGGATCCTGCTGGGCGCGGACTGGCAGGTAACAGCCTATTCCCAGCAAGAGCGCTGCCAGCAGTTTAAAACAGCGCTTCCGTGTATCTATGATCAGCATTTTCTCCATGTTCGTCTATTTCCGTTTTATCACTATGAATCCAACATATTGCTCTTGCTTACCAGCGCTATCCCATACCAGGATGCTGTAGAAATAAGAGCCGTCTGTCACTTCCTTGCCTGAATTATTCAACCCTTTGAAGTTGTTGTCAGTATTGTTGTAGTTGGATGTCTTGTATACTGTGCCTCCCCATCTGTTGAAGATCACCACTTCATTACGTTCATACTTCTCGATGTTCTCAACGTACATCGCGTCGTTACCAACACCGTCTCCGTTGGGCGAGATGGCAGGATGCACGCGTATTTTGCCGCTGTTGTTATTTACCCAGCGCCCGTCTGTGATCCAGCCTTCTATTGTATCAGGTACGCCGTCGTTATCAGAATCATCATCGAGGTAGTTCGGAATGCCGTCGCCGTCCGCATCATCATCCAGCGGGTCGCTGTTGCCGTTGGTATCTTCCCTGCCGTCCTGGATACCGTCGCCATCTGAATCGCAGGTAGGACAGAAAGGATCATCATTCAGGATGATGCCCAGCACTGAATCAGGAGCCATGGTAATGGGCAGGTTCTGATTGGATGATACAACAGGTGGCAGCAGTTTGATGGCGAAAGTATCGTTCCTTTCAAAGGAGCTGTCGCCCAGGATCTCTATTGTCATCACGCCATTCAGCTGACCAGGCTCGATATCGATCGGTTTCCTGCTGCTGTCAAAGTCAACACCCGCTCTGGCCTTGCCGAGGAAGGTCACCTTGTTGCCAAGATCCGGGAAATCGTAAGGCAGCGATATGGGACGGGAACTGGCCCTGCTGAGCTGTACTTCCAGGGTCATGGTGTACTGTCCTTTGCGGTCGCCTTCGTTCACTGTATATACAGGATCTTTGAAGGAGACCTTCAGTGAGTCATCCTCTCCTACCACCACGTTCACATCGGAAGCGAGACCCGGCCAGTAAAGCGGATCTGCCGGATGTACGGGATCGGGAATTACCTGCAGGAATACAAATCCTTCATCGTCATTTGTCACGTTATCTATCGCAGCAATATTAAAGGTATATTCTGTAGTACCAGCAGGCAGGGTCACTGTAAGTGTATCACCGATGTTATTAACATTTCCTATGCTGGTGGTTATGCTCCTTGCCGGATCATACACCACTTTCAGCGCCACCGGTACATCTGCTTTATTGGCAGCAGACGATTTAAGCGTCATCTTAATGGTGTCTCCCTCCATAACGGCAGCCGGATCTGCGAAGACGCTCAGCTTCATGCTGTCATTATCAACGATCGGTACGGAAACGCTGGAATTGGCTGCCAGCGGCCAGGTAATACCTGTCATGGTGCTGCTCACATCTTTGACCTGGATATCTACCGTTTCTGTGTCTTCCACTAAAATATCATCAATAGGCGCCAGGTTCACAGACACACCGTTTTGCCCGGCAGGAATGGTGAGCGAACCAGATACCGGCGTATAGTCGGTACCGGGGGTAGCAGAACCGCTTATGTTATAGTTTACCTGCACATCCTTTAATACTGTCAGCGCAGGATCAGAAAAGCGTATACGGAAGGTACCAGCTGTTGAAGGCTCACCTGCATCCTTTATCTTTTCCACCATCATGGCGCGGCCGGAGGCGCTCATATCATCATCTGTTATAGTAAGGGTCAGCGTGGTGCTATTCACCGGGAAGCTCACTGTGGCGCTGCCTCTTGGCATACGCGCCTGCTGCAGGGTAAGGGTGACGGTTTCGTCTCCTTCGAGCGACTTATCATCTACTACTACCACCGGTACGGCAACGCTATTCGTACCGGCTTTGATCACGGCTGTTGTTCCCACTGTTTTCCAGTCGGCAGCGCCGGCTGTTCCGCCAATAGCCAGGCTAACATTAATATCTGCACCGGCGAGCAAGCCGCCCGGCAGGCTGATCGTAAATCCTCCATTCGTGGAAGGTTCTGCAGCATCTGCTGTTTTCACAGCGGTGATCTGCAGCGGCGCTTCCGGAATGGTAATATTGGCAGGCGCTACTACGGTATAGCCAGCGGTAACAGCGGTATTCAGTTTCAGGATTTCGGTGCCTTCTGCCAGGTTATCACTTACTATTTGTATGGTACGTGTTAACTGGTTGGTACCTGCAGGGATGGTCACTGAGGCGGGCAGACCGCTGAAGTCGGCCGCGGCGCCGGTGAAAGTGGCATCCGGGGTGATGGTCAGGGTAATGTTTGAAGCGGAAGTGATACCCGGTTTTACAAAGCCGATGATCACTCCTGAGCTGTTGCCTTCATGCAGTGTGGTAGAGTCAATGGCTACACGCAGCTGACGGTTAGCCGGATCTTTACCCGTAAGATCGTCTATCGTTACGCTGAGGCTGTCTGCAGTGATGCCGGCGAAACCGGTAACAGCTGCTTTCAGGCGCAGGAGCTCTGCTGCTTCTATTATATTATCATTGAGCGCGTTGATGGTAATATCCTTAAAGTTCTCGCCCGGGTTGATGGTGATAGTGGCGGGCAATCCGCTATAATCAGTGGTAGCGGCGGTAGAAGCACTGCCGGCTGTCACGGTTACATCAAAAGGTTTGTAAGGCGTAATACCTGCAGGCAGGGATACTCTTACTGTATAGGTATTACCTTCTACTACGGTAGTACCCGCAGAGAATGGTTGCGGCTGCAGAGTTATTTTCGGATTGCTGCCATCTTTGATCGTAAGCGACAGTGTATCACCTGTAAAGCCGACAGCACTGGCATTGATGATCAGGCTTTCATCTTCTTCCAGCAGGTTGTCTGTATTAGCACGTATTGCCGCCGGGAATTTAACGGAGCCGCTGCCAGCTTTAATGGTAACGGTAACAGGTAATGCGGTATGTTCTGTGTTTGTAGCTACAGATGCAGCATCTTTCGTAATAGTAACAGGAATATCATAGCTGGTGATCTTACCTGCGGGCAATGCGATTGTTATCATTGCGCCGGTGGGAGCACCTTCTGTAATAGAAGTAGTATCAGCGCTTATTGTCAGCGGCATACCCACTACGTAATCCTGGTCTTTTATGGTAACATTGGCGGGTTTGAATGTTACGCCCGGCAGGCCGGTGGATGTGGCGTTGATCACGAGCGTCTCATCCGGTTCCAGTAAGCCGTCTGCAGCAATGTGGATAGTAGCGGTAACAGATGCATTGCTGTTATTGAGCTGCGGCACAGGATCAAAGGTATAGTCCGCATTTACGGCGGTAGAACCGGCGCCTGTTTGCGGTGTAATATTAATAGGTACTTCCGTGGTGATACCGGGCGGCAGACTGAAGGTTACGTTATACGCAGTGTTTTCGTTCAGCGGGCCAGGTTGTGTAGCGATAGTGATCACTTTGTTAGCCGGATTCTTGCCGGTAACATCGAGGATGCTATCACCTGTTTGTGTAAAGGTCAGTCCGGGTATATCTGTAGTCGCGCCACTCAGTGTGAAGGCTTCTGTATTTTCAAGCACCTGGTCTAACTGCGCGGCGAGGTATTTACTCACCGTTACTTCACGCTGGCCTGTGGGAATAGTAATGGTGCTGGAAGCGAAGCCGAGGTCTGTAGCGCTGGCTGCAGAACTTGCATTCCGGGTGATGGTAACGGCAATGGGACGGCCAGCCAGCATATTCGGATTAATGAATCCTACTTTCATGGCCACGGAGTCGCCTTCGTTAATGCCGCCACCACCAACAATGCTCATCTGGAGCTTGCGGTTAGCAGGGATATTAATGGTGGAATCCCTGATGGTGATGGTGAACGGCGTGATGTTATAATCTAAGGAGCCGCCTGCGAGCACCAGGGTCTCATCACCTTCTACCAGGCTATCCAGCAGGGCGCTCAGCGTAAAGGTAGAGCTGTTGGTGCCTGCAGAGATCTTGAAGAAGGCTGCTTCAGGTAATGCGGTGTAATCAGCCGCTTCCGAAGTGCCGCCTGGTACAATGGCCAGCGGAATATCGTTGCTGGCATTGGTGCCTGGAGGCAATGCTACGGTAAAGATCACTGCAGCTCCTCCTTCAATGAAGTCTGGTGCGGAAGCAGTTATCTTCAGCGTATTGGCGTCATCGTCCAGTATTAATATATCATATGGAGCGAAATCGTAGCTACGCGGAACGTTGTCAGATACTACAGCTGTTACGTGCAGCTTTTCTGTGCCTTCAGAGAGGTTATCATCTATTACAGTAAACGGAATGGTAGTAAGGTTCCCGCTGGTGATCTGGAAGGCAATGCTATCCAGGGTATAATCTGCTACGGATGCGGTAGAAGCCGGATCATTCTGCAGCATACCCAGCTGGATCTTAATGGGTATCTCGGTGGTAACACCTGCGGGCAAGCTGAATTGCAGGCCGCCATTATATGGCTCGCCTACGGTTACACCGGGTACAGGGCGCATGCTGATCACACGGTTGGCGGGATCGTCATAGGTCTTATCTATTATATTAATCGCTGCGTTTACGGTTTTGTGTACGCCCATTACATCTGCATCTCCCTGCAGATCGAGCAATTCCTGGTACTCCAGCACTTTGTCTCCCACAGCCGTTATGGTAAATGTAGCGGAGTTGGTATTCTGTTTGATCACAACGGTTGACGGGAATGTTACGTCGCTGGTGCCAGTAGTAGAACTGGATTTGCGTGTAAGCGTAACCGTAATATCTGAAGCAGCCATCACACCTGCGGGCAGGCTGATGGTAGCATTGGCGGTCTGACCTTCGTCCAGACTGGCTGGTGCGGACAAGGTCAGGGAAACATCTTCATCATCCCGGATAGTGTAAACACAGAGGTTTGCAGTGCTATTTACGCTTAACAGGGTATTATAAACAGTATTGTCCAGTGTAAAGGTAACGCTACGGTTGCTCTGCAATACGCTGTTACCCAGTATCATAATGGCCGTATCAACATTGATATAGGTAGGGGTATACTTGTAGGTACCTGCAGGAATCAATATACCACGTTTACATTCGTAATCCACACCTGCCGTTGCGGGATTAGCGCCGGAGGGAGTAGCTTTCACAGGTACGTACAGCGGATAGGTCAGTACTATATTTTTTGAATTGATTTTGTTGTATACTTTCACTCTGAGGCCGGTGACGGCATGGCGGTCACTGCCTTCATCGGCGGTTACTGCAGCGCTTTCAAATTCCACGTTCAGCTGGCGGTCTGTAGCAGGAGCAATGGAGTCTATATTTGTAATACCGTCAAAATCTGTTACGGTATTGCCGTAGCCGGATAATATGCGAGCGGAATAAACCTTTGCTGTTTTGTCGGTTCTGGTGAGGCTGCCTCCATAAACGTTACCGAGCTCTGTATGCACGATCATACCATTCTGGGTTCCGTCGTAGTTAGTATTATATATGTCATTCAGCCAACAGCTTTCCGGTATGTTAATGATCATCCCGGCTGCATCGGTAGCCATGAAGGAGGAGAAGCCTTTTTTCATCCTTAACACGTGAGCGCGGTTAGGATTATATGACCCGCAGGCATCGTCACGGAATAAGCCTACCGTAGTGTAGGGCGCTGCATCGGGACCAATTCCTTTTGAGCACGCTGCATTACCCGCCCAATCGCCTGTAGTAACATCGAGAGCAGCGTATTCGGCAAGATATAGATGTCCGAGGGCCGTGAATTCGTCGTCCACAGCGGCGACGGTGTAATCCATTATAAAATAGGCCTGATCCTTCACGTAGGTGATATCACAGATCACCGTTATTTTTTCCGTTCCGCCATACACCGTTGATCTGTAGTTCAGTACATTACCTACGAGCTGAATGCGCCAGGGAGACATTACCGTTCCGTCTCCCCTTTTAGGCGAGATATAATCCCAGTTTACCTCATTAATTCTCCTTGTACTGTCTGTAGATCTACTGTTAATTCCTATGTACGTGCTAATGCCACGTGGGGCGTCTGTACCTTCATAGGTTTGGCTGTATCCGCCTTTGTAGACACGCTGGGAACCGTCTGCCAGTATTTCGATCTTCAACCCGGGATCGGCTGCGGTGCCGCCGGTTTCATTAATCGTTTCTATTACCTGGGCACTTACGCTACTGCCAGTGAATAACAAGAGTATCAGTACCAGGAATCTTTGCAACCGGGATACGGCTTTGCAAAAGACACCATGGCCTTTGCTTTGTACGGTATAGGAAAAAACTGACATAATTGTGCGTAAATTTCTATTTATGCATCTATATTTTAAGATCCAACAGATTAATTATACCGGGCGAATACGAGCGCCATACATCCTGTCTTTTGTTCACTTTGTTCCGGTCCTAGTTGCAGGTAGGCCTTATATACCAACACTTTGTGCCTTTGTAGAAGGTGTATAATGCCGATAGATAACGCCTCTGTCATATTATATAATACACGAATTTATATAAAATAAATATATTACCGTAATTAAATTTAATTTTTCCACACTATGTTAACAACCTGGTAACAACTGCCCCTTTATGGCACATACGCTACAGTCTTCATTTTATACAGATTATTTTTCGGATTGAATGTGGAAAACCCCCTAAGTATAGAACAAATCACTGCGGGAGACTGATAAAGTGGATTTTTCTACTGAGTATTGGCAGGTGATGTAAAATAAAGGTAGATTTGCGAAAAATAAGATAGTAACATGTCAACAATCGCTAAATCCAACATTGACTTTAGCCTTAAATATAAGGTGAAAGATATGTCTTTGGCCGAGTGGGGTCGAAAAGAAATAGAGCTGGCAGAAGCAGAAATGCCAGGCCTGATGTCCCTCAGGGAAGAATATGGAGCCAGCAAGCCGCTGAAAGGCGCCCGCATTGCCGGCTGTCTGCACATGACCATTCAGACCGCCGTACTGATCGAAACCCTGGTACACCTGGGTGCTGAAGTACGCTGGAGCTCCTGCAATATCTTCTCTACACAGGACCACGCTGCTGCTGCTATTGCTGCCGCTGGCATCCCCGTGTTTGCATGGAAAGGTATGAACGCCCAGGAATTTGACTGGTGTATTGAACAGACTCTTTTCTTTGGCAGCCCTGAGCGTCCGCTGAACATGATCCTGGATGACGGTGGCGACCTTACCAATATGGTACTGGACGTTTATACTGAACTGATACAGCATATCAAAGGATTGAGCGAAGAAACCACTACCGGTGTTCACCGTCTGTATGAGCGCATGCAGAAAGGTACACTGCCTTTACCTGCTATCAACATCAACGATTCTGTTACCAAATCCAAATTTGATAACAAGTATGGCTGCCGCGAATCCTGCGTAGATGCCATCCGTCGCGCCACTGATGTGATGATCGCCGGTAAGGTAGCTGTAGTAGCTGGTTTCGGTGATGTGGGCAAAGGTTCTGCTGAGTCACTGAGAGGTGCAGGCGCCCGTGTGATCGTGACTGAAATAGACCCGATCTGCGCATTACAGGCTGCTATGGAAGGTTATGAAGTGAAGAAGATGGCGGATGCTATCAAGGAAGCCGACATCGTGGTGACCACCACCGGCTGCCGCGACATCATCACCGGCGAGCACTTCAAACTGATGAAAGACAAGTGTATCGTATCCAACATCGGTCACTTCGATATCGAGATAGATGTTGCCTGGCTGAACAAAAACTACGGTCATACCAAAGTGGAGATCAAGCCCCAGGTAGATAAATATACCATCGACGGCAAGGATATCATCCTGCTGGCTGAAGGCCGCCTGGTGAACCTGGGTTGCGCTACCGGCCACCCTTCTTTCGTGATGAGCAACTCCTTCACCAACCAGGTACTGGCTCAGCTGGAACTGTGGACCAACAGCTCCAACTACGAGAACAAAGTATATGTACTGCCCAAACACCTGGATGAGAAGGTAGCCCGCCTGCACCTGAAAAAAATAGGTGTAGAACTGGATGTGCTTACCTCCGTACAATCAGAATACCTGGGTATTCCTGCAGGAGGTCCCTACAAGCCGGATTATTACCGTTACTAATATCAATTGGAAAGTTTGAGGTCTGAAGTTTGAAGTCTGAGGTTCGTTAGAGGTTGGAAGTTCGAGACAGTTCTCAGGTTGGGCACTTGTCACAGACATCTAACGTTTAACGAACTTCAAACCTCAAACTTCAGACCTCAAACTTTTTTATATTTGCTACATGACCAAGCTAAGTGTTAACATCAATAAGTTTGCTACCCTGCGTAATGCCCGCGGCGGCAATCTCCCGGATATATTAAAGGTAGCCCAGGATTGTGAGCGTTTCGGCGCAGAGGGTATTACCGTGCACCCCCGCCCTGACCAGCGGCATATACGCTACCAGGACGTTTGGGACCTTAAACCGCTTGTTACCACAGAGTTCAATATAGAGGGCTATCCTTCCAAAGAGTTTATGGACCTGGTGCTGGCCGTAAAACCCCACCAGGCTACCCTGGTACCAGACCCGCCGGACGCTATCACTTCCAATACCGGATGGGATACCAAACAACATCAGTCTTTCCTGAAAGACGTGATCGCCCAGCTGAAACAGGCAGGGATCCGTGTATCTATCTTCCTGAACGCTGAAGTGGATAAGGTGGAAGGAGCTAAAACGGCAGGAGCAGATCGTATCGAGCTTTACACTGGTCCCTACGCCGAAGAGTATACGAGAGCCCGTACACAGCCGCAGAACCTGCAGCTGTTCAACGATTATAAAAACACGGCCAGGGAGGCAGTAGCTATCGGGCTGGACCTGAACGCCGGGCACGACCTGAACCTGGATAACCTCCGCTTCTTCAAACTACACATTCCTCAACTGAAAGAAGTTTCCATTGGCCACGCCCTGGTATGCGATGCGCTTTACCTGGGACTGGAAAACACCATCCAGCAATATAAACGGCAGCTGATAGATTAAGCCGCTACGCTTTTACTAAGCGCTCATGCGCTTTTACCTAAGCTTGTATGCGCTTTTACCGTAGGTAGCACTAAGGTTACACTAAGCTTACACGAGGAATACACGAAGGCTGGACGAGGAGGAAACGAGGATAAGACGAGGATCTATCATTCTTTTACCAGCATTCCCCATTGCTGTAAAGGCAGGTTGATGCCCAGCTGGTTAAAAGCGGCTGCCCGCTGGTACCAGGCACGGGCATAACGCAGCTGCAGTTTACGGGTGATCACCCCTACCCCGGCGGAAAAACCGCTTAATCCCGCTTGTCCGGACCATGCTAATTCCTGCCTACGTAAATGGTTATAGGCCAGGGTCAGTTCTACATAGCGCCCTATCTCCCACTGGGCTGCCAGCACAAAATGCCGGAACAGCTTATCGAAGGTTTTACTGCCTGTACGCACGGTATCTCCGTCAGAGATCACATTGCCGTCTTCCAGGGAAGGATCAGCATAACGGACATCGAACTGGTAGAGGTGGTGTATGGTGGCCGATAACTGCAGGGGTAAATGTTGCAGGCGTTTGGAGATGCCCACCTGCAGATCAAAGGGCAGGGGCTCCCGGTTACCGGTAACATATGTACGCAACTGGGCGCCCATGTTACGGGCTGCCAGCCCTATCTGCAGCTGCCGGGCCGTATCCTGGTAGGCAATGCCGACATCGGCCGCAATACCGGTGGAGCTATAGGGCTGGTAACGGGAATGGATAAATTTCAGGGAAACGCCGTAGTACCATCTTTCAAGGTAGCGCCTGGAGGCGGTGAGCTGCCAGGCTATATCGCGGGGACTAAAGGAACCTTGTACATTACCGGCGGCATCTGTCTGGGCCATGCTGCCATAATTTACGTACTGCACGCTACCGGCGAAGGTAGTTTGCAGCTTTTCGGCATGATAGCCAAACATGACGTGACCGTAGCGAACATCTGCCACGTAGCTGGTATAATTAGCCTGCAGGTGCCCATGCATGGAAGGCCGGAGTAATGCGGGACTAACAGTGGCTAAAGAAATATCGTTTGTTTGCTGGCTTACGCTCATACCCCCAAGGGCGGTTAACTGGGGAGCGGCCGGCAGGTCCAGGAAAGGAAATACGCTTTTGCCTCCCAGCACCTGTGCTGTCAGGGATTGAATACATAGGATACAAGCGATGAGCAGGAAACAGCGTTTTGACATCGGGGCACAAAATACTAATAATATGCTAAACGCTGTGTGCGGAGTGCTGAACACCGCAGCGTTTTGCGTTAAGCTTTTGCGTTATGCGTTCTACAAGCATTCCTCGCAGATCTTTTTCGCAATTTCCCTGATGAGCCCATCAGCGATGATCTCTTCCTTGTACAATGCGCCTACGCACTCTCCTTCTGAAGAGACAAACAGCAGCTCATGGCCTACTACGTTGGCCTTGATGCGGCATTGCTTTGATTTGCGCTCTACCAAGATGTCCACATCATAGCGGTCGTTGTTGTACGGTACGCTTAGCAGTTTATGATTTCCCATGGCAAAAGAATTTATATACCCAATAAATACGCCCCAAAAAGCGTACCTGTGCAATAGCTTCCCCGGAAAAAACATAAAGCCACTCCAACGTTCTGAAGGAATGGCTTTATGAACCCTTAAAACAATCAACATGAAGTTCACTTCCAATTCAACACTGTTTAGAAGAGAACCGTATAATCAGTTGCCGTCAGGACTGACAGCAATTTTAACACTTACTTCTTTAATAACGCAATATCCAGCACTTGGTTCATTTCTTTTACAAAATGGAACTTAAGGCCTTTTATATAGTCAGGGTTGATATCTTTTATGTCTTTTTCGTTCTGCCAGCACAGGATCACTTCTTTGATACCGGCACGTTTGGCGGCAAGGATCTTTTCCTTGATGCCTCCTACCGGTAATACCTGTCCGCGGAGGGTGATCTCCCCTGTCATAGCCAGGTAGGATTTCACTTTACGGCCTGTAAAGGCGGAAGTTAGTGCGGTGAGCATGGTAACGCCTGCACTGGGACCATCTTTAGGTACTGCTCCCTCCGGTACGTGTACATGCACGTTCTTGTGGGAGAAGTATTTGGGATCGATCTTATAATCGGAGGCGTTTGCCTGTAGATAGCTAAGTGCGGTAGACACGGATTCCTTCATTACATTGCCCAGGTTACCGGTGAGCCGCAGCTCGCCTTTACCCTCGCTCAGGCTGGTTTCGATAAAGAGAATATCGCCGCCTACGTAGGTCCATGCCAGGCCGATGGCTACCCCAGCCGGGTTGCCGGCTTTGTACAATTCATTGGAATAACGCGATTTGCCCAGGATCTTCTCCACTAATTCCTCGCTGAGCGCATCGGGCACTTTGTTCTCCAGGGCCACGTCTTTTGCCAGTGAACGCATGATAGATGCCAGGAGCCTGTCCAGCTCGCGGACGCCGCTCTCCCGGGTATACTGCTGGATCATCTTTTCCATTACAGGGCCGCCGAATTTCATCTTCAGGTCTTTCAGGCCGTGGGCTTCCTTTTGTTTGGGAATGAGGTGCCTTTTGGCGATCTCCACCTTCTCCTCTACGGAGTAGCCGCTAAGGTCGATGATCTCCAGGCGGTCGCGGAGTGCGGGGCTGATGGCGTTGATATTATTAGCGGTAGCGATAAATAATACTTTACTGAGGTCGTATTCCAGCTCCAGGTAGTTATCGTAAAAGGTGCTGTTCTGTTCCGGGTCCAGCACTTCGAGCAGGGCGGAGCTGGGGTCTCCCCTGAAGTCGTTGCCGATCTTATCTATCTCGTCGAGGATCATCACCGGGTTGGAAGATTTCACCTTGCGGATAGACTGGAGGATGCGGCCGGGCATAGCCCCGATATATGTTTTGCGGTGACCCCGGATCTCGCTTTCATCGTGCAGGCCGCCCAGGCTCAGGCGCACATATTTGCGGCCGATAGCGTTGGCGATAGAGCGGCCCAGGGAGGTTTTGCCGATACCGGGAGGGCCTACAAAGCAAAGGATGGGCGATTTCATATCGCCTTTCAGCTTCAGTACGGCCAGGTATTCAAGGATACGCTCCTTGATCTTGTCCATACCGTAGTGGTCATTGTCAAGCACTTTCTGCGCCTTTTTCAGGTCGTAGCTGTCCTGCGTATAGTCTTGCCAGGGCAGATCGAGCATGAGGTCGAGGTGGTTGTACACCACGCTGTAGTCCGGTGTGCTGGGATGCATGCGCTCCAGCTTTTCAGCGCCTTTGCGGAACAGTTCTGCGGCGGCTTCAGGCCATTTCTTCAGTTCGGCTTTGCGCTGCATTTCCCGGATCTCGCGATCATTGGTATCGCCGCCCAGCTCCTCCTTGATGGATTTCAGCTGCTGCTGCAGGAAATATTCTCTTTGTTGTTTATCGAGATCGGCTTTGGTCTTGTTGGTGATCTTGTTCTTGAGCTCTGCCAGCTGCAGTTCTACCTGCAGGAGTTTCAGCAGCACTTCTGCGCGGGTCCTGAGGTTGTTGATCTCCAGCAGCTGCTGTTTGTCTTTCAGTTCGCTATTGAGGTTGGACGCTACAAAGTGCACCAGGAAGGAAGCATTCTCAATATTTTTCAGGATAACGCTGGCTTCGGATGGCAGGTTGGGCGAAAGCTGGATGATCTGCCCTGCCAGGTCTTTGATAGATGAGATATAGGCGTCAAATTCCTGGTCGGTCTCGGTTGCTTCGTCATGTAAAATGGTGATGCCCGCTTTAAAGTAAGGATCTTCGGTAGTGATCGCGTCTATTTTAAAGCGTTTGCGGCCTTGTATGATGATGGTAGTACCGCCGTCGGGCATTTTGATCAGCTTCACGATCCGGGCTACGGTACCTACGCCTGTAAGATCCGATATATGAGGGTCTTCTATGGTACTGTCTTTTTGCGCTACCACACCGATCAATTTGTCAGTCCGGTAAGCGTCGTTCACGGCTTTGATCGATTTATCCCTTCCTACAGTGATCGGCAGTACCACACCGGGGAACAGCACGGTGTTCCTTAAGGGCAGTATAGCCAGCTCCTGAGGTATTATTTCATCTTCCTGGCCGTCTCCATCTTCGTTTAAAGGGATAATAGGCATGAATTCCATCTCTTCTTCCGGATTCCCTAAATAAAATCTATTCATCGTGTTAGTTTAGCTCCATGAAGGTAGACATTTTGTCAGGATGACGGGTGTCTACCTGCTTTTTTAATAACGCTTATATAGTGTTCAAGTTTAATGCCAGACGGAAAAAGAAGGAGGAAGGGTTGGGGTTGTTGGGGGGTAAAAGGTTTGAGGTTTAAGGTTTGAGGTTTGAGGTTTAAGGTTTGAGGTCTGAGGTTTGAGGTTCGTTAAAGGTTGGAAGTGCAGATCATGTTATTTAGCATTATTAAGCGTCTGCGTGACAAGCAAGATGCTTTGTTATAAACCCGCAACTTTTAACGAACCTCAGACCTCAAACCTCAAACTTCAAACTAAGATTTAGAGCGTAACACCTACACCCAGCTGGATAGACTGATTTTTCCAGTTGCTGCTGTTGGCTACGTCGCCGGCGTTCTTCACATCTGTGAAACCGATGATGTAACGGGCGCTTACGTTGATGATGGGCAGTTGCAGCCAGAGACCGGCTACACCGGCTACATCGCCGCCTTTAAAGGCGTCTTTGGATCCCTGTAATGCGTTCTTGTCGCTCAACAGTGCGCTGAACTGCGGACCAACCTGCAGTTTCAGGCGGGGCGTACCCAGGTTGATGTTAGCGAGGATGGGAATGCTCAGGTAGTTGAGGCTGATCTTTTTGTTGTTGTTATCCGGATCATTCAGGTTATCGGTGTTATAGATCTCACTGAATTTGTCGGTTGTTTTTGTTTTGGTGGAAGAGAAGATCAACTCACCCTGTACGCCGAAGCCTTTCACGAGATTTACCTGTGCAAAGCCGCCCAGGTGGTAGCCCAGTTTAAAACCGTCCTGGTAACCAGTACCATCCAGTTTACCCAGGTTGGCGCCACCTTTGATACCAAATCTCAGTAATCTGTCCTGCGCATGAGCCGCGGAGAAAGCAGTCAGTCCCAGTACTGCCATTACAAAAAACAGTTTTTTCATCTTGTTGTTGTTTGATTTTAATTGCAGATTTTCAATTTTAATACACACGTGGCATCAGTGATCACACGTGTAGTTTGGATATGTTCTATACAGTCTTTCAATGGTGCATGGTACCTTATTGTTTAAACAATGCATCTACTTATTCAGACGGAATTCGTTTACCCATCCCCTATATACCTACGCTACTTTTCTCCGTTATGACATTTATAGCAAATTCTATGCTATACTTCTTATGAACTAAGAAAGAGCGCGCAATATAGTATAATAATATACTACATGAAATCAGAAACTGTAACTTGCCCTGGCAGTGAAGTAACTCATGAAGCTTTTGTCTTCGCCCTGTAAGGGTTTAAAGATGGTAAAGGAAGGTGAGAGCGTCAGTTTTCCTATGTTGTAGGAGATATTGAAGGTAAGATCAAGCGCCCGCGGCTCAAAACCGGTTTTGGCTTCGGATTCAGAGCTGGCAGCTTGTCCCAGCTGATCGAGGGGATTTGCTTTACTTTTCCTGATGTCGTCCTTTATTTTGGGAGAACGGGAAATGTACTGAAAGCCTTTCATATTGCTGTAGTAATGTGCAGTGCCGAGCGTAAAGCCAAGAGAAGGCGTGAACAGCAAGGCATCATCAAACTTCAGCACATCTAAAAAAATAAACGGATGGCGCAGGGCGAAGATCGCGTTGAAATCTCTCGCAGAAATCGTGTTCACGGTTTCACTGCTGCCATAAGTAGTACGGCGTTTGCGTCCTATCTGCCAGTAGTTCACTACGCGATCGGTTTGACGGCCCCATCCAAAATCCAGGCTGATACCCGGTTGCAGCCACCAGTTGCGGTAATAGAAATATACGAACAGCTCGTTCTTGATAGGCGTTGCCGGTACATCGCTGGAATCTGCAAAGAAGTAACGTGTATAGGAGATGCCGGTCAGAAAATTCCTGTTTTTCGTATAGTCATAGCTGGCAGACAGGTCCCATTCGAACCAGGGATGCTTTTCAGCATTGAGCAGGTAGTATCCGCTGAAGGAGGCGGAGAGACCGGATTTATGATAATAGGCCACCGAGGGAGAGAGAAAATTCTTCATTACAATGGGGCGTTCAAAGTCCGCTGTTTTGGCCCCATAGGCAGGATTGTTGCCGTAACCAATTCCAACAAGGACCTCACTTTTTTCGTTCTTTTGCAAAAGAGAGTCCAGCTGCCGTTGCAGCTCTTCCAAGGATGTTTGTCCCACCGCTATTTGGCTACAGCCTAATAAGCATGCCAGTACGACGCACCAGTGTTTCCACATTTGTGAAGTTATGGTATCTTTTACTAATATACCAAGTGCAAGATAGGATTATTTTTGAAGTTTGAGGTTTGAGGTCTGGGGTCTGGGGTCTGAGGTTTGAGGTTTGAGGTCTGAGGTTTGAGGTTTGAGGTTTGAGGTTTGTTAGAAGTTACAGGTTCAAAACAAGTGTTTTGCCTGTCACACAGCCTCTTATAAGGCAGATAATATGATCCGAACTTCCAACTTGTAACGAACCTCAAACCTCAAACTTCAAACCTCAAACTCTACACTAATTCTATTACCGTTATTTCAGGTAAAATGCCTACCCGGCCAGGATAACCAAGGAAACCGAAGCCGCGGTTCACGTACAGACGCTGGGCGCCCTGCTTATACAAACCTGCCCATTCTTTATAGAAGTACTGGGCGGGGCTCCATTTCACGCCGGGGATCTCTACGCCGAACTGCATACCGTGGGTATGGCCCGCCAGCATGAGGTCGATATCCGGGTATTCGGGCCTTACCTGGGCATCCCAGTGGGTGGGATCGTGGGAGAGCAATATTTTAAAGGGTGCATGGGCAGCGCCTTCGTAGGCTTTTTTCAGGTCGCCGTATTTGGGAAAGCGGCTCATGGCGCTCCAGTTCTCGATACCGAGGAGGGCGATCTGCTGGCCGCCGCGTTCCAGGAGCACGTGCTCGTTCATAAGCAGGCGCCAGCCCAGTTCACCGTGGATCTGTTTGAGGCGTTCCAGGTTCTCGGCCCGCTGCTTACTGAAGCCGCTGGCGTCTCTGTCGGGCCAGGGGTAATAATCGCCGTAGTCATGGTTCCCCAGTGTTGAAAAAACGCCCATGGGGGCTTTTACCTGGCTGAAGAGGTCCATATAATGATCCATTTCCGTGGCGCGATCGTTCACCAGGTCGCCGGTAAAGAGCACGATGTCTGCCTGCTGGGCATTCACCAGCTCCACTCCTTTCTGTACGGCAGCCTTATTATTGAAGCTTCCGGAGTGAATATCTGACAGCTGAACGATGCGCAGCCCTTTAAAAGCAGGCGGCAGGTTCTTGAAAGCCATCTTTATTTTATGCACCCGGTAATTGTATTTATTGGAGAAGCCATAGGTAAGGGTAGCGAAGAGGCTGCCCCCCATGAGGAGGCCCATTTTGGTCAGGAACTGCGAACGGGTAATGCCGCCGGGCGCCTCCGATGGCGGTGAAGCTTTAGATGAGCCGAATTGCTGGATGATCCACATGACGCCACGGCGCACATCATCCGCCAATAAAAATATCACCGTCAGCAGTTTGGCCATCACGAGGCCGATAAGGATGGCCAGCACATAAGACCGGACAATGGGCTTCCAGTCGTGCCAGTTGAGGTAAGGGAGCAATATGATCGTTGCAATGCAGGCGATGGATACCAGCCAGTAGCCTCCGTATACCAAAGTCCTGGTACGCGGGGCTGCAGCATTACTCATAATAGCCCGTATACCCATGAAAACATAAATATCCAGGCAAATGATCAATAGAATAAGTACAACCGAATTTATTCCTGAGCGCATGTTGAAAACAAAGTTATGTCAAATTGAGAGGACGATCGACCGGCCCTGATATTGTACCCTTCATCAAAAATTCTGCTAGGAATGGTGCGCTAATCCGCTCATCCACACAAACTACTCAAAATCAAATTATTAACATCGAATTACACTATTTTTTGTGAATAAATAAATATTCTCTTCCCGTTTATATTTGTCTAATCGTTGTATTTTTGTCACATTTGGTATCTTCAGCCGGATATATTATGAAATTTACTTATTACGGTCACTCATGTTTTGCGGTAGAGATCAAGGGCAAGCGGATCCTTTTCGATCCTTTTATCACCTATAATGAACTGGCCAAATCAGTGGATGTAAACAGTATCGTGGCAGATTACATTTTTGTTTCCCACGGGCATGACGATCATGTTGCGGACCTGGTGACGCTGGCCCGCCGTACGAAGGCCACGGTGGTAGGCAGCTATGAGCTGGTTACCTGGGCGGGGAAGCAGGGTATCGAAAAAACGCATCCCATGAACACGGGCGGCAAGTGGCAGTTTGAATTTGGTACGGTGAAGTGCGTGGTAGCCCACCACTCCAGCGGCATGCCGGACGGATCATATGGCGGTAACCCGCTGGGATTCATTTTTATTACCGAAGCAGGTAATTTCTATTATAGTGGTGATACGGCGCTCACCTTCGATATGGAGCTGGTGCCGCGTTTTGCCCAACTGGATTTTGCCGTGCTGCCTATCGGCGATAATTTCACGATGGGGATAGAGGACGCGATCATCGCGTCTGAGTTCATTGAATGTAAACGTATCATTGGTGTGCACTATGATACGTTTGGTTATATCAAGATCGATAAGGAAAAGGCCCAACAGGCTTTTGCGGATGCAGGACTGGAATTATTGCTGCCGGATATCAACAGCTCTATCGAGCTGTAAGCCATTAGCTGTTAGCCGTTAGCTATTAGCTAAAAAAAAGACACGACACACGGGGCTAAAAGCTAAAGCCAAAAGCTAAGAGCTGTTTTAGATCCGCCTATTTATCCTATAGAAACCAAAGAACCTATTTTAAGTTTAACATGGCAAGAATAATCGCAATAGCCAATCAGAAAGGGGGCGTAGGTAAGACAACCAGCGCAATTAACCTGGCCAGCAGCCTGGCCGTGCTGGAATACAAGACGCTGCTGGTGGACGCAGACCCGCAGGCGAACAGTACAACGGGATTGGGCTTTGATCTGCGTAACATACAGCAAAGCCTGTACGATTGTATGGTGAACGATGTTCAGGCCAAAGACGTGCTGCTGGAATCTGACACACCGAACCTGAAAGTATTACCTTCCCATATAGACCTGGTTGGCGCCGAACTGGAGCTGATCAACCACCCCAACCGTGAGCAGGTAATGAAGCAGGTGATAGACCCGGTAAAGAATGACTATGACTTTATTATAGTGGATTGTTCGCCTTCACTGGGTTTGATCACAGTAAACGCCCTGGTGGCGTCTGACTCCGTGATCATCCCGGTACAGTGTGAGTTCTTCGCACTGGAAGGTTTGGGCAAACTGTTAAATACCATTAAGATCGTACAGAGCAGGTTAAACACCTCCCTGGAGATCGAAGGCATCCTGATGACCATGTACGACGGCCGTTTGCGCCTGAGCAACCAGGTGGTGGATGAAGTAAAACAGCATTTTGAGCAGAGTGTGTTCAATACCATTATTCACCGTAACACCAAACTGGGTGAAGCGCCCAGCTTCGGTAAATCTGTGATCATGTATGACGCAGCCAGTACAGGCGCTATCAATTACCTGAACCTGGCCAAGGAAATACTGCAGAAAAATAACTTTACGAAAATTAAATTAGAAGATAAAATCCTAGCAATTAACGATGACCAATCCGAGTAAGAAAGAGGCGTTAGGAAAAGGCATCCGCTCGCTGCTTCAAAACATAGACACTGATCTGAAACAGACTACCAGCGCACTTGGAGAACAGGTGGTGGCAGCTGCAACCGGGATCGAACGCATTCCGCTGGACCAGATAGAAGTGAACCCGAAGCAGCCCAGGCGTGACTTTGACGAGCAGGCGTTACAGGAGTTGAGCCATTCCATTAAGCTGCACGACGTTATACAGCCTATTACCGTCAGCAAGTCAGGTAAGAAATACCAGCTGATAGCCGGTGAACGCCGTTTACGCGCCAGCAAGATGGCGGGATTAAAGGATATCCCTGCGTATGTAAGGCAGGTCAATGACCAGGAACTGCTGGAACTGGCCCTGCTGGAAAACCTGCAAAGGGAGAACCTGAATGCGATAGAAATTGGCCTGAGCTACAAGCGACTGATGGACGAGTGCACCTTAACACAGGAGCAGGTGGCCGACAGGATGGGTAAAGAAAGAAGCACCGTTACCAACTATATACGTTTGTTAAAGCTGCCCCCTGATATCCAGGTAGCTGTGCGCAACGGTCAGCTGAGCATGGGCCATGCCCGCGCGCTGATCGGTATCGAGAACGTGGAAAAACAACTGTTCGTTTTCAACGAGATCGTTAAGGGTGGTTTGTCTGTACGCCAAACGGAAGAACTCGTGCGGAAGACGAATCATATCGACAAAAGCAGTGTTAAAAAACCGGTAAAAAATACGTTGCCGCCTCCTTATCAAAAAATAGAAGATAACTTAGCCTCTCATTTTTCAACGAAGGTTCTACTGGACAGGAACAAGGCGGGTAAAGGCAGTATTACCATTGAGTTTTACTCCGACGAGGAACTGGACAGTATACTGGAAAAAATAGACTTATACGGTGGCTAACAAAGCAGGGTATACATTTCGCCATTTATTGTCCCTTTTTCTATTAGTCCTGATAACTGTCTGTACCAGCAGGCCGTTATATGCACAGGATACATCCCGCATCAGACCCGACACCATTCGTCCCGCAACGGCCAGGAAAGATAGCCTGCAGGCTCCTTCCACTGCTGCCGTAAGAAAGGATTCTGTGCCTCCCCTGCCGCCGAGGATACCTCACAGCCCGCGCAAAGCCGCTTTTTATTCTGCCGTGCTGCCCGGTTTAGGACAGGCTTATAACCGCGAATACTGGAAGATACCGCTGGTATACGCTGCTATGGGTATTTCTGCAGGGTTCTTTATCGGCAACTTCAATTATTATAAAGATTTCAGGGACGCTTACCGCATGCGTATGGACGGCAATGCCAATACGGTAGACGCCTATGTGGGGCTGTACAGCGACGCTTCGCTGAAAGTATTGCGCGACGCTTACCGGCAATATGTGGATTACTCCGTACTGGTGTTTGTGCTGGCCTATGGCCTGAATATAATAGACGCTACCGTATTTGCTCATCTGAAAGACTGGAACATGTCTGACGACCTGAGTATGCGGGTAGTGCCTAAGGTGATGGATAACAAAGCGATCGGGCTCAGTCTGCAGATTAACCTGGGAAAAGGAAAGCATAGCAATAATAAGGGGTTAGCTATTAGCTACTAGCTTCTGGCTGCTAATGGGTAACCGCTAAATACATTTTATTCTAAATACTTATCATGAAAATAGCACTCATCGGATACGGAAAAATGGGAAAGGCCATAGAAGCCATCGCAGTTGCGAAAGGGCACGAAATCGTGCATCGCATAGACCTCACCAGCACTCACCTGCTGGAAAAGGACGAGCTGGGCAAGGCCGATGTAGCTATTGAATTCACTACCCCTGAAACTGCTTACAGCAACATACTCAAATGCTTTGAAGCCAATGTGCCTGTAGTGTGCGGCACCACGGGCTGGCTGGAAAAACTGCCGGAGATCAAGGCGCAATGCCTTGAAAAACACCAGGGCTTCCTCTACGCCAGTAACTTCAGCATTGGCGTGAACATTTTTTTCGAGATCAACAAGCGGCTGGCTGAGCTGATGGCATCCCAGCCCCAGTACGACATCAAGATGGAAGAGATCCATCATACCCAGAAAAAGGACGCGCCCAGCGGCACGGCCATCAGCCTGGCAGAACAGATCCTGGAAAAGGTGAGCCGCAAAACAGGCTGGGTGAACGAGACCAGCCGCAAAGCTGAAGCTTTGTCCATCCTTTCCAGGCGGATCGATCCGGCTCCGGGCACCCATAGCATTACCTACACTTCAGCGATAGACGACATCACCATTACCCACACCGCACATTCCCGCGAAGGCTTTGCTGCCGGCGCTGTTGTTGCTGCCGAATGGCTGGACGGTAAAAAGGGTATCTTTACCATGAAAGATGTGCTGAACCTCTAAACTTCAAACTTTTAAATATATTTGCCTCCAACTAGGCGCGTTCCGGGTGGGATGCAAATCGTATTTATATGCTTTCAAAGAAAACACAGTATGCCTTTCATGCCTTGATACACCTGGCTGAAAACTTGGATAAAGGGCCCATCCTGATATCTGAGATCGCCCAGGAAAAGAATATCTCCATTAAATTCCTGGAGAATATTCTGCTGGAGCTAAAGAATGCAGGCATTTTAGGCAGTAAAAAAGGAAAGGGGGGCGGTTATTACCTGATGCGCCCTCCTAAAGAGATCGCTCTTGCACGCATTATCCGTTTGCTGGACGGTCCTATTGCCCTCCTCCCCTGCGTGAGCCTCAACTATTACGAGCGTTGCGAGAATTGTAAAGATGAGGCGGTATGCGGGCTGAACGATGTAATGAGCAAGGTGAGGGACGCTACACTTAAGATACTGGAAAACAAGACATTAAAGGACATTCTGACAAGAGACTGATCTCCGCTGCGGCCGGGCGAACCGCTCCGGCCCCCTATCAAGACCTGAAATTTCACTGTTCCTGCTTAAAGGATGTACCAAAGCGGTATCCATCCCGGCCTTGTATTTGCCATACGGGCAGCTGGTGTAAATAACACGTAAATTCGTGTAATTAATCCTATCTTTTTTATAGAGTTTATGTATTTTTGTTTTAGCTAAGGAAGTACATGACAGACATTAAAGCAGCAATAGCCGGAATGTCGGAGCCGGCTGGCATTCAATATCTTACCGAACAATTTCCGGGCGCAGTGGCCTTCTCCACTTCTTTTGGGCAGGAAGACCAGGTGCTGGCGGATATGATCTGGCGCAATAAACTCCCGGTACGGGTGTTCACGCTGGATACGGGCCGTCTTTTCCAGGAAACCTACGAGCTGATGGACCTGACCCGGGCCCGTTACAAACAGCCTTTTGAAGTATATTTCCCGGAAACTGCCGCAGTGGAAAAGCTGGTGGCAGAAAAGGGCGTAAATAGTTTTTACGATTCTGTTGAAAACCGGAAAGAATGCTGTTACATTCGCAAGGTGGCGCCGCTGAACAGGGCGCTGCAAGGTGTAAAGGTATGGATCACCGGCCTTCGTGCGGAGCAGTCTGAGAACCGGCAGGGCCTGGAAGTACTGGAATGGGATGAAGCCCGTGGCATGTACAAGTACAACCCGCTGATCCATTGGTCCTATGAAGACATGCTGGCTTACCTGGACCAACACAACGTTCCATTCAATAAGCTGCACAACCAGGGCTTTGTCAGCATCGGCTGCGCACCCTGTACCCGCGCGATTGAACCAGGCGAACATCCCCGCGCCGGACGCTGGTGGTGGGAACAGTCCAAAAAAGAGTGCGGACTGCACGGATAGTTGAATTAATAATTAATAATGAACAATGAATAATTGAGGAAACAAGTATTCCGCCTGCTACTGATGTGCCGGCATTATTAATTCTTAATTATTCATTATTAATTGCTTTTAGGATATGAGTAATAAAATACAATGGGAGTTTCCGCAGGCACTGGAAGATGAAGCCATTTACATTCTCCGTGAAACAGCGGCCCAGTTTGAAAGGCCGGCAATCCTGTTTTCCGGGGAAAAGATTCTATTACTATCGTGCGGCTTGCACAGAAAGCCTTTTACCCGGGAAAGATCCCCTTTCCCCTGCTGCATATAGACACCGGTCATAACTTCCCAGAAACACTGGAGTTCCGCGATCAGCTGGTAGCCTCACTTGGGGTGGACCTGGTGGTACGGAACGTGCAGGACAGCATTGACCAGGGTAAGGTACAGGAAGAAACCGGCAAATATGCCAGCCGTAACGCCTTACAGACCGTTACCCTTCTGGACGCTATTGAAGAAATGAAGTACGACGCCTGTATTGGAGGCGCCCGCCGCGATGAGGAGAAAGCCCGCGCCAAGGAAAGGATCTTTTCTGTACGCGATGAGTTTGGCCAATGGAATGCCAAGATGCAACGCCCTGAGCTGTTTGATATGCTGAACGGCAAAATTCATATAGGCGAACAGGTGAGGGTGTTCCCTATCTCCAACTGGACGGAGCTGGATGTATGGAACTACATCCGCCGTGAGCAACTGGACATTCCGTCTATCTACTTCTCTCACGAAAGGGAGATCATAGAGCGCGATGGCATGTACTGGCCTTATTCCCCGTTCCTGAACACTACTGAAGAGGAAGTGCCTTTCCGCCAGAAAGTAAGGTTCCGTACCGTAGGCGATATGACCTGTACCGCAGCGGTGATCTCTGAAGCAGATAAACTGGAAGACATCATCTCCGAGATACTGGAAGCCAAGATCTCTGAAAGAGGCGCCAGGATAGATGACAAACGTTCTGAAGCTGCTATGGAAAAAAGGAAGCAGGCAGGATATTTCTAAACAGCAGCTGGCTATTAGCTGTTAGCTTTTAGCCGCCACGTTTACTGATAAAAGATTATTTGATTGCTGATAGCTAAGAGCTAGCAGCTAAAAGCTTAAGAAATATGGAGGTTTTACGTATAGCCACTTCCGGAAGTGTGGATGATGGTAAGAGCACACTGATAGGCCGTTTATTATACGACACCAACTCTATCCCGCAGGATAAGCTGGAGGCGCTGCATGCCGCCAGCAAGCGCAAGGGGCTTGACTTTACTGACCTGTCGTTATTAACCGACGGCCTGGTGGCAGAGCGGGAACAGGGTATTACCATAGATGTGGCGCATATCTATTTTTCCACGCCTACACGCAAGTACATCATTGCCGATACGCCGGGTCACGTGGAATATACGCGTAACATGGTAACCGGCGCTTCCAATGCGCAGGTATCACTGATACTGATCGATGCCCGCAAAGGCATTGTAGAACAAACCTACCGCCATTTCTTCATTGCCAACCTGCTGCGTATTGAGCACCTGGTGGTATGTATCAATAAAATGGACCTGGTGGACTACAGCGAAACCCGCTTTAACGAGATCGTGGCCGACTTTCAGCAGCTGCTGCAGCAGGCCGCCTTCAAAGAGCAGGTGGTGGAGTTCATTCCTATTTCTTCCATATACGGCGAGAACCTGGCTACGCGCTCTGAAAAGATCAGCTGGTTTAAGGGCACTCCACTGCTGGAGTACCTGGAGCAGATCAGTTTTGATCACGAAGACAGGCACCATCCCGCCCGTTTCCCGGTACAGTTTGTGATACGGCCCAGAACAGAAGCCTATCACGATTTCCGGGGCTTTGCAGGTAGAGTGGCCAGCGGTCATTTCAGTGTAGGCGATGAGGTGATCTCACTGCCTTCTATGCAAAAGAGCCGTATTAAGTCTATTGAAAAATTTGAAACACAATTGTCTACCGCCAATGCAGGCGACAGTATGGTGATCACGCTGGAAGACGAGATAGATACCAGCCGTGGCAATATGCTGGCGAAACCGGATCATATACCGGCATCGCTGAAAGAGATTACGGCGCAGGTGTGCTGGATGGATCAGCAGAAGCTGGTGCCCGGCAAAACTTACCTGCTGCAGCATGGCATTAACCGTGTAAAGGCGAAGGTGCAGCAGATCCATCATGTAATAGAAGTAACTACCAACCGTACGGTGGAAGATAAGAACGAGCTGGGGCTGAATGATATAGGTAAAATCACACTGAAGACGGCGCAGCCGGTATTTGGTGATGCGTACCAGGTAAACCCCGCCAATGGCGCGTTTATACTGGTGGATGAGTTTAGTAATGCGACGGTAGCGGTTGGATTTATTGAGTAGGAGTTATTGGTAGTGTAAGACGAAGCCGCGTTACCGCGGGGACGAGAATCAAAAAGCCGCGTCATTGCGAGAAGCAATGCAGAGCATACGAGCGAGGGGCGACGAAGCAATCTTTTAATACTATCTACATTGTAGATCTACATTAAAAGATTGCTTCGTCGCCCCTCCCGCTTTTCTCCGCCGCTCCTCGCAATGACGGGAGGGAATGCGACGATTTATGTGGAGCAATGAGCGGGAGATATGAGCGATTGATTATTTGTTAAAGAACCTGTCAAATTCAGAATCCACCTGGAAGTACTGCACGCCCCAGGCTTTGAGCTTAGCGGCATCGCGGGCGGCCAGGGTATAGGGCCGTGATCTGCCGCGGTAGCGGCTCCAATTAAGTACCCCTACCACCATAATGCCCTGGGCCTGCGCCCATTTGACATCATCTTCCGTCATAGAGCCTACATCGCCAAAAAGATAGTAGAAGTCCGGATTATAGCCTGGCTTCTGGATGTTCACTTCCAGCTGCTGGCGGGTGCAGCTTAGTTTTATTTTGCCGGTGAAGAAGTCGGTAGATTCATCGGTGCCGATCATCATGGCTTGTTTGTCCAGCCCGTATTGCTGCAGGAGATACAGCACCTGGGTAAAGACGGCGGTATCAAGGCCGGCGATCTTATTGTCGAGCATTACCTGGATGCGGCCGCTGCAGCTGGCCAGTGCATCTTCGAGCTTTACTACCTGGGCGCCACGACCACTGTGCAGCTGGCTGATCTCGTCCCAGGTCATGGAAGACACGGGCCTGTCTACCCCGTAATAGCGTTTAAAGTTATTATCGTGGTGGATAATCAGCACGCTGTCCCTGGTAAGGCGAAGGTCCATTTCTACCATCCAGTAGCCCCGTTCTACAGCGTCTTGCAGCGCGGAAAGGCTGTTCTCAGAATTAGTGCTGTCTACCACCCCTCCTCTATGGGCAATAAGATAATAGCGCCCGAAGCCTTTGCTGGGCAGGCTGCCTTGACCGAAGGTATGCAGGGATAGCAAACAAAAACTTAATACGAGTAATAGCTTCCCCATTCTGTTTTGCATAATAAAGAATCCTAAATTCTGCTGATAAAATAACAAGATTGCCAGACTCATCAAAATGAAAAATATTTTTATTGCTCACTTCGTTCCCGTCAGGTTTCGTGCACAATGATAACCAATTTATATGCCACTGTAAATAATAGCATACAATGGTACACATGCGTCCGCTAAGGGACCTCACTATCAAAAAAAATAGTAATCACCAGGTGTCTGCAGCCTCGTTTTCCCCTTTTCTATAGGAAAATGCGGATAAAAGGACGCACAGGATAGTTATCAGTAAGTAGGGTGGATTAAAGGTTCTTTAGCATATCCGTTACCATTTTAGGCAAGTCGTACTCAGGTTTCCATCCCCAGTCGGTGCGGGCCAGCTGGTCGTCAATGCTTTGTGGCCAGCCGTCAGCTATTTGTTGCCTGTAATCAGGGTCATAGCTGATAGCAAAATTAGGAATATGCTTTTTTATTTCCGCGGCAATTTCTTTCGGGGAGAAGCTCATAGCGCCGAGGTTATAGGAAGAGCGTACCGAGATCTTCTGCTGGTCGGCCTCCATCAGCTCTATAGTAGCGCGGATGGCGTCTGGCATATACATCATGGGCAGGTAAGTGTTTTCAGAAAGGAAGCAGGCATATTTCTGATGCTCCAGGGCTTCATGGAAGATCTCGATGGCATAGTCTGTGGTACCGCCGCCGGGAGCTGATTTATAGCTGATCAGGCCGGGGTAGCGCAGGCTTCTTACATCCACGTTATAACGGTGCTGGTAGTATTCGCACCAGCGTTCGCCGGCGAATTTACTGATACCGTAAATGGTGGTAGGTTCAATGATGGTATGCTGAGGGGTGGTTTCTTTAGGTGAGTTAGGCCCGAATACAGCAATAGAGCTGGGCCAGTACACTTTATCCAGGTTCTCTTCTTTGGCAATATCCAATACGTTAAGCAGGCTTTGCATGTTGATGTGCCAGGCCAGCAATGGGTTCTTTTCACCGGTGGCAGACAGGATAGCGGCCAGCAGGTAGACCTGTGTGATATTATGACGGATCACCAGCACGTGCAGCATTTCCTTGTTCATCACATCCAGTGAAACATAGGGACCACTGCCTTTCAGCAGGTCATGCTCTTCCCGGAGATCGGAAGCAACTACATTTGATCCACCATAGATCTTTCTCAATGCCAGGGTCAGCTCCACTCCTATTTGCCCGCAGGCGCCTATAACCAGTATCTTGTCTTTCTTCATATTGAATTTTGCTCCGTAATATTAACTGCTTCATTGAAATCCAGGAACATGGCACACAGTACATGACAATGTTTCAACAATCCGCACATAAAAGGGTTCTGCAACCTGCGGCATTTGTGAAGCCGGTTACAATATTATGACAATTTAAACATTTGGCGGATTCCGTACCTTTACCCTCTGAAAAAAAAGCAACGATGAAACACCTGAAAGCATTATTCAAAGAGCAATATAATCCAGACAATTTTTTCCTGATAGCGGGGCCTTGTGTAGTAGAAAATGAAGAGCTGCTGATGACGGTGGCGGAGAAAGTTTCAGGCATCTGCAAAAAGCTGCATATCCCTTACATCTTCAAAGCATCTTACCGTAAAGCCAACCGTACCAGCATACATTCCTTCACAGGTGTAGGAGATGTTGAAGGACTGGACCTGCTGCAAAAAACAGGCAAACACTTTAACCTGCCCGTAACTTCTGATATTCATTCTGCTGCAGAAGCGGCCATGGCTGCTGCTTATGTAGACGTGCTGCAGATACCCGCGTTCCTATGCAGGCAAACGGACATCCTGCTGGCAGCTGCAGAAACGGGCAAAGTGGTGAATGTAAAAAAAGGACAGTTCGTGAGTGGGGAAGCTATGAAGTTTGCGGTAGAAAAGATCAAACAAGCAGGCAATAACCAGGTGATCCTGAC
This sequence comes from Chitinophaga sp. SVR4-12A, assembly GCF_056754765.1. NCBI lineage: Bacteria > Pseudomonadati > Bacteroidota > Chitinophagia > Chitinophagales > Chitinophagaceae > Chitinophaga > Chitinophaga sp. SVR4-12A. Next base: position 2,402,391 of record NZ_JBPGWP010000001.1, read on the forward strand.
AGAGCGCGGCACCACTTTTGGTTACCAGGACCTGGTAGTTGACTACCGCAATATTCCCATCATGAAACATCATGGCGTGCCCGTGGTAATGGACTGTACGCATTCCCTGCAGCAGCCTAACCAGAGCAGCGGCGTTACAGGCGGCAACCCGCAGATGATCGCTACTATCGCGAAAGCAGCCATTGCTACCGGGGCAGATGGGCTGTTCATAGAAACACACCCGGATCCTTCCAAGGCCATGTCTGACGGCGCCAATATGCTGCAGCTGGACCGCCTGGAAGAGCTCCTGGAACAGTTGGTGCGCATCCGTGAAGCAGTAAGGGAAAATGTAGCGATCGGATAGGGAATCTGCTGATTTTTCATTAAATTCATGCTACACTAAACCCATCTCACCATGATCCGTTTACATGATGTAAAAACAGGTGATACCGTATTAGTAAAGTATGAAGGCGAACTGCTGGAAGGCAAAGTACTCGAGGTGAATCCGGAGGATAAACAGGCTTGTGTGCTGACCCATGAACAGCAGGATTTCTGGTATAGCCTGGACGACCTTTTTCCGATTCCGCTGGATGAAACCCAGCTACTGCGCCTGAAATTCCAGAAAGATGAAGCACAATCAAGCAATGGCAGCGGCGTGGTGTATGTACGAGGTCCGTTCAGCGTAAGGCTGTACAAGCAGGAGGGCCAGGATATTACCCGCCTGGATTACCGGGATGAACACCGGGAGATCAAAGGGCCGCTGACTGTTAACCAGCTACAGAACCATTATCATGGAATGACAAATTTCCACCTGGAATAAAAAGTAAAAAAGAAAAAACCTCCGGAGGTAGATATCTCCGGAGGTTTTTTTATTTACATCTATGCTTGATCTATTTTACCAGTCTTACTGTATCTACTGTAGTTACCTGGCCCAGGCTTACCTGAACGCCGGTTTTAACAGCGGTTTTAAAAGTAGTGTCTGTAGGAATGAAGTGCAGGGCATAAGAGCCGGCAGCCAGTCCTTTTACTACATAAGCGCCTGTAGCGGTGTAGGTGCTTGCTACGGTATCAGCACCGTTCAGCACTACTACGGCTGTTAACACGGAATCAGGCAGCACAACGCCTTTTAAGTTTCCGCCGGTTGCTTCCATAAAGCCACGGATCACAGGCTTCAGCATATACTTGCCTGAACCCGTTTCATGAATGGATTTAGCTACGTCGAAATCCAGCACCAGTTTGTACACGATGTCGCCGGTAACTGTTGAGTTCAATTTCAGCTTAACGCCGGATGACTGGCCGCTGGGTGTTTGCAGCTTGATGGTCTGACCGCTGTTGGTCACCACATAGTTGTCATCGCCCAGCACGAGGCGGATCTCTTTAACAACGCCGGAATTGATGTAAGCGTCTGCCAACAAGGTGTCTTTGTCATTTACCAGGTCAAGCAGGTTGTACTTGCCTTTTTTAATACCTGTTAAAGGCTGCCAGCCATTGTCATCACTGTCTGAATAGTTGATGTTTACATCCTGGATGTCAATGTACACGGCTTTAAAATCGCCCGGATCGTCAGTAAGCGCCACTTGTAAACGGGCTTTACCACCATTGTTGTCGCTTTTAGAGCAGGAGGCCAGGAAAAACATGCCGGCCAATACCAAAGTACCTGAAAGAAGGTTTCTCAAAGAAAATTTCATTACGTAGTGTTTACGGTTTTAAGATGTAGGTGCTCCGGTTAATAGGAGTCACATCTATCTGACCCGTAAAGAAGGGGAAAGTTTAAAATAGTATATAAAAAAACTTAATTTATTGTTAAATGTGCGCGAAAGGTGATGATAAACAATATCATACGTTCATCAGATCATTTCTACCTTCCATTTGATATTGCAGCCCAAACTTGGTTTTTGAAGGGGACTAACGGGCTGGTGGGCAATGAGCGCGTCCAGGGCGGCGCGCATGTCTTTACCATTCAGGGGCTGGTCGTTACCGGGGCGCGCATCATCCAGCTGGCCGCGGTACACCAGTTTCAGCTCCTGGTCGTAGATAAAAAAGTCGGGGGTGCAGGCGGCTTCATAAGCGCGGGCGGTTTCCTGGGTTTCGTCGTACAGGTAGGGAAAGGAATAGCCCAGCTCCCGGGCTACTTCACGCATATGTTCCGGTCCATCTTCAGGGTATTGGGAGGCGTCATTGGCGCTGATGGCCAGGAAGCGGATACCTTTTTCGATATATTCCGTAGTCAGCCGTACCAGTTCCGGCTGAATATACCTTACAAAGGGACAGTGGTTACAGATGAACATCACCACGGTGCCTACCGGGGGCTGCTCCTGTTCCAGGCGCACGAGATTACCGGATACTACGTCCAGCAGTTCAAAGTTGGGGGCAGGGGTGCCCAGGGGAATCATATGGGAAGGTGTACGGGCCATTCAACGAATATGGAAAGACTACAAGTATCTCAACGGGTTACGCCTGGCGTTGAGGATATAATTTTTCATATTTACCCAAAAAGCCAGGATCATATATATAATGACGGGCGAGCCCATCGTCAAAAAAGAAGTATAAATAAAGAACAGGCGGATGCGGGAGCTCGCCACTCCCAGTCTTGCGCCTATGGCTGAGCACACACCAAAGGCCTGCCATTCTACAAAACCCTTTAAACGCTTCATATATCAAATTTATTAAAATCCGGTGTGAAATCCAAAGGCTGTACCGGTTGTAAACCGTTTACCGACCGCTGACTTATTTTAAAAAAATCCCGATTTTAGTTAATTTCGCGGTGCAATTTTTAACCGCTCTTAAATATTTATTTCTCATGGTGTTTGATATTGAAATGATTAAAAAGGTGTATGCGGCACTGCCGGGTAAAGTGGAAGCTACCCGTAAAATGTTAGGCCGTCCGCTGACACTGGCAGAAAAGATCTTATACGCCCACCTGTTCGCACCTGCTACTACTCCCTACGAAAGAGGCAAGTCTTATGTTGAATTTGCACCGGATCGTGTAGCCATGCAGGATGCAACCGCCCAGATGGCCTTATTGCAGTTTATGACCTGCGGGCGTGATAAAGTAGCGGTTCCCTCCACTGTACACTGTGACCACCTGATTCAAGCCAAGACAGGGGCCCAGGAAGACCTGGCCACTGCCAAGGACACCAATAAAGAAGTTTACGAATTCCTTTCTTCTATATCCAATAAATATGGCATCGGTTTCTGGAAACCAGGCGCCGGTATCATCCACCAGGTAGTGCTGGAGAACTATGCATTCCCCGGCGGTATGATGATCGGTACAGACTCTCACACCCCGAATGCCGGTGGTTTGGGAATGCTGGCTATCGGCGTAGGCGGTGCAGACGCAGTAGACGTAATGGCCGGCCTCCCCTGGGAACTGAAAATGCCTAAACTGATCGGCGTTAAGCTGAGCGGTAAAATGAGCGGCTGGACCTCCGCCAAGGACGTGATCCTGAAAGTGGCTGGCATCCTGACCGTAAAAGGCGGTACCGGCGCTATCGTAGAATATTTTGGCGAAGGCGCTGATAGCCTGAGCGCTACCGGTAAAGGCACTATCTGTAACATGGGTGCGGAAATAGGTGCAACCTGCTCCGTATTTGCCTATGACGAGAAAATGTCTGCTTACCTGAAAGGCACCAGCCGTGCGGAAATAGCTGCAATGGCAGACGGCATAAAAGAACACCTGCGCCCGGATGCTGAAGTATATGCCGATCCGGCTAAATACTATGACCAGGTGATCGAGATCGACCTGAACGAACTGGAGCCTTATGTGAACGGTCCTTTCACGCCGGACCTGGCGTGGCCCATCTCCAAATTTGCACAGGCAGTAAAAGAGAACAACTGGCCGGAAAGACTGGAAGTAGCCCTGATCGGCTCCTGCACCAACTCTTCCTACGAAGATATCTCCCGTTCTGCTTCACTGGCCAAACAAGCCATTGACAAGAACCTGGAAGTAAAATCAGAGTTCACCATCACCCCCGGTTCTGAACTGGTACGCTTTACCATTGAAAGGGACGGACTGCTGAACACCTTTGACCAGATAGGCGGCGTTGTACTGGCGAATGCCTGCGGTCCCTGTATCGGTCAATGGGCCCGTCATATAGACGATCCTAACCGTAAGAACTCCATCATCACTTCCTTTAACCGCAACTTCGCAAAACGTAACGACGGCCTGGCCTCTACGCATGCGTTTGTAGCTTCTCCGGAAATCGTAACGGCGCTGGCTATTGCAGGCGACCTTACTTTCAACCCGCTGAAGGATAAACTGACGACCAGAGACGGTAAAGAAGTTATGCTGGACGAGCCCACCGGTTTTGAACTGCCCAGTAAAGGCTTTGCGGTAGAAGATGCCGGTTACCAGGCTCCTGCTGCTGACGGTAAGGGCGTACAGGTGATCGTATCTCCCACCAGCGACCGCTTACAGTTGCTGGCGCCTTTTGCTGCATGGGAAGGTACTGACCTGAAAGGCCTGAAACTGCTGATCAAGGCAAAAGGTAAATGTACTACCGACCACATCTCCATGGCAGGCCCCTGGTTAAAATACCGCGGTCACCTGGACAACATCTCCAACAACATGCTGATCGGCGCAGTAAATGCGTTCAATGATAAAACGGATACTGTAAAGAACCAGCTGACTGGCGAATACGGTGCGGTACCGGCTACCCAGCGCGCCTACAAAGCCAAGAACATCGGTTCTGTGGTAGTAGGCGACGAGAACTACGGTGAAGGTTCCAGCCGCGAGCACGCAGCTATGGAGCCCCGTCACCTGGGCGTAAGGGCCATCCTGGTAAAATCTTTTGCACGTATCCACGAAACCAACCTGAAAAAGCAGGGTATGCTGGCGCTTACTTTTGCTGATAAGGAAGATTACGAAAAAGTGCAGGAAGATGATACCATCGATATCGTTGGCCTGACTGAGTTTGCTCCCGGCAAACCGCTGACCGTGGTGCTGAACCACAAAGACGGCAGCAGCGATGCGATCACTGTAAACCATACCTACAATGAACAACAGATCGAGTGGTTCAAAGCAGGTGGTGCGCTGAACGTGATCAGGTCTCAATTTGCGAAAGCTTAATCATTTTATAGCATAAAAAAGGGCGGCGATTGCTGCCCTTTTTTTATGCTATAAGTCGCTAGTCGTAAGTGGTTAGTCGTAAGGGATTGAAGCGGATGACCACATTTGCTACTAACAACTAACAACTAACGACTGACGACTGACGACTAACGACTGACGACTGACGACTGACAACTGACAACTGACGACTTACTTTGTCAGTTCTATTACCTCAAGATTACTGATATTTCCTTCACTCAGATCAAAGCGCACCAGGGTCTTCACCTTATGCCAGCCCTGCTGGCCACAGGCGCCCGGATTGATATGCAGCAGCTGCAGCTTTGGATCGGGCATTACCTTCAGGATGTGCGAATGCCCGCAGATAAAAAGCTTTGCAGGATGCTTCAGCAGCTTCTCCTTTACGCCAGGCGCATACTTACCAGGATAACCGCCAATGTGAGTAATGAACACCGCTACTCCTTCCAGTGTAAAGTACAGGTCTTCCGGGTAGCGGATGCGGAGCGCTGCCCCGTCAATATTACCATACACCGCACGGAAAGGTTTAAACGCTTCCAGCTCATCAGCCAGGGTGGTATTGCCAATATCGCCGGCATGCCAGATCTCATCCACCTGCTCAAAGTATTTAAATACCTGCGGATGGAGGTAACTATGCGTATCCGACATTAAACCGATCTTTTTCATATGCAGCCTGACAATTAGAAAATAACAAATGTAATTGTTATTATTTTACAGATTATAAAGCTGTTTATCCATGCATCCATATACCGATATCACCGGTAGGTTATTGATCTGTTGTCCAGACCGGCCCGGCATTGTGGCCGGAGTTTCGCAGTTCCTCTTCTCCCAGGGCGCCAATATACTGGATGCCAGCCAGCACAGTACAGACCCGCGGGAAGGGCTTTTCTTCATGCGTATGGTATTTCACCTCGAGAATACGGGCATGAGCCGCGAGGAGCTGGAGCAGGAGTTCAAGGAAAAGGTGGCATTGCCGCGGCAGATGGAGTGGCGCATTGACTATACTGATCACCGTAAAAAGATGGCGATCATGGTATCGAAGTATGACCATTGCCTGGTGGAACTGCTCTGGCGCTGGCGTAACGGGGAACTGGCCGTGGATATACCGCTGGTGATCTCCAACCATGACCACCTGCATAAAACGGTAGCCGACTTCGGCATTCCGTTTTACTACCTGCCTGTAAATGCCGCCAATAAAACGGAGCAGGAACAGCAGGCGATTTCATTGCTTCAGCAGCATCAGACAGATTTTATTGTACTGGCCAGGTACATGCAGATCCTTTCTCCGGGGTTTGTGAGCACTTTTCCCGGGCGGGTCATCAATATACATCACTCCTTTCTGCCTGCTTTTGCAGGGGCCAGGCCTTACCTAAACGCCTATACCAGGGGTGTAAAACTGATCGGCGCTACTGCGCATTACGTAACTGACGACCTGGACGAAGGGCCCATCATTGAACAGGATGTGGCCCGGGTAAGCCACCGGCATGCAGTAGACGACCTGGTATTACTGGGGCAGGATATTGAAAGACAGGTGCTGACAAGGGCGGTGAAGGCGCATATAGAGGAGAGAGTGATCGTGCATGGGAATAAAACAATTGTGTTTTAAATAGTCCATAGTCGATAGTCCATGGTCCATGGCTGTAAGCTTGCAATAAGCATTGCCGGACGGCTATGGACTATGGACCATGGACTATCGACTTATCTATTAATCCTTCATAAACTTAGCCAGCGCTTTACCAGCATCTGCATAAGCTTCTGCGATACGCACACCGGTATCGAAATCAAAACCACCGAAAACGCGGCCCTGGGCTTTGTCTACAGATATTTTAGCCAGCGCTTTGGAAGGGTTGGCCGTTTCAACGATCCATACTTCACCATTCATAGAAGCGTTCTTACGCCATACGCCTACGTTAAAGCCAGGCTCAATGAAGGAAGTCTTGAAGATCAGGGTATACTTAGCGTCCTTTTTGTGAACAGCTTTGATATCACCCTTGTCGCTGAACAGCTCCATGAACTTAGGCTCATAGCGGGCTTCGCGGTCGTCTTTCCAGGCCTTCGCCCAGCTGTCGCCTCTTCCGGCCTCTTTTTTGTTGTAGTCAGCTGTTTTGTCCTTGATGTAATCTTCTTCTTTGTCGTACTTACCTACTTTAATGTTGTCATAGGTAAACTCTGTGTTGATCTCTGTTTGTCCCTTGAGCACATCCAGTTTACCTTCTGTGAGTTTAAGCTTCTGGGCGCTGAGGGGTAACGATAAGGTGGCGGCTAACAGTATGCCGCCGAGTGCGGGGATGAATTTGAACATATTTAGGGATTTAAAATGAATTGCAAATATATCGTTAACTTTAATTATCTGTAGCGCATGTGGGAAACTTTACATCAATACCTTGAGAAGCAATGCGATACAATTGCGGAGCTCCTGCCTGAAATAGGGAAAAAGGCCGGCAGGAAGGAAGTGCATAGGCTCCGTACCTCCATTAAAAGAGCACGGGCCTGTATCAGATTTGCCAGGGACATTACAGATAATGCTTTTAAAGGAAAAAGGTATGTACAGCTGCTGAAAGTACTGCACCAGTGCGTGGGCGTCACCAGGGACCTGGATCTGCAACAGCAGCATCTGCGCCGGTATATCCGGCAAAACCCACAATATTTCCGGATCCTCTACCTGTTGCTAAAAAGCCAGCAAGGGGCCGCAGAACGACAGGCGCAGACCATCGCTGCCACCTTTCCTGTAAAGTTCATCAAAGCATTGCCGGAACAGCTGCGTAAAAAACAATTAGACCAGGCATCTCAATCTTCACCCAAACAATTAAAAACTTACCTGCAGGAACAGTTTGCCGCCATTGCAGCACCTGTGGGGAGTGTAACGCCGGATCACTGGCATGATGTGCGCAAGGACGTGAAACGCCTGTACTATCACCTCGAAATGATAGAACCTATAATAGGCGAGAGCGAGCCCCTGAAAAAGATGATGGGCTTCACCGACAAAGCCGGCTCACAGCTGGGCGCCTGGCATGACCTGGTGGCCTTCCGGCAGTTTGTAAACGATAGTACCCGCCTCATGAAGAATATGGGCGTTAGCGTGCCCACAGGGGCTACAGCGCTGTGCAGGCAAATAACCGTGGACATACGAAAAGAGCTGCAGCAATGCCGCTTATTACTACAGCAAAAGCCAAATGTTAGTCTTGTATAAGGCAGCTGTTACGACAAGTAATGCTGCACCGCCTCATAGATCAGGGCAGCGCCGAGTTTGGCGGTACGGGCATCAGTATCCAGGGTAGGGTTTAACTCCGCAATATCTATCCCCGTTACTTTACCGCTTTGAAGAATAGTACGGTAGCACTCCATAAATATGCCGCCGGGCAAAATTCCATTAAAGGCAGTAGCGCTTACCCCCGGCGCAAAGGGCGCGGCAAAAACATCGAGATCTATAGTAAGATATACGTGTGCTGTTTGTTCGAGCACGGACTGTATGGCGGTATGCAGCGTTGCTTTATCCTGCATATGAAAAGCATCCGCAGCGATCTGCTGTGTGCCTGACTCTTTGGCTATACGAAATAATTGCGGCGTATTGCTATGCTGCTGTATACCGAGCGCCAGGTAATTATAGGGGATCTTCTGCTGTTTGCAATCCTGCGCCAGCTGCCAGAAACTGGTGCCGGAGCTGGGACCGTCCGGACCAGGGATTCGCAGATCGAAGTGAGCGTCAAAATTGATAAGGCCTGCACTTATCGGCCCCGCCTGCTGTTGCAGGAATTTATAGATACCACGTACATGGCCATACGTAATTTCATGACCGCCGCCCAGCAGCACCGGCAGATAGCCAGCAGACAAGATTCCCAGCACGGCTTCACTCAGCACTTCCTGCGCAGCTTCGAGGCTGTTATCGGGACATTGTACATCCCCTGCATCTATCAATAGATGATCGGCCTTGAAATGTACCGGCAATGGAGAACAGGCGCGGCGCAATGCCAGTGGGCCCTGTGCGGCCCCTACCCTGCCTTTGCTGCGCCGCACGCCCTCATCGCAGGCAAAGCCCAGTAAGGCTATTCCTCTCTGCCCGGCACTCAGCTTAGGCAACGGCGCAGCTGCAAGATCGTGCAGCTGTATGCGTTGATGCCATCTTTGCAGTTCCGGCGCTGTGCCATCTATCCTGCCGGTCCACGTGGAGGACGCGGTAGCCTGGTAGTAATTGCCTGTAGCGGTCTTGCCTGTGCTTATCATAATAAAACGTTTAGCTGATCATAACACCTTTCTTCCACACCATAGCAGGTTTCATCTTTCCCTGGTAATAGAGCAGGTCGCGGTAGTCGCCACTGGGATATGCCTGCATGTCTGCCGCGAAGTGCAGGCCCAGTTCGCCGGTACGGCGCAGCTGTAGTACCGGTGCAGCTCTTACGGTAAGTGCCGCCAGGGTTTCAGCAATGGACAGCTTTTGGGCAGCACTTAATACCGCTGCCTGTAAGAGCAGGTCGCCCATGGGGGCAGAGCCCGGGTTCCAGTCGCTGGCGATCACCAGGCTGGCGCCTTCATCCAGCAAACGGCGCGCCGGTGCATAAGGCATGCCCAGGCCTAATGAGGCCCCAGGCAATACTACTGCCGCTGTGCCTGAATTGGCCAGCAGTGTGATCTCTTTATCGGTGCTTGCTTCCAGGTGGTCTGCAGACAAAGCTCCTACTGCAGCCGCCACTTCGCTACCACCTGCGCTGAACTGGTCTGCATGTACGGTAGCTGCAAATCCCATAGCGATCGCCCTTTCAAGGAATGTGCGGGCGGCCTGCGGCGTAAAGGCCGTTTCTTCTACGAAGATATCTACCCGCGCAGCCAGCTGCTCTGCCTGAACTACGGGCAATAATTCGGCCAGTACCCAGTTGAGGTATTCAGTTTCGCTGCCCTGGAAATCCCTGGGCAACATATGTGCTGCCAGGCAGGTAGGCACCAGGGTAGCGCGTGTATGCAGGGAAGCACTTTGAATGGCCTGGAGCATTTTTATTTCATTCACCATATCCAGTCCGTAACCGCTCTTTACTTCTATAGTGGTAACCCCTTCTTTCAGGTGCCGGTTGGCCCGGGCCACGGTATTCTCAGCCAGGGTAACGTCGTCGGACATACGCGTTTTCATCACAGAGTCCCATATACCGCCACCGGCGCGGGCTATTTCAAGGTAGCTTTTACCAGCAACCCGCATAGCATAGTCGCGGTTGCGGGTACCGTCATAACAAATATGGGTATGGCAGTCGATAAAGCCGGGTAGCAGCACCATGGGCCTGTCAATGAAATGCACCTCACTTTGGGGATATTGCAGACGCAGTGCTGAAAAGCGGCCCATATCAGAGATGACGCCGTCTGTTACAACAACGCCGCCCTGCGCTATCACGGGCAGCTGCTGGTCCTGCAGGGGGCCTTTTAACGGCAGGCCGCTCATGGGAAGGATCTGGGTGAAGGGACCGATCAATAACATTTTAACAGCTTTTAGCGGTTAGCTATTAGCCTTTAGCCAGCGGTTAAAGACTGATACCAAATTTATCTTCCCATTTCTGCGCCTTTTCATAGCCAGCGTCTGCATGGCGGAAAATGCCCAGTGCCGGGTCATTGAACAACACTCTTTTAAGACAGGCTGCTGCACGGTCTGTTCCATCTGCCAGTATCACCATGCCTGCATGCTGGGAGTATCCCATGCCTACGCCGCCCCCGTGATGGAAGGATACCCAGGTGGCGCCACCGGCAGTATTGGACATCAGGTTGAGCAGCGGCCAGTCGGACACCGCGTCGGAGCCATCTTTCATGGCTTCTGTTTCCCGGTTGGGAGAAGCAACGGAACCGCAATCCAGGTGGTCGCGGCCGATCACGATAGGCGCTTTCACTTTGCCGCTTTTCACCAGCTCATTAAAAATAAGACCGGCTTTTTCCCTTTCGCCCAGGCCCAGCCAGCAAATGCGGGATGGCAGGCCCTGGAAAGCCACTTTTTCCTGCGCCTGTTTCAGCCAGTTGATCAGGGCCGTGTTCTCCGGGAAGGCTTCCATTAATGCACGGTCTGTAGTATAGATATCTTCCGGATCGCCTGAGAGCGCCACCCAGCGGAAAGGGCCTTTGCCTTCGCAGAACAGCGGGCGTATATACGCTGGCGTGAACCCAGGAAAATTAAAAGCATTGGCTTCGCCGCCTGCTTTAGCAAACTCCCGCAGGTTGTTGCCATAATCAAACGTAATGGCGCCGCGGCTTTGCAGCTGCAGCATATATCCTACATGGCGGGCCATGCTTTTCAGGGAACGCGCTTCATATGCAGCGGGATCGCCTTTACGCAGCGCGGCTGCTTCGGAGAGCGAGAGCCCGTTAGGCACATAACCGTTCACCGGATCGTGGGCAGATGTCTGGTCTGTGAGTATATCCGGTGTGATATTATCCTGCAATAATCTTTCCAACAGATCGCCGGCATCGCTGACGAGGCCAACAGAAAGCGCTTCGCCACTGGCCTGGGCGGCTTTCACCCATTGCATGGCTTCTTCGTAAGAGTGGGTCATGCGGTCAATATACTTAGTGTCTAAACGCTTTTGGATACGTGCGGGATCCACCTCTGCGCCCAGGAATACAGCGCCTGCCATGGTAGCTGCCAGGGGCTGAGCGCCACCCATACCGCCTAAGCCTGCTGTTACCAACAGTTTTCCTTTCAGATCGCCGTTAAAGTGCTTGCGGCCGCATTCTACAAAGGTTTCGTAAGTGCCTTGCAGAATGCCCTGTGTGCCGATATAGATCCAGCTGCCTGCTGTCATCTGCCCGAACATCATCAGGCCTTTGGCGCGCAGCTCATTAAAATGCTCCCAGGTGGCCCATTTAGGCACCAGGTTGCTGTTAGCCAGCAATACGCGGGGAGCCTGCGGATGTGTACGCACAATACCTACCGGCTTGCCTGATTGTACCAGGAGAGAATGATCTTCATCCAGCTCCAGCAGGAGGCGGATGATCTTTTGCAGGGCTTCGCGGTTGCGGGCTGCCTGGCCAATACCGCCGTACACCACCAGTTCATCAGGGTTCTCTGCTACTTCATGATCGAGGTTATTGAGCAGCATGCGCAGCGGCGCTTCTGTTTGCCAGCTCTTTGCGTGGAGCTGAGTGCCGCGGGGCGCTTTATAGTGCGGGTGGGCCGCGTAGGTGTTAATAAAGTCCAAACTGGTCATGATAAATGCCGTTTAAGGGTAATTGGTGTATGGTGGCTACGTCGTTGGATAAACGAACGAAGGATTGATCGGTAATGATGGCGTGCAGGGCGCGGATATCATCTGCAAAGATGCGGTCCTTTTTGGCAAAGGACACTTTCTCCCTGACGTAGCTGTGGCAGGCTTCGAGAATGGGGCCTGATTTGAGCGGGCGGCGGAAATCAACCGCCTGTGCAGCATACAGCAGCTCTATGGCCAGGATGTATTCCAGGTTACCGATCACCTGGTTCAGCTTGCGCGCGCTGATAGAGCCCATAGACACATGGTCTTCCTGTCCGAGGGAGGTAGGCACGCTATCTGCGCTGGCAGGGAAGCACAGCGTTTTGTTCTCTGTTACCAGTGCAGCGGTGGTATACTGCGGGATCATGAAACCGGAGTTCAGGCCTGCATCTTCTATCAGCAGTTTGGGCAGGCCATAACGTCCTTCTATCATCATATAGCAACGCCGGTCTGATATATTGCCTAGTTCTGCCGCTGCGATAGTGGCGTAATCCAGGGCCATGGCCAAAGGCTGGCCGTGGAAGTTACCGCCGCTGATAGTATCCTCTGCACTAAAGATGATAGGATTATCTGTTACGGCGTTCAGCTCAATGGTCGTTAATTCCATCAGGTGTTGCCAGGCCGTACGGGAAGCGCCATGCACCTGCGGCATGCAGCGCAGGGAATAAGGATCCTGTACGCGGCCGCAATCCGCATGGGCGGCCATAATACCGGAGTTCTCCAGCAGCAGCTTTAAGCGCTGCGCTACCAGCTGGTTGCCAGGGTAAGGCCGTATGGCATGCAGGCGCGGATCAAAAGGCTTGGCGGTGCCCATCAGTCCTTCCAGCGATAAAGCGCCGATAACATCCGCTGCTTCCAGTGCATTGTACAAACGTTGCAGGGCTTTTACAGCAAAGGAGAGGATGAACTGGGTACCATTGATCAGGGCCAGGCCTTCTTTAGGGCCCAGTACTATGGGCGACATACCTTCCTGTTGCAGGGCTTCTGCAGCGGGCGTGATGCGGCCCTTGTACCGTACCTGGCCAAGGCCGATCAAAGGCAGGAAGAGATGGGCCAGCGGGGCCAGGTCGCCGGAGGCGCCTACCGATCCTTTTTCGGGCACCAGCGGCGTGATGTGCTCTTCAATATGCCAGAGAATGCGCTCCAGCGTAGCAGGCGCTATGCCGGAGTAGCCCTGGGCCAGCGACTGTGCTTTGGTGATGAGCATGAACCGGGCTATTTCTTCCGGGATGCTATCGCCTACGCCTACACTATGGCTTTGCAGGATGTTATACTGCAAAGCCCGGGTGTCTTCCTCAGAGATCCTGGTATCGCACAGGGGGCCAAAGCCGGTATTGATACCGTATACTACGGTATGCCGGGATACGATGGTCTGTACGTGGTCGTAACTGGCTTTTACCCTGGCAAGGACTTCGGGCGTGAGGATGGCCTTTTTACGCCCGGCGGCTATATTCAATACGCAGCCAACCGTTAGCTGATCAATACCGTATCTGAATGCTTCGCTCATTTTGGTGTATGTTAATGCGGTAAAGGTTACTGGTTTACGGGATGCCTGCGGGGCAGGCGTGCGGCGATCCGCATGGATAGCGGTGTTTGCTGCACCGCCTGTTCCAGCTGGGCTATGCCCTCCAGGAGCAGTTTACTCTGCTTATGGGCGGAAGCCAGTTCTGTCATGGCAGTGGTGATAGCCTCCCATATGGGTTGCACCTGTTGCAGCAGCTCCTCGCCTTTCTTAGTAAGCGCTACCAGCTGCCGCCTGCCATCGTCAGGACAAGGGGCGGTTTTAACCAGGCCTTTCTTGCGCAGGCTGGTCACCAGCTGGCTAACGGCGGAATGAGACACTTCGAGGGTACCGGCAATGTCTATCAGCGGCATGGGCTGCTGTTTGGAAAGCACATAGAATACCGGGAACCAGCTGGCGTCGAAGGGAATGCCTTCCTGTTCATATACCTTGTTCACTTCCATGAGGAAGTATTCGCTTAAGCGCCGGAGGCGGCTGCCAAAAACAAGAAAGCCTAAGGACTGGTAGAACATAGCTGTTAGCTTTTGGCTGTTAGCAGTGGGCTAAGAGCGGCTATTACAAAATTATATAAGCACTTATATATTTAGATACAAATTTAGGGAAATTATCATCCCGGCAATCAGGTCCGGAAAAGAGATAATTTCCCTTAAGCTTTTATACAGTCCATGCGCTGGTAGCTGTCGTCACGATCTTTTTACGTCGAACCATACGGGCGAGGTGTCGGTTACTTCGCCGTTGTAGTTGATGCTCAGTTCCTCGCCTTTTTTGATCTCGCGACGGGTTTTGATGCTCATGGTTTCGGCGTTAAAATCCATTTCGTACTCGCAATTGGGGTCGTAGGAGTGATTGTAGATAGAGCAAAAACCGAGCGCAACACAGGAGCGGGTTTCCCGAACTCCCCACAGGAAGATGTAGTTGTGCAGCTTGGTCTTGTCCACTATCTCCGTATCATCAAAAGATAATACGATCACAGGGGATACCTCAATGAGTGTACCGGCAGGTATTTTTTCTTTTGTGAAGACGCCTCTGCCTTTTTTCTTCGTCTTTTCAACATATAAGTACGGCTTTATCATAGCACTCGCTCTGTAAGTCAGGTATAATTTAGGAAGCGTAAAATAAAGGTAAAGCAACAAGTTATCAAAATCAGGCGTAAAAATTTTAGGTTTGCGCCCGGAAAAAGATATTTTCGGCCTAAACCTTTACAAACGCATTGGAATGATCAATTACAATCCTAAGGAGTGGTTCACCTTTATATTCCGTTTTCATAAAGCAGATACTGTACGCCGGCTCTTCCCTATGTTTATAGCGCTGAGCCTGTATTCCGGCATCATTGCCTTCCTGGAGCTCGAAGTCCTGCATCTTAAACGGATCCCGGAAGTACAGCACCTGTCTATCGTACATGGACTGCTCGGTTTTGTAATATCCCTGTTGCTGGTGTTCAGGACCAATACCGCTTATGACCGCTGGTGGGAAGGCCGCCGGCAATGGGGCTCCCTGGTGAACAACTGCCGTAACCTGGCCATGAAGCTGGCCGCTATCCTGCCTGCCGGCGACGAGGCCAACAGGGCTTTCTTCAGGACCATGATCCCTAATTATGCCTTCTGTATGAAGAACCATTTACGAAACGCTTTCATTCCCGAAGAACTGGAACCGGTAACCGGCTTCACAGCAGACACCCAAAAACATGTACCTAACCAGGTGGCCGTCCACATCATGGCCAGGGTACAAGAACTGTACCGGCAACAACAGATCAGCGGCGACCAGCTCATTACCATCAACTCGGAACTGCAGTCTTTTACAGACATAGTAGGCGCCTGTGAACGGATCAGGAATACCCCTATCCCCTTCTCCTACAGTGTGTTCCTGAAAAAGTTCATCTTCTTTTATGTAATGACCATGCCTTTCAGCTATGTGTTCAATGCGCATTATCTCGTGATCCTCATTGTGGTGTTTGTATTCTACGTATTGGCCAGCCTTGAGCTGATTGCGGAAGAGATCGAAGACCCCTTCGGCAAAGATGCCAATGACCTGCCTACCGATACTATCTGTGAGAATATCAGGAAGCATGTTAAAGAGATATTGTAAGTCGTTACCCGCTAGTCGTCAGTCGTTAGTAACCGGAGCGGATAATATGGTTAAATAAAACCTAGCGACTGGTAACTAACGACTAACGACTTTATTTAGTTATTTTCGCCCGAGAGTCTATGGAATATGGAAAATGAAGCCTTACTGGAAAAATTCGGCTTGCTGGCCAATGAGCGTAACCACCAGGAACTGCGTGTATACCTGGACGACCAGCTCATTACAGATATAGCGGAGCTTATCTATGAGGATCCGGATCAGGCCGATCTGATCATCAATAACTTATCTATCAGCCGTGCAGCGGCTGCCTTCAGGATCCTGGACTTCCCCCTGCAGGAAGAAGTGATACGCGGCCTCCCTGCCGCTAAAGTGGCGGAGCTGCTGAATGAGCTGCCAGCGGATGACCGTGCCGCTTTCCTGGGTGAGCTGCCCAGCGAAGCCGTTAAAGAGCTGATCAAGCTGCTGACCCCGGAAGAACGTAAGATCACCTTATCACTCCTGGGCTACCCCGAATACAGCGTGGGCCGTATCATGACGCCCGACTACATCGCCGTGCGCGAAGAGTGGAGCGTGAAGCAGGTGCTGGACTATATACGTGAACATGGTAAGGATAGTGAGACCATTGACGTGATCTATGTGGTAGATGAGCGGGGGATACTACTGGACGACTTCAGGATCCGCGAATTCCTGCTGGTGTCTCCGGATACCCTGGTACATACCCTGATGGATGACCGCTTTGTAGCCCTGCATGCTATCGACGAACAGGAAGAGGCGATACAGGTGTTCAGGATGGAAAACCGTGTGGCCTTGCCTGTTATAGACGACCAGGGCGTGCTGCTGGGCATTGTGACCATTGATGATATGTTATGGATCGCTAATGAAGAACATACGGAAGACATCCAGAAAATAGGTGGTACCGAAGCGCTGGATGAGCCCTACCTGGATATGCCCCTGCTGAAGCTTGTAAAGAAAAGAGTAGGCTGGCTGGTAGTGCTGTTCATTGGCGAAATGCTGACCGCCACCGCCATGGGCTTCTTTGAAGATGAAATTGCCAAGGCAGTGGTGCTGGCGCTGTTTGTACCGCTTATTATTTCCAGCGGCGGTAACAGCGGATCACAGGCCTCTACCCTCATTATACAGGCGATGGCCCTGGGCGAGATCGATATTAACGACTGGTGGCGGGTAATGCGCCGCGAGATCCTCTCGGGGCTGATGCTGGGAGGTATCCTGGGCCTTATCGGTTTTATACGCATCCTGCTTTGGAACTCGCTATTTCATACTTACGGAGATCACACCTTCCTCATCGGTGTTACCGTTGGTTTTTCCCTGATAGGCGTGGTATTGTGGGGAACACTTTCCGGCTCCATGCTACCATTGGTGCTTAAAAGACTGGGGGCTGACCCGGCCACTTCGTCGGCGCCCTTTGTAGCTACCCTGGTGGATGTAACGGGACTGCTGATTTACTTTTCAATGGCGTATGCTTTTATGCAAGGTATCTTACTATAGTTTGAGGTTTGAAGTTTGAGGTTTGAGGTTCGTTAGAAGTTAGAAGTTTAAAACATATCATCAGCCTCATTCATACACACTGATTCCAGACAGAAGACTGCGTTGAACCTGCAACCTCTAACGAACCACAAACCTCAAACTTCAAACCTCAAACACTAATATTTTTTCCAGTTAACCTTTACAGAATCCCTGTGCTTATAGATGATGAACAGGTTGTCATAATCCTTGTCCCCTATTGAATCTACCGGAGGTTTTGCTTTCAGCGCCCGCATAATGGGCAGCAGGGTATTGCTGTGGCCCACTATCAGCAAACGCTTGCCCCAGTCTTCCCGGCGGGTGATCTCGTAGATCAGCGATTCGCCGGTGGTGTCGGGCATGTAATAAACTGTATCCAGGTGCAGGTGCTCGAACAGGGGATCGGCGGTTTGCACTGTGCGTTTGAAAGGGGTAAAGTAGATCTTCTGCAGGCCGGAGTCCTCCAGTAATGTATAAAGATGGTGTGCACGTACAAATCCCTCCTGCGTTAGCGTGGAATCCCGGCCCGGATGTTTCTCTGCATGCCGCACCAGGAAGAAGGTCCCTGTCAGAAAGGTACTGTCTTCCGTAACAGGCACCGGCTGCCGGACAGGCTTAGGCTGACAGGCCATCAGCACCAGCCATAATAAAGCAACATATTTTCCCAATGTTTTCACCGTTTTTATACTTTTAACAAAATAACACTCTGCTATGAGAAATTGGTTACTCCCTGCCATTATTTTATTGATCTTTGACAATACCTATGCCCAGCAAAGCAATTCCCTTACCGTTGATAAGATCATGCGTGATCCGAAATGGATAGGCAGCTCACCGGATAATATCTTCTGGGGCACTGACAACAAAACCTTTTATTTTGACTGGAACCCCGAAAACGCCATGGCGGATTCTCTTTATGCCGCTACTACAGATCAGGCAAAGCCAGTGAAAACGCCTGCCGCAGACAGGGCCCTGATACAAGCCCGTGCACAGGGCGAATATAACCACGACAGAACGATGCTCACCTATGCTTACAACGGCGATATTTATTTACTGAGCATTGGAAACAATACGGTAAAACGTATTACCAGCACAACGGCCTATGAAAGTAACCCGCTGTTCAGCTTTGGAGAAAAAAGGATTGTTTACCAGCAGGGACAAAACCTTTACTCCTGGGACATCGCCGCCGGTCTTACCGAACAGCTGACCAATTTCCAGCGGGGCAGCGCTCCTTCCGGTAGCACGCCTGACCTGAATGAACAGGAACAATGGCTGCAAAACCAGCAGCTGTCGCTCATGCAGGTGGTAAAGGAAGCCAAAGCCCTTAAGGACAGCGCCAAGGCGTTCAATAAGGCGCATGAGGCAAAGAGCCTGCGCGCATTATATACCGGCGACAAAACACAGGAAAACATCCTGATCAGTCCTGACGGGCGTTTTATCACCTATCGCCTGTATCGCGGTCCTACCGGCGTAACCAGCACCATGGTGCCTTCTTTTGTAACGGAAAGCGGTTTTACCGAAGAGATCTCCACCCGTACCAAAGTAGGCGCAGCGCAAGGCACTTTTGAAAGTTACGTGTATGACCGGCAGCGGGATACTATCATCTTTATCAAAACAACTGCCATTCCCGGTATCAGCGATCAGCCGGATTACCTGAAAGATTATACGAAGAAAACGGATACAGCGAGCAAAACGGCCAAAGCAAGACCTGTAAGGATCCAGGGCCCCTATTGGTCTGCATCCGGCACGCATGCCATTGTTGACATCCGTTCAGCAGACAACAAAGACCGCTGGATCATGCTGCTGCAACCCGCTACCGGCCAGCTGAAATTATTGAACCGCCAACGGGATGAGGCCTGGGTGGCAGGTCCGGGCATTAACGGATGGGGCGTCAACATCGGATGGATCGATGAAAATACCTGCTGGTATTAATCCGAAGCCAGCGGCTATTCCCATTTATATGTGACCAATGTAAATACCGGGCAAACCAAAGCGCTCACCAGCGGTAAATATGAAGTGCAGGATGCATGGTTATCCAACGATAAACAGCATTTTTATATCATAACGAATGAAACAGCGCCGGGGGAAAAACAACTGTACCGCTTATCTGCTGATGGTAGCAAAAAAGAACGCATCACACAACAGCAGGGCGCACATGAGATCTTTCTCTCCCCTGATCAGCAATGGATCGCTTACCGTTATTCTTATACCAACAAACCCTGGGAACTGTTCCTGCTGCCGAATAAACCAAACGCACAAGCGGTACAGGTGACAGACAAGGCGCAGTCGGCCGAATTCCGCAGCTACTCCTGGCGCGACCCGCAGGTGATCACTTTCAAAGCCCGGGATGGCGCCAGTGTATATGCACGGCTGTATACACCGGAAGCCGCCAGGAAGAACGGCGCTGCTGTTATCTTCGTACATGGGGCAGGTTACCTGCAAAACGCGCATAAATGGTGGAGCCAGTATTACCGGGAGTATATGTTCCATAACCTGCTTGCCGACAAAGGATACACCGTACTGGATATTGATTACCGTGGCAGCGCAGGATACGGGCGCGATTGGCGTACGGGTATTTACCGTCATATGGGCGGCAAAGACCTGGACGACCAGGTGGATGGCGCACAATACCTGGTGCAACAACTGGGCATCGATAAAAAACGTATAGGTATTTATGGCGGCAGCTACGGCGGGTTCATTACCCTGATGGGTATGTTCACTACCCCGGATGTATTTGCTGCAGGGGCCGCCTTACGTTCTGTTACTGATTGGGCGCATTATAATCACGGCTACACCAGCAACATCCTGAACGAGCCTTTTACCGACAGCATTGCTTACCGCCGCTCCTCTCCCATTTACTTTGCCGAAGGGCTGAAAGGCCACCTGCTGATGTGCCACGGCATGGTAGATGTGAACGTGCATTTCCAGGATATTGTAAGATTGACGCAAAAGCTGATAGAGCTGGGCAAAAGCAACTGGGAGCTGGCCGTGTACCCGGTGGAGGATCACTCTTTCACAACCCCTAGCAGCTGGACCGATGAATATAAACGGATCTTAAAATTGTTCGATACGGAGTTGCTTCGCAATTAGCGTTATTTTAGCATATATTGCAAGCTAAAATACTTACAAACTTTAGCAATATGTGTGGAATAGTAGCTTATATAGGGCAGCGTGATGCCTACCCCGTTGTATTGAAAGGCCTCAAAAGACTTGAATACCGCGGATATGACAGCGCAGGCATAGCCATACTTAACCATGGCTTGCATGTTTATAAGAAAAAAGGCAAGGTGGCCCACCTGGAAGATTTCCTGACCGGCAAGAATATGCAGAGCCATATTGCCATCGGGCATACCCGTTGGGCCACACATGGCGAGCCCTGCGACCGGAACTCCCACCCGCATGTTTCAGGCGATGGCAAGCTGGCCATGATACACAATGGTATCATTGAGAACTATGCACTGCTAAAACAGGAACTGCTTAATAAGGGACATCAATTTGAAAGCGATACCGACACTGAAGTACTGATACATTTTATTGAAGAGATCCGCAACAGCAACCAATGCTCTGTTGAAGAAGCCCTGCGCATCGCCCTCAAGAGAGTGGTAGGCGCTTACGTGATCGTGATAGTAGATGAAGAAAACCCCGACACGCTGATAGCAGCCCGCAAAGGCAGTCCGCTGGTAATCGGCGTGGGCAAGGGCGAGCACTTCCTGGCCTCTGACGCATCTCCCATTGTAGAGTATACCAAAGAAGTGGTGTATGTGAACGACTACGAAATCGCCATCGTAAAAGCGGATGAACTGATACTGAAAAATATTACCAACGAAAGGCAAACTCCCTATATTCAGAAACTGGATATCGAGCTTACGGCCATTGAGAAAGGCGGTTACGATCACTTTATGCTGAAGGAGATCTTTGAACAGCCGCAAACCATCTTTGATAGCTTGCGTGGCCGGCTGGATGCGAAGAATGGACAGCTCACCCTTGGCGGCATCCGTGAATATACCGATGTGCTGGCGAAGGCCAGGCGCGTGATCATCGTGGCCTGCGGCACGTCCTGGCATGCCGGGCTGGTAGCTGAATACATGATAGAAGAGCTTTGCCGTGTACCTGTTGAAGTGGAGTATGCTTCAGAATTCCGTTACCGTAACCCGGTGGTGGGGCCAGGAGACGTGATCATTGCCGTATCACAATCCGGCGAAACGGCAGATACCCTGGTAGCCATGGAAAGCGCCAAAGCGCAGGGCGCCATCATACTGGGTGTATGTAATGTAGTAGGTTCTTCTATTGCCCGCCTTTCACATGCAGGCGTATATACGCACGCCGGCCCTGAGATCGGGGTGGCCAGCACCAAAGCATTTACCGCCCAGCTGGCGGTACTGTGCCTGATAGGCCTGAAAGTAGCGATAGAGAAAGGTGCTGTTACACAGCAACGCTTTCAGCACCTGCTGGACGAATTACAGGATATTCCCGAAAAAGTAGGCTTAACCCTTAAGCTGAACGAACAGGTAAAACAGGTAGCGCAAAAGTATAAGGACGCACGCGACTTCCTGTATCTGGGCCGTGGCTACAACTTCCCCGTGGCGCTGGAAGGAGCGCTGAAGCTGAAAGAGATCTCCTATATCCATGCTGAAGGCTACCCTGCAGCAGAAATGAAACACGGCCCTATCGCCCTGGTGGATGATCAGCTGCCGGTAGTGTTCGTGGCCACGCGCGACAGCTTTTATGAAAAGATCGTTTCCAACATACAGGAAATAAAGGCACGCAAAGGAAAAGTGATCGCAATTGTAACAGAAGGCGACCAGATCATCCCGGGCATGGCAGATGATGTTATACAGGTGCCGGAAGCCGATGAACTGGTATCTCCCATCGTTTCTGTTATTCCCTTACAATTGCTCGCTTATCATATCGGCGTATTGAAAGGATATGATGTAGACAAGCCAAGGAACCTGGCCAAGTCAGTGACTGTTGAGTAAGACCTCAAATTAAAAAGCTATGAACCTGATACAAAAGAAACCCTTAACGGAACTGGGTTATCACTTCATTGATGCCAACTTTTTACCTAAAGGAAAAGATGAATATTACCTGCGCGACCAGCAATGGGGCAAGCATAATATTTATCGCAAGCTCACCGCGCAGGAGATAGAGACCCTGGTGAGAAATGATAATACTTCTGACGACTGGAACTGTATTTTTGTTGCCAACGAGTTTAATCCACAACTGGTGCAGCACTGCCACTTCTTCGGCATGGTGCGCATCGGCAAGCTGGAGCCTTACTTCCTGGAATTTCACAATCTGCGGCTGCCGGTAGGCCTTTATAACAGCACGATCTGCGCCTGCGATTTCGGTGATAATGTAGTAGTGCATAATGTAAACTTCCTCTCCCATTATATCATCGGCAACGAAGTGATCATCGCCAACGTGAATGAAATGGCCACTACAGACCATTCCAAATTTGGTAACGGCATCATCAAGGAAGGAGAGCCTGAAAACATCCGCATCTGGCTGGAACTGTGCAATGAGAACGGCGGGCGCAGCGTGATGCCTTTTGACGGCATGCTGCCCGGCGATGCTTACCTGTGGACACGCAACCGCGATGATGCAGCGCTGCAACAGCAATTCAAGGCTTTTACAGAAAAACAGTTCGATAAAAAACGCGGCTACTATGGCATGGTAGGCGACCGCTCCGTGATCAAGAACTGCAAGATCATTAAGGATGTTACCATCGGCAGCGATGCCTACCTGAAAGGGGCCAACAAACTGAAGAACCTTACCATCAACAGCAGTGCCGAAGCAGCCTCACAGATAGGCGAAGGCTGCGAGATGGTAAACGGGATCATTGGCTACGGCTGCCGCGTGTTCTATGGTGTAAAGGCGGTGCGTTTTGTAATGGCGTCGCACTCGCAATTGAAATACGGCGCACGCCTGATCAATTCCTACCTGGGCAATAACGCCACCATCTCCTGTTGCGAGGTGCTGAACTCACTGATCTTCCCGGCACATGAACAGCACCATAACAACTCTTTCCTGTGCGCTGCACTGATCATGGGGCAAAGCAACATGGCCGCCGGCGCTACCATAGGCTCTAACCACAACTCCCGCGGGGCAGACGGTGAAGTGATTGCCGGCCGCGGTTTCTGGCCTGGCCTGTCTGTTACGCTGAAGCACAATTCCAAGTTTGCCTGCTTTACGCTGCTGGCCAAAGGCAACTACATGCAGGAGTTAAATATTCGCATTCCGTTCAGCCTTGTGGTGAACAGCGAACATGACGACTGTCTGCGGATCATGCCCGGCTACTGGTTCATGCATAATATGTATGCACTGGCCCGTAACTCGTGGAAGTATGTAGACCGCGACAAACGTACGGAAAAGATCCAGCTGATTGAGTACGACTACCTCGCGCCCGATAGTGTGGAAGAAATGCTTGCTTCCCTGCCGATCATGGAGGCAGCAGTAGGTAAGGCATGGCAGCAACAACAGCAGCAGGCAAACGGCCAACCCAACGACAAAACACTACGTGAAAAAGGCCGCACACTCTTATTACAACACCCTGCCGAAGTAGCCCGCCTCACTGTATTGGCAGAAGGAATGGAAAACAGCCAGCGACGTGTACAGCTGCTGAAAGTAGAAAAGGTGTATCCCCTGTTCAAAGAGCTGATCATACTATACGGCATCCGCAATATACTGGCACAGATAAATGCAGGCAGCATCGAATCCTTTGCAGATCTGCAGGCCATCGCAAAAACTGCCAAACTCAGTCCCTGGGTAAATGTAGGCGGACAACTGATGAAAGCAGAAACGGTAGAAGACCTTAAATCTAAGATCAAAAAGGGTAAGATCAACAGCTGGCAGCAACTGCATGAAGCATATGAACAGTCAGGTCAAAGCTACGCACATGATAAACTACAGCATGCCATTGCCAGCATGTTATTTGTGCAGGATAAAACTCTGAAAGATCTTAGTCCAGAACTGCTCAGCGAAAACCTGCAGCAGTCTGTTTCCACTATGGAAAAGCTTACTGAAGGCATATATCGCTCAAGAGAAAAAGACTACCAGAACCCCTTCCGGAAGATGTCGTATGAAAGCGAAGCAGAGATGGAAACCGTAATAGGAAAACTGGATGATAATGGCTTTATCCAGCAAACTGTCGCTGATCTGAAAGCATATAAAAAGCAGGTAAAAGAGCTGTTGAAAAAATGGGAGCTGCAATTAATTTAATTACCTTGGCAGCATGGAAGATAACAAAGTACGTTGCAGCTGGTCCTTAAAAGACCAGCTTTACAGAGACTATCACGATAATGAATGGGGTGTGCCCTTGCACGATGATACACGGCTGTTTGAAATGCTTAACCTGGAAGGCGCACAGGCAGGTTTAAGCTGGCATACCGTGTTGTTGAAAAGGGAGAATTACCGTAAAGCATTTGACAATTGGGATGCAAAAAAGATAGCCCGTTACACAGATGCAAAAGTAGAAAAGCTGCTGCAGGATCCGGGCATTATACGCAACCGGCTGAAAGTAATGGCTACTATCGGCAATGCCAAAGCTTTCTTAAAAGTGCAGGAAGAATTCGGCAGCTTCGATAAGTACATCTGGCAGTTTGTTAAGGGCCAGCCGATCGTCAATCATTACAAAGGCTTATCCGGCGTACCTGCTAAAACCCCCATTTCAGATGCCATGAGTAAAGACCTGCTGAAAAGAGGGTTTAAGTTTGTGGGATCTACCATTTGTTATGCATTCATGCAGGCCACCGGAATGGTGGACGATCATTTTGATAGCTGCTGGAAAAAGGGAATTAATAATTAAAAATGAATAATTAATAATCCCGGGACAAGTATCCGGCTGGACACTTGTGTTGTGGGCATTATTAATTATTAACTATTAATTATACTTCCTCTACCCTCACTTTGGCGAGACCACGGGCCAGGAAGCCCAGTTTGCGGGCAGCATTTTTGGTAAGGTCAATAATACGTTTATTATTACGGTGCAAACGGTCTGTTATCTTCACAATAACGGAACGGCCATTGCGGAGGTTGGTCACCTTTACATAGGAGCCCAGGGGAAGGGTATTGTGGGCCGCGGTCATACCCCCATTGTTAAATACTTCGCCATTGGCAGTTTTGCGGCCATTGAACTTATCTGCATAAATGCTCGCGGTACCGTGAGCGCCTTTATCTCCGTTCTTCTTACCGGCACCCAAAAAGATCGGGTGCAACAGGAGACTGCCGCCCAGGCACACTACTACAAATCTGATCCACTTTACTATTTGCCTATTCATGGCCGCAAAATTACGAAAACCATGCCGGAAAGCCTGCGGAGTCAGCCTTTTACTCTATTAAAATCTCGCTAAGTGATTGATTATTAATAAACCCGGGGTCTGTTAAGGTGTTCAGGAACATATAGAGGGCCCTTTGCTCCTGTTCGGGCAGAGGGATGCCATTCTTAACCAGGGGATCCAGGGTACCGCTCTGGGCAATGCCGTGATCGTACAGGGCAAATACCTGGTAAATATCGAAATAGCGCCCATCATGCATATAGGGAGAGCTTTTTAATACGTTGCGCAGGGAAGGCACCTTGAACTTGAGATAATCGCCGGTGCTGCCAGTGATCTTCATTCTGCCCACATCATTAAGGGCGGGTAGGTAAGGCAGGCCATTGTTGCGGTAGGTAAAATCCGTAAAAAAAGGTTCTTTATGGCAGGATGCGCATTTCTGCTGGAAGATGGTGTAACCGGCCTGTTCTTCTGCCGTAAAGGTTACTCCAGGGGCTTTACGGATTACGCTGTCGTATTTTGACTGAAAGGAAACCATGGTGGCCATAAACTGGGTAAGGGCCCTGAAGAGGCGCTGGCTGTTCACTTCCTCGGAACCGAAGGCGGCCTTGAACATTTTACGGTACTTAGCATTTCCCTGCAGGCGCTGGATCAGCCGGCCCAGGTCCTCTCCCATCTCATTAGCATCTGTTATAGGCGTAAGCGGTTGTATTTCAAGGTTATTGACACCTCCATCCCACATGAATTCTTTCTGCCAGATTAGGTTAAACAGCGTAGGCACGGTACGGATGCCTATCCTGCCTTCTATTCCATGGGCCAGGGCGTGGTCATAATGGCCGAAAGCGGCGAACTGCTGGTGGCAGAAACCGCAGGAGATGCTGCTATCGCGCGAAAGCTTCGGATCATAGAAGAGGTGGCGGCCCAGGGCAATGCCCTGTTTAGTCAGCGGATTCTGTGAAAAATCATAAGCGGGAGCAGGTATGCCGGGTGGCAGCTCCAGGGTATAAGGCTCCGGAGGGCCGTCTTCATTGCCGGGCGTAAGGCTATCCTTCCGGCCGCAGGCCTCAGAACCGGCCAGGATCAATACCAGGCAAAACAGCGTTATGAAATAGAAAACTTTCATTATAAGCCTTTAGCAGTTGGCTGTTAGCAGCTAGTCTGCCTTTATAGTGAACATGTTTTTATAGTTGTCGGCAATAGCGGCAGCCTGTGCACCAGGGGAGGTACAGCTGGACAGCAGCTGAAAGCTGATACGGTTCGGCTGATCGAACCAGGTATAGGCATCTGCGCTGATCTTAATAGCTGCATGGCCGTTTTGTGCCAGTTCCACAGGCGCCGGGAAACTAAGCTGTACCCTGCGCAGGGCATTATTGGCCCCTTTAAACCCTCCGATATGAAATTCTATCAGCTTAGCGGGCATGGTGGAAACCGGGGAGCTGCCTTCCAGCTTGGCCATTACATAGCCGCTGTTCCAGGTCCAGAACATGCCGTTCACTGGATCCAGTGCGCCGGTCTGGGCGCCACTGTTATTCCTGGCGCTGTCTACCCCTAACAGGAAGCTGATGCTATGATAGGCCCCGGCGGGCAGTTTTTGCAGGGTGATCTGCTTTGTACTATCGCTATCCTCATTCACCAGGAAATATTCCGGCGTCAACGTCACTTCCTCACCACTGGTGGTGGTCAGTGAAAAGTTGCTGACATAATATTTGAACATCGTGATGTTAAAAGTTTCCCCGGCTGCATTTACGTAGTTGTTACTACGTAATACCATAGGCTGACCATTTACCAGGTTGGAAAAGCGCAGCTGCAGGGAGGCGGTATTAGGCGGCGGAGCACTGGATTTAGTACAGGCCGTTTCTGCCGTTAACAGCAGCAGGCAAAGGAAGGAAACGGGGAAGTACAAAAGAAAATTCCGCAAAGTCATCGTAAAGCTTTACAGCATTAAATTACGATGATTTTGCGGAATAATATGAGGGGAATCGATATATCAGGATCTTTTATAGCCCTTCCAGCCATAATAGAACACCACTGCAAAACAGATCAGCGGAACTATATATGCAAAAGAAGTGGACTGCTTATCAGCAATATTGCCCATGAGGTAAGGCACAATAGCGCCACCTACAATAGACATGATGATAAACGCGCCGCCTTTTTTGGTATGCGCACCCAGGTCTTTTACACCCAGTGCAAAAATGGTAGGGAACATGATAGACATGAAAAAGAACACCGCCATTAAAGCATATACGGAAGGCGCACCTTTACCTGCCATTACAAATGCGCACAGCACCATGTTGATTACTGCATACAGGGCCAGCAATTTGTTAGGCGCTACCGTTCTCATTATGGCTGTGCCTACAAAACGCCCTGCTGTGAACAACGCCAGGCTCACCGCCAGCAGGTAAGAAGCTTTTTCGCTGCTGGTACCCTGCCAGTATTCTGTTACATAATTGATGAAGAGCGCTCCTACTCCTACCTGGGCCGCTACATAAAAGAACTGTGCGATCACGCCCCATACAAAATGGCTGTACGCAAACAAGGGCTTCGCGGTTGTTGCAGCCAGGCTTGCAGGATCCGTCGTCACTTCTTTTATTTCAGGTAAAGTGGTGCGGTAAAAGAAAAAGGCGATCAGCAGTACCACTGCGCCGATCACAATATAGGTGAGCTGTACGGAACCAAGATCGCTGCTGCCTGCCTCACTGCCGCCGAAGAATAGCGCGCCGCCGATGATCGGTCCCAGGAAAGAGCCCACACCATTGAAACACTGTGAAAGGTTGAGGCGGAACTCAGACGTTTCCCTGCTGCCCAATACTGTTACGTACGGGTTAGCTGCCGTTTCAAGGCAGGTAAGGCCGCTGGCCAGTACAAACAGTGCCAGTAAAAAAAAGTTGAAGTTGGCGTAATGTGCGGAAGGATAGAACAGGAAAGCGCCTACGGCGTATAACAACAATCCCAGGATGATGCCTCTTTTATAGCCAAATTTGTTCATGAAGATCCCTGCCGGTAAAGCCATCAGGAAGTAAGCCCCGAAATACGCCAGCTGTAATAAGGTAGACCTGGTTTTGGTAATATTCAGCACTTCCTGGAAGTGTTTGTTCAATACATCCAGGAGGCCATAAGCCAGTCCCCATAAGAAGAACAGGCTGGTGACCAGGATAAAGGGAATTAAGTAGCTTTTCTTGCTATCCGTTGCAGCAGTAACGGAAGTCGTGGAAACAGTGGCTCCGGCCATAGGTTTAACGTTTAGTGTTTGTTATAAAAGCTGTTAGCTATTGGCTGCCGGCTACTAGCTAAAGGCTAACTGCCAGCAGCTGGTAGCTTTAAGAAATCGATCTGTCCAGATGAGTATACCCTCCATCCACATAAACGATCTGCCCTGTAGTATGCGAAGAATGCGCAGAGACCAGGAACACGGTCATAGCGGCAATTTCTTCAGAGGTGGTCATTCGCTGTTCCAAAGGTATTTTGGATACGATGGATGCGAGCCTTTCTTTCGGATTGGGCAGGGAATTGATCCAGGTTTCGTACAGGGGTGTCCATACTTCAGCAGGGATCACGGTGTTTACCCGGATGGAGTAAGGCAGCAGCTCTACCGCCCATTCGCGCGTCAACGCATTGATAGCGCCTTTGGAAGCAGCGTAACCGGAGGTGTTACCCTGACCGGTGGTAGCAACTTTAGAACCGATATTCACCACGCTGCCCTTGTTCTTTTTCAGCTCAGGCAATGCATAGTGCACCAGGTTGTAGTAATGTGAGAGGTTCTTCTGCAGGGAAGCCATGAATTTCTCCGGGCTGCCGCTTTCCAGCCCTACCCCATCGTTCACACCGGCGTTATTGATCAGGGCGTGAATGGTGCCGAACTGTTTTACGGTAGTGTCTATCACCTTACGGCAATCCGCTACCTCGCCCAGTTCTGCCTGGATGCCGAAAGCTTTGCCGCCGGCGCTTTTAATAGCCTGTACGGTTTTCTCATTGTCTTCCGCATTTCTGCCGGCGATAACGGCAATGCCGCCTTCTGCCGCTACGAGCTTGGAAATTGCTTCTCCTATACCCTTGGCGCCGCCGGTAACGATCACCACTTTATCTTTTAATCCCAGATCCATAAAATATTTTTAATCGTTTACGATAGTTTATAAAATGCTGCCGCGTTGCCGCCCATGATAGCAGCTTGCTCTGCAGGGCTTAAACGGCTGATATAATCTGTTACAATACCTTTTACCTGTGCGTAGTTAGCGGCCAGCAAGCATACCGGCCAGTCAGACCCGTACATCAGCCTTTGCGGGCCGAATGCCTCCAGCACCACATCCAGGTAAGGCTGAAAGTCCTTTGCTGTCCAGCGCTGCCAGTCGGCTTCCGTTACCAGGCCGCTCAGCTTACAGTATACATTCCCGGATTGTGCGATGGCCCGCATGCTTTTTTCCCAGGCGGCAATGTCGCCGGTTTTACAGTAAGGCTTTGCCATATGATCTATTACCAGGCGATGATCCGGGAACAGCTGCACAAATTTTTCCACTGCGGGCAACTGTATCGGGTACACGAGAATATCGTAGCTAAGATCATATTGCATGAGTGTGTGCACGCCTTCGCAGAAATCTTCCCGGAGCAGGAAGGCAGGGTCAGGCTCTCCCTGTACGATGTGGCGAAAGCCTTTCAGCTTTTCGTATTGTGAAAAGTGCTCCAGCCTTTCGGAGAGATTATCTGCACGGAGGTCTACCCAGCCTACCACGCCTTTTACAAAAGGATGTGTTGCGGCGAGGTCCAGCAGGAATTGCGTTTCGTCTTCGGACTGGTCTGCCTGTACGGCCACACATCCGTGCACGCCGTTCTCTTGCAGGATGGTATGCAGGTGTTCCGGCAGAAAGTCAGACTGGATCACTTTCATATCATCGGTGATCCAGGCGTCTTTTACCGGATGGTATTTCCAGAAATGCTGGTGGGAATCTATGACCATATCAGTTTTGATGCTTTCATAACGAGAATATCTTGTCCATCATCAGCCACTTCTCGCCCGGTTTGGCGAGGGGCAGGGCCTGCTGGTATTTCCACATGAGCTGCTCCCATTCCTGCACTTTAGGATTGGCAGCGTCGGCAGCGGCTTTCTGTTCAAAAGAGAAGGTGTCGTTCACCTCCATGATCATGAACAGGCGGTTCATGATCCGGTAGATCTCCATATGTTCGATCCCGCTGCCGGTGATGCTCTGTTTTATCTCCGGCCATACTGCCTGGTGATGTTGTTCATATTCTGCTATCAGTTGCGCGTCATCTTTCAGGTCCAGCGCCAGGCAATATCTTTTCATAACTTGTATTATCAGGGTGATTATTTCTTCCAGGCGTATGCTTTTTGAGAAGAGGTGCCCAGGCCGTCGATGCCCAGTTCCATTACGTCGCCTTCCTTGATGTATACCTGCGGGTTCATACCCAGGCCTACACCTGCGGGCGTTCCGGTAGAGATCACATCGCCGGGCAGCAGGGTCATGAACTGGCTCAGGTACGATACCAGGAAGGGTATTTTAAAGATCAGGTTGGAGGTATTGCCATCCTGTACTTTTTTACCGTTGAGGCTCAGCCAGATCTTCAGGTTATTAACGTCTTTAATCTCGTCTTTGGTCACCATCCAGGGGCCCAGCGGCGCAAAGGTATCGGCGCTCTTGCCTTTTACCCACTGGCCGTTACGCTCCAGCTGGAATTCGCGTTCGCTGTAGTCGTTGTGCAGGGCATAACCGGCAACATAATCCATTGCTTCTGCTTCTTCCACATAAGTGGCTTTCCTGCCGATGATCACGGCCAGTTCCACTTCCCAGTCTGTTTTCTTACTATTCTTCGGGATGATGAGATCATCATTGGGGCCTACCAGTGAAGAGGTGCTTTTGAAGAATACGATCGGTTCTGTAGGGATCTGCATGTTGCTTTCCTTTGCGTGGTCGGCATAGTTCAGGCCAATGCAGATGATCTTGGAAGGACGTTGAATGGGCGATCCCAGGCGTGCGTTCTCAGGGATGCGCGGGGCGCTGCTGCTATTGACGGCCCACCATTTAGCCAGGCGATCCAATCCATTGGAAGCAAAGAACTGCTCACCAAAATCTTCTCCGAAAGCGCTTACATCAAAGCTTCCGTCTGCTGTTACAATGCCTGGTCTTTCTTCGCCCGGCTGTCCGAATCTTATCAGTTTCATGTAGTCTGAGTTTCTTTAATTGTTGTATCAATACACCCGTCTTAACGACGTTACATTCAGGTGCCCGCCTTCCACTTTTATATCATATACACCGTCAAAGCCATCATCTCTCATCAGGCCCATTATGCAATGGCTGGGCTTATCTGTCAGCTGTATCTTAGGCGTGTAGCCCTTGGGCACAGCGACGGTCAGCGTTTTATTGGCGCCGCCATATTCCGTATACAGCTGTACAGAATCCTTGGAACCGGCGGCCGGCTCCAGGCGCACAATAAAATCTGCTATAATGGTACCTGAATTCAGGTTATGCTTATAATTGTCAGTCAGGTCTGTTTTCGCTTTCACCGTTGTTTTACCGAGGCCCAGCTCACCTTCTGCGTAGTGCCATATCGCTTCGGGAGGCGTACCTACGTGGAAAATCTTCAGCTCTCCGTCGTCGCCTACGCTGGCGTGATAGTAGCGGGTAACGCGGCTTTGTTTGAGCACGCCTACGTACACGCTGTTGGGCTTATCCCATACGGTGCGGTAGAGGTCTGCCGAGTCTATATCTTTTGCCAGGGGCACTTCGAAAGATTTCTCTTTCTCTTTACCGGCGATAGCGAAACGGATCTTTACCTGGGTGGTGTCGTCTTCGTGTGTAAATGACACCTGTACGGAACCGTCTGGTTTTGCAGGCGTAAAGCCGGCAGCGGAATCCTGTTCATTGGCGGATGGGGTACCTGACTGACAGGCGCCCAGACCGAGGGCAATGATGGCGCTGAAAACTGCTGTTCTTAAATATTGCATGATGGGTATTTAATATCCTGCAAGATAAGCCCTATCAGTTATTCAATTTTGTAAAACCACCATCTATCGGGTAATCACAGCCGGTAATAAAGCCTGCCTGCTCAGAGCACAGGTAGAGCGACAGCCATGCTACCTCGTCCGGTTTAGCCATACGTCCAATCGGTTGCGTTTTGGATAACTTTTCAAACATCTCCTGTTCCCTGCCTGGATAATTCTTCTGCAGGAAGCCATCTACAAAGGGTGTGTGCACACGGGCGGGTGAAATGCAGTTAACGCGGATGTTGTCATTAATATAATCTTTGGCAACAGAGAGGGTCATGGTCAACACCGCGCCTTTGCTCATGGAATAGGCAAACCTGTCTGGAATACCTACGGTGGCGGCAATGGACGCAACATTGAGGATCACTCCTCCCCCTTGTGCTTTCATCTGTTTGATCACTGCATACATACAGTTATAGGCCCCTTTCACGTTCACCTGGAACACCCTGTCAAAATCTGATTCTGAAGTTGTTTCCAGCTTGCCGATGTGGGCAATACCGGCACAATTCACCAATATATCTATACGTTTAGCCGTGGCCACTATATTGTCCATGGTCTTAATAACTTCTTCCTGCAGCGCTACGTTACAGGCATGTACGGTTGCCTGTCCGCCTGCTGCTTTGATCTCTTCCACCGTTCCTTTCCCGCCGTCCTCATTCAGCTCTACCACGTGTACAGCAGCGCCCTGGGCCGCAAAACATTTGGCGATGGCCTGTCCTATACCGCTACCGGCGCCGGTCACCACCGCCACCTTATTGTCTAACCGAAATAAGTTCATCTTCCCTTAGTTTTAATTTAAGGGTTCTAAAATACCGATTTTAAGCCGGGCTTTGCAATTGTTTTTTAACTGTATTATGTACTTTCTTCGCTAATTTTAAGAAAATTGAATAATTATGGCCCGTTTTTGCCTGGTTTTTGCAACAATTTTACTGTGCAAGGCAGTTGCTGCGCAGGATATCCCTCATAACAAATACGGGCTTCCAGTGGTCAATACCATCGCCCTGTATAAGCAATTGGTGAAGGCGGACAGCAATCAGCAAATGGTGAATATCGCCAGGTACATACAGGATATACGAATGGATATCCGGTATGCTACCCGCAACAATTTTACGAAACGGGTATTATACCGCAACCCGCTGGTATTGTTACGGCGCCCTGCCGCCAGGGCATTAAAGGCCGTACAGGAAGATATCAGATCAAGAGGATACGGGCTGAAGATCTTTGACTGCTACCGGCCTTACCGGGTAACAGAGAAGATGTGGGAGATCGTTCCGGACGACCGCTACGCGGCTGATCCGAAAAAAGGCAGTGGCCATAACCGCGGCGTAGCCGTAGACCTGACCATTATCGAATTAAAAACGGGAGAAGAGATACCAATGCCTACCGGCTATGATGATTTTACAGAGATGGCTCACTACAGCTCCATCCCGGCCGATCCAAAGGCGAGGGTGAACCGCGCTTTCCTGCGGGAGATCATGGAGAAACATGGATTTGTGGCGCTGGAAACGGAGTGGTGGCACTTCTATTTGCCGGATTATGAAAAGTACCCGTTGATGGATCTGACGTTTGAACAATTAGCCATTAGCCGCTAGCTTTTAGCTATTAGCGAAAGAATGCATTCCCTGGCTAAGAGCTAAAAGCTAACAGCTAATGGCTGCTTTTAATATATCTTATTCAACGCGTCTACATACGCGTTCACGCTGGCGCTCACTATATCTGTAGAGTAGCCGAAACCGTAGTAAGACTGCCCGTTATACTTCACTCTCATATTCACTTTACTTACATCTTCGCTACCGCCATGCATGGCCTGGATGCTGAATTCATCGAGATCGATATCATCTTTAATGATCTCGTGGATGGCGTTGATAGTAGCGTTTACGGGGCCGTTACCGGCAGCACTTGCTTCTCTTTCGTCACCGTTGATCTTCAGCTTCACAGTGGCCATAGGGCGCAGCGGATCACCGCATACTACCTGGAGCAGGGTTACTTTGATGGCTTTATCATCATAGTTCTTTTCATCGCCATCGCCCATCAGCTGTTGCAGGTCGGCATCGCTGATCTCTTTTTCTGGTCGGCCATTGCGAGGAAGCGCTGGTATACTTCATCCAGGTTGATCTTATCCAGCTTGTATCCCAGGCGGTCCAGGTGATGCTTCAGGGCAGCACGGCCGCTACGGGCGGTCAGGATGATAGAGCTGGAGGAGATGCCCACATCTTCCGGGTTCAGGATCTCGTAGTTTTCGCGGTGCTTCAGCACGCCGTCCTGGTGGATACCGGAGCTGTGTGCAAAAGCGTTGCGGCCAACGATTGCCTTGTTAGGCTGCACGGGCATACGCATCATAGTAGATACCAGGGTGCTGATACCGTAGATGCGTTTAGAATTGATGTTGGTATTTAAGCCCAGGCCGTGATGCGTTTTCAGGATCATGGCCACTTCTTCCAGCGAGGTGTTACCGGCGCGTTCGCCGATACCGTTGATGGTGCACTCTACCTGGCGGGCGCCGTTCATCACACCGGCGATGGTGTTGGCAGTAGCGAGGCCCAGGTCGTTATGACAGTGTACGGAGATGATGGCTTTGTCAATGTTGGAGACGTGATCCATCAGGTATTTGATCTTGGCGCCGTACTGGTCGGGCAGGCAGTAACCGTTGGTGTCAGGGATGTTCACCACGGTAGCGCCGGCGGCGATCACGGCTTCGATCATACGGGCCAGGTATTCATTATCAGCACGGCCGGCGTCTTCTGCATAGAACTCAATGTCGTCCACGAATTTGCGGGCGTATTTAACAGCGTCTACCGCACGTTTCAGGATCTCATCGCGGGTGCTGTTAAACTTGTATTTGATATGCATATCAGAAGAGCCGATACCGGTATGGATGCGTTTGCGTTTGGCAAAGCGAAGGGCTTCTGCAGCCGCATCGATATCCATGGTGTTAGCGCGGGTGAGTGCGCAGATCACCGGTTCGCTCACTGCTTTTGAAATTTCTACTACACTCTGAAAATCGCCGGGGCTGGATATAGGGAATCCGGCTTCGATTACATCTACTCCCAGTGCTTCGAGCTCTTTTGCCACCTCTATTTTCTCTACCGTAGTCAACTGGCAACCAGGAACCTGTTCGCCGTCGCGGAGGGTAGTATCAAAAACGTATACACGATTCTTATCCATTGTGCAAGGTATTTAAGTGTAAGGTTGTATTATCAGTTCAGGTTTTCCAGTACTTTAGCGCCCATTGCGTCTGTACCCATAATATAATGGTTCTCGGTATGCTTGTTCGCTATGTCCATGGTGCGGAATCCCTGGCGCAGCGTAGCTTCTACCGCTTTGATGACGCGCTGTGATTCTGTTTTTAATCCGAAGGAGATGTCGAGCATCAGCGCAGCGGATAAAATAGAGGCCAGCGGGTTGGCAATGCCTTTACCGGCGATGTCGTGGGCTGAACCGTGAATGGGCTCGTAAAAGCCATTCGCATCGCCTACGGAAGCGGATGCCAGCATTCCCATGGAACCGGCGATCTGGGAAGCTTCGTCGGTCAGGATGTCGCCAAACAGGTTGCCGGTCAGCACTACATCAAAGCGTTTAGGATCTTTGATCAGCTGCATGGCGGCGTTATCAATGAACATATGTTCTGTTTCCACATCGGGATAATCTTTGGCTACTTCCTGTACTACTTCGCGCCACAGGCGGCTGGCTTCGAGCACATTGGCCTTATCCACAGAGCACAGCTTTTTACGGCGGCTGCGGGCTGCTTCGTAGGCTTTGCGGGCAATGCGCTCTACTTCGTAGCGGTGATAGATCATCAGGTCGGAAGCCATGCTGCGATCGTCACTCCTTTTCTTTTCTCCAAAATACACATCACCGGTAAGCTCGCGGAAGAACAGGATATCAGAACCTCTCAGTATCTCCGGTTTGATGCTGGATGCCTCCAGCAGCTCATCAAACAGTTTGATGGGACGCAGGTTGGCATACAAACCAAGCTCCTTGCGGATCTTGAGCAGCCCTTGTTCAGGCCTTACCTTCAGGGTAGGGTCGTTGTCGTACTTAGCATGACCGATGGCGCCAAACAGGATGGCGTCGCTTTTCTTTGCACGCTCCAGTGTTTCGTCGGGCAGCGGGTTGCCGGTAGCTTCGATGGCCACGTGCCCCATGATACCTTCTTCGAAGCTGAACTCATGTTTGAAATTCTGCGCTATGGACTCCAGTACTTTTTGTCCCCAGGCCGTTACTTCCTGTCCTATTCCGTCTCCCGGAATGACCAGTATCTTTTTGCTTACTCCCATATGTTCGATGATGTGTTTGTCAAAAGTTAAATTCCCTGCTGTTTTCGTATTGCTCAATATTATTGCGCAGACTCAGGAGGTAATCAATATCGTCGTATCCGTTGATCAGACAGGCTTTTTTATATGGGTTTATATCAAAGCTTTCCTGTTCGCCGGTAGCTACTATCCGGATCACCTGGGCTTCCAGGTCTACTTCCAGCTTAGCTTCCGCATCTGCTTCGATAGCGTTGAAGATCTTTTGAAGGAAAGCTTCACTTACCTGAACAGGCAGAATGAAGTTATTCAGCGCGTTGTTCTTGAAGATATCCGCGAAAAAGCTGCTCACTACAACTTTAAAGCCATAGTCGCCGATGGACCAGGCGGCGTGCTCGCGGGAGGAGCCACAACCAAAGTTTTTGCCGGCTACCAGTATTGCTCCTTTATACAGCGGGTTGTTGAGTACAAAATCCGGTTTTGGATGGCCATTGGCGTCGAAGCGCCAATCGCGGAACAGGTTCTCCCCGAAGCCCTCCCGGGTGGTAGCTTTAAGGAAGCGCGCCGGGATGATCTGGTCTGTATCAATATTCTCTATCGGTAAGGGTACCGCTGTAGAAATCAGATGTTGAAAGACTTTCTTCATATACTGTTCTTACACGTAACGTATTTTTTTCTTCAATGTTTTACAGCCGCTACCCGCAGGCGTACATAGTCTGCATACCATTTGCCGTTGCGGAAGCAGGCTGGTCTCAGCGCTTCCTGCGTTTGCTGCAGGATAGACAGGCGCTCATCAGCCGGGATGTTCTCAAAGAAATAGTCGCCAAACATGTCGAACCATTCAATGATGCCATTTTCCGGGTCAGCCAGTTCTGTAAGGCGGTCAAAGCAATGGGCCTGGTGAACACGGAAGCCGTACTTTTCCAGGATAGAGGTATATTCTCCTACGGAGGGAAAGTACCAGCGCGGCTGGTATTGGTAGCCGTGCTGCTGCATGGCTTTATCCAGCGCCTGCAGCAGGGCTTCCACATTACCTTTTGCACCCATTTCGAGCACCAGGCGGCCGCCTGGTTTCAGGTGCTGATACATCCGGGCGGCCACCTGTTCTTTCTCCAGCATCCAGTGCAGGGCTGCGTTGGAGAAAACGGCGTCGAACTGTACGGGCAGTGAAAAAGACGCGGCGTTGGCCACTACAAAGTCCAGCTGCGGAAAGTTTTTCCGGGCGCTTTCGATCATAGTGGCCGAGCTGTCAAGCCCTGTCAGCAGTGCACCGGAACCAGCCAACGTTGCCGTCAGCTCACCGGTGCCACAGCCCAGGTCGAGTATCTTTTCGCCTGGTTGCGGTTGAAGCCATTCAATAAGGCTGCTGCCGTATTGATGTACGAATGCAAAATTGTTCTTATAGAGATCCGCGTTCCAGGACATGTTAATTAGCTGTTAGCTATTAGCTTTTGGCTGTTAGCTGATTAAAGTTCATATCATTTCTCTTACGTCTGTCACCACTCCGGTAATGGCCGCTGCTGCGGCCGTCAGGGGGCTGGCCAGTAAGGTGCGGGCGTTCGGGCCCTGACGCCCTTCGAAATTCCGGTTAGAAGTGGATATGCAGTACATGCCTGCAGGGATCTTATCCTCGTTCATGCCCAGGCAGGCGGAACATCCCGGTTCGCGCAGCTGGAAGCCCGCCGCTTCAAAAATCTTGTCGATCCCTTCTTTTTTGGCCTGTGCCTCTACCTGTTTAGAGCCGGGCACTACCCATACCTCCACATTATCTGCTTTATGTTTACCGGCTACAAAACCGGCCACCATCCGCAGGTCTTCGATACGGGAGTTGGTACAGCTGCCAATAAACACGTAATCCACTTTTTTACCCAGCAGGGCGCTGCCCGGTTCCAGTGCCATATAGTCCAGCGACTTCCTGAAAGACGGCCTTTCCTTATCCTCGATCTGTTCCAGGGAAGGTATATGCTGGGTAACGCCCATGCCCATACCGGGATTGGTGCCGTAGGTGATCATGGGCTCAATATCAGCGGCATCGAAGCGCAGTACCCGGTCAAATTCAGCATCCGGGTCGGAGTGCAATGTTTGCCAGTAAGCTAGGGCCTTGCCCCAATCGGCGCCCTGGGGAGCAAACTGGCGGCCTTTGATATAATTAAAGGTCACCTGGTCGGGAGCTATCAGGCCGCCGCGGGCACCCATCTCAATACTCATATTACAGATGGTCATCCGGGCTTCCATGCTCAGGCTGCGGATGGCTTCCCCGCAAAATTCCACAAAATAGCCCGTAGCGCCGGAGGCGGAAATCTTTGATATAATGTAGAGTATAATATCTTTAGAGACCACGCCTTTCTTCAGCTGGCCGTTAATCTCTATCTTCATGCGCTTAGGGCGGTATTGCAGGATGCACTGGGTGGCCAGTACCTGTTCTACCTCGGAGGTGCCGATACCGAAGGCCATGGCGCCGAAAGCACCGTGGGTGGAAGTATGGCTGTCGCCGCAAACGATAGTCATCCCCGGCAGGGTAATGCCCAGTTCAGGCCCGATCACATGCACGATTCCCTGGAATGGGTGGCCCAGGCCGTACAGTTCTACTCCAAATTCTGCGGTATTTTTGGTAAGCATCTCCACCTGGTGGCGGCTGAGCGCTTCTTTAATAGGTAAGTGCTGGTTGATGGTGGGCACGTTATGGTCTGCCGTGGCCCTGGTTTTTTGGGGGCGGAATACCGGGATCCCTCTTTTGCGCAGCCCGTCGAATGCCTGGGGACTGGTTACTTCATGTATAAAATGGGTGTTAATATACAAGGCATCCGGAAAACCGGGCTTGCTGACGACCACGTGCTGATCCCATATCTTGTCAACTAATGTCTTTCCCATCCCTTAATATTTTTAACCGATTCACATTCAACAGGTTCCAAAAATTTTAAGCCTGGAATTTGTGCTGTGAATTGATCTTTGTTACTTATTTTTACGCTTCCAATTGATTATACCTTCAAATCTAATGGTCAATAGTTAATAGCCATATCGTTAAATTTGCTTTAATTACGATCTTTAAGATCAGGCGAATACTATTAATTGACTAAAAACCAATTCTTTATAAGACTTTAATAACGATGCCCAACAGTCAGCATGACGCTTTATTCATATTAATAAAAACACTAACGAAAGCAGAAAAAAGGAATTTTCAACTGGCTTTCAACAAGAATAACACGAAGGAGGATGTACTTTTCATACAGCTTTTCAACACCCTCGACAAGATGAAGGACTATGATGAAGAGCTGATCCTGAAGAAGATACCTGCCATCAAAAAACAGCAACTCAGTAACGTAAAGGCCCACCTGTACAAGCAATTGCTCACCAGTCTTCGCCTGCTGTACAAGCAAAAAGACCCCTTGATAGACCTGCGGGAGCAGCTGGATTATGCCCGTGTGCTGTACAACAAGGGACTGTATACCCAGAGCCTGAAACTGCTTTCCAGGGCGAAGGCCATGTCTGTAGAGCAGGAGGAAGTGATGCTGACCTATGAGATCGTGGAATTTGAGAAGCTGATAGAATCCCGTCATATTACCCGCAGCCTGGAGAACCGGGCGGAAGAACTCAGCGATGAGTCGCGCCATATAGAACAGCAGCTGACCAGCATCAGCCGCCTCAGTACCTTGTCTTTACAACTGTACGGCCTGTACCTGAAACTGGGTCACGCCCGGAATGAAAAAGACGCGGAGATGGTGAAGCAGTTCTTTGAGGATAACGCGCCTCATATCTCCCAGAACGGGATGAGCTTTTATGAAAAGATCTACCTGTACCAGGCTTATTGCTGGTATTACTACATCCTGCAGGACTTCATCATGTACTACCGCTATACGCAGAAATGGGTGAACCTGTTCAAGGAGTATCCCTCTCTGCTGAAAGCGGATGTAGACATGTACATCAAGGCTATGCACAACCTGCTGACGGCGCATTTCTACACGATGAACGATGAGAAGTTCGTACAGGTACTGCAGGAGCTGGAGGAGTTCATCGACTGCCAGCAGGAGAATTTTAACGAGAATACGCGTACAAACGCATTTGTATACCTGTATACGGCCAAGATCAACCGGCATTTCCTGGAAGGCACTTTCAGCGAAGGACTGGCGCTGGTGCCTGAGCTGGAAGAACGCATTGCAGAGCACCAGCTGAAGGTAGACCAGCACCGGGTACTGGTGTTCTACTACAAGATCGCCTGCCTGTACTTTGGCAGCGGGGATAACAACCGGGCTATTGTCTACCTCAACAAGATCATTCATCTGCGGATAGGCAACCTGCGGGCGGATATTCAGTGCTTTGCGCGCATCCTCCACCTGATAGCGCATTATGAGCTGGAAAATTACAGCCTGGTAGAATACCTGATCAAATCTGTGTATCACTTCATTGCAAAAAATAAAGACCTTGGGCAGATGATGGAAGAGATCCTGAAATTCCTGCGTAAGAATATCTATGCCCATCCCAAGGCCCTGCGCAATGCCTTTGCCGAGCTGAAAGAAAAGCTGGTGCTGATCTCACGGAACCCTTATGAGCGCCGTTCTTTCCTGTACCTGGATATTATCAGCTGGCTGGAAAGCAAAATTGAGGGCGTGCCTGTGCAAGACGTAATCAAGCGGAAATTCCTGAAGAAGGAACCACGTATTTAAATTCAAATAACAAAATCCAAATTTCAAACAAGACAGTAAACTTTTATCCTAAGATAAGAAGCCGGTTATAAAGTGCCTCCTTTGGGGATTTGGAATTTGGAATTTGAAACTTGGCATTTGGATTGCTGATTGTATCTTTACGGCATTGAAAAACCGTATTAATCATGTCTGAAAAACAGTTCCGTTTTATTGCCTTTTCCGGCAGTCTCCGGAAGGGCTCCTACAATACCATGGCCCTTAAGGCAAC
Source organism: Chitinophaga sp. SVR4-12A (assembly GCF_056754765.1). Taxonomy (NCBI): domain Bacteria; kingdom Pseudomonadati; phylum Bacteroidota; class Chitinophagia; order Chitinophagales; family Chitinophagaceae; genus Chitinophaga; species Chitinophaga sp. SVR4-12A. The sequence continues at coordinate 2,444,205 of NZ_JBPGWP010000001.1, forward strand.
ACAAAAACTCGCTCCTTCTCATATCACCATTGAGCATGAAGATATCAGCGATATTCCCTTCTACAACGCAGATCTGTTTGCCGAAAAATTTCCCGATAATGTAGAACGGCTGGTACGAAAGATCAAAGATGCAGATGGTGTACTGATCGTTTCACCGGAGTATAACTACTCCATTCCCGGCGTGTTGAAAAATGCAATCGATATGTTGTCACGGCATCCGGAAAAACCATTCGACAACAAAGCGGTGGCTATTATGGGCGCCAGCATCAGTGCGCAGGGCACTTCGCGTATGCAGTATCATTTAAGGCAGGTAATGGTGTACCTCAACGCCTATGCAGTGAACAGGCCTGAAGTGATGATCGCTGCTGCTCAAAATAAGTTTGACGCCGAGGGCAACCTGACAGATGACACCGCGAAAAAACTGATCCCGCAACTATTAACTGCATTGAGTGAGCTAAGTGAAAAGCTGAAAGTGTAAATTATTGTACCTGTTCATACTGTGGTTCGTAACGATAATAGCGGACGGTAAAGAGCGTGAAGGCAATGCATTGCAGCAACAGGATCGCCCAGCCGTACAAATATCCCAATGTCATGAACAGCAGCACACAGAAGAGCACAAATACCCAACGCAGGTATTTATCCTGGTCCAGCCGCGGGAAGTATAGCAGACAACGGAACATCAACAACACCGACACGCCGAAGATCATCAACATGATCCAATGCCAGTTGTTATACGGTAATGTATGTATGATGAGCAATCCAAGTTCAGGCAGCAATAAAACGCCATAAGTGATTGCCAGCGCAGTGTATCTTTTCCAGAGCGGAATGGGTAAGGCACGTGTAAAGGGCAGGAACTGATCTTCAAAATGACGGTGATCAAATACGACAATGGTATGCAGCAAAGCGGCGATGAGTGTTCCTGTTAATACAGCTCTCACATCATAATCACTTCCTTTCATCAATGCGAATGTAGCCAGCAGCACTACACAGGAAAACACCTTTAATACCAGTAAAGAACGAGTGCGGTTGGTGGCTAGCTCATAGACGTAGAATAAGGGCAATGGTTTGCGGAAGTTGCGATTCATCCATTGCTGCCATCTATGATAGAAGAAAACGGCGCCGGGATGTTTGACGAGGTAAGTGTAGATCCATACCGGGCCGTAGCACATGACTAAGTTGAATACTACAAGGATGATGGCTGCAGCATAATATTGTTTCGTCGATGCTATGATGATAGCCAGGCTGCAATATACCAGTACGGGTGCATACATTCCAAAATGTACGCCCAGCCATATACGCCGTTGCCTGGCGCCGGCAATGCCGCCGATGGTTTGATACAGGAAAGCAAATTCTTTGTTGTTCAAAGTAGCCAGGACATACCAGATACATTTCAAATTGTATAATAGCCAAAGGCTCAATCCCAATAATAAGCCGCCTGTGTTACTCACAATACCCAGCAATAACCCGTAATGATAAGATATTAACTGTCCGCCCTGTACAACGCCAAACAACAAATAGAACAGCAGGAAAAAGAAACCTGTGTTCTGTGCGTAAAAGCGGGTAGTAAATATGCGGTTCAGCACTTTGGTCATATACGTTTACTTTTTTTAAAATGTGAATTCAGTGTGGATAAACAGGGATTATTTTTTTGTTATCTATCACCAATGTACCCGTCACTGGCAGGGCATTATCTGCGATCGGTTGGTGGGAAGTAATAAAAAAACTAACGCCGTGTGCTGTGTGAAAACGGCGGATCCACTCATACAGCACGGGAATGGCGCCATGATCCAGCGTAATCAGCGGCTCGTCCAGCAATATCAGGGATGGCGCCCCGGTAAAGGCCAACAGCAGCGATAATTTTTTGAGCATACCGCTGGAATAGCTGCTGACAGGATTATCCAGGAAAGCGGGAATGCCCATTTCAGGCGCCATCTGCATTACATCTTCATGCGCCTCGCCTTTGGCCGATGTGTGCAGGCGCAGCAAGTCGCTGCCCGTGAGAAAGGCCGGGTACAAAGGTTCTGCCTCTGCATAGCTGACCAGCTGCCGATAACGTATGGGATTTTTTTTACTACTAATAGTATCGTTCACCAGTACATCTCCTTCAAAAGGGATCAGGCCGGCGATCGTCTTTAAACAAGTAGTTTTCCCCACGCCGTTCCCGCCCTGTATCCAGTATATTCCAGGTGATAAGTTGAGCGCTGGGATATTGAGGATCAGCGTTTCATAATATTTTTTCTGTATTTGAACCAGCTTGAGCATATGTAAATATGAGAAAATAAATTCTAATGTGTATCGATACTGGCGGGCTTTTCACCTACTTTTTCACGGCCCTGTTCCCATTATTCCTGCATTTGGAAAATGTTCACCTTCTTTTTCCACACGTGTTAAAAACTTTAAAGAATATCCGTTTCATTCGTACTTACATTTGCGTCAGTTCTTGACTTCGTTGCATTGGTTTCTCCCGGCACTTTCCGGGAAGAATTAATAGGGAATCGTGTTAGAATCACGAGCAGACGCGCTACTGTGATTCCTGATCCCCGTGCGCAAAAAACGGTAAAGATATCAGGGAAGCCAGATACCTGCCAGCGCAACGTTTTGTCAAAGCCTTCGCGTATAAGGTATTGGCGAGAGTGAGCCTTCCTCACCTGATGGATAGGTGTCTTCGTCACCCCCCTTAACGACACAAGAGTATAGCGTTTAACAAAAAAATATTGGCGTATGAACCTTGAAAATGAGATCTTGTTGAAAGAGAACAAAGACCGCTTTGTACTGCTGCCTATTAACTATCCGAAAGTATGGGAAATATATAAACGGCACGAAGCGAGCTTTTGGACAGCAGAAGAAATAGACCTGAGCGGAGACCTGAAAGATTGGGCCAGTCTTAACGATGGCGAACGCCACTTTATTACGCATGTGCTGGCATTTTTTGCTGCCAGCGACGGCATCGTGAATGAGAATCTCGCTGTAAACTTTATGAGCGAAGTACAGATACCGGAAGCCCGTTGCTTCTATGGGTTCCAGATCATGATGGAAAATATCCACTCTGAAACTTACGCATTGTTAATAGATACCTATGTGAAAGATCCGGTAGAAAAAGACCGTTTGTTTCACGCCATTGATACGGTGCCTGCTGTAAAGAAGAAAGCAGAATGGGCGTTGCGCTGGATCAATAACGGCAACTTTGCAGAACGCCTGGTGGCCTTTGCAGCCGTAGAAGGTATCTTCTTCAGCGGCAGCTTCTGCTCTATCTTCTGGCTGAAGAAGAGAGGACTGATGCCCGGCCTTACTTTCTCCAATGAACTCATCAGCCGCGATGAAGGATTGCACTGCGAGTTTGCCTGCCTGCTGTATGGCATGCTGCAAAATAAACTGAGCCAGGAAGAAGTGCACAAGATCATTGGCGATGCCGTTGCTATCGAAAAAGAATTTATTACTGATGCGTTGCCGGTAGCCCTCATAGGTATGAACAGCGCGCTGATGGCACAATATATCGAGTTTGTAGCAGACCGCTGGTTAACCGAATTAGGGTACGCCAAAATATTTAATGCTGCTAATCCGTTTGATTTCATGGAAATGATCTCACTGCAGGGCAAGACTAACTTCTTTGAAAAACGTGTAGGTGATTATCAGAAAGCTGGAGTAATGTCTGGAAAGGATACACAAACATTTAGCCTGGACGAGGACTTTTAATATAAGCTCTTAGCTTTTAGCCGCTAGCTTCCAGCTACAGAAAACGGCTAACAGCTAAAAGCTAAGAGCCAATAGCTGATTTTTTTTACTAACCGCTTAAATTCAATACACCATGTTTGTAATAAAAAGGGACGGACGCAAGGAGTCCGTAAAGTTTGATAAGATCACCGCACGTATTGAAAAGCTTTGTTATGGCCTGAATGCAGAATATGTAGATTCGATAGATGTTGCCAAAAAGGTAATACAAGGTTTATATGATGGTGTTACTACCACTGAACTGGATAACCTGGCAGCAGAGACAGCGGCCTCACTCACTACCAAGCACCCGGATTACGCACTGCTGGCATCGCGCATAGCTGTGAGCAACCTGCATAAGAATACAGAGAAATCATTCTCCAAAACAATGAAGAAACTGTATGAGTATATTGATCCGAAAGTAGGTAAACCGGCTCCGCTGTTATCTGACGACGTGTGGGAGATCATCCGCAAAAATGCAGAGACCCTGGATTCCAATATTATCTATGACCGCGATTTCGCTTTCGACTATTTTGGCTTTAAAACACTGGAGCGCTCTTACCTGCTGAAAGTGGATGGCAAAATAGCTGAACGCCCTCAACATATGTTCATGCGTGTGGCTGTAGGTATCCACAAAGAAGATATCGAATCCGCTATCAAAACGTATAACCTCATGAGTGAGCGCTGGTTCACACACGCCACTCCTACCCTGTTCAACGCAGGAACACCGAAACCGCAGATGTCGTCCTGCTTCCTGCTGACCATGAAAGGCGACAGCATCGACGGTATTTACGATACGCTGAAACAAACCGCGAAAATTTCCCAGAGCGCAGGCGGTATTGGTCTGAGCATCCATAACATCCGCGCTACCGGTTCTTATATCAGTGGCACCAATGGTACCTCTAACGGTATCATCCCGATGCTGCGCGTGTTTAACGACACTGCCCGTTATGTAGACCAGGGTGGCGGTAAGCGTAAAGGCGCTTTCGCTATCTACCTGGAGCCCTGGCACGCTGATGTGTTCGAGTTCCTGGATCTACGTAAGAACCACGGTAAAGAAGAGATGCGCGCACGCGACCTGTTCTATGCACTGTGGGTATCTGACCTGTTCATGAAACGCGTAGAATCTAATGGCGATTGGAGCCTGTTCTGTCCGCACGAAGCACCCGGACTGGCAGACACCTGGGGAGATGAGTTTGAAAAGCTGTATGAAAAATACGAGAAAGAAGGCCGTCAGCGTAAAACCGTGAAAGCACAGGACCTGTGGTTCGCTATCCTGGATGCGCAGATTGAAACCGGTACTCCTTACCTGCTGTATAAAGATTCTGCCAACCGCAAATCCAACCAGCAGAACCTGGGCACTATCAAGAGCTCCAACCTTTGCACAGAGATCATTGAATATACCGATGCAAACGAAGTAGCCGTATGTAACCTGGCGTCGCTGGCACTGCCCCGCTTTGTTATAGACGGAGAATTTGATCATCAGAAATTGTTCGAGGTAAGCTACCAGGCTGCCGTGAACCTGAACAAGATCATCGATAACAACTACTATCCCGTAGAAGAAGCACGCCGCAGCAACCTGCGCCACCGTCCTATCGGGCTGGGTGTGCAGGGCCTGGCAGACGCCTTCATCCTGATGCGGTATCCTTTCGAGAGCGATGCTGCTAAAAAGCTGAACTCCGAGATCTTTGAAACCATCTACTTTGCTGCTTTAACTGCATCAAACGACCTGGCGAAAAAAGACGGTCCGTATGAGACCTTTGCCGGTTCTCCTGCTTCAAAAGGTATCCTGCAGTACGATATGTGGGATGTAATACCTTCTTCCCGCTGGGATTGGGCTTCCCTGAAAGCAGCCATCAAGAAGCATGGTATCCGCAACTCCCTGTTGCTGGCGCCGATGCCTACCGCGTCTACTTCACAGATCCTGGGCAACAACGAGTGCTTTGAGCCTTACACTTCCAACATCTATACCCGCCGTGTACTGAGCGGTGAGTTTGTGGTAGTGAACAAACACCTGCTGAAAGACCTGGTAGAGCTGGGCCTGTGGGATAATGACATGAAGAACAAGATCATTGCCGCCAACGGTTCTATCCAGCAGATCCAGGAGATCCCTTCCAATATCAAAGAACTGTACAAAACAGTTTGGGAGATCAAACAACGTACGATCATCGACATGGCTGCAGACCGCGGCGCATTTATCTGCCAGTCTCAATCACTGAACCTGTTTGTAGATACGCCGTCTACCGCTAAACTGACCTCTATGCACTTCTACGCATGGAAGAAAGGTTTGAAGACCGGTATGTATTACCTGCGTACCCAGGCCGCTTCTCAGGCTGTGCAGTTCACTGTTGAAAAACAGGGCGGACAGCAGATGGAGCCGGTAGTAGTAGCAGGCGCAGGCAGCCAGGAAGAAGAGATCATAGAAGGCGCAGTTTGTACAATGGAAGAAGGTTGTGTAACCTGCAGCGCATAAGATCCTGACAAATATTCTCAAGCATAAGAAGAGCTCTCCGCCAGGCGGGGAGCTCTTTGTATTTGCAAAAAGCCGTATTTTTATAATATATGTTTAGAGACCTCATAGACAAATTTGATCTGCAGCTTATTTTCACAGAACTGATCCTGGTGCTGATCTCCATCGTTATTGGCGTAATCGTTGGCGCGGAGCGGGAATACCGGAACAAATCTGCAGGGCTGAGAACCTTCATACTGGTTTCTTTCGGCTCCTGTGTATTTACTATTTTATCTCTCAGGATCGGTGTAGCGAATCCTGACAGGCTGGCTGCCAATATTATTACGGGCATCGGCTTCCTGGGTGCAGGCGTGATCTTTAAAGACGAAAGCAGAATAGAAGGCATCACTACGGCCACCACCATCTGGGCAATGGCTTCACTGGGTATGTGCGTAGGTTCGGGACATATCTACCTGGCTATTTTCGGAACAATAGTGGTAATGGTGATCTTAAGATTGCTGTTGCCGGTGCAGAACTATATTGAAAGCATTCACAAGGTGCGCGAGTATAAGATCATTACGGGATCTGTTGTTGAAGCGGATAGCTGCATAGCGCTTTTTAAGCAGCATAAACTGAAGTATGCCCTGCTGGGAGAACATAAAGATATCGATAGCTTTTCCAGGATCTGGCGGGTAAGCGGCAGTCTTGAAAGACACGGACAACTGGTGGCCGGGCTGGTAAGCAACCCTACCATCATTTCATACCAGTTTTAACGCATTGCAGACGGTTATCATCGTTTATGCGCCAGCTATTATCTCGGTGTAAGCCCTTATGCAGGCTTTGCTCTCACCTGGCTCAAATAGGTGCGTATCTTTTGTTCCAGTTCCAGGGGATATTCATATCCCAGCTGTTTTGCTATCAGCGGCCCTATCTCGCTGCCAAGATCCGCGTAGGCAAATAATGCACGCCAGTTGTCGGCTATATCGCCGCCTGCAAACGTAGCTTCCACTTTGCGCCACATCTCCGCGGAAAGGCATGTTTTGAACAATCTCCCTTTTTTGTTGGTAGTGATCTTCCAATCATGTTGCATCCCGATATACCATTCGACAATCACCTGGAGATTATTAAAACGCATCACTTCTTCGGAGACGTATTTGGCATAAAATAATTCATCCCTTAACAGGCCTTTGGCAACATAGATCATATCCCACCAGAAATCCAGCATTTTGAGCTGGAAGGTTTCATTGGATGGCTTTTTTATAATAGTAGCGTTATATGTTGGCGGAAGCATATTGGTGCTGAGGCCGTCTTTGTCGAGCAATATCTTGTAGCCAACGTCCCAATCTTCCGGGAGCTCAGGTTTCGCCACTTCTTCCAAAAACCTGGGAACAGAGAACAATTTGAAATCCACTTTTGAGTAGTCTTCATAAAAGACCATCCGCATGGCGTGAATGCCGTCGAAGGCTGCTTCGTCTTCAGCAATAACAGCTATTATATTTCCGAAGTTAGCCAGCCAGCTATCGTCTTTGAGGAAAGCGGGCAGATCTTTTACTACAAATTCGATGTCAAGATCGCTAAGTTCGTCAACGGGCGCCATTGGGTTCACAAGCGAGCTTGTGAGTAACATAACACGTATGTCGTCATTAGACCGGGCCCAGGAGAAAATGGCGCTAAGGAGTTGTTGATGCTTATCAGTCATGGGTTACAGATCAGGTTAATAATTGCAAAAATAAGGGTCGCTGCTTTTAAATAAGCTCATCCGGGAGATATTTAAATGAAAATCGAAAGGTAATATTCCCAACAGCTATGCAGATCGAAGGTCTTCGATGTAAGATGATAGAAATGCCCTGCAAGCTGACAGAAATACCGTGACAGATCGAAGATGTTCGATGTAAGATAACAGATGTGTCGTGCAAGCTGACAGATGTATTGTGACAGATCGAAGGTGTTCAATGTAAGATAACAGATGTGTCGTGCAAGCTGACAGATATTCCGTGCAAGGATACAGACACATGTCGGCAGCGGACATATTTATTACTAAATATTCTTAATAGGAATTACATCATCTCCCAGCGCATAGAATAGCGCAACGGAAGCCTTTAGTAGTTTGGCCTACATAAAATATACTTATAGCGTTAATGAATAAAGACTATAGAGAGAGAGTATACTCTAATATGTCACTATTCTTACCATAGTAAAATTAGCACAGGTGCTGGAAGTCGATATCTCAGAACTGATCTCCACTAAAGTGCTTAATCTATAACCCTCTTACTGCTGATGCTCTTCCCCCTCCGGCCTGTTACTACTCCACTCCTTCCACAAGGTCTCAAACTGCTCCTCCGGCAGCCTTCTCTCCTCATAATGCCCGGCATTGGTCTTCTGCCTTAAAGCCTCATATATACTCACCGCACAGGCCACAGAAATATTTAACGACCGTATGATCCCCATCTGGGGGATAATAAAATTACCATCTGCCAACGCCCGTACCTCTTCACTTACCCCGCTGTGCTCATTACCAAACACCAGGGCTACAGAACCGGTAAAATTGATATCATACAGGCTCACGGCATCCGCTGCGAGGTGGGTGGTCATGATCTTATCGTATTTCTTACGCAGGGCAGCCATACACCCGGCTACATCAGAGAACTGGTGTACGGTGAGCCATTTAGCAGCGCTGGAAGAACTTTTGGCGCCCCATTTTTTGTGCCGGGGGATCTTATTGTTCAGCACATATATTTCCTGTATACCTACCGCATCACAGGTCCGCATAACAGCGGAGATATTGTGCGGATCCTGCACATTTTCCAATACTACGGTAAGGTCTGGCTGGCGTTTGTTCAACACGCCCATGAGTCTTTCCCTGCGTTCAGGTGTCATAGTTCGTTTTTGGCTGGCGCAAAAATACTAAATCCCCGATACCTTGTCCCTCCCCTGTGCTTAACCTGGAACAAGGCAAAGTCTTAACCTAGGTTAATGGTGCCAAAGCCTTTTCTGTCGGAAATTTGTACTGTAAATGCGAAAGCACAAACACCTAAAACCGACAATTATGGCTAAAAGTATCTTACATAAGGCAAACACCCGCGGAAATGCTGATCACGGCTGGTTAAACAGCCGCCAGACCTTCAGCTTTGCCGGCTACTATAACCCGGAAAGAATGGGATTTGGGGCTCTCCGTGTGCTGAACGACGACGTAGTGGCCCCCGGCAGGGGATTTGGCACCCATCCGCACGACAATATGGAGATCATCAGCATCCCGCTGGAAGGAGACCTGGAACATAAAGACAACCTGGGCAATACGGAGGTGATCCGCCAGGGCGATGTACAGGTGATGAGCGCTGGAACGGGTGTTTTTCACAGCGAATTCAACAAGAACAGCGACCGGCAGGTAAAATTCCTGCAGATCTGGCTGTTTCCGAACAAGCTGAACGTAAAGCCCCGTTACGACCAGATCACCCTGAACCTGGAAGAAGGGAAGAACAAGCTGCAACAGATCATCTCTCCTGACCCGGCCGGACCTGGTACCTGGATTCACCAGGACGCCTGGTTTCACATGGGTATCTTTGAAAAAGGGAAATCGCTGAGCTATGATCTTAAGGATCCGGCCAATGGGGTATACATCTTTGTTGTGAAAGGTTCCTTTACCGTAGATGGCCAGGCACTGGACACCCGCGACGGGCTCGGTATAACCGATACCAAGCAGGTGAACATCACCGCTAATGAGGACAACGCAGAAGTGCTGATCATGGAAGTACCGATGCACATTCCTCAAAACTCTTAATCTAGTTCAATGGAAGACGGCCCCTCGCCGTCGTAACTTTACATCATAATTATAAAATCATAAAAACGCACTATAATGGAAACGCAAACTAAAGCAAAATGGGTATTAGACACCGCTCACTCTGAAGTGGCTTTTAAAGTAAAACACCTGATGATCTCTACCGTTACCGGTAAGTTCACCAAATTTGATGTACAGCTGGAAGCAGGTAAAGAAGACTTCACAGATGGTAAAGTAACCGTAACCATCGACGTTGATGGTATCAGTACCAACGACGCACAAAGAGACGGTCACCTGAAATCTGCTGATTTCTTTGAAGCCGAAAAATATCCTCAGCTGAAATTTGTCTCCCGCTCTTTCACTAAGTCCGACAACAAAGGCGATTATATTCTGGAAGGCGATCTGACCATCAAAGGGGTGACCAAAGCGATCTCCATCCCCGTAGAATACGGTGGTACTGTACGCGATCCCTGGGGTAACACTAAGGTGGCGTTCAGCATCGATACCAAGATCAACCGGAAAGAATACGGACTGGGTTGGAACGCAGCACTGGAAGCCGGTGGTGTACTGGTAGGCGAAGATGTTCGCATACTTGCTGAAATCCAACTGATCGAACAGGCACAATAATTACTGCAATGCAGATCAATCAACTTAACATATTAGCTGTGGGGCTCAATGCAGAGATCATGGCAGTAGTGGACCGTTTGATAAATGGGCATGAAAAGTGGAAGGGAACTACTGTATGTACGGTAAAGGAAGCAATAGATGCCTTTAGCACAAAGCAGTACCATATCCTGCTGCTTTGTGCGGGCATCACGGAAGAAGTAGCCTCACAGCTTAAAACTACCTTAGCCGGATTGAACCCTGCAACCATTGTGATAAGGCATTTCGGAGGCGGAAGCGGGTTGCTGGAGAATGAGATCCTGGCTGCGCTGAACCGGCACAACATCCGGCTTAGCTAAAGCATTATCACTTAACACTACTCATCATGAACAACAATATACAAGGCATTCACCACATAACAGCCATTGCTGGTAATGCCCAACGCAATTACGATTTTTACACAAAAGTACTGGGATTAAGACTGGTGAAGAAAACGGTGAACTTTGATGATCCCGGTACTTACCATTTCTACTTCGGTAATGAGAACGGTACCCCGGGTACTATTCTTACCTTCTTTCCCTGGCAAGGGATTCAACAGGGCCGCACCGGCACCGGTATGGCCACTGAAATAGGGTACTCCGTACCTGCAGGCAGCCTGGAATTCTGGAAGGACAGGTTTACACAGTTTAACGTACAGCATGGAACTACAGCAGAAAGATTGGGAGAAGTGTACCTGCCCTTCCAGGACCCGGATGGCCTTCACCTCAACCTCATTATTCCTAAAAAGGACGATAACAGACAGCCCTGGGAAACCGCTGATGTAAAAGCGCAAAACGCTACAAAAGGATTTCACAGCATTACCTTAACACTCAAAAGCATTAAAGCTACCGCCGATATCCTGACGGAAGTATTTGGCTATACGCTGCTTGAACAGGAAGGTAACCGCTACCGGTACATTACCACTAACATTGAAAATGCAGCGATAGTAGACCTGGTAGAAGCACCGGAGGAAGAGCGTGGTATTGTTGCCGGCGGTACTAACCACCACGTAGCTTTTCGCGTAGCGAATGATGATGTGCTGATGACATACCGCGAAAAGATCTTACAGCGTGGCATCAACATTACTCCTAAAATAAATCGTGATTACTTCTTTTCATTATACTTTAGAGAACCAGGCGGCGTGCTGTTTGAGCTGGCTACAGATAATCCGGGCTTTACCGTGGATGAACCGCTGGATAAACTGGGCACATCACTGAAATTGCCGGTGCAATATCAGCCGATGCGCGCGGAAATTGAGAAAGCATTACCTGAATTAAGTTAATTTTCATACTCATCATATATGCATCAGAAAAAGATTGTTACGGCGGGAAAAAAGCTTAGTGAAGCGGATAAGGTGCTAATTATGATTCATGGACGCGGGGGAAGTGCGGAGGATATCCTTTCCCTCGCTTCCCATTTATCTGTAGATGATTTTGCCTTATTGGCCCCACAAGCTACTAATCATACCTGGTATCCTTATTCGTTCATGGCGCCGCCAAAACAGAATGAGCCATGGTTGTCTTCTGCATTATCTCTTTTACAGGAGATAGTGGAAGATGTAGAGCGGGCAGGGATCCCATCCAGCAATATATACTTCCTGGGCTTTTCACAGGGCGCCTGTCTGACGCTGGAATTTGTTACACGCAACGCAAAACAGTATGGAGGGGTTGTAGCATTCACAGGCGGATTGGTTGGCGATAAGATCTACCCGGAAAATTACAAAGGCAGCTTTAATAGCACACCGGTGTTCATTGGCAGCAGTGATCCTGATATGCATGTACCGGTGGAAAGAGTATATGCTACGGCGAATATCCTGAGAGATATGCAGGCCGATGTTACGGAGAAGGTGTATCATAACATGGGACATACGATCAACCAGGATGAGATTGATCAGGCGAAGAAGTTAGTGTTTAAAGTATAGCAAAGAAAGGTCCGAAAGGTTCACTAAAACGTCCGAAAAACATCCGAAACGTCCGGTGAAGAGTTTATCTAGAAAACAAGAGTGGCGATTTGCCTACTCCGTTCTCAAACTCTTAACCGGATTCGCCACCGCCGCCTTCACCGCCTGGAAACTAACAGTACCCAAAGCCACCACCGCTGCCAACGCTCCCGCCATCACAAAAGCCCACCACGGCATGCCTGCACGGTATGCAAAATCCTGCAGCCATCCATTCATCACATACCCGGCTGCCGGGAATGCGATCAAAGCGGCAATAGGAAGCAGCTTCAAAAAGTCTTTCGATAACATCCCTACTATGTTTGCCACAGAAGCGCCCAGCACTTTACGAATACCAATCTCCTTTGTTCGCTGCGTGGTACTATAAGAGGCTAATCCGAGCAAGCCAAGACAGGATATCAATATAGCCAGTACAGCAAAGTTCAGGAACAGCTTTCCAAACCTGTCTTCTGCACGGTATTGCCTGTCAAAAAACTCGTCCATAAAGTAATAGTTGAAAGGCCAGGAAGGGATGAGCGCTTTCCACTTGCTTTCAATGTTGGCTATGGTGGAAGCTAAGTTAACCGGGGACATATTTACTGAAAGGAGATAATAATTTTCCCGATTCATACGCAGGCTCAACGGGTTGATCGGTTGTTGTAAGGAGCGGAAATTAAAATCCTTTACCACCCCGATAATCTTACCCTCACTCCCCCATTGTTTGTAACGCTTCCCGATGGCCTCCTGCGGGGAGGTATATCCCAACAGCTTTACCGCAGATTCATTCAATACCATTGCCTGCGTGCTATCTGTTCCGAAGTCTCTGGAGAAACCTCTCCCGGCTATTACTTTCATCTTGAACAGATCGATATAATCGAAATCAACAAAATAAAGATCAAGTGCAGTTACCTGGAGTACGCCCTTGTTATTCTCTATTTCAGAGTATGCACTGGCGTTTCCGCTTCCGGGAACATTGGCGGACATCGCTACCGACTTTACCCCCGGCATTTGACGGAGCGCCTGCATAAAAGCATTTTTGGCGGGATCACCGTAAGTATTCATCACCATGATCTGATCCTTACTGAAACCCAGGTCGCGGGTACGCATATAGCGCATCTGGTTGTAAACGATGATCGTTGCTACGATCAGTCCTATAGATATTGCAAACTGAGATACAACAAGTACCTTCCTTAACAGCAGGCCATTGGAACCACCGGAATATTTGCCCTTCAACACTACAACCGGTTTATAAGATGATAATACCAATGCCGGATAGACGCCTGCCAATACACCTACACACGCAGCGGCAAAAAACAACGCAAGGAGGCAGTAAACATTCTCAAAAATGCTATGGCTGACCGTTTTACCGGCCAACTGGTTAAATGCAGGCAGCAGCATCGACGAAAAAAGAATGGCCAACAAAAAAGCAATCAAACAAATGATCAATGACTCGCCGATAAATTGCTTTGTGAGCTGCCGTTTTTCTGCACCCACCACTTTGCGTATCCCTACTTCCCTGGCCCTGTCTGCAGAACGGGCCGTAGTGAGGTTAATAAAGTTAAAACAGGCGATCAATAAAATAAATATGGCTACAACAGCAAACACATATACATTGCTGATATTCTCTTTTTTCTGTCCGTCACGGGTAGAGTACAGGTATACATCCCTCAATGGCTCGAGCATCAGCGTAGGGTATATTTGCGCTTTCTTCATAGCGGGCCCGTTTCGCCTTTCCAGGAAAGCAGGAAATTTTCTTTCAAGTGCCTTTGCATCTGTTCCGGGCTTCAACAGTAAATAAGCAGCGCCGCCATAATTGGTCCAGTCCTTATCCAGGTCTGTGTACATTTCTGTGCTGATAGTAGACATGGACAATAATAGATCCGTCTTTATCTGGGAGTTTCCCGGTAGGTCTTTCATCACGCCGGTAACTTTTGCCACAAGGCTACCATCCGCAAATTGTAAGGGTTGCCCGACGGGATCTGTGCTGCCAAAATATTTCCTGGCTATTCTTTCAGATATCACAACGGTATGTGGCTCTTTCAAAGCGGTGCGGCGATCTCCTCTCAATAAGCCGAAGTCGAATATTTCAAAAAATGAGGAGTCTGCCCAGGTAATACTTTTCTCGACAAATTTTATATCACCTTTTTTTACTGCAATATCATCCCAGCTGGTCATGCGTACAAAAGCGCTTACCTCCGGGAATTCATCCTTTAAATTAGGAGCTACTGCCGGTGCTGGAACATTCTGCCTGATCACTTCGTCCGGGGTCTTAAGATCTGATACAATGCGGTAAATGCGGGCTGCTTTGCCATGAAATGCATCATAGCTCAGCTCAAAATTGACGTACAGGTAGATAAGTATACAGGCCGTCATCCCGATGGCCAGGCCCATAATATTGATCAGCGAAAATATCTTGTGCCTCCAGAGGTTACGAAAGGCAATTTTGAAGTAGTTTTTGAGCATAGCGAATGTTTGACCGTGCAAATAATGCTGACTACCAAGGAAATGCCAAATATTAAGTACCTGAAAACCAACCAGGAATTTTCCGGATAACTACAAAGATGTTCAATTTCGATATAGGAGGGTGTCCGGTTCCGGTCATTTATTCTTATACATCGAGCTCCTTACCTTGCTCAAAAACTCCGGTGAAACGCCTATATACCGCGCTATCTGATGCTGGGGCACCCGCTGCAGGATATGCGGGTATTTTTCTGTGAAAGCAACATAACGCTCTTCTGCCGTTTGAGAAACAGACGCATAAAAGCGCTTCTGCAATACGCCCAGGGATCGCTGTACCAGGATACGGAAGAACTTTTCAAACTTCGGCACCTTTTCGAACAACAGCATTTTGTTTTTATAATCGATCATGAGCAGTTCGCAATCCTCTATCGTTTCAATGAACATATTGGAAGGGACCTGCTCTGAAAAACTAGTGAGATCGCTCACCCACCAGCCTTCCACGGCAAACAGCAGGATGGTTTCCGTTCCCTCTTTATTGATATAGTAAGACCGGATACAGCCCTTTATAATAAAAGCCTCAAAATCGCATACCTCACCTTCCTGTAACAAAAAGTTCTTTTTCCTGACTTTTTTATATTTTAGTAAGGAATGGAACAGCTCCAGCTCTTCTGGGGCAAGCTGTATATACCTGGAAATGGAATCGTCGATCTGTTCAAACATGCCATAAAAATAGAAAATTCAGCCCGCTTTCTGCCCATTTCACCTGCCAAATTGCCGGCTTGGGCTAAAACAGCTCAGCGGGCGCCCCATAATCATCTTCCTTTGCATAACAAATTTTCACACCATGTCGTCAGCCACCATTCATCGGTTCAAAAGAGGGATCATCAAGACAATCGTGTTGCTATTTGCCTGTTTGCTGCTGATCCAGTTCATAAGACCTGAAATCCCCCATCCCCCTGTTACAGGCGATCTGCAAGCCCCTCCCGAAGTAAAAGCTATACTGAAAAGGGCCTGTTACGACTGCCATTCCAACGAAACACAGCTCCGATGGTACGACCAGCTCTCCCCTGCCGTATGGCAGGTAGCCAACCATATAAAGGATGGCAGACAGGTGCTGAATTTCTCCAACTGGCAAAGCCTCGCGCCCGGAGACCAAAAAGGAAAGCTGTTTGAAAGCGTAAACCAGATACAGTTAGGCGCTATGCCCTTGAAAGATTATCAATTCGTACATCCTTCAGCTGCCGTTTCTGCCGGCGACCTGGCCGTGTTAAAGCAATACCTGGCGGGAATGATCACCCGCAAGGCGGCCGACAGCAGCAAAATTGCAGACGCAGAAAAACAGTTCGGCCAATATAAAGCCGGCGCGTTTGGCGCTCACAATGTACAGCCAACGCTCAACGGCATTGCCTACCTCAGTGATTATAAGAACTGGCAGCCCATCAGCACTACCGACCGGCTAGACAACGGCACCCTGCGCGTTATCTATGGAAACGACGTTGCCATCAAAGCCTTAAAAGAAAATCATATCAATCCCTGGCCAAAGGGCACCGTCTTTGCAAAGGCCGCCTGGGCGGCCCTGGAAGATGCTGACGGGAATGTACGGCCCGGCGCATTTATACAGGTAGAATTCATGATAAAGGATGATCAAAAATATGCCGACACCAAAGGATGGGGATGGGCACGATGGAAAGGCCCACAGCTCACGCCTTACGGCAAGAATGCCCTCTTTGCTACAGAATGTATCAATTGTCACCGGCCCGTACAAGGGAATGACCTGGTTTTCACCACACCCATTAAACACTAAAGCTATTACTATGCGATCCATATATGCATTGACGACCCTTGTCGCCTTATTCAGCTTCGGCTGTTCCAGCCAGGTTGATAATACTCAACTGGTTAACAGGGAAGCGTCTCTTCCCTCCTCTTTTCAATTTGAAGCCAAAGGGCTCAATAAAGTGATCACCTCTTCCATCAACAGGAAAAAAGCCACCATGAGTACCCTGTACGGTAATGATCCCGCATTTCAGTACGCCCATACCCATGCAGACAGCAGCTACCCTGACGGGGCCATACTGGCACTAGTAACCTGGAAACAAAAAGAAGATCCCCATTGGTTCGGCGCTAACATTCCAGGTGAACTGCAAAGCATAGAACTGGTTAAAATAAACGGCACTACCGCCACCTACGAGCAATTTACGGGGCCCGCGCTCAGCCCGGCCTCCAATACAGATACTGCGTTGATAACCAAACGAACACGGTATATCCTGGATGAAAAACCGGCAGTAACACCATAATTATCAGTCATTTAACAGGCGAGCGCAACAGGAAGAACGATAATTGCTTATCTTTCGCCCTTAAATAATTAATCTATCTCTATGTTGCGTAAATTCCTGAAAATCTTACTGATTGTCATTGTGGTGTTAGTGGCGGCCGCCATCGCCATTCCTTACTTCTTTAAGGATAAGATCATGGCCATCGTAAAAACAGAACTGAACAAACAGTTAAATGCTAAAGTTGATTTCAAGGATGTAGACATCAGTCTTTTCCGGCATTTCCCCCGCCTGGCAGTAGGATTGGAAGAATTGCAGGTTATTAACGTGGCCCCTTTTGAAGGAGATACTTTAGTAGCCGTTAAAAAGATAGACGCCGCCCTGAACCTGATGAGCGTGATCAAAGGCGGTAAGATGGAGATCTACAGCATTGCAGTAGACCAGCCCCGTATAAACGCCATCGTGGCTGCCAACGGAGACGCCAACTGGAACATCACCAAACCGGATACCGCACAAACTACCACTGATACCGCTGTTGCCAAGCCTTTCTCTATGAGCCTGGAGCGCTACGAAATATCAGACGCATATATTAACTACGACGATCGCCAGGGCAATATGCAGATGATCATCGATCATCTGAACCATGAAGGCAAAGGTGATTTCACGCAAGATCTCTTTACTTTGGAGACCAGCACCAATGCGGACGCCATTACCTTCCGCTATGGACTGATCCCCTACCTTTCACAGGTAGGCGCTAAAGTGGACGCAGATATACAGATAGATAACAAAACCAGCACCTATACCTTCAAGAACGGTAAAGTACTGATGAATAATCTGGAACTGGCCGTACAGGGCTTCTTTAAGCTGATCAACGACAGCACCTACGGAATGGACCTGAGCTTTAAAGCGCCTTCCACCAACTTTAAAGATCTCCTTTCCCTGGTACCGTCTGTATATTCCAAAGATTTCGGTAAGATCAAAACAGAAGGTACCGCTGCCTTCGACGGCTTTGTAAAAGGCTCCTACAGCGCAACACAGATGCCTGCCTTTGGCGTGCACCTGGCCGTTAAGAACGGCTTCTTCCAGTATCCTGATCTGCCCAAACCTGTTAAGAACATCCAGCTGACACTGAATGTACAGAACCCCGACGGCGTTCCTGACCATACCGTGGTAGACATGCCTGCCGCACACCTGGAAATGGATAACACGCCGCTGGATCTGCGCCTGCTGGTGAAAACACCGGTATCCGACATGTATGTAGACGGCGCCGCCAAAGGCAAACTGGACCTCTCCAAAGTAACCCAGTTCGTGAAACTGGAACAGGGCACGGAACTTACCGGCCTGCTTGACGCTGATATCAGCGCTAAAGGAAACATGAGCGCCATAGAAAAACAACAGTACGACCGCTTCTACGCAGCAGGCACCTTGCTGTTAAACAACCTGCTGTATCGCAGCAAAGACTATCCGGACGGTGTAAAGGTGAACAACCTTTCATTGAAGTTCAACCCGCGCAACGTAACAGTAGAACAGTTCAACGGTCAATACCTGGGCACTAATTTCCAGGCCAACGGTGAAGTAAATAACCTGCTGGCCTATATGTTCAAGAACCAGCCATTGGATGGTAAACTGGCCGTAAAAGCAGACCAGGTGAACCTGGATAAATGGATGGGCACAACCTCCAGCACCACCACTGGCGCTGCTACAGATACTGCGAATGCTGAACCATTTGCAGTTCCTGCGAATCTTGACCTGGGCTTAACCGCACAGGTAGATAAAGTGCATTACGATAAACTGGATCTTAGCAATCTCTCCGGCAACCTGCTGATCAAAGATCAGACGGTACTGATGCAGAACCTTAAAGGCAATGCCCTGCAAGGCAGCATGGAAGTGAATGGCAGCTACAGCACCAAAGAAAGCAAACACAACCCGGATATTGACCTGGCTTATAACGTACAGAACCTCGACGTACAGCAAACTTTCAATGCTTTCAACACTGTACAGAAACTGATGCCGATAGGACAGTTCCTTTCCGGTAAGATCTCCTCCCAGTTAAGCCTGCACGGTAAGCTGGGCAAGGATATGATGCCGGTGCTCAACACACTGACAGGAGACGGTAACCTGCTCTTGATAGAAGGTTTCCTGAAGAAATTCGCACCGGTAGACCAGCTGGCTAACCAATTGAATGTTGCACAACTGAAAGACATCTCCCTGAAAGATATCAAAAGCTATTTCTCCTTTGAGAACGGACGCGTAAAGATCAATCCTTTCAAGGTCAAAGTGGCGAATGTAAATATGGCGATCGCTGGTTCTCACGGTATTGATCAGTCGCTGAACTATACGCTGAATCTCGTGCTGCCGCGCAGTGTGATGGGCTCACAGGCTAATTCCCTGATCAATAACCTGGTGACAAAGGCCGCCGACAAAGGCATCCCGGTGAATGTAAGCGATAGTGTACACCTGCAGGTATTATTAGGTGGCAACATTATGAAACCTACCTACAAAACTGACCTGCAGGAAACCGCTTCACGCGCAGGCGCCGAGCTGAAAGACCAGGCTGCTGCATTGGTGAAGAACAAGGTGGATTCTGCAAAGAATACTATCAAAGATTCACTGAACCAGGTGAAACAGAATGTGGCCAATTCACTGAAAGATCAGCTGGCCAAAAAGCTGAGCGGACAAAAGGATACCACTGCTACTGCGGGTCAGGAAAAACCCGCGCAGAATGCAGGTAAACAGGCAGAACAGACTTTGAAGAATACATTGAATGGGATCTTTAAGAAGAAAAGTCAATAAATAATCGTCATTGCCAGGTCCGAGGTAATACCTTCTCGTCATTGAACTAAAAAGATTGCTTCATCGCCCTGCGCTCATTGCCCTGGCGGCTCCCTGGCAACGACGGGACTTGCAACGATGTAATTCATAAAACCGTTCCGGCATTACTACCCGGAACGGTTTTTTTTCGTAACTTTTATATGGCTTTAAATCCACGTTCATGATCACCTTCATCTATAGTACGTACTGTAATGCCAGTTTGCTGGCTGGACTGGTGTTCCTGATCATGGGTTACTTTATACGACGCTTCCCCCCAAAAAACATGAAAACCTGGTATGGCTACCGCAGCTTTTACTCCACACAAAATATGGATACCTGGCATGCTGCGAATGCACATGCTGCGTATATCTCCCGCAAAATAGGAATCCTGCTGCTGGTTTTCGGGATCGTCTGCGCGGTATTCTTTTCTTCACAGACAGAACTGTTCTTTTACGTAACCATCAGCCCGGTAGTGATCGGGGCATTGTATATGGTGGGATATACGGAGTGGAGGTTAGGACAGGAATTTGACGAGGAAGGAAAGAAGCGGGAAGGCATGGAAGATGCTCCCTGAGCCCGCCCGCTGCTGTGATGCGATTTAGTAAGTATGTGGTATATATTCGTTCTCTATAACCCATTAAGTGTTTGTTTAAAAAAAAGGGCGCCGCAAACGCGACGCCCTACTTAAAAACCACTGTACTTAAATCTATCAAACGGGTCCGTGCAAATTACTCTCGCCGGAAATATCATAGCTCTCTCTTAATTTAGCCAGCTTCTCTTTACCGTACGCAAAGCGGGTGATGATCACAAACAACACCGGTACAATAAAGATGGCCAGGAAGGTAGCAGTGAACATACCGCCTAACACAGTCCATCCCATGGTTTTACGGGCTTCTGCGCCAGCGCCTGATGCCAGCACCAGCGGCATAATACCCAGCAGGAAGGCAAGGGAGGTCATAATGATAGGCCGCAAACGCAGCTTGGCAGCTTCCACAGCGGCGGTCACCAGCTCCATACCACGGTCTACACGCTCTTTCGCATATTCCACGATCAGGATGGCGTTCTTGGCCGCCAGACCTATCAGCGTGATCATACCGATCTGCGCATATACGTTATTGGTAAGGTTGGGCAGGAAGGTAAGCGTGAGGATGGCCCCGAACATACCAATGGGCACCGCCAGCAGTACAGAGAAAGGCACTGACCAGCTTTCATACAATGCTGCCAGGAACAGGAACACGAATACGATGGACAACGTAAAGATGTAGATCGTTTTAGAACCGGACAACAATTCCTCGCGGCTCAGGCCGGAGAATTCATAACCGTATCCTTCGGGCAATACCTGTGCAGCCGTTTCCTGCAAGGCCCTGATAGCATCACCACTACTATAGCCGGGAGCCGGCGTACCGTTGATCTCCGCAGAGCGGAACAGGTTGTAGTGAGATATTACCGGCGCGCTTTCTATCACTTTATAAGACGTTAAAGTGCTTAAGGGCACCATACCGCCTGCCTGGTTACGTACATAGTACTGGCCCAGGTCTTTGATGCTGCCGCGGTAAGTGGAGTCTGCCTGCGTTACCACGCGGAAGTTACGCCCATATACGGTGAAGTCGTTGATGTAGGCGCTACCCATGTATGTTTGTAATGCGGTGGCGATATCAGAGATCTGTACGCCCAGCTTCTTGGCTTTCTCACGATCTATCTCCAGCTGGTAACCTGGTGTGCGGGCGGTGAAGAAGGAGAAGCCACGGGCAATCTCCGGACGCTGGTTAATAGCAGCTGTAAACCGCTGCAGCACGCCTTCAAAAGCTTTGATATCTGTACCGCTGCGTTGCTGCAATACAAAAGAGAAACCGGCGGTCTGACCCAAACCAGGAATAGCCGGCGGCGGGATCACCACCACATTGGCTTCCTTGAAGCGCGACAACTTTTGCTGCAGCTGCGCTACCAGGCCAAAGATCTGGTCGGATTTATTTTTACGCTCATCCCAGGGCCGCAGCTGACAGAAGATAGTAGCACTGTTTGATTTGGTAGCGAAGTTCACTACGTTCAATCCACCGAGTGCAGCGTAGTGGCCAATAGCCGGTACGCTGTCCAGGATCTTCATCATCTGCGTCATCACACTCACCGTACGCTCTGTAGAAGAAGATTCCGGCAGGTCGAAAGTGATATATACACGGCCTTCATCTTCTGTAGGAATGAAGCCGGAGGGTTTGCTTCTGAACAACATTACCGCCCCTATACAGATACACAGCAGGATGATCATTACATAACGCGACCAGCGGATGCTCTTCTTCACCCCCATGGAATAACGGGATGTAGTATGGCCGAACCAGCGGTTAAAGCGGTAGAAGAACTGGTTAAGACCTTTGGAGTCTTTGTCCAGGTGCATAGGCCGCAGGATCAGCGTACACAAGGCAGGCGTCAGTGAAAGGGCCACAAAGGCGGAGATCAGCACAGAGATCGCAATGGTGATCGCGAACTGCTGGTACAAACGCCCTACGATACCCGGTATAAAGCCTACCGGTACAAACACCGCCGCCAATATCAAAGCGATGGCGATTACCGGGCCGGAGATCTCTTTCATCGCCTGGGCCGTGGCCTCCTTGGGCGACATCTTATTATGATCTATATTATGCTGGACCGCTTCCACCACCACAATGGCGTCATCCACCACAATACCAATGGCCAGTACGAAACCAAACAGGGTAAGCGTATTGATGGTAAAGCCTAATGGTATGAAGAAGATGAAGGTAGCGATGATAGACACCGGGATAGCGAGCACCGGGATCAATGTAGCCCTCCAGCTTTGCAGGAAGAGGAACACCACTACCACCACCAGCGCCAGGGCTTCCAGCAGTGTTTCCACCACTTCGTGGATGGATACCTGGATCACGGAAACAGATTCGAAAGGCACTACATATTCCACATCTGCGGGGAACTGCTTCTTCAGCTGTTCCATGGCAGCGTACACATTCTCTGCCGTTTGAAGCGCGTTACTTCCCGGCGCCTGGTAGATCAGGAGGTAGGAAGCGCGCCGGCCGTCTACATAAGAGTTGCTGGCATAGTTGAACTTGCCCAGCTCTACCCTGGCCACATCTTTCAGGTATACGATGTTACCGTTATCCGGGCGCGTTTTTACAATGATATTGCCGAATTCCTCTTTGGTAACCAAACGGCCTTTTACCTGGATGGTATATTCAAATGTTTGCCCGGTTTGTGCGGGAGGAGCACCCACCGTACCACCGGTGATCTGTGCGTTCTGTTCGGCGATGGCGGCCCTTACGTCATTGGCGGTAACGCCCATTTCAGCCAGCTTGTCGGGCTTCAGCCACACACGCATACTGAAGTCATCTGCACGGGTAAATACGTCACCCACACCTTTGGCGCGTAAGAGGGCGTCCCTGATGAAAACGTTGGTATAGTTATCGAGGAATTTGATATCGTGTGTGCCTTTGGGTGAGTACATGGCCACCAGCATCAGGATGCTGGGGTTACGTTTTCTAACGGTAAGACCCAAACGTTGTACTTCCTGCGGCAGTGTAGGCTGTGCGATACCTACACGGTTCTGTACGTCGAGTGCGGCGATGTTGATGTCTGTACCCACTTCAAAGTTAACGGTCATACTCATGGCGCCGTTACTGGTACTGTTACTCTGCAGGTAAGTCATGCCTGGCGTACCGTTCACCTGCACTTCCACCGGCGTAGCCACGGTCTGTTCTACCGTTTGGGCATCAGCGCCAATGTAGGTACTGGTTACCTGTACGGTAGGCGGTGTAATTTCCGGGTACTGTCCCACCGGCAGGGTGGTCATCGCCAATATGCCTACCAGCACCAATACAATAGAAATTACTATAGCGGTTACTGGTCTGCGTATAAAAGTATCTGCAATCATGATCGTTTCTTCTATTGATTCACGTTTATATTCTTAGTCGTAAGTCGTTAGTCATTAGTCGTTAGGGATTAAAGCGGAGATGATATTTGCTGCAGTCACTAACGACTGACGACTGTCAACTGACGACTATTTATTTTGCGGAGGCGCGCCTATCTGGATCTTACCGCTGTCGCGTAAGCGTTGAATACCTTCTATGATCACTTTTTCTCCTGGCTCAATACCGTTCATGATCACGATCTGGTCTCTGAGCTTGGGCCCCAGCTGCACTTTACGCTGCAATGCGATGGAGTCTTTGGCTACGAACACAAAGAATTCACCCATCTGCTCAGTAACTGCTTTATAGGGGATGATCAGCCTGTCGCCGGATTGATCATTCAGTACGTTGAGCACGCAGCTCATACCGTCTTTCAGCTCGTCGTCAGGATTCTGGAATTCCACTCTTATTTTGATGGTACCGGTCTGATTATCTACGCCGCGGTCGATCGCAACGATCTTACCGCTGTGCTTATAGCTGGAGCCGTTGGGCAGCTGTAAACGGAAGGTGCTGTCTCCGGCAGCGATGGTTCTTCCCTGCATGTTGGCAAAGCGACTGATCTCTGTTTCATTCACCACGAAGTCTACAGCGATGGGATTTTCGCTGGAGATGGTATTCAGCAGTGTAGTGCCCGGGCTTACCTGCGCACCCAGTTTTACCTGGGAGATGCCGATACGGCCGGTGAAAGGCGCTTTGATGAGAGAATAGTCAAGATCTGTACGGGCGGCCAGCAAAGCAGCTTCAGAGGCGGCCAGCTGGCTGCGGTTGGTTTCAAGGGCAGCCGTGGCATTGTCAAGCGTCTGGCGGGCAATAGCGTCCTGCTCGGAGAGGCGCTGGTACCTGTCCATATCTTTCTGTGCTTTGTTAAAGTTGGCGCGCGCGCTTAAGATGCTGGCTTCGGCCTGGCGGTAAGCGGCTTCGTACTTGCGGCGGTCTATTTCATACAGGGTTTTGCCTTTCTGCACTACTTCACCTTCTTTAAAGAAGATGCCGGTGATAAAGCCGGATACCTGTGCACGCAGTTCAACGCTGTTAAGCGCTACCACTGTAGCAGGGTATTTATCGTAGTAAATAGCCGGGGCATGGCTGGCTTCCGCGATGTTCACGGGTGTAGGCGGCAATACCACTGCAGCTTTTTTGCCGGGACCACCGCAGGCGGTCCAGGAAATAATGCCGAAAGCGCAAATAAGAACTAAGAGATTTTTTTCCATCTGAAAAACGTTTATCAAATCCTGTTGTTTTTTTAGCTGTTAGCTGTTGGCTTTTAGCTGCTAAATGCTAATTGCCTGCAGCTGTTTGTAATGTTCCCAATGATCTTTGCAGATCTATCTTGCTCGAAAGCACCTGGTATAGTGCGTTGAAATAATTGAGCTGTGCAGAGCGCAGGTCTGTTTCTGAGGTGATCACTTCCAGGTAGGTTTTAACGCCTT
This sequence comes from Chitinophaga sp. SVR4-12A, assembly GCF_056754765.1. Taxonomy (NCBI): domain Bacteria; kingdom Pseudomonadati; phylum Bacteroidota; class Chitinophagia; order Chitinophagales; family Chitinophagaceae; genus Chitinophaga; species Chitinophaga sp. SVR4-12A. The sequence goes on from NZ_JBPGWP010000001.1 coordinate 2,469,612, forward strand.
CCTTATATTGAAGGGAGATCAGGTCATATACTTCCCTTGCTTCCTGCATATTTTGCTTCTGTGCCAGGTAATTGGTGAAATTGCTTTTATAGTTGGCCATGGCCTGTGTATATTCTGTATTGATCTGGCTCTTCAGCGTTTCAAAATCCCAGTCGTTACGTTTCAGCTGCAGTTCTGCCGCCCGGATGTTCTGAGTACGCTTGCCGCCCTGGAAGATGGGAACAGACAGGCGCAGGCCAAAGTAAGAGTTGGGCAGGTTGTCCTTATATAACTTGGAGAATTCGTTATTCAGGTAAGCCAGGTTATAGTTGGCAAAGGCGGATACCTCGGGCAGGAAGCTCCATTTATTATAGCGCAGTTCGGCTTCCAGCAGGTTCTTCTGCGTTTGTAACAGCTGGTATTCTATCCTGTTCTCGTAGGTAACGGTGATGGACGTATCCAGTGATACTTCGCTTTCCATCTGCAGGGTATCATCCACCAGCTTCAGCTCTCCTTTTTCGGGATAGCCCATCAGCTGGCGCAGGTAAGCGTACTTGCCCTCCAGTGATTCTTCAGCGGCTTTGCGCTGTGCCCTGGTATTATTCAGGTTAATATTGGCGCGCTTATAGTCTATTTTATCCACGATACCACCCTGGTACTGGTTATAGGCGTCTTTCTGGCTGCGTTCCAGGCGGATGATATCTTCATCCAGCACGGCCATCTGCCTCTTGGTAAGCAGTACGTCGTAATAGGCTTTGCTCACGTTAGTGACCACATCTATCTGGTTGTTGGTAGTGGTTTGTTTGGCCTGGCGGCGTACATCCCTGGCAGTACGGGTGGCCAGCAGCACATCGCGGTTAAACAGGTTCTGGGTAAGACCAAACTGGGCGCCGGAGGTATTCTCCACCCCAGCTTTAATGGGGTTACCGCCAAAATAAGTGGTAGGGATCTGGATGTTGTGCTGATAGCTGGCGTCCAGGTTGATTTGCGGATACCAGTCTGCCAGCCTGCTTTTGATATTCGCTTCCGTAATAGCTTCGTCTATAACGGATTGCCTCACTACGGGCTGGTGGGCCAAAGCATACTTAATACAGTCACGCAGGTTAGCATCTGGCAGTAAGGAATCTGGCAATTGCTGTGCGTATGCACAGGTATGAATGGTCATACCTATCACAGCAGCCATTAAAAATGCTTTTTTCTTCATAGAAAACTTTTGACAATCAAATTCTTCTTTAGACCGATCAGGATATAACAACGGGGGATTACACACAGCACTCTACCATATAATAATAACCGCACGTGTAATAATGTTGAGCATTACACGACATTTTTATGGATAGCACGTATCCATTAGCCCCGTTATTAAGGTTGCTAAACCGTCTGGCGATGGTACCAAACTGCGTTACAGGTAGGTTCTAGGTTTTTTTAAATGCTACGCAAAGATAGCTATGGTTTCCGAATTTCTATTATTTATTACGTCCGCTATGTATATGTTTTTCTGCATGGTAAGATGAGCGTACAAGCGGTCCGGATTCTACATAATCTAATCCCATGCTATAGCCGATCTCCCTGAATTCGGCGAATTCGTCGGGATGCACGAATCTGACTACGGGTAAATGTTTGGGAGTAGGCTGCAGATATTGACCCAGGGTTACCACGTCTACACCGTTATCATGGAGGTCCTGCATGGCCTGGATCACTTCTTCCCTGGTTTCGCCGAGGCCCAGCATGATCCCGCTTTTGGTGCGCATACCACCTTCTTTCAGGCGGCGAAGCACTTCCAGGCTGCGGTGATATTTAGCCTGTATACGTACCTGTTTGGTGAGTCTTTCTACTGTTTCCAGGTTATGGGAGACTACTTCGGGCGCTACTTCGATGATACGTTCCAGGTTTTCCCACTGTCCTCTGAAGTCGGGGATCAGGGTTTCCAGGGTGGTATCCGGGTTAAGGGCGCGCACTGCCTTGATGGTGTTGGCCCATATGATAGAGCCTCCGTCTTTCAGCTCGTCGCGGTCTACGGAGGTAATTACGGCATGTTTTACCTTCATCAGGTAGATGGCTTCTGCTACGCGCTGGGGCTCGTCCCAATCAACGGGCTCAGGGCGGCCGGTGGCCACGGCGCAAAAACCGCAGCTACGGGTACAGATATTGCCTAAGATCATGAAAGTAGCGGTGCCGGCTCCCCAGCATTCGCCCATGTTAGGGCAGTTACCGCTTTCACAGATGGTATGTAATTTATGGGTATCTACGAGGTTCCTAACCTGTTTATAGCTTTCTCCTATCGGTAATTTCACACGCAGCCAATCGGGCTTTTTGGTCCTGGGCGCTGCTGCGGGCGTGCCGCATACGGTTTGTTCTTGCATCGCTATCTCCTTTCTTTAGGACAACAAAGGTACTAACTTCTCATTAACTTATCGCTTGTTCCATCGCTTCCCGAACTGCAGGCTCAGGTAAGCATTGAAAAAGAACTTCTTAGGCTCCAGGGCCACCATAATGGGCACGTCTTTGGTGTAGTATTCGGCATTTACCCCTACTTCCAGGGCGCTGACCACCTCGTTGAACTTGGCCCAGTCAAAACGCAGACCGGTTTTTGCATGGAGGCCGGGCGCAATGGTAATTTCGCCCCAGCCTTTACCGAAACCGGCGCCGGAGATGATCTTAGACGGGTTGGTGAACGCTGCCGTATCCAGGAAGCCGCTCTGACCATATTTAATATCAATGGAATATCCTTCTCCTGTGGGATCCTCTACCCGCAGGTAGTAGGGTTTGAGCAGGCCGATGGAGATACCGCCATAATAGATGGCAGACACTTCCACGCCATTCTTATTGCCTTTGCCACCTATCAGGTAGCGTTGGCCCATTCCCAGCTTGGCCTGGTAAAAGTTATTACGTTTTCCGAAGATGTAAGGCTTTTCTGAGTAGGCAAAATCGCCGATGGGAACAAACCTGCCGGGTTTTTTATCTTCCTTGGGATGCTTCTTCTCGTTAAATTCAAACTGGAAATAGTTGACCACCTTACGGTTCTTACGGTATCCCAGCTCAAAAAAACCGCCCCAACCGTCTGTATTGATGCGTCCGCCCATTGACCATTCCCGCTCGTAGTTGTTCTCCCCTTCTTCCAGTTCCCTAAAAAGGGAAATGCGTTTCAGTCTCCTTTCTTCCCGCTCCTTTCTTTTGGCTTCCTTGTCAGACTGTGCCTGCAAGGTGCCGGCTACTAATAATAAAAAAACGACTAAGTGTAATTTTTTCACAGTAATGGGCTATTTGTATCAAATGTAATGAAAATCCCAAACTCTCTCCCCTATACGTACGCCTCCCTATATAAACGCGGGTTTTAATTTATTGTTACAAACTTATATGAATTTTAGTTGTCAGTTGACAGTTGCTAGTTGACAGTCACTGCCCTCACTGTCAACTGTCAACTAGCAACTGTCAACTGACTTAACTGCTTGCGGTACGCCAGCGGGGTTTGGCGGTAGAGCTCCTTAAAGTGCTTATTGAAATTGGAGAGATTATTGAAGCCGCATTCAAAACAAATCTGCGCCACACTCAAGCGGTTTTCGATGAGCAGTTTGCAGGCATGGTTCAGGCGTACCTCGTTCACAAACGCGGTGAACGTTTTACGGGTGCGCTGGGAGAAATACCGGGAGAAGGAATTGTCTGCCATATTGAGTTGCCTGGCTACATCATTTACCCGTATCTCGGAGGCGAAATGCTTTAATACGTAGTCCATTACTTTGGCCATGCGGCCGTCCTCCTTTTCGTTCTGCCCGCTCACCGGCATCCGCGAAATGAAATTGTATTCACCTGTTTCTGCGAGGATATGGAGTATTTCCACCAGTTTAAGCCAGCGGGCCAGGCCGTTCATGTTAGCCAGCGCTTTCATCCGCTCACTGATGGCGCGGTTGGTTTTACCCGTGATGTCCAATCCCCTGGCGGCATGGGAGAAGAGGTTACGCAGCGGCTCAGACTCGGGTAAGGACAGGAAATCAGCCCCCAGGGATCTTTCCAGGAAGTGCACCACAATAGACCTTGCCCTCAGCCTGGATTGCTGGTCATAATACTTTTCATCATTATGATAAGTATGTGGGAGATTAGGGCCTATCAGCGCCAGGTTGCCCGGGGCAAAATCGCTGATCTGATCACCGATATAGCGTTTACCTGTACTATCCGTCACCAGCACCAGCTCAAACTCCGGGTGGTAATGCCAGGGAGTCGGAAAATAGCGGTAGTCAAAGCTTTTCACCACAAATGATTCTTCCTTCTGCTTGGGAAGATGTTCCAGTATCGCTTCCATTTTCCTACTTTTCTAACCTAATTTACGAAAACCTGCGGACAGATTTGTTAGAAAAGCACCATTTCTGTACAGAATTGAGGTAGCCCGGCAATACATTTATGCCGACTTTTAGCATAGAAAAACTGCATATTATGGCTTTCCGGTTAACACCCGAGCAGGTAGCCGCTTACCACGAAGACGGCTACGTAGTAGTGAAGGGTTTCTGCTCTGCTGACGAGATCAATAAATTATATGCCACCGCGCTGGCAGACAACGCCATGAAACAACACGCGCTGGACCTGAACGACCAAACCGGTAAAAAGACCCGGCTCTCCCTCTGGTTCACGCCCGGCAACGATGTATTTGGTTACCTCACCCGTAGCGAGAAGATGGTGAACGCCGTGGCAGCCCTGCTGGACAGCCAGGCGCCCGTTTGCCACTTCCATTCCAAACTGATGCAGAAAGAGCCCCGCGTGGGCGGCGCATGGGAATGGCACCAGGACTATGGCTACTGGTATAAGAACCAGTTCATGTTCCCCGACCAGCTCATTTCCGTGATGATAGCGCTGACGCCTGCCAATAAGGAGAACGGCTGCCTGCAGGTGATCAAAGGCAGTCATAAATTAGGCCGTGTGAACCATGGTTTCGCCGGTGAACAGGTAGGCGCCGATATGGTAATGGTGAACAATGCCCTTCAGACCATGGAGCTGGTGTACAGCGAGCTGGCCCCGGGCGATGCGCTTTTCTTCCACAGCAACCTCTTACACCGCTCAGAGGCTAACCTGTCTGAAAATCCGCGCTGGTCGCTGATCTCCTGCTACTGTTCCCAGTCTAACCTGGCCTATAATGAAACGTCTACGTCCTGGAAGACGCCCGTGCAGGTGGTGCCAGACGAGGCGATCCTGGACTGGGAGGCTGCTTCCTTGTCAGATGCCGATTTCCTGAAAAAAGAAAATGACCCCGCATTGAAGGATACCGGATGGGAAAAAGATACTGTTACGAAATAATTGCGGGAATAATATTATTTTAACAAAACATGAGGGGAGTAAGGATACAGCAAGGATAGAGCAAGGATACTGCAAGGATACCGTAAGGAGAAAGCAGTTAAAATAGTATAAAGGCACCCTGTTTACCTATAGTAGCATCTAGTAAATTGTTTACGTTATGATAAAACACCGTGAGGTGGTTAAACATTTGAAAAATAAAAAGGCCTTGCTGACAATAGCCGTTGCGGTTGTTGCAGTGGCCCTTTTTATTTACTGCACCCATGAAAAGCCCGTAGATTTCAATACGGAAGTAAAGCCAATTATCAACAAAAAATGTATCACTTGTCATGGCGGCGTAAAGCGGCAGGGTGATTTTAGTTTACTGTTTCGTTCAGAAGCGGTAGGCAAAACAAAATCGGGCAGGTACGGCATCATCCCGGGTGATCCTGAGGGCAGTGAGATGATCCGGCGCTTAACCTTAAAAGACCCCGAAGAACGTATGCCTTACAAGCATGAGCCCTTGAGTAATGCAGAAATTGCTACCCTCCGCAGGTGGGTAAAGCAAGGCGCCAAATGGGGCGACCACTGGGCTTATGTGGCCGTAAAACCCGTTACCGTACCAAAGAACGACTGGGGCCATAACAACATCGATCACTTTATTTACAAACAACTGGAGGAGCATGAACTACAACCTTCTCCTGAAGCAGATAAAGCTACCCTCTTAAGAAGGTTAAGCCTGGACCTTACGGGTATGCCTGCGCCCTCAAACATTGCAGCCGCCTATCTCTCCGGTCCCGGCGATGCAAAGGCCTACGAACAGCTGGTGGATACTTTACTATCTTCTCCTCACTACGGCGAACGCTGGGCCGCTATGTGGATGGACCTTGCGCGCTATGCCGATACCAAAGGATATGAACGCGATCTGACCCGGCCCGTATGGCGCTACCGCGACTGGCTGATCAACGCCTATAATGCAGACAAGCCCTATGACCAGTTCCTGGTAGAACAACTGGCCGGCGACCTGCTGCCCAATGCCAGCGATCAACAGCTCATCGCTACCGCCTTTCACCGCAATACCATGACCAACGATGAAGGTGGTACCGAAAATGAAGAATACCGGACTGCCGCTGTCATAGACCGTGTGAACAGCACCTGGGAGGCCTTGCTGGGCACCACGTTTGCCTGCGTGCAATGCCATAGCCATCCTTATGATCCCTTCAAACACGAGGAGTACTATAAATTCATGGCCTTCTTTAACGACAGCCGGGATGAAGATACGTTTGACGATTACCCTGTACTGCGGCACCTCTCTTCAGAAGACAGCGCACAGTTAAACCAGGTAACAGCCTGGTTGAAAAACAACGGCTTTGCAACGGAAGCGAAAGCAGCATATACCTTCGTCAAAACATGGCAGCCATCTGTAAACTCCATACAGGCAGACCAGTTTGTGAACAGCGAACTGGCAGATACCAAATGGCTCACCTTCCGCAACCACGCACAGGCACGCCTGCCGCACATAGACCTGGAGCAGGTGAACCGCCTGATCTACCGTTATAGTGGTTACATCGCCGGAGGCGCCTGGAGCATCCGTCTTGACAAACCAGACGGAGCTTTGCTGGCTACCATCCCCGTTATTGCCACCAAAGACAGGACCATCAGCAGTGTGGATCTTCCAATAAACAAAGGTGTCCACGACCTGTATCTTTCTTTTCAGAATCCTGCTATCAAAGATGCGGATGCCAGCGCTATACAGTTTGACTGGTTCTGTTTTACAAAAGCCTTACCAGGCAGCGGACTGGCCGGCTATGATAACATGTACCAAACTTACTGGAAGCTGCTTACCAAGACTGTACCGGTTACGCCTATTATGATGGATAACCCGGCAGACATGCATCGCAGCACACATGTATTTGAAAGAGGAAACTGGCTGGTAAAAGGCGAGGAAGTGCAGCCGGATGTGCCACATTCACTCAACCCTTTACCTAAAGGAGCGCCGCGTAACCGCCTGGGACTTGCCATGTGGCTGGTGGACCCGAAGAATCCCTTAACGGCAAGGACCATGGTGAACCGTTTGTGGGAACAGGTTTTCGGCGCCGGGCTGGTAGAAACGCTGGAAGACCTTGGCACACAGGGCGCAGAAGCTACTCACCGCGAATTGCTGGATGATCTGTCTTACCGCTTCATGCATGACTATCACTGGAGCATGAAAAAACTGCTGAAAGAAATGGTGATGTCGGCCACTTACCGCCAGGCATCCATTGTCAGCAAAGAACAACTGGAAAAAGACCTTGCCAATAAATATTATGCAAGAGGCCCAAGGGTACGCCTGTCTGCAGAACAGGTACGCGATCAGGCCCTTTGCATCAGCGGCTTAATGAGCGCTAAAATGTACGGTCCCAGTGTAATGCCCTGGCAGCCGGAAGGCATCTGGATGTCGCCCTGGAACGGCGGCGACTGGGTGACCAGCAAAGGTGAAGATCAATACCGGCGCGCCTTGTACACCTACTGGAAACGCACGGCGCCCTATCCTTCTATGATCACTTTTGACGGAGCAGGAAGGGAAGTATGCACGCCGAGGAGGATCCGTACCAACACACCCTTACAGGCGCTGGTTACGCTCAATGACTCTGTATACCTGGATGCGGCCAGGCACTTTGCTTTCCGCATGCAACAGGAAGCAGCGGGCCATGATGTAAAACAGCAGATCAGCAGAGGTTATGAGCTGGCCATGCTGAAAAGCATCACGCCCGCTAAGCTGCAGGCATTAGTAACATTATATGATACCGCTTACGGACAGTTCAAACAGGACACTACCAAAACAAGTGAGATGACCGGAAGCGACAACAAGCATAATAACCCGGAAACAGCGGCGCTGGTGGTGGTAGCCAATGCCATGCTGAACCTGGATGAACTGATCACTAAAAACTAAACATGACTCAAAAGGAACTGCACGATCAACGTTTGCTGAAGGAAGCGGAAATGGCGGTTACGCGCATGTACACACGCCGTCATTTCCTGATGGAAAGTGCGATGGGTTTAGGTGCATTGGCATTGGGCTCATTGCTGCCAGGCTGTGGCGCAGGTAAAGGCAACACTAATAAGATCGTATTTGATCCGGCTCACCCGCTGGCGCCACGCATGCCCATGTTCCCGGGAAGGGCTAAGAGCGTGATCTACCTGCACATGGCAGGCGCGCCTTCGCAGCTGGAGCTCTTTGATTATAAACCAGCCTTACAACAGCTGGACGGGCAGGATTGCCCGCCTTCACTGCTGGAAGGCAAACGATTTGCCTTTATACGCGGCGTGCCGAAAATGCTGGGGCCACAAGCCAAATTTGCACAGTACGGAGAAAGCAGGGCCTGGGTAAGTGAGCACCTGCCGCACCTTTCAGGCGTTGTAGATGATATCAGCTTTTTAAAAGCAGTAAGCACAGACCAGTTCAACCACGCGCCGGCGCAGCTGTTGGTACACACAGGCAGTCCGCGCTTAGGAAGGCCCAGCATGGGATCCTGGATCACTTACGGCTTGGGTACAGAGAACCAGAACCTTCCTGGCTTTGTAGTGCTTACCTCTGGTGGTAAATTTCCGGACGCAGGCAAAAGCGTTTGGGGCAGCGGTTTCCTGCCTTCGGTATACCAGGGCGTTCAGTGCCGCAGCGAAGGAGACCCGGTACTGTTCATCAAAGACCCGGAGGGTATGGACCGCAACCTGCGCAAGGCTTCCATAGATGCTATTAATAAAGTGAATGAAGAAGAGTATAAGGAATACAATGATCCTGAAATACTCTCACGTATATCCCAGTACGAAATGGCGTACAAAATGCAGATAGCAGTGCCCGAAGTGATGAACATCAATGATGAACCGGAGTACATCAAAGAAATGTACGGCGTACAACCGGGCCGCTCCTGCTTTGCCAACAATGTACTCCTGGCCAGGAAACTGGTGGAGAAAGGCGTACGCTTTGTACAGCTGTTTGACTGGGGCTGGGACAGTCACGGTACAGACGCCAACCTGGCTATCGATATCGGTATGATCAACAAATGCAGACAGGTAGATAAAGCCGTAACAGCGCTGATCCTGGATCTTAAACAACGGGGACTGCTGGATGAAACCCTGGTAGTATGGGGTGGAGAATTTGGCAGAACGCCCATGATGGAGAACCGGGAGGGCAAACAGAATCCTTTCAAGGGCAGAGATCATCATGTGGATGCATTCACTATCTGGATGGCAGGCGGCGGCATTAAAAAAGGCCACACCCATGGGGAAACAGACGAGATTGGCTACAGCGCGGTAAGCGGTAAAGTAACGGCTTTTGATGTACAGGCCACCATCCTGAATCAATTGGGATTTGACCACGAAAAATTTACCTATGATTACCAGGGCAGGCCTTTCCGGCTGACAGACGTAGGAGGGAAAGTGATACAGGAGATCATCGCTTAAGCATGCTCATTACTCAATGATCGATATTCATGCAATCAAACAGGAGAAGATTTATAAAAACATCGGCAACAGCTCTTACCGCATTGATGTTAGCTAAGCTGCAGGCGGTTGCCAGGGACAATGCATTTGATATGACCAACGATAAAAAATTTGACCTGAAGATACTGGCCACTAACTGGGGCTTTAACGGCAGCCTGGACGAGTATTGCGCCAAAGTGAAAAAAGAAGGCTACGACGGGATAGAGATCTGGTGGCCCATGGAACAAGCGGGCCAGCACGAACTATTTAACACGCTTAAAAAATACGAGCTGGCAGTAGGCTTTCTATGTGGCGGCCAGGAGCCGCAGTTCCAGGCACACCTGGATCATTTCAAAAGGATGATAGACGCAGCGGCCACCAATAAAGTGCAGACACCTTTATACATCAACTGCCACTCTGGAAGAGATTACTTCAGCGAAGAACAGAACCAGGCTTTCATTGATCATACTACGCAGCTGTCTAAACAAAGCGGTGTGCTGATCTGCCATGAAACGCACCGCTCAAGAATGTTGTTTGCCGCGCCGGTGGCCCGGCGCTATATAGAAAAGAACCCGGAGCTGCGCATCACGTTTGATGTATCACACTGGTGTAATGTAAGTGAATCATTATTACAGGACCAACCGGAGAATGTGGCGCTGGCCCTGGAAAGGGCGGGGCATATTCACGCCCGCATCGGGCACCCGGAAGGGCCACAGGTAAATGATCCGCGGGCGCCTGAATGGGAGCATGCCGTGAAAGCGCACCTGGCCTGGTGGGACGCAATTGTATCACGTAAGAAGCAACAGCACGAACGCTTAACTATACTAACGGAGTTCGGTCCGCCGGACTATATGCCTACCATGCCTTATACCCGGAAGGCCTTGTCTGACCAATGGGCTGTCAATGTACATATGATGCATTTACTGCGTGAACGTTATTCATCGTTATAAAAGAAAAAGATCACAGTGCTTTTGTTTATTCCAGAATTTATAGGCCGGTTTCATCCCTTACTTGTTCATTTGCCGATCGGTATACTACTGCTGGCGCCTTTGCTGCAATGGCTGTCGCGCAGGGAAGGCTATGCTATTTCGGCTGGTGTGTTGAATGTGGTTTGGTTGCTGGGCATTGGCAGCGCCTTACTATCCTGTATTACCGGTTACATGCTATCGCTGAGCGGAGAATATGATAAAGGCACGGTTACGCTGCATATGTGGGCGGGTATCGGCGTTACACTGGTGGCGATGTTTGCCGCGGTGAAAGTGTTTAATAAAGAATTTGACAACATCTATAAAGCAACGGCCATTGGGTTGCTGGTGCTGATCACATTTACCGGTCACTTAGGCGGCAGCCTGACGCATGGCGGTGATTATCTCCTGGCAGGATTGAACGGTGGTAAGAACACCGCAGATGAAAAGCCGGTATTGATAGCCAATGTGCAGGCGGCTGATGTGTATGCAGATGTAGTCTCTCCTATGCTGAAAAGCCGCTGCTATAGCTGTCACGGGCCGCAAAAGCAAAAGGGTGGCCTGCGGATGGACAGCCCGGAAGGATTGATGAAAGGAGGCAAAGAAGCAAAAGCATTTATTGCCGGGAAACCGGATGAAAGTGAAATGATCAAACGGCTGTTGCTGCCTCCCTCCCATGAAGATCATATGCCGCCAAAAGAAAAACCGCAGCTGAGCGAAGCACAGATAGCGCTGATTCACTGGTGGATAGAACAGGGCGCGCCCTTTAATAAAAAAGTCCAGGCAATGACGCAGCCGGAGAAGATCAAGACTTACCTGCTGGCATTGCAGAGTGGGCCGGCGGAGGAAAAGAAGCAACCTTCTAACGTACCTGCTGCGGAGGTAGCGCCTGCTCCCGAAAAAGACATCGCCGCGTTAAGCGCTAAAGGAGTGCTGGTAATGCCCGTAGCGCAGGATGCCCATTATTTGTCTGCCAACTTTGTAAATGCCGCCGGCTTTGGTAACAAGGATGCGGCGCTGTTACTGCCATTAAAGCAGCAACTGGTATGGCTTAAAATGGGCGGCACCCGTACAGGCGACAGCGCCCTGCAGGTGATCGGGCAATGCCGTAACCTTACTGTGTTACAGTTGAACAATACCAGCGTAACAGACAAAGGCCTTGCTTTCTTACAGCCTTTATCAGGCTTACAATCCCTTAACCTGGTGGGCACTGCTGTAACCGTACAAGGCCTGGAACAGCTGAAAGGTTTACAGCAATTGCAGTCCATTTATCTTTATAAGACAAAAGTAACAGCGCAGGACTGGCCACAGTTAAAGAAGATATTTCCGAAGGCCACGATAGACTCCGGCGGATATGTGGTGAAAACATTGCTAACGGATACTACGATGGTGAAACCGAAGGAGGTTAAAAAATAGTTGTCAGTGGTCAGTTGTCAGTCGTCAGTTGTCAGTCGTCAGTTGTCAGTCGTCAGTCGTCAGTCGTCAGTTGTCAGTCGTTAGTTGTCAGTCGTCAGTTGTAAGTCATTAGTCATTAGTATGCCCCTTCAAGACCAGCGCTCCGACAAGAAGACAACAGTATGTACTGATCCGTGGCTTATCACTGACAACTGACAACTAACGACTGACAACTATCAACTAACGACTAATGACTTACGACTAACGACTAACGACTAACAATTCAAATAATCCCTTCCCTCAGCAACTTCGCTCCTACCGCACATTGCAAACATCTTTTCTCGTCACAGTAATGCTGTTTCAGTTCAAGTAATGCCTGCGAGTCCAGGGCATTGTGCTGTTCTATGCCTGCTTCTTCCCAGGCGTTGCTGATCTTGTTCTCTTCTGCGGGCAGGGTTTCCATGAACTGCAGGGCGCGATCCTGGTAGTAGCGCTGGCCTTTCTCGCGGCCATAGAGGAACAGCAAGGGCAGAATGGTATTAATAAGGATGTTGTGAATGGCGAGACGGCCTTGGCTGCGTATTTGTGAAACCGGCCCGTCAAAGCGGTAGTGCTCCTGCCAGTAGGCAGAGGGTTGTGCGGCAAACAGCTGTTCGAAACGGCCGATGCTCTCTATTTCCAGGATCCGGGAAAACAGGTGAGGCGCCTGGTGCAATAAAGCTGCCAGGGCAGCAATACGTAAGGTGGGAAAGGAAGCCGGGCGCATACGCAGCCATTTCCAGGAATAGGCTGGTATGGGCTTCAGCTTGTATTTGTAGCGCAGGTAGTTGTACTCCTGCTGCAGGTCGCAGGGATATTCATCTGTAAATGTTCCGGACAGCATGCCCGCCTGTCCGAACAGCAGGGCTTCCAGCTGAAAGAGACTGGGCCGGTGGCGGGCCAGCAGGGTATGCGGTAGTGATTGAGCCAGCTGGAGGAAAGGCTCTCCATTAGCGGGCAGGCCAAAGCTCTGGGCCACAGCACGGTAGCATACCTCCTCCCAGTTATTACCGGTTTGCAGCAGCCAGGAATGGAGACTGGTGATCTTACGCTCCCAGCGCTGTACCAGCAGGCGTTCTTTCCAATTGTGCCAGATAAGGCCGGGCACGCGCCTGGCGCTTTCTTCACAGGGCACAAAGGCGGCCAGCTGGCGGAAACCTTCATAACGGCGCAGCAGCAGTTTGGGGATCTGCTGCTGTAGGGAGAGGCAGGGCGGCATCTTATCCGTATCATAATCGGGCACATCGTGCTCAAATACAACATGCAGGATGACATTGCTGTATTGCCCGTTATGCTGGTGCCCATGACGGTACCAGTCTGAAGTACGCAGGTGCAGTTCAACATTACCTGCCCAGAGCGTATTACCGATCCTTATTTTAGCCGCAGTGAAATCAGGCCCCGCATGGTGATTGTGTATGCCCGGGTGGATGATCTGAACAGGCTCGCCGTCTATCGTGGTTAAGGAGGCCGTTTTAAATAAGCGGAACTGCCAGATGTGCTGGAATAGCTCTTCTGTAAGAAGCGGGTTAATAGTTGCAATGGTCATTGATATGGTGGTTTTTATCGGTCAACAAAATGGAAAATGCTAAACTATTTAGCAATATATAACACTCTTTCTGAACCACCAAATTTGGAAAATTCATAAAAGTACTATTACCTTTGCACCCAGTTCTTAAACATCACTTATCCAGAAAGGCGGAGGGACTTGGCCCTGCGATGCCTTAGCAACCAATTCTGTCTGCCAGCCGGCGGATAGGAAAAAGGTGCTAATTCCTGCCCCGGCGGCAAACCGGGGAAAGATAAGTTGGCAGAGAAATTTCTTCCTTTCATGATATTCTAAAGGGCTCTTCCAACTATATGGAAGGGCCCTTTTTTTTGCGCTGTTAGCCTTTAGCCACTAGCAGCTAGCAGCTAAAAGCTAACAGCTTATAAAAATAACTGATGATGAAAACAGCAACACAACTCATTCACAGTATTCCGGTAGATGAACTGACGGGCGCTATTTCTGTGCCCATCTATCAAACCTCCACGTTTGTGCAGGAATCGCCGGGTATCAATAAAGGGTTTGAGTTTTCGCGCGCCAACAACCCCACCCGCAAAGTACTGGAGCAGCTGATCTGCGGCCTGGAAGAAGGATATGCAGGTTTTGCCTTTGCCAGCGGGATGGCGGCTATAGACGCGGTGTTGAAGCTGTTGAAGACCGGCGACGAAATACTGGCGGTTGACGATACCTATGGCGGCATCTTCCAGATGTTTAACCATATGATCGAACGTTTTGGCATCAAGGTGAACTTTACAGATACCAGCAATACAGACAACGTGCTGGCGGCTATTACGCCCAACACGCGGATCATCTGGCTGGAATCGCCTACCAACCCGACGCTGAAAATATCAGACATCAAGTCTATCAGCAAAATCGCCAAACAGCATAATGTGCTGCTGGTAGTAGATAATACGCTGTGCACACCGCTGTTGCAGCAACCGATCCAGATGGGCGCCGACATTGTGATACACAGCGCCACCAAATACCTGGCCGGACATACAGATGTAATCGCAGGACTGGTAGTGGTGAACAACAAAGCACTGGCAGACCAGCTGCGGTTTAACCAGAACATCTCCGGCAGCATTCTGAGCCCGTTTGAGGCCTGGCTCACCATCCGGGGTATCGAAACGCTGTACCTGCGCCTGGAAAAACAATGTGCCAACGCCATGGCCATTGCCAGCTGGCTGGCTACTCATCCCGCAGTGGATAAGGTGTTCTACCCGGGACTGGCCACCCATAAGAACCACCACATTGCCCGCAAACAGCAGAAACTGTTTGGCGCACTGGTGAGCTTCTCGCTGAAAAGCGACAACGTGAAGAACGCCATCCGCATTGTGAACGCCACCCGCCTGTTCAAACTGGCGGAAAGCTTTGGCGGCGTGAAAAGTATGCTGGATCATCCGGCAACGATGACACACCGCAACATCCCGGAAGACTTCCGGAAAAGGGCCGGCCTGCAGGACAGCTGCATACGGCTGTCTGTAGGCATAGAAGATGCAGAAGATCTGATCAATGACCTGAAGCAGGCATTAGATAAATTAAACCAACCATCAGGAAAACAAACCACCGTTTTACAATAAATATGGAAAATAAGATCATTAACCTGGGTATTTTCGGGTTTGGCTGTGTAGGACAGGGACTTTACGAAGTATTGAACAGGACTAAAGGCATCAATGCCCGCATCAAGAAAATATGCATTAAAGATCCTAACAAGGCTCGTCCCATAGACATGAGCTATTTTACCACTGACAAGAATGAGATCTTAAATGACCCTACCATCGACGTAGTGGTAGAGCTCATCAACGATACGGAAGCCGCCTTTGAAATAGTGAGCACGGCGCTGCGCAATGGCAAAGCAGTAGTGAGCGCCAGCAAGCGCATGATCGCAGAGAACCTGCCTGCCCTGTACCAGCTGCAGGTAGAGAACAAAGTGCCTTTCCTCTACGAGGCCTCCAGCTGCGCCAGTATTCCCATCATCCGCAACCTGGAAGAGTATTATGACAACGACCTGCTGAATGCCGTAGAAGGGATCTGCAACGGTTCTACCAACTACATTCTCACCAAGATCTTTGAAGAAGGGCTGAGCTTTGAAACCGCACTGCAACAGGCACAGGATAAAGGTTTTGCAGAAACCGACCCTACCCTTGACATTGAAGGCTACGATCCCAAGTTCAAGATCGTGATCCTGCTGCTGCATGCTTTCGGCACCTTTGTAAAACCGGAAGAAGTATACAACTTCGGTATCCACCACCTCAACGATTTTGACATACAGTTTGCCCGCCAGCGGGATTGCACTATTAAGCTGATCGGCAACTGCCGCCGCCAGAACGGTAATGTATTTGCCTACGTGCTGCCGCACCTGATCAAGGAGCATAACCTGCTGTACGATGTATACAACGAGTATAACGGTATCCTGCTGGAAAGCGCCTTTACAGATAAACAGTTCTTTGTAGGCAAAGGCGCGGGCGGTACCGCCACCGGCAGTGCTGTACTGTCTGATATTTCCGCCCTGCTGTATAATTACCGCTACGAGTATAAAAAGATCAAGCAGTCTAACCAGCCCGCCTTCACCAATGATGTGCAGCTCAAAGTATACCTGCGTTACAGAACACCTGACCAGGTAGATCTGGCTGACTTCTATAATATCTCAGAGAAATATGAATCGCCTTCTTACAGGTATGTGGTTGGGGTGATCAACCTGCAGAAGCTGAAGGAGAATAATTGGCTGAAGAATAAGGATGTGAATTTACTGGTGTTAGAATAGCCGTAAGTCATAAGTCGTTAGTCGTTAGTGATTGGAGCGGAGATTAAATCCGCTGCATTTACTAACGACTAACGACTGACCACTATCGACTGTCTTACATTTTCTCCAACTCCCCCACTACCCTGCTCACCGGCAGGCCCATTACATTATAAAAATCTCCGTTAATACTATCGATCCCTACTGCTCCTATCCATTCCTGGATGGCGTATGCGCCTGCTTTATCATAGGGTTTATAATGATCTACATAGTAAACGATCTGTTCGGGCGTGAGTGATTTAAAATGTACATCTGTAGTTTTGGCAAAGATGTTCTCCTTGCTGCCCTGTTTGATCACTACACCGGTGATCACCTGGTGGGTGCGGCCGCTGAGAGCTGTCAGAATGCGGATTGCGTCTTCACGGTCTTTCGGTTTGCCAATGATCGTATCATCCAGTACTACTACAGTATCTGCAGCGATGATAATATCTTCGGCGTTGCACAATGCTGTTACGGCCAGCGCCTTGTGCAGGGCAATATGACTGGGTACCTCGGGCACCGGCATATCGGGCGGAAATGTTTCTGCGGTTTCTACCACCTTCACTTCAAAAGGAATGCCTGCCTGTTCGAGCAGCTGTTTACGCCTCGGCGACTGTGAAGCCAATATCACGGATTTTCCTTTATACATCAGAGGTACATTTTAAAAAATATCATGGATAAGATACCGGTGAGCATCACCAGCTTGATCAGGGAGCTTACTTTATGATAATGCTCGGGCAGGTGGGCCTTTCGCAACTGCATCCATATATAGAGGGCCGGTGCCTGTACCAGCAATACCAGGTAGGCGATAGAAACATACCAGCCAAGTATGGCCACTCTCAGATCTACCAGCACCAGTAATACCTGCAGGGCCAGCAGCAGGAAATAGCAGAATCTTTTGGCAGGCAGCACCCCCCATACGATGGGGATGGTACGGCAACCGTCTTTACTGTCGCCGATCATATCTTCCAGGTCTTTCACCACTTCCCGCACCATAGATATAATGAAGGCAAACAAGGCATATACGCCGATCACCTGGATCAGCTTACGCCCGGTTGGCGAGAGGATGGCTTCAAAGCTTTCGTAGATCTGTTTTTCGTAAAAGCCTACCACTACTACGGAGAGGGCCGTGAGCAAAGAGATGACCACGTTGCCGATCAGCACCTGCCTTTTAAAAGAGGTAGAATAGAACCACAGCAGCAGGGAACAGATCACCTGTGTAAAGCCGAGGTAGATCTGGCCTATCTTCCAGGCTACTACAAAACCTATAGATACGCCGGCCATGTTCAGGATGGTATGCCAGGCCATGGCCCAGCGGCGGCCGATGATCTTATCGACCACCATCTTATCCGGCTTGTTGATGATATCTATATTAATATCAAAATAGTCGTTAATGATATAGCCGGCGGCAGCTACCAGGATGGTAGAGATGCATAGCAGCACAAAGCAAAGGACAGAAAGAGAGGGTTGCTCTCCACTGCTGGCCAATACAGGTGCTACCACGCAATACTGCAGCAGAAATTGCGTAAGCGCTATATAAATAAGGTTAGGATAACGTACGAGTTTTAAAAAAGCGGCCAACAGGTTCATAAAATGAAATAAAAAATTAAGTGATAGCCTGCAGGTCAGCGGGAGGCGATCGTTTCATCGATACCCCAGTGACCATTCAGTTTAAGCACCTTTTCCAGGATATCCCGTACACAGCCATTACCACCGGTAACGGGCGAGATATAACGGCTGATGCTTTTGATCTCGGGAACTGCATCTGCAGGGCATACCGGCAGGCCTACCATTTGCATGGCGCGGTAGTCGGGTATATCGTCTCCCATGAACAGCACTTCATCCCAGCGCAGCTCATTTTCCATGACGTAGTCCTGCAGCTTTTCCTCTTTATCAGTAATATTAATGTAGATGTCTTTAATGCCGAGGCCCTGCAAACGGCTGATAACGCTTTCTGACTTACCACCGGAGATGATCACTACCCGGTAGCCTT
Organism: Chitinophaga sp. SVR4-12A; assembly: GCF_056754765.1. Lineage (NCBI taxonomy): Bacteria > Pseudomonadati > Bacteroidota > Chitinophagia > Chitinophagales > Chitinophagaceae > Chitinophaga > Chitinophaga sp. SVR4-12A. Next base: position 2,488,025 of record NZ_JBPGWP010000001.1, read on the forward strand.
TCTTAACGGCGAGCTGCAGGGCGTACCCATCCTTTACGCTCATTTTCCGGGAAAGCTCACCGCCGGGCAGCAACTGTACGGTACCGTCGGTCAGTACGCCGTCTACATCCAGGACAAAGGTGGTAATAGGTTTAAATAATGATAATACGTTCATACGATTATTGCTGATTATCCCTCCATTCATACACCCAGTTGCTCTGGATCATCTCCAAGTGGCCTTCGTTACATTCTTCCCGTTTGCCCAGAAAGTTGGGGATCTGCAGCACCCATTCTATCAGGTCGGTGAACCGGATGCGGTAGATCCTGCTTTCGGAGAAGTCGTTGCCGAAACGCTCATACAACTTCATGGCTATGTCTTCATAGTCGTTCCAGTAAATGGGGGGCTCAAAATGCATTTGATCAGGAATTACAGGTTACAGAAATTATTCCCCATAGATGAGGGACTGGTCGGGAATGGTTACTTCTAACTGCCCCTTGCCATCCAGCAGTATACACTGGCAGCCCAGGCGGGAGTTAAGCCGGGGATTACGCGCACGGTCTATAAAGTCTTCTTCCCTATCTGTAAGATCTTCCAGTAACCCATCTCCCTGTTCAATATATATATGGCATGTACTGCAGGCACATACGCCCCCACAGTTATGGTGCAGCTGTATATCATGCTTCAGCGCCACTTCCAGGATGGAATCCCCTTCCGGGGCGCCGGTGATCATCACCGTTTCCAGTCCCTTCTGCTCGAACCTGAATATAATATTATACATGCCGCTCATTTAACAGACCGCAAAAATATAAAAAAATAAGGCGGTTTGAGGTTTGAAGTTTGAGGTTTGAAGTTTGAAGTTTGAGGTTCGTTGGAGGTTCGAGGTTCAAAGCAGCAATCTGCCTTAGAAGCAGATTGCCTGTATGACTGGATGGCATGTCGCGTACTTTTAACTTCTAACGAACCTCAAACTTCAAACTTCAAACCTCAAACCTCAAACCTCAAACTTTGTTCTGATGAAACTGGTGAATACTGTCTGACATGACCTGGTAGATCCGTTGCAAGTATTTTTCCTTTTCCAACAGGGAGCGGTGCAGGGCCATGGTAGTGGTATCTCCCCGGAAGGCAGGGCCCGTTTGTACAGACTCGGGCGGGAACTTCTCCAATCGATCAAAGGTCTCCTTAATAATAGGCTGCAGGAGGGTAAAATCCAGGCCTTCCTGTTCGCAATAGCGTTTGGCGCTGGCAAAGAGGTGGTTGGTGAAGTTATTGCACAGCACAGCAGCCAGGTGCAGCTGCAGACGCTGGTGGGAATTGACAACGGCTATCTGGGAGGCAATGCTCTGGGCCAGGGACTGGAGGCGGCGCAGCACCTCATCATTGCTGGCCTCCAGCATGATCGGAATGGGGGGATAGTTCTTCAGCTCCTTCCGGATGGACTGGAGCGGATATAATACCCCCGTATGGGTGGAAATACGGCTGATGGCGTCCAAAGGAACCGCCCCTGCCGTATGAGCCACGATACGCTTGCCGAGCCGGAGCTGATCGTTCAGGCCGGGGATGGCATCGTCGCTGACCGCCAGGAGGTATACGTCTGCCTCCATATTTATATCCAGCAAATCGTCTGTGGCTTTGGCCTGTAAGAGCTCGCCCAGCTCCTGGGCATGGGCCTTGTTACGGCTGATGACCTGCAGTATCTGGTGCCCGTGCAGTTTTAAGAGGTGGCCGAAACAGTGCGCTACGTTACCTGCCCCTACAATAACAATCTCCATATTGAATCTTTTTTACCTTTCTATAATGCTGAATATGTGAATATACGCAAATAAATGTGCTGTGGTTTACCTATAACATTAAAGTAACCTATAACGCAATAAAACAAAGCCTTATTTTTTATTCTCAGCCTTAATTTCTATACTTGCAAAAATCGTATTCGGATTTTTTATATTAAATTTTGCATATTTAGCTCGCATTAAAGAAGGCATTCATGGCAAAAAATCTAGTTATAGTTGAGTCCCCAGCCAAGGCTAAGACCATTGAAAAAATATTAGGAAAGGATTTTGAGGTAAAATCTTGTTTTGGGCACATACGCGACCTGGAGAAGGACGATATGGGTATCGACATACAAAATAACTTCAAACCAAAGTATGCCGTTCCGGAAGATAAAGAGAAGATTGTGAAGGAGTTAAAGAAGCTGGCGAAGGATACCGATGAGGTATGGCTGGCAACGGATGAGGACCGTGAGGGGGAGGCCATTTCCTGGCATTTGTGCGAAGTATTGGGCCTGGACCCACATACTACCAAGCGCATCGTTTTTCATGAGATCACTAAACCTGCTATAGAACGGGCGGTGCAACAGCCCCGCCTGCTGGATATGAACCTGGTAAATGCACAGCAGGCCAGGCGTATCCTTGACCGTATCGTAGGCTTTGAGCTGTCGCCTGTGCTCTGGCGCAAGATGAGCATGCGCAACTCTTTGTCTGCCGGCCGCGTACAATCTGTAGCGGTTAGGCTGATCGTGGAAAGGGAACGGGAGATCAACCAATTCACCACCGTGAGCAGCTTCAGGGTAGAGGCCTTCTTTACCGCCAAGGACTCCCAGGGCAAGAGCATGTCTTTCAAAGCGGAGGGGCCTTCCAGGTTTAAAAGTGTGGAAGACGCGGAAAAATTCCTGACACAGTGTATAGGCGCCGCCTATACGGTGAAGGATATACAGGTAAAGCCGGGCAAGAAATCGCCTGCCGCACCCTTTACCACGTCTACTCTTCAGCAGGAAGCCAGCCGCAAGCTGGGTTACAGCGTTTCAAAAACCATGCTGCTGGCCCAAAAATTGTATGAGAGTGGAAAGATCACGTACATGCGTACTGACTCCGTGAACCTCTCCGATACGGCGCTGACAGATATTAAACAAGCCATAGATAAAAACTACGGTCAGAAATACCACCAGCATCGTAAATTTAAGAACAAGAACGAATCGGCACAGGAAGCACACGAAGCCATCCGCCCTACTTACATGGAGAATTCTTCAGTAGAGGACAGTGATTCTAAAAAATTATATGAGCTGATCTGGAAGCGTACCATCGCCAGCCAGATGGCCGATGCAGAACTGGAAAAGACAATCGCCAAAATAGATATATCCACCAATCACGAAGAGCTGACCGCCAGTGGTGAAGTACTGAAGTTTGACGGCTTCCTCAAAGTATATATGGAGAGCCGCGACGACGAGGATATAGCTGACGAAGAAGACCAGGAAGGCGTACTGCCGCCGCTGCAGGTAAAACAGGTGGTGGACCTGAAGGAGATGAAGGCCACAGAAAGATTTACCCGTCCTGCGCCCCGCTACACGGAGGCCAGCCTGGTAAAGAAACTGGAAGAACTGGGCATTGGCCGCCCGTCTACCTATGCACCTACCATTACTACTATCCAGAAACGCAATTATGTAGAGAAAAGGGACAAAGAGGGAGTAAAAAGGGAGTTCCGCATACTGGTACTGAAGAGCGACAAGATCAATAAACTCACTGACACAGAGAATACCGGTGCGGAAAAATCCAAATTGTTCCCGACTGATCTTGGGATGATCGTAACCGATTTCCTGAACCAGTACTTTGACTCTGTAATGGACTATGGCTTTACCGCCAAGATCGAAGAGGAGTTTGACGAAATAGCCCATGGAAAGAAAGTTTGGAACAAGATGCTGAACGATTTCTATGAGCCTTTTCATAAAGATGTAGCCAATACACTGGAGAACGCGGAAAGAGTGAAGGGCGAACGCTTCCTGGGTGATGACCCGGAAACCGGTAAACCGGTGGTAGCCCGCATGGGACGTTATGGCCCCATGATCCAGATAGGCAAAGCCGAAGATGAAGAGAAACCACGCTTTGCCAAACTAAAGGCTACACAAAGCATTGAGACTATCAGCATGCAGGAAGCCATGGAGCTGTTCAGGCTGCCGAGGAACCTGGGACTGTTTGAAGGTACAGAAGTAAGCGTGAACATAGGCCGCTTTGGCCCCTATGCACAACATGACAAGAAATTCTATTCCCTTAAAAAGGAAATGGACCCTTATACAGTAGAACTGGATGAGATTGCGCCGCTGATCGTTGAGAAACGCGCTGCTAAAGATGAACGTACTATTAAGGTATTTGAGAAAGAGAAGATACAGATATTAAAAGGCCCGTATGGCCCGTACATTAAACAGGGACTGAAGAACTATAAGATTCCCAAGGAAAAGATAGATAACGCTGCCGACATTACTGTGGAAGAGGCCAAAGCTATTATTGAAGATGTCAAGGCCAATCCGCCCAAGAAAAAGGCGCCGGCCAGGAAGAAAAAAACGGAATAATAAAGTAATTCCCTTTTGAGAGACGGGACACATTAGCACATTGTAGCGTATGAATGAAACAAAAGAAATTAATGCTTTATTCCATTTGCTGGACGATCCGGATCAGGAGGTATTTGATACGGTAGCCAACAAGATCTTGTTATATGGAAAGGAGATCATTCCCAACCTGGAGAACCTGTGGGAAAATACAGTGGATGAATCCATCCAGGAAAGGATAGAACAGCTGATACACCGCGTGCATTACCAGGACCTGCAGGTAGCCATGCAACAGTGGATCCGGTCAGACAACCCCGACCTGCTGCAGGGCTCCATACTGGTGGCCCGCTACCAGTTCCCGGATATGCAGCCCAACCCGGTGATGACAGAAATCGAACGGATCAAGCGTAATATCTGGCTGGAGCTGAACAATTACCTGACGCCGCTGGAACAGATCAATGTGCTGAACAGCATGATCTATAACTACTTCGGCCTGAAAGGGGAAGAAGTGGCTTACATACGTAAGAACCAGTTTTTCATTAACCAGGTGATAGAGGCCAAAAGAGGCAATCCCATCACCAATGGCATCATCTACCAGAGCCTCTGCGCCATGCTGGACCTCCCGGTGTATGCTGTGAACATTCCCCGCCAGTTCATCCTGGCCTATTTCGATTCTTTCTATGATTTTGCGGAACCGCCCAAACCAGACGATTACCGCATCCTCTTCTTTATAGATCCCATGCAGGGACAGATCTACTCCCACCAGGATGTAGAAACTTACCTGAAAAGGGTATCTGTTCCATCTGTACCGGCTTATTACAAGCCGCAGTCTAATAAACAGATCATCCGCTTCTTACTGGAAGAGCTGTCAAAATGCTACCAGGAAGATAAAGAGCGGTATAAGTTTGAGGAGCTGCAGAATCTTATCAACATGCTTGCAGAATAAAAAGTCGTAAGTCGTTAGTCATTAGTCGTTAGTGATCAAAGCGAATTTAATACTACAACTAATGACTAACGACTTACGACTAACGACTTACGACTAACGACTATTTTAGTTTTCCTGTTTGCCTTTCATTTTAGGATAAGACATTACGATCAGGTCATTCATCACATTCACGGCCTCATCCAGGTAAACGTCTTTAGAACGGAACTTCAGCCAATCCTTGTTACGCGCCAGCTTCACAGTATCTGCGCCCATTTTGTCAAGATCGGTTTTCAGGTTGGTAATGTTCAGTTCTTTTACTTTATCGTTCACTGCATCATATTTCTTCAATGCAGCGGCGTTTGATTTCTGTTCTGCCTTGAAGGTTTGTAGGTTCAGCGAGTATGATTCCTGTTTATCCAGGTTCTTGATGGTGGTGATGTTGTCAGTCATCATCTTGAAGGCTTCGCTGCTGCTCACCCTTTTTGCGCTGTTCTTCTTCAGTGCTTCCACGTTCACGGGATCGATCCATACATTGTAGTTAGCTTTCGGGATCTCATCCCATGCCAGCGCATCGTCGTCTTTCTTCTCTCCTACTTCATAGTAAGGATCAGGCAGCACGATGTCTGAGCTTACGCCTTTCAACTGGGTAGAGCCGCCGTTTGCACGGTAGAACTTCTGTACGGTGAGCTTCAGTGCACCCAGGGCGCCCACTTCCGGTTTATTGGGCAGGAAGTCGTCGAGGTTGTACATACGCTGCACGGTGCCTTTACCAAAGGTAGAAGCGCTACCAATGATCACAGCGCGTTTGTAATCCTGCATGGCAGCTGCCATGATCTCGGAAGCAGAGGCGCTGTATTCGTTCACCATGATAGCCAGGGGGCCGTCATACTGTACATTCTTATCACGATCGGGCAGCACTATTTTATCACCGCCACGGGAGCGAACCTGTACAATGGGCCCATCGGGCACGAACAGGCCAGCCATCTGCACAACATCCTGCAGGGAACCGCCGCCGTTAAAGCGCAGGTCGAGGATGATGCCTTCTACTTTCTCTGCTTTCAGTTTCTGGATCTCTTTGGCTACGTCTACAGCAGAGCGGGCGCCGTTCCTGTCCTGGAAATCGGCATAGAACTCCGGCAGATAGATATATCCTATTTTATGCTGGCCATTGATAATGGCAGATTTTGCAAAGGTGTCTTCCAGCACGATCTCGTCACGTACTATGGCGATGTCTTTCATGGTGCCGTCCACGCTCTTGATGGTAAGGCGAACGGTGGAGCCTTTAGCGCCCCTGATCAGCTTTACGGCATCTTCAATGGCATAGCCGGTAATGTCAACCGGTTCTTTGTTGCCTTCTCCTACTTTCAGGATGGCATCGTTTGCTTTCAGCAGGCCCTGTTTCCAGCTGGGGCTACCGGTAACGATGCTGGCCACCTTGATCTTGCCGTCTTCTTCTTTCAGCTGTGCGCCAATACCGAAGAATTTACCCGCCATCTGCTCTTCGAAATATCTCTTCTCAGCAGGCGGCATAAAGTCGGTATGAGGGTCCATGGTGGTAGTGATGGCGTTTACATACATGCTGAAACGGTCGTTATCGTCTTGTTTGGTTTTCAGGCGGTCAAAATAACGATCGTACAGCTGTTTTACTTTAGCCCTGGCGTCGGCTTCCAGCTCAGCGTCTGTTTTGGCTTTAAAGCCGGGCTTGCCTTTTTCTTTTTCACGGGTTTCCTGCAGCTCGGCCAGCTTTTCCAGGGTACGATATTTCAGCACTTTACGCCAGGCTTCTTTACGTGCTGCTTCATCGGCAGGGAAATCGATCTTCTCAGGATCGAGCACTACCTTTTCATCCTGGTTGAAATCGAAAGGCTGCGCCAGCAGGGGAGGGTAAATAAGTGATGCTTCATTCACCCGTTGCTTGATAAGGCTGTTAAGGGTATTGAAGCAATCCAGCGGAGCGCCCTGCAGCTCATCATCTATATGAGTGGAGAGGCTTGCTAACTTATTAATATCCGATTTGAGGAAAAATTTCTTCTCGCTGTCGAGGTCTTTCAGGTACTTGGTGAACACTTCCCTGGAGAAAGCGTCGTCAATCGCTTTAGGCTGATAATGTCCTTCTTTCAGTATTTGTCCTACCAGGTTCATGATAATCTCATAACGTCCCGGAGGATCTTCGGCCCTGCCTAACTTACTGAAAGCCAGTACCCCTCCGGAAATTACTATCAGTAAAACCGGTATAATCACTTTCATTCTTCTCATATAGATCCAATTGAGCTTTATCAAATTTAAATCAAAAATGGCACCTGTAATTCCAGGTTCACCCTTGTTTAACAAAATATTACGCTATTGCTACTGCTAAAACCCTACCAATTTATACACGCCGCCTTTAAATCCCTGGCTGGTGGATGAACTGGTAAGCATATACAGTTCTCCCGCCTCGTCTTCGCCCCAGCTCAGGATCTGCAATGCTTCTGTGGGACGGCCTTCCAGCTCGAGGTCTGCGCGTTCCCAGCGCTTGCCTTGTTGCTGCAGCACCCAGGTTTTGCCGTTGTAGTCGCCGAATACATACAAACCTTTCAGTGAAGGGAGAGCTTTTCCATGGTATACATAACCGCCTGTTATACTGATTCCCAGGTCGTGATCATATTCGTCGATGGGGGCTATCAGCTTGCTTTTATCGGCGCCGTCGGGCACGTTGAATTCGTGGTAGCCTTCCATGATACGCCAGCCGTAGTTACCACCTTTTACGATGATGTCTACTTCTTCGTATTTGTTCTGGCCTACATCTCCGGCAAACAGCTGTTTGGTAGCCTTGTCAAAAGAAATGCGCCAGGGGTTGCGCAGGCCATAGGCCCATATTTCGGCACGTACGCCGTTGCGGCCAACAAAGGGATTGTCTTTAGGCACCGCGTATGGATTGCCATTGACATCTATACGGATGATCTTACCCAGCAGGGTGTTGAGGTCTTGTCCGTTGCCGATGGCGCCATGCTTATCGCCGGCGCCACCGCCATCGCCCAGGGCTACATAGAGGTAGCCATCGGGCCCGAATACGATGTCGCCACCATTGTGATTAGACTGCGGCTGCTCTATCTCCATCACCACCCTTTTGGAGGCAGGATCTGCCAGGTTGGGATTGGAGGCAGAAACGGTGAATTCGGAGATGCGGCTTTTATGATTGCTGCCTTTTGCATCGGAAGGCACGCTGTAGTATACATAGAATTTCCTATTCTTTTTGAATTGAGGATGAAAGGCAATGCCCAGCAGGCCGCGCTCGTCGTAGGCGGGGTTGATCTTTACCATTTCTCCGCTTACATCCAGGAAAGGCTGGCCTACCAGTTTTCCATTTTGAATGATCCATACTTTTCCTTCTTTCTGGCAGATAAACTGGCGGTTGCTGCCGTCTCCGGGCACTGCCAGTGCTACGGGGGAAAGTATATCGTTGGTGATCAGTTGCAAACGGGCTTTACGGGCTGGTGGTTCCTTTATACACGTGGCTGACTGGCACATCAGGACAACGGCCAGTACAGGAACGGCTATCAATAAACGAAATGCATTCATAAGGTCATCAAATGATTGACTATAAAAATAATCATCTTATGCAGATGTTAGATACCGTCTAACACAATGTTTTAGTTGTCAGTTGTTAGTTGTCAGTTGTCAGTGACCGCAGCGATAGTGATTAAATTACTGACAACTGACAACTAACAACTGCCAACTTTATTATTTTTGTACCGCTAATCAAAACTCATCAGATTGGACTCGTCGGCTACCACTAAGAATGACCCTTACGCTTCGCTGCGCATTCCGGAATTCAACTACTATCTCATTATCCGTTTTGCGACCATCTTTGCGCTCACCATGCAGTTTACCATTATAGAATGGAAAGTATACGAGTTGTCGCGTGATCCCTTTTCCCTAGGCCTGATAGGATTGGCAGAGGTGATCCCGGCCGTGCTGCTGGCGCCCTTTGCAGGCCATATGGTAGATAAACGGGAAAAGCGAGGTATGCTGCTGGCTTGTGTTTCCTCCTATATTGTATTAGGCACCGGTTTGTTCTTCCTTACCTGGGACCGCGCTGTACAAGGCCTGCCTACGGCCCTGGTACTGAATCTTATTTATGCGCTGGTGTTCCTCGGAGGCATTGTAAGAGCCTTTACCAGTCCGTCTAACTTTACCATGATGGCCCTGCTGGTACCGCGGCAGCTGTATGCCAATGCCTCTACCTGGAGCAGCAGCGCCTGGCAGATCGGGGCGATGGCCGGACCAGCACTGGGCGGGCTTTTCATACACCTGTTTGGCGTGCACTGGTCGATGTTGATCGTGGTGGCCATTTTCCTGGCGCCGCTATACAGCCTGCTACAGATCACACCTAAACCTATCCATTATAAATCACAGGGAGAAGGCTTTATTGCAGGGCTTACCAAGGGCATGCGCTTTGTATGGCAGACCAAAGTGGTGCTGAATGCCATGGCCCTGGATATGTTTGCGGTATTGTTTGGCGGGGCTACGGCTATGCTGCCAGCCTTTGCTACGGACGTGCTGCATGTGGGATCACTAGAGTTCGGTTTCTTACGTGCAGCAGTGGCGGTAGGTTCGCTGACCACAATGTTCATACTGGCTTATAAACCATTGGTGACAAAGCCCGGTATCAAGCTGCTGGCAGCGGTATTCGGTTTCGGATTGTGTATTATCGTATTCGGCCTTTCGAAAAGCTTTTATCTGTCCTTTGCTGCACTGCTGATCAGCGGTATGCTGGACGGTATCAGCGTGATCACCCGGCAAACCATCCTGCAGCTGAAAACGCCGGATGACATGCGGGGCAGAGTGGCATCTGTGAGCTCAATGTTCGTGGGCTCTTCCAATGAGCTGGGCGCATTTGAAAGCGGGTTTGCCGCCCGCCTGATGGGATTGGTGCCGTCGGTAGTATTTGGCGGATGCGTAACGCTGGGTGTGGTGATCACTACTTATATCATCTCTCCGGCCATGAGAAAGCTGGATCTGCGGGCATAGCTATTTCATGATATCTTTTAATCTTTCCAGCACGTAATAAACAGCCGGACAAATCGTACTGTTCAGGTAGGTGGTATTAGGCCGCTTGAAAAAGTCGTAGCTGTCTGTATAAGGATAGTTCTCACAATCGCCGGGCCTTACATCGTAAATGCTGCAGTAATTATCCGCTCCCAGGAAGGGACAGGGCGTTCTTTTCACCACGTAATCACCATCCTCATCCAGTCTGAGATAGGTTTCGATAAACACAGACTCCTTCATGCCCAGGTGTTTGGAAATGCGTTTGATATCAGGGGTTTTAAAGCGGGGGCTGATGGTTTTACAGCAACCGGCGCATTGCAGGCAATCAATATGGCTAAAAGCCTCTTCATGCAGCTCCGGCAGGAGCTTCTCCACTCCTTTCCCCCTTTTGGTCTGTAGTTTTTGCAGGAATTGTTTATTGGCCTTCTGCTTTTCCTTGGCCTTCAGCTCCCAGTTCTGTAATAACGGATGGTCCATTGGCGCAAAGGTACGAGGAAAAGTCCATGGTCCATAGTCCATGGACCATAGCGTTTTCTTTAGCGGGCAAGTTGTCCGGCCTGATATGCTATGGACTATGGACTATCGACTATGGACAAATCTGTGACAATTAACCTTCTGCTACAGGCCCATTTATCACCACAGTTTCCACACTCTCCGGGCCGGTTTGGCGGTTGCTCAAAAACAATATAGTTTTGCACATTCATTTCAATTATTACCTGCTTCATATCATGAATCTTTTTGATATTCAACAAAATGAGTTCGTCTCCCGGCATATCGGTCCGAACGAATCTGAAACCAACCAGATGCTGGATACTGTCGGCGAACCTTCCCTGGACGCGTTAGTGAGCAAGACCGTACCGGGCAGCATCCGTATGCAGCGCCCGCTGGCCATACCGGCTGCCATGAGCGAGAGTGATTACCTGCGCCACCTGAAGGAGGTATCCCTGAAGAATAAGGTATTCCGCAATTGCATTGGGCAAGGTTACTACGATACCATTACGCCCAGCGTTATTTTACGTAACATTTTCGAGAATCCGGGATGGTATACCCAATATACGCCCTACCAGGCTGAGATCTCGCAAGGACGCCTGGAGAGCCTGCTGAACTTCCAGACCATGGTATCCGATCTTACCGGTCTGCCTATCGCCAACGCTTCCCTGCTGGATGAAGCTACGGCGGCAGCGGAAGCCATGACCATGTTCTTTAATGCACTGAACCGCGATCACGAGCACATTGCCCGTCCTAAGTTCTTTGTAGACAATAACGTGTTCCCGCAAACCAAAGACGTGATCTTTACCCGTGCTACCCCGCTGAACATCGAGGTAGTATGCGGCGATTACCATACCGCGCAGCTGGACGCCTCCTACTTTGGCGCATTGCTGCAATACCCCAATGACCTGGGCGCTGTAGAAGATTACCGTGCTTTCATTGAAAAGGTACATGCCACCGGCGCTTATGTAGCCATGGCTACCGACCTGCTGGCCCTGACCCTGCTGACCCCTCCGGGTGAGCTGGGCGCCGACGCTGCACTGGGCTCTGCTCAACGTTTTGGTGTTCCATTGGGCTTTGGCGGTCCGCACGCTGCTTTCTTTGCTGTAAAAGATGATTTTAAACGCGCTATCCCAGGCCGTATCATTGGTGTAAGCATCGACGCACAAGGCAACCGCGCACTGCGTATGGCCCTGCAAACCCGCGAGCAGCACATTAAACGCGAAAAAGCTACTTCCAATATCTGTACCGCACAGGCATTGCTGGCCAATATGGCGGCGATGTACGCAGTGTTCCACGGACCTAAAGGCCTGCAGCAGATCGCTACCAGGATCCACCTGCTGAGCACTGCACTGGCAGAAAAGCTGAAAGCTAAAGGCTTAACGCTGAAAGCGGAGCAGTTCTTTGATACCCTGGTAGTAAGCTCAACTAACGTGGCTGCTGTGAGAAGCAAAGCTGAAGCAGCCGCTATCAACTTCCGCTACTTCGGTGATGACCGTATTGGTATCTCACTGGACGAAACCACTACCATCCAGGATGTGAACGATATACTGCAGATCTTTGACGCAGGCCAGCTGTCTGCCAGCCTTGAGCTGAAAGGCAAGATCCCCGCTGCGCTGGAACGTACTTCTCCTTACCTGCTGCACCCGGTGTTCAACACTCACCACAGCGAAACAGAGATGATGCGTTACATCAAAATGCTGGAGAATAAAGATCTCTCGCTGAATACGTCTATGATCTCCCTCGGCTCCTGCACCATGAAACTGAACGCAGCTACCGAGAATGATCCCTTTGAGCTGGGCGCACTGGAGCAAGATGCACCCCTTTGCTCCTGCCTCACAGACTGGCGGCTACAAACAGATCACCGATGAGCTGAGCGAGTACCTCAGCCAGATCACCGGGTTTGACGCCTGCAGCCTGCAGCCTAACAGTGGCGCACAAGGCGAATACGCTGGTCTGCTGGTGATCAAAGCTTATCACGAAAGCCGTGGCGAAGGTCACCGCAATGTAATGCTGATCCCTATCTCCGCCCACGGTACCAACCCTGCTTCTGCAGTGATGGCCGGCTTTAAGGTAGTAGTAGTGAAAGCGCTGGAGAACGGTTACATCGATGTAGCCGATCTGAAAGCCAAAGCAGCTGCCCATGCAAAAGACCTGGCAGGTATCATGATCACCTATCCTTCCACTTACGGTGTGTATGAGGAGAGTGTGAAAGAGATCTGCAGCATCATACACGAACACGGCGGACAGGTATATATGGACGGCGCCAACATGAACGCACAGGTAGGCTTAACAGCCCCGGGCCTGATCGGCGCGGATGTGTGCCACCTGAACCTGCATAAGACCTTTGCAATTCCGCACGGTGGCGGTGGTCCCGGAATGGGCCCCATCTGCGTAGCCAAACACCTGGCTCCTTTCCTGCCCGGGCACGTATCCCTGAACGGACAAGAGAAAACACAGGCTGTTTCTGCCGCGCCGTACGGTTCTGCCAGCATCCTGCTGATCTCGTACGCCTATATCCGTTTGCTGGGCGCCAATGGCGTTAAGCAAGCTTCTGAATATGCGATCCTGAATGCCAACTACATGAAGGCAAGACTGGAAAAAGCTTATGACATACTGTACACTGGTGTGAATGGCACCTGTGCGCACGAGTTCATTGTAGACCTGCGCCCCTTCAAGACCAGCGCAGGCATTGAGGCCGAAGACGTGGCTAAACGCCTGATGGACTACGGTTTTCATGCCCCTACCATGAGCTTCCCGGTACCGGGCACCATCATGATAGAGCCTACGGAAAGTGAAGACAAGGCTGAACTGGACCGCTTCTGCGACGCCCTGCTTGCCATCCGCGAAGAGATCAGGGCAGTAGAAGAAGGCAAGGCAGACAAGCAGCAGAACGTGCTGAAAAATGCACCGCATACACAGTTTGTGATCACTGCCGATAAATGGCCTTTTGCGTATAGCCGCCAGCAGGCCGCTTATCCGCTGGAGTATGTGAAGCTGAACAAATTCTGGCCTTCTGTAAGCCGTGTAAACAATACGCATGGCGACAGGAACCTGATCTGTACCTGCGAGCCTGTGAGCGCTTATGCAGAAGCAGAAGCTTAAACAACCTTTAGTCATTAACATCTTTATAACAATGTGCCATCACGGGAGCTCCGTGATGGCACATTTATTTTGGGTATATTTATAAAAGGATAATTGATCGCCTAATCCATGTCATGAGTATCGAAAAAATATACTTTACCCTACTGGTATACATAAAACCTGGCCAATACGAGACCTTCCAAGAATATGAAAGAAAAGTGCTTCCGCTGCTTCCTTCCTTCAATGGTATGCTGGAATTACGCCTGAAAACGGATAAAAAGGCCGACGAAACAGAGGTGCCAGACGAGATCCATGTACTGTCCTTCCATTCCATGAATGATTTCGAGCGCTATCGTACGGACGACCGCCGTAAGCAGTTCCTGGAAATGTTCCACTCTTCTGTAGAAAAAGCTATGCTGATCAAGGGAAAGGACATTAAGACACCGGGAACAAACGGCCTGTTTGAGTAAGCGGCCAATATACTGAAAAAAATAAAATATTATATATTAAAACAAAATAATTACTTATTTATATATATATTAGCTATAAGAAAACCCTTACTTTCTTATGCAAGATTTCTCTTTTATGACTACAGAGGAGCATTTTCTATTGCAGGATGCCCTCAAAAAGAATAAAAAACAAGTCATCAAGTTCCTATTTATTGGCCTTTTCCTAATGGTATTAGCAGTAGTAATACCACAGCTCTTCCTCAGAAATAATACGGCAGAAGAAACAGAGCAGTCTATGTTCTCTTACAAGAACGGATGGTTCTGGATCTGGCTTTTGTCCTTTGTTGTAGCACTAATATTTGCCCTGATCAAGGTAACGGAAGTACGTTACTTTACCATCCGCAAAGACCTGATCAAGCTGCAAAAGGGACAGATCAACGCCCCGCTGGAAGCCGTATATCATGAGAATAACAACACCCAGACGAATTTCATGGTACAGATCCCGGATACAAAACGGAAACGCCTGTTTTACTGGACCCGCGGCGCCCTGGATGGCTACCGGGTAGGTAATGAAGTGGAGATCAGCTATGCGAGGTATTCCAGGGTGATACTGGCGATAAATAAAAAGTAAAGAGTTGACAGTTGTCAGTTGTCAGTGAATAAAGCGAATTAATATCCGAGGCAATCACTGACAACTGACAACTGACAACTGTCAACTTTTTTTTATCCGGAAAGCTCTGAGAGAGTCGTTGTTAACCGCCGCCAGCACTATTCTCTGGCCCGCAGGGGAGGCAATCATCGCCAGGTCTTTAACATCCCCGTTCAATATAAACCCGCTTTCTGCAGGGGGCACTGCTTTGAATGTTTTTCCTTTACTGCCTTTCAGCAAACAGCCATAGAGGGCGTCGTAACGCCCGGTCATCACGTCTGCCTGGTATTCATTGCCAGCCAGCAGCAGGTCTGTATACCCATCGTTGTCAATATCGGCGCAGGTAATGGCATTTACGGGGCCGAATTGAGCTTCATTGGGTAAGGGATGTTTTCTGAACCGGCCATTGCCCAGGTTCTCCAGGAAACAGCTGCGCGTTTCATCGCAAGTGAATTTGAGCAGGCCTTCTGTTTTTCCTTTGAAGAGATCATCAAAAGTGGCGCGGGCATAATCGCGGTGATAGAGAAATTTCTTTTTAACGCCGGGTACCTGTTCTGATAACTGCCCGCGGTTGATGGCCGGGTAAGCGTGCCGCTGGCCATCATTCCCCATGATATAGTAAAAAGGGATCGGGTCTATGCTGCCATTGCCATCCAGGTCTGCCGCAAAGAGCTGCATGGGATGGGTGGAGTCTACATGGTATACACAGTTAAGGCCATAGTTACCGGCTATGAGGTCTGTATCGCCGTCATGATCAATATCGACGGCGGCAAGGCTGCGCCACATGCCGTTTACCTGGGAAAGGCCGGTGCTGAGTTCTTTCAGACGACCATGATCATTTCTGAAAAAGCGTACCGGCATCCAGTCGCCGGCGATCACCAGGTCTGCCTGATGATCATTATCGAGATCGGTCCAGATGGCGGAGGTGATCATTCCGGCTTTTTGCAAAGTGGGGCATACGGTGGATGTAACATCTGTAAATATGCCTTTATCGTTGCGGAGGATATAGCTGTTGGGCGCCAATGGATAAGTAGAAGACACCCGCCCTCCTATGAACAGATCGGGATCGCCGTCTCCGTCATAATCACCTGCGGTAACACAGCCGGCAATGGTGCTGATACCGGGAGGAATGGCCGCAGGCTGCAATGTGAAATGGCCTTTGCCATCGTTGAGATAGAGGCGTGGACGATAGTAAGGAGAACCTTCCGGGTAACGGGTATCGCCGCTGGTAATGAGCAGATCAAGGTCTTTGTCACCGTCTGCATCCAGCAGGATACAGTCAGTGTCTTCCTGGCGTTTAGTGCTGTCAGAAAGCGGGTGCCCTGTAAAGGTACCGTTAGGTTGTTGCAGGAATACCTGCCCGGAAAAGTTAAATGCGCCGCCAACAAAAAAGTCAGTACGCCCGTCCCCATTCAGATCACCTGTTGCAATATAAGGCCCCTGCTGGGAGTATTTCTGCGGCAGCAGGCGCTGGGTATTAAAATCATTAATAGGGTTGTCTACATGCCTGTAAATGGCCTGTAAACCGTCTGTAACATCATCCAGCATGGTAAGCGGGGGATGAAGGAGAACAGGCCCCTGCTGTACCGCGTTTTTGGCGTAGAGGGTCAGCACGGTATCCGCTTTAATGTTGCGCAGCGTCTCCCGGCTGTTATCCGGCCATACTACCGATACAGAATCTGCCTGCTGATCATCTCCCAGGCCGAACAGCAAACGCTGATCTACCGAAGAGCAATAGCCGCGTACCGGGCTTTGCTCCTGCATATAGGCGGCGCCGTTATGATACACGCACACTTTGGCGCCAAAGCCGTGCAGGTTAGTGTTCGTGCCTTTCAGATCAATGCCGAGGTAATGATGACGGGCATTGTTAATGAAGACAAAAGCAGGATCATTGATATTATTAATCACCAGGTCAGCATCGCCATCATTATCCAGGTCGGCCCAGGCAGCACCGTTGGACATAGAAGGCTCGTTGATACCTGCCTTAGCCGAGGCGTCTGTAAAAGTATAGTCGTGGTTATTCAGGTACAGGTAGTTACTGAGCTTGATATGATCGAGGGAAATGAGCTTCTCGCGGATGTGTTTGCGTTGTTCCTGTTTATCGCGGATGTTGCCCAGGTTGTTGGTAAAATCCAGGAAGTCGGCATTGATAAAATCGCGGCCAATGCCGTTGGTGATGTGCATGTCTTTCCAGCCGTCGTTATCAAAATCCGCCATGAGCACGCTCCAGCTCCAGTCTGTTTCGGAAATGCCTGCCAGCTGTCCGATCTCGCTGAAGAAAGGCACCTGGCTGTTGGGATAAACGCCATTATTTAGCTGGAGCATGTTGCGCATGAAGGAAGGCTCGTAGCCCATGTTGCGTTCCGCTTCGTAGCGGTCGTAGTTCATGAAGGAGTACATCAGCTTTTTACGCTCGTTGTGCTCGGGCATCATGTCGAGGGTAGCAATGTCTGGAAGGCCGTCGTTATTAATGTCGGCTACATCGGCGCCCATGCTGGAATAGCCCTGGTGCCGGGTAGACCGGGCAATACTATTACTGAAAGTACCGTCGTGGTTGTTCAACCAGAGCTCGTCGTTGGAAAGAAAATCATTAGCCACATAGATGTCTGGCCAGCCATCATTATTGAGATCGCTGATCACCAGGCCGAGACCATAGCCGTCTTCTTTGATACCTGCATCCAGCGTTACATCTTTGAATACCGGATGAGCAGCGCCGGGAGGTGTGCCTTCGTTACGGTACAGCTTATCATTGGCAGGAGAATGCCCACTGAGATCTTTTGGGAAAATGGTGTTGGCATTAGGACCATTGAGCATGTAATTGAGCAGGTATATATCCAGGTCGCCATCTTTATCATAATCAAAGAATGCGGCCTGGGTAGAATAACTGGTATCTGCCAATCCATATTCGCTGGCAGATTCTTTAAAAGTAAGATCATGCTGGTTGATGAACAGCAGCGTGTGGGCGCGTTGCTGCAGGTCTTTACCGAAGGTGCAGACGAAGATATCATCGTAACCATCGTTGTTCACATCTGCGATGCTTACACCGGTGGCCCATACCTCGTGGGTAGTAAGGCCTGCCTTTTCTGTTATATCATCGAACTGATGATTCCCCTTGTTCAGATAAAGGCGGCAGCTTACCTGGTTACCGGCAAAGAAAATATCTTTCAGTCCGTCGTTGTTAAAATCGCCTATCCCTACTCCACCGCCCATGTAGCCGAATTCGTTGATAAAGGAAGCGGAGGTATCATCTTCCCTGATATCGTTGCTAAAGCGGATGCCGGATTGTGATGCAGGCAGGGTTGTAAATAAAGCATGCTGTGCTGACTGCTTACAAGCGGCAGCCAGCACAGCGAAGAAGAATAATATACGAATGTTCATGTTTATCAATAACCCGGATTCTGCTTGTTGATACCGCCGGCGCCCAGTTCGGGATTATTATCTATTTCAGCTTGCGGGATAGGTAACAGTTCATCGCGGTTGGCCCTGAAATAAGGCAGCGGATCTGTGGTGAAGTATCCCTTCTTTCTCCAGCGGAGGATATCACGGTTGCGCACTTCTTCATCTCCTAATTCTACTGTTCTTTCATGCATGATGGCCTTGATCAGTTCTGCTTTACTGTTGCAGGGATATTTGGCGGTAGGATAATGCGGCATTGCTACATCTGCCCTGTCGCGTATCTGGTTGAGGTAGCCTGTCACCACAGCGGGCGCGCTACCCAGTTCAGCTTCGCATTCAGCCATCATCAGCAGCACGTCTGCATAGCGGATGATGCGCTGGTTGATGCCACCGGGATGGAAGGTATTGTTGTCTTTATAGATCAGCATAAACTTGCGCCAGCTCACCTTTTTAGTAACACCGTTCACAACGGAAGCATTACCATTCTGAGCGGCATCCGTCAGCGTCAAGGTATTATTGAAATACTTATCGCCTGTTTGATATACAGAAAACGCATAGCGCGGATCTGTTTTCGGTATGGTAGTACCGTTTTGAAATTCAAACTCATTCAGGAAGCGGTTGGAGGGAATGAGGTTACGCCATGCGATAGGAGAATACTCCTGGTTGCGCACCGTGCTTTGCGGTTGCGCGTTCGGCTGATCATCGCCGGTATATCCCCAGTTAAAGTTATTATCTCCACGATCAAAGAATACCGCTTCGAAGATTGATTCTGCGTTGAACTCATGCTCCTCATCAAAGTTGGAGCTGTAGTTAGGCATCAGGCTATAAAGTCCTGAGCTGATCACGGCCTGCAGCGCAGTTTTCGCAGCGGCATAGTCGCCTTTCTGCATCTGTACGCGGGCCAGCATAGCCTGGGCAGCGCCTTTGGTAGCACGCCCCTGGTCATCTGTGGTAGCCGGCAGGGAGGTGATAGCTTCTGTAAGGTCGGTGATGACCTGGGTATATACTTCTGCTTCCGCTTTCCTGGGCTGGAACTTATCTGGCGCAGTGACCTGTGTGGTGTACACTGGTACAGCGCCCCACAAAGATACCAGTTCAAAATAGGCCCATCCGCGGAAGAATTTGGCCTCGCCTACGCAGCGGTCGCGCAGCTCGGTGTTGTCTGTTACATTCGGGCCGTTATCGATGACGGTATTGGCGCGGTGGATCACTGTATAGAGACCGTTCCAAACGTTATTCATAACAGCATTATCGGCAGTAGTGGCGCCGTTGAGCATCTGCGCCCTGGGCACTTCCAACTGGCCGCCGCCGCTGTTCACATCGTCGCTTCTGAGATCATGCAGGAAGAACCATTCCCTGCCCACCAGGGCGGCGGAGTGGAAGATCGAGTAAATGGCATTGGTACCGCCCAGCAGTTCCGAGCTGTTCTTAAAGTATGTTTCCAGCGTAGGGTGGCTGGGATCTGTTTTTTCCAGCTGTTTATTACAGGCGATGAACACCGTTCCTGCTACCATAGCAACGCCAGCCAACGCTTTATATAGATTTGAATATTTCATACTGATACTTTTAAAATTTCATGTAACATTAAAAACCAACCTGGAGACCAACCTGGAAAGACCTTGCAGCAGGATACTGCCCATAGTCGATACCGTTGGTCAGCGTAGTGTTCTTTGACCCGATCTCGGGGTCCCAGCCTTTATAGCCGGTAAATGTTACCAGGTTCTGAGATGACACATACACCCTAAAGCTGCTGATAGTGCCTCTTGTGAGGGATTTCAGCCTGGTGCCGGGAATGTTGTATCCCAGTATGATGTTCTTCAGGCGCAGGTAAGAACCGTTTTCTATCCAGCGGGTAGAAGGGCGTACGTTCTGGTTAGGATCGCCGCTCACAGCACGGGGAACGTCGGTATTGGTATTGGTGGGCGTCCATGCATCCAATACAGCGGTACCTGAATTAAACAGGCGGGCCATGCCTTCTGTGATCACCCTGGCGGCGTTAAAGATCTTGTTGCCCTGTACTCCCTGGAAGAACACGGAGAGGTCAAAGTTCTTATAGTTGGCGCCGAGGTTCAGGGCGTAGGTAAAGTCGGGGATATAACTGCCCAGGTAGGTGCGGTCTGCATCCGTGATCTTACCATCGCCGTTAATGTCTTTGAATTTCAGATCGCCTTTTGCGGTGCTTTTTGCGGGATCAGTGCCAGGATTTTGTACCGGGCTTTTCTGCACCTCTTCGTCTGTCTGGAAGATGCCCTCCACGACGTATCCATAGTAAGATTGGATAGGATGACCGGCGGCCGTACGGGTAATAGCCGCGCCACCGCCAAAGTCCTGGTCACCACCCTGGTCAATGGTAGCATTGGGCGTATTCATCTTCAGCACCTTATTGCGGATGAAAGTGATGTTACCACTGGCATTCCACGTAAAATCGCCTTTTGTTTTATTGTAGCCTGCCTGCAGTTCAACCCCTTTATTCTCCATAGATGCGGCATTCTGATAAGAGCCTACGCCATTAAATCCGAATGATCCGGGAGTGGGTACATTCAGGATCAGGTTATCAGTTTTTCTCCTGAAATATTCTGCGGACAATGTAACCTTGTTATCCAGCAAACCCAGGTCCAGACCGATGTTTATCTGCTTGGTCTTTTCCCATTCCAGGTTCGGGTTGGCGAGGGTGTTATAATAAGATCCGTTGCCGGTAGTGTTGTTATTAGAGAAGGGATAGGTAGCGCCGCCAGCATAAACGGCTACCTGCCAGGGGTAATAAACGCCGCCGGTAGTAACGTTATAGAAGGCGTTCACCGCATCAAGGCCGGTTTCACCATATCCTGCCCTGAGCTTCAGTTCGGAGATAGCAGGGATACCTTTCATGAAAGGTTCACGGTCTATCTTCCAGCCTACAGAAGCAGAGGGGAAAGAAGCATACTTTTTACCCGGCGCCCATATGGACAATCCATCACGACGGATAGCAGCGCTTAACAGGTATTTTTCTCCAAATTCATAGCTCAGGCGGCCGATGTAGGATACCAGGAAATTCTCGGCTTTAATAGACTTGAAGCTCACGTTACCGGCGCCGTCGAATGTTTCTATGTCGTTAGAATTCTGGGTGCCGGAGGCGTTCTCCTGGTAATATTTCTGCCCCTGTGTTTCGAAAACAGCCACTGCGTTGAGATGGTGCTGACCAAATGTTTTATCGAAAGTAAGTTGTTGTGTATACAATTTGGTAGTAGCGTTGTTGCGCAGATCTGTGATCTTGGCTACGGCGGAGTTCCGTCCCTTATCGTCATACTTGGGCTGGAACTGATGCTGGTAAAGGTTTGCATAATCCACGCCGAAAGTAGAGCGGAATTTCAACCAGGAAGTGAGGTTTACTTCCAGGTAGGCGGTACCAAACAGCTTGAATGTTTTGTTATGCGCATTGCCCAGCAGTATGGCATCTTCGATCGGGTTGGTGGGATCCGCACCGTCAAAGCTGTTCTCCGCACCACGGAAGCCGCCTATTGTGGTAGGATCATACACCGGCAGGTAAGGCATGCTGCGCACTACGTTTACCAGGCGGGTACGGTTACCGGAAGTATTATCGTAACGCTGGTTGGAATAGGAGAAGTACAGGTTCTGGCCAAAGGTGAACAGCTTGCTGATGTTATGATCAGAATTGATACGGAAGTTACCTCTTTCGTAGTTCACTCCTTCTGCAATACCGTCTTGTTTAAAGTAGCCGGCAGAAGAATAGAACCTGGACTTTTCGTTGCCACCGCTTACCCCAAGATTATGCTGGGTGATCATACCGCTTTTGAAATAGGCATCCTGCCAGTCAGTATTGGTTTGCGCAAAGGTTTGACTGGCGCCCTGGTAAATGGGCTGGTTGAAGTTAGCCGATTCGAGGCGGGGCGGCAGGGCAATATTTGCAGCGCCGTTGAGGGCCCTTTCATATTTCAGGTACTGCTCTGTGTTGAGCAGGTCTATTTTTTTCCAGGGCCGTTGTGTACCTATATAAGAATCGAGGAACACTTTGAGATGGTTGTCCCTTTTTCCTTTTTTGGTAGAGATGATGATCACACCGTTGGTGGCGCGGGAACCGTAGATGGCAGCTGCACTCGCATCTTTCAGTACTTCTACCGCTTCTATATCGCGGGTATCGAAATTAGAAAGGTTACCGGTAGGAAAACCATCTATCACATACAGCGGATCGGATGCAAAGCTGATGGAGCTGATACCCCTGATCCTTACCAGGGCAGATGTACCGGGAGAGCCGTTGTTGGTAACGGTCAAACCAGACACCCTTCCTTGCAGGGCCTGTTCTACGCTGGCCACCGGCAGTTCTGCGATGGTCTTGGAATTCACAGAGGCAATAGCGCCGGTGAGGGTGCTTCTCTTCTGTGTACCGTAACCCACTACCACTACCTGTTCCAGCAGGGCCACATCGGGTTGCATCTGAACGGTCAGTGATGTTTCGCTCCCTACTTTTATAGAATGCGTTTTATATCCTATCATGGTGAACTCCAGCGTTTCGCCGGGATCAGCGCTGATGGAGAAGCTGCCGTTAGCATCGGTGGCAGTGCCCCTGTTGGTATTTTTTATCTGGATGGATACGCCGCCCAGGGGAGCGCCGCTTTCATCGGTGACCTTCCCGGTGATCACCTTCACCACAGCCGCTTCGGGGATCATCTTATCAGCGTCTATATGCAGGGGCAGCAGGTTACCCTGGTTGTCTGCTTTCTGGGTAAGCACGATCTGGTCGCCAGACACGTGGTAGTTAATGTCCAGCGGTTGCAGCAGCTGATCCAGCACGGCGCCCAGGCGTTGGTCGTGTGCGGTGAGCGATACCTTTTTATTGGCAGGGATCTTCTGCACGCTGTATACAAACCTGATGTCTGCCAGCTTGCTGATCTCGCCCAGTACGGATTTTACCGGTTTCTGGTCTGCAATCAAATTAATTTTCCTATCCAGCACCTCCTGGCCGCTGGTAGGCTTTGCGTAGATAATTCCTGTCAGGCAGTTTATCAGTATCAGTGGAAGTAGCCCTAGTCTCATAACCCGGTAGAATAACAAGTTAGTGGGTCTCCTTTTTTTCATAACTTTGGAAATGTTTGATTAAAGCAATCAGTTTTAACAGACGTCTTGCCCCGCTAGTTAGCCGCTGGGGGGCAATCTTACAGAGCCGGTATTGTTCGCAGCAATACCGGTTCTTTTTTCTAAGCTGGCAAAGGTGATTATGTCAATGTGGTATGCATAATAAATTGTTTACGAGTTTAACAGTTTAACGAGTTTGAATATTGCCTCTCAATCGCAGCCGCCGGCTTGTATCACCACCTGTCCGTCGATCACTTCATAATTAGCGCCTATCGCTCTGCAAACCAGGTCCAGTTTACGATAGAAGGGCTCGTGCCGGAGGTCTGCTGTTACGGTACAATGCTGTAATAGTTCAGTGTCGTATACGATGGTAATGTCATAGGCCCTGGCGATAGCGTCGAACACTTTATCCAGTGGCGCTTCATCGTATACCATGTTACGGTCTGCTTCGGCAGACAGGGTCATCACCGGGTTTTCGAGCAGCACTTTCTGGAATTTCTGTGCGGCCTTTTCATATACCAGGCGCTGGTTGGGCGCCAGTATTACTTCGTCAGGGCTGCTGGCTACATCAGCGGCGGTCTGGCGCGGGTTTTCACTGAAGGCGGATACGCTGACCTTACCTGTTCTGACGATCACCTGTATGGTGGTATCGGCTTCAAAAGAGCGGACGCTGAAGCTGGTGCCTAATACTTTTGTAACGATATCGTTCGCAAAGACCCGGAAGGGCCGGTTAGGCGTCCTGGCTACGTCGAAAAAGGCCTCGCCGGACAGGTAAATGTCCCTGGTACCGGCGCTGTCAAAGTTCCTGGCGTAGCTGATGCGGCTATGCGGCGCGAGCTCGATGCTGCTACCATCGGGCAGTGAAAGGCGAACAGGTACATTAGACGTGTTCACGTTTTCGGTCAGGCGTCTGTCGGCCGTCAGCGAGGCGTAAGAAACTTTGGATGTACTGGGTTTCCCGCCTAAGGAAACATATTTCACACTTGCTACAGTCAATATGATTGCCATAACGGCTGCCGCTGCGTACCACCAGATATGGCGGCGGCGGGCGGTGAGCCGGGTAGGTTCGTGCTGGTCCCGGATGGTTTGCATCAGCCTGTTCACTTCATATGTCACCACATGATCCGGAATGGAAGATTCCGCTGTTTTAAGCGACTCCAAAATTCGCCGGGCTTCTGCTATAACGAGATGTTTACCCGGATGCTGGCGGAGCCAGTTATTCCAGAAGGTCTCGTCCTCTTCTTTTTTCTCATGCACCCAGCGTATGAAGTCTTCGTCAAGCACAAAGTCGGTAATATCGAACAACCGGAAATCTTTCATAGCGCCTTGTTACCTATATAAGTTCCGCGATTAAGCAGATTCTACTGGATAATTTAAAAATATTTTTTTGAGCAGCCGTTAACGGGTTATAAACTCTGTATGCCAGAGAGTTCTGAGCTTCTGGATGGTCTCATGGAGGAGGTTATAAACGGACTGGCGGCTGACACTCATCAGTTCGGCGATCTGTCCGTGGTCCAGGTGCTGGTAAAATTTAAGATAGATCACCTCCTTTTGCCTTTTGCTAAGCTGGGCAAGGGTACGTTTTACCTTTTCGGCTTTTTCTTCGGAGATCTGTTTTTCGATGATGATGCGTTCAATAGAGAATTCATGGAAAAAATCATAGTCACCCTGGAAATAGTCTAAGCCTGTTTTGCGGTCATTATAATAGAGGGCTTTAAGCACTTTATTTTTAACGGCCCGCAGCAGATAATACCGCAGTGAGAGAATAGTGCCTGCGGTTTCTCTTCTTTGCCAGAGGCTTATAAATACTTCCTGAATGCAATCCTTGATCACGGATTCATCCCGGGCAAACCTTGCAGCATAATTGTAGAGATCAGCATAATAATGCCTCATGAGCATTGCCAATGCCTGTTCACTATTCTGTTGCAATTGCTGCAGCCAAGATGCTTCCAAATGGGAAAGGCCTTCTTTCATTGGCTAGTAGTTCATAACGTTACAGCCAAATTTAAGGATATTAAATGTGAATTAGACAATTTAGTTTTAGTAACTTTTTAGCAAGTCATCCTTTACCTTTTTTGGGAGGCTGGCTACTACCAGTTCGTAAGAGTCTTTGATCCAGGAATAGATCAGTTTGTCGGAGATACCGGCGTGCATATCTACCGTGTTCCAGTGTTTTTTATTCATATGATAGCCCGGGGTGACACCATCATAGCGCTCGCGTAATTCGATTGCAATTTCCGGGTCGCATTTCAGGTTAACGCTTTCGAAGGAGGTGATGCTGGTCAGGGCGAACATCTTTCCCATGACTTTATATACCAGGGTTTCTTCTCCAAACGGGAATTCTTCTGTCACGCCTTTTAAAGAAAGACAATACTCACGGAATTGTTCTATGTGCATACGCCGAAATTAGTAAATTTATCGCTTGATCTAAACCAAAATCGACTTATGAGAAAACACCTGTGGCTGGCATTAGCCATCCTGCTTGTATTCCCGGCTTTGGCAAAAGCCGTTAATGAAGACTCTCTCTGGATGTATGAGCACTATACGAAGAAGGAGGTCTATATCCCGATGAGGGACGGGGTCCGTTTGTTTGCTTCGGTGTACCTGCCGAAGGACAATGCGGAGAAGCATCCGATACTGATGTCGCGTACACCCTACAGCTGTGCACCATACGGGGAGAAGGAATATCGCCCCTTCTGGCGTACCGAATGGCTGAATTACATGAAAGAGGGCTATATCCTCGTTGTAACGGACGTAAGAGGCCGTTGGATGAGTGAGGGTACCTTTGTGGATGTACGGCCTTATAATCCCAATAAAAAGGGCAAAAATGATATTGATGAGGCCAGTGACACCTATGATACTATCGACTGGCTGGTAAAGAACCTGCAGAACAACAACGGCAAGGTGGGCGTAACGGGGATCTCCTACCCTGGTTTTTACAGCACAATGGCAGCGCTGAGCGGTCACCCGGCTTTGAAGGCAGTAAGCCCCCAGGCGCCGGTGACGGATTGGTTCCAGGGAGATGATTTTCATCATAACGGGGCCTTCTTTGTGTTTGACGGCTTTTCTTTCTACACAGGTTTTGGTCAGCCACGGCCTAAGCCGACTACTGTCGGCCCTAAAGATTTTACCTATTATACACAGGACAGCTATAAATTCTACCTGGAAACAGGGGCTTTGAAAAACTTTGCCAGGCTGATGGGCGATAGTATTGCTTTCTGGAAAGACCTGTACAGCCATCCCAATTACGATGAGTGGTGGAAGGCCAGGAACGTGCGGCCGCATCTGCAGAACGTACAGCCGGCCATGTTAGAAGTAGGCGGTGTATTTGATGCGGAGGATTGCTTTGGCGCCTGGCATACGTATTCCGCTATCGAAAAGCAGAGCCCGCGTACCAACAACCGTCTGGTAATGGGCCCCTGGTATCATGGGCAGTGGGCCAGCAAGCATGGCGATCACCTGGGCAATGTACGTTTTGGCAGCAACACGGCTGAATGGTATTTTAAAAACATAGAGTTTCCGTTCTTCAATTACTACCTGAAAGGCAAAGGCGCGGAACCGGACATTGCGGAAGCTACTATCTTCTTTACCGGTGAAAATCAATGGAAAAAGTTAGCGCAATGGCCGCCGGCAGATATGCAGCCACAGTCCGTGTACCTGCTGCCGGATGGTAAGCTGGGATTTTCCAAACCTGCTGCCGGCAACTCATTCAGCGAGTATATCAGCGATCCCGCCAAACCGGTACCCTATACAGAGGATGTGCACTTTACCCGTACCATCAATTATATGACGGACGACCAGCGTTTTGCTGCACGCCGTCCGGATGTGCTGGTGTTTGAAAGTGAAGCGCTGCCGCATGATGTGAGCCTGGCGGGTCCCATCACGGCCGACCTGGTGGTAAGCGTTAGTGGTACGGATGCTGATTTTATCGTAAAGGTGATAGATGTGTTCCCGGATGATTTTAAATATGAAGACAATGCGACGAGCGAGCATCGCCGGGTGCCTTCTGCTACTTATCCGATGGGTGGTTACCAGATGCTGGTACGTGGAGAGGTGATGCGGGGTAAGTTTCGCAACAGTTTGGAAAAACCGGAGCCCTTTGAACCGGGTAAGCCTACGCAGGTGAAGTTTACGCTGCCGGATGTGGCGCATACTTTCCAGAAGGGTCATAAAATTATGATACAGGTGCAGAGCAGCTGGTTCCCCCTGGTGGATAGGAATCCGCAGGTGTTCACGGATATATATCATTGTGATGACAAGGATTTCCAGAAGGCGACGATCAAGATCTACCATGATGCGGAGCATGCATCAAAGGTGGAATTGCCGGTGGTGAAGTAAAAAAGTAAGTTTTCTTTAAGGAACGGGGCAAGAGGGTTCACCTTTTGTCCCGTTTTCTTTTATCTGAATTAAAGTGCTGATTATAAAATATTTAGCTTTCTAGCCCTAAGTACCCATCGTATTATTACGAGTAGTATAGGGGGGTGGTGTTTCACCGGGGTTTCAGTGGGGTTTCAGTGGGCAAAAAGGGCGTTTTATAGGGGAAGGAGTGCAATAGCATTAGCTTAACTGTTGCCTTTGTCTCTAATCCTGCTTAAAGCCGCCTGGCTCATGCCAAGGTAGGACTTGATATGAGTGAGCGGTAACCGTCGTGCCAGTTCCGGCTCTTTTTCAACGAGCTCCTGGTACCTTTCTTCTTTTGTTAATACCACAAGGTCGACCGCCCGCTGATAGAACTTAGCATAATATTGCCCCAGCAGTTTAAGGACCATTTTCTGGAAAGCGGGAAAAGCATCGCAAAGCAAACAGTAATCCTCATGGGACAGGCATATCACTTCGGTGTCCTCACACGCCTCAATATACTCCCTGCTGGGAATTTGCAGGAAGAAACTGTCGGCCGCAGCTGCAAGGTCGTTCTCGAGCATACCCCAGGTAGTAATTTCCTTTTGCCCCTTCAGCATGTAAGCTCTTAATCCACCTTTTACAATAAGGTAAATGTACCGGCAGACGTCTCCTTCTCTGAGGACAAGTTCTTGCGGAGAAAAATGCTTGAAAACAATACGGCGTTTAAGCTCCAGGAACAGCGGCTCGAAATAGGCATTATGAGCCCGTAATAGTTTAATTACCGGCTTAATCATTGGATAATGGTTTTTGATTATTTAATGATTATTATCGACAGGTCTAAGCAAAAATATGATAACGTAAATTAAAAAAAGTTGATCTGGATCATCAAATTGCATGGGGGTAATTAAAAGTTGGATTTGGTTACCCAAAATGCCTGTCAGCTTTTAATCCAGATCTATCGTCTGACACGATACATCTGTCAGCTTACAACGCACATCTGTCAGCTCGCAGCTCACATCTGTTATCTTACATCGAACGCCTTCAATCTATCACGATACATCTGTCAGCACGCAACGCACATCTGTCAGCTTGCACGATACATCTGTCAGCTTGCAGCGCACATCTGCCATCTTACATTGAACACCTTCGATCTATCAGGATATTGCTGTCGTCTTAAATTGCTGACAAGAATATTTCTGGAAAGCGCCGGTACCAAAAACAGGCCACTACAAAATTTTTTGATAAAAAACTGATTCGGATTTTCTCAAATGAGAAAATCACTCATTTTTCTTTGTTCTACCATTGCATTGTCAACGTTGATCGCATAACCTATACAGCTGCAGATGTAAAAACGATGCTGGTTGGCTTCTGCTTGCAGGGCTTCTTCTCCGGCACGAAAAGCAATATTTATTAACAATTAAAATTTAAAAAAGTGACAAGAAGACAATTAAATCTGTTGGAAATGTACCAGGCTGTATTATCTCATTTGGATAAGTTCCCCGCTGCCTGGAATCAGTTGACACCAATAATGCCGGTTGTCGATAACCGTCAATTCCTGAGAAGAATAAATTGAGCTTTGGAATTGATTTTTCCAAGTATCAATATAAAAGGCAGTATGTTGCTGTAATGAATGATAAAGGAGAGAAAATTGTTTGGGTAAATGGGTTATGCCATACATGGGGTGATAGGTGGAAAAAAGAGGTTGTTGAAGTAATGGATGGGGGAAACTGTTACTTTGGCGTGAAGATTAATTTATCGACGATGAAATGTCTTGGTGTCGGGATACATGGGTTTGGGTGAGATTTAAATCAAAGGATTATTTTTTTGCTTGGGTAAATTCTGCGAATAATTCTGAAAGGGAGATATCTAACCCTTAGGCAAGTTTGATGAGAGTAGTTACAGCAAAGTTCTTTTTGCCGTTCTCTATTTTGGAAATATCACCCTCGCTGATGCCGGTGGCAACTTCGAGTTCAAGAAGGGTAAGTTTCTTTTGGTTTCTTGCTTGCCGGAGGATTTGTCCCAGCTTTATTAATACTTCTTTGTTATCGTTCTCAATTATATGTAATTACATACAATCTATAGCTGCGAAGTCACATAAATCATACGGTAAATAACACTACTTCTCCCCAGCCAAGTTTGGCTCTTTCCGGTTATAAATTTTCCTCGCCGTCAACGCATCAATTGATAAAGCACCCGCGCCTGTAATCATAAGAGAAACCAGCCCTGCGATATACAACAAATTGATTTCATACCCCGGAGGCCCAAATACCGGTCCCTGAGGTGTCAGGCCAATCGTTTTAACAGAACTGAAGCCATAATTGATTTGAATGGTAAACATGGCAACCAACATGGTGACAATAAGCGGAATGGCAGTTATACTTACAAAAGCCCCCATTAGTATTGCAAGTCCTCCAAAAAGCTCTGTTAAGGATGTTATCCATGCCATAGCGTGAGGAAAAGGAACTCCCATCTGGATAAGCAATTTTCCAAAACTTGCCGGTCCCCTGCTTAATTTTGCCCAACCATGCACTATACATCCCGTACCTATGGCTAAGCGTAAAAATAAAGGCGCCCACTGGCGATAGTTCTTCTCTGCAATAGAAAATACCTTGCTGATCATGGTTCCGTAATTAATAGTTCAAGTTGTTGATGATTTTTGAACTATTAGTCGCATGACCTATACAATCCTTACAATTTAACCAAGGTTTTTTCTTAAAATTTATCTACTCTGCTTTTAAGTTAAAAAATGGTATATGTCGCTTCTACAAACTCCATTTGCTCGATCACCGGCTCAGCCTCCAAATGTTGGTCCCGCTCCTGCTGGAATGCTCCGAATGAGGGCAGCTCCAATAATCTTTTCTGCGCGTCATCGCTGTTATATTCGGAAAAGTGATAAAATGTCTTCCCATCGTTATGTTGCATTGCTGAGAGGTTTTAATAATATTAACCGGGTTTCAGTTCTTCAATAATATTACAAATAAAATTTAATCAAAGCTTCCACAAATCGTCCAAGTTATTGATCCATTTTTTATCTTAGCATCCGTTAGCTTGATATTTAAGTTATCTGATACCCTATACATATGAAAGCGTTATCCCATTTTCTCGTCTTTTCTTTTATCCTGATCTATTCACATAGTAAAGCGCAAACGGATATTAAGCAAGACCCTCGGGTTGATCCCCTATTGAAGCAGGTGGCCTCCAGGCAGCCGGGCTTGCACATTTATAGCCGAAAAGATGGGGAAGGCGGTTATGTGAATATGGCGGTGCTCAGGGAAGACACCCGGCAGCTGAAATGGTTTAGCTGCTACGGCAAAGTTTTTGATTCCATACAGCCAGAAAATGACATCTATGATCAGCTGATTAGCGGTACGCTCGATCCCTTTTCCTTTTACCGTGATTACCGTTACGAAGATATTTCTTACATCGCACAGGCTGAGCGCCTTTACCGCCTGCATGGCAAGGCTGCATTGGAAGACACTGCCTACAATAGCCGGATCATATTTAACATACCTTCCATCAGGTTAGCGGGGACCATGCTGCAAAGGATAGTAGCTATTGAGTCACTAATGAAAAAAACATATCTGCAACTGAGAATATTTGACAGCAAATCCCCCAGGCAGCTTGTCAGCAATCACATTGACAGCAGCCGTACCCGAAACGTGCTAGCCGGCATGATGCTTACGAACTCCAATGGCACTACATTTTTTAACGCTGACCCCATCGCAGCAGCCGCCAGGATCGAAATAAGACGCCGATCGCCCAATAGACTATTCGTGTATAACCTGGAAGGGAAGCTGATGGACAGCGTTCCTCTGAAACCTGGAAAATACGCGTCTCTATTAAGAGAAAGAGAAGACGTATTCCTATTGTACCGGGGTTGGCTGGAACTACAGTGGCAACAGGCAGAGGACGGGAAACAGCAATATTTAAGTTGGTTAAACAATCTTGATTCCGGATTATACAAACCCACCTCTGGGACGACAAGCAGGCGGCAACTCCGGGAGGGATTAATAAGTTTACAACAGCGGCAAGATACAATCAACGACAAAATCAACAACCTGATCGTACCCGATGAACAATACGCGGAACAGTTGATTTTCGATGCTTATGGGAATGAGGCGCCCGAAATTTCTTATCTGCCCGGGCTTGGGTTTGCTTATGGCATCTCCTATATCCGGGGACAAAGGACCTATGAACTTACGGATACCAGGGGGAATGTGATGGCGGTTGTCACTGACAGAAAAAAGAAGCAGATGAGAACACGGACGGCACTATAGACTATTACAATGCAGATATAGTCAGTGCTAATGATTATTATCCATTTGGAATGCTGCAGCCCGGACGTAGCTATAGTTCCGGCAATGGGTATAGATACGGTTATAATGGCAAGGAAAAAGATAATGAAGTAAAGGGAGAGGGAAACCAAATAGACTACGGCATGAGAGTGTATGACCCAAGGCTTGGAAAGTTCTTATCCGTGGATCCGCTAACGCAGCAATATCCCTGGTATTCCCCATATCAATATGCAGGTAATAAACCTATCAAATTTGTTGACCGGGATGGAGAAGAGGAATCCGATCCGGATAAATATTATAAAAAGGCAATACCTGTCATTAAAACTACCTTTGCCAATAACATCAACCGATTACCAAATGATGATAGGGCTTCAACATCAGATGCGGTTACTACCGCTTTTAACAGAGTACATTTATTTACTTTTTATGGCAGGTACCTCTCAGCCAGGTTGATGACCAGATGGATGGAGGGACAAGGCGGATACGACATACTAAGTTACAAAGCGTTGTCTCATGCAGGTGGCAGCTGGATTTTCAACCATCAGGTTAATACTGTTGAGAAATTTATAAAAAAGCAAGCGCTGGCACAGATATTTGCCTTGAAGGAGCCTGGTACACATAGTTTCTCGGTTAGTTCCCACGTTGACTACCAACAGGGAGGCGCTGTAATCTCGGATCTTGGTACAGCATTAGGTTCTTATTCCATATACGGTACAGGCAAATTCACTGTCAATATTGATAAAAACGGCAAAAAGGAAGTATTGGGGGATATTTATTTTACCTTAGCCGACAAGTACCAGTGGAAAGCAGGCAGAGGAGCCAACCTGGAAGAAGAGGTTGATCATGATACTATGTTGAAACTCGAAAAAGTCGGAGCTAAACCCTTTTATATCCGGTCATATTTTCAGGCTTCGTACAGAGGAGATCAAGATGGTTTGGAACAGGTGGGAAATATGAAAAATTCTGTGTACGATTGGTCAAATACGACAAATCCTAATCCTGAACCAAAACCAACTAATGGCTATGCATTGCCTGCTAACGCCAAAAAGGTAAATGACTCAAGAGGAGAATAAATAGGAATTACAGATATTATGCACTACTTATGAAAAGAGATCAAATAACTAATGCACTAACTGCATTTTCTCTATTTATACTTGCCGTTGTCATCGCATTAGGATTATCTTCAACATTCCAGGACCCGACTTTCATCATATACGGCCTTTTTGGAAAAATAGCAGGCGTTATGGGATTATTGTACCTGCTATCAGCTTTTGTCATCCGTATGAAAAAACCGCTACTTTCCAGATATCTTTTTGTAATTGGCATTGTACTATTGGTGACGGGAACAGCCTTCGCCATCAGCTACGCTAAAAAGCCCATCCAGGACGAAATTCCTGATGGCCTTTCGTATTATAAATTTGTGCATATAGAGGAGGTGTACCAAACCGAAGATTCCATAGTAGTAAGCGGCTACCGGTATGTTGATAGTCCCTTCACCAAGGCTGAACTGGACACTTTAAGTTTAATATTGAAAGAAGAACACAAAGCATTTATTATTGGTAAAAACGGGGAAATACTTGTTTCTAAGGGCTCGCCCTTTAATGCAGGGGAAATGAACCGTATCTATGGTTTATTACAAGCGAGAATGAACAAGTGATAAATTTCGATCTTCTGTATTGACATTCCCCCTCAAACCTCCTATCTTCACTTCAAATCCACATTATGAAAAAGGCTATTCTCCTCATTACCCTCTCTTTTGCATTCGTTGCCATTATGTTACTTACAGCTATAGCTGCTACGGCATAATTTCCCTATCTTGCCGGCCAATATAGAATCCAAGAACATATGATCAGAAAAATCCTATTCCTGGGGGTATTGGGCCTGGCTAGTCTGCAAGGCTTTTCACAAGCCAAACCCAAGGCAAAACCTGCCGCTAAGCCTGCTGCACTGAAAACCAGCATTGATTCAGTGAGCTACGCTATTGGCCAGGATATCGGCAACTCCCTCAAAGGTCAGGGCCTTACCAACCTGAACGCGAACCTGTTAATGAAAGCCATTCAGGACGTGCTTAAAAACCAGCCTTTATTATTATCAAAAGAACAATGTGATATGAGCATAAGAGACTTCCTGCAGAAAGCAGCATCAGAAAAAATTGCCAAGAACAAAGCCGCCGGAGAGCAGTTTCTGGCAGCCAATAAAACCAAACCAGGTGTAACCACACTGCCCAGCGGTTTGCAGTACCAGGTGATCAAAGAGGGCACCGGGCCGAAACCCGCGCTGACAGATAAAGTGAAAACGCATTACCATGGCACCCTGATTGATGGTACCGTGTTCGATAGCTCTGTAGACAGAGGCCAGCCTATCAGCTTTGCTGTGAACGGGGTAATCCCCGGCTGGACGGAAGCTTTGCAGCTGATGCCGGTGGGTTCTAAATGGAAGCTGTTCATTCCGTCTGATCTGGCTTATGGAGATCGCCAGGCAGGACCGAAGATTGGACCGGGTAGTACGTTGATATTTGAAGTAGAATTATTGGAGATTGTGAAAGAATAAATAATTGGCCGAAGCAATCTTTTAGCGTGTAAATGATGTTAAAAGATTGCTTCGTCGCTCCGCGCCCTTATCCCCGCTGCGCCTCGCAATGACGGAGACTGAAGACCCGCTCTTTCCCCCTGCGCCTCGCAATGACGCAGACTGAAGACCGGCTCCTTCCCGCTGCTCCCGCAATGACGCAGACTGAAGACCCACAACTATGCGGATTACTTCCAAACCCTTCCCACCCGCTGTTCCAGCAGCATAAAATCTGCCAGCACCATCGCTGTCACCGCTTCCAGCACTACGGGTACACGCAGTGCAATGCAAAGGTCATGACGGCCTTTTACACTGAAAGTTTCTACCTCTCCGCTTTTGATATTCAAGGTCTGCTGCTCTTTAGGTGTACTGCTGGTTGGTTTTACCGCTACCCGATATACCAGCTGATTACCATTGGTAATACCCCCAACCACGCCGCCGGCATGGTTGGTAGCCGTTTTACCAGTGGAGTCTATGATAGGGTCGTTATGCTCCAGGCCTTTCATACGTGCAGCGGCAAAGCCGGAACCGAATTCAACGCCTTTGATGGCGGGTATTGAAAAGGCGGCATGCGCCAGGCAAGATTCAATAGAGTCAAAGAAGGGCTCTCCCAGGCCGATGGGCAAACCATCTACCACACATTCTACAATGCCGCCTACAGAATCTTTGGCGGCAATGGCTGCTTCCAGGCCTTCTTCAGGATCGGCGTAACCGCCTACTTCTTTCAGCTTAGCCGTAACAGTGATACCCGCGCCGAGGAGCTTTTTGGCAATCACACCGGCTGCCACCAGGTTGAGGGTCAGGCGGCCACTGAAGTGCCCCCCTCCCCTGTAGTCTTCAAAGCCGCCGTATTTCCTGGTGGCTACAAAATCTGCGTGGCCCGGACGGGGAAACTCCCGCAGCTTTTCGTAATCAGCGCTACGGGTGTTGTTATTTTCGAATAGAATGGTGATGGGCGCCCCAGTGGTGAGGTCGTTGAATACACCGGATTTAATGTATGGAAGGTCTTCCTCTTTACGGGGCGTAGTGCCCCTGGAACCGCCCTTGCGACGCTCCAGGTCTTCTAAAAAATCTTCCTGCTTTAACGGAAGGCCAGCGGGCACCCCGTCGATATTGACGCCTACACTGGCGCCATGTGACTCTCCAAATACATTTACCCGGAATATTCTACCAAAACCATTCATTGAAATCAGATTTAAAAAAATGAAACTGCTTAATTGATCTTAACTTCTTCTTTCTGTACGATACCCCCGATTTTCTGCAAATGTTCAAAAAATTCAGGGTATGATTTGTTAATGGCCTCCGCATTATCTATCTGCACCGGGCCGTCGGCTGTTAAAGCAGCTACTGCGCAAGCCATCGCAATACGGTGATCGTTGTGTGAATGCACCCTTGCGCCCTTGATACCGGTACCGCCATGCACCAGCATCTCATCGCCCTGCAGGTCTATCACGATGCCCATCTTGCCAAACTCTTCCTGCAAGGTTACACCACGGTCGCTTTCTTTATGCGCCAGGCGGCTTACGCCCCTGAGCCGGGTAATGCCTTTACAGTTGGCAGCCAACGCTACCAGCGGAGGGAACAGATCCGGACAATCAGTAGCGTCAAACTCAAATGCCTGCAGCCTGCCTTTCTCTACGATCACGGTAAAGACGCCGGGCGCTAAATGCGCGCCTGCTTTCTCCAGGGCTTCCAGGATGGCTTTGTCAGATTGTGCAGAGTGAATGTTCAGGTGATGCACTTCTGCTTTACCTGCTACCGCTGCAGCTACCAGTAAGAAAGCAGCACCGCTCCAATCACCTTCTACAGTATACTCCCCCGCGCGGTAAGTTTGCTTTTTCCCGAAACGGAAATGCTCGAAATTCTCCTGCTGCACCTTTACGCCAAACTGCTCCATCAACTGCAGGGTGAGCGCGATATAAGGCTTGCTCTTCAGATCCTTTACGGTGATGGTCACATCTTCTGCTACGGAACCGTAGGCCATCAGCAAACCAGTCAGGAACTGGGAGCTCAGCGAACCATCTATGGTGATGTTCTTTGCTTTCAGTGGACCTTTGATGTGTAGGGGCAGCTTACCATTGTTGGTAGAACACTCCACATCCAGCTGGGGCAGCACCTCTTCAAAAAAGCCCATGGGACGGGTGGCCAGGCTGCCATGTCCTTCAATGGTGATGGCAATATCTGCCAGAGCAGCTATGGGCGTGAACATACGAATACCTAAACCGGATTCGCCACAGTTGATACTGTCGTAGAAAGGTTTTACGCCATTGCTGGTGATCTCTACTTCTTCTTCTACCCGTTTTATTTTAGCGCCCAGGTTCTCTGCTACTTCCAGCGCTGCCAGGCAGTCGTTACTTAACCCGGGATTATGAATAACCGTCTTCCCCTTGCTGAGCAGGGCGGCTGCTACTGCACGCTGCATAGCACTTTTAGACGGATTGGCGGTAACGGTTCCCTGTATGGCGCCTGGCGATACTATAACTTGCATATTCAATTTGTTTGAAGTTTGAAGTTTAAGGTTTGAAGTTTCAAAACAAGCAAACCGTCAACATTCAAGACCGTTATAATTCCTGTAATAACTGTTTAAGCACATCCAGCGGCACCGGCTTTGTTACAGCCTTGCCAATGGAGTCCAGCAGCACGAAATGGATAAAATCCTTTTCCCTTTTTTTATCGAGCCTGAAGATATCGAACACTTTCTCCTTATCGGAAGTCAGCGTTACGGGCAACTGGTAATCGTTGATCAGGCGCATCAGCCGGTTGGTCTGGTCTGAAGGAAAGCCGTTCAGCTTTTCAGAGATCTTGGCGGCAGCCACCATACCAATGGCCACTGCCTGGCCGTGAGCGATGCTTTCTATCTTTTCCACCGCATGCCCAAGGGTATGACCAAAGTTCAGCCAGCGGCGGGGACCGGTCTCGAATTCATCTTCCAGCACTACCTGTGTTTTCAGCTGCACAGAACGTTCCACCAGGAATTGCAGCACTTCCACATTACGCTCCATGGCTTTATCACGGTTTTGCTCCAGGTAGTTAAACAGGTCTGCATCCAGTATGCAGGCATACTTGATGATCTCTGCAAAACCGTTATGCCACTCTTCTGCAGGCATGGTAGACGGCAGCGTATAGTCAAAGAGGATGAAGTCCGGCTGCCGGATGATACCCAGCATGTTCTTATGCACACCGTGGCTGATGCCGTTCTTCCCACCTATAGACGCGTCTACCTGGGCCAGTAAGGTAGAAGGCACAAAAGCAAAGGAGATACCGCGCATATAAATGCTGGCGGCAAAACCTGCCATGTCTGTGAGCATACCCCCTCCAATACCAACCAGCATCGTTTTCCTGTCTGCTTCCAGTTCTATCAGGCCATTAATGATCTGTTCCAGTACTTCCCAGGTCTTACAATCTTCCCCATCGGGAATCACCAGCTTTCTCCAGTTGGCGAATTTGTGGCCGTGATATTTATCCACGTTCTCGTCTACTACCAGTACGGTGCGTGACTGGTCCACAAAATCTCCCAGCTGCGCCAGATCTGCCCCCAGGTGATAAGTGGTGGTGCTTTGCTGAAATTGGTATTTGAGTGTGCGCATGTTAAATAGCAATTAGCTGTTGGCTATTAGCTGTTAGCTGATGGCCGTTTATTACTTTTTGTCTTCGTTCATTACTTTGTTCTGCCTGTTGATAGATTCCAGGTGAACAGCGTCGAAGTATTTCAGGATGAAGTCTTTGGTCAGGCCCAGTTTCTCACCCTTGCGGATACCACGTTCCAGGATCTCATTCCAGCGATTGGTTTGCAGGATAGTGATATTGTTCTCTTTTTTGTATTCGCCTATTTTCTCAGCCACTTTCATACGGTTACCCAGCAGCTGCATGATCTCGTCGTCGATCTGGTTGATCTGGGCGCGGAGCTTTTCCAGGGCGGTGTTGAATTCCTTCTTGTTGGTATGCTCATGGCGCCAGGTGATACCATCCAATATCTCTGCCAATCTTTCGGGCGTTACCTGCTGTTTGGCATCGCTCCATGCATTATCAGGATCTACGTGCGTTTCCAGCATCAGGCCATCGTAATCCAGGTCAACTGCTTCCTGGGCAATTTCCTGCAGGATGTCGCGGCGGCCGCCGATGTGGCTGGGATCGCAGATCATGGGGATACCGGTCATACGGCGCTTTACTTCGATAGCCAGGTGCCACATGGGAGCATTACGGAATTCAGTATTGCCATAGCTGGAGAAGCCGCGGTGGATCAATCCCAGTTTGTTGATACCTGCTTTCTGGATACGCTCAACAGCGCCGATCCACAGTTCGAGGTCCGGGTTGATCGGATTTTTGATCAGTACGGTAGTGTCTACACCTTTCAAGGCGTCTGCTACTTCCTGTACGGAGAAAGGGTTCACCGTGGTACGGGCGCCTACCCACAGGATGTCTACGCCGAAGTGCAGGGCGTCTTCCACCTGCTTAGCGGTAGCTACTTCGATGGCGATGGGCATGCCGGTCAGCTCTTTTGCCTTCTGTAACCAGGGCAGGCCTTTGGTGCCGATACCTTCGAAAGAACCAGGACGGGTACGGGGTTTCCAGATGCCCGCGCGGAGCACGTCCACTTTACCGGTCTTGGAGAGGGCCAGGGCAGTAGCCAGTACCTGCTCTTCTGTTTCTGCGCTGCAAGGCCCTGAGATGATCAGCGGCTTTTTATCCGAAGATGGATCAGCGAATTTTGTTTTTGCTAAGATCTGTTCCATGTTAGTTATTTTAGAATTTTCCTGATTTTATTTGATTTCTGTATAAGCTTGTAAAATGTATCGTAGTCTTCTTCTTCCAGTAATTTCTTCATCTGCTCCAGCTGGTGAATATGCTCTTCCAGCACGTCCAGCACATTGTTGCGGTTATGCTTGAAGATAGGCACCCACATATCGGGCGAGCTCTTGGCCAAACGCACGGTAGATTCAAAACCACCGCTGGCCAGCTCAAAAATGCGGCCCTGCTCCTTCTCCTTCTTCAGTACGGTCAGCGCCAGCGCGAAAGAAGTAATGTGGGAGATGTGAGATACGTAGGCCGTATGCAGATCATGTTCTTCCCCGTTCATGTACACCAGTCGCATCTGCAGGTTTTCTACCAGGCTCTCTATCACTTCCAGCGCATCTTCATCGCTGTTCTTCACATCGCAGAGCACCATCGTACGGTTGGTGAAAAGATTCGGTATGGCGGCTTCGGGACCGGAATACTCGGTGCCGGCCATCGGGTGGGCGGCAACCCAGCGTCCCCTGTTGGGATGACCGGCAACGAGCTGTAATATTTGTTTCTTGGTAGAGCCTACATCCATGATCACATGATGTGGCTGTGCATTATCCAATACTGCCGGCAGCAGCTGCAACAGCGCATCTACCGGTACCGCCAGTATGATGAGCGATGATTGCTGCATGGCCTTTTCCAGGCTCACCGCTTCGTCAATGATCTTCAGTTCCTGTGCTTTCCGCAAGTTCTCTTCACGCTGGTCTACGCCCAGGACACGGCTGATCATCCCTTTTTCTTTCAGGGTGATGGCCATTGACCCGCCTATTAATCCTACGCCTACAATTGTTGCGACCATAAAATAATTAATAATGAATAATGAAGAATTAATAATCGTAGTACAAGTGCCAGGCTAAAGACATGTGTTGCGATTCTTAATTATTAATTCTTAATTTTTAATTCTTATCCTTAATTGCACGGATACGATTAATTGCTTCAGCAAACACTGCTTCATCCTTACACAGGCTTACGCGGATATAACCGTTGCCGTTACTACCGAAGATGCCGCCGGGCGTGATGAATACATGCGCCTTTTGCAGGATCTCATCGGTCACCTCGTACCCGTCTTTTGCAGTAGCGGGGATCTTTGCCCATACGAACATGCCTACCTGCCTGGTGTCGAAAGTGCAGTTCAGCAGCTGCAGCAGCTCGAACACTTTCTGGCGGCGGCCACGGTAGATGGTATTCAGTCCGTCGTACCAGTCCTGTCCCAGTTCAAGGGCTTTTACAGCCGCCATCTGTACGGGCTGAAACATACCGGAGTCCATATTGCTTTTGAAGCGCAGCACTTCGTTGATCCAGGCAGCCTTGCCTACTAACATGCCTATACGCCAACCCGCCATATTGGATGATTTGCTGAGGGAGTTCAGCTCCAATACCACATCCCGGGCGCCTTCGACCTGGAGCAGGCTTTCGGGGCGATCGTTCAGGATGAAGCTGTAGGGGTTATCGTGACAGATCAGGATATTATGCTTTTTGGCAAATGCGATGAGCTCCTTAGCGAATGCTGTATTGGTAATGGCGCCGGTAGGCATATGCGGATAGTTCACCCACATAAGCTTTACGCGACTGAGGTCCCTTTTAGCCAGGGCGTCCAGGTCGGGCAGCCAGTTGTTCTTTTCTTCCAGGTCATAATCCACCACGGTAGCCCCACTCAGCTGAACGGCAGAGCGGTAGGTAGGATAACCCGGGTTGGGTACCAGGGCTTCATCGCCTTCCTGCAGGTAGGTCATGCAGATGTGCATGATGCCTTCCTTGGAGCCGATGAGCGGCAGCACTTCGGTATCCGCATCCAGGGACACGCCGTAGAAACGCTGGTACCAGGCCGCCATGGCATTGCGCAGGGCCGGTATGCCTTTATACCCCTGGTAAGCATGGGTATTGGGCTTTTGCGCGTATTCGTTCAGCGCCGCTATTACGGAGGGGTGCGGGGGCAGGTCCGGACTACCGATGCCCAGGTTAATGACATTGGCTCCCGCCTTGTTCATTTCGTCTATCTCCCGCAGCTTCCTTGAGAAGTAGTATTCTTCTGTGTGCTGTAATCTTTTGGCTACCGCGATATTCATATTAATGCGTATTTCCTTTTTTATAGATCCCTAATACTTTCAGATGTTCTGTCAGTGGCGTGATGCGCTCCAGGCCTTTATGGAAAAGGTCCTGGTGCTCAAATTCCATATCGGCGTGGAAATAGTAGGTCCATTCTTTGGCCGGTATTGGAAAAGACTGCAGCTTAGACAGGTTAATGCCTGCTTCTGCAATTTTGGTAAGCACTTTAGCCAGGCTTCCCCTGTCATGGGAAGTCTGAAAATATACGGAGGCTTTATTGGCGTCGGGAGCAGGTGTTACACCGTTACGGGAGATAACCAGGAAGCGGGTGTAATTGTTCTTTGCGGTGTGGATGTTAGGGGCGATGATATCGAGACCGAAGATGTCGGCGGCCAGTTTGCCGGCGATGGCGGCGGTGCTTTTCAGCTTTTTCTGGGCCACGTGTTTGGCGCTGAGGGCCGTATCTTCTGTTTCCACCAGTTTAATATGCGGGTGCTTTTCCAGGAAGTCCATACACTGCAGCAGGGCCATCGGGTGGGAATGCACTTCCCGGATATCTTCCAGGGTTTGTCCGGGCAGTACCATGAGCTGCTGTTTGATCTGCAGGTATACTTCCCCGTTCACATGCAGGCCCGAATTCTTGAGCAGGCTGTAGTTGGGCAAAATGCTGCCGGCGATGGAGTTTTCTATGGCCATTACACCGGCGTCCACATCGGGTTGTTGTTTTGCTTTCCTCACCAGCTCAGCGAAAGAGGCGCAGCATTCAACTTCCGTTTGCTTGCCGAAGTAGCTCTGTGCAGCTATCTGGTGAAAAGATCCTTCAAAACCCTGGATTGCGATCCGCATAAATTTAGTCGTTAGTTGTTATTCGTTAGTTCAGTTACGGTAATAAAAAAGGTCCCGGGAGAGCCGGGACCCTTATTTTGTAAAATCTTATGTGATCAGTTATTACAAAAGAGTCCCGGCCTTCTCCACGTAAAAGAAGTAAAAGAAAAAGTAGAAGAAATAAATGCCGAAACGTTTCTGTAACATAACTGTAATCTGTAATCTTATAAAATCAGAAAGGGCCCCTTCTTCAGGAGGCCCTTTTGCTAGTTTCTTTATCTTTTTGATACTTACAAGCGACCTCCTTATTTCTGGTACCAGAAAAAGTAAAAACCATAAAAGTATCCAAAGGTCGCTGTGCGGATCATATATGTAATCTTAATTGCCCAACAAAAATACGCTGTGCTTTTTATTATCCAAGGCCACCCGTTAAAAATTATATTTTATTTAATAAAAGGACTAAAAACCTGGTTTCCATTCAAAAAACGAGGAGCCCGGCAGGCTCAGGCACAAAAAAAACCGTTCGGGTTGACCCAAACGGCTTTTTTATAATAACCTTTTTTGCTTGCCTCAGATTAGTGATGAGTAGTATCAGCAGCAACTGAATCAACTGCGTTCTTTGCAGAGTCAGCAACAGCGTTGATAGAAGAATCAGCAGCAGCAGCAGTTGAATCGATGGCTTCGGTAGCAGCGTTAGTAGCAGAATCAGCAGATTCGCCAGTGCCAGTGCCAGAACCGCAAGCGGTTACGAAAAGACCAAAAGCCAGTGCCAGGAAACCAATTTTCAGAGCATTCTTCATTGTACAATGTTTTTAAGGTTTGGAAATTAATTTAACCTTTATACCGGGTTCGGGAAAAGGTAACCCAGCATCCGAAAAAAAATTTGAAATTTATTTTTCGCTACTTTGGGTTACCAAAAGCGCATAATTGTATTAATAAGTGAATGATAATCTAAACATAGCAAGGGATAAGGAGTTACTGGAAGGACTGGCCCGGGATGACGACAAGGCACTGAAAACCATTTACCTGGATAATTTTCCTGCCATTTTGAGGATGGTGCTCCAGAATAACGGATCGGAGGATGACGCCAAAGACCTTTTCCAGGAAGCCATGATCGTTCTTTATGAAAAGGTGCAGCAGGGAGGCTTTGATCTTTACAGCAAACTGAAAACATTCCTTTATGCAGTTTGCCGCCACCTGTGGCTGAAGAAATTACAGGGCAATACCTGGCAGGTAGCGCTCTCGGACGGACTGGAAGAAACACTCCCCCTGGAAGATACCATGGAGGAGCATCAGAAAAGGGACGAACAGTTCAATGTGATGCAAAAAGCCATGGGAAACCTGGGCGAACCCTGTAAGACGCTGCTGGAAGATTATTATCTGCGAAAACTATCCATGCAGGACATTGCCGAAAAGTTTGGTTATACCAACCCCGACAATGCCAAGAACCAGAAATATAAATGCCTGATGCGGTTAAAAAAGCTGTTTTTTGACCAATACACAGGGGTAAACCATAATAAATAAAAGGAATCTAACTATACCAAACAATTATTAAAGGGAACGGTGATGAAAGATCAGCTTCAAATATTACAGGAAATAGAACGCTACCTGGAGGGCCAGATGAGCGAGCCGGAAAAGGCCGCTTTTGAAGCGCTCCGGAAAGCGGATGCTGCCCTGGACCGCCAGGTCATCGAGCAGCAGGCTTTCCTGGATACATTTCAACAATACGGCCGGCGGAAAGATCTGCAGCAGAAGATGGACAAGATACACTCCGCTATAAATATGGAGCAACTGCGCTCCAAACCGGAGGCGACGGTACACACCCTGCGCAAATCCGGCTATCCGCGCAGGCGTACCCTTACCAACCTGGCTGCGGCCGCCTGTATCGCCCTGGTAACCTCCCTGGCGACCATCGCCATCATGCAACAGGCCGCCAGGCAGAAAAGCACT
Source organism: Chitinophaga sp. SVR4-12A (assembly GCF_056754765.1). NCBI lineage: Bacteria > Pseudomonadati > Bacteroidota > Chitinophagia > Chitinophagales > Chitinophagaceae > Chitinophaga > Chitinophaga sp. SVR4-12A. Next base: position 2,532,214 of record NZ_JBPGWP010000001.1, read on the forward strand.
TCACAGTATGAGGACGTTAGGCGTGTATTAAATAATATACAACGCTCCCAGAACGCCCTGATCAAAGACATTAACAATAACAAGAAAGCACCTGCCAACCCCGGCACCTATGGCGGAACCGGCTTTGCCATCTCTACCAACGGCTATATCATTACCAATTATCATGTAGTGGCTGGCGCCGACTCCGTGTATGTGCAGAACAACAAAGGCGAGGCCTTTAAAGCCAACAGCATATTCGAGGATATTTCTGCCGACCTGGCCATCCTGAAAATAGCTGACAGCACCTTTAAAAGCCAGCCCCTCCCCTATAGCCTGAAACCACAGGCGGTAAGGTTAGGTGAAGAAGTGTTCACCATGGGCTATCCCCGCGACGAAATCGTGTATGGTAAAGGGTACATCAGCGCCCAAACCGGCTTCCAGGGCGATACCGTAGCTTACCAGGTATCCATCCCCGTAAACCCGGGCAACAGCGGCGCCCCGCTGATGGATAATGAGGGTAATATTGTAGGGATCATCACCGGCAAACAAACTACCTCTGACGGTATAGCCTTCGCGGTAAAATCCTTTCACCTGAAACGCCTGCTGGAAGAAATGCCTAAAGAAAAACTTCCCCGCAGGGAATGGACCCGCAAGAACAACCTGAATACCCTGAGCCGCGTAGATCAGATCAAGAAACTGGAAGATTTTGTGTACATGGTGAAGGTGTATAACTGATAAACGAAGAAAAATTGGCCTTAGAATAAGTATAAAGGGCTGCACCGTTAAAGTGCAGCCCTTTTCAATATTGGTGTTCGCCTGCTGGCGGATAATTATTTCTTCCAGGCCCGGTACTTATCTGTGATCCAGTACAAGAGGTCTTCCTGGCGCATCATACGCATCGTTTCGTAATCGGGACGAACTTCACTCATGAACTGCAGCAGGGAATCTCCTTTGAGGCCGGTCACCTGGGCAACCAGCACCGGGGTATAACGGGAATCCACATATCGTTCATGTTCTGCTTTCTCAAAATTCTTCTTGAACTCCCTTTTCTGTTTCTCTCTTCTTGAGTATCGGGTAATTGGACTGAAAGTAAGCCCGAATCCCTGCGGGGTACTGCCTCCTGCCAATGGCTTGTTCTCCTTATCGAGGATAAAACCATATTGATCGCGCCGCGCAATAGAGTCCAGCTGATAGGGTGTGTAATGAGCAGTTACCTCAACACTTCGCAACACTTTACCCTCCACCTGCAGTTCCACGTTACGGGTTTCGGTACCGCTGGACTGCTGTACTGTAATACTATCCGGTTTATAACCAACGAAAGTAAATACGATCATATCGCGGGGACTGGCAGAGATGCGATAGAAGCCTCCCTGGTCAGAATAAGCTCTTTTCCCGGTAGTCTTATTAATGATAGAGGCGTAGGGCAGTACCAGGAGTTTGTTATCCTTGTCTGTGAGCTGGCCGGTAACAGTTACCTGGGCCTGTAATTGCTGCGCCACCATCATGCAGCCTACAAGCAATAAAGCGCTTATGTATTTCATTTGTTCAGATATGGATGAAAATTAGAACAAAGTAACTCACAAGTTGTTAAAAAAGAAAAATCCTTCCTTTTCAGGAAGGATTTTTTTATGGTGGGAAAATATCGTTCTAAATCAGACAGATCTCAGCATTTTGATCACTTCATCCCTTGATTTTCCCAATTTCTGCTGCAGCTTGCCTATCAGCCTATCCTCTTCACCTTCCTGGTACAGCAGGTCGTCGTCAGTAAGATCTGCATACTGCTTTTTCAGTTTGCCCTTAATCTCGTTCCATTTTCCTTTGATCTGTAAGTTATCCATAACATTCTATTTAATGGTGAACAATAAGGTTACAGAAAGGAAAATCCAAAGACTATGCCAGCCGGACCTGGATACGCGTGCCAAAGGTGCGGGGCTCATCGCGTTCCAGCTGGTACAACCCCATCCCGTTGTTAAAAGCATCCGGCGCGCCGCTCAGGTTCTCTATGGCAATACTGCGGCGGTGGGGCGGTATGTATACCTGTAATACAGGATAAGTATCTTCCGGGTAGAAATCGATGGTAATACCCTGTTTACGGTCGTACAGGCTGCAGGACGGGCCAGGATTATCAAAACTTAACAGGAAGGAATTATCCAATGACACGCCTTCCAGCAGTAAAGGTTGCAGAAATTCTTCGCAGGGCTCCAGGTTGCCATTGGGCACCAGGCGCTCATCGAACTCTACCAGCCAGGTAGCGGAGAACTGTAGTTCCAGCTCATCCACGGGAGTGCCGGTGGTAAAATAAGGATGCCAGCCATCCATCACCGGGATAGGCGTAGCCTCATGATTGCTGAGCGTGGTTTTTATTTCCAGCTGATGATCCGGCAAGAGTGTATAGCGCACCCGGCAACTGTAATGGAAAGGATAGCCGGCGTCCTCTGCTTTGTAATCATACTCCAGCAGCAGGCTTGCGCTTTCTGCTGAAGCCGTTTGATCTACCACTGTAAATTCGGCGTCGTATAAGAGCCCGTGAATGGCGTGGTCCGACAGCACTGATTTTTTGATCTTATAGGATTGCTCGCGCCATTCGTATTGTTTGTCTGGAATGCGACAGGCAAAAGGGCTCAGTTTCACGCCTTTGAAAGTGTTGGCAAACTGCTGCTGATATTCTTCCTTGCTCTCGAAATTATCGATGATATTTAAGAGCTGTCCCTTATGCTGTACGCGGAAAGCATGCAGCATGGCCCCATGGGAGGGAATGATCTCCACCTGCGCACCGCTCTTGTTATCTTTCAGGGCGATAATATCAAACCCATTCTGTTGAAACGCTTGTATATTGAATGACATAAATGTGTTGCAAAATGAGGTCTAAATTACCCAACCTGCAGCATATCTTCGTTAAAAAATAAAAAATGGCGGATATAAAATTACCGGAAGTTTGGTTACGCGGCCCTCTCCCAGGCATACCTGCGTTACTGCAACCGGTGGCACATGCCCTGCTGCAGGCAAGAGAGGAGATCCTTGAACTGATGAAAGATTTCCCGGAGGCATTGCTGTGGGAACGCCCGGCGGGTGTAGCTTCCGTAGGTTTCCATCTGCAACACCTCACCGGTGTGCTGGATCGTTTGTTCGCTTACGCACAAGGACAGGCGCTTTCTCCCGCGCAGTTGCAGTACCTGGCCGCAGAAGGTGCGGCTGAAGATAGCATCCGTTTGCAGGCCTTAGTAGATGCATTTGATGCGCGGATAACCCAGGCCATTGAACAATTAAAAAACCTGCAGCCTGCGCAACTCACGGAAATAAGGACCGTAGGCCGTAAACAGCTGCCTTCCACTGTGCTCGGCTTATTATTCCATGCGGCAGAACATACCATGCGGCATACCGGGCAGCTGCTGGTGACGGTAAAGGTGCTGACTACACGTAATTGAACGTGAATACTCTTTGTGAAAACGCTGCCTGCGTAATGAGCAGCAGGCATATGATCAATTTGTTCATGGTACTTCAGGCATATAAACAGGTACAAAAGTAAAAGGCCGCGTCCAAAAAATAGACACGGCCTTTACTTTTGTATGTGTTTGTTTACTCGAAATGTAATGCGGGTTGGGTCATGCCTGCCAGCCATTCTGTATAGATCTGCTGGTAAGTTTGTTGTCCTTCATCCGGTTCTACCGTAGCAATGCATTCCATGCCTTTAAAGGCATCTGCCTGTGAGAAGAGGCCTGCTCCTATCCCGGCGGCGCGGGCAGCGCCCTGGGCGCCATCGGTATTATACAGCTCTATCACCACGTTCAGCGTATTGGCAAATACCTGGCGGAACAGGGGACTGAGGAACATGTTGGCATGTCCGGCTCTTACGCGCCGTATATCCATCTGCATCTCTTTCATGATATCCACACCGTAAGCGAGCGCGAATACGATCCCTTCCTGTGCGGCACGCAGCAGGTGCTCTCTGTTATGTGTGTTGAATTGCAGGTTCTGTATAACAGCGCCGCTCTCCTGGTTGGCAAGGATACGCTCTGCACCATTGCCGAAGGGATAGATGCGCAGTCCGGCGGCGCCTGCAGGCGCTTTAGCTGCCAGGGCGTTCATTTCCTCGTAAGGCAGCGAGCCGGTTGCACTTCTTAACCAGCTGTTCAGGATGCCGGTACCATTAAGGCACATCAGCACACCGTTGCGTATATCCTTTTCCGTGTTGTTCACATGTACGAATGTGTTCACGCGGCTTTGCTCATCAAAAGCGATCTGGTTGTGCACAGCGTACACCACGCCGGAAGTGCCGGCAGTAGTGGCGGCCTCTCCCGGGTTCAGCACGTTCAGGGAGAAGGCATTGTTAGGCTGATCGCCGGCGCGGTAGGTAACCGGTATGCCGGGCGCCAGGCCCAGTAATTTTGCTGCCTGCTCTGTGAGCTTGCCTTGCAGCCCGAAGGTGGGCACGATATCAGCTAAAAGGGAACGATCGATCTTATAATAATCCAGCAGGGACTGGGCAACGGCGTTGGCCGAAAAATCCCAGAAGATGCCTTCAGACAGGCCCGAAATAGTTGTACAGGCCTCGCCTGTCATGCGCATGGCAATGAAATCACCCGGCAGCATTATCTTATGGATGCGGGCATAGACCTCCGGTTCGTTCTCCTGTACCCAGCGCAGTTTAGACGCTGTGAAGTTACCGGGAGAGTTCAGCAGGTGTTCCAGGCAATATTCATGTCCCAGCTGCGCAAAGGCTTTGTTGCCGATATTCACAGCGCGGCTATCGCACCAGATGATGGATGGGCGCAATACCTGCTGATCCTTATCTACACACACAAGTCCGTGCATTTGATAGGCAATGCCTATACCTGCCACATTCTTTCCATCCAGGGGATGTTGCTGCAGCAGCAGGCGGGTAGCGTGTTGTATTTCCTGCCACCAGCGCTCAGGGTCCTGTTCGGCCCAACCGGCCTGCGGCGCCTGCATCGGCATTTCCTGCGCCGGACTGGTGGCGCTGGCTACACATTTACCGCTCGCTACATCCAGCAGCGCAGCTTTTACGGAAGAAGACCCAATATCGTAACCAAGTAAGTACATCTTAAAAGTTTGAAGTTTGAGGTTTGAAGTTTGATGTTCAATTCAAATATCACATCTTACCGCAACCTTCGTAAACGATTACCAGAACACGGTATACAAAGCAGCCAGTATACCACAGATTAAAATTGCACCTACGGCAAAACCACCGGAGGTCTTGAACATGGAACCATCCACTTCAAGGCCTTTCGGATTGTTCTTGCTTTTCGGATCAAGCATCGTCATGATCACCATGATAGCAACAATGATCACAAAGATCCAGCCCATACGATCCAGGAAAGGCATCTCAGGCATGGTGAATTTAATGAGGGTAGACAGCGGTATAGACAACAGCGCGCCTGTCAGCGCAGCTGCAGAAGTAGTACGTTTCCAGAAGAAGCCCAATATAAAGATAGCAAATACGCCGGGGGAGATAAAGCCGGTATATTCCTGGATGTATTGGAAGCCCTGATCCAGGTTACTAAGCTGGGGCGCTACTATCACGGCCACGATGGTGGCAACAATAATAGCTATACGGCCTGTTTTCACCAGGTGCTGCTCTGTAGCATCTTTCTTGAAGAAGTGCCTGTAAATATCGAGCGTAAAGATGGTGCTGATACTGTTGGCTTTACCTGCCAGGGAAGCCACAATGGCGGCTGTTAGCGCTGCGAAGGAAAGCCCTTTCAGGCCTACCGGCAACAGGTTGAGCAGCACAGGATAGGCATGGTCCGGTTTCACCGTTCCGGAAGCATCAACCATCTCCTGCTGAAATCCTCCGTTTTTATACAATACATAAGCAGCAATCCCGGGCAGCACCACAATCACCGGCATCAGGAGCTTCAGGAAAGCAGCAAAGAGGATACCACCGCGGGCTGTTTTCAGATCTGCGCCCAGCGCACGCTGAGTGATATATTGGTTACAACCCCAGTAGTTCAGGTTCACGATCCACATACCGCCTATCAGCACCGTAAGACCGGGCAAATCATTATAGTGAGGATTGGATTTGTCTAAGATCATGTGGAAGTGCTCCGGCGCTACTTTACGCAGCTGACCGAGGCCCTGAAGGAGCCCGCTGCCACCAAAATGTTCTGCCACCAGGTTCAGGGCCAGGTAAGTGGTGGCCAAACCACCCAGGATCAGGAAGAACACCTGGATCACATCCGTATAACCGATCACCTTCATACCACCCAGTGTGATGAATACGGAAAAGATGGCTAGTCCCAGTACGCAGGTGGTGAAGCTGAACCCGGAAATCTCATGCACCGCCAGCGCGCCCAGGTATAAGATGGAAGTAAGGTTCACGAAAACGTACAGCAGCAGCCAGAAGACAGCCATGACCGTTGCTACCCGGTTATCATACCGCTGTGCGAGGAATTGCGGCATGGTGTAGATCTTATTCTTAAGATATACGGGTATAAAAAATATCGCCACAATCACCAGCGTGGCAGCCGCCATCCACTCGTAGGTAGAGATAGCGAGGCCCATTGCAAAACCGGAGCCGGACATCCCGATGAACTGCTCTGCAGAAATGTTGGATGCGATAAGGGAAGCGCCAATGGCCCACCAGGTAAGAGATCCTTCTGCCAGGAAGAAGTCCTTTGTATCAGTGGTGGCCTTCTTTTTCTTCCTGTAGATATAAATGCCGTAACCGGCCACGATAACAAAGTACACCAGAAACACGGCGTAGTCCAGGAATTGTAAGCTCTTTTGCATAATTATTTAACGTGGTGTTGAATAATGGCTTTATTTTTTGAATAACATGAAATCAAATAGCAATTGGGTTGCGATTTGGTAAAAAACGGATCAATATAGGAAAGTATTTTGGTTTAGAGAAAAATAGTCGTTAGTTGTCAGTCGTTAGTTGTCAGTTGTCAGGGATCGAAGCGGACCAGGCCGACGTCTACTAACAACTGACAACTAACGACTGACAACTGACGACTGACAACTGACAACTGACAACTGTCGACTGTCGCCTAACGACTGAGCATCATTCCCGCCAGCTCCTCTCCTACGGCGCTGCCGATGGCCACGCCCATGCCGCCCATGCGTACGCCAAGGAAAATATTTTCGGACCAGGGCCGGAGGATGGGCTGCTTGTTGGGGCCGAAGGCCATGATGCCGGTCCAGCGGTCGGCGATAGTAAAGGAGCGTCCCGGCAGGATCACGGTACGTAATTTTTCTTCGAGCGCCTCCTGGATCCGGCTATTGAGATCGAATGCAGTGGTGGCTTCCCCCGTAAAGTCAAGGTTGCGGCCTCCGCCGAAAAGTACCCTTCCCTCCAGTTCACGGAAATAGAAATAGCCTTCGTCCATATGGAAGATGCCTTTAAAGGGCAGCCCCGGAATGGGGTTGGTGATGAGCACCTGGCCACGGCCTGGCTGCAGCTCCAGTTCGGGGAGGAGCGTTTTGGTAAAGGCGTTGGTGCAGATGGCCAGCTTGCTGCAATGGAAAGGAATTTCTTCCGGTACGGCATTCTGCTGCACAATAACGTTCACGCCAGTACGTGTTTCTTCCAGGCGCAGGGCATTACAGCCTGTCTTAATCTCCACTTTCTTCTCAATGGCCAGGTCGATAAGGGCGCGCATCATTTTGCCTGTATGCAGTTCGCCTTCATAGTTATTCTGCACCAGGGCGCGGGCATAGGCAGCATTAAATGCAAAGCGCGGTATATGATCATTTACAAGCGTGAAGGCTGCGCCGCCCAATACGGGTTGCAAGAGATCATTGGTGGCAGACAGCAAATCCAGGGCAGGCAGTTCCTGTTCGCTGATCAGCTCATAGCTGCCTTGCTCGCGGTAGCCAATGCGCTCATCTCCCAGGCGTTGCCGCAGCATTTGCAGGCCTTTACGGCGTTGGGCCACCAGGGCAATAGTTTGTTCAGGAGACAGGGTCTTCAGGTCTGCCAGTATTTCGGTAAGGCTGCCAATACATGCAAAGCCAGCATTCCTGGTGCTGGCGCCCGTGGGTAGTAAAGCTCTTTCGAGCACCATCACCCTGGCCCGGGGCTCACGCTCCTTTAGGCTGATAGCGGCAGACAGGCCTACGATGCCGCTACCCAATACGATATGATCATATTGCAGCAGGCTTTGTTTTTCCCAATAACTCAGCATGGAGTAGCATTAGGTATTAATACCACCTTGCCCTGCACATGGTGCGTTTCTAGCAGCTCATGCGCTTTGGCCACCTCTTTCAATGAGAAAACGGCCGCTACTTTTACCGTCAGCTTTCCGTCTGCCATCAGGACGGCGATCTGTTCCATGCGCGCGCCGGAAGGCCTTACAATAGGCCAGATCACCTGGGCCTGCTTGTCCTTCGCCTTCGCCAGCACGGCAGGATCGTCTTTATACATGGAGGGCAGGCAAACCATCGTGCCGCCGGGTTTGATGATATCAAGGGAACGTAGAGAGGTTTCGCCGCCCATCATGTCGATCACTACATCTACCGGCTGTATCGCTTCTTCGAAACGCTGTTCCCGGTAGTCGATCACTTCATTGGCGCCCAGCTCTTTTACCCAGGCGTGGTTCGGGGCAGAAGCCGTACCAATCACATAAGCGCCTGTGATGCGCGCCAGCTGTACAGCAATATGCCCTACTCCACCTGCAGCGGCATGGATCAATACGCGCATACCTGCTTTGAGCCTGGCGTGGTCAGCCAATGCTTCCAGGGCGGTGAGGGCGGCCAGCGGCGTAGCACCGGCCATCTCGTCTGGTATATTATCAGGGATGAGGGCAAACTCGTCTTCCTGTACTACGGCAAATTGGGCATAAGCATTCGCAGGCTTGGGGAAATTGCTCATACCGAAAATACGGTCTCCGGGCTTGAATTTGTGAGCCCCCTGTCCCGCGTCTGCTATCTGGCCGGCTATATCCCAGCCCAGTATGGCGGGGAGGGTGAATTGTGCTGCCTGTCCTTTGCCTGTACGTGTTTTGTAATCTACCGGGTTCAATCCGGCTGCCTTGATCTTCACCAGCAGTTGTCCGGCGGATGGCCGGGGTATGGGAACATCTGCTATCTTAAAGGCGCCGGCATCTCCGAACCGGGGTAATATCGCTGCTTCCATCGTTGGATCGTTTTATATTCTTGCTCAATTTTGCTGCCATTCCGGGCCTGCCAAAGTGATAACGCATCCAGAGCCTGCCTGCGTATTAAAAGAATAGTTAAAACAGTTCCTTTCCCGACAGCTACACCAAATATCCGAACAAATTATCGTCTTTGTTCAATTCCGTATAATGGAAATTGTATTGGCGGAGCCTGGCGACCAGCCTGTCATAATCTTCCCGCTTCCTGAGCTCTATTCCTACCAGCGCTGGGCCGGTTTCTTTATTGTGTTTCTGGATGTACTCAAAACGCGTAATATCATCATTAGGGCCCAGCACATTGTTGAGCAGGTCTTTGAGCGCGCCCGGCCTTTGTGCAAAGCGGATAATGAAATAATGCTTCAGGCCTTCATATAACAAGGAGCGTTCCTTGATCTCCTGCATACGGTCTATATCATTGTTGCTGCCGCTTACGATGCACACCACGCGCTTGCCTTTGATTTCATCCGCAAAATCGTCGAGGGCAGCGATAGACAGTGCGCCTGCGGGTTCTACTACGATAGCGTCTTCATTGTACAATTTAAGAATGGTAGAGCATACCTTTCCTTCCGGCACCAGGTGCATTTTGCTGAGCACTTCTTTGCAGATGCTGAACGTTAGCTGCCCTACTCTTTTAACAGCAGCGCCGTCTACAAAGCGGTCAATTTCGTTGAGGGTAACAGGTGCGCCGTTCTCCAAAGCGCGCAGCATAGAAGGAGCGCCTTCGGGCTCTACGCCTACGATGGTGGTTTGCGGACTGTATGTTTTAAAATAAGTGCCTACACCTGCAGATAATCCACCGCCACCCACCGGTACAAAGAGGTAATCTACCAGGGGCTGGTCTTCGAGGATCTCCACGGCAACGGTGCCTTGTCCTTCAATGATGCGGGGATCATCGAAAGGCGGGATAAAGGTCATGCCGTGCTCTTTGGTGAAAGCCTGCGCTTCCTGGGCGCAATCATCAAAGGTATCGCCTACGAGCTCGATGCGGATATGATCGCCCCCGAACATGGTCACCTGGTTCACTTTCTGCTTGGGTGTGATGATTGGCATGAACACTACGCCATGGATGCCCATCTGGCGGCAGGCATAGGCAAAGCCCTGGGCATGGTTGCCTGCACTGGCGCAGGTAACGCCGTTCTCCAGCTGTTTGCGGTCAAGGGTGCTGAGCAGGTTATAAGCGCCGCGCAGTTTATACGAGCGTACGATCTGCATGTCTTCCCTTTTCAGGTATACATCACAATTGTAACGCCGGGAGAGGGTGGCGCTATAGGTAAGCGGCGTGCGGTTCACCACCGGTTTCAGTTTCACTGCAGCTTCGAGGATGCCGGGGACACCTACACTGCTCACGACTTCAGACATAATTACTAATTTGCTTCTATGGGTGATAATTAAGAATTAATAATTAATGATTAATAATAGCAAGGCAGTTCCTGGACGAAACGCAACTATTAAAATTAAGAATCGCAGGGCAATGTTCCATGAAACACCTCCGCTGCGATTATTAATTATTAATTCTTAATTGTTAATTGCTCTACTTGCCGGGACGCAGCTTACGCACAGCGGCGCCAGCCTGCCACATTTCGCTTTCGCGCAGTTCTTTCAGTTCTTCGTTCAGCTTTTCGCGGTAGTCTGCCTGGCTGTTGGAAGCGATAGAGCGGGCAGCTTCTTTACCAGCAGCTACGCTTGCATACAGCTCGTCGAATACGGGTTGGGTAGCGTCTTTGAACTTCTTCCACCAATCCAGTGCACCACGCTGAGCGGTAGTAGAACAGTTAGCATACATCCAGTCCATACCATTCTCTGCTACCAGCGGCATCAGGGATTGTGTCAGCTCTTCAACTGTTTCATTGAAAGCTTCAGAAGGAGAGTGACCATTCCTGCGCAGTGTTTCGTACTGAGCAGCGAAGATGCCCTGGATGCAACCCATCAGGGTACCACGCTCACCGGTCAGATCGCTGAATACTTCTTTCTTGAAATCTGTTTCAAACAGGTAACCGGAACCTACACCGATACCCAGGGCGATCACGCGCTCACGGGCTTTACCGGTAGCATCCTGGAAGATAGCAAAGCTGGAGTTCAGGCCCTGACCAGCGAGGAACAACCTGCGCAGGGAAGTACCGGAACCTTTGGGAGCTACCAGGATCACATCTACATCAGCAGGAGGAATGATGCCAGTCTGGTCTTTGTAAGTAATACCAAAGCCATGGGAAAAGTACAATGCCTTACCGGGAGTAAGATACTGCTTCAATGTAGGCCACAGCGTGATCTGGCCAGCATCAGACAGCAGGAACTGGATGATGGTGCCTTTCTGTGCAGCTTCTTCGATCTCGAACAGTGTTTTACCAGGTACCCAACCGTCAGCAACGGCTTTGTCCCAGGTTTTTGAATCCTTACGCTGACCAATGATCACATTAAAGCCATTGTCTTTCAGGTTCAATGCCTGGCCGGGGCCTTGCACGCCGTAACCGATGATAGCGATGGTTTCGTTCTTCAGCACTTCTCTCGCCTTTTCCATGGGGAATTCTTCTCTGGTTACTACGTCTTCCAGTACCCCGCCAAAATTGATGGTTGCCATGTTTTGTTTAGTTGTTAGTTTTAAGTTATCAGTTTATCAGTCGTTAGTCATTAGTCGTTAGTCGTTAGTGAATGCAGCGAATATCATCTCCGCGTTAATCACTAACGACTAACGACTAATGACTGACGACTATTTAGCTAAAATTATCTGCTTCTTTTGCCGCCAGTTCTTTCAGGTGATCATGAAAACGGCGGCTCCATTTTACAATGGCTACGCGGCCGCTTTTGGAATATTCGATCAGGCCATATGGCTCCAGCTTCTTCAGCATGTCTATCAGCTCCTGCTGGTGGCCTGTTTTTTCTATGACGAAATAATCGGCGGTGATCGTGAGAATGCGCGCGTGATTATCCCGGATCAGTTGCTCGATATTACCGTTGTGCAGCGACTTGGTAGAGATCTTGTACAGCGCCAGTTCCTGGTACACCACTTCATCTTCCTCATGTACAAAAGCACGGTGGATCTCTATCAGCTTTTCTATCTGACCTACTACTTTATCCAGCTTTTCACGTTCAGACAATACCGTGATGATGAACTTGTACACACCCGGTATCTCTGTCTCTGCAGTGGTAAGGCTGGTGATATTAATGCCCCTGCGGGTAAAGATAACGGTGATACGATTGGTGATCCCTATACGGTCTTCCGTGTATACCGTTACTGTATATTCTTTTTGCATACTTTCTACAGTTATAATGATGACTACTCCAGCCTGATGTGTGAAATAGGCGCACCGGCCGGTACCATGGGAAATACGTTGTCTTCTTTCTCTACCACTACTTCCAGCAGGTAAGCGCCTTTTGTTTGCAGCATTTCATCTACCGCTGCGCTGATCTCTGCTCTTTCCGTTACTTTCCTGCCGGGCACATAGAAGCCTTTGGCGATCTGTACGAAATCAGGGTTGATCATCTCAGTGGAGGAGTAGCGTTTGTCGAAGAACAGCTGCTGCCACTGGCGTACCATGCCCAGGAAGTTGTTATTGAGGATGACGATCTTTACGCCTATTTCCGATTGATAGATAGTGCCCAGCTCCTGTAAGGTCATCTGGAAGCAACCATCTCCTATGATAGCCACCACTTCTTTTTCGGGCGTGCCTACCTTGGCGCCCATAGCGGCAGGCAATGCAAAGCCCATGGTACCCATACCACCGGAGGTGATGTTGGTGTTCGGGTCCTGGAAGCGATAGTAACGGGAAGCGATCATCTGGTGCTGGCCTACATCTGTTACCAGGATGGCGTGACCACCTGTTTTCTCAGAGATAAGGCGGATCACTTCTGCCATTTTCAGCTGACCTTCTGTAGGATACAGCTCACGCTTGCTCACTTTCTCTTCTTCCAGCAGATCTGCTTCTTTAAAGCCCTGGATCCATTCGTCGTGACGCTGTTCCTTTATCTTAGGCAGCAATGCCTGCAGCGCCGCTTTTGCATCTGCATGTACGGCGGCATCGGCCTTGATGATCTTGTTGATCTCTGCTTTATCTATTTCTATGTGCACCACTTTTGCCTGGCGGGCATAGGAGCTCACATCGCCGGTGATACGGTCGTCAAAGCGCATCCCTACTGCAATCAGCACATCACACTCATTGGTCTTGATATTGGGACCATAGTTACCGTGCATACCAAGGTAGCCTACATAGAGCGGATGATCTACCGGTACGGCAGACAGGCCCAATAAAGTAGAGGCGATAGGGATCTGTGCTTTCTCAGCAAAGGCGATCAGCTCCTGCTGTGCATCAGCGATCAGTACACCGTGGCCGCAGAGAATATAAGGTTTCTTTGCGCTGTTAATAAGCGCTGCAGCCGCTTCCACTTCCTCTTCCTTCAGCTCAGGTACCGGGTGATAGCTGCGGATGTATTCACATTTCTTATACTCGAAATCCATTTTGGCCACCTGCGCGTTCTTAGTGATATCTACCAGCACCGGGCCGGGACGGCCGTTGCGTGCAATGTAGAACGCTTTGGCAATAGCGCCGGGAATATCTTCCGCACGTGTTACCTGGATGTTCCATTTAGTGATAGGCATGGTGATACCTATTACATCTGTTTCCTGGAAAGCATCTGTGCCCAGGAGATGCGCGGCTACCTGTCCGGTGATGCATACCATAGGCGTTGAGTCCATATGCGCATCTGCCAGGCCTGTTACCAGGTTGGTAGCGCCGGGGCCTGAAGTGGCAAACACCACACCTACCCTGCCGGATGCACGGGCATACCCCTGCGCAGCATGGGTAGCGCCCTGTTCGTGCCGGACCAGTATATGATGGACCTGATCCTGGAAATCGTACAGTGCATCATAAATTGGCATGATAGCGCCGCCGGGGTACCCGAAAATGGTCTCTACTCCTTCTGCTATGAGGGAGCGGATGACCGCTTCTGAACCTGTTATGGATTTAACAGGCGCAGTAGCTGCGGGCGCTGGCTTATCGGCCGGCTTAGCTTTCATCGGTAACACATCCTTCTGTGGCATTTTTAACAAGTTTTGCGTATTTAAATAATATACCGTTAGATGCTTTCAGCGCGGGCTGTTGCCACTGGGCCCTGCGGGCGGCCAGTTCTGCATCGCTCACTTCCACATTGATCGTGTTCTTCACTGCATCTATCTCTATCATATCATTGTCTTTAACCAGCGCAATGGTACCACCTTCAAAGGCCTCAGGCACAATGTGCCCTACCACGAAACCGTGGGTACCACCGGAGAAACGTCCGTCTGTGATCAGCGCAACGTTCTTGCCCAGGCCTGCGCCCATGATGGCGGAGGTAGGCTTCAGCATTTCAGGCATGCCGGGTGCGCCTTTCGGGCCCACGTGACGTATCACTACCACATCTCCATCTTTCACGCGGCCGCTCTGGATACCGGCGATCAGCTCGAACTCTCCATCAAATACCCTAGCAGGGCCGCGGAAACGTTCGCCTTCTTTACCGGTGATCTTGGCAACGGAGCCTTTTTCAGCCAGGTTGCCGTACAGGATCTGGATATGGCCGCTTTCTTTCAGGGGCTTATCCAGGGGGAAGATGATCTTCTGTGTTTCGAAATCAATATCAGGCACGGATGCCAGGTTCTCTGCCAGGGTTTTACCGGTTACGGTCATACAATGGCCGTGCAGGCGTCCCTGTTTGAGCAGGTATTTCATTACCAGGGGAACACCGCCAATGTTGTGCAGGTCTTCCATCAGGTATTTACCACTGGGTTTCAGATCGGCGATCAGCGGTGTTTTGTCGCTGATGCGCTGAAAATCGTCCTGGGTAAGATTGATACCTACAGACCTTGCGATGGCGATGAGGTGCAGTACCGCGTTGGTGCTGCCTCCCAGGGCGATGATCACAGTGAGCGCGTTCTCGAACGCCTCAAAGGTCATAATGTCGCGGGGTTTGATATCTCTTTCCAGCAGCAGGCGGATGTATTGACCTGCGTCTTTGCACTCCTGGATCTTTTCCTTGCTCAGGGCAGGGTTAGAAGAGCTGTAGGGCAGGCTCATACCCAGGGCTTCTGCGGCGCTGGACATGGTATTGGCAGTGTACATACCGCCACAGGCGCCGGCGCCAGGGCAGGAATGCTGTACAATACCTTTGAAATCCGCTTCATCCAGCTGGCCGGCCAGTTTCTGGCCCAGGGCTTCAAAAGCGGAGATGATGTTCAGGTCCTGTCCTTTATATTTACCGGGAGCGATGGTGCCACCGTACACCATGATGGAAGGGCGGTTAAGGCGGCCCATGGCCATCAGGGAGCCGGGCATGTTCTTATCGCAGCCAGGTACGGCGATGAGGGCGTCGTAATACTGGGCGCCGCACACGGTTTCAATGGAATCTGCGATCAGGTCGCGGCTTACCAGGGAATAGCGCATACCTTCCGTACCGTTGGAGATGCCATCGCTGACGCCGATGGTATGAAAGGTCAATCCTACCAGGTTATTGGCCCAAACGCCTGCTTTGACCTCTTTGGCGAGGTCGTTCAGGTGCATGTTACAGGTGTTGCCGTCGTAGCCCATGCTCACGACGCCCACCTGGGCTTTTTTCAGGTCCTCCTCTGTAAGTCCTATCCCGTACAGCATGGCCTGTGCGGCCGGTTGCGTAGGGTCTTGCGTGATCGTTTTACTGTATTTGTTCAGTTCCATTTGCCGTTTATTACTTCTCCGCCAGCTGGCGGATTAAAAAAACATATTCCTTTACCCACTCCGCCGGCTGGCGGAGGGATTTATCAGGCTACAAAATAGTCAGTATAATCGGGAGGCGCCAAACCAACAATTTCCGGTTACCCGGTATTCAACTCCCCGCTTTTTTGGCTCAAACCCTTTACTGTACTGGAAATCGGGAGACCGAAATTCCGGAGTTCAAAGGAATCCCGGGATGTGGGTTGCGGATTTCCACACCACCGGTCCGGGCTCAGGCTACCTTTGCTTCGCGTTTGAATTCTTTTTCGAGCACACGGGCTTTATAGGCCTGCTGCAGTACTTTACCGAGGGATTCTGCCCATGGTTTGCTGAAGCCCTGACCATCCAGTGAGTCCCAGCCGATCACTTCTGCGGCGGTACCACAATAGAACACGCTTTCTGCCTCTCTCAGCTCTTCGATGGTGAATAATTTCTGCTCCAGGGGAATATCCAGTTCCCTGCACAGCTCAATCACTGTAGCGCGGGTAATACCTGGCAGGATGTTGCCCGGAGGAGGAGTGAACAGTTTACCGTTCTTTTCGAAGAAGATATTGGCGCCGGGGCCTTCTGCTACATAACCGTTAATATCCAGCAGCAGGGCTTCGTCATAACCTTTCTCCTTGGCTTCCTGCGAAGCGAGGATGGAGTTTACATATAAACCGGCTGATTTGGATTCGATCTGGAAGGCTTTAGGGTTGGGGCGTTGGTAGGAGGAGGTCATTACGCGGAGGAGTTTTTCGCCGAGGTACGCACCCCACTCCCACGCACAGATCAGGATATGCGCTTCGCTGGCTGCTTTCAGGGTCATATTCGGCGGACAGAACACCAGCGGGCGGATATAAGCCTCTTCAAAATTATTCAGCTCCAGTATTTTATAACTGGCTTTGATCAGCTCATCGTTGTTAAACTTGTAAGGGATGTGGATCAGGTCGCAGGAGCGCTTGAGGCGGTCAAAATGCTCTTCTGCCTTGAAGATCTTGATCTCTCCCTTTTCAGTTTTGTAAGCACGGATACCTTCAAATACTGCATATCCATAGTGCAGGGATTGGCCATACAGGTCAGTTTTAGCCTCAGTGGCTTTCAGATACTCACCGTTAAAATAAAGAATGGTGTTCTCGTTGTAGTAGCTGTACATATGATTTTGAATTATGACTTCTTTAATTATTGTTTGATGTTTGATTGCTGTCCCAAAAAAAAAGCCTTCCTCTTTGCGGAGGAAGGCGATCCATATCTTAGTGATGATTATACACGTCAACCTATCCTCCATATTGGCGGCTTATAATGACAACGACAACCACGACCAGCGTAATAGCCCAATTGAGCTGCGGTACGATGTGATTGAGTTTATTATTGTCTTTATTTACCCACATGGAGGTTTCTTTATTTTTTACTGTGACTACAAATGTATTAGTCAATGCACGAAAAACCAATACCGCTAAAAAATTTTGATATTTCGCAACCAAATATACTGTTTTTGAAAATATTGAAATTTTTGTGGCGGAGTTTAGACGGTTTCTAAAGAAATCGAAAGATATTTATATATCATTCCCTGCTTTGGAGAGGCATTTGCGGATCACGGCCTGCAAACCGGCTTCTTTTTCCATCAAACGCTCCAGTAAGGTCAGCTGGTTCATGGCGCGGTCAAAGTTATGCTCCGGGTATTTAATGGGATAATAGATATCGCCATTCAGGAAATCCGTCAGGAAACGGATGCCCTGCATATAGATCATAAACTTGCCTGCATAGAACAGCTGTTCCCTTTCCACACTGGTAAGGCTGTCGCCCACTTCAGAGAGGTATCCCTCCATCAGCGCTTCATAATATTCGTCGCGGATGTGGATCTGGCAACAGTCCCGCTCTTCTTCAGACACCGGGCTTACGTAGGTACGCACCATATCGCCCAGGTCAGAGATCACCTTGCCGGGCATCAGCGTATCCAGGTCGCATACACAGAGGCCTTTATAGGTATCCTTATGCAGCAGCACGTTATTGATCTTGGTATCGTGGTGCATAAGCCGGTCGCGGAAACGGGGATCTGTTTTCAGCCTTTCGTAGGTAACGGCGATATCTGAATAGCGCAGGAAAGCGGCGGTCAGCTCAGCCGCCTGCCGACGGCGCTCTTCTTTAGCATGCCGGATAGCATCCTGGAAGGCGCTGTAGCGCAGGGTGAGATTATGGAAATTGGGAATGGTAGGCCGGAAGGGCTGCAGGTTGATGCCGTCCAGGTTCCTGGCCAGGCGCCCGAACTGCCGGGCAGCTTCATAGGCCTGGGTAGGATCATCGGCCTGGTCTACCGTTACCGAATCTGCGATGAAGGGGATCATGCGCCAGTATTCGTCTTCCAGTATGAACAGCTCCTCTCCTTCCACCGTAGCCACCGGTGTGATGAACAGGTAGCCGGGATGATGCTGTGCAAGATAATCAGACGCCAGGCGCTGATTACGCGCGATCACTTCCGGCTCCCTGAACACGGACACATTGATCCGCTGCAATACAAAACGGTTGCCGTCCGGCTTTTGCAGCAGAAAAGTATTGTTGATATGACCACTGCCGAACTTTTTAATGTCCGTAGCCGGGTCATCGATCCCGAATGCTTTCAGGATAAGGGAATGCGGTCTTATTTCCATAAATTATCGGGATATTCCCCTTTGGCTACCAGTTCATTCAGGCTGGCCTGAACGCCCGGTGCATCTTCCTTGTAAGTAACGCCAAACCACTGGGAGCTGGTGGGTATTACATTTACCACGCCCTGTTTGCTCTGGATGAAATGGTCTACAACGATGGGAATAAAGAATTCTGATTTAGGATTGTCTCCGCTCTTGCGCAGGAAGGTGCTGAACTCTTTTTCGCTCAGGTCGAACACAGAAGGATGGAAGCCCCAGAAGTTCATGGATACCGGCGTATCAGGGCTCAGCGGATGTTTTTCACCATCGCCGTCTTCATACACGATCTGGCTGCCGTCTTTGTAGATCTTGGTCCTTTCGTTAATCGCGGCCAGGTTGCCTTCGCCGTTGGCAGCGCATACACCGCGGGATACAGAACCGTGCTCGCTGATGGTTTTACCCAGCTCATAGCCGATCACGCTGTATACGTCGGGCTTGCATTTGTTATTCAAAAAGGCGGCTGCTTTTTCGAAAGCATCACGGCCGTAGAAGTCGTCTGCATTGATCACGGCAAAAGGCTCGTTGATAGCGTTCTTCGCACACAATACTGCATGCGCGGTGCCCCAGGGCTTGGTGCGCTCTGCGGGGATAGAATAGCCGTTCACAAAGGCGCTCATCTCCTGGTATACATAATCTGTAGCGGCGCGGCCTTTCAGTTTGGGCTCAAAGATCTCTTTGAATTCCTTTTCAAAATCCTTGCGGATGATGAATACGATCTTACCGAAACCGGCGCGTATAGCATCAAAAATGGAATAATCAACGATGGTTTCGCCGCTGGGGCCAAACTGTTGTATCTGCTTTAAGCTGCCGTACCGGCTTGCCATACCTGCTGCCAGAATCAATAAAGTCGGTTTCATTTGTTCAGACTAGTTTTTAATTTTCAAATCTTTAGCTAAAATATCGGCGATAAATTTAATCATTAAGAAGTATTTTACGCGATCTTTTCCGGGAAAATGGAAATATTAATAATCAGGTGATGATCCTCAGTTCCCTCATTGCGAGGCGTGGCGGGATAGAACAACCGGGGCTCCCGTCCCGTCATTGCGAGGCCCGCAGGGGCCTGTGAAGAGCAGGGCCGAAGCAATCTTTTAATTAATTTTTCGCGGAGCTTGTGTTAAAACATTGCTTCGTCGCTCTACGCACAAGGCTTTACTGCTCCGCGCAATGACGGACACTTACAAGCACCCTGGGCTGAGGCAAAATGGGTGTAACTCACCTACTTAACGTAGTAATACAGTAAGAGATCTACGCAAAAACAAACTATCGCTATAAACATGAAAAAATTTCTAGTGTCATCTCTGGGCTTGTTGCTATCCATTGCAGCAGCAGCACAACAAGCACCGGCAACAATCAGTATCATTCCACAGCCAAAATCTGTTCAGCCACTCAGCGGCAGCTTTAAACCTTCCAAACAGACCCTTATCCTGTATGGAGACCCGGAAGCCCAGAAGGTGGCCGAACTACTAAGCACCTACCTGAAAAACAACCACGGCATCACCCTCTCTGCTCACCAGACCAAAGCCATGGCCGCTAATGGCCAGATCATGGTGATCCAGGACAATAATCTGCCTGCTGAAGGATACAACCTGACCGTAAACGATCAGATCATCCAGCTGCGCGGCAACGGCGCAGGCCTGTTCTATGGCCTGCAAACACTGGAACAGCTGATCCGCGGAGAAGGCACCGCTGTAGAAGTGCCTTCCGTAAAGATCAGCGACGAACCGCGTTTTGCGTACCGCGGACTGATGCTGGACGCCGGCCGCCACTTCTTTCCCGTATCCTACATCAAACAGTTCATTGATGTAATGGCGCAATATAAATTCAACCGCTTCCACTGGCACCTTACAGAAGACCAGGGCTGGCACATCGAGATCCAGCAATATCCGCGCCTGCAGGAAGTGGCCTCCACCCGTAAGGAAACAGTTATTGGCCACGCCGCTCGCAGCAAAACCTACGATGGCAAGCCGCATGGCGGTTATTATACCCAGGAAGAAGTAAAGGACATTGTAAAATATGCAGCAGCCCGCCATATCACCATCATCCCCGAAATAGAGATGCCCGGTCACTCAGAAGCCGTACTGGCAGCCTATCCCAACCTGGGATGCACCGGCGGCCCCTACGAAGTGGCTACCACCTGGGGCGTGCACAAAGAAGTGTATTGCGCCGGTAACGACTCTGTATACACTTTCCTGGAAAATGTACTGACAGAAGTAATGGACCTCTTCCCCGGCAAATACATCCACATCGGTGGCGATGAATGTCCTAAAGACCGCTGGAAGACCTGCCCCAAATGCCAGGCCCGCATCAAAGCCCTGGGCCTGAAAGACGAACATGCTTTACAGAGCTATTTCATCCAGCGTATGGAGAAATTCGTGAACAGCAAAGGTCGCCAGATCATCGGCTGGGACGAGATCCTGGAAGGCGGCCTGGCTCCCAACGCCACGGTAATGAGCTGGCGCGGCGAAGCAGGCGGTATTGCAGCAGCGAAACAAAAGCATGATGTGATCATGACGCCCAATACCTACCTGTATCTCGACTACTACCAGGGCAATCCATCCAGCGAACCGCTGAACATCGGCGGCTTCCTGCCCCTGCAGGCAGTGTATAATTATGAGCCGCTGCCGCACTCTCTCACAGCGGCAGAACAGAAATATATCAAAGGCGTACAGGCCAACGTGTGGACAGAATACATGCCTACTCCCGAAGTAGTGGATTATATGACCTGGCCCCGCGCCCTGGCCGTATCAGAGATCACCTGGTCTGGCGAAGACAAGAAGAACTATACCAACTTCCTGGAAAGACTGCCTGGACAACTGGCCCGCCTGGATAAAGAAGGCGTGCCCTTCCGCATACCAGAGCCCGCGGGATTGGAAAACAACGTGAGCACCGCATCCCACACCACGGTGACACTGCGCCCGCTGGTGGAAGGCGCTACCATTTATTACACTACTGATGGCAGCGAGCCAACGGTGAACAGTAAACGTTATGCTGAGCCGGTGGCGCTTACGCTGCGCAAAGAGCCGGTAACGCTCAAATGCATTGTAGTAACGCCTTCCGGCCGTAAGAGCAGTGTATACAGCGCATCCTACGTACGTCGTGATTATAAGGCAGCCCTTAACGCAACGCCTGCGAATAAAGGAGTTAAATTCTCCGCTTACTTCCGCGCCTTCAGGCAGGCTAAACAGATCGGCGGACCAGCAGACAGCAGTGGTGTGCAAAGCTCCTTTGATATCCGCCCCTTCCTGCCGAAAGATGCTTTCAGCGTAGCTTACGAAGGCTATCTGAAAGCTGATACTGACGCCATTTACGAGTTTAACCTGAAATGCGACGATGGCGCTGTGCTGTATGTAGATGACGAACTGGAACTGGATAATGACGGCGAGCATGCACCGCTGGATAAAACAGCTATCCTGCCGCTGCGCAAGGGTTTCCATAAAGTAAAGCTGCTGTACTTCAATGCTGGCGGCGGCGCTGAACTGAACCTGGGTGTGCGGACAAAAGGAAGTGTTGTAAATTTGAGAAATGCACTGTTTAATTAGCAGCTGGCTGTTAGCTGTTAGCTTTTAGCTAAATGCCAGCAGCCAGCAGCTAAAAGCTTTACTCTTGATAGACTACTCTAACATCATATTACAATCGATACAACCAGCATGGCTGCCCGATCAGATCGAGGCAGCCATGCTGCGTTTAGACCTGCTGCACCCGGAAGTATCCGGCAATAAATGGTTTAAGCTCCGCTATAATCTTGATGAAGCAAAGGCAAAGGGGAAAACGCATATCGTGACCTTCGGCGGCGCCTGGTCTAATCATATTGCGGCTACAGCCGCAGCCTGCTATATGGACGGTATATCATGTACGGGCATTATCAGGGGAGAAGCCGCACCGGCGCTGAGCCCTACTTTGGAGCAGGCGCAGCGCTATGGTATGCATCTGCATTTTGTAAGCCGCGAAACCTACCGCCAGAAAGCAATGATCCATTGGGAAGACCAGTACCCCAACAGCTTTATCATCCCCGAAGGAGGCCATAATGCAGCAGGAGCCATGGGTTGCAAAGAAATACTGCCCCTGGTTGCTTACGAGCACTTCACACATATTGCCTGCGCAGTAGGCACAGGCACCACCCTCGCTGGCCTGATCAACAGCGCTTTAGCACAGCAGAAAGTATTAGGTTTCCCGGTGCTGAAAGGGGCGGAATACCTGCAACGGGAGGTGGAAGCACTGCTGGATCCTACTGCAGCTGCACCCTGGCGGCTGCTGCATGATTTCCACCTGGGCGGCTATGCCAAGGTTAGCCCTGAACTGATCACCTTTATCAATACTTTTTACCACGAAACCCAAGTCCCCCTGGATATTATCTACACCGGGAAAATGGTGCTGGGCGTACAACAGCTGCTACAGCAAGGCTACTTTCCACCCGGCAGCCGTATACTGTTGGTGCACACGGGCGGGCTCCAGGGCAATCTTTCATTGGCCCCGGGCGTTCTATGCTTTTGAGAAATCCAGGTTCCAAAAATTCCAAATCCCAAAATTTAAATTCTAAATTTGGGACCGAATTTTATATCCCAATCATCGGATGTTGGAACTTGGGATCCGGACTTTGGACTTTGGAATTTTGTATTGTTGTATGAAGCAGATCGCGCGTTTATCTTTTGTTATATTGCTACTCTCTTTTTCTACGCTGTCAGTCAAAGCACAGGTACAGGCAGAGGCACAGACGCAGCAGTATACGCCCCCCGTATTACCCGATTTCATGGCCTTGATAAAAACCGGTAAGATCCAGCTGGAATGGCTGTCCGGCTTTACCAATGTAAGGCAGATCGGGATCCAGCGTTCATTGGACAGCGTGCTGAACTTCTATACCATCGCTTACGCTTCCTATCCTACCCAGACCAGGAACGTATTTTTAGATAACAAACCTTTACCCGGCAGCAATTACTACCGCCTGTTCATCCTGTTTGACAATGGCAGGTATATGTACAGTAAGACTATCCTGGCTGTACAGGACAGTACCATTGCCGCCAACCAGAAGCTGACCGTGGAAGACATCAAAGACCTGAAAGGAGGACCTCCCGGCACATCAGAAAAAACGCCTGAAAAAGTGGTATGGCATCCTTCCAATACTATATACACCACTGCAGACGGTAATATAAATATCAACCTGCCCGACGCTGCCGATAAAAAATACTCCGTTAAATTCTATGAGCCCAATGGGGTATTCCTCTTCGAGATAGACCAGGTAAAATCTCCCTTCCTGATCCTGGAAAAGGCCATTTTCCTGCACTCCGGCTGGTTCAATTTTGAGCTGTATGAGGATGGTAAGCTGAAGGAGAAATGGAGCTTCTTTATTCCCCTGAATTACCGGTCATAGTACTATTTTAACAAAAAACGCAGGGAGCAAGGAAACAGCAAGGATAGAGCAAGGATACTGCAAGGATAAAGCAAGGATCATACGGTTAAAATGGTATCAGTAACCGATACTGATATTATTTTAACGAAATGCTTTGGAGCAACGATATTGCAAGGAGAACACAAGGAGAAGACAAGGTGAAGCCTAAGAGAAGACCGGTAAAATACTATCGGGCTTCCAGCAGATCAGCCCCAAACACTTCTGCAAAATGCTTTTTAAGCGCTGCCTTTACATCTTCCGGTGCTACGGGCCTGCCTAATTCTACATGCATGGAGGCCACTTTCTTATCCGTTATCCCGCAGGGAATAATATTATTGAAATAATCCAGGTCGGTATTTACATTGAGGGCAAAGCCATGCATGGTGACCCAGCGGCTGCAGCGTACCCCCATCGCACATATTTTACGCGCTTTGGCAGGGTTGTCCGCATCCAGCCATACACCGGTCTCACCGGCAGAGCGCCCGGCCGGGATGCCGAAATCTGCCAGGGTACGGATCACGGTCTCTTCCAGGGAGCGGAGGTAGCGGCCCAGATCAGTAAAAAAGAGCTCCAGGTCCAGTATGGGATAGCCCACTATCTGCCCTGGCCCGTGGAAGGTAATGTCTCCTCCCCGGTTGGTGGGCACGAAGCTGATGGCCTTTTCCTGCAGCTGTTGCTCACTGATGAGGAGGTTTTCAATGTGGCCGCTTTTACCGAGGGTATATACGGGCGGATGTTCGCAAAAGAGTAAATAGTTGGCAGTTGTCAGTTGAAAGTTGTCAGTTGAACGGCTGGCATCCAGTTTTATACGCACGTTTTCCTGTAAAAGTTTCTCCTGGTAGTCCCATGCCTGTTGATAATCAATCAGCCCCAGGTCATTTACGTTTATCTGTTGTTTCATTTTTAAGCTGTTAGCTGTTGGCTGCTAGCTGTTAGCGCTTACCGTTTGTCAGGAGCTAAGGGCTTACAGCTGTTAAATACAGGGCACAAAGTTAAGCTATTAGCTGCTAGATATTAGCTGCTGGCTGTTAGCGCTTGCCGTTTGCCAGGTGGTAAGGGCTTATAGGGTATTAATAGGCTAATAGCCAGCAGCTAAAAGCTAACAGCTAATTAATCTATCTTTGCAAAAACTTAACACCGAAAATGGCTGAAGAATTGCTGGAACTGGAAGATGAGCTGGAAAACGGAGAAGGCAGTGAGGAACTGTACGAGCGGGTGAATATTGTGGTAGATAAAGGACAGGAACCTCTCAGAATAGACAAATTCCTGATGAACCGGGTGGAAGGCGCCACCCGTAATAAAATACAACAGGCCTGCGATGCCGCGATGGTGCTGGTGAATGAAAAACCGGCTAAATCCAATTACAAGGTGAAGCCGGGCGACCGCATCGTTGTATTTTCCAGCAAAAGCCCCGAGAGCACTGAAGTGGTGCCCGAAAACCTGCCATTGAATATCGTGTATGAGGATGAGGACCTCATGATCATCAATAAACCAGCCGGCATGGTGGTACACCCCGGTTGCGGCAATTATACCGGCACCCTGGTGAACGGCCTGGCCTGGTACCTGGGCGACGAAACAACGCGTAGTGCCGTAATACCGGAGATCCCCCGCTTCGGACTGGTGCACCGCATCGATAAGAACACCAGCGGCCTGCTGGTAGTGGCCAAATCAGATAAGGCCATGAACGACCTGGCCAAACAGTTCTTCGACCATACCGTACAACGACAGTACCTGGCCCTGGTGTGGGGCGATTTTGAAGAAGACGAAGGCACCATCGTAGCACACGTGGGCCGTCACCAGCGCTTCCGCAAGATCATGGACGCCTACCCCGACGGCGAATATGGCAAGGAAGCCATCACCCACTATAAAGTACTGGAACGTTTTAACTATGTAACGCTGATCGCCTGCAGGCTGGAAACCGGCCGTACGCACCAGATCAGGGTACATATGCAGCATACCGGCCACCCCCTCTTTAATGATGATACCTATGGAGGCGACCGTATCGTGAAAGGTACCGTATTCGCAAAGTACAAACAGTTCATAGAGAATTGTTTCGAAATGATCCCCCGGCATGCCCTGCATGCACAGACATTAGGGTTCACACATCCCCGTACCCGGCAGCATATACAGTTTGAAAGCCCGTTACCGGACGATTTCAGACAAGTGCTGGAAAAATGGAAAAGATATGTGACGGCCAAACCTCTGGAAGAGTAAATCGGGATTTGGAATTTTCATATAATATATTGCGGACTCTGCGTATACTTGCATGGTGATTCCTGCGTTAGAGGGGATGGAATATCAGCCATAGACTATGAAGCTTACCGTACCGGACTATCCTAAAAAAAAAGGCAGCCCTAAGGGCTACCTTGTGCGGCTGTTGCCAGCTGCATTGTGCAAACTTTCTCTCTGGGCACGAAGTTAGCTTACCAATGCATTTTATTCGCTAATCAGATGTTAATGGTTCTGAGATAGTTACTGCATTCGAAAGCAGGTTCTATGAAAAAAATAATCTATATATCTTAAATTCTATTAATTTAGCGCCGATCACCCATGTCCTCCATGAGAAGCCTTTGCCCTTTCCCTATACCGAAACCTGTGGTACTGCTGGTATCCCTTATTGCTATCAGCCTCATACTGCCGCCTCATTTATCCTATGCCGCCGCCAGCAAGGTTTGGCTTACACCGTTCACTATTTCCTCTACCTGTGTGAATGCAGACAGTAAGTTCACGATCACGGATGAAATGGGGATCGACTCTGTGAAGTGGGACTTTGGCGATGCAGGATCCGGCGCGCAGAATACGTCTACAGACGTATCGCCTACACACGTGTTCGCCAACCTGGGCACTTATACGGTGACGCTCATCGCTTACCGGGCAGGCGTGGCTGATACCACTACCCAGGCTGTTACCATCGTAACGCCTATCCCCTATAATTTCCCGGAACCGACAGATACTACGCTGTGTGAAGGACAAAGCCTTGTGCTGAACGGGCCCGTAATAGCAGGCGCTACCTATGAATGGTCGCGCCCCGACTCTGTTGGCGCCAGCATTGTAGCCGATACTACCACTACCTATAAACTGAAAGTGAACGGCTGCCAGATCCAGGACTCCGTGAATGTATACTTTATCACGATGCCGGATTTTGACCTGGGAGACGATCACCTGCTCTGCGTGAACGAGGCGCTTCGCCTGGACGCAACTTCCCAGAATGGCCTCTACCAGTGGTATAAAGACTTTGCCCCCATTCCCGGCGAAACCGGGTCTACCTATGTGGTAACCACCAGCGGTACCTACAGCGTGGAGGTGAACGCCCAGGGCTGCGGCATCTTCCGGGATACTGTTGTGCTTAATTTTGGCGGAAACCCGCATCCCTTCTCATTAGGGCCGGATACCCTGCTGTGCCCGGGAGAATCTGTTACCATTACTGCCACCGTGCCGGGCGCCACACCCAGTGCTTACCAATGGAGCACAGGCAGCAAGAACCCTTCGGTGACGGTAAGCAGCCCTTATACCCTCTGGGTATTTGTGACGGTGAACGGCGGAGAGTGTGAAGTGCTGGATACTATCCGGGTTGATTATAACCGCCTGCGCGGGGTGAACCTGGGCAATGATACCTCCGTGTGTAAGGGAGAACGCCTGGTGCTATCGGCGGATTTCGGCAATGGCACCTATCTCTGGCAGGACGGTTCAGACCAGGCTACCTATTATGTGCGGGAGACCGGCTATTACTATGTACGCGCCCAGATAGGCCGCTGCATCTCCATGGATACCATCCACGTAACTTACGAGGATACCCTGCGCATCAACCTCGGGCCTGATACCACCCTATGCCGCGGAGAGCGGCTCAGGCTGAGCCCACTGGGCGCCGGTAACAATTATAAATGGCAGGACAGCACTACTGTGCCCACCTATATCGCTACCACTGCGGGCTACTATGCCGTGGTGGCCAATAATTCCTGCGGACGCGCTACTGACTCTGTACGTGTACAGTTAAAGGACTGTGACTGCCAGGTGTACCTGCCCACGGCATTCAGTCCGAATAACGATGGCCGCAATGATCTTTTCCGGCCCATATACCGCTGTGAGCTGGCCGACTTCAAGCTCAGTGTGTACGACCGCTGGGGGGCACGGGTGTTTTATACAACAGATCCGGGCGTTGGGTGGACAGGCCGCCAGAAAGGCGTGGAGCTGAACATGGGTACCTACATCTGGATCATGGAATACCGCAACGCCAATACCCAAGAGCTGTTCAGAAAAAACGGAACCGTAACGGTGGTGTATTAATCCAGCCTGAAGCGGGCGATGAAAGAAGCGGTCTCCCTCTTTTTAAAGGGTACATCCCAGGTACCGTCGTAGGTAACCAGTGCGGGAATGAGGAGATCGTTCTTTTTGGTCATTTGCACATCCATCCGCACATTAAAATCGAATACCCATGTTTTGTAGGAAAGCGAATACTTGCGCCCTACGATCTCGAAATTATCCTTGTTAAAATAGGTGATCAGCTCATTGATCACGACGTCTGCCTGGTTGATCCGGCTCAGGTCTTTTTTGGCTGTGGCCGCAAATACATAGCAGGAAACGCCCAGGTAGTCTGCCGCGGAGATGGCGAAATCGTAAAAGCGCATAACGTCATGGTCAAAGATGGCTACTTTAGGGCCGACAATAGGCACGCCCTTTACCGGTTTACCGGGATTAAAGATCAGCTGCTTCAGCTGCGCCTTGTGCTTGGCCATGCTGCCTTTATCTGTTTCCACAGATTCGCCGTTGGCGTCTACGCATACCGTGCCTTTTGTGAAGAAAAGATTGCCGTATAGTTCGGCGGTATAGTAGTTATATTCTCCTTTGGCATTGTAAAAATCGCCGGTGGTTTTTTCATTCAGTACTTCCATGGAGCGGCAGCGGCCGTTCATGGTCTGGCGGGTCTCGCTTTTCAGGGATGCTTTTATTTCACCTTTTTTATCATAGAGGCGGATATCGTTATCAGCGGTAAAGCCCAGCAGGCGCAAGTTTCTAAAGGCGCGGTAAAAGGTGGTATCTTCTTCCACCCGTTTAATGAAGCTATTTACGTCAAAGCCTATACGTTTCGCATTCACGATCACTTCATCCAGGTTCACGATCATTCCTTTATATCGGGCAGTATCCTGGGCATAGGCTTTTTGAAAGTGCAACAGTCCGGTGATGAGGGTACCGGCTAAGGCCATTCTGAATATTCGCATTCATGCAAATTAGAAAAAAACTGCGGATGTGGGTTAGTCAGAATTATTACACTCTGTAGCTTCATCTGCTACGATGCGCAGGAGGTGATCTTTGATAGCGGGGGGAGGCGGAATGGCCTGTAAGCGGATATACTGTTCCATATCCCGGCGGCAGGCCTCTACTTCTGTGGCGAGGTCGGGAAACTGGGCCATGGCGGCTTCCAGCTCCCGGGCTTCTTCTGCAGTGGCCATACCGGCTACATAGAGCTCGATAATACCGGACGATATGAAACGTTGTACGTTCACGGATTATAATGATTTTAGTAAACTTCTTAATCGGGTCATAGCAAGACGCGTCCTTGTTTTCACAGTACCTAAAGGGATGTTTAAGATCGCAGCGATTTCCTCCTGGGTACACCCTTTATAGTACGACAAGTCAATTATGACGCGTTGCTCCTTATTCAGTTTCTCCAGGACCCGTGAGAGCCCCAGATGATCAGTAGATTGGTAAACGGTTAGATGACCTGTATATAAATGTACGTCATCGCCGACATCTTGGATTTTTTGTTCAAATCTATGTGATTTGGACCGTAGCATATCGATAGCCGTATTGCGGGCAATATTGAGCATCCAGGTGAACAGGCGGCCTTTCTCCTCGTTATAGCGGTCTATATTGCGCCATATCTTCAGGAAAACCTCCTGCAGGGTATCGCCTGCGGCGTTTTCGTCGTTCAGGATCTTCAGGACAACACCGTAGAGGGCGGGGGAATAATGATCATATAAGTAGCTGAATACCCGCTGGTTCCTGGCTTTGAGCCCATGCACCAATTCTTGTTCCGTATATGTAAAATCGGATTCCACATTAAATCTAATGGTGAATAATGTCTAAAGCGGGCAGGGGGTATGAATGGAATGCGAATTTAATTAATAATGAAGAATGAATAATTAATAATTCCGGATACTTAGGCTTCGGTGAGGCAATTGTTTGGTTACTATTAATTGTTGGGGTACTTGCATTATAATTATTAACTATTAATTATTAATTGTTAATTGCTTTCCCGGCCAGGAATACCTGGTCCAGTGCAGGGGTGGTATTGCCGCCTTTCTTCTCCAGGGTGATGATGAATACCTGGGCGGCGCTTACTTCCTTCATTTTCTGCAGGGCGTGCTGCTGCTGGCCCATTTCAAAAACGCCTGCGTCTACGGGTTTACCGTTCACTACTGCCCACAGCTGGTATTGCTGATCGGCAGCTGGTTCGGGTAAAGACAGGGCCAGGAGGTATACTTCTTTTGTCTGGGTATTCCAGCCGATGGCGGCCAATTGGCCGGTATGTTTGCCGGTGCCCGAGAGGCGGGTCCATTTCAGGGCCGGGTCTTTCAGGAGGCTGAGCTCCTTTTCGAGGGCCTGCTGCCTGGCCTGGTATACTTTGGTTTGCTGTGTCAGTGTTGCTTCGCTGGCGGCCAGCTCGCTAGATTTCTGCAGGTATGTTTTATACTCGCGGGCATAGTAAAAATTGAAGCCTACGCTGATGATCAGCAGTAAGATCGCTCCAATGGCCAGGTATAACCATGTTTGAGCGGCGTTAATATTCAATGCAGGCATTTTGAACGGCGTCTCCTCCTCCCCTGCTGCTGCCTCGGGCCGCCGCAGCTCTTCGGGCAGGAGCTGTTCTCCTTCCGGCTGCGTTTCATTTTCTATGGCATCGAGTATGCGGTTGCGGATAGCTTTGGGAGGTTTTACGGCGCTCAGTTCTACATACAGCTCCATATCCTGGCGGCAGGCCTCTACGGCTGCCCTGATCTCAGGAAATTCGGCAATGGCATTTTCCACTTCCCTGGCTTCCCGTTCTGAAACGAGACCTACCACATAACTTTCAATGATCCCGGACGATATGTAGCGTTGAACATCCACCTTGACTATACCTGTTTTAAGATATTTCTTAATTGAATAATGGCATTGCGCATTCTTGTCTTAACCGTTCCCAGTGGCATGTCGAGCAGCTTCGCAATCTCTTCCTGGGTGCAGCCACGGTAATAGGCCAGGTCGATGATGGTGCGTTGTTCCTTGTTTAGCTGGTCCAGCACTTTAGACAGGCCCAGGTGATCTACGGATTGCTGTACGACCAGCTGTTCCTGGTGGCCGTTCCCGATCTCCTGCATTTTCTGTCCCAGCTTGTGTGCGCGGGAGCGCAGGGTATCGATGGCTGTATTGCGTGCAATATTCAGCATCCAGGTAAACAAACGGCCTTTATCAACGTCATACCGCTCAATACCACGCCAGATCTTCAAAAAGATCTCCTGTAACACGTCTACAGCCGTGTTCTCGTCGTTCACTACTTTGAGCGCTACGCCATATAATGCGGGTGAATAGTGATCATATACGTAACTGAACACTTTTTCATCACGGGCTTTCAGGCCCTGAACTAATTCAGCTTCAGTATATGTTAAAGAGGGTCGCAAGTCAGACACTAGGATAGTTAAGTAATAGCTGGAGCCAAAATAGTAGCTTTTTTTTACATTACAAAATTTCCTTCTATTTTATTTATGGAAAATCATTTTGTAATCTGTGCCAATTTTTCCTTTAGAGATATCTTCCAGTTTGCCTTTTAGCATTCTGCGCTTAAGCGGTTTCAGGTAATCGATGAATAATTTGCCTTCGATGTGATCGTATTCATGGAAGATCACCCTGGCGGTGATGCCATGGAAAGTCCTTTCGTGGGGATGGAAATTTTCGTCCAGATAGCGGAGGCGGATCTTTTCGGGGCGGTATACGTCTTCCCGGATCTTTGGTATGCTGAGGCAGCCTTCATTATAAGGCCATTCGTCTCCTTCTGTTGCTACCTGGTGGGCGTTGATGAAAACCTGCTTTACACCGTGGTCTCCGGGGTACTCGTCTTTTTCATCTTCTTCCAGGTTATTGATGATCTGCTCACTGTCTATTACAAACAAACGGATAGG
This sequence comes from Chitinophaga sp. SVR4-12A, assembly GCF_056754765.1. Taxonomy (NCBI): domain Bacteria; kingdom Pseudomonadati; phylum Bacteroidota; class Chitinophagia; order Chitinophagales; family Chitinophagaceae; genus Chitinophaga; species Chitinophaga sp. SVR4-12A. The sequence continues at coordinate 2,564,221 of NZ_JBPGWP010000001.1, forward strand.
CTTATTGATCTGCGGCGCTGCCAGTCCTACCCCGCTGGAAGCGTACATGGTTTCCCACATATTAGCGATGAGCTGCTGCAAGTTAGGATAGTCGGGCGTAATGTCTTCACATACTTTTCTGAGCACCGGATGTCCGTATGCTGCTATCGGTAAAATCATGTATAGCGTGTTTTAAAAAAAGCAAAGGTACGAAATAGCTATTAGCTTTTAGCAGTTAGCCATTAGCTAAAAGCTAGCAGCTAAAGGCCAGCAGCTTATTTATACTGTAAATATTCCTGCAAAAGAATAGTAGCGCTTATTTCGTCTACGAGGGCCTTGTTCTGGCGGTCCTTTTTCTTCAGGCCGCTGTCCAGCATGGAGCGGGTAGCCAGTTTGGAGGTAAAGCGTTCGTCTATCTTTTTCACGGGTATCTCCGGGAAATGCTTGTGAAGGATGCGGATACATTCCGTTACCAGGGCGGTGGCGTCTGTGGCGCTTCCATCCAGGTTTTTAGGTTCGCCGATAATGATCTCTGTAACGGTTTCGGCGGCCATGTATTTTTTCAGGAAAGGGATGAGCTCATGGGTAGGTACGGTGGTGAGCCCGTTGGCGATCAGCTGCAGCGGATCTGTAACGGCCAGGCCGGTCCGCTTTTTACCATAATCAATTGAAAGTATTCGTCCCATTAAAAAGTTTGAGGTTTGAAGTTTGAGGTTTGAGGTTTGAGGTTCGTTAGAGGTTAGAAGTTCTGGATATGTCGTCTTGCCTGCGGCCACCTGCTTTTCAGACAGATACCTGTATTGAACCTGGAACTTCTAACGAACTTCAGACCTCAAACTTCAAACCTCAAACATTAAAAAACATATCGGCGATCACAAATACGCCATATACCACACTGGCAATGCCGTTGGTGGTCATAAAGGCCAGGTTCACCCGGCTCAGGTCATGCGGCTTTACCAGCAGGTGCTGAGATACCAGCATGATGATGAACACGGCGGCCCCGATCCAGTACAGCCAGCTGAAATGGCCGGTAAGACCAATGGTGATCACCAGCGCTGCCGATACTACATGCAGTACTTCAGAAAAACGCAGGGCGCCCGGCTTTCCCAGCCAGGCCGGGATGGAATTGAGGGACTGGGAGCGGTCAAACTCCACGTCCTGCAGCGCGTAGATAATATCAAAACCAGATACCCAGCACAGTACCAGCACGGATACCATGACGGGCAATATGGCGAAATAACCGGTAACGGAAAGAAAAGCGCCTATCGGAGCCAGGGACAGGCCCAGGCCCAGCACCAGGTGGCAAAGGGCGGTGAAGCGCTTGGTATAGCTGTAGCCCAGCACTACCAGCAGGGCCACCGGCGACAGGAAGAAACAGAGCCGGTTGATGAACCAGGCGCAGAGCATGAACAGTACGGCGTTGCCGATCACAAAATAAAGGGCTTTATTGGCGGCGATCACACCGGCGGGTATTTCCCGTTTGGCGGTACGCGGGTTGCGCTTATCAATATCGGCATCCAGCCAGCGGTTAAAAGCCATAGCAGCGCTGCGGGCAAATACCATGCAGAGCACTACCAGCAGAAAGGTTTGCCAGTGGAAGGGATGGGCCTCTTTTACAGTGGCCATAAAGAATCCCGTCATGGCAAAGGGCATGGCAAATATGGTGTGACTGAACTTTACGAGCGATAGATACTTATTAACGGTAGTAAGCATATTTCACAGATTGAAGTTTCAAGTTTGAAGTTTGAGGTTTGAGGTTGGTTAGAGGTTCCGGGTTCAATACAGGTATCTGTCTGAAAAGCAGGTGGCCGGCAGCCAAGCCGACATATCCAGAACTTCTAACCTCTAACGAACCTCAAACTTCAATTCTCAAACATTCAGCTTCAAACTTTCTTTAGTTTTGCAAATATATCCCAAACAACAATACCGGCGCTCACTGAAATATTAAGGGAATGTTTCATGCCGAGCTGGGGGATCTCGATACATCCATCCACCTGTTGCATCACGGCTGCATCCACCCCGGATACTTCGTTGCCGAATACCAGCGCCAGGGGTTTATCTGCACCAGGTACATAATCATCCAGCATGACGCTTTTCTCTGCCTGTTCAATGGCCATAACGGCAAACCCGTCTGCCTGCAGGCGCTGTACTGCTTCCAGCGTGGTTTCGCTATAATCCCAGGCCACTGTTTCGGTAGCGCCCAGCGCTGTTTTATGAATATCCCGGTGAGGCGGCACCGGCGTGTATCCGCATAAGATGATGCCCTGCAACAGAAAAGCATCTGCGGTACGGAATACTGAACCTACGTTATGCATGCTCCTCACATTATCCAGCACCAGCACCACCGGCGTTTTATCCGCCTCCCTGAACTGGTGAATGGTTTTACGGCCCAACTCGGCCATGGTTAGTTTGCGCATAGACGCAAAGGTAATATATTTGCGGCCTATGGCTAAAAGCAAATCGGAAGAAACCCCGCTCATGCAACAGCACAATGCCATCAAGGCAAAGTATCCTGATGCCGTGCTGCTTTTCCGGGTAGGCGACTTTTATGAAACCTTTAATGAGGATGCCGTGATCGCCGCCCGGGTATTGGGTATTGTGTTAACCAAAAGGGCCAATGGCGCTGCTTCTTATGTAGACCTGGCCGGCTTTCCGCATCATGCATTGGACACCTACCTCCATAAGCTGGTGAAGGCAGGGCACCGCGTGGCTGTGTGCGACCAGCTGGAAGATCCTAAAAGTGTAAAAGGCATTGTAAAACGCGGGGTAACAGAAATGGTGACCCCGGGTGTGGCTATTAATGATAAACTGCTGGAGAATGCCAGTAACAACTTCCTGGCCGCCGTGCACTTTGGAGCTAACAACACCGGCGTAGCTTTCCTCGACATCTCTACCGGCGAGTTCTTTGTAGCGCAGGGCAACACCGAGTATATCGATAAGCTGCTGCAAAGCTTCAGGCCCGCGGAAGTGATCTTTGCGAAACAGCAACAGAAAAATTTCCGTCAAACCTTCGGCACCCGTTTTTATACATATACACTGGAAGAGTGGATCTTTACCACCCAGTATGCAGAAGAAACCCTGCTGAAACAGTTCGGCACCCATTCGCTCAAAGGCTTTGGTGTAGACGAGCTGCACGATGCCCACATCGCCGCAGGCGCTACCCTGCATTACCTGAAAGATACCGAGCATCCGCACCTGCAGCACATCACCGGTATGCAGCGGATAGACCAGGATGATTTCCTGTGGATGGACCGCTTTACCGTACGCAACCTGGAACTGCTGAACAGCAGCGTGGAGAACGGGCATACCCTGCTCAAGGTACTGGATAATACCGTTAGCCCGATGGGCGCCCGCCTGCTGAAACGCTGGCTGGTATTCCCCTTGCGCGATATCCGGCAGATCAATGAAAGACTGGATGTAGTGGAATTCTTTATCTGCGAAACAGACCTGGCCAAAGGTCTGCAGCAACACTTGAAGCAGGCAGGCGACCTGGAAAGGCTGGTATCCAAGATCCCCTTAAAAAAGATCAACCCGCGGGAAGTAATGCAGCTGGCCAAAGCCCTGCAGCAGGTACAGGCCATACAGGAGCTGCTGGCCAATACAGACAATGCTTACCTGCAAAAGCTGCATCAATTGCTGAACCATTGCCCTGTTATATTAGACCGCATCCTGCAACAGGTAACGGAAACTCCGCCGGTATTAGCCATTAAAGGCGGTGTGATCCGCGAGGGCATCCACCCGGAACTGGACAAGCTGCGGCAGATCGCCAGCTCCGGTAAGGAATACCTCCTGCGGATCCAGCAAACAGAATCAGAGGCCACGGGGATCCCTTCCCTGAAAGTAGCCTTCAATAATGTATTCGGCTACTACCTGGAAGTGACCAACGCGCATCGCAATAAAGTGCCTGCCACCTGGATCCGTAAACAAACACTGGCTAACGCCGAAAGATATATTACGCCGGAGCTGAAGGAATACGAAGAGAAGATCACCGGCGCGGAAGAAAAGATCCTGGCCCTGGAAATACAGCTGTTTGATGAGCTGCTGGCTGCCCTGCAGGATTACATCGTGCCCATACAGCAGAATGCACATGCCCTTGCCAGGATAGACTGCCTGCTTTGCTTTGCCTCCAACGCGCTGCAGTACAAATACCGCCGCCCGCTGATCACAGAAGACTATACCCTGGATATTAAAGACGGCCGCCACCCAGTGATCGAACGCGGGCTGCCGGCAGGAGAATCCTACGTAGCCAATGACCTCCTGCTGGACCAGGAACAACAGCAGATCATCATTCTTACTGGTCCGAACATGAGCGGTAAATCAGCCCTCCTGCGGCAAACCGCATTGATCACCCTGATGGCGCACATGGGTAGCTTTGTTCCTGCAGCTGCTGCTACTATCGGCTTAACAGATAAGATATTTACGCGTGTAGGCGCTTCCGATAACCTGAGCGGCGGGGAATCCACCTTCATGGTAGAGATGAACGAAACCGCCAGCATCATCAACAACATTACACCCCGCAGCCTGGTGATCCTGGATGAAATAGGGCGCGGCACCAGTACCTACGACGGCATCTCCATTGCCTGGAGCATTGTAGAGTACCTGCACGACATGACGCCGCACAAGCCTAAAACATTATTCGCTACGCACTATCATGAGCTGAACGAACTGGAGAACAAACATGGGCGTGTGAAAAATTTCCATATTACCAATATGGAATCGGGCAACAAGGTGATCTTCCTGCGCAAGCTGGCCCCCGGCGGCAGCCGTCACAGCTTCGGTATCCATGTGGCTAAAATGGCCGGCATGCCGGCGGCGCTGGTATCCCGCGCCAATGAAGTGCTGACCCAGCTGGAAGAAAAACATATTGATGCACCGCTGCAACAAAACGTAAAGAACATTGCGGCGCCAGCTACGAAAGTACAGCTCAGTATTTTTGACGCGCATAGCGATACCTTTAAACAGATCCGTGAAAAGCTGGATCATGTGGATATTAACCGGCTTACACCAGTGGAAGCTTTGCTGAAACTGAGCGAGATCAAAGAACTGCTGAAATAATTATCTTAACTGGTTGTCTTCATAGCTATTGCATTTGCAATTGTTATGAAGACAATTTCTTTTTAAGATTAGCAAAGATTAGCAGTCACGGCAATACGAAAAACGCTTATATTCGTTAAGACATTTTTAGCCCTTTTATTTGTTAATCTAATAACCATTATTCTATGAAGAGATTATTCCCTATTGCATTGATGCTATGCCTTTTTGTTTCCCTGTCCAGCTTTGCTCCTGTACATCCTAAGGTTACCGTGATCAAGAAAGGTACGATGAGATACTCTTTCCCGATCTACGGTAGTACTACCGGCAGAGTGGGAGCGGGTGGCCCCATAGGCACTATTTACTATACGGTAAATGGTGGCGGAACCACACCCTCTAATATCCAGTTCACTACCGGGCCTAGCGGTACCGGCACTTCGCTGGGTACTTATCCTTTCAGCTTAAGCTCGCCCGGCAATTATCTGGCTACCGGTATGCAGACGCAAACATCTATTACCGCTACTTATTTTCATGTCAGCTCTGCCTGCGGTTCCGATTATTGCATGGAGTTCATTCGTGGCCTTGGTGATTAAACGACTTAAGACAACTGCAATAAACAAACAGCCTTCCCATAATGCGGGAAGGCTGTTTGTTTTAACATAAGCATCGTTTCCTGTGTATGCTTATGTATAAGACAGTAATTATCGTTTATACCACTACTCTATTTATCGTTCCATTCATCTGTTCTGAAAGATGAAGCAGGCAAGCCTTCTGTGTTAAACAGGGTGCCTACCACCCAGGAACGAAATGCATAGCGAACAGCTACGGGGCTTTTTACTTCATCACTTTTGAGTGCAATACCACTGCCGGTGATCCAGGCGTTGGCCGGATGGAACACTTTATCGGCACCGGCCACTTCAAAATCTGATAAGGACTTACCGAAGGTGCTAAGGCCGTTGGTTGCATAATCAAATGACAGCTTCACGGTATCAGCAGCTACTTCCATCGACTTGTACACGGGCCCTGAATAGGGAATACCTTTAAAGCCATATGTTTTTGCCAATGCCCAGTATAAAAGACGTTTAGCGATGATGGTTTTGTCTGGAGGATGGATGTTGTTCTCCATACCTACATCCATGCTTACCGCCATCCCTGCATTGGGGATTTCCGGCAGTGCTTTCAGCTGGGCCTCTCTGAGCAGGCCGGTTTCTCCTTTGTCGCCGCTATAGGTGTAAGGGGCGATCTGTACATAGTAGAATGGCCATTCGCCGCAGTCCCAGGCTGTTCTCCAGGCCTTCACCATGGCAGGCATCAGGCGCTGGTATTGTGCGGCGCGTGCGCGGTTGGCCTCTCCCTGGTACCAGAGCATTCCTTTTATATTAAACCCTACCAGGGGCGTTACCATGCCATTATATAAAGCGGTAGCGTCGTTACGGTCGGGTTTCAAAGTTTCTTTGGAGAGTATTTTTATTTCACTGGCAAAAGGCTGTAAGCTCTGCTCATCCATCCAGGCTTCTATCACGGTGCCGCCCCAGGTAGTTTCAATAACGCCTACCGGTACTTTCAGTTTTTCGTGGAGCATTTTTGCAAACTGGTAGCCTACTGCGCTGAACCCGGCCACACTTTCTGCCGTTGCCTGTTCCCAGGATGCATTGCAGGTGGTTTGCGGCGTCCTGGATACGTTGCGGGGCACGTTGAACAACCGTATCTGCGGGTCGTCTGCATCCATCAGCAGATCAGCCGTATGCAGCACCGGCTGGTTCTTAAACCCTTTTACGGGCATTTCCATGTTAGACTGGCCCGAGCATAACCATACTTCGCCAATGAGGATGTTCTCCAGCTTTACCGGTTTACCATCTGAAATTGTGATCTCGTAAGGCCCGCCGGCTGCCGGGGTTTGCACTTTTACTTTCCAGGCGCCGTCTGGTCCTGCTTTTACGGTATACTGCCGTTTGTTCCAGGAGGTGGTGACGCTTACTTTAGCGTTCGCGGTGGCGGTTCCCCAGAGGGCTGCCTCAGATTGCCGTTGCAATACCATGTTGCTGCCAATCACGGCAGGCAGGGTAACGCTGGCGGATGCACTCAATGACAGTACAAAAAATAGGAAAATGACTAGCTTCTTCATAGTGGAATTGAAATGATGAATAATAAAGCGCCAAAAAATAACAATAAAACCGGCGCTATGCAAGCTTATTTCAGCCAGATATCCAAGCGGCCGCCTCTTGCCAGCTGCTCATGGGTGACGAACAGGCTGCTGAGCCGTACATCGTTCCATAAAACTTTATCAATATAAGCGGCCTGCGCATTTTGTTTATGTACGGTGATGACGGTCTCCCGGTTAGCGGACAGCTGCAAAACGATGTTGTCAAACAAAGGCACACAAAGCGCATAATTACCGGACACAGGATCCACGGGGTACAGGCCCATGGCAGCGAATACATACCAGGCAGACATCTGCCCCGCATCATCGTTGCCGCTCAGGCCACCCGGGCCGTCTGCATATTCTGTTTCCAGGATACGGCGTACCTGCCGCTGCGTTTTCCAGGGCGATGCCGTATAATTATAAAGGAAAGGTATCTGGTGCCCCGGCTCGTTGCCATGCCAGTACTCCCCTTTTTCAAAAAGACTATCCAGCGCGGCCTCCAGGCACGGCATGCCGCCCATCAATGCTGCCAGGCCCGGTATATCCTGCGGTACGTAGAAGGTGCACTGGCGGGGTGTGCCTTCTGTGATGAAAGACATTTTCTGGTCCGGGTAGAACGGCGTACACCAGTTACCGTTAGCATAACGGCCTCTCATAAAACCGGTGGCAGTATCAAACACATGGCGGTAGTTTTGCGCCCGCTGCATCAGTAATGTATAGTCTTCATCTTTGCCAAGCGCTTTGGCCATCATGGCCAGGGCATAGTCGTCATAGGCGTACTCGAGTGTGCGGGATACCTGCTCGCGCTTATGGAAGGCGTCGGGCACGCTGTCTTCCAGCGGAACATATCCATATTGCAGGTAGGATGTCAGCGCGCGGCGGCCTTTACCATCCAGATATTCAGCGCGGGAAGGCGTGTCAAAAGCATTGCGGCGCATCAGCGTATAGGCGGCGTTGCCGTCGTAGCGGTTGATCCCTTTCAGCCAGGCAGAAGCGATAAAAGCGATAGCATGATCACCTACCATGGCGCAGGTGTAGCTGTTCCAACAGGGAAAGATCGGCAGCCAGCCGCCCTGTTGTCCTTTGCGGACAAGAGAGGCCGCCATATCATTCACTTTATCCGGGAAAAGTATTTCCAGCAGGGGCAGCTGCGCGCGGTAGATATCCCACATGGAGAAATCGTCATAATAGTTCCCTTCTTTCAGCAGGTCTTGTTCATACTGGTGTGCAAATTGAGGATAGGCGCCATCCACATCATTAAATAAACGGGGATGCTGCAGGCTGTGGTAAAGGGCGGTATAAAAAATACGTTTTTCTGCTTCGCCCTGCCCCTGTACCTGGATCTGCCGCAGGGCTCTCTCCCAGGTAAAAGCACATCTCGCTCTGGTAGCTGCCAGGTCCCAGCTGTGGATCTCTGCCTGCAGGTTGTTGCGGGCGGCGGCAATACTGGTAAAGGAGGTGCCTACACGAATCCGCACCCGCTCTCCTGCCCTGGCCTTGAAGCCTATATAGGCGCCGTTATTGAAAGTACCTTTTACGCTGAAGGGCCGCTCTAGCTGTACCACAAAATAGCCGCTGAAACCAGCCGGTTGTCCCCATCCCTGGTAAATGCGATGGACGGGATTGTAACCGCTGATCTCACGCAGGGCGGTATCTATCTGCACATGCCCTTGCTGCTGGTCGCTGTTGGGCATTACCAGCAGGTAGAAGCTGTCTGCCCGTTGCATGGTGAACTGCAGCAGGCTGCTACGGGCCAGGGCAGTCATTTCAGCGGTGATGCCATAGCGGTCCAGCTGTACGCGGTAGTAGTCTGGCGCGGCGGTCTCCTGTGCATGTGAGTAAGGCGCTGCAAAATCGGCTGGCTGTGTGCGCAGGGAGCCGGTGATCGGCATGATGGTCACGCTGCCATAGTCCTGTGTGCAGGAGCCGCTGAGCCAGTGGGTACCACGGAAGCCGCTCAGCTTTTCATCTTTATAATAATAGGGAGCCAGGCATTTCTGTTCGCTGGTGCGGGTTTGGGGTGTCCACTGCGTCATGGCGAAAGGCGTGCCTACTGCCGGTATGGTATTGGCGAGGCGTTCGGTGCCTTCGCCATGTTTCAGGGCGGCGGCGGTAGTACTATTGGCGGTGCCGGTGAGCGGCTGTACGTAGGACAAGCGCCATTTTGGCTGGGCTTGTAAGACGCCGGCGCCCAGGAGGGTGATCAATATGGTAAGGCGAAGCTTCATAACGGTAAATGCACAAAATACATTTTCCGCTGGTAAAAAAAAGGTCCCGGGCATAAGCCCGGGACCTGTCATAGCTGTTTTATAGGTATAGGAATAAAGCAGTTTATGGCATCCAGAACGGCTTGGCGTATACCAGGTCCTTATCAGCTACTTTGGCGTAGTTCACAGCGTTCCTGCTACGTTCGTTGGCAGGATACTGTAAACGGAAGCCGGGTACAGGTGTGGTAGGAGAAGTGTTATCTACCGGGAACCAGAGTTTAGGATATCCGCTTCTTCTCATCTCAGCCCATGCCTGGTTATTCTGCATTACATGGAAGTTTACCCATTTCTGCAGGCCAATTTTATTCAGGTTGGTTTCTCTTACAGTACCATAGGCCACCAGCGGATGAGCGAGCAGTAAAACGATCTCATTCTCAGTGGGTGGAGTCTGGTGTGTGCCATACTCGCTCAGCAGATGGATTTTTTCGTAGTAATATTTGATAGATTGACGAATGCCCTGCTCATAGTATGTTTTGGCAGATCCGCCACCCCATCTTTCATACGCTTCTGCTACCAGGAAGTAAGTTTCCGCAACAGTGAAAACAATGCCGGGGAAGAACTGGTTCCGAACAAAGGTAGTGCTGTCCATCACAGAAACCAGCTTGTTGGTAACCATGCTGTCCTGCTGTGTTCTGTTCATTGTTTTAGGCAATCCCTGGAAGATACCGTTTTTGTTCTTTGTATAGAAAAGCCTTAAACGGGGATCGCCTGAAGGATCCATTAGGGAGTCTACCATGTAGTCAGGAGCATAGTTGCGGTTCTGTCCGAATGCATCCACCAGGTTGGTCTGCAGATCTGGTTTTCCGGCAGCCAGCTGTACGTTATCGTCAACACTGGAAAGTACGGGATACAGGGTGGGATTACCCAGGATCTCCTGCACCAGTGTTCTTGCCCTGGTTTCGTCTACATTGGATATACGCATTGCCAGGCGCAGCATAAGCGAGTTGGCATAGCGGCGCCATTTCATGATGTCGCCTTTCATCAGGATATCCTGCTTGGCCAGTTTGTTCAGGTAGAACTGTTCCGGCTGTACGTTAGCAAGCCACTGGCTGATACTTTTCAGGTTAATGAGTGCTGAATCATATATCTCACTGGCTTTATCATAGGCAGGCAATTTGAGCTCACCGGTACCATTCAGCGCAGCTGCTTCGGTAAAGGGAATATCACCCCACATATCTACCATCTGGGTAGCCTGGTCATACAGGAAAATGCGGGCAGTTTGCATGAACAACTTGTAGCCTTCTCTTTCTGCATCCGTCTCCAGCGCATTGTACAGCTTTTCCATTTCGCGATAGTTGGGCAAAGGTGCTGTCCAGTTACCATCGCCACCGGTAGGCGTATAGAAGTCATCCCAGCGATCCTGCAGATAGCCACCGGCCTGCTCATATCTGCGACCATCACTAAAAGTAGCCGTAGTTTGTGTATAAGAGCCCAGCGTGGTGGATACAAAGGTGAACAGGTTCCAATAGTCGGGGAATACCCTCCTGCTCTTAAATACACCGGTATATAAACCGTCTATGGTACCTTTGGTGGTTTTTTCCGGATTGTAGTATTTATCATCAAAAGATGATTTTTTACATGCCGAAATAAAACCCAGCACCGGTGCCAGCATTAATATTATCAGAATATTCTTCTTCATTTTTTTCAATTTTTGGCTTGATCAATTAAAAGCTCAGTTTCAGATTTGCACCGATTGTACGGGATGCAGCACTTGAACCCTGATCTATTCCCTGGCTTACAAAGCTGGAACCTATACCCACTTCAGGATCGAGGTTGGGCAGGGTTTTGTAGAAGTAGAACAGGTTGCGTCCAAAGAGGCCAACGGTCAGGTTCTGTACTTTCGCTTTGTTGGCAAGCCTTACCGGCAGGGTGTAGTTCAGCGATACTTCACGCAGCTTGATAAAGTTGTTGTCATATACTGCAGTTTTGTAAGAGTTAGTGCTGCTACCACCGCTACCGGCGTAGTTACCCCAGGTGTAAGTGTTAAAGTAGTATTCCGGTGCTGAAATGATCTTGTCGTTCTTTTTACCGGTTGCGTCAACGCCATCCAGTATCATACCATCATCATACTTGGTACCGCCCGCGATAGGAGTAAGGCTTCTGTTACCAGCGGCATCTTCATAGTAAGTTATACCGCCGCGGCCAGCATCCCTGTACTGCAGTGTGCTTTTAAATATACCAGCACCTGTCATATAGTAGTTGGTTGTAGAGAGGATCTGTCCACCCCAACGGAAGTCTACCAGGAAGGCGAAATTCCAGTTCTTATAATGCAGGTTGTTGCTAAGACCACCTACCATGTCAGCCTGGATGTTACCTGCTTTTATGCGTGTATTGAAATCACTGTCGTATAAGCCGTCAGAGTTAATGATGTATTTACCATCTGCATCTTTCTTATAATCCCACACGATGATATCACCTGCTGCCTCTCCGATTTTAGCAATTACCTGTGCAGAACCGCCATCCAGGTCGAAAAGCTGGAGCTGGCTGAGTCCCGTCTTGAGGCTTTTCAGTTTGTTCCTGTTATGGGCAATAGTAGCACGGATGTTCCACTCAAAATCTCTTTTTGCTATCGGAGTAGCATAGATAGCTGCTTCTATACCATAGTTGTTCAGGTCACCCACATTCTGCCATACTGATCTGGCGCCTGTAGAAGTAGGTTGGTCCAGTCTGGAGATCTGGTTTTTGATAACGTTATTGTAATAAGACACATCAAAACCGAGACGGTTCTCATACATTTTGGTTTCCCATCCTACCTCATATTCATGCTTGAACTCCGGCTTCAACGCATCGTTGCCATATTCACCGTTGGGATACAGCAGGGCTGTACCGTTAACAGAAGCACCATTATACACGATATTAGCCTTGTAAATATCGGGCGGCGTTGCAGCCACACCGTAAGATGCCCTTAGCTTACTGTAGTCAATAAAGTTGGGCAGGTGCAGCGCACGGCTCAGCTCCAGTGAAAGGCTTACGCTGGGATAAAAATAGGCGTTCTTGCCAGGGGCCAGCGTAGACACTCTTTCATAACGGCCGGTACCTTCCAGGAACAGGAAGTTCCTATAGCCCAGGCCTACGATACCAAATAAACCATCCTGCAGGTAGGAAGTCCTCCTGGTCTGATCTTTTCCAACCAACGCATTCTTGGAAGCGCTCAGGGTAAACCAGTTTTCCTGTAACAGGCCTCCGTCTGTTCTCGTGTAGTTATAACGGTTATCCTGTTTACGGGCCTGGTAACCTACGCTGGTGTTCAGGGAGAATTTGGAAGACAGATCTTTATTATAGGAAAGCAACAAGTCTGCATAGGCAATGCTGTACTGGTTGCTTGCACTACCGTATTCGCCAGACTCACCGAATGCTATCGGATACTCTGCATAGTTTCTTGTTTCCGCAGTGTAACCGGTAAAGTCGTTACCCATACGGCCGCGGAATTTCACTCCTTTGCCAAAGTCATAGTTCAGGGTAAAGCTGGATATTACGCGGTTAGACTTTTCGTCATAGCTGTTCTTCAGCTGCTTCCAGAGGAAGTTCATGAAGTCATTGGCACGGATATTCACTTTCAGCGCTTCTGCGGGATCTTTCTGGGTTTCATCAAATCTTACCCATTTATATCCTTTGGAGGTCTGATACTTTCTCAGGTAAACATCCATGTCATCAGCAGCGCTGAAGAAACCATCATAGTTAGCAGTGATACGGTTGATCTGCTCAGGACGATTATGCACAAACTCATTCACGTAAGTGATCACCAGGTCTGTGCTCAGCCTGTTGTTTACTTTATAGGTAGTGTTAAAGTTGAAGGTGTTTTTTTCCTGTTTACCGCCGATCTGTATGCCTTTGTAATCATTGCGGGTATAAGAGAAACGGTAGGTATTCTTTTCGCTAGAGTTACTGAGCGCTATATTGGCTATTGAGCTGTAACCTGTCTGGTAGAACTTCTTCCATGCATCATCATGTCCTACGTATTTAACCGTGCTGCCATCCCAGTATAAAACGTCGCTGCCATCGAATTTGGGACCGAACTGGCCTTCTGCGCGATAGTTGGGTCTTTTGTCAGGTCTGCCGTCTCCGGTCACATCATTATATAACCATCCTGCTGCGTCTGTGCCATAGGTGGCCATATTATACTTACGGGGACGTCCAGGGCCGTATTCTGTCTGAACATCAGGCAGTACGGCAGCTTTCTCCATACCGTAAGAGTAGTTGAAGTCAACACCCAGGCCTGCTTTTCTTGAGCCGCTCTTAGTGGTGATCATCACCACGCCGTTACTACCGCTGGAACCATACAGGGCAGTTGCAGCAGCGCCTTTCAGGATGTCTACGTTTTGGATGTTATCAGGGTTGATGTCCAGCAAGCTGTTACCACGGATACGGCTATCGCTGTAGTAACCATCGTTGTTGATCTGGTCGTTACGGATAGGTACACCATCCACAACGATCAGCGGCTGGTTATCACCGTTGATAGAGTTCAGGCCCCTGATCTTAATGATAGCCGCACTGGTACCACCACCGGGTGCAGTCTGGATGCTTACACCGGCAGCTTTACCATACAATGCAGAAGCAAAGTTGGTAGGAGATGCTTTCTGAATTTCTTCACCGGTTACGTTGGATACAGCGTAACCCAGTTTACGGCGCTCTTTCTTGATACCCATAGCTGTTACTACGACTTCATTCAGGCCCCTGCTGTCCGGCGCCATGCGGATAGCCAGCGACACACGGCCATTTAAGGGCACATCCTGCCTTAAATAACCTATATACGTGAAAACGAGTGCTCCCTCAGGGTCGGCACTCAGTCTAAAAGCACCATTCTGGTCAGTCAGCGTACCATTGGAAGTATTTTTTTCCTGTACACTCACACCCACCAGCGGGCTTCCTTTTTCATCCTGCACGATACCAGCTATGGTTTTCTTTTCCTGTGCCAAAACAATATTGGTGCACAAAAGGAAAAGTACCGCGCAAAAGAGGAGCGATCTTTTCATTTTACTCTTTTTTAGATTAATACTTATAGTGTTAAAAGCGGTTATATACGATCAATGATTGGCATAGTTATTCGCATCCGGTTTGGATGATAATGTATCAGCTAACAATAGTTATTCGTCGTTTCGCACCAGGCCTACATTTCAGGTATAAGGAATAATTATTGCCGCACGCGCTTACGCGTTATGCAACGCCTGGTTCATGTTACAATTGAAGGGTAAATTTCTTTCATACTCATAGGTTTTCATTAGGTTTTCAAAAGGGAATCCCACTGTTGGCGCTACTAACAAAACAGGCTTTTCAGCGGATATTCATAGTATAGTATTTACGAAAAAATGTATTATAATATGATGTAATATAGTAATTTATTAAACAATCGTAAAAATTATTATATATCTGTCACTGTTGTCCCTTCAGGGCTAAATATTGTCTCCGGCAAAACCCATCGCCTTCCTAACCTATTCCTGATAAATTGATACTCCAATACCTCGCCGCATAGCTTGCCTGCTAGCACAATACATCTAATTATGTCTTATAATAAAAGAACATTAATTATTGATGATTGATTACTACACAATCAGTTAACGACACCCAAACATAGATAAATTTTTTTTAATTTACAAGCTTATACCATCATTTTCAACAAAATAGTTAAAACAGGGTCACTGCACAGCAAAAAAAGACCACGGTCAATGACCGTGGTCTTTGTGCTTAAAATAGTGATCTAAACTTTATTTATCCCACCAAACACGCGAAGTAAGGAGGTCTGCAGCTGGCGTCAGGTGGCTTACCCCCGCCTTGTAATTGTCTGCATTGCTTAATTGTTCTGTCGATAAATAGATCATCCTGCGGGGAATAGTACCGCCGGTAACATTACCAGGATACACTACCGGCGTCAATTTCGGGTATCCAGACCTGCGCCAGTTGCTCCAGGTCTCCGTGAAATTGAAGATGGTGGCCGCCCAATATTGGGTGTTGATCTTTTCGAGCGCTGTCTCCACCGAAGACTGATCTAACGGATGCGCAGCTACGTAATTTTGTATATCGCCGGCAGCAATGGCTGCTACCGGATCAAACTGCGCCATCTGCTGCATAGCGCCTGATACGCCGTTGGCATAGTGCTGTGCGGCGGTGCCAGGCACATTCCAGTTACGGATCTTTGCTTCTGCCAGCAGCAGCTCAGATTCTGCATAAGTGAGCACAAAATCAGTGCCGTTGCGTTTCATGAATACATTTACACGCGGACGCGAATATTTGCCCAGCGGCGCAATATCATCACCGGTGCCGGTGCCGCCGGGATAATCCGCACGTTTACGGATATCCGTAGCGCCGCCCAGCAGATCGTAACCATTGGGCAAACCAATCTGTACACTTGAGTCTGTGTTACCGGTAAGGCTCTCATTGCTATTGTTGGCCAGTCCCGCAGGAGGCACCTCTCCTATCACGCCCAGGCGGGGATCTTTATTCGCCCTCAGGAAATCAATAAAGGTTTTGCTCCAGCGTACTTCCCTGAAGTCGTCGCCCGTGAGCAATGCATTGGAAGTATTATCCTGTGCCTTGGTAGCATCGCATACTACGTAGGCATTATCACTTACCCCGCTTAAGGTGCCACCTGCAGCCGCCTTCTCTGCCCATTGCCGTGCAGTAACAGGATCTACCTTTGTTAAACGCATGGCCACGCGTAACATCAGTGAATAACCAAACCTTTTCCATTTGGCGATATCGCCTTTGTAGAAAAGATCATTCACCGGCGCAGGCTGGGAAGCATCCAGGGCAGTGATGGCGGTATCCAGCTGCTTCAGCATGAGGTTATAGATATCCTGCTGACGGTCATACTTAGGCTTGGTAATGCCATCCTTTGCACGGTTGGCTTCTGTGTATGGCACATCACCATAAGCATCTGTACAACGTTGCAGGATCAGCACATACATGATCTTACCGATATTATACAGGTTAACATCCTTGTCCTTTGTGAGCCGCATCATTTCATAGATCCTGCTGGAGTTGGAATAACACTCTGAAAAGATTCTCCCCTGGTAATCGGTAGAGCCGCCGGTATTGACATACTTATCTCCATTACCATAGTAGTTGAAGGTAGAAGCCAGGATCTGCATGCTGGTGCTGGGATACAGGAGCTGCGAATAACCCGGGCTGGCAAAATTGTACTGTGCAAAGCTGAGCAGGGAATTGGGATCGAAATTCTCTTCGGTGCCCTGCGTTGGATCTGTGTTGATCTCATCAAATTTCTTTGTGCACCCTGTCAGCAGTACCACCGCCACGATGCTGATATATAAACAAATCTTTTGCATAGTCATTACTACTTTTTGAATTTAAAGTTCACATTCACACCATAGGTCCGTACGGCCGGCAGGTTGCCGCCTTCCAGGCCCGCTGCCTTTATATCAGAGGAGAAACCGGCTTCCGGGTCAATATTAGGCGTACGTTTCATCATGGTCCACAGGTTCCTGCCTACCAGTGAAATGGCGATAGACTGGAAAGGCGTGTGCTCAAACCATCCTGCAGGGAAGGTATAGCCCAGGGTAACCTGCCGCAGTTTGATAAAGCTGCCGTCAAATACAGACAGCGAAGAGATATTCTGCGCTAACTGCGGATAGTAATTGTAAGCCGCTACATTGGTAGTGTTGGGAGCGCCGCTTTCTGTTACGCCCTGCGCTACTACACCGGTTTCCCTGCCATCCAGCGTCATCTTGTTAAGACCGTCTACAATTGAATAGTAGTTGGTGGCGGAGAGGATCTTGTTGTTATACTTGAAATCTATCAGGAAAGACAGGTTGAAGTTCTTGTACGCAAAGTCGTTGTTTAAACCACCGAAAACATTGGGCAGTGCAGATCCCATGGGTTTAATATCGCCGCGCTCAGGAATGCCGTTATCGCCGATGATCACGTTGCCTTTATCATCCCTCTTATAATCGTACGCCATGATCTGCGCCATGGGCAGTCCTTTCACGATGGCCACGTTGCCGTTGCCGGGCCTGTAGGCGGTCAGGTTGATGGCCGCAGGATTTTCCGTACCATCTATATCCACTACCAGGTTCTTCACGTAGGTGATGTTAAAAGAAGCATTCCACGTGAATGACTTAGTCTGTATGGGTGTACCATTCAGCATCGCTTCCACGCCGCTGTTGCGGGTGGCGCCAAGGTTCAGTGTTTGCGTCAGGAAGCCGGATGCGTTGGAAATGGTAGCAGAGATGATCTCTCCATTGGTCTGGCGGCGGAAATAAGACACATCCAGTCCGAGCCTGTTCTCCAGGAACTTCAGCTCTGTGCCCACTTCAAACTCCTTGAGGCGATAAGGCTGCAGATCAAGATTGGGCAGGTTATCATCAAAAGTGCCCAGCGGCTGACCATTGATGGTATTGGAGATCTTATAGTACTGTTGCGTTTTATACGGCTGCGCCTCACCGCTGGTTTGCGCGTAGGAAGCGCGTAACTTACCGTAGCTCAGGAAGGGGAGGTGCGTTAGCTCGGAGAAGATAAAGCTACCGGTTACAGAAGGCGTAAAGATGCCCCTGTTGTTGCTGGGCAAGGTAGAGAACACGTCATAACGGCCGGTAGTCCCTATGTTCAGAAAACCTTTATAGGTGAAGTCGGCAGTATAGTAAGCAGAATTGGTTTGCAGCTCCTGGTACAGGTAATTGGATGACAGGTTGGTGAGGTTAGACGGCACATACAGGTAAGGTATGATGAACTGGCTGCCGTTCATGCCTACTGTCTGATCTATCCACTTACGCATGTTACCACCCACGGAGAAATCACCGTCTATGTCTTTGGTGATGGATTTGTGCGCGCCGATCAGCACATCCGTGTTCAGTTCTGAGATCTGCCTTTTGGAAAGATCATTCAGCCTGCCGGTACCGCCGCTGCTGTAGGCAGTGCCCCAGGGCTCCACGGTAAGGTAATTTTCATTGGTAAGATCATAACCGACACGGCCCTGCGCATACAGCCAGTCGGTAAGGTCATAACGTGCCGCCACGGCGCTGATTAAACGTTTTCTGTCAATGTTATTTACAAACTGGTTCACCACAAACCAGGGATTGGTCTTGTAGATATCATCCGTGTATACCGTCTCCGCTCCTCTTTTGCTGGCGTCGTAGCCGGGCTGTAAGGCTACCTGGTTCACGTTGGGGGCCAGCAGGGTAATGCCGTAGTTGGCGTTCTGGGGCGCATCACTCAACCAGGGCCGGTTCTTGTTGTTCTCATCAACATAGTTGGCCATTACCGTTACTTTCAGTTTATCCATTACCTGTTGGTTGATGTTGAGGTTAACCGTCTTTCTGTCAAGGCCACTGTTCCGGAGCACAGACTGGTTATTGACACTGGAAAGCGAGAGACGGAATGCGCCCGTTTCCCAGCCGCCGCTCGTAGAAACGGTATTGGTGAAGGTGGGCGCCAGGCGGTAGAATTTTTGGATGTTATTGGTAACAGGCGAATAGGGATATTCTTTCCCATCCAGCTGTATAGTAGGTTTGCCATCCATCTTCTCGCCCCAGGCGCTGATACCTGTTCTGGCAGCCATGGCAGCATCTGTAGGACGTTGTCCCTGTGCGCCCTGACCATATACATACTGAAAATCGGTATTGTTCACCGCCTGGTCAAACTGCAGGTTAGTATTGTATTCTATGGCCAGCTTGCCGCCTTTCTTGCCGCTCTTGGTAGTGATCAGGATGACGCCGTTGGAGGCCCTGGTACCATATAATGCAGCGGCGGTGGCGCCTTTCAGCACAGTCATGTTCTCAATATCATCAGGGTTGATACTGCTGATACCATCGCCCTTATCTGCTCCGCCATACTGACCGGCAGTGCCGCGGTTGGTATTATCCATCGGCACACCGTCTATTACAAACAAGGGAGAGCCGCCATTAAAGCTGGTAACGCCTCTCAGGTTAATACGGGCAGAAGAGCCGGGGCCGCCGCTTACGCCGCTCACATTCAAACCGGCTACACGGCCTTCCAGTGAATAAGCTACGTTGGATTCCCTGGCTTTATCCATCAGATCACCGCCTACTTTACTCACTGCATAGCCCAGTTTGCGTGATTCTTTCTGGATACCCAATGCTGTTACTACTACTTCTCCCAGGCCTTTGGTATCAGGCGCTAGCTTTACCTGCAAAGCAGACTGGCCATTCACCGGGATCTCCTGGCGGCCAAAACCGATAAAGGTAAAAACCAGTGTGGCGCCGGGACCTGCCTGAATAGTAAAGGCGCCTTTGGCATCGGTAACAGTACCGTTGCTGGTACCTTTTTCCTGTACGGTAACTCCTTGCAGCACGCTCCCTGCGGGATCCTGCACAGTTCCTGTGATTGTTTTCTTTTCCTGTGCTGAGACAATAGCATAGCCCAACAGCATGAGGAAAGCGCATAACAATAGCGATCTCTTCATTTTCTGTGATTTTAATGAATAGTTAAATAGGTGACGAAATAAATCCCCTGGCGTATGTTCAATACGCTTTACATGCAGTAGCCCTGGTTAGAATTGTTTACGAGTTTGTTGTATTACGCGCGGTTTCCGTTAATGCGCATGGTCATTTCCGATTTTACATATACATGGTCCGATTTTTTTTATTTAACGGTTACGTTCATACGTGTTAGTTACAGGTAACATAACGCTCATTGTCCACACTAAAATTATTTAGCATAGGCATTAAATAAAAAAGAACCCGCAACACACATTTCATTGGTAGTTCGCCAGGTTCTTTTAATTAATTGTTAAACTTAGATAAAAAAATTAAAACGCAAAAATTAAAAATGAAAAACTGTAGCCAAATGCAGCGCTTACTTTTTGTTTCCATCTTCTCTAACAGAAGACTGTCGTATTTCGAGTGTGGGTGATAATACTAAATGATGTGATGTATTGGAAGCATGATCCAGCTCTTTCATCAGTACATCCACTATCTGGCGGCCTATTTCTCCGATAGGTTGAGATACACAGGTAATAGAGGGGCTATGCAGGCGGAACAGGTCATGATCGTCAAAACTTACCATACCAACGTCTGCTCCTATACGAAGACCGAGAGAGCGGATACTTTCAATGCCATATATGCCGAGGTAGTTAGTGGCAAAGAATACCGCGTCCACTTTGGCGGCTTTCAGGAATTTGGTGATCTCCTGTGTATGACCCGCCCTGTCCATATCAAAGGGCAGTTTCTTTACAATGTTCTTATTGAAGGTGATTCCGTGTTTCTTCAGCGCAGCTACAAATCCTTCCATGCGCTGTTTCATCTGCACCTGATCTGAAGTGGTGGTGACGATCGCTATTTTCTTATACCCCTGGGCAATCAGGTGGCTGGTGGCCGCAAAAGCGCCCTGGTAGTTATCCACCACCACGTAGTGAGAATCTACGTTAGGCAGGTAGCGGTCCATCAGTACCACCGGCTTGCGAACCATTTTAAGGAGCTCGATCTCCTTCTCCATGTTCTTGGTAGGGGTAATAATATACCCATCTACCTGCCGGTACTTCAGTACCTCCAGTAGTCCCCTTGCCTTTTCACTGTTGTCTTCCGTACTGCCATACAATACCTTGTATCCATGCTTATCGGCTTCATCCTCTACCACTTTAGCCACGTTTGCCCAGAAATTGTTGGCAATGTCCTCCACGATCAGTCCCAGGGTTTTGGTCTTGCCGGTTCGTAAGCCCCTGGCCAGCTGGTTAGGCTTGTATTTGAGCTTGTTGGCAATTTTGAGTATCTTTTTACTAACCTGATCGCTGATCCGCTTCTCCTTAGCCTTGCCGTTCAGTACAAAAGAAACAGTAGTAGGAGACACCCCCGCCTGTTTAGCGATGTCCTTTATAGAAATTCCTTTCATCCG
This sequence comes from Chitinophaga sp. SVR4-12A, assembly GCF_056754765.1. NCBI lineage: Bacteria > Pseudomonadati > Bacteroidota > Chitinophagia > Chitinophagales > Chitinophagaceae > Chitinophaga > Chitinophaga sp. SVR4-12A. The sequence goes on from NZ_JBPGWP010000001.1 coordinate 2,585,440, forward strand.
TCTAGTATAATCTGGTTATAATATAGTTTGTGGTCCGGGTGTGCCTGAATCTCCAACTGAGCACGGGTATAAGCCGCTCAATCGATTTAGCCCTGTGTAAAATACAAAAATACTTGTCAAAATTACAATAGGCATTACAATAGCTAAATTACGCTAAATGATATTTTTTTAACCAAAAATTAATAAATTGGCATCAATCATAGGAAAGATTCCCGTGGGGGAGGGAAAGAGCGTTGGACCAACAGGAGTGTAAAAACGACCATCTGCCGCCCGGAAGCTCCATCAAGGACAGTAAAATATATTTTTTTCAAATGAAACTGAGCATAAACGGATGAAACCCATCCTCATCAAAGTTGGGGCTTTTGCCGATAACCAGATCACTATTATAGAGCGTTGTGATCCATATTTTAATACACCCTTCCATTTTCACCCGGAATGCGAGCTGGTATATGTTACCGAAAGCCATGGGAAGAGGATCGTAGGAGACAGCATTGAGAGCTTTGACGTAGGCGACATGGTATTCCTGGGCCCCAATATCCCCCATGTGTGGTATAACGACGAAGACTACTACAAAGGCCTGGAGCAGCTCAAAGCCAGGTCTGTGGTGATCTACTTCCCGAAAGACATCTTCGGCGACAAATTCTACGGCCTGCCGGAGACCAAAGCCCTTTCGGAGTTGTTCCACCGGGCGCAAAGGGGTATGAAGATCATTGGCGATACCCATGATAAGTTAAGGGACGAAATACTGTCCCTCCCCAAAAAGGAGGGGCTGGACAGGATCATTTCCCTGCTGAACATCCTGAAAACCCTTTCCGAGACCAGGGATTTCTACTTCCTGGCCAGTACCGGCTACTCTCATGCCTTTAATATTAAGGATAACCATAAGATAGACGAGGTGTTTAAGTACGTGATGAACAACTTTTCCAAGGAAATATCCCTGCATGACGTAGCCAGCATCACCAACCTCTCACCCCAGTCTTTCTGCCGCTTCTTTAAGAACCGTACCAAAAAGTCATTTGTGCAGTTCCTGAACGAGGTCCGGATCGGGCACGCCTGCAAACGGCTCACGGAGGAAGACTGGTCGATCGCGGAGATCGCCTACTCCTGCGGCTTCAAGAACCTGTCCAACTTTAACCGCTTCTTTAAGGAAATAGTGGGTAAAACGCCTAAGGAATATAAAAATGAGCTGAGACTGAAGGAAGCATAATTTTTTTTTCTCATTTCAAAACATTATCCTAATTTTCATTCCACGGTAGTATAGGAAAAAGCGCTGTTATCGTTTTTATCAACCATTTCTTGTACCTGTAATTGTCCTGATGTACAGCAACTATCCAGATCAACAGTTACTTAACTTGCTGAAAGCCGACAATGTAGCGGCTTTTAACGCGATCTATGACCGTTACAGCAAGCCATTGTACCTGTATATCCTGAGTAAGCTCGAAACCAGTGAGATCAGCAAGGATGTACTGCAGGACCTCTTTGTTTCCCTCTGGGAGAAAAGAAAACAGCTGCAGATCAGCGAATCGCTTAAATCCTACCTCTACCAGGGGGCCAGGCACAAGATCATCGACATTTACCGGAAGAACAGCTCTTACCGCAAGTACCTCCAGCAACTGATCGAACATTTTGACGCCCAGCCGGAAAATATCACCGAAACCGTTGATTATAAGGCCAAAAACCAGGAAATACTGGAGGCCATCAACCATTTACCGGGTCGCATGAAAGAAATATTCATGCTAAGCCGCCTTGAACATCAATCCATTGAACAGATCGCACAAAGGTTAGGGCTTTCCCAGCAAACCGTCAAGAACCAGATCACAAAAGCGCTGAAAATTCTGCGCTCGCACACAGAAACAGGCAACGGGTAGTACCAGTAAACGGCTTGTACGACTACTTGTAAACCTTAAATGAGAAACGGTGGATACAGAACATATAAAAAATATACTGGAGCGCTATACGAAGGGACAATGCACGGCTGAAGAATCCATGGTCATTGAGCAATGGTTTGAAGGCGTTAACAGGCATAGTTCGCCCCCCGTACCCGACGAAGATCTGCCCCTGCAGCTGGAAGCGGTCAAACAAAGCATACAGGAAAAGATACAGGTGCCCCGCACCCGCCGGCTGCGCCCCTGGTATTATATAGCTGCCGCCGCCAGTGTACTGCTGGTAAGCGGCGCCTGGCTCTTTACATATTTGAAAACATCCCGCGTGGCTGCCCCGGCCGCTGCGCCCATGGCCAAAACCTCGCCTGCCAAAAGCAGCCGCAGCGTGAAGAACGGCTTTGTACAGCTCAGCACCGCCAAAGGCGCTACCGAACGCATCGTGCTTTCTGACGGCAGCACCATCGTGTTGAACGCCTCCAGCCGCATACGCTACCCACAGCAATTCTCCGCCGCCGGCAGAGACGTTTACCTGGAAGAGGGAGAAGCTTTCTTTACCGTAGCCCCTAACCAGGAAAACGCTTTTACCGTGCACACAGGCGATATTCATACCACGGCGCTGGGCACCACCTTCAACATCAGAGATTATGCACATGAGCGCCGCATCACCGTGGCCCTTCTCAGCGGCAAAGTGAAGATAGACCGTACCCATAACGGCAACCCCGAGGGTAACGCAGTGATATTAATGCCCAACGAACAGGTACACTACAATGTGCAGTCCCTTCAGCTGGTAAAATCCACCTTTACCAAAGCAGAAGAGATCACCGGATGGAAGCAGGGCTACCTCGTATTCAAAGACGCGTCATACAATGAAGTAATAACCGAAATAGAAAACCGGTACGGAGTTACCATCATCAACCAAAGTGACAAAAAGGAATGGAAGTATACAGGCTTCTTCAAAGAAGAAAGCCTCCAGGATGTGATAGAGACCATATGCCTTGCCAAGTCCCTTTCTTATTCTATCAGCAACGACACTATCGTGCTGAAAAACAGCCGCTAGCATTTAGCCATTAGCTCTTAGTCTTTGCCGACGCTAACAGCTAGTAGCCAGAAGCTAACTGCCAATAGCTTACACAAATGCCCACGACCGTAAGATCATACTTCCGCCTGGCAGGTATGACTGCCGGCCTGCTGCTCCTACTGCTGCCGGTTGCGGGTACTATTTTGCCTATACTTGTGAGCATAGACGCCAAAAACAAACCCCTGGAAGCGGTGATGACAGCCATCGCCACCCAGACAGGCCTGAACTTCCACTACGACAAAGCCGACCTGAGCCAGCAGCTAAAAAAGAAAATAAGCCTTCACTGTAATAAAACCCCTATCGATGAAGTATTGCAGCTGCTAAGCAGTCAAACCGGGCTCAAATTCGTCTTAAAAGAAGATAAGATCATTGTAGGGGCAGCTGCAGATAGCGCAGCGGGCACTGAGCTGCAACATCTTGCCCTGGCCGAAAAAGAGATCACAGGGCATATATCCGATCCGCAGGGCCGCCCCTTGCCCGGCGCCACCATACTGGTAAAGAATACGTCCAGGGGTGCACAGGCTGCAGCAGACGGTAGCTTCTCCATAAAAGGTACCGCCGCCGATGTATTGGTATTCCGCTCCGTAGGACACCTGCATAAGGAAGCCGCCATCGGCGACAACAACGAGATCAACATCACCCTGCAAGAAAATATCAAAGGCCTGAACGAATTCGTGGTGACGGCCCTGGGTATCTCCAAACAAACCAGCGAACTGACCTACTCCACCCAGCAGCTAAGCAACGAAGACCTGGCGCGCGTAAAAGATGTGAACGTGATCAACAGCCTTTCCGGTAAAATAGCGGGTGTCAATATTTTCCGCAGTGCATCCGGCATCGGCGGCTCTGCCAGGGTGATCCTGAGAGGGAATAAATCCACCCGCGAGAACCAGCCCTTATATATCATAGATGGAGTGCCCATGGCCAACTACACCCCTTCCCAACCGGCCAATATCTGGGGAGAATCCTCCAGCATTGTGGGCAACAGCGGACGGGATGGCGGTGACGGCATCTCCAACCTGAACCCCGATGATATTGAAACCATCAGCGTACTCAAAGGCGCCTCTGCCGCCGCCTTATATGGCAGCCAGGCCGCTAACGGCGTGATCGTGATCACCACTAAAAAAGGCAGGCCCGGTAAAGGGCATATCAACCTTTCTTCAGACCTTACCATAGAAACGCCCATGCGCCTGCCCAAACTGCAATACCGTTATGGGCAAACGATCCTGCCGTATACAGATGACAAAGGGAATCCCCAGCCGGGAGCAGCCGACAGCTGGGGAGCACCGGTAAATGCACCGGACCATGTAAAGCCTTTTTTCAATACAGGCGTCACCTTTACCAACTCCCTTTCCTTCAGCGGCGGACTGGATAAAGCGCCCTCCTACTTCTCGTATTCCAATACTACCAATAAAGGTATACTACCCAATAGTAAGCTGGACCGTCATACCTTTAACTACAGGGGCTCGCTGCGCCTGCTGGACAACCGCCTGGTAATAGATGGTAATGTCACCTTCATGCTGCAGAAAGCCCTGAACCGCTCTGCCAGCGGCCTCTATTTCAACCCGCTTACAGGCTTGTACAATTTCCCCAGACGGCTTGATTTCAAGGCCTATCAGCAGTATGAATACTTCGACCCTTCCCGCAACCTGATGCTGCAAAACTGGTGGAATATCCGCAACGATAAGGAATGGATAGGCCAGGACGATCAGCAAAACCCTTACTGGCTCCTGTACAGAAGCCTCCGCGAAGAGAACAGGACCCGCAGCATGGGCTCCCTTTCCATGAAATACCAGCTGGCCAGCTGGCTGAGTATCCAGGCGAGGGGCAGTTTTGACCGCTCTTATGACCAGTATGAGCTGAAGGCTTATGCAGGTACCCAAACCGTACTTTCGCCGCCCAACGGGCGCTATACGCTCGAAAAAGAGACCAATACACAGCTGTATGGAGACCTCATCCTGAGCGCGGCCCGTAAGCTGAATGACCACCTGCGCCTGTCGGCCACCCTGGGCAGCAGCATCATGGACGTAAAGGCGCATGACAGAACATTGATCAGCACCAATCAGAATGCCAACCCGGGACTGAGCATCGCCAATCACTTTTCCGTAGCAGATATTTCCAGCAAAGCCCTGGACGCACAACAATACATTGAACGGAAACAGCTGCAGGCCGTATTTGCCAGCGCACAGCTGGGCTACAGGGAATTTCTCTTCCTGGACCTTACAGGACGTAACGACTGGTCAAGCACCTTTGCCTACACGCCCATTGCAGACAAAGGATACTTCTACTACTCCACCGGGCTGGCAGCGATCCTGAGCGAGATGGTGAAACTGCCATCATCCATAAACTTTGCCAAGCTGCGCGTTTCCTATGCCAGGGTAGGCAATGATATTGCGCCCTATATGTCAAACCCCTCCCGCTTTACCTTACAGACAGTGGCCGGTGTGACAAGGATCTCGTTCAACACGCGCGCGCCCTACCCCGGCGTGTACCTGAAACCGGAAGACAACCGCTCTGTAGAAGCCGGTGCAGAAGTACGCCTGCTGGACAGCCGCATTAATCTTGATCTTACCTGGTATAAGAACAATAACTACCAGCAATATATGGAAGTGCCTGCGCCTCCTGGCAGCGGCTACCTCTTTTACTCTACCAACCTGGGTAACATACAGAATACCGGGCTGGAAGCTACCATAACGCTGGTGCCCATACGCAATAAAACGTTCAGGTGGCAGTCTGCTGTCAATTACAGCTTTAACAGGAACAGGGTGATCAGGCTCACCGATCCGGACATACCAGGAGCAGGCCCGGACAATTATTTCATCCTGACCGATTTCCAGACAAACATGTACGGCTCCTTCATCAAGGAAGGCGGCTCATGGGGAGATATCTACAGCAATAAAGAGCTGTACAGGAATGATAAAGGACAGTATGTAATAGATGGCGACGGGCACCTGAAAACCAATAAAGACCTGCTGAAGAATGTAGGCAATCCAAACCCGCGCTTTACCCTGGGCTGGAATAATACCCTGGACTATAAAGGCCTTACGCTCAGCTTCCTGGTGGACGGGAAGTTTGGCGGTAAAGTGATGAGCATTACACAGGCCATCCTGGATGAATACGGCGTAAGCGAAGCCAGCGCCCGGGCGCGGGATAATGGAGGCGTGGCGTTGAACGCCGTAAACGAGAACGGCGCGCCCTTCTCCGGCAAATATGATGCACAGAAATACTATAATACCATAGGCGGCCGGGCAGGCATCGGCGAACTGTATATGTACGATGCCACCAACATCCGCCTGCGCGAAATATCGCTTAGCTGGCAGCTGCCTATCCGCGCTAAATGGATACGGCACTTGCAGGCAGGCATTACAGGCAGGAACCTTTGCTTCTTTACACTGCATGCGCCTTTTGATCCGGAAGTTTCCATGAGCTCCGGTAACGGCCTGCAGGGTATCGATGTATTTGGCCAGCCTGCATTGAGAAGTATCGGAATGAATATCAGGGTGGGATTTTAAGCTAACAAGTGAAATACAATTAGTGAAATGTGGTTTGTTCCAAATATGTTCAAACGTGTGATACTGGTATCCTTCGTGTGTGAGGTGCTGTGCAGTGCATGCACCAAAAACTTTGAGGATATCAACAGGAATCCTTATGATTTTAATGAGGACGAACTGAAGCCCGACCTGAAATTGCTGGGCGAGCCGCTGGTGCAAACCATGCTCAACATCATCGTCAGCAACGATCCTGCCACGGCGCAGGTGCAGCAGAACCTGATAGGTGATATCTACTCAGGCTATATGATGACGCCCACACCCTTTGAATCTAACCGTAACAATACCACCTACGATCTGCTGGATAACTGGAACAATCACGTATGGACGGTAGCCTATGGCAACGTCATGCCTAATTGCAAATTTGTACAGGAAAAATCCAAAGGCCAGTATTCCGATTTCTATGCCTGGGCCCAGCTGTTGCGCGTAGCGGCCATGCACCGCGTAAGCGATGTGTTCGGGCCCATTATCTATACAAAATACGGTATGATCAATCCAGACCGTAGCATTGATTACGATACCCAGCAGGAAGCCTACAATGCTTTTTTTGCAGACCTTGCCCAGGCCATCGATACGCTTACCGCCTATGCCGCGCCCCACATCAAAAGCAATTTTACAGCATTTGATCTTGCCTACGGCGGCGACTATATTAAATGGGTAAAGTTTGCCAATACCCTGCGCCTGCGCCTGGCCATCCGCATCTCAGCGGTTAGCCCGGAAAAGGCACGCGCAGAAGGAGAAGCTGCCCTGGGCCACCCGCTCGGATTGCTCACATCACCGGCAGATAATTTCAGTATCAATATCAACCCGGTATCACACCCATTATATGTGATCTGCTATAAATGGAACGATATCCGCATGGGTGCACCCATGGAATCAATTATGACCGGCTATCACGATCCGAGGCTGCCCTCCTACTTTGCCTGCTCAGACACCCGCGACTCTTCGTATAACGGTATACGTAATGGTGTGAACATTAGCAGCCGGGATACCTACAGTGGCTTCTCCAAACTGTCTATGCGCCAGTTCGCTGATAACAGGATCCAGCTGATGACCGCTGCAGAGGCCTGGTTCCTGAAAGCAGAAGCCGCTCTCTACGGCTGGAAGAATGCAGGCGATGCGGGCAGCAATTACGAGAACGGTGTTCGCAGCTCCTTTGCACAATACCAGCTGGACCCCTATTTTTCAGCATACATCAGCAACCACTCCTACAAGCCCAAACCTTATACAGATCCCAGGAATGCAGTCAACAATATACCCGCCGGCAGCGCTCACCTGAGCAAGATCACCATTCAGTGGCAAGAGAATGCTCCAACGGCAGAGAAGCTGGAGCGTATCATTACACAAAAGTGGATCGCCATGTTTCCCGAAGGAGAAGAAGCCTGGGCTGAATTCCGCCGCACCGGCTATCCTAAGTTATTCCCCGTGGTATTAAACTACAGCGGCGGAAAGATCCCAACGGATAAATTCATACGCCGTATCAGCTTCCCGCAGCTGGAATATGCTACTAATCCCGCCGGCGTGTCAAGGGCCGTACAAGCCCTTGGCGGGCCTGACAATGGCGGCACGCCCTTATGGTGGGACAAGCAATAAGCCGTACCTTTAAGAAAATCAAACCACGCTTATGGATGTGAACGTTTTCTGGTTCCGCCGTGATCTGCGGCTGGAAGATAATGCAGGATTATATCACGCACTGAAAAAGGACAAGCCCGTATTGCCCATCTTTATTTTCGATACTGATATACTGGATCAGCTGGATAATAAAGCAGACCATCGCGTGGAATTCATTCACACCGCCCTTGAAAAGCTGCAGGCGCAGCTGGTTACAAAAGGCGCTTCGCTGGAAGTATATCACGGCAAGCCCGTGCAGGCCTTTAAACAATTGCTGTCAACATATAACATCGGTAAAGTATTTACCAATCATGACTATGAGCCCTATGCCATTGCAAGAGATAATGCCGTACGCAAACTGCTGCAGGACAACGGCGTTGCTTTTGACACCTACAAAGACCAGGTGATCTTTGAGAAAAGTGAAGTGGTAAAGGACGACGGAAGACCCTATACCGTGTTCACGCCTTACAGCAAGCGCTGGCTGGCTACACTGGAAGCGCACTATACGGAAAGCCACCCGGTAGAACGGCACCTTGATAATTTCTTTCAGCAGCATCCCGTGCAGCTGCCCTCCCTGCAATCGATCGGGTTTAAGCCAAGCGGCCGGCCCTTCCCTCCTCCTATACCGGATGACAATACCCTGCGGCATTATGAAAAGCAACGCGATTTCCCGGCCATTGAAGGCACCAGCAAGATTGGTGTGCACCTGCGCTTTGGCACCGCCAGCATCCGCTCCCTTGTAAGCCGTGCGCAAGCACTCAGCCCCGTTTACCTGAAAGAACTGATATGGCGTGAGTTCTACCAGATGATCCTCTGGCATTTTCCGCATGTGGGACAAGGCAAAGCTTTCAGACCGGAATATGATCATATCAGCTGGCGGGATAATGAAAAAGAGTTTGAGCGCTGGTGTAATGGCACCACAGGCTATCCCATTGTGGATGCCGGTATGCGGGAACTCAGTGCAACCGGTTTCATGCACAACCGGGTACGCATGATCACCGCCTCTTTTCTGGCCAAACACCTGCTGATAGACTGGCGCTGGGGCGAGGCCTGGTTTGCTGAAAAGCTGCTGGATTATGATCTGGCCTCCAATAACGGCAACTGGCAATGGGCCGCCGGCACCGGTTGCGACGCCGCACCGTATTTCCGGATCTTCAATCCCAGCCTTCAGACAAAAAAATTTGATCCGCAGCTGGCATACATCAGGAAATGGATTCCCGAACTGGATAGCCTGGATTATCCACAACCGATTGTAGCGCATGAATTTGCCCGGCAACGTTGCCTGGAAGCATATAGTAAAGCCCTGAAGAGAGTATATCCATAGAAATACGTAACTTTAACCGGTAGGTTTTTTGCTTGCATTCTGCGTTATGCGTCAGGAACACCACAACGGTAATATGTTGCATATTACCGGGTTCAAAAACGGTAATACCGCTTCGTTCAGCTACTATTATGAGCTGTTTTACACTCCGCTCCGTTTCTTTGCCGAACAGATGACCGGGGACAGGGCCGCTGCTGCCGATATAGTGGCGGACATTTTTATTAAGCTATGGCAAAAACGTGCAAACTTTCATACGGAAGCAAACATCAAGGCATTTTTGTACATCAGCACCAGGAATGCCTGTTTCGATTTTCAGAAACATCTTCGCATTATTAAACGATCTCAAAAAGCAATAGCAGATAATACCGCGCAACAGGAAGAGGAAATAGTAACCAGCCATCTCATCCGTACAGAGCTATACTGGCATATCTACAACGCCATAGAAGAACTACCCTCCGGATGCAGAAGTATCTTTAAAATGAGCTACCTGGAGGATATGAAGAACCAGGAAATTGCCGATAAACTTCATCTCTCCATAAAAACAGTTAAGAACCAGAAAGCAAGGGCTATCCTGCTGCTGAGAAAAAAATTGTCTGAAGAGCACCTGGCTGCCTGGCTGCTCATATGCGCCTGTTTAGCCCATAGCCTGGAATAATTTTTTAAAAATTTTCTGATCGCATTTGGGCCTTATGTAACACTCAGTCGTTTCTATATACAAGGGCGGGTTTATTCACCTGAAAGCACCGCGTTATGGAAAACAGAGAACTAAGGAGATCCTATCAGATAGCTAATCTGATCCACAAGCACCTGGATCAGCGCATTACAGCGTCTGAAAGTGCTTTGCTGGAAGAATGGTTACGCGAAAAAGATAGCAACCGGGAGCTGTTCCTGCAGCTGGTGAAGAAGGAACATATCAGCCAGGCCATTGACAGGATGAGGGAAATAGAAGAAGAAAAAGCCGCTGCCTTCCCCGATATCATCCACCGCATCAACAGCCCTGCCTCCCCACCTACTATTAACCGCATGCGCAAATGGTACTATGCCCTTGCCGCAAGCGTACTATTATGTGTTTGCATAGGCACCCTCTTCTATATTAACCGGCACGCCGCTAACAGCCCCGCACCTGCTACTACTGCTTCCTATCAACACGATATACCTCCGGGCAGCAATAAAGCAACGCTTACCCTGGCAGATGGCACCGTTATTACGCTGGACAGCGCACAGAACGGTACCCTTGCACATCAGGGCAGCACTAAAGTGATCAAGCTGGACAGCGGGCGCCTGGCCTATGAAGGCGGTAAAGCTACTGGTAAAGGGATCTTATATAATACTATTTACACGCCCCGCGGCGGACAATACCAGATCACACTGCCGGATGGCAGCCGCGTATGGCTGAACGCCGCCAGCTCCCTCCGTTTCCCAACCGCATTTGCAGATGGCGAAAGAAGAGTGGAGATCAGCGGCGAAGTATATTTCGAGATTGCCAGCTTAACAGACAAAAGAAAAAAGAAAGTGCCGTTCATCGTTGATGTTAAAACATCTTCGTCACTTAGCAACGCCCGCATAGCCGTATTGGGCACGCATTTTAATGTAATGGCCTATAACGACGAAAGATCAGTAGCAATAACATTACTTGAAGGCGCCGTAAACGTCAGCGGCGCACAGGGAGACAGTCGCCTGCAACCGGGACAACAGGCGCAATTAAACAAACAGGGAACATTGAACGTAGTACCGGATGCAGACCTTGTAGCAGTAATGGCATGGAAGAACGGCTTATTCCAGTTCCACAACGCCGATCTGCCCACCGTATTACGTCAGCTGTCAAGATGGTACGATGTAGACATTGAGTATAAAGGAACCATTCCGCAAAGAGAATTTGAAGGCGAGATCCAGCGCGATCTTACACTGTCACAAGTACTGCGCATACTGGAAAAGAACCAGGTAAACATCAGCATTCAAGGTAATAAAATGGTAGTAATACCATGACTCGTTAAACATTTATCAACCATAACGCCACAGTTATGAAACTTGTAGTTCTACTCTTGTTTGCTTGCCAGTTGGCAAGCGCTAATGGCTTTTCCCAAAACATCACTTTTTCCGGAAAGAACGTATCCCTGGAAAAAGTATTTGCGGCCATCAAAAGCCAGTCAGGTCATGTATTCTTCTTTGACGCCGGCCTGCTGCGAAGCGCCAGACCGGTATCCATCAACGTCAGCAATGCCCCCGTGGCAAAAGTGCTGCGGGAAAGCCTGAAAGATCAGCCGCTTGATTTCTCTATTGAGAACAAGACCATCACCATTGTCAAAAAAGCGGCGCCTGAACCACCCGCCAGCGCAATGGAAGAACCACCGCCTCCGCCGCCTGCAGACATTACTGGCACCATTACCGACAGTACCGGCTCGCCCATACCCGGTGTGTCTATCAGGATCAAAGACACCAACCAGGGCACCGTTACCGACCAGTATGGTAAATTCAAGCTCAACGCCAATCCCGGACAGGTACTCGTTATATCCGCTATAGGATTTGCCCCGCGGGAAATAACCGTAGGCAGCGACCTGGAATATAACATCACACTGGCACGCGCCAACGCAAAACTGGATGAAGTGGTGGTAGTAGGTTATGGCACCCAAACCAGGAGACAGGTAACAGGCGCTATCTCCACCGTAAGGGGTGAACAGATCCAGAAGCAACCGGTATTAACGCCTGTACAAGGCTTGCAGGGCCTTACACCCGGTATACAGGTAACTGCATCCGGCCAGCCGGGTACACAACCGCGCGTAAAGATCAGGGGACTGAACACCATTCTTACCAATGAAAATCCATTATACGTGGTGGATGGCGTGCTCACTGACGACATCACCAACATCAACAACTCAGACGTAGTATCAGTAGATGTATTGAAAGATGGCGCCGCAGCGATTTACGGTAGCCGTGCCGCCAACGGCGTAGTACTGATCACTACCAAAAGAGGAAAGTCAGGAAAAATAAATGTTAGCGTGGACGCTGCTGTAGGCTTCAGGAAGATGACCAATAAAGTAAAGATGGCTGATAGCCGCCTTTATGCAGACTATACCAACGAAGCAAGGGCTTATAACAGCGAGCCTCCCTTGTTCAATCCGGACACACTCCGCTACAATACAGACTGGTTTGATGAGATCAGCCGTAAAGGATTATTCCAGAACTATAATGTGACCATGAGCGGCGGCTCAGAAAATGCACTCTACCTGTTCAGCGCCGGTTATCTTGGAGATGAAGGCATTCTGAAGGGAGCTGATTACTCCAGGATCGTTCTTCGCTCCAACAATGAGTTCCGCCCCGCCAAATTCCTGAAATTCGGCAATGTGCTGAACGTGTCTATCAGCGACAGGGACAACAAATCCAACAACGCATTTACAGACGCTTACCGCCAGGCGCCCAGTGTGCCGGTGAAAAATCCGGACGGCTCTTACGGCTATATCAGCGCCTTAAGCGTATCTAACCCGATAGCTACCCTGGAACTGGCTAACGAGCTGGCCAAAACGCAACGCTACCAGGGAAACGTCTATGGCGAGTTAACGCCGATCCAGGGCCTGACCTTCCGTTCTGCATGGGGCTTTGACAAAACCTACGGGGATAGTATCGAGTATAAACCTTCTTACAATTACCACATTTTTAATCACCCCGTTTCTGAATTGTTCGTAACAGACCATAACCGCTTCTACTGGGTATGGGATAATATCCTGAGCTATACACATGCCTTCGGGGATCATACATTCTCATTAATGGTAGGACATACCGCAGAAAAAGACAAAGGCCGGCGCATAGAAATGAGGGCCACCAATGTGCCGCCGCAAAAGAACCTGTGGTACATCAACCAGGGCGATCCTACCGTCACCTACGTACCCGCGGGTACCGCCGCTTTTAACCTGCAACGCAGAAGCTACTTCTCCAGGCTTACCTACAGCTATCAGAGTAAATACAACCTGAACGGCGTACTACGGCGTGATGGCTCCAGCGCCTTCCCTGACAACCGGCAATGGGGTACCTTCTATTCTATAGCCGGTTCCTGGATCCTGACGGAGGAAAACTTCATGAAAGGCGTATCCTGGCTGGATTACTTAAAGCTGAGAGTGGGATATGCGGAGTTAGGGAATGATGGTATTTCAAGGCTGATAAATAATGAATTATCACAGCTGCTGTCCATTACGCAGACCAATCCCTACGGCTTCCCCGGCGGACTGGTAAGAGGCATCACCTTTGACCAGATCAAAGATGCCTCGGCCAGCTGGGAAACCACTAAAGGCGTGGATGTTGGTATAGAGTTCGGTCTACTGGATAATCGCCTGAGCGGTGAAGTATCTTATTACAACAAGCTCACCAACGCATACATCCGGGTGCCTGCGCCGCCCTTTGTAGATGCAGACGGTATCCTCTCTCCCTCTGCAGATGTGCGGAATAAAGGCGTGGAAGCATCTTTGGGATGGAATGATGCCAGAAATAAGAATTTCACTTACCGCTTCAGCGTGAACGCCACCTTTAATACCAATAACGTAGATAAGATCAGGGGCGGCATTGATCTGGCAGAAGGTGGCCTGGGTAATGGCGAGATCACCACCTATACCGTACAGGGCAGGCCTATCGGCAGCTTCTGGGTATACCAGGTGGAAGGTATCTACCAGGACCAGGCAGAGATTGACAAAACCGCGCATTTCGTAGGCGCGTTACCGGGCGATCTTAAATACCGCGATGTTAACGGCGACGGCTCACTGGATACCAGGGACAGGGTATTTGTAGGCTCTTACCAACCCAAGTTCTACTACGGCATCAGCGGAGGATTTACCTGGAAGCAGCTCGACTTCTCCTTTGATTGCTACGGTAACCATGGCAACAAGGTATACAATGGTAAAAAAGCCGTGCGCTTTGGTAATGATAACATCGAAGCATCCCGCGCATCCCGCTGGACGCCCACCAATACCAATACTACTGAACCAAGGGCGTCTAACAACATTCCTCCGCCCTCCACCTACTTTGTTGAATCCGGGTCCTTCCTTCGCGTCAATAATATCACGCTGGGATACAACCTGCCTTCTTCCTTTATCAGCAAGGCTTTCATGAGCGGTGCCCGGATCTACATCTCAGCGCAGAACCCGGTCATCATTAAGGAGTTCTCCGGCTTCAGCCCTGAGCTGCCAGGCACCAATGCTTTGAACAGTGGTCTTGAGCTGGGTGTCTATCCCACCCTTGCCACATATATGATAGGTATCAACATTAACTTTAAATAACCGCCTTAGGTTTTTTATGAAAAAGATATTTCCGATACTCACAATACTTGCGCTGCTTATCGTCATCAGCATATCCTGTAAGAAAAGCTGGCTGGATCCGCCGCCGGAAGGCACGCTGATAAAAGATGACTCCACCTTTGTAAAACCGGAGAATGCCACACAATTTGTGAACTCCTGCTATGCCCAGTTAAATGAATGGGGCGAGCATGTATTCTCCTGGATAGGCATGAGCAGCATTACCTCTGACGATGCAGACAAGGGCAGCACCCCAGGTGATGTGGGCGCCGATAAAGACCAGATGGACAATTTCACCTATACGCCTACCAGTCTCTCTCCCTCAGAAGTATGGAGCGCCAATTTTGTAGGAGTGGGCCGCTGTAACCAGGCCATAGACAATGTGCCTAAATTCACCAATGTTCCTGAAGCATTAAAGACCAGGCTGGTGGGAGAAGCCAGGTTCCTGCGCGCTTACTATTATTTCAACCTGGTAAGATGTTACGGGGATGTGCCCTTGATAGATACAGTATACAGCTCCGATGATGTAGAGAAAGTAGTAGGCTCTTATACACGCCAGCCTAAAAGCGAGATCTATGCGCTGATAGTGGAAGACCTCACGGCAGCTGCCGCCGCTCTCCCCGTGAAGAGCGCATATGGCGCCGCTGATGTGGGCCGTGCTACGCAGGGCGCTGCGCTGGGACTGCTTGCAAAAGTGCAGCTCTATCAGAAGAACTGGGCCGCTGCAATAGCAGCTACCGACCAGGTGATCGCTTCCGGCGAATACTCCCTGGAACCTGATTACGCCCTGCTGTGGAGACAATCCACCGAGAACGGCCGTGAATCGCTTTTTGAAGTACAGGCGCAGAATGGCGGCGAAGGCTGGGCCACCGGCGGATATTCTGAAACACAAAGAGCCCGTGCAACGGTTACCGGCGGCTTTAACGGCTGGGGCTTCAACTCACCCAGCGCCAGCCTGGAAGCAGCCTATGAACCAGGCGATGTGCGCAAAGCAGGTACCATGTACTTCGCCGGCCAGACCTTATGGGACGGCGCAGTAATCGGCACCGACGCTGCCAACCCGCGCTATAACTACAAGTCATACGCCAGCCAGACAAAAGAAACCAACTATGATGGCTGGAACACCAGCAAGAACATACGCATTCTCCGCTATGCGGAAATACTGCTGATCAATGCAGAAGCAGCCAACGAAGCGGGACAACCCGCAAAAGCATTGCTGGCGCTTAACCAGGTAAGGGCCAGGGCCCGTGGCGGCGTAGCCGGCGTATTGCCGGATGTTACTGTGACAGATCAGGCACAGCTGCGGCAGGCCATCTGGCGGGAAAGAAGAGTGGAGCTGGCCATGGAGCACGACCGCTTCTTTGACCTGGTACGACAGGGAAGAGCAGGCACGGTCATGAGGGCGCAAGGCAAGAACTTTGTTGACGGTAAACACGAAGTATTCCCCATACCGCTGAACCAGATCCTGATCAGCCAGGGAAGATTAACACAAAACCCTGGCTATTAGTATGGCGATATTTTGCAGAACATTCCTGCTTGTGATGATAGCGCTCAACTGTGGCTTTCATGCATTGTATGGGCAAAAGAACCGCAAACAGGATGGGTTTCCAAATGCCATCAGGCGGGCAGGCATCATACCCAGCCTGCCTGATACTGCGCTACTGGAAGTAGTGCAGAAACAAACCTTCCGGTACTTCTGGCATTTTGCCCATCCTGTGAGCGGTCTTTCCCGGGAGCGCAGCAACACCATCCGCGGCGAATACTTCTGGGACTATGCGGACGAAGCATATGGAACACCTAATCTGAGCACTAATACTTACGGCCCCGAAGCCTGTGCCATTGGCGGCACAGGCTTCGGTATAATGGCCACGATCGTTGCCGTTGAAAGAGGCTGGATAGGAAAGGATACTGCCTTAGGCCGCTTAAAACAAATGGCAGACTTCCTGCTGAAGGCAGACAGTTACCACGGCATCTTTCCGCATTTTATGAACGGAGCTACCGGGAAAACTATTCCCTTCGGTAAGCTGGACGATGGCGCTGACATTGTAGAAACCTCCTACCTGCTGATGGGATTCTTATGCGCGCGCGAATATTTCAAAGGCGACAGCGACCTCGAAAGATACCTTCGCAACCGCGTCACACAGTTGTGGGAACATGCCAACTGGAACTGGCATACCAACAACAGCAATAATATGCTGTACTGGCACTGGAGCCCTTACAATGACTGGGATATGAACTTTCCCATCCGTGGATGGAATGAATGTCTCATCACCTATATCATGTCGGCTTCCTCGCCACGGCACCCTATCAGCAGGGAAGTATACAATAACTGCTGGATCAACAGCGCCTCCTATTTTAACGGCAAAACCTACTACGGTATCAAACTACCGCTGGGATTTGATTACGGAGGCCCGCTCTTCTTTGCGCATTACACCTTTATGGGCATAGACCCGCATGGGCTGAAAGATTTTGCTACCGACTACTGGGAGCAGAACACCCATCATACGCTCATCAACCGGCAGCATTGTATAGAGAACCCGAAAAAATACAAAGGCTATGGCGCCAACTGCTGGGGGCTCACCGCAGGCGATAGTTATAAAGGCTATGTAGCGCACAGCCCTTCAGAAGATTTTGGCGTGATACAGCCAACGGCAGCACTCTCATCGTTTCCTTATACGCCGGAGTACAGCATGCAGGCACTCCGGCATTTTTATTATGACCTGGGAGATAAAATATGGAGCGAATACGGTTTTGTGGATGGCTTCAGTGAAACAAAGCAATGGTACGCCCAAAGTCACCTGGCGATAGACCAGGGCCCGATTGTAGTGATGATAGAGAACTACAGGACGGGGCTGATATGGAAATTATTTATGCAGATACCCGACATACAACAAGGGCTGAAAAAATTAGGCTTTCAAAGCCCATGGTTGAAACAATAAATTTTTTGTTATGAACACCATTTCCCGTTATGAATTTCTGCAGCGCACCACCATGGCTGGTATATCCATGCTGCTGACTTCCCTGCAGGGATTTGCGCTCACACTTCCTGAAAAAAAGATCAGGGTGGGCGTAATAGGCTGCGGCAGCGTTTCCGGGCAATACCTGCCTCACCTGTCTAAATCGCCTTACGTGGAGCTGGTAAGCACCTGCGATATTATTTATGAACGCGCACAGCAACGGGCAAAAGAATACAATATACCCAACCATTATCCACATATCGATCAAATGCTGGCAGGCGCGCCATTTGACCTGATGGTAACCTTAACGGATATGCAGGAGCACGGCCGCCTGAACAAACAGGCGCTGAACGCGGGAAAGCATGTATGGAGCGAAAAGCCCTTGGCTAATACTTATAAAGAAGGAAAAGCGTTATTGGATCTCGCAAAAACGAAAGGCCTTCGCATATGGGGCGCCCCGGCCGTAGTGAATAGCCCGCAGTTTGCATTCATGTCTAAAACAATACAGGAAGGCACATTGGGTAAAGTGTCGGCAGCACATGCGCACTACGGCCACCTCGGCCCCACCTGGTCTGCTTTCTTTTATGAAAAAGGAGGCGGCAGCCTGCCCGATCTGGGCGTATATAATCTCGCTACTTTAACAGGCCTGCTGGGCCCTGCAAAGGCCATTATTGCCATGACCAGCAT
This sequence comes from Chitinophaga sp. SVR4-12A, assembly GCF_056754765.1. Lineage (NCBI taxonomy): Bacteria > Pseudomonadati > Bacteroidota > Chitinophagia > Chitinophagales > Chitinophagaceae > Chitinophaga > Chitinophaga sp. SVR4-12A. Next base: position 2,603,798 of record NZ_JBPGWP010000001.1, read on the forward strand.
TGTTACCCATGAACGCACCGTTGATAACAAAGGAAAAATACCGGTAGCAGCTGAAGACAATGCCATCGTGGTGATGGACCACGGCAACGGCACCCTCTCACAGGTGCAATGCGGCTTTAATTATTTTGATCCTTACGGCCATGAAGGCAAAGGACAACAACAGCATACTATTACTATATGGGGCACCAAAGGTAATATGGGCCTGGTAGGTTACGACTGGGCGCCCTTTGGCGTAGACCTTGCCACCTCATTCACTGAACCGCCTAAACGTTTTGTGGAAGACCCGGGTACGTACGTATGGCAGCAAGGCGCATCCGTTATCTCCGAAGCGCTGGTCACCGGCAAAGAACCACTGATCACAGTGGAACACGCATTACACGTACTGGAGATCATTGAAGCCGCCAGGGAGTCTGACAGCAGCGGCAAAAAAATTGAATTACAATCTACTTTTAAATGGCCCGTGGTATAATAATCAAAAAAGTTTTCTAGTGCGATAGTACTTCCCTTCTTTTTGTACGACCCCTATTCTGCATCCGCCATTGGATAAGGCCATGCACTTGCATTAACACTAGTGAAATGAAGTTATGAATGACTTAAAAAACACAGCTATATGCTGAGGGGGAGAAGTATTGCCCATACATGAACAATTCAACCAAAAACACATATGAACAGAAAATCACGTCTCTCATGGACATGCAAACCTGCAAGTCTTCTGCTCTGCCTCATACTGGCGGGAGATGCGCAACTGCATGCTGTTGCAGCCGCCACAACCCTGACCTATAATGCGGTCGAACAGGAACTAACAGGTACCGTGCGCGATGCACAGGGACTGCCGCTGCCAGGCGTTACCGTACAGGTAAAAGGCAGCAACAAAGGCACCCAGACCAATGCTGACGGTATCTTCAAGATCAGTGCTAACCCCGGCGACGTACTGGTGTTCAGCTCCATTGGTTTTGTTGCAACAGAAGTGACCGTTGGTAACGGTACTACCATTAATGTAACCCTGCAGGGAAATGTAAGAGGATTGAATGAACTGGTGGTAACTGCACTGGGCGTTAAAAAGACGCCAAAGTCCTTAACCTATTCTACCCAGCGCATTGGCAGCGAGGAACTGACCACTGCCAAAGATCCGAACCTGATGAACTCCCTCAACGGCAAAGTGGCCGGCGTTAATATCAGCCGCAGTAGCGGCGGCGCAGGCGGCTCCGTAAAAGTATTGCTGCGCGGTAATAAATCCGCACAGGGTACTAACCAGCCGCTGTATGTAATAGATGGTATCCCCATGACCAACTATTCTGTGCAGCAGCCTAACAGCACCTGGGGTGGCGATGGCAACATCAGCTATGCTCCCGGCCGCGATGGTGGCGACGGTATCTCTAACCTGAACCCCGATGACATTGAAAGCATCTCTGTACTGAAAGGAGCTTCCGCCGCTGCACTATACGGCAGCCAGGCAGGTAACGGTGTGATCCTGATCACCACTAAAAAAGGAAAGTCTGGTAATACCAAAGTAGATTTCTCCAGCAGCTTCACCGTAGATAAAGTGGCCATCAAGCCCGAGTTCCAGAATGCATACGGCCAGGATCCCAACGCTGCCACACAAAGCTGGGGACCTGCCATCAACGGCGGCCATGATAACCTGGATGATTTTTACCGCACCGGTAATACATGGATCAACTCCATCGGCCTCTCAGGCGGCACAGAGAGAACTCAAACCTATTTCTCTTATGCCAACACCCGCTCCAGCGGTATCATACCTGAAAATAAACTGTCCCGTCACAACATCACCTTCCGCGAAACAGGCAGCTTCCTCAACAACAAGCTGACACTGGACGGAAGCGCTAACGTGATCATCCAGAAGGTGAACAACGCACCGGTAACAGGATTGTATTTCAACCCGCTCACCGGCCTGTATCTGTTCCCAAGAGGCATGGACTTATCACCGTATAAAAACAATATCGAAAAGTTCAACGAGGTAAGGCAGATCAATCTGCAGAACTGGCCCTTCAATGAAGACGTACAGCAAAACCCCTACTGGATCATTCACCGCAACGCCAGCATCACAGAACGTACAAGAACGCTCTTCAGCGCGTCTGCCCGTTATGAGTTTACCGACTGGCTGAATATCCAGGCACGTGGTAATATGGACCGTACCAATGATACCTACGACGCAAATATCTACGCAGGTACACACGGCGTACTGTCTGGCCCTAATGGCAGGTACATCACCAGCAACCTGACCACTACACAGTTCTACGGTGATGTGATCCTGAACTTCTCCAAGTCGTTCAACGATATCAAGCTGAACGCACTGGTAGGTAGCAGCATCACAGATACCAAAACCAAAGGCATGCGCGCAGATTCCTATAACGGCAACCTGTACATCGCCAACTTCTTTACCATCCAGAACATGACGCCCGGTAGCGCCATCGTCACTGAACCTGCCCGTCACGAACAGCTGCAGGCAGTGTTCGGCAACGCCAGCATCTCCTATAAAGACCTGGTGTTCCTGGACCTCACCGGACGTAATGACTGGTCTTCCAAATTAAGCCGTACACCCAACGGTTCTTACTTCTATCCTTCAGTTGGTCTGTCCTTTATCCTGCACGATATGCTGAACCTCCCCGAGCCGGTTAGCTATGCAAAACTGAGAGGCTCTTATGCAGTGGTAGGTAACTCCGTGCCCATCTACGTTACCTACCCGGTGAACAGGCTGGGCGCTGTAGGCGGCACCATCGATTTCAACACCATTCAGCCTTTCGATGATCTGAAACCTGAAAAGACCAAATCACTCGAAGTAGGTACAGAATGGCGCTTCCTGAAAGACGCACTGAGCCTGGACTTCACCTGGTATAAAACCAACACTACCAACCAGTACTTCCAGATCGCCGTACCGCCCGGCACCGGTTACAGCTTCCGTTACATCAACGCGGGCGATATACAGAACTCCGGTATAGAAGTATTGCTGGGCTACAACCTGATACAGACCAAATACTTTAAGTGGAATACCACTATCAACTACTCCCGCAACAAGAACGAGGTGAAAAAGCTGGCTCCGGATATTGACCGCTTTGTGCTCACTGACCCCGGATCCAACGCCTATACTTCTGTGATCGAAGTAGGTGGCTCCTATGGTGATATCTTCGGTAGGGTGTTCCAGCGCGATGAGCAGGGCCGCATCCTGATCGGCGCCAACGGTGTTCCGATGGTAGAGGGAGATCAGAAGTTCATCGGCAATCCCAATCCTAAATGGCAGGCCGGCTGGAACAACAGCTTCAACTACAAGAACCTGAGCCTTAGCTTCCTGGTGGATGGCAAATTTGGCGGACAGGTATTATCACTCACACAGGCCATGCTGGACCAGTACGGCGTGTCTAAAGTGACCGGCGATGCACGTGCCAATGGCAGTGTAGCCATCAACGGTGTAAAAGCAGATACCAAAGAAGCCGTTAGCAGCATTGATCCCAAACTGTGGTATACTACCATTGGCGGTCGCGCGGGCGTGAGCAGCGAATATATCTACAGCGCTTCTACCGTAAGATTGCGCGAAGCTTCTATCGGTTATTCCTTACCTGCTTCTGTACTGAAAGGCAGCTTTGTGAAGAACCTGAAACTATCGCTCATCGGCCGTAACCTGATCTATTTCCATAAAAAGGCCCCCTACGATCCGGAAGTGACCATGTCTACCGGCAACGGGCTTTCAGGTGTTGATGTATTTAGCCTTCCTGCTACACGCAGCTTTGGCGCTAACCTGAATGTGACCTTTTAAGTAATTCACCAAAAAAACAAAGGAAGATGAACAAGATCAGCAATAAATATAAATCACTGGCGGCGCTTGCGTTGGCGGCATTGCTGGGGGCCAGCGCCTGTACCAAGAACTTTGAAGAATATAATACAGATCCTACCGGTCTGACGGAAGATCAGCTGAAACCTGACTTCAACTACATCGGCGGATTTTTCCCGCAGATCCAGTCTGCTATTTACTACAATTACAACAACACCGTTTGGGAATACCAGCTGCAGCAGAACCTGATAGCAGATGTCTATTCCGGCTACATGATGTCTGCCAACCCGTTCAGGGGCAATGTCAGCAACCTTACCTATGCGCTGGTGCCCGACTGGAATGGTTTTCCCTTCAGCCTGGCCTATAACCGCGTAATGGCGCCCATTACGGAAATAAAAAGACGTGGCGCTCAAAGCGCAGCGCCCGACTTCTGGGCGGTAGCGCTCATACTGAAAGTAGAGGCCATGCACCGCGTTACAGACATCTACGGGCCTATCCCCTACAGCCAGTACGGCCAGGGCGGTACTTCCGTTGGATACGACAGCCAGCAGGATATCTACAAACGTTTCTTCAGGGAGCTGGATACTGCCGTAACTAACCTGAAAGCATACAGGGCAGCTAACCCTGACGCCTCTCCTTTCACCAAGTTTGATATGGTCTATGGCGGCGATTACGGCCAGTGGATCAAATTCGCGAATTCACTCCGTCTGCGCCTGGCCCTGCGCATTGTTAAAGCAGATGCCGCACTGGCTAAGGCGGAAGGCGAAAAAGCGTTGGCAGACAACGGCGGATTGATGGAAACCATGGCAGACAACGTGATGGTATCCGGCTTCGGCTTAAAACATCCTTTATACACCATTACCAATAAAGACGGCTGGAGCGATATCAGCATGGGCGCGTCCATGGAGTCTTACCTCACCGGTTACCATGATCCGCGCACCGGTAAATACTTTGACCCTGCATCTGCTTATCCCGGTCAGTACAAAGGGATCCGTATAGGCAGCGCCGTTACCGCCAAACCAGGCTATAACGGTTTCTCTACCCTGGCTTACGCCAAGACCAAAACTTTCAGGGAAAACACACCGCTGCAGCTGATGACCTCAGCAGAGGTATTTTTCCTGAGAGCAGAAGCAGCCCTGCGCGGATGGGCCAATGCAGGCGGTACCGCACAGTCGCTGTATGAAAGAGGTATTTCCACTTCGTTTAACCAATGGGGCGTAGGTGACCAGGCTGCTGAGTACATCAACGACGCTACCAGCAAACCTGCCGCTTATGTAGACCCCAAGAACGCTGAAAACAACTCGCCGGCCCTTTCAACCATTACCATTAAGTGGGACGAAGCTGCAACTACTGAAGTAAAACTGGAACGTATCATCACCCAGAAATGGCTGGCGGTATTCCCCGAAGGCCAGGAAGCCTGGTCTGAATTCCGCCGTACCGGTTATCCTAAATTATTCCCGGTAGTACATAACGAAAGCAACGGAACGATCAACACTGCTATACAAATCAGAAGGATCGCCTTCCCCCAGGCAGAGTATACCACCAACCAGGGAGAAGTGCAAAAAGCTATCCAGTTATTAGGCGGAGCCGATAACGGAGGAACGAGACTGTGGTGGGATAAACCATAACCCGCTACTATACTCTCTATCTACATTTCACACGTTTGAAAAAGCCGCTGGTGATCTCGCCGGCGGCCTGTATTTAAAACACTGAAGGTTATAGACATACAAATCACATATACCAATCGCAGCAAAAGCAGCAAAGCCGGCCCCTAAAGGAGCCGGCTTTTTTATTCCATCAGGGCAATCGGGGCTTCAGCCACCGTCATTGCGAAGCCCCAAGACCAGGGCCCCATCCTTATAAAGTCATACCAGGGTCCCAATCCCCGTAAAGTCATAACAGGGTCTTCCTCCCCGTCATTGCGAGGAGCAGCAGCGCCTGGCGCAGCGGGGCGACGAAGCAATCTTTTTACAGAATCTCCTATATCATCCTATTTACCCCGCTCAAAAAACCTATGAAAAAACAACGCCTGGTACTCCACCGCATTACTCCAATACTCCCAGTTATGCTCTCCCGGCCGCTCCGTATAATCATGCGCTACACCCTGCTGTAACAACTGCTGATGCAAGCTCCTGTTCACCTCAATAAAAAAATCCTTCACCCCGCAATCTATGATCAGCGACAACACACTATCCTTCAAACGCTCTGCCTGCGTTACCACCGCATACTCCTTCCAATACTCCGGGTGCTCCTCTATACTTCCCAATCTTTTCGCAATATCCCAGTTCTTGGGGAAAGGCCTGATGTCCACTCCCCCGCTCATACTCCCTGCTGCCCCAAAAGTCTCACTATGCCGTATCGCCAGGAACAAGGCCCCATGCCCTCCCATGCTCAAACCTGTAATAGCCCTGTAACGCCTGTCCGCCAGCGTACGGTAATGGCTATCTATATACGCCGGTATCTCCTTTCCTACATACGTTTCAAACTTCCAGCTGCTATCCACCGGGCTGTCAAAATACCAGCTGCCAAAACCTCCGTCCGGGCATACGATCATACACTGATAAGTATCCGCCAGCTTAGGCATTCCAGGCGCTTTACGCACCCAATCAGCATAATTACCGCTATATCCATGCAGCAGGTATATCACCGGAAATTCCCGCCCTTTTTGCTTGTTATATGCATCCGGTGTAACCACTACACACTTGATAGATTTTTGCATCGCCTGGCTGTAGATCTGTATCGTATCTACCTTAGCGGCATAGCTGGCCAATGAGCCGATCAACAAAAAAGCGATCGATAGCAATTTGTTCTTCATAAACACTAAACTGGAATTTTATTGGTACAATATAAAAATGACAAATGTAAAAGCAAAGGCGCTTTTACATTTGTCATTCACTTATTATAGTAGTATGTACTATTTGCTACCAGCCATTTTTGACTGCTGCATGGGGTTTGTCCCTGTAGAGGAGCCCCTGGGGCGTTCCTGCTGACGGAACAGCTCAAATTTAGACGGCAGGGAAACCCTTGGCCAGTTGTTATTGGCTTCGTCAATATCAGCTGTTTCGCGCTGCGGGTCCAGCTTCACAGACACCACTTCCTTATCTTTGGCAAACACCTTGGTAACGTGGTATTCGTCTTTACGCCAGATATAGGCGGAAATACGCTCTGTTTCCTTGCTGCCGTCTGCATAGGTCCACTCAATGATCAGGGGCATTACCAGGCCGCCCACATTAGAGAAAGACACTTCATAGAAATTCTTTTTGCTGTCGTACAATTTCTTCTCTTCAGGAGACAGGGAAGCGTATAATTCGTTATACTTTGCCTTGTCCTCATCGCTCACTGCAAAGCGGTTCCATTTGCTGTAGAAGTCCTGCAGTGCAGTATCCTGCTCTACGGCAAACTTCACGCCTGCTGCCCTGTTGCGACTGCGGGCAACATGATCCAGTTTCCTGTCAAATACCGCTTTATCGTCCTTGCTTACTTCGTTTGGCTCCTGTGTATTCAACCGGTACCACTTCACGCTGTCAATAGCAATATCCACCGGCTCAATACCAAAGAACCATCCTCTCCAGAACCAGTCCAGGTCTACTGCGCTGGCGTCTTCCATGGTGCGGAAGAGATCCGGAGGCGTAGGATGTTTGAATGCCCAGCGTCTTGCGTACTCCTTGAAAGCGAAGTCGAACAGCTCGCGGCCCATGATGGTTTCGCGCAGGATGTTCAGCGCAGTGGCGGGCTTCGCATAGGCATTAGGACCAAACTGGATGATGTTCTCAGAATTGGTCATAATAGGCTCCAGCTGGTTCTTGGGCATTTTCATATAGTCCACGATCTTATGTGCAGGACCGCGGTTGGAGGGAAAATTATTATCCCATTCCTGCTCCGCCATAAACTGGCAGAAGGTGTTCAGGCCTTCATCCATCCAGCTCCACTGGCGTTCGTCGGAGTTAACGATCATCGGGAAGAAGTTATGTCCTACTTCGTGGATGATCACCCCGATCATACCGTTCTTTACTGTTTCAGAATAGGTACCGTCTTTTTCAGCGCGGCCGTAGTTGAAACAGATCATCGGGTATTCCATACCGTTGGCCGCTTCTACGGAGATAGCCACCGGGTAAGGATAAGGGATGGTATGTGCAGAATAGGATTTCAGCGTATGCGCTACTACTTTGGTAGAGTAACGGTTGTATAAAGGATAGGCCTCCGGGCCATAGTAAGACATGGCCATTACCTTTTTTCCTTCAACATTCGTGGCCATCGCGTCCCATACAAGGCGGCGCGAGCTTACCCAGGCAAAGTCGCGCACGTTCTGTGCTTCAAACACCCAGGTTTTGGTAGCGGAAGACTTGCTTTGCATGCTCTTCTTCGCCTCGTCCAGCGTTACCACTTCAAGTGGTGCTTTGCTGCTCTGCGCCTGCTGCCAGCGGTTAAACTGGGCAGGGCTCAGCATTTCCTTGTAGTTCTGACACTCGCCGGTGCCACCAACTACGTGGTCAGCCGGTACGGTCATCTTTACATGGAAATTGCCGAAGGTAAGCGCAAATTCCCCGCGGCCGGTGAACTGTTTGTTCTGCCAGCCCTGGAAATCCGAGTATACAGCCATCCTGGGATACCATTGGGCCATGGTGTACAGGTAGTTCTTGTCTTCTGCAAAGTATTCATAACCGCCACGGCCGCCTTCAGACATGCGGTTGGAGATATTATACCACCAGTCAATTTTAAGGCGTACCTGCTCTCCCGGCATCAGTGTTTTGGGAAGGTCTACCCGCATCATGGTCTGGTTAACGGTATAGTGCAGGGCGTTGCCACTGGCGTCTGTCAGCTTCACGATCTTTACGCCCAGGTCTTTGTCTTCTTTCAGGATGTGATTCACATCCCACATCGACAGTTTTTCAGACATATGGCTGCCGTCAAAGTGGTTGTTATCACTTTTCAGATCATGCTCATTCTCATCCAGCTGCAGCCAGAGGTAGGTAAGCGGATCGGGAGAATTGTTGTAATAGGTAATGGTTTCTGAGCCGGTGAGCTTTTGTTTCTCATCGTCCAGGGTGGCGCTGATGTCATAGTCCGCACGCTGTTGCCAGTATTTTGGCCCGGGTACGCCGGAAGCGGAGCGGTACATGTTCGGGTCCTGCAGCATGGTGCCCAGCTGCTCAAAACGGGTACCATGATTGGAGCCGTTAGGATTAGGTGCCTGTGCCATCAATAGATTCGCAAAGCCGCAACATACAAGCGGCAGCAAGAAATGCTTATTTCTCATTAGCGGTTTAAATTATATCATTAGTTCTTTAAAACGGTCTATTGCCATCATAAAAGCAATTCCAAATATGGCAGAAGAAAGGAACATGGTCCAGTCCCTGCGTTTGATGCGGGTAAGGTTCACCACCGTACCCGATACCAGCAATGCTGCTATCACGATCAGCACCTGGCCAAATTCAAGGCCCAGGTTAAAGGAAAGCAGCGGTGTTATCACGCTGGTGTCTGTCCCCAGCAGGCTTCTCAGTTGGTTGGAAAAAGCCATGCCGTGTATCAGCCCGAAAAACAGGGCGAAAAAATAATTCAGCTGTACGGCGCCGGGGCGCTCAGACTTTGGTTGGCGGATAATGTTGAACAAAGCGGTAATGAAGATCGTCACCGGTATAAGGAACTCGATCAAACGGGTAGGTACCCGAACCACATTTAAAACGCTTAAAGCCAGCGTAATAGAATGTCCTACCGTAAATGCTGTAACCAGTATCAACACCTTTTTCCAGTCGCTCAGCAGGTAAATAGCGCTCAAAGCCACTATAAACAAGATATGGTCGTATCCTTCCCACGCCACTATATGCTGCCATCCGATCTTGAAATACGTGGCGAATTCGCTCATTGCCTGTATTTTGTCTAATTTTGGTAATTATATAAACTAAACCGTTAAAATTAAAATTTTTTAGTCAAGTGGGCTTAATATTATGTAAATGGCTGGTTCCAATGTGGTTTACCCTGTTACACCCCTTCTATGTAAGTGTAACAGAAATAAGGCATAATGCAGCCCAGCAGGAACTGGAAGTGAGCTGCCGTATCTTCGCGGACGACCTGGAAGCGGCCCTCAGAGCGGCCAATAAAACCAACGTAGATCTTATCCATCCTGCTAACCGCAAAGCGGTGGACGGTTTTATTAATAACTACTTACAGCAGCACCTGCATATTACGGTAGACGGCAAACCAGTCACCCTGAAGTACCTGGGCTACCAGATAGAGGAAGAAGCCGCCTGGTGCTTCCTGGAAGCAAAACAGGTGCCTTCAGTGAAGAAAGTACATGTAACGAATGATATATTGTATAGCCAGCATGAAACCCAGATCAATATGATGCATGTGATTGTAAAGGAGGAGCGTAAGAGCACCAAACTGGATAACCCGGAAAAAGAGGCGGAGTTTGTGTTTTAACCCACCTGCCTGTTATCCACAAACTTCATCACCTTTCTACTCCCCTCCGGTAGCTGCATTTTCATAATCTCCGCCTGTCCGCAATACCGTATCTGCGGGATCACCCGCAACTTGGCCTGCAGATAAGACCGGATCCGCCTGTCAGTATCCTCAGATTCAGACACCGGCCATAAATGCAGCAGGATCTCATCTGTGCCGATTTCATTGGAGAACACTTCTACCACAAACTCCTTTACCTCCTCCATTTCATTCAGCAAATCAAACAGGGCAGGCGGGTACAGCGTTGTACCCTTGTACTTGATCATCTGTTTTTTACGACCTATCACCGGTGAAAGGCGTATCGTATTACGCCCACAGCTGCACGCGTCTGCTTCATATCTGCAAATATCCCCCGTTTTGTAGCGCAGCAGGGGCATGCCTTCAACGCCGAGGGTAGTGATAGTCACTTCGCCCTCTTTTCCAGGACCTACGGGCTGGTCCTGCTCATTCAGCAATTCTATATACAGCAGCTCCGGGTGGTGGTGACCACCGCGCCCCGCCTTACATTCCGTAAACGCTGTCTGCATCTCCGTAGATGCATAGGTAGAATACAACCTGATATCCCACTGTTCCGTGATCTTCTTGCCCAGCACATTCAGCGAAAAATCCACATTTCGGATGTTCTCTCCTATGCACACGGCCTTTTTCACAGAAGAAGCATTAATATCGATATGATGCTCCTGCGCAAAAGTGATCAGCTTCAATATAAACGAAGGCACGGCTACAATAGTAGTCGGCTGTATACGCTGGATATTCTCCCACTGCAAAGACGGAACGCCAGGCCCCACCCGCAGCACGCCAGCCCCCAGCTTGCGGATACCTGTATAATAAGCCATACCGGCCATGAATTGCCGGTCTAGTGTCAGCATCAACTGGTAGATATCATCCTCTGTGCCATCTGCACAACAGAAAGAGATGTATTCATTATACCCCAGCCGGGTCAGGTCATTTGCCGTCAGCGCAATGATGACAGGCTTACCCAGGGTGCCTGAGGTAGTAGTATATTCAGCTATCTTGCTTTTGTCAACGCAGAGAAAATCCCAGTTACGCTGCTGCAGGTCTTCTTTGGTAACGGGCGGTATTTTCCCCAGGTCCTGCAGGTTGTTCACCATACCTGGTTGTATATTATGCTTTGCAAACCACTCTTGGTAAAAGGGCGAGAACTGCCGCAGGTACCCAATCAGGTGCAGCACCTCTCTTTCCTGGAATTGCCGGATAGCGGCGGCGGATTGCAGTTCTATGTCGGGTATATACATATCTTTAAACCTCTATGATCACCATCGCTACTGCGGTGGATTTAATGTGCGATAGTGATACCAGTATCTGCTTAATGTTTAGTTGATCGTAACGGCTGGTGGCATTGCCTACCAGGTGCAGCTCCGGTTTTCCCGCTGCATCATTACGGATCTCTATCTCGTTGAAGTTTACGCCTCCGTTCCCCCAACCGGTGCCCAGGGCTTTCAGCAAGGCTTCTTTAGCGGCAAAGCGAGCAGCATAATGTTCATAACTCGCCGCCTGCTGTTCGCAGTAGGCGATCTCATGTGGGGTGAATACCAGCTCCCGGAAACCGTTCCGCTTTCGGATCTTGTCTTCTACCCGCGCAACTTCTACTATGTCTGTGCCGATACCGTATATCATGGCTGATCACATTTCTCCAGCTGTTTGCGTATATGTGTTTCTTCCTGTTTGGTGGCGATCTCTTTTGTCAGCGCAATCCTGTAATACTGCTTCGCCTCCTGGTAGTGTTTATGCTTGAATGCATAATCACCTGCCAGCACGTAGGTATGATAGAACTCCGGGTTGGAGGCGATCAGGTCCTGCACATTCACTTCCTTGCCCTCCATGATCCGTGCCTTTAAATTACGGAAGCTAACAAAAGATTGATAATCCTTGCTCAGCAGAAAGCTGTCTGCCGCTATGGTAAGTGCGCTGTCATATACTTCTTTATTCTGTTGCAGGCCGTGCATACCGAAGATCTTTTTAAGATCATAGCATACAAATTTTCCCAGCTGCCAGGGAGCGGTAGACACCCATACCAGCTGCTTTTGCGGTTCAAATACCACGGCATGGTGGGCAATCAGCTGGTTCAGTGCTTTCTCATTGCCCATGCCGATATTCCGGTTCTGTAGGCCGTAACGGTCCCGCAGGATGTCCACGGTTTTCTGCACCGTATTGGGCCCATTCTGTGCCAGCAGTTCGCTTAAACGCTGAAAGCGGTACAGGCTGGCGCTCTCCTTCAGCTGTTCCTTGTTAGAGGTCAGCTTGCTCAGGGAATCACCCTGGAAGTGGTTGGCGCAGGTAATGAAATTCTGCTTCGGGTCATACATATCCATGCCCTTCGGTGTCTTCTCAATAACTGCGGCCCGGTTGTCAGCCGCAGAACCGATCAGGAAAGATTCAGATACGAACATCTTCCTGCGCTGTGCAATGGCCCAGGCTTCCTGTATATTCCCCGCATACTGCAGTATTTCTCTTGCTACCAGCGATACCGGCGTGGCAGAACCAGTAGGTATATCGCTCTTGTCCGCATTGATGGTAACCGTCAATCCCTTTTCATTCATGCCGGAGGCTACACCGGTGAAGCCTGCCCACGTCACCATCATAAAACGATAACCTTTATCTGGATGATAGAAGGCTACGATCTTATCCTCTGCAAATTTGTCTCCCATGTAGAAATCAAAATTGCGGCCGATGATCAGGCTACTGTCTGCAGAGCGACCGTTCCAGGTAGCGAAGGACGTACAGCCTACCAGCATCATATTCTGCAATGCATGACCGATATCATGCGCAGCATGATAGTTGAGGATCCGTTCATAATTGCTGCCGATAAAATCATATTGATCAGAGGCGGAAAAAGAAATGCCGTAGATCTCCTCTTTGTTTTCTTCCGCGATATTAGCTGCCAGGTGGCGGTTAAACCATCCTACAAAATATCTCAGGAAATGCAGGTAAGATTGGGAAGGGATCATCTTACGGATCTGGTCCACAAAAATATCCTCCTGCCTTTTCACCAGTTCTGCAGAGAGCTTGCCGTAGACCACGCCCCTTTCAAAAGGCGCTCCTTCCACGTACATCTCATAGAGGCCGCTGTTGCTCTTGCGGAACCAGTTATTGCCGATGGTGTAGCACGAGGTATCCAGCTGGGTACGTTGCAGCTGCAGCGCGTGTTTGTCTGCGATCTCCGGCGGGTCGATATGCGATACGCTCATCACGTAGATCACCAATGCCAGTATCAGTAACAGGAAAGCTCCTGTTATGTACAATAATATCCGTCCAAATTTTCTCCAGCCGCTTCTTTTCTTTGTCATTGCTTAAATATCATTTCTGTTGATCTGATCTATCAGCCAGTCCAGCCCCAGTATTTCCCCTGTGGTCATCACGGCGCTGATGGTAACGCCCAGGATGCCATGCAAGTTCAGGTTTTGCCCGGTAAGATACAAATTGGTCAATTTAGTACGCTGGGGGATCATGGTCTTTAGCGGGTCCCTATAGTCCTTCTGTATCCCATACAGGCTGCCGTCTGCCGTGCCCAGGTAGTCCCTGAAAGACAAAGGCGTAGCCGTATAATAGGAGTACATCTTGTCCCGCAGATCCGGGAAACGTTGCGCCACCACATCCAGCAATTGCTCTGCACGCGCCTGTTTAAACGCCTCATAATCTGCTCCCCTGGGTTGCTCTACCGATGTAGTATTAAAAGTGTGCTGCCAGGGCGCCATTTCTTCATAGCGCATATAGGTCAGCACGGAAATAGTATCTGTATAAGGCATGTGCCTGGAACTGGCAGAGGCAAACAGTCCGTAGGTAAGCGGCCAGTTGTCTTTGTGATAATCAGTACCAGCCCATGCGTCGTTGGTCTGATGATGGTAGTAGTTATAGTTCAGGTATGGAAAAGCACCCGGCTTCAATACAATGTTGAGCATAAAAGGTGCGATCGCATTTTCCAGGCCACTGATGCGCGAACGATAGGCGCCGCGTATCAGGTCGCTGTCCGTCATCTCCAGGGTCTGATGTGGATGCAGGTTAGAAATATAATGGTTCGCTCTTACCTCCCGCCCGTCTTCCAGCAGTATGTAGGCAACTTTGTTGCCTTCGCCGATGATCTGCTTCACCGGCATGTTGCGATAGAGTACGCCGCCTTTTTCCATAATGGCGCGTGCCAGCCATTTGCCGATCTGCGAACCGCCGTCCACACATCGCCAGGCATCTTCTATATAGCTGTTCACTACCAGTGCATGCACATAAAAGGGCGTTTTATCTTTTACACCGGCGTACAGGAGATTATTGCCCGCCAGCACATTTTGCAAACGTTCGTTGTCTGTCAGCTGCTTAAAATATGTACTGGCATTAATGCCCAGCACTTCCTGCTTTTCGCCGTAATTACCGGTGCGCAGGTTGTAAAGCGGAAAACGGCGGCACACATCCTTCATCGTGTGACAATATTCTTCCAGCGCCCGGCGCTCATCCGGAAACGCCTTCAGCAGTTCCTGCAAAAAATTGTCGTAGCCCTGGGCCAGGCGATAGGTGGTAGGATCATCACCAAATGCAATGTGATCAAAACCCCCTACATCCAGGCGCTGCAACTTTAGCTTATCCATAATGCCGAGATAAGAGAAGATCTTGTTCAGGTTCTTCCCGTTTCCCAGCCCGCCGATGTAATGCACCCCGGAGTCGATCACCGCTTTATCGCGCGCATAGGTCTGCAAGCAGCCGCCTATCTGCTTGTTCTTTTCGAATATAGCCACACGGTAGCCGTTACGGCTCAGCAAAGCGCCGCACACCAGGCCTCCCAGCCCGCTACCTATTATGGCTACATCGTACTGCATCGCTTTATTACAAATATTACGTTGGAAGTATATTTTGTATTGTCTATCTGCTCCAGGCAGCCGCCCATTTTTGCTACGATCTGCCGCAAGCGTTCTGCGGAGAAGAAGGACAAATCGTTCTTTGTTTTATTAAAGCCCAGCACACGGGTGCTGAAGAACTCTGTTAAGCGGGTGCCTTCATGTCTTTTGCCCAGGTCGGCATCACCGTCGCGTACAATGATCACGCCTCCCGGTTCCAGCTGTTCCCAGCAGCGCAGCAGCACCTTTTCCTGTTCTTCCGGCTGCAGGTAATGCAGCACATCGCTAATGATAAAAGCATCGTGCTTACCAAAGGTGTAATTCACCACATCGGCATATACAAATGCCAGTTTTTCATTTCTGAGATAACAATGGGCCGCGGTAGCGATCTTGTCCTCATCATAATCCAGTCCCGTAATGATGCGTTCCGGGGAAAGGAAATGCAGCATATACGGCATAAATCCGTAACCGCAGCCAATATCCAGTATACGCCCGCTCTTTGGTACCAGCTGGTCAAAGAGCGCATAGTTGTTTTCCATCTGCGTTTTAACACGCATATACCATTCCAGCACCGGCCCTTTATAAATATAATTGTAGATCAGCTGCTCCCTGAAATAACGCGGCGTTTCTGTTGCACTGCGTAATACTTCATACTGCTCTTTGAAATAACGGCTGATCTTTTTCGTGCGTTCTGAATAGCCCTTCCCCCATTGTGCATGCTTCGGACTGATACGCGGTAAATATTGCGCGGTGATCGTTCCGTTCTTCAGCAGGAAATCGCCTTTGCTCATCGTATAGGCCGTGCCATGAATCAGCACCGGTAATACATCGAGTTCCAGCTGTTCTGCCAGGTAAAAAGCCCCTTTATGAAAACGCTTGATCACCGGGTCCGGAGAGCGGGTACCTTCCGGGTATATCACAATAGAATATCCCTGCTCTACAAGACCCCGCAATTTGTCTACGCTGGTCTCTATTCCTTCTGCCACCGGGTAATAATCCGCCATCCGCACCACTGCTCCAAATACCGGAGAACGCCATACCCATTCGTTGGTCACCAGGATCACTTTAGGATGCAGGGAAACCGACTGCAGTATATCAAGGAAAGACTGATGATTACTGATGATCACCGCCGGTTTTTCCAGCTGCTCATTCAAAGGATTGATCACCCGCTTCTTCACATTACCCATGATATGCAGCTGCGACCAGCAGAACCATGACAATATCTTATGATAAATATATTTGCCTTTCTCTTTATTGAAAGGATTCAGCTTGATCAGTATCCATCCCAGGAAGGTCAGTAGAAAGGCGCCCAGCGTAAAATAGGTAAAGGCGATCACAGACAGCAGCCATCCGCTCAGCGTCCAGGGCGCACGGCCTTTACGCACCCTGTTTGTGATCAGCCAGTTGAACAGCCAGGGGATCAGCACCTGCGAGATCAGCACCACGCACCCTATTCCAATGATAGAGATCAGGGCGATAGAACGCAGGGAAGGATGCTTCGCAAATATGAGCACGCCCAGGCCCAATATGGTGGTGATGGCAGAAAAGAAAATAGAAGAACGGAAAGAAGATAATTGCTGCTTACCGGTACGGTACTGCTGCAATAAACCATCCATGGTAAAAATGCTGTAATCATCTCCCAAACCAAAAATAAAGGTGCCCAGGATAATGTTTACTATGTTGAATGGAATACCAAACATCCCCATGATACCGAGGATCCATATCCAGCTGATCAGCATAGGGATGAAAGTGATCAAGGCCAGCTCTATCCTGCCGTAACTCAATAACAACGCAAAGAACACCAGCAGCGACGTCATCCAGGCAATGCTGTTGAACTCTTTGCGGATCACTTCTGCCAGGCGGTTGGCAGCGTATTGTTTGTCCAGTACCGTGGTATGTGCCTGAGAAGATAATGCATCATACACCGCCTTTTTCTCAGCCGGGTTTACCTTCAGCAAGGTAACCAGTGATACCCGGTCTTTCTTCTCCGTTACATAATCGCCCAGTGAGCTGGCCAGCAGCTGTTGTTGCGCTGCTGCAGGCATCACGGTAAAATCCTTTTGCAGCCAGCCGGCGAAAGGCTCAAATGCCGTTGCTTTAAAACCTACTGCCGGGCCCTGTTGCTGCAGGTAAGCGATCAGCCGTTGCTTCTTCTCCTGCGTCCAGTATTTATTCCAGCGTTGTAAACGTTCCTGTTGCTGTTGTTTGGATAGCAACAAACCACCTACACCGGCGTACTTCTTCACCACACCTTGCTGTTCCAGCCGTTGCACCAGGGGCAGCATGCGTTCATTTTCCTGCAGCGCATCTTCCAGCGTAGGCCCTTCTGTTACCACATATACAGATTGTGCCGTGTATGCATTCAACCTGTTCAGCTTTGCTTCTGCTGCCTTCAGCTCCGGGCGCATGAAATTCATGCGCATCATATCGCTTTCAAATCCAACTTTACCGGCGGTAAACCAGAACAACACCGTTAACAGCAGTATACCGCCAACCAGGTATTTATTTTTCTCCGGACGATAGTCTGCCAGCTTATCCAGCCAGGTATGCTGGTGTGTAGCAGGACGCGCATTTGCAGAAGTGATCCAGTGCGGAAGAAATATCAGGGAGAACAATGCAGCGCCTACCAGGCTCAATGCGGCAAACACCCCCACATCCTTCAGCATGGGTGAATGCACAAACTGCAAACACAGGAAACCGCCAATCGTGGTAAAGCTGCCGATGGTCATCGGCGTAGCCAGGTCACGGATAGTTTCTCTGATATCGCCCAGGTGACGGTAATGATTAAATACATGCAATGAATAGTTCACCGCAATGCCCAGCACCACTGCCCCTGCTCCCAATGCGATCACAGATATCTTTCCTTTGAGCAGGTAGATACATGCCAGCGAGAACAACGCACCAAAAACTACCGGCAACATCACCAATAAAGGCGCGCGCTTCTTGCGGAAGAAGAAAGCAATGAGCACTACCAGCAGCACTACTGTAATGCCTTGCGTGAACATCGTATCCTGCCGCAGTTGTTGGGCATTCCCTACAGATACTGCCGTGGCGCCGAAATAAGAAGCGGCGGTGAACGGATTACGCTGTTGCACCGCCTGCATCGTATCCTGCAGCAACTGCAGGAATCTGGCATTCTTGCCCGTGGCATTAGGCGGATTGGCCGGCGTGATGAACATCAGCAAATGCCGCTGATCTTTGGTCATGATGTACCCGTCGTACAGTGCATACTGCTCATCCAGCTGCAGCTGCTGCAATTTCCGGATCCCTATCCACGACATACCTACCGGGTCTGACTGTATCACTTTCTTCAATACCAGTCCGGCAGGTGATATTAAGGTTTGATAATTATGCTGAAGTGTTTGTTGTAAACGCCCGGGGGTGATCAGTGAATCAATGGTATGATAATCATCTGCCTCCAGGAAGAGCGGTAAATGATCCTGGATCACCTGCATCATATTCAGCACTGCTGTATCTTCCACCTTCTCCTGCACTTTCTTAATATAAGGCGCCAGTGTTGCGCTACCGGCCAGCACATTCGTCAGGTCGTCCGCATAGGCGATCAGGCTGTCGGGCTCCGGCGCTTTGCTGCTGTCCTGCTGTGAGATCATCAGCACCAGCTTATCTGCAAAGCGTGAATCATTGAACACCTGCTGCAGCTTATCCAACGTTTTATCCTGCGGGAGTATACGGGTAATATCTTCTTCCAGCTGAATACGGGAGGCCAGCAGGCCTGCCAGCACAAAGCAGGCGATGGCGCTGATCCATAACCAGGCTCTATGCCGGGCAAAGAAATTGTAAATGCCTGTGAAGAAATTACCCATTCGATCTTTTCTTTCTGAATATAGTTAACAACACATAAGACGCCAGCAATGCGCTTAAACCCGCCACTACGGCCAGCGTAACGCTGCCATAGAGGTATTGCAGCGCATTCTGCTTCATGGCCTCTGTTGTAAGGTGCTTATTGAATATAACAAAAGTAGCGTCCGTGCCTATCCATACACGCCCCATCTGGAAACTGCCGAAAATAATGAGCGGAATCATAGGCGGTATGCTGATATTTGCCGCGATTAATACCAGCGCCTTATTTAATTTAAGCAAGGTAGCCAGCAGCAATGCCACCAGCATCTGGAAACCCCAGATGGGCACAATGCCCATGAAGATACCCAGCCCTATTGATAATGCCTTTTTCCCGTTAGACTCATGCGGGTTCAACACCACTTCTTTCCACAACCACACCCAGCTCTCCTTCTTCAGCATGAAACGGATAAAATCACGCGGCTTAATATAGAGGAAGGTGATCAGCACCAGTACTGTATTGAGCACGCTGATACGCGAAAAATCCTGGAAGGGCCTGAAATGTGATACCCGCTCTTCTGCCGGGGGATAATATACCTGCACGGGCACCCAGTCTATCTTAATGCCTTTCCAGGCGCTGCGTACCAGCACTTCCACCTCAAACTCGTAGCGGGGGCACCAGAAACGGATGGGCGCTATTTGCTGCAAGGGATACATGCGGTAGCCGGATTGCGTATCCGGCGCTTTCATCCCTGTTTCCACATAGAACCAGAAATTGGAGAACTTGTTGGCAAAAGAGTTCTTGCCCGGCATGTTCTCCTGGTGCAGGTTGCGCGCCCCAATGATGATCGCATCGCCATTCTCCTGCAGCCGTTCGTGAAATGCCTGCAGGTCTGCCGCAAAATGCTGGCCGTCTGCATCCATCGTAATTACATACTCATATCCCTGCTGGCGTGCATAGGCAAAGCCCCGGCGCAATGCAATGCCCTTGCCCCGGTTGTTGGCGTAGCTTACCCGCTGCACTCCGGGAAACTGGTCCAGTATCTCTAAGGTATGGTCTGTGCTCCCGTCGTTCACCACTATTACATGCGGGGTATGCAACAACACATCCTGCAATACCTGTGCAAGTGTACCGGCATTATTATAAGTAGGTATGAGTACGGCTATATTCATATGTGGTAGTTATCAGTTGTCAGTTGTTAGTTGTCAGTTCAATCACTGTCAACTAACAACTGACAACTGTCAACCTAATTTAAACGTTCCCTGAAATTTCATGAACACCGTGGTTTCACTTTTAATAACAGCACTGGTTTTTACCGTACCATCCTCCTGCAATGTGTACTGCAGCTCAGTACTTACCTGCGGCTGTACCACCGGGTTGATCATTGCCAGAAATTTCATATTGGCTGCCTTCTGCAACAGCACCTTGCGCTGCAGGCCTTTTTCCAGCAGCTCCTGTATGGTTTGCATCATGCACACGCCCGGCACTACCGGCTGCCCGGGAAAATGCCCTTCAAAGATGGGGTGGTCGGCATTCAGCGCCAGTAAAGCAGCAAAGCTTTGTGCCGTCTGCTGCGTTTCCAAGATCGTATAAAAGTTTCCTGCCAGCATTATTTTTCTACGCGTTGTAATGAGATGTTAAATTTAAAATTCTGGTGCTGTATCCGGATGGTATCCGGCACCCCTTCACGGTAGCTGTACATCCAGGCTTTCACCACCGGCTTACGCCTTGATGATTTTTCCATTCGCTGCAGCCGGGTGCATGCCGTATCAGTTATGTAATAGTTATTGCCTTTGGGTGTTGGAATGGCCACATAGCGGTATTGGCTATCACGCAATACCCTGGCCTGCTGCAGATCTGGGCGCATCAATACCAGCTCAAAATCTTTCTGCAGGGCTTTTACCACGGGCTTCTTGTCCATCTTCGGCATCATGTAATGCTTCACAAAACCATTGTCCTTTGTAAATTCAAAATCGAAGAACTTAAAGCCCATTTCGTTGGCGAATACTACCCGCAAACTGCTGTCAGGCATCTGCTTAAAAAAGAGCAGCCCGCTCAGGTGATGGTTCAGCACATCTACCTGCGTACTGTATAATGTGTTGCTGAACTGCGGCCTGAACTGCTGTATACAGGCAGGATCACCGCCCTCCACACGCTGCAGCCCCTTGTAAACAGACGTACAGCTGCTTAAGCAGCAAGCTGCTGCTGCCAGCAGTATCTTATTTAGCCGTGAATACCGCATCCGCTACAGGTACATTCAATTGTTTATGTAAAAAACTGATGGTCGTATTATCTCCGCCGTTCTCCTGCATGATGATCTGCGACACGGAATAATCCTTCCTGTCCACCATCAGCTGAATGGCCTTAAAATACTGCTGTAATGCTTTGGATACCGGCGTCAGCTCCAGGCGGTAATACTGCGCATTCTCCAGCACCTTTGATGTAAAATCAGGATTGTTCAGCACATTGCCCTGCACACAATCCACCGTAATACGGTTGATCTGCTCAAACAATTTGTTACCCCTGGCAGATACTTTGTTTTGTTTCTGCCCATCGCGGGTAATGATCTCCCTGCCGTTCATGATCATCAGGTAATAAGAAGGCGTCTGGTATTCCATACGCACCTTGTTCTCTTTCCTGAACCAGAATTTTCCTTTGGAAACGATCTTGTCAGACAGCATGCTCAGCTCTTTCTCCTGCACAAAATCAGCCTGTATGGATTGTGTGGCCTGTGAGGCTTTGGCAAACTGCTCCCTGAAAGCAGCTGCATCGGCCACCGGTTTAAAGCCACCGGTTTGTGCATATCCGTTCAGTGCGCAAAAAAAGCAGCACAATAAGATCCATCTACACATAAGCAGGTACATTTAATATTTTATCGATCCGCGCAATCGCATATCCTTTACTGCGGATAGCTGCGATCAGCGCAGGTAATATCTTTACCGTAATTTCCATACTGTCATGCAGCAGGATGATGCTGCCCGGCTGCAGCTTGCTGATAATGCGGTGCAGCAGCTCTTCTTCCTTTTTTGCCACCGTATCCAGCGAACGGATGTTCCAGCCCAACGGAAAATAACCGCCCCTTCCCACTGCTTTGCGCAGGTTAGGATTGGTTACGCCATAAGGCGGACGAAAGAAATGCGGCCGCAGGCCCGTGGCATTTTCTACCAGGGTATCTGTAAGGCGCAGCTCCTCCAGCATCTGCCCGGCGCCAAAAAGGTCAAACCAGAAATGATGCGAGTAACTGTGATTGCCGATCAGGTGTCCCTCTGCATGTATACGCTTCAGCAGCTCCTCATTTGCTTCTATATTTTTGCCGATACAGAAGAATGCGGCAGGCACATGTTCCTCCTCCAATATATCCAACACCTGGGGCGTGAAGTAAGTTTGCGGCCCATCATCGAAAGTAAGCGCCACCACTTTCTCAGCAGTGTTCACTCTACAGGTAACAGGTAAATAAAAGCCGGCAGTAATGCTCATGGATCCCCATACCAGTATGGATGTATAGCCCATTAGCAGCAATGCAAATATCCACCAGGGCAAGGGCTCCCACAGGTTATGCAATACCAGCAGCAGTGCCAGCAATACAAAGGTGATGATATTTGTTGCGCGGTATAGCATGAACGCTTATATGGCATTTAACAGTATGAATGAATAATGTGTGCCCTGGTATCCGTTGCAGATCAGCACTTTCCTGATCCTGGCAGGTGCTGTCCCACTAAATAATACGCCCTGCGGCGCCTGCTGCAGCTGCAGTATCCGTGCTGCCATCCAGGTAGCAAAGGCCGATGCAGTAGGATACTCTCCGCTCAGATGCTTAAAGCCCGCCACGGCCGTTTGCGGGAAGAGGGCCTGCGTGATCGCTTCGTAAACGCTGTCTTCATCCAGATCTCCGTTACGCCCCATGATGAGCAGGTCAATATCTTCTGGACTGCAGGCATGTGCAGACAGGAACAGCTGCAGCGCACCCGTGATCTCCGGTAAATCAGCTGGCCTGTAGAGTGTTGTCAGCCCTGTGAGCTGTGCCACCGTATGCGACGCCAATTCGGCGCCCAATGTAAAAAATGCTGCGCCCTCTCCGGCAATAGTGCCTTTGGTTGCGCTTTGCAGAAGGGCGGTATTGCGCACAGGCTCCTGTTTATATAAACCAAAGCGCGATAAGATGGCATGACTATGATCCGTGATCTCATCTACCCCGCCAATCAGTATATGTTGCACAGCGCCTTCCCGCAGGATCATGATACTATCCAGCAAGGCGCTTTCAAAAGAAAAAGCTTTATGTACAAAAGTATTATTATAAGCATGGCAGCCCAGCAGTAATGCGATCTGTCCGCCCACGGTGTTGTGCGTGGATTGGATAAACGCCGTTGGCGTCAGCATTTCTTCCTGCTGGTGGATCATCTTGGAGAGAAAAACACCTGTATCATCCAGGCAGCCGTAGGCAGTACCGGTGATGATCGCATCCGGCAGGGTTACGGCAGCTTCCTGTAGGCTTAACCTCGCGGCAGCTACGCCCATCTTTACCACACGGCCCATACGGCGTATCAGCTTCGGGTCTATCCACTGCCTGTAATCCGGCTCCATCGCTTTCAGACGACGATTTTCATACTCCCTGATATCCGCCAGGAAAGGGCCGTCTGTCGTTTGTTGCGGTGATACACAACCCATACCCTGGATGTAAATATTCATGCTTTGTTATAATTAATAATTAATAGTGAACAATTAATAATCGTAAGGCTTGTATGCCGTCAGGACACTTGTTTTGCATATTATTAATTATTAATTCTTCATTATTAATTAATTGGCCTCTGAAAATACCAGGCTGGAGCAGTTACCGCCAAACCCGAAGGAATTGGACATCACATGTGGTATCCGGTTGCCGCTCGAAAAAGCGGTGGCAGGCACCAGGGGACATTCCTTCATGGGGGTAGTAAAATGTGCATTGGGATAGATGATGCCCTCCTGCACCGCCAGCGCGGCAAATACCGCTTCTATACCACCGCTGGCGCCCAGCGTATGACCGGTAAATGATTTGGTAGAGCTCATGGCCGGATAATGCGGCGCAAATAAACGCTGTACGGCTTTGCCTTCTGCGTCGTCATTATTCTGTGTACCGGTTCCATGCAGGTTAATATAGGCGATATCTTGCGGCTGCAGCCCGCTCATTTCCAGCGCGCCTTTCATAGCCAGGTAATTGCCCGTACCATCAGGCGATGAGGCGGTTTGATGATAAGCATCGTTGGCATTGGCGTAACCGCTTAAACGGCACCAGGGCCCTTTGGGTAAGGTGGCGGCGATAGCCTCGCTCACCAGCACTACATAACCCGCGCCTTCTCCCAGGTTCAGCCCTGTACGGGTATCGTCAAAGGGACGACAGGCTGCGGGGTCCAGTATCATCAGGGTGTTAAAGCCATTGAGCGTAAAACGCGTCAGCGCATCCGTGCCGCCTGCGATCACCACATCCACCACGTTGTTGCGGATCAGTCTTGATCCGTACATCAGTGCATTGGCGCCCGAAGAACAGGCGGTGCTGATAGTAGACACATGATGACGGATGCCCATGGCATCAGCCACCAGCTCTGTAACGCTGCCGCATTCATGGTGCACTACCTGCTGTAAGCGCCCGCCTGATGGCGGATGCTGCAGGTACGACGCAAAAAAATCTTCCGTCTTGTCCATCCCGCCAACGGTATTGGCAGAAACAAAACCTACTCTGTATTGCCCGCGGGCGCCCAGTCCAGTGGATGCCCAGGCCTCATCCACCGCTATTTTGCTCAGCAAAGCCGTTCTGCTGATGTGCTCCGGCATTCGTGCCCTGGCAGCCAGGCTGGCATTATCTTCCTTTACTTCTGCCACCGGCAGTACGCCGCGATGTATGGAACGCAGGTATTGCATACCCTGCATGCCGGGCTGCATATGGGCAAAAGCCTCCAGGCAGGCCTGCAGGTTAGCCCCTATACCACAGATAACGCCGCCACCGGCAATCCATACATTCCCCCTCATTACTACTGTTTTTGATGCGTAGTGATGAATTCTGCCATAGAACGCACAGAGTAGAAGATCTCAGGCCCCTGCTCCGGGTTGGCAATACGGATGTGATAATGTTGCTGTAACAACACGATCAGCTCCAGCGCGTCAATAGAGTCAAGGCCCAGCCCTTCCTTGAACAACGGCTGGTCATTCCCTATATCTTCCGGTTTTACTTCCTGCAGGTTCAGCTGCTCTACGATCTGCGCTTTCAGATCGGCCATCAATTTTTCCATATAATTATTAATAACACTTTATTGGTATAAGCGCTTCACATTTTCTGCTGTGAAGGCTAAAGCCTCTTCCGCTTCCTTTCTCTCCACCATGTACAACACGGCTTCATACTGCTGATCCATCACTTCTATCCAGCCGCAAATGCAGGCGGTAGCAGCGCCGGTATCCAGCAAGAGCTGCGCGTAGGAAACCACCTGTTCTGCATCGAAACGCTCGCTGATAAAAAAGGCATGCTCGCCTTTAAAACCATGACGGATGCAGATTTCCCCGATCACGATATTAGGCAGCGTATACACAAACAGCGCCGGACTTGGAATATCCTTTACTGAATGGTAATACCGCAGATCCGTATCCAGGGAAGCGCTGCGGTTGCTCAGCACCAGGGCCACCTGCTCAGGCAGATGGTCCTCTGCAGACGATGCACGCAGCAAAACCTCTGCCGCCAGCCATCCCAGCTTACAGAGGTTATCCATTTTATGGAACTTGGGATATTGCCCGGCAAGGCGGTCGTAGCCGTTGCGCAGGAATTCCTGCAGCGAAGCTGCGGGCTCGTCCTGCCACAACAATGCGCCGTTGCAGTATACCTGCTGGCTGCGGATCACACAATGACCGGTAATATATGCGGTTCCTTTACTCAATATTGCCTTCCTTTATTTTTTCAGTCAGCTCAATGGTCCGGGCCAGGCGTTTCAGCGCCGTATCGTGGTTGGCTACAAAAGGATTGCTCATATCCCAAACATAACCTGCCAGTACGGAGCAGATCTGCTGCTTCACTTTCGGGTCCGGATCAGGTTTGAAGAAGATAGTGTCCAGCGTACCTTCATACCAGGCCATCACATAAGAGCGGAAAGTATTTACGCCCTGCATGGTAGGCTCCATGTATTCTTTCTCCCAGTCCACGTTTTCTCCCTTCAGCTTGCGGATCACCAGTTTGGCGGCCGTTTGGCTGGATACACAGGCCAAAGTTACGCCGGATGAAAAGATCGGGTCCAGGAATTCGGTCACGTTGCCGGTAAGCACAAAGCCATCGCCATAAAATTTATCTGTAGTGGCCGACCAGGATTGCAGCACACGGGGCTCAAATACCAGCTCCACATCCCTGAAGCGCTCCCTGGTAAAGGGCTCTGCCTCCAGCAAGGCACGGTATTGCTGCTCCTCCGTGCCCGGATATTGTGCAAAGAATTCCGGGTCGCCTACAAAACCTACGGAGGTCACGCCGGTAGAAAACGGGATGATCCAGATCCATACGCCTTTCTTATGCGTTACCGCGGTGATACGGTTGGGCTCGTCGGCCATGGAACGGCGAACATCATGTGTATGTGCAAACAGCGCTCTTCGCGGCTGCAGGTTCGAAGATTTCTCCAGGTTGAACAGGCGGGGTATTACCCTGCCATAACCGCTGCCATCTACAATGAAGCGGGCCTGTATCTCCTGTTGATTGCCGTTAATATCTTCTACGGTAGTAACACTCTCCTGTCCGTTAAAACGTATGTTCGTTACAGTGGTTTCATATGCAATGGGAATGCCCATGCTTTCACAGGTATCTGCCAGGGCTTTATCAAAATCTGCACGGGTCACCTGCCAGGTCCAGGTCCAGCCGGCGGTGTACTGTTCTTTAAAGGTAAAGTCGCACACGGCATTGCCTTTTACGAACTTGGCGCCAAACTTCTCCTGGAAGCCTTTAGCTTTGATGGCATCAATGAAGCCTGCCTCTTGCAGGGCTTCCATACTGCGGGGCAACAAACTTTCGCCGATCACAAAACGGGGAAACTTTTGCTTCTCCACGATCTTCACTTTAAACCCGGCCTTGTGAATGATAGATGCGGCCACAGTGCCAGCAGGACCTGCGCCGATAACGAGTACATCCACTTGTTCTGTTTTCATTTGTGCTCTTTTATATTATGCTTTTACGCATTTCAGTAATGTATAATTCAGTCCCATCTGGTTGTTCTCTTCCACTATCTGCAAACCTGCATTATGTATGCACTGGAAGAACTCGTCTGTATGGTACATCTGGCTGTTACCATTGGCCATCGCCGTAAAGTACAGCGAGGTTTGCTGCAGACAGAATGCCGCCGATTTAAACATCTGGCGGTTCCAGAAGGGCTCCAGTATATAAATAGCGCCATGCTCAGTGAGCGCTTCGCGGCAACGTTTCAGGATAGATTCTATCTCCGGCTCTGAAAAGCAATCCAGGAACTGGCTCATCCAGATCACGTCAAAACCTTTCGGGAAAGGCAGGCTTTCGTCCAGGATATTCGCTTCGTGGAAAGATACCCTGTCTGCAACACCCGCTTCTTTTACCCTGCGCTGTGCAATGGCGATCTCACCAGGCAGGTCAAACATCGTCACCTTTACTTCCGGGTCATGCGCCGTACAGGCCAGGGTCCATTTACCGGTATTGCCGCCGATATCCAGCAGGGTGCGCGGCTTGCTGCTGAACACAGCGGCCAGCGCCTGTGGAAAGGCCAGGTCTGAATAGTAATGATCAAAATCAAACCAGGTCTTGCCTACTTCAGGCGGCAGCACCGGGAGGCCGGGGTAGATGGTTTCCCAGGGGCCGAGCTCCTGCAGACCTGCGGGACGACCTTCACGCAGGCTGTCCTGCAGGTGGTACATGCCCTTATAGCAAATGCCCTGTACAAAGTCCATATTGATACGGGTCAGTGTATCATGCTCAATAAAGTAACCGGTTTTGGTAAGCGAATAACGCTTCTCATTCACCACCAGCAATTCCATGCCCAGCCCTGCTTCCACCAATACCCTGATCGCGTAGCGGGAAAGCTTCACTTCCTGCAGGATCTCATCGATGGTCATTCCTTTGGTGCCGCTTTTGCTGATCAGCTTCAGGATGCCAAAGTCGCGCAGCGCCCTGGCTGCCTGGAAGGCCACCGGCGCAAATGCCAGCTGTAAGGCAGCTTCCTTTGCCTGCAATGCTGTTTTCGTTTCTTTACTGAAAAATTCCATAAATATCTTTAGCCCGAATTTGTTGAAAATAAAAGCTGCAAGCTACAAGCCACAAGCTGTAAGCGCTTGTAGCTTGCAGCTCTCAGCTTGTAGCTTTTCTTAAAGAAAACACCACGGCCGCATTACATCCCCCGAAACCGGATACGGTTTTCAGGTAATGCTGCATGGGCCGTTGTTCCAATACCTTTATTACATTCACCGGCATGCTTACGCCCAGCTGTGCAAAGCCCAGGGTAGGTATTACTACCTGCTGCTGCAATGCGCGTATGCCGATAATAGCCTCTATCAATCCGGCTGCGCCAAGGGTATGCCCGTAATAGCCTTTAAGGCTGTTCACCGGCGTATCCTGCAAACCTGCCAGGTGCAGGGCTTTGGCCTCCATCTCGTCGTTATAGAGGGTAGCGGTGCCGTGTGCGGATACAAAGCCAATATCTTCAGGTGTAAGGCCACTGTTCAGCATCGCCAGTCGCATGGCCATTCCCAGCTCTGCGCCGGTACGTGAAGGGCCTGAAATATGGTTGGCGTCGTTGCTCACAGATCCCGCTTTGACCACCACAGCGTCGGCCGCTGCGAGCTCCGCGCTGTTGCTGAGGATCACCGTACCAGCGCCTTCGCCCAGCGTTACGCCTTTGCGGTCTGCATCAAACGGACGGCAAGGCTCGGGGCTCACCGCCTGGAAAGACTGAAAACCCGACAGTACAAACTGCGTCACCACATCTGCGCCCGTCACCACAGCATGGTCATACTGCCCGGAAGCGATCAGGCGCTGTGCAGTTAAGATGGCCAGCAGGCCTGATATACAGGCATTGCTGATCACCAGCGGCGTGCCCGGATGATGGAAATGATCCGCTACCTTACGGGCGGTCACCATCAGTTCCATCTGCTCCGTCACCTGCGGATGATCTCCTTGCTGTTCCAGCAGCTCGATATTGCCTTTGGTGGTGGAAACGAGAAAAGCTGTACGTGATGAAGTAATATCTATACCGCTTAGGGACAATGCATCACTGACAGACGAGATCAGCAAATGTTCAAACTTCGTAAATCCTGCCGCTGGTTCCGGTGAGAACATAGATGCATAGAAAGGCGCAGGCGATAGCAATGGATCGTTATGCAGGCGTATACCACTGCTGCCGCCGCTAACAACAGCAAAGTTGGCTGCTGCCGTAGGGCCCAGTGGCGATACAATATTATCCGCTATAACATACACATTACTCATAGTAAACAAAAGTCGTTAGTCGTAAGTCATCGGTCATAAGTTCACTAACGACTTACGACTAAGCACTTACGACTTATTTATAACAATCCCATTTGTTCCTTCCACGCCCTGAAAAAAGGAGGGATCGTCAGTTGCAGGCTGGAAGTTTCCGTATCCAGGAAAACCTGCAATGAATAACCGTCCGCAACCAGCTCACCAGTGGCGGCGTTATACAGGGTGTATTCAAACCTGATCTTGGCGGCGGGAGTGTCCACATATTTTGTTTCCACTATCACGCGGTCGCCGTAACGGAGCGAGCGCTTATAATTGCATTCTACTTTAACGATAGGTACCGTATACCCTTCCTTGAAAATATCCAGGTAGCGCAGGCCGTATTTCTCGCCGAAAGCTTCCCTTCCATCCTCAAAGTACCGTACATAGTGCCCGTGCCACACGATCCCCAGCGGATCTGCCTCGTTGAACTTCACCAGTATATTTGCCCGCTCAGTTAATTCCATGATCTATGCTTTGCGCACCTCCGGTTCAGATGCTGCCTTTTTTTTCCATTCGTTGTACTTACCCTTCCTGATATCCTTCAGCACTTCGTATATAGTGTGCACCCAATAGTTACGGAAGCCAAAACCACCGGCTTTGCCTTCCATCTTTTCTGTCAGCAATACTTTTTTGCTGCCCATGTCTATCAATGTTACATATACGTTGGCCGCCTCTTCCGCCTTGCTCATGCCGTCCATCACGAACAGCAGGCCAACGCCTTTCTTGCCGCCGAAATCATATCCTTTCACCAGCTTGTCAATGTCTGTAGTTTTCAGCCTGCTGAAGTCGGCAGTGTTGCCGGACTTAATATTATCCAGGTTGATAGCGGCATTGCGCTTCTTCACCGCGTCCAGGTCGGAATTGATCTCCGTATGGAAAGCAGCTGCGAGGTCATACTTCTTGGGCTCTGCAATGATCACATTGTTGATACCGGGATAGAACCGGTCGCGTATATCATTGGCGTCGGTCACCGCTTCGCCGATCACTCTTGCCTGTGTGAAATCCACGCCCAGGTAGGTAAGCGGCGTGCTGTTAGTAAAAAATTCTTTCAGGGTTTGTGCCTGGCTGTTAACAACAATGAACAAGGATGCTAACAGTAATAAACTCATTTTTCTCTGCCTGTTAAATGATTTCATAGCTTAGCAATTAGGGGTTTATAAATATTTTCATTTCGCATTGCGCGATCAGTTTACCATCCAGCATTACCTGGCCGGTAACCATGGTAGCATTGAACACCTGTTGTCCTATTTCAGCAACGGTTTCTATGAATGCGCCTACAGGCGGCAATTCAAAGATCTCCAGGTCTTTTACAGCGCCGATATAGCCCACAGAGATCGGCTTGCTCTCCTGGGAGGCCAGCCATCCCGCCCTGGCGGCGGCCGTCTGCGCGATGTTCTCCATCAGGCCGGGTGGAGTCAGCACACCATCCTGCACAAAAATATTGTCCGGGCTGATATGTAAGCCCGAACGCACCGTCTTGCCTTCTGCAGCCAGGATCCCGCTGATCATTACGATGGGGGTCCTTTGCGGAATGAATGCCGTAATATCGTCTGTGTGTATGAACATCTCTAACTCTTTGTAGCTTGCATTTGTCCCGTTTCTGTTATCTCCCAGAAGTCATAGTAATTAAACCACTGCTCCGGGTACAGCCGCACTTTTTCCTCCAGGGCGCTTACAAATTCCGCCACGGCTTCCTGTACACCCTGGTTCCTGCGCCCGTGATATGCACGCGGCGGGGTAGCATACAGGTGGTAGTGCGTGGCGGTTTCCTTGAAGGCGAACACCAGCGATACCGGTACCCTGAAGGTGGCGGCCAGTAGAAAAGGCCCTGCAGGAAATAACGCTTCTTCGCCCATAAAACGCATCTTCACCGTCTTATTGCCTTCCATGAACCGGTCTGCATGCATACATACCAGCTCATTGTTGCTCAGCGCGTCGTTGATAGCGTAAATGTGCGATAAATCGTCCTTAATTACAATAACATTTACATTCCGTTCGCCCGTAACGCCCTCCAGGTAGCTTTTGATACGCTGGTGCTCTCCATCGAACATCACGATATTGATACGGGTCTGCAACCGTTTGAACAGGTGCCCGGCTACTTCCCAGTTACCCAGGTGGGCGCTCAGCATAATCCCCCCCTTACCAGCTGCCACCAGCTCCCGTAAATGATGTTCGCCCTCAAACTGGAAAGTGAATTGATTGGGGAGGCTGGCCATCACCACTATCTTGTCTATCAGCGTTTGCCCGAATACGTAATAGTTCCGGTATACGCCCATCAGCGAACGGCGAAGGTTATATCCTATCTTTTTATGAAAGTAATGGAAGATGGGCCTGGAAGAGCTATAGGAGAAAAGAAAATAATACCCTGCCACAAACCTTAGCAATACATAGGCAGGCCTTACTCCTCCGTAACGCAACAATGCGATGAAAATGCGGTATCCCAGCTTGTTACCCTTGGATTTCCCCTGCCACGATGGCATTATACCAACTCTTTTTGTTTAATACGATGGGCTACATAATCGTAAAAATCCTGGAAAGTGACGATGCTCTGAAAATCTTCCGGGTTTACTTTAAATCCGAAATTATTCTCTATCACTACAACCAGGTCGATGTAATCCAGGCTGTCCAGTTCAAGGGTTGACTTTAAATTCGCCTCAGGCGAAATTTTAGCGGGGTCTGCTTCAAACTCCTCCACCAAAAACGCATTCGTTGTTTGTATGATCGCTTTAATGTCCATAGTTCGTGTAACTCCTTCCAGTATAGGTTAAGGTTGATTAAAAAATAATTAAAAATGTGAACAGTTCTGGCCTTCCCAATTGTTTCTATGGTAAATCGGCTCCAAAGTTAATAATATATTATAAGTTATTGCACAACGCTTAAGCAACGGGGTTAATATTCAGTTATTTCCCTTCCCACCTGCGGACAATCAGGGAAGAATTTGTCCCGCCAAACCCAAAAGAATTAGACAAAAATATATTAAAATCTTTATTAATGGTACTTCCGGCTATATTTAATTTGGCCGAGTCCTCATCGGGGTGCTCCAGGTTAATATTCGGGGCAATGAAGCTGTTCTGCATCATCAGCATGGAGTATACGATCTCGCTGGCTCCGGCCATCCAGCACTCATGGCCTGTCATCGACTTGGTAGAGCTGATATAGGGCCTGGATGCGCCAAACACCTCATAAAGGGCTTTGGCTTCACTGGCATCGCCCGCCGGGGTTGAAGTAGCATGGGCGTTGATGTAGGGGATATCTTTCGGCTCCAGGCCTGCATCTTTCAGGGCAATCTGCAGCGACCTTACCGGGCCTTCCACCGTGGGGTTGGAAATATGCGCACCATTGGAAGAGAAGCCGTAACCCAGCACTTCGCCCAGGATGGTGGCGCCCCTGCGCTGGGCAGATTCCAGGCTTTCCAGGATCACGGTGGCAGCGCCCCCGCTGGGCACCAGCCCGTCGCGGTCGCGGTCAAAGGGACGGGAAGCTTTCGCCGGATCCTCTTCCCGTACAGAGAAAGTAGCGATACCGTCAAAATTGCCCATGGCGTACATGTTGATCTCCTGGGCGCCTCCGCAGATCACACAATCCTGCATACCATTCTTGATGAACATATAGCCCAGGCCAATGGCGTGCGAGCCGCTGGCGCAGGCCGCGCTCACGCTGAAGTTAATGCCCTTCAGCTTGAAGATGGTGGCCAGGTTCATATTTACGGTAGAGTTCATGGTCTGGAACACAGAACCAGAGCCTACCAGCATCGTATCTTTCTTCTCGCGTATGATATCCATGGATTCTACCACCGGTTTGGCCGTGCTGTCGTTGCCAAACAGGATGCCCACTTCCGTACGATCAATATAATCCGCGTCTATCCCTGATTGGGCCAGGGCCTCACGGGTACTCATATATGCAAACTCTGCCTGCTCGGGCATGGTGAGGCGCGCCCTGCGGTCCAGCAGGCCTTTCAGATCCGGCCTTTGTACATAACCGGTCAGGGCGGAACGATAGCCGAACGCCTTCCTTTCCGGGTCCACAATGATACCGGACTTTCCGTGGTACAGCGAATCCTTTACTTCCTCCAGGTTCTTACCAATACAGGAATAGATCCCCATACCTGTTATCACTACGCGAGACATATGCTTAGCTATTAGCTTTTTGCTTTTAGCTACTAGCAGTAGCCATTGCTAAAAGCTAACGGCTAACAGCTAACAGCTGTTAATTACGTGTATAATCCCCCATTCACAGACAGCACCTCACCCGTTACATACGATGACGCCTTGGATGCAAAGAAGCCCACCGCATCTGCCACTTCCTCTGCCGTGCCGAAACGGTTCATCGGCACCATAGTGGCCAGCTCCTTTTCATTCAGCTCAGCGGTCATGTCTGTTTTTATATAGCCCGGCGCCACGGCATTCACCGTTACGCCTCTTTTAGCTACTTCCTGGGCCAGGGCCTTGGTAGCACCGATAATACCCGCCTTGGCAGCCGAATAGTTCGTCTGCCCGGGCAAACCTTTGATACCTGATAATGAAACGATATTGATGATCCGGCCGTAACGCTTCAGCAGCATGCCGTTCAGCACCTGCTTGGTTACATAGAAGAAGCCGTTCAAACTGGTATTCAGTACGTTATGCCATTGGTTGCTGTTCATCCAGAACAGGAGGTTATCTTCCCGTATACCTGCATTATTCACCAGCACTTCCACCTGCTTGTCTTTATTGCTTTCCAGCCAGGTCCCCAGTACGCGCTGCACATCCGTTTCGCTGCCTACATCAAATTGCAGCAGCTCTCCGTTGCCGCCTGCCGCACGCACCCCATCCAGGGTTTCCTGTGCAGCCGCAGCATTGCCTTTATAGTTGATGATCACATAATAGCCCATGGCAGCCATCTTCAAACATATCGCCCGTCCAATTCCTCTTGACCCGCCGGTTACTAAAGCACAATTCATATAATTCAGGTTGCGTAACAATTCAAATAACAGCTGCTGGCCGTTAGCTTTTAGCATTTAGCTAGTACCTAATAGCTAGCGGCTAACAGCTAAACTTCCACCGGCACTTGTTCCACCAGGTATTCCTTGATCTTCTGCAGGTCCTTATACTTGGGGCTGTCTTCGATAAATTTAGGGAAAATAGCCCTTACTTCCCGGTAGATACGCTGTGAGAAACTGGAAAGCCTGTCCTGGCAATTCAGGTAATCCACTGCCTGCAGCATGGTCATTACCTGTATAGACAGCACTTCGAAAGTATTCTCTATCACCCGGTTCGCCATCAGGGCGGCGTTGCAGCCCATGCTCACAATATCCTGGTTATCATTGTTGTTAGGGATACTGTGCACATACATCGGGAAGGAAAGGGTCTGGTTCTCTGCCACGGTAGAGGTAGCGGTGAACTGTACGCCCTGCATCCCGAAATTGAAGCCCAGCTTACCCAGGTTCATAAAGGGCGGGAACTTGTGGTTCAGCTTATCGTTCATCAGGTAGTTCAGCTGCCTTTCAGAAAGCATGCTTAAACGGGTGATGGCAATCTTCAGCTTGTCCATCTCCAGGGAGATATAGTCGCCATGGAAGTTACCGCCATGAAACACGTTCCTGTGATGATGGTCCACCACGGGATTATCGCTCACGGAATTCAGCTCCTGCGTTACCACTTTCTCTGCATGCTGCAGGGTATCATACACAGGGCCCAGGATCTGCGGCACGCAGCGCAGGGAGTAGTACTCCTGCACCTTGTCTTTAAAGATCTCTTCTTCCAGCTCTTTATAAAGGTGGTCCGGACGGTGCCGCACCATTTTGCTGTCTTTCAGGATGTCGCGCATCACTTCCGCGACGCGGTTCTGGCCTGCATGCTTTTTCACGATATTCAGCTCGTAGGACAGGTGATCGTCAAATGCCTCCACTATTTCATTGATCATGGAAGACAGGATGCAGCTCCAGCCCAGCAGCTTTTTGGCTTCGATGAGGTTCACCAGGCCTGCGCCCGTCATGGCTGAAGTACCGTTGATCACGGCCAGGCCCTCCCGGATATGCACTTTCATGGGTTGCAGGCCCAATTTGGCAAATACTTCCGCAGTAGGCTGGATCTTATCTTCATACAGCACCTCTCCTTCCCCTATCAGCACCAGCGCCAGGTGGGCCAGCTGTACCAGGTCGCCGCTGGCGCCTACGCCGCCGTGCTCAAACACACAGGGATATACGTCTTTATTGATCAGGTCCTTCAGCAGGAGCACCACTTCCGGATGCACACCCGAATGCGCCTGCATAAAGCTGTTCAAACGGGCGATCATCAGGCCTTTGGTCAGCAGCGGCGCCAGGCATTTCCCCGCGCCGGAGCTGTGGCTCCTGATCAGGTTGTACTGCAGTTGCAGTGTATCCGCTTCCGGTATCCGGTATTGGGCCATCGGGCCAAAACCTGTATTGATACCATAGATCAGTTTTTTGGCAGAGAATTGCTGCAGGAACAGGAAATTATCCCGTACCTGCTGTAAAGCCCCTTCTTCCAGCTCCAGCTTTTCGTGCCCGAACAGCACACGGTATACTTCATCTAAGGAAAGCGCCTTACTTCCTACTAGGATCATTATCTTAAATTAAATTAAATTAATTGTTATATGTAAAAACGCACAAAGGTAATAAAAAAGTTGTCAGTTGTTAGTTGTCAGCGGTCAGTATTTGCTGCGAAGACATTCGTTTGCTCACTGACAACTGTCAACTGATAACTGACAACTATTCTTCCTCCTCTCTCGGTTCAGGCGTCGTTACCAGCACTTTGTCGATGCGGTGAACATCCATGTCAACAATCTCAAAGGTAAATCCTCTCCATTCAAATTTCTCACCTGTTTGGGGGATATGCTCCAGGTGGTGCAGGATAAAGCCTGCCAGGGTGTCGAATTCCTGCTCGAATTCGGCCATCCAGTCTGCTTTATCAAATTCACTGAGAAAATCATAGAAAGGTATCTGTGCGTCTACCAGGTAGCTGCCATCGTCCCGCTTCACCATTTCATAGTCTTCGGGCTGGCCGGTTTCAGGCATATCGCCCACAATCGCCTCCAGGATGTCGTTCAGGGTGATCATCCCCAGGAAAGTGCCATATTCATCCACGATGAAGGCGGCATGCACCTGGGTTTCCTTGAACTTTTCCAGCACCTGGTAAGCGGTATTGTTCTCCGGCACAAACAGGGGTTTACGAATGAGCGACTTCAGCGAAAAATTGTTGCCGGCCGCCGCGGCATACAGATCTTTAATAGATATGATGCCCTTGATACTGTCTATCTGGCCTTCACACACCGGGTAAACGGAGTGCAGGCTGTTATTGATCTTACGTTTGGAGGTCTCCACCGGTTCCGTGATGTCCAGCCATACAATGTCGGTACGGTGGGTCATCAGGGAGGTGATATTACGGTCGCCCAGGTGGAACACCCGTTCGATGATCTCCTGCTCCGTTTCTTCGATGGCTCCCGAGGTAGTGCCTTCGTTGATAATGGCCTTGATCTCCTCTTCCGTTACCTGCTGGTCGGAGGTCTTGAGCTTGAAGACCTTCACGATCACGTTGGTAGAGGCGCTCAGTAACCAGATGAACGGAAAGGTAAGGCGCGACACGGTGGTCATAGGCTGCGCCATGGTCTTTGCGATAGACTCCGGCCGTGCCAGTCCGATGCGTTTAGGTACCAGCTCGCCCAGTACCAGTGAAAAGTAAGTGATAACGATCACGATCACGCCGGTAGCAATACCGCTGCTGTACGGACGGAATGTTTCGATCTGGCTGATATATGCCATCAGGTCAGACTTCAGGTTCTCGCCGGAGTAGATACCGGTCAGAATACCTATCAGTGTAATCCCTATTTGAACGGTGGAAAGGAATTTATCCGGGTTGTTGGCCAGTTTTAGTGCTGCCTTTGCTTGTTCATCGCCTTTGTTGGCCTGATGCTCTAACCTGACCTTACGTGCGGAAACCATGGCAATCTCTGACATTGAGAAAACTCCATTCAGTAGGATCAGGATGAGGATAATGACGACTTCCATGATATAAAGGCTAAAAATAAAAAATTATTCAAATATTAAAGTAAGAAATGCCAAAACAATCCCTGCGGCAAATGCAAGTATTTTATGCCTGCTCAATTCATGGTGCCGGGTGCCGCTTTCATAGAAGATAGTAGTGGAAATATGTAAAAATGCGCCGATTACCAGCGCGGTAAGGTATACCAGTGATGCGGTTACCATGGTGGATTGGTTGCCCAGCAAGCCTGCCAGCACCGCCGCCAGGGGCGTTACCAGTGAGAACAGCGCCAGGATCCGCCATAAAGCCGCCCGCGGCTGGTGCGCATGCGTCATTACCGTGATCAACGTCAGGGCTTCCGGCACTTTATGCGCCGCAATGCCCAATGCCAGGGAAGGCAGGGCCGAGTGATCCTCAAACCGCAGTCCCAGCGGGATACCCTCCATAAAAGCATGGATAGACAATCCTGCCAGCAGCGGTGTAACGGGTATATGGTGATGATGACCCTGGGTAGGCGGTAAATGCGTATGGCCATGCTCCATGCCATGCGACAGCTGTTGCAGGAATACCTGCAGGAAAAAGCCCAATACAATATATATGCCTGCAGCATGCCCCAGTTCATGGTACACTTCAGGCAGCAGGTGCATGATAGTGATCCCGAAAAGAAAAGCGCCGGTAAAGGCCAGGAGGTATATAGGTAAATTGGGATGCAGGCGCTTAACGGTCATAGGAATGACCCCGCCGCCAATTGTAGCTGCCAATATTAATATCAAATAGCTCCAGTTCATGTTGTTGTTGCTGCTTCCAGTCTGATACGGCGTTGAAAAAATCCGCCGCCTAACAAGCCTATCAAAATGCCCAGCAGCGCCCCGCCCGCAATATCCAGGGGATAATGCACACCCACATACACCTGCGCATAGCCAATGGCAATGGCCCAGA
The DNA here is from genome assembly GCF_056754765.1 of Chitinophaga sp. SVR4-12A. Taxonomy (NCBI): domain Bacteria; kingdom Pseudomonadati; phylum Bacteroidota; class Chitinophagia; order Chitinophagales; family Chitinophagaceae; genus Chitinophaga; species Chitinophaga sp. SVR4-12A. Next base: position 2,642,073 of record NZ_JBPGWP010000001.1, read on the forward strand.
TGAAGAACAGCCACACGAAGCGCCGAAAAGCCGGTTTTAAAGTTATGAAACAAAATGTACCCAGCGCAAAATGATTAGCCGCATGGTTAGAGGTAAAACTGCCGCTGCCAGGGCAGTAAGATACCAGCACCCGTACAAACTGGCTCAATAGCGGGTCGCGGCAGGGCCTGACCCGTCCCACGGTATCTTTCAGGAAACTGCTGGTCTGGTCGGCAATCCCAAAGCATACAATAAAGCACACAATCCAGAAAAAACCCTTCCATTTGTAATTGATGGTCACAAACAGCGCCAGGAACAGGTACAGTGGCGCCCACAGATAAGGCTCCCTTAACCAGGGCATCACAGCGTCAAACCAGGAGTTCGCCCACTGATTATTAATACGGAAAAACATTCTCAGATCCAAACGTAGCAGCCAGTCCAGCATATTAGTCCTAAATTTTAGATTTTTCCCCTATTATCACCATTCTTGGGGAACGGGTTTCATCATAGGCATTAAAATGATAATCCCCAAAGATATCCAATATCCGTAAACCCTGCCGCTGGAACATGGATTCAAAATCAGCACGGGTAAATGCTTTCACACTTTCGGTAAACACCGTACGCAGCGGTTTTTCCGGGTCCACTATCCGGATCTCCTTCAGGAAACGCTTATCCTCTATTTCCCGTTTAATATCAAACACCACATGACCGATCTCTTTCACCTCGCTGGGCACGAGGTGGGCCGCCACATAAGGGCTGTTCAGATAATCGAGCACCACACGGCCGCCCGGCTTCAGGGAGTTCTTTAGCATGCGCAGGGCATTGTCATTATCCCGCTGCGTATCAAAATACCCGAAGCTGGTAAAGAAGTTAAACACCACATCAAAATAATTGATGCGGAAAGGCAGGCGCATATCATGCTGGTAAAAATGCAGGTGATCATTCTCCAGCCTTTTGGCCGCGTTAATGCTCTCTATGGAAAGATCAATGCCTGTTACGTCAAAGCCCCTGTCTGCCAGGTACCTGGCATGGCGCCCCCGGCCACAGGCCACATCCAGCATCAGCGCCCCCGGCGCCGGCTGCAGGTAAGCCAGCAGCTTATCTATGAAGGCAGCAGCCTCCTTCTCATCCCGGTTGCTGTACAACAGGTGATAATAGGGAGAATTGAACCAGTCTTTGAACCATTGTTTCTGGACTTCCATGGTGTTTGGTTTGAGGTTTGAGGTCTGAGGTTTGAAGTTCGTTAGAAATTACAGGTTCAATGCAGGTATTCCCACCTACCGTGCACGTACCTGAAAGGTTGGACACACGTTTTGAACTTTCAACCTTCAACGAACTTCAAACCTCAGACCCCAAACCTCAGACTCTTTTATTTTTTATTATTAAACATCAAATATCGTGTGCTTTCATAAAACCCCTGCGTTAAATTATTGAGCGCAGTAGCAGTATCCCCTTGCTGGGCCTGCACATCCTTCAGCGGATCACCCTTCAGATCATACAGCGCTGTTTTACCGCTTTTCTTATTGATCTCATACAGGTATTGCTCTCCTATGCAGGCAATATACCACTGCAGGTTCTTTACATAAGAGATAAACGCATAACGATTGGTAAAGGTAGTATCCAGCAGGTCCGTGCCCAGGGTATAGTTCCTGAATGGTATACCAGCCAGCCGGGCCACAGTAGGGTATACATCCAGCAGGCTGCCTGGCCGCGTGATCGTTTGCGGTGCGATCAGCTTCGGGCTGTAAATAATACAGGGCACGTGTTCCATGCCGCTGCCCAGCTCATATTCCGGGAAAGGCATGTGATGATACGGATTCTGGATACAGTTATGATCCCCGAAGAACACGAAGATCGTATTGTCCAGGTACCCGCCTTCCCTGGCCATTTTTATCAGCTGGCCAAGGTTATAGTCCAGGTAACGCAGGGCATTGAACTGGTCAAGCGACACAAAGCCTGATTCCTTGAACTTGTTCATGTCTATATCCTTCTCCGTTACCTTTTTGAAATCGCCTGCGCCCGGGGTGGTAGTAAAGGGCGCATGGTTATCTGCCGTTTGCAGGAAGGCGATGAAGGGCTTTTTGCGCTGGTAGGTGTCCTTAAAGATCTCGCTGGACTCTTTAATCAGGTCATAGTCGGAAACGCCCCATACGTCGGCCTTGGCCGCCTTGAAATAACCTTCTTCATAGATCCTGATACCCTCCACGTTGTTGGTGAACACGGCCCTGATATTGGCCCAGTTGGTATTGCCCCCCAGCAGGTAATATTTTTCATAGCCTTTGAACTGGTCCATGATAATACGCTGGTCTACCATCTGCGGATGCCTGCTGGCTGTTTTATTGACAGTAATATCGGGCAGGCCGGTGGTAACGCCGTATACCGTACGGGCAGTGCTCACTGCCGGTACATAGAAATTTCTGAAAAGGATGCCGCTGTCGGCCAGGCGCTTCATGTTCGGCGTACCCTGCATGGGGTTGTTGAACATGCTGGTCACCGATGCACCTGTAGACTCCAGCATTACCAGTACAATATTGGGCCTGGATGCCTTCTCCTCTCCTGCCACCGTACGTACATAATTCAGCTTTAGCACATCCGGCGTATCTACCCGCAGGTACTTTGCCATGTAAGGATAGAATTCGCGGGTCTTCGCTTCGTCGAAAGTATCGCCCTTCACGCTGAAATTATTCACGAAATACAGTACCGGGTTCAGGGCCAGGCTGGTAATACCGTTATCCCTGGTGAACATGGCCTGGCTCCAGCGCAGCGGAAAATAGGCGAAATTGCCATAGATGCCCGCGGCAAACAACAGTACCAGCGCAGCGATCCAGCCCGCATAACGCCAGCCGCGCACCGTAGCGGGCGCCTGCTGCGCCAGTTTACGGTAGGTATATAGCTGCAGGCGATATGCCAGGAACAGGAAGAGGCCTATGCCGATCACACCCCGTATCACCGGGTAACTCTGCCACACCATCCTTGCATTGTCTGCCCGCTCACCAGAGGCCAGGAAACGGGTAACGGAAGGATCCAGGCGCAGTCCGAGGTAAGCATAATGCCCCAGGTCCAGTATATATAATAATGTGAGCAGCAGGTATACCAGGAACAGGTATACGAAACTGATCCTTTTTAATATCACCGATGTAAAGAAACGGTTCCTGCTGAACACCACCAGGAGCCCCAGAGGGATGATCACCAGCAATGTAAGGCGCAGGTCGAACTTCAGGCCCAGGTACCAGGCTTTTGCTATAATGCCGCTATCTGTTATGGTGGATTTAAAAAAGAAGAAGTAGAAGATCAGGCGAAAAAAAACCATCAGTAAATAGAGGTAAAGTGTTTGTACCAACACATACCGAATATACCGGGGTATATTCCTCCACAAGTAGTTCATGTAATGCTTAAGCGTTTATTATTAATCTGCCTATTTATTAGTAAAAATTTCAAAGCGTAGCTGCAAAGATAATGAAAGTTTGAGGTTTGAAGTCTGAGGTTTGAGGTTCGTTACAGGTTTAATGTCCAAAATATGCTGTCCTGCCTCGTTCAGCAGCCAGAGACTGGCAAAATCCCTGCCTCTAACCGTTAACTTTCAACGAACCTCAGACCTCAGACCTCGAACTTCAAACCTATTAAGGCGATAGCCGACTTTTTAAATAACCTGATTTTGAATGGGATTTTTTTATCTTTGCCTTCCTTAAAATTGAATTCGTGGCACTGATCAAATCGATATCCGGCATCCGAGGAACCATTGGCGGCAGGCCCGGTGAAGGACTTTCTCCATTAGATGTAGTAAAATTTACGGCAGCATACGGGACATGGTTAACCAAACAGCAATCAGACAATAAGAAGGTGGTAATTGGCCGTGATGGCCGTATCTCAGGTGAATTAGTCAGGAACCTGGTTGTATCTACCCTGAACGGCCTGGGACTGGACGTAGTTGACCTTGGACTGTCTACCACCCCTACCGTAGAGATTGCCGTTAAAATGGAACAGGCTGCGGGCGGCATTATTATTACCGCCAGCCATAACCCCAAAGAATGGAACGCCCTGAAACTGCTGAACAGCGATGGCGAATTCATTTCCGGCGAAGACGGCATTGCCCTCCTGGAAATTGCCCAAAGCGAAGACTTCAGCTTTGCAGACGTGAATAAACTAGGTACCTGCCATGCAGATGACAGCTACCTGCAGAAACATATTGACCTGGTGGTGAACCATCCCCTGGTAGATGTAGCCGCCATCCGCAGCCGCGACTTCAAGATCGTAGTGGATGCCGTCAACTCTACCGGCGCCATCTTCGTGCCCGCCCTGCTCAAAGCACTGGGCGTAGACCAGGTGGAAGTGCTGTTCGGTGAAGTGAACGGCCGCTTCAGCCACAACCCCGAACCTTTACCAGAGAACCTCACTGCCCTGTCTAATGAAGTGAACCGCTCCAACGCAGACCTGGGCATCGCGGTAGACCCGGATGTAGACCGCCTCTGCTTTGTATGCGAGGATGGCAGCATGTTCGGCGAAGAATACACCCTGGTGGCCGTAGCCGATTATGTACTGAACAAGAAAAAAGGCAATACCGTTTCCAACCTCTCCTCCACCCAGGCGCTGAAGGACGTTACGCTGAAACACGGCGGCGAATACCATCCTTCTGCCGTAGGTGAAGTGAACGTGGTGAAGAAAATGAAAGAAGTGAACGCCGTTATAGGCGGTGAAGGCAACGGTGGGATCATCGTACCAGACCTGCACTACGGCCGCGATGCGCTGATCGGTATCGGACTGTTCCTGAGCCATGTAGCGCACAGCAAAAAGAACCTGAAGAACCTGCGTAACAGCTACCCGGATTACTTCATCTCCAAGAACAAGATAGAGCTGGATAAAGGTGTTGACGTAAAGACCATCTTCGAAAAGATCAGGGGCAAATACAAGAACCAGCCCACCAACACCGAAGACGGCCTGAAGATAGAATTCGAAAAAGACTGGGTGCACCTGCGTACTTCTAACACAGAGCCTATCATCCGCATCTATGCCGAAAGCCAGTTTGAAACCACGGCAGATAACATCGCCCGCAGGATCATGGCAGACATCAAGGAATTTATGCACTGATAAACAGCTGTTAGCTTTTAGCCGCTGGCTTTTAGCTATCCGAATTTTCTAACAGCTAATAGCTAAATGCTAATAGCTAAAAAAATACGACCTTTGTGGGCGCTTACTAAGCGCCCATTTTATTTTTATCAAAAACCACCTACCAACCTTGAAAAGAATTTACTTCGACAATGCAGCTACCACACCGCTGGATCAGGCCGTGCTGGATGCGATGCTGCCGTATATGACGGACAAATTCGGCAACCCGTCCTCCATCTACTCCTATGGACGGGAATCAAGACTGGGTATTGAGAATGCCCGTAAATCCGTTGCCAAAATACTGAACGCCCATCCGGGAGAGATCTTCTTTACCTCCGGCGGCACAGAAAGCAGCAATACGGCCATTAACGCCGCTATCAGAGATCTGGGATGCAGGCATATCATCACTTCCGAGATCGAGCACCATGCCACCCTGCATACCGTAGAATACCTGAGCAAGGCACAGGGCATACAGCTCTCCTACGTGCGCCTGCTCCCTAACGGCCATGTGGATATGGAACACCTGCGCCAGCTGCTGGCCGGCTCCTCTAAAAGGTGCCTGGTGACCCTCATGCACGCCAACAATGAAATAGGCAACCTGCTGGACATCCAGGCCGTGGGGAACCTCTGCAAAGAGTTTGACGCCATCTTTCATTCCGATACCGTGCAGACCGTGGGCCACTACCCTTTTGACCTCCGCAACACCCCCATCCATTTCATTAACGGCGCAGGCCACAAGTTCCATGGCCCCAAAGGCGTGGGCATCCTTTACGTGAACGAGAACGTAAAGATCACCCCCTACCTGCAGGGCGGCGCCCAGGAACGCAATATGCGGGCCGGCACCGAGAACCTGTACGGCATCATCGGCTTTGCCAAAGCCCTTGAACTGGCCACCGAACATTTTGAAGAGCATAGCAGTTATATCAACAACCTGCGTATGTACATGGCAGACCAGCTGGAAAAGCACATCCCCGGCATCACCTTCAACGGCGATCTGCGGGGCCGCAGCCTCTATACGGTGCTGAACGTGTCTTTCCCCAAATCTGAAAAGAGCGAAATGATCCTCTTTAACCTGGATATCAACGGGATCTGCGCCTCCGGCGGCAGCGCCTGTACCTCCGGCGCCGATCTGGGCTCTCATGTGATCCGCGCCATCAGCAGCGATCCTAACCGCATCAGCGTACGTTTCTCCTTCTCCCGGCAGAATACGAAGGAAGAAGTGGATACGGTGGTAGAACGCCTGAAAGAACTGATATAAATTATTTAGTAATAATAGCAGAAGGTCCCGGCACATTCCCGTGCCGGGACCTTCTTTTTTGCGGTAACATAGCGCCGGTTCTCTATGTTCTCTACCCTTTCAGTGGTAGTTTCGGAGTATTTCACAGGTAGATGAGTGGTATCTATAAAGATACCACTCATCTACCTCGTAACTACCCGACATATACCGGACATATACCGGACATCCTCGGTGTAAGCCGAATCCACAACGGGTTTTAACCTAATCGTCAGCCAGCATGACGGCTTACCGACCCGAAGACGACCCGATTTCCCCTTAGTGAACTATTTTCCGTATATTTAATAGGCCTGTAAAACCACGTTTCTATGCGCTTATTCCCCATTTTAACCCTGGGCGCGCTGACAATTATCTGCCACCAGCCCGCTTATGCCCAACAGGACATACAAAAGAAGCTTCAACGGCAACTGATCACCGCCGAAGACGGCGCCGTGATTGAATTGCCTCCCGGTACCTTCCAGCTCTCCTCCACCCTCTCCCTTGAAGGCAAGAAGAAGATCCTGATCAAAGGCGCCGGTATGGATAAGACCATCCTGAGCTTTAAAGGACAAACAGAAGGCGCCGAAGGCCTCCGCGTGTCCAACGCCAGCGATATTACCATCCGCGACCTTACTGTACAGGATACCAAAGGAGACGGTATCAAAACCATGAATGTGACCGGCATCGCCTTTAAGCAGGTGAAAGTGGAATGGACAGGCCCGCCTGCCAAAGAGAATGGCGCTTATGGCCTGTACCCCGTACAGTGCCAGCAGGTGCTGATAGACAGCTGTACCGCCATCGGCGCTTCCGATGCGGGTTTATATATCGGCCAGTCAAAAGATATCGTAGTGCGTAACAGTATTGCCCGGCACAATGTAGCCGGTATTGAAATAGAGAACTCCCTGCATGCAGCAGTATACCAGAACGAAGCCTATGAGAACACCGGCGGCATCCTGGTGTTTGACCTGCCAGACCTGGTGCAGAAAAAAGGCGGGTATGTAAAGGTCTATAACAACAACATCCATCATAACAACTATCCCAACTTTGCGCCCAAAGGCAATACCGTAGCCAAAGTACCGGCGGGCACAGGGGTCATGGTGCTGGCCACCAATCATGTAGAGGTCTTCGATAACAAGATCCATTATAACAACAGCGCAGGCACGGCTATCATCAGTTATTTCATGACAGAGAACCCTATCAAGGATTCTACCTATATGCCCTACCCTGCCACGGTATACATACACGGCAACGACTACCTGCGCGAGAAAGTACGCTTTCAGGGCAAAGGCCGGATGGGCATGCTGTTCCGCTTTAAGCTGCGCTTCGGCAAGAACGTGCCGCATATCATTTACGACGGTATCCTGAATAAGGAATGGACAGGCCCCGACGGCCAATATAAGCCCGAATACCGCATCTGTATCGGTCCTAATAATAACGCCAGCTTCGCGAATCTTGATGCGGGCAACAAGTTCAAAAATGTATCGCACGATATGCAGCCGTATAACTGCGCTAATACGATCACCACTACTACCAGCGCTCAATGAGCATGATCCGTTATATTATCTATAGCCTGCTCGGGGCAGGATTACTGAGTGCGTTACTGGCTTCGGGCCGGCATGCAGACAGTGCATATGCGCCTAAAGAAACCCTCTCGGAATACGGTTTCTTCAAAGGCAATATGGCAGACCAGGTGCCGGTGGCAGGCATTATGCCTTACCAGCTGAATACGCCCCTGTTCTCCGATTATGCTGAAAAGCTGCGCTTCATTCAATTACCGCCTGATAGCGTGATCACCTACGATCCATTAAATGTAATGTATATCCCCGTAGGCGCCACGCTGATCAAAACATTCTATTATCCGCAGGATATGCGGCATCCGGAGAAGGGACGTCGCCTCATGGAAACCCGCCTGCTGGTGCATACACCAGGCGGATGGAATGCATGGACCTATATCTGGAATGACGAACAAACAGAAGCTTACCTGGAAGTAGCCGGCGACAGAAAACCCGTGCGCTTCACGGATCATAACGGGCATAGCGTTGCTTTTGATTACATCATTCCCAACGTGAACCAGTGTAAGGGTTGTCACAACACCAACGAAGTATTAACGCCGATCGGCCCTACTGCACGACAGCTCAATGGAGATTTTCCATACGCCAGTGGCCGTGAAAACCAGCTGCAGCACTGGATCAAGGCAGGCATACTCCATGGCCTCACCGATGCGACACAGGCGCCGCGCGCGCCTGTATGGAATGATCCTGCAAGCGGCAGCCTGGAAGACAGGGCGCGGACCTGGCTGGAGATCAACTGTGCGCATTGTCATAAACCGGAGGGCCCTGCCAAAACATCCGGGCTTTTTCTCAATATTAACGAACATGACCCTACGAAGATGGGCATCCTGAAAACACCTGTCGCCGCAGGCCGTGGCGCCGCCGATCTGCAATATGATATTGTGCCCGGTCACCCGGAAAAGTCCATTCTTGTTTACCGCATGGAATCAACAGACCCCGGTATCATGATGCCGGAGCTAAGCCGTAAGCTAACGCATAAAGAAGGATTGGAGCTGGTGAAACAGTGGATAAAGGAGATGAAGTAAGTTTGATGTTTGAAGTTTGACGTCTGAGGTTCGTTAGAAGTTATAGGTTTAAGGCAAGTCGTCTTCGAATAACCTGTACCTGTATGAGGCTGATGGCGCGTTTCGAACCTGCCAACCTTTAACGAACCTCAGACCTCAAACTTCAAACCTCAAACGTCTAAGAGTTCCTGGTGATCACTTCATAAAACCTATCTCTATAACCATCACTGATAGGGATAGACTGATTGGCTATCATCACTGTATTCTTTTCCACAGAATTGATCTTATTCAGCGACACCAGGTAAGAACGGTGTACACGTATGAATTTGTCTGCAGGTAAGCGGGTTTCAAAAGATTTAAGGCTGCGCAGTGTTAATACCGGCTGGTAAGGTGTATAGATCTTCGTATAATCTTTCAGTGCTTCAATGAAAAGGATATCCTCCAGGTTGATCTTAATGATCTTGTATTCCGTTTTGATAAAGATGTAGTCATTTACATGGCCGTTGCTATCGCCGTTCTTCTGCTGGGTGACCGACATATATTCCTGCGCTTTGGAAGCAGCGCGGAGAAAGCGTTCAAAGGGAACGGGCTTCAACAGGTAATCTACTACATCCAGGTCGTAGCCGTCAAGGGCGTACTCGCCGTAAGCGGTAGTGAATACTACCATAGGAGGATATTTGAGGGATTTGAGGAACTGGATCCCGTTGATATCCGGCATTTTGATGTCCAGGAATACCAGGTCCACCCTTTCATCCTGCAGGAAGCGCATGGCCTCCGCGGCGTTTTCAAAGGTTTGAACCAGGGACAGGAAAGGAACTTTGCGGGCAAAGTCCGTAATGATCTCCAGCGCCAATGGTTCATCGTCCACTGCAATACACTTAATCATTTTTCAACACTATTTTTAAATCAGCAATAAATTGGTTCTCGGTTTCCGTTACAGTTATCTCGTGCTTATTGGTATATAGCAAATCCAGCCGTTTTAATACGTTCTGAAGGCCTATTCCGCCCTGCTCCGCCACACGTTGGGGGAACAGGCTGTTCTTTACCAGGAGCCGCACCATCGTTTGTTCAATGGTGATCGTGATACTGATGAATGAATGATCGGTATAACTGATCCCATGTTTAAAGGCGTTCTCTACAAAGGGGATCAGCAGCATGGGCTCTATCCACAATCCATCCGGCACACCGCATTCCGTATAATCCACCTGTATGCCTGCAGGCAGCCTTAAGCGTTGTATATCGATATAATCCCGCAGGTATTGCAATTCATGCTGTAACTGCACCATCTCTTCGTTGGACTCATAGATCATGTAGCGCATGATCGTAGACAGCTTCACAATAGCATGTTCCGTTTGTGCAGAATGTTTATGCGCCAGCGAATAGATAGTGTTTAGACAGTTAAAAAGGAAGTGAGGATTAATCTGTGACTTTAAAAATTTTAATTCCGCGTTTAGCTTCTCCACTTTCAGCGCCTCCCGCTGCTGTTCACTCTTAAACCACTCCTGCGCTATCTTGATGAAGCCGCTCATTAGCAGCATTAACAAGGCGGCCAGCACTGACTTCCGGAGCACTTCCGGGAACAGCAGGCGCTGCCAGAAAGGTGGTGGCCCCAAAGGCATGGCCGGAATAGCCATGGCAGTGGCCATAGAATCATTCCTGATCATCAGGCGTGGACCATGACCAGGCCCGCTGAAGAACCTGATCTCATCCCTTCCTATCGGCCGACCTTTTGTATAAGCATAAATTCCTCCGTTTGCCGATGAAAAAGCGCGATATCGCATAAACGCACGGGGACCCCTGAAAGTTACTTTCCCCGTGCTGTCTACAGTGATCATTCTTCCTCCCCTGTCTGCTATCGCAGCATTCAGGCCCAATTCATTTTCATGGGTGGCCAGGTAACGCATAAAGTAATGATCCATCACCGCCTGTTGCACGGTAATGAATACCAGCACCAGCAGCACGTACCCAAAATAGTAGACGATCTTTTTCAACGTGAAGAAACGCGGTATGAGCACATAGATGTTCAGGTAGAATACCCCGATGAGGAATAAGTTATCTATGACTTCCCTGATAAAGAACCAGGGATGCAGGATGCGCAGGCGGTAAATAAAAAAAGGTAACAAGAGAAAACAGGTCCATGCAACGATGTGCAAACCTATGATAAAGAGCCTGTTTTTGTAAATATGTTTGAAATTTATCATACCGCTGAAAAGCGCGGTAAACATACATTACAATAGGGTTAAACGTCTGTTAAAGTTTGTTAACACCTTTAAAGTATATGTTAAATTTAGTTGATCGCTATACCCATTTCCTCCAGTTCTGTTTTGCTGATAGCGGGCACCTGCCGCTTACGCAGTTTCTCTGCGACACGATTGCCTACCCGCTCTGCATCTTCCTTGCTGTGGAAAGGATTTCTGCCTGGTATGGCAGGAATGAAATCCTGGTAGATATAGGCATGCGCGCCCACATTTACGGAATATCCCCAACCCGCATGCGTTTGGAAAGTGACAACCGCAATGCTATCCTGCACTGCGGTTGGCTTTCCGGAGGAGGCCCGCTGACTGGTCTTAAACACAGCAAATGCCAGGATCAGCAGGCTCCCCACGAGTAATAATATGTTTCCTGTCTTACGCTTAGTCATTCTTATTATATTCTACAGTTGGCTGGAATTCCCATGTATCGCTCAAAGGCGTACTGCCGCTTACTCCGGTGGTAATAAATCCCCTGTTCTTGATAGCAAAGCCAACAGCGCTCGTACGTGCAGAACCTTCGAAAGCTTGCTTTAAATCCCACAGGTCGTTCACCGGGTCATACTCCCATGCTACGGTAGAGATGCTACCGCCGCGGTTACCGGTGCAAACATACGCTTTGTTGTTCATTACAAAAGCCACGCAATTGTACCCGGTTATGTTGGTATACTCATCATCGTAGCTATCGTCGCTCACGTTCGTGATAGCGCGTTTCAGCGTCCATACGTCGTTATCAGCGTCGTACATAGACAGCTCATTGTTCAGCTGCAGGTTGCTCTGACCGGTAACGATGTAAGCTTTGTCTGCTATCACAAAAGAAACCGCGTCAGCCCTTTTTGATAAAGGCACATCAGAACGGGTGTACCATTTATTTTCAGAAGGCCTGTACTGGTAGCAGTCGTTGAGCCAGTTGCCATCATAGCCCGTGGCCACATAACCGTTGGTCTTCACTGCAAAGCCTACGGCTCCTACGCGGGCAGTGCCGGGGAAGGGCGCAATCGCTTCCCAGTAGTTACCATTGGGATTATAGGTATAGAAATCGTTCAGTTTGATCACACCGTCAGTACCTGTACCTACGTAACCTTTTCCTCCTACTGCAAATGCCACTGCGCTATGACGGGCACGGGCGCCATCAGGTAAGGATGCTCTCTGCGTCCAGGTGTTTCTGTCTGCATCATAGGAGTAAAAATCCCTGAGTGTATCATTATTAACATCCAGTCCGGTGCCTACAAAGGCGGTGTCAACGATCGTAAAGCTTACCGCTTCCTGGCGGGCTACGCCTTTGAAATCTACCCTGTGTACCCAGTTTCCTACAGTGCTTGTATCATCACTACTTTTAGAGCAGGCTAACAGTACCACGGCCATCAGCAAACATAAACCTGTTAAATAACGCATTAGCATTTTATAATTTTTAATAGTTGCCAAAATTATCCGCCCTTGTATTAGCATAAATATAAAATAGACATATCCCCTTTTTTAAGGGACGGAAAAGACTTTTTCATCTGCCAGTGGCAGAGTTTGGCCTTTTATGCCTCTTTGGGGGGCATAGGCTGTATAAGGATCGGGAATGCGGATTCATCGATAAAAAACCGCCTTTGGCATATTAAATCAATGGGAAGTAGGGTTCCTGGCTAAAATTGCGCTCCATGAACAATACTTTTTGCGGTTCCAGGTGCGCGCGTCCCTACATAAAATTAATGGTAGCAGTATTGATTGCTGCCGCCAACAGCGCTTGTGACAAGGAAGGGTTCGACTACGATATATCAGGCGGCGAACAGTCCTCCAATTATATTATTGCAGATACCTTAACAATTAAGATGCAAACCATCCGGCTGGACTCTATACCTACTTCCGGCACGGGTGTGGCATTAGTGGGTAAACAAACAGATCCCTATTTCGGTAAAATTACCGCCGGCTCCTTCTTCCAGCTGCAGCTGCCTGCCAATAAAACGCTGGATGCGACCTCCACTTACGACTACACGGAGCTAGTGCTGTATACCAACAGGAAGCTGTACGGAGATTCCAGCCTGTCGCAGCATATCAATGTATACGAGGTGCAGCAAACCATCCAGCGGAATACCAACAGCTACTATATATACAGCCACAACACTTTTCAGACCTCCGGCACGCCCCTGGGCAGCATACAGAAAGTGGTGCGTCCCAATATTGATACGGTGGTAAAGATCCAGCTGGCGGATACTTACGGGGCGCCGCTGTTCAAGCTTTTTAAAGACAAATCTACCCTGATATCCGCACAGGATATCTTCCTGAAATATTATAAAGGCCTGGCCATTAAAGCAGGCGACAACGCCGGTAATATCCTGGGCTTTAACACCGGCGATACTTCCGTGATCCTGCGCATGCACTATCATAATAAGGATCCCTTCTTTACCGACCGGCATCTTGACCTGAACGTATATGATCAGACGGTGCAGTTCAACCAGGTGTCGGTAGACAGATCCGGCACACAGCTCGCCGGACTGACCCCCAGCAATAAATCAGTGCTGAGCGCCCAAACGTCTAATATGTCTTTCATACAGCCCTTAACGGGCATCGCTACACGGATCGATCTGCCTACCTTAAAGAACCTTGCTTCTGTAGGCAGCTTCTTCAAAATAATGCGCGCCTCCCTTACCATACAGCCGGTAGCGGGCACTTATCAGCCGCCTTTTACCCTGCCGCCTTACCTGACCATTTGTGAAGTGGACAAGAACAACAACGTAACCGATACACTCACCAGCACGCTGGGTTCCGTGATGTATGGTAACCTGTTCATCGATAATCTTTACCAGGAAAAAACGGCCTATACGTACGACATAACACATTACTGTATCAACGAGATTGCCAGCGCAGACGCCTTTTCACGGGGGATCATGATCATACCGCCCCACGGCGCCTACCTGACAAGTCTTAACAGGGTCGTATTGGGCGATAATAAGCGTAAACAGAACAAGATCAGCGTACAGGTATATTACCTGCGGTACAATTAAAACATAAAAGCATTTTAGAAAGAACATGCAAATAAGACAATATACCGGTTTGTGCGGATTGTTGCTGTTACTGTGCGTACAGGCAGAGGCTCAAAGCAGCAAAGGCGTTAATTCACTTTATTCCGCCTTTGGTATCGGCGACCTGGAAGAGCACGACTTCACCCGTAACTATGGCCTGGGCAGCGCCGGTATTGCACGTCCATCCCTTTTTTACCTGAATGAACTGAACCCGGCATCTTACTCTGCCATACCCAAGCAGAACTTTATGTTCGACGTATCGCTGCTGGGCAGGAGCGTAAGCTATACCGGCGCCAATACCACGCAAAGCGCGCTGGACGGCGCCATCAGAAGGCTGGCCGTCGGGTTTAAAGTGAATAACCGCTGGGGCGTGAGCGCAGGCCTTACTCCCTACAGCACTGTAGATTATAAGGTACTGGCAGACCGCTACGTAGCCGGTAGCGATGCCGCTATCAAGGCAGTTACAGAAGGCACTGGCGGCATCAACAAATTTTATCTCTCCAACGGTGTGAAGATCACGAAGAACTTCTCCGTTGGGATTTCCTCTGCTTTCCTGTTCGGTCCTATCAATACCACCGAAACACTGGGCAGCGATACTGTTTCTACCGTAGACAAACAATACGCCTATAACCTGAATTTTACAGGCGGCCTGCAATACCACGGCAAAATAAAGGACTGGGAGATCGGCCTGGGCGCTACCTACCGCCTACCGGCCACCATGCGTTTCCAGCACAGCGTAAATGTGATCAACAGCTCTGAACAGGTGCTCTACAAAAACGACCTCGAAACAAAAAAGCTGAAGGTCCCCGAACAATACGGTTTCGGCCTTTCCCTGACCAAGAACAACGTTACACTGGTAGCCGACTACCGGAAACAACTATGGAGCGGGCTTAACTCGGGCACCACCGGCTACCGGCTTACAGATGCGGATCGCATCGCCGGCGGTCTCGAATATGCTTTCCGGCGCCATTATTACAATGGCACCTTTGAAGGGCTTGTGCTCCAGGCTGGTTTTTCCCGTAACAATTCCTACCTGGTGGTGCAAGGCAATCACATCGCAGAAACCGGTGTAACACTCGGTGTTTCCCTTCCTAACCGTACCGGTAACCTGCGTTATTACCTGGGCCTTGAGATTGGGCAGCGCGGGACGACGGCAAATAATCTGATCAAGGAGAATTATTTGAATGCGGTGTTCCATTTCTCGCTGAAGGACGTCTGGTTTATACGCCGGGTATACGAATAGGCCGGTTGAACACGGGAAGGTAGTTAATTATCGCCCATTAATTGTTAATTTAACATCAATCCATACGTTCCCTCTTACCTAATTTAGTACAGCGTGCCAATGGCGGCTAAACTAAAACTTGTAAAACAAACAGAAGGGGGAGATAGTGCCTGCACACTATGCCGATAGAGACCAGCTTTTAACAACGGATCTTCGAACAGGCGACCACGTTGCATTTAAGGAGTTATACGAAAAGTACCATCAGCTTTTGTACGGTGTGGCGTATAAGTACCTGAAAGATTCCGCCACGGCGGAAGACGCTGTGCACGAGGTATTTGTAAAACTCTGGCTCTACCGCGAACAACTGGACCCCGCACAAGGCGTAAAAAATTTCCTTTTCAAATGCTTAAAGTTCCATGTGCTGAATGTGATCCGCGATCAGCAACGCGCGCTTACAAAGCAGCAGGGCTTCACACAGCTGGCGCCTGCCTCGCACGAAGAGCCGGAACACGCCGTGTTGTTCAACGACTATAAAAGAGCGATGGAACAGGCCATAGAACAGCTCTCTCCCCGCAAAAAAGATATCTTCCGCTTAAGGACGGTAGAAGGCCTGACCAACGAACAGATAGCCACCAAACTGGGCATCTCCATCAATACCGTCAAACTGCAGTTCTCCCAGGCCAGCCAGCTGCTGAAACATTGTCTCAAGGTCTTCAGCAATACCCTCCTTTTGATAGTGATCTATTTCTTTCTCTAAATTTTTTTCTAACCATATAATACTTTCCCTTTTTCCAGGTGTAGTATTTAATAAGGAGGGCATTAGACATGACGCCAATAGATCCGGCACTATTAACTAAATTCTTTAACAACCAATGCACGGCAGATGAGCAGCAGCAGGTAAGGGAATGGCTGGATACGGCAGAAGGCCGTGCCTGGCTTGCCTCCTCCATACAACAGGACCTGGAACAGGGTGAAGGCCACACCCTTCCACGAACTGAACGTTCAGAGGAAATATACCAGCGCATCCTTGCCACTACGGGTATGCAGGACACTGCAGCGCCCCGGTGGCAATGGTTGAGCCGATCGCGGGGCGCAAGAACGCTGAAAGCGGCCGCGGTACTGGCAGGCGTTATTGCGCTCAGCTTTGCCGCATGGCAGCAGTTCCGTCAAAATAACAGCGGCCTGACCTACACCACCGCTTATGGCGAGATTAAGACCATTACACTGCCAGATCAATCTGTGGTTACACTGAACGGCAACAGTACCTTGCGGTACAGTAAACGCTGGAACCAGACGGACGACCGGGAGGTCTGGATACAGGGAGAAGCTTTCTTCGATGTGAAGCCGGCGCCCCAACAGCGGTTCGTAGTGCATACCTCACATCATATCAACGTGGAGGTACTGGGTACCAGCTTTAATGTATTAGACAGGCAAACACGCATGCAGGTGGTGCTCAACACAGGTAAGGTGCGTTTAAGCGGCCACACGGCTGCCATCAAAGCGCCCATCGTTATGCTACCAGGACAATTGGTTGAGTTCAAAGAAAAAACCGGTACATATCAGCAACAACAAGTGAACGCTGAGCAATATGGTTCCTGGAAAAGCCACAAGCTGCAATTCCACAATGCAGATCTGAAAGAGGTGGCACAGGTATTACAGGAAACATATGGACTGACAGTGACAATAACGGACACAACACTCCTTCATCAGCAATTTTCGGGCACAGTGCCCAGCGGCAGTGCAGACGTCCTGCTGGATGGCCTGTCACAGCTCTTTGATCTCAAAATAAACAGGAAAGACGCCTCCGTAAACATCGAAAAAAACCGTCAATAAGGACCAGTAAACATTAGTTAACGTTCAACCAAAAGTGTTATGAACAAATTTATTACCGCCTTGGTAACAGCCATAAGTGTGTCCTGTTACTGCGGATCGCCTGCGAATTCCCAGGATATGGCGGCTTATCGCCAGCAATCCCAGCCTGCTTCAAAAGCAAAAACAAGATCATTGAAAAATGTGCTGAACCAGCTGGAAGTAAAATTCGGAGTATCCTTTATCTACAAAAGCGAGCTGGAACAGAAACAGCTCAGCACCGGCGATATGGAGAAACAAGCATCTCTCGAAGCCACACTGGACTACCTGACCAGCAACAACGAACTGAAATATAAAAAGATCCGGGAAAGCTTCTATATCATCTACAGCAAAGATGAAACAGCGCCCGAAGCACAGCTGCCCAACAACAGCAGCATTCCCGCATTACCGCAGCCAGGCATGCTGTACAGCGCTGCTGCCATGCAGATCATCATCAAGGGACAGGTGACCGATGAAAAAGGTCAGCCGATCCCTGGCGCCACCGTAGTATTGAAAGGCACTACTACTGGTACCGCTACTGATCCGGATGGCCGCTACACCCTCCAGGCGCCCGACGGCAACGGCGTACTGGAATTCTCTTACCTGGGCTATGTTAAACAGGAAGTGCCCATATCAGACCGCACTACCATCAACGTACAACTGACGCCGGATATCAAGTCCATGTCAGAAGTAGTGGTAGTAGGTTACGGTACACAGAAAAAAGTGAACCTCACCGGCGCCGTTACTGCCTTATCCGGTGCAGACGTTAACTGGAAACCGGTAGGCCAGGTATCCGCTGCCCTGCAGGGCGTCGCTCCCGGCGTAACCGTGAAACAGGGCTCCGGCCAACCCGGCTCCGACCAGGGCACCATCCGCATACGTGGTATCGGTACCCTGAATAACAACGATCCGCTGGTGCTGGTAGATGGCGTGCAATACAACATCAATGATATCGACATGAACGACATCGCTTCCATGTCAGTACTGAAAGACGCTGCCGCCGCATCCATCTACGGCGTACGTGCAGCCAACGGCGTTATCCTCATCACGACCAAACGTGGCAGCAGTGGCAAGCCGAAAGTATCTTACAACAACTACTTTGGCTGGCAGAACCCTGCGCGTCTTTCCAAATTTGTAGGCGCACAGCAATTCATGCAGCTGGTGAACCTTATGCGGACGAACTCAGGCGCCAGCGCACAGTATGCTGATGCACAGATCAACGCCTACAATGATCCCAATCGTAATAAAGATCTCTACCCGGATAACTATTGGCTGAAAGACATCCTCACCGGCAGCGGTTTTCAGCAGTCGCACAGCATGAACGTCAGCGGCGGGTCAGAGAATGTAAAATACCTGTTCTCCACCAACTACTTTGACCAGCACGGCCTGATCAAAAATATGGACTACAACCGTATCACCGTACGTTTGAACACAGACATCAAGGTGACCGAAAAACTGAACTTCAGCGCAGACATCTCGACCCGCCTGGGCAAACAGCAGGAGCCACAGGGACAGGAAGGTTCTGCCTGGTACCAGTTCGGACAGGGCGCTATCATCAACCCGCTCACCGTTAATAAATATTCAGACGGTACCTGGGGCATTGTACGCGGCGGTCAGAACCCGATCCGCCTGCAGGACGAAGGCGGCCTCTATGTATACAAGAGCAATCTCTTTACCGGTAACTTCCGCGCCAATTACCAGCTACTAAAAGGCTTGAGCCTTACCGGTCTGGCAGCAGTGAACTACCGTTCAGATTACAATAGCTCGCACAACAGGTCACTGGACTATTTCACGGACTTTCCTGATAACACCAATGTACTGACCATTGGACAGAATAACATCACCAAAGCATACCAGGGTTATTGGTTCCGCAACTTCCAGGGATTAATAGAGTACCAGCAGAACTTCGGCTTTCATGCCTTTAAGCTGATGGGCGGCGCTTCCCGCCTGAGCGAAACTACAGATGACCTGAGCGGTTACCGCACCAACCTGCCCAATGGCGATATTGAGCAGATCAACGCCGGTGCGGCAGATGGTCAACAGGCCAAAGGAACTGCCAGCGCTTACAATCTTGTATCTTTCTTCGGCAGGTTGAACTACGCTTACCACGATAAATATTTGCTGGAAGCCAATATCAGAAGAGACGGTTCTTCCCGCTTTGCAGACAACCAGAAATGGGGATGGTTCCCCTCCTTCTCTGCAGGCTGGCGCATCACAGGCGAAGAGTTCATGGAAGACGTTACCTTCATCAACAATCTGAAGCTGCGCGGCTCCTGGGGTAAACTGGGCAACGACGTATTCGTGAGCCCGAACCTAAATCTTACTACCAACTACCCTTACCAGAGCACTTACCAGTATAACAGCTATCCCTTTGGCGGCAGTCTCAATCCTGCTGCCGGTATCACCGTATATCCAAACTCCGGCCTCACCTGGGAAACCACCAAGATGACGGACGTAGGTGTAGACCTGACCGTGCTGAAAAACCTGGACGTTACTTTCGATTACTATAAGAAGACCACTTCCGACATCCTCCTCAACCTGCGCATTCCAATGTACGTAGGCCTTGATGCTGCTGTGCAGAACGCCGGCGAAGTACAGAACACAGGCTGGGAACTGGCGCTTAACTATCATGGCCAGATCGGCAAAGAGTTCCAGTATAACATCGGCGCTAATGTCTCTGATGTAAAGAACAAGATCACCAGCCTGCGCGGCGCGGACCTGGTATCTAAAGACAATAACAATATCTACACCGGTAATGTAACCGGCGTACCTATCGGCGCATTTTACGGCTATCGTGTAGAAGGGATCTACCAGAGCCAGGCGCAGGTAGATGCGCATGCTCCGCAGCCTGTATCCGGTACAGGTCCCGGCGACCTGATATATGCAGACGTGAACAATGATAAAGTGGTAAAGGAAGGCGATAAAACCGTAGGCGGCGACATGGTATACCTGGGCAGCAATATTCCCCGCTACACCTACGGTGTTAACCTGGGCGCTAACTACAAAGGTTTTGACTTCACCGGCTTTTTCCAGGGTGTAGGCAAAGTAGACATCCAGACACTGGTAATGGAAAGAGCGCCAACCAACAGCGATGGTAATTTCAAAGCCATTCATGCAGACAGCTGGACGCCTCAGAATACCAGCGCGGCTTTCCCGAGACTGACCACCGGCGTACAGAACTATCAGTCCTCTTCCTATTGGGTAAAAAGCGGCGCTTACCTTCGTTTAAAGAGCCTGCAGCTGGGTTATACCCTGCCTAAAACACTGGTGCAGCAAGTGGGTATTTCCCGCTGCCGCCTGTATGTCAGCGGACAAAACCTGCTCACCTTCAGCAGCCTGCCCAACGATATAGATCCTGAAGCGCCGAATGACAGCAGGTATTACCCGCAGGTAAAGACCTACACTTTTGGATTAAATGTGGAATTCTAAACGCACGCAATCATGAAAAAACTAAGCATATTCCTTATAGCAGCAGTGACCTGTTTCTCGTTTACAGCCTGCAAAAAAGATCTCCTGGACCAGCAACCGCAGGATGCCGTATCCCGCGAGTCTTACTGGAAAACAACATCCGACGCGGTGAATGCAGTGAATAACTGCTACCGCAGGCTGGGTGATGTAGATAACCGCTTATTCATCTCCTGTGCAACAGACGACAGCTATTCCTGGAGCAACTGGCCCAGCGATGTGCAGTATGTAGGTAATGGCAGCGCTACTGCTGGCACCGGGATGTTCTCCAATTTCTGGAGCAATTTTTATCGCATGATCGCCTCCTGCAATGATGTGGTGGAGAACATACATCGTGTACCTGCTATGGAAGACAGCCTGCGCAACCGGCTCATTGGCGAGGCAAGGTTCATCAGGGCTTTTGCCTACCAGCAGCTGATCGGCCTGTACGGCGATGTGCCCCTGGTAACACATATTCCCACAACAGATGAATTCAATATCAGCCGTACGCCCCGTG
The DNA here is from genome assembly GCF_056754765.1 of Chitinophaga sp. SVR4-12A. Lineage (NCBI taxonomy): Bacteria > Pseudomonadati > Bacteroidota > Chitinophagia > Chitinophagales > Chitinophagaceae > Chitinophaga > Chitinophaga sp. SVR4-12A. Next base: position 2,663,291 of record NZ_JBPGWP010000001.1, read on the forward strand.
CGCAGGTGGCAGACTTCATTGTAAAAGAGCTGGATACTGTAAGCAATTTTTTGCCGCTCAGCTATCCTGCATCGGACTACGGAAGGGCTACCAAAGGCGCGGCCCTGGCCCTGAAAGCAAGGACCCTGCTGTATGAAGGAAAATATCCTGAAGCAGCTGCTGCCGCTAAATCGGTAATGGACCAGAACGTTTACATCATCGATAATAACTACCAGAGCCTGTTCAACGGTACCAACAAAACCAGCAAGGAGATCATCCTGGCTGCGCAATACGTTAAGAACACCCTGCCCAATGCCACTGCTACCTGGATAGGTGGTCCTACACTGGGCGGCTGGTCACAGGTAGTGCCGCTGCAAAAACTGGTTGATGCTTACGAAGCTACCGACGGTAAGCCCATCGACCAATCTACCATATATGATCCGGCCCATCCATTTGATCATCGTGACCCCCGTTTAAGGCTCACCGTTCTTGTTCCCGGCGAAACTGTAAACGGTCTTACCATCGATGTCACCAAGCCCAATTCTATCGATGCGCTTAGTAAGAACAATGCATCCTTCAGCGGCTACTATTACAAAAAATATGTGCCCGCCGATATTGACGGCAGCTGGGATCGCAATTCTTACAACGATATTGTGCTTTTCCGTTTTGCAGAAGTGCTGCTTACCTACGCTGAAGCAAAGATCGAGAACAACCAGATAGATCAGACGGTGTACGACGCCATTAACCGCGTTAGGCAACGTACCGGCGTAATGCCCGCTGTAACGCCTGCCACGGCGCCCACGCAGGCTGCGCTGAGGGAGGTGTTAAGAAGGGAAAGACATGTGGAGTTTCCGCTGGAAGATAACCGCCTGTTTGATATACGCCGCTGGAAGATCGCTGAAACAGTAATGCCTGGCCCTGCCTATGGCATATTGAATAATTTCAACAACGAAAGAGCAGATTTTGGAAAGCATGTATTGGTAGAACAGCGGTCATTTAATCCGGCAAGGGATTATTTGTGGGCGGTGCCGCAAAGTGAGCGATCTATTAGTCCGAATATTTCGCAGAATAATAATTGGTAGATAAAAGGTAAAGAGTGAAAGAAAAAATGCACGTAGTCTTACGTGCATTTTTATTTTTAGCCCGTCAGTAATGCTTTGAACCAATGCCCCGAATCTTTTATTATCCGTTGTTGCGTGTTAAAGTCAACGTACACCAGACCAAAGCGGGCGCGGTAACCTTCTGCCCACTCCCAGTTATCTGTAAGCGTCCATGCAAAATAACCTTCCACCGGCACTCCTTCGCTCTTAGCCTGTAAAACAGCACCCAGGTAATCCTGGAAATATTGGATACGCCCTGCATCCTTCACACACTCTCCTTCCGGCTGATCATCAAAAGCAGCTCCCCCTTCGGTAACAATAATGCGATGTACTCCAGGGTAAGCTGCAAACTGCTTCAGGATGGCATACATGCCCGAGGCGCTGATCTCCCAACCCAGGGCCGTTACCGGCACCTTGCGGGCTTTGGGCTTTACCTCAGAAACACTTACCACGGGCATAAATGGGTTATAGCGCACCACCAGCGGGAAATAGGTCTGTATGCCTATAAAATCAAAGTCGAAGGCCATCTTATCCCAATCGCGCCATAGCGCATAGCGCCGTTCTATCCTGTTCAGCAAGGGCATATCTTCCGTGGGGTAGCCCATGCCCAGCGCAGGTTCCAGGAACATGCGGTTAAAGAGCGCGTCTGCCTTGCGGGCGGCCTGCACGTCTTGGCCGTTCTGTGTGTAGGGAACGATATGTGAACAGGAATAGGTAGTGCCGATGACGGCATTCTTTACCTCATCCCTTACCACTCTTGCGCCGGCGGCCTGTGCCAATACCACGTGATGCACGGCAGGCAGGAAATAGGACAGCCCGAACTTACCAGGCGCATGTACGCCCAGCATATACCCCAGGGAGGTGAAACCAAAAGGTTCGTTCAGCACGATCCAATGCTTTACCTTATCCCCATACTCTCTCACCACTACGCGTACGTATTCTTCAAAGGCGAAGACAACGCCACGATGGCACCATCCTCCCTTAGATTCCAGCGCCTGCGGCAGATCCCAGTGGTAGAGGGTAATATAAGGCTGCAGGCCCAGCTCCAGGCAGGCGTCTATCAGGCGGTGATAAAAAGCGATACCGGCAGGATTGATCTCACCGGTGCCTTTAGGCAGTATACGTGTCCAGGAAATAGAGAATCGGAAAACAGAGAAGCCCAGTTGTTTTGCCAGCAGCAGATCCTGGCGATACCGGTGATAAAAATCGGTGGCAACGCGGGCATGGGTGCCGTCTTTGATCTTGCCTTTACGCTGTGCAAAAGTATCCCAGATGGATTTCCCCCTGCCGTCCTTATCATGGGCGCCTTCATTCTGCAAAGCGGAGATCGTAACGCCCCATAAAAAATCATCCCCGAAATCATGACGGCTAAAAGGTGCGGTAAACTGTTGCATATGCCAAAACAATGCAGTTTACAATTCTTTAATTAAAAAAGTCATTATTTTATTGTTAAGGCCTTTTATTTTTATAGTATGTACCAACCAAATTTCCTCTTCCTGCTACTATGCGCAGGCGTGCTGAGCTCCTGCGGAAGCGGCGCCAACAAGCCCGTAACAGCAGACAGTACCGGTATTGCAACAACTGCAGACAGCCTTCAGCACATGGTGCTGATCCCCGGCGGCAGCTTCGCTATGGGCGCTGCCGATGATATTGCCCAGGCGGATGAGCAGCCGGTGCATACAGTCAGCGTTGATACGTTCTTAATGGACGAGCACGAGGTGACCAATGCGGAATTCGCGGCTTTTGTGGCTGCCACACATTATGTAACAACAGCCGAAAAACCCATCAGCAAAGAAGAAATGATGCAGGGCATGCCTCCGGGCTCGCCCGAGCCCGACAGCAGTCTGTTACAGGCCGGCTCGCTGGTGTTCTCTCCACCAGAGCATGCGGTGTCCCTGGATGACGTATCGCAATGGTGGACCTTTGTACCGGGCGCCAGCTGGCAGCATCCCGAAGGACCGGACAGCAACATTAGCGGCAGAGAGCAACACCCGGTGGTGCATATCTCCTGGGACGATGCAAATGCCTACGCCCGCTGGGCAGGAAAGCGGCTGCCCACAGAAGCAGAATGGGAGTATGCGGCACGCGGCGGCCTTGCAAAGCAGCCCTTTACCTGGGGAAGCGAAGCAATAACAGCAGGCAAGCCAAAGGCCAATACCTGGAATGGGCATTTCCCCTATGAGAATACAAAGACCGACGGATTTTACAATACAGCACCCGTAAAAACTTATGCTGCTAACGGTTACGGACTGTACGATATGGCGGGCAATGTGTGGGAGTGGTGCGCCGACTGGTACGATGCCCGTTATTACCAGCAAGTACCCAACGCTGCACAGAACCCTGGTGGACCGGCAAAAGGATTCGATCCCGCAGACCCTACGGCGCCTAAACGGGTGATCAGGGGTGGTTCCTTTATGTGCAGCGATGAGTATTGCAGTGGTTACAGGGTAACAGCCAGGATGAAGACCACACCTACATCGGGACTGGCTAATTTAGGGTTCCGCTGTGCGAAAGATATAAAGTAGGTTTACTGTTTACCACCGTCGATGGTCCTTACATTTATAACGCCATTTACAGCTTTGCTGCCGTACAGCGGGATTGCGTCATTTCCTTTTAATACGTCAATGGTTACAATCTTTCCACTGGGCAGCGCATTCAGGGCCGTTATTGTTTTGGCTTCTCCATCTATCAGTACAAGCGGCTGACGCAGGCTGTCTATGCCTCTCAGGCTAATGGCCGGTACCACTTTTACAACGTTAACGCTCTTGTCAAGGTTCAGGTTCTTTTCAACCTTGACCTCTTTAACATTGACGTTGGTATTGGTATTCACCTTTACGTTGGTTTTTACATTGGTATTTACGTTGGTATTTACCCTAATCGCCGTATCAACCCTGAGCTGCAGCTTCAGCGTATCGGTGCTGAGTGTCCTCACGTCTGGCTTTGCTCCCTTATAGCTTTTGGTAGTAATGTCAATCACACCATTCCTGCCTTCCTCGCCGAAACGTATGATTGCCTTTTCATCTTTCCAGACGCTTATTGATTCAATATCATCTTTGTTTAGCTGTAACGGCATAGCATGCCCCTGCTTTACACCATCCACAATATACAATGGAGGTTTTCCCTGATCTGAAGATAGCGCATCGAATACCACTACCTTGCTGGGAGCGGGCGGTACCGGAGGTACAGGAGGTGCCGGGGGCATTGCATTTTTCCCAGGGGCAGCAGGAACGGGCGGCGGAGAAGGCGGAACGGGAGCCGGCACTTCGCCGGGAGCATCAGGAACAGGAGGCACCAATGGTTTTTTCTTCAGCGGTTTTTCAGGCGCTACCGGGGCGAGCACCGGCGGAGGAGGCGGCGGAGCCGGCACTGTATCCGCAACAATCGTGATCTGCTTACCATAGAACGCGGCCCGGCTGAAATTAAGCGATAACAACGCGATCACCACCACGCAACCCAACACGAGGTAGCGTACCAGGTTATATTTTGCAGAACGTTTTTGATTCATCATTTTAATTCTGTTTTTCAGATGTGAGAAATTGAAATTGTTTGCGATGGCCGTCGCGTATGGAATTCCACTAACTTTTATCAGGTTGTATTGATATGCTTTAGGATCGGCTCCCTGCTGCAACATGCGGCGGTCTGTAATAAATTCCAGGTTCTCCCGTATGGCTGTTTTCATCAGCCAGGCGCCGGGATTGAACCAGTAGAAGATATTATTCAGCTCTGCCGTCAGCACGTCTAATGTATGCCACTCCTTTACATGCACGAGCTCATGGCGGAGGATGGCATCCAGCTCGGATGGCTGGTGCAGGGAAGGATTGATGTATATATGGCGGAAGAAAGAGAAGGGATTGATGCGGCTGCCCAGCAGCTTTACCGGATGCTGTTGCAGCGTACCTGGCCGCGACTTACGATGGATGCGCCACAAAGCAGACAGCTGTACTATAAACCGGATGCTCATTACCATCACACCTGTCCAGAAAACATACACCAACAGGTGCCACACGGTAAAGCCTGGTTCCGGCTGCGCCCGCAGAGCGCTCAGGTCTGGCACATAAGCCACTACCTGCCCTATCTCATGATGACGTTCCAGCAGGTTATTCACATCTACCAGCGGAAATACGGAAGAGCACAGGATGCCCGCCAGCAGGAAGAAACGGTTCAGCACATAAAAGGTGAGCCTTCTCAGTCCCCAGCGGTAAGCAAGGAAGAACAGCGTAAGCGCTATATTGGCTTTTAACAGGTATATCAATAGTGCGGGCATGTAAGCAGTTTTTTATCCGTTCTTTTCAATCATCTTAATGATCTCTTTCAGCTCTTCAGGGCTGATCTTCTTTTCCTTCGCAAAGAAGGTGACCAGGGCTTTGTAAGAATTCTCGAAATAGCTCTTCACAAAGCCATTCATGAATTTCTTTTTATACTCCTCCTCCGCTATCACGGGCGTATATTCATATACGTTACCTGTTTTGCGGCTTTGCAGAAAGCCCTTTTTTTCCAGGTTCTTGATAGTGGAGGCCAGTGTGGTATAGGGCGGCGCCGGGGCCATATGGGCCTCCAGGAAATCTTTTACAATCCCTTTCCCGGTTTGCCATACTGCCTGCATGGCGGCCTCTTCCTGCTGCGTCAGCTTTTCCATATGATGCTGTTTAGGCTACTAATTTACGATCTTTTCGTAAATCTACGAACATTTCGTAAATAAACAAATAAAAAATTGGCCGGCTGGTTTTGACCTGCAGGCAGGTTTACGAGTAGAACGGTTTCAATCATCATACAGGATAACTTTTGTATTCATTTAACGGAGCATGCCTTACTTCAGGATGTCTTCAGTCATAGCAAAGGCGGGAAGGTTAATATCTGTTACTTTCATGGTCTTAAATACTTTCACATCACCTTCCAGCGATACTCTCAGTATTACGCGCCGGCTGTCTTTCTGCAGGGAAACATAGTAGCTGTGGCCGTCTTCGGAATGGTTCATTTCTACGCCGCCCACATAGTTATAACCAATATACTTTTTTTGAATGGCGCTTAATGCGGGCATGGTCAGGTTATTGAGGCGAACGTTACGGGTTACAGCGATCTTGTTGCCGTCATAATCAAAATAGGCTTGTACGGGCTGACTATACTCCGTGAAGCTGATCACCACAAAGGATTTCTTCTGGCTCCACGAAACATTGGCAGCCTCCGGGAAAGCAGCGTTAAAGCTTACATTCACTTTCTTATTCCCACCGCTTTGGGCTATCAGGGTGGCAGATGATATGACCATCCATGCTGCCAGGATCAACTTTTTCATAATGCTTGTTTTAGCGTTAAGTAATAACCAGTTGATCTCTAACAGGATGCCAAATGCGGGAAGCTTGCTAATACATTAAGAATCAGTGTTGAAGAATGTTAGGTGGGAGCTTATCCTGTTCGTTTATGAACGATTTTTTCTCTGAAACGGACAAGGAAAGAAGTTGACAGTCGTTAGTTGTCAGTCGTCAGTGGTCGGAGCAATTATTATCTTCCATCGGTTACTGACGACTGACAACTAACGACTGTCAACTATTTTATTACTTCACCCAGTTTTGTTTCCAGCGCTTCACCGCGAAGGTTCTTAGCGATGATAACGCCCTGTGGGTCTATGAGAAGGTTCTGCGGGATGGCGCGTATGCTGTATAATTCTGCAGCGGCATTCTTCCAACCTTTCAGGTCGGATACATGGATCCAGGAGAGATTATCCATCTGGATAGCTGCCAGCCATTTGTCTTTTTTATCGTCGAGGGATACGCCCAGTATTTCAAAGCCTTTTTCTTTGTACTTGCTGTAGGCCCTTACCACATTCGGATTCTCTGCACGGCAGGGACCACACCAGCTGGCCCAGAAATCTACCAGCACATATTTGCCCCTGAGGGAAGTAAGGCTGATAGGCTTACCATCAGCACCGGTCTGTGCAAAGTCGATAGCAGGTTGTCCTATTGCTGTTCTCTTGGCAGCGTTCAGGCGTTTTACAAATGCCTGTCCGGCCTGGGAGTGCTTTACTTTCTTTGCTAATTTATTGAATACAGGCTCTACATCGGTGGGATTGATCTCGTAGCCTGCATATTCATTCAACGCGTACATAGCGATGGGAGAAGCGGGGTTTTTGTCCAGGTACTGACGTGTAATGGACTTCTCCTTTGCTTCCAGCTCATCAAAGCGGGGCTCCAGCTTTTTCATGCCTTCTTCATCTTTAGACATGTACAGCTGGCGGTATTCCGTCTGCAGGGATTTGATCTGGGCCGTAACATCCTGCAGCATATTATTCAGCTCTTCATAAGCATCATTGGCTGCAGAACCTTTCACAACAGCTTTGCTGATAGAATCCTGTGTATTAATGGTAATAACGCCTTTGTCCATAAAAAGCGTCAGTACATCGCGTTTCATGGTACGGGGCAAATCGCCTGGCTGGTCGGTCACCTCCATCATGAGGCTGGCCATTGCCGGCTCCTTAATGGTTCCTTTGAAGGTGAAGTGGCCATCCTTTACGGTGACGCTGTCCAGTGAGGCTTCGTCGCCTTTACGTATCTTCAGGTATACTTTAGCAGGTTTCTTTAGCTGCGCAACTGTTCCTTCAATAGTAAACGGTTTCTCACCCTGTGCAAACAAGACTACCGGCGCCAATAGCACAGCAGTCAGTATAGCTCTCTTCATAATAATATTACTCCATTTTGCTTTCCGATAACAAATTTGGGAAAACAGCGGGGCAAAGTCAAACTGATTGTGATAAGCGGGAGGAGTTGTAAAAAGTCGTTAGTCGTTAGTCATTAGTCGTTAGGGGATGAAGTGGAGCTTGCATCGACCGTAACTACTAATGACTAACGACTAACAGCTAATGACTTATTTCAATATTTCATTCAGCTTAGCTTCCAAAGCGCCGCCGCGAAGGTTGCGTGCAACAATGCGGCCCTGCGGGTCTACCAGGAAATTGGAAGGAATGGAACGAATGCCGTATTGTACCGCTACGCCGTTGTTCCAACCCTGGAGATCAGACACATGCGTCCAGGACAGGCCATCCTGGTTGATGGCGCGCGTCCAGCGGCTCTTATCCTCATCGAGCGATACGCCGAGGATGGTAAAGTTTTTATCCTTGTATTTGTTGAAGACCTTCACCACATTTGGATTCTCCTGGCGGCAGGGACCGCACCAGCTGGCCCAGAAATCCACCAGCACGTATTTACCGCGGAAAGACGACAGTTTAACGGGTTTGCCATCCACATCGTTCTGCGCGAAATCCTCCGCCATCACGCCAATACCGCTCAGCTTCAGGCTTTTAATATATTGGTTTACGCTTTGGCCGTATTTGCTGGTTTGCAGTGATTTATCCAGGCCGGTGAACAAGCCTTCGAACTCATCCGGCTGCAGGCGGGGCCTCAGCTCATTTATAAGCATCCAAAGGCTGGCCAGCGCTTTAGGATGTTGTTTGATAAAGGTTTTACCAGTGGCTACCACATCTTCACTAAAACCGGCGGCTTTTTTACGAAAGGCTTCCTTGGCAGCCTCATCGTCGCCTGCAATGCTTGAGGCTTCGGTATTCAGGGCCTGGGCTCTGGCGATCAGAGGCTGGAAGAGTTGCTGGTATTCCTGCAAGGCTTTGGTGTTATCATTGCCCTTTAAAGATGCTGCGATCGGGAATTTGTCCAGGCTGGTATTCAACTCCTGGGGAGTAGCGCCAGGCACGAATAACATGGGATAGTCCATTCCTTCGAGGATGAGCGCATGAACAGAAGGCTCCTTGGTTTCCTTTACAGTAAAATTGAACTGGCCGTTCTTCAGCACCACAGAGTCATTCGGTGCATTGTCCGCGTCGTCGAACAGGTAGAGTTTTTTCCCATCCGCACCACTCACCGTTCCGGATATGGTATATTGAGCATTGGCAACCGTGGCACAGGCAACACAGCAGACCGCTAAAAATAACTGCTTCATTGTATAAATATATAAAAAATAACCTACTTGTGTCGCTCTTTGAGCACGTTCAGCACATTGGATAAACGGTATCCTTTGGCATTGAGCAGCACCAGGTAGTGGAACAGCAGGTCAGCAGACTCGTTCAGGAACAGCTCTTCGTTGTTATCTTTCGCCTCTATCACTACTTCTACTGCTTCCTCCCCTACTTTCTGGGCTATTTTATTGATCCCTTTTGCAAAGAGGCTGGCCGTGTAAGACTTTTCAGAAGGGTTATTCTTCCGGTCTGTTATCACGCTCTCGAGCGTGGCCAGGAAATCATTGCTGACATTCTGCTCATTCCAGCAGGTATCTGCGCCGGTATGACACACCGGGCCTACCGGGTTCGCTTTAATCAGCAAAGTATCATTGTCGCAGTCTAATTTAACGTCCTGCAGCAGCAAAAAATTGCCGCTTTCCTCGCCTTTGGTCCATAAACGTTGCTTGGAACGGCTGAAAAAGGTCACCTTTTTCTCCTGCAAGGTCTTATCCAGCGCTTCCTGGTTCATATACCCCAGCATCAGCACCCGCAGGGTGGCTGCATCCTGTATAATGGCCGGCACGAGGCCGTCGGGGGATTTCTTAAAATCGATATCCATGTTTAAAAGCTTTTAGCGCTTAGCTATTGGCTCTTAGCAGCTTGCCATTAGCTAGAAGCTAACGGCTAACAGCTAACAGCTAGAAGCTAGAATCTTATGTTAATTCCTTTATTGTAAAGGTATGTTTTAAGCTCAGGTATCTCTATCTCTTTATAATGGAAAATGCTGGCGGCCAGGGCAGCGTCTGCCTGCGACTTTTCGAACACTTCCGTGAAGTGGTCCATTGTGCCTGCCCCGCCCGAGGCGATCACGGGCACATGCAGGTTTTGAGAAAGCTGCGCAGTAATGTCCAGTGCAAAGCCCTGCTTGGTACCGTCGTTATTCATAGACGTGAGCAGGATCTCACCGGCGCCGCGGTCTACTGCTTCCTTTGCCCAATCAAATGCCTTGGTAGTGGTTTTTAGGCGCCCGCCATTGAGGTATACATACCAGTCTCCATCTTCAAAACGGGTGTCTATAGCCAATACAATGCACTGGCTACCGAACTCGCGTGACAGCTCATCTACCAGCTCGGGCCGTTTGAAGGCAGAGGTGTTGACAGAGATCTTATCAGCGCCCGATTGTAACAGCACATGTACATCTTCCACTGCAGCAATGCCGCCGCCTACGGTGAAAGGAATGTTAATATGGCGGGCAATGCGGGAGACGAGTTCTGACAATGTTTTGCGGCGTTCGTTGGTAGCCGTGATGTCGAGGAACACCAGCTCATCGGCGCCCTGCTGTGCATAGAGCGCACCCAGTTCTATAGGATCGCCTGCATCGCGTATATTTTCAAAGTTCACCCCTTTAACGGTACGCCCGTCTTTGATGTCGAGGCAGGGAATGATACGTTTAGTAAGCATAAAATTTGATTGTGTTAAGAGATTGCTTCGTCGCGCCTTCGCTTTGTCTCCGCGGCTTCTCGCAATGACGGGACGGAAGACCCTTTTACTAAGTTTTGACTATTAATTGTTTTAGCTCATCGATAGAAATATTTCCTTCGTAGATGGCTTTGCCGACAATCACACCGCTGCAGCCGATCTCCTGCAGATCCACCACATCCTGTATGTTGCTGACGCCACCACTGGCTACGAAGTCAATATCCGGGAAACGTTCCAGGATCTTGCGGTAGAGGTCTACAGAAGGGCCTTGTAAAAGTCCGTCTTTCGCGATGTCTGTACAAAAGATATGATGAACGCCGTGTTGAATGTTCTGCTCCAGGAAATCGAATACCGAAAGCGAAGTAGTTTCCAGCCAACCGCCTACAGCGATCTTTTCCTCCTTTACATCAGCGCCGAGGAAGATCTTGTCTGCACCGTATTGTTTTACCCATCCGTAGAACAGCTCCGGGTCTTTCACTGCAATGCTGCCGATGGTAGCCATGGCTGCACCGCTTTCAAATACGATCTGCAGGTCGCTTGCAGTTTTAATACCACCGCCAAAGTCTACTACCAGGGAAGTTTTGCCTGCGATAGCCTCCAGCACTTTCCAGTTCACCACGGCTCCTTTCTTAGCGCCGTCCAGGTCTACGAGGTGGAGGCGCTGCACGCCAATATCCTCAAAGGCTTTGGCCACTTCCAGCGGATGTTCGTTATATACTTTCTGCTGCGCATAATCGCCCTGTGTAAGGCGCACGCATTTACCGCCAATGATGTCGATGGCGGGGATCACTGTAAAACCTCTTTCTTTATGCACCTTTAGTTCCATCCTGCAATAAATGATATTGTTCTTTTCAAAGTATTGACCGGCGCGGTAAAAGCCCAGCCGCGTGTAGAAGCTCTCCGCTGTTTTCCGTGCATGGCACCACAGCAAAGGTATACCGGCCTGACGGCAGTATTGCAACATTTCACGTATCAGCATGGTGCCGTAACCCCTGCCCTGCGAGGCAGGGGTAGTAGCCAGTTTCCTGAACTGCGCCTGCTGTGCTTCAGGGAACAGCGAGCCTACCGTTACCAGGCGGCCATCTTCAAACACACCGAAATGCAGCGCGTGCTCATCGTGGTCCAGCTTTACGGCATCGAGCGGCTGACCGGGATAGAGCACATCCCTGCGCAATGGCAGCGTATCTGTTGTAGTAATATTCTTTATTTCAACACCTGCGCCCATTGCCTATAACTTCAGGAAGCTGTCTAATATATTTTGTCCGCCTTCTGCCGACTTCTCCGGGTGGAACTGTACGGCATAGAAATTACCTTTCTGCAGGGCTGCGCTGTAATTGATCACATAATTGGCAATAGCCACCGTATCCGGCGACAAGGCCGCATAGTAGCTGTGCACAAAATACATGTAGCTGTTCTCCGGCACATGTTCAAATATTGTGCTGTGCAGGTTGGCAATATTGTTCCAGCCTATCTGCGGGATCTTCAGCAGGTTAGCCACAGGCGACTGAAAGCGCTTTACCTCCACATCAAAGATGCCCAGGCAGGTGGTGTCATTCTCTTCAGAATGTTTGCAGAGCAGCTGCATACCCAGGCAGATGCCCAACACGGGCTGTTTCAGGCTTAGGATCAGCTTGTCCAGTCCTCTCTGCTGCAGGTACTGCATGGCAGTGCTGGCCTCGCCCACACCGGGAAAGATCACTTTGTCTGCAGAGCGGATCTCTTCAGGATCGTCTGTTACAATACCGTTAACGCCTAATCGCTCCAATGCAAATTGCACAGAGCGGATGTTACCGGCATTATATTTTATGATAGCTGTCTTCATATCTTATTTAAGCTCCTTTTACAGATTGAACGAACTGTTGTACGGTTCCACCAATATCCTTGCTGTTCTCAATCGCCTTGATAAAGGCGGTACCGATGATCGCGCCATTGCTGTAAGTGCAGGCCGTGTCAAAGGTAGTTTTGTCTTTAATACCAAAGCCGATCAGCACAGGATTCTTCAGCTGCATGGCTTTCAATCTTTCAAAATAGGCCAGCTGCCCTTTCATGTCTTTGTCCTTACCGGTGGTGGAAGAAGAAGAGACTGCGTATACAAAGCCTTTGCTATGCGCATCTATTTCACGAAGGCGTGCGTCACTGGTTTCCGGTGTTACCAGGAAGATAAGATGCAGACCGTATTTTTCAAACAGGGGTTTATATTCCCTGTCGTATTCCGTCATAGGAAGATCGGGTAATATCAGGCCGTCTACGCCTGTTTCGGCGCATTGCTGCAGGAATGCTTCCACGCCAAACTGCAATACCGGGTTCAGGTAGCCCATCAATATAACAGGCAGGTGTATTGTTTTCCTGAAATCTTTCAGCTGTGTGAAAAGCTTTTTAAGGCTCATACCGTTCTGCAGGGAACGGGTGCTGCTTTCCTGTATCACGGGACCATCTGCCAGCGGATCGGAGAAGGGCATGCCCAGCTCTATCATATCAGCGCCGGCTGTCTGCAGGGCCGTCATTACCTGCAAGGTATCTTCCGGACCGGGAAACCCGGCAGTGCAATAGATGTTCAGTATTCCTTCCTGTTTCCTTGCAAAAAGTTGATCTATGCGGTTCATAAATAGCTCTTAGCTGTTGGCTGTAAGCTCCTGGCTGCTAAAAGCCAGCAGCTGCCAGCTCATTTTAAGTGATTAATATAAGTAGCCATGTCTTTATCGCCACGGCCGGAGAGGCAAACCACCACCACATCTTCCGGCTTCAGCGCCAGGTCTTTCAGGCGGGCCAGTGCGTGGGATGATTCCAGCGCGGGAATAATACCTTCCAGGCGGGTCAGCTCAAAAGCGGCTGCCAGCGCTTCATCGTCAGTAGCGTTCATGAAGCGTGCACGGCCTGTTTCGAAGAGGTGCGCATGCAGCGGACCAACACCAGGGTAGTCCAGTCCGGCTGAAATAGAATGCGGCTCTACGATCTGGCCGTCTTCTGTTTGCATCAGCAATGTTTTACTGGCGTGTATCACTCCCGGTTTGCCCAGCTGGGAAGTGGCGGCAGAGTAGCCGCTGTGCACCCCTTTACCCGCGGCTTCAACGGGTATCAGCTGTACTTTTTCATTGTCCAGGAAATGGAAAAAGGCGCCGGCGGCATTACTGCCTCCACCTACACAGGCCAGCACATAATCCGGAAATGCGTTGCCCGTTTTTTCCAGGAGCTGTTGTTTTATTTCTTCACTGATCACGGACTGGAAGCGTGCCACCATATCCGGGTAAGGATGCGGGCCTACTACAGAGCCGATGATATAGTGGGTATCCACCGGGTTATTGATCCAGTCGCGGATAGCTTCATTGGTAGCATCCTTCAGCGTACGGCTGCCACTGGTGGCAGGCACCACGGTAGCGCCCAGCATTTTCATACGGGCTACATTCGGCGCCTGTCTTTCTATATCTACGCTGCCCATGTACACTACGCATTCCATACCCATCAATGCACACACCGTGGCAGTGGCCACGCCATGCTGACCGGCTCCTGTTTCTGCAATGATACGTTTCTTGCCCAGGCGCTGCGCCAGCAGGATCTGGCCAATGGTGTTGTTCACCTTGTGCGCACCCGTATGGTTCAGGTCTTCCCGTTTGAGGTAGATGTTGGCCTGGTATTTTTCAGACAGGCGGCGGGCCAGGTAAAGCGGGGAAGGCCGCCCTACATAATCCTTCAGCAATTGTGTGAACTGCTGCTGGAAGTCTGCATCTGCCATGATCTGCATATAGTTTTGGCGTAGCTCTTCCACGTTAGGATATAACATTTCAGGTATATAGGCTCCTCCAAATTTACCGTAGTAGCCATTTTCATCTACATGATACCTGGAGCCCCTGGTATTTACCGCAATCTCCATCCCTTGTTGTTTTATATCGGTTGAATGAATTGTTTTTACAAACTGCTGCACGTTGGGCAGCACTTTAATGCCCGGCGCTTTTTCAAAGCGGCTGTTCACATCTACGGCATACATCAGCGGCAATTGCAAGCGTGTTAGTTCATCTGCGTGTTCCGGACCTATGCCTCCGCTGAGGAAGAAGGGATGCTGAAAGGGATAGCTTTGCAGCAGCTGCCAGTCGAATTGCAAACCAGTACCGCCATAGGCATGGGCGCTGGCTGTATCAAACAGGAAGTAAGTAGTAACGGGCACATACGGCGCCAGTTCCTCCCATTTTACCTCGCTGCCTATACGAAAGGCTTTGATCACCGGTACCAGCTGACGAATGTCTGCACAATATTCCGGCGATTCGTTGCCATGCAGCTGTACCATATCCAGGCTGTAATCTGCCACCGTACGTTTTACCAGCTGAAGGTCAGCATCTACAAAAACGCCTACTTTCCTGATGCCGGTGGTTTCCCTTACGGTCCTGGCATCCAGCTTATTTCCTGCAAAGCGGGGAGATCTTTCATAGAAGATAAAGCCGGCATAATTCACGCCGTATTCCACAAGCGCCCGGAGGTCTTGTGCCTGGGTAATGCCGCATACTTTTATGTTCAGTTGATTATCCATTGGCAGCAGCTGTTCTTATACTGTTCACAAAGCTTTCAAAAGCCCTGGCCGGGTCTTCCTGTTTCATAAAGTA
The DNA here is from genome assembly GCF_056754765.1 of Chitinophaga sp. SVR4-12A. NCBI lineage: Bacteria > Pseudomonadati > Bacteroidota > Chitinophagia > Chitinophagales > Chitinophagaceae > Chitinophaga > Chitinophaga sp. SVR4-12A. Next base: position 2,678,380 of record NZ_JBPGWP010000001.1, read on the forward strand.
CTCCCCGATGAGGAAGCCCTGGAAACCTGCCTGCTGCAGCGTTACAATAGCTGCAGGATCGTTGATGCCGCTTTCTGCCACCTTGATCTTACCAGCGGGAATCTTAGGGGCCAGCTCACAGGAGCGGTTAAAATCCACGTTGAAGGTAGTAAGGTCGCGGTTGTTCACGCCTACCAGCTGCACATGATCGGTTACCTTTTCCAGCTGGGATTCACTGTGCACTTCCAGCAATACTTCCAGTCCAAGATTGGTAGCAAACTTTGCCAGTCTTGCTACTTCCTCTGCGCTAAGGCATTCCGCTATCAGCAGGATCACATCTGCACCAATGGCTTTTGCTTCCAGTATCTGGTACTCATCTATCACAAAATCCTTCCGAAGGATGGGGATGTTATTCAGTGTACGCGCCTGCTGCAGATCATCGGAGGAACCGCCGAAATATTTTTCGTCCGTGAGCACAGACAAACCGGAAGCACCGTAACGGGTATACGCAGCAGTAACTTCCTGCACTGTTACATTACCGTTAATAATGCCCTTGGAAGGAGAGCGGCGTTTGAATTCTGCAATGATCCCTGTTTTGGCAGGGTCTTGCAGGAAGCTGCTCAATGAGAGCGGCGTACGTTTGAACCAGGGCGCCTGTTCCAGCTCAGCTGCAGGGCGCATTGCTTTCCTGGCGGCTACTTCTGTGTGCTTATGGGCTACTATTTCGGTGAGGATATTTTTCATTGTAAGCTGATCAGTTTTTTGAATGATTGATGTGCTGCGCCAGATTCCAGCGAAGTGACCGCCGCCTGGAAGCAGTCTGCATAATCCGCGTACTTGCCCATGCAATATAATCCCATGGCCGCATTAGCCAGCACTACAGAGTTCTGCGCCCAGGAGCCTTCTCCTTTCAGGATCTTCATAAAGATCTTCGCCGCTTCTTCTACGGAGTTGCCTCCGTAGATATCTTCGGGGTGCACCTTGCGGTGGCCCAGCTGCTCCGGCGTCCAGTCCTGTTCTCCTTTGTTGGTAATAATGCGGGAATCGGCGGTCAGCGAGATCTCATCATAGCCATCGAGGCTGTGCACGATCACGTACTGCTTATCTGTTTGCTGGAAGAGGTAGTTATATACCCTGGCCATTTCCAGGCTGTACACGCCTATCAGCTGGTATTGGGCAAAAGCCGGATTTACCAGTGGTCCCAGCATGTTGAAGAAAGTGCGTACACCCAGCTGGCGGCGGATGCCTGCCACATGCTTCAATGCCGGATGGAACAGCGGCGCGTGCAGGAAACATACGCCTGCTTCTTCCAATTCTGTCCGCAATTTAGCATCATCGCTCTTGAACTTATAACCAGCTGTTTCCATCAGGTTAGAAGCGCCGCTGATAGAAGACACGCCATAGTTACCGTGCTTGGCCACTTTGCCACCTGCACCGGCTACGATGAAGCAGGAGAGCGTGGAGATGTTGAATGTGTTCTTGGTATCACCGCCGGTGCCTACAATGTCCAGCACTTCGTAGCCGTTCAGTTTGACCGGTATACAAAGTTCCAGCAGCGCATCGCGGAAACCCAGCAATTCATCTATCGTGATGCTGCGCATCAGGAAGACCGTCATGAAAGCAGCGAGCTCGCTTTCATTGAACATTCCTTTGGAAATGTTGACGAGGATATCTTTGGCCGCTTCGCGGGTGAAGGTTTTATGTTCGAAAAGGTAGTTTAGTATCTTTTTCATGTTGACTTATATTAAGTGTGAGCTATTAGCTGTTGGCTGTTAGCTATTAGCTGCAGCGGAGGGCTGGCAGCCAACGGCTAGTAGCTGGCGGCTACAAATTCAGCCAGTTCCTCAATATCTTTTCTCCATGGGGCGTGAGCACGCTTTCCGGGTGGAACTGCACTCCGCTTACGTCGTATTGCGCGTGCTGCAGGCCCATGATATAGCCGTGCTCATCGCGGGCGGTGATGGTGAGCTCAGCCGGCAGGCTTTGTTCTTCCACTACCCAGGAATGATAACGTCCTACTTCCAGCTCATCCGGCAGGTCTTTGAACAGGCGGCCTTCACGGGAAACGATGTTCACGGGAGTAGCTACACCGTGATATACATCTTTCAGGTTCACCAGGTTGGCGCCAAAGGCCTGTCCGATAGCCTGCTGGCCCAGGCAAACGCCAAAGATGGATTTAGTGGGTGCATACTGTTTAATAAGCGGCAGCAGCAGGCCTGCTTCCTCAGGAATACCGGGGCCCGGAGAAAGGATGATCTTATCGAAATCATTGATCTTTTCCAGCGGTATTTCGTCGTTGCGGTATACCGTCACTTTTCCGTTAATGATCTTTTCTACCAGGTGCACCAGGTTATAGGTAAAAGAATCGTAGTTATCAAACACCAGAATATTTGTCATCATCAGAGCTTTTGCGCCAGCAGTATGGCTTGTTTTAATGCATTGAGTTTATTATTCACCTCTTCCAGCTCGGAGGCGGCTACTGATTTGGCCACTACTCCCGCGCCTGCCTGGTAATACAATGTATTGGATTTGCTCAGCATGGAGCGGATCATAATGGCATGGTTGAAATCACCGTTAAAGCTTACAGCGCCGATACATCCGCCATAGAAGCCGCGGGCGGTAGGCTCATACTGGTCAATGATCTGCATGGCCCTGTATTTGGGTGCGCCGCTCAGGGTGCCTGCCGGAAAGGTGGCTGCCAGCAGCGAGAAGGGATTCATGTCGGGCTTAATCTGGCCCGTCACTTCACTCACCAGGTGGATCACGTGAGAATAGTACTGGATCTTGCGGTAAGACTCTACCTCTACATCAGCAGCGTGACGGCTCAGGTCATTACGGGCCAGGTCTACCAGCATCACGTGCTCGGCATTTTCCTTGGGATCCAGCAATAATTTATCGGCCAGCTGTTTGTCCTGCTCATCATCTCCTGTGCGGCGGAAAGTGCCTGCTATAGGGTGGATGGTAGCTTTCTTATTCTTTATCACTAATTGTGCTTCGGGAGAGGAGCCCATCAGCTTATAATCGCCGTAATCGAAGTAGAAGAGATAGGGGGAAGGATTGATAGATCGTAAGGCACGGTACACATTGAACTCGTCTCCTTTATACTGCTGGCGGAAGGCCCTGGAGAGCACTACCTGGAAGACGTCTCCGCGGAAGCAGTGTTGTTTGCCCTGTTCTACCATCTGCATGTAGTCTGCATCCGTCATATTGCTCTCTTCGTTGCCCATTGCGGTAAAGCTGTAGGTGGGTACATCCTTGTGCTTTATCAGCGATTCTATCAGCTCAAACTCACTGTCCAGTCCATCTACCTGGTGCTCGCAGAGATACAGTTCATCTTTGAAGTGGTTGATGGCGATCACATACTGGTAGAAGCGGTAGCGCATCAGGGGTATGGTGCTGCCATTCGGCTTTTGCTTGTTGAATTCAATGGTCTCAAAGAACTGTACCGCATCAAAGGTGGTGTAACCAAACAGGCTGCGTACCACCGGGAGGGGCGACTGGCCCGTAAAGTTGAAATTACTCAGAAACTGCTGCAGTTCATCCAGCACGCTCTGCTTACTTTTCAGCTGCTTACGCTCCACGGGGAGATTGGGGTACTTGAATTCGAAATTGCTGGTAGAGGTCACCTCGATGCCTGCGATGGGCTTCACACATATAAAGGAGAAGCTGTTTTCACTGGCGCGGTAATCTGTACTTTCCAGCAATACGGTGCCGGGGAACTTATCGCGCAGCCGGAGGTAAATGCCAACCGGGGTATATACATCCGCCAGCATCTGTTTGGATCTCGTTTTTACTTGAATGGTACGCATGTTGGTTTGAGCTTTTGGCTGTTAGCTATTCGCTTTTAGCAATGGACTTAAAAGAGAGAAGGCCCGCTGTGTAACAGCGAGCCTTCAGAATGAGTTTATTTCTTACGAAACATGGCACTGTAACACAGTATCAGGATATGATCTTGTGCCACCACCAATGTTTGTATGTCATGTTCTTATTCATTGCATCGCAAATATGGGTGGTTTTTTTAAGAAATGCAAATTTTTTTTAGAAGCTAAAGCACCCCCTTGGTACTTGGCAGCTGCAGATTCATGGGGTCCCGTCTCACGGCCATTTTGATGGCTTTGGCAAAAGCCTTGAAAATGGCTTCTATCTTATGATGTTCATTCTCTCCCTCCGCTTTAATGTTCAGGTTACACCTGGCGGCATCCGAAAACGATTTGAAGAAGTGGAAGAACATCTCGGTAGGCATCTCCCCTATCTTCTCGCGGTGGAATGCGGCGTCCCATACGATCCAGTTACGTCCACCGAAGTCGATGGCCACCTGAGCCAGGCAATCATCCATCGGCAGGCAGAAACCATAGCGCTCCATGCCTCTTTTATCTGCCAGTGCCTGAGCCATGGCCTCACCCAGGGCGATACCGGTATCTTCTATGGTATGATGTTCATCTATGTGCAGGTCGCCTTTGGCTTTGATGGTGAGATCGATGTTGCCGTGGCGGGCGATCTGCTCCAGCATATGATCAAAGAAACCCAGGCCGGTTTCGATCTGCGCCTGTCCTTTACCATCCAGGTTCAGGGAGATACTGATATCTGTTTCCTTGGTGGTGCGTGTATGCGTAACAGTGCGCAGGCCCAGTTTCAGGAACTCATATATTTTGGCCCAGTCGGTAGATTCGAGTGCGATCACCGGTTTGAGCGCATCTGCTGCATCGTTGATCTCGCCGCTACCCAAGCCGGTGCCTTCATTCATCCAGATCGCTTTGGCCCCCAGGTTCTTGGCCAGTTGTACGTCGGTGATGCGATCGCCTATTACAAAGGAGTTGGCCAGGTCATAATCTTCAGAAAAGTATTTTGTGAGCATGCCGGTGCCCGGTTTACGGGTAGGCGCATTCTCGTGGGGGAAGGTATGGTCTACGTGCACGGCGCTGAAGTTCACGCCTTCGTTTTCAAAAGCGCGTATGATCTGGTTTTGTACCAGCCAGAAATGCGCTTCGGGAAAGGATTCGGAGCCCAGGCCGTCCTGGTTGGTGACCATTACCAGCTCGTAGTCCATTTCTTTGGCTATCCTGGCCATGTAGGTGAATACTTTTGGATAGTATTCTATTTTCTCGAGGCTATCGATCTGGTAAGTGGGAGGTACTTCCTTGATAAGGGTACCGTCCCGGTCTATGAAGAGTACTCGTCGCATACTATACTTTCAAACTTTCGATGGTGGATAATGCATTGATCAGTGTTTCATTCTCTTCCGGTGTGCCTACTGTGATGCGCAGGCAGCCGGCGCAGAGCTCTACCTTGGAGCGGTCGCGTACTACGATGCCCTGGCCTACCAGGTACTGATAGATGCCTTTGGCGTCTGTGGTGCGGGCCAGTACGAAGTTGGCGTCACTGGGATATACCTTTGTTACCAGCGGCAGCTGTGCCAGCGCAGCAGAGAGCTTATCCCTTTCTATGACAGTTTCACGGATCCACTCATTTACCTGCTGAACATTCTCCAGCGCCTGCAGGGCGAGTTCCTGGGCGGCCTGGCTGATATTGTAAGGCGGCTTGATCTTGTTCATCACATGAATGATCTCTTCGCTGGCAAAGGCCATACCTACGCGCAATGCAGCCAGCCCCCATGCTTTGGAGAGCGTTTGCATCACCACCAGGTTGGGATACTCCGTCAGCTCCTGGATGAATGATTTCTGGCGGGCGAAGTTGATATATGCTTCATCTACTACCAGTATACCCTCGAAATTATTCAGCAGCATCTCAATGTCTTCCCGGTTAATGGAATTACCGGTGGGATTGTTGGGAGAGCAGATGTAGATCAGCTTTGTATGTTCGTCAATCGCCTGTTGCAGGGCAGGCATATCCAGCTGGAAATCTTCTGTAAGGCTTACGTTGCGGATCACCACATCATTGATATGTGCGCTTACTTCGTACATACCGTAGGTAGGCGGGCACAGGATCACATTGTCTACACCCGGGTTGCACAGGGCTCTGTACAACACATCTATCACTTCATCGCTGCCGTTGCCCAGGAAGATATGCTGGGGCGGCACACCTTTAATATCGGCCAGCTTGTATTTCACTTTCCACTGCATGGGATCGGGGTAGCGATTATACGCAGTGGGCAGCGGAGAGCCGAAGCTGTTCTCGTTGGCATCCAGGAAGATCTGTGCCGTTCCTTTGAATTCATCCCTGGCGGAAGAATAGGGCACCAGCTGCCTGATATTATTACGTAGTAATTTATTGAGATCGAACATACTGCTAATTTAATTATTCATTCTTATTGATACTGCTCTTTTGTGCGCTTCCAGTCCTTCTGCCGCGGCCATGGCTTCAATAGCGGGACCAATCTGCTGCAGGCCTTCACGGCTGAGGCGCTGGAAGGTGATCTTCTTGATGAAGCTATCTAAAGATACACCACTGTAAGCCCTTGCATAACCATTGGTGGGCAGGGTATGATTGGTGCCGGAGGCATAATCCCCCGCGCTTTCAGGGGAGTAGTTGCCCAGGAAAACGGAGCCTGCATTTACTACAGCGTCTGCAATCGTGATATCATCCTTGCAGGCAATGATCAGGTGCTCAGGTGCATAGGCATTCAGCAGTTCCATGGCGGTGGTCATGTCTTCAACCAATACCAGGCGGCTGTGCTGCAGGGCCTGCACTGCAATATCGCGACGGGGCAGCTGTTCCAGCTGCGCATTCACTTCGGCCTGTACGGCGCTGATCACGGAAGGAGCAGTGGTTACCAGCAGCACCTGGCTGTCGGGGCCATGCTCTGCCTGTGATAAAAGATCGGCTGCAACGAAGGCCGGTACACAGCTTTCGTCTGCCAGTACGGCCACTTCAGAGGGACCCGCAGGCATGTCGATGGCTACACCGTCTTTATTGATCAGCTGTTTGGCGCAGGTGACATATTGGTTACCCGGGCCAAAGATCTTGTATACTTTAGGTACAGTTTCCGTGCCATAGGCCATCGCGCCGATAGCCTGTACCCCCCCTATTTTAAATACCCTGTCTATCCCTACCTGGCGGGCAGCGAAGAGAATAGCCGGGTGTACCTGTCCGGCTGCGTTAGAAGGCGTGCACAGCACGATCTCTTTGCAACCGGCTATCATGGCGGGGATGCCCAGCATGAGGATGGTAGAGAACAAAGGCGCTGAGCCACCGGGGATGTATAAACCGACCTTTTCGATGGCTACAGACCTGCGCCAGCATTGCACACCGGGCATGGTCTCGATGATCTTGCCGGCTTCGTGTTGCGCACGGTGAAAGGTTTCGATGTTATGCTTAGCCTGGAGGATGGCTTGTTTAAGCGCCGGCTCCAGGGCAGCGGTAGCGTGGGCGAACTCGCTTTCTGTAACCTGGAGATCGCTCAGCTGTACTTTATCGAACTGCAGGGCGTATTTACGTACGGCTTTGTCGCCATCCTGTTTTATTTCGCGGAGGATTGCGCCCACATTGTTTTCCAATGCGGTGGTATCCATCACCGGGCGTTGCAGGAGGGCGGGCCAGGTAGATTTTTCGGGATGCTTGAATATTTGCATCGGTATATTATTAGTTAAGATCAGATCACCATTTTTTCGATGGGCACTACCAGGATGCCTTGTGCGCCGGCGGCTTTCAGGCTCTCGATGATATCCCAGAACTCGTTCTCATTGAGCACGGAGTGTACGGAGCTCCAGCCTTCTTCTGCCAGCGGCAGTACGGTGGGGCTTTTCATACCGGGCAGCAGGCGGATGATCTCCTGCAGGTTATCATTGGGTGCGTTCAGCAGGATGTACTTGTTGTTCTTGGCTTTCTTTACTGCCTGGATGCGGAACAAAAGCTTCTGCAGCAGTTGTTGTTGATCAGCGCTGAGGCCTTTATTGGCGATCAGGACGGCTTCTGATTTCAGGATCACTTCGGCTTCTTTCAGGCCGTTCATGAAGAGAGTGGAGCCGCTGCTTACCAGGTCGCAGATGGCATCAGCCAGGCCGATGCCGGGAGCTATTTCCACAGATCCACTGATCTCGTGGATCTCGGCTTCTATATTATTCTTTTTAAGGAACTGGTCTACGATCACCGGGTAGCTGGTGGCAATGCGGAGGCCTTTCAGGTTGCTGACACCTTCGTACTCCAGGGTTTTGGGAACCGCAACGGACAAACGGCATTTGCCAAAGCCCAGTTTTTCTACCACGTTTACCTGCTTGTTCTTTTCCAGGACAACGTTCTCTCCTACCATACCGAGATCGGCAACGCCGTCTTCAATGTACTGCGGGATATCGTCATCGCGGAGGAAGAAAACTTCCAGGGGGAAGTTGCTGGCTTCTGTCTTAAGCTTGTTGACCCCGTTGTTGACGTCTATGCCGCATTCTTTAAGCAGCTTCATAGAATCCTCGTGCAGGCGGCCGGATTTCTGGATGGCAATTTTCAGTTTCATCCGTGTATGTTTTAATTTATTGGTTCGTGATATGTTCCCGGTATGTCCAAAAACAACAAAGGCCTACCTTTGCAGGTAAGCCTTTGATGTTTAAATATGTTTCTTATACATAATATCATCCCAGCCTACCAGCGCGGTAAGAATGATGGTGATGATGGGTATGTACGTTGATAATCATAATGACGGGGCAAAAATAATAAGAAATGCGGAAAATCAAAATTAATTGGAGGTTAATAGTGTAGGTGCGGTTGGTGTACCCTGGTCATCAGCAGGCGATGAGAATATTTGTATCATGTTGAAATTCAATAAAATATGCGCTTAAAATTTTGGCTGAAATTAGAACAAAAATTACCTTTGATTTATTAATAACTCTTTAAACTACAAAGTATGTCTGAAAGAGAGATGTTATCATCCATTATTTCCCAATTGAATTCCTTTGAAAAGAGGTTTGATGCTATGGACGCAAGGTTTGATGCTATGGATGCCAGGTTTGATGCTATGGACGCAAGGTTTGACACCATGGAAAAACGATTCGAGGAGCGATTTGACAAAGTCGAAAAGCGCCTTGACGCCATTGAGAGGCGGGTGGACGCCATCGAAGGCCACCTCCACATTATCGATGGGCGGCTCTATGTCATCGATGCTCATCTGAGCAAAATTGCAATGGATTTAGACAAGATTGAAGTGTGGACTGGCTACAGAGCTGATCCCAATTTACCCGGGGTAAATGGGGAACAGTTAAAAACCACTGCTTGAACTTGTTTCATCTAACGCTAAAAAGGTCTTACCACAATGTGGTAAGACCTTTTTTCATGGTTATGTAATAATAGGTGCTATTGCACCAATGTAAAATCAACCCCCTCCGCATCCCTGCTGTTCGTTCCTACAAACACGGTAAACTCCCCTGGCTCATAAGTCCATTTCATGTCCTTATCATAGAACTTAAGATCATCCATGGTGATGGTAAAAGAAACAGTCCTGCTTTCTCCTTTCTTCAGGCTGATCTTTTGGAAGCCTTTCAGCTCCTTTACGGGGCGGGTAACACTGGCGGTTTTATCTCTTATATATAGCTGTACTACTTCTTCTCCATCATAGTTACCCGTATTGCTTACTTCCACGCTTACGCGCAGCTGTTCGGAAGGTTTCAGCTGCTGCTTATCCAATTGTGGAGCACTGTAGCTGAACTTCGTATAACTGAGGCCGTAACCAAAGGGATATAAAGGCTCATTGGATACATCCAGGTATTTGCTGGTGTATTTATTATTCGGATCCAGCGGACGGCCCGTGCTGCGGTGATTATAATAGATAGGCACTTGTCCTACATTACGGGGGAAGGTCATAGTGATCTTACCGGAAGGATTGTAGTCGCCGAACAGCACATCCGCAATCGCGTTACCAGCTGTTGTGCCCAGGAACCAGGTTTCCAGTATAGCCGGAATATTCGCATCTTCCCATTCCAGTGTAAGCGGGCGGCCATTCATCAATACCAGGACGATAGGTTTACCGGTAGCCTGTACAGCTTTCAACAATTGCTGCTGGTTTTCCGGTATACTGATGTTGGAGCGGCTGGCGGCTTCGCCTGTCATGCCCTGCGATTCACCGAGGATCATGATCACTACGTCTGCCTGTTGGGCCAATGCTACCGCATCGGTGAGCATCTGTGCGGCGTTGGCGGTGTCCTGGGCTTCAATACGGGCTTTTTGATATGCCTTTTTCAATAGGCCGGTGTCACTGGTGATATAGGCGCCGGGCGCGTGCAGCACTTTAACGCCATTGCCTACCTTGTTTTGGATACCTTGTAAAAGGGTCACTGCTTTGGAAGCATCGCCGGCGGCAGACCAGTTACCGATCATATCCCGCTGGCTATTGGCCAGTGGGCCGATCAGGGCGATGGTGCCTTGTTTCTTGAGCGGCAGCAGCTGTGTTTCATTCTTCAGCAGTACAATAGAACGTTGTGCGATCTCGCGGGCAGCCTGCAGGTTTTCAGCGCTCATGATCTCGCGTTTTGCCCGTACGGTATCGCAGTAACGGAAGGGATCCTGGAACAGGCCCAGGTCATATTTAGCAGCCAAGACACGGTATACGGCGCTGTCTATCTGGCGTTGGGTGACCTTTTTCTGTTGCAGTAGTCTTTTAAGCTGACTTGCATAAATCCCGGCCTGCATATCCATATCCACCCCGGCATTGAGGGCCAGTCCGCCGGCTTCGAATTCATCTTTAGCCACACTATGATTGATCATTTCAGTGATAGCAGTGTAATCGGTTACTACAAAACCTTTGAAGCCCCATTCCTTGCGTAGCAGTTCTGTAAGCAGCCATTTATTACCGGTGGCGGGGATGCCGTCAATATCATTGAAGGAGGTCATTACAGTCGCAACACCGGCGTCTACTGCGGCCTTATAAGGAGGCAGGTAGTCCTGGTACATCCGACGGCGGCTCATGTCTACGGTATTATAATCGCGACCGGCTTCTATGGCGCCATATAAAGCAAAGTGTTTTACGCAGGCCAGCACCGTGTTCGTGGCGGCAAGGTCTGAACCCTGGTAGCCTTTTACTTTGGCTTTGGCTACCTGTGTGCCATACCAGGTATCCTCCCCTACTCCTTCTGCTACTCGGCCCCAGCGGGGATCGCGGGCAATATCCACCATTGGGGAGTAGGTCCAGTGGAGGCCATCGGCGCTGGCTTCCTGCGCAGCGATGCGGGCGCTTTTTTCCAGGAGGGCCATATCCCAGGTACAGGCTTCACCGAGAGGGATGGGGAAGATGGTTTTATGCCCGTGGATAACGTCGTAGCCAAAAAGCAGTGGGATCTTAAGCCGGGTCTTCACGGCCATCTCCTGCAGCTGGCGCGTGTATTGCGGAGTGTAGGCGTTAAAGATAGCGCCGCACAGACCGGATTCGATGTCTTTCTTATAACCCGGTTTCATAAAGGGACCGGTGACATCCATATCGCTGGTAAGCAGGTTCAGCTGGCCGATCTTTTCGTCTAGTGTCATCCTGGCCATAAGGTTGCTGATGAATTGCTTTTTCTGCGAGGGGCGTTGTTGCGCCTGTGTTGGCGTAATATTGATTATAACGGAGGCGAGTAATGTCGCACCGATCAGTTTCCCTATCATCCGAATCATGTTTGTCTTTTTCTGCGGCCGCATAGGATTCCGCTGAGGGGCTTCAGGCAAGTTGCTCCATCTCATGACGTGTTAAATTTAGAGCGTAAAGGTACGGAGATATTCACTCCGTCCTTAAACTCTTTATCGGGTTGGCGATCGCTGCTTTTACGGCCTGGAAGCTGATGGTAAAAAGCGCGATCAGCAAAGCGAGTAAGGCAACTCCCACAAACACCCACCATTGAATGTCGATATGGTACGCGAAATGCTGTAACCATTGCCCCATTCCCCACCATGCAAGCGGAGCAGCTACCAGGGCGGCGATCATTACCAGCTGGAGAAATTCCTTTGAAAGGAGCGCTACTACATGACTTACGGAAGCGCCCAGCACTTTACGGATGCCTATTTCCTTGATCTTTTGTTCTGCGGTGAAGAGTGCCAGTCCGTAAAGGCCCAGGCAGGAAATGAATATAGCGATAATGGTGAAAGTAGTGATGAGAGAGCCGGTGCGGCGTTCCACATCATAGTTCTGCTGGAACTGTTTGTCTAAAAAGTAGTATTCGAAAGGTTCATCAACATTCAGCTTCTTCCAGGTAGCAGCGAGCGATTGCAGGGCACTTTGCATTTGTTTGGTATTTACCTGCACCATGAGGTAGTTATAGCTTCCCTGCTGCATTTCAAAGCTGTAAGCCTTGATAGGCTCTTTCAGGCCTTCGAAGTGAAAGTTTTTCGTTACACCAATGACCTCATAGGTGTACGGCTTCCCCTGCCAGTCGAATAGCAATCTTTTGCCGATAGCTTCCTGGGGTGTGAAGCCAAGGTCTTTTGCAGCTTTTTCATTAAGCACCAGTTTAGTGAAGCCACTGGTATCATCCACAAAACCGTTTGAAAAGAAGCGGCCTGCCAGTAAGGGTATCTGCATAGTAGCCGCATAGTCATAATCTACCCAGTTGGACTTAACATTCACGGCATCGTGCATGGTTTTCCCCGGAAGGTAGAAGGCTTTGTCAGACACTACGGCTGTACCAGGATAAGTATCTGTACCGGACGCCTGTGCGACGAAGCTGTTTTTCTTTACTTCGGTCTTGAAGGTGTAATACATTTTCTTGGCCTCCTCTGTACGAAGCGGGATGATGATCTGTTGCGTTTGTTTAAAGCCAAGGTCCTCGTGCCGCATGTAATTCATCTGCTGCAGGATGATAACAGACGCCAGGATCAATCCTATTGCGATAGCGAACTGGAATATGACGAGGCCTTTGCGGATGAAAAGAGCGGAGAAGCTGTTTTTCATTTTTCCTTTTAACACCTGTACAGGTCTGAACGCGGAGAGATAGAAAGCAGGATAGCTACCAGCCAGCAGTCCGGCGATCAATGCCAGGACAATAAAGGCCGTTATATACAGGGGCCTGGTGATCACATTATAGGTGACCTGGTTGCCGCTAAGATGATTGAATAGGGGCAGCAAAATAAGCAGCAAACCAACCGCCAGCAGCAATGCCACGAAGCTGGCAAGTACAGATTCACTGATAAATTGTTTTATTAAAGAGTTATTACCTGCGCCAACGGCCTTGCGAATGCCCACTTCTACTGCGCGTTTACTGCTGCGGGCAGTGGACAAGTTCATGAAATTAATACAGGCAATAGCGAGAATAAATATAGCAATAAGGATCAGGATATAGACGTAGGTAATGCTGCCATTACGAGAGAACTCCGCTTCCAGGGCAGAGCGCAGGTGTATATCTGTAACACGCTGGAGAAAATGTTTTTTAAAGAAGCCGGCGGTTTCGAGATTTTTGCTTTCGTATTTTTTAACGAAGGCAGGGAATTTCGACTCAAGCACTTCTTTGTAGGCGCCTGGTTTTAATTTTATGTAGGTGTAGAACACGTTATTGACAGCGAAGTCGGTCCATGTGCTGGCGTATTGACCGAAGGCGCCGCTTTTCATAGACATAAAGAATCTGCCATCGATATGAGATTTGCCTATTTCGGTGAAGACGCCGGTGATACGGAAATCAATATTGCCGTTGGAGTTCTTGATGCGGATAACTTTGTCGAGCGCAGAGTTATTGTTAAATAATTTTTGAGCAATTTCTTTGGAGATGACAACGGTATTAGGCTCTTGCAAGGCGATGGCAGGATCGCCTTCGGTGAAATGGTAGGAAAAGATATCGAAGAAGTCAGCATCGGCGAGGTAGCCCTTGCTTTCATAAAAAGAGGTGACGAGTTGGCCGCCGTTGAAATATTGAACCAGGCTTTTATCGTCGTTATAGGGGACGAACATCCTGGCGGTTTTATCTACTTCGGGGAATTCCAGTTTCAGAGCAGCCGCCAGCGGTGCAGGAGAAACAACGTTAGGGATCTCTTTATCCTGGTCTATGACAACAGTGGCAACGCGGTAGATGTCTTTTACGTTATTATGGTGGCGATCGTAGCTGAATTGATCGAGGACGTAGATCAGGATGAACATGCAGCAGGCAAGCCCAATGGCGAGGCCGGAGATGTTGATGAGGGAGAAGAGTTTGTTGCGGAAGAGGTTCCGCCAGGCGGTGATGAAGAAGTTCTTAAGCATAGAGGTGGCTTGATAGGGAAGGAGGAGCAAAGGGTGTGCGGGAATAGGGAACGAGGTGGGTCAGGGGGATATGGATGAGGGATTTTTTAATATGTTCGGTTTTGGAGAGAGGGGTGTTCGGAAACGGACGGGGACGAAAAGCCCACGTAAACCATGTCTACGCGGCCCTACACCACCGCCACCTTCTTTACGCCCACCGGCTTCCTCTTCTCCGTCTTATGCCTCCTCCCCCACCAAATATAAAACCCTGTCACCGGCAAGCTCGCCGCCACTAAACTCCCAAAAAACACCATGATCTTTCCTGCCAATCCCAATATCTGCCCCACATGCGTATCATAATTCAACCTCGCCACTTTATCCGCCATAGACGCCTCCGCAAATTTCCCATAGGAATGTTTAACAGGAATATCCTTCAACGTATACTGATCAAAATATCTGATATCCATCTTCCAGTAAGTATCAATATCCGGGTTCGCCACACCTGCCACCGCCGCCGTATCATTCTCCGGTATATGCACTTCTATCATTTCCGCAGCCGGATATTCCCGCTGCATAATGCTATAGATCTTATCCTCTACAGGCGCATCCGTCAATGCTGCCGTTGCTTTCCCTGCCTTATCGGACATCGGCTCATAATAAGCCACCAGGCTGCTCTTCCCCCCAGAACTCATCCAATACACCGATTTCGCAAACCACTGAAACGTCCATACCAAACCTGTAACAACAATAAAGATCATCACCCACGTAATATAGAATCCCATCACATTATGCAGATCATAATTGATCCTTCTCCATTTAGCATTCCATTTAACAGAAAACCGTTGCTTCCGTGCGGCCTTATTCCTCGGCCACCAGAGCACCAAACCGGAGATCAGCATCACCAGGAAGATCAAGGTGGCGGTACCTACGATCGGCTGACCAATCTGCATTGGCAACCATAAATAAAGATGTCCCAGCAAAACAACCCGGAAGAAATCCTTATTCATATCCTTCACCTTTAGCACCTGTCCATCATAAGGGTTTATATACACCGCATAATAATACTCCGGAGCTAAGCCAAAGAATGCCACTTCCGCCGCCCTATCCTTCTTATAATAACTAACACTATGCACCGCTTTACCGGGCAATGCCTTCTCCGCCAAAGCTTTTAGCTCAGAAGGTGTCAGCATTGCACGCTGCTCATTCTTTATATCCCGGAAAGAAAGCGTCACACTTTCTATCTCACGTTGAAATGCCAGTATACAGCCCGTCAGTCCGAGGAATAAAACCAATAGCCCGGAACTAAGTCCGAGCCAAAGGTGAATTTTTCCTATCCAGTATTTTACGTTCTTTTCTTTTGTCATATTGGGTTAGCTATTCGCATTATATAGGTTCGTCTTTCCTTCGTTGCCTAAAACTTAAACGCCAGACTGGCTGCAAAGCTCCTTAATTTCTGCGGATTTACCGTAGTATAACCGATCCAGTACTTTTCATTGCCCAGGTTATCCATTTTTGCAGATACCCTGAACTTCGGCTGATCATAGAACACAGAAGCATTCAGCACGGTGTAGGAAGGCAGTGTAAATACGCCGATTGTAGCTTCGTTGATGATCTTGTTGTCAGCAGCGTAGTTGCCACCAAATCCAAATCCAAGACCTCTCAGGTTACCTGTTGGTATACGGTAGCTCAACCAGAGGTTTGCTACGTAAGGAGCGCCGGCTGTACCAGGACGACGGCCTTCTACATTCTTATCTGCAGCCCTCTCATACTTGGAATCGTTGTAAGCAAAGCCTGCTACTACGCTCATACCGCGGAAAGGATTCGCGATAATGTCCACATCAATACCCTTGCTGTACTGGGTACCATCCTGTACAGATACGTTCGGTATATTCGAAGGACGTAAGATGTCTTTCACACGAATATCATAATAGCTAAGAGTGCTCGTCAGCTTGCCTTCAAACAGGTCCAGTTTCACACCGGCTTCCCATTGATTGGCATTTTCAGGTTTGTAGGTAACCGGTCTGCCTGTATTGGGATCTACCCCGGGTGCTTTATTGGTGAACCCGTTCTGATAATTGGCAAACAGCGCTACGGCATCTTTGACAGGTTGATAAACAACACCCACTTTGGGCGACAGCTTCGTCTGGTTGTAGGCGCCGCTTGCTTTCCCGGTAGTGGCATCAAAAGCGCCATTGTAAACAAAATGATCTACACGTAAAGCGCCCAGAACCATCAGATTATCCGTAATGTTCAATACGTCAGATGCATAGGCGCTGTAAGTGTTGGTAGTGAATATAGATGGATAGATGAAAGAATTGCCTTTCTCGAGGTACAGTTTCTCCAGGTTGGTTTTGTTAAAGTCGCGGTAATTAGCGATCGTATCCAGGCTAACATCGATAGTGTCCAGCGTATTACCCCCAAAGAACTGATCAGAGTTATGATAGAAGAAATCAAGGCCTGCTGTCAAACGGTTCCGCAGACTACCAATCTGGAAATCGCCGATAAAGTTCTGCTGGATCTCTATTACCTGGTCTTTACTGTTGTCGGTATACTGATCATTACGGGAGATCATATTGTTAGGCAGCAAATAGAAGTACGGTGAAGGACCATCAGAAAAACTGTTGGTCACCGTAAAATTGGTCTGTGAAGTCCAGTTGTTGGGGATCTTATAATTCATCTGCCCAAAGAAGTTGATATTCCTGGCAGTCTGGTAGACATCATCATTCACATAAGAACGCTTATAGTCCACCTTCAGTTGATCTGCACGATCATAACCCAGCTGCGCCATGGTCTGGCCGTAAGGGAAGAAATATACATTCAGCCCTGTATTGTTTCCCTGAGCAAATTCTGCATCAAACAAAAAGGACAACTTATCATTGACCTTGTAAGACAAGCTCGGCGCAAATACAAAGTTCCTTGCCCACCCGTTATCCTGCCAGCTTCCTTCATAAGAATAAGCGGAGTTCACGCGTAACAGCACATTATGTTCCTTGTCCAGTGGAGCATTTACATCTGCGCCCATGCGATAAAGACCATAACTTCCTGCAGTAAAGTTCACCTCACCGCCGAAGGCGTCATAAGGCTTTTTAGTTACCCGGTTGATCAAACCGCCATAGCTGGTCAACACATTGCCAAACAAAGTAGCGGAAGGGCCTTTCAGCACTTCTATCTTTTCCAGGTTGGCCACATCGATCCTGCTGGACACGTTACCGGCCACCCCATTGCGCAACTGACTCTGCACAATAAAACCACGGAGGTTGTAATAACTACCGCCATCACCGCTACGCCCGGTGGCATCCCACATTTTGGTAAGGCCGGGAACATTCCTCACAGCGTCATCGGCAGTCAATACTACCTGCTCATTCATTAATTCCTTAGATATAGTTGAGTAGGTCTGCGCATTCTCCAGGTTCTTCAACGTCATTTTATTCGCATAATCACTGGCAGACGATGTCAATCTCCGCTGCCCGGAGATCACCACCTCCTGTAACTGCTTGTCATTCAACTGCAATTCAAAAGACACATTGGCAGTCTGACCAGCCTGTGTAGTCACCTGCTTCTCTACCGGCTCAAATCCAACCAAAGTGATATGCAGCGTATAAGTGCCTGGAACCAGCCTCCGAATGCTGAATTCGCCGTTCTCATCCGTAACAGCTCCCTTGGTCGTTCCTGGTATCTGTACCGTTACATACGGCGCCGGTTTACCGTCAGCCGTGGTTACCTTTCCTTTAATGTGAGAGAATTGATCTTCCTCCTCATTGGCCAACACAATAGTGGCCAGCCCTAAAAACATGCAAAAAAACAATAATAACGTTCGTCTCATGGTTATCCCCATCCTGGTAAAGCATTTAGTTTTCACGCCGCAAAATTCCAACTCGTACGGCTATTTGGTTTACGCAATCGGGAAAAGATTTTGCGATATCCGAAAAAATGCCCCGTTAACATCCGTGGAAAGATATTTTCCGTATTTTTATTTATAAGCGGCACATTATGTTTGTCATATAGCCACTAACGCTCTGCCCTGATTTTTAGTAGCTCTTCCCCATGTTGCCCGGACAGCCTATCGTGTCTTTATACATCAACAAACTCAGAGTATGAAATCTACAGTCATGCAAAATGACAAGCGACTTTTACGCAAGCTGAAAGCAGGAGATCCAAACGCTTTAAATGACACCTACAAACAATACCGGGTATGGCTGCTGATCGTAGCGGCCACCTCCATTCCCGATATGGACGTAGCCAATGAAGAACATATCGCAAAAGCGAAATCTATCGTAGAAGCGTTCTTCATTCAATGCTGGAAGCAGCAGCTGTTTAAGCATGTGGACGTTCCACTGAGAACCTTTCTCTTCAGAGCCTTTACAGCACACTGTCAGCAACAGGGAGCAACCAGCTCCGTCATGCCCTAAAAACGCCGATCTATTTTCAACCAATAGAACCATTTACATGTATCCTATGTCATTCCACCGTGATAAACACCAAAATAGCACCACTGTGAAAGCTTCACCCGCCCAACAGGAAAAGGAATATATCTGGCAACTGATGTACGAAAAAATGGCCGGCATTATCAGCCCAAAAGACCTGCGCTACCTGGAGAGCCAGCTCCGGAAAGACGAATACATGCGGGAAACGCTCCAGGCACTGGCCTTTGCGCTCAGCGAGGAAAAGGACCTCGACCTGGACAGACTGCAGCATGACGATGAGTGGAAAGATCTCTTCCAGGATATAAAGTCCCATTCCCGGCTACCTACCGCTTCTGTGACGCCTTTCCGTTTTGGGAAACTGTTAACCGCCGCCGCAATAGCGGGACTGATACTCAGCGGCGCGGGGTATTATTACTTCTCAAAAGGAACGATTCCGCAAACGGCAAAGACTGCCGCTCCCGCAAACAAAAAGATCCGGCTTAAACTGGCCGATAACAGGACTATCCCCCTGCAGGAACAGCCATCACTGATCAGCCTGGGCGATGTACAGTTACACAATCACCCGCAATCACTGAGCTTTGATGCAAAAGACGAATTCAACGTTCGCGGACAGCATACCCTGATCATACCAGCCGCCAAAGACTATAAAGTAGTACTGGCCGATGGTACGGAAATATGGCTCAACGCAGACTCCCGTCTGCAATTCCCCTTCAGTTTCAGCGGCAAGAGCAGGGAGATCACCCTGCTGAATGGAGAAGCCTACGTGAAAGCCGCAGCAGACCCTTCCAAACCACTCATCATTCATACCCCACACAGCACTATACAGGTGCTGGGCACAGAATTCAATATTAATGCCTATGACCCGAACATGGTCAGGGTATCCCTTGTAAGCGGCGCTGTAAAGATAAGCGCAGGCCATGACGCCACCTTCATCAAACCCGGTATGGAAGCGATATATACCAACGGGAAAGGCATCATTACCCACCCTTTTGATCCCGGGAAAGTACTGAGCTGGAGAGATGGCAAACATTTCTTTGTTCAGGCACCAATCACAGAAATATGCACGATCCTGAGCCGACATCTCGGTATTACCGCCGTCATCGATAGCGGCTCCCTGGCGAAAACAAAGCATTTCAGCGGAATGATAGATAAAAACGAGCCCATAGAAGAATTTATGGAAGATGTGAAAAGCGCCGTAGCGGTGGATTATTATTTTGATAAGAACGGCGTGCTGCATTTCAGGTAAACACCGCAATTAATAATTAAGAATGAATAATTAATAATCTTTAAGCAAGTGTCTTGACGGGCACTTGCTTCATCGCAATTATTAATTATTCATTCTTAATTATTAACTAATTACGTAACCGTTGGGTTTCATTATATTTGCAGCAGGTTTAATCATTTAAATTCACCACATCATGAGAAGGGATGTTTTTCAGGCGATAGCAGATCCAACAAGACGGGAGATCATTAGCCTGCTGGCGCGTCAGCCCATGAACCTGAACGCCGTGGCAGAGAACTTTGACATCAGCCGCCCCGCCGTATCCAAACACATCAGGATACTGACAGAATGCGGACTGGTAGTGATCAAACAACAGGGACGCGAAAGGTTCTGCCGTGCCGAATTGCGCAAGCTGAAAGAAGTAGCGGATTGGACTGAAAAATATCGCGAGTTCTGGACTAAAAAGCTGGATGCGCTGGAAGATTTCCTGGAAAGCACCAAATCGCGGAAACCGAATTCAAAAGATTCAAAAACCCAAAAATAAATCACCCACTATGGTAGCACAAAACACAGCGCCGGCAGCCAAGGCAGCCATGCTGATCCGCAAACCGGTACATGAAGTTTTTGAAGCAATGGTAAACCCTGATATCACCTCAAAATTCTGGTACAGCAAAGGCCAGGGACGGCTGGATAAAGATGAAAAGGTAATATGGATCTGGGAATGGTATGGCGTTTCCGGAGAAGCGACCGTTCAGAACGTGGTGCCAGACCGCTCCATTGATTTCACCTGGGGAGAAGAGGATCATCCTACGAAGGTACACATCACCTTTGAGCCCAGGGGCGACAACGCTACTTTTATAAGTGTGGAAGAAACAGGTTTCCGTGAAGACATGCCCGATCTGATCGAAAAGATCGTTGGACAAACAAATGGCTGGGCCCTCGTTACCGCCTCCATGAAAGCATACCTGGAACAAGGCATCAACATTAAAGTAATACAAGACCGGCATCCAGACCTCCTTGTCGCTAAAAATGCATAACATCCCCGTCATGAGGGGATAAGGCGCTGCGTTAACGGCTCGTTAACGCAGCGCAATTTCTACTATACCAAAAAATCCGCCATCCCGGTTCTCCCGTATATTCCTATTACACTGCCCGTGATTAATTACTGCCCTTTCCCTCACATCTCCATGCTGATAGCATTGACTGCGATTGGTTTATTATGTTAATCTACCAACCCAATCATTTCTACTGCATGAACACAAACGACCAGCTTTTATTAAACAGGTTACAGCATGGCGATGACACCGCGTTTGCCCAACTCTTCCAGCTGTACCGCAGGTGGTTAGTATACGTAGCACTGACTATACTGGACAACGAAACAGAAGCGCACGACACCGTACAGGATTTCTTTATGGACTGCTGGGAAAGAAAACTGTTTACTAATGTCAACGTTTCGTTGAAGAGCTTCCTGTATTGTGCTATTCGTAACAGGTGCCTCAACAAACTCAGGAATGATGCCCTGCGAAAAAAGAAAATGAAGCAACTCCTCAATGGAGAAGAAACAGCAGGCTACCAGTCAGATCACAATGAGCTCTGGGATCATCTGTCACTGGTCCTGCCCAAAGTACCTCCTATGTCGGCTAAGGTATTCCAGCTTACTTACGTATCAGGCTTCAATCGTAAGGAAGTAGCTGAGCTGATGGGTATCAGCCCTTCTACCGTAAAACACCAGCTGGCCCGCTCACTCAGGATCCTGCGCGGCTTACTGGAACGTGTTAAATTGTATACTTAATCAATGCCCGGTCTCCAGGGTCACCGGTCCTAAGAGTCCCGATTCCTGCAATGCCCATTCGAGACGGATAGTAATATTGGTTTTTGTGAAACGCTCCGCTGCAGGTTTATCCCGATCGCCTATCAGGCGGTTACGCCAACTGTTGATCACTTCTATCTCGAGCACATTATTACCCGCATGCACTATACCGCTAATGGGTACACGGTATGGTGGCGTCCATAATACGCCCAGTTTACGACCGTTGAGCGTTACATGGGCAATGCCCACATCCTTTATGCTTCCCAGGTTCAGGTATAGCTGACCGTCTGCCTGTAGCCTCCCCGTATCCAGGCTAAACTCCTTGTGATACACCGCACTGCCGGAATAATATCGTATCCCTGCTTCCGGCCTTTCCGTCCAGCTGCTGAGTGCAGGGAACACTACTGATGCCGGGCCACCCCAACGCTCATCAAAATGTACCTGCCAGGGCCCTTGTAAAGTATCTATAGAACGGATCTCCGGGAAGTTGGTGGCGGCAGTCCCCCGTTGCTCAGCAGGAATAGGTTTCCTGAATACCACAAACCAGGCGCCATAAGGCGCAAAAGACACCGGCACCGTGGTAACACCATTAGCCTGCGTATATGCGGCAGCAGGCCGCGTTTTACCTGTTACCGGATCCCATAGCTCAGGCAGTCGCCCGCTGATCCGGAAACTCACTTGCGCTGTACAGGCTTCTTTCTGCCTGCTGCTGATAAAGTAATAATCATCATTATTCCAGCGGCGATGGATATAGCCAAACGCTGTATCAGGCGCATCAAAATGGCAGTCAGCTGCTAAGCCTTGTGATGCCAGCCACTCCGCAGCGGTATATCCCCAGGCGATACGTCCCTTCCCCATTTGCCTGCTGCCGCGGGAGGCCGTATCTCTTCCCCATAATTCACCTGTAAGCTTCCGTAGCTCCACGCCTGCCAGCTGCTGTTGTTCAAGACTTACAATGCGCCGTGTACGGGGGCCAATGACGGTAGCGCCTTCCGATACCAACTGATGCACCTTCCTGAGGGCAGCCAGGGACAACACGCGATGCGAAGGCAATACCAGTATACGATAACTCATGCCATGCGGTAATACCAGGTGTCCCTGCTGTACCCGAAGCGTCATCAGGCGCTCTTCATTGATCACATCATAATCATAACCAGGCAGCGCACCGGCGGGATCATCCTCTTTCCGCCGTACGATGTTGGGAATATGATCACCATAGTAGTACAACACATCGGCCACAAAGCGGCCCTCCTGCATCATATACTGCGTACGCGCCATGTAGCGGAAAAAAGCATCTGCATATTTCCACCAGGTAACATGGCGATTAATATGTGTGCCTGCAAAATATTCCTGTCCGGGTATGCCCATCTCCTCAGGCGAGCTGGTGAAGGTATGCAGGATCGTCAGGTTCAGCCCTGTACAGATTTCATGATCAAAGCTGGGCTTCATATGCTCCCAGATAATATCGTCCCAGTGACGGCCAATAGTCGTAAAGGCTTCCGCACCTACCAGCTTCTTATCATAGATATGTGCAGCGCTGGCCGCCTGCTTCACAAAAAACCGGTTCTCCGGACGAGGGCGATGTTGGGAAGGCGACCAAAACTCTCCCATCATGATCTCACTGTGCCCTAAATTCTTAAGCCCGTCAAAAGGCCCTGTATGCGGCCCGCCAGACTCGCACTGTAAACCCATCCCATAGGCAGCGGCTTTTTCCTGGAATACTTTATAATGATTGTCAGCTATACAATCACTGATCGTTTTACGCAAATCTGCCAGGAAACGATTGCTAACCTCCCTGCTGTCGATAATCTTACCCGCTACAACAGGTAGAAAAGGCAACAGATCATATCCTCTCCTGCGGCGGAACTCCTGCATAAAATCTTCCGTCCAGTTAATACCACCCAGCTCCCAGCTGTCTGTCTGCAGATAACGAAGCGTAGTGCCTGCATCCGGCCCGATACTCTCCAGCAGAGGCTTTACATGCGTATCCCAATAACGGGAAAAATGCCGGCGGCTCATATGATCAATCACCAGGCCTTGCCATTGCCCGCTGGAAGTAGAAACCTCCGCGCCGTTCAGTGTATAGCCCATGCGCAGCACTACCCATTTGCCCGCGGGCGCCCTCCAGGAGAGCCTACCCGTACTATCCATAAAACGGGAAAGATCGATCACCTTCCTGCGGTCTGCATGTACCCGGTAATTGTCTGTAGTATCTTCATCCAGCAGGTAGCGGGTGTCAGGAGCAGAGCTGCCTGCTTCATCAAAAGCGGCTTTCAGACGGAGCCGATGTATGGGCTTTATCCCCGCAGTGTCCCCTAAAGGGAACGCCAGTACTGCAATATCTTTATAAAAGCCATGCACTGCCTTTGGTAGCGGCAACGTATGCACGCTACTTCCGGTTATCACTGTTTCAGACCAGGTCAAATGTTTAGCGGCCTCCTGCGGCTTCACATCCGGGCCACCCAGGTTCCAGCCGCTCTGTATATTGAGGCTGAGCTCAAGGCCGAGTCGCTTCGCTTCTTTTACAGCATGCCTGAACAGTTCCTGCCAGGCCGGCGATCCAAACAAGGGGCCCTCCGGCACGGGGCCATTTCCACGCTGATCCTGCCCGCCCGCATCAAAGATACTGGCGCCGCTGAAGCCTTTTTCTTTCATGGCTTCCAGGTCGCGGGTAATAGATTGTTTGGTAACGTTGCCATTCAGCCACCACCACCAGCAGCGGATCCCATAGGCAGGCGGCGGCTGGAGGAAAGCGTTTTCATTCAGTTGTTGACAGTTGGCAAGTAATGCTCCTTGTATCAGTAATCCCAGGCAAAAAAAGACTTTGACTATACGTGTTGATATCATTCCCTAAACTGTTATTGATCTGTTCTTTCATGCACTTCCACCTTACCATTGCTGACGGTGACTGCTATTGTTTTATGAAAGCGGTCTGTGCTGACCTTAAAACTAGTTCCATGCACATGCGCCACCAGGTTATTATTGCAGACATAGAAAGGACGGCGTGCGTCATCGCGTACTTCAAAAACAGCGTCGCCTTCCAGATATACTTCCCGCTTATCTCCGGCAAACTTCTGCGGGTAAGAAAGCCTGGCGCCGGATTGTAACGTAACCCTGCTGTTATCTTCGAGGCGTATGGTGAGTGGAGCGCTGCTGTGATTGGCCTTTTGCTGCATACCATATGTGGGATCCTTTGAGAGACGGGTTCGGTAATGGAACATAAATGCAATGCCCACCAGTACCGCGGCCAATATACCAGCCACTGCAAACAGGCGGGTCAGGCGACCGTGCGTAGTAGGCGCAGGAGGCGGCAGCTCCTTATGTTCCGCACCGGCCAGTGTGCGGTGCGAATTCTCCAGTTGCTGTCGCGCTTCTCCCTCCGGTAAATGTATGGCAGCATAACGCACGAGCTGGTCTGCACGCATGATCACATCCAGTTTTTCCGGATGCTTGCTAATCCAGTCCTGCCAAAAAAATACATCTACCGGGTCTAACTTAAAATAGTAGCGCAGGTACGACTCATTGGCCGCAAAATCTTCCGCTTCGTAACGTGAATAATCCATATAGGTGATGGAATATAAGAAATTTGCGGCAGGAATTCATCCCCTTCCATCATAATTCGCGCCGGGCCAGCGCTTCGTCAATATCTGCAGGATATACTGCATCCTGCATTTCGCAATAAACATCTACCATATGAAAACCGGTTTTGAACCGGCGGCGTGCTGCTTCGAACTGTTCCTTAGCAAGCGCATGCTTTCCCATGGATCTGTAAACAATTCCCTTGTAATAAGGGATTTCCACATAGTTGCTGCAGATCTTTTCTTCCTGTTCCAGGTCGGCCAGCGCACCTTTGTAATCTCCTAGTTTTATCTTCATCACCGCCCGGTGCAGGAAATCGAAGAGGCCGATGAAGTCTTTACCCTTTGTAAAAAAAATGCTGTCAATACCCTTGGCAAAATAATAAGCGGCAGCATCATAATTGCCCAGCTCTCTTTCACATAAAGCCATCACTACATACAGGCTATAGGTTCCATCGCCGGTATGCCGGTGAGCGAAGCCCGACAAGGTATCAAAGCGTTTCAGATCAGCCAGTGCGCCCTCATAGTCCCGCAGGAATTTGAACCTGCACCAGCCGCGGACATCCAGCGTTTTCAGCGGCTGCAATGCTACCGCCTTATCCAGGTATTTGCGCCAGGTAGCGAAATCACCTCTTTTAAGATAAGGCACACTCAATGCACGCCAGGCTTCTGCCAATGTAGGACATACCCTGACGGCGCTGTCCAGGTATTGCTGACAAGACCGGGAACCCTGGTAAAAGGTAACTGCATAATTATACAGCCTGCAGGCCCGCACGGCAGCGGAGTCTGTAAAGGCATCGCAATTCAGCTGGCTTTTCCCGCTGATGCTGATCGCACAGCAGCAAAGAAGGAGGTAGAGATGCTTCATGGGGTGATGCTGATTATTTTGCCTTTTCTGATGCGGAAAGTGATGTGCTGGTAACTGTCGTATATCTGTCCTTTGTAAACAGCAGGCTGCCAGCCGCGAAGCTGTTTTACAAGGTTGAGCAGCTGGCCCGACAAAGCCTTGTTGAATGTAAGCGGCTGATAGTTGTCGTCTATCTCAAAAAGGCGAAAGCGGCCGGTCTCCCCTTTGCAGTTGATAATAAATTTGACGGTAAGGTAACCATTCTGATCGCCGAAACCGCCCTCCGGATCATAGTGGCTGAGGAGATATTGTACAATTTCATGCTTATGATCCTTGTAATAAGCGTTCGTGTTATAGTACTGGAACACCTGTTTCTCATTACATATCGTAAAATGAGGGTCGTCCTGCAGACTATCAAATGGGATTTCTCCTACGTTTTCGGGGAAAGTGGTTGCCTGCGCAGATCCTTGCAGGGAAAAAAATAGCAACAGGAAAGGGAGTACAGTAGTCTTAAAATGGTTCATGGGATAAAAGGGGACATATCCCCTAATATACTAAACTTTCGGTATATCATAGTTCCCTCACCCAGATATTGCGGAAGCTTACACGACTGTTATGCTCCTGCAGTACCAGCGGTAGCTTGTTCGTATGATATACATACTTTGGATAGCCCGCGTATACCATCGGGCCCTTGATAGGAACATGATGTAATATCAATACACCATTATGAAACACCGTGATATAGGCGGGTGTTTTTAAGGTACGATCAGGATTAAACACCGGCGCTTCGAATACCGCGTCAAACGCCTGCCATGTTTTTGGAGGCAAACAAGCATTTACCATCGGCGCATACTGCTTATAGATACTACCTGCCTGTCCGTTATAATAAAGGCGGGTAGCATATTGATACGTTTCATAGATCTGCAGTTCATACAATCCCATGAACAATACCCCGCTGTTGCCCGAATCGTTGCGCCCCTTATCCTCCCTGGGATCCGGCGTTCTCCATTCTATATGCAGCTGGATATTACCAAAGGTTTGCTTAGTACGTATATCCGTTGTTTTGGGCACTACTGTAAGCGTACGCCTTTTGGCCTTCCATTTTACAGCGCTGCTGTCCAGGTGCTCCCACTTATCCAGGTCATGCTCACCAGCGAACAGCACAATAGCATCGGAAGGCGGATGACCTTTTTTGCCTGGTGTGACAATCGGCGGTTTGAATGACCAATCTTCCGTGGCTTCCGGCTTTACTTGTTGTGCATACAAACCGGGAGAGCAAAGTAAGAGCAATATAAAGCAAACGAACCTGGCCATACCCATCACGATTTTACAAATTTGCCATTTGCAATATGGAACTGATAGGTCTTTCCTTTCTGCGCATTAAACTGCAGTTGCTCATTTTTATACTTCAACTCGCACGTACCACTCGCAGTAGCCTTTATCCTTAGTTGCTGTAGTTGTCCCTGCTGCCAGCTAAAGTCCAGTATATACCCTCCCCGGGCGCAGATCCCTTTCACATCACCGGAAGCCCATGCATAAGGCAAAGCGGGCAGCAATTCAATATAACCCATATGACTCTGCACCAATGCTTCTGCTATACCGGAAGCGCCGCCAAAATTACCATCTATCTGGAAGGGTGGATGTGCATCAAACAGGTTGGTATAGGAACCGCCATGTACTTTACCGTTCAGATCTTCTGCAGGCGTTAATAAGGTGTTGATCATTGTCAGCGTATGATTACCATCTTTGAACCGCGCCCAGAGATTGATCTTCCAGGCCAGGCTCCAGCCAGTTCCACCGTCTCCGCGAAAGATCAGCGACTGACGGGCAGCTTTCATAAATTCAGGCGACCTGTCCCAGGTAATATCAGTACCAGGGAATACGCCCCAGAGATGAGATACGTGGCGATGATTATTCTTCGGATCATCAACATCCTGCATCCACTCCTGCAGCTGACCATATTTACCGATCTGGTTAGGCGCTATCTGCTTATACTTCGCCTTCAGCGTTTGACGCAAGGTGGCGTCTGTCTGTAAGATCTCGCTGGCCTGCACACAGTTGGCAAAGAGGTCCCGTATCAGCTGATGGTCCATCGTAGGCCCTGCCACCAGGCCGCCCTGCTCAGGAGAATTCGAAGGAGTACTGATCAGCCATCCCGTTGCCGGATCCTTTACCAGGAAATCCACGAAGAAGCTAGCCGCTGCTTTCATCACCGGGTACGCTTGCTGCAGGAATGCTTTGTCCTTTGTATACAAATAATGCTCCCACAAATGATGACTCAGCCATGCGCCGCCCGTTACCCATATACCGTGATTGGATGCATTGATAGGAGCGGTCCCTCTCCACAGATCCGTATTATGATGCAATACCCAGCCGGAAGCGCCATAATGTTCCTTTGCCGTGGCGCGGCCCGCTTCAGACACTTCCCGGATCAGCCGCATCAACGGCTCGGTACAGGCCGAGAGGTTCAACACTTCCGCGGGCCAGTAGTTCATTTCCAGATTGATATTCGTAGTGTACTTGCTATCCCAGGGCGGTGAAAGCAGGTCATTCCAGATACCCTGCAGGTTCAGCGGTTGCGATCCCGGTCTTGAACCGGAGATCATGAGATAGCGTGCATACTGCACATACAGCGCCGCCAACGCAGGATCGGTAGCCGCAGTGAACTGCCGGATGCGCTGATCGGTTGGCAACTGTATTTGCCCTTTGCCCAGATCTATACCGAAGGTATTAAAGTAGCGCTGATAGTCTTTAATATGTGCTTTTCGGATGCTATTATAGTTAAGGCCGGACAGCTTGCTGATGGTTTGCGCGCACCGCGTAGCCGGGTTGCCGGATACATCTTTATAATTGCGGAAATTAGTTGCCGCCGTTAAATACAACGTAGCTTCATCGGCGTTAGTAACTGCAATACTGCTGTCATTCACAACTACCTTTCCCTGCCGTACGCTGATCTTTAACCAGCTTTCTCCTTTCAGTGCACCATTCGCCACCTTTAGCGACAGCGCGATCGTGCTATCATTTATCTTGCGGGTATCATACTCCTTGTGCAATGTTGTCAGCTGCGCTGTAAAGCTGATATGTCCCCGGCTGCTGGCTGTCAGATGTGTTACGATCACCTGCTGTGGAGCGCTCGCCAGGTATTCACGGGTGTAGATCACCCCATCTGCCTTAAAAGACGTACGGGAGATAGCGGTGTTCAGGCCCAGCTCTCTGCGGTAATCACTCACCTGCGCCGTCGTATCATGGAAACGCAACCACAGATCGGCAAAAGGCTGATAAGCTGCCTCATAGCGGGAAGCCGGTGGCGCACTTTTCAATCCCATAAACTGCTCCCCTGCCAGATCTTCTGCTTCTTTCTGTTTGCCTGCTGCCAGCAGGTCCCTGATTTGCTGCAGGTATTTCACTGCGCCCGGATGTGCATGCTCACGGGGACCATCCGTCCACAAAGTAGATTCGTTGAACTGTAAATGTTCTGTATTGGCGCCTGCGTAGATCATAGCGCCCAAACGGCCGTTGCCGATGGGTAATGCGCTGGTCCATTTAAGCGCCGGACTGTCATACCAGAGTGTCAATACCTGCTTCCTGGCCGGTAGTTGGATGATCGCATGCGTCAACCGGGGAGCGCTATAGATCTCTTCTCCATCCGCGAGTACGTGTACACCCTTTCCCTTCCCATATCTTTTACCGGTCTTATCCCAGAGGATAGTGATCAGGCGGCCGTGATAAGGTACCTGGTCAAGCGTGAACCAATCCCATGACGCCGGGATCAGCGGAAAGATCTCCAGCTTCTCATCCTTGCGCGGCTTGATACCTGCCAGGTCGCTGATCACCAGGTCACAAAAGCCGGAGTGATTATAATAGCTGCTGCGTGGATCATCTCCTTTCAGCCAGTAGCCTGTTTTTTCATCCTGGTATTCTCCTAAATAGGGTTTGCCATTTTTCTGATGAGCGCGTGCATAGGTGTGCAGCGCCTGCACGTATGTCTGCGGCGTAACGCCATTATGATAACGGTAAGCGGTCAGTAAATTCGCCAACCCTTTCAGTGTTTGCGTCGTGGCAAAGGGCCAGATAGCGCCATCCCATTCGCAGCCGCCGCTGCCATGAGAACGGAAGGCCGGATGACGCATCTCTGCGGTGGTGATCCCCCAGGGGGCATTAAATCCTTTGCTGTCGGTTAATTGCTGCCAGGCTTTTGCATAAGCAGGCTTGTCATCCGGCAGGTTGAAGTACCAGGGAATAAACCCGATCTCCTCCCTGGCATCTGAAAATCCGCCTCCTTTCTCCTTACGCACTTTAAAGAAAGCTGCCTGTTCATCCCACAGCGTGTCCTGCACCAGCTTTTTAAGTTGTGCCGCCAGCTTTGTATAACGTTGCGCTAAAGTATCATTACCTCCCATCGCTGCCAGCATCGCCAGCGCTTTGGCATTGCCGTACATATAGCTATTGATGGTTGGACGAATATTCTTCTCCCTGCGGCCACCACTGATGGATTCTTCCATCCCGTCTTTTACATCATGTTGCCAGAACATGCCGTTAGGCAATTTTCTTTCCTGCTCCCACTGGCGATAATCCTTATCAAGCGAATCCAGCAGGCTCACTACAAAAGCGCTATCGCCGTTAACCAGGTAACGGTTGTAGACAGCGTCTGCCGCCCAGCTGCTGAACTGGTGAAAGCGCGGGCGTTGCTGCAGCTTGTCCTTCTCCAGCCAGTATCGGATATACTGATCAACGTACTGATCATCATGCAGCCAGCGTCCTTCGTAAATGTGATGTCCTGTGGCACAGCTGAGCGCATTGTACTGCCCTGCGTGCTTAACAGGGATAATAAACTCTGTGAAGATAAATCCAACGGGCGTTTGCTTGAGGTGCTTGCGGAAGCTCCACCAGCGGTAGTAATAGGTTTGCTCTATCACGGAATCCGGGCAGTCCAGCAAAGGAATGTTCTGTCCCAGCCACTGCGCAGCCTGATCATCCGTCACATAGTTCTTCACGTCCTCTTTATCGAGGCCGTTAAAAAATTGAACATATTTATCCAGCTTGCCGGTATTCAATACCGCTGCCCTATCCTGTGCATACACAGATGAACAAAGAAAGAGGCAGCCTATCAAGAAACGCTTCATAAAATTGCTAATTGTTAGTCATCAGTTGTCAGTTGTCAGTCGTCAGTGATCAATGCGGAGCTAAAATCGCTTCGGTCACTGACAACTGACAACTGTCGACTGACGACTTTTAAATTCTTTTTATCACTTTCATTATCCCCTTCATTACAGCGTAATGGCCGGGGAAGGTACATACATACGAATAATCACCCGGTGTGGCGGGCGCGGTAAAATAGATGGTCTGTGATGTTTCCGGCTGCAGCAGACAGGTATTATACAACACGTCTTTGGAAGCTGGTACATAAGCCTGCTGCGAGCCGCTCAGGCCCATATCCATGGCCAGCTTGCCTACATCATTGCCTTTACCGGGGTTTACGATCACCAGGTTGTGCAGCATATCATCATTATTATTGAACACCAGTTTCACTTTACTACCTGCTGGCACCTGTATCTGTTCGATATCGAATTTCAGCCCGGGCTTGGTGCCTATCTGTATCGTTACATCCGGTCCCCTGGTCCAGGAAGCAGGCTGCGTGGTGATACATTTTTTTGGATCACTGCCACAACCGCCTTTATTGTTTCCCGCTGCAGACAGGCTTTGTGGGGTGATGGCGCAAGCAGGTCCGCTACCTTTTGGAATCGCATTCAGGCTGTAATAACCCACGTTATGTACCAGCGTCATCCCGGATTGCGATTTCAGTCCTTTTACATTGAGCTCATGAATATATCCTTCTCGCAGGCCATCGACATAGATCCTCACACGACGCCCATCTTCCGACACTTCACTTTTCACTACCACACAGGGCTGCTGATTGATAATAGGACTTCCGTATTTACTGTGATAGCTATAGGTGAAACCGGTAACGCTGTACAAAGATGCATCTGCTGCCTGCTGCTTATTAACAGGCATGGTGAATTCCAGCTCAAAACCATTGCTCTGTGCACGCATTGCCTTTATTTCAAAAGGCATGGCGCCTTTGAAGGAAACCCGCTGCAGACCATATAATTTCGGACCGGTAGAAGCCCATCCGCGGCTCGTCATACCCACAAAGAGGGAATGATCACTGCCCCAGGCCAGGCGCAGCACACCGGAAGAAAAGCCTTCCAGGAAAGGAAAGCAGGCCCCCTGGTATTTACCATTCACTTTCTCAAGGAAGGCGCGCATCACTTTACTGTGCCCCTGATCGCCTACCAGTAGCTGTCCTCTGAAAGGGCCGAATTCATCAGAATTAATGGCCAGTATATCTGCGGTGGAGATGCCCATCAGCGTATGCGGAAACCATACACTGGGCTCTTTAAAGTTAGGTTTGCCACGGCCGAAATCATGCATGAGGCCAATGGAGTCCGGGAACTGGTCCGGCCTCAGTTTAATCGGCGAACCGTATTCACCCGCCCAGCGAAGGCCTGCAGGATGCCCTGCAAAATCACCGTAGTTGATGTGAGTGATCCTGCCGGATCCTATCCAGTCGCCCTGGTTCTCTGCAAAAAAGAGATCACCGTTCTCCATCAGTCCAAAACCTGCAGGAGAGCGCATACCCGCTGCAAAGGGGCGCATACTGCCATCCGGTTTTATCTGCATCATCCAACCCCTCCATTTGGCCAGGCTGGCGCCTCGCCCTATCCAGGAGAGATTGAGCGTAACGATCATGTTGCCATCCGGCATGAACAAGGGACCATAAGAATATTCATGATAGTTGCCCGATAATGGCCAGGAGGCGATGGCCTGGAACCTATCTGCCTTGCCGTCATTATCAGTATCTGTGACCCGTGTAAGCTCTGAACGCTGCGTCGTATAGAAGGAACCGTTATGCCAGGCAAGGCCGAGGGTTTCGTGCATACCTTTTGCAAAACGGGTATAATGTGGTTGTTTGGATTTCCTTTGATAAGGATCTGTGATCACCCATATTTCGCCGTGACGCGTAGCCACGCCCAGTTTATCATCCGGCGTAAAAGCCAGTCCGCCCACTTCCAGTATCACGCTATCTGGTATGGGCACATCTGAAATAGTATAGTATTTACTTTCCCTGGTTTTCATGTCCGACTGTGCAGCTGCTGTGAATGGCAGCAGCATTGCGCAGAGCAACAAGTAAAAGGGACTATATAGCTTGCTCATCATGATCATTTACCAGATAATGGAATAATGTATTTTAACTGTTCCTGCGCTGGGTTCCAAGGGCGCCAGCAAACGGTACTGGTCCTTGATTTGCTCTATCTGCGGAGCGCCGTCTGTTTTAATGTAATAGCTTTTATCGTCTACCGCATAAGTGCCGTCAGGCAGCTTTTCAATAAGTCCTCCGCTGGCCATCAACCAATAAGCCTTATCCTTAGCGCCTTGCTGTGTGGTGATGGTAATATCGCGGTTCAATCCTTTACCATCTTCTCTGGGCGACAGCTGATCTTCCACCTGCCATTGATGTAAGGTATAAAAGAATACCGGCAAGCCGCCAGGCAGCAAACGGTATCCGCGATTGGTATAACTGCTGCTGTCTTCCCGGATAGAATCAGGCCAGGCGGCACCAGGCGAGGACAGTTCCGCGATGCAAGGCACACCTGCCAGTTCCAGTATGGCGCCCATAGGTTTAGCCAGTTGCTTTTCGCCGCGTTCATGCCACATCTCCGCTATATCTATAAAGCGTCCGTGCCATGCCATCAACGGACTATAATTCACCATATCGTATGCATAGTTCAATCCGCCGGGTATACCTACCGCCATGCTGTAAGGGTCCACTTTTCCCTGATGCCGCATAAAACCGCGTTGTGTGACCGTTTCGTTCGTCACCGGGTATTCCATCAGCGGATCTGCTTCCACGGTACGCTCAGACGCTGCTGTGGTCAAAGCGGTGAAAGGTATATGCGGACCTTCATACATCAGCACCATGCTTTCATCGTAGTTAGCATAGCTAAGCTGGAACGTATGTTCGCCCTGCTGCAAAGTGGTATCGCCATAGAAAGCGCGCTGAAAATCGCGTGTACCACCGTTGTTCGCAATCTCTACCGTATCTATTTTCAAACGGATAGGGCCACCGGCCCGCACACGGAATACATAATGTCCCGTTACAGGCACTACCAGCTTACCTTCCAGCAGGAGGTGCCCACGCTTATCGCCTACGCGATAAGTAAGCGAATCTGTACGGCCGGACCTTACAGGGGTAAACAGTTGCAGCGTATCATGATTCTTGAATACGCCTTTGTATACATGATATTGTACATCCGCCAGCTTCAGCCGTTCATCGTTATAGGTTTTATAGCGGATATTGCGGAGAGCGATGCTGCCCTTATTCACACGAAAACCCATTGAACCTTTTCCAGGCAGCATACTCCGTAGTGTAGTATCATGAATGATACTACCGTTCAGCTTCACCATATCGAAACGCGCTTCATATTGTTGTCCAACAGGCTTCGCCCTGTACTTTACTTCCAGGTGCTGCCACAGACCAGGCGCTTTGCAGGCGTTTAACAATGGCGTTTGTCCGGGTACGCTGCCGCAAAGATCTGCCACAGCGCTGTCCTTTAGCCAGCTGTCTTTTAACAACAACGGATAATGATCCTGGAAAACGATGGCGCCTGTTGCACCTGCAGAAAGCATAAAATCCAGCTCCAGGTCCATATCCCGGTGCTCCCATTTCGTATGAATCTCCGCTGAATCATTGGAATTCGCAGGAATAACACCGGCCAGTATACCTGTTCCCTTTGCCAGCTCCATGCTGTAAGGCTGATCAGGGTTCGCATATACGTTGCCTGCCAGCTGCCATGTACCTTTGGGAGGGCCAAATGCATCCAGTTTATCCAGACTGACGGCTTCCATAGGAAGACTTTGGATCTGCTCCTTCTCCTGTATGGCAGGCGAAGAACAGCCAAAGACCGTGATCGCAACTATACCGGGCAGTAAAAAAGATTTGAAAGACATTGATTGCTATCGAAAAGATTAAGAATTTCCACAACGTTATCTATACTATAGTATACTACCTACAAACATAACCGGATAATTACGGAAATGCAAACCGCTTATCAACTATCCTGACCAGATCCGGAACATCATAATATCGTAACACACCTGGTATGACATAGCTGTACCAGTTCTTTTCAATCACATTCCGGTTGATCTCCATGAAAGACGGCAGGTATTTGTCTACCTGCAAATGATGGATGCGATCATCGATGGCCGCGGCGTGTAGGGCTACAAGTGCGCTCAAACCGGATGCCCGCACCGTTACGCTGGACTTGCCCAGCAAACTATCTGCCCGGAGATAGTCGAGTAACATTAACAGATCCGTCACCCGTTGC
Organism: Chitinophaga sp. SVR4-12A; assembly: GCF_056754765.1. Classification (NCBI taxonomy): domain Bacteria; kingdom Pseudomonadati; phylum Bacteroidota; class Chitinophagia; order Chitinophagales; family Chitinophagaceae; genus Chitinophaga; species Chitinophaga sp. SVR4-12A. Next base: position 2,713,682 of record NZ_JBPGWP010000001.1, read on the forward strand.
CCCATTAAAGGTTTGCCCAGGTGAAGGGATGAAATAGCATTCCGGTATTCCTTGTTATAAAATTTAGATGGATTGAAAGCTTGATTATCAGCGGTTTCGCCCATACCGCGCAGATCGGGTAGTACCAAGGTGTATCCTCTTTGCAGGTAGGATTGAACAAGTGCAGTGCTGTCCTGCAATTCTTTCTTTCCATCATCATGCAGGTAGATGATCACCTCTTTCACCGGCGCCTTTGGCGCAGGGCGGATGATCACAAGCGGAAGTGGCGGTTCACCATTACATCTCAATAATAACCTTTCTACCTGCCCGCCTACCGGCTGCACCTGTTCTACCTGTACCGCGGCGCGTTCTTGTGCGATCCCTAATAAAGATCTCAGCGTATCCGCAAAAGCCTTGCTATTCACACTGCGCAGGAATTGCTGCCGTTTATTCGAAAGTGCTACTGCCTGATGCAGTATATGCTGCTGTACCGTTATCTCTCCGGGAAAGCTGCTATTCACCTCTCCCGTCCTGGTAGCAAAAAGCGGAGCTGGTGCTAATACTGTAGCCGCTGCTTCCTGTACCGGCTGATCATCTTTATAGAACCACTTCCTGAACCAAGTAGCTGCTGCTTCCCGCTTTGGTTGGGAGATGCCATGGCCATCATCTACCGTTACCATCTTTATGTGATCTTCAGCGCCCAATGTTTGATAACACTGCTTTGCCTCATTATACGCCTGTTCCGCGCCTGTATAATCCACAAAATCATATCTGCCTGAAAGCACCAGCAGTGGCTTGGGCGCCACCAGGTGCAGATAATCAGTGATCTCCATTCCCATCTTTCCCTCGTTCGGGATCTGCACGCAACCATCCAACGGGCCGGCCAATTCGAAGGTTCTTTCCCTGGTGGTGATATAACTACAAACCGCGGCCGCTTTTATACGACTGTCAAAGGCCATAAAATAAGCCGTTTGCGTACCACCGCCAGAATTGCCCAGGCAGCCGATGCGTGTGGTATCTACCTCCTTCCGGCTGATCAGGTATTCCAGTCCTTGCTCATTATCCCATAACTCATATGCCGCCACGCTGGATCCTACCAGCGCTGCGGCAGCGTTCAGCAAAGTATGTTCAGTGGTGCCACCTCTCGTAAGCGGACGACCGGTACTATCTGTTAACTGATGGCGTTCACCTTGCGAAACCGGATCGATCATCAGCACTACAAAACCCTTCCTCGCCAGGAGGATAGCTGTTTCCTGGTAAGAAGGCGTGGCCTTTGCCTCCGGCTCATGGCCGCAAAACAGCAACAGACCAGGAAATGGTCCCTTGCCGGATGGCACATAGAGACTGGCAGTAACATGATGTCCAGGGAAACTCTGGTAGACGATCTTTTCAATGTGATACCCCTCCTGCTGTACATGCCCTGTTATTAGGGGCTGCAGCGGCGTTTTAACAGGCAAGGTCCCAAGTAGCTGATGGTAAGCTGTTCGTAGCTGTTGCTGGTAGGCCCGTATTGCTGCGGGAGACTGCATCGCTTTCTGCACCTGCTGTGCGCGAAGCGCATAACGCTGATGCAGCTGCTGCATAAGATAAGCGTTCAGCAGCTTATCTCCTCCCCAATCGATGACAGGCTGTTGCTGGGCGTGTAGCGGCAGGGCGAATAATAGTAATATGCCGAGGGCAATCTTTATATAATTGTTGCAATAACACTTATTCATCAAACAAAAACAATATTCACATTTCTATAATAAAGCATGGTAGCGATTACCCATTAATGCTGCAAAGGATCCCATCCGCCGAAGATGGTAGCGGCCGTTAAATTCCGGGCCGCTGCGGCTGTCAGCTGGTGCGACCATGCCGCCCGTCCTGTTGTACCGGCGCCGGGACCTGTATTTTTATATTCTGCATAGCGGGCGGTTTGTTCGTTTGCGGCGTTGTCCCAGTTATGCCATCCCTTTGGGAGGATGTGAGCGCCCAACCAGCATTCCGAAAATATTACCGCTCCATAAGCGCGCCAGGGGCGTCCCAGGTAAACCTTTGTGACCGAAGTATCTGCTGTCAATTTGCAATGCAGGAATACAAAGCCATATGGCTGACGTTTGGTGGTGGAAGCGGCGGTGATATAAGAATCTTTTTTACTGTGGATGGTACAGTTGTTAAAAAGCACGGTGGAGGCGCCGAATATGAAATCGGTAGTGCCTTCGATGTAACAGCCTGTATAATACTGGCGGCTGCCTTCCCTGCCTGCGTACAGGGTATCCTGGTCACCCAGCAGGCGGCAGTTACTGACGATGCAGCGGTCACCTTCCACGTGGAGGGCAACGGCCTGCCCTACCTGACCGGCGGCATTTTCGATGGTGATATTTTCCAGGCTGCAATCATCGCCAGCCAGGAGTACGGTGTAGGAGTTAAAGGTGTTGAATTTATCCTTTCCCATCCAATCATTTCCGGGATAGGGCTTTCCGGAGAAATCCGCATTGGTGATAATGGTGCTGTCGCGGCTTTCGCCAATAAAGTGAATGCCTGTCTTCCAGCTGGGAATGACCAGCTTTTCGTGGTAGACGCCGTTTTTAATAAAGACCTTTATGGGAGCCAGAGGGGTAAAATCCCGGATACTGTTAACGGCAGCCTGTATGGAAGTAAATGCGCCTGTTCCGTCTGCGGCCACGACGATATTGTATTGTTTGTCCTGTGCAGACAGCGGGAGAGTGCAGAAGAATATAAGAATGCTAATGGCTAGTACTTTCATCAACATGGAATTTTAGCCTACCGGCAAGGGTCAAACTACGGAAATATGCAGCTAAAAGAGGATTTTTTTACGCAAACGTTGCCGGAATAGAAAAAGGCGGAGTAGAAACTCCGCCTGCCTAATCAGTCATTAACCTTAACATGAAAACACCAATAATTTGAAGAATAAAGGAAAATGAAGGAGGGTGGAAATCCTCCCTGAACTCAACTAGATCCTATGAATAACCAAAAAATTTAAAGATATAAGGGATAAATGAAGGAGGGTAGAAACCCTCCTATTGTCACTTGTGAAAATGCTTGTTATACCCAAAAAGATTTCAGGCAAAGGGAAAATAGAGGAGGGTAGACACCCTCCTTTATGTTAACTCAATTTTCTAAACTATGATCAACCAAATATGCCTATTCCAATAGTTTGAAAGATGAGGTAAAGTAGAGGAGGGTAGATACCCTCCTGCCTTTACATCTCTATGTTATGATTAAACTAGAAAAACTTAAGGTATAAGAACAATAGAGGAGGGTACACACCCCTCTTTGTATTTATATTTATCTCAATTCAATGAAACAGCAATAATGTAAAGGAGAGTAGATACCCTCCTTCTCTTACACCCTACATTCAGTGATGAATAGAAAACTGTAGAGGGTAGAGACCCTCTTCCTAACCATCATAGTATTACACCTTTGCTTTAAAGAACTTTATTCGATAAAAGGATAATAGGACACCAAGAGGTGGATACCCCCGGATTTGTTTTGTGCTTTTCAATCTGAAAACCCTAATTTTTTCATGACAATAAAATCGCTGGAGAGGTAGAAACCTCTCATATGTTGATAGTAATCGCTCGTTCAGTGTTGGAAGAAAAAGATGTTTAGTTAGTTAGTCGCCTCGATACCATTGTGTAGTGTCTTCGTTGGGATAATATTTCCGGTAGTTTTTATCGAGTAACATGCGCTCATAACCTGATACAAATTCTCTCCACTCGTCATGGTACTCCGGCTTCACCTTATATAGACGATCGGCATATAAGTCACTAAAAAATGCGCCATAACTACTGATGACAAAGCGTCTATCTGGTGCATCCTTAAATGTCAGCCTACATAATATCATTGTCTTGTACAACAGGAGACTATAAGTAGGTTTCACCCTACCTTCAAACATTCTCTTGGCCTCCTCTACGGGGATATCAATAGAAATAAGAGTGTCCATTTCACTGTCCTTGAGCTGGCTTAAGGGTTTTGCATAGTTAAATGCATACATCCTAAAACTCGTCAAATTCTCCCACTTAGGTTCTGACGTAAAATTGAGAAAACGACAAGAAGAAGAAATTGTCAAGAAAATAAATATTAAAGAAATGGAAAATAGTTTCATGTCTTTTAATTTTTGGTAGTTACAATGAGAATAACCAAACTTCATACCCTATAACCATCATTATTATGGTTCACTTGAAACAGGGCAGTTTCCATAATTTTTTAAACTTATGCCCTTCGATACATTCCGCTTTACACTTATCACTTTTAAATTATTAAGAATTATTCCTAAATTCATTTGCCGAATGTCCTCGCCTAAATTTCCCGGTGTAGGCCCTTCTCCGCCACCCAATCCCCAAGAAGCCATTGTCTTTGGCAAAGAAATAGACGTGTTGTCGTAAAGCTTATCAATTGCCCATCCAGTACAATTATTAATATTAAGGTTATACCTTTCCAGATTTCCCATACTACAATCGTCTAATAAATCAAAAAAGGCATCCTTTCTTAACCCTATCTCCAAACTCACATCATAATCTCTTCCACCATCATCATTAAGTATTCCAGGAGCAGCCTGACTAGAAAATTCAATATCCGTTTTAGGCCAAAACCCCAGTGATCTTCGGACAATAGCTCCATTAGGTCTCTTTTCCTCAAAAGCAATCCAAGTATGCCCAAAATTTTTAGTTGAATTTTTAATTGCACCGTAATCCGTATTCCCATCATCATCTGACACCAACGCCCTTGTCCCCGCCTTCGGCTGATCCACGTACAAAATAATCCTATACGTATTCCTACTATCCCTATTAAAACACCTCTTATACTGATACACATCCACTATCGGCTTATCCGGCGGCGCCAATATCACCGTATTCAACCCTATCCCAATCGTCGCATCTCCCGGTGGCGTAGTGTTCCCTCCAGTATTCCCACCGCCATACACCGGATAAAGCCCGGCTTGCAATCCACCAACCACGGTAGACCCACCACCACAGCGATACGCCTGCGAGAAATTATACCTGCAAGTCACATACCCCGACGCATCCACACAATAATAGAAATCCACATAACACCACTGCTCTTCATAATCTGCCTTCTTCACTAACGAATCCTGTGTCACCTCTCTCCCCAGGTCAAAGCCGGTAATACTCCCATCCGCCGCATACCTGTTTCCACCAATAGCACTACCATTCCAGGTCTCAATCCACACCATGCCTGTAAACCGCCTCGCAGCATCCTTATTACTAAGGAAGGCCTGATCTGGAATGGTAGTGACTAGCTCCGACACAATTTGATCACCGGCTTTCTTATAAAGTAACAGCTTTGTTAAGGATTGAACTGACAGCGCAACGCTGTCTCCATTTGTTTTAATAGTAAGATCTTTCTTAAATACCAGGGGTACTATCACAACCTCCCTGTTGCCCGCTTGCTTTACTGCAGCATGCTGCCAGTCGGGCCTATCTATAAGCGCATGCCTTTTTGTAAGTTTGCTTGTATTGGCCAGTTCCTCATTAAAGAACTTTTTGGCCTCTTCGATAGTAATTTGATAGCTATTATCCTCTCCTTTTACAGGGCTATCTTTCCGACAATAGCTAAAAACAAGGCAAACAATGGCCAATGAAAAAAGGGCTATCCTTTTCATAAAAAGATTTTGGTTTACCGGGGATATGGTCCAGGGGATAATAAAATATTCTGTGCGTTTGTTTCAGCTAAAACAGTAAAACAAAGCTAAAACCCTTTTTTTGAAAAAACGTTGATCTAAATCATCATTTTCGATGTTTTGGCTTTTTTTTCCTTGCCCTCGACAGGGTTTCACTTCTCATACCCAGGTAAGAAGCGATGTATTTCTGTTTTACCCTGTTCTCTAACTCTGAATAACGTTCGTACCAATACCAATAACGATCGGACCTATTCGTCATTCTTAATATCATATTGCGCTCATCACTGAGCGCATAATACTTTTGGGTTAACACCCTCCCTATCACATTAAATTCTATAAATTCCCTATAGACCGCCTCTAGCGTATCGTGATCAATAGCTATTAATTCGCACTCCTCCAGTACTTCAATTGTCAGATCGCCCGGCTGCCTGGTAAAAAAACTGAATGCTGAAGCCATCATATCCAGCTCCTTCATCAGCCAGAATGTTTGTTCCTTGCCATTTTCGTCCGTATAGTAGGCACGGAGCATACCTTCGCTGATAAAATAGATGTAGTTTGCCGTTTCCCCAGGCCTCAGCAGAATATACTTCTTCTTAAACTTGAGCACTTTTACGCGTTGGGCGAGAAATTCTTTTAATACATCAGACAATGGATACACAGCCATCAAGACTGTAAACAGTTTCTCAAAAGGTTTCATGGTTGATTTACAAGGATGATTTTTCTGAAATTAATGATTATTTTTCTCACAGAGGACACGCCACTATGTTTTGTACTAAACAACTGTTTTGCCTTTTTGTTGCAACAACCGGGTTTTTGCCGCTACTTGCCCAGCGCCCTGCACTGGACGCATATAATATCACATGGAACAGCCAGAGCCACAACTCCAGCGAATCCATGCCCTGCGGTGGCGGAGATATCGGCCTGAATGTATGGATGGAGAACGGAGCACTGCTTTGTTATCTCTCACGCAGTGGCTCCTTTGATGAAAACAATACTTTCCTGAAAGCTGGCCGCATCAGGATAAAACTCTCACCTAACCCGTTCGAAGCAGGGACCTCATTCACGCAAACACTTCACCTGGAAGAAGGCTATATAGACATCAGCGGACAAAAAGGGAAACAACGTACAGACATCCGGGTATGGGTGGATGTACACCACCCCGTGGCGCATATAGAAGTAAACAGCCATCAACCTGTAAGCGCCACCGCCACCTACGAAACCTGGAGAACCTCCGACCGCCAGCTGGCCAAGGCGGAACTGGTTGCCTGCGCAGGCTATAAAGGCGCTCCGCTGACCGTCACCGCTTACCACGACAGTATTGCCTTCCGCAACAAAGCAGTACTTTTCTGTCACCGCAACAGGGACGAAGCCCTCATATTTAACTTCACTGTACAACAGCAAGGACTGCAATCCGTACAATCCCAACTCTGGAATCCACTGCAGGGGCTCACTTCAGGAGGTATGATGTGGGGAGACAACATGCAGCCTGCAGACACTACCTCCGGGCAATACATCAATACCCCCTACACCGGCTGGCAGCTTCAAAGCATCCGGCCTTCACGGCAACACCGGGTACATGTACTGCTGCATACAGAACAAGCTCCTTCCTATGAAGCCTGGATCAATGACCTGTATCAACAGCAAAAGACAGCCAACGCCGCTAAAACAGCCTTTCAGCAAACCAAAGCCTGGTGGCAACAATACTGGAGCAGAAGTTATATTTTCATCGAAAACGATACCGCATCCGCGGAATGGCAAACCGGCCGGAACTATCAGCTGTTCCGATATATGCTGGGCTGCAACGCCTACGGCGCATACCCTACGAGATTTAACGGCGGACTTTTCACCTACGATCCCGTATTCGTAAACCCGAAATACCCCTTCACTCCCGATCATCGCAACTGGGGTGGCGGTACCTTCACTGCACAGAACCAGCGGCTGGTATACTGGCCTATGCTCAAAAACGGCGATTTCGACCTGATGAGATCACAGTTTGAATTCTATCTTCGCATACTGCGGAACGCCGAGATTAGGAGCCAGTTCTACTGGGGCCACAGCGGCGCCTGCTTCACCGAACAAATGGAGAACTTTGGCCTTCCCGCGGCCAGCGAATACGGCTGGAAACGGCCCCCTTATGCCGATCCAGGCGTGGAGTATAATAGCTGGCTGGAATATGAATGGGATACTGTATTGGAATTCTGCCTGATGATACTCGATATGGAACGCTTCTCCGGAGCCGATATCTCCCCCTATCTACCGCTGATCGAAAACAGCCTTACCTTCTTCGACGAGCACTACCAATACCTCGCCAAACACCGCGGCTCCAAAGCCCTGGATGGGGAGGGCCACCTGGTGCTATACCCGGGCTCTGCCTGCGAAACTTATAAAATGACATACAATTCCGCTACTACCGTTGCCGGATTATATACAGTCACTTCGAGGATGCTGGAATTGCCTGCACATTATCTTCCCGATAGCACACGCGCCCAACTGCAGGGATTATGGAAGCGCATTCCCCCACTCTCCTATCGTAACATCCAGGGACATACAACCATTGCGCCTGCCAAAACCTGGGAGCGGATCAATAACGTTGAAACCCCTCAGCTCTATCCCGTATTCCCGTATGGAATATTCGGCATCGGCAAACCTGGTCTGGACACCGCCCGCAATACCTGGTTGTATGATACTACGGCGATTAAACACCGCAGTGCTTTAGGCTGGAAACAGGACAACATTTTCTGCGCACGGTTAGGCTTCACCGATACCGCCGCCGCTTATACGCTTAAGAAACTAAAGAATGCCACTACGAGGTTCCCCGCATTCTGGGGCCCCGGCTTTGACTGGACACCAGATCATAACCAGGGAGGATCAGGCATGATAGGACTACAGGAAATGCTAATGCAGACAGATGGAAAGAAAATCTATCTTTTCCCCGCATGGCCGCTTGACTGGAATGTTCATTTCAAACTGCACGCGCCATACAATACAACTGTAGAAGGTATTTTAAAAGATGGAAGACTAACTTCATTAAAAGTGCTACCCGAAGAAAGAACAAAGGATGTCCAGGTAGTTAATCAACACCTTAACACCCAATATAAATAGCCGCTGTATGAATAATCATCACCACGACACCCATCTCTTCTCCCCCACCCTCACCTCATACTCCCTCTCCCCCATCATCACTCTCCAAACCAACGCCTCCACCTTCCTCCTTTTCCCCTCGTAACGTAACCCCTTCGCTCCCCTCCTCCATACCGCCCTCACCACATTCATCCCGCCCATTTCCCCTCGCATCCGCACCACCGGCTGCGCTGACTTCCTTGTTTTCATTCCCTTCCTCACTAGCTCCTCCAATCGCCCCTTCACCTCTTCCTCGCTCACTCCCTGTTTCAACATCCCGATTGCCTGCCCTGTCATCGCCCGGTATAAATCCAATCTCTTCTGCGCCTTCGGCAACAACCGGTAAACCCGCGCCGCTATCGCCGACGCTGCACCCAACAACTCCGCATACTTCCTTGTCCGCGCAAAAGCCCGGTCCTTTTTCACCCGCTTCCTGCTCAACGTACTCGCCCTCCTCGCATAATACTTTCCGTTCATCCTGTAATAACAAATACCCTTTACCGTGCCTGTTATATAAACAGGCCCACATTGCTTACTCATAACTTTGTTTTTAAAGTAAAAAATTAAACTACCGGAACGAAGGTATCTGCGAAAAGAAATATCACCCAAATATGACAACCTAAAACGTCACTAAAAGTACGTTTATACACAAAAAGATACATTTTGAACTAAATCACCAAAAATGACCGTCTTGACCACATCAATACGCCATAAACACCGCAGCTTATCCTCATGTCATCCAAGCCCTTTCCTCCTATTATCCTAATCTACTCCGCGTGTTATCCTCGTACTTCGCGGACAAGCGCTTAGTCGTATCCTAGTCCTACCTATGGTAAAAGCGCATACAAGCTTGGGTATAGGCGCATGCAAGCTTAGTAAAAAGCGCATGCACTTTTTACCCTCATGGATTAACCTCCTTATTAAAACGATGATTATTTACCGTGGAGCCACTCCTTTCACCACTCCCTTATGTGTAGGTTTTACACGTACAATCCTCCCCTGCCCGTCAAATTCCAATTTGTCTATACACACTTCGCGGTTATATCCCGCAGCCTCTCCCATCTTAATCCCATCCGGGTAGTGAAACCGGTGATACACAATATACCACTCATCTTTCCCCGGTACCTGTATCACCGAATGATGCCCCGTTCCATAGATCCCCGCTGCCGTATCCTTCGCTATCACCAAATTGTCCTCCGGTACTACAATCTTTCCCAGCGGGCCATCTGCCATACCGTACCTCACTCGGTAATCCGGGTCCCTCGTATCATTCTCAGACCACATAAAGTAATATTTCCCCTTTCGGTACAACACATTCGTTCCCTCCCGGAAAGTCTTGTCAGGCGTAAGTATAACCGTACTGCCCGGAACCAGCGATAGCATATCATCCGCCAGCTGGGCGCCCGCCATATACCCATTCCCCCAGTATAAATAACTCTTCCCGCTAACAGGATCTGTAAACACATCGGGGTCTATCTGCTGTCCTCCCTTCACTCCCTCTGGCAGTTGATCGATCAAGGGCTTCCCGGAATCTTTAAACGGCCCTGTCGGACGATCCGCCACCGCTACCCCTATCTTCTGCGCCGCCGTGAAATAATAGTAATACTTATACTGTCCATCGATCTTTTTTTCGATAATACACGGCGCCCAGGCATTTCTTTTCGCCCAGCTCACATCTTTCGCAAGATCCAGTATCACCCCCTCATCTTTCCAATGTACCAGGTCAGGAGAAGAAAACGCTTTGAAATAAGTGCCCGTCCAGTTGGTAAATCCATCGCTGGTAGGATAGATATAGAATTTCCGGGTTTGCGCTGCATACATGATATCAGGATCTGCATAATATCCCTTCAACACAGGGTTCCCGTTCTGCTGCGCAAAGGCGCTAATGCTCAATATCAAAAACAGCTGTAAGCAAACCGAAGTCTTTACCATAACGTACTCATTTCTTTATAGGAAAATATAAATCTATTCACTGCTAAAACGTGCTCCAAAATAATAACAAAAAGTGTTAAATTGACAGTTTAATAAAAAAGGGGACAAAAGCAATATCGCAATCTAATTGCGGCTTTTTCAATATTTTTACAGCATCTAAAATCGATGTATGTGTGAGTGGACAAGAAAAATCTGGCTATTTCCGGTATTATTGATCTTAACGAAAACCCTCTCTGCCGCCAATTATCCGATCAAATACCTGGGAATAGAGAACGGCCTTTCCAATAATGCCGTAGTGAACATATACCAGGACAACAAAGGTTTTATGTGGTTCGGCACCTACGACGGACTAAACAGGTACGACGGCTACCGGTTTAAGATCTACCGGAACAAAATAGGTGACACTACCTCCCTGATAGATAACGGGATATGGACCATAGAACAGGATGGAACACACCGCCTCTGGATAGGCGGAAGGAAAGGCGTTTGCGTGCTCAATCCCTTTAACGACAAATTCTCCGCCGTTAACTACCTCCCCGCAGGCGCCGCCAAAGCAGCGCAGCTGAGCAGCAACATTCATGTGATCAAATCAGATAAGGCCAACATCATCCTCATAGGCACCGAAAGCAATGGCCTTGTACTGTTTAATTCCGGCGGCGGAACAGGCCGCCAGATCGTCCTGCAGAACGGCGCTGAAAAACTGTCCGACTATGAAGTAATGGGCATCGATTTCGACGCTGCAAAACAATCCGCCTGGGTATTCGTACAAAATAAAGGGCTTTGCCGCTACGATGTTCGCAGCAAAACCCTCACCCTGGTGAACAACAGCATCACCCGCTGCAATTCTCTTAAAACAGATAGCCAGGGCCACGTATGGCTCGCCGCCAACAGCGGTCTTTTCCAGTACAACCCGCATCTAAACACCTTCTCCTCCAGCTACATGGAAGATGGCTATAAAGTCGTAAACCTTTGTATAGATCATAACGGTGTACTATGGATAGGTACCGACGGCGACGGCGTATTCCTCCTCCACACAGGCGAAAGCAAGGCAACTGCTTTTACCTTCCCCGATGACAAACACCCGCTCAGCAGTAACGTGATCTACTCTATTTATGAAGATAAAGACGGGCGAAAATGGATCGGCACGTTACGCGGCGGCGTAAATATCATCGAGCCCAAACGGGCGCCTTTCCAGCTCTACGCTTTTAATAACAACCACTCCCGCAGTCCTACCAACAACTTTATCTTCTCCTTCTGCGAAGATAAAGACGGCTATTTCTGGATAGGGACCGATGGCGGCGGATTGAAATACTGGAACCGCGAAACCAACACCTGCAGGGATTACACTTACGATCCGCAGAACAGCAAGGGTATCAGCAGTAATTTTATCACTACCATCCTGAAAGACAAGCAGGAAGATATCTGGTTCTCCACCTGGTTCGGCGGCATCAACCGCTTTAATAAAGCCAGCGGCACATTTGAGCATTTTACCTGCCTGAATCCCTACACCAAAGCAGAAGAGAATAATGTGTGGGTACTGTACGAAGACACCCAAAAAACACTGTGGGCCAGTACTACCAACAATGGTACGCTCTATACCTTTAACCGCGCTGCCAACCGCTTCGAGCTCTTCGACAAGAACATCTCCAATGTACAATGCCTGGCAGAAGACAGTAAAGGTAATTTCTGGGGCGGCAACTACTCCTCCCTTATAAAGATCGACCGCAACGGTAAACACCATAAGGTCTATAACATCGGCTACACCATACGCGCTATTCATGAAGATAAGCAAGGCAACTACTGGCTGGGTACCGACGCAGGCGGCCTCCTGCTTTTTGATGTGCGCACAGGCCACTTTACCCGCTTCTCTGAAGCAGACGGATTGCCCAACAACTCAATCCTCCGTATCCTGGAAGACAACAGCGGTAAGCTCTGGCTCTGCACCTACAATGGCCTGTCCCGCTTCGATCCGGTGAAGCGGACCTGCCGGAATTTCTCCCAGTCAGACGGATTGCAAAGCAATCAATTCACCTACAACGCTGCCATGAAACTGCGTACCGGCGAAATGATGGTAGGCGGCATCAAAGGCTTTAATATTTTTTATCCCGACAGTGTGTATGAACAAGCCAATACGCCCTCCATACGCCTCACCGGTATCAAAGTAGTGAACACGCCCGTAGAACAAGACACCACCTACGTTTCCGGCCGTACCATGGAAGATGTCACCGAGCTGCGGATCCCGTACGGCAAAGCTTCCGTTGCCCTGGATTTTGTAGCGCTGGAATATACCTCGCCCGATAAGATCAGTTATGCCTACTACCTGGAAGGCTGGGACAAAGGCTGGAACTACGTGGGCGAAGCCCGCACGGCCAACTACACCCGCCTGCAGGAAGGCGATTATATTTTCAAGATAAAAGCCACCAATACAGACGGCACCTGGGGCAAGGAAGCCAGCACCATCAGGATCGTCATCCTCCCACCCTGGTACAGAACCTGGTGGGCATACCTGCTGTACATCTCCGTTCTGGCAGCCGCCATCTATTTTTACATACAATACAAAACACGCCAGGAACGCCTGAAGTATGAGATCAAACTGGCTCACCTGGAAAATGAAAAAGAGAAAGAGCTGAACGAAAGAAAGCTCAGCTTCTTTACCAACGTTTCCCATGAGCTGAGAACACCGCTCACGCTCATCATCAACCCATTAAAGGAATTCATCCAGCAAAAGGAAGAACAGATCAGGCATACCGACCTTAACGTAGTATACCGCAATTCCCGCCGCTTACTCAGCCTGGTAGACCAACTACTCCTCTTCCGGAAAGCCGATGCGGGCGGCGATCAGTTAAAAATTGCCCGCACCAACATCGTAGAGCTCTGCAACGAAGTATACCTCTGCTTCAGCCAGCAGGCCAAAGCCAAACAGATCCGCTACGAATTCGTGAACAAGGAAACGGAAAGCTATATCTACGCCGATTATGAGAAGATCGAAATAGCGCTCTTCAACCTGCTTTCCAACGCTTTTAAATTCACACCCGAAGGCGGCGCCATCACCTTCGAGCTGGAAAATAAGGAAACAGAAGTGCTGATCAGCATCCGCGATACCGGCTGCGGGATCGACGAAAAAGCGGGTGCAGGGGTGTTCGAGAAATTCAAACGCGCTAACAGCAGTCCGGAACGCCTGCAAACCGGTTTTGGCATCGGCCTTTACCTCGTAAAACATTTTATTGAAGGCCATAAGGGCAGCGTCTCCTACGAAAGTACCCTTCATCAAGGCACCAGTTTCTTTATCCGCTTAAAGAAAGGTTCCGGCCACCTGCCCGAATCCTGGTTTGTGGGAGATGCAGCCCCCAAATCAGCGATCCTGGAAGAGCTGAACACAGAAACCGGTCCCCAGGGCCAGGAAGAAGAACAGGAAGACTGGATCAAACGCGAACCGGCAGCCGAGGAGCTGGTAACCGGGAAATGGTCCATTTTGTTGGTGGACGATAACCAAGAGATCAGGAAATACCTCCAGCAGATCTTCGGGGATAAATACATCATCTATGAAGCCGATAACGGAAATGCCGGCTTTGCCATGGTCAACAAATGCATGCCCGATCTGGTGATCAGCGACCTGCATATGGACGGTATGGACGGCATGGAACTCTGTAGCCGGATCCGCAAAACGGATCACCTGAGCCATATTCCTGTCATTTTGCTGACTTCCAGCTCCTCGCCTGATGTCCAGATTAAAGGGATCGAAGGGGGCGCAGATGATTATATTACCAAACCTTTTGAAAAGGACCTCCTGCTCGCGAAGGTGGAGCACATCCTGAAAACCAGGAACCAGCTGCGCCAATATTTCCTGGACCAGATCACATTAAAGAACAGCGGCATACGAGTACCCGCCGAGTACCAGGATTTCCTGAAAAGATGTATCTCCATCGTGGAAGAAAACCTGGATAACGAGGAGTTTTCCATCAAGGCTTTCACCCAGGCCATCGGCATGAGCCATTCCAGCCTCTATAAAAAGGTTAAAGCCGTCTCCGGCCAGACCATCAACTCCTTTATCCGGTCCATCCGTTTAAGACGGGCAGCCGTGTTAATGCTGAAAGAGAATTATACCATCAACCAGGCGGCTATGCAGGTAGGCATCGGGGATATCAAGTATTTCCGGGAACAATTCGTCAAATTATTCGGCATGAACCCCTCAGATTACATAAAGAAGTACCGCCATTCCTTCAACGGGGATTATAACATTATTGTACGCGCTGACTCCTTAAAATAGTACCCCCCATAAGGGGGGTAGAATATGATTCTACCCCCTTTTTAAACGATTTACCCCCTCTACCCCTCTGTTCGGGCAGCCTAAATTGCATTCATTCAACCAACAAATTTCTCGTTATGAAAGAAAATCGACCATTGTCGGGACAATACAGGTCATTTTTGTCCTTCTTCCTTTTCTTCCTTGTTTTATCAGTAAGTGCCTGGGCGCAACAACGTGCCAGCATCAGCGGAAAAGTAAGCTCTGCCGGTGAGCTGGTACCTGGTGTAACCGTACGGGTAAAACATGGAACCCAGGGAGCCACCACCGATGTGAACGGACAGTTCACCATACAGGCAGCTATCGGGGATACCCTGGTATTCAACCACATTTCCTATATCTCACGGGAAGTTCCGGTAAGCGGAAACGACAGACTGGAAATATCCCTGGCGCCTAATACCCAAAACGTGGGTGAAGTGGTAGTAGTAGGGTACGGCACCCAGAAAAAAGCTACATTGACAGGCTCCATCTCCACTTTAAAAGGAGCGGAGATCGTAAAAAGCCCTCAACCAAACGTATCTAACTCACTGGCAGGACGATTCTCTGGCCTGATCGCCAGCAACAGGTCCGGCGAACCGGGCTACGACGGCTCCACCCTCCTGATAAGAGGCCTGGCCACCACCGGTAATAACGACGTGCTGGTAGTAGTAGACGGGGTGCCTGGCCAGATCGGGGGCCTCCAGAGGATCGATCCGAACGATATTGAAAGCATGACCGTGCTGAAAGACGCTTCAGCTGCCGTATACGGTAGCCGCGCTGCTAACGGGGTGATCCTGATCACCACTAAGCGGGGTAAAACCGGGAAGCCCTCTATCAGCTACAGCTTTAACCAGGGTTTCACCTCTCCCACCCGCCTGCCGAAAATGGCCGACGCCACCACCTATGCAGCGATCAGGAATGAGATCCAGTATTATAATAACCCGGCAGGGGGGATGAACCAGGTATACACCGCTGACCAGATCCAGAAGTTCAGGGACGGTTCCGATCCGCTGAACTATCCGAACACAGACTGGCAGAAAGCTACCCTGAAGAATACCGCCCTGCAACATCAGCACAGCCTTTCTATAAACGGGGGCAGTGACAATGTAAGGTACTTCCTGTCATTGGGTGTGATCGGCCAGGATGGCTTGTATAAACACGGCGTTACCCAATACGATCAGTATAATTTCAGGTCCAATATCGATGCAGATGTTACTAAACGCCTGAAAGTAAGCCTCTATCTCTCGGGCCGCCAGGAAGACCGCATTTATCCGCAAACCGGTGCCAGCGATATCTTCCGTTCCATCTACCGTGCCTATCCCACTGTGGCGGCCTACTACCCGAATGGCCTGCCCACTACCGGTATAGAAAATAATAACCCTGCTATGCAGGTGCAAGATATTGGCGGTACCAACAGGAACCCTACCCAGGTGTTCAACGGCATTCTGAAAGGTAGCTATGCCATCCCGGGGATTGACGGCTTGTCACTGGACGGTTTTCTCTCTGTAGATAAGTCCTGGACCTTTGGCAAATCCTTCGCATCGCCTTACGTACTTTACAACTACGATCCTACCGCTAATGCCTACAACAAGGTGGTAGTAGGCGGTTCAAACGCGGCAGCTACCCTGAATGAGTATCAGCAGAACCAGGAGATGCGCGTATCCAATATCAAGCTGAATTTCGTTCGCCAGTTTGGCAAGCACAATATAGACGCCTTTGTTGCCTATGAGCAAAGTAAAACTGTAATGGACAGCCTCAGTGCCTCCAGGCTTAATTTCCCCTCTGCGCAGACGCCTGAGCTGTCACAAGGCGGCCCTGCTGCAGCCGACAAGGGTAGCGAAGGAAAAAGCTATACTTTTACCCGTAAAAGCTACATTGGCAGGGTGGCCTACAACTACGAAGAAAAATACCTGCTGGAACTGCAGGCCCGTATTGACGGCTCTTCTACCTTCCCTCCGGGCAATCAATATGGGTTCTTCCCCTCTGTGTCTGCTGGCTGGCGTATTTCAAAAGAAGACTGGTTCCAGAACGTGTCATTTATCAACGATCTGAAACTCCGCGCTTCCTATGGTACCCTGGGTAATGACAACGTAAAACTGTTCCAGTACTTCGACAACTACTCCTTCAATAACCAGTATGTGCTGGGAAGCGGCGCCACCATCCGCCCGGGTATAGACATCACCAAACTGGCGAATGTTAATATCGGCTGGGAAACATCCAAAAAGCTGGACATTGGTATCAACGCGCTGTTCCTGCAGCATTTCAGCCTGGAATTTATTTACTTCCAGCAAAAACGCTCAGATATCCTTACACAGCGCAATGCTTCTATCCCGCAAACCTCCGGTGTCGTGAACCCCTTCGGCAGCGATCCCCTGGTGCCTGCTGAAAACATCGGTAAGGTGAACAGCAATGGTATAGAAACTTCGCTGGGATACAGTAATAGCACCGCAAGCGGGATAGGTTATCGGATCGGTGGCAACTTCACCTATGCAAAAAGCAAGATCGTATTTATAGATGAAGCCCCCGGCACCCTGGCACATCAACGCCAAACCGGCCGCCCGCTGAACACTTACCTGCTGTATGATGCGATCGGTATCTTCAGGACACAGGATGACCTGAATAAATATCCTCACCTGACAACGAACCAGTTAGGCGATCTGATCTACCGCGACTATAACGGCGATGGACAGATCACTGCTGACGACCAGGTGAGAAGTAAGTATGGCAATATTCCCGAGATCACTTATGGTATCACATTGGGTGCAGATTATAAAGGATTTGACCTGTCTGCAGTATTCGCCGGGCAAACACACGTGAGCCAATATGTACTGCCTGAGTCAGGCACCATAGGCAACTACTACAGCAGCTGGGCTGATAACCGCTGGAGCCCTACCAATATCGCAGGTACTTATCCCCGTGTGGATGAACGTGCCTCCTCCTCCATCAACGGTGGACTTTACCAGAACAATTTCTGGCTTAACAATGCCTCCTTCTTCCGCCTGAAGAACGTAGAGCTGGGTTACACAGTGAATGCAGAAATCCTGTCCCGTATCAGGATCGCAGGGCTGCGTGTATACGCCAGTGCTTTCAACCTGTTCACCATCACACCGGTGAAAGACTATGATCCCGAAGGTACCAACGGCAGCGGACTGTATAGCACAAGCGGACAATTCTACCCGCAGCAGCGTATCATCAATGTTGGCGTAAATGTTAAGTTTTAAACCGTAAAGACCAAAGCAATGAAGACAAACAGCATAATATATATAATGGTATTCGCCGCGGTAGGAATATTTTCCTCCTGTAAAAAGAACTACCTGAACATCGTACCTACTGACCGCGTATCAGATGTAGCTTTACTCGCAGACTCAGCCCTTTTTGAGGATTTCGTGATCAACCGTTACATGGGCGTTAAGCTGCAGGACAAAGAAGCAGAAGGTACTCCTCCCGGCTTTGGCCGCGGCTTTGAATACGGCTTATGGAGCTCGCTCACTGACGAGTCCATTTATAACAACGATGACAATACCTGGGTGGTACAACGTGGACAACTGGCTCCTGAAAACACCGGTATCGCCGGTACCATCTGGGGAAGAAGCTACCGCAGCATCCGCGAATGCAACTATGCGCTGACCCATATAGACAGCGTACAGATGAGCGATGGTAAACGTGCACTGCTGCGGGCAGAGCTTCGCTTTATCCGTGCCTATCGCTATCATGACCTGATCCGCAACTACGGCGGTGTAGTGCTGATGGGCGAGAAAGTATTAAACCTGGAAGACAACCTTACAGACGAGGCACTGTTCACCCGCTCCTCCATCAAGGAATCGCTTGATTATGCAATAGCTGAACTGGATGCCGCAGCCAAGGACCTTCCCCTGGCTAATGCAGACAAGACCTGGGACCTGGGCCGCGCTACCAAAGGCGCCGCACTGGCACTGAAAGCACGCTTGTTGCTGTATGCCGCCAGTCCGTTGTATAACGCAGGCACCTGGGCCAATGCAGCTGCTGCCGCTAAAGCAGTAATGGACCTGAACATATATTCATTAGCGCCGGATTATGGTAAATTGTTCCTCACTCCCAGCAGCAGCGAGATCATTTTTGAAAGACTGTACGCCATCGGCGCCCGTCATGTATGTCTCGAGATCTCCAATGCACCCAACGGTTACGGCGGCTGGGCAGGTAATACGCCGCTGCAAAACCTGGTAGACGCTTATGAGATGAACAATGGTAAAGTGATCACCGATGCTACTTCAGGTTACAATGCGCAAACTCCCTATGCTAACAGGGATGCCCGTTTCTACGCCACCATCCTGTATAACGGCGCTCCTTACAGGGGCAGTACCATTGACCTCTATACACCCGGCGGAAAGGACAGTAAAGATGGCCCTTCCAACTGGAACACCACTAAAACAGGTTATTACCTGCGCAAATTCATGGATGATAACAACCCGATCGATAATCCCTGGAACGTCGCTGGCCTGCAGCCCTGGATCTACCTTCGCTACGCAGAAGTGCTGCTGAACTATGCAGAAGCACAAAACGAAGCAGTAGGTCCGGATGCCAGTGTATATGCCGCCATTAACCAGATCAGGCAAAGATCCAGTGTAAACCAGCCGGCATTGCCCGCAGGCCTCTCACAGGTGCAGATGAGAGATGCTATCCGCAGGGAACGTCAGATAGAGCTCGCCTTCGAAGAACATCGCTTCTACGATGTACGCCGCTGGAAGATCGCTAATGTAACAGAGAACGTACCTGCCTATGGTGTAGACGTTATAAAAAGCGGTACCACCACTACGTACACACGTAAAGTAGCATTGAGCGGCCGCGCATTTGCTGACAAGCACTACTGGCTGCCTATCCCCCGCACTGAGATCTTGTCGTCTAACGGCAAGCTGTCCCAGAACCCGGGCTACTAGCTTCTTTTCACCTTAAAATATCCATGTTATGAAACCTTCATTCCTTTATCTTGTAAGTATAGTATTAGCCATCACCGCCTGCACTAAAAAATCAGAAGTGCAGGCGGACACAGAGACAGGAAAAAGACTAACAGCACCGGTAACAGAACTAACATCAGATTTTAAAGGGCTCAACTGGGCAGACCCGAATGATAATTTTGCAGACGCCTATGTTGTACCCAGTGGTTTAAGCACAGCGGATAATTACTCCGCTGTGCAAACCAAATCTGAAAATATATTGAACGCATTTCAGCAAAGAGGCGCCAATACTGTACGCCTTCCTATTAATCCCTACACCGTATCCAACTCCTGGTGGAGCGCCTACATCGGCGCCATTGACAAGGCAACTTCGAAAGGCATGAAGGTGATCCTGGCCTACTGGGAAGGCAGCAGCTCCCGCGACGGCATTGTAGACAACCTCACTAACTTCTGGGCCATGTGGCAAACAGTGGTCACCAAGTACAACAGCAACGGCAACGTATACTTCGAAGTGTTCAACGAACCACACGGGTACAGCGTGAACGACCTGAAGAACCTGTATGCCCAATGGATGACCAACAACTCCTCAGTAGCCGCCGGAAGGATCATACTCGATGGCGCCGGTTACGCCACCAACGTAAACGACATCGGCGCAGACAGCCGCTTTACCAATTGCTTACTCTCCTATCATAACTACACCTGGTTTGACAATAACAAGACAACGGTAGCCGACTGGGAACAGGCCATTAACAGTGTCGCGTATCCAGCCCGTACCATCATGACGGAATTTGGAATACCAATGACCAATGGAAAGAATTATCTTGGAGCGCCAGGCACCGACCGTGAGATCGCCTATTTCCAGGGCATCACCAACGGCTTGCGTGACAGGAACATCGGCGGCGTATACTGGCCCGGTCTCAGGGATGGCGACAGCTACAGCCTGCTTGCATTGAGCGGCACCACGCTGAGCACCAACAATACCTCCGGTCTTACCAGGCTGCAATATGGCTGGAACAATACCAGCATCACGCCGGTGTACGGCTCCTTTGACGGTAACGCCTGGTACAAGGTAGTGTGCCGCAACAGCAACAAATCGCTGGATGTAAATGGCAGCTCAACAGTAGACGGTGGCACGATCATCCAGTGGGACTACTGGGGCGGTAACAACCAGCAATGGAAGCTGACCTCATTAGGTAATGGTTATTTCACCATCACTAACCGGAACAGCAACAAGGTACTGGACGTGAGCGGGGGCAGCACCACAAATGCCGCCAACATTGTACAGAACACCAGCTCCGGCGCACAAAGCCAGCAATGGCAGATCACCGACATGGGTTTCGGCTATTATAAGATCATTAACCGTAACAGCAGCATATCGCTGGATGTGAATGGAAATTCCACTGCCAACGGCGCAAACGTGATCCAGTGGCCCTGGAACGCAGGCGCCAACCAACAATGGCAGGTCGTAAAATTGTAATTCGAGCTATGAAGAATGTTATATTATTACTGTGCGGCGTGCTGGCACTACAATCAGTAGCGGCACAGCAACGGCATCGTACGCGCATTACCGTGAATATTGATACGGAGGTAAGCTATCAGACCATCCACAACTTCGCCGCTTCTGATGCATGGTCCTGCCAGTTCGCTGGCAACTGGCCGGATAGCAAACGGAACCGGATGGCCGACTGGCTGTTCAGCACAGATACTACCACCGCCGGTCAGCCCACCGGCATCGGGCTTTCCATGTGGCGTTTCAATATCGGTGCAGGCAGCGCTGAACAGGGAGCAGCCAGCGGTATCAAAGACGAATGGCGCCGCGCAGCATCCATACAGGCAGCCGATAGCTGCAGCAAAAAGAAACTGGAAGGTCAGTACTGGTTCCTCCAGGCGGCACAGCAAAGAGGCGTGCAGCAGTTCCTGGGTTTCCTGAACAGTCCCCCCGTGCAGTTCACCACGAATGGAAAAGCATTTGCTACAAATGGAAATTGTAATATCAGTGCAGACAGGTATGCGGATCTTTCCGCATACCTGGCACAAGCCGTTCACCAGGTACAGGCGGCCACCGGTGTGCAATTCAACTATATCAGCCCGGTGAATGAACCGCAATGGGACTGGAGCGACGGCGGACAGGAAGGATGCCCCTATAATAATGAACAGCTGGCAGGCCTGGTAAAAACACTCAGCACCACATTTACAGACAAACAGCTCTCCACCAGGATACTGGTCACCGAAGCAGGCAAGATCAATTACCTTTACGAGCTGCACGATAAAAAAGACAAAGGCGAACAGGTAAAAGACTTCTTCGGCAATGGCTCCGCCAACTACCTGGGTAACCTGCCCAATGTACAGCGCAGCATTGCAGGGCACAGCTATTTCACTACCTCTCCTGAAAAAGAAGAGATAGCCATGAGGCGCCAGCTGGCAGGCAGCGTTGCTGCCATACCCGGATTGGAATTCTGGCAATCAGAATACTGCATCCTGGGCGACAATGGCGGTGAGATCAACGGCAGCGGAAAAGATCTGGGTATGGTCTCCGCGCTCTACCTCGCCCGCGTGATCCATCACGATCTCACAGTCGCCAACGCAGCCGCCTGGCAATACTGGCTGGCAATTTCTCCCTATGATTACAAAGATGGCCTGATATACATTGACAAACACGCTGCTGACGGCCAGGTACAGGACAGCAAGATGTTGTGGGTATTAGGTAACTACAGCCGGTTTATCCGTCCCGGCGCCAAACGCATACAAGCAAGCGTAAAGGATAGCGCTTTGCATAACGGCTTGCTGGTATCCGGTTACCGGAACACGGATAACTCAGTGAATGTGGTAGTGGTAAACAACAAAGCGGAGGCAGTGGATATTCAATTGAATTATAAAAATGCAAAAGTAAAACAGGTGCGTAGCTATATTACCTCTGCAGACAGCAGCCTGCGGCCGGGTGTTGCTGTAAATGCAGATCGGGCAATCAATATTCCGGGCAAGTCTGTGGTAACGCTGGTAAGTTACTTATAAGAAATGGAATGGCGGAGAGTATATTCTCCGCCATTACTATTACGACTATTTCTTTTCCGATCTTGCCTTTATTTCATTGAATATTTGTTTCATGTAGTCTGTAATGATCTTCTTCCTTTCTTCAGCATTTAAATATTCATTATAGTTCTTTCTGACTACTTCTTTATCATCAAAAACGATCCTGTAAAAATATGGTTGAAGATCTACATACAACACAGACGAAACACCAAATGGGGCCTTTTCATTATACTTATAGTCTGACAAATGTATACCTGCACTAATTGATTTATAAGTATCCGCTTCGGGTTGGGTTTCCAGCGCCTCTTCTGCCTCAACAAAAGCACCTTTCGGAGCACTAATAACGCTCTCTATTTCCTCTGTCAGTTCTTCTAATGTATGCTTTGCATTGTTATTTTTATATAGATAGAACTTAACAGCATAAAACATGTCATAAAATCTTCTATGCTGTTGCTCAAATTCTCTAAACAACTCTTCTACCCCTCCATTATGATAAATTTCATAGACTAAAACATCACTCCGATGTAAAGCAGCTACTTTATTAGTAGAAGCGCTTCTTTTCCATACCTCTATTTCCTTTTGCAAATCATCATCTTCCTCAATGCTTTCCCCTTTTGCAGCTTTAATAGACAACTCCAGACTCCATATCATTTCTTCTGCTATATATCTTACAAAAGCGTCGATATCTCCCGTATCCGCCTGGTTAAGGACAAATAAATAATTCTTCTTGTCAGCAGATTTTATAATTACCGGCGGGAGCTTATGTTTAATAAGCACATAATTCATCAGGAGCCTTGACATGCGCCCGTTGCCGTCATCAAATGGATGTATACGAACAAATTTATATTGCAGCAGTGCAGCCAATTGAACGGGATGAAGCTTCTTTTCTCTTCCTCCCCACGATACCAGTCTACCAGCTCTCCCATTAGAATGGGAGTTTGTTCAGGAGAGGCGTAATGGAAAATTTCTCCATTCTGTAATTGAACAGAGTTTGGCTGTTCCTTATAGGTACCAACCTGGATCTTACGTTTAGTCCGCTGTCCGTCTAACGTTAACGCGTCTTTCCAGAAAGGGCGAACAAGCAATATTTTATACAAATTTCTTAACTCAGCTTCGGAAAGAGGCCTTTCAGGATCAGCTGCCCAATCCTTTATAAGCTCAAAGGCAACATCATGTGCTTTCATCTCTTCATACTCTCTCAATTCATGATTGCCCGTAGTTTTATCAAAAATTAGTAATAACTCGGTTTCACTATACGTCAAAGTATTCCCTTCCAGGTGGTTCGAATTATAGTTAAACTCTAACCTGATTTTTCTATTTAGACGTTGTAAATCCTCTTCTCTAGATGGTAAAAGCTTAGAAAGAGTGCTAACTAGGTTATCAATTTTTTCAAATATCTTGTCCATTCCGATAAATTTACCCGGTTAATGCTGCCTCTGACAGCCCAAGTCTCAGGTAAATTTCGTTAAATTTTACTGTTTCGACAAAGCCCCTTACTTCGCGTCCAACACAACCTCCGCTTCCCCTATCCCTGCTGCCGATGCTTTTAAAACGATCTTCCCCTTTTCACCTGTAGTTCTTACCACCACCATACAACGGCCCTGCCAGGTCTTGCGCTGCGGTAATGTATAACTTTCCACGCTCATTGGATTGGCATTGCCCACTGCCTCAATTATGGCAGGTCCACTTATTTCAAATTTAACCAACTGTTCTGCAAGAGGATGACGAACACCGTTGTTGTCCAGCAATGCTACTGTAATATAACTCAGATCCTGTGAGCTTGCTTGTAATGTAGTACGATCCGCAGTCATTTTAACCTGTGTGGGTTCTCCGGCAGTAGTCAATACAGCGGTATTCACCACCTTGTTATTCCTATACCCTACTGCTTTTAATGTACCCGCCCGGTAAGGAACCTGCCATACTGCAGTGAACTTATTGGAACGGTTAACAGGTCTCCTGCCCAGGGAGCGATTATCCAGGAACAATTCCACTTCTTCGCAGGATGAATATACATTTACTTCCAGCGGCTTGCCCTCATTCCCCTGCCAGTTCCAGTGGGCTACTACATCATGCCATTCCCAGTGGCTCCAATCTACTTTATCAGGATTAATGGCAAAGGATGGTTGTGGTGGCTTTACAAAGATTGATAGCTGGTCTTTCTTCCACAACACATCACGGTAATAAGACTGCGGGCGCTTCCATCCACAGATATCAATATCGCCGCAATAAGCCAGGTTCCAGGGGTAAAAGCTTTGCTGCTGCCAGTAACCCAGCCAACCAATACTGGCTTCTCCTATATAATCGAATGCTGTCCAGACGAAGTCGCCTAATACCCAGGGATGATCTTCCACATCCATCCAGTAATCAAATGCTTCCAGTGGGAACGATTCAGTAGCAATGATCATCCTTTGTGGCACACGCTGGTGGTCGGGTACATACTTATCCCTGGCGTAGTTATAGCCTGCAATATCGAGTGTGGATAGAAAAGCATCTTTATCTTCTCCAATACCATTCACGCCACAGGTAATAAAGCGGGTACTATCAAGACTGCGGATATGATTACTCAGCATGCTGGCCACCTTCGCTACTTCCGGTTTCTGGCGATTGGGAATTTCATTACCGGTGCTCCACATGATAATAGCAGGATGGTTTCTGTCGCGGTATACCATGCTTTCTATATCACGCTGCCACCAGTTATCAAAGTACAGGTGATAATCCTCCGGGTTCTTTTGATCCTCCCAGGTGTCAAAAGCTTCGTCTATTACCATCATACCCAAACGGTCGCAGGCATCCAGGAAAGCAGGCGAAGGCGGATTATGCGCGCAGCGGATGGCATTGTATCCTGCAGCCTTCAATAGCTCCACCTTACGTGCTTCTGCACGGTCATAAGCTTTGGCGCCCAGTGGACCGTTATCGTGATGCACGCAACCGCCTTTGAGCTTAATGGCCTGCCCGTTAAGACGAAAACCATTTACAGCATCTGCAGTAATCGTACGTATACCAAAAGGTGTTTGTATCCGGTCTGTTAATTCACCATTACGATACACTTCTGTTACAGCGGCGTATAGCACAGGTGCCTGTAAAGACCATAGCGTTGGTTTTGATACAGTAATATCCTGTACCCATTTGATCGTATCACGGGCTGCCATGTTCCGGCTATCTGTAGCAGCAGCCACTTCCCTACCCTGCGCGTTAAGGATGCGTGTCACCACTTCCACAGGGACTGTTTCTTTCCGTTGTATTGAGCACGGTAGTTTGCAGATGTACTTTTGCGGCGCTTGTACTTACTTCCGGTGTAGTAATGTAGGTGCCCCATTGGCCCACATGCACAGGGCCCATCCTCTTCAACCATACATGACGATAGATCCCTGATCCTGCATACCAGCGGCTGTTCTCTCCTTCATTTCTCACTTTAACAGACAGTACATTTACCGTATCCCATTTCAGCCGCTCGGTAATATCATAGGAGAAGGAAGTATATCCGTAAGGATGCTTGCCCAGGCGCTTTCCATTTAACCACACTTCCGCATTCATATAAATGCCGTCAAACTGCAGATGGATACGCTTATTTTTATCAGCAGCAGGCAATGTAAAAGATTTGCGATACCAACCCGTGCCGCCTGTAGTAAATCCTCCGCTGGGCTGATTAATAGCATCCGGGCTAAACGGAGAATGGGTGCCGGGCAGGTCTTCAATGCTCCAGTCGTGCGGCAGGTCTACCTGCCGCCACTGTGCGTCATTAAATGCAGGCTTATCTGCTCCCAGGGCGCCTCCCCGGTGAAACCGCCAGCCGGCGTCAAATAACTGTTCCCTTGTTGTGTCCTGTGCAGCTGCATGGACAGCAATCAATAATAACAGGCCTGTCAGTATCTTCATAAAGATGATGCTTTTTTAATGGAAAATGCCACAGTGCTCTTTCCCATGTCCTGAGAAGTAGCTACTGCGATGCCGCGCTGGTCTGCCTTATTCACCGCGCAATAAAAATGATAGACCACGCCGTTGTGGTATACCACACAGGATTTATGCGCAAAGCGATCGTCAAAGGGCGCTGAAGAGCTGATGAGATCATCGCCCGTCCAATCTGTCCAATGCACCAGGTCATAAGAGCAGGCGAAGCGGTTAAATGCCCCCGGACGATCCTTCCAGAAAGCGCCGAAGTAGAACATGACCCATATGCCGTTCATCCGTTGGATATACGGGTCACCGGTAATGCCAGCATGATGGTTCAGCACAGGATCTTTACCGTATCGTTCCCAGTGGATCATATCACTTGATACCGCCATGCCTATACGTTCTTTTCCTCTTTTGGGCTTCAGGCTGTCGCCCTTGGCATTGTAATACATCACAAAAGGATAGCCGGTTGTTTTATTCCGATCCCAGATAACAGAACTTTTATACAGCGTATTATTCTCCCACCAGCCCGCGCCCGGGTCAGTTGCTTTCAACACTGGTTGGGGCAAACGCTGCCACTCCCGCGGCTTTGAAGGATCTTTGGTATTATAGGCTACACCAATGGATAACAGTCCCTGCTCATATCCACGGCCGCTGCCACCGATGTAGGTCATCCAGTATTTTCCCTTATAGGCCTGCCATTGGTAAGAGCCGCCCCATGTATAATCCTGCAAGGCGATGTAGCCTGCCTTCTGGTTATTATCCCAATCGGTAGTGTCTGAAAAAGACATTAACCTGCCAAGCGTCTTCCAGTGTAACAGATCTTCACTGCCGGATAACCAGGTTTCATAACCACGGCCATCATAAACGATGTAGGTCATGTACCACTGCTCCCCCTTTCTGAATACGGTAGGACAATCCAGCTTTTTAGCATCATCTGAAGGGGTTAATACCAGGCCGTATTTGTGAGGTGTTTTAACCTGTTCGTAAACATGGCGCATCACGGAATCGGGCACCTCTTGCGCATAAGCAGCAGAAATCGTTAGTAGCAAAATATATGTCAGTATGCTTCTCATCTGGTAGTTTTTATAATGGTAACAGGCCCCAGCAAACCGGCGGGCAGCAATGGCTTCCCTTCTAATCTGTAAGGCGCTGTGGTACGGGTGATCCTTTGCTCCTCAGGCAGATCATGATCACCTATCAGGCGGTTAGCCCAGGTATTGGCCACTTCGATGCGCAGCTCATTAGTACCGGCACGCAGCGCCTGCGTGATCTCCACCCTGTAAGGCGGCGTCCAGGCAATACCACATGACTTACCATTTAAGGTAACAGTGGCAATGTTAGCAAGCCCACCAAGATCTATCCAGATCTGTTGCTGCTGATCGGCAGCAGGCTGCCAGTTAAACGTCTTTGTGTATACGGCAGTGCCTGAGTAATAACGGATCTCTGGTGACGTATGCTTGCTCCAATCCTGTAATGTAGAGAATGTCTGCGCTGCTGCAGGGCCGCCGTTCTTTGTATCAAAAGCTACCTGCCAGGAGCCATTCAATGTTTGCAGCGACTGGAATGAACACCAGTTGCTGCCGCTGTGCTGTGTCTCCTTCGTGCTTCTCTGCAATACAATGAACATAGCGCCGCTGGGAGGCAATTGCAGTGGCAAGATGGTACGGCCCTTTTCCATCCTCCATTCCTGCGCATCACTGATCTCTGCACTAAGCGGGTCCCACAGCTCGGGTACCTTGCCGCTCACACGAAGAGAAAGGTGAACGATGCGGGAAGTATCTTCCTGGTTAGAGATGAAATAGATATCTGCAGTTGGCGTACGGCGGTGTGCCCATACAATGCCCGCTGGCGCTATTACATCCTGCGGTATGTTTAACGATTGTCCTTTCGTTAATATGGTAGCTCCGGCCCTTTTCAAGGCTTGCAGACGTGCTGCCACTTCGGGCGATGTATTACCGGTGTCAGGAGATAAGGGATGTGTACCGGGCAATAACAAGGCTGCGTAACTGGCTCCGCCTGGCAATTCAATACGGCCATTGTGTACATGGGCCAGGCGTAACAAAGCATCCCGGTTAATTGCATCAGATGCGTATTGTTTAATACCCGGCATGATTGCCTCCAATCTCACCGGAAGAATAGCGCGGCGTGGTACCTCTTCGCCTGTAAACACCGCCAGGTCTGCCACGGGAACACCCTGTTGCAGCAAAGCCTGACAACGTTGTGCGTAAGTCACCCATGCACGGCCAGGCTTCCACCAGGTCTGATCCCGCTGAAAGTACAAACCTACACCGTCCAGCGTCATACCGGGACGGCGGTCCATCCAGGGATTGTGGGCAAATACATGATACACGAGACGGTTAATACCTGCTGCGTAATTTTTATCTCCCAATGCTTTTAACATAGCAGGATGCTCATCCCAGGCCATGCGCAAAGTTGTAAATGCTTCTGCCTGGATCAGCTGCTTGCCATAGATATGCCCGCCGGAAACAGCATCCAGCATATCATTGGGTTTGTCATGGGTAGGAGAACGGAACCAGAACTCTCCCATGGGAATATCTACTGCGCTGAAATGCGCCATGCCGTCGCTCGTCATGGTGGGCGCTACGTTCTCCGCACTGAAGCTGCATCCTTTTTCACGTGCCAGCTGCGCCATGGTGCCATAGAATTTGTCTACCACCAGTTCAGCAATGGTTTGCCGCACATCATGCAGAAAACGTTCTGATGCCGCTGCACTTTTCAACGGGATCCCTGTCATTACAGGCAGCCAGGGCAGCAGATCATAGCCCCGGCGGCGGCGAAACTCTTCACGGAACAAAGGCGACCAGTTCTGGCTGCCGCATTCCCAGCTATCCACATGAAAGATCTTTAACACACGCGCTACCAGTGCCGGATCTACCTGCCGATAGGCTTCTCCGAACCAGCGATCAAACTGCAAACGGATGGCCGCAGGGTTGAACTTGTCACATTCAAGGCCTGCAGCAGCACCGCCAGTGGCATTGGTATGCCCGGTGGAAGTATGACCTATCCGCAGGATGGTCCACCTACCCGGAGGAACCTGCCATTGCAGACGGCCCCTTGCATCCATTGATGCTGTGAGATCAATGACCTTATCCATCGGGACACAAAGCGAGTCAGGCAGCTGGGCGGTAGTAGTACGCGGGCTCACCCGCCACACTTCACCGGTCTTGCCTTCAAACTGATGGATCCTGGGCGCTGATGAAAGCGTAATGCCGGATACTTTCAGTACCGGCTTCCATTTGGCAGCATCGAGGTCTTCTGCTCCGGG
The DNA here is from genome assembly GCF_056754765.1 of Chitinophaga sp. SVR4-12A. Classification (NCBI taxonomy): domain Bacteria; kingdom Pseudomonadati; phylum Bacteroidota; class Chitinophagia; order Chitinophagales; family Chitinophagaceae; genus Chitinophaga; species Chitinophaga sp. SVR4-12A. The sequence goes on from NZ_JBPGWP010000001.1 coordinate 2,743,780, forward strand.
CTCAGATCCGGTGGTATCATATACCAGCCGGAAGAAGCGTGCAGTAGTAGGCGTTATAGTATGTGTTACACCTGCATCATTATCCTGCCATCCGTGGCGGGGCGCTTCCAGCCTGGTAATGGTACGGAACACCTTTCCATCATCACTGGCTGTAACGATCAGGCGATGCGCCTGGTAATTAGGGCCATTGGTACGGATGTGAATAGTGCGGCAGGTAAAGGGCTGCTCATAGGCAAATTGTATCCAGCAGCCGGTGTCGCTGCGGAAGTTCTCCCTGTTAGCAGGGTTCAGCAGAAAAGAAACATCTGCTCCGGCACGGCTGCTGCTCACATGTGGCGTCGCTGTTACCGCTTCACCAGCAGGCGAAGGAAAGGCCATCACAGCGATGTCACGGTAGTATCTCTGGTAGGCGGTCGGACGCGCCAGCGTATCATTAAAATGGCGGCCGCCTTGTAACTGTGTTTCCGTGTACACTATCTTTTGCATGGATAGTTCAGGCGTGATCCAGGGACCACCGGCCAAGGCAAAACCATCAGAAGCGTGCATGGCCAGCTGTAGACCCAGGCGGTCTGCCTCCCGCATAGCATGGCGTACCATCTCCCACCATTGCGGTGAAAGCTGAGGTACCGGCGGCTCCATCAAAGGAGGATTGGCTACGCCTTTAATAGGCATGAGATAAGCGCCGCCAATACCAGCTTCCTTCATGGCTTCCAGGTCGGCAGTGATGCCCGCCTTGGAAACGCTGGCCTGCATCCAGTACCAGAACACCCATGGTTTGGCAGCAGCAGGCGGATGGCGGAAGGCAGCCTCGAGACGGTTATCCTGTGCAATAGCAGCTGACACGCCCATCCATCCCAAGAGGCAAAGTGCTATTACTTTCATTAGGCTTTTTGGAAAACTGATTTCAGGTAAGCGGTATTGGCACCGAAGTTCCATTTCACATTGCGTGGGTCTTTTGCATCGCGGGAGCGTTCTATCACCAGCCATCCGCGCCAGCCCATCTTATCCAGCGTCTTTTTTACTTTCGGAAGATGAATGCGGGTATTGTCTTTCAGCCACACGCCGTCTTTATCCGTGCAATGGATCTGGCAGATCCGGTCCTTTCCCAGTATACGCAATTCCTTTTGCAGATCGCGGCCTGCTTCCAGTGCATTGGCGAAATTGAAATAGCTCTGGATAGAAGAAGAGCCGATATCATCCAGCAGTTTCACCTCACCGGTTGCATCGAGGGCAGTTTCAATACCGATGATCACACCTGCCTTCTCTGCCTGGACGGCTACTGCTTTCAGTCGCTCCACTATCGCTGGGCGCAGATGCGGGAATTTTACCAGGTCGCCCTGGATACCTAGCGGAAGGAAAGCCACTTTCACCTGCAGCTGCTGCATGGTAGTGATACAATCCTGCACCATGCGGTCTACCCCTTCGCGCTCCGCAAATGACTGTGCATAGAAACCAGACATCGCAATAGAACTAATCTGTACCTGCTGGTTACGCGCTTCATCCAGGAAATGCTGGCGAACAGCAGGGTCCCCCAGTTTGCTGTCAAACGTTTCGCGGTTACCTAAGCCACCCATATCCAGCTCTACCCCGTCTGCACCGATCTCTTTGGTTAGCTTGAAGGCCCCAAGCTTCTGCCGCTTCAGGATCATCCAATCGCACACCGCAATGCGGTAGCGTTGTTCTGCTGGAGCAGCAGCCCAGGTAAAATGCTGATGGAACAAAGTGGCCGTAGCGGCCAGCGTAGCATTGATAATAAATTTACGACGATCCATAAGTCAATATTATAAAGGCCATTGGCCGTTCTCAATCTTTGTCACCTGCAGTTTTGCAGGGTCTATCTTTACATACTTGATCCGTTCGCGACGCCAGGTATACACGATATGAATAAAACTATCAGCGCCAACGATCACAGAAGGATAGGAATACTGGCTGACAGGCGAGTCTTCCAGGACCAGTGCCGCGTTCCATACTTTACCATCATCTGATACGGATACATTCAAGGGCGTACGCGGACCTTTAGCCTGACCAGCTGGCGGCAGCACGTGATTATATACCAGCAGCTGGCGGCCATCATGGAGGGTAACTGCATCAGTGCCTGAATTGTTATTAGGTAATGTGGTCGAATCCAGCGGAGACCAGGTACGGCCATTATCAGTGCTCCAGGACTTCAGCACTGCCCTGTTCTTGCTTCTGCACAGGATCTGCAGGCGACCGTCCTTATAGAAAAGCACGCTGGGCTGTATAGCATTAAAGCTGTCTCCACCGTCAACAGGACCTATCTTCTCCCAGGTTTTGCCCTGGTCTTTTGTCAGCTCAAAATGGATCCTCCAGCGATCGCCTTCTGTGCTGGAAGGGCACAGGAGCGTACCATTACTTAAGAGCACCGGTTTATTCTTTACAGGCCCCAGGTATCCATCCGGTAAGGCAGCGGGCTTCGACCAGCTGGCGCCGCCATCTTTAGAACGGATCATCCAGCCTTTCCACGCAGCTACTTTAGGGCCGATCTTATAGAACAACAACAGATCGCCGCCAGGTATTTGATACAATACCGGGTTCCAGCAGGCAAAGCGGCTACCATCTGCCTGTACACCATTAGCTACTTCCACGGGCGCCGTCCAGCTGTTGCTGCTTTTATCTTTCCGGCTTACCCAGATCCCTACATCGGGATGACGCTCTTTGGTACCGCCAAACCAGGCCGCTATCAGTCCTTTGTTTGTCTCGGCAATGGTGGCAGCATGACAGGAAGGAAAGGGCGCCTTTTCGAAAATAAATTCATCGGTCAGGATCCCCTCTTCCAGGTACGCTCCCGGGCAGCCTGCCCATTAGCGAATAAAGCTGTCAACATTAAAATACAGGTGCTGAAAATTCGTGTATACATAGTGGTAGTTTTCCGTTTTTTATAGTACTTCACTTTCAAAGGAATATTCACCAGCACCTACTTCAAAGAGAGCACGGCCATTCTCCATGCGTAGAAAGCGTACACCTTCTGATGCCGTTGCACTCCTGGAGCCTTCCTTTACCGCTGCGGCATTATGCGCAGGTATATAGACCAATGCTGTTGTATTGGCAGGTACTTTTATATTCCAGGTAAAGCGGCCGTTTTCCCGCTTCCAGTTACTACCGATAGTACCATACATGGAGTGAAAAGACGCATCTACTTTTTGCAGGCCCTCCGGCAGCGCTGGCTGCATTACTATCTGTTTAAAGGCAGGATGACCTGTTGCCGTACGAATGCCTGCCAGATCCTCGTAATACCAGATCAGCAGATCGCCCAGCAGCATTACATGGTTATGAGAGTTCATACCCGGGTTGGCAGTATTGCCGTTCCACAGTTCCCAGATAGTAGTAGCGCCTTGCTCCACCATATATCCCCAGGAGGGATAGTCGCGGTTGGCAGCAACGCGATAAGCCAGATCAGGCCTGCCCATTCTTGTCAGACTGCGCATTAGCCATTGGGTTCCGATAACACCGGTACTGATATGTGTGTTGTACTTATACTGAATAGCAGCCGCCATACTATCAAATACGGCTGTACGTGCGTCAGCCGGGACGATATCGAAATATAGCGGCAGCAGGTTAGCGGTAACGGTGTTGTTACTGTATTGTGCAGATGCCTGATGAAAGAACTTTTTATTGAAGGCAGTCTTTATGCTGTCTGACAACATAGTGAAGGCCTTTGCATCTGCCTGCTTATCCAGCAACCTGGCGAACCGCTGCATCAGCGTAAGCAGCTTGTAGTAATAAGCAGTGGCCAACAGCGTGCCATCTGTTCTGCGGGTAGAGTCCCTGGAATGTATCAGCTGTAATGATTCAGGGGGCACACACCAATCACCATATTTATCTTTAGTGACCATGTAGTCTTTCATGTATTTGCCCTGCATGTAAGTCAGCCATTTCTTCATGGCCGCATAATGCTTTTCAATAGAACGCTGATCGCCAAACTGCTCATACAACATATTGGCCACCAGGATGTAAACACCAGGCCAGGTGACATTATCGCTATAATAACGCCAGTAGGCAGGAGCAACATCAGGGATAGCGCCCTCAGGAGTTTGCGACCCGGCTATATCATCCAGCCACTTGGCGTACAAACTGGCATTGCCAAAGAGGAAGCTCTCGCCATGCGCCCCGGTTGCACGGTCACCCAGCCAGGGCATGCGTTCGTTACGCTGCGGACAATCCAGCGGCATACCTTTGTAGTTACCACGAATGCCGCGGTAAGCATTATGATAGATCTGGTTTAGCGTAGTATCTGAAGAATGGAATGAACCAGTGGTTGGAATCGCATCATAGATCACATGACCTTCTGCTTCGGGGGCAGCCGCCGCCGTTACTTCTACATATCGGAAACCATGGTAGACAAAAACAGGATGCCAGGTTTCCACACCTTCGCCTTTGAAGGTATACACATCTGTTACCTTAGCATCACGGAGGTTGGCAACAAACAGCGTGCTATCCGGCTGCAGGGTTTCTGCAAAACGAAGGGTGATCCTATCGCCACGCTGACCTTTTGCTTTTATCTGCAGCCAGCCTACCATGTTCTGGCCCATGTCCATGATATAGGTTCCAGGCTTTGTATGATAAAGAGCAACAGGCTTCACGGTGTCCATAACGCGCATGGGCTCATTCAGCTGGGCTTCCAGTTTACCCCCGGGAGATTGCACCAATGCTGGTTTTAACCAGCGGCTGTCATCAAATCCAGTGTTATTCCAGCCGGGCATCTCTTTTGTAGCATCGTACTCTTCCCCATCATATTCGTTGTTGGTACGGATAGGACCATCCGTGGTCACCTTCCAGCTTTGATCGCTGACAATGGTCTGGCGATGGCCGTCCGCATATTCTATTTCCAGCTGTAACAACAGTTTGGGATAACCGAAGGTGCGGATCTTCTGCGGCTTATAAGCCTGCCGCATAGTAAAGAAAAGGCCATTACCTAATACCACGCCGATGGCATTACTGCCATTCTTCAGCGCAGCTGTTATATCGAATGTATTATACTTTACTGCTTTGGTGAAATCTGTAGCCGCAGGCGCTAATACCTGGTTACCGATGCGTTGCCCGTTCAGGTACAGCTCATACAGTCCCAGCCCTGAGATGTATACAGTAGCCCTTTTAATAGCCGGCTTTGTATCAAACGTTTTTCTGAAATACCGGGCAGAGAGGCGGGAGAATTTACTCTGGGCGCTGTCCCAGGGGAAGGCGCGGTCCATCCCTATCCAGGAAGCTTTCCAGTCCGTTGAAGCCAGCAGTCCCATACTCCATTGTGCAGGCGCGCTCCAGGCACTTTCTCCTTTGGTGGTCCAGACCTTTACTTTCCAGTAACACACCTGGCGGCTTTGCAGCGGCTTACCAGCATATGGAATATGAATGGACTGATCTGAGGATACTTTACCGGAATTCCAGCATTCACCTTTATTGGCTGCCAGCTGCTCAGGAGAAGCGGCCACCACTACCTGGTAGGCTGTTTGCATGATCTGCCGCTGTGGACCTGTTATTTCCCAGCTTAAACGTGGATGCGTCACATCAATGCCCATAGGGTCATTACGCATTTCACAACGCAGGTTCTGCAGCTGTATGCCATTCTGCGCCGCTGCGTTCATTACCGGCAACCCTATGATAATTGTGTATATGACGAGCATCCAACGTTGCACGGCTATTCTGTTTTCAGTGATCCAATGTAAAAGGATGCCTCTTCTTGCGGAGTACCGGCATTGGGCAGATCTTCAGGCTGAATAGCCGGCGTATCTGCATTCGGGAAATGGCGCGGCATACCGGTGCGGAACACAATCTTGTCCAGGCCATCCACCGGCGCAAAGGTCAGCTGGGTAAGCACGTCTTTACCATTGATGTTCACGGTATAGAAACGGTTGGCCGTGTTGAAGGTGATGCGGACAGTATAATTAACACTGGCTTCGTATGGCATGATGTTCTTGAACTTCGCGCCTGACTTTGCCCTTAAGGTGCCATCCGTATCAAAGGTCAGCCTGATGGCGGGATTGTTCTTCGCATTCTGCAGCTCTACCTGCAGCATGCCCTTACTTTTCTGGCCCGGTGTTACACTAAATTCCACGGTACCGGTTTGTGTGGCCGGGAATAAACGTTCCGCCTTAGCGTAATCATAAGGATCTTTATCTCTTAACACAAGGGCCTGCCCTGCAGCTGTCTGTTCCATTCTCACAGGCGCCCAGCATGGACTGTAAATATTCCAGTTATTCAAAGCTGTTGCAGCCTCCATCTGTTTGAAGACTTCATTTACAGGTCCATCTGCTTTATCTTTTACAGGTACTGGCACGGAAGCTACCCAGATATCTTCCTTGCTCATACTGTAGCTCACCCACAGCTTGCCATCGGGCGGCGTGCCTTCGCCTTCTTCAATTCCTCTTACATATTGCGGACCGTAATCCTTAAAATGGCCGGTGTAGCGCAGGGGAGATATTTCTCCATGCACCAGCAGCATGTTCGTATAGTCCAGGCCGTTCTCGCTCACCGAAATAGCAAGCGGCCAGCGGTATTCAGAAGGATTATATACAGTTGCATAACGGCCGTCTGAAGTACGCTGTCCCCAGATCTTTGCATTGGCGTTCACAAAACCGGGCGCTCTCACGGCAGATTGCGGCCATGTTTTCCCCTCGTCTGTGCTGATAGCGGTCTGTGCATTCTTCCAGAGCCCTACCACCCTTCCATCCGGCAGATGGTAATAGCTTAGGGCCTTGTATTGTTTTTTGAGCGGGATCAGTGGATCGTTACGGTCTGCTTCTTCATTCCATTGCTGGGTCACCAGTGGGTTGGCCAACAGCTCATTACAGGCTTCCACAAATCCTTTGTCTTTGCTGGAAGTATAAAAAGGATAGGAAGTATTCTTTGTGTTCCAGTGCTCATTATAACGGATGAAGTAGATAGGGCCGAAGCTGCCATCCGGCAAGATCTCTCTTACTACACGACCTATACCGTGACCGTCGTTGGGATCATCATCCAGGTCCAGGCAGATGCCGTAGAACGCCATCGCCAGCAGGCGGTGGCTCTTTGCCGTGTAGAAGCCGATACGCTGGTGCATTACCGCATACAGGTCTTTTGCCACGCCGGGATGTCCTTCTTTCCGGGTACCATCCGGTACTTTATAAGGAGGGAACAACACTACAGGCTTTGACCATTTATAACCATCTTTAGACGTTGCCAGCAGTGTTTGCCCGGGCGGCATATGCTCCCCTATTTTATCACTCAGGTATTCCAGGTAAAAAGTATTATTCCAGTATGCCAGCATGGGTGCATGGTTGTAAGTCCAGCCCGTACCTTCCGCCAGTTCCGGATGCTCGCGGTTGGCACGGAGCACCTGGATGTTATGCACACCCATGGCGGGTGACAACTGCCCATGATGATAATCGATATTTACACGGGTGGCGCCCGTGTAACGCACGGTATCCTGTTGCGGGGCCAGCAAGCCATCCAGGATGGCCTCAGGCACTTTAACGATAGTGCCATGTTTGTGACCAACCGGCAGATATACCTGGTCTGATATATCGGTGAATGTTTTGAAGTCCTTTGTTCTTACAGCGCCATAGTATTTATCACGATAGGCGTCAAAATAGATCAGCCACTCATTATTCACTTTCGCAACAGTGGGGCCTTCCGTAAAATTAGGTGTAAAGGCGCGGGAAACATTGGTATACGGCCCCGCGGCATGCGGACCGGAAGCTACTTTGATATCACGTTCCGGGCGGGTATTGTCTTTCAACACCAGCGTATATTTCCCGGCAGTGGGTTTTACCACTACTGCATCGATCACGCTGAAGCCTGGATCCATGAATAACTTTGCGGGGGCAAATGTCTGAAAGTCTTTGGTAGTAGTATAGTACAGGCGATGATTATTGTCCTCATCCTCCGCTCCTTTAGGAAAGCGGTGCGGAATAGTGGAAGCCCAGATAATAATATACTGTTGCGTTTCGCTATCATAGTACAGTTCCGGCGCCCACACATTCACCGTTGATGGCTCATGTTCCATCACATTGATGGCGCGTTGTTCCGTCCAGTGTACCAGGTCTTTGGAGCTTGCATAGCCAAAGCCCTTATCACCTTTCCACCCGCTGGTCCATACCAGGTGGAAAGTGCCGTCGGGGCCTTGCACCATGGAAGGATCGCGCATTAATTTCTTATCGCCTACATTAGGCTGCAACAGCGAGCGGCCCAGGTCTGACCAATGGTAGCCATCATCGCTGTACAACAAATGAAGTCCGTCCGTAGCCGGTTCACGGAAAGAAGTAAAAAGATAAACCCCGCGGCCTGGGATATATGTATCAAGGATGAGCACCCAGTCGTTACCATTTTGCTGCACACCGGGAGGATCGAATGTAGTCACGCCTTTGTTTGGGAACTTACCGATCAGCGTCACATTGCCGTTGCGCGGATTGAACCAGTAAGCCTTCACTGTATCACCTCCAATCTTTCCCATGTTCACCTGCATAGTGCGGCCCGTATAGGTATAAATGAACGCGTACTGTTTGCCGCGGGTAGCGAGAAGATGATCGTATTTCTCTCCGGGATTACCGGCGATCAAAGACTGATCAGGCACACGCTCGAGGTAAGGACGGGACATCACCAGGTCTTTCAGGTGTTTCATCTGGCGGGCGCCTTCATCATCAATAGCATGGTACCAGTAACCTTTTACGCCGTAGTTGCCATCTTTATCGCCGGGTTTATGCATTTGCATAACGGCATTGTTACCGTAGGTATACCCGGCGCCGCCTGCAAATACCGACCAGTAGCCGTAACGCCGTACATCGGCTGCCGTCCAGAAGGCTTGTAAGGTATCATGCAGGCCCTGCGGAATGCCTTCATAGGAAGGTTCTCCGTCGAGGGTAGGTTTTACAGGCTTACGTTGATAATCTGCCTGTATGTAACGCCAGTTGTCTTCTCCGTAATGCCGTTCACCTGCCGAAGTATCCTGTGCATAATTGCGGTGACCGGATTGGAACATATTGAACTGCAGCCAGGGTTCATTATGGAACCATTCGGAAGACTGAAAGCGGCCGCGCGGGTGGTAGGTAGCGATATGTCCGGGATCATGTTTGTGCAGGGTGGCGCCGATCGTATTCCATACCGCCAGTGAATCGCTGCCTTTAATATCGCCACCATTGAGCCAGATAATGTTGGGTTTGTTCTTGTATCGCTCCGCGAGCCATGCGGTATAAATACGCGCCTGCTCCTGTGTAACAAGGCCTGCTTTTACATTAGAGCCCCATACCGGTACCAGGGCCATATACAGGCCTTTCTCGGCTGCTTTATCAATGATGTAATCCACGTGATCCCAGTAATCATATTGCAGCGTATCTGTAAATGCATTGCCAGGCGTAGTGCGCGGGTGGGCCACGTTTTTATTTTCCAGGGCAGCATCGCCGTAGGCGTTCACCTGTCCGGCGCTATGGACCACCATTACCTGTATCACGTTAAATCCTTTGCTGCGGCGATCCTCCAGGTACTTTTCTGCTTCTTCGCGGGTAAGCTTATTGAAGAGCAGCCAGCCGGTATCGCCCAGCCAGAAGAAAGGCGCACCGGAGGAAGTAACAAAGTACCGCCCGTTATCGGAGACTTTCAGTGCCTGAAGACGAGTAGATTGGGCAAAGGCGGAGGCCATTGCTGAGAGGAGGGTCAATAAAAATATCACAGTTCTGGTCATACTTCGGTTTTAGTTTGGGAGATTGCTTCGCCGCCCTGCGCTCTTATCCCGCTGCTTTTCGCAATGACAGGGAGGCAGAAGCAACTATGCTTTCTTAATCCATATCACTACCGGGTTTGTCCCCGGATTATCCAACGTGACCTTGTTTCCGCCAGCCACGGTTGCCGTTTTGAGTAGATGGCCATCCTTCGGGTTAATCCACTGTACTGAGCAGGAGCCTTTCATGTTGGTAAGATCTGCTGTCGTAGTGGCAGTGCCGTAAATAATATATTCTTTACCGTTATTAGTCAGTATGTATTCTCCGGTGGGCGCCTCTGCAGGATGCATCGTTGCTGCTGCCTGCAGGAAAGCGGTATCCGCCATAGCCGGTATGCCTGCCAGGGAACCACCCGCCATAAATACCGCCCAGGCCTGTTCGTCATAGGCGCTGGCAGTATAGGTAACGGCCTTAGCAGGGTAACGATCACGATACTCACGCACCGCCCGGTATACCTGCGCAAAAGTGCTGCGTTTGGGTTTGAGCAAACGGGCATGCTGACGAGGCGCCAGGTGCTGTCCGCCCTGCGGCGCATAAACACTGCTATCCGGCTGGTAATGCCATTGACGGATATCTATTACTGATATCGCACGCGAGCGTACCGGGTCAGCAAGGATCGCATCCTGCACGTCTTTAGTTACACTGAGCCCCACTGTTACCTGTTTACCGGTTTCTTTCTCCCATTCAAGGATCGTATCGATCCAGAACTGTACAAAAGACAAGGGCCCTGTGAACTCCTGGCTGATCAGCTGGATGACCCCAGTATTACCCTTAAAGTTCTCAAGGCACTGGCGGATGTACGCCCGATGCAGTTTGCGCCGCAGCGGGTGACTTACATCGTAGAACTGGGCCTCCATAAAAATGCGTTTATCTCCCGCATAGGGAGGCGGTTCCGGGAAGCCGGTATTATTGATATTATTGGCAGGTCGCCAGGGACAATCCGCCCAGTGCGCACCTGCTTCAATGATGTTATGCTGGAAATAGTTCTGATGAACCAATACAAGTCCCTGCTGATCTGCCAGGTTGGCAAACTGTTTCAGGCGCTGCCAGTACCAGTGATTGTATTTAGTCAGATCATAACGGCTGAGACCATCCCAGGCGGCATCCTGTCCACTGCGGGCAAAAGGCTGCTCATAAAAAGGAGGCCATACCTCACCATCCATCCGCCGCACCCGCTCGTGGTCATCGCGGCGGCGTTCATACCAAAGACCGTAATTATGCTCCAGCGCTACGATATGATGATCCTTCATCCAGGTAGCCACTTCCTGCAGATCATCTGTAAGTCCGGTACCCGTGCGGCCCGGAACAAACCGGGTGATGTCCGGCACGGCTTCCCTGATACCATCAGGATGTACGTTGCCGCGCCACCAGGGCACTTCATGGCGGCCACCGGTGAGCACTGCATTACCGCGCATTAACCAGCCCTTAGACAGGTGCATAGGTGCAAATGCGTTTGAAGTTTGAGGTTTGAGGTTGGAGGTTGCAGTAGCGCTCATCGTTTTTATCCCTGTTGTATTTACAGAGATGGGGTTACGAACAGCAGCTTCCCCTATCCACTCTTTTAGCTGTACCAGGGGATTGACAGCCGCCGCGCTAAGCGCTGCCGCTACCTGTACCGAGGGGCTGCTGGAAGCTTCTGATGCAATAGGCAGCAATTGTGCGCGCTTCAGTACATTCTTCCCCAGCCTTTCCGCCAGCTGCGCGTAGTATAGGCTGCGCGGCTGCACATGTTCGTTGGATTCTCCCCAGTAGCCGTCTCCCTGGAACTGCGCCCAGGCGCCGAAGCACCAGTTATTAGCACCGGGAGGACGGTAACAATCTATCCTGGCAGCGCTGCACTGCCACAGTACGCTATTAGCGGCGCTCCATCCGGCGCCCTGCCCATCCTGTCCGCGGTTGCCGAAGCGTATAGCTTGTCCGTCAACATTTACGATATCAAACAATACGCCGGAAGCCCAGCTGTCAATGGCGCCGCTGAAATTAAACGGTAAGTGCGCTTCGCATTGTACAAAAGCGTTAGGGCCAGGCGCACAAAATCCCACCGCAAAATCGTGATAGCCATGTTCTGCATACAGGCGCTGGAAAAGGCTCTGCTGACCGGTAGTAAAGAAAGTATAACGGCGCTGTCCACCAATCTCCGATATGGGAGAGAGCGATATACAATCTTCTACCGTTACCCGTTTGGCAGTTTCCAGCACCGCTACTGCCGAACCAGCGAAATGCTCAAACGTCACCTGTCGTACCCATGCATCAGATATATTTTCCAGTGTGATGGCCATCCAGCGATGGTCCTCGTCTTTAGCGTTATCCTTATTGTAAACAGAACGGCAACGCAGGTTCTCCACACCGCTATTCATAATACGGCCGGGCCACTGGTATCCTGCTATTGTGGCGCCACCGTAAGCGGTATCCAATGCAGTGGTCAAGGGCGCGTCCAGGGTGATGGCATTGCCATCTACCGCAGTGATGATACGGTCCCAATCAATATCTCGCTCACCGGGTTTCCAGCCCAGGGCAGTGATGCCTCCGCCAAAATGGTCCATGCCCAATAGCCTGATCCATGCAATAGTACAGGGTCGGTGCACTATCACTTTATCACCGGCTTTGAACCGCTGTGCATTGTCTACATGTAAGGTACGTGCGTTCACCGGTACATAAGCATTGGTGATCCTTGCAGGCGCTGAGAGGGAACGGTTGTTAACACCGGTGATCCGTATCAGCGTTTGCCTGTCAAACCCTGTACCCTTAAGTATGGTACCTTTTTCTCCCATACCGCTGCCGCGCAGTACCACCCCGGAAGCACGGATGCTAAGGCTGCCGTTAATTTCATACGCTCCTTTCTCTAACAGCACTGCCCCGCGGATGCCCTGTTTATCAGCCGGCAAGGCAGCTACCTGGTCCAGGGCTGCTTGTATGGCTGCAGTAGCATCCCCTTTTATCAACGGCACTACTATGCGCACCGGAACATCCGGGATGGATTGTTCTCCGGCCATATAACCGCAATAAGAGAAATCGGGTATACGATTGCCTTGCGCGTCGGGTGTATAAACCAGCGTGCCGCCGGTATTTAAAGCTACCGGCGGCAGTGGTTTTGGCTGTTTAGGCGACTGAGCGTACGCGTTAACAGCCAATAGAACAGTAAATAAGATACTTGTTAATTTCATTTCGCTCCTGCTTCCCGCCTTTTCTTCCAATCCTGCTCTGCCTGTTTCATGTTAATACCAGCAGCAGCAAGATAGTTGTTGATCCGGCCTTTATATTTTCCAAACCATTGATGCTTCTTCTCTGAGGAACCTGCGTCCATTGCATGTTCCCTTGCTTCTACCAGCCAGGCCATGATCTGTGCCCGCTGCTGCGCTGTAAGATCAGGCAGCATGTCTGTATAGACCCTGTAGGTAAGCGGCAGTACGCCGTAGGTCATACCATCCTTTACCTGGTTCACCTGCTGTTCGTTCAGCCTGGCGGAGAGCTGCGCGAGATAATCATGGTGCAGCTTTTCCAGCCGCTGCGCCTTACCGGTGGTATCGGGGGCCGAATCGATCTCGTTAAGGGCACGATATTGTCCTGCGATAATATCCCGTACCTGTGTGGCTTTAGCAGCGTCTGTCAAACCGAGCGTGGCTACGATCTTCTCTGCACGCTGCGTCGCTACGCGGATGTAAGCCGTATCCTGTTGCTTCGTTGCCTGTGCCGTGGCCGGGGCCGCTACAAACAGGCACCCTGCTAAAAATAAATATAGTATCCTTTGCATACCAGCAGATTGTTATCAGCGGCCAAACTGGCCACTTGTTTTTCCTGAAAGGGTGTTAAAATTGTTCTTCGGATTCTTCCAGTCCACTTTCTTTTCCGGGTTGATCCCGTTGATGAACTTCTCGATGTTTGTGTACCCATCCCCGTTCATATCCTTTACCGCATCAGCCGGATCCTTTGGATTCAGGCCATGCCTGGCTTCCCATTCGTCGGGCATACCATCACTATCGGAATCTCTGTAGGGAGTGCCCTTGTATACAGGATAACCGCCTACCTGGCTGATGTCTGAAATGATCCCTTCCTTATAAGAGTCTTTCGGCATCCGGCGCTTTATAAACTCACTGCCGATGCTGTTCTCCGTATGCTCTTTATACTGGATCTTACCCGTGCGTACCTGCTCTATTACCCGTGTATCTACAGGATCACGTTTGGGCAGGGTGGCACCTGCATTATTGAGCACATACTCGTACGCCTCTTTTGCCGTCATCATGGTGATGGCCGGCATCGGGAAAGGCTTCTCTACGCGCATATCATCGCGGTTAGGACCTGCATTCTCCAGGTTCTCTACCTGTACGCCACCGTCCCAGTTATCTTTCGTTACCTTGTCATATCCTTCCATGATATTGCCGTTCACATAGGCCCTGCCATACACTTTATAAGGATATTTGCTGCGGCCTGATTCCGGCTTCACGATGCGGTGACTTACCGGCTCATCTTTCGGTGTAACTGGCCCCGGCTTGTAGTAATTGTTGATCACATTATACATGGCGCGGTAATCGCCGCCATCCATGGTGCGGTGCCGCCAGTTGAACACGATATTGTTCACAAAGTTGAAGCAGCCGTACCAGCCAACAGAAGGGTTACGGCCGGTATTGCTGGCCCAGAGGTTACGCATGAAAGTGCAGTTCTCTCCACCTAAGGTGCTTCCGAAGGAGTGATTATAGGTATCCAGCGCTTCTGAAGAGATACAGTTCTGGATGGTGATGTTCACGGTAGGCAGCTTCTGTTCCTGCGAACCATCACCGGGATCATACATATGGCGATAGATGGAAATATTCTCATCGAGGCCCCAGCTGGTAGAGCAGTGGTCGATCATGATATTACCTATTGGGTTGCCGCCCAGTGCATCGTCCCTGCGGGCTACAAATGTTTCGCCGCGACGGAAGCGCATGTAACGGAGGATCACGTCGTGGGTGTTGATCCATACGGATTCGCCGGCTATACATACCCCATCGCCGGGCGCTGTCTGGCCAGCGATGGTGATGTAAGGTGCACGAATGATCAGCGGGCTTTTCAAACGGATAATACCTGCCACGTTGAACACAATGATACGGGCGCCTCCCTGTTCGCAGGCATCGCGGAGGGTGCCTGGACCGCGGTCCTCCAGGCTGGTCACTACATATACCTTGCCGCCACGGCCACCTGCTGTGAAAGCGCCGCCGCCTTCAGCGCCGGGAAAGGCAGGGATGTCTGCCTGCGGCAGGTCTATCGGGCGGGATGCCCAGGGCACATAAGGCTTGCCGTGTTTGGCGTCTTCATTGATAACAGGCAATGCCTTTTTCCAGGCTTCGTCAGACAGGCGCATCGCTTCTTTCAGCGCCGCGTCGGTGGAATCCTGAATTTTCTGTGGTATGGTGGGATACTGGGCAATTACGGGCTGTATCAGTCCCATAGCGATCGTGCAGCCAACTGCCACTGCAAAAAACTTCCTCATGTTGTTATCTTTTTAAGCATGTGTTCCATTTCCGTTGATTATTGCACCGGGTCGAAATTACCGCCCCATCCCATGTTCTGGATCAGCAGCGGGTTGTTGTCGAGTGCTGATTTCGGTATAGGGAAGTAATAGTATTCAGGTTTCCAGCCGATGGCGTATTTAGTGTCCATTACTTTAGGTTTGAGCTCAAAGTACTCCCTGTATGCCCTATCCAGTGAAACAGTGTCGCGCTGGGCTTCAAAAGCCGAAGCAGCAATTACACTTGTTTTCAGGTTGATGGTCAGGCCCGTTCTCTTTTTACCGTTCAGCTTTGTTTCGAACAGCTTCCAGCGGCGGAGGTCCCAGAAACGTTTGCCTTCAAAGGCAAATTCATATAGTCTTTCATCAAGGATAGCATCAAACAGCTCTGCACGCGACATAGCAGGCTTCAGACCATACAGTCCGTCGTCCCCTGCTATAATGCCGGCACGTTGACGGATCGCTATCAGTTCGTCATATGCTTCTGAGGGTTTGTTTACAGCATTGGCCGCTTCCGCCAGGTTTAACAGGACTTCTGCATAACGGATCTCCATCCAGTCGGTGCCAGAATATTGTACTTCACCGGTAGCAGGTTTCGGGTCGATGGCCTTACGGCAATAAAACGCCGTGTTGGAAGCCTTTCCTTTTTCCGTGGTTTTCCCATCTGCTGTGTAGGTCCAGACCTTATAGCCTGATACCCCATTAAGCGGCCAGGTAGCCCCATTAAATGCGATAGTGGCGTCAAAGCGGGGGTCACGGTTCTTGTAGAAGAGCACCGGATCGTAAGGATAATCGGCAGATGCCTCGCTGGGCTTCTTTCCATCTTTCATCGGGAAAGCGTCTACCAGTTCCTTTGAAGGCTGGTTAGAGCCGCCGCCGGTACCATTGATAGAAGGACGTGTGCTGTTATCATATCCGTTATTCTTTCTCGCCTGATCGCCGGTGGCATTATTGAAACAGGTAACGAATACTGCTTCAGGATTGTTCACTTCCGTGAACCACATCTGGCTGAAAGATGTATTCAGTCCGTAGCCGTTGGAAGACAACAGCGTTTTGGCGGCCTTGCATGCATCGTATGCAGCCTGCCACCTGTCTGCCAGACCTGAAGGGTTAAACTCGGGGCTGGCCCAGTATAAAAGCACCCTGCCTTTGAGGGCTGCTGCGGCTGCGCTGGTGATACGGCCCCAATCGGCGGCGCCGTTGGCCCATCTGGCCGGCAATACGGCAATAGCAGCATCCAGGTCTTTCAGGATCTGTGTGATGCATTCGGATGTTTTATTACGCGGTACATAGGCATCATCCTTTGCCTCCTGTCCTACAGCTTCCTGCTGTACGAGGATAAGCGGCACACCACCATAGAGTTTCACCAGTTCAAAATAACGCCATGCGCGGAGGAAATAGGCTTGTCCTTTCAGTGTAGCTTTCCAGGTAGGCGAGATCGTGCCCTTTTCTATTTCCTGCAGGAAGAGATTCAGCGCTCTTATTTTTCCATAGTTGTTATTGGCATCCAGCTTAGTGCCGAAGTCGTTCACATCGTTGACCAGCAAAGAGCCTTCAAAATATTTACTTTCACCATAAGACTCATCGGAGAGATTACTGCTGGAGCCCCAGGTACCTCCCCAGGAAGGAATGTTCTGGTCATAGAGGTAATCGAGATAGGTGCGCGCAAGCACGGAGTCGTTAAACACCAGGTTCGCCTGTAACGAGCCCAGGTCTCTTTTATCGAGCACTTTGCTGCAGGATGCTGTTAACAAGAGCAGCCCTGCGAATATGTATATATGAATACGTTTGTACATCATTATTAATTTTGGCGGATTATAAACTAAGGTTCAAACCGAATGCTATGGTCCTCATCAGTGGGTATACCGCATAAGACCCCAGTGCATTATCCTTATAATCGTACGGATTGTAGAAGTTAAAAGGATTGGTGGCTGCCACATATACTTTAAACGACTGGAAACCTATGCTCTTTGCAAGTGATTGCGAGAATGTATACGACAGGTTGATCGTTCTCATCCTGAAAGAAAAAGAGTTCCTGAACCAGAAAGAAGAGGTTAGATCATACTGGTCATCGAAATATGGCGAGGGATACTTTGCGTTCGGGTTCTCAGGCGTCCAGTGGTCTGACCAGAATGCAGGGCGGTTGGAAGTAACTGTTGCCTGTTTACGTGCATCACTTTCAACAACATTTTGTCCGCCGAAAGATCCTGACATCACCATATCAATACGGAAGCCTTTATAGCCCGCGCCTACTGAAAGGCCAAAGCCGTAATGGTTGTTAGCTTTATTGGAAATCCAGTCTTCGTCGTTCTCATCCACTACGCCGTCAGGACCAGCGTATTGATTGGTGAGCGGGTCCTTCGCACCGCGGATATCCTGGTAGTACAGCATGCCGGGCTCCGGTTTTTTTCCGAATACCTTATAATCAGGATTCTTAGACAGGAAGGCGTCTACCTCGTCCTGGGTGCGGAACATGCCCAGGTAATGATATCCTCTTACACCTCTATCCATGGAATAGCCGTTGGGATCTTCCCATGTACCGCGAATACCTTTATCTACATCCACTTTCACTGCTTTAGCATCGCTCCAGCTGAGGAAACCGTTTACATAATAATTAATATCCCTGCCGATGCGATCATTCCATCCCAGTGATATTTCATAGCCGTAGGCATTCACTGTGTTGTAGTTCTCTGCGGAGATACTGGAACCCACTGTCAGCGGTACACTGGCGGTGAGGGTGGTCAGCATATTATAGCGATGGTCATAGAATGCATCCACGGTGGCAGACAGGCGGCTGTTCAGGGCCCTGGCATCAACACCGAAGTTGAACTTCAGGTCATCATCCCATCGTGCAGCCGGATTCGGTAAAGACTCCGGCTTGGTACCCACGCTCTTGTTGCTGTTGCCGCCAAAAACGGCACCGGAGGTTTGACTCGGGGTATAACGCTGCACGTATCCCCAGGGTTTGGTAGCATCGCCACCCAGGTGACCTGCAGAAGCCCTTAGCTTAAGGTAATCAAGGGCGCGAACGTTACGCTGGAAGAAACCTTCCTGCGAAACCACCCAACCCAATGACAGGGAGGGGAAGAAGCCCCAGCGGTATTGCGGTGCAAAGTTGGTGGATGCATCATAGCGGAAGGCAAACTCCAGCAGGTATTTATTATCGTATGCATAGTTTGCACGGCCGATGTAGGAAAGGTTACCTGTTTCGTTGGCAGTTTCCCACACGTTCATATTACCGAAAGCGAACCTGGAGATATCCGGCGCACCGTCAGTAGGATCCTCTGTATAAGCCTGTACATCATCATAGCTGTATTCACGCTGTTCTGCTACTGCGAGCAGTGAGATATCGTGCTTGCCGAACTTACGGGCATAGTTCAGGTAACCATTCAGCTGGTAGCGGTCAGCATAGGAAGGTTTAAAGTATACGCGTGCCCCATTCTTTACCCTGACAGTTTTTATAGGATCACCGGCGTAAATATGATTGTGCCCACCTTCCATGTTGAATGCGTATACATAATAGTGGGTACCGAATTGCTTGGGAAAACTGTTATCCAGCAATTTGGCATACTGCACCTTCGCGGTAAGCCCTTTGATAAATGAAGGCTGATATTCCAGGTTAGCCACTACATTAAGGCCATTACCACGGGTTTGAGAATAGTTGTTCAGGTTCTGTACTTCAAAGAAGTGAAAGGCATCTATGGTATTGCTGCTGCTGCTCAGCTGCGTGGGATAGCCGTTCACATAGGGCGGTGTAAACTGCGGTGTATACAGCAGCCCTCTCATGTCATTCTCCACATTTTCAGATCCTACCTTCATGAGGTACAATTTGGTATTTGAAAGATCGCCGCTTACAGAAAGGCCCATCTTCAGACCGGTGGCCAGCTTCACGTCGCCGCTGGCCCTGAAGGTCCACTTATCGTTCTTTATATTATCGAAGTTACCGTTCTGGTAATAGTAGGATGCGCCGGCAAAGAAAGTAGCCTTTTCTGTTCCGCCGCTTACATTGAACGCGTGGCGGGTTACGACAGAAGGCTTCCATGCCATGCGTAGCCAGTCGTAATTATTATTTCTGAAATGTTCCAGTTCATCAGGGGTATATACCTGGTTATCGTCTGCAGTTTTTCCGTCTGCAAAGTAAATATCGTTCATGTACCTGGCCTGCTCATAGCCGTTCATCATAGTGGGCAGCGATGTAGCCTGGTTAAGGGCAACGGAAGAGTTGTAGTTAATCACCATCTTACCGGCTTTCCCTCTTTTTGTTCTTATCACGATGGCGCCTTGTGAAGAGTTCACCCCATACACAGCTGCTGCCGCGTCTTTCAATACGGAAATGCTTTCTACTTCAGTAGCGTCCAGCAGGTTGAAATCTTCCTGCGTTCTGATCACATCATCGATTACATAGATCGGGCTGGTGGTACCGCCATCTTTTGAGAAGATCACCGGGTTGCGGATAACGATATTAGCGGCGTCGCCCGGGCGGCCATTACCACCGCTCACGCTAACGCCTGGCAGCTTGCCCTGGAGTGTAGCGCCCAGGTTACCCAACGGCAGGTCTTCAATTTCTTTTACGTTCACTGTGGCTACTGCGCCGGTTAAATGTGCTTTTTGTTGTGTACCGTAACCTACTACAACGGTTTCGTTCAGGGATGTTACGCTGTTCTTCAATGTAACGTTTACAGCAGCACGGTCATTCACCGGCACTTCGAGCGGTGTATGGCTGATGAAGGAAAAAACCAGTACTGCTTTGCCATCGGGTACCTGTATAGTATAGTTACCATCTGCATCTGTAACGGTGCCTTTCTGTATACCTTTTACACGCACGGTAACGCCGGGCACTTCTTCCCCGTCTTCTGACAATACTTTTCCTCTTACGGTCATAGGCATAGGCTTTCCCTGTACAGTAACAGGATCAGGTGTTTGGGCGAGCGCCAAACGTGGACAGGCGCCTGTGATGATCAGCATTAGCCACAGCATAATCCCCCCTGTGGTAATGTGCTTACCTGAAAGTAATTTTGTAATCATTTTTCTAATGATTTAGTGGAACTTGGAATAATAGAAATAGGTTGATACTAGTTGTGTCTTTCAGACAATTAAAGAAAAGCTGACACTAATTGGCGATATCTCTTCATAACTCACGGAATTTTTTTGATGACCTTCCCCTTACAACCGGAGATGCTGTCTTTGCTCCGGTTTACTCCTGGAAACACAGAAGTATTAATCCCGGGATCAAGCTACAGCAAATTTTATTTACATCCGGCACGAAGCTGCTGATTTTTTTACGCAATCGTTGCCGGCAACGATGGCACTGGTAATTTATCCGAAAAATATGTATCATAGTATAGTATAGTTGGAAAATATACCGTACCTTTCGAACATTGATCACCTGGTCTTCTCATTACAATCCTCAGCTGTTCCATTACCATTCCAAGATGGTATTTTAAAACCAGGTTATGATGAATGCTTTGCTGTATACCTGCCGGCATATTTTATTATGTCTGCTGCTGGCGGGTACTTACTACCAGGATCTATCCGCACAAAAGAAGATTGTCTACCAGGCCGACTGGACCTCGCTGCAACAGCATACCGAAGTACCGGAATGGATACGCGATGCCAAATTCGGGATATACTGCCACTGGGGTGTGTACACCGTGCCTGCTTATAATAATGAACATTATTATTCTCATATGCATGCTGATTCCGGCTATTCGAAGCTAGGCACCTATCAGCGGCATCAGGCCCTGTATGGTCCGCTGAGCAAGTTTGGCTACCATGACTTTATCCCGATGTTCAAAGGAGAACATTTTAATGCCGATGAGTGGGCAGATCTTTTTGTAAAAAGCGGGGCACGTTTTGCCGGACCTGTAGGCGAACATCATGACGGGTTTTCAATGTGGGACAGCAAGCTCACTCCCTTCAACGCCAAACAAATGGGGCCTCACCGCGATGTGGTAGGCGAGCTGGAAAAAGCCATCCGCAAAAGAGGCATGAAATTCTTTGTATCCCTGCACCATGAACTGAATTACGGCTATGTAAAGCCCAAACCCGGATGGGCCGCCGCTGATCCCAGATACGCAAAATTATATGGCACGCCGATGCCGCACGAGCAATGGCTGAACATGTGGATGGGCAAGTGTAATGAAGTGGCAGACAAATACCATCCCGACATCATGTATTTTGATTCCTGGCTGGAACAAATACCGGAACAATATATCAAACAATACCTGGCGCATTACTTCAACGGCGCTGAACAGCGTGGGCAGGATGTGATCATGACCTACAAAGGCAATGATATTCCCGACGGCATTGGTATGCTGGATCATGAGAACACTAATCCTGATCGCATTATAGAAAAGCCCTGGCTCTGCGATTACTCTATCGGCAGCGGCAAGGCGCTCTCCTGGGGCTATACGGAAGGCATGGATATCCGCACGCCGCGGGAGATCATCCACAAGATCATTGAAGTGGTGAGCAAGAACGGACAGCTGCTGCTGAACCTCTCACCTAAATCTGACGGCAGCATTCCGCAAGACCAGCAGGAAGTGATGTTCAGGGTGGGCAAATGGATGTGGGCCTTTGGAGAAGGCATTTACGGCACCCGTCCTTTCAGCGTATATGGTGAAACGACCGCAGAGGGACAAAAAGTGCACTACACCCGCAAAGGGGATACCCTCTATGCCATCTTCCTGGACTGGCCGGGAGGTGGAAAGACTGTACAATTAAAATCGCTTAACAGCAACACGATAGGAAATGTGCAATCCCTGCAGCTACTGGGACTGAAAGCACTGGAGCCTTGTCCCTACCAGCTGAATGAACAGGGGCTTTCTATCACCATTCCGGCAAAGACGCGGACACCTTCAGACTTTGCCTATGTGTTCAGGATTATAACGCAGCATTCCATTCATAACGTGAACGGCATTGGGCAGCAGACGCCTACGCCGCAGGGGAACCATGCACAGGCAGGTTCCCCTTTACCTATTGACAACACCCCGCTGTTTGAGATCATAGGCGGGCCCGAAGCCCCCGTAATACAGGAAGGTATGCCCGGCACCGAAGGCATACAGGGAGGATTTGAAGGGGGCGCCTGTGTCAAGATCAACGGCGTATATCATATGTTCCCGACAGAAAGGGCCGGAGAGAAAGGCATCCCTCCTTACTATGACCGCGTGAAAACCCGCATAGGGCACTGGAGCAGCAAGGACGCCATCCACTGGAAACGGGAATCCACTATTTACCAGGCCAGCGGCCAGTATGCCGTTACAGCCGACGACAATCCGCTGAACGACCGGCGCGCAGCCATCTGGTCTTTCATGCCCATTTATGATACCGTACACCAGCGCTGGTATGGCTATTACCTGGCCTACACCGTACACAAGGACATCGAGCCTAATCATTGCTTTGGCAGGATATGGCGGAGCGAATCTGTAAAGGCAGGTATCAACGGCATTGGCGGACCTTATACCGACAAAGCCATTATACTGGAACCAGGTATGGATAGCCAGCTCTGGGAAGGACGGCAGGGCGTTGCTTCCTTCTTCCCCTACCCTGTTGGTAAGGAATGGCTGGGCTTTTATGCAGGCGCTTATCCTTATGCCAAAGCAACGGATTACCCAAAGAAAACAGGCAAAGGCTGGTTCATCGGCCTGGCCCGTTCTGCCTCGCTGGAAGGCCCCTGGACACGGCTGGACACTACCGTGAACCCGGTGACATCCATACATCCTTATTTTGTGGAGAACCCTATCGTTAGCAAATTGCCCGATGGGATCTATATCGCGATGTTTGACGGAGGACCTGAAGGATTCGGTCTCCACCTCCCTAACATGATGGGCTATACGCTTTCAAAAGACGGGCTGCACTGGAGCCCGGCACGTTATCTGCCCATCCAGACCAAAGTGAAAAAGTGGTGGGATATTATGCGTACACCGCTTTGCCTGATACCTGAAGGCAATGACAAGTACACCATCCTCTATGCAGCCATTCATCATGATCAGCGCTTTCACCCGATAGGCATGGTACAGGTAAAACTGAACCAGGCCGCATTGGCTGAGATCACCAGCAAGTTATAAGATATGCAAGGTTTTTTTCTCTATATTACGGTAATAGGTAGTTTACTATTCAGCAGCTTTTCCACCAAGGCAGCAGATGACAGCACCGTGGTCCTGCTGACTGCTGAAAAGGCCCATGCACGTATACAGTACGGCACGGATCAGTTAAGCAAAGCTCTGACAACAGCCGGTTATAAGGTACGCCATAGCCACGGCAAGGCAGCGCCTAAAAATGCAGCGCTGATCATCATCGGATTACTGGAAGAGGCAAGGATCCAAACCGCTATCCGTCAATACCAGCTGCCAGTAAAAGATAAACCTGGAAAGGAAGGCTTTATTATCAGCACTGCCCGTCACAATACCCTTATTGCCGGAGCAGACGCCAGCGGCGCACTCTATGGCTGCCTGGAGATGGCAGCACAGGTACGCAGAACCGGCACGTTGCCTGCCAACCTGCAGCTCAGCGATCAGCCGGAAATGGTACTGCGCGGCGCCTGTGTAGGCATTCAAAAGACCACTTACCTGCCCGGCAGAACCGTATATGAATATCCCTACACTCCACAAGAATTTCCCTGGTTCTATGATAAAACCCTGTGGATCCAATACCTGGACATGCTGGCCGCTAACCGCATGAACTCACTCTACCTGTGGAACGGCCACCCCTTTGCATCACTGGTGCGGTTAAAGGATTATCCTTACGCCGTAGAAGTAGACAGCGCCACTTTTCGCCGCAACGAAGAGATGTACCGTTTCCTGACCACAGAAGCAGACCGGCGCGGTATATGGGTGATCCAGATGTTCTACAATATCATCCTCTCTAAACCTTTTGCAGAGAAACACGGGCTGTCCACGCAGGATCGCAAACGAGGCATTACTCCTTTGATAGCAGATTACACCCGCCAATCCATCGCTGCCTTTGTAGCCAAATATCCCAACGTGGGCTTACTGGTAACACTGGGCGAAGCGATGGAAGGTGACGAGATGGATGTACAATGGTTTACCCAAACGATCATTCCAGGTGTAAAAGACGGGCTCAAACAGCTGGGACAAACTAAGCTCCCACCTATCGTGCTGCGCGGACATGACAGCAACCCGCAGCTGGTAATGCAGGCTGCCCGTCCGCTCTACCCTAACCTCTACACCATGGGTAAATATAACGGTGAAGCACTGACCACCTATACCCCGAGAGGCCCCTGGGCCGCCATGCACCGCGATATGAGTCGGCTGGCAGCCGCCCATATTGATAACGTGCATATATTGGCCAACCTGGAGCCTTTTCGCTACGGCGCCACCAGCTTTATACAAAAAAGCGTACAGGCCATGCATAATGTGCACGGCGCTAACGGCCTGCATCTGTATCCTGAATCATCTTACTGGGACTGGCCTTATACGGCAGACAAAACATCACCGCGCTTATTGCAGACGGCACGCGACTGGCTCTGGTACGAAGCGTGGGCACGCTATGCCTGGAACTGCCACCGCGACCGCGGCGATGAAGACCAATACTGGAGCACAAAATTAGACAGTGTCTTCGGCACTACAGGCGCAGGCAAAGACATACTGGAAGCTTATGAACAGTCAGGCGAGATAGCCCCCAAGCTGCTACGGCGCTTCGGCATCACTAACGGCAACCGCCAAACGCTTACCCTGGGCATGCTCATGAGCCAACTCATTAATCCTTCCAAATGGCGCGTATGGCCGGACCTGTACAGTTCCGATGGACCCGAAGGAGAAACACTGACAGAATATGCCGCCAAAGAATGGAAACAGGAAGCACACAAGGGAGAAACCCCGGTACAGATCATACAGGAAGTAACACAACATGGAGATCTCGCCGTAGCTGCCATAGAAAAGGCTGCAGGCAGCATACGAAAAGACAAAGATGAATTTGCCCGCACCAGGAATGACATGTACTGTTACCAGGCGCTGGCCCATTACTTTGCCGCCAAAGTGCAGGCAGCTTTGCTTGTGTTGCGCTACCAGTACTCCCACGACGCCCGCAACCTGGAAAAGGCCTTGCCCTGGCTGGAACAAAGTGTTGGCCATTTCAGGGAACTGGCGCGCCTTACAAAGGATACCTACCTGTATGCCAACAGCATGCAAACGCAGCAAAGAAAAGTGCCAGTAAGCGGCAACGATGGTAAGAACAAAACCTGGACGGAGCTGCTTCCCTTCTATGAAGCAGAGCTAAGCAATTTTAAACGTCACCTGGATTCATTACAGCATGGTAATAACAAGAATAATGGAAACGGTCAAACGCTACGCCCCATTGCTGTCAGCATGCTGTATCCCGTACCGGGTTATTATAAACCGGCGATAGGGTCTGGCGTATACGCTGATGAGGACCTGCGTATCACTTCGCTGGACCCTGCCTTGCAAGGGCTGACAGGGATCCGGTTCTCCCGGCAGGAACAGCTGGAGAAAGGCACTACCCTGCAGTTCCGTAACCAGGAACCGGTGAAGGTAGTAGTAGGCTTCTTTCAATCTAAAGAAGCAGGTTATTTAAAAGAACCCGACCTTGAAACCGACGCCAGCGCCGATGATCATGGACAAGCCACCGTGCGGATTGCCCGGGCAATACAGCTACCCGGCCAGCCGCCGGTGAACATACATACCTATTACTTCCCGGCAGGCAATCATACGCTGGTATTGGGCAAAGGAGCTTGTCTTGTATTGGGCTTTGTGGATGGCCAACAGGAAATAAACGCTTACGACGCAACACAACAAACCGCCGAATGGCTATTTGAATAATAGTTAATAATTCTTATTAGTTTTACTTGTAGTATAGCACAGTACGATGGAATCAATCATTTCACTGGACCACACATCTGGTTCGCCGAAATACCAGCAGGTCATTCAGTCGATTATCAGCGCCATAGATACCAAACGGCTAAGGATCGGCGACAAGCTACCCTCTGTAAACGAGGTAAGCGACAGCACCGGCATTGCCAAGAAAACGGTGGTGCAGGCCTTTGAGCACCTGAAACAGACTGGTGTTATTACGGCTGTTAAGTACAAAGGATACTTTGTAGCGAGCGCTAATACGCAGTCCAAGCACAACATCTTCCTGCTGTTCAACAACCTCAATGCCTATAAGGAAGACATCTATGAAGGCATTAAGGAAACGATTGACGGCAAAGGCGTGGTGGACATCTTCTTTCACCACAACAACGTGGAAGTATTTAATACGCTGATAGCGCAAAGCGCAGGCAAGTACACCGAATATGTGATCATGCCTATCCACCACAGGGGGATCGAGCCTGCTTTAAGAAGACTGCCGCAGGAAAAGATCTATATGCTTGACCTGGGGTATACCGACTGGGGCGCTCGCTACCCCTCCGTCTGCCAATACTTTGAAGAGGATATTTATAAAATGCTGCAACAGGGTGTAAAGAAGATACGGCGTAAGTACCAAAAGCTGGTACTGGTACAGGGGCCGGATTTCTATAACCTGAAGCAGATCGAGAAAGGTTTCCGACAGTTCTGCAAAGACTTCGAATTAGAGTTTTCTATCATTGCCCATACCAGGAACAGGAAACCGGAACGTGGCGAGCTGTATGTGCTGGTACATGACCAGGACCTGGTATCGCTGGTGAAGAAGATCGCACAATCTTCACTGAAACTGGGCAGGGATATCGGCATCATCTCTTATAACGAAACGCCCATCAAGGAGATCGTTGCGAATGGTATCGCTACCATCTCTACCGATTTTGCGAAGATGGGAACAGATGTGATCCATATGATCGTAAAAAGGAAGAAGGCACATCTGAAGAATCCCTGTAAGCTGGTAGAGCGGCCATCGTTCTAAATACGAGCATAGTATATAAACCACTATGAACAAGAGAGGGTGTTTCAATAAACACCCTCGTTGTTTTAAACCTTTTCTATTTAAAAAACCAATTATTGCTCAGCAACTTAGAGCAACTTCTTTCCTAAATCCTGTAAAAACCGATATATAAACTTACCGCCAGGAATGGCTGGTACTTTACAATCTGCAATGTGCCAACAAAAAAACATTAACTATTCTACCATTTAACATTCAATTCAGAACGTCTATTCATTTTATATTCTTCTTCTTTACAGGGCACCCCGTCCTTACAGCCATTCACAGGATCTTTCTCTCCCTTGTTGCTGTAATAAAGCTGCTGGGGATTGATGCCCTTGCCCACCAGGTAATCTATCACGGCAAAACAGCGTAAGGCCGACAGATCCGTGTTGAACTGATCAGAGCCACGATTGTCTGCAAAGGATGCGATGACAACCTTCCAGTCCGGATGACGTTTCAACACCGCCGCTACCATGTCCAGCGCCCTGCGGGATTCTGTCAGCAGGATAGCACTGTTGTAATCGTAGTAGAACTTCAGCTGTTCCAGCTGCCGTTTGTCGTCTTCCTCTTCTGCCGTATGGGTACGGGGGACAGGAGCCGGCCCGGTGGAAGGCGTAGTGGGTGGCCTGTTACCTGTTACACCTGGTGGTGTTACGTGGTTAACGCGGTTAAAGTAATCCGGGTCTGCAAAATAATAGATGTCGTCCCTGCCCATACCTCCTGGCTTATTGGAGGCCAGGTAACCTTCATAACCATTACGGTTTATGATCAGCCCAATATCATCTGCTCCTGAGTTAAAAGGTACTTTCATGTTCTCAGGCACCTGCCAGCTGGACTTCTCTCCTTTTACCCGGTAGATATCATAACCGCCCAAACCTGCGTAGCCTTTGCTGGAGAAGTACAGGATGCCTTCTTCATTCACTGTAGGGAAGGTTTCTGAAGCCACCGTATTGATCTTGTCGCCACAATTCACCGGTGTGCCCCAGGTACCATCTGCCTGCTTTTCACAGTACCAGAGGTCTGTCTGACCAAAACCGCCCGGGCGGTCAGATACAAAGTAAAGGAGGTCACCAGTAGTGTTCAGCACCGCATGGCTGGAAGAGTAGTTCGGTACATTAATGCCGGGCAGCAGTACCAGCTGGCTCCATTTGCCATTGGTTTTTATAGACTGGTAAACTTGTAATTGTCTTACGCCGTTTACCGGACCTTTGCTCGTGGTGGCAATACCTTTGCCCTGGATATTAATAGTGGCGTATAAGGTATCTTCTGTTTTATTAAAGCTCACCGGCCCAATGTGATAGTCATAATCACCTAATAAAGCAGGCGCCAGTTCTTCCAGGTACATATTCGCATTGCCGGTGCTGTATTGTTTATAAACATAAGCTTTGTAGTAAGGATCGTCGGTTCGTTTATCTGTTCTGGGATGCGGCTCATAGTTGCCGTTCAGTCCCAGGCTACGGTAACCGGTTGACATCAGCAGCAGGCCCTGGTTCATGGCCCCGCTGACCAGGTCGGAGCCGGAGGTGTTCAGCTCTTTTAATGGCTTGAGCTTTACCGGCGGCGTTTGTTTGCTCCATACCACGGCACTATCGCAGCTTTGCAGGGCGATCTCCTTTAGTTTGATGCTATCCGTATTGCTGGTAGAGAACAGCGTGTATTGCTGTCGGGCGGCTTCATACTGTTCCAGCTGGCGCAGCGCTTCCCCATAGGCAAAATAAGCTGCTGCAGGACGATCCGGGCGGGCGGTGATCTGCTGATAAGCATCTGCCGCTTCCTTAAAGTTGCCGATCTCCTGGTAGCTACGGGCCAGCCGCATCCACTGCTCTACAGGCAGCTTATCCTTTTTACTGCGCGCCAGCCTGCCATATAGCGGGCCTGCCACTGCATATTCCTGCCTGGCATAAGCTTCATTGGCCAGCTGCAATACACTTTTCTGCTCCTGGCTGTAAAGGCATAAACTGATGAGCAGCAGCAGCGCCATTGTAATGACCAGGGAGCGCAGCAGCAGGAAGAGGATAATTGCACGTTGTATCATAGCAGCGTAAGTAATAGGTTTAAAAATAACGGGGGTTCTGCACGGTATACTTCTTGGATGGGAACAGGAAGCCCAGGGAGATCTCATGGGAGCCGCCCTGGTAGCCGGCCATCTTGTTCACATTCAGGTCATAGGAGTAGCCTATGCGAAGCTTTTCTGTAGCATAATATTCCAGCATCACGCTGGCGGCGTCCAGTTCGTTCAGGTCTTTCTGCAGCTGGGTCTTGTTCCACAGACCAATGTCGGTACGGTAGGAAGCGCCTACCCAGAGCCGTTCATCGATCAGCAGGAAGGCGTTTAGGTCCAGGTTGGTAGGACCTTTAAAATCTTCCTTGACCAAAAAGGAGGGTTTGAGCTGGAAGTGCTCGCCCAGCGGGATCATGGTGCCTGCCGTCACATACAGGTGCTGTGTTTTGCGGATGGTGGAATAGTTGTTGCCTTTCCAGCTGTAACGCGAAGCATCGGTATAAAGAGAGAACAGGTCCATGATGGAGGCGCCGGCGTAGAAGCGGGGCGTATAGTAATAGATGCCGAAGCGGGCATCGGGCACCCATACGCTCTTTTTACCCGTGGGCAGCGCCACATCGTCGTTGTCGATATATTGCAGGGCTGTACCGTCGATGGAGTACTGGGTAACGCCACCGCCTATACCCAGGCACAGGCGACGGGTACCTTCATCATCCAGCGGAATGCGGTAGGAGTAAGATCCGTAGAGCGACAGTGCCTCCTGGGGGCCCAGCTTGTCGAACAACAGCTGCAGACCCAGGCCCACCTTGTCATCACTGGCGGCGGTAACACCGTCAATCGATACCCCGCCGGTGCGGGGCGCTCCGGGGAACCCTGCCCACTGGTGACGGTACACTGCGTTCAGGTAAAGGTCTTCCTTATATCCGGCATAGGCCGGGTTGATACTTAAGCCGTTGAACACATACTGGCTGAACTGTATGTTCTGTTGCGCGATGGCGCGGCCTCCCAGGATGAGCAGCAGCATGATCACTGCCGCCCTGCGTACTGTTTGCATCTTTTTCGCTTTTTAGATCAGCAGATTGTTGTTAGTTGTTAGTTGTCAGTCGTCAGTTGTTAGTTGATGACTGCTTACCTTATAATGGTGATCCAGCCTTTGTACTTCTTAATACCATCCGGTTTCTTCACTTCCAGCACGTAGTAGTAGGTGCTTTCATTCAGGCCTGAGCCATCCCAGTCGTTACGATAATCTTTGGACTGGTACACCTGGCCACCCCAGCGGTTGAAGATGTACATGCCGGAGCCCGGGTATTTTTCCAGTCCGCCGATGATGAACTTCTCGTTCTTGCCATCACCGTTGGGGGTGATCACATTCGGGAAGCTCAGGTCGGAGCCTTCTATCATGGCCGTGGCTGCGGCAATGTTATTGGCGCTGTCTGCATCCGGCAGGTCGGCGCTGAAGGCTGAGGCCTCGTTGATCAGCTGTCCGCCTTCTATCACACGGCTGGTGAGTGTCATCTGTACGACGTCGCCTGGTTGCAGGCTGCCGATATTCCATTCTACTAGTTTGGTGGATGGGGTGACTACTACTTCTCCTCTTTCAGCCGAAGTATGGGTAGGCACATCCAGCTGTACCGGCAGACGGTCTTCTGCTCTTACACCTGTCATCAGGATGTTACCGGCGTTGCGTACACGGATGCGGTAGGTCAGGTCCTGGCCTAAGCGGTAGGGACCTACTGCCGGGGCAATGATCTCTTTGGTGACGATCAGGTCGCCGGACAGTTTATCGGTATCGGTGATGGTCACGGTAGCTTCATCTACTTCACTGGCCGTGTAGGTGTAGCTGGCTGATGTGCCGCCGGTGAGCATGAAGATTACGGTCTCCGGTGTCTCTATCTCATCATCATTGAGCACGCTAACCGGTACGGTTACACTATTAGCCCCTGCCGGGATGGTGATGGTGCCGGTGATGGCGCGGTAATCAGCATCCGGGGTGGCACTGCCACCTATCATGTAGCGGATGGTGATCGCATCTGCCGTGCGCTTGCCGCCGGCCAGGCTGATGGTGAATGCACCGTCGGTGCCTGGTTCGATCGCATCCGGTTGGGTGGCGGTGACGAGCAGTTTAAGGTTTGTATTGTCGTTGTCTGCGATGCTGACCGTGGCAGCATTGTTAGCACCTATGGTGTAGGTGAGGCTGGCTGATTTACCACCGGTCAGTGTCATGATTGCGGTTTCTGCAGGTTCTATCAGGTCATCATCACTTACTGCCAGCGGTACGGTGATGCTGCTTTGTCCGGCAGGGATGACTACGGTGCCTGTAAGTGTGCTGTAGTCTGTGCCTGCTGTTGCTGTACCGCTCATGGTGTAGGTGACGGTGATGTCTTCACCCGGTATCTTACCACTGGCCAGGCTGATGGTGTATTCACCTGCGGTGGATGGTTCAGCAGCATTGGGTTTAGTAGCGCTGATGACCAGGTCAAGGCCGGTGTTATCATCATCTGCGATGTTCACGGTGGCGCTGGCATTAGCGCCTGGTGTGAAGGTCAGGCCGGTGGCGGTGCCGCCGCTGATGGTTATTATAACTGTCTCATTGCCTTCTATTAATGGATCATCTGTTACGGTTACCGGAACACTTACGCTGTTCTGACCAGCGGGGATGACTACCGTGCCGGTGAGGGCGGTGTAGTCTGTACCGCTGGTAGCAGTACCGGTTACGGTGTAGGTAGCGGTGATGTCTACGGAAGCGCTAACACCGGTGGGCAGGCTGACAGTGAAGCTACCGTTAGTGGCAGGTTCAGCGCCATCCGCATCTTTGGTGATATTCAGTACCAGGTTAGCCGGGATACTTTCATCATCCGTGATGTTAACCGTTGCGCTGCCGGTGCCAGTAAAGGTGAAGCTGCCGCTGGTTCCTCCGGTGAGCGTCATGATCACGGTTTCTGTTGGTTCTATTACCTGGTCATCTGCTACGGTTACTGGTATGCTTACGCTGTTCTGACCTGCAGGGATCACTACTGTGCCTGTGAGGGCAGTGTAATCAGCACCTGCAGTGGCGGTACCGGCAATGGTGTAGTTCACCGTCACATCTTCGGAGGAGGTCACACCGGCAGGCAGGCTGATGGTGAAGCTGCCATTGGTGTTAGGCTCTGCACCGTCTGCACCT
This sequence comes from Chitinophaga sp. SVR4-12A, assembly GCF_056754765.1. Taxonomy (NCBI): domain Bacteria; kingdom Pseudomonadati; phylum Bacteroidota; class Chitinophagia; order Chitinophagales; family Chitinophagaceae; genus Chitinophaga; species Chitinophaga sp. SVR4-12A. Next base: position 2,776,005 of record NZ_JBPGWP010000001.1, read on the forward strand.
TTAGCAGCTGTCAGTACCAGCGTGGCTGGTGTGGTGCTCTCATCATCAGTAATATTCACCGTTGCATTACCAGTACCGGTAAAGGTAAAGTTGCTGCTGGCGCCACCGTTCAGTGTGGCTATTACGGTTTCTGTTACTTCTATGATCTGGTCGTCTGTTACGGTCACCGGTACGCTCACGCTGTTCTGACCTGCAGGGATCACGACGCTGCCTGTAAGGGTGGTGTAATCAGCACCTGCGGTAGCTGTACCGCTTACGGTATAATTCACTGTTACATCTTCAGATGATGTGATACCAGCAGGCAGGCTGATGGTAAAGCTGCCGTTGGTGTTCGGTTCAGCGCCGTCTGCACCTTTAGCAATAGTGAGCACCAGGTTGGCTGGTACGCTGCTCTCATCATCGGTGATATTCACTGTTGCGTTACCAGTACCGGTGAAGGTAAAGTTGCTGCTTGCGCCGCCGCCCAGCGTGGCGATGACGGTCTCTGTTTGTTCTATGACCTGGTCATCTGTTACCGTTACAGGTACGCTTACACTATTCTGGCCAGCCGGGATCACTACCGTACCTGTGAGGGTGGTGTAATCAGCGCCTGCGGTGGCTGTACCTGTTATGGTATAGTTCACTGTTACATCTTCAGATGAAGTGATGCCGGCAGGCAGGCTGATGTTAAAGTTGCCATTCGTATTTGGTTCTGCACCGTCTGCACCTTTGGCAATAGTGAGCACCAGGTTGGCAGGTACACTGCTCTCATCGTCAGTGATGTTCACCGTTGCATTGCCAGTACCGGTGAAGGTAAAGCTGGCAGATGTACCACCGGCGAGGGTAGCGATGACTGTTTCTGTTTGTTCTATGATCTGGTCATCTGTTACTGTTACCGGCACGCTTACGCTATTCTGACCAGCAGGGATCACTACGGTGCCTGTGAGGGCAGTGTAGTCTGCACCTGCTGTCGCTGTACCCGCTACCGTGTAGCTTACGGTCACATCTTCACCAACGGTCACACCCGTGGGCAGGCTGATGGTAAAGCTGCCATTGGTAGATGGTTCAGCTGCATCTGCACCTTTACTGATGCTCAGCATCAGGTTACCAGGAATGCTCTCATCATCGGTGATGTTCACCGTTGCATTGCCGGTGCCGGTGAAGTTAAAGCTGGCAGATGAGCCACCATTCAGCGTGGCGATAACTGTTTCTGTTTGTTCTATGATCTGATCGTCTGTTACTATTACCGGAACATTGACACTATTCTGACCGGCAGGGATCACTACTGTGCCACTGAGCGTGGTGTAGTCTGCACCTGCGGTAGCGGTCCCAGTTATGGTGTAGTTCACCGTTACGTCTTCGGAAGAAGTGATGCCGGTTGGCAGGCTGATGCTGAAGGCCCCGTCAGTGGACGGCTCTGCGCCATCGTTGATCTTGCTGATGCTCAGCACCAGGTTAGCCGGTGTATTCTCATTATCTGTGATGTTCACAGTAGCGTTGCCAGTACCGGTGAAGCTGAAGCTGGTGGACGTACCACCGTTGAGTGTGAGGATCACGGTCTCAGTGTTTTCGATGAAGTTATCATCTGTTACGGCAACCGGTATGCTTACACTATTCTGGCCAGCCGGGATGACTACTGTGCCTGTGAGGGCAGTATAATCTGTACCAGCGGTAGCCGTACCTGCTATGGTGTAGTTCACCGTGATGTCTTCAGCGGATGCGATGCCGGCCGGCAGACTGATACTGAAGCTGCCATTGGTAGCCGGTTCGGATGCGTCGGCTGTCTTGGTGACGTTCAGCACCAGGTTAGCCGGTGTGTTCTCATCGTCTGTGATATTCACTGTGGCTGTGCTATTGGTGCCGCTGGCGGTGAAAGTAAAGCTGCTGCTGGTAGCACTGCTGATGGTTGCCACTACGGTTTCGGTGTTCTCAATGAGCTGGTCATTGATCACAGTTACCGGTATGGCGACGTTATTCTGGCCAGCCGGAATGACTACTGTGCCTGTGAGAGCGGTGTAATCAGTACCTGCGGTGGCTGTACCTGCAACAGTATAGTTCACCGTGATATTTTCTGATGTGATGATACCTGCAGGCAAGCTTGCTGTAAAGCTGCCATTGGTAGCCGGTTCAGCTGCATCCGCATTCTTCGTGATGCTGATCACGCGGTTAGCTGTTGTATTCTCATCATCCGTGATGTTCACGGTAGCGTTGCTGCCGCCCGTGAAGGTGAAGCTGGTGCTGGTACCACCGGTGAGGGTCACAATCACGGTCTCGGTATTTTCCAGGAGCTGATCATTCAATACCGATACCGGTACGCTTACACTATTCTGACCTGCCGGGATGACCACTGTGCCTGTGAGAGCGGTGTAATCAGTACCCGCGGTAGCAGTACCTGCTATGGTGTAATTCACGGTGATGTTTTCCCCTGCAGTGATACCTGCTGGCAGGCCGATGGTAAAGGCGCCGGCAGTGCCAGGTTCTGCTGCATCACCGCCGTTGATAACGATCAGTGTGCGGTTAGCCGGCGTATTGTCGTCGTCTGTGATGTTCACGGTTGCATTACCACTGGTAGCGCTGGCCGTGAGGGTGAAGTTAGCGGAAGCGCCGCCGGTCAGGGTGAGGATCACGGTTTCGGTGTTCTCAATGAGCTTATCATCGATCACCGGCACCTGTATGGTGATGCTGTTCTGGCCTGCAGGCAGCACTACTGCACCGCTCAGGGTATTGTAATCGGTACCCGGGATGGCGGTACCGGTGATGGTATAATTAGCGGTGATATTTTCCGCTGCGGTATAACCAGCGGGCAGGCTGATCGTGAATACGCCATTGGTGCCAGGTTCTGATGCATCTGCTGATTTGGTGACACTGAGCACCAGGTTGGCCGCTACATTATCATTATCCGTGATATTCACGGTAGCGTTGCCGGTACCAGTGAATGTAAAGCTGGTTGAGGTACCGCCGCTGAGTGTGAGAATAACAGATTCGGTAGTTTCTATGATCTGGTCATCGGTGACGGTGACAGGTACTGTCACGCTGTTCTGACCAGCCGGGATCACTACGGAAGTGCTGATGGTAGTATAGTCTGTTCCGTTAGTGGCTGTACCGGTGACGGTGTAGTTCACCGTGATGTCTTCCGCCGCTGTGTAACCTGCAGGCAGGCCAATGCTGAATCCACCGTTAGTGGCAGGTTCTGCCGCATCCGTTGTTTTGCTCACCACGAGCGCGCGGTTAGCTGCCGTGTTATCATCGTCTGCAATGTTCACGGTAGCGTTGCCGGTACCGGTGAAGGTAAAGCTGGTGGATGTGCCGCCGTTGAGCGTGAGGATCACGGTCTCGGTACCTTCTATAACCTGGTCGTCGGTAACGGTAACAGGCACTGCTACACTATTCTGGCCTGCCGGGATCACTACGGAAGCAGGGATGCTTGCGTAGTCGGTTCCGTTAGCGGCAGTACCGGTGATGGTGTAATTCACGGTAATGTCTTCAGTGGAAGTAATACCAGTGGGCAGACTAATATTAAAGTTACCATTTGTGGATGGCTCTGCGGCGTCCGCTGTCCTGCTTACCAGGAGGGCACGGTTAGCCGGTGTGTTATCATTGTCTGTGATGTTTACGCTGGCGTTGCCGGTACCCGTGAAGCTAAAGCTGGTGCTGCTACCACCGTTGAGGGTGAGGATCACCGTTTCGGTGCTTTCGATCACCTGGTCATCAATCACGCTGACGGGCACACTTACACTGGTCTGGCCGGCGGGGATCACTACACTACCGCTAAGGGCAGTGTAGTCTGTACCACTGCTGGCTGTGCCGCTGACAGTATAGTTCACGGTGATATCTTCTGAGGAAGTTACACCTCCAGGCAGGCTGATGCTAAAGCTGCCGCTTGTGCCCGGTTCAGCCGCATCGCCTGCATTATTTACGCTCAGCACCAGGTTGGCCGGTGTAGCATCATCATCAGTGATGTTCACCGTTGCGTTGCCACTGGTACTGCTTGCCGCGAGCGTAAAGCTGGTAGATGTAGCCCCTGTGATGGTCAATACTACAGTCTCTGTATTTTCTATGATCTGGTCATTGGTAACAGTAACAGCTACGGGCACACTGTTTTGTCCGGCCGGAATTACTGCGGTGCCGGTGAGGGTGGTGTAATCTGTGCCACCTGTGGCTGTACCACCGATCGTATAGTTCACGGTGATGGCCTCAGATGCGGTATACCCTGCAGGCAGGCTGAGGGTGAACCCGCCATTGGTGGCCGGTTCTGCCGCGTCTGTGTTCTTCGTTACGCTTACAACGAGGTTAGCAGCCACGTTGTCATCGTCTGCAATGTTCACGGTAGCGCTCGCGCTGGCCGCACTGGCAGTGAATGCGAAGCTGGTGCTGGTACCACCGGTGAGGGTGGCGATCACTGTTTCGGTAGTTTCAATCACCTGGTCGTTCAGTACCGGTACGCTCAGGGCTACGCTATTCTGACCAGCGGGGATGACTATGGATCCGCCCAGGGCAGTGTAGTCTGTACCGCCGGTGGCAGTACCGCCGGTAGTATAATTTACTGTGATGTCTTCGGATGCAGTGATGCCTGTGGGCAGGCTGATGGTGAACAGACCGTTAGTGCCTGGTTCTGCTGCATCCGTTGTTTTCACAATACTCAGTACGCGGTTGGCTGCTGTGTTATCATTGTCTGCAATGTTCACGGTTGCACTGCCGGTTCCGGTGAAGGCAAAGCTGGTGCTGCTGCCGCCATTGAGTGTGAGGATCACGGTCTCGGCAGGCTCTATTAGCTGATCGTCCAGTACGGGTACCGGAACGGTAACGCCATTCATACCGGCGGGGATCACTACGGTGCCTGTGAGGGCGGTGTAGTCTGTGCCGCTGACAGCGGTACCGCTGGTGCTATAATTCACGGTGATGTCTTCAGATGTAGTGATGCCTGCAGGCAGACCGATACGGAAGGTACCGTTGGTGCCTGGTTCTGCTGCATCGCCGGTTTTGCTGACACTGAGTACCAGGTTGGCCGGTGTGTTATCATCATCGGTAATATTCACGGTAGCATTACCATTGGTAGTGCTGGAGCTGAGTGTAAAGTTCACAGAGGTGCCGCCGGTGAGTGTGAGGATCACGGTTTCGGTGTTCTCTATCAGCTGATCATCCTGAACAGGCACGCTGAGGGTGACATTGTTCTGGCCAGCTGGTATGATCACCGATCCGCTCAGGGCGGTGTAATCTGCCCCTGCGGTGGCTGTACCTGCAATTGTATAGGTGGCGGTGATGTCTTCAGCAGCGGTATAACCTGCGGGCAGGCTTATACTGAAGGAGCCGTTGGTGGAGGGCTCTGCACCGTCAGCGGTGTTTGTCACACTCAGTACCAGGTTAGCCGGCACGTTATCATCATCGGTGATATTCGCGGTAGCGGTACCGGTGCTGCTGCCGGGGCTAAGATTAAAGCTGGTGCTGGTGCCGCCGCTGAGGGTTACGATCACCGTTTCTGTATTCTCGATCACCTGGTCGTTTGTAACGGCCAGCGGAATGGTGATGCTGTTCTGTCCTGCGGGCAGCACTATAGATGTGCCCAGAGCGGTATAATCGGCGCCACTGGTGGCTGTACCACTTACGGTATAGTTGACGGTGATATCTTCAGATGCCGTATAACCTGCAGGCAGGCTTACGCTGTAGGAGCCGTTCGTAGACGGTTCTGCAGCATCTGCCGTTTTGGTGATATTCAGCACCAGGTTAGCCGGTGTGTCATCATCATCTGCAATATCCATATCGGCAGTAGCTGATGTTGCGCTGGCTGTGAGGGTGAAGCTGGTGCTGCTACCTCCGCTGAGCGTCATGGTCACGGTTTCTGTGCCTTCAATGATCTGATCATCGGTGACGGTTACCGGTACGGCTATGCTATTCTGATTAGCCGGGAGCACAACGGTACCGGCGAGGTTTGCATAGTCTGTACCGTTGGTAGCGCTACCGCTGATGCTGTAGTTCACGGTCACGTTTTCTGCAACGGTGACACCGGCGGGCAGGCTGATTACGAATTCGCCGTTAGCTGCAGGCTCTGATGCGTTGGTTGTCCTGATCACACTCAGTACCAGGTTATCCGGTGTATTGTCATCATCCGTGATGTTGACGGTGGCATTGCCAGTACCGGTGTAAGTGAAGCTGGCAGATGTGCCGCCGTTCAGCGTAAGAATCACGGTTTCTGTGTTCTCGATCACCTGGTCGTCTTTTACGCTAACCGGTACATTCACACCGTTCTGACCTGCCGGGATGAGCGCTGTTCCGATGAGGGTAGTATAATCATCCCCTGCTGTGGCGGTACCGGTAACATTATAGTTAACTGTGATAGGCTCTGCCGCTGTGATACCTGCAGGCAGCGTGATACGGAAGGCGCCATTGGTGCCTGGTTCTGCTGCATCAGTAGTCTTAGCCACGTTCAACACGAGGTTAGCCGGGATGTTATCATCATCGGCGATATTAGCCGTAGCGTTGCCATTGGTAGTGCTGGCCGTGAAGGCAAAGTTTGGCGATGTACCATTGGTAATGGTGCTGATCACCGTTTCGGTGCCTTCTATGATCTGGTCGTTGGTAACCGTGAATGGCAGTGCTACGCTGTTCTGGCCAGCCGGTAATGTGATAGTACCAGAGAGCGTTGCGTAGTCTGTTCCATTCACAGCGGTACCTGTGAGTGTATACTTGACGGTAACCGGTTCTGCTACCGTTACACCTGCAGGCAGACTGATGCTGAAGGAGCCGTTGGTATTGGGCTCTGCACCATCTGCGGTTTGTGTAATGCTCAGCACCTGGTTGGCCGCGGTATTGTCGTTATCGGCGATGTTCACAGTAGCTACTGTGCTGCCGGTTTTCGGAGCAAAGGTAAAGGTAGCGCCCGCGCCGCCGGTAAGGGTAAGGGCGACTGTTTCATTTCCTTCAATGATCTGGTCGTCTGCTACCGTTACGGGCACACTTACGCTATTGGTACCGGCCGGGATCACTACTGATCCGGTGAGGTTCGCGTAGTCGGTGCCGTTAGTAGCAGTACCGGCTACTGTATAGTTCACGGTGATGTCTTCTGCTACCGTATAGCCTGTGGGCAGGCTGATACTGAAGGAACCGTTGGTGGATGGTTCAGCACCGTTTGCGGTATTGGCCACCAGCAGTACTTTATTAGTTACGGTATTATCATCATCGGCAATATTCATGGAAGCAGCAGTACCGCCTGCATCCGGTGTATAGTTGAAGGTGTTGCCGTCTACACCGCTTACCAGCGTAAGGATGGCGGTTTCTGTGCCTTCTATGATCTTATCATCTTTTACAGCCAGCGGAATGCTCACACTATTGGCGTAGGCGGGCAGGGTGACAGTGGAGATCGTATAATCGGTATTGTTCACCGCCGTACCGCTCATGTTGTAGCTGAGCGTGATGTCTGTGCTGGATGTATAACCGGCAGGCAGGCTTACTGTATAGCTGCCGTTAGTGCCTGGTTCTGCTGCGTCGGTGGTCTTCACCACTTTCAGTACCTGGTTGGCGGCAGTAGCGTCGTCATCTGCGATATTGACGGTGATATCATCGTTAGCCGGATCAGGCGGGAAGATGAAGGCGTTGCCGCCACCATCCGTTGCGCTGCCGGAGAGGATGGTAAAGTGTACGCCTTCTGTAGGCTCAATGATCTGGTCGTCCAGCACATTCAAGTTAACGGTAACACTGTTGGTGTTAGCCGGGATGACAATGGTGCCAAGGCCCTGGTAATCGACACCTGCTACTGCAGTGCTGCCGGACACACTATACCCTACCGTAATCGGCCATGCGGAGGTAGCCACCCCTGCCAGCTTAATGGTAAAGGTACCGTTAGTATTAGGCTCTGCGGCGTTGGTGCCGGTGATCACCTGTAATGGAGTGCTGCTTGCAGCATTGGCGTCTACAATGTTCACCGTTGCCCCGCTGCTGGACGGATCTATTGTGAACGGATAACTGGCTGAAGCAGCACTGGTAAGGTTAAGCACTACATCTTCCGGACCTTCAATAATACCATCATTGATGGCATCCACATCAACAAACACTTCATTTGATCCTGCGGGGATCACGATGGTGCCACTGGTAGTACCCAACAGGTTATAATCCGCGCCAACGGCGGAGCCACCCATCGTAAAGTTAACCACTACGTCTTCGGAGCTGGTAATGCCCGGCGGCAGGGCAATCCTGTACTGGCCGTCGGGGCCGCCTTCTACGGCATCCTGCACCTTGGTGATGAGCACAATATTGCTGTTGCCTGTGAAGTCGTTATCTGCGATATTAACGGTAGCGCTGCCGCCGCCGGAAGCTGCGGTGTAGGTAAACTGTGCATCGTTACCACCGCTGATGTTCAGGATCACCGTTTCAACAGGCTCAATGATAGTATTGTCTATTACGGCCACGGGCACGGTCACGCTATTCTGGTTGGCCGGTATAGTGATGGTACCGGTAATTGCCTGGTAGTCTGTACCCGGTGTGGCGGTGCCTGCACCTATGGTATAGTTCACCGTGATGTCGCTGGAAGCGGTGAAGCCTGTGGGCAGGCTGATAGTGAACTCACCGTTAGTGCCTGGTTCTGCCGCGTTAGCGGTATTGATCACCGTGAGCACCTGGTTAGTGGCGGTATTGTCGTCATCGGCAATATCCACCGTAGCGTTACCATTGGTAGTGCTGGCCGTGTAGGCGAAGTTGGCGGAAGTACCGCTGCCAATCGTGAGGATCACGGTCTCTGTACCCTCTATGATCTGGTCGTCGGTAGTGGTCACCGGTACGGCTACACTGTTCTGACCGGCGGGTAATACCACGGTGCCGCTAAGGTTAGTATAGTCAGTACCGTTAGCAGCGGTGCCACTGATGGTATAAGTAACGCTGATGTCTTCTGAAGGTGTAACACCTGCAGGCAGGCTGATGGTGAACTCACCATTGGTACCCGGTTCTGCGGCATTACCCGTATTGGTAACACTCAGCACACGGTTGGCCGGTGAATTCTCATCGTCTGTAATATTCACGGTAGCACTTGCATTGGTAGTGCTGGCGGTGAAGGTGAAGCTGGTGGATGTACCGCCGGTGAGGGTCATGATCACAGTCTCGGTATTTTCAACCAGCTGGTCGTTGATCACGCTCACAGGAACGGATACGCTGTTCTGACCGGCGGGCAGTACCACTGTGCCTGTGAGGGCGGTGTAGTCTGTACCGCTGCCAGCGGTGCCTGCTACGGTGTAGTTCACTGTTACCGGTTCTGCTACGGTATAGCCTGCAGGCAGACTGATAGTGAAGGCGCCGTTCGTGGAGGGCTCTGCCGCATCACCACCATTGGTAACAGTGAGTACCTGGTTGGCGGCAATGTTGTCGTCGTCCAGGATATTGGCGGTAGCGCTATTAGCGGTTGTGCTGGCGGTAAAGGCAAAGCTGGTGCTGGTACCACCGGTAACGGTAGCGATCACCGTCTCATTACCTTCTATGATCTGGTCATCTATGATATCTGCGGGGATCAGCACGCTGTTCTGACCAGCCGGCAGCACTACTGTACCGCTTAATGTAGTATAGTCTGTGCCGTTGCTAGCGGTGCCTCCTACGGTGTAGGCAATGGTCACCGGTTCTGATGTCCTGATCAGGGATGGCAGGCTGATACGGAAGGCGCCGTTGGTGGCAGGTTCTTCCAGGTCTACCAGTTTCTGTATGCTGAGCACACGATTGGCCGGCGTGTTGTCGTCATCTGTGATGTTAACAGTAGCGCTGTTGGCGGTAGTGCTGGCGGTATACGTAAAGTTAGTGCTGGTACCACCGGTAACAGTCGCGATCACTGTTTCTGTATTCTCAATGAATTTGTCGTCGATCATACCTACGGATACAAGAACACTGTTCTGACCAGCAGGTAAGGTAACCGTACCGCTCAGGTTTGTATAGTCTGTTCCGCCGGTGGCAGTACCTGCTACGGTGTAGCTTACTGTAACGGCCTCAGAGGCAGTAATACCGGTTGGCAGGCTGATACGGAAAGCACCCGCGGTGGATGGTTCTGCCGCATCTGTTGTTTTCACGATACTGAGCACACGATTGGCTGGTGTATTATCATCATCCGTGATATTCACAGTAGCGCTGCCATTGGTAGTGCTGATGGTGAAGGGGAAGCCTGGACCGGTAGCGCTGGTGGCTGTTACCACCACCGTTTCGGTGAGCTCAAGCAGCTGATCATCAATGACAGTTACCGGTACGGATACACTATTCTGGCCGGTGGGCAGATTAACGGTACCTGTCAGGGTAACATAGTCGGTACCATTCCCAGCGGTGCCTCCTATGGTATAGTTGATGATGGTAGGTGTAGCGGATGTATAACCAGCGGGCAGACTGAATGTAAAGCTACCGTTAGTGGACGGCTCTGCGCCATCGCCGTTGTTGCTTACACTGATCACTGCGTTGGCAGGATAATCATCATCCGCCAGCAACATATCGCCTCTGCCATTGGTGCTGCTGATGGTGAATGTGAAACTAGTGCTGGTACCGGCGGTCAGGGTTACCTGTTTCAATTCTGTTTTCTCCAGGATCTTGTCGTCTATAACCACCACGTTCACTGTAACGCTGTTCTGGCCTGCGGGAATCACCACGCTGCCGGGGAGGGCTACGTAATCCACACCGGAAGCGGCAGCGCCGGCTTCGGTATAAGTAACAGTAATGTCCTCTGCGGCTGTTACACCTGCAGGCAGGCTGATCGTATAAACTCCGTTAGTGGACGGCTCTGCCGGCTGAGTAGTGGTGCTGATACTGATGATGCGGTTAGCCGCAATGTTATCATCATCCGCAATATTTGCGGAGGCGGTTGCATTGGTAGTGCTGGCGGTATAGGTAAAATTAGTACTGGTACCGCCGGTGATTGTCAGTGCTACGGTCTCGGTGTTTTCTATTACCTGGTCGTTAGTGACAGTAACGGGAACGGTCACACTGTTCTGCCCTGCAGGGATGATAACTGTACCTGTAAGGGCGGTGTAATCAGACCCACTGGTGGCTGTACCGCCGATGGTGTAGCTGACCGTGATGTCTTCGGAAGGAATCACACCTGTGGGCAGGCTGATGCTGAACCCGGCATTGGTGGCCGGTTCTGCTGCATCGGTTGTTTTCGTGATACTGAGCACACGTTTGGCCGGCGTGTTGTCATCATCGAGGATGTTGACAGTAGCATTGCCACTGGTAGTGCTGGCAGTAAAGGCAAAGCTGGCAGAATTACCACCTGTTACGGTGAGGATCACGGTTTCGGTGGTTTCCAGCAGCGGATCATCGGTGACAGCTACCGGCACCACTACGCTGTTCTGGCCAGCGGGTATTACCACTGTACCAGCAAGAGTAGTATAATCGGTGCCGTTAGTAGCCGTACCGCCTGTCGTATAATTTACCGTAATGGCTTCTGAAGCGGTGATGCCTGTGGGCAGGCTAAAGGTGAACGCACCATTGGTAGACGGTTCTGATGCGTCGCCGCCGGTGTTGGTGATGCTGATCACACGATTGGCGGGTGTATTATCATCGTCTGTTACATTGGCGGTAGCATTGCCGCTGGTACTGCTGGCAGTAAAGGCAAAGCTGGTGCTGTTGCCGTTAGTGATCGTCACGATCACGGTCTCTGTGTTCTCAATGATCTGATCATCGCTAACCGTGAGCGGTAAAGACACGCTGTTCTGACCTGCAGGGATGACGATGGTGCCTGTAAGGGCAGTATAATCAGACCCACTGGTGGCTGTACCAGCGGTGGTATAAGTGACGGTAATGTTCTCAGCTGCGGTCACACCGGTGGGCAGGCTGATGCTGAATGCGCCATTGGTAGACGGTTCTGCTGCATCGGTAGTTTTGGTGATGCTCAGTACACGGTTAACAGCTGTATTGTCATTATCCGTGATATTGGCGGATGCGCTGCCGTTGGTGGTGCTGGCGGTATAAGTAAAGTTAGTGGATGTACCACCGGTGAGGGTAGCCAGTACCGTTTCGGTATTCTCGATCACCTGGTCGTCTGTAACGGTCAGGGGAACTGCTATGCTGTTCTGGCCTGCCGGAATGGTGGCTGTACCGCTAAGGGTGGTATAATCAGACCCACCTGTGGCTGTACCGGCGATGGTATAGCTGACAGTAATGTCTTCTGTGGGCAGAATACCGGTGGGCAGGCTGATCGTGAAGCTGCCGTTGGTAGATGGCTCTGCTGCGTTCACAGCACTGATGCTCAGCACACGGTTGGCCGGTGTGTTATCATCATCGGTGATGGTAACGGTGGCGTTGCCACTGGTAGTGCTGGGCGTGAAAGTAAAGCTGGTGGCTGTGCCGCCCGTTACGGTGAGGATCACCGTTTCAGGGCTTTCCAGCAGCTGGTCGTCTGTTACATTTACAGGTATGGCTACGCCATTCTGCCCTGCGGGGATCACTACCGTACCGCTTAATGTGCTATAGTCAGCGCCAGGTGTGGCAGTACCGGCGATGGTATAGCTTACTGTAATGTCTTCGGATGCAGTAACCCCTGCAGGCAGGCTGATATTGAATGCACCGCTGGTAGCCGGTTCTGTGGCATTGCTGGCATTGCTCACGCCTATGATCGTTTTAGCCGGATCATTGGCATCGTTATCCGCGATGTTCACAGTGGCGGCGTTTTGGGTGCTGCTGATATTGTAGTTGCTGGCGCTGGTGGCGCCGGTGGCTGTATTGAGCGTAACCGTTACGCCTTCGGCTGTTTCTATGATATTATCGTCGGTGATGGTAACAGGCAGGGTTACACTGTTGCTTCCGGCGGGGAAGGTAACCGTACCGCTCAGCGTAGTGTAATCTGCACCGTTAGCGGCGATACCGCTAACCGTATAGTTCACGGTGATATCTTCTGTGGCCATAACGCCGGTGGGCAGGCTAATGGCGTAGGAACCGTTCTGCGTGCCTTCTGTGCCATCCTGGACTTTGGTAATGGCCAGCACCTGGTTGGCAGTTGTTACACCGCCAAAGGTGGAAAAGTTCTGGATACCGCTGAACTCTACATATTCCACGCCATCCTGCTGGCCGGAGCCAGAGGGTGTAAGCTCAGTGATATTGGCCAGGCCTTGCGGGGCCAGGTCTGCCAGCGTTGCGGCGATATCGCCGGTATGTTTGAACCATGCCCAGCGTTGTGCGCCGGTTACTCCACGGGTGCCGGAGAGCATGTTCTCTGCATTGGTCCTTTCAACAGGATCCCAGAAGAGGCGGAGGGTGATACCGCCGTTAGTGGTCATGTCTGCACCGGTGTAGGAGATCTGTACTAACCTGCGCATCAGCTGAGTGCCATAGTCAGTACCGGTGTTCTTGCCCAGCTCAGTGTTCATGTTACGGTTCACGTCTACCAGCGCGGAGAGCTTGGTCACATCCATAGTGTTGCCGTTCAGGTTAATGGCGGCGATGTATTTGGTGTTATCGGCAGGATCGATAAAATATAACCAGCCGTTCTCAATACAGGTGGCGGATACTGTTCTCACTACTGCGTCGGGCACCAGGGTAGCGGTACGCTGCGGATGGCTGGTAGTAAGGGTAAAGACCACGCCGTTGGTGAGGGCAGTTACGTTATCGAAGCTAACGACATTGGAGTTGAAAGCGGTAGCCGGTATTTCAGTAATGGTGCCGGTGGTGAAGTTGCCATCTCCGTCCTGGTCTATCATCAGGGAGAAGTCGCTTACAGCAGTACCTGCAACCGTAACGCCGGTGAGGTCAAACTCCAGGCGCAACGGTTGTGTAGCGATATCGAAGCTAGTAAGCTGTGTTTTCCATTCCTGGGTAAGGCGCTGCGAGATACAGTTGCCGGTGGGCAGGTCTGTACCGGTGGTGGTGAGAGCAGCACTGTTGCTGCCTACCAGGAAGAAGCTTTTATCGAGCGCAAAAGTGTTGGTATTATCTGCATTGGTGGCAGCGATGCTGCGCAGGCCGATGGTAAGGATGCTGCCGGTGTTCACGCTGCGGGATTGTTTCTGCAGCAGGGCGGAAGCATCGTCGCGGCCGATGCCGGCGATGTTGAATTTATAGGCACTGTTAGCAGTTGCATTCCAGCTAATAACGGAAGGATCTGAAGCTACGTAGTTGGTAGGGGTAGTCTGATCCAGCGTTAAACCGTATTTAACAGCCAGGTACGATTCTACACGGTTATTATCTGCGGCTGACAGTGCAGATCTGTAGACGATAACTTCGGGTATTTTACCGTTAAAGACACGCGCATCATATACAGCAGGTCCTGATGTGCGGCCACCTACTTCAAATAGGGTGGTTGCATAACCGAGACAATTTGTACCTGCAGCTACTTCGATTCTGCCATTTACCGCCAACTGGCTGTTAAGACCGTTACCTGGCGTGTTATAGATCCCGCGGACAGCTCTTGGTATTACCGTGCTGGGTGAAGTGCTTACAGCGGGCGAACAGCCAGCTCCGTCGAGCTGATAACCATTCGGACCGGCATACAGGCCCATCCCCGCTGAAGGCGTTGGACTATCAACTAACCAGTCGTTCAAGCCGTCAAATACACCTCCAAAGACTCCGGCACTTGCGTTACCCATTGGGCCTTCCACTACACTCACACTAAAGAGCGTTGTAGCAGTGGAATTCCAGTCTACATTTGCATTTCCTTTCAGTGATTTGCCGCTGGCGCCACTAAAGTCTACAGCCGGGTTAAAGTTGATGCCATTGGGCACCTGCATAATATCCGCGGAAGGTGTAATTGGATCTGAATGGGTTGGTGCAGCAGCACGCAGTTCGGAAACAACGGTATTGTTACCGCTCTGGTCGAACCATTGCTGTACCTGGTTGCTGCCGTCCACTTCCACACCGGCGTCTGCTTTTACCCAGAGGGATTCTCCCAGTACGCCGCCAGGGGCAGTTACCAGGGCAGCAAAGGTGAAGTATTGACCGCTTGTAAGGTCAACGGAGACGGTATAATAGTCTATGCCATTAATGGTAGATTGAGAAAGCGGGATGTAATTATCACTTGCATCAATAGTGGCGTCTGCACTTACCACCAGGTTGGGTGCAGTAATACCACCGGTTACTGTGCTGGCTGGAATAGCTATCTGCACATTGCCTACGGTACCGGTTTCCTGTACTTTCCAGATGCGGGTCATACGGGCGGTAATGCCTGGCTTACCTGCTACGGCAGTAGCGAAAGCGGCGGTGGCGCCATCATCACCCCAAACTATATATGATTTATCAGCAGTAAAATTATTGGTGTTGGAAAGATTGTCCGAAGCAAGTCCGCCCAGGCTAATGATAGGCTGGAAGCCGGTGTTTACGCTTTGAGATTGTTTCTGATCAAGACCTTCGATATCATCGCGACCGATGCCGGCGATATTGTTCTTGTAGGTAGTATTGGCAGTAGCATCCCACACTTTGGTG
This sequence comes from Chitinophaga sp. SVR4-12A, assembly GCF_056754765.1. NCBI lineage: Bacteria > Pseudomonadati > Bacteroidota > Chitinophagia > Chitinophagales > Chitinophagaceae > Chitinophaga > Chitinophaga sp. SVR4-12A. The sequence continues at coordinate 2,791,344 of NZ_JBPGWP010000001.1, forward strand.
GTTCCATCGGTAGCCAGGTAATCGGTAGCGCCGTTGTTGAGGGTAATACCATATTTTATAGATAGGTAGGTATTTACGCGCTGCTGCTGGATGGCTGTAAGCGGAGACGTATAGATGATAAGCTCACCGATACGGCCGTTGTAGGGAACGCCAGTCCCGTTCCTGCCCAGCATGAACGTACTGTTATTACCGGTGAAGTTGGTGGTACCGTTACCGGTAACCATACTTGTACCATTTTTGAAGATGGCCTGCTTGTTGGCTGCAAGTGCTATATCGCTGGTAGTTGTCCAGAGCAATGACTGGTTAGCGACACCTCCTGTATTGTAAGAGATCCTGTTACCAATGTAGGGAGCATCCCAGTAAACCAGGTTATCAGACCAGGTAGCAAGCAGCGAAAAGTAGTTAGCGGAAGCACCGGTTAGGCCAGGCTCAGTGAAAATAACGCTTGCAGTGGGAGCGGTCTGGTTGCTTACCACGAACGCAGCAGCGCCGGTGTAGGTACCTGTTTTCAGGATAGAGTTGCCGGTCATTCCTGAGTTAACGCCATCGTATTTCACTACCGGGTTGAAATTAATATTACCGGTTGGATTATTCAGATACAAGGGTTGGTTAAGCGCAGTGGGCTGCGAAACGTTATTCAGGTCTGATGCGTAGTCTGTCCAGCCACTGATGCCGGTATTATCTGTGGTGCTTGAAGTGCCTTCATCTGCACGTAACCAGATGGTGGTGCCCACCACGCCGCCGGGCGCTTTTATAGAAGAGCCGAAGCTGAAGTACTGTCCGTTAGCTACATCAACAGTGGCGGCGTAGTGTTTCACCCCATTCAGGGTTATTTCGGTTAAGGGGTAGAACTGGTCTGTACCAGTCAGGGTTGCATCTGTGCTTGTTATGAGATATGTTTCTTTTGCGTTAGGCAGGGCATCGTAGGGCACGGCGATCTGTACGCTGCCTACGGTACCGGTTTCCTGCACTTTCCAGATACGGGTCATGCGGTAGTTCACGGTGGCATGACCGGTGAGCGGAGTTTTGAACAGGGCGCTGGCGCCGTCATCGCCCCAGAGCAGGTAAGACTGGTTAGCGGTAAACGTATTTGCATTGGCAGTATTATTATCTGCCAGGCTGCCCATACCTACGACTACCTGTGTACCTGGATTGATACTGCGTGACTGCTTCTGGTTGAGGTCTTCTGCATCGTCGCGGCCGATACCAGCTATATTATTCTTATAGGTTGCATTGGCTGTAGCGTCCCATACTTTGGTAGTACCGTTGGTAGCCAGGTAATCAGTAGCGCCGTTATTCAGCGTAATGCCGTATTTAATGGAGAGATAGCTTTCTACCTGCTGCTGCTCCGTGGCGCTAAGGCTGCTGGGAAATACGATAACATCTCCCATCAGGCCGTTATAATACCAGCCACCGTTATTTACCATGTTATCACCCAGGTAAGCGGTTGAGAGTGAAGCTATATTTAATACTGTATTACTACAGCAGGAAATAGTATTTGAAATTCCTGTGCCATTGGCCTTCATCACTACAGCTGACGGAGTAGCGCCTGCTGCGTTGGTGAAGCTGGTAATGCTGGGAAGGGTTGTATTGCCACCTGTGTTACCATAACGGCTGTTGCTTGATTCGATGTAACGGCCACCGCCTCCGATCTCCATTGTATACCTGGTGCCATAATTTGCCGCAACTGGGTCTCCCCAGCTGATCACGCCGCGGTACAATGTAGCAGCATTGGCTGTTAATGCAAAAACAGTTCTCGCACTGGTACCCACGGGCAGTTTTGTGCCATCCAGTATCATACGATTGCTGGTACCGTTAAACTTCACCATTGGGTTGAAGTTGACATTATCCGTTGCATTATTGGCAAACAGCGGCTGGTTAGCTGCAGTGGCCTGATTAGCGTTATTGGCAAAGCTGCTCATATCTGCCCAGCTGCTGATTGCTGTATTATCTGTAGTGGAAGATGTACCGATATCCGGGCGGAGCCACAGGCTATACCCGGCCACACCGCCTGGCACTTTAATGATAGCGCCGATGGTGAAGTAAGCGCCGTTGGGCAGCTGGCTGGTGTTGAACGTAACCGTATTACCGGTGAAGGGAATTACAGCATTGATGTTACCTGCGCCAAAAGCCGGATCAGAATTGCTGATGAGCAGGAATTTGGAAGTACCGGTAATGCCTGCCTGCAGGGTAATGGTTTGATCTGCCCAGTTGGTCTTCTGCACCTGCCATACACGGGGGATACGGCGGGTGATGTTTGTATTGAGCGATGTGTTGGTGAGGATGCTGTAACTCGTCGATGAAAGACCATTATCCCCAAACACAAAGAAAGACTTATCGTTGGTGATGGTATTGGCGTTCAGCTCATTGGTAAGCGGGATATTGTTACCAAGCGATACTGTAATGAAGCCAGTATCCACACTGAGAGATTGTTTTGTATTCAGTGCGGTTGAATCATCGCGGCCAATACCTGTAATGCGGTATTTATAGGTAGGGTTGGCAGTCCAGTAAGCACTGCCATCAGCGGCCAGGTAATTTGATGCGCCGTTGTTTATCGTGATACCGTATTTAAGGCCAAGATAGGATTCTACTGTCTGCCGTTCTACATCGGACAGCACACGGTTGTATACAATCACTTCACCTATGTTGCCTAACCAGTAAAATGCCCTGCCGGCGATGGTACGGGAACCTATAGAGGTAAAATTGGGCGTAGCGGGAGACAATGCAATAGTGCCCTGGTTATCCAGCGCATAGTTTCCGAAGAGCTTCACGCCGTTGGCAGCATTAGTTTGAGTTGCACTGAAGATATAAGACCTATTGGGCAGGAAGGTAGTAAGACCTCCAACGCCCGCCACCGTTGTTCCATTATTTTCCAGGTAATTGGTTTTGCCTCCGGCCACTGTGCGCAGCTCCATGCCGTTACCACCCCCTACTGCGCCGCTACCCACCAGCTCTCTTACTGCATCATATACTGGTGCGTTTGCAACAGCAAAAATAGTAGCATTATCCGGATCTACTCTGGCAGTGGTCATATCCAGGAAGTCATTAGCGCCGTCAAACACAAAACTGTAGTTGAAGTTCATTCCTTTGGCGTCTGTGATGGGACGGCTGTTTGTTACACTTTGCAGCGCAGCATTACCACTATTGCTATAGTCGTTCCAGCTACCGCCGTTGGAAATACCGTCGTCTGCACGGAGCCAGAAGGTAATACCGGTATTGACGCCATTAGGACCTCTTACGTTCTTGGCGAAGGTGAAGTATGCGCCATCCGGCAGGTTGGCGCTGGTAAGTGTCACCAGGCTGTCTGTGAGCGGATAGCTGGCATCGCCAGCGCCGAAGGTAGCGTCGGTACTTACTATCAACCGGGTAGAGGCATCGGCGTTGTTATATTTAAGAGAGAACTGGTTGGTCCAGTTGGTTTTATCCACCTTCCAGATACGGCCTATCCTGAAATTGACATTGGCCAAACCGGTGATGGGAGTAGTGAAAGTGGTGGCGCCGCCATCGTCTCCGAATACGAGGAAAGATTTGTCGGCAGCAATTGTATTTGTATTGGCAGCATTCGTAGCAGCAACTGCAGTGCCCAGGGCAATGGTCACCAGGCCGGTATCTGCGCTGATGGATTGCTTCTGGTACAGCATGCCATTATCATCACGGCCGATGCCGGTGATATGTTTGGCATAAGCGCTATTGGCGGCAGCGTCCCACATTTTGGTGGCGCCATCGCTGGCGAGGTAATCTATTGGTGTGCCAATACCCAGTGTAAGGCCATATTTCAGGGCCATGTAGCTATTTACACGCTGGCGTTCTATGTCACTTAGCTTGCGGGAATACAGTATTACTTCGGATATGTCGCCATTAAATGGAGCATTATGTCCGGCTCCTATATAATCCTTGGCGCCAGCCGGAGAAAGGAAGCTTACTGCATTGGTGTTGGCGCTTAGCAGCACTTTACCGTCAATACCGGAGGCCCAGTCGTTGGTTGCGCTCCAGGTATTCAGCAGATGCGGGTTACGCACGTTCACCGTTGCCGGGTACGCAAAATTCCTGCGTGCAGTGGCGGAGCCGAAATACGTATAGTGGTTGTTGTTACTCCAGGTGTATACCGACTGGTTAGCGGCATAGGTGCCTCCAAACTCCCATGGGTAGCTAGTAGCCGCAGCGGTATTATCGAAATTGGACAGTTGAACAGAGAAGATCTCTCCGGCTGTCATCGTATTGGCAAACTCGGGCACTGAGAAGTAGGTGGCGGCTGCGAAGCTGAGACCGGGATTGAAGTTGAAGTTCTTAAGGTTCTGGGGCAGTGCAGTGCCATTTACCTTTGGCCATATGCGGGATGAAGGTCCCTGGTCAATCCATTGTGTTACGTTAGCAGCTGTTCCAACAAGGCCTGAATCACCACGAAGCCATACTTCCAATCCATTCGGAACACCACCCGGGCCTTTCTGCGCTGAGCCTAATGTGAAATAAGCACCGCTGGCCAGCAGGCTGGAACTGAGTGTTACGGTGCTATCTGCTTTCAGGGGCAGTTCCTGGCTGATGGTACCAAAAGCAGGATCTGTGCTGACAAGCAGGTAACGCGTGGCAGGCGCGCTCACGTTGAACTTCAGCGTTATATTCTGTGCGGCGAAGTTGGTTTGCTGTACTTTCCAGGTACGGCCCATGCGGAGATTGGCATTCGTACCATTTACCGCGGTGGTCCAATTGGTAGTAGCAGCATTGTCGCCGAACACAAGGAATGATTTATCGTTTGTGATCGCGCCTGTGTTGAGGACATTAGTGGCGGCTATGTTATTGCCTAATGCAATTGTGACAAAGGGTGTGACAGCCGCCTGGGATTGTTTCTGGTACAGCTGACCTGCATCATCACGGCCAATACCGGTGATGCTCTTATTGTAGGCAGCATTGGCGGAGGCCGTCCAGAAGGCTGTTGCATCGGAGGCAATATAATCAGTAGCCACCGTCTGATCCAATGTAATACCGTATTTGAGCGCCAGGTAAGATTGAATCTTCTGATGATCCTGGGCTGTCAATGCTGTATTATTTGTATAGACGATCAGCTCTGCGACCTTGCCTTTATAGAATGCATTACCGGGATGGCCGATATAGAAAGGCGCATTGACGCCAGAGTAGCTGGTTAAAGTGGCAGTTGAGGCGGCCACGCTCTTATTGTTCAGCAATATCTGCATACTGGTGCCAGCAGGCTTACGGATAAAGCTGAATAAGCTTGGAACCCCGAAAGTACCTCCCCAGGCGGCGTTTACGCGGTAACCGTAAGGTGCATCAAAATAAGCCTGGCCATCGCTATAGGGTGCATAGCCACGCCAGTAACTGTTATTGCTGGCCAGCTCCGCAAACAAGGGGTTACCGCCCGGGCCATCCGGGAGGTTCACTGCATACACGGTGGTATTTTGCAAGCTGCCTGTACCCAGCAGGGAAGCGCTGGTTAATAGCTGGCTGGTACCATTAAATGAGAAGGCCGGATTGAAGTTAGCGCCGTTCTGTAACAGGGTTGGCTGCGCGGAGAGCGTGGCCTGCTCCTGCGTTTTACCATTACCGCTGAAGTCGCTCCAGGCAGAAGGAGCAGCACCTGCATCGGCTCTCCACCAGGCGGCAATACCTGCGTTTACACTGGCAGGCCCTTTGATCATTGTACCGATGCTGAAGTAAATACCGTCAGACAGCACAGAAGAATTAAGGGTCACATTTCCGTTTGCATCCAGCTTCAGTTCCTGTGTGATGCTGGCAAAGGTGGGATCAGTGCTGATGAGCAATGTATTATTGCTGGAGCCACCAACGACCTGTAGCGTGATCTGCTGGTCTGTCCAGTTGGTCTTTTGTACTTTCCATACGCGGGGCATACGCTGCGTAGCGTTCACCGCGGTTACAGGCGTAATGTAGGTGGAAGCAGCGCCGTTATCGCTGAAAGCGAAGAAAGATTTATCTGTACCGATGGTAGCAGTATTATCAGCGTTGGAAGTCATCACTGCTGCGCCTAATGCGATGGTCACAACACCGGTATCCTGGCTGAGCGACTGCTTCTGGTATAGCATGCTGCAGTCGTCACGGCCGATGCCGGTGATGCGGCGGCCGTAGCCGGTGTTGGATGCGGCGGTCCACATTTGCACGGTACCGTCGCTGGTAATATAATCAGTAGTGCCATTGTTGAGGGTGATACCGTACTTCAGCGCCATGTAAGATTCGATACGCTGTACCTCGGCGGGGGTAAGATCACGGTTGTAGACAAACACTTCGGGTACCATTATCCGGCTAAACTCGCCATAAGCGCCACCGCCTATATCCAGGGTCCATACACCGGCATCGGAAGAAGCGCCGGTGGTGAGTGTTTTGCCATTGCCTTTAAACTCATAAGCACCGGTGGAAGCCCGCTCAAAGGAATAGAGCTTACCTTTTGCGCTGACGGCGTTACCAGTGTTTAACCAGGCTTCCACAAACAGGCGGTTCTCAAAGTTTGCATGCCAGCCAAATAATTTGTTACCGGTAGCGCTGGTAAACACCCGGCCTGTCAGCGAGCCTTCCAGCTGGGCCATACCCATAAGGGTATAGGCGCCGGTAACGCCTGCGGCGGTGGGCACACGATGCGCATCATTTCCATCATAATAAAAGGCCTTGTTAAAGTTAACCAGTGCGGTGGTATCATCGGGATCGCCGATCACGGTCATGTGATTGGCGTTACCGGAGATATCGCCCCAGTTGACGCCATTTACAGACTGGTCTGCCTTGTACCATGCCAGGATGCCGTTGTTCACGCAGGCAGGGCCGCGGAAGCTCATGGGAATGGCGTTGCCAAATTCGGAAGTACCGCAGGTATTGGCGGGTATACGCAGGGTAGCTGTCCAGAAACCAAGGCCGGTGGCACCTGGACCGCTATTATAAGTAATGGTCTGGGTGGAAGTGCCTGCACTTAATCCTGTTAAAGACGTAACAAAGTATTGCCCGCTCGTTTTTGACGTAGCGGGATCATTGGCGTAAATATCGACGGTGTACTGTGCGCCGGCCGTAATGTTGGGAATGGTGAGCTGCAGCTGGTACTGCCCTCCTCCCAGCGGGTTAGACGACACGAGGACCGGTGTACGGTTAGCAGCGGCCGTATAGGTACAGTTACCGGCGGGGTTCGAGATACCGGGGCCGGTATTATTATAAATGGAGTTGTTGGTATAAATGATCTTGCTGGGTGAGGCGTTGTAGATACCGGATCCACCGTTATCATGGATCACACAGCCGCTTACCTGGTGATCGGTAACGACGGCCGCGCCATAAAACCAGATGGCGTGGTTGGCGTTGTTCACCAGGGTATCTCCGGTGAGGTCCACATCTCCATTGGCGGCGGCGCTGACAACAATACCGCAACGCGTGTTGTTGGTGAAAGAAGAGTTGGTGATGTCTACATTCGTGCTTAACCCGTTATTGTAGAACTCAATACCATCTAAGTTATTGGTGAATCTTGAATTGGTGATCTGGAAATTGGTTGAGGCCGCGTATACTCCTATACCATCTGTGTCAAATTCGTTAAAGCTGACATTGTTCACCGTGACATCCGTTGCAGCTGCATTGAAATAGAGGCCATAGTCTGAATCATCTGTAGTGCCCAACTTATCACCATTTAATACGGTATTGCTAACCTTAAGGGTATTTACGGCCCCCAGGAAGCGGATCATAGTACCGGCGTAGATCCCCGGTCTTCGGTTCTCCAGGGTGGTGTGGTCAATGGTGATATTATTGGCTGCGCCCTGAAAATCTATGAAAATAAGATCGCTTTCGTTACAGTTTACGGTATCAATAGTGATGTTAGTGGCGGTGTTATCGAAGCGGATGGGATAGTCACCATCATCATCTGAAGTAATGACGTCCAGGTCGATGGAGGTTTTTTTGATCTGCACGTTGGTGCTGATAAAATCGGAATAGAAGCCGAGTGCTACGCCGCTCCACAATGAGTCTACCGTTACATTCCGGAGCAGGACGTTATTGGCGGTTTCTACTGGGCCGCCGGTATTATCAAGCACGATACCGTTCTGAAAACCGCTGATATTACTGTTGCTGAGTGTCCAACCGTTTACGGATGCATCCCGGAACACGATGGCTTCAGCGCCCCGGGTATTATTAAGCGTGGTAAGATTAATGTTATCCATTACCAGGTTGGTTTGCGTACCGCCCTGGAAATGGTAAGCCCGGCCGATATAGGAACTGCCCGCCGGCTCTACGTCTGATGAGGTAATATTTTTGATGGTAAGATTGGTGGATGATCCCTGCACTACCAGCACGGAGTTCAGGAAATTGCCTACTGTACTGTAGGTTACTATATTTTCAATGGTAACACCGGTGGTGTTGTTCAATATAGCAAAATCAACATCCCCGCTATTGGTTAATGTAAAGTTGCGGATCGTTACGCTATCCGCATTGATCGTAAAAGGATTGATAACACTGTTTGTGCCGTCAGAATTGAGGGTGATCCTGTTCTGGCCGTCAATCGTCAGCTTCTTTGCCGTTATGGTTGGCAGTGAAGTGAGCAGGGTGATCTGCCCGTATACATTGAACACGACCGTGTGCGGCCCTGCACCTGCAGCGTTGGCATCCAGAATGGCCTGTCGTAAAGAGCCCGGCCCCGCATCATTGGTATTGGTGACCGGGAAATTATTTGCCAGGGCCGTGACAGCCATCATAAGGCCAAACAATGACAGCAATAAACGTTTACAGCCTTTGCTGAAAAAGCGGTGATCCGGATGCGTAACATTCAAACAGGACATGGTGCAATAGCTTTGGGTAAAGAGGGGCCTGCCCGGTCTGCTAATCAGCAGCCGGCGAGCGGTTCTTCAAGGGGACCTTATATTATATTTTATGCGGTTGACTACATCTAATGGACAAATAAGCGCCAAATGGCGAGACTGTTAACGGCGTAAAGGTATACAGGTTCACATGACCAAAAGGGAGGGTAAAGTTTCCCATAGGAATATATTGATAATTTAGCAAAAAGGTTTGAGGACTGCGTCCTCCATGACTCTCAGGAATATTCGAAAAAGAATTATTCCACATAACGAATTTAGATAAACATAGCACGCACAACTGTAGTAGTTGTTCGCACTAGTTGTAGTAATTATTCTACATAAAAACGTTCGCTCTTAATTGAGATAAGCTCTATCTTAGTGTAGCATTCAATCCTATGCTATGAAAAATATCCTTATTGCTGACGATCATACCATAGTGAGATTAGGCGTACTGCTGGTAGTGAAAAGCATGTTCATCAATGCAAATATCAGTGAAGCCGAAACACTGAACCAGGCTATCTCTCAGCTGGAGGAGAAGCCCTTTGACCTGCTGATACTGGACATCAACATTCCCGGGGGGAATAACCTGCAAATGATCAACGCCGTGCGGTTACGGCGACCTGATATCAAAATACTCATCTTCTCAGGCTACGAAGAACAACTGTTTGCCCTCAACTATATACAAGCCGGTGCTGACGGCTACCTGGTAAAGTATTCTTCAGAGGAGGATATCAAGACTGCACTGAGGACCGTCATGAATAATGAAAAGTATATCAGCGCGACGGTAAAAGAACAATTACTTGCTAAATGGCAACAGCCAAAGCCTGCACCAGATAACCCACTGACAGCGCTCTCCGGCAGGGAAAGAGAAGTGCTCAACCTGCTTGTTAAAGGGACGAGCGTGGCGAAGATAGCAGACATCCTTCACCTACAGCTCACTACAGTAAGCACCTATAAAACGAGGATCTTTGAAAAGATGGGGACGAGCAATCTTGTAGAGCTTATAGACAAGGTAAAGCTGTACACCGGTTAACAAGGCGTTAGTTCTATTTTAACCACCGCGCCGCAATGTGGCTTATTCTCTGCTTTCAGGCGGCCTTTCATCTGCTCCAGCAATTCCATCACAATGATCAGGCCGAGGCCATTATGTGCGGGCGACGCCTCTTCTTCCCTGACTTTAGGATACCAGTAGTCATTGATCCAATGCAGCAATGCGGGCGGCAAACCGGTACCGGTATCTTCAATGCTCACCACAATCTTATCTACGCTGCTCATCGCTGATACGATGATCTCGCCCTCCCTGGTATTCTTCACTGCATTGTCCAACACGTTGTGCAATACTACTGCCAGCGCCTGGTAGTTGGCACGGAACAGCAGCTCGGGCGGTACGCTATTGATAATGACCGTGGTATTCGTTTCAGCAATGCTGCTGAAGATGTCTATCTTTTCTTCTATCAGTTCGTGCAGGTCTACCTCTTCGGGCAGTGCGGAACCGTTCTTCACATGGGTACGAATATATTGTATGAGGTTGTCTACCAGGTAATACATACGATAGGATGCATCATAAATAGCCTTGGAGCTTCTGGCTACCATAGTGGGTTCCATGCGGGATTCTTCTTTCCACGACATATTGCCCGCCAGCATCATCAGGTACTTCATGGGCGTTTTGATATCGTGGGTGATGGAAGCCAGCAGTCTTTCCTGGGTGCGGGCCTGGCGGCGCAGCTTCTTCTCTGAAACGCTCAACGAAGCCAGGGCAGACTCCAGTTCGAAAGTACGTGCAGACACTCTTGACTCCAATACCTGGTTCTGTTGTTTGATGTGACGGGTGTGCAACCGGATATAGATCACTATGCAGATGCTCAGCGCCAGCACCAACAGCAGTCGGAACCATACCGTTTCATAATAAGCAGGCGCCACTGTGAGCATGAGGATCTTATCCGTGTAATTATTTTTTCCGAAGCCGTTTATCTTGCGGACCTGCAACTCATAAGTGCCGGAAGGCAAAGTGGAAAAGGACAGGGTATGATCGGGCGCAACGGGGAGCCAGAGCGTATCTCCGTCTGCACCTGCGAGGCGGTACAGCAGCTGCAGGTTGTAAGGATCTCCAAAATAGGGAACACTGAGATGCAGCTTTAACTGCTGGAAGGCATGTGGCAGGACCAGTGTATCATCATGCCAGGGCATGAGATTGCCGTTCAGCTCTGCATTTTCAATCTGCTGCTCTCCATTGGGCAGCTCCGGCTTTACGGTGGAGGGAGTGAAGAGCACCAGCCCTTCGAGGGAAGGAAAAGAGATATACCCATTGTCCCATTTAACGGCGCAGGGCTGGCAACCTCCGTTGAATTCGTTGGTATTAAAGCCTCTGTCTTTCCCGTAGTAGTGGTAATATACATAGGACTGTTCTCCATCGGCGTAAGCCAACAAATCCTTCCGTGATGCCTGGAAAAGGCCTTTGTTGGTAGTGATCCAGCAATTACCACGATTATCTTCCACGAGGCAGTGCGCAGCGCTCAGGTACTTTTCCCTGTCGAGCGGGAACCTGGTAAGATGGTTATTACGGTAGAGGAAAAAGCCTTCATCGTAGGTGGTGACCCAGATCCTGCCGGGCTCCGGGATATTGAGGCTACGGATGCTGCGGGTATTGAAATGATGGATCGTATCTACCCGGCGGGTTCGCAGGTGTATACGATACAGCTCCTTGTCGGCGCCTACCCACAGGAGGCCAGGCGTTTCCTCCTGCAAGCAGGATATATCGCTGAGCCGGTGTATGAATGCGGCCGGTGAAGGCTGCGGATCCGTTGTTTGCAGGGAGTACAGGCCATTGAAAGCGGTACCGATCCACAAACGGTTATCGCTGCCGATATAGAGACGGGTGATACCAGAGGGGCATTCCCATTTCCACAATATCTTAGTAGCGGTGCTGTTGAATTTATACAGCGTGGACAAGGCTTTGTACCATATATTGTTCTGCTGGTCTGTTACGATACCGAAGCGATCTCCGCCTGCGCTTTTCTCTTTCAGGAGCGGCAGTATGGCCACGGGCCCGGATGTATCAAAAACCACGCCCTGTGCGGTGATGAGCCGGTTGTATGCTGATCTGGCCTGTGCATAGTATACTTCATCTTCCTGTTCTCCCCCGCTGCTCAGTATATGGAACTGTTTCCTGGAAAAAATAAAGAGGCCCCTGGTAGTGCTGCCCAGGAAAATCCGTGCCTGTGCTGCATCGTAGTAAACTGAGATAATCCTGTTTTTTTCAAAATCAAAATTATGCAAGACGCGCAAGGTATTGATACGGCCATCGGGTAAGGCTTGCAGGAGGTAACAGGCTTTATCGAGGTAAAGGAATGTTTCCCCGGCGGGCAGATTCCAGTAAACCTTTATGGCGCTTCTATGAGCATTAAATCCGGGATGCTGCAAAATATCGCCGCTAAGGGTGGCAGTGTTGGTATGAGTTCCTTTAAAGACGGTGAGCCTGCCCTGTTCATCTATATAATGCAAGCGTGCGCCCAGCATGAAGAAGCGCCAGGGGCTGGTATAGGGAAAGCGAAGGCTGAAAACTTTCTGCCGCTCCCTGATGAGCTTCACAGTGTCTTTATGGATTGTGAAACAGGAAGCGGCATCGAGGGGGATTTGAAAGACGATACCTGGGTCAATGATCTTTTCGAAGGCGCAAGGCAGCCCGGTGACGGATATCGTGTCTGTTACCCATGGTTTGAGGATAAGGTAGCTGAAGGTAGAGCGCCTTGTTTGTGCAGGATCCTGCAAACAGATCTTTCCTTTTGTGATCCCCAGCATTTCCTGCTGTTCTGTTTGTGCAGACAATTCATATTCGCCGGCGCCTGGCAGGATGTAGGAAATGCGGCTGGACGCGATGTTCAGTTCGTTCTTATTAAATACTTTGAAACGGTTAGCGCCTTCATAGCGTACCATGCCATTCTCGGTAGCCAGCCATATAAAGCCGGCTTTATCGCGGACAATGTTTTTTACGCTGTTCTGCGGAAGACCATTCTCGTCGGTAAAACGCTGTTTTGCGTAGGACACGGTATCGATTACAGCATAAGCGAAATTCACAGACAACAATGACAATAGTAGCAACAATATGCTTTTGTACATATAGGGCAATGCGGGCCTCCAGTAATTATTATATCGGTTTTCAGGACTCTATTGGTAAAAGTACGAAATGATACTTAAAGTGTCTGTAAAACAATAGTTGTAATTACAGCATTGGTTATCAACCTCATATATAAGATGCCGGTAATATAATCTGAAAGGTAGCGCCTTCTTTCAGCACGCTGGTAACGGTAAGATTACCGCCGTTGAGCTCTACCAGCTCTTTGACCAGGATGAGGCCCAACCCGGCGCCGGGCTCATTTTCGGTACCGAAGGAGTGGGTGCGTTGTTCGGGGTTAAACAGCTGCTGGAGCAGGTCTTCATTCATCCCGATGCCCGTATCCGTTATGCTGATCTCCACCATACCATTGGCGGTGGTGGCCACAGCGGTGATGTTGCCGCCTTTGGGTGTGAACTTTATTGCATTGGAGACCAGGTTCCTGATGATGACCTGCAGGTGTGCGGGGTCTGCGTATACCAACATATCGTGACCGCAGGTATGGGAGAAGCTCAGGCGTTTTTCTGACAGCGGCGCCCTGAATTGCAGGGCGGCCTGTTCCAGGGCGTCGTACACATTGCAATAGTGGGGCGCGGGGATCAGCCCTTTCAGGCGCGTATGGGACCAACGCAGCGTATTTTCGAGGCTGAGCAGCACGTTGTCGAGATTGTTCCTGAACCTGCCGGTGAAGTCGCTGATCATGGCAGGGGGCAGCTCTTCTTCCATCTGCAGCAGGGCCCGCATGGCGGCCAGGGGCTGGAGCAGGTTATGGGACAAGGAAGACAGGATCTTCTCTTTGGATCTGTTAAGGTTTTCGAGTCGGAGGGCCTTTTCTTCGTTCTGGCGGTTGAGCGCTTCCAGCTGGCGGCGGTCGCGCTGCTGTTCATATTTATAGTATAGCAGCACCATTGTCATGAGCACGAAGAGGGAGCTAACGCTGATCATGCCCCTGGAGGGAGGCAGCGCCTCTAACAGGGGCGGGTGAGTGCTGTTGTAGATCCGGATGAACATAAAAGCGAACATGTCCAGCAGGGAGAGCGCCATGATCATCCACCAGGAGTCGAGCAGCAGGACGATAACAGCGATATTGAGCAGGAGCAGCAGTTCGGTATCATTGTGATAGCAGAGGGAGATATAGCTGAAAAAAGCGGGGATCAATCCCACGGTGAAGTAGCGGGCGACCCGGAAGTAGCCAAAATGTTGCAGCTGATAAATGAACAGGATGCAGGCGGCCAGGAAGCAATAGGAAATCGCTAGCCGGTAATGGGCGGTGGCGGTATTAAATACGCATAGCGCCCCTACCATGGTAATACTGATAAGATTACCGACGTTCAGTGACCTGATCTTTTTTTGCTCTTCGAAGGGGAGGCCGGGCCTGAGGCCGACCTTAACGATTTGACTGATAGAAAGCTTCATCGGATACGCTAAACTATATCTTTTTCGTATTATTTCTAGCCGGTTAACGATTGGTTAACCAGCGCTTATCCCGAGATCATTAATTTTAGCGTGAATTTATAAGGGATAGAGCGGGGTACTCCTACCCTGCTGTCATTTTTCACCTAAAGAACGTTAATAAGGATCCCGGGCAAAGAGGGGTCCTTATTATTTTTATAGCCGGCAATTTGAAAGTTTGAGGTCTGAGGTCTGAAGTTCGTTAGCGGTTGGAGGTGAGGGGTTGTGCGCTTTTACTGACGATTTCGTACGCTTTTAATGAGGCTGGTGTGCGCTTTTACTGTAGCTGTCCTGTAAGCAAGCTGCGCTTTTACTGTTTGTTACCTGACTACTGCACGAGGAACTTACCCGGAAAACACAAGGGAAATACTAAGATCACATGAGGATCTCACACGGATTGCACATGGAGTGGATGCGGAATGCACGCGGATGCCATGAGGTGACCGCTATTTATCCACATGCTCAATTTGATGATCTGGATCAACTTTTTTGAAAAAGACCTTTTGTAATTTCATAGAAAAGCAATTTTATTTTTTCACGTTAAAACTGATATGATATGCCAAAGCAGAAAGGCCTGTTTATTACGGGCACGTACAATGGGATCTGTTATTACAAAATGAACGGGCAGTATTATTGCCGGCGGAAAAGCACGCTGAGCCGGAAGCGGGTGAAGCGGTCTCCTGCCTTTAAATTAACTATGAAATATGCGGGCTTATTGGGCCAGGCATCTCAGGTGGCGGCGGCCGTGTACCGCAGCCTGCCGAAAGCGCAAAGAAAGCATGCGCTGTACAGGACGCTGACAGGGCAGGCGATGCAGCTGCTGAAAGCGGGAACGGAAGCGGTGATGGTAGCTGAACAACTCAGGAAACAGTGTGCGCCTGTTCAGCAGCCTGCAATGGGCAATCATGTGATTGCCATTACGGCTGTTACGCCTAGTACTGCTACAACAGCAACTGCCAACAGGGCTGTTCCTGCGGCTGCAAAGCTGGTGCTGAAGCCGAAGGCGCTCCCCTCCCCTCAGCTGCAAACCAAGTATGCGCGGATCTTTGTGCACCCCTCGGGGCGGATCAGCGCAACAGGGCTGGCGGATGCTGTAGCGAACAAGGCACGGCGACGCCTGCTGGCCAGTGTAGCGGAACGGGAATGATATTCAGGCGGGTAATCCGTACATTTATGCTGTCATGAACGCGGATATTCATACCCTGTACAAGTCTGATTTTTACCAGGTGCTTGACTTCCAATGCAGGTGCACGGATTGTGTTACCTCGAAACCGGAATATAGCGATAGTTTTTCTATCAGCTTTGTGCGGAAAGGGAATTTCCTTTTCAATGTGTTCAGGCGTTCACTGGATTCATACAATGGATGTATCCTGATCACTAAGCCGGGTTATGAGCGTACGGTTACGCATGCGCATGCCGTACCCGATGAGTGCACCATCTTTGCGTTTAGGAATGATTTTCTGCGCGAGCTGCAGCAACGTTACGCACATACGAAATTCTTCAGGGATAATGATCTTCACTCTACCCTGTTGCGTACCAATATGGAAACGGAGTTCCTGCACTTCACGATCATGCAGCTGGTATTACAACGCAGCGGCAGCAAGCTGCAGATAGATCAGCTGGTGATGCAGGTGATCGATAAAGTGCTGGGCACTATCACTGATTATACACCGGATGCCCGGATCCATGATCGTTTGAAAAAGCAGCATCTCAGCACTATTGAGCGTGCCAAGGAATATATTACCGGGAATTTTACACAGGATATTTCGCTGATGGA
The DNA here is from genome assembly GCF_056754765.1 of Chitinophaga sp. SVR4-12A. Classification (NCBI taxonomy): domain Bacteria; kingdom Pseudomonadati; phylum Bacteroidota; class Chitinophagia; order Chitinophagales; family Chitinophagaceae; genus Chitinophaga; species Chitinophaga sp. SVR4-12A. The sequence goes on from NZ_JBPGWP010000001.1 coordinate 2,807,467, forward strand.
GATAGCAAGCTTTTGCTACGTCAGCCCCTTCCATTTCAGCAGGATCTTCAAGACCTTTACCGCTGTTTCACCACATCAGTATTTATTGTCCATCCGGTTACAGCATGCAGCCATGCTTTTGAGCAATACCCAAATGACGGTGGGCGATGTGGCCTTCTCTTCCGGCTTCAACAGCATTGAATATTTTACGGCCGCTTTCAGGCAGCAGTATAAATGTCCGCCGGCAAAATTCAGGACCAGCGCGGCCGCCAGATGAGCGCTGCAAAATAGCAAGATTCCTTAAGTGCCTGCGCGTCCTGCCAGGTAGCTTTGCCTTACAAAATTATTCAATTATGAACACGCCATTATTAGCTACACTGGAGAATTCCAGGCAGTACACACTGAACGTTGCCGGACTGATGCCCGAAGCTGCTTACAACTTTAAACCAGCAGACGAGGTATGGTCTTTCGGAGAGCTGATACACCATATTGCTTATGGAATTCAATGGTGGGAAGCGAATTACGTGAAAGGGAAGCAAACTGAATGGGCGCCGCCTGCTATGCCGGAGAGTAAGAAAGAGATCAGCGCGTATCTTGAAACCGCTTATGATTCGCTGCAAAAAACATTGAGCAATGGAAAGCTGAGTGATGAAGCGGTAAATGGTTTTCATGCTACGCTGGATCATATTACGCACCACAGGGGCCAGGCGGTGACGTATCTGAGGTGTAAGGGGATTGTGCCGCCGGAGTATGTGTATTAGGGGAAGTCGTTAGTCGTAAGTCGTTAGTCGTTAGTTGTAAGTGGAGGAGTTGTTAGTTAGCGGTTATTTGAGTATATTAATTTCTCTTTGTGACTTGCTACTACTTACGACTTACGACTAACAACTAACGACTTTCATTCATGTTAAGACCTATCCTGACTACTATTATCTGTTGCTGTACGCTTGGCTTATGTGCTCAAATGAGTATCAGCGAGAATCACCGTTACCTGTTACGCAATGGTAAACCTTTTTTCTGGCTGGGTGATACTGCCTGGGAACTGTTTCACCGCCTGAATAAGGAGCAGGCCGACCAGTACCTGCAGCACCGGGCGGAACAGGGTTTTACCGTTATACAGGCGGTAGCGCTGGCAGAGTTTGACGGGCTGCATACGCCGAATGCGAATGGAGACCTTCCCCTCAAAAAAGATGATCCTACGAAGCCGAATGAGGCTTACTTCAAACATGTAGATTATATTATTGACAAGGCGGATAGTTATGGCCTGGTGATCGGTTTGCTGCCTACCTGGGGTGATAAGGTTTGGAAATCTTCCTGGGGCAAGGGACCTGAAGTGTTCACGGCTAAAAATGCCCGGGCTTATGGTAAATGGCTGGGACAACGATACCGCAACCGGAAGAACATTGTATGGATACTGGGCGGCGATCGTAACCCGCAGAACGAAGAACAGGTCAACATCTGGCGGCAGATGGCGGCCGGGATTATGGAAGGCGTTGGGAAGAAGAATAAGCCGGTGATCACTTTTCATCCGCAGCCGCACCCGGAAGGTTCTGCTGCCTGGTTCCATAAAGATGCGTGGCTGAGCTTTAATATGTTCCAGAACGGGCATTGCCGCAGTACCCCTGTGTACGATAGAATACAGACCGCTTACAATATGACGCCTATTAAGCCCGTGCTGGATGGGGAGCCGATCTATGAGGATCACCCGGTATGCTTCAATGCAAAGGACCTGGGGACATCGAGTGCGTATGATGTCAGGAAGTATGCGTACCTGGACCTGTTTGCGGGCGCTTTTGGGCATACTTATGGGTGCCATGATATCTGGCAGTTCTATTCTCCTTACCAGGAGGCGGTGAATGGTCCGCATGTATACTGGCAGCAGGCGATGGATCTGCCGGGCGCGGAACAGATGAAATATGTACGCAAGCTGATGGAGGCTAATCCATTGACAGAGCGGGTGCCGGATCAGTCGCTGGTGGTAGAAAATGATAGCTCGCCGGATGAGCGGATACAAGCTACCCGGGGTAAGAATTATGCGTATGTGTATACGGCAGCAGGGAAGCCTTTTACGGTACGTCTTGGGAAGATCAGCGGGGCGATGTTGCAGGTAGGATGGTATGATCCGCGGACCGGTGTGTACAAGGCGGAGGGGACGGTGGAGAATAAGGGAGAACGGTTGTTTACGCCGCCGCGGAGTGGGTATGGGCAGGATTGGGTGTTGGTGTTGCAGGATGGGGAAATAAAATTGTGAAAGTTTGAGGTTTCAAGTTTGAGGTTTGAGGTTTGAGGTTTGAGGTTTGTTAAAAGTTGCAGGTTGTTGGTAGCAGTCCTTCGTAAGAAATAATTACTTGTTTTTCAAACACCTTTAGCGAGGTAAGCAAAGCTGTTTTGAACTTTTAACCTTTAACGAACTTCAAACCTCAAACTTCAAACTTCAAACCTCAAACTTCAAACCTCAAACCTGAGATCTCAAACTATATTCTTTTATAAGCCGGATGATCTCTGTTCTTCCAAAATGTTCTGCCCAGCCGAGCGGAGTGCCATGATAGATCTTATCACGGATGTCGAGGTTGGGGTTGGCAGAGAGGGCGAGGACGGCGAGGTCGGTATCGTTTCTTTCGGCGGCGATGTGGAGGATGGTGTGCTGGAGATAGCTGTAGCGGCGGTTCACTTCTTCCGGTTGTGCTGCCAGCAGGGCCTTTGCACGGTCTTGCCAGCCAAGGTTCCAGGCATCCAGGACGGTGCAGGTGGCGCCATGTTCGGACAGCCATTCTGCGGCCAGCGGCTGGTGACAGTGAACTGCCAGTTCCATGAGCGTCATGCCGTTGGCCAGGGGTGCGTTAAGCTCGTGGGAGGAGCATTGTTTACCGATAGTATCCAAGGCGGCTATGTTGCCCAGACCGGTGGCTTCTGCCAACAGGATGCGCGCAGGAGAAGGCGGCTGCGTGAGATAGTGTTGATTATTGAGCCACCAGGTGTGGCCATTGCTGATCCATTGAAAGCCCGCCTCCTGGTACATGCGAAGACCGGTAGCATTGAGGACGGCGTAGTGCCAGCCCTGATCGGCGGCGTACTGACAGGCGGCGTGCAGCACCGCTTTACCTATCCCCTGTTGTCTTGCCCCCGGCACTACTCCCACATTATAAATACCTGCCGTACCGTAGGCGCCCTTTGTGAAGAACACACAGCTTTGACCAACTATCTTACCATCCAGGAAAGCGAGGAAGCGCTGGGCGCGCTCGGGAAAGACTTCCATTAATGAAGGCGGCACTGCGCCGTCGTTACCAGCGTAGGGCAGGCCATTTACCAGCGATGTATCTGTATGATTATCAGGTCGGATGTCCAGTGCGGCGGGACTGGGATATTGCCGCAGGTTGTTAAGCCGGAGCGCCATCCAGCAGGGGTTCCATCCCGGCTGAAAGCCGCGCGCCAGGAGGCGTACACCCAGATCGGCGGGCTGGGGAGGATCCAGTGACCAGCAGCCGGCGCCTTTAGGAGGATGGTTGCGGAACCAGGCCATCATCCCATCCAGCAAAGGTGCTGCATCGTCTTTTGACAGCGCAGGGAAAGGAACGGTCGCATTATTTCGGGGACCGGCATAGACCCAGGTAAGGCCACCGGCGGATTGCACCTCTCCTTTTACGGACATCGCTTCGAGGATGAACAACTGACGATGATTATCGGCAGCAGCGAGCTCCAGCTGTGCAGGCGTTGCATTTTGAAGCAGGGAAGGATCCGATAATGGAGGGATGCTCATGATGGCTAAGGTACGGAATAATCATGGAGCATTCCCCGGGGTTAGCTATTGATCACGAACTGGGACATTGGCGGATAGTAGAGCATCCGTTTCCAGTCCATCGCAAAGATCTTTCCAATATTGACTTAAGGTCGGTGAGCGAAGAAGGTTTCCTGGCATAGAGGTTAGTGCCTTCACGGTAACAGAACTCAATGCTTTCGAGGTCGGTCATGGATGAATATACGATAATAGGCAGGGAGTCGAACTTCCGGTTGGACCTGATCTCACGGATGCACTGGCGTCCGTCTTTGCAGGGCATGAGGAGGTCCAGGAAGAGGAGGTCGGGGTGCTTCTCGTCCAATAATCTCATCAGGATGTCGCCGTTCTCGGCCCGTGTCAGCTCGACCCGTACAGAGGTTATATCATTAACAGCCAGGGAAAAAATCAGGTAGTCGTCGTCATCGTCTTCGGCCAACAGGACGTATGTCAGTTCCTGAGCTCCATTAGAATTCATCATATTAATCGTTGTCTTTTAGAGGGACATTCCCCTCCATATAATATGCAAATAAAAGATTATCGAATAAAAATCAAAAATGAATTATCGGCACAATTTTCGTTCCTGTATCTACGTACCTTTAGGTGTCAATTAAAAATAGCCGCAAGGATGCATTATATTAAACTATCACTAACAGGCCTATTCCTTCTCACACTCCCGCAAAAATTAAGCCCAAAAGTGCCTTACATATTCTGATAACCCAATATGTTACGCATTACAAAACATATTATACTGGTTGGGAAAAGCTCCAGGCGCCTGCTTACGCTACAGCAACGCCTCCGGGAGCTGGCCCCGGACACGGTCAGCATTATTATTGATATATGCAGTATCAGGGAGGTACTTTACAGTGGGCCGGTGGATATGATCCTTATTCATGCCGATGATACGGCGTGGTTCCCCTATGTGCTGCAAATACGCCAGGAGCCATTGGCGGACGGGATACCGGTATTCGTTTGCCGGGAACCGTTAGAAGAAGCGGTATTGAAAGTGTTGGTGAACGTGGAAGGCTAAATGCTGAAGGCTAAACACATTATGCATTCAGCCTTCAGCGTTCAGCATTTTCAGAGCTTTACAAACTCCACCCGCCTGTTATTGGCTTTTGCGGCGGAGGTATTGTTATTATCAATAGGTTGTGTTTCTCCTTTACCGTCTGTTTCCATACGCGCAGCATCGATACCGAATGATTGGGCGAGGGCTGCTTTCACGGCTTCCGCACGACGTTTAGACAGCTCGAGGTTAGGCAGGGCCTCTCCATCGGCGTCTGTGTGGCCGATAATCTTTACGCGAACGGATGCATTCTCTTTCAACACATTGGCAATGTCCTGGAGGCTGCCGTAGGAGGCGGCCTGCACTTTATCGCTGTTCACATCGAAGAGAATACCGTGGGTAACGAATTTCCCTTCTGTGATCAGTTTATTGCGGGTATCGGGCGCGCCTACTGCCAGGCGGATATTGCTGATATAGAAAGAACCGCCTTTCCTGTCAAGATCGGGGGCATAGGAGGCAAACACCAGGGAGTTCAGTATGGCGTTGGCATCGAGGGCGCGGGGAAGATCGAGCGCTTTGGTACTATCCAGGTACACCCTGATGCGTTGTTTCTGCCGCCAGATGGAAACGGTCACCGTATTTTTATCCGGTACATTGAATTCAGGCGTTGCGTGAAGGCTTTGCTGGCCAATCAGGTTGGTAGAATAATACAGGTACCCGTTGCCGGAAGATTTGGGGCACAAGCCCAATTTAAAGCCTGCCTTGGAAGGCGCCTGACTTGCTTGTTTCATTTCAAACTTTTCATCGGCGTCTTTGGTATTTAAGAGACCGATAGTGAGCGTGCCGATATTGGTGATATCGTTGTTCGCCATGAGATCTACCTGCAGGGTGAAGTTCTCCGGGAAGTTGCTGGTAATGTACTCCGGGAAGAAGATACCATCCTTGTTCAGGGCCAGCCATTTGCCGGGGCGGTTGTTAACCGTCACCACTTCTGCACCGGTGCGGGTGTTCCACTGTGCGGGGAAATCACCGATGGCTTCCTGTGCGAAATCTTCCTGCACGATCACTTTGGCGCCGGGCACGAAATCGAATTTCGAATAGGATTTGATGTCTAGGTTAGGACCGGAAGCAGTGGCCGTGCTAGCGACATCGCCGGACCTTTCCGTGTTGGCGGAACCGGAACCGGAGCTGGAAGGAGTAGTACCGGAAGGTGTTTTATCTTTTTTCTTGCCGGCGTTGTCTATTGTGTTGTCCACTTTTTTGTCGACCGCATCTTCTACTTTTCGCTGTACTTTGTTCTTCAGACGGTCTAAAAATTGTCCCTTTGATGTAAAGGTTAACAGACAGGTAAGTCCGAGGAGGGGTAAGGTTTTTTTCATAATTAAAAGATAAGGATGGAAAGGCTAATCAAATCGGGGACAAAATACGGATAATTTGGTTTTTCTGCAGGTTATCTTTGAAGAGGGTACCGTCGGTCAATACTTGTCAAAACTGTAGAGATAGAAGTCTTCCGGGTTTTTGAAGCTTGCTTCAATACGTTTTGTCTCCATATGATCCCTGTATGCTGCAAATGAATTTACCCGGTAACGGAAACTGTCTGATGTTCCTTTTGTTTCTGCCGAGCAGCTTATATAGATGCCTTCTTCGTGAAGGATCACATGTGCGGACCAGTCTCCATCACTGTCGTACTCCGGTTTTATATACACGCCGGGTATTTTATTGCGATCATAATACCCGGGTGTAAAATAGGTTTGATTGATATACCACCAGGCATTGGGACCGGTGACACGTGTCAGCACCTGCTTTCTATCCTTTGAGTAGTAGTAATGGAAATGATACTTAGGGATAAACATTTTGTAGATGAACAGGATGAACAGCGGTATGCTGAGAATGGCGAGGATCTTCTTCATATGGAAAAAATTAACTCAAGGCGTAATGCGCCAGTACTTTCTGCACTTCGTATACATCCACAGATTTATCAAACTCCTTTATAAAGCCGGGCTCCACTTCGCCGGAGAACCAGATCCTCAGTTCTGCCTCAAGGTTAAATGCGCCGCTTGTTTCGATGCTGAAGCGGGAAATGCTTTTGTAGAAAATGCTCAGGTATTCAATCCTGCTGCCTTCCAGGTCTACGAGGATCATACGCTTGTTGGTAAAGATCAAAGTATCCATGAACATTTTAAGGCCCAGTTGTACTGTTTCTGTATCGATGAGCAGCTTGCTGTAATCTTTGCGTAACTGTTCGTGGCTGATAGCGTTGGCGCCGGCCGCCAATACTGAAAATAGTTCCATAGGCTGAGGTATAAAGTAAGCTGTTAAGATATAAAAACTTAACCCAAAGTTCATCGTACCGCTAATAAAAAAGCCTCGTTAATTATTGAATTTCGCCAGCTGATTGCAAAAGTTTATTTGTTCGGGTATTTTTAGCTACCATTTAATCTATTATCATGAAAAAAACATTTCTTGTTATCTGTAGCCTGGTATTGTTGCATATGGCAGCCAGGAGCCAGGAGGCGCATGTCATCCTGATCAGTATAGACGGCTTACGCCCGGAGTTTTACAAAGATCCATCCTGGAACATGGTGCATTTGCGACAGGGTATGAAAGACGGCGTGTATGCGGAAGGGGTAGACGGCGTTTTCCCTACCGTTACCTACCCTTCCCACACCACTATGATCACCGGTGTAAAGCCACTGAAGCATGGTATCTACTACAATACGCCTTCCGAGCCGCTGGGCATTACGGGCAAATGGATCTGGCAATATGAAAACATCAAAGTGCCGACCATTTTCAGCCTGGCAAAAGACAAGGGACTGAAAACAGCATCGGTGTTCTGGCCAGTTTCTGTTGGCTCTCCTGCTACTTACAGCGTACCGGAATACTGGTACCTGCCAAAGGAAAAGGGAGCAGACCGCATTATGGCCCAGGCCTTAAGAGAAAATTCGCATCCTGCCGGTTTGTTTGAAGAGCTGGAACAGCATGCTACCGGCAAGCTGGATGAGCAGGACTTTAACGGTGATTACCTGGTGATTGATGAGAACCTGGCACGGATGAGCAGCTATATTATCCGTCAATACAAGCCTTCTTTCCTGGCGGTGCACCTGGTTACTGTAGACCATTTTGAACATGAACAAGGCAGGGATGGCGATAAGGTGAGAGCCGCTGTAGCAGGGGTTGACAGGGCCGTTAAGAGCATTCGCGAAGCGGTAGCGAAAGCAGGTATTGAAGGCAATACTACCATCATTGTTACAGGCGATCATGGTTTTGTGGATATTCATTCTTTGCTGTCGCCTAATGTGCTGCTGGCTAAAGCAGGATTGTATGATCCGCAAAAGCCGGAGCAATGGAAAGCTTATTTTCATCCTTGCGGAGGCGGTGCTTTCCTGCAGCTGAAAGATAAAAATGATATGAAGACGAAAGAGCAGGTGCTGCAGCTTTTAAAAAGCCTGCCGGTGCAGCAGCAAAAGACATTTATTATTAAATCAAGGGAAGAGCTGGATGCTGTTGGCGCGGATGCTACCGCTGCCTTTGGCCTGGCTGCGCAGCAGGGATTTTCATTTGGCGCTGCAGCAACGGGAGATTTTGTCCGGGCGACGAAAGGAGGGACGCATGGTTTTTACCCGGATTTTAAAGAAATACAGACGGGGTTTGTGGCATTTGGTAAGGGAATTAGGAAAGGCGGAGTGATACCGCAGATGGGATTGGTGGATATTGCGCCGTTGATCAGTAAGTTGCTGGGATTAGAGTTGCCAGCGGGAGATGGGATGTTGTATAGTGGGGTGTTGGAGAAGTAATTAGGGGATTATTAAAAGATTGCTTCGTCGCGCTCCGCTGGTGGCTCTGGCGGCTTCTCGCAATGACGGAGGAAGGTATGGCCCTGCGGCTTCCCGCAATGACGGAGGAGGGTATTGACGCGCATGTTATTCGATCCCTACCCTTGTTCTTTCGTTGATGGAAAGTTTTGGATAACGTTGGTTGAAGTAGTCATATCCGCGCTTTTCGTTGTTGAGGATGATGACGCCGTTGCCGCCTTCTTCGTTCTGCACCTCCAGTGCGTCATCTTCCAGGATATTCAGGGGTGTGCATTTCAGAGCGGCGGCCTGGCTGGCTATCACTTTACCTGTGAGTAAGCTGATTATTTCCAGGCTGCCGTTCTTCGTGCTGTCAGCTTTCAGATAAGCAAGCCTGGTTTCCGCATCATTGAAAATGTATTGATCGTCAAGTTCGTCTCCCCCTCGCAGCTTTACCTGGAATAATTCACGGCCGCTGCTGGTTTCAAATACCCGCAACTGATTTTGGAGGTCGATATAGCAATAATATTTAGCAGTAGCTGAAAACGTTGTTACAGCGGGTACTCCCTGTAAGTAGCTCCGGGAAGCGAATGAATAAAAGACGGTTTTATTGCGCCCGTTTATGTACTTTAAAATACCGCTGGCCATGCATACAAATACTATTGGCCTGTCTGACGAACCGGGAACTGACGAGTAGAGACGGGCAGGATGACGCGCATAGTCGGCGATTGTCGTATCCACACTTCCGGTAAGCAGGTTATAGATACTAAGTTCTCCCCGCTTGCTGCTGTAGATGATCCTGCTACTGTCCATGGAAGGATACGAGAACGAATAAAGAATGCGTTTTGCTGCAGCATGTTTCCAGCCGTTCAGATAAGAAGAAGTATATAATTTCATTGAGGAGCCATATACCAACCAGTCTTTATGTTTGAGCTCGTCAAACCAGGTGATGCCTGGTATGCTGTCTGTAAGCACCGGTGTTTTTCCACTGGCTATATTGTAGATGCGCAGGAGGCCTTTGTTGAATACGGCAAGTAATTTGCCGTCGGGAGAGAGTTTCATTGTATAGATGATGTTACCTTCATCGCTTTCTCCACTGGTTTCGGATTCATTTTCTGTAAATGAATAGTCAATTCTTCTGCGTTTTTCGAGGTCAAACAGGTAGGTGTCGCCATCTTCCGTCAGGTACCAGATGAAGTCTGATCCCGGGAAAAATTCAGCCTTCATGTCTGATGCATCATCAGCATCAGCATCAGCATTCTTATCGCCGGCATTCAAGTTCTTCCACTGTGCGTGCGGGATAGAAAATGCACTTCCCCTGTTCACATCATAGACGATCAGGCGGCCAGCTTTGTCACGGCAAATGAGGTATCTTCGTGTATCGGCCACTTCCATGTTCACAGCCTCCGGGATGGCCTTTCGGATTAGTCTTTTTGTTCCATCCCCGGGTCTTCTCCAGATATTAATCCTGTTCTCTGCTTCGAGCGTAACGTAGTTACCGGGGCTGAGCATGTACAGGAGCGTACCTGCGGAGATATCAAAGAAGAAACGGGTATCCAGCAGCTTGTGGACAGAATCTTTTGCTTTTGTATCGAATAATCCTACCCGCTGGTAGCTGCCCCATAACCGGAAGGCCATATAGTGATTGTTCTCTGTGTAATATTTCTCCGCGAGCCATCCTTTGCTTTTATTGAGGATGCGCTCATTCCTGGCGGCCATGTGCAGTACCCAGATCACACATCCCAGGGAGACTAAAGCCAGTCCGAGGAAAAGGAGCTTATAACGCACCTGTCTTTCCTTTTCTTTCCTGAGCCGTTCTTCGCGGTGCTGCTCAGCATATTTTGTAACTGCTTTTACAAGCGTGTCATGGCTTAATTCGTACGTGCGGCCCAGGTGGGTGAACTCTTCCCGTACCAGGCGTACATCCATCATTCTATCCAGGAGATCCTGCCGGTCTTCCAGCAGATTTTTCATCTGGTTATCGGTAAGGCTGGCGCGACCGCCGCCGGCTACCAGGTGATCTTCTATGATCCTGCGGCAGATGTCTATATCTTTTTCGTTGCCGATCTTTTTGAGCTGGTCTTCATAAAAGCGGTCCAGGATCAGTTCTGCTTCTTCCTGTTTGATGAGGGTTTCATCTACTACTATTTGGGCGGCAGGTTTGAGCTTATGTGTTTCAATCACTTTATTCTCAATGTAAGAACAGATCTTTTGCAGCTGGGAGCCATCTACCCCGATGGACCGCTGACCGTTATCCTGTGCAGGCTGACTGATCAAGGGAGAGAACTCGTGCTTTCTGCCAACCAGTTTACGCAGAACGGCATCCAGCAGCTGATCATCGAAAGTGAAATTGGGAGAGACAAAATCTCCCTCCACTTTGGCGGGTTCTGTCATTGCTTCTTTTGCGTCGGCATAGTCGAGCGGCGCGAGGTGGAACCTGTTGCGAAGGACGAGGGGAATGTATTTGCGGATACTATCCAGTTCGGCCAGCTTATCATCCCGGATGGCGAAGATGCATTTGATGAGAGGTTGTTTTGACCATTCCACCATTTCGGGTGTGCGTTCTTCCGGTGGCTGGCTGCGCAGCCATTCCAGGATGCGGTTGGGGCACATTTCGTGCAGCAGTTCGGATAATTGCACGAGGAAGTCGTGCCGTTCGCCGGTGGAGAAGTTGAAGAACTCTTCAAACTGGTCGAAGATCAGCACGGGAACCATTTTGTGGCTGGATTCTGCGGGCAGTGGTTGGGGCGGCGCCCCGGTAATGGCTGACTGTTCTTCCCGGAAAGCCTGAAGGATCTGTTCCCGGCCGGTGCTTTTGGGAATGTAGGAAGGGAATTCGAGCCTTTTAAACAACTCCCAGAGCCTGGGTTGCTGGCTGTCAAACAGCAGCTTTTCCTCTTCACACAAGGTAATCCCGTTGGGCTGGCCGATCTTCAGGTGAATGACCTCGTCTACTATTTTGAGCGGTGTTTTGCGGATGGTATCTTGATCCAGCTTATCGCCGGTATACTGGAACCTTACCTTTATGGGATAGAAGCCTTCTGCGTGCATGTGTGGGATAAGGCCTGCGTTGAGCAGGGATGATTTACCCACGCCTGATTTCGCGTACAGCACGATGGTGCGCTCCGCTTTCAGCAGCTGCGCTAATTCTTTTGTTTCGGTTTTCCTTCCGAAAAAAAGCGTGTGTTGTTTTTCTTCAAAAGCCACTACGCCGGGGTACCTGCTTTTGCGGATAGAGAGATCGGACATTCAGATCAATTTAGCGCTATAGTTAGCCAACAAAGCATTGAGATCGGTAATAAAGCTCTGGAGATCATCGCTTACAAAGAACATTTTGAATTCCTCTTCGAAGAATTCCCTTGTTCTTACGCTGATCTTCCCGGTGGCCGGGAGCGGATTGGCAGCGCCAAAGCCCTGTGCATCAAAGCTGCAGGAGACGGCGTTGAACTCATCCTTCTTCAGCTTAAAGAGGTGAAAGAGCACTTTGAAATACCATTGCTCGAAATCAAAGCCGAGGAAGAGGTAGCTGTCCTTTTCATTGAATTCAGCGAGCAGGCTGTTATCTAGGCGGGGATTGCCCATGGTGACCCTGCTGATGAAATCGAGGAATTCTCCTTCGGTGTGCAGGATAGAGTTTTCGTTCCTGAAGGAGCCAAAGATGTTATATACCACTGTTTGCGCAGCGATTTGCCCATTACCGGCCACCTGCATACCGGATGTGCCTTCTGTTTGCGGGCGTGCTTCTTCCTTGCTGGAGATATCGTAGTAATTCAGGCGGCAGCTGTTGGCCTTGCGTTGATTGATATAATGGCAGAGCAGATCGTCGGGATTGGCGTTGATCACGATCCTGAGGGGCAGCATGGCCATCTGTTCGTAGATCTCGCGGCCTATGCGCTGCTGTGCAAGCAGTGATTTGAACTCGCTGTGGGAGAGCGCGGCCACATCGCCAAACATATAGTTGGGCGTTTCCTTGTAGCAGTTGGCCATGTAGCTCAAATTGGTATTCAGCTCTTTATCAAAGTAGACGTTATCGTTGATCATCCGGTCTTCCAGCTTGCGGGCGATCCATTCATTGAAGGAGAGCTGTGCGCCGCCTTCTCTTACCTTCAGCACTTCGGGGCCGAGGAAAAGCACGCAGCGGCCCATGATCAGGGCTTCTGCGAGGCTTACCAGCCTTAGGCGCCGGCTGGATTCGAGCTCTGTGTAGAAGTTGCGTAATTCGGGCACATCGTTCTTATCCAGCATGGCTTTTAACAGCCGGATCATTTTATCTTTATTCGTTTTCAGTGCTTCCAGCACATCGCCCCATACCATCCATGCATTCCGGTTAGTATCTACAAACACGTTCTGGATGTTGGCAGTGGTGAGATAAAACGTTGCTTCGTTTCCGTTAGGGAAAAGCTTGTACAGCACTTTTCTCAGCTTGTGCATCTGTTTAGGGGAAAGTATCATTATTTATTGTTTAGCTGATCCATGAATGCTTTGACCCGCTGGATGTTGGTGCCCTGGTTCCGTCTGACCGTTTCCCTGGAGACGGGATCTTCTATCCAGCCGCCGCTGTGGTGGATGGCCACTACTTCCCAATCGCTGTTCACAACGGGGGAGCCGGATGAGCCGTTGTTGGTGTCTGTCATGTATTGTACGATGGTATCGTCGGCATACATGACCACGTTCTGGTAGATACCTATCTGCTTGGGGCCACCGAGGGGGTGTTGAATGATGTTTACAAAGTCGCCGGATCTGAGCCCGGGCGCTGCTAAGGTAAAGAAGCCGAAGGGGTCGATCTTCGGGTCGTCTATTTTAACCAGTGACCAGTCTTCTGTTTCATTGGTGTAAAACAGCGGTTGATCGGCCGTGCCCGGGGTAAGGCGGGTGCTGTATTCTGCTTTCAGATCCGCGGCTTGCTTTGTTGAGATCTTCACTCCTTTCGGGAACTGGTAATTAAATTCTATGGTGGCTGCGGCGGCGGTTTCCAGGTTGGGGAGCACGTGGTTGTTGGTGAGCAGCCAGCGGTGGTGGAGGATAAAGCCGGTGCCCAGCTCCTCTCCTGCTACTATCCTGACCACTGCCCTGGCGGCATCGGTGCCTTGTTCCAGGAAGCCGATGGGCAGCAGGGTGCTTTTCTTCCCGAGGATCTTTTCTTTGGTAGCGGCGATATCGTTACCACCTTTCCACTGATGATCGGGCAGGGGAATGGCTTTTACTGTTTTGCCGGATTGAATGGCGAGGATGGCGCCTTTCAGGAATTCATCGTTTGCGTTGCCCATTTCGGGCGCGGTGATGATTTCCAGCAGGCGGACCAGCTGATGGCGCGCAGTGGCAAATTTCAGGATGTTGAACCAGGCCAGGAGCTGTTGCTGGGGGATCTCGATCATATACACCGGGAGGCCTGCCTTTTCAAGGAGCGAGGCTTTTTCCTTGTTGGTGATGTCGTGGGCAAAAAGTCTGGCCAGGTAGTAGTTGAGCTCTGTCAGTGTGTCGTTCCATTCCATGGGTGGCGGGGTATGAGATAAATATAAGTAAAAAAAACGATAAGCGGCTTGATTCTTGCCTATCTTCATACTATCTATGTTGAATAAAATTGCACCGGATAAGTGGAGACATTTTTGGGTGGGGATATTGATGGGCGCTGTATTGCAGAGCGCTGCGTGGTTTGTATTTCCGCATCAGCCTATTGCCGGGGCTTTGGTTGTATTTGCCATCGTGGTGCTGATCAGTTATGGCTTTGAGCTGTTTTCGCTGATCAGCGGGCGCGGGCATTATGATATAAAAGATGCCATTGCCAGTATTATTGGCGGTGTGGTGGGAATGGCGTTGAATTGGGGAGCGTTGTGGGTATTGATATCATAATTACAGCATCATAACAAATATCATGTTTTACGGAAGTATGATCCTGTACATTTGACCTCAAATAGGGATTTCTTATGAAAGTTATCATCATAGGAGCGGGTATTGGCGGGCTCACGCTTGCAATTGCCCTGCAGCAAAAAGATATAGCTTATGAAATATATGACGCAGCTCCCGGCAACAAGGCAGTAGGTGCAGGCATTATGCTGGGCACCAATGCCATGAAGGTGTATGGGCGCCTGGGATTATCAGCGATACTGGAAGGCCGCGGCGCGTTGCCGGACCGGTATTCTATCAGGGATCATCAAGGGAATGTTTTAAAGGTGATCGATAACAAACTGCTGCTGGAACGCTTTGATCATAAGAGCCTGTTGATACACCGGGCTGCATTGCAGGATGAGCTGATCAAGGCTTTGCAGTGGAACGTGCAATGGGGTAAGAAATGTGTGCAGATCAGCGAGTCTGCCACAGCCGTAAGTGTGCAGTTTGAAGATGGCAGTATAACAAGCGGCGATATATTGGTAGGCGCCGATGGCATCCGTTCTACTGTGCGTGAGCAATGCGTTGTAAAAGCACAGTACCGTTATTCCGGCCAAACCTGCTGGCGGGCGATCATCCCCATCAATCTTCCTGCTGCAGAACAACTGGAAACTGCAGAAGTGTGGGGAGGCGGAAACGGCCTGCGGGCCAGTTATGGCCAGGTGGGACCACAGCAGGTATATTTCTGGATGACGAAGCAAATGCCAGCCGGTAGTTCGTTTACCTCTGAGGCTGCGCTGGAGTATATCAAAACATCACTGCGTTCGTTCAACGGGTATATGCAAACGGTGCTAAAGCATTTAACTGCTGATACATTGATACACTCCGACCTGTATGATATAAAACCGATTGAGCGATGGCATAAAGGCAGGGTGGTATTACTGGGCGATGCGGCGCATGCTACTACCCCTAACCTTGGCCAGGGCGCTAGCCAGGCGATAGAAGACGCTTATATGCTGGCGGGCTGTCTTGCCTCCTACCCTATACCTGCGGCGGCTTTTGCGGTTTACCAGCAAAAAAGAATGGGACGGGCGGTTAAGATAGTGAGCATGTCCAGGACACTGTCAATGCTCACTAATCTACGCTGCAGGATCGCTGTCTTGTGCAGGAACCAGCTGATGAAGCGGATCCCTGCAGGGATTGCTGATCAGCAGCTGGCTTTTTTGTATGATGTGAAGCTGGACCATTAACCCGGGATAGCGTATGTTTCAGGCACCCATTCCCAGGCATCTCCGTTAGGGCGTACATGGCCAATGCCAGGCCAGGGCAGGTGATAGCCGAATACCGTCGTCTTATTCTGGGCCAATACAGCCAATACTTTCCTGCGGGTATCTATTGCCTGTGAGAAATCCGTATCGCCGAAAAAGCCCCATTCAGGATGCGGGAAGAGCAGCACATCAGAATGCATGAGGTCTGCAATGTGCACCAGCTCTGTTTCCCCGGAATATACATGCACGAGGGTATGCCCTGGTGTATGGCCGGCGGCGAGCTCGAGACGGATGCAATCGAACAGCTGAGAAGGATGATTGAAGAGATGCAGGCTGTTGTGCAGGGTAGTCAATGTTTGTTTAGTACCCCGGATGATCTGTTGCAGGAATGCTTTATCTGTGAATTTACTTTTGGAAAAATCCTGGCTGGCTGCGTGCATCCAGAACTCATGTTCGATGGCGGAGAGATGAACTTGTGCGTTAGGAAAAGTTCTTTTGCCTTGTGCATCGAGGAGACCGCCGATGTGATCAGGATGCGCGTGGGTGATGACGATGTCAGTGATATCGTTCACGTGGATACCCGCATCGGTGAGTGAACTCACCAGCCATCCTGCGTTGGCGCCGAAGCCGTTACCTGCGCCTGTGTCTACCAGGATCAGTTGTTTATCTTTCTTAATAATGAGCACATTCATGCCCAGGTCTATTTCTTTTGTAGAACGGAAGCTGCGCTGTAAGAGGCCGGAGACTTCGGTGGCTGCTGCATCAGGCGCGAAGTTGGGTTGCACCGGGGTCATGGCAAGATAGCCGTCTGTTACTACAGTTAGTTCCAGCTCGCCTAATTGAAAACGGTGGAATGGTCTCCCGGAGGATATTGCTATTTTATTTCCCTTTGCCAATAATTTCCCGAACGGTAATGAAGCTGCGAGCCCTGCCAGGAGCATGTTTCGTACTAGTTCCCTTCTTTCCATATTTTTCTTATTTGCATCAAATGTAGCGGGGCACTACCTTTGAAACAAGTATGCACTTTTAAGTACCCTACTTACCAAAAACATACTATTGTTGAATATCAACGTAAAAAAAGTGGTTATGACGCAGAAAAACACGACAGTGATATGCGCGGTAGACTATGCATTCAGACGGATAGGCGGAAAATATAAGGGACGTCTGCTATGGTATTTGTACCAGCATAAGGTAATGCGATATGGCGAGCTGCGGCGGAGTATTATGGACATCACGCCGAAAATGCTGACGCAGACGCTGAGAGAGCTGGAAGTGGACGGGCTGGTACACCGCGAGGTGTATCATGAAGTGCCGCCGCGCGTGGAGTACAGCCTGACGGCAACAGGACACGAGCTGATCCCTTTCATCAATCACCTGCGTATATGGGGTGAAAAGCAAATGGAAAAGGAACAGATACCGGCTATGCCTTATGTGTGCGTATATCCTTAAAGTTTAGCTGTAGCATTTAACCTGAAGAGCAACACATTTTTATCGTATGCGGCCACCAGCGTATCCTTATACCTGGCGAGCTGCAGTACCGGCAGGTTTTCATAGCCTGGTAAGCGGATGCTGGTTTCATAGTTGCCGGTGGCAACGTTGTAAAGATCCAGCGAGGGACCGCGATAGCCGGATGCATTAGCATCTTCAGACAGGGCATAGGAAAGTACATACAGGTACTGATCATCTGCTGTGGCGGCAGAGTTGACAAATACTGCCTTACCGGAGAGAGTATAGATCTTGCCGCTGGGAACGGCAATGTTGGCGGGCGGTGTTTTATCTATCGTTATGACTTTTGAGAGCTGCTTCGACTGCTGGTTGTAATGAATGATCTCGGAATTGTAGAAGGGGATGTAGTAAAGATCGCCGGTAGCTGTGTTTTTTGTAAAGAAGCCATCGGCAGAAAGTCCGCCATCCTCGAAATAAGTAAACTCATACAGGGTACTGTCTTTCTGTGCGTTGGAGAGCTCAGCCAGGCGCAGATTGGCGCGTTGTTTTTCCGTATCGAATGTTTGTGTGATAAACGCATTGCCGGTGGCAGCGCGGGTGGCTCTTATATAGCATTTGCTGCTGCATTTGATACTATCTATAGCGCCGGTGGCCGGCTGATAGGCAATGACGCGCGAGCCGGATCCATCGAACAGGTAGCAGGCAGGCGTATCGATATCAAAACCGCAGAGGAGGTTAATGGTGGCCTTGCTGTTATTGAAGAAGGTGTCCAACCGGTGGTGCGCCATATCGTAGCTATAAATGGCGGTGTTCTTATAGACATAGCCGTAAACCACCCCATTATGCACTTTCATGATACTGACCCTACCGGGGAAGGGAACGGTATCCACGGCTTGCAGGGAAAAGCGGTTGTAGTTGCGGTTAAAATGTGCTATTACGCGATCGGGACCGGCACTTTTGAGCAATACTACGATAAGCGCTACGGAGGCAAGCAGCAGCGCGGCGATGATGAACAGATTTTTCTTCATAAGAAAGAAGGCTGCGTGGGCAGCCTTTGGTGTTTAATACATTGGTGAATGATTACAGGTGCGTTGGCTCAGGGGCAGATCTGCACTTTTATTCCCCATGCGCCGGTGGAATTACATACCCTGTCTGGTTCGCAATGGCAGTAAGCAATCGCGGCGGGTTTGCTGGCTTTAACGGCAATGGCAACGGTAGACCCGACGATCAGGGCGAGGGCGAGGAAAGCTAACTTTTTCATGATGGGATTTTTTGGGTTTCAAGAATACGTAATGAGGGTTATTGATCCTTTCAATTAAGGTACATGATAATTTTGAGTCAGCGCATCCCGGGAAAGGGGGATTTTTAGTATCCCCGTTTCCCTTAGTTCTTTCTTATGTGGTATTCGTCCCATTCGGTACAGACGCGGAGGAAATCTGCTGTGGGGATCTTCATGTAGACGGAGCAGGCGTTTTCTATGCTTGTTTCGTCGCGCAGGGCGCTGCCTTCCCAGGAGAGCCCGTTGGAGATGTGGACCTGGCGTTTATCTTCTTTGTCAAAAAAGTACACATAGTCTTGCCGGGGAAGGACTTTCCCCCAGTGGTATGCCCAGTCATCCGGCAGTTCGGGATGTGGTTTACCATCTTTTAAAGCCAGGAGTTTGTCCAGTATCTCGCGGCCCATGTCGCCAGGGGCGCCATATTCTCTGAAGAAGTGGTATAAGAGGTGATCGGCCTGGGCGTTCCAGCCGCCCGGGCGTTTATGCGTGGCGAAGAAAATTTCGTAGTCGGTAAGCGTCATTCCACAATGATAAGAAGATGATACGGATGAAACAAAAAAAGCAGGTAACTGGAAAGAAACCTGCGAAAGGAGTTTTCAAACAAAATCTAAACCTATTATGGGTTGGTTGGCAATAATCAACGGAAGTGCAGCACACCGTCCTTGAAGTAATAATCAAGTTCGGTAGCGTTCTTAAAGAGCTCCAATTGTTTCTCCAGTGATTTGTTTCTGTCCAGCTCACCGGAAAAGCGTTTGCCAGCGGTTTGCCGGCTATCCATTACCACGGCTATACCAAACCACCTGGGGAGCACGCGGCAGATCTCATCCAGGGAGATATCCTGGAATTTGAAGATGCCTTTTCTCCAGGAGAGGATATCATCCTCGTCAAAGGGATGCGTTTTTATAGCTGCGCCTTCTGTATAGACAGCTTCGTAACCGGGTTTGATGACACGGGACTGTTCGGGCGCCTGCAGCTTAACGGAGCCTGCAACAAGGGCGATCTTCACGAGGCCGGAGTCGTAGGTATTCACGTTAAATTCTGTGCCGAGGACCTGGATGCGGGTATTCCCGAGATTGATCAGGAAAGGCTTGTCTGCATGGGCAGCGACTTTGACATACGCTTCGCCATTGATCGTTATTTCCCTGTTATCGCCGAAGGCAAACGGGAATTGAACGGTAGTGGCGGAGTTGAGCCATATTTCGGAGCCGTCGGCCAGCTGCAGCATATAATCTTTGCCGATGGGGACGGTGAGGGTAGCTAAGGCGCCGGTGCTTTTGCTTCCCTTGGGGGTATAGCGTAATACCTTATTGGCGTTTTGCAGCGTGGCGCCAGCAACGGCTACCTGGCCCTGTGTGGTGGAGAGGTCTATTGTGTTCCCTCCTGGCAGGGTGAGGCGGATACCGTTTGCGGGCGTATTTACGGCTGCTATCTGAGGTTTCATCCTGGCGGAAGGAACCAATAAATAGGTGAGCGTAGCCAGTGCCACGAGGCCGATGGCTGCGATGCTGAGTGTTCTGCGCAGGTTGCGGGTACGGCGTGTTCTTTCTATGCGATCCCAGACGTTTACCAGGGCGATGTGTTCATCGAAAGCCTGTTGTACATCGGGTGCGTTCATGGTTTCATAATGCTGCTGCCTTGCCTTCCAGTACTCAAAAGCTTCCTCGTCCCGGGAAAGGAGTTCATTCAGATAGTCCTCTTCTTCCCGGGTAATAATGCCAGCGACCTGCTGACTTGTTAACTGATCTATTATGGCTGGATCAAACTTCATTTAGCACGACTAATAATATAATACGGGCGAGCAGCTAAAACATACTGCTGTTAGTATTGATTTTTTACACTTTTTCTCAAAATGGCAAGACCTTCACTGACATAGTTGCGGACGGTCTGGAGTTTCATACCGGTAATCCGGATGATTTCTTTATAGCTGAGGCCGTCCATATAATACATTTTTATGACCTGGCGTGTTTTGGGGGCATTGATCTGATCGATGGCTTTGTGGATCTTTTCGGCGAGTTCGCTGTTTCCGTTATTGTCTGGTAAGGAAGTTTGTTCTTCTTTTTCCAGGTATTTTATGTTGAGTTTAAGGGAGGTTTGTCTTTTTTCGTTGCGGTCTTTACATGCGTTGCTCATCATGGTGAAGAGGAGGTAGCGGAGGGAGAGCTCTGGTTTGAGGGTAGCGCGTATTTTCCAGAGTTTGAAGAAGACTTCCTGGACAACGTCTTGTGCTTCCTGGGCGTTGCCGTTGCAGCGCGATATAGCGGCGAGGAATATCCAGCGGCTGTATTTATGAAACAGTTCGTTGAAGGCGGGCTCGTGGCCTTTTATCAGGTCCATTACCAGCAATATGTCATCCCGTACATTCTGCATGTGATTCTTAGACTACCTGTAAAAACTGTGTAGAGGGAAAAGCAACCGGTTGGTGGTTGTTTCAATGTCGTGGGCCGGTAATAGAATATGGTTACTTACTGAGCAAAATGCACAATAATTTATTACAAACGTTTTGCTTAGTAAATATAACTTATTTAGGTGGGAAATCAAAAAATATGGTGGCGGGGATTGCTGTGTAGTGGGCTGTCTCCGCTGGTTTAAAGTTAATCCATTGTTAACTAAATAGCATCCCTCTTTTGTGGCATTTTCTGTGCGCAAAAAATTTAAAAAAAACTTCATTTTGGACAGTATGAACGGAAAAGTTATCCGTATAATATATAAAGTATGCTTTATGGTGATATACCAGAAGCGAGGATAAAAATAATCATGGGAATGATAAATACATAATGAAGGGGGACTTCTTTTTTTAGTAATAAATGTGAATGTTAAAATAAATCAACCGAAATACGATCATTGTATGAGTTGCCTGTGATCCAGCCGGGTATTTCTGCCCGTGAGATCAGAAAAAACGACCATGCATAAACGAAAATTTATACGCTTACATTAAAATCAGCATCTATGGGACAGTCATGGACCAACAGGGTGCGCAGAGTGGGCATTCTGTGCGCCGTTAATTTATCCTTATATCTAAATTGTTTCGCGGGCGTGGATCAGGGAGAGAAGAAAGTTACGTTGAATGTGGTGGAAGAGAGTTGTGTGAAAGTGTTTAAGCAGATAGAGAAGCAGACGAAGATGAGTTTTTTCTATTCGACGAGTGATATCAGGTTGCCGGGGAAGGTGAGTATTAATGTGATGAATGCGGCATTGGATGAGGTGATGGGGAGGATTTTGGAGGGGACGGGATTGGAATGGGTGTATACGGATAATATAATAACGATTAGAAAAAAAAAGGGGGCGGAAGGAGGAGGAAATGGTATGGGAGCAGTGGCGGATTCGAATATTAATACGATAACGGTGACGGGGAAGGTGACGCAGGCGGATGGGACGGGGATACCGGGGGCGACGGTGAGGGTGAAGAGGACGGGGGATGGAGTGACGACGGATGGAGAGGGAAATTTTGTTCTAACCTCTGCAAGGGAGAATGACTTCCTCCTTATCAGCTCTATTGGATATGAAACGAGAGAAATTCCAGTTAAGAGAAAGACGATTCTTATACAACTGAACCTGGCGATACTGAGCATTGAAGAAACTGTTGTAAAAGGCTACTACACTACAACAAAGCAACTAAATACCGGCAATGTAACTACAATCACAAGCAAAGAAATAGAACTACAACCAATCTCAAATCCACTGGCCGCTTTACAAGGGCGTGTACCAGGCATGTTCATAACACAAAACACAGGAATTCCAGGTGGTAGCTATAACGTTCAAATACGTGGTCAGAACAGTGTTAACAATGGCAATGATCCCCTGTACATCATTGACGGTGTTCCATACACATCTCAACTCCTATCAAATCTCTCGGAAAATGTATTACAGACGGCCACAGGTAGTATTTCGGGCGGCAGTCCCCTCAGCTACATTAACCCAACGGATATTGAAAGCATTTCAGTACTGAAGGATGCTGATGCTACGTCAATTTATGGCTCCAGAGGGGCAAATGGTGTTGTCCTAATCAGTACCAAAAAAGGACATGAAGGAAAACCCAAGCTCTCAATCAATCTTGCTTCAGGTATAGCACGCGTGGGGCGAAAAATTCAACTCTTAAATACACCCGAATATCTATCTATGCGGAAAGAAGCCTTCAAAAATGATCAAGTTGCACCTTCCATTGAAAATGCCCCAGATCTCTTAGCTTGGGATACACTAAAGTACACTGATTGGCAGCGAGAATTAATAGGTAAGACAGCAAAAATCATGAATATGACAGCCACATTATCCGGCGGCAGCTCATCTATCCAATATCTATTAAGTGGCGACTTCCGTAGAGAAACTACTGTCTTTCCGAGTGATTTCTCAAACCAGAAAGGCTCAGGTCACTTTAGCTTTAATACGGGTTCCATAAACAAAAAACTAAAGTTGTCATTTACCGGAAACTATCTTTTGGATGACAATAACTTGCCAATAACAGATCCAACTGATCTTATATACACATCACCCAATGCTCCAAACCCATATAATGAAGACGGGACTTTAAATTGGGCAAACTCCACGTGGCCGTTCGCAACAAATCCAGTTTCGCTACTACTAAAGAAGTATAAATCCGAAACAACAAACTTTATTAGCAATATGAACCTTAGCTATGAAATATTAGATGGGTTGGAAATAAAAAGTAGTTTGGGATACACTGAGCTCCGAACGAAGGAGACAGCGACAACTCCCATTTCCTCAGGGGATCCTTTGTATACTATAAGCGGATATTCATCCTTCACCGACAACGATATACGTTCATGGATAATTGAACCACAAATTTCATATCAACGTGGCACAAAACTGGGCGTATTTGAACTGTTATTAGGAACGACCTTTCAACAAAACAGCTCCAAAGGCCAAATATTGAATGGTAGCGGGTACAGTAATGATCTCCTACTGGAAAATATTCAGGCAGCACCAACCATTTCTGTCAGTTCTTTAACATCCCGTATATACAAGTACAATGCAGTTTATGGGAGAGTAAGCTACAACTGGAATGGAAAGTATATTTTAAACCTAACTGGAAGAAGGGATGGTAGTAGCCGCTTCGGCAAAAACAACAGATTTGCAACATTTGCAAGTGCCGGGGCCGCATGGTTGTT
Source organism: Chitinophaga sp. SVR4-12A (assembly GCF_056754765.1). Taxonomy (NCBI): domain Bacteria; kingdom Pseudomonadati; phylum Bacteroidota; class Chitinophagia; order Chitinophagales; family Chitinophagaceae; genus Chitinophaga; species Chitinophaga sp. SVR4-12A. Next base: position 2,830,954 of record NZ_JBPGWP010000001.1, read on the forward strand.
TAGTGAAGAAAACTTTATAAAAAGAACTCTCCCATTCTTAAGTTATGGTAAAATAAGATCAAGTTATGGTACCACAGGCAACGATCAAATTGGCGACTATAGCTTTTACGATCTCTACACCCCTTATCAGTCCTCATATCAATCAGTTGTCGGATTATATCCATATCGGCTTAACAATCCTAACCTTGAATGGGAGGAGACCAGGAAATGGGAAATAGCATTAGAAATGGGCTTCCTTAAAAACAAATTAAACTTTAACCTCTCATACTATAAAAATCGCTCATCGAACCAGTTACTTTCAAGTCCGCTCCCAACACAGACGGGTTTTAGGTCAATTTCATCAAATTTACCGGCAGTGGTTCAAAACACTGGATGGGAAGCATATGCGACAACAAATGTAAATATCAACAATTTTACCTGGATTAGTTCGCTGAACTTAACTGTAGCAAAAAATGAACTCATATCCTTTCCGGGAATCGAAAATACCGCGTATCAAAATTCCCTTTCCATCGGCCACCCTTTGTCTTCAAGAAAAGTATTTATATTAAAAGGAGTCGACGAAAACACCGGCATATATCAATTCCTAGACAGTAAAGGCAATCTAACTACAACCCCCGCTTTTGTAACTGACCAAAATAGTATTATAAATGCGCGTCCCAAGTTCTACGGAGGACTACGAAACTCATTGACATATCAAAACTTCCAATTCGATTTCCTATTCCAATTCGTAAAACAGCTTGGATTGAACCCCGATTTCAATGGAGCACAACCGGGAACATTTGGTTTAAACAAAACAAAGGACGTGTTGGGCAGATGGCGTACACCCGGAGATAAATTCCCAACGCAAATGGTCACTCAAAGCTATGCGAGCCCGGCTGCAACCACCTATTTCTACGCGTTACAAAGTGACAAGATATACACAGACGCCTCGTACATTAGATTAAAAAATCTTTCTATTTCCTATACCCTTTCGTCCTCCTTTATAAAACAAATCGGATTACAATCTTTTAGAATTAGTGTACAGGGGCAAAACATACTAACATTAACGAAATACAAAGGCCTTGATCCCGAAAACTCAAACATCAGAAACATTCCACCACTACGAGTTATTATGTTTGGGGTTCAAGCTACTCTATAGTTAAATACTCTAAAAAAGGCTTTTATGAAATCAAGACACTTAATTGTAATAGCGCAAATTTTTATACTCACATATACGTCTTGCACTAGTTTTGTCGATGTAAAGCCACCTACGACAGAACTTGTTGGTACGACAGTATACAGTAATAACGCAAGCGCAGCGGCCGCAGTAACCGGAATATATCAATCGATGATTAACCTTGGACACCCAATTGGCGGCGGGATTAACGGTATTTCAGCTTTGCTGGGACTTGCCGCCGACGAATTCACGCTTTATCCCAATCAGTACCAAGCTCTATCACAAACCTATAGCAATGCAATCTTAAGTTCAACGGAAATCCCACTCTGGGAAAAACTATACAATACGATTTACCAATGCAATTCCGCGCTAGAAGGGCTACTAAAGAGTAACGGCATTTCGCCAAAGCTCAAGCAACAGCTTATAGGGGAAACAAAGTTTATCAGATCATACTGTTATTTTTATCTAGTGAACATCTTTGGTGATGTACCACTTGTCCTCATGTCAGACTACAATGTTAATAAAACACTGCCTAGAACGCCATCGAATGGTGTATTAAGTCAGGCAATAGTAGATCTGAAAGACGCTTATTCATTGTTAACGGATGAATATCTTAATGCTAATGGCACCATCACGGACTCAAGGACACGTCCAAATAAAGCGGCAGCAAACGCCCTATTGGCAAGAATATACTTAAATCAGATGAAATGGGACAGTGCTATAGTACAATCATCATTAGTCCTAAACAACAGTAAATACAGTTTACAAAGTAATCTTGCCAATGTGTTTATACACGACAACTCAGAAGCAATATGGTCGTTAGAACCTCCCAATACAGGTTTCAACACTCCCGATGCTGTATTCATCGAAGGATACATTTATGGTGGTGCACCCACGGGATATGCACCATTCTACCTTCGAGACAATTTCGTAAATTCCTTTGAAAAAGAGGATTCGCGGGTTAAATCGTGGACTATCAGCAGCATACAGGGCAATACAAAATACACGTTTCCTTATAAATACAAATTACAATATACTGGGCAACCTCCAGAAGAATACCCAGTTTTATTTCGCTTGGCAGAACAATATTTAATTAGAGCCGAAGCAAGAATCCATACTGGAGATATTACAGGTGCACAATTAGATCTAAATAAAGTCAAAGAAAGAGCAGGTGTAGAAGCCATTAACACATCTGATAGAAAATTACTGCTAGATGCATTGGGTGAAGAAATTAGACACGAACTATTTACGGAATATGGACAACGGTGGTTATACCTAAAAAGATCCGGTAAAATTGATTCGATAATGCAGACAGTTTCAAAGGAAAAAGGAGGAAGCTGGGAAAAACAGACATCCTGTTTCCCATACCTCTCTTAGAAATCCAATCTAATCCATCATTAAAACAGAATTTAGGCTACTGACAACAGTAGCTACTTACTCATAGCAGATAATTAAAAACTACCAAAATGACAAAGAAAAGTATATTTCGCGGTCAAAGCGCCACCAAAGTCTCAGGTATCATGAAATTATTATCTTTCTCGCTTTTTTTAATCTCCTCATCTATCTTTTGGAGTTCTAATACTAACACAAACTATACCGGTAGCTGGCTCTTAAATATAAATAAAAGCGAATTTGGCAATGTCCCTTACCATGCCGCTGTCAAAGCATTTGATATTCGGCAATCTGAAGATTCCATTTCAATAAAAAGAATAACTATTGATAATGAAGGGAAGGAAGCTGTCTCAGAGGAAACTATTAGTCTTGATGGAAAACCATGTACAAGCCAGTTAAAGGATGGAAGACGGAAAATATCAACAATCAACTGGGACAGCAACAATGAAGAGCTGACAACAATAAGTACCTATAGTACTTCTAGTGATCCAAACCAAATAGACTATAAACTGGTTCAACAATGGAGGTTAAAAAATAACAATAAAGAACTTATGGTTATACTAACATCACCCAGCTATACAATAGGTCTAATATATGACAAACAGTAAACTTACGACTTTACTTATGCCTATTTAATTAAAACCACTATTTATAAGTTATGCAAACAAGGATTACAATTATTTTAGTAACTACTCTATTAATCTTTGTAGAGATAAGCCAATCCAAAGCACAGGGTATCATTTTTAGTCATAAAAAGGACTGGGATGAAATAGTATCAAAAGCTCAAAAAGAGGATAAACTTATCTTTATAGATTGTTACGCAACATGGTGTGTCCCTTGCAAGAAAATGGAAAGCGAAGTCTTCTCCTCAGATTTAGTCGGCAAGAGTGTCAACAGCAAATTTGTCTCTATAAGGCTACAAATGGACACGTCGAAGGCAGATAATCACGAGATAGTTTCCCAATATGATTTAGCCAAGAACATTCTCAGTGTTTACAAAGTGAACTCGTATCCAACGTACTTATTCTTCAGTCCAAATGGTAATCTAGTACATAAAGGATTAGGTTATTTAAATCAAAATAGGTTTTTGGAAACTCGTAAACCAGGCTATCGATGAGAAAACACAGTACTACCCGCTTATAGAAGATTATGAAAAAGGGAACAAAGACTATACAACAATACCGTATCTATTGAAAATTGCCGAGACATTGAACGAACATGATATCTACCGAAGATTGTCCATTGACTATATAAATAATTACCTTTTAAAGGATACCAGCAACTTCATATACACCCCAAACAACATTGAACTAATAAAGAAAGGTACTATTGGGTCATTTGAAAAGGGATTCAGTTTTTTTCTCAACAAAGCAAAATTGCTAGATAGTGCCATGAGCAATCCAGATTATGCGGAAGAATGGGTAAGTTACATTATTACGAAGGAAGAAATAGACCCTCAAATTGCCGCAGCTTCACTGCTTATGAAAGCACCAGAGTGGGGGCTAATAAAAAATCAAATAGCGGATAAATATAATTACTACTATGGTGAAAGGACAACATTACTTGCCCAAATGAAATGGGAATTAGCACACAAGAAGTATAGGGACTACACCAACAATATCATAAATTTTGTTAATAAGTATGGCACAACAATGAGCAACCTGGGATTGAAATGGATATGCGTGGGAGATATATCAATACAGCAACAATCATGAAGAACTGAAATCGGCAATTAGCTGGCTGGGGGACAGTTTTATTAACTGAAAAAGATAGTACCGATTCGCTTCCTTCTTACCTAAGAACAACGTACTGGTTGTCTCCTGTATAGATTGGGTGATAGCGAAAAGGCAATTAAAGCTCATTGAGAGAATCAATTTCCCTTGCTGATAAATTTGATAACAAGTATTTCACCGAAAACGAAGTACATGTTCTTGAAAAAATGAGAAAAAGAGAGTCAATATGGCCCGCAGAGCAATAGCGATTTTTTGTAACTGCTATTATATTTCAGTACCTAATTTTAATTTGATATTTATTTGACAAACCTGTTAGATCGCATGCCTCCAAGTATTAATCAAGTGGCCAAATTAACGCTGACCTCTATTTTGTCTTTCATAACAACCTATACATACGCTCAAAAGCCACCAGTAGACAGTTCTCTTTGCAATAATTTTTCCGAAATTATTGCAAAGCAAATATCGAACGACGGCCAATATGTAGTATATGTCACAGACAAAAAGAATAAAGGAGCAGTACTTACAGTCAAATCGACCAATACCGAGTACTCAAATGACATTAGCCTTACATCGCCGTTTATCAACCCAATAATCTCTGAAGACAGCAAGTGGCTGGCATTTCAAAAATCAAAAGATAGTATATATGTACTTAACTTAAAAGACAAAAAGAAACAAATTATAGCAAACGGTAACTCTGCCAAACTGTTGCCGTCAAAAAGCGATACAAAAATAGTATATCTAACAAATACAAGCGATTTAGTAATCCATACTATATCAACACAATCAAAAAAAATATTTACAAATTCAAAACAATACGCGATAAATAGCACTGGCGATAAACTTCTTATATGCCAAAACGCCGTACCAGATGGATCCAAAATGGAGCAGCTTATCCTGGTAAATACCTTAACATATCAACAAACAATAATATGGAAAGGAAGCAGCAGTTCCGGATACTCATTCTCAGAACTCGGGGACAAAATTGCTTTTTTTGAAGAAGAAGGTAAGGACAGTGTCGCAATATGGTGTCTAGACAGTAACTCAAAAATGGCGACGAGGATTGTTGATAAGAATACTATTGGTTTCCTTTCAAATTTAATTATATCAAAATCAACTTTAAAGTTCAGTCCAAAAGGAAATAAAATCTTCTTTTGTCTAAAAAAACCCACAATCGATCTTCCAGTAAACAATAACTTCTCAAGTGTTGATATTTGGAACTTTAAGGACAAGACTTTACAAGAGGAACAAATTAATAGAAAATCATATGGCATAATTAAAGAAATGCTGTCAGTATACAACCTAAAAGAAAAAAAGCTACAGTTTTAAAAAAACAACTGATGATTACATATCATCATTCAACCATGGTGGTAATGACAATTTTATTTTAGTATCAGTAGAGGCTTGACTGTAATGAGGTAATTAATAGCTTAAGCAATCTCTGTATAGTAAACACAGATAATGGAAGCAGAGAATGCCAGGAATTGTTGTATTTTGCAAATAATACAAACTTTTCTCCCGATGGTAAATATCTACTTTGGTATGATCAAAGTAAGAAGGCTTTATCTTCACATTGAATCTTGAAAACAAATGAATAGTAGATATTACCAGGAAACTGCCATTCCCTGTGTTTGATGAACAATGGGACGCCCCAACAGCAGCTCAGCCATACCGATCAGTACCTGTGTGGCTGAAAAACGACGAAGCAGTTTTGATTTTCGATAGATATGATATTTGGCAAGTAGATCCGCAAGGATAGATGCCTCCGATAAATATAACGTAGCGGCTACGGTAGACGAAATAAAATAATTCTTCGATATTTATATTCAAACGAATATGGTATAAATGAGCCTCCGATTGACAAGAGCTCCACATTAATCTTGCCGGCTTTTAGCCGTACTGACAAGAGAAACGGGTTTTATAAAACAATAATTGGTACTCATTCAGATGCAAAACAATTAACGCTATCCCCTGATATTTACTATTTCCCAGAAAATTTCTCGGTATGCTCAGCTTTTCCAACGTTCTTTGTAAGAAAGTCAAAATTTGCCAATTACTATCTATTAACGAAAGAAAATGCTGAAGAATTTCCAAAATCTAGTCGTAACAAAGGATTTCAAAGAATTCACGCAAATTAGTAACATAGATGATCATAAAGAGTATAACTGGCTAACAAGTAGTCTCTTTAAGTGGAAAACATTGGGAGGGCAGTTCAGCTTCCGGTATCTTATACAGACCGTCTGACTTCGACCAACAGAAGAAATACCCGCTAATATTTAGTATATATGAACGACAGTCCGACGGTTCGAATAAATTGATACGTCCTGAGTTATTTACAGGTCCCATAAACGTACCCTTTCTTGTTAGCCAAGGTTATTTAGTTCTTTCTGCCCCGATATTTACTATGACCCTGGAAATACAGGCATGAGTATCTATGATTTTGCGACTCTCAGCTGCAGATTCACTCGGCAAAATTCCGTGGATTGATTCTGACAGAATGGGCATTCAAGGTCATAGCTTCGGCGGCTATGAAGTTAACTATCTTGTCACAAAAACTTCGATATTTGCAGCAGCGTGCTCTGCGGCGGGGGTACAGATCTTATAAGTCGTGCAGGATCCTTGAATGGACGAAGGGCTGGATGGGAGACAAGATGTTGAGTACGCTCAAACGAGAATGGCAGTTTCCCTATGGGACGATCTGAAAAGATATATTGATAATTCTCCACTTTTCGGAGGACCGTCTGTCACAACTCCGTTGCTAATTATGCATAACAAAAAAGACGGAAGAGTACCATGGACTCAAGGCGTAGAGTTCTTCACTGCACTCCGAAGCCTGGCAAAGCCGGTATGGATGTTACAATATGATAATGGAGACCATGGGTTGATTTATAGCGACATTGACAAATTCGATTACACTATTAGAGTAAATCAATTTTTTGACCATTATCTCAAAGGAAAAGTTGCACCAAAATGGATGACCAAAGGGCTGCCGGCTAATTTAAAGCAAGTAGAAAATGGGTTAGAACTCGACTCTAGTGACTTTTGTCATAAAAACTGTAAAATTTGCAATAAGACAACTGACACCTCAACATTGTAGCAATTCAACGTATATGTCTCATTATTACTATTACCAGATTACTATGATTGCCTTATACCGTAAAAACGGTTTCATATATATTCATAAATTACATGAATAAATATTGCGTAAGTCATCGTACCAAAATGGTCCGGTGATCTTACGTTGTCCTCTCAATCATTTCTGAAAACGGTAGTTATTATATACGGATGACACGGATCACTAGGTTGGGCACCGACACGGCGCTCCTTGATCGTTCCATCAAACAGACCACCTGGATTTATTGTCTGAATCCCACTGGATTTATTATACCTCAAAGGATGTCCAGGAGGGGGGATCTGGCAAGTCTGGGTTTGAGGTTGGCAGAAAAGGAGATTGGGATTGCTCCTAGTAACGGCCAATGCGCTACCAACAATTGCAAAAGCTGCGATTGCAGAAAATGTAAATCTCGAAGCTTTCATCTTATTAAATTTGATTTAACAATATAGCCTACTCGTTTGAAGGTTTTCGGCTTCCCCTTATTAATTATTGGGAGCATCAGCATAAGACGAAGCAGGTTGGTATACTCTGCGCCCTATCATAAAGCTGGGTTTATGAAGTTCTCTGTTGGTCTTTATGTGCCTTTAAGAGTAAACATTAAGAGCCACAAGATCCATTTGGACCCTGTGGCTCTTTAGCATTAACCCTCTCAGTCATTTCTGAAAACGGTAGTTGTTGTATACGGATGGCACGGATCAGTAGGTTGAGTACCGCAGGCTGCCGCTCCAATGGTTCCATCAAACAGACCACTGGATTTGTTGCCGAATCCCAGTTGTTTTATTATACCTCAACGGATGTCCAGGAGGCGGAATTTGACAGGTCTGGCTTTGAGGTTGACAGTAAAGGAGATTCGGATTGCTCCTAGTAACGGCCAATGCGCTACCAACAACTGCAAACACTGCAATTGCAGAAAATGCTAATCTTGAAGCTTTCATTTTACTAAAATTTGAATTAACAAATGCTGCCTACTCTTTTGAAGGTTTTCGGCTTGTCCTTATTAATAATTGTCAGGGTGATCAGATCTACAATCTAATACGATATATCAGTTAATCATATATATACACAATCGGAGCGGTATAAGGATGACACATGTCGGTTGGCAAAGAACCGCAAGGCGCATTTATAACTCCTTCGTATAAATTTCCGGGATCGCTTACTGGAACGCCAACACTTTTGTGATAACGTAATCCTGGAGGCGGCAACCTACATGTATTCGTAGAGACATTACAATACAATAGGTTGGGTGTACCTATTTTAAAAGCAAGTGAAGTAATAATGATAGCTACTACTGCCATAACAGAAACTATAAGCTTTTTCCTCTCATTTGATTAAATTTTACTATACATTATTCGCTCCAACATAGTCTTGTCATTCATTTGATGCGGCTGTTTTCTTGAGGCCTCTAATTCTATAGAAGTCGATGAATTCGAACAAAATGCAACGTCATTATTGTCTGATTCAGTTATCATTTATACAACTCTTAACAACCTGACTTAATTTTGTTGACGAAATTTTTCCAACATATGCAGATAAAAGCACTTTATTCCTATCAAATACCGCTGTGAATGGCACTCCGGGAATTTTAAAGCTGCTAACGACGACATATCCGGTATCAATACCTACTATCAGATTATTATAATTATTGAGTTTAAATTCATCTGAAAAATTTTTTACGGAGGGAACATCTGCCGAGGTTAACAAAAGAATTTGCTCATCTTTAAAATAATTAATATTGCTCAAAATATCACTTAATTGCAGCTCTACAATACGGGCAAGTGGGGCTATAGTAGAACAAAATTGTGTTTCTGTGAGGATCAAGATTCGACGAACTAATATGCGTCAAACCATTCTGCATTAAAATTTCGAATACCGGCAATGGCTTACCCTCCAATCCAGTTGCATACGGTCGATTCTCGGTATGCGCACAGGACATCATTATAACAGGAAACAGAATGATCAACATCAGCCTTTTAAGTTCATGTTGTTTTAACATATTGCCTTCCCTAGACATTAATCTTTTTGTATCTCTTTTCATCTCTAAGTTTATTATAATACCACAATGATAGAATACCTAATACAATAAAGACAGAATTAAAAATCAAATGTCCGCCCCACGATAGTTCTTGTAATATTCCACCACATGAGCATGGGAGATCATCATAATAAGTCATCATATATACGATATATAACGTGAACACAGACATCAATCCTGTTACAATCCTCAACCCAATAGTCCTATATTGCGGGATAAATATTAACAGGGCAATTACCGTTTCTACGAGAGGCAACAACCAGACAACAATACCCGAAAACGGCTTCAATAAAGGCATCATAGCCATTTGTTCTTTTGTGACATTATAATCGAGAAGTTTTGATATTGCTGTATATAACAGCATACAAACATACAGCAATGAAATAGCTTCTGAAATAAACTTACGGCTCATAAATTTTACTTGTTGAGATATAAACAAACCAGTTCTGGCCGCCCCCTCCCTTTCCGGAAGCAGGCCTATCCTAAAACAAATTGATATTGACTACGAAGCTGTCATTTGAGTTGTAATGCATAATGCCAAGTTATAGTAAACATTAGCATTGTTTTTTTTTGTCATTATAAGAAATAGAAGTCTACTAGGATCTCGCAGCTACAAATCGACAATTCTATCTATCCCGTAGGGTATGACAGAGCTCTATAAGTAGTAAAACACAGCGAATTATGTTACATCTCCTGCAGTTAAATCTGATAAAGCCTGCATAACCAACTCTTTTATCATATCACCTAAAACAAACCCAGTTTCCAGGCTACTTCCTTTAAACCTTCTCATTTCATTGATGGAATTATACATCTCAGGCGTAATCTCTCCTTTTGCCAGTGAGATTAAAGGAGACCTTTCCTCATCAGGCAATAGAAGTGGAACAGATGTTATTGGATCTGCCATGGTTATTTATTTAAATAGTTATTCTGAGTCGCCGGTACTCAACAAACTGAATGAACAGCATTGAAACCGGCAATGTCTTCAAAGCACTAAGCCGCTGCTGGCTTGTGTTATTTTTGAGGGTATTGATGTACCATAGTCAGTAAAGAGATTGTTTGTGGTTAAGGGTTATGTCAATACAAATGCTGCGATATGGATAGTATTGTAAATTCCGTTTTTCATATCTGAGTTGGTATTTACTTCCTTTAATTCGTTTCACTTCAACAAATGTCAGGTAAAGAATTCAAATGGTTGTTATCATTTGGGATAAATTTTATGGTCATTTCGGACCATCTTCCGCAAAATGGCCTCATATCATGTTTTATTTCCTGTATATCTTCTTATTGTACTGATCCAATACATCCCAAATCCAGGATTCGTTGTTAGCAAATGAACATTTTTTTACTATTCTGAATTGCGAAATAAAATCTTGTACAGGGCTGCACGATGATCTTCAATGATCTTGGCGGCGGAATTCAAAATGATTTACACAGATATTGTATCCTCCCCGTACAGCCATTGGCTGATCAATATGCCTAAGCTGCCTTCTTCTACCTGGAGATGAAAATTTTTATAATTTAGAGCCACACTATTCATCTATGACGAAAACCACACACCCCGTTTTTGTTAAAGGCATCATTCCTCGATGATCGGTGTTTTCATCCTGTCTGTCTTCCTTTACCTGAGAGCAGATAAAGACAAAACCTCCTTCGATAAAATAAGCGGACAGCTTATCTATCTTGAACACTCATATAAAGACTTTCCTAACCGGAATAAAAACAAGTACCGATACCTCGCCCTTAACAATTATCCAAAAGTCTTTGAGGTTTTCGTGGGCAAGGACGCAGGCGACTTTAAACCAAAATTTGAGCAAATAGACCTGCTTAAAAAGGGGGATGAGGTTACCATTTATTTTGATGACCGTGCGGACCATATCAACCGCTTAGCGTATTTTATCGACAGAGGTAACCAGCCCATATTTATAAAAGGCTCCTGGGAGAAAAATGCTGCCTATTTCCTGGCAGGGCTGGCCATTAGCGTGCTGGTATTACTGGTCGCACTAAAACGCCGGGGAAAAATAGCGTGATATAGACGTGGCCGTCCTGATACCGGTGGCATTCTTTACCTGCCATCAGCACAATGTGTTAACCTGAGGCTGAATAAAAAAACCGGAACCTGCTAAAGCAAATTCCGGTTTTCCTGTTGCCCGACCTGGATTCGAACCAAGACAAACAGAGTCAGAGTCTGTCGTACTACCGTTATACTATCGGGCATTTTCCCATTTCGGGACCGCAAATGTAGAATATTTTTCAAAAAAACCCAATAAATCTTTTTAATTTCCACTAAATGCGAGTGTGGTAGAATAATTGATATATGAACCTATATGAAACAGGAGAATCTACAGGACATCCAAAGCATCAGCACCTATGAGCGATACCGGCTACTGGTAGAACAGGTTAAAGACTACGCAATTTTCATGCTCGACGGAAAAGGTCACGTCATCAGCTGGAACGAAGGGGCAAAAAGAATTAAAGGATACACGGCAGACGAAATTATCGGCAAACACTTCTCCACCTTCTACCCACAGGAGGACAAAGACAATGGCAAACCCCAGATGGAGCTGCGGGTGGTAAGGGAAGTAGGAAAATTCGAAGACGAAGGCTGGAGGGTCAGAAAAGATGGTACCCAGTTCTGGGCCAACGTGGTGATCACCGCCGTTTATAACGACCAGCAACAGCTGATCGGGTTCTCCAAAGTGACGAGAGACCTTACCGAAAGAAAGCAAGCCGAACAGGCCCTGGCAGAAAGCGAAGAACGGTACAGGCTGCTGGCTGCCCAATTGAACAAAACCGTACAGGACCTGGCCGCTGCCAACGAAGAGCTGGAACAGTTCAATTCCATCGTTTCGCACGACCTGCAGGAGCCCCTGCGCACCACCTACAGCTACCTCCTGCTCATACAGCAACATATCCAGCGCACAGACACCCCTCCTGAAATAGCGCACTACATACAACGGGCTATATACTCCAGCATCCGGATGCGGGAGCTGATCATCAGCCTGTTAAATTACGCCATCCTGACCACAGAAGAACAGGCCTTCACCCTGGTGTCTACCAATGAGATCATAGGAGAAACCCTCCTGAACCTGAAACAAAGCATAGAGGAAACAGCTGCCGACATCAAGGTAACACTGGACGTTCCCTTTGTAAAAGGCAATAAACTACGGCTGGTACAGGTGCTGCAAAACCTGGTGGGCAACGCCCTGAAATTCAAAGGCGAGAGAAATCCCAAATTGGTGATCCAGTGCAAGGAAGAAGCCGGGTACTATAAATTCTCCGTAAGGGATAACGGTATCGGCATCTCCGCAGAGCATGCACCCAAAGTATTCGAAGTATTCAAACGTCTGCACACCGGTAACCAATACCCGGGCATGGGTATAGGATTATCCATATCCAAAAAGATCGTCGAAAACCATTCCGGTAAGATATGGCTGGAATCCGCTCCAGGAAGAGGCTCCATTTTTTACTTCACCATTGATAAAAACCTGCCCGTTAAATAGTTATTTTTGCATACATGGAGAAATTAAACATAATGCTGGTGGAAAATGACGAAGATGAGCAACTCTTCATGAAAGAAGGGTTCCTGTCAACTAACCTATTCAATATCATTGCTGTAGCCAGCAGCGGCGATGAAGCCTATGATGTCATCACCGGAGCACAACATCAATTACCCGACCTGATCATCAGCGATCTGAACATGCCCGGCAAAACCGGGCTGGATCTGCTGCAGGACATCAAAAAAGACCCAAAACTATTACACATTCCCGTTATCATCATTTCCACATCTTTTACCAGCACCATTATCAATAAATGCTTGTCATCCGGCGCACACGCTTTTCACACCAAACCACACAGCTTTGTGGAGTATGATAAGTTTGCAGAAAAAATATACCAGGATTGGCAGGCCATCTAGAAAACCTTGCTAATGACCATTGATCTCCTCCAGGTACTGATTGCCCTGCTGGCCGGCATCGCCGCCATCATCCTGCTAACGGCTAAATACCGTGTACACGCGTTCTTTGCACTCTTCCTGGCCTGCTTTATAACAGGCCTCATGGCGCAGCTTTCCATAGCAGATATCATTACTGCTATCAAAGAAGGTTTCGGCAATATCATGCGCTCACTGGGTTTTATCATCGTGCTGGGCACCACCCTGGGAGTATTATTGGAACACACGGGCAGCACCCGCGTAATGGCCTCCTCCATCCTCAAAGTGGTAGGCGAACGCTATGCAGCCATCGCCATGAGCATCACCGGTTTTATAGTGGGACTGCCCATTTTTTGCGATTCGGGCTACATTGTGCTGAGCGGGTTAAACCAGTCCCTCGCCAGGCGCACCGGCATTTCAGTAGTGATCATGTCTGTATCCCTGGCCACCGGCCTGTATTCCGTACACTGCCTGATCCCTCCGCATCCGGGCGCCACAGCCGCCGCAGGGGTCATTGGCGCGGATTTCGGGAAACTGATCCTGACAGGTATCCTGGTAGCGATACCCGCCGCCATCACCGGCAGCTGGTGGGCACACTATGCGGGTAAAAAGATACCCACAGTGGCCGCCGAACAAACCCACACCCTTGCAGAAGGCCCTACCCCACCCGTGTGGATGGCCTTTATGCCCGTAATAGTACCTATTATATTGATCGCCATCGGCGCTTTCACCAATATAGAAACGGCCGGTGGCAGCGCCATGGGCATTTTTCATATACTGGGAGATCCCATCGTGGCACTGTCTATCGGCGTCCTGTTAGCCTTCGCTGGCAGCCGGCAATGGAACCGGAAAACCACCAGCGCCCTCTTAACGGAATCAGCGGAGAAAGCAGGCGGGATCCTGGTGATCATCGGCGCAGGCGGCGCCTTCGGGGCAGTACTGGCCGCCACCAAAGTAGGACAACACGTAAGCGCTGCATTGCCCCTGGGCAGCTTCGGGATCGTATTTCCCTTTCTGCTCACCGCCCTGCTGAAAACAGCACAGGGCTCTTCTACCGTGGCTATTATTACGGCCGCCTCTATTATTCAACCGCTGCTGCCCGCCCTGGGGCTAGACAGCAGCACAGGCAGACTGTTATGTATATTAGCCCTGGGCGCCGGATCAATGACCATCTCGCACGCCAATGACGCCTACTTCTGGGTGATCAGCAAATTCTCCGGCCTGGAAATGCGGACCATGCTCAAAGTGTATTCTATGGCCACCCTTTGGATGGGATTGGTCAGCCTGGCTACCGTGTATATCTTATCCCTGTTCCTGCTGTAGATAAATAACACCATCTTTCAACACAAACTTTACCTGTTCCAGCTCCAGGTAATTTTTGCCGTGTGGAAAAGGCCTACATCTTTCTTATTAAAAAAATTTCTACCTTTTCAAAATATTGACCCGTTATATTCGTCTACTGTAGAAGTACCCTCATATTCTCACAAATCACTATGGAAAAGGCCAACAAATCAAACCATGCACCCGGCAATAAGCCTCCTAAACTGACCTCGCTGATAAAACCTTACCGCAGGCAGATACTGTTGCTTATACTGCTGGCCCTCGTCAGCAACGGGTTAAACCTGGTACTGCCCAAGATCATTGCGCACAGCATTGATGCCTATGGCCGGGGAGAATTACAGTTTCAACCGGTGATCCTTTATTTCTCCGGTGCAGCGCTGCTGATCTTTATCTTCACCTACCTGCAGAACATCGTGCAGGCCTTTGCATCTGAACGGGTAGCCAGGGACCTGCGCACACGGCTGGCCAATAAGATTTCCGAACAAAGTTATGCGGGTATCCAGGAGGCCAATCCCTCCAGGCTGCTCACCAACCTGACGGGTGATGTGGATACGATCAAGCTCTTTGTGGCACAGGCCATTTCCTCTATCGCCGCATCCATGATCCTGATCGTAGGCGCCAGTATATTGCTGTTCACTGTCAAATGGCAGCTGGCGCTGGCCGTGATGGCGATCATCCCCCTGATAGGCGGTACCTTCTTCCTGGTGCTCGGCAAAATGAAAATGTGGTTCGGAAAGATCCGTGAAGTGATAGACTGGCTTAATAAGGTGATCACAGAAAGCATCCTGGGCGCTGCCCTGATCCGCGTGCTGAACGCACAGCAGATGGAATACGAAAAATTTGTAACGGCTAATACCCAGGCCAGGGACATCGGCCTTACCATGATACGGCTTTACGCCATGCTGCTGCCCCTGATCATGCTGATCGCCAATATGGCCGTGGTGACCATCCTGGCGCTGGGCGGACATTATGTGATCAATGGCAGCATGACCCTGGGCGACCTCGCCGCTTTTAATGCGTACCTCACCATCCTGATCTTCCCGGTGATCCTGATAGGGGTGATGAGTAACGTGATCGCACAATCCAGCGCAGCGTATGCAAGAGTTGAGAAAGTATTATCCATGCCCGAACCCGCAGAGGAAGGCACCATAGAAGGCACGCTGCGTGGAGATATTGAAGTGCGGGATCTGAGCCTGCAATTTGATGGAAAGCCGGTGCTGAAAAATATATCCTTCTCCGTTAAAGCAGGATCGAAAACCGCCATCATCGGTCCCACTGCTGCAGGGAAAACACAATTGCTGAATTTACTCACGCACCTGGGAAAACCTAACAGCGGCAGCATTCTCTATGACAATCGCGATATAGCCGCCTATAAACGACATACCCTGCATAGCCAGGTAGGCATCGTTTTCCAGGACAGCATTATCTTCAATATGAGCCTTCGGGAGAATATTGCCTTTAATGACGAGGTAACGGAAGAAGCCATGAACCGCGCGATCACCACCGCTGCATTGTCTGATTTCGTGGCGTCTCTGCCAGAGGAGCTGGACACCGTTGTTTCTGAGCGGGGCACCAGCCTGTCCGGCGGACAAAAGCAGCGTATCATGCTGGCCCGCGCACTGGCCATAGAGCCGAAAGTATTATTGCTGGATGATTTCACCGCCCGTGTAGACAATCAGACAGAACAACAGATCCTGGACAACCTGGCCCGCTACTATCCTGAGCTGACATTGGTGTCCGTTACACAAAAGATAGCTTCCATTGAACAATACGACCAGATCATCCTCCTGATGGAAGGAGAGATCATTGCAACAGGCACCCACCAGGTGCTGATGCAAACCTGCCCTGAATATGTACAGATCTATCAATCACAACGCAGCACCAGTCACTATGAATTACAATCTAAATAATACCGCCAACCCGGCGCAGAAAACCAGCACCCTTGCTGCGCTGAAGAAACTGTTCCAGTTCCTGGCTGCAGAACAAAAAACCCTGGTGATGGCTTTCATCACCATCCTGATCAGCTCGGGGTTGAACCTGACAGGTCCGGTGATCACGGCTTATACCATAGACCACTTTATACAGGATCATCAATATAACAAGGTATTACTGGCCTGCGGTGCGCTGCTGACCATCTACCTCACTGCCTTCGGCGCCAATTACCTGCAGGCAAGGCTGATGGGCAACATCGGGCAGCGAATGCTGTTCAATCTCCGCAATGCGGTATTCAGCAAACTAACGGAATTGCCCGTGGCTTTCTTTAACCAGAACAAAGCAGGCGACCTTATCTCGCGTATCAATAATGATACGGAAAAAGTGAACCAGTTCTTTTCGCAATACCTGATGCAGTTTATCAGCAACATCTTTATGATGACAGGCGCGGGCATCTTTTTGCTGTCACTGCACCCCAGCCTGGGCGCAGCGGCCCTGACGCCTGCACTGGTGCTGTTCATCTTTACGCGAGCCGTTTCGCCCTGGGTACGCCGCAAGAACGCAGCCAACATGAAAAGCACGGGCAGCATGAGCGCAGAGATCCAGGAAAGCCTGAATAATTTTAAAGTGATCCTCGCCTTTAACCGCCGTGACTATTTCAGGAAACGTTTTGAGGAAGTGAACCGCCAGAACTACGCTACCGCTACTGCCGCAGGCATCGCCAACAGTACTTTTATGCCGGTGTTCGGCTTTTGCTCTCAACTGGCGCAGCTGATCGTGCTTACTTATGGCATCTACCTGATAGCCGGCGGTCATCTCACCATCGGTTTGCTGATCAGTTACCTGGCCTATGTGAACAGCTTCTATACGCCGATCCGCCAGCTCTCTGTCCTGTGGGCCAACTTCCAGGTGGCATTAGCGGGTTGGGACAGGATCTCGCAGATACTGACTCTGCAATCAGACCTGCCGGTGATACCCGCTACGGGCAATGGCAATGGTACAGATTCTGTGATGGAGTTCAAACAGGTGCAGTTCCGCTACCCGGACAGTAAACCTGTGCTGCATAATGTAAACTTCAACCTGGAACGCGGTAAAACCTATGCATTGGTGGGCCCTACCGGTGGCGGCAAAACGACGACAGCCTCGCTGATAGCACGGCTATACGATCCTACAGAAGGGCAAGTATTGCTGGAAGGCCGCGACATCCGCTCTTACGATGCGGCAGAACGCAGCAGCAAAATCGGTTTCATCCTGCAGGAACCGTTCCTGTTCACCGGTACAGTAAAAGATAATATCCTCTACGGTAACCCGCAGTATGCGGAATATAGCAATGAACAATTGCTGACAGTGATCCGCGAAGCCAGCCTGGAAAGTCTGCTCAGCAGGTTTGAACAGGGACTGGAAACAAAAGTGACAACCACCGGAGATGCTGTAAGCCTGGGACAAAAACAGCTGATTGCATTTATCAGGGCGGTGTTACGCCGTCCGAAGCTGCTGATCCTGGATGAGGCGACCGCTAATATAGATACCATTACAGAACAGCTGCTGGAAAAGATATTGCAACAGCTGCCTGCAGATACTACAAGAGTGATCATTGCCCACAGGCTCAATACTATTGAGAATGCGGATGAGATCTATTTTGTAAATGCAGGTGAAGTGACCAGGGCAGGATCATTGGATCATGCGGTGAATATGCTGCTGCATGAGAAGCGGGCGAGTTAAGACTTGCAGGAGGGCGTATTTCCAAATCCGGTAAAATACCTTTAAATTTGGTAAAACGCCCCTCATTAGCCGGCAATGGGAATGTCAAAAGAAAAAAAGGAACTGGACTTCCGTAGCGTATTCGAGGCCAGCCCCGCATTACACCTTCTACTGTCCTGCGACCTCATCATTGTGGCCGTCACAGAAGCATACCTTAACGCGACCATGACCAAACGGGAGCAGATCATCGGCAAACATATATTCAGCATCTTCCCCGATAACCCCGATGACGCCACGGCCACCGGCGTACGTAATCTCCATGCCTCCCTGAACAGGGTGCTGGCAGAAAAGCGGCCCGATACCATGCCCTTGCAGAAATACGATGTGCAACGTCCCGAGTCCAAAGGCGGAGGCTTCGAAGAAAAGTACTGGAGCCCCCTGAATACCCCCGTACTGAATGCGGCTGGAGAAGTGGAATACATCATTCACCAGGTGGAAGATGTAACAGCCATGGTGCAGCAGGAAAAGAAACGCGCCGCTCAATCGGAACTGTTTGACTCCCTGCAGGCTTCCGAAAGAAAGTACCTGAAGTATTTCCAGGAAAATGAAGAGCGGTTCCGGCTCCTGGTTGAAAATGTGAAAGATTACGCCATCTATATGTTGGACCCTAAAGGCCGCGTAATGACCTGGAACAAAGGAGCGGAGCGGCTAAAAGGCTACACCGCTGATGAAGTGCTGGGACGGTATAACAGCATCTTCTTTACAGAGGAAGATGTAGAGCGGGATATCCCGGATCATGACCTGCGCATGGTGCAGGAATTCGGCTACTATGAAAGCGAAGGATGGCGGGTGCGCAAAGACGGATCAAAACTCTGGGCAAATGTTATTTTAACGGCGGTACATGATAATGAAGGAAACCTGAGAGGATATGCCAAATTCTGCCAGGATGTGACCGACCGTAAAAAGGCGGAAGACGACATCCGCGCGGCACTCCGGAAAGAAATAGAGCTGGGAGAGATCAAATCGCGGTTTATTTCCCTGGCATCCCACGAGTTCCGCACTCCCCTCGGTGCTATCCTATCCTCAGCCTTCCTGCTGGAAAAGTACCAGGAAGAGCATCCCGACGAGCGTACCCTCAAACACCTGGACCGTATTAAATCCAATGTCAATAACCTGATCCAGATCCTGAACGACTTCCTCTCACTCAGCAAGCTGGAAGAAGGAAAGATAGATTGCGTGCATGAACAGCTGGACCTCCTCCGCTTCTCTGAAGAGATTATCCAGAACCTGCAGGAAAGCGCTAAAAAGGGACAGACCATCCAGCTGGAAGTAAACGGCAAACCCGAAACAGTGTATACAGACGGCAAAATATTGAAGAATGTGCTGAACAACCTGCTCTCCAATGCCATCAAATACTCCGGCGAGGATAGCAATATAGATTTCAGCATACATTACCTGAGAGACCGCATTACCCTGGTGATCCAGGATCATGGCATCGGCATACCGGAAAAAGACCAGGAACATCTCTTCGAAAGGTTCTACCGGGCCTCCAATACCGCCCATACCTCGGGCACCGGCCTTGGGCTTAGCATTGTCAAAAACTATCTCGCCCTGATGAATGGCCAGCTGGAATTCTACAGCAAGGTAAATGAAGGCACCACCTTTATGGTTCACCTTCCAAAATAGGGGCAATGCCTTAGCTTACTCATTCATTCTGAACACATTTCATATACACCATTATTTCTCTATCGCTACTGACATAAGGCTGTCACCAGCCCATTGTTATTTTGTATCAGCGAAAAGAAGTAATATATGACAACGGATAAGCAAACAAAAACACGGGAACTGGTACTGTGGTGCGGCGGCGATGAACCGGGCGTATGGACGGTAGAAAAATATGAGCCGGAGGATGAGATACCCGAAGAAGGCGGTCTTACCCAGGATGACCTGATAGACGTACTTTCATTGTACCTGTTTTAAAACCCGCTACAGATGCTGGCCTCTCCTGAATTCAGCCGGTGTAAAACCGGTGTTCTTCTTGAAGAACAGGTTGAAATTGGGCTGCTCGGAAAAACCGACGCTATAGGCCACGTCCTGCAGAGACCAATCCGTTTGGCGCAGCAGTATCTTACTGGCTTCCAGCAAACGGTTACGTATATGCGTGCTGACATTCTGCCCGGTATGCTTCTTCAGCAGGGCGTTCAGGTGATTGGGATGAAGGGAAAGACTGGCCGCAAACTCTTTGGCCGTTTTGATACGAATAGGAGAAGTATAGTTAATATGAGTAGTTTCTTCTTCGAGCAACTGGAAAAACTCATGCACATGCCTGAACTCCTCAGAAACACTGTCTGGCTCAGGAAAATGCGCCACCCTGGCGCTAGCCACCATCAGCAATTGCAGGTAAGCCTGCATGGCATCGTCCCGGAGCTGGTTGCCCGATAACTCCTCTTCCTGCATATGAGCAAAGAGATCCGTCATCTGCTGCACGGCTCCCACCCCTAAACGGATCACGCTTTTTTTCTTCTCTGTAAATAACCCGTACTTATCTATCGTAGCCTTTAACTGCGGGTGTTCGTTGATGAAAGTCTTTTTAAAGAGACAGTAATAACCGCCTGAAACATCCGCGAGATTCTTCCAGGAGATAATGTCATTAGGATGAATGAACAGGATGGTGGGCTCTTCGATGTAATAAGTGTTCAGGCCCATGGTGAACACCCCTACTCCCTTTGTTACCAGCAGCACCTTATAAAACTCCCGGCGGTTGGGGGATAAATAATTACGACACTCGTGATGTTCCCGGTTAAATACCCTGATGGTCCAGTCTTCTACGTTATCACGCAAAACAGGTATTAAATCGGGAAGATCACGAAGTGTATCAATGGTTTTAATGTCCAAAGTAGTAGCGCCCATGTTGCTGGAAATTGTGCAACAAAGATAAGTAATCAGGCCAGGTACTTCTTCAGTTCAGCTGCTGCATGCACAAATAGTGAACGGGTTGCAGGCAGTTCTGCCAGCGCATTGAGCAAACCGAAGTCGTGGATCATACCGTTGTAACGGATGCTGGTCACTTTCACACCGGCTTCATCCAGTTTGCGGCCGTATGCTTCACCTTCATCACGCAGGATATCGTTCTCTGCTACCTGGATCAAAGTGGGAGGTAAGCCTTTCAACTGCTCTGTAGTGGCTTGCAGCGGTGAATGGTAGATCTCTTTACGCTTAGCAGCATCTGTAGTGTACTGGTCAAACATCCATTTCATGAGCGAAGCGGTTAGGAAGCGGTCTTCTCCAAACTGTTTCCATGATTCACGTTCAGGGTTGTAGTCTGTCACCGGCCACATCATTATTTGCAGCTTGATATCCGGACCGCCTTTAGCTTTTGCCATCAGGGCAGTTACTGCCGTCATGTTACCGCCTACGCTGTTACCTACTACGGCCAGTTTTTTTCCGTCTACATTGATCTCGCTACCGTTCTCTGCCACCCATTTGGTAGCGGCATATATTTCATTGATGGCCTGGGGGTACTGTGCTTCGGGAGATGGCGTATAGTTTACGAACACGCCCGCTGCACCGGAAAGTACTACCAGGTCTCTTACCATGCGTTTGTGGGTGGGATAATCGCCCAGGATCCAGCCGCCACCGTGTATAAAGATGAAGACAGGCAGTGTACCGGTAGCACCTGCGGGGCGTACAATATTCAGCTTAACGGTGTAACCGTCTGCAGTGATGGTCTTTTCAGATTCTTCAATACCGGAGAGGTCAACTTTAACAGCAGCCTGCGCGCCTACGAGTACGTTGCGGGCGTCTTCTTTGGACAAACTTTCTACAGGTGCGCCGCCTGTATTCAACAGTTTGAGGAAAGCCTTGGTGCCGGAGTCAAGGTGGGGATCTTCTGACCAATTTACAACGGTGCTGGGTTTTAATGTGGCTGTACTCATGATTAAAAATTTTAAAGGGTGATGCTTAGTGCATATCGAGTTGCAAGATGCTTATGTAATCTACGCCGAACAATGTATATGTGAGGGAATTAATTGTATAAATTATCGGAGGCTAGTGGTCAGTCGTAAGTCGTCAGTCGTAAGTCGTCAGTCGTTAGTGATCTAAGCGAAGATATAAACAATTCGTGCAATCACTAACGACTTACGACTAATGACTTACGACTTTATTATGCTTTAACAGTTTCCAAAGCAGGAACAGCAGGAAAATCAACCGGTATCTTAGTGGCTCCGAACAGGTAGTTCGTAAAGGTCTTATCAGCAATGACCGTGATCACGTCTACCAGGTTCTCGTCGGTATAACCGGCGGCATAGAAGGCATCCAGCAATGCGGCATCGGGTTTACCTTTTGTTTCCACGAAATTGATGGACAATTTCGCCAGGATATCGTATTTGCTGTCGAAAGAAACGGCGCCGCTGCGGATCTCCAGGATCTGTTCGTCGTTAAATCCATTCAGTTTGGCGATGGCGGTGTGAGCAGCGGTACAGTATTCACAACCATTAGCCTGGCTTACTGCCAGATTGATCACTTCTTTTTCTTTTGCCTTCAGGGAAGTTTTTGCATTCGCGAGGGCGAGATAAGTAGCGAGGCCGTTTTCAGACAGCGCCATGGTGGCATAGAGGTTAGGCACTTTGCCGAGTTTCTTGCTCAGGGTGTCGAAGATCTGCTGGTTAGCGGCTGATACGGTTTCTCTGGTGGGTACTGTGATCGTTTTCATTTTATATCGTTTTTTATTTTTTCGCTGTCGTTATTGACGATGTAAAATTGCAACGATTTTAGTCCCCTGAGAATAGACAGATTTCCCGAAGAGTTGGCGTTTTTTCCCTAAGCCCTGGTTTGGAGTGTTTTTTTGAAGTCGGAAGGGCTCATCTCCGTCTGGTTCTTAAAGAAGCGGCTAAAGTGGGCGGCATCCTCAAAACCCAGGTCCAGCGCTATTTCTTTGGCTGATTTGTCTGTATAATGAAAGAGGCGCTTGGCTTCCAGGACCAGCCGGTCCTGGATCACCTGCAGGGGCGAACGCTCATTGTACAAGGCAAAGAGATTAGACAGCGTTTTGGGCGATTTATTCAGCTGGTTGGCATAGTACTGCACCTGGTGCTGTTGCTTATAGTGATCCTCTACCAGCAGGTTAAAATGACGGATAATATCCAGTTTTCCGTTATTCAGCTTTGTCTGGTCTACATGCTGTTTCTTGCCCAGGCGGGTGATCTTGATGATCAGCCTTACGAGGAGGGCCCGTAGCATAGTGGCCTGGATCTCGTCCGCATCCTGCAGCTCGTCTTTGAACATTTCCAGGAGCAGCTCCATTTTATGCTGGTCTTGCTCATCCAGGCCGATAAACAGCGCCCCGGAGGAGAAGATGAAGCCCACGCAGCTCACTTCCTTGTCGTGGTCTATAATGCAATAAAAATCCCGGTTAAATTGCCAGGCCACGATATCTTCCGGCTTTTCAAAGCGGAAGGACTGGTTGATCAGCAGGGGCAGGATACTGTTGGCCGGGAACTGATAGCTCACTTCATCGATCACTACCTGCTGTTCCGGCCCGGTATTCCAGGCAATGGTGAGGTATTTGTTGTGTTGGTCGCGGGTAAAGAACTGCCGGTCGAATGCCGCTTCCTTTTCTACCAGTAATAATTCGCCGCCGGTGGCCGGGTCTTTGAAAAATAATTTCATTTTCTAGTGCTTAATGCTGAAAGCTCAATGCCGAATGCCATTGCCGTAAGCCTGTAGCTTTCGGAGTCGAGCGCAATTTAGCTAATATTATTTTCCCTCTCTTCTCCTTGTGTTCTCCTTGTCTTCTCCTTGTGTTCTCCTTGCAATATCGTGGCCCCAGGCGATTTTGTTAAAATACTATCACAGGATCATTATATTTATCCTCTTGAAATGTCACCACGTATGAAGCTACTATTTGCCGGTTGCGCCTTGTTCTTATGCATGACAGCCTGCCGGAACCACGTTAAAGGGCCCGATTACAGCGGATGGAAAACCTATGCAGGATCAAAGGATGGTATCCGCTATTCTTCCAACGACCAGCTTAACACCGGCAATGTGGCCGGCTTACAGGTAGCCTGGACCTACAGCTCGCAGGACAAAGACACCGGCAATCATTCCCAGAACCAGTGTAACCCCATTATGGTAGACGGCGTTTTGTACGGCGTTACGCCCCGGGTGAAACTATTTGCCCTGGACGCCGCCACCGGCGCCCTGAAATGGCTGTTTGACCCTGCCACCCTTGAACCAGATACCGTGGAACAAGACCCTTTCGCCTTCTTTAAAGTAAGCAGGGGCGTGATGTACTGGCAGAATGAAGAGGGTACGGATAAAAGGATCCTGTACAGCGCAGGCGCGAAATTATACGCTATCAACGCTGCCAATGGACAAGCTATAAAAAGCTTTGGCGACAAGGGCGCTATTTTGCTGGATATGGATCTTGACCGGGATACTGCTACCTATAATAAATTTATCGCCGCTACCACCCCCGGCATCATCTATAAAGACCTTATTATCACTGGTATGCGGGTAGCTGAATCGGCCGACGCGGCGCCCGGCCATATCAGGGCTTTTGATGTACGAACCGGTAAACGGGCCTGGATCTTCCACACCATTCCACAGCCAGGAGAAATAGGCTATGATACCTGGGAGGATAAGGAGGCCTGGAAGAAATTTGGCGGCGCCAACAGCTGGGCAGGCATGTCGCTCGATGAGGAAAGAGGCATCCTGTATGTGCCCACCGGCTCTATCGGCGGTGATTTTTACGGCGGCATACGAAAAGGGCAGAACCTCTTCGGCAATTCACTGATTGCGCTGGATGCCGCCACGGGTAAATATCGCTGGCATTACCAGTTCATTCACCACGACCTCTGGGACCGCGACCTGGCTGCTAATCCCAACCTGGTGACCATAGAGCGGGACGGTAAAAAGATCGATGCAGTAGCACAGATCACCAAGCACGGGTACATTTTTGTATTTGACCGTACCAATGGCCAACCCGTGTTCCCGATCAGGGAAATGCCCGTACCCGCTTCTGACCTGCCGGGGGAGAAGCCCTGGCCTACACAGCCCATTCCCGAACTGCCGGAACCTTTTGCAAGGCAGCATTTTGATTCCAGCCAGGTATGGGGCCTCACGCCGGAAAAGCAAAGCGCGTTGATGGAGAAGTTCCGCCAGGTAAAATATAACCCCCCTTTCACTCCTCCCAGCAAATCGGGCGTATGGATCTTTCCCGGCTTTGATGGCGGCGGAGAATGGGGCGGTTCTGCAGTAGATCCTGAAACCGGGATCCTCTACGTGAACAGCTGTGAGCTGCCCTGGTCATTAACCATGATAGATGTACCTGCAAACAATGATCATGATCTTTCCATTAAAGGCGTGGGTAAGACAGTATACGGCAAATATTGCATGTCGTGCCATGGTACAGAACTAAAGGGCAATGGCAGCTCCTACCCTTCGCTGGTTGAATTGCATAAAAAATATACACCTGAACAGGTACAGGATATTATTGAGCATGGCAAGAATATGATGCCTGCCTTCACACAGTTAGAGCCGAACGAAAAACAGGCCCTGCTGGCCTTCCTGATGCACCTGGAAGATAAAGAGCCGGCTGCTAAGGCAGTGAGCAGTATGCAACGGGCAGCAGGCAGTAATGAAAAGAAGAGTATACTGGATGAAGTGCCTTATACCATGACAGGCTATAACCGTTTCCTGGACAGCGACGGCTACCCCGGCATCAAACCACCCTGGGGCACACTCAATGCTGTTGACCTTAACACCGGTAAACTGTTATGGAAAGTACCGCTGGGCGAGTACAGCGAATTGAGTAAAAAAGGCATTCCCCCTACCGGTACCGAAAATTATGGTGGTCCGCTGGTAACAAAAGGTGGACTGGTATTTATTGCCGCTACTAAAGACGAAAAGATCAGGGCCTTTGACAAAGCCAGCGGGAAAGTATTGTGGGAAGCGCCCTTGCCCGCTGCCGGATATGCCACCCCTGCCACTTATGTTGTAAACGGCCGGCAGTATGTAGTGATTGCATGCGGAGGTGGAAAGATCGGCAGTAAGTCTGGCGATAGCTACGTAGCATTTGCATTACCGGAGAAGTGATCATGCTTACTCCCATATTTTTACTGTTTACTATCACCAGGAACAAAATCGTTCCAGAAAACTTATTAACGGGTATCCACCTGTAGCTGCTGCATTTCATCATCAATATGTAGCCTTCGTTATACAATGCAGCTTTGAAAAGATCAGGCCGTTTTACTTTAGTGTCGTATAACTAACAGGCATATTTTTTGGCCTCTCCCAGTTGTCATGAAAGCAACTACACCTGTTATACTAACTGTCAACTGTGGGTCTTCCAGCCTGAAGTATGGTCTGTTCAGCCAGGCAGACATGCCAACACAACTACATAGCGGCCAGATCCGTGATATAGGAAAATTGCCTGTTAAAGACATGGAAGCAGCCGTGGATCAACTGATTGCCCTGCTGAATGAACGCTTTGGCGACTACGAGATCATCGCCATCGGTCATAGAATGGTGCAGGGAGGACTGGCGCATACTGCGCCGGAGAAAGTAACAGATCATTTGCTGTCCTCACTCAGCGAACTGATCTCACTGGCGCCGGATCACCTGCCCGCAGAACTGGCCGCCATCCGCGCTTTTGCACAGGTATTTCCACAAGCTACGCAGGTGGTTTGTTTTGATACCGCCTTTCATCAGCACATGCCATTTGTTGCACGGCATTATGCCCTGCCCCGCCGGTTGTGGGAACAAGGTCTCGTACGCTATGGATTTCATGGGCTGTCTTACGAGTATATCATGCAACAGCTGCAGCAAACAGCGCCGGAAACGGTTGACGGCAGGATCATCATCGCCCACCTGGGAAACGGGGCGAGCATGACGGCTGTTCATAAAGGCCGCAGTGTAGATACTACCATGGGATTAACGCCCGCCGGCGGGCTGGTAATGAGCACGCGACCCGGAGATATGGACCCTGGCGTGATATTATACCTGCTGAAAGAACAAAAGCTGAATACGGATGAATTGAGTGATCTGCTGAATAAACAGGCAGGATTAAAAGCACTATCCGGTAAAGAGTCCGATATCGAAAACCTGCTGGAAGCCGCAGCTGAGCATCCTCATGCGGCAGAAGCGATCGATCTTTTTTGTTACCAGGCAAGAAAATACATAGGGGCGTTGGCGGCAGCCATGGGCGGACTGGACACTTTCATCTTTACCGGCGGTATTGGAGAACATGCACCGGAGATCCGTCAACAGATCTGTGAAGGACTGGAATTCCTGGGTATGCATATTGATACAACACAGAATGAGCAAGCCGCAGCAGTTATATCTGCCAGCGGCAGCGCCGTTACTATACGGGTGATACCGACCAGTGAAGAGCAGATGATCGCGCAACATACCCGGCAATGCCTGCAAGGACACTAAACTAACAATTATGGCTATACTATCAGAAGAGAAGCTGCAATCAATAGACAGATACTGGCGGGCTGCCAATTACCTGGCGGCCGCGCAGCTCTATCTGCAGGATAATCCTTTGCTGAAAGAGCCTTTGCGGCCCGAGCATATCAAGCCACGCCTGCTGGGGCACTGGGGCACCTGTCCGGGACTGAACCTGATCTACGTGCATTTAAACCGGCTGATCACCGCGAAAGATGCCAATATCATGTTCATCTGCGGGCCGGGCCATGGCGCGCCTGCCATACTGGCCAACAGTTACCTGGAAGGTACTTTCTCGGAAGTATATCCTGATATTACGCCTGATGAAAAAGGTATGCGCTTATTCTTCCGGCAGTTCTCTTCTCCGGGTGGTATACCCAGCCACGTTAGTCCGCACACACCCGGCTCCATTCATGAAGGCGGTGAGCTGGGATATTCATTGGCACATGCCTTTGGCGCCGTATTCGATAACCCGGGCCTGATAGCCGCCTGTGTGGTGGGCGACGGCGAAGCGGAGACCGGCCCCTTATCAGGCAGCTGGAAATCCATCAAATTCCTGAATCCTTCCAGGGACGGTGCGGTATTACCTATCTTACATTTGAACGGTTATAAGATCTCGGGGCCTACGGTGATGGCGCGTATGACAGATGAAGCGCTGGCCTCGCTTTTCCGCGGACATGGGTACGAGCCCATATTTGTAGCGGGCGATGATCCCATGTTAGTGCATTTTCTCATGGCACACGCGCTGAATAAAGCATATACCGCTATCAGGGATATACAATCCCTTACCAGGAAGCAGAAGGATGCCATTCATACCTGGCTGCCATGGCCGGTGATCATCCTACGCACACCCAAAGGATGGACCTGCCCTAAAGAATGGCAGGGACAACCCCTGGAAGGCAGCTTCCGCGCTCACCAGGTGCCCATCATGCACGTAAAGGAAAACAAGGAGGCGCTGGCATTACTGGAACAATGGCTGCGCAGCTATCGTCCCGAAGAGCTGTTTGACAAACAGGGACGGTTGATACAGGAGCTAAGAGACCTTGCCCCTCATGGACGGCAGCGCATGAGCGCCAACCAGCACGCCAATGGCGGACTGCTGCTGCGGGACCTTCAGTTACCAGATTACAGGGACTATGCCGTACCCGTTGAATCGCCCGGTGTAAGCACGGCAGAAAGCACCGCACAGCTGGGAAAATTCCTGCGGGATATCTTTACGCTGAATGAGTCGGAAAAGAACTTCCGTTTGTTTTGCCCGGATGAAACACATTCCAACCGCCTGCAGGCGGTTTTTGAAGCTACCAGCCGCTGTTCCGTAGAACCTATACTGGGCACGGATGAACATTTGTCGCCTACCGGCCGGGTAATGGAAGTGCTCAGCGAACACCTCTGCCAAGGCTGGCTGGAAGGCTACCTGCTTACGGGCAGGCATGGCATCTTTCCCTGCTATGAAGCTTTCATTACGATCATCGACTCCATGTTCAACCAGCACGCCAAGTGGCTGAAGATCTGCCATGAACTGCCCTGGCGCGCGGAACTTGCATCGCTCAATTACCTCCTTACCTCGCACAGCTGGCGCCAGGACCATAATGGCTACAGCCACCAGGGGCCCGGCTTCATTGATACCGTAGCCAACAAAAAAAGCGCTGTGGTCCGCATTTACCTGCCGCCGGATGCCAATTGTCTTTTATCTGTGATGGATCACTGCTTTCGTACCCGCAACTATGTGAACGTAGTTGTTGCCGGTAAACAGCCCGAATTGCAGTGGCTCGATATTGCGAGTGCAGAAACGCATTGCGCACAGGGCGCTTCTGTATGGGAATGGGCGAGTAACGATAAAGGTTATACGACAGATGTAGTATTGGCATGTGCAGGCGATGTGCCCACGCTGGAAACAGTAGCCGCTGCCTGGCTTTTACGTAAACACCTGCCGGAATTGAAAGTAAGGGTAGTGAATATAGTCAGCCTCATGTCATTATCTCCCAAAGCGTATCACCCGCATGGTTTGGAAGATACCCTCTTTACACAGCTCTTTACAGATGAAGCGCCTGTTATCTTTGCCTTTCATGGCTATGTGCGCATTATCCACGACCTTGTACACGGGCGGCCGCAGCCTACCCGTTTTCATGTGCGGGGTTTTATGGAAGAAGGCACTACCACCACACCTTTCGATATGGTGGTGCTGAACAACATGAGCCGTTATCAGCTGGCGCTCGAAGCCATACGCCGCGTGGAGCGGATACACGAACAGGCTGGGCCTGCAGTACAGTACTTTGAATCACAGTTGAAAAAACATCCTGTTTATATTAAGGAGCATTTGGAAGATATGCCGGAAGTAAAGCACTGGAAGTGGGAATAAAAACTATGGGTGTAAGGCGTCCTGGCCATTGTTTGAATTATACAATTATACGTTTGAAAGCTGCAACAGCCGGACCCTTTTGCTGCTCTAATTTTGTTGCTACAAAACACAAAATTTATGAGCACCCAAAAAACATGGTTTATAACCGGCGCATCAAAAGGCTTAGGCCTTACTCTCGTAAAACAGTTACTGAGCCTGGGCCACCAGGTAGCCGCCACTTCCAGGAGCCTGGAAGATCTGAATAATGCAGTAGGAGAAGACAATACCAACTTCCTTGCACTGACTGCTGATCTGAAAACAGAAGCGAGTGTAAACAAAGCAGTGAATGCTGCTATTGCCCGCTTCGGCAAATTAGATGTAGTAGTGAACAACGCAGGCTACGGGTTGGCGGGCAGCCTGGAAGAGCTGAGTGACAAGGAATCCAGGGAAAACTTTGACATCAATGTATTCGGCGCACTAAATGTGATCCGCAGCGTAATGCCGCACTTAAGGAAACAGCGCTCCGGGCATATCCTCAACATCTCCTCTATTGCAGGTCTTACAGGCAGCTTTCCCGGCTTTGGTATTTACTGCGCAACCAAATTTGCCCTGAACGGACTTTCTGAGTCGCTGGCTGCAGAAGTAAAACCTTTCGGCGTGCATGTTACGTTGGTACAACCCGGTTATTTCAGAACGTCTTTCCTCACAACAGATTCCCTGCGGGTACCTGCCAACGAGATAGCCGAATATAAAGAAGTAAGGGACGTGCAGGCTTTTCATCAGAACGAGATGAACGGCAACCAGGCAGGCGATCCTGAAAAAGCTGCCGCTGTGATGATTAAGGTAGCGAATGATCAAAATCCTCCGCTGCATTTGTTCCTCGGAGAAGATGCCTACAACCTGGCCTACGGAAAAATCGAGGCACTGAAAAGCGACCTGGAAGCATGGAAGGAAGACACCGTCTCCACCGGATATGAGGGCGCAGTGGTGGTACACTAATACATTTTGATCGATATATATCAGAACAGTCCATCTTATGGTGGGCTGTTCTTTTATTGTTAATCCCTGCCAATACAGAAATTACCATCTTCATTAAGTCGTATGAATTGCTGGGGAGTGATACCGGTATAATGCTTAAAATCCTTGATAAGGTGACTTTGATCGTGATACCCGAATTGTACGATGAGGTCAAACCAATTCACTTTGGCATCGGGATGACTGAGCAGATAAGTCAGCACCTGCTTAAAGCGCAGAAAGCGGACCAGCTCTTTAGGAGAATAACCCACATATTTTTTAAAGCGTAGTTGTACGGCGCGTTCTGAAACGCCATACCTGCCTGCAATTACCTTTACGGGATTTACCAGCGGATTATGAATATCGTCCACATGATCCAGCACCTGTTTAGTAGGCGTTTCGCTTTGCGCAATGTTCACCAGCAGGTAATCTGTAACTGCAGCGATCCTTTTCTCCGGATCGGGAATAGCGGCCAGTAAATGCCAGATCTCTTCCAGCCGTTCTGCGGCTGCTGCTTCGTCTCCGGGGGAGATGGAGAGAAAACGGTAAAAGCCATCCAGTATAAATTGCAGCACCAGCAGATCGCTGCCTGCTGTCAGTTCATAATTCATCATGCGGCGCAGCGGCCCCAGGATGCCGATGCGGTCAATGGTATGTTCGCCTGGTGCTTCATCCGCGAAAGAGAAGGCCACCGGCGCGCCAAAGTTAAAGACCAGCATCATTTCCAGGCTGGGCGACAAATGGTGCAGCTGCGGCGGCATATCCGGCGGTGTAGCGAGCGCATAGAAATGGCTTAATACGCCTGCCAGGCGGGGATCAACCGGGTAACGTTTTCCAAGGTCCGCCATAGAGGATTGTTTGTGGCGCTAACTTAATGAATTTCGTTCTTATTGTAGATCTGGTTACACTTATCCGCCATTTCATGCAGCATTGCATCCATATCATTTACCAGCTTTTCTATATGCAGTAAGAAGGGCAGGTTATCCGGGTTGGCCAGGTTCTCTTTATCCAGCTGGGCGAACAATCCCAGTAAAGACGCCACGGGCATACGCAGGCGGTGAGAGCTGATAAAGGCCACGTCTGTCAGCAGGCGGTTCTTCTCTTCCAGCTGCTGTTCAAATCTTTTCCTTTCGGTGATATTGGTCTGGATGATAATATGCTTCTCTATTTCCCCTGCAGCATCTACAATAGGTGTGATATCCATCACCACCCAATAAGGCTCCCCGGTGCTGGTATAGTTCAGTAATTCTACCACGCAGGGCTCGCCGGCTGCCAGCTTTTCGCCGATCTCGTGAACAGTTTTCGGATCGGTACCTTCTCCGTGCAGGAAAGAATGGGGCTTCAGGCCTTTGATCTCTTCCAGTGCATAACCCGTAAGATCTTCGAAGCTTTTATTCACCCATTCAATACAGGCATGCTCGTCTGTAATAAGCACGGGGTTATGGGTCATGCTGGCCACCAGGGACAGCCGGCGGATCTCTTCATTTTTCACCATCATGTCCTCTATATCCTGCATGGCGCCGATCATGCGCACGGGCTCGTTCTTTTCGTTATACAGGATATACCCGCGGGAGATCACATGGCGGTAACTGCCTTTCAGATCGATGAGCCGGTATTCTTTCTGCCAGTGGTTTTGTCCTTCCTGTATGGCCAGGTATACACTGTCCATCACACGTTGCCTGTCTTCCGGGTGTATGCGGGAAGCCCAGTAATCCACATCTTCGTCCCGGTTGCAGAAGCCGAAAAAGTGCAGCGCATTATCGTTCCAGGTTACCTTTTTGCTGATGAGGTTAAAGTCCCAGATGGCATCGTTGGTGGCCATGGTAACAATATCATAGCGTTCCAGTGCTTTGCGGAGGGCCAGCTCGTGTTGTTTTTCTTCCGTTATATCCCAGGCCATGCAGGTTACGCCGGTGATGGCGCCATTATGGTAGATGGGATCGAAAGAGATCTCCATATATTTCCATGTTTCTTCTGCTGTTTCCGCTTCGAAAGGGATCAGCTGCTTTTCGCCCTGAAGACTTTTTTCGTAGCAGGCTTTCCAGAGGGAAGACGGTTCCTCAATGCCAATGAGC
This sequence comes from Chitinophaga sp. SVR4-12A, assembly GCF_056754765.1. Taxonomy (NCBI): domain Bacteria; kingdom Pseudomonadati; phylum Bacteroidota; class Chitinophagia; order Chitinophagales; family Chitinophagaceae; genus Chitinophaga; species Chitinophaga sp. SVR4-12A. The sequence goes on from NZ_JBPGWP010000001.1 coordinate 2,864,155, forward strand.
AGCGCAGACCTGGCCTTGAAGACCCTGTTGGCGGCAATCACTTCCAGCTGGGCGTTTACTGCCCAGATCATATTTTGTGAGCTGTTAATGATGGTTTTCAGCAGCTGCTCCTGTTTGTGCAAGGCTTCGCCCGCCAGGTGTGCGGCGGTCACGTCAAAGATGCTGATCACTTCTGCAGCTTCTCCGCCATAGGTGATCATAAAGGATTCGATCTTCACATACATCAGGCTGCCGTCTTTTTTATAGTGCCGCCAGATACCGGATGGATTATATCCTGGCGACGCGGGTTGATTACGATTTTCGTATACCCGGGTAATGTCTTCCTTAGGGCGTATATCCAGGATGGTCATTTGCAGGAATTCTTCGCGGGTATAACCATACAGCGCAACGGCTGCATCATTCACTTCGAGGAAGCGAAAATCCTCCTTACAATAGATCCACATAGGCTGGGGATTTTCACGGAACATGCGCATATACGCTTTTTCAGAGGTATTTAGTTTATCCCGGTAATTTTTGAGCAGGATATACAATAATACAGCCGACAATAGTGCAAACAGGATCCCTTTGTAGTGCAGGAGCCAGTTTAGCACCCCTGAATTAACGTGTCCGCTGAGCAACGTGATCAGCAGGTCGACAGATAGGGCCCAGATTACAGCACAGATCGCATAAATAATAACGGTTGTCAGAGGTGATGTCGGTTTAGACATAGCAAACATTCACGGTTTCCTATATAAGATATAAAAATTTGGGCAGTAATTAAAATAATGTTTATAAAGATATGACGGGTATACGTTTTTATCTTACTGGTTGGCAGGTATGATGGCGTTTAACAGCTGGCGTTTCTGCTGCCAGGCGTTCACATCTCCATTCACTTCTACCCGTTTTCTTTTTTTTGTTGCAGTGATGATGGAGCCTATTACGGCGCCGCCTGCAAGGCCCAGTGCAAATCCTCCCGCGGCGCCAACACTTTCATCGAATTGGGCAAACTGGTCTGAACCGCTGTCGCCACTTGCTATCAGACCGATAAATAAGCCTGCAAACGCCCCCACACCAGTGCCTACTGCAATAGGTTGCCCAATCGGCGTTCCTGTTTTAATTAGACCGATCTTCGCGACGGCGATCTCCACTTGTTCCTTATGGCGCTGAACGATTACCGAGGAATCCGTTGTAGCTACCAGGTGGCCTTTAGCGAGCAATTTGCCATGGAGATCGAATACCCGTATAAATGTAGACTTGGCCTGCAATGGTAATGTACAACAGCATAATAGCAGAACCAATAGTGTAATGGTGCTCTTATTCATAAGTAACTTTTTTAAGGTGGCATACAAAACTATTTGCTGAATATTGGGGAGAGAAAAAGCGCTTTTTGGGGAACATCCGTACATAAGTTACGAAATTTCCATCACTTCCCGGTAATAACTTTCTCTATTTCCAGCAGAGCGCATGGCAGGAAAGGTATTAAGGATCAAAACAAATCTATTATATTAGCCATGCATTTAAACCCGGATGAACTATATAAAATTTTCCTACACCTATAACGTAGCAAAGCTCTGCGCGGAACTGGATGCCGTACTGCGGGAGGAGTGGCCATTACACTTCAACACGCGGGACTTTAACGGCGACTGGCGAAGTATTTCTCTCCGGTCTGCCAGCGGAGAAAGCAAAGACATCTACGCACATTCCAACGGCACCTACAGCGATACGCCTGTGCTTGCACTGATGCCTTATGTAAAAGAGATCCTTGATTCCTGGCAATGTGAAAAGGAAGCCGTACGTTTGTTGTCGCTCGCGCCCGGAAGTGTTGTAAAGCCCCACCGCGACCCGGGCTGCGCCTATCATGACGGCAACTTCAGGATACATATTCCTATCATCACCAACCCACAGGTGCAGTTCATGCTTGAAGACGAACAGCTGCCCCTCAAAGCAGGAGAATGCTGGTACATGAATTTCAGCGCTATACACAGCATTGTCAACGGTGGCAGTACCGCCAGGATCCATTTGGTGATAGACGGCATCCGCAACAGCTGGACCGATGAGCTGTTCACCGCACATGGCTATCGTCTCCAGGATAAGCACTCCGTAGAAAGCCTTGATGCTGCTACCAGGGCAAGGATGATAGAAGAACTGGAAAAAATGGACACTGCGGCATCCAAAGATCTCATTGCCCGTTTAAAAGCAGTACAATAATGCAGCAAGCCCTGATCGCTAACTGGACCCCCTACCGGCTCACTTATAACAATAATGAATGGCAGCTTCAATGGCTGGACCTCGGAAAAGAACGGATGATACATCCCTTTTTTGACGAGACCATCTTTGTTTGCAGGTGCAGACAAAAAGAACGATCCTCCCTGGAGAGCAGGAGCGATGCAGATTTTCTGTCTGTTGCCTGCGAAGGTTTGTCTGCCCTTGCGCCTTCGGCGTTTATCTTTCATGTTTCCCGTTGCGGTTCTACCTTGTTATCGCAGGCCTTTTCAACGCCTGAAGAAAACATTGTTGTTGCAGAGGCGCCCTTGCTGGATGAGATATTGAGAGCAGGAGAAAAAGATGCAGCGCTTACAACGGCCACCCGGGAGCATTGGTTCAGGTCAGCTATTCAGTTAATGGGCCAGCGACGTAATTTCAAAGAGGCTAATTATATTATCAAATTAGATAGCTGGCATATTCATTTCTATGAGCTGCTACGGGAATGGTTTCCGCAAACGCCCTTCTTCTTTCTATACCGCAGACCTGATGAGGTAATTGCCTCCCATGAAAAAAAGCGGGGTATCCATGCGGTACCGGGAATGGTGAATGCCAGCCTGCTTAAAACAGCGCAGCCGGCCACTTACCAGGGCGATTTTAACCGCTATACAGCGGCCGTACTGGAGCAGTATTATATAAAGCTGCTGGATATTCACGGGCTACAGCATCCTGCTAATTGCTTTTTTGATTATGGTGATGGGGTGAGGGAAATGGTGGAGCGTTTCAGCAGCTTTAGCGGTATTCCGATAAATAACAGTGATGAAATGGATGCCCGGTTAAAGCATTACAGTAAGGCGCCGGGAGAGGTGTTTCAGCCGGTGGAAGTAGATAATAAGGGTAGATACTTTTTTGAAGATTGTCAGCGTGCGTATGAAAAGTTAAAGGTCTCCAGATAATGAAAAAGAAATCATTGAATCAAATAGAACTACATACTGCAGGCGCAACAGTCCACCATCGTTCTCCATTTAAAGATTTACCATCGCTGGAAAATCAAACAGAATTAACCAAGGAGTTTATTGACAAATGGGTAATCCCATATTACATGAAGTTAGGAGATACAGAGAAAGAATGGGTAGATCAACTGGCAGTCATTAAGCGCGAGATCACAGACGAAATCATTCAGCAAAATCTTGGTGACTTTAATTGGAGGACAAGACAAACCGGAGCTTTCTTTGCTGCAATAACCAATAAACCTCAATATATAGACGTTATCGGCACCCACCTCTTAAAAAGCGAAGTTTGTTATGCCGGAGCGATCTATTGCAACGTGCTGGCTTTTTTTAACACCGAGAAATGTGTTGAATTACCTAAACCGCTACCTCGGCTATTATCTTAACCAACCAGATCTATGGTTCGATCAGCAGTATGCAATGGAAGCAATTTTGTATCTGGATAAAATAAACGGAACTTGTCATTTCGATCTCCACCTGGAGAATTGGAAAAAATTTATTGAAAACAAACCATACTGGAAAGCAGCAATTAGGACCGATCAGTTGGAGAACAGTTGGCGGTTATCACCGCCATCCAGGGGGGATAACTATTCCGATATCCCGATGATCACACCAAAATCTCCATCTGTCTGCAGCTGACCTTTCTCAGGCAAATACATACGGGATACAAAGCCGTCAAGATATAAAGCATTCTTGCATCCCAGGTTTTTAAAAAATAATGCAAAGTCGTAGAAGTTGATCTCTTTTTTAGACATGGCAAACACGATCCTGTTATCAGGCAGGATGCCAACGCCATTCCGGATATTGAGATTTGTTGAACCCTGTTTAAATGCAGGATGAATCGCGCCATCGATGACCAGCATGGGCCCTGATTGCGTTGCCCATTTGATGTTATCGCTATTGGTAAATTCCGGGCTTGTACACAATTCCCGCTTGGCCGGTGTTCATAATAAAGAATACGCCATTAGGTTTCAGGTAAAAGTTGCCCTCGCCCGACGCTGTATTTAAAGCGGTAATAACCTTTTGCCGCTGGATGAACAGGCCTAATGGAACGTTATTGGTCATGAACATACCACCGTTCATCGCAAACAGTAGTTTCTTGTTTTGATGGTGCAGGTAATCTTTCAGGTTTTGAATGCTTCTAAATATCTGCCCATTATTATCCTTCCAATACAGTTGAAGATCCTGTTTTTTGGGGTCAGCGATGTAGCTAATTATAACATCGTCGTCAGCCGCAGGCTTGCCAGCTGTAAAAGAGAGGGCGGCAATCAGCAGAACAGCGCCTAAAGCGGCGATATAGATCAGTTTATGTTTCATATATATTACTGTTGGTATAGATTATAAAGGTTTGCAATTTATTCATAACGGGTTGACAAGGTTTATATAAGTGGATAATGCGAAGCCTTCCAAAGATAAGAATTTGGGAAATAACAATCTTAATGGTATCATTGTCGCAATATTAGCTTTTAAAAGGAAAAATGAACTACTTCTTTGACTTCCTAAGCTATCTGCTACAAGCATACGGCATCTCTACCATCTTATACCTGATCATTTCACTATTTTCTGATCCGCTTAAACGCCAAAGAAAGTATTATTTATCTATTGCCAACACAATTGCGGCTGTCGCTGGCATGTTAATGGCAGGTATACTAGGGGTCGACCTTATTATAAGCTACTATACCCCGGGAGATTCCGAACACCTTTTCTTTCATTACCGCTTATTCCCGTTGCTGGCCACTATCATACTAGTATGCGGCATTTCGTTACCAGCACTGTTCTGTAATCTGAAGCAGCATTTACTTTTCACGCTAGCGCTAATCTTAATTCTAAACATGGCCTACATGGCCGAAGCTCTTTACCTATTGATTGCAGATTATTTTTTCGACGGCCTGGTGGACACCGTCTGGAAAGTATCCAAAGATGACAACTCACCTTTGCGTTACATTGTCCCCCTTTCCCCGGTGTATTTAGCCGCTGTATATATAATAGCGAGGAAAAAACAGTCGAAAGAAACAGTTATTTAAAATAATAATACTCATCATGCTCTTTCAGCAATCTGAAAAAACCCTATCCATTCCAGCTGGGCATTAGATACGGATTCTAAATACAGCTTTTTTTTCCGCACGAACCGATTGGCATTTGTCAACCGGTTTTTTTGTTTATACTCCTCCTCTCCTCCAAAAAAAATTTACGACATTTGCCGTTCTTTTCAAGGGACTATGAAGGTTTGCATCGCAGAAAAGCCAAGTGTGGCCAGGGATATTGCTCATATCATCGGCGCTGCTCAGCGCCGTGACGGCTTCTATGAAGGTAACGGTTACCAGGTAACCTGGACCTTCGGGCATTTCTGTACCCTGAAGGAACCGCACGATTATTTTGAGCGCTGGAAGTACTGGCAGCTGGAAGACCTTCCTATTCTCCCGGCAAGCTTTGGCATCAAGCTGATCGACAATGCCGGGGTGCAAAAACAGTTCTCCGTAATAGAACAGCTGGTACAGCAATGTGAAGAAGTGATCAACTGCGGTGACGCCGGCCAGGAGGGCGAACTGATACAGCGCTGGGTACTGCTCAAAGCACGCTGCACTGCCCCGGTGAAAAGATTGTGGATCTCTTCACTCACTGATGAAGCCATCCGCAACGGCTTTGCCGCCCTGCGCGAAAGCGCCCAGTTCGACAACCTGTACGCTGCGGGCAGCGCACGTGCTATCGGCGACTGGCTGCTGGGCATGAATGCCACGAGACTCTTTACCAAGAAATTCGCTATCGGCAAAACCGTATTGTCTATCGGCCGTGTACAAACGCCTACCCTGGCTATGATCGTACAACGGCAAAAGGAGATCAATGCGTTTGTGCAGGAAGATTACTGGGAGCTCAAGACCATCTACCGCGAAACGGAGTTCACCGCTTCTATAGACCGGCTGAAGGACCTGGAAAAAGCAAACCGCGGACTGGCCTACCTGCAGCAGCACCCCTTCGAAGTGGTGTCCTTTGAAAGAAAAGAAGGCAAGGAAGGCAATCCCCGCCTGTTTGACCTGACCGCCCTGCAGGTGGAAGCCAACAAGCGCTACGCCTACAGTGCCGATGATACGCTGAAGTATATTCAAAGCCTGTATGAGAAAAAGATGGTGACCTACCCCCGCGTAGACACCACTTACCTGTCTGAAGACCTGCATCCAAAAATTGCCGGTATCCTGCAGGAAATGACGCCTTACAAGGCGTTGATCGCTCCGCTGCTGGAGAAACCGATCCCCAAGCTGAAAACGGTGTTCGACGACAAAAAGGTAACCGATCACCATGCCATCATCCCCACCGGGGTATACCCCTCAGGGCTGTCGCCGGAAGAGAAGCGGATCTACGACCTGGTAGCCCGGCGCTTCATTGCGGCCTTTTATCCCGAATGCCGTATTGCCAACACCACCGTGCTCGGGAAAGTAGGACAGGTGCCGTTTAAAGCCACCGGCAAGCAGATCATCGAGCCAGGCTGGAAAGAAGTATACGCCAATGACGCCAGCCAGAAAAAAGAAGACGAAGAAGAGGAAAAGATACTGCCGGTATTCGAGGTAGGCGAAAGCGGTCCGCATACCCCCAGGGTGCACCAGGGCCGAACATCGCCTCCCAAGCCTTTTACAGAGGCCACCCTGCTGCGGGCCATGGAAACCGCCGGTAAGCAGGTAGACAACGAAGAAATGCGCGAGCTGCTGAAAGATAACGGCATTGGCAGACCTTCCACCCGTGCGAATATCATCGAAACACTGTTCCGCCGTAAATACATCGAGAAACGTAAAAAGAATATCTACGCCACCCAAACAGGCATCGACCTGATAGACACCATACAGTCGGAACTGCTGAAAAGCCCCGAACTCACGGGTCAGTGGGAACGCAAGCTGCGGCTGATCGAAAAAGGGGAATACGCCATGGATACTTTTAAGGAGGAACTGGTTCAAATGGTGACTGAGCTGGTGAGTGAAGTAAAGACCGCCGGTTACAAGGTCATCTCCGTAGCGCCGCAAGCGCCTCCGGAGCCCGAAAAACCGGCTAAAGCATCCAAGCCGAAGACTCAGCCCACCCCTACAGAGATAACGGCACTTTCATGCCCCAAATGCAAAACCCAGCCCCTTAAAAAGGGAAATACGGCCTACGGCTGCGCCAATTACCAGGTGTGTGGCTTTAAGTTACCTTTCGAAGCCTTTGGCAAGAAACTGACAGACAAACAGCTAGCCGATCTGATCATAAAAGGCAAAACACCGAAGATCAAAGGTCTCCAACTCCCCGGCAGCGCCGAACCGGTGCAGGCCCGGCTGGTGCTCAACGCTCAGTTTGAGCTGATAGCAGCACCGTAATATCAACATGCTTACACTATTCTTAGCGGATGGCCAGGATGCTGGTCCTACTGTTGTATTCCCTAAGAAGCTTAGCGGGTACGTAGGAATCTTGCTATTATCCTACCAGATATAATGGAGATAACTACTCCTTATAAAGGTGGCTTATATCTCGCTTATAACTGGCTTATAACCCCCAGACATGGGGCAGATATCCTATGTCTAAGCCGTATCCATAGCGGGTTTGAGCCGAACAGACGTTAGGAGCGCCCGGGGACTTAGTCGAACCTGGGTAAATAAAAGTTTGATTTTCTTAATTTTGCGGAATGACTGGCGATTTAAAATTGAACGGTTTTAAGGTCTACCCTATTTCGGGGACTCCGCCCCCTTCGCTTCCGCATGGCAGACGGGATTATTATAAAATAGTGCTGGTAAGCGGCGATATGGTCCTTTATTATGGGGACAAAACTATCGAAATAAACGATACCTTTTTATTTTTCAGCAATCCCCGTGTACCCCATTCCGTTACTATTCGTTCTGGTGAAAGAAAAGGCTATGCCTGTGTTTTTACCGAAACTTTTATTACTGGCAGGGAACGCAGGGAAATTTTGCAGCATTCTTCATTATTTCATATAGAAGCCTCCCCTGTCATCCCTGTTAACAATGAACAGGCCGCCTTTTTGACCGGTCTGTACCAAAGGATGCTGGATGTATACAGCGGCGACTATGATCACAAGGATGAACTGCTCAAGAGCTGCGTAGAGCTGCTCCTGCATGAAGGACTCAGGATCCAGCCGCCACAAAATACGCCAAAAGAAAGAAATGCGGCCACCCGGATCACCGCTTTATTCATGGAATTACTGGAAAGACAATTTCCCATTGAAAGCAGCGGAGACCCACTCAGGTTAAGAACTCCCCAGGACTTTGCAGGAGCCCTGGCGGTGCACATTAATTACCTCAACCGCTCGGTGAAAGAAGTTACCGGTAAGCCCACCTCTGTGCACATCGCGGAACGCATCGCTGCAGAAGCCAAAGCCCTTTTACAGCACAGCAACTGGAGCGTGGCCGATATTGCCTATGGCCTGGGCTTTGAATATCCCACCTATTTTAACAATTACTTCAAAAGGGTCACCGGCGCCACGCCCCAATCCTTCCGCAAAGTAAAAGTTTGAAAGTCATACTTTTTGGTTTGATTCTCTTTTAAAATGAGCCCTGTTTAATGGGAGCTTTGTATCCGTAAATACAAGCATCATGGAAAAGAGAAAATTGAACAAACTGGAAGTATCTGCCATCGGTTTTGGCTGTATGGGACTTAGCCAGGGATATATTCCTACCCCGGATAAAGCCGAAGCGATCCGTATTATTCAGCAAACCTATGACCTGGGCTGCACTTTCTTTGATACCGCCGAAAGATATGCTATGGGCGCCAATGAGGAACTGGTAGGGGAAGCCTTAAAAGACGTTCGCAAGCAGGTGGTGATTGCAACAAAGTTCCTCATTGAGGAAAATAGCGGGCTTAATACCAGGGAACAATTGATGCAGGAGCTCAGGCGGCGGCTGGAGGGCTCTTTAAAGCGGCTGGGCACTGACCATGTGGAGCTATATTATCAGCATAGGGTGAATAAGGATATCCCGGTAGAAGATATAGCCTACTGCATGGGCGAGTTTATCAAGGAAGGCAAGATCCTCGGCTGGGGACAATCGCAGGCAAGCGCAGATGAAATAAGACGTGCGCATGCCGTAACGCCGTTAACGGCTATACAGAATGAATATTCCATCATGGCGCGCAGCTTTGAAAAGGATGTGATCCCGGTGTGTGAAGAACTGGGTATTGGTTTCGTGCCCTTCTCTCCGTTGGCCAACGGGTTCCTCTCCGGGAAGGTGAATGCAGCTACTGAATTTACCGGGCTGGATGCAAGAAGGGTCATCAGCAGGTTTAATAAGGAAAACATCGTTGCCAATCAACCGCTGCTAGAGTTGATCCATCAATTTGCAGCGTCTAAACATGCTACACCCGCGCAGATCTCACTGGCCTGGATGCTGCATAAAAAAGACTTCATTGTGCCGATCCCCGGATCGCGCAACCTGGAACGGATTGAAGAAAACCTGCGAGCAGCTGCAGTAGTGCTGACGGAGGCAGAATACCAGGAAATTGAGGCTGAACTTGGAAAGATTGCCATTCATGGCGACCGGAAGGATGAAGATATTGCAAAACTGCGATTCCTTAAATAAATCTAAAGGGAGCATCCTGTACATCGGATGCTCCTTTTAGTTTATAAAATTCCAGTCAATGGGCAGATCAACACAGTAGTGACCATATTCTTTCAGACAGTCTTTTTTTACCTTTGGTCCTGCCATTTAACCTAAAAACGTTATGCCAGGACCCTTATTCAACAAACACACCCAGGGGCTACTCAGTATCATCTTTGTGATGATGATATGGGGTAGCTCTTTCACTGTTACCAAGCTGGTAGTTACCGAGGTACCGCCTCATATTTTCGCGGGGATCCGTAACCTTATGGCTTGCGCCGCATTGCTGCCTTTCTATATTATCAGGCGACGGAAGGTGAAAGACCGGCTGCCCTACACGAAGCTCACGCTCATGGGCCTGACAGGAACGACGCTTTACTATTACGTATTTAATACAGGTATGAAGTACGTGGCTGCAAGCACAGGAGCGCTCATAGAAGGACTGTTACCCGTGGCCATTGCCATCTCTGCAGCCATCTTCCTCAAAGAGCACCTTACCCGTCGGGCCATTGCAGGGATCGTACTGTCTGTTGCGGGCGTGGTGCTCGTTGGTTTTGTGGGTAACCACGAAAAGTCTGGTAATTCAATAATGGGCAGCTTCCTGATCGTTGCTGCAGTGTTGTTGTGGAACGCCTATACGCTGCTGTCCAGGAGCCTGAAAGATTGCGATACAGTATTGGTGACAACAGTGAGCACGTTTATTGGTACTATACTGTCGCTGCCGCTACCCGCGTACGAGATCATTAGCCAAGGCATGCCTGCTATTTCGTGGGAAGCATGGGTGGGAATGGCTGGCCTGGCGATATTTGCTTCAGCAGTAGCTTACTCGCTGTATAATAAAGCATTGGAAAGCCTGCCCGCCGCCCAGGTAGGCAACTTTCTGAACCTTAATCCCGTGATCGGAGCACTGGTAGCTTTCGTGGTTTTGAAAGATAAGCTGACAGTGCTGCAAATAGCCGGCGGAGCCCTGGTGCTGGCGGGTATCTGGCTCAGCAGCCGGCCGGTCAATAAAAAACCGCCACAGCAATGAGCTGCAGCGGTTTTACAATAGGTTTGATCACTTATTGAGGTTTCACTCTTGATGGATCATCATAGCCTACCATCCAGTTGATGCCGAACTTGTCGGTGAACATCCCGAAGTAAGAGCCCCAGAAAGTATCGCCCATCGGCATGATCACCTGTCCGCCGGCGGAAAGACCTGCAAACATTTTATCGGCTTCAGCCTTGCCTTCTGTGCTTACAGAGATCGAGAAATTGTTACCTTCCTTGTAGTTGGCAGCCCATTCTCCGCCGGTATCGCTTCCCATCAACATGGTTTCTTTGCTAATGGGAAGAGAGACGTGCATGATCTTGTTGGCATCCTCGGGACTGGCTGTTTTGCCGTCGGGGCCTGGCGGCATTTCACCAAAGCGTCCGATATACGGAAAGTCACCGCCGAATACGGACTTGTAAAAATTAAATGCTTCCTCGCAATTACCATTAAAGGTTAAATAAACATTTACGGTTGCCATGGTTACTGTTTTAGGTTTGTTGATGACAATAACTTGAAGAATGCGATCGGACTAAGCTTGTTGTCTTTTGGGCCTCTTGCGACAATGTTTGTGGATACTGAAAGGTAAAGATTCTGTGCTAAAAATAAAAAAACAAAATTGCTGTCCTGCGACGGAAACAGGAGGGCTGATTTATTCATACTTCTACAAACAGCCCTCCTTCTTCTCTTATTTTTGGAGGAGAAAGAAGCATACTTTTGCTTTGGGTATTATTCCAGCGCATTTATCAAAATTAAACGTTTCACCATTGCCACTCATGCCTTAGTTTGGATATTGTAGCTGATTATTCCTTACATTTACACGGATCAGCTGATCAATGCGTTAGACCCTTGCTCTGACGAAACGTATCCTCTTCTCTGTCTTGCATTAGGTACCGTATTGATAATAATATTTTACTTCAACTACTTTTTTCTCATTCCCAGATTTCTGCTTACAAAACAATACTGGTTCTATTTTTCCTTCCTGTTGCTGGCAGTACTACAGTATTTGTACTCTTGGGCGTGACATTCTTATCTGCGGGGTTCAACCATGGAGTATTATCCAGGTCCAATCCTGCTATTGAAAAAATATTTCCCGTTATAATAATGAATGCTTTTTATTGTGGCTCTTATTCATTGGATCATCTATTTTATGGACAGCTTATAACCGGTTAAAGCAGACTGAAAGTGAAAGGCTTTCAGCACAAATCACTTCGCTTAAATCACACATCAATCCTCATTTCCTGTTTAATACCTTAAACAATATTTATGCTACCGCCTAAAGTAGAGACAGACCTTATTACAGGTGAAACAGAATACAGTTTCATCCGGGTTTATACAGAGCCGATAGCAAAAGGCAATCATTACCGGTTTGTGTTATGGTTAAATGAGTACCATAGTTCATAGGAGAACCAATAAAAAAACCGCTACAGTCATGAACTATAGCGGTTTTTATCTTTGTTGCCCGACCAGGATTCGAACCTAGACAAACAGAACCAAAATCTGTCGTACTACCATTATACTATCGGGCACCATTGATTTGGGATGGCAAAATTAGGCTTTTTTTTATTACTTCAAAAAAATATCGATACTTTTTTTGAACACAGAAAATCAATCACTTAGGCAGCAGCTCCAGCACCTTTTCTACCACTTTCTCTGGCCCCAGCCACTCCATACAGGCATGATCTCCGCGGAAACAGGGTTTATTGCCGAATACGGAACAGGGGCGGCAATACAGGTCTATTTGCACGGCTCTATCCATCGGCTGCCCGTAGCCCATAAAACCCGCAAAAGGGTGGGTAGCGCCCCAAACAGACACTACCGGGATACCAAACAGCGATGCCAGGTGCATATTGGCAGAGTCCATACTGATCATCAGGTCCAGCTGGCTGATAATGGCCAGCTCTTCTTCCAGGGAAAAGCGACCAGCTATTACCGTGGCCTGTGGATACCGTTGCGCCAGCTCCTGGAGCTGGGCCACTTCCTGCGCGCCGCCTCCAAAGAGCAGCAATTTATACTGCGGCTGTTGGCTGAGCGCTGCGAGCGCCTGTTCCATTTTTTCCAGGGGATAGGTCTTTTCGCGGTAGGTGGCAAAGGGGGCCACTCCTATCCAGGTATCAGCGCCTTTAACGCCGGTAACCTTGGTTATGCTGTCATTTAAGGGCAGGCGAATCACCGGCACCGGGGCTGTTGGCATATGGCAGGAAAAACCCAGCTGGCGGAAAACAGTGGCATAGCGTTCTATGGTGGTGGTCAGCGGCTGCAGCACCTTTTCTTCCTGGCGGGTGAGCGCTTTTTTACCGGCCCGTCCTTTGTCAATTACTGCGGTTGGCACCCCTTTCAGGCGGAAAAAAGTGCGTACTATTTTGGCGCGCAGCACCTCGTGCAGGTCGGCCACCGCCTCAATGCGATGCGCTTTGCTGATCTCGCGGAACAAGCGGTATAACCCGGGCAGGCCTTTATGCCGTCCTTTCAGGTCGGCGGGAAAAAAGGTGAGGCGGGGAATATCCTTACAAAGGGCGCCCCAGTTCTTGTTGGATACAAAAACGATTTGCATTCCGGGATTTCCTGCCAACACCTGTTTCATAACAGGTATAGTCATTGCAGCGTCTCCCATTGCTGAAAAGCGGATGGCAAGTACCGTCAAAAGCTCTCTATTTTACTGTTTTGTATAGTACCGGGTTCAGGGAAGGATCATTATACATTTTCATCTGCCTGTACACCTTCATGTATTTTTTTCCGGCGCTGATGTCTTCCAGCAGTTCTTCTATAGCGGTGCCCAGGTCTTTCTGTTGTATCAGCAGGATATCCAGTTTACGCTGGCAGGCGGCGCGGTGCTCTTCTGTGGCATCAGCGCGGTGCGCTTCTTCCTGCATGTGATAGATCTTGAGCGCGAGGATAGAAAGGCGGTCAACCGCCCAGGCCGGGCTTTCGGTATTGATCCGGGCATCCTGCTGTGCAGTCACGCTTTTGTATTTATCCAGAAAATAGCTGTCAATGTATTCCACCACATCAGTACGTTCCTGGTTGGAACGGTCGATCCAGCGCTTGATATCCAGTGCTTTTACCGGGTCGATGGCGGGATCGCGGACAATATCTTCCAGGTGCCATTGCACCGTGTCTATCCAGTTCTTCAGGTAGAGCAGGTGCTCTATGCTGTTCTTATCATAAGGATTAGCTATTGCCTGATGTACGCTATCCTGTACATGATAATCCTGTATGCTCTGGTTAAATACCTGGTTACATAATGCTGTGAACATGGGACAAATGTATATAAAAGAAGCTGTCATACAAAGACCGCACCATATAGAATACGGGCTTTCCTTAACATTGAAGTAACATTCACGTGTTACATTTAAAGTCGCAAATCGCTAATGCATAATCTATGTCTGATAACCCGTCAAAAGCGCTTTTCCAGCAGTTGTTTGAGGCGAACCGCGATAAGGTGTTCAGGTTTGCTTATAAACTCACGGAAGATGTTGCCCGTGCAGAGGAGATCACCCAGCAGTGCTTCATCAGACTTTGGGAAAACATACACAAGGTACAGGAGGGACAGGACGTTTTTCCACTGTTGTTTGTTCTCACCAAAAATATCGTGGTGGATCAAACCCGTAAACTATACCGGGAGAAACAAACGCTGGCACAGATTTCATCCCATCAGTCTTCTACTGTCAGCGAGAACAGGGAAGAACAACAGCTGATGCGCAAAGAATTCTGGCAACAGATCCAGAAGGTAGTGGATAAAATGCCGGAACAACGCCGGAACGTGTACCTGCTGAGCCGGGATAAAGGCTGTAGCCATAAAGAGATTGCGGAACAGCTGAGCCTCTCCCCCACTACTGTAAGAAATCACCTGAACCTTGCCCTGCAGTTCATTCGCCGGGAAATGATGATCTACTACGATATAGAAGTTAAATAAACCCGTTATGCCCTCAACCAGCTGCTTTCGTAAATTATTAGCCGCCCTTACCTGCCTGATGCTGATCGGCGCATGCAGTAAAAAAGATGATCCAGGTCCTACCGTTCCCACCGGCCCTGTTACCCAGCAGGAGATCAATAACTGGATACTGGATAGTATGCGTTATTTCTACCTGTGGAACGCCTCACTGCCTGCAAAGGCGGATACACAGCCCAGTGTTACCTTTTTTAACAGCCTGAAGCACTCAGCTGACCGTTTTTCTTTTCTGTACAACCCGAATGATCTGTCTACCTATCCAAAATACATGCTGTATAATTACGGTTTGGATTTTTCCATTATCTCCTGGCCACAGGCGTCCGGTGGAGCTATTGGTGTAGTGAAGTTCGTGCTGCCTGGATCAGACGCAGCCATGCAAGGACTAACCCGTGGCAGTTATTTTACCCGTATCAATGGTACAACGGTTACCACCGGCAATGCTGCCACGCTCAGCGAAAGCCTGCTGCAGCAATCCGAAGGAAGATTTACCACCGCTACAGTAAGCGGAACTACTGTTGTGGAAGGTAACATTGTTACCCTGCAGTCCAAAAGCTGGAGCGAGAACCCTGTCTACGATCAGCGTATGCTCACGGCAGGCGGCAGAAAGGTTGCCTATCTCTTCTATAATTATTTTAATGACAGCTACAACGAAACAGTAAAAGGCGTATTCCAGGATTTCAAAAATGCAGGCGCCAATGAGCTGATACTCGATCTGCGCTATAATCCCGGCGGCAGTGTAGCAGCGGCGGCGCAACTGGCTGCATTAATTTCGCCGGGCATTAATGAGCAAAGTGGCTTTGTAAAATACAGCGGAAACAGCCGCCTCGGAGAAAGGATGATCTCTTTCAAATCGGCATTGTCTGTACCGGAGAGTGGCGCACCCATTAATTTCAGTGCACTCTCGTCTGCCCGCCTTTCTTTATCCAGGGTGTTTATTCTCGCCGGAGCGCAAACTGCTTCTGCGGCAGAGCTACTGATCAATAATCTTAAACCCTATATGCAGGTGATACTGATCGGGCAAGCTACTTTCGGAAAAGATAAAGGCGCTATTATAATCTGGGACCAGCGCAGGCCTCAACGTATTCCCTGGATACTCATGCCTATAAGTTACAACCTTGCGAATTCCAAAGGAGAAGGCGGTTATACGCAAGGCATTGCGCCCCAGTACCCGGTAGATGAATTGGGCCGTCAGCCGCTTTTACCTGTAGGCGACCATGAAGATCCGCTCATTGCAAAGGCCATCGCTATTCTCAATGGCAATGGCAGACAGACAGCTCCGGCTGGTGAGCGCGCAGGCAGACAGGTATATTTTGATTCCAGGCAAAAAGCGGCAGCGGGGAATGTAGTGTATTTGCCAACCAGCTTATTCAGGTAAGAAAAGAGAGGAAAGAACAAACAATGGATATTTGTTAAAGCAGCGTACTGTAGATACAGCACGCTGCAAATAGCACTATTCGATGGAGGGGTCAACTGGTGATGATTGTTTCATAACAGGGTTCTCAATATTTTCAGTTGTTATTTGCTTGTTAATCTCAGTGTAATAACACCTCTTTCAGGTGATATATCTTATCTGCCGGAGAATATATCCTGACATCTTTGACAACGGTGTTCCTGCCTACTCCCCGCAGCAACAGGGGCATACCGGTTATCCTTACGTGCTTCAAAACGCCTGAGCTGTCATTCGGCAGACGGCCGCCATAGGTGAAGCTTTTACCATTCAGCTCCAGGCTTTTTTCCACCGTGCTAACAGCTCCTTTGTCTGGCGCTTTGCCAAGCAATACGATTCCACTAGTACCGGTCTGCCGGGTAACCGTATCTTTCCATATGAAATGCACAGGCTGATCAGGTATTCCACCGGCTATTATTTTTGTACCGCGGGTAACTACCAGACCTCCGCCACTGCCTTTCTGGCCGGGGCGTACTTCTACTATAGCGCCCGGTTCGATGCTCAATGTGGCCTCGTTGGCCAGGTATACCCAGCCATTGATATACCAGCGGTGGGTATTCGTCAATAAAGTATTCTCTGAAATAATATGCGGCAAAGTATCTGTTAAGGGTATGCTTGCCGTTTGTATTGACAATGGTTCCCGTACGTTTTCTTCCTTTTCACAGGCAACTGTGCCAATACACATTATACCCATCCATATAACAGGCCGCATAACATGATATGACAACTTGAACTTGCACATAAAATAATAATGAATTACAGGTCTATCTGGGTTATAACAACATCTCCCCCGGTATCATCCAACCTGAAAATATAACTGGCTCCGCCATACACCTGCGGAAAGATAAACCAGTCTGTTGCCGCGCCGGGTTGTATAATAAACTCACCGGTGGCTGTATTTTTTAATTTTCCAACGTAGATGTTTGGCGTGCCGTCGGCTGTAGCGTAAGGAAGCGTTACGCGCACCGGGGATAATTTTACCTTTGAAAAGTCTTTTATCACCTTACCTGTTTCCTCGATTTCACCAGTGGTAAAATTGAAGAAGCATACATGCAGATCCATTGACGGATAAGCGTCATAAAAGCCGCTTAAATTGTTCAGGAACTGTACGGCCAGTGAATCAGGAGCAACGCTTCCTCCAGCCACAAATCCTGCCAGGCCTAAATCTTCACTGTATGCAAAACGAAAGTCCAGCCCAGCATTGGCTGCTACATTGATCGATGTATCTGCCAGCAGCGAATCTGTACCCGCTTTAAATATCTGCAGCTTACCTCCCTGCGCCTGCAGCACAAATTGCTCCGTTGCGTTTGGCAGTATATGATTATTATTCAACTGCTTTCCCTGGAAACGCACATCTATCTCAGGCGTGTTCGGGAAAGACAGGAGTGTTACTGATACTTTTCCATAATAGTATTCTTCGGGCAGTTCACCTTTCTTGCAGGAGCTGATCGTCAAACCTGCAAGGATCAGTACAAAAACAAAAAGTAAAGCGCGCATGAAATGAGTGATGTTTTTTAAGTAATAACGTATAAGGACAAGCCTTATACGTTATTACGTTTAATTAAGCAATTTCAAATAAAGAACTCTTACTGAAGCCTTGTCCAGCCATTAGCCCAGGTAGTTTGGCCAGTCGGGAATGCACCGGCAGTTTTAGCCGGAGACAGCGCGGTAGGCACATAGTTAGCTATAGCAGAACGGTTGAACGGATTTGTCAGCAGGATGTTGCCATTCGGGTTAGTGCTGATATAAGCCTTGTTGGTAGTACCAAAGATGGCATAGTTATACACTGACCAGGGGTTGCTGATAGCAAAGTTTGCACCTGTTGCGGGGGTACCGTTGCTTTCAGAGATATACGGAGACAGTGAAGAACCGCCGGAGAAGAAAGCATGGCTGTAGGTGTTGGTGATTTTAGAAGTACCAGCCCTGAATTTAGCAGGAGTAGTACCAGCTGCGCTATCCAGAGAAACACCAAAATTGAAGCCCAGGAAGATAGAGTTAGAAATTTCGAACTCAGCGTTCCTTCTCAGGTGAGCTGCACGGCCACGTCTGCCAGCGCCAATGGTGCTGGTTGCTGAATCAACTGTACGTACACCAACAATAGTTACGAAATTGTACTTGGGGTGCGTAGTGATAGCAGTAGTAGTTCCACCAGAGTTGTTGTCGCTTTCAAAACCATTTGACTGGCTGATGTCGCAACGCAGCGTATCTGCCAGACCTAAAGCATAGGTGATAGAACCAGAATAACCGTTATCAGTATCGAAAATGTCATCCAGAGCGTCTACGGCAACCAGGTGAGAAGCATTTACTGTACCGCCAAAGAATTCAAAGGCGTCATCTTTAGATTTGAACACTTCTACGAAGTCGATAGTAGTACCGCTACCAACACCACCCAGTGTCAGGCCGTTGATCTCGTTGTTGGGAGACAGCTCAAAACCAGCCCACTCGATACGAACGTATCTCAGGATACCGGAGTTGTCAGCAGGGTTTGTCTGGGGGAAACCAGAACCGCCATAAGTAGCATCAGCAGGAGGATTGCTGGGAACGCCTTCGATCTGAACGCGGCTAGCGTGGTTAGAAGGAGCGTTACCCAGGAGGATCACACCAGACCAGTCACCGGATTTGGGGGAAGTAGCTGCTGAAGTGAAGATGATCGGGGCAATAGAACCGTCAGGCTTTAAACCATCAGCCAGGATCTTTGCTGCACGGGTAACAACCAGACCACCGCCAGGACCGCTGGTGCTCAGATCACCGCGGATAGTAGTACCCGGCTCTATGATCAGCACGTCAGCTGAGTCTACATAAACCAGGCCGTTCAGGTGCCAGGAGATACCACTGGTAAGACGGATGGTATCTTTAGTACCGTGGCCAGTTCCCAACACACCGCTCAAAGTGGGGTTTGAAGGAATGATCTGGGTAGCAGACACGGGGCGATCAGCAACAGGCTGACCTTCTTTTTTACAGGAGCTCACTAATACAGCTCCCAGTACAGTGGCAGACATGATAGTCAGCAGTAAGGGTTTTCTTTTCATGGCTTTTTGTCGCTTTTAAGGTTAAAAATGAATACCTGATCAGGATATATGTTGGATACGTATCTCAAAACCTGTAGCTCAATGTCGTACTGTATGTACGACCGGGCTTCGCCTCGTAGTTGATCACGTCTTCGCCCGCTTTATATGAGAGCTGGCTGGTAGATGGATCTTTCTTGCCGGAGTTAATCTCGCTGTCTTCATACCTGTTTGCATATACGACAGAGTAGCTGTTAAGTATGTTGCCAACATTCAGCTTAAGCTCGCCACGTTGTTTCAGGAACCGTACGGCTATTTGTGCATCCAGCGCTTTCAGCGGCCGTTCGAAAAGGGAGAAGGCGTAATTTTTGTCGGGACGGAACATCCGATTGGTTACGCTGTTGTACACTAAACTGAATGAAACGGGTTTGATATCGTAGTACAGCCCTGCATTCACCATATAGTTGCTGGCGCCTGTTTGCGGCCTTTTTTCCTCTTTCCGGATTGTTTCAACGGGGACCACCTTCAAAGGATTATTTGGGTCTATTCCATTGTAGTTAATATCCATTGACGTTACACGCGCATCCAGTGCAGTGAAGTTGCCATAAAGCGTTATATTCCTCAGTACGGGTACGTTGGTAAATGCAAGTGACTTACGCACCTCTACTTCCAATCCATAGTTTTTTGCATCCTTATTGTTCTGCAGTTTAAAGATCCCTCCGCTTTGCTCGTCATTGTATATCTCCATGGGATAATTGAACTTCTTATAGAACAATGAAAAAGACAGGATCTCTCCTGGGCCGGGATACCACTCATAGCGGAAATCCAGGTGATGGGCCGTGGTAGATTTCACCAGCTCGCTCACGTAGGCGCCGCCGAGTTCAAAATCATATTCACGGAAGAAGGATAGCTCCCTCAGGTCAGGACGTATAATACTTTTTGAATAGGCCAGGCGCAGGTTCATATCTGCGGTAAGGCTATAGGTCAGGTTGGCAGAAGGGAAGATGTTCCAGTTCGGCTCCCTGTTGCGCAATGCCGTAAAATCATAATTACTTCCGCCTCCCCTGCTCTGGTTGATCCAGCGTTCCAGCGAGTCAAGACCAGCATTGGCTTTATTAAGGTTATAGTATTCGGCTCTTACACCCCATATCAATCTCAGTTTGGTACCGATCTTACTGTCAAGCATGCCATACACTGCATGCAGAGCGGCTGTGCGGTGAAAGTCATCACTGAAGTCGCTGTAGGAAAAGCCCACATTATTCTGTGCGGAAAATGCCTGGGCAAGCGGCTGATAGTAGCCACCATGATTGCTAAAAGTAGTGCCGACATTTACTACATAAAATAAGCGGTCTTTGCCCCAGCCTCCATAGCCTGCTTTAACGGTATTGGCAACGGCGGTTTTCGCTACATTGAATTGAAAAGGCACAGATACTGCGGCGTCCCAGGTATAGTTATTTTCCATTGCACGGCTCCACCAGCGCAAAGCACCTGCCGAAATACCGCTGCTATAAGCGCTGAGGATACTATACTCATTTAGTACGCTTGAATCATTTCTGACGAACTCCGTGGTAAGCTGGTGATTATCCGGCTTCTGGCGATCCAGCCTGAGGTAGCTGCCGGACCATTTGAATTTGATCCCTTTGTCGCCAATAGCATGCTCTCCCTTTAACTGGTTCTGCCAGAAATTAGTGTAGGTGGCCAGGTCATAATAGCCCAGTGCATAACCCCTGGAATTATTTGTTCCGCTACCCACTATCAGCTGCTGGTCAAGCGTGCGCAGATAGATGCTTTGGAAGCCAATACGGTGCCGGCTGTTCCTGTAACCTACTCCCAGCAGGCCACCCAGGTTAGTGGTAAATCCATATCGTTGTCCTTTGTAAGCGGCGTAATCTGACGCGGGGGCGCCCACAGCGGCTTCAAAATCGTCCCGGCTCATTCTTACATCCTGCGTGGCCAGCGTATTGCGGTAGCTTAAAGAAGCTACTAAACCGAATTGATCATTACGCTTTCCCGGCAGTATCCTGCCAAGAGATACCTGGTAGTTCTGTGATGGCTGCGCTTTAAACTGGTGCAGCCCCCAGTTGTTACTGAATGCAGCCGCATCTTTACCGGCCATCTCATTGAACTTTGCGTGTATATCGGCTTCACTCTTCCAATCCAGGCGTCCCAGCAGCTGCCGATGATCAGACACGCTGCCAAAATATTCCTTGCCTTCCAGCTTTGTTGATAAAAAGTCCTTGCCGGTAGTTTTACTGTTAATGCTTCCGCCAACGCTGATATTCAGAAAATTGGCATTAGGGATATCCAGTGTATTTACCTCCACCAGTCCGCCGCCAAATTCTGCGCTGCGATCAGGTGTGAGTGTTTTTACCACCGTAACGTTATCTACTATGTTGGAAGGGATCACATCAAAGCTAAAATTCTTCCTGTTCAGCTCTGTGCTGGGCATGATCTGCCCATTCATTACAGCCTGGTTGTAGCGTTCACTGAGGCCGCGCACCACAACATATTTATTGTCCATGGTAGACAACCCGCTCACGCGCTTTAACACCTCACCGATATTTTTATCCGGTGTACGGCTGATCTGCTCTGAGCTGATGCCGTCGGTAATGGCTGCATTGTTCTTCTGGATGGCGTACAAACCTTCCACGGAAGTACGCTTGTAGCTGGCGGTCACTGTTACCTCTTTCAGGCGGGAACCGCTGCTTTTCATGGGAAGATCCAGTGAAGTGATGTTCTTTTCCGTTACTACTACATCTGTCACCTTACGGGTGTCATAAGAAATATAGCTGAATGTAAGTGTATAGGTACCTGGTGCCAGGGTCAGCTCATAAGTGCCGTCTACATTGGTAACGGTGCCGCCTTGTCCGCCCTCTACCTGTATAGTAACACCGGGCAGGGGCTCATTTTTGCTGTCGACTACTTTACCCTTTATACGGCCTTTCTCATCTCCTGCCACCCGCTCCTGTTTACCCTTGCGTAAAGCGACCGTTCTGTTGGTATATGCAATATCAACGGGGGTGTACTGATCCAGATAATGTAACACCTCTGCCAGGGTATTATCCTGGAACTTTACTGAGGCCAGTGCGCACTGGCCCAGATATTCCGGGTCATAGATAAAAGTATAACTTGTTTGTTGCTGTAAAGTCTTTACCACAGCGGCTGCAGTAGTATGCTGCATATTTACATGCACCTTGTCTGTCAACCCCTTATACGATTGCACCGCCAGTGCCACCTGGCCTCCCCCTCCTAAAAAACACAACAGGGAAATCGACCATCTTTGCATGATACCCCTGTTAAAAAATCTCTTTGTAGATTTTTGCATACTTTTGGCTTGCTTTTAAGTTAAAAATGAATACCTGGTCCGGGATACCCGGCCGAAGAAGCACTGCCTTTGCAGTGCTTTTTTATTGTCTTATTGTCTGAATGGTTATTACTTCTTAGTTACAATATAGGTGCTGTCTGATAGCTTGTATGAAAAGCCATATACATACTGTAAAGTGGCAAGTATCTGTTCCAGGGTTTCATTGGTGGCAAACGAGCCAGATACCTTTCTTTTTGCCAATTTTTTATCTTCCATTATTATGCGATACCCAAAATGACTTTGCAGTTTGGCAAAAGCATCTTCCAGGTTGGTATTTTCAAATATCAGCTTCCCGTTTTTCCAATCCAGTACTTCCCGCATATTAAAGCGGGCAACGGGCCCCAGCGGCGTTCCCTTCTTATATAACAACATCTGCCCCGGGGTAAGCACATAGTTAAAATGAGCTGCGCTTACTGCTACCTTACCGGTTACCAGGCTTACGGCAATACTGCCATCCGCCTTATTGCCGGTGGCAATATTAAATGAAGTACCAAGAGCGGTGGTTACCAGCTCACCGGTATATACCCGGAAAGGACGTGCATCATCGCGGGCTACTTCAAAATAAGCTTCTCCTTTCAACCACAGTTCCCGCGTGGTATCGTTATAGCTGCCGTTATAGGCCAGCTGCGCATTTGCATTTAACCATACTTTAGAGCCGTCCGGCATTGACACCAGGCGCATATTACCGGCAGCGTTATAAATAGTATCCCATTGCACAGCCGCAATCTTCGTCTCCCTGCCTTGCCGCGATTGCCACAGCCAGGTGCTTACACTCAGCATTACCAATGCTGCTGCAGCTATGCTATACCATTGTCTATATATTTTAACAACCTTTTTGGGAGCCGGTGCCGTTGTGGCTGTTTCAACCATTGCTGTCTCCTGCTCCACCTCCTTCCAGGTGTTCATGAAGAAAGCATCCAGTGCGGGCGTTGATTCCTGCAACAGGTACGTCTCTACCTGCGCTGCTTCTTCTGCCGTACAGGCGCCTTTAAAATATTTTTTCAGTAGTTGTTTATCCACATCCATGATTACTTATTGAAGCCCGGTATTATCCACATAGTTACAGAAAGAGTACGTTTGCCATAACAGGAGATACTAAGGGCCTGGGTGGAGTTTACAATTTGTTAATACAGCAGGGTCACAGGTGGGGCATATCAATAAAAAAGCGTAAGGTGGATACCTTACGCTTATTGTAAAAGATTGTCATGTGAATGTTCGAGAATGCAAATCGTGTAGGCTTTTAATGGTTATGTTGGGGCTAGTACCTTCATTTTTTAACCACCTAGTTTATAAGTTTTAATATGTTGGCAACATATGCAAATAGTAATACTACCAGGCATTAAATATTGGCATAGTTGAGTTTTATTACTTTTTTTAAGTTGATGAATGTATGATATGATCAGAGATACCCAGGAAGCACAAATCGTCATAACATAGCACTTCAAAGCTGGCAACGGGTTTTCTTTTCATACGTGTCTTTAATCTATCCAGGGTTACTCACGTCAACTTCTTACGGGTTCCTAACGCTGTTGTATGTGCAAATTACACCACACCACTGTAAAAAATACCGCAGTAAGTAGTTTTTTCCACGATTTTTGCTACAACTTTTGTGTTAAAACTGATAGGTTTTTGTCCATTTTAGCTGAAAAAATATGCCACCCTGAAAACGATCAGGATGGCATATGTTAATACTGCTTATCGATTAATCAGCTTAGAACTTAGCAGCAGTAGTATCGCCGCCATGGCCACATTTCCAAATGATCTCGCCTTTTACAGCTACAGTTGGATCGTTGTAGAGATTGGCCTTGTAGGAGATCAGGAATTTGTTTGAGTCAACCACCTGATCAAAGTAAGTCCAGCTTCCTTTAGGATCGTTGTAGTTGTTCGTCAGTGATTGCAGCAGATGATGAGGCTGGGTATTGATATAGCCGAGCATTTCCATCAATTGTGTACCGATACCGAAGTCAATTGCCTGCTCATAGATACCGCCTTTGATAGGCTTGCTGTAATCATACGTATACCTGATAGATCTGGCCGTGTCGCCCTGCAGGTAAATCCTGACTACGTTGTCATAACGGTCATACTGGTAAACATTCACGCTGGGAGCAACAACCTGGCTGGGCGCATAAGACAGTTTAGATAACCTTCCTTTGAAGTCATAAGAATATTTCTGGTACTCAGTAGCCCAGGGAGCTTCACCGGGGAAACGCTTGTAAATAACAGCGCTTACCGGTTGATCACAATTATTCAGCTTCGCTGCGATCAGCGTGTCTCCCACCTCGTTCAGCATGTACATGCGATGGCCAGCATAATAGATCCCACCTTTAAACTCATGGAAGGACCAATGCATACCCATATAGGCATCCAAATAATTTACACGACCGTCTGCTCCATAAGTTTTAGTGAACTTGAAAGGCTGCGGATAATGTACACTGTAGGAAACGTCATTTCCCGGAGAAACAAGCAGGGTACGGATGTCGCAGGCAGGTTTGGGACAAAAAACACATGCCGCAGCAACCTCTTCTTCCGCTTTCAGGTTGTTGTAGGCTTCTTGTTCGGGCTTTCTGCAGGCATAAAGTAACAATAAAGCCATACCGCCAATAATAACAGGGCGCAAGCTTCTAAACTTGTGTTGCATACAAGATGTTTTTTTAGGTGAATAAATGAATGAATATGAAAAAGAAATAGCTGTAGCTATAGGGCTATCGGGGTGCTTCTAATAAGAGGATCGTGGATGTGGATATGTGGAATGCCAGCGAAATTAATTAATAACAGATACAAAATATAACTGCCCTTGTTATATTAATATTAAGCTAATTATTAACCCCCTCTCCAACCAGAATGATCATTTGGCCGAAGAGGGGGAAATATTTTATTTACAATCGACTATTTGCGCTTTCCAATATAATAAAGGGGAATGCCCAACAAAATAATACCCAGGCCAGGCAAAGTATAGTTAGCTTCAAATATCAGCAGCAATAAAGCCAGGAACACCGCCACCACGATGTATAACATGGGCAGCACCGGGTAGCCGAAAGCTTTATACGGACGGGGCACATCAGGCTGTTTCTTCCTCAGTATAAAGATGCCCAGTATCGTGAGCACATAGAAGATCAATACGCCGAAGATCACCAGGGCCAACAGGTCGCCATAACGTCCGGAGAGGCATAACAGTGAAGCCCATACGCATTGTATCCAGAGACCTTTTGCAGGAACGCTGAAACGGTTCAGCTCAGCGGCCTGTTTAAAGAACAGCCCATCCTGTGCCATGGTATAATAAATCCTGGCGCCAGCCAGTGTAAGGCCGTTATTGCACCCGAAGGTGGATATCATGATCATCACTGCAATGATCAGTGAGCCGCTATTGCCGAAGATATGCTCTGCAGCAGCCACGCCTACACGATCGTTTGCCGCAAAGGCGATCTCATTCATCGGCAGCACGGCCAGGTACATGATATTGGCGCTTACATAGATAATGGTCACGATCAGGGTGCCCAGGAACAGGGAGCGGCCGATGTTCTTCTGCGGATTTTTGATCTCTGCTGCGATAAAGGTCACATTGTTCCAGGCATCGCTGGAGAACAGGGAACCTTTCATAGATACCGCTACAGCGCCTAAAAAGGCCATACCGGAAAGCAATGTGGTAATGGTTTGTCCGTTCACCTGCTGCAGCGACCGGGCAGTCCATGCATTTTGCCAGTTGGCGCTCCACACTTCGTGCTTAGCTCCTATCAGGAATCCGAAGATGATCAGACCGAATAAAGATAAGAGCTTGGCCAGGGTAAATACCGTCTGGATCACCTTACCATTGCGTATCCCCCTGGTGTTGATATAGGTAAGTAATACGATGGAGATAATCGCCACGATCTGTGCAGCAGATACCTTTATAAAGCCGGCATCCCAGAGGATATGCTGTTCGCTGAAAGCAGGTATGAGATAGGCGGTGAACTTGGCAAAGGCCACGGCTACCGCAGCGATGGTACCGGTCTGGATCACGCTGAACTGCGTCCATCCGAAAAGGAAGGCTACAAAGGGGTTATAGGCTTCCCGCAGGTATACATACTGGCCACCGGCCCTTGGAAACATACCTGACAGTTCTCCATAGCTAACGGCAGCAATCATGGTAACGATGCCAGCCAGTACCCACATAACGGTGAACCATCCGGCAGAGCCCACGCTGCGGGCGATTTCGGCTGATACTAAAAAAATGCCGGATCCAATCATGGAACCGGCAACTATCATAGTAGCATCCAATAAACTCAGGCTTGGTTTAAATGAAGCGTTTTGACTCATAAAACAGGTAGATAGAAGTATTAATAATTAATGATCCGCGAGCTGCATTGTTCTGACACCACAAACATCAAAAATATTAATAATTAATTCTTTACTATCACTTATTTTTTCTCTGCGTTCGCTTTATTCAGGCCGTCGATCACCGGAGCGGTAATATCCAGTGATTCATCCTTGTACAGGATATTGCTGGCGCCTGAACGGTAAGAGAAAATGAAGGCGTACTTCTTATCTGAGTTGAAGGTTTTGAGGAATTCATCCAGCCTTTTCTGCAGGTCTTCATTGAACTTGGCTTCCTGCTCCATGTATTGTTGGGAAAGGTTCTGCCTTTTCGCTTCCAACTGCTGCTGTTTTTCCATCAGGGTACGCTGTGCTGCTTCTCCTTCTGACTGTGTAAGCTGGTTGTTGTTAGCCCTGCGCTGGAAATCTGCCGCTTCGTTCTGCAAGGCACGTAAATTAGCTTTCAGCTCATTATCGATGGCCTGCTGTCTTTTCTCCAGCTCTGACTTCTTTTCCTTGAAATATTCATAGTGCGCTTCTACGGAATCAAGATCCACATAGGCTATCCGGGGACCAGCAGCAGTGGCAGGTGCACCTGTATTATTGCTGGATGGGGTGGCGGTATTATTTACATTCTTCCCTCCCTGCTGGCAGGCTACAAATAGTACGGCGGCTAAAAAAGTAAAGCATCCGTTTTTTACAGTTTGTTGAACATTATACATGTTGATAAATGGATTTTTGAACTCCGGTTGAAAACGTTTTAAAGATTTGAACGGCTAAAATAAGATTTTTGCCGGATTCACTTCCGACTTTTAACTTTTTCTAAAAGGATCGCCGGCTCATCGGCAGTAGTGAGATCTGTTCCTTAATGCACGTATTGGAACATTTTAAAAGCGGTGGTCTTTGGATCGCCAGTGGCTATGAAGGTATATACCTTGCCAGCTTCGGCGGTGAAAGGCACTTTTTGTAATGTTTTAGAGGAGTCTACCCAGTTGATGTCCAGGCTATGCTTAACCGCTGTTATTTCGGCAAAGGCGGTTACGCCGAAGTAGATAACACTTTTATAAACGGGTATTGAGGTCGAGTCTTTATAATCCAGGTAAATATCCAGTGGCAGTTGTTGCGTATTAGCGCCTGTACCTACCTGCCTGTAGGGATCACTGAGATCCACTATCCTCATTTTGGCATTGGCCGGAGTTGCCGGGGGTGTAATATCATCTTCGGTGAGCAGTACGCGCGGAACGTTCTTACTGTCTACGGTAAGGAAGGCAGAAAGGCGCTTTCCGTTCGTGAGGTTCAGCTCCCCTCCCATTACAGGCGTGGTATGATTACCGGACTCGTATACCATCAGGTCGTATTTCTGCGCCCGGAATGCTTTATAAGCGCCGGAATTATCTCCATAGGCCATATTACTGCCTACGGCAGCAGTATCCAGCGTGATATCAAACCTGGCGCTGCCGGGTATCATATTAAAGACGAGCAACTCTGCACGTGTATCAGGAATATCACCATCGGTTTTGCTACAGGCAACGGCTGCAGAGAGCAGGAAGAGCACAAATGCAGCACGGATCCAATTTTTCATTCGTTCGTTTTTAGTATAACGTTTTAAGCCTGTTAAGGCATACAAAATAAAGCGATTTACGGCAATCCTGCCAATAAAAAAGTCCCGCCGGTTAGAGCGGGACTTTACACTATCAAACATTGTACAATTACTCTTCTTCGTCGAACTGGAACACCTCTTTGGAAGATGAGAGGATGTCGTATTCTTCTTTGGAGCCTACGATCATATTCTCGAACTCGCGCAGACCTGTACCTGCAGGTATCAGGTGACCGGTGATCACGTTCTCTTTCAGGCCGAGCATATCATCTGTCTTACCGTTGATGGCTGCAGATGACAGTACTTTGGTGGTTTCCTGGAAGGATGCAGCAGAGATCCAGCTGTGTGTACCCAGTGATGCCTTGGTGATACCCAGCAACAGCGGACTGGAAGTAGCCGGATTCGCATCACGGTATTCCACCAGCTTTTTATCTGCGCGGCGCAGCAGGGAGTTTTCTTCCCTTACCTGGCGCAGTGTCACGATCTGACCGGCTTTCAGGTTGGCTGATTCACCGGCTTCTGTCACAACTTTCTTATCGAAAATGTTATCGTTCTCTTCAAAGAATTCGAACTTATCTGTGGTATCGCCTTCCAGGAAGCGGGTATCCCCCGGATCCTCGATGGTTACCTTACGCATCATCTGCCTTACGATCACCTCGATGTGCTTATCGTTGATCTTCACACCCTGCAAACGGTATACTTCCTGGATTTCATTCACCAGGTATTCCTGTACGGCGAACGGCCCTTTGATGGACAGGATGTCCGCCGGGGTGATAGAACCGTCTGACAGCGCGGTACCAGCCTTCACGAAGTCGCCGTCCTGTACCAGGATGTGGCGGGTCAAAGGCACCAGGTACTTTTTCACCTGGCTTTCGCGGCTTTCGATGATGATCTCGCGGTTACCACGTTTAATGTTACCGAAGGTCACCACACCGTCTATTTCAGATACGATAGCGGGGTTGCTCGGGTTACGGGCTTCAAACAGCTCCGTTACACGGGGCAGACCACCGGTGATATCGCGCAGCTTACCGATCACACGCGGGATCTTCACGATCACCTGTCCGGACCTTACAGTGTCTCCTTCATCAATCACGATGTGAGAGCCCACAGGCAGGTTGTAGGATTTAACCTCTTTATTGCCTTCGATGATAATAGACGGGATCTTGTTCTTATCCTTGGTTTCAATTACCACTTTCTCGCGGTGACCTGTCTGCTCGTCAGCCTCTTCACGGAAGGTGATACCTTCTATGATGCTGTCGAAACGGATGGAACCAGCGATCTCTGAAACGATCACGGCGTTGAACGGGTCCCAGGTACAGATCGTATCGCCTTTGGCTACTTTCTGTCCGTCTTTTACCAGCAGCGTAGAACCGTAAGGGATGTTGTTGGTAATCAGGAGACGATCGTTCTTCACGTCCATGATACGCAGCTCACCGGTACGGCCGATAACCACCTGTACTTTCTCACCTTCGTTGTTTTCGTAGGTGGTAGTACGTAAGCCGTCGAACTGTACGGTACCTTCGAACTTGGCGTTCAGTGCAGACTCTACGGAAGCAGAGCCGGCCACACCACCCACGTGGAAGGTACGCAGTGTCAGCTGTGTACCAGGCTCACCGATGGACTGGGCGGCGATGATACCTACGGCATCACCACGCTGGGCCAGGTAACCGGTAGCCAGGTTCTTACCGTAACATTTCACGCACACACCCCTGCGGCTTTCGCAGGTAAGCACGGAACGGATCTCTACGGTTTCTATGGAGCTTTCTTCTATGTGATGTGCAATTTCTTCAGTGATCTCTTCACCGGCAGCTACGATCAGCTCTTCGTTCAGCGGATCATAGATATCGTGCAGGGAAGTTCTGCCCAGGATACGGTCATACAGCGGCTCTACCACTTCTTCGTTGTCTTTCAGCGCTGTAGTAGCAATACCACGCAGGGTACCGCAATCCTCTTCGGTGATCACCACATCCTGTGCAACGTCTACCAGACGGCGGGTGAGGTAACCGGCATCCGCTGTTTTCAACGCGGTATCCGCCAGACCTTTACGCGCACCGTGCGTAGAGATGAAGTATTCCAATACGTTCAGACCATCTTTAAAGTTGGACAGGATCGGGTTTTCGATGATCTCAGACCCTGTAGAACCGCTCTTACGCGGCTTGGCCATCAATCCCCTCAGACCTGCCAGCTGTTTGATCTGCTGTTTGGAACCACGGGCGCCGGAATCCAGCATCATGTACACAGAGTTGAAGCCCTGTTTGTCTGTTGCCAGCTCGCGGATCAGCGTTTCCGTTACTTTGGTATCCACACGAGACCAGATGTCGATGATCTGGTTATAACGTTCGTTGTTGGTGATCAGACCCATGTTGTAGTTATCCCACACTTCATCCACCTCACCGGCAGCACCGTCGATCATGTGCTGTTTCACTTCGGGGATGATCAGGTCATTGATGTTGAATGACAGACCGCCGCGGAATGCCATGCGGAAACCGAGCTGTTTAATGTCATCCAGGAACTTGGCCGTTTTCGGGATGTCGGTGTATTTGATGATGTCACCGATGATCTCACGCAGTGATTTCTTGGTGAGCAGCGCATTCACATAACCGGCTTCCTTGGGTACGAACTGGTTAAAGATCACACGGCCTACAGTTGTTTCTATCAGCTTATTCTCCAGCTCATTTTTAGCCACATTGCGCACATTGGCTTTTACCCTGATGTTCGCATGCAGGTCAACACGGCCTTCGTTATAAGCGATGATCACTTCTTCTGCAGAATAGAAGGCTTTACCTTCACCCTGTACTTTTTCAGTTTCAGTAGATTTACGGCCTTTGGTGATGTAGTACAGACCCAACACCATGTCCTGTGAAGGCAGCGTGATCGGCGTACCGTTCTGCGGGTTCAGGATGTTGTGTGAAGACAGCATCAGCAGCTGGGCTTCCAGTATAGCGGCATTGCTCAAAGGCACGTGCACGGCCATCTGGTCACCGTCAAAGTCGGCGTTGAACGCGCTACATACCAGCGGGTGCAGCTGAATAGCCTTACCTTCCACCAGTTTAGGCTGGAAGGCCTGGATAGACAGACGGTGCAGCGTTGGCGCACGGTTCAACATTACCGGGTGTCCTTTCAGCACATTTTCCAGGATGTCCCATACCACGGCTTCTTTTCTATCTACCAGCTTTTTAGCGGATTTAACGGTCTTAACGATACCTCTTTCGATCAGCTTACGGATGATGAACGGTTTGAACAGTTCAGCCGCCATATCCTTCGGCAGACCGCATTCGTGCAGTTTCAGCTCAGGGCCTACCACGATTACGGAACGACCGGAGTAGTCCACGCGTTTACCGAGCAGGTTCTGACGGAAACGGCCTTGTTTACCTTTCAGTACATCAGACAGTGATTTCAGGGCGCGGCCGCCTTCTGCCTTCACTGCATTTGACTTACGGGAGTTATCGAACAGGGAGTCTACCGCTTCCTGTAACATACGTTTTTCGTTACGAAGGATCACCTCCGGCGCCTTGATCTCGATCAGGCGTTTCAAACGGTTGTTACGGATAATTACCCTGCGGTACAGGTCGTTCAGGTCTGAAGACGCGAAACGGCCGCCGTCCAGGGGCACCAGCGGGCGCAGCTCAGGCGGCACCACCGGTATATATTGCATTACCATCCATTCAGGGTGGTTCTCTACACGGGTATTGGCCTCACGGAAGGCTTCCACTACGCTCAGGCGTTTCAGGGCTTCTGCCTTACGTTGCTGTGAGGTTTCTGTAGCGGCCTGGTTACGCAGCTGGTAAGAAAGGCTGTCCAGGTCTATACGGGCCAGCATCATTTCCACCGCTTCAGCGCCCATTCTGGCAATGAACTTGTTGGGATCTTCATCCGGCAACAGCTGATTGTCTTTAGGCAGCGTATCCAGTATATCCAGGTATTCTTCTTCTGTGAGCAGATCGCCATAGTTCATGCCTTTTTCCTGCTTGGCGCCCGCCTGGATCACCACATACCTTTCATAGTATACGATGGTTTCCAGTTTCTTGGACGACATACCCAGCAGGTAGCCGATCTTGTTAGGCAGTGATTTGAAGTACCAGATGTGTACAACAGGCACCACCAGGCGGATGTGACCCATCCTTTCACGGCGCACTTTCTTTTCCGTTACTTCCACACCACAACGGTCGCACACAATGCCTTTATAACGGATACGTTTATATTTTCCGCAATAGCATTCATAGTCCTTTACAGGGCCAAATATCCTTTCACAGAATAAGCCATCACGCTCCGGTTTGTAAGTACGGTAGTTGATGGTTTCCGGTTTCAGCACCTCTCCATAAGAGCGCTCCAGGATTGCATCCGGAGAAGCCAGGCTGATGGTGATGCTGCTAAAATTTGATTTAGGACGATTTTCTTTTTTAATGGCCATCTTCTATAGCTTTTAGCTGTTAGCCGTTAGCTTTTGGCTATTGGCAAATATTTTTCCGAAATATCATAGAGCTATTAGCCATCAGCTAACTGCTAATGGCTAATAGCTAAAAGCTCTATTCAAACTTCAGGTCCAAGCCCAGACCACGTAATTCGTGGATCAATACGTTGAAGGATTCAGGCACACCAGCTTTAGGTATGTTGTCGCCCTTCACGATGGCTTCGTAAGCTTTTGCACGGCCTACAATGTCATCAGACTTGATGGTGAGCAGTTCCTGCAGGATGTTGGATGCACCGTATGCTTCCAGCGCCCACACTTCCATTTCACCGAAACGCTGACCACCGAACTGCGCCTTACCACCCAACGGCTGCTGGGTAATGAGGCTGTAGGGCCCGATAGAACGCGCGTGCATCTTGTCGTCCACCATGTGGCTCAGTTTGAGCATGTAGATAACGCCCACGGTTGCTTTCTGGTGGAAACGCTCGCCGGTTTCTCCATCCTGGAGGTAGGTGTGGCCGAAGCTCGGCAGCCCTGCCTTTCCGATGAAGTCCGCGATCTCTTCGGTGGTAGCACCGTCGAAGATCGGGGTAGCGAATCTTACGCCCAATTTCAGACCAGCCCAGCCCAGTACGGTTTCGTAGATCTGGCCAAGGTTCATACGGGAAGGTACGCCCAGTGGGTTCAGCACGATATCTACCGGAGTACCATCGCTCAGGAACGGCATGTCTTCGTCGCGTACGATCTTGGCCACAATACCCTTGTTACCGTGGCGGCCCGCCATCTTATCACCTACTTTCAGCTTACGTTTGCTGGCCAGGTATACTTTCGCCAGTTTCAGCACGCCTGCAGGCAGCTCATCACCAATGGAAATGTTGAACTTCTCGCGTTTGTAGCGGCCCAGTTCTTCATTGTATTTGATGTTGTAGTTATGCAGCAGCCAGTTGATCTGGTCGTTGGTAGTGTCATCAGTGGTCCAGCCCAGTGGGTTCACGTTCTGGAAATCAACATTGGCCAGGTTTTTCGGAGAGAACTTGGAGCCTTTGGAGATCAGCACCTCGCCGTAGGTATTGGTGATACCGGCAGATGTTTTGTCCTTCAGCAGTACCAGCAGTTTGCTCATCAGCACTTCCAGCAGGTCTTCTTCGTTCTTCTGGTGAACCTTTTCCAGTTTTTCCAGCGCCGCTTTCTCACGGGTTTTGGAGTTCTTATCTTTCTTGGCGCGGCTGAACAGTTTTTTGTCGATCACCACACCTTCTGTGCTCGGGGGCGCTTTCAGGGAAGCGTCTTTCGCATCAGAGGCCTTATCGCCGAATATGGCGCGGAGCAGTTTCTCTTCCGGAGAAGGATCGGATTCACCACGGGGGTGATCTTACCGATCAGGATATCGCCCTCTTTAATGTGGGCGCCTACGCGGATGATACCATTCTGATCCAGGTCTTTGGTCGCTTCTTCACTTACGTTCGGGATATCCGGCGTCAGTTCTTCCTCACCCAGTTTGGTATCGCGTACTTCCAGTTCATATTCGTCAATGTGGATGGAGGTGAAGAGGTCTTCACGTGCCACACGCTCAGAGATCACGATCGCATCCTCAAAGTTGTAACCTTTCCAGGGCATGAAGGCCACTTTCAGGTTACGGCCCAGGGCCAGCTCACCACCGCGGGTAGCATAGCCTTCTGTGAGGAAGTCGCCTTCTACCAGGTGCTGTCCTTTCTTCACGCAGGGGCGCAGGTTGATACAGGTGCTCTGGTTGGTCTTAACGAACTTGGTCAATCGGTAGATCTTCAGATCGTCTTCAAAGCTCACCAGCTTCTGCATCTCATCGCGCTCGTAGCGTACGTGTATTTCGTTGGCGTCAACGAATTCAACCACACCTTTACCTTCCGCGGTGATCTGCAGACGGGAATCACGCGCAGCTTTTGCTTCCAGACCGGTACCAACGATGGGTACTTCCGGTGCTATCAGCGGTACAGCCTGGCGTTGCATGTTTGATCCCATCAGCGCACGGTTGGCGTCATCATGCTCAAGGAAGGGGATCAGGGAGGCGCTCAAACCTACGATCTGGTTCGGAGCAACGTCCATGTATTCTACTTCTTCCCTGTCGAGGATCGGGAAATCACCGGTTTCGCGGGATTTCACCTTATCATTTACGAAGTTTCCTTTTTCATCCAGTTCGGCATTTGCCTGGGCGATCTTCACCAGATCTTCTTCTTCAGCGCTCAGGAACTGCACCTTTTCCATATCCACCTGGCCTTCCTTCACCTTGCGGTAAGGCGTTTCGATGAAGCCCATATCATTCACCTTGGCGTGTACGCACAGGGTGGAGATCAGACCGATGTTCGGGCCTTCCGGTGTTTCGATGGTACAAAGGCGGCCGTAGTGGCTATAGTGTACGTCACGCACCTCAAAGCCTGCCCTTTCACGGCTCAAACCGCCGGGGCCCAGCGCAGAGATACGGCGCTTGTGAGTAATTTCAGACAAGGGATTCGTCTGATCGAGGAACTGTGACAGCTGGGAGGTCCCGAAGAAGGAGTTGATCACGGAAGACAGTGTTCTTGCATTGATCAGGTCTA
The DNA here is from genome assembly GCF_056754765.1 of Chitinophaga sp. SVR4-12A. Lineage (NCBI taxonomy): Bacteria > Pseudomonadati > Bacteroidota > Chitinophagia > Chitinophagales > Chitinophagaceae > Chitinophaga > Chitinophaga sp. SVR4-12A. Next base: position 2,899,581 of record NZ_JBPGWP010000001.1, read on the forward strand.
CCGGGGTGAACACCTCGTTGTCACGTACGTTCATACGTTCGCGGATGGTACGGGCCATACGGGCCAGACCTACACCGAACTGGGCGTACAGCTGTTCGCCCACGGTACGTACACGGCGGTTGCTCAGGTGATCGATATCGTCTATTTCAGCTTTACCGTTGGTCAGTTGTACCAGGTATTTGATGATGGCGATGATATCTTCCTTGGTCAGTACCTTCATATCCAGGCTGGTATTGAGGCCCAGCTTACGGTTGATTTTGTACCGGCCTACGTCGCCGAGGTCGTAACGTTTATCGGAGAAGAATAATTTATCAATGATGCCCCTTGCTGTCTCATCATCCGGCGCATCGGCACCGCGCAGCTGGCGGTAGATGTGCTGAACGGCTTCCAGCTCGGAGTTAGATGTATCCTTATTTAAAGTATTGTAGATAATGGAAAAGTCGCCGCTCACCTCTTCTTTCTGTACGAACACGCTTTTCACTCCCATATCCACGATGGTTTCGATATTGGCTTCGTCGAGGATGCTATCGCGTTCCAGCATGATCTCGTTACGCTCAATACTTACCACCTCACCGGTATCTTCATCCACGAAGTCTTCCACCCAGCTTCTCAATACACGGGCGGCCAGCTTTTTGCCGGCGTATTTATCTAGACTTTTCTTGTCTGCTTTTACTTCGTCTGCCATGCCAAACAGCTGCAGGATGTCCTTATCTGTTTCATAGCCGATGGCACGCAACAGGGTGGTAACCGGGAATTTCTTCTTACGGTCGATGTAAGCGTACATCACGTTGTTGATATCCGTTGCAAACTCCATCCAGGCGCCCTTGAACGGGATCACCCTGGCAGAGTAGATCTTGGTACCGTTCGGATGTATGGATTGTCCAAAGAACACACCAGGAGAACGATGCAGCTGTGATACTACCACGCGCTCTGCACCATTGATAACGAAAGTACCTCTCGGGGTCATGTACGGGATGTTTCCGAGGAATACATCCTGAACAATGGTCTGGAAGTCTACGTGTTCCTCATCGTTACAGCTCAGGCGCAGTTTGGCCTTCAGCGGTACGGAGTAGGTAAGCCCTCTTTCAATACACTCTTCAATCGTATAGCGCGGCGGATCCACGAAATAATCAAGGAACTCCAGATTGAAGATATTGCGTGTATCCGTTATCGGGAAGTTTTCCTTGAATACTTTAAAAAGGCCTTCGTTGTTCCGCTTATCTGGTGTGGTTTCTAACTGGAAGAAATCCTTGAAAGATTGAATTTGGATGGCCAACAGATCCGGTGTCTCCGTCACTTGTTTGATCTTTCCAAAATTAACTCTTTCGTTTGCTTGGGCTTTTTTTAGAGACATATTCGAAGTTAGCAGTTATATGACTTGTATAAATTGTGAACAGAAATTCACAACGTAATCCGGGAAGTTAAGACTTCTTAGTCAATATACCATCAAATCTTACTTTAGCGGGCTGAGAAAAACAATCTTCCCAAAGGGATAAAGGCCAAAAGTGCAAATAGCACTTTTGACCTTAAATGAGGTATATTAAGCAAAGAATTACTGAATCTCAACTTCAGCACCTGCTTCAGTCAGCTTAGCTTTCAGGTCTTCTGCTTCGGCTTTGTTAACGCCTTCTTTAACTGGTTTCGGTGCACCGTCCACCAGTTCTTTAGCTTCTTTCAGACCCAGACCGGTCAGATCTTTCACGATCTTAACCACGTTCAGCTTGCTGGCACCAGCGCTCTTCAGGATAACGTTGAAGGAAGTTTTTTCTTCAGCAGCAGCTGCGCCACCGCCTTCGCCACCGCCGGCTACTACTACTGCAGCAGCAGCAGGTTCGATACCGTATTCGGTTTTCAGTACATCTGCGAGTTCCTGTACTTCCTTAACAGTTAAGCCTACCAATTGTTCGGCCAATGCTTTTACGTCTGCCATTGTATAATGTTTTTTAGATAGTTTGTTTTAAAATGTTGTTTACACCAGAGTGTTTATATAGTGACTTGGAAGCCAAATTGTTGAGCTGTTAGCTTTTGGCTGCTGGCTTTTAGCACGATCAACCGCTAATAGCTAAGCGCTAACGGCTAATAGCTTTACTCCGCAGGAGCGCCCGCTTCTTCTTTCTTTGCTTTTTCCAGCAAAGCGGAAATTACGCGGCTGGCAGGAGACTGCAACAGGCCGATAACTTCGCCGATAAGCTCGTTCTTGGTTTTGATACGCACCAGGGCAGCCAGCTGGTTATCACCGCTGTAGATTTCATCACCAACGAAGGCAGCCTTCAGTACGGGCTTGTCGCCGTTGCTTTCCTTACGGAAAGAAGAGATGATCACAGCAGGCTCTTTCGGGCTGTCAGAGAACAGCAGGGCGGTTACCCCGTTCAGGGCATCAAATACGCCGTTGTATTTCTCAGCATCCAGAGATTCCAGCGCCTTGCGGATCAGTGTGTTCTTCGCCACTTTCATTTCAACATTCTTGTCGAAACACACCTTTCTCAGCTTGTTCACCTGCGCTACGGTCAGAGATTCCGTGTTGGTGATGTAGAAGTTGCTATATTGAGAGAACTTGCCTTTCAGCAGTTCGATAACCTCATTCTTTTGATCTTTGTTCATTGCTTTTCTCGTTTGCAATCAGTCTGCCGGTGGCCTGCCTGATTAGATTTGAACAGATTTAGTGTCTATTATGATACCCGGGCTCATGGTGCTGGCCATAGATAAACCTTTCAGGTAAGTGCCCTTGGCAGTGGACGGCTTCAGCTTTACGATCGCATTGATCAGCTCCTGGGAGTTCTGCTCCAGTTTCTCAGGAGTAAAGGAAACACGGCCGATAGAAGCGTGGATGATACCAGCTTTATCTACCTTAAAGGTGATCTTACCGCCTTTTACCTCGTTCACAGCAGCTGCTACGTCATTGGTAACAGTACCTGTTTTCGGGTTCGGCATCAGGTTACGGGGGCCCAGGATCTTACCGAGCTTACCGATCTTAGGCATCACAGAAGGAGTAGCCACGATCACGTCTACATCGGTCCATCCGCCTTCGATCTTCTGGATAAACTCATCCAAACCTACAAAGTCAGCACCGGCGTTCTTTGCATCAGCCTCTTTTTCAGGCGTGCAGAGCACCAGTACCTTTTTGGTCTTACCAGTACCGTGGGGAAGCGTTACAGAACCACGGATAGCCTGGTCGGCTTTCTTAGGATCAACGCCTAAGCGGATATGCAGATCGACAGAGCTGTCGAACTTAGTACAGTTAATATCTTTTACAAGGGAGGATGCGTCTTTCAGGCTGTACGATTTGTTTTTGTCCACCTTTGCATCAGCCGCTTTTCTTTTTTTAGTAGTTGCCATTTGTCAATGTTTTTGAAGATTTCCCCGTGAGACGAGGGTTGACATAATTAGTTTTCCCAGGGAGCTTTACCGTCTACGGTGATACCCATACTGCGTGCAGTACCGGCTACCATGCTCATAGCGCTTTCCAGCTTAAAGCAGTTCAGGTCGGACATCTTATCTTTGGCGATAGCCTCGATCTGTGTCCAGTTCACCTTACCTACTTTATTACGGTTAGGCTCTTTGGAACCACCTTGCAACTTAGCAGCTTCCAGTAGTTGTACTGCTGCCGGCGGCGTCTTAATAACAAAATCAAATGATTTGTCGGTGTACACGGTCAGCAATACAGGCAGCACCTTACCCATCTTATCCTGGGTACGGGCATTGAACTGCTTGCAGAACTCCATGATATTCACACCTTTGGAACCTAATGCAGGTCCGATTGGAGGTGCAGGGTTGGCCTGGCCGCCCTTTACCTGCAATTTCACATACGTTGCAATCTCTTTTGCCATAATGTTTGTTTTAATTTGGTGAAAACGCCCCGCTCGCTGCGGAGCTCCCAAACTAAAAGGTGTTAAAATTTAACCTTTTAATTAAATTTTGCCTTTTAAAGGGGATGCAAAGGTAGATAATAATATTAAGTTGGCAAAAAGATTTTAAAGTTGGGCACTCTTTTTGCTTATAGGACAAATTTTTTACAATTCTATTGCAATTCTCCCTCATTTTTATGTTCCTTCCTCAACCAAGGAAACGTGGAAAAAAATTGACTATCCTGTCCCATCTACCGGTCCGCTCATGCTTTTGAAAGCGCAGAACCGCAAAGATACCAATAATTATCCACACCAAAAGTTATCAGTAACTTTAGGTTACACGTAAACACATCTTTATGAAATGTCTGTTGTTATCAGCCTCCCTGCTGCTCCTGTTGCTCCACCATCCGGCACAGGCGCAATCCACAGAGGATCAGGCTGCCCAAAAAGCATGGATGGAGTATATGACCCCAGGCCCCAACCACCAAATGCTGGCCAAAGGAGACGGCGAATGGACCTACGAGATGTCTGCCTGGATGAAACCCGGCACGGAGCCCATGAAAAGCACCGGCTCCTGCGTCAATAAAATGATCCTTGGCGGGCGCTACCAGGAATCCAGGGCCACGGGCACCTTTATGGATCAGCCTTTTGAAGGTTATGGCACCGTCGGCTACGACAACGCCAAGAAAAAGTTCGTGAGCACCTGGATGGACAACATGGGCACCGGGGTAATGTACATGGAAGGCGACTATGATGACGCCTCTAAAACCATCACCTTCACCGGCAATATGCTGGACCCCATGACGGGAAAAGATTGTCCTGTAAAAGAGACCGTTAAATGGGTGGATGACAACACCCAGGTAATGGAAATGTATTCCACAGTAGACGGAAAGGAATTTAAAAGCATGGAACTGACGTTTAAGCGCAAATAGCGCTTAAACAAATTCCAGATCCCAAATTCCAAATTCCAAACCGCGAAGAACGTCGCGAAGATCATTTGGAATTTGGAATTTGGGATCTGGAATTTAGATTTTTACCCTTCCACCTTAGGCGCCTGGGTTTTGAAATTACTTAGCAGCTTAGGCAACAACGGCAGCAGGCTACTCAGGGTGGTGAGTAACACCAGCGCCTTCTTTGAAATATCTTCCTGTGTCAAAAAAATAAAGGCGCTCACCGCTATTATCACCACCAGCAAAGGCGTACGCAGGGATTCCCACAGGCTCTGAGCCTGGTACTCCTTCCGCAGCAGCGCGGTTTCAGCAGTTTGCCGCTGTTCCAGCACGAACTGGCGGAAAACCGGGTCTTTCACGACGATCATCCCATCGCAAACACACAGCGGCTGCCCCTCCCCTGTCAAAGCACTAATCTCCGTCACATTACGGTAATTGGCCAGGCCATCGTTCACCAGGTCCAGCAAGATGATCCGCTGCCTGCCCGTTAAGCGGTTCCAGCAGCTGCGGAATGCTCCGCTTTTCTGTCGCTGCAGCAGGATCATTTTCCGGATTTCCTCATCGGTTTGTCGTACATCTTCGGGGCAGTCTTTAGCACGGGCGCCGAACAGGCGTACAAAATCCAGCAGGAACACCCGTGACGCCGTGCTCCTGATCAGGGCGTAAAGTGCACCTAATACCAGCAATACCGCTGATACCAGGATAATTATATTGTCCTTGTCGCTTAAGAAAAGGTAACGGCGGGGTAGCGACATCGACATCCGGAAGGCCTTTACGCCGTCAGGGAAGCTGCCCGGAGCAGGCACATAATGCAATATACGGGGATCACCTGTCCGCTCTACCGGCTCCCAGAACCAGCTATTGTCTGATGCCTGATTCAACAGCGGGTAGTGCGAAAGCTTTTCATCGCTCAGATCTATATAACCGGTGATATAACTGTAAAAACGCTCCGTAACCCGTGGCCGGTGCGATAGTATAGTATTACGGCGTTCTTCCTTCTCTATGCAGCAGGGCCGGATGCCATAAATACCCTGACGCCAGCAGCGGTCATAATAAAAATGTTGTACCAGGCTGTCCATGCCGTTGAAATTTTTCAGCAGGGTGAGAAAAACAGGCCTTCTCTTGTCCATCGCAGTTGCCATGGATAATTCCTGTGTCTTTACAGACTGCTCTATTTCCCGGTTATGGGCATACCAGGTAAACACCATCATGGGCAGCACACCCAGGCAAAGGGCCAGCAGCAGCACAAAAATGCTGTAATGCCAGAGTTTGACAGGAGGCTGCTCCGGCGTGGTTGCTGCGGGTTCCGGCGGTTGCGCCAACCCTTCTCTGCGAACCAGCCATAGCGCCACGATCAATCCTGTCAAAAAGCCCTGGAGCAGCCAGAACATATACCCGCAGGTTCCACTGCCCACTTCCAGCCTCCAGAAAATATACAGGCTGTATAACAGCATGAGCGACAGATAAAGCCCGATTTTCCCCCTCTTACGAACACTATCCGGATGTTCGAGATGAAGCTGGTAAGCATACAGTACGATCAATACATTCAGCGGAGACACCAGGCCCAATGCAAAGGTCACATAATCGCTAAATAGTCTTCCAAACACACCGAGCGACAATAAGATCGTTAAATAGGTCACCATAAACCATAGCCCGTTCCGGTAAACCGGCGTGTAAACTGCCCTGGGAACGATCCAGGTAAAGCGGGCTGCCAGCGGATCGCGGTACAACAGGGAGCGCCGCGAGAATCCATGGTTGATCAGCAGCCATAACACCATGACCAGGAAGGTGAACAGTGTAAATACCAGGGAGAATGTCAGTATCCGCAGATTCACAGGCCACATTAAGCTGTTGTCGTAATAGGTGACCAGGAAATAAGAGTGTCCGGGCAGCGGGTGCATCATCAGGGCTTGTGATAGCGGGCGGAGGTGTACCGTATACTCTTTTCCATAGCAGTAGGCTCTGCTCAGCGTGTTCTCCTGTCTGGCTTCGATGAGCTCCATAAGGTCATTTGCGTTGTCTGTTTCATCCAGGAAGTTTTCTTTCAGGCTCCTGGCTGCTTCAGCATGGATATATACCTTGCCCTCATTGTCAATGATACAGAAACTATAGCCCGGCGGCAATACGGGCTGCAGCACTGAGTACATTTTAGTGGAGAAGGCAAGCAGCAGCAGCGTATCGATCTGGCTCCTTTCTACAAAGTTGATAACAAAATCGCCGCCCGACCAGCTGTTCACCGGCGACATGAGCGTTATCGCCGTGTCTTCCTGCTGATCATGCCTGTACTGCTGGGAAAAAAATTTGAAATAGTCTCTGTCGCTTACATTGATCAGCATTGCTGCGGAAAAGGCAGATACCTGGAGCCGCCAGCTTTGCATCCCGTTGCCGCTAACCCAGTTTGCCCGCTCAAAATTGTAATAAGGTGTATCAGCGCTGGTGGAAAGCGGGAGGATACGTTTGGTATCTCTGCCAAACACGGTGATAAAAGGCCTGGTACTGTCTGTTTGTAGCGTGTCCTTCAATGCCTTGTCCACGAACCGCAGCTGCTTACGGATCTTGCCTACTTCCATATCTATGGACTGCTCTATTTGTGCCGACAGTCTTTCAACCCCGCTTTGTGCCTCCACGTATCCCCTTGCCAACAGTAGTATCTGCACAATGATCATAGTAATAATGGTGACCCCGCCAAAAACCGCCAGGCCTAGCATCATCAGGTCCGTAAACCGTATCTGTTCATAGGGGCCCATGAGGTAAATCTTCAGGAAAGGCAGGCTGATGAGGATCAGCAGGATAAGGATAATTAACGGATATACCAGGTATACAGGGATACTCTCCAGCCGCTTATGATAGTGGGAAGCTTTCATCAGGCCGCCGAGCACCAGGTGTTCATTATTGAGTGTAAACGGGAAACAGAACAGCTTATATTGGATGCCCTGGATGCTGACATCCGCAATTTGTGAAAAAGTGGTGCCCTTTCTCCGGGCCAGGATGCTATCAGGCTGTATACGGTTGTCAAGGCCAAGGCTGTCCTCCTGGTAAACAATGCTCCCCTGTGCGCTGTCATGCTTTAGTATCAGGTAGTTGTCAAAAAGCTCACGCCGATAGGAAAGGATGTTACCCAGCAGTTTGTCTACCGGGAGTTCCAACCGGGCATAAATGCCTTTCCCCGGTTTTATTTCATACTCCAGCGACTGATTTTTTACACGCGCGACGGTGGCAACGGATTCAGTATGAGTCAGTCCCTGCAGATCCACGTCTCCCTCAATGAAGTCAGGCCGTACCTCCTGGGGAAGCTTGTTCAGCGCTTCCTTAATACTATCTACATTTCTTAATGGCGTTTTCCTGAATTCTCCGCCGACATTGTTGGTATACAGCTTGAGCAGGTCGGTGTTACGTTCGGCTATATTCCTGGAGATAGCGCTTAATATGCGAAACCCGTACTGGTGCAATTGCTGCTTGTTCTCCGGGATGTAGTAGAGGTAGTAGAACCCCAGGATGGTACCAAGCACAAACACCAGCACGATCACAATATATGTATTGCGCCGTTGGGGTAACAACGTTTTTAACTGGGCCGACATCTTAGCTGATTTTGGGGTTGAATGATTGTCCGTTCGTTTTTGCTATGCCTGCTCTAAAGTTAAGCTACTACAAAGTTAAGTATTTGGGATAGTATGAGGATCAGGTATTTATACGGGATTCCGGGTGGTATTTTCCCGTAAAATAAAAGCGCCACAACCTGTATAGATTGTGGCGCTAATAATATAAGGTGCTAATCTGCTTAGCTGATCTTTTCTACCTGCATGAAGTTCAGCTCTACAGGGGTAGCGCGGCCGAAGATCTTTACGGTTACCTTCAGTTTTTTCTTGTCTTCAATTACTTCTTCGATAACGCCGTTGAAGTCGTTGAACGGACCATCAATGATCTTAATGGTTTCACCTACGATGAAAGGTTCGCTCATGGTGATACCCTGATCGCTCATTTCGTCCACCTTACCGAGCATTTTGTTTACTTCGGCTTTGCGGAGGGCGATGGGATGATCTTTACCCAGGAAGTGTATCACGCCGGAAACGTTGCGGATAGATTGGATCACTTCGTCGGTCATTTTACCGTCAATCGCTTCGATCATTACGTAGCCGGGGTAGAAGTTCTTTTCGCGCATCACTTTCTTACCGGCCTGCACTTTATAAACTTTTTCTACGGGCAGGAAAACCTGAGTGATAACATTACCCCAGTCTGAACGGCGCACCTCAATATCCAGGTACTCTTTCACCTTCTTTTCCTTCCCACTTACAACGCGGAGAACGTACCATTTTGTTTCCTTTGTTTCCTGAGCAGGGTTATTGGATGCATCCATTGTTAAAACAGTTTATAATATTGAGTAAGCACTACGTTGGAAAGTGCATCCATGCCCCATACGATGAGAGTGATGATAACGGTAGCTATCAGCACGATCATGGTAGAGGACTGCAGCTCTTGCCATGTAGGCCAGGATACCTTATGTACCAGCTCGTGGTAAGACTCCTGAAAATAACTTCTGATCTTGTTCATAGTATAAAGTTAACCTTTTAAGGTTACTGTAAATGGTGAAAAGTGAATAGTCAGACTATTCACCTTCACCTTATCAGCACGGGCAACAGGATTCGAACCCGTATCAACGGTTTTGGAGACCGCTATTCTACCATTGAACTATGCCCGTATAAAAAGCCATTAGCGGTGTGCGTCTTAGCTGTTAGCAAATCTACGACAAAACCCGCTAATCACTAATTGCTAAATGCTAATGGCTTTTTTATTGATTATGAGATACTTACTTATTTGATGATCTCAGTTACCTGACCTGCACCTACTGTACGGCCACCTTCGCGGATAGCGAATTTCAGACCTTTATCCATGGCGATAGGCTGGATCAGTTTTACAGTCAGAGACACGTTATCACCAGGCATTACCATTTCAACACCTGCAGCCAGTTCAACTTCACCGGTTACGTCAGTTGTACGGAAGTAGAACTGAGGACGGTATTTGTTGAAGAACGGAGTGTGACGGCCACCTTCATCTTTGCTCAGTACGTAAACTTCGCATTTAAATTCAGTGTGCGGAGTGATAGAACCGGGTTTGCAGATAACCATACCGCGACGGATCTGAGCTTTTTCAATACCGCGCAGCAGCAGACCGGCGTTGTCACCAGCTTCACCTTCGTCCAGCAGTTTTTTGAACATTTCCACACCTGTACAGGTAGAGTTCAGTTTCTCAGGCTGCAGACCTACGATCTCAACAGCTTCACCCACCTTGATACGGCCACGCTCGATACGACCGGTAGCAACGGTACCACGACCAGTGATAGAGAATACGTCTTCTACAGACATCAGGAACGGCTGATCAACCGGGCGGGGAGGCAGCGGAATGTAGCTGTCTACAGCGTCCATCAGTTCGTCGATAGCACCTACCCATTTAGCATCGCCAGCCAGCGCACCGGTAGCAGAACCTTTAATGATAGGAGCGTTGTCACCGTCGAAACCGTTTTTAGACAGCAGATCGCGGATCTCGATCTCAACCAGTTCCAGCAGTTCAGGATCATCAACCAGGTCAACCTTGTTCATGAACACTACTATACGAGGTACACCTACCTGCTTAGCCAGCAGGATGTGCTCTCTTGTTTGAGGCATAGGACCATCTGTAGCGGCAACCACCAGGATAGCACCGTCCATCTGAGCTGCACCAGTGATCATGTTCTTCACATAGTCAGCGTGGCCCGGACAGTCTACGTGAGCGTAGTGACGGTTAGCAGTCTGATACTCTACGTGTGCTGTATTGATAGTGATACCTCTTTCTTTTTCTTCAGGAGCCGCATCGATCTCATCGTAACCTTTCTTCTCTGCCAGACCCTTGTTAGCCAAAATGGTTGTAATGGCAGCAGTCAAGGTAGTTTTACCGTGGTCCACGTGGCCGATGGTACCAATGTTTACGTGGGGTTTATCCCGCTTAAAGGTTTCTTTTGCCATTGTATTTTCTTTTTAGATGGTTTGTAAAGATTGTATTAATAGTTGTTTTTAAAACTGTTTTACAAACTTGCGCAGTTGATGAGAATTGAACTCATGTCTTACCCGGTTACGAAAGCGAAATCCGGGGCTGCTCTGCCACTGAGCTACAACGCTTAGTTATGCTAAACTTGATCAGCAGGTCCTACGGGAATTACTGAAACAATGTTGGAGCTGTTGATGAGAATTGAACTCACGACCTCTTCCTTACCAAGGAAGTGCTCTACCCCTGAGCTACAACAGCTGGTGAAAATCTTGAAAAATACAGCTATCGTATCACAACAGCTTATTCTACGAGCGGGAGACGATCCGCCAACCGGCGGACGCGACCTGCTTTACAGAGCGGGAGACGAGGTTCGAACCCGCGACCTACAGCTTGGAAGGCTGTCGCTCTACCAACTGAGCTACTCCCGCATTTGTATTATTTCCAAAAAATCAATTCCAAAGAACAAACGTTATTCAACAACTAAGTTCCGCCTCTGCTTGTGGGCAAAAGCGGAACTCACCCTTGTTGGTGGGCAGGAGAGGATTCGAACCTCTGAAGTCGAAAGACAGCGGATTTACAGTCCGCCCCATTTGGCCGCTCTGGAACCTGCCCCAGTAATTTCTCAAATCTCAAATACAATATTCAAAACCGGAACGAAATTTGTCCTCCTTTTGAACTTGCCTCTGAGCCAGCAGAGGGATTCGAACCCCCGACCCACTGATTACAAATCAGTAGCTCTGGCCAACTGAGCTATGCTGGCATACCAAGTATCTTATCACAAGGTATCCGTAAAAGGAAGCGCAAAAATAACAGCTTTGTTGAAATCTCAAAATTGTTTTTTCAGCCCCGGGACACTCTTCATTTTTTACCTGATCTGTTTTGGCTAAAATGCCCTACAGTAAAGAACTTTACTACCTTCACCGATCCCTTTTTTGATCGGGATGGCAAAGGTAGTAAAGAGGTTAATAACTTCAAAATTATTTTTCAGGATTTATTGAAATTTCTTTTCTTTTTGCCGCTTGATCTGATTTACAGCGGCATTGAAGGCGAGGTCGAAGGATTCTTCAAAGGACTTAGACTCATGTTTTACAAAAAGGTCGTGGCGAGGGATACGGATCTTTATCTCAGCTATCTTATCCTTAATCTGGTGGGCTACGTTGTCTAACTTAAGAAATACATCCACACTGACAATGCGATCATAGAAGTTCGAAAGTTTCTGGATTTTTTTGTTCACATGATCAATTAGCTTGGAATCTGCATCAAAGTGCACCGTTTGAATTTGAACGTTCATGACACTAAATTTTTTAATATTTAACAATCTCAATTCACGTGGGTAATCATACTTTCATAGGCTCTCTGTTTTAAAATGATTATGTGAAGAACTGCATTACTAATTTATAAATTTTTGCCGTCATTAGCACAATTAAAACCTAATAATTTGTTAACATTAGAAAAACAGTGGTCAGTCGTTAGTCGTCAGTCATCAGTCGTTAGTTGTCAGTTGTTAGTTGTCAGTTGTCAGTGACCAGAGCGAAGTTGTTCTCGGGGACAGCACGTAAAACGTCTCTCCACGCTATTCTACTGACAACTGACAACTAACAACTAACGACTAACGACTAACGACTGAATTACGCCTTCGGATGCGCCTGTTTAAACACATCCTTCAGCTTCTCGATCGTATTATGGGTATACACCTGGGTGGCGGCCAGGCTGGAATGGCCCAGCAGTTCCTTGATAGCGTTGATGTCCGCCCCGTTATTGGTGAGATGGGTAGCAAAGGTATGCCGCAGCACGTGCGGACTTTTACGGGTGATAGTAGTGATCTGGTGGCGGGTAAGATAATCCCGCACAACACTGTATACATATTTGGGGTACAGCTTCTTGCCGCTTTTGGGATGGGCCAGCAACACCTGGGGCGCCGGATCTTCCAGCTCACGGCGCTTACGGGCCATATAGTCCTTTAGCTGCTGCAGCAGCTCCCGGCTGATGGGGATGATCCGCTCCTTGTTGCCTTTTCCCAGCACTTTGATCGTCAGGTTGCCGCTGTCAATATTCCGTTCTTCCAGGTTAATCAGTTCAGACAAACGGATACCTGTATGGTACAGCAGGTCAAACACCAGCCGGTGGGTAACCCCTTCCAGGTCGTCTGAAAAGATGGGCGTGCCCTCCTCCCCGCGGCGCATACTGCGGTTATCTTCCATGGCCTGCATTCCCTTTTCGTCTATAAACCCGGGCAAACGGCGGCTTACCTTAGGGGCCGACACCTTTACCATAGGCGTCTGCAGTATCAGGCCCTGCCTGACACTATACTTGAAAAAAGATTTGAGTGCGGATATCTTGCGGTTAACGGTCCTGGGCTGCTGTTGCTCCTGTATCAGCACAGCCAGCCAGCTGCGGATATGCAAATGACCAATAGCAGGCAGCTCCAGCTGTCCGTATTGTTTCTCCAGGAACTGAAAGAATTGATGAAGATCCTGCCTGTAAGCGGCAAATGTGTGCGGAGAATAGCGCTTTTCAAGCTGAATGTAGGATAAGAACCGGTCTACTACCGGATGTAGGATATCTTCGCTCAACGCAAAAAAATTGATGATTGTAAAGTTATTAAAAACCTTACAATCATCAAGTATTTTTGATGCGTAAGCTACGCCTGATTAATCTTCAAACTTGCCACTGGCCAGCTGCTGCTTGTAAACAGCTTTCAGCACCTCGTTACGGCGCTTAACAGAAGGCTTGGTGAAAGACTGACGAGAGCGCAGTTGCAGCAGTATACGCGCTTTTTCAAACTTCTTCTTGTACTTTTTCAGCGCTTTGTCAATGTTTTCGCAATCTTTAGAATCGATGATCAACATAATAAATGCTCCTTTAATAATTTTTAGGGAAGGCAAAGATAAAACAATGTTTTAGAAATTCAAAATAGATATGCAGATATGTAAGCCGGCTGCGCATGCGAATATACAAATGTCTAAAATCCCTACCTTCGTCTCTATGTTTACCGGTATCATCGAATCATTAGGAGAAGTAATATCCACCAAAAAAGAAGGCGGCAACCTGCTTATCACCATCGGTTCCGGCCTGACACCCGAGCTGAAAATAGACCAGAGCATCGCCCACAACGGGGTTTGCCTCACCGTGACCCGCCTGCTGGACAATGCATATGAAACCGTCGCCGTTGCAGAAACCCTCCAGAAAACCAACCTGGGCCAGCTTACTCCCGGCCAGAAAGTGAACCTGGAAAGGGCCATGCTCTTCAACGGCCGTATAGATGGGCACCTGGTACAGGGCCATGTAGACAGCGTAGGCGAATGCCTGTTCGTCACCCCGCAGGATGGCAGCTGGGAATACCGCTTCCGCTATCCCGAAGCATTTGCAGCCCTGCTGGTGGAAAAAGGCTCCATCTGCCTGAACGGCATCAGCCTCACCATATTTAATGTGACCAACCAGGAGTTTTCCGTCGCCGTTATTCCCTACACCTACCAGTATACCAATATATCTGCCGTTCAGGCGGGCCATACCGTTAACCTGGAATTTGATATATTAGGGAAATATGTGGCCAGGCAACTGCAGGTAAGTAGTTTACAGGCTGCCACCGCCGCAAGATGATACTATTTTACCCAAAAGCCTCCGCTGCAAGGAAACAGCAAGGATACAGCAAGGATACTGCAAGGATAAAGCAAGGAGAAGAGGGGGAAAATAGTATCTGTTCGACGGTTTTCCAGAAAAGCACAACCCGTTTAAATAATGAACCTCCTCAACACCATTCACCCCATCATCCAGGCGCCCATGTTCCTGGTCAGCAACGAGGCCATGGTGAAAGCCGCCATGGACAGCGGCATCGCCGGCACTTTTCCCTCCCTCAATTTCCGCAAAGAGGGAGAGCTAAAAGCGGTGCTGGAACGCCTTAATGAACACCACAGCCGGTTATCCACCCCGGGCACCTATGGCGTTAACCTGATCGTTCAAAAGACCAACCCGCTATATGTTAAACACCTGCAGGACTGTGTGCAGGCCCGTGTGCCCTTTTATATCACCTCCCTGGGCAACCCCAGGCAGGTGGTAGAAGCCGCCCACAGTTATGGCGGGAAAGTACTCTGCGACGTTACCAACCTGCAGCATGCCGAAAAAGCAGCCCAGGCAGGATGTGACGGCTTCATTGCCGTTTGCGCGGGAGCAGGCGGACATGCAGGCCCCTACCCTATGCATGTACTGGTACCCGCCCTGCAAAAGGCCTTCCCAGATAAATACCTGGTAGCCGCCGGTGGCATTGCCAGCGGCCGCCAAATGGCAAGCGCCCTGGTGCTGGGCGCACAGGCCGTGTCTATCGGCACCCGCTTCATCGCCAGCGTGGAAGCTTCCGTAAGCGATGCCTACAAACAGGCCATCCTGGAATATGGTATGGAAGACATCGTACTAACGGAACGCCTTTCCGGTACTCCCTGTAATATTATTAATACGCCGGCCGCAAAAAAAGTAGGCTATAAACAGAACTGGTTCGAAAAAATGCTGAGCCGCAACCCGCGTACCCGTAAGTATTTTAAAATGCTGGTACAGCTGCGGGGCATGAAAAAACTGGAACAGGCCGTTCGCCCCGGCTCTTACCAACACCTGTGGAGCGCCGGGCAAAGCGTGGAAATGGTGAAGGATATCATCAGCACCCGTGAGATAGTAGACCGCCTGATGCAGGAGCTTCAGGGCTCGTTCGACGAAGTAAGCGCGCTGCGCCAGAAAGTATAAACGCCGGATTCTGGAATGATTTTTTCTTCTGTTATGGCTATGAGAGTGCACCTGCTTGCCGCCTTTTTACTGCTTCCCCTGTTATCCGCTGCACAGAAAGCAGTAGTGACAGGCGTTACCGCTTTTTATGACACCACCGCCGTGGTAGAGCTGTATAACCAGGCCCCCCTCGGACTGGAGATCAGCTACAACAACGGGAACATCCGCCAGACGGAAGGTTTCCTGGAAGGCGATTATCGCTGGAGAGCGATTAAAGTGTCCAGCCCCGACGGCGATTTCCGCAACGGCTACCTGTACTTTGACCGCCAGAAGCTTGCGCAGCAACATTACCGCATCAAACTGCTGGTGACCCTTCCGGATGCAGGCGGCCACCCTCCTTTTGAAACCACCCTGCAGCTGCCCTATATCACAGGCATCCGGTTTAACCACTATGCCGACAGCCTGAAAAGAGGCATCCATTTTTACCTGAACGTAGAGGCAAAATTCAGCTCAGGCAAGATCTACCCCCTGGATACTTCCAGCATCCAGCTGCAGACCTCCGCCGGGAAACTCCTGGGACAGGACCTCATGCTGAACACCGGTGATACCACCCGCTTCATTAACGTCACGGCCACCTACAAGGCCAAACCGGGGCTGATAGCACGCTCCGTGATACCCGTAAAACAAATGCCGGATGACGACTCCCAGGTGATAGAAGACGAAAGGGATATCTACAATACCAATAAAAAGAAGAAGAAAAGGAATTAGATCAGCATACGCGCCTTCAGCTCCAGGTATTTATTGATCACCTGGATGGTGAGCTGTTGCGGCGTAACCAGCAGCGACATGATGCCGTACTGCGACAGTTCCCGCGCGATCAGTTTTTTCTCATAGGCAAATTGCTGGGCAATCACCTGCTTATAGATCTCTTCCACACCGGATGCCTGCTGCTCTGTTACTTTCTTCAGTGCGGTATTCTCAAAGAACACCACCAATAGCAAATGATAGCGGGCCAGTTTACGCAGGTAAGGCAGCTGCCGCTGCAAGCCCGGCATAGATTCAAAATTGGTAAAAAGGATCAGCAGTGAACGCTGGTTAAATGCCCTCCTTAATGAAATACTCAGCTTTTCATAGTCGCTTTCCTCCCATTGGGTTTCCTGTGCGTAGAGCATTTCCAGGACTTTGTTCAGCTGCGTTTTCTTATTGCTGGCTGGCAGGATATCTACCTGCTGCGCAGCAATGGTGGCCAGCCCGGCTTTGTCTCCTTTTTGCAGGGCCACATTGCTGAATATCAGGGTGGAGTTAATCGCATAGTCCAGCAGTGTAAGGCCTTCAAAAGGCATTTTCATATTTCGTCCCTTATCTATCACACAATAAACCTGCTGCGAGCGCTCTTCCACATAAGTGTTCACCATCAAATTGTCTCTGCGGGCGGTAGCCTTCCAGTTCAGCATACGCACATCATCACCACGGGTGTATTCTTTAATGTGGTCAAACTCCATGCTGTGACCGATGGTGCGCTTTTTATGCACGCCCAGCTGGTCCAGCCGGTTCATATAAGACAGCAGCTCAAAATTGCGCAGCTGCAAAAAGGAAGGATAAGTTTTTACCAGCGCTTCGTTCCCGTAGATGAAGCGCCGCTTCACCAGTCCAAAAGGGCTGGATACAAAGGCATTGGTATTGCCAAACTCGTAAGCGCCCCTTTCAACCGGCCGTAAGGAAAAGTTGAATACCTGCTCCGCACCGGGCCTGATCCAGCTTTTCAGCAGGTGGTCCCTTAGCTGGAACTGGAAAGGCAGCTCATCTACGATCGCTACTGATATGGGGAACCGGAAATTGCTGCGCACATGAATACGCACCTCGTTCTCATCGCCATTGCTGAAACGCAGCGGTGTAATGCGTTCCAACGCCAACGCGGTGCCGGAGGTAAAGAACAGCAAGACCAAATCCAGCAACAGCAGCGCCATCAGCGCTGCGAACACCAGCAAGGCAATGGTATACAGCGCCGGGAAGAAAAAGGATGCGATGAACAGCAGCACATTCACTGCCAGGCCCAGGTAAAACCGGTTGCCGAAGAACAAGGAACGGTATAGCGCTTTCAGGAACATTATCTGGGTACCTCCACTGCTTTGATGATCTGGGCAATCACTTCATCTGCAGCAATGCCTTCCATTTCACGCTCCGGAGTGAGCATAATACGATGGCGCAGCACATGCGGCAGCATCTCTACAATATCATCCGGTGTTACAAAATCACGGTCGCGCATGGCGGCAACAGCCTTGGCGCAGTTCATTACCGCCAGTGATGCGCGCGGTGAAGCGCCCAGGTACAGCGAGGGATTCACGCGCGTTTCCTGTATCAGCGCAGCGATATAATGCAGCAGCTTTTCTTCGATGTGGATCCTGCGTACCTGTGCCTGGAACTCGAGCACCTGGCTGGCGGTCACCACGCGGTTCACCATCAGCGTGATATCCTGGATGCCGTTATGCTGGTGCATGGCCTGCAGCATCGCTACTTCTTCCGCTATCTCCGGGTACTTTACCTCTATCTTGAACAGGAAGCGGTCCAGCTGCGCTTCTGGCAGGCGATAGGTACCTTCCTGCTCGATCGGGTTCTGGGTGGCGATCACCATAAAAGGTAAAGGCAGCGGATGTGTGATGCCGTCGTTGGTCACCTGCCGTTCTTCCATTACCTCAAACAGAGCGGCCTGTGTTTTGGCAGGGGCGCGGTTGATCTCATCTATCAGCACCAGGTTGCTGAAAACAGGCCCGCGCTTATATTCAAACTCCCGGCTCTGCGGGTTAAATACGGAAGTGCCCAGCACATCGGCCGGCATGATATCAGGTGTGAACTGTATACGTGAGAAATCGGCATCCACACAACGGGCCAGCAGTTTGGCAGTGAGCGTTTTAGCTACTCCCGGCACGCCTTCTATCAGCACATGGCCCTGGGTAAGCAGCCCGGTGATCAGCAGGTCTATCATCTGATGCTGACCGGCAATCACTTTGCCGATCTCCGCACGGATGGCCTCCACTGACTGGTGAAGGGTAGAAGATCTGATCTCGGCTCAAATGTATTAACGTCCATTTATTTCGTATTTAGGTAAAACTGATGAATGCTTTTATAGAATTTTTCCAGGTCGGCATCGCTGACCTGGTCGGATAGCTGTATATGATGAATGCTTTCCACGATCCCGCGCACGATAGCATACGGCTGTCCGGATTTGCGGGTCAGCGTATCTACAAAGGCGGCGTTCAGATGCTGTGTGCCCAGGTAGAAGCGTGTGCGCACGTATTCTGTCCAGTGCAGGGTCATTTTCTGCGCCAGGTTCCTGTTATTGCCCTGCTGGTAATACAACTGGCCCAGCGTTTCCACAAACTCCAGTGAATTATTGGCCAGTATCGGCTTATCAGGAATGATGCGCTGCCGTCTTTTGCTTTCAAAAATAACATATACCAAAAGCAGCGCTACAAACAGCCACAGCGCCCAGCGCATAGCCGGGTAGCGCATCAGCACCTGCCATTCGCTGAAATCGCCCTGGGGGCCGTTAAGATATTTGTAATACTCATCCCAATACACACCGGAGGGTGTGTCGTAGGTATAAGCCATCTGGTTTTCCAGGGAGACAACATTATTGCCATGCATGAGGAAATAGTTCGTAAAGGAGGATGGGTTCAGCAATACGAATATATCTCCCTTGCCATAGTTTACGCGGATGAAATTGGGCTGCTGATGCTCGTTGGTAGCCAGTATGGTGGTATTGGAGGTATCCATGCCAGTAAAGAACCGGCCCTCGTATATACCTTTACGTGAGAATACCGTATCCGATCCTATATAGGGATTTACATAATGCTCTGCGCTCGGCGCAGCTGTAAATAGCATACGTTCGTTGTTCACGCGCATGCCCAGCCGCGCTTCCAGCAAGCTGTCCGGCCGGTTCACAGCCAGGAATAACTGATTGCCTGTTCTTACAAACTGCAGCATATCTTCTATATCCTGCTGGCTGGTGTACAGTTTATCAGCCACCAGTATATACAGGCTGCCTTCTCCTTTATTGAGATAATCATTCTTCCTGTAAGTACGTGTAAAAGGCTTGGTCATCACCTTCATTGGCTCTCCATTATAGAGATGCTGCAGGCAGTTATAAGCCACATAGCAGCCGCCGGGCAGCTTGTCTTTATGAGAAAAGCTTTGCTTGCTGAGGTCCTGCCGGGTATCGAAATTACGCGACTGGTTGCCTGCTATCATCAGCAGCAGGAAGCACAGCACTACAAAGACAGTTATTATAATGAAAATCTTTGATCTCACCGGGTAAATCCTAATTCGTTTATAAATTGGCGGAACTGCCCGTGAATGCGGCTAAACTGATCTGCATTCACATTCACCTCTCCGTACCATATGTATTCATAATCTCTTGTAAGACGGGCAAAAGGCTGATACCATTGGGTCTTCAGCAATACGCGCAGGTAATCTGCATTGGTTTTATCCTTGCTCAATACGATCAGTTCCCGGTCGGCCATCAGCCGCAGCGTTTGCAGGTGCAAAAAGCGTACGGCCTGCCTGAAATTACCCCGCGCAATGGCCTCCTGTAAATGTTTCTCATATCCCGCTATACCGGGTTCCGCCTCTTCTGTATCCGGCATCTCGTCGGCCACTTTTCCACGGAAGCGGAATCCCTGCTGACGCATAAAGTAAAAGACCAGCATCAGCAAACCGCCTACCAGCAACACAATGATCAGCAGGCGAATGCCATACAGGAATCGCACCAGCGCCATCAAGAACCGGATCAGCCAATCATTCCGGACAGGCGCTTTTTTCTCTTTATCATATTGCAGGGCCTTATCAGCTTTCAGTTTAGATAATACATCATCGGGCACTTTGCGTTGTACCAGCCCGCCGTTCACCCACCATTCTTCCGTGCTGTCAACATTCACGGGCACCGCCTGATCCCAGAAGGAATGCGCTTTCACCTCCTGTTCTGCAGCAGGCGCTTCAAGCCCACCCCCTTCGCTTTCTTCCAATGCAGTTGTATCGGCATACGTGTCAACATCGGCCAACGATAATGTATCCAGCTCCTGGGCAGCTAAAAAAAAGGGAAGCATGATGCAGACCAGCAACAGTAAATAACTTTTATACCTATTCGTTATGCACTTCATCATGGTTTCAGTTTGTTGCCGGTATGGCTTTATCTGGCTTCACAAGGGCGCCGGTAGAAACATCCAGGCGGTATCCCTTCCGCTGCACATATATAGGATATACGATAAAGTAACCGATAATGAAAGACAGTGATAACAGTAGTATCAGGAGGCTGAGCCACAGGGGCATGGAAGTATGACGGGTTACAAATCCTTCCAGGAAAGCAGCCACTACAAATATGGGGATGAGACTGATGATCACTTTGATACCGTCTTTCGCCGAGCGTTTCAGGGAATCCACTCTTTTGCGTGTGCCGGGGAACAGCAGACCGCTCCCCATGATGAT
Organism: Chitinophaga sp. SVR4-12A; assembly: GCF_056754765.1. Lineage (NCBI taxonomy): Bacteria > Pseudomonadati > Bacteroidota > Chitinophagia > Chitinophagales > Chitinophagaceae > Chitinophaga > Chitinophaga sp. SVR4-12A. The sequence goes on from NZ_JBPGWP010000001.1 coordinate 2,920,585, forward strand.
GCCTGCAGCACCGGCGATTACAATGGCCGAGATCTCCAGCGTGCCATGGATCCAGATCACTAATACAGATTGCCAGCCCAGCCCCTTTGCAAAGAAATAATACTGGAAAGAGCCCAGCATAACAGCATTCTTAAATAGCATCCAGAGCGTGCCCACGGTAAAGATGATGCCGCCCACAAAGCACATCAGCGCCACGTTAATATTGTTATAGGCAATATAGAAGAACATCACCCACTCATTGCCGCTTTTATATACGCCGAAAGGATCGCCGCTGGAGATATTCTGCTCCGTCATGTTCACATACTCATCGCCCAGGATGCCGCGTACGAAAGTCTCATCATGTGAGGCAGAAAAAGCGCCCATGATACTGAACAACAGGAAATACGCGAAGGTGAAGAGCAGCAGGCGGTGATGCCGGCGGATCAGCAAAGGCAGCTCGTAAGCTAAAAAAGTGCGTACGCGTCCTGCTTCTTCGCGGCGGTTGCGGTAAATATGCTGGTAAATGGCAGCTGCCATCCCGTTGATATACTGGGTTACCTTGCTAAAGCTGTAGAAAGTTTTAGCGTATGCGAGATCGTCCAGCAAACTGGTGAACCGTTCTGCCATTACATCCGGATCATCACTTGGCTCCTCCTGGTAACGCTTCCAGCGGGCCAGGTTTTTTTTAATGAAAGTGGATTCCCTCATACCTGACAAACATATACATTAATTAGTAAATTTGTGCATGGCTGCTATAAAAATACCAACTGCTTTCAATATAGACCTTGAATTTGAGGCCGCTGATATCAGTCAGCGTTTCGTGGCCTGGCTGATAGACCTCGCCGTGCGGGTTGCCTGGCTGATACTGGTATGGGTGGTAGCAGCAAATTCCTTTTCCGGGCCCGCCGGCAATATTTTCGCTTTCTGGGCCATTGGCCTGCCTTTAAGCCTCTATTTCCTGATCTTTGAGGTGTTCATGCGCGGACAAACACCGGGAAAAATGGCCATGAGCCTGAAGGTGGTAAGTATGCTGGGCAATCCGCCCAGCTACAGCCAGCACATGATCCGCTGGGTATTCCGTATCCTGGAGTCTCCCGTCGTTTTCTGGGGCGTTGTCCCTATTATTGCCATTGCCCGCTCCAAATACAACCAGCGGCTGGGCGATGTGGTGGCCGGTACCATTGTAGTGAATACCAAAACAAAAAGCAGCCTGAACGATACCATCTTCCGCGAAGTCTCGCAAACGGACTATCAGCCGCATTTCCCGCAGATCCTGCGCTTATCCGACAAAGACCTGAACAAGGTCAAGGAACTGATGGACCGCGCGCTGAAATCAGGCAACCTCGAGCTGGCGGCGAAAGTATCCTATCGCGTCAGGGATGTACTGAAGATCGAAACGGAGATGGATCACATGCAATTCCTCGAAACCTTGTTGAACGATTATAACTATTACGTTACGAAGGACTGAACCTCCTCACTTCTATTACTTTTTCACCACAGTAGTATCCGTCCATTTGTCGTGCCAGGCTGTGCCGAAAGCTGAAAATGGTTCAAACGGCACAATACGGCAAAGGCTCCTGTAAAAGGCCTGGCGCATTGTCAGCGGCTTACCATTTATGCCTATTGCATAGGTACCGGTGATGAGCTTTCCGAGGGTGCGGCCCTTGTTCAATCCTTCCATGAGTGTATAGTACACGGTAAAAAACGAATAGGTCAGTACGTAACCAAATAAGCCGTCAAATAATATATCGGAATTTCCCCCGCTGCTCTCCATTAGTACAGCCACACCGCCAACCACCAGGAAGTAGAAAACACAAGCTGCGATAACGTCAATGATATAATTGGCAAATCGTTGTCCCTGTGATGCATAATTCAGGGGTATCATTTCGTCCAGATCCCCCAGCAGATCCTGGCCGATTGAAGATGGATTAACAGTTTCCATTGGTATAGTATGTTTTATTGTAAGCTAAAATAATTAATAATTTGTCGGAAATGATAAGTGCCCCGGTAACAACCCCGGGGCACTCCTTTAAGCAATAACTTTTTCCCCCGTACCATTATCTTACGTCTGCGCCAATGCTCTGGATCTGATTACCCAGCGGAGCGGCATTAGGATCGCCGGCCGGACCCTGGTATTGGATCGATTTGTCAAAGGCCAGGATCGGATAGAAAACAAAACCAAGAAAGATCAGACCCACTGTAAAGCCCTCGCTCTTACCGAAGCTCTTGCTGAGCAAATTAGTGGCCCAAATTGCAAACACCAGGTTGACAATAGGGATGAACATCATCAGCAGCCACCACCAGGGTTTGCCAATGATCTTCATGTGCACCAGGAAGCCATAAATGGGGACGATAACAGCCCATCCGGGCTGACCGGCCTTCTCATTGATCTTCCAGCCACAATAAATGTAAAATACGATGATGGCAAGCCAGATAATAATAGCGACACCACCAATAGCCGAGGATGAAGATTCCATAATGTTGAGGTTTTTTTTGTTTTTTAGGTAAAAAAATTAAGGTTGAAAGGATTTTATATTACAAATAAACCATCTTTCTTTCAGATTGTTCACATTCGAACATTATTTTTTTTCCACATATAATATAGGAATATGAAAACCAGCTACTAACATCTTTGCATTAAAATTTGCATTTTAGTTGAATTCTATTACCTTTGCAACCGGCAAGTCTTATACGACCAGCTCCTGCTGAACTCCCCCAGGACAGGAATGTAGCAAGGGTAGGCGGTTGTAGCGGTGCGATGTAAGTAACTTGCCGTTTTTTTTTCCTTATTCCAGGTCATTAGTTCATATGTCAATAGTCATTCGGGTGGCTATTTTCTCCACCTCCTCTCTAATGACCGATGTTCAGATGAACCTGCCTGTAACCGTTACCGCTAAACATGATATTGTCATAACAGCTATTCCTTATAGCGGGTAATAACCACAAAAAAAGACTAAATACTTTCAATATGAAATTCTTCATAGATACAGCAAATCTCGCACAGATTCAGGAAGCACACGATCTTGGCATTTTAGACGGCGTTACCACCAATCCTTCGCTCATGGCTAAAGAAGGCATCAAAGGTGAAGAAGCTATTTTGAAACACTATGAGACCATCTGCGAGATGGTAAAAGGCGACGTAAGCGCGGAAGTAATTGCTACCGACTTCGACGGCATCATAGAAGAAGGTAAAAAGCTGGCAGCACTGCACCCCCGCATCGTGGTAAAAGTGCCGATGATCAAAGACGGCGTAAAAGCCATCAAATGGTTCACTGAGAACAAGATCAAAACCAACTGCACCCTGGTATTCTCTGCCGGACAAGCCATCCTGGCTGCTAAAGCAGGCGCTACCTACGTTTCACCCTTCATCGGCCGTATCGACGACGGCGGTTGGGACGGCGTAGAACTGATCGCACAGATAGCCAACATCTACAACATCCAGGGCTTTAAAACGGAGATCCTGGCAGCTTCCATACGCAGCCCGCTGCACATCATCAAATGTGCTGAAGTAGGCGCAGACGTATGTACCTGCCCGTTAGAATCCATCCTTGGCCTGCTGAAACATCCGCTGACGGATATCGGCCTGGCTAAATTCCTGGAAGACGCCAAAAAAACAAGGTAATACCTGATCATATTGCATTTTTAGATGGTGTTCCCCGGTGCCTGTGGTACCGGGGATTTTTTTTAGAAAAAATGCCTACCTTAAGCCATAAACCATTAGACCACGTTATACACCATGCAGGGAAAATATATACTATCATTAGACCAGGGCACTACCAGCTCCCGCGCTATCCTCTTTGATAACCAGGGCGCCATTGCAGCCGTAGCACAAAAAGAATTTCACCAGATCTATCCCCAGCCCGGCTGGGTGGAGCACGACCCGATGGAGATCTGGTCTACCCAGGCCAGCGTAGCGGCAGAGGTGATCATCAAAGCTGGACTGGACGGCGGCCGTATAGCCGCCATCGGTATCACTAACCAGCGGGAGACTACCATCGTGTGGGACCGGGAAAGCGGTAAGCCTGTACATAACGCTATCGTATGGCAGGACCGCCGCACTTCTGCCACCTGCGACCAGCTCAAACAGCAGGGATACGGCCCCCTGGTACAGGAAAAGACCGGGCTCGTGATAGACGCTTATTTCTCCGGCACCAAAATAAAATGGATCCTGGATAACGTACCCGGCGCCAGGGAAAAAGCCAACAAAGGCCAGCTGGCCTTCGGCACCGTAGATACCTGGCTGATATGGAACTTCAGCAAAGGCAAGCTGCATGTGACCGATGTGACCAATGCTTCCCGTACCATGCTGTACAACATCCACAGCCTGCAATGGGACACTGAACTGTTACAGCTGCTGGATATACCCGCTTCCATGCTGCCCGAAGTGAAAAGCTCCAGCGAAGTATACGGCCATTCAGAAGCTACCCTCACTCCTTTCCGTATACCCATCGCCGGTATAGCGGGCGATCAGCAGGCGGCTTTATTCGGACAAATGTGCATCTCCCCCGGCATGGTGAAGAACACCTACGGCACCGGCTGTTTCATGGTGCTGAACACAGGTACAAAAGCCATTCCCTCCCGGAACAACCTGCTCACCACCATTGCCTGGCAAATAAACGGTGAAACGACTTATGCCCTGGAAGGCGGCATCTTTATCGGCGGCGCCGTGGTACAATGGCTGCGCGATGGCCTCGGCATCATCCGCCACTCTGCCGACGTAGAAAAGCTGGCCACTTCTGTAGATAGCAGCGACGGCGTTTACCTGGTACCTGCCTTCGCAGGATTGGGTGCTCCCTACTGGAACCAATATGCCCGCGGCACCATGGTGGGCATCACCCGCGGCACTACTGCCGCTCACATTGCCCGCGCCGCACTGGAAAGCATTGCCCTCCAAACCCTGGATGTGCTCCAGGCGATGGAAGCTGACGCTGGCATGAACATTAAGGAGCTCCGTGTAGACGGCGGCGCCACCGCCAATAACCACCTCATGCAGTTCCAGGCAGACATCCTGGGCGCTAAAGTGGTACGCCCCCATATTACAGAAACCACCGCCCTCGGCGCCGCTTATCTTGCCGGACTGGCAGTAGGTTTCTGGGATAGCGTTGGCACCATCAGCAGCCAGTGGCAGGTAGACAAAACCTTCTCTCCCGCTATGGATGCCGACAAGCGCAGCCATCTCACCAAAGGATGGAAACGCGCCATCAAGGCCACCCAGGCCTGGACCGAAAACAATGAATAATTAATAATGAATAATTCCAACACCCATCTTTCAGCCTGACACTTATGCCATCCGCATTATTAATTATGAATTCTTAATTATTAATTTTTATGTCTCCCTTTATCGCAGAAGCATTCGGTACCGCATTGATCATATTACTCGGCGACGGCGTTGTAGCCAACGTTGTGCTCGAAAAAACAAAAGGCGGCCAGTCCGGCTGGATCGTGATCACCCTGGGTTGGGCCATGGCGGTGTTCACCGCTGTATTCTGCACCGCTAAATTCAGCGGCGCGCACCTGAACCCTGCTGTTACAATCGCCCTGGCGGCTGCAGGTAAATTTGACTGGGCCCTGGTACCCTCCTACATTTTCGCACAATTGGCAGGCGCTATGCTGGGTGCTTTGCTGGTATGGCTTTCCTACAAAAAGCATTTTGATAAGACTGCTGATGCAGATCTGAAGCTGGCGGTGTTTTGTACTGCGCCCGCCATCCGGAGCACAGTCTATAACCTGATAACAGAGATCATCGGCACCGCGGTGCTGATCCTGGGCGTTTTATATATGGCGGCCCCCGGCATTGGGCTGGGCGCACTCGATGCCTTGCCGGTAGCGTTGCTGGTATTGGGCATTGGCCTTTCACTGGGCGGCCCTACCGGTTATGCCATTAATCCTGCCCGCGACCTGGGCCCGCGCATCATGCACTTCATATTGCCTATTCCTGGTAAACGTGACAGCGATTGGAGCTATGCCTGGATACCTATTGCAGGTCCGGTACTGGGCGCTTTACTGGCCGCCGGACTGTTTCAGCTCTTACTATAATATTCATATTACCCTTAGTAAAATGAACGACATGTTTGCATACTGAACATGGCGGTACGGAAATAAATTTTTAAATTTCCGGCTATGCGCTATGCTAGCAGATCAGCTGTCATTTACGCCTTTTTCCGTGCCGTAGAATCAAGTCGCCCATCAAACGACCGGCTGTTCTATGACCCGCACGCAAAGCGCTTCCTCACCCCAATATTGAAAATGTGGGTATGGCTGGCTGCTTTCCCTTTCTTCAGATGGTTTGTGCCCTGGTATATAAACCTGCGCTGGCCCGGTTCCATCACCTCCGTAGTAGCGCGTACCCGCATGATAGATCTCATGGCGCTGGAAGCGATCCAAAAATATAAGGTATACCAGGTGATCATCTTAGGCGCAGGCTATGAAACCCGTGCATACCGCCTTACACAAATGGGCGTTAAAGACGTACAGTTTGTGGAAGTGGACCGCCGCATGACCCAGGATAGAAAGAAAAAGCTGCTGTTAAATATCCCTGCATCAGAGAAGCCAGACATTCCCATCGATTATCTTGCCCTGAACTTCAGGGAAGAAAGCCCCGAAGAGGTCATTCCCCGCCTCCTGCAACAAAAGCATTACAAAACACTGATCATCTGGGAAGGCGCCGTTAATAACCTCACCGCCTCCATTGGCAATACCATGTTCCGGTATTTTCAGAACTACCCCTCCGGTACCCGCATCATCTTCAACTTTGTAGACGCCCGGATGAAGCAAAACCCGCGCAGCTTCTACGGGGCTACCAGCGTGATACGTATGCTGAAACAGATGAAAGAGGAATGGGATACCGGCCTCGCTCCTGAGTCGCTGGCGGAGTTCCTGGCTGGGTATAATATGCGGCTGCTGTACAATGAAAACGCTACTGTTTACAGGCGCCTTTACACAGGCAAGCGCGACGGCGGAAAGAAAATGAAAGGATATGAGTTTCTCCGCCTGGCAATGGCGGAGTTGAAGTAAGGACCTGCAGCCCTTACTTCAGTCCATGGTCAATAATACATGGCATATACTATATTTCATTTTTTTCTGAAAGTTTAATAACTTTGATATATAATTAGTATTTACAAAACACAGAGCTGGTACAGCATTTGTCGCCGGTTCTGATAATTAAATCATTATTTATGATGCAGCCCAATATTCCGGAAACCAGTCTTCCCCGGGTGATTATTGTAGGAGGTGGGTTTGGAGGCATTAACCTGGCTAAACAACTGAAACATGCACCTGTACAGGTCGTGCTGCTAGACAGGAACAACTATCACCTTTTTCAACCGCTCTTATACCAGGTGTCTACAGCAGGGCTGGAACCCGATAGCATCGCCTTTCCCCTGCGCGGCATCTTCGGCAAACAAAAGAACTTTCACTTCCGCATGGCAGAGGTAAAAGGCGTAAGGACCGCAGAACAGGTACTGGAAACAGGTATCGGCGATCTTCACTACGATTATTTAGTGATCGCTACCGGTAGTAATACCAATTTCTTCGGCAACAAGATCCTCGAAGAAAACGCCATCGGCATGAAATCACTGATCGAAGCCGTACAGATCAGGAACTACGTGATCAAACAATTCGAAGAAAGCCTGCTGATAGCTAACAGATCAGAAATAAAGGCCAAGCTCACCTTTGCTGTTGTAGGTGGAGGCCCTACCGGTGTTGAAATGGCGGGCGCTATCTCAGAGCTGCGCAAACATATCTTACCGCATGACTACCCCGAGCTGCCGGCGGATTGTATGGATATTTACCTAATAGAAGCCGGTCCCCGCATCCTGCCAGCCCTGAGCGAGCACTCCTCTCAGAAAGCGATAGACGGGCTCCAAAAGCTGGGCATTAAAGTGCTGCTCAATACTGCGGTAAAAGATTATAACGGGCAAACCCTGCTACTGGCCAATGGAGATCAGATCGCTACCCACTCACTGATCTGGGCAGCGGGTGTAAAAGGCGTGCCGATCAATGGTTTCCCGAAAGAAGCGGTATTACCCAACGGCCGGATCATAGTAAATGAATTTTCCCAGGTACAGGGCTTTACCAACGTCTTCGCCATCGGCGACATCGGATACATGACCAATGATCAGCGCTTCCCGAAAGGCTACCCCATGGTGGCGCAGGTAGCTATCCAGCAAGGCAAGCTGTTGGCAGCTAACCTGAAAAAATTATTGCAGCAGCAGCCTTTGCAGGCCTTCCATTACAAAGACCTGGGCAACCTGGCCACTATCGGCCGTAACAAAGCGGTAGCAGAGATCGGAAAAATGAAATGGAGCGGGCGTTTTGCCTGGTTCATCTGGATGGTGGTGCACCTCATGAGCCTGTTGGGCTTCCGTAATAAAATGGTGGTATTTATTAACTGGTTCTACCGCTACTTTACCTTTGACAGAGGTACCCGTATCATCATTAAACGTGGAGCAGCTAACATTGTGAAGCTACGGCAAAGCATATTGGAAGAACCGGTAATTAGTGGTCAGTCGTAAGTCGTAAGTCGTCAGTGATTAATGCGAAGACCATACTCGCTTCGATCACTAACGACTAACGACTAAAGACTGACGACTGTCAACTGACAACTATTTACTCCTATTCAGCATACTATTCAGCGTAGCCATTCCTACCAGCTCGTCAGAACGGCCGCCTAAGGGCCTGTAGTAGATCAATATGGTATAGTTATTCTCGGCTTCCCAATAGTTGCCTTCTGTATATTCTGTATTGAACTTACTGTTGGGAACCGTTTTGTCTATCAGTCCGTAGATGTAATTGTAAAAGCCCTGTTTCAGGAACAAGGTTCCTTCGTAAGCCCCTGTAGAAGGGTTATACACCATCTTATTGCTTTCATTGCACTCATAGCTGGTAAGCTCTCCGAATATATACATATCATAACCAGCATAGGGCTCCCTTGAAGGATACGAAAAATGAACGGCTGCATAATCACCTTCAAAATTGGGATCGTAATCATCCAGCGTAGCCAGCTGGTAACGGCCGTTGATATCCTTGATATATTGGTAGATGCTGCTGCCGCGCTCGGGATCCGGCTTTACATAAATATCTGTACCATTGCGCCGGTAATCAGAGCGGTCTACGCGTTCGGTCTGCAGGCGAAAGCTGCGCAGATCTACCCAGCGCCATTCTTTCATAGCCGGGAACACGCAATCTACTTCTGTGTTATACACGATCTCGTTGCCCCGCAGGAACATCGGCTTGATACTATGAATAGCATTGTCCCAGCGATAGTTCTGGAGAATATACACCTTCACCTGGTCAAAAGGATTGTTGATATTCAGTCCACCGGTGTTGATAGAGAAATTCACCTTCTGGCTGGTACGGAACAGCTTGGGGCTCACCGGTTGCTGGATGAACCCTGACACGCCCGCTTTGTTATCTACTACCAGCATACGGCGGGTAAAGGCCAGCTGGGTAGTGTCACTATCCAGGTACACCATGAGCAGATAGTTGCCCGCTTTCTTGGGTATGCTGTTGGCGGCGGGCACGGCCACACTGTAATGGGTATATTTTTGCAAAGCGATGCTGGAAAAGCGGTAGTTCTGGATCCTGTTCTCAGAGAATCCCTGCAGGTAATCCAGGGTGTTCACCTGTGCGCGCGACCAGTCGGCATTGCACAACACGAAAGCGAAATAATAGTTTTTAGTATCATTGTCCATATCGTCAAAGCTCAGCTCCAGCTGATCGCTCCCGCCCCGTGTTATAACGGGAAGGCTCAGCGGGTCGCCAGGAGGATGGAACTTAACGGACTTGATATTGTTAAAATAGATATGGTCCGGTGATACCGCGTTCTCCTGTGCAGCGGCATAGTAAGTGATGAACAGTTGCCCTGCCAGCAGCAGGAGTAAACAGCGTATCTTCATAAAACTCAAATAGCAGGTTTAAGTTACGATTATTTTACTTTTTTCCGTTTCTTCGTATTATCATGCGCTTATCTTTCTTTATTGCCAGGCGGATCGCATTTAACAAAGGTTCCTCCTTTTCAAGGTTCATCATCAACATAGCCATTATTGCTACGGCTATCAGCGTAGCGGTAATGATCCTGGCTACAGCGCTGGTGAACGGCTTTCAGCAGGTGATACAGGAAAAGATCTTCAGCTTCTGGGGACATATCCACGTTACACAATACCAGCCCAATGCCGGGCCGCTTACCGAACAGATCCCCTTTGCAAATGACACGGCCCTGGTTCGCCAGCTGCATGCCACTCCGGGTATCAGCGCAGTGAATGCATACGCCACCAAATCAGCCATCCTGAAAGCGGAGAAAGATATTGAAGGGGTTATTTTCAAAGGAGTGGATGCACAATATGACTGGCAGCGCCTGCAGCGTTTCCTGGTGCAGGGCAGGCCCGTAAAATATACTGACAGCAGCTATTCCCCCGAAATAGTGCTCTCCGAAAGCATGGCCAGGGAGCTGCGCCTGCAGCTGAACGATAAGGTGATCGTATACTTCATACAGGGCGGCGGCCTGCCGCCACGGGCACGCAAATTAACGGTAACGGGTATATACAAAACAGGCATCGAGGAATATGATAAGACCTATGTGATCGGCGATCTTGACCTGATCCGTAAACTGAATAACTGGGGCGCTACCGATATTGGCGGCTATGAAGTATTTACCGCCAACTACAAACAGATGGATGATATAGGCGTCCATCTCGATAATATAGTGCCGGAGAAACTGTTCGTACGCACCATCCGCGACATCTATCCGAATATCTTCGACTGGCTTAAACTGCAGAACAAAAATGAGCTGATTATCCTTGTTATCATGACTATTGTAGCTGTGATCAACATGATCACCGCCATTCTCATACTCATACTGGAACGTACCAACATGGTGGGCATATTAAAAGCCCTGGGCATGCCGAATGCAGGCATCCAGGAAATGTTCCTGTTCCAGGCAGCTTATATTGTGCTGATCGGTCTTGCCATCGGCAACACGCTGGGGCTCGGCCTGGCTGTGCTGCAGCAACAAACAGGCTTCTTCAAGCTCCCGGAAGAGTCGTATTATATGTCGGTAGCTGCAATAGATCTGCGCTGGCACGAAATAGTGCTCATCAACGTGTGTACCTTCCTCATCTGTGTGTTCGTATTATTGCTGCCCTCTCTGATCATCCGCAGGATCACACCTGTGAAAGCAATCCAGTTTAAATAGTTGTCAGTTATCAGTTGTCAGTTGTCAGTTATTGAGTTAATTGTTATCTCCGCTTTAACTGACAACTGACAACTGATAACTCATATTAAAAGTCTTCCGCAAATAATACCGGTAGCTATCGCAGCATTCAGCGATTCTGCGCCGCCCAGGCGCGGGATAGTGATGCGGTGGGTACTGTGATCTATCACCGGCTGGCTCAGCCCCCGTGATTCGTTACCGATCAGCAGGATGCCTTCCTTAACCCGCTCAAATTCAGTGATATTACGGCCATGGAGCGTGGCGGCATAACCGGGCACATTCGTTGATGTCAGCAGTTGGATAATATCGTGCACTATTACCTGTACACGGGCAAAGCTGCCCATGGTAGCCTGTATGGTCTTGGGGTTATAGGTATCTACACAGTCCGGCGAACAGTACACCCTGCTGATACCAAACCAGTCGGCTATACGAATGATAGTGCCCAGGTTACCGGGATCCTGTATGGCCTCCAGCGCCAGCGATACGGTGCCAGTCAGGGGAGATAGATCTGCCGCGGGCGGTATATCGAGCAGCGCGATGGCCCTGTTGGGCGTGGTGAGGGCCGACAGCTGTTTCAGCACATGCGGTTCCACCACTGTTACCGTTACCTGCGAAAGCTTTGCCAGCAGCGCTTCCTGTTCGTGTACCCAATCATCGGTAGCATAAACCTCCCGTGCAAGCCCGCCTGTCAGCAGTTCCAGCACGATCTTATCTCCTTCCGCCGTGAACTGACCGGATTTTTGACGGTTTTTTTTATGCTGTAATGATTGAATATACTTAATTTGCGCCTTTGATAACATAAAGTCAAAACTATTCAAAAAATATCATAATTGTTTTCATCGAAATGCAGCCGCCACATAGTTCCTCCTTTCTTAACCTGAACTATACAGTATTACTGATTGCCCTGTTAATGCTGACGGCCTGTTCCAACACCAAATACCTTCAGAAAAATCAAAACCTTTATACCAGTGCTTCCGTGAAAGTGAAAGGCGAAGGACTGGTAGCTGCCGAAAGGCAGGACATCCGCAGCTCCTTAAGCTCCAAATCGCTGATGCTGCAGCAGCCCAATACAAAATTTATGGGCACCCGGATCAAAACCTTCCTCTATAATCAGAAATACAACGAGAAAAAATCCAACTGGTTCTGGAACCTCATGCTGGCGCCGCGTAACCTGGAAGCCCCGGTGATATACGATTCTCTCAAAACGAAGGAGTCTGTAAAACGAATGGTGAGTTACCTGAACAACCAGGGCTATTTCTACGCCACTGCCTCCTATACGGAAAAGATCAAACGTCAGAAAGCCAGCGTTACTTACCAGATCAACACTGGCAGGAATTTTATCATTAATAACATATACTACGACGTACAGGACTCTGCCATCCTGAAGCTGGTAAAGGCTTCCGAGCAGTTCTCCCTCATTAAAAAGAACACGCCGTACAAGCAGGAGTCGCTCATCAGCGAAAGGGAACGCCTGATGCGCCTGGCCAAAGACGCGGGCTATTATAAGTTCTCCCGCGACGCCATCGAATTTGAGATAGACACCCTGCATAAGGCGCTGTTCCGTAACCCGCTGAATCCCTTTGAGGGCATCTCCAACATATTCAGCGAAAGAAAAGGACTGGAAAAGCCAACCATGGACATTACCGTGCGGATCAAGAACCCGGAGGATACCCTTACTGCCTGGGAATTGTACAGGATAGACTCTATCTACGTGTACCCGGATTTCCCGCTCAGCGCCAACCCTGCGGATCCCTCCTTTAAAACCGATACCAGGAAGTACATTACCATCCGGTCCAGGGCTGAATACCTCCGCCCGAGAGTACTTTCCAGGTCAGTACTGCTGCGCAAGGACGACCTGTTCTCACAACAGCAGCAAACCAATACCATTAATCGCCTGTACGACCTGGGCGTATGGAACTCCATCAGCCTGCAATACAGGGAAAAGAAAGACACCACCAACAAGCTGGATGCCTACCTGTTCCTGACGCCCAAACGTAAACAGGAGCTGGGCGTCAATTTTGAGGTAAGCACCAGTAGCGATTACCTGGTAGGTAGCGGCATTAGCTTCAACTACCGGCATCTGAACCTGAACAGGTCTGCCAACCAGCTGAGCGTGAGCCTGAATGCAGGCGTAGAGACGATCCGTGATCAGCTGGACAATTTTGTGGTACAGGCCAAACAGTTCGGCGCACAGGTGGATCTTACCTTTCCGCGCTTCATTGCGCCTTTCCAGATCAGGCAGAACAACCGTTCTTCCATGCGTACCCGCCTTTCAGCCGGTTTTGATTACCTCTCGAGGATAGACCGCTTCAAGATCAGTAATATCAACGCCTCCTTTGGATATGAATGGAACGAGACCGCCTACAAACGCTGGATCGTAAAACCCATCTCCCTGAACTACGTAGGCGTAAGCCTCAACCCCGATTTCCGCGACACTGTTGTGAATAAGAACCCTTACCTGAAAAGAAGCTTTGAACCGGCTTTTATAGGAGGAGAAAATATTACATTCATCTTCAGCAATAACGACATTTTCCATAAACGCCACAATTCCTACTTCCGCGCCAACCTGGAAGAATCAGGTCTGTGGCTCAAGGGCATCAACAGTCTTGCGGGCACTATCTCCGGTCACAGAAGCGACCTGGAATCCGTAACAGGGCTTACCATCTCCAACTATATCAAGCTGGAAGCAGACTACCGCCATTACTGGAACTTTAACCTGCATGCTTCACTGGCTACCCGCATATATGCAGGAGTGGGAGTGCCTTACAGCAAATCACAGGTACTGCCCTACATCCGCCAGTTCACGGCCGGCGGTCCGATGAGCATCCGCGCCTGGCGCCTGCGTACATTGGGCCCGGGCTCCTATAAAGACAGTTCGGAGATTGCGCAGATCTTCCCCGACCAGACCGGCGATATGAAGCTCGAAGGCAATATAGAATTGCGTTTCGACCTGATCCGCATGTTCAAAGGCACCATCAACCTGAAAGGCGCCACCTTCCTGGATATTGGTAATATCTGGATGATGAGTAAAGACCCTGCCCGTCCCGGTAGCGAATTTCACCTCAGCACCCTGTATAATGACCTGGCAGTGGGCACAGGCGCAGGCCTCCGGCTGGACTTCAGCTACTTCCTGGTAAGGCTTGACTGGGGCATTCCGCTGAAAGTGCCTTATTATACGGGACAACGTCACGGCTGGTATATCAGCGAATGGGACCTGGCCGATAAACAGTGGAGAAGGGATAATATCATCTGGAATATAGCGATCGGCTATCCGTTCTGATCCTGCCTGAATTGCTCAATAAACGCACTCACCTCTACCGCATCCGTTAATTTAAATTCCCCGATACGCGTTCTGCATAAGCTGCTGAGATAAGCGCCGCATCCCAGGGCTTCGCCGAAATCATTGGCAAGAGAACGGATGTAGGTGCCTGTACTGCATACCACCCGGAAAAACACCAGCGGCAGCTCTATCCGGGTCAATTCAAATTCTTTGATGAAAATACGGCGGGGCTCCACTTTCACTTCCACCCCTTTACGGGCCAGGTGATAAATGGGTTTGCCATTCTGTTTAATAGCGGAGTGTATAGGCGGCATTTGCTGCTGCTCTCCCATGAAGCGGGCAGTAGTGGCATGTAGCAGCGCTTCGTCAATACCTGCGAGATCCTTATGCTGTTCTGGTTCAGATTCAAGGTCGAAAGTAGGGGTAACGGCGCCCAGTGTGAAAGTACCGGTGTATTCTTTTTCCTGCGCCTGGTATTCATTGATCTTCTTGGTCATCTTCCCGGTACAGCAGATCAGCAGCCCGGTAGCCAGCGGGTCCAGTGTGCCTGCATGGCCTATTTTTGCTTTGGTGGTATTCCTGATCTTGCGCACCACATCGAAAGAGGTCCAATGCAATGGTTTATTGACCAACAGCACCTGTCCTTCCTGGTAGATATTCTTTTCCTGGTTTTGATTCATGGCGCAAAGATAAAAGTTAGTTGTCAGTTGTCAGTTGCCAGTTGTCAGAGATTAAATTCGCTCCAGTCCCTGACAACTGGCCACTAACAACTAACAACTTTTTGTTATTTTAGCGCCTTATGGCTTTACAACAACATAAAGACGCCAACATAAGATACCAGCAGCAGGTGGACAATTCCCGCACTTATGTGATCCCTTTCATTGAACAGGTCATGCCTGTCACAACGGGCTTGCGGGTAATGGAGATAGGCTGCGGCGAAGGCGGCGTGCTCACACCCTTCCTGGAAAAAGGATGTGAGTGCGTAGGCGTGGACCTTGACCCGGTGAGGATCGTACTGGCCAACGAATTCTTAGGCTCTTATGTGAACAGCGGCCAGCTCCGCCTGATCACTAAAAATATTTATGACGTTGATTTCCTGGGAGAGTTCCGGAACTATTTTGACCTGATCATTCTGAAAGATGCCATAGAGCACATTCCTGACCAGTCCAGGATCATCGGCTACCTGAAAAACCTCTTAACACCCAGCGGACAGGTATATTTCGGTTTTCCACCCTGGTACATGCCCCACGGCGGCCACCAGCAGATCTGCAATGGCAAGATGCTCAGCATGATGCCGTATATACATTTGCTGCCAAGGCCTTTATACCGCTCTTTACTAAAAGCGGGCGGTGAGCATCCCAGCACCATACAGGAGCTGATGGAAATAAAAGACACTGGTATCTCTATAGAGCGCTTTGAAAGAATTGTGCGGCAGCAAGGGTTTACGGTATCACGTAAACAGCATTATCTTATTAATCCGATCTATAAATATAAATTCGGCTTGCAGCCACGCAAGCAATGGGGGCCTGTTACGTATATCCCGTTTTTCAGGAATTTTGTGACGACTTGTGTGTATTATCTGGTGAAGCCTTAACTACCCCCTCTCATTCCATATATCCCAGCTTGCCTCCGCCTGCAGCACGAGCATCTCATGCCCGTTCTTGACAGCTGCGCCTTTGGCCGCGCCCTGCCGCAAAAACAGGGTCTCAGCGGGATTATAGATCAGGTCATACAGCAAATGATGCTTTGTAATAAGTTCATAAGGAATGGGCGGCGCCGCATCTACCTCCGGATACATGCCCAGGGGAGAAGTATTGATAATAATAGTATGCGCCGTCATGATATCCTTGTCCAGCGTATCATAGGTAATAACCCCATGCTGCGCCCTGCGGCTCACCACTATGTAAGGGATATTCAGCTCCTGCAGCACAAACATCACCGCTTTGGCGGCCCCGCCGGTACCCAGCACCAGGGCATTGGTATGATGAGGTTTTAAAAGCGGCTGCAGGGATTTTTTGAATCCCATTACATCGGTATTAAAACCTATGCGCAGGCCTTCATGGAACTGGATACAGTTCACTGCTTTAATCTGCTCGGCTGCGGGGCTCAATTCATCCAGCCAGGGCAGCACGGCTTCTTTATAGGGGATGGTGACATTCAGCCCCCGCAGGTTAGGCTGCTGTTCCAGCAAAGCAGGGAACTGGCTGATATCTTCCAGGGGAAAATTCTCATATATGCAGTCATTAACGCCTTCCTTTTGGAATTTCTCCGCAAAGAACCCTTTGGAAAAGGAATGACTTAAGGGGTAGCCAATCAGGCCGAATATTTTCATGATCAATTACAGATTATTAGGTTCCATATACCCTCCACATACCTTCCATATACCCTCCACCTATTCTTTATCCAAAAATAGGTGGAAAGTATCACCCCGCAGTCCAATACGCATAGCTTCCAGGGAAATTACCTCATGGGGGGCCAGGTTGCCCAGGTTGGCATTACAGCCGATCAGTTCCAGGAAATACAGCTGCTGCGCCTTTTGAGGGGCTTCCCAGATGATCTTTTCTGCCGGGATCTGGGTCAGGATCTCCTGTACCAGGCCTTCCCTTACCTCGCCGGAGCCGCGGTAGATACCCACGTTGCCGCTTTCGCGGGCTTCAGCGATCACGTAAGTGGCGCCGGCGCCCAGTTCTGCGCGCATCAGTTCAATCCATTTATACGGGGGGATGATGTGTTCTGCGTCTTTAGAGCCTACCTCGCTTAATACCAGGCCCAATTTAGCCAGTTTCTCGATATACCCGCATTTTTCGGCATGCGGGATGGTGATAGAACCGTCAGATACTTCCATATAGGTAATACCGTAGTCCTTTACCACCCTGATGTATTCGTCCAGCTGGTTACGCACCAAGAAGGCTTCGAAGAGAGTGCCGCCAAAGTATACAGGGATATTATGGGACTGGTACAGCTCGATCTTTTCACGCAGCCGCGGAGTAACGAAGGAGGTGCCGAAGCCCAGCTTCAGTACATCTACATGCGGCGCTGCCACTGACAAAAAATTCCTTGCTTCTTCCAAACTCAGGCCTTTATCCATTACCATGGTTAAACCATGGTTGCGAGGCTTTTTTGTCCGGTCAGGGATCTGTGTAAGATTAAAATTCATCGCTCAGTTATTTGTCTTTATGCCAAATCGGGTACCAAAATATAAAACAGGCGCAAAAATAAGAACTATCTTTAATTTATAATGAGCAAAACGCTGAACGCCATATAAGTAAAAAGTTAAAAAGCAAAAAGAAAAAACTACGCGAAATAGCAACAAAAAAGCTGATCACAGAGGAGTATATCCCTACGATCAGCTTCTATTTTTACTTTTTTACTTTTTACTTTTTCTTTCGATAGCGGGCGATCAACTCTACCACGCTGTTGTGTTGCAGCAGGGTAGGATCCAGCTCCACCATCTTCTTAAGCTGGCGCGGCGCCAGCTGCAGGGCTGTTTCCAGCTGGATAAGGCCCTCTTTTGTACGGCCCTGTGCAATCAGCACGGCGGCACGATAGTACTGGAATACCGGTTTACGGCCCACTTTCTGCTCTGCCTCATCCAGCTGCACCAACGCTTCGTCAAAGAAATCAGAGATATAAAGGCCGCGTACAAGCTCCTGCCAGGAGCTTACACTGGAAGGTTTCAGGCGCAGGGCGTGCATGAACTGGATCAGCGCGTCCTTGTTCTTGTCCAGCTCCAGGTAGCATTGCCCCAGGGCGATATAGTATTCTGCACTGTTCTTATTGATCTTTAATGCGCTGGCGATGGATTTAACGGCGTTCTCCCAGTTAGCCTCCATCATGTAAGCTACAGCTATTTTGTAGTGCAGCTTATCATCCTGTGGGCTCAGGTGCGAAGCTTTACGATAATAATAGCGGGCCTGGGTGAATTTGCGCATTTTCTCATAGCAATGGCCGATGGCCTCATAAATCACATCTTCCGGCTTGGCTATCTCCAGGTGTTTCTGCAGTACTTCGATGGCATCCTGGAATTTGCGTAAACGGATATACGCGTCGCCCATATTGCGGTAGGCATAGTCAAATTTCTCGTCTATGGCTACGGCATACAGGTAAGCGTCTATCGCCTTTTCATAGAGCTTCAGGCCCTGGTAGGCCGTACCCAGGTTAAACCAGGCCAGCTGGTTGTAGGGATGCTCGTTAATGATATTGGTATGCAGGCGGATGCTTTCTTCATTGCGCCCGGTATACTCGGTCCAGAAGCAGATCTTGTGGAGCGCTTCTTCATTGTTAGGATCGTGCTCCAGCGCTATTTTCAGGCAGTCGAACACTCGGTCAAACTCCTCCCAGTCGTCATATACGTCTGCCAGCTCCAGTAGCAGCTCCGTGCGGTCTTCGCCGTCAAACTGCTGGATCTGTTCTTCCAGCAGGGCGGCCGCCTTCTCATGCTGATTAAGGGCCAGGTATATATCTGTTTGCAGGATATACAGGTTGATATCGGTGCTGTCTAATATAGACGCCTTCTCCAGGAGCTCCAGCGCGTCGTTGTACTTCTTGGTCTCTATCAGGAGATTGGCTTTTTTCAGCAAAAGGGCGGAAGAATAGGGGAACTGTTCTATGGCTATTTCTGCTGCCTGTATGGCGTTAGGCAGCTCATCATGCTCATCGTAATAATCGATAATCTGCTCGAAAGAGTCTTCGTCGAGGAAGGAATGAGACCGGCCAGCTCTGAGGTTTTCAAACTGCTGCAACAAGTCTCTTAGCTCCTCAAAATCCTCGTTAAATAATGGAAAGTCTTGATTCATCAGTGTAAATATAATAATTTTATCCAACCAGACAAATGTCCCCGAAAAGGAGCCGTTCATGGAATATTTAACACTTTCTTAGGAAAAATCACTAAATTGCGTTAAGAATTTGTTATATGATATATTGAAAAGTTTGTACATTTGTGACACAATGAAAACGAGAACCTTCATATTGCAGTCTTTTTCATTGTCCTGCTTACTGGCAGGGATCCTGGTTTTGTGCAGTATTTCCAGCAGGGCCAACGATCTTTCGCCCAACAGTGATAGTGATAAAGACAAAAAGAAAGCGGGTACCAGCCTTTTTACGGGTGCGTTACCTAAGACCAACCTGAGCCTGGATGGCTTCCGGTACAATGGTATGCTCAATTCTGAGTTCAAGCTGACAGCTAATAATACATGGAACTTCAAATCAGTGATGACCTACAAGAAGGGTAACGTCACTTACGTGTTGCCGTATAATTTCCAGATACAGCAGCCGGCTAATATGCAGTTCCACAAATTGCAGTTAGTACTTCCATTGAAATAAAGTATTTAAGGTAGTTAAAAAGCCTGCAGCAAATGCTATGCATTCCGCTGCAGGCTTTTTTCTTTTATCCTGTTCAAGCCCTCCAAGGGTTTGGAACCCTTGGAGGGTTAAGATTATTCGAATCAATTAATTCCCCATCCGCTGCAATTCCTCTTTACTGATCACTTTATAACCGGAAACCGGCACTTCAAACATAGAAGACGGCACCGGTTGCAGGTCCAGCGAAGTGGCCGTTACCATCATTTTGGCGCCCGTACGGGTAATGATCTCAAATTGCAGGGGTATTCCCTTCAGGTTGACAAAACGGCGATTATAATGCTTGTTTTCCGGTATAAGGTCAGGGGCATAATATACCTCGAAGGTCTTTCCGTCGGGCGTGGTGCCGATGGCTCTTTTACAGGTATATCCTACCAACTCCTTGGTGCCCGCTTCGTCTTTGAAATGTGTGCCGGAATATTGTTTCAGTTCTTTCTCGTATTCTTCCTTTCCTGAGCGGATCAGGTATTTATCCACGTGATTGTCTATCAGCGTAACAAGGCTCTGTTCCTTGCTGTTGATCAGGTACGTATAGTGCACTACGTTCAGGTTCATATCTATACGGCTCAGGTGCCCCCGTATATATTGGGTCAGCGTGCTGCCTTCCAGCATGGCATCCATCTGCAGCTGTTCAGGCGGCAGCTCCAGCTTGTATACGATCCGGGCGTCAGACACGTAATGCTGGGCGTACAAGCGTCCCGCCGCCGATAAGACGGTCAGCAGGAATACCAGCAGCCATTTGTTCAATAGGTTCATTTGTCTTGTATTGCTATGTTTCATAGGTGTATCGGTTCTTTACCAGGCCAGCTTTTCCTTATTCAGAAAAGCCTGGATCCCTCTTTTGCACTCCGCATGTTCGCGGGTGGCTGCATTCAGCCGGGCGGCCTGTTCCAGCGCTTCTTTCAGGGGCATGTCCAGTACCCCTCCAATCAGTTGTTTGGTCACTTTCAGCGAGTTGGCGGCAGCTTCATTGCATAGGGCGGTGGCCACCTGGTTAACATGGCCGGCTATCCCGGCTTTGGGCACCACCTCGTTAATGAGGCCGTACTCCCGCGCTTTTTCTGCGTTGATCAGCTTACCGGTCAATAACAGTTCCCGGGCCCTTCCCTCCCCTATCTTTCTTACCAGGAAAACAGATACCAGGGCAGGGATGAACCCTATCTTTACTTCCGTATATCCCAGCTGGGCCTCCGGCGCTACATAACTCAGATCGCACAGTGTCACCAGCCCGCAACCACCTGCAATGGCATGCCCTTCCACCTGGGCTATCACAATCTTTTCATGATAATAGATCTGTTGCATCAGCTGCATCAGCGAACGGGAGTCCGCCAGGTTCTCTTCATAGGTATTACGTTGCAGCTGTTGTAGATATTCCAGGTCAGCCCCGGCGCAAAAAGTATCCCCCGCTCCTTTCAATACGATCACCTTTACCGCCTCATCTTCCTCCGCCTGCCGAAACGCCTGCTGTAGCTCCGTTACCATCGCCCCGTTCAAAGCATTCCGCTTTTCGGGCCGGTTAAGGGTAATGACAGCAATACGCTGATCCACCTGGTAGCTAATGAAAGAAAAAGTGTCCTGCGGGTTGTGTGACAAGGTAACAGTTTTAGTTTGATGGCGCCGTTCACGGCTGAGCCGGATAGCAATTTATTAAATTTGAGCGCAAATCCAAATTAATAAACGTGTTATTACTACCCCTTATGATGCGGACTTATATTATTTTCCCCCTCTTCTCCTTGTCTTCTCCTTGTGTTCTCCTTGTGTTCTCCTTGCAATATCGTTGCTCCGAACGTTTTTGAGAAAATAGTACCAGTGTGAAATTAAAAGGCTGACCTCTTGGCCAGCCTCCTATGTTTACTTTGTTATTTCCTCTATTACCTTTCCTACACTTCCGTTCGGCATCTGGATATGCAACAGGGCCGCCAAAGTGGGCGAAATATCCGTCATCCCAATGGTACGGTTGCTTTTGCCCGGTTTGATACCCCAACCCATCCAAACCAGGGGAATATGGGCGTCGTAAGGATACCACAGCCCGTGGGTAGTACCGGTCTTACTGCCCTCGATCCAGCCCGGGTTCAGTACGATCTGGATGTCGCCACCGCGCTTTACATTAAAGCCGTTGGCGATCATGGTACGCATCGGCTCAGGCAGGGTGGTCTGGTTCAGCTCCCGCAGGGGAAAAGCATTGGCAACAGCCTTAAGCGGCAACAGCTGGGCTATTACAAAGTCAGTGATCTCTTTCTCTGATTTTCCAGCACTGGCAATGGCAGCATGATCCAGGTAGAACTGGTAATTGCTGAAGGCCAGCAGGGCCTTGTTAACGCCGAAACGGGTTTTGATCTGCTCATTGAGGCTTGCCAGGGAAGTAGCATCTTCCCATACCCCGCCGGGTAGCTTGTTTTCCTCCATAAAACCCGGAACATGCGCTACGCCATGGTCTGCAGTAATAAAGAAGGTCCATTGTCCCTTTCCGATCTTTTTATCCAGGTAATCAAAAAAGGCCGCGAGGTCTTTGTCCAGGCGCAAGTAGGTATCCTCAACTTCTATGGAGTTAGGCCCGAACTGGTGGCCTACATAATCTGGGGTGGAAAGGCTGATGGCCAGCAGGTCTGTCACGTCGCCACCACCAAGGTCGTAAGCCTCCAGGGCTTTTTTCGCAAACTCCAGGGTCATGGTGTTACCCCAGGGGGTGGAGGCAATGCTGCCGGGCTGATCGCTCAGGTCATGCGGGAAAGCGCTGTTATTAGCGCCTTTAAACCTGCCTTCGTAACTTTTATCATCTGCTGTGCTAAGCTTGTAAGTTTCGATAGGATATAGGGTGGCCCAGGGTGTTTTCAGGTACTGGATGGGCCATTTCTGGTCGTTATATTCCTTTGCCCAAGACGGCAGCTCGTTCATATAATAGGTGCTGGTGATCCAGTTACCTGCGCTGGCGTCAAACCAGAAAGCGGCGGTGGCGCTATGGCCCGCAGGCAGAATAGCGCCGCGGTCTTTAATGGCAACGCCTACCACCTTACTCTTGAAATTGTTAGACAGGCGCAGCTCATCCCCAATAGTGGAAACCAGCATGTTACGGGGGCTCATCTTACCGGCTGCGGAGTAGCTGCCTACCGTATTTACGCTGGTATCCTCCGCACAATACATCGTCCGGCCCACTTCCCGGCTGTACCATCCGTTGCCTACAATACCATGGATAGCCGGTACGGAGCCCGTATATACACAGGTATGACCGCAGGCAGTAATGGTGGGCGTATAGTTAATTAACGTATTTTCGCAGGAGAAACCATCGTGTAGCAGTCTCTTAAACCCGTTGGCCGTGTAACGGTTAGCATAACGGTACAGGTAATCCCACCGCATTTGGTCCACCACCATACCCACCACCAGTTTTGGGCGGGCCGCCGAATGAGCTGCACGATCCGCAGAAGATGCAGTATAAAAGGGCTTGGGAGATGTTGCTTTTTGTGAAGTAGCGCCGTAAGAAACAAACATTAAGGCCGAAACCAACAGACTGATCCATTTTTTCATGGTGTAATGATTGAATTTAACAAGTCCTGAGCTATGGGTATTATCCCCGAAAGCCCGATTGCATGGTAGTATAATATTGAGTTTATTTGCCCCGGATTTTTTCGGTATGCTTTTGGCAAGATGGCTGCAAAAGTAATGTAAGATCGTAAAAAGTAATATTTTAATACATTTGTGCACGACTTTTAATGATCACAATTAATCATTAATTAACATATGGATATTTTTGAGAAACTGCTGAAACACCAGGGCCCTATCGGGGAACATTCAGAGAGAGCCCACGGCTACTTTGCCTTTCCAAAACTGGAGGGCGAAATAGGCCCCCGTATGAAATTCAGGGGCAAGGAAAAGATCGTTTGGAGTCTGAATAACTACCTGGGCCTGGCCAACCATCCGGACGTTCGCGCTACGGATGCAAAGGCGGCAGCAGATTTTGGTTTAGCCTCACCTATGGGTGCCCGCATGATGAGCGGAAATACCAATTACCATGAGCAGCTGGAAAAAACGCTGTCTGAATACATGGGTAAAGAAGATACCACCCTGCTGAACTACGGTTACCAGGGCATTATGAGCGCCATAGATGCCGTTTGTAACCGCAGGGACGTGATTGTATACGATGCAGAGTGCCACGCCAGTATCATAGACGGCCTGCGTCTCCACCAGGGACACCGTTACGTTTTCAAGCACAATGATATAGCCGATTGCGAAAAACAGCTGAACCGCGCAGTGGAAATGACCAAAACCACCGGTGGCGGTATCCTGGTAGTAACAGAAGGCGTGTTCGGTATGGCCGGCGACCAGGGTAAGCTGAAAGAGATCGCTGCCCTGAAAGATAAATATGAATTCCGCCTGATGGTAGACGATGCCCACGGCTTCGGTACCATGGGCAAGACGGGTGCTGGCACCGGGGAAGAGCAGGGCGTACAGGATAAGATCGACCTGCTGTTCAATACTTTCGCCAAATCCGGGGCTTCTATCGGCGCTTTCATGAGCGGCGATAAAGCCATCATCAACTACCTGCGCTATAACATGCGCTCACAGATCTTCGCTAAATCCATCCCCCTGCCTATCGTGATCGGCCACCTGAAAAGGGTAGAGCTGATGCGCAGCCAGCCGGCCCTCAAAGCTAAACTGTGGGATAATGTGAACAAGCTGCAGCAGGGCCTGAAAGAAAGGGGCTTCAACATCGGGCACACCAATTCGCCCGTAACGCCTATCTACCTGCAGGGCGATATCCCCGAGGCTACTGCCATGTGCCTGGATCTCCGTGAGAATTATAACATCTTCTGCTCTATCGTGGTGTACCCGGTGATCCCGAAAGGACAGATCATCTATCGCCTGATACCCACTGCTGCCCATAACGATGAAGACATCGCCCTTACCCTGAAGGCTTTCAGCGAAACAAAGCAAAAGCTGGACAGGAAAGAATATAAAGTGGCAGAGATTCCCGTGGTGTAGTAGTATACCATAGTATAAAAGATAAAAGGCGATGAACATTCATCGCCTTTTATCTTTTACATTAGCTTGCATTGGATACTCCAGCGGAAAAACAAGGGGCCGGTGGTTAAGCGGCCCCTGAACATAACGTTCTTTCACTAGGTGTAAAGTATCACTTAGCTTTCATTAGGACATGGTAGAAGCAATGGCGTCTTCATAGAATAGGAACAACCATTTGATTCTAACGAAGTTTATAATAAGTTTATAATAAGAATTTGAATTAGCTCTTGCGAAATATTGTTGCGGTATTACTCTCTCTATGTATCCAAAATTATGTCACTATATTGTAGAAAACATCACACAAAGGTGCCATTTTGTTAATAACTCGTTAAGTAACTCCCTGGTACATAAGAAAATGTGCATAACTCCGTTGCCACAAATTTTTACCGGGCACGTATACACTTAATCGCCTGTTTTATGCCACTGCTATAAGTTCCACCGGAATAACGGTAACACTTACGCTTAACAGGAATACTTAGGTATTCCCAACAGGAATAGCGGGCGCTACAGAAGGCGGCCTGTACAGCATCTGGACATGCCAACGGATGTGTTATTAACTCCGAAGTGAATTATTCTGATCAGGTAAAAAAAGCAAAAGGAGCAGGTGATTTACACACTTGCTCCTTTTTTATTTTTAGTTTTTTCTTTTTTACTTATCCCTATGCCAGGTGGCTTTCTATAGCAGTATCGTATGACTGCTTCCAGTCCTGTATCACGCCCCAGTCTTCGCCATCGATCACGATACGCTCGCCTTTTACTACGCCTATCTTCTCATGACGTACAGAATGATCACTGGGATGTACCAGGCTATGTAATACCGCCTCAAATTTCTCCTGGTCTTCCGGTCTTACCGTTACTACTACACGGCTCTGGCTTTCGCCGAACAGGTAGGCATCCTTACGGAAATTATGGTTGGTATGCACATCGAAACCAAGGCCGCTTACCATCGCGCTTTCCAGCAGGGTGATAAAGAGACCGCCTTCGCTTACATCGTGTGCAGACTGGATCAGTCCTGCTTTATTCAGGCGGGTGATAGCAGCCTGCAGCTGGTGCTCTTCTTCCAGGTTGAAATGCGGCGCAGGGCTGTGCTCTATGCCGATGAGCTTATGCAGGTATTCAGAGCTGTTAATATCGTTACGGCTGCGGCCTACAATGTATACCAGGTGGCCGGCTGCTTTAAAGTCCAGTGTGATACGCTGCTCCAGGTTATCCAGTATACCCAGCATACCAATGGTAGGGGTAGGATATACCGGCCCGTCGGGCGACTGGTTATAGAAGCTTACGTTACCGCCGGTAACCGGGGTATCGAACTTGCGGCAGGCTTCGCCCATACCTTTGATAGCATGTACGAACTGGTAGTAAACTTCCGGATCGTAGGGATTACCGAAGTTGAGACAGTTGGTGATGGCCACCGGTTCGCCGCCGCTGCATACGATGTTACGTGCAGCTTCTGCAACGGCTATCTGCCCGCCGATGTGCGGGTTGGCAAACACATAGCGGCTGTTACAATCGGTGGTAACGGCCAGTGCTTTCTTCGTGCCTTTTACCAATACGATCGCCGCATCGCTGGGCGCATTAGTGGTGGCGTTGGCGGTACCTACCATGCTGTCATATTGCGTATAGATCCAGCGTTTAGAGGCGATATTAGGCAGTTTTGCCAGCCTTTCCGCTACAAAGCGGGGATGGATGGTATCCGGTATGTTCTGGATATCAAAAGCCTTGATCTTCTCAAAGTAAGCGGGCTCTGTGTAGGCCCGGTGGTATTGAGGTGCGCCTCCGCCCAGTACCAGGCTCTCTGCAGGTACGTCGGCTTCCAGCACGCCGTTCATATAGAATTTAAGACGGGGATCTTTGGTCACGTCACCGATCTGTACGCAGTGCAGGTCCCATTTTTCGAATACCTTCAGCACTTCTGCTTCGCGGCCTTTATGCACTACGATCAGCATTCTTTCCTGGCTTTCGCTGAGCAGCATCTCCCAGGCTTTCATGTTCTCCTGGCGGGTAGGCACTTTATCCAGGTAGATGTTCATGCCGTGCTCGCCTTTGGCGCTCATCTCTGCAGTAGAACAGGTGATACCGGCGGCGCCCATATCCTGCATACCTACCAGTGCGCCTGTTTTGATCACTTCCAGGCAGGCTTCCAGCAATTTCTTTTCCTGGAAAGGATCGCCCACCTGTACGGCCGGCAGATCTTCCGCGCTTTCTTCGGTAATATCGGCACTGGCAAAGGAAGCGCCGCCTATACCGTCTTTACCGGTGGCAGAGCCTACAATGAATACCGGGTTGCCTTCTCCATAGGAGATAGCGGAAACGGTCTGACCTACCTTTACGATACCAACGCTCATGGCGTTCACCAGCGGGTTGGTGCCGTAGCAGTCCTCAAAATAGGTTTCCCCGCCAACGGTGGGTACGCCAAAGCAGTTGCCATAGTGGCCTATACCATGCACGATGCCTTTCAACAGGTGCTGTGTTTTTTTATCGTTCAGGTTACCGAAACGCAGGGAATCCAGCGCGGCGATAGGGCGTGCGCCCATGGTAAAGATATCGCGGTGAATGCCGCCTACCCCGGTAGCAGCGCCCTGGAAGGGCTCAATAGCGCTGGGGTGGTTATGAGATTCGATTTTGAATACACAGGCGTAGCCATCGCCGATATCTACGAGGCCTGCATTCTCCTCTCCCGCCTTTACCAGCAGGCGGGCGCCATCACGGGGCAGGGATTTCAGCCATACGATCGAGTTCTTGTAGCTGCAATGTTCGCTCCACATTACGGAGTACATGCTGAGCTCCGTGAAGTTAGGGATACGGCCCAGGATGGTTTTTATACGTTCAAATTCGTCTGCGGTAAGTCCAAGCTGTTCTGCCGTTTCTACGGTAGTATGCATTAATTTATCTGTGGTTTCTACAGTGCTTTGCATGTATGTAAAGTATATGTATACAAAAGAGTAAGAAAGAAGTGCAAACCTACCTAATTTTCCGTCAAATGACAAGTGGGAGTGAGCGAATGGTCCATGGCCGATAGCCCATAGACCTTGGTTTATAGCCTGCTACATAAAGATCTATAATAAAAATTAGGTGTATTCCGGGAATCCCACTACGTACGTGGTCAGGCCCCGCTGCAGGTACCCTGCAGCCCTATTTTACAGAAAGTAACATCTCCTTCTATATTATTATTTTTTTAATATATCAGTTTCAAAACGCCCTCATCCGTTTTTTTTGGTCAAAAATCAAAAAATCGTTAATTTTTGATGCTAAAATGTAATTTTTTAGCAAAAACCAATAAACTTCTTGTTTATCTTACGTAATGAACGTTTTTTTGTGTTAAAATTACTTTACTTAGTATAAAAATCAATTACAGCATGCAATCTTTACGTTTCACGGCGCTGGAAGGTCTAGCCGGCGTTGATCTAAAAATCAAGCCCGAGCAGCTTAACGGCAAAATCACTGAGGTGTTCGGCAGCAATGTTTTCACGGGCAAAGTTCTACGCGAAAATCTGAGTGACGAAGCTTATAAAAGCTTAATGAATTCCATCAAAACCGGATCTAAGATCGAACGTAAGATGGCAGAGCAGATCGCTGCAGGTATGAAACAATGGGCGATGAAAAAAGGTGTAACCCACTTTACGCACTGGTTCCAACCCCTGACCGGCACTACGGCTGAAAAACACGATTCTTTCTTTACTATTAAGAGCGATGGTTCTGCTATCGAGACTTTTGACGGTGATGCACTGGTACAGCAGGAGCCTGATGCTTCCAGCTTCCCCAGCGGCGGTCTGCGCGCTACTTTCGAAGCACGCGGTTATACTGCCTGGGATCCCTCTTCTCCCGCATTTATTATGGAGCAGGGTTTTGGTAAAACACTCTGTATCCCTACTATATTCGTAGCCTACACCGGCGAATCACTGGATTATAAAGCGCCGCTGCTGAAAGCGACCTCTATATTGGATAAAGCCGCTGTAGACGTATGTAACTACTTCGACAAGAACGTAGCTAAAGTAACGGTTACCCTGGGCTGGGAGCAGGAATACTTCATCGTGGATGAAAGCCTGGCTAACGCCCGTCCTGACCTGGTAATGTGCGGCCGTACCGTAGTTGGTCACGCACCTTCCAAAGGCCAGCAGCTGGAAGACCACTACTTTGGTTCCATACCTGAACGCGCCTACGCTTTCATGCGCGATTTCGAAGAAGAATCTTACAAACTGGGCATTCCTTTAAGGACTCGTCACAACGAGGTGGCTCCTTCCCAGTTCGAGTGCGCTCCCATCTTTGAAGAAGTGAACATCGCAGTTGACCACAACTCCCTGCTGATGGACGTAATGACCAAAGTGGCCAAGCGTCATAAACTGAGAGTGCTGCTGCATGAGAAACCTTTTGCAGGCATCAACGGTTCCGGTAAGCACAACAACTGGAGCATGGCTACCGATACTGGTGTGAACCTGCTGGCTCCCGGCAAAACGCCGAAGACCAACCTCATGTTCCTCACTTTCTTTGTGAACACTATCAAGGCGGTGCATGATTATGCTGATCTGCTGAGAGCTTCTATCGCCTCTGCCAGCAACGATTTCCGCCTGGGCGCCAACGAAGCTCCCCCGGCTATCATCTCCGTTTTCGTAGGTAAATACCTGTTTGAGGTATTACAGGAAGTGAAAACCCGCGTAAGCAACAAATTCGACGAGCAGGACGAAGCGATCCTGAAACTGGATCTGCACCGTCATATTCCTGAGCTGCTGCTGGACAACACCGACCGTAACCGTACTTCTCCCTTCGCCTTCACCGGCAACAAGTTCGAGTTCCGCGCTGTAGGTTCTTCTGCTAACTGTGCTTCTGCCATGACCACACTGAACACCATCATGGCTCAGACACTGGTTACGTTCAAGAAAGACGTTGATTCCCTGATCGAAAAGGGCGAGAAAAAAGAGATTGCCATAATGCAAACTCTTCGGAAATATATTGTAGATTCGGAAAAAGTTTTATTCGAAGGCGACGGCTATAGCGAAGAATGGGAAAAAGAAGCAGCGAAAAGAGGTCTGCCCAACGTTAAAACTACCCCGCATGCACTGGATGCCCTGGTTACGCCCAAAGCTGCCAAGCTGTTTGCTGAAACCGGTGTATACAACGAAAAAGAACTGCATGCACGTCACGAGATCCTGCTGGAAGATTATGTAAAAAGAGTACAGATCGAAGCACGTGTGATCGGTGACCTGGCTACTAACACTATTCTGCCGTCTGCGATCAGCTATCAGAACACCCTGATCGAAAACATCCGTGGTCTGAAAGAGATCGGTTTAGGCGAAGAGTCAGTTAAAGCGCAAAAACAAATAGCTGGTAAAATAGCTGAACATATTAATGTCATCAGTGAGAATGTACAGGCTATGATTGAAGCACGTAAAGTGATAAACAAGCTGACTGACAGCCGTCAGAAAGCTATAGAATATTGTGAAAAAATTAAGCCGTACTTTGAAGTGATCCGTTACCACTCCGACAAACTGGAGTTCCTGGTGGATGACAAAAAATGGGGTCTCCCCAAGTACAGAGAGCTGCTTTTCTTGCGATAAAACCGTAAGATTGTTTTGGTGTATGATTAGCCCGCGGTTTTCACCGTGGGCTTTTTCATTTTTATAAAGTATAGCTGTCCCCGTTAAACCTTTACCTCCCCGCCCCGTCTATAGTTACCGCTGTTCTACCAATGCGACTGATAACCATCATATTCACCCTGCTGGTCCTGGGCACCGGCACCGCTCTCCGCGCACAGGAGATGCCCGGCCCGGATACTTACTTTTCCGCTAATCAAAATAAGCGCGGGAAAATAATCAAAGAGGAACTCGCGTTAACTGATAAACAAAGCCAGCGATGGCAAACCCTGAATACAGCCTTTGAAGCGCAGATCAAGGAAATTCTACAGAATAACGCGCTGAATCCTGCCCAAAAACAGGAACTATATACCAAAGCGCAACAGGATCATGAGCAGCATATTAAAGCGTTACTCACTGAGGATCAATATCAGAAATACCTTCAATGGAACGCCAAACGCCTGGAACGGCTGAGAGCACTGAAGAGAATGGAAGACCGTCAGTTACCTGGCAGAACAGCGCCGGGTAAGAACTGATTCAAGATATGTCATGGCTATTTCAAATAAGAACAATTAGGTTAAAGTAAAGCAAGTTCCCGCTCATCTTCCGGTGAGCGGGATTTTTTTTATTTTTATCCCCTCACACTGGTACAAAACAACACGTCATGCGAAAAAGATTCGTGCTGCTGCTCCTGCTTTGCTGTTACTGCTACGCCGCTGGCGCCCAGCAAAGAACTTACTGCAATCCGATTAATGTGGACTACGGCTTCTGCCCTATTCCCAACTTTACTACCCAGGGAAAGCACCGGGCCACCGCAGATCCGGTGATCACGCTGTTCAAAGGCGACTATTACCTCTTTTCCACTAATCAGTGGGGTTATTGGTGGAGTAGTGATATGCTGCAGTGGAAATTCGTGCCACGCAAGTTCCTTAAACCCTGGCACCATGTATATGACGAGCTCTGTGCCCCTGCAACGGTAGTGCTGGGAGATACCCTGCTGGTCATAGGCTCTACCTACACTACCAACTTTCCGCTCTGGATGAGCAAGCAACCGCATACCGACACCTGGAAAGAAGCAGTGGACTCCTTTCAGGCAGGCGCCTGGGACCCCGCCTTCTTTGCAGACGACGACGGACGGCTCTACCTCTATCATGGCTCCAGCAATACCTATCCCATTTACGGCCGTGAAGTAGACCGTAAAACATTACAACCCATCGGCGAAAGAAAAGACCTGATCCGCCTGCATGATGATATACATGGCTGGGAACGTTTCGGCGAAGCGAACGACAATACCTTCCTGAAACCCTTTATGGAAGGGGCCTGGGTAAATAAGCACCATGGCAAATATTACCTCCAGTATGGCGCGCCCGGCACGGAGTTCAGCGGCTATGGAGACGGCGTATACGTAAGTGATCAGCCCCTGGGGCCTTTTACTTACCAGGCCCATAACCCTTTCTCTTACAAGCCCGGCGGCTTTGCCAAAGGAGCTGGCCATGGGGCTACCTACCAGGATAAATACGGTAACTGGTGGCATGTATCCACCGTGGCCATCTGCATGAAGAACAACTTTGAACGCCGTATAGGCATCTGGCCCGCCGGCTTTGATAAGGACGATATTCTTTTCTGTAATACTGCCTACGGCGATTATCCGCACTATATGCCCGACGCCGCTACAGACGCATCTAAAAGCCTGTTCACCGGTTGGATGGTGCTCAATTATAACAAACCGGTTCAGGTATCCTCTACCTATGGCGGCTATACGTCCAATAAGGCCGTAGATGAGGATATCAAGACCTACTGGTGTGCCGCAACCGCCAATAAGGGCGAATGGCTACAGTCAGACCTCGGCGCTGTAAGCACCGTGCATGCCATCCAGGTCAATTATGCAGACCAGGACGCCACCATTATGGGTAAACAGCCCGGGCTATACCACCAGTATAAGCTTTACAGCTCTACTGACGGAAAAACCTGGCAGGTACTGACAGATAAAAGCCGCAACCAGACAGATGTGCCGCATGATTATATCGCCCTGTCCCAACCTGTACAGGCCCGTTATATCAAACTGGAGAACATCCACATGCCTACAGGGAAATTTGCCATCAGTGGCTTACGGGTATTTGGTTATGGTAAAGGACAAACGCCTGACACGGTACAGGAGTTTATAGCCCTGCGCGGAGACAGTGAGCGCCGTAACGCCTGGCTGAAATGGAAGACGGTTGATAATGCCACAGGCTACACTATTTACAGCGGAATAGCGCCTGATAAGCTGTACACCAGTGTAATGGTATACGGCGCCAATGAGTATTACTTCAGGGCAATGGACAAGGACAAGCCTTACTATTTCTGCATAGAAGCATTTAATGAGAACGGTATCAGCAAACGTACCAGCGTCATTAAAGTGGAATAAATAAAAAACTCCGGGCAGCAATACCGCCCGGAGCTAAATTTCTATTTGCTTACACCAGCTTAAAGCTTTCTGTAAACTTGGTAGTGAAGTTTCCTTTACGGAAATCCTCATTACGCATCAGCTGCTGATGGAAAGGAATGGTCGTTTTAACGCCTTCGATCACGAACTCGCTTAAAGCACGTTCCATGGTGTTGATGGCTTCTTCCCTTGTCTGCGCGATGGTGATGATTTTGGCCACCATACTATCGTAGTACGGCGGGATCACATAACCTGCATAGATATGGGAATCTACACGCACACCGTGACCACCGGGAATATGCAATACCGTTATTTTACCAGGAGAAGGACGGAAGTCGTTATAAGGATCTTCCGCATTGATACGGCACTCGATGGCGTGCATCTGCGGCGTATAATTCTTTCCTGAGATAGGGATACCGGCTGCTATCTTGATCTGTTCCTTGATAAGGTCAAAGTTGATCACCTCTTCCGTTACACCGTGCTCTACCTGGATACGGGTATTCATCTCCATGAAGTAGAAATTGCGGTGTTTATCCACCAGGAACTCGATGGTGCCCACGCTTTCGTAGTTGATAGCGGAAGCAGCTTTAATGGCGGCCTCCCCCATTTTCTCACGCAGCTCAGGCGTCATGAAGGGAGAAGGAGATTCTTCCACCAGCTTCTGGTGACGGCGTTGAATGGAGCAGTCTCTTTCGCTCAGGTGACATACTTTACCGTATTGGTCGCCTGCTACCTGGATTTCGATGTGACGGGGCTCTTCCACGAATTTCTCCATGTAGATGCCATCGTTACTGAAAGCAGCGCGGGCCTCTGTTTTAGCCATGTTATAGGCATTCTCCAGTTCACTTTCCTCCCACACTACGCGCATACCTTTACCACCGCCACCGGCAGTAGCTTTAAGGATCACAGGCAGGCCCATTTCCTTGGCCAACTTCCTGGCCTGGTCCAGGCTTTCCAGCAAACCTTCGGAGCCCGGTATAACCGGTACACCGGCGGCGATCATAGTTTCTTTGGCCGTCATTTTATCGCCCATTTTCCGGATCATTTCCGGGGTGGGACCAATAAATTTAATGCCGTGCTCACCGCATATTTCAGCGAAGCGGGCATTCTCTGCCAGGAAGCCATAACCGGGATGTATAGCGTCTGCATTGGTGATCTCTGCAGCGGCCATCAGGTGAGGAATATTCAGATAGGATTCAGAGCTTTGCGGTTTGCCGATGCAAACTGCCTCATCGGCAAATTTTACATGCAGGCTGTCTTTATCCGCAGTAGAATAAACAGCCACCGTTTTGATGCCCATCTCTTTACAGGTACGTATGATACGCAGGGCTATCTCTCCACGATTGGCGATCAGTATTTTTTTAAACATTGTTTCTTTTATGGTTCTACTAAAAACAAAGGCTGATCATATTCAACCGGGGAGGCGTCATCAACCAGCACTTTCACGATCTTACCGCTAACTTCGCTTTCGATCTCGTTGAACAGTTTCATAGCTTCGATGATGCATACCACCTTGCCGGGAGCTACATCATCTCCTACACCCACAAATGCAGGCTTGTCAGGGCCTGGGCTGCGGTAGAAGGTACCGATCATAGGAGATTTGATAGTAACAAGGTTTTCTGCTTTGGCTGCGGCGGGGGCGGCTGCAGGTGTAGCAGGCGCTGCTGCTGCAACAGGTACTGCTGCCGGCGCAACTGCCTGTACAGGAGTGGCTGCGGGCACCGCGATCACTTGTTGTACCTCGTTATCCTTTTGCTTTATAGTAATCTTAAACTTGTCTTCCTCTATGCTCAGTTCACTGATATTGGACTTGTTGACCATCTTTACCAGCTCCTGAATCTGTTTAAAATCCATGTAGACAGTTTTTGGTTTTTGAAATGTTCGTTAGTGTTTAGTATGGATTATGCTATTCTTTTACTCTTTCGATGTACTCACCGGTCTTTGTGTTCACTCTGATAGACTCCCCTTCATTTACGAACAAAGGCACCATTACTGTAGCGCCGGTTTCAATGGTGGCAGGTTTCAAGGTACGGGTTGCAGTATCGCCTTTCATGCCAGGCTCGGAATAGGTGATCTTTACTACGATCTTGTCAGGCAGTTCCACGCTCATGGGCTGTTCTGTTTCTGTATTGATCGATACGAACACCTCCTCTCCTTCTTTCAGGAACTGCGGAGCATCCACCATATTCTCAGGCAATGCAATCTGCTCAAAGGTCTCCTTATCCATGAAGTTAAAACCACTGTCGTCCTGGTACAGGTACTGAAACGCTTTCTTTTCAACTCGAACAGGGAAGATAGTATCGCCGGAGTTCCAGGTATGTTCTATAGAACGTGCATTGTCCACACCTTTCAATTTAGCCCAAACTTTGGCGGCAGCACGGGCAGTTTTGTTCTGACCAAACTCTACAACAGAATACAAGCTGCCTTCCAGCTTTATGATCAATCCTGTTCTGATATCTGCAGTGGTAGCCATAAAATAGGATACTTGATTTTAAGTTTTAAAAATGAGATTAGGACTGCAAAAGTAAATCATTTGCTGAAATCATTGCGAAATCCTTAATAGTACTGCTTCCTATGAATTAATTAAAATCTAATATATCCCGGACGCACTACCCATTATTTTTTTTAGGAATGCAAACATAATGTAAGGACAGGTAATCTAGTAATTTTTTTGGAAAAAAATCAATTTGCCGGTGTCATTCAAGCCGTTCTGTACTAAATTTAGTCCTTATTGACCAAACAGACGAATCATGCGATACCTGATGTTGTTATGCTTATGTGCCTTCCCTTTTCTTTTACAGGCTCAAAAGACCAACACGCCAACCGAAGCTCCTTACCTGCAGTACAAGGTAATACCTGCATTTCCACTGATCCTGCCCGACGGGCATACCATCACGAAAAATGATCTCAGGAAAAACACTACCACCCTCGTCTTTATTTTCAGCGTGGAATGCGATCACTGCAAACACCTCACAGAGGAAATGCTGAAAAACATAGACAAGTTCAAAAAAACGCAGATCCTGATGGTCACCCCTTTCAAACCCGATCAGATGAAAGAGTATTATGACCATTACAAGATCAAAAACTACCCGAATATTATAATGGCCAGCGAACCAACCCGGCAGATCATGTACTTCTATAACATGCATTATTTCCCCGGTCTCTATGTATATAATAAGAAGCAAGCGCTGGTGAAGGGATTTGAAGGCACCACAAAACTGGAGCAGTTACTGTCATATATTAATTAATCGGAACTCCTTTTTACTTATTTTTACTTTAATCAATATTCTTCACCCTAAATATTTGGATAAAATGAAAGTTACTGTTGTAGGAGCTGGCAATGTAGGTGCAACCTGTGCTAATGTGTTGGCCCACAGAGATTTTTTACAAGAGGTCGTATTACTGGATATCAAGGAGGGAACTGCAGAAGGAAAGGCGCTGGACACCTGGCAACAAGCTCCAATTGATTATTACAGCACCAAAGTGACTGGCGTTACAAATGATTACACCAAAACAGCCAACAGCGACGTGGTGGTGATCACGTCTGGCTTACCCCGCAAACCCGGTATGAGCCGTGATGACTTAATCTCGACTAATGCCAATATTGTAAAATCTGTTACCGAAAATATTTCCAAACATTCTCCCAATGCCATCATCATTGTAGTGAGCAACCCGCTCGACGTAATGACCTACTGCGCATTCCTGACCGCCAGGAAAGACAGCAGCAAGGTATTCGGTATGGCCGGTATCCTGGATACTGCCCGCTACCGCGCATTCCTGGCAGATGAAATAGGCTGTTCTCCCAAAGACATCCAGGCGATACTGATGGGTGGCCACGGCGATACCATGGTGCCCCTGCCCCGTTATACAACAGTAAGCGGTATCCCGGTTACAGAACTGGTAGCCGCCGATAAGCTGGAGGCTATTATCCAGCGGACCAAAGTAGGTGGCGGCGAGATCGTAAACCTGCTCGGCACCTCTGCCTGGTATGCTCCCGGCGCTGCAGCTGCACAGATGGTAGAAGCCATCCTGAAAGATGAAAAACGCATTTTCCCATGCTGCGCATGGCTTACCGGCGAATACGGCCTGAAAGATATCTACCTGGGCGTGCCCGTGGTATTAGGCAAGAACGGTATTGAAAAGATCATTGAACTGCAACTGAACGCAGAAGAAACAGAATTACTGAAAACTTCTGCCCAGCACGTAAAAGAAGTAATGGATGTGCTGGACAACATGAAAGTGACCGCGTAAATAACTGATTGACATTATTAAAACGGGGACTGTATCATTATCAGTCCCCGTATTTTTTTATAGCGTATCGTGTATCAGAAACACATAACATTTTATCAATCAAACACTTGAGTGCGGCGTTAATATTGTCAATTTTATTATCTTCACTTCATTAAAACCAGGTCAC
Source organism: Chitinophaga sp. SVR4-12A (assembly GCF_056754765.1). Lineage (NCBI taxonomy): Bacteria > Pseudomonadati > Bacteroidota > Chitinophagia > Chitinophagales > Chitinophagaceae > Chitinophaga > Chitinophaga sp. SVR4-12A. The sequence continues at coordinate 2,957,836 of NZ_JBPGWP010000001.1, forward strand.
ACACTGTTACTATGTCGAACATCGAAAAATTACTTGCGCAAAAGGCGTTTTCCAGCGAATACACTAAAGGATTGGTAAGCCTCATATTTGTAGGGAACTGGATCGTTGGCAGGCATCAGCAATTCTTCAAAAAGTTTGACATTACCATGCAGCAGTTTAACATACTGCGCATTTTACGAGGACAGCATCCCAAGGCAGCTAATATCAATATGCTGAAAGAAAGGATGCTGGATAGGATGAGCGATGTTTCGCGCCTGGTAGAACGCCTGCGTAAAGCCGAGTTGGTAGAACGCAAAAGCTGTGAGGCAGACAGAAGAGCGGTAGACGTAAAGATCACCGCTAAAGGCCTTCAGTTGCTGAAAGTGATCGATGAAGAGATCGAGCAGCTGGAAGACTGCCTGAAAGATACCCTTTCTCCTAAAGACGTAGCACAGTTGAACAAGCTGCTTGACAAAGTGCTGGCGCACTACTGAGCAGATCAGATCTCCTCCAGGTAGTTCAGTTCCTTTCCGAATGTTTCTTCTACCGTGTAAGCAGTGATCAATGCAACGCCAATGCAGATAACAGCTACTATCGCACCGCTGTGCACATAACTGAACCATGCCTGTAATGCAGTGAACAATGCAGAGATCAGGGGAAGCATGCCCCTGGCAAAATTAGGAACAGTGGTAGCCACCGTTGCACGCAGGTTGGTGCCAAAGCTTTCCGCAGCGATGGTTACAAAGATCGTCCAGAAGCCGACACTGAAACCCAGTCCGAAGCATACGGCATAGAATGTCCATTTGGTAGCGCCATGCATCTGGAAGTACATGAATACAAAAGCAGCTGTAAATAACAGGAACAACAGCATTACTTTGCGGCGGCTTTTCCATAACTGGCTGATAAGGCCTGTAGAAAAATCACCCAGCGTAAGGCCGGTATAGGTAAACGCAATAGCGTCGCCGGGGCTGATAGCATCCCGCACACCCATTTCTATTGCAAATTTGTTGGAGAAAGCGATCAGTATCCCTACTACAAACCAGGTAGGGGTACCAAGTAACAAACATTTGAGGTATTTGAGAAAACGCTGCCGTTCTGTGAACAACGACAGGAAATTGCCACGGCTGGTCTTCGTTTCTTTAATGGCGTTGAACATATGGGATTCCATCACACTGATACGAAGGATCAATAATGCCAGGCCCAATCCTCCTCCTATAAAATAACAGATCCGCCAGTCCTGCACTATTTTAGCAATGAAGTTCGCGGCCACTGCGCCGGAAACCCCAACAGTAGCCACGATCATGGTACCGTAACCACGTTTTTCCTTGGGCAGTATTTCTGATACCAGGGTGATGCCCGCGCCCAGTTCTCCGGCTAGTCCCAGCCCCGCAACAAAGCGCCATATGAGGTAACCGGTGGTGCCGTGCACAAAGCCATTGGCAATATTGGCAACAGAATATAATAATATGGAACCGAATAATACGCTGAGCCGTCCTTTCTTATCGCCCACGATGCCCCAGAGCACCCCGCCTATCAGCATGCCTATCATCTGTATATTGATGAGCAGCAAACCTACACCGGTATCAATCTCGTTCTGCGGAACGCCCAGCTCTTTAAGGCTGGGCACGCGTACAATTGTAAAGAGCAACAGGTCGTAAATGTCTACAAAATAGCCTAGTGACGCCACTATAACGGCTATGTTAAAGATAGAAGCGGAGCGGTTTTCAGCGTGCATAAAGCGGATAAATAGTTGTATAGTTCTTACGATAACGTGTCGGTAGGCGCCTTGCTGTCCTCATGGTGTAAATGAGGCTGATGCTTGGTCTTTCCGAAGAAGATCTTTATCAGTACCGGTAAGGTGGTGATAAGGATGATGATCAGCACGATCAGCTCAAGGTGCTCTTTCAGACCAGGGAAGGCTTTGTCCAGGTAGTGCCCGGCCAGCATCATGGAAAATACCCAGGCAAAAGAGCCTACTATATTATATAGCATGAATTTCTTGCTTTCCATTTGTACGATGCCTGCCACAATGGGAGCAAAAGTACGTACGATAGGCAGGAAACGCGCCAGGAAGATAGCGCCGCCTCCATGTTTGTCATAAAATTCCTTTGCCTGGTAGAGGTACTTCTTTTTGAAGAGGAAAGTATCCTTCCGGCTAAACAGCAGGGGGCCGGATTTGCGGCCAAACCAAAAGCCCACCAGGTTGCCCAGCACGCCCGCTACGGCGATGATGAACATGATCACAAAAAAGGGCATATCGAAAAAGCTCTTGCTGAGCAGGTCTCCATAGATGCCTGCCACAAACAGGAGGGAATCTCCGGGGAGGAAAAATCCCACGAACAACCCTGTCTCCGCAAAAACGATCAACAATAGCAGATAGATCCCTCCATGTTCGATGATCCACTGGGGGTTAATAAGATGCTTAAAAAACTCTGTGATCTGATCCATGCTACATTTTATGAATAAAAATTCAAAATTTCTTGAATTGCCAAAATAGCAATTAAAGTTGTTATAATCCTGTTATATCTCTTGCAAGGTATCCCGGCCGGGCTCAAAAGCTCCTTCCCATTTGGATACCACTGCAGTGGCCATAGCGTTGCCGATCACGTTGGTAGCGGAGCGGCCCATATCCAGCAGGTGGTCTACCCCCAGTAACAACAGCAGTCCTGCTTCAGGAATGTTGAACATGGAAAGCGTACCTGCAATTACCACCAGTGAAGCCCGGGGCACACCGGCAATACCTTTGCTGGTGATCATTAATACCAGGAGCATTGAGATCTGCTGTTCAATTCCCAGGTGCATATTGTATGCCTGGGCAATGAACAGGCTGGCAAAGGTCATATACATCATAGAACCATCCAGGTTAAAAGAATAACCAAGTGGTAATACGAAACTTACGATTTTATTATCACAACCATATTTTTCCAGTTCCTCCATCATCCGCGGGTAGGCCGCCTCGCTGGACGCGGTGCTGAAAGCCAGGAGCAAGGGAGCTTTCAGGCGGCCCAGTAAAGGGAATACCAAACGCCCCAGCACAATGAATCCCGCCAGGCACAGTACCAGCCATAAAACAACCAAACCTAAATAAAACTGGCCGATAAATTTACCATAGGTCAACAAAATTCCCATTCCTTTCTGCGATATGATAGCAGCCATAGCCCCAAACACCGCGAAAGGTGCAAAATTCATCACATAGCCCGTCACTTTCAGCATGATATAAGCCACAGCATCCAGCGCTTTGATCACCGGCGCTGCCTTTTCTCCTACGGCAGCTGTTGCCACTCCAAAGAATAACGCAAATACCACTATCTGTAATATCTCATTATGCGCCATGGCCAGGATCACGCTGTCCGGAAACACATGACGGAAAAATCCCCGGAGGCTCATATCCGCCCCAGACACACCGCTGCTGGCGTGGGTATCGGGCAGGGGCAGGTTCAGCGCATGACCGGGTTGCAGCAGGTTCACCAGGATTAACCCGAGGAAGAGGGAAACAAAGGTGGCAGTAATAAACCAGAGCATTGTTTTACCGCCTATCCGGCCCACAGCTTTTATATCTCCGAGTTTGGCCACACCGGTTACCAGCGTGGAAAATACCAGGGGAGCAATGATCATTTTTACCAGGCGAAGGAAAATGTCGGTAGGGATAGATATGTTGTCTGCAAATTTCTTGACAGCTGTTTCATTACCCGAGTATAGGACAAAAACAAGGAACCCTGTTAATATGCCCAGCACCATTCCCAGGAATATAAACAGGGTAAGCCGGTTAGATTTCTTCATGCAATTACTGGTTTAGCTTATATATAGCCTTCTTTAATACTTAAAATTCCTCAAAAATAAGGTACAGGATTAATATTCAGCCCATACATGTTAAAATAAAACGGGCTTATTTGGTTTTAGATAGTTATATTTGGCGGTCTTAAAACAACAATCACAACAAATCAAACCACTTAATCAACCAACAATACTTCTATCATGAGTAGACTCTTTGTAAGAAAGCCACTGGGTCAATTATTATCTGAAGCTACGGAATCGGAAAAGGGATTAAAAAGAACGCTGAGCGCTGGATCACTGGTAGCATTGGGTATTGGCGCCATTATCGGGGCTGGCCTTTTTGTACGTACTGCTGCTGCAGCAGGTGCTCATGCCGGGCCTGCAGTAACCCTTTCATTTATCATTGCAGCTATAGGCTGTGCGCTGGCTGGTTTATGCTATGCGGAGTTTGCTTCCATGATCCCTATTGCCGGTAGTGCCTATACGTATTCATATGCCACCCTTGGCGAATTGGTTGCCTGGATCATCGGCTGGGACCTGGTGCTGGAATATGCGCTGGGCGCTGCCACTGTTTCCATAGGCTGGTCCCAATACCTGAATAACTTATTGAACACCCTTTTTCACGTCACGATCCCATTCGAATGGTCGCACTCTCCTTTCCAGGCATCTGATACAGGCGTTCATGGTATTATCAACCTGCCCGCTATTTTCATACTGCTGCTGCTCACCCTTTTGCTAATCAAGGGTACGCAGGAATCTGCTTTGGTAAATACGATCATCGTAATTGTAAAAGTAGCTATCGTACTGTTATTCATTGCTTTAGGCTGGCAATTCATGAATCCTGCCAACCATACTCCGTATATGATCCCCGCCGATGCAGGCGTTGTTCATCTGAATGACGGCACGAACGTGGATTATTCGCTAACGCGAAATCACGGATGGATCGGGGTATTGGCAGGCGCTGGTGTGGTATTCTTTGCTTTCATCGGGTTTGATGCCGTATCTACCGCCGCCCAGGAAACCAAGAACCCTAAAAAGGCAATGCCTATCGGTATATTGGTATCCCTGGCTATCTGTACAGTGCTGTACATCCTGTTTTCTCACGTGCTGACAGGTGTGGCGCCATACAAAGACTTCCTGAAAGCTGGCAGCGAAGCATCTGTAGCTTATGCTATCAATACTTATATGCCTGGTTATGGATGGTTGTCCTTATTCATTACCATCGCTATCCTGGCAGGTTTCTCTTCCGTGATCCTGGTGATGCTGCTGGGACAAACCCGTGTATTCTACTCCATGTCTAATGACGGACTGGTACCGCCGGTGTTTTCCAAACTGCATCCCAAACACCGTACACCGTATAAATCACAATGGATGTTCTTTGTTTTTACGGCTTTATTTGCCGGTTTTGTGCCGGATCACATCGTAGGTGATATGACCAGTATCGGAACCCTGTTCGCCTTTGTACTGGTATGTATTGGTGTGCTGGTAATGCGTAAAACCAATCCGGAGGTGCCCCGGCCGTTCAAAACGCCCCTGGTGCCCATCGTGCCTATTGCAGGCGCCATCGTATGTCTGGCCATGATTGCAGGCCTGGGCCTTGGTAACTGGACCCGGCTGATCATCTGGTTAGCTATTGGTTTTGTGATCTACTTTGGGTATAGCGTTAAACATAGTAAAGCCCGCAAGCTTCAGGCAAAAGGCGAACTGCAGGAACAATAAAAAGATTATACTTTATAAGGATATTTCGGACCGTCCCGGCTAAACCGGGACGGTTCCATTTTACTGGTAGGACATTACTATAAACACTGTATTTTTGCGTCTCGATAATAAACCAACATGGGAAGAATTTTTGAAGTAAGAAAGGCCACTATGTTTGCCCGTTGGGACCGGATGGCCAAACAATTCACCAGGATAGGTAAGGAAATTGCCATTGCTGTGAAACAGGGTGGCCCTGATCCCGACAACAACCCCGCTCTGCGCCGCTGCTTTGCCAACGCCAAGGGTGTGAACATGCCGAAAGACCGGGTAGAAGCCGCGATCAAACGCGCTATGGGTAAGGATAAAACGGATTATGAGGAGGTTGTATATGAAGGTTATGCCCCCCATGGTGTAGCGGTAATGGTGGAAACCGCTACCGATAACCCCACCCGTACGGTGGCCAATGTGCGCATGCATTTCAATAAAGAAGGCGGTAGCCTTGGCACCAGCGGTTCAGTGGGTTTCCTCTTTAACCGGATGGGGGTATTCAAGATTAAAAACGAAGGCCAGAACCTGGAAGAGCTGGAGCTGGAACTGATTGATGCCGGACTGGAAGAGATAGGGGAAGACAGCGAGAACAATATCATTATCCGTACTCCTTTCACTGAGTTCGGTAATATGGCCAAAGCCCTGGAAGAAAAGGGAATTAACACTATCAGCGCCGAATTGCAGCGTATCCCAACTACCAGCGTGGAGCTGAACGAAGAGCAGGCCAAAGAAGTACTGCAGCTGATTGACCGCCTGGAGCAGGATGACGATGTGCAGCAGGTGTTCCACAACCTGAGATAAGCGGAAGCGGCACAAGATATTAAAAACAAGAACCGTCCTGCAAATGCGGGACGGTTCGTCTTAGTGTGTGGTGTGTGGTGTTTGTGATTAGTCGATAATATTTTCAGGCATCTACCATACATGCTTTAGGATCTGTAACAAGCCGGAGCCCTTTACCGTGGAAGGTTTCCAGTTTTACAGCCGGATCAAGGCGGAAGTGCTTTCTCAGTCGTGTAAGATAAACATCCATCGTACGCCCTGCAAAAAAGTCGTCGCTTCCCCATACGCTCAGCAGGATATTTTCCCGTCTTAAACGTCGGTTAGGGTTCTCGCAAAGGAACTTTAGTAATTCAGCTTCTTTGGGAGGTAAATTTATGGTGCTACCGGTAGCTTCATGATAGATTTTCAGTTCTGTATAATTAAATTCCAGGGCCCCCAACTGGTAGATCATCACTTTTCTGCTTTGCAGCAGGCGGCTTCTTTTCAGGAAAACATCTATCCTGAACTGCAATTCCTCGATGTTAAAAGGCTTTACCAGGTAATCATCTCCCCCTGCTTCGAAGCCGCTGAGACGGTCCTGTTCCATGTAGCGTGAAGAAGTGAAGATAATTGGGATGTTGGTATCCCTGCTGCGGATGTCCTTCGCCAGTGCGAAACCATCTCTTCCGGGCATGATAATATCCAGGAGGCAGATGTCGAAAGCGCGCTCCTGGAATGTGCGCCAGGCTTCTTCTCCATCCTGGCAGTGCACAACACTGTAGCCTTCTTTTTCCAGGTGTCTCTTAATTACTTTTGCGAAAAAGTGATCGTCTTCTACCAGTAGAATTCCTGCTTTCATACAGGGTAGTTTTTTGATAAGAGTCTAAGGGTACCTTGATTAATGAATTTTCTTCAGTCTTTAATAGTAACCGCGGGGGGTTATAATCTTTTCCAATTTAGCTAATTCTGGCTAATTCCTGAAAAATCAAGGGAAGTTTTTTAGAGACATCCGCTATTCATTTTGTTCATTGATGACATTGTAAATAATTACCATTTAATTTCAAATATCAGACAATCAATAACAAATAGATATAACCACTCATATCAGCAGCCTTGAAGTGCCGTTTTTATAAGGAGCGATGGGCGCTGCTAAAGGATAGCTTAATTTAGCAGGTTCCTGGCCTGGCCTGATAAGAAGCCCCGTACATTTTCAATCACTGTATTCAGCAACCGGGCCCTTGCTTCCCGGGCTGCCCAGGCAATATGAGGCGTTATCAGGCAATTTTTGGCTTGCACCAGCGGATGACCAGGAACAGGCGGCTCGACCGCCAGCACATCGAGTCCTGCGCCGGCTATACGTTCGCTGTTCAAGGCGTCAGCCAGGTCTTGCTCATTGATCAGTGGACCACGGCTGGTATTGATCAGAAAAGCATCCGGTTTCATGGTATGCAGCACAGCCTTGTTCACAAATCCCCGGTTCTGCTCATTCAGCGGACAGTGTAAGCTTACGATGTCTGCCTGGGCAAAACACTCTTCGAGGCTTACAAAGCTAACACCCTCCATTTTGTCCCGCCCGGGATGTTTATGATGCGCAATCACACGCATACCAAAAGCCAGGGCTATACGCGCGACAGCCTTCCCTATCTGGCCTAGTCCTACAATGCCCAATACCTTGCCATCCAGTTCATGCAAAGGCGTTTTCCAGTAACTGAAATCATCACTGCGGCTCCAATCGCCCGCCCGCACACTGTCCGCATGCAGCCCCACATGATTGCTGAGCTCAAGTATCAACGCAAACGTAAGTTGCGCCACTGCTGCAGTACCATATGCAGGTACGTTGGTTACTTTTATTTGCCGCGCGGTAGCCGCTTTTACGTCCACTATATTATAACCGGTAGCCATTACACCGATGTATTGAAGTTTAGGCAGCTGCGCTATAGAGGCAGCACTCACAATGGCTTTATTGGTCAGTATGATGTCGGCATCTTTTGCGCGGGCGGCAACTTCACTTTCCTTTGTCCTCTCATAGATGGTGACATTACCCAGCGCATGTAAGGGGCCCCAGTCAAGATCACCTGGATTCAAAGCATAGCCGTCTAACACAACAATATTTTTCATCTACAATTCTTTTTGCCGCGTTAATATAGGGAGTTTTGGCACGATTATGTACTAAGTAGCGATAATGATCCGTTGAAATAATCGTTAAATCACACGGCCATGGCATATTAGTATGGATATAATTTCTAATATTTGTAATACTACTGCTTGCCAGCTGCCTAAACCTACAACTGTTACACTGAAAAGAAAACGTCCCGTGTGAGCATCGCTACACGGGACGTAGTGTTTTATCTTGTATTGTTATTATTCCGCCATCATTGACATCACCGTCTTGATCACATCTTCCGTGTTCGGCTTGGAGAAATAATCCCCATCGGAACCATAAGCTGGACGATGAGCCTGAGCGCTGAGAGTACGCGGTGCTACATCCAGCCAGCGATATCCGCCCTGTTCTTCCATTACCTGCTGGAACATATAAGCTGTGCCGCCGCCGGGTACGTCCTCGTCAATAAATAAGATACGATTGGTCTTCTTCAGCGATTCTACAATACTGTGGTGTATATCGAAAGGCAATAAGGTCTGAACATCTATCAACTCGCAGGAGATGCCCATCTGCGTCAGCGTCTGCATCGCTTCTTCAACAATACGCAGTGTTGAACCGTAAGACACTAAAGTAATATCAGTTCCTTCGTGTAATACTTCAGGTATACCTAAGGGTACGGTAAATTCTGTAAGATTGGCTGGTAATTTCTCCTTCAGGCGATAACCGTTCAGCGACTCAATCACAATAGCCGGCTCATTAGCGCTGAGCAAAGTATTGTACATACCTGCTGCCTGTACCATATTCCGTGGTACACAAACATGCATACCGCGCAAACTGTGAATGATCATACCCATCGGAGAACCGGAATGCCATATACCTTCCAGCCGGTGGCCGCGGGTACGAACGATCAGCGGACATGCCTGTATACCCTTGGTGCGGTATTGCAGGCTGGCTACATCATCACTGAGCGGCTGCAAACCATATAAGAGGTAATCCAGGTACTGGATCTCGGCAATAGGGCGCAGGCCTCGTAATGCCATGCCTATTGCCTGTCCCATGATAGTGAGCTCACGTATACCGGTATCGAATATACGTTGTTTACCATGCTTTTGCTGTAAGCCTGCAAATCCCTGGTTTACGTCGCCTATTTTTCCTACATCTTCACCAAATGCAAAAACCTTTGGATTCTCAGCAAACAGCTGATCAAAATACTTATTCAGCACTTCATAGCCATTCACTACATGCGTATCATCTGTAAAGGAAGGGGATACGGTTGGTACATTCAACGCAGAATTAGCACCGATAGCGTAAAGATTAGTATTATAATTTTCCCTTTCCTGAACAAGCAGTTGATCGTAATATTGTTGCAGGGCCTGTAATGCAGGGCTGTGCACTTTCTTGTGCTGGAACAGTATGCCTGCGGCAGCCTTCAATACATCACGGCGCAAGGGCTCGCGGTTAGCCTGGAGTTCCTGCATAACACGGTTTACCATGTCAGCATCCGCGGTGCCTTCAGCCACCAAAGCTTCTCCATGCGACAGCATCGTTTTTACATGCTGTTTGATGGGAGTAATATATTTTTCCCAGGCGCTTTTTCTACCCGTTTGTGCTGTGATCTTAGCCTGGTTCTCTACTTCACGCAGCGTAGCGTCATCAGCCAAGGCATTCTCCAGGATCCACTGGCGCATCTTCACATTACAATCGAAGTCCTTTTCCCAGGCCAGGCGCTCCTTACTCTTATAACGCTCATGAGATCCGCTGGTAGAATGTCCCTGCGGTTGCGTGATTTCTTCAACATGGAACAAAGCAGGAATATGTGTTTCCCGTACTTTGCGCAGGCCATTTTCGAATACCTCGCACATGCCCGCGTAGTCCCAGCCCTTTACATTATAGATATCAAAACCGTTGGAATCTTCTGTTTTGCGGAAGCCTTCCATAGCAGCACTGATAGATCCTTTCGTAGTTTGATACTTACGCGGCACGGAAATACCATATCCATCATCCCATACAAACACTGCCAGTGGTACTTGTAAAACGCCTGCTGCATTCATGGTCTCCCAGAAATGTCCTTCAGACGTAGAGGCGTCGCCGATAGTAGCGAAACATATTTCGTTACCATTATGGGATAAATTGGTGAATGGTTTTAAGAGATCGACCTCGCGGAACAGTTTGGAGGCAAAGGCAAGCCCCAGGGCGCGTGGCATCTGGGCCGCCGTAGGCGCCATATCTGTGGCCGTATTCTTTATTTGGGTCAGATCACGAAAATTTCCATCCTCGGTTATATTAGGCGTCGCAAAATGCGAGTTCATTTGCCGACCGGCTGAAAAAGGTTCATTTGCCGGATCGGGATCGGCATAGAGTTGAGAAAAGAATTGCTCTATAGTGGCAATTCCACTGGCAAATGCGAAAGTCTGGTCGCGGTAATACCCTGAACGGAAGTCGCCCGGCAGGAAGTATTTAGCCATTGCTATCTGAGCCACCTCTTTGCCGTCGCCGAATATACCGAACTTGGCTTTACCCGTAAGCACCTCCTTACGGGCCAGCAGACTAACTTCCCTGCTTTCGCAAGCCAGCCGGTAGTCATTTAATACTTCCTTGCGGAACTCTTCAAAAGATAACCGGCTGCCCATGTTCATAGTCAGTTCATTATTTTCTATCATGCCCTGTTGGTTAAAGTGCAAAAGTAAGGTTAATTATACAAGTGAAAAATAGTTGCTAATCGCCTGAAAATGCCGTCCTTAAATTAAAATGATTTTTTTAAGAAGATTTTAATAATTTGCCGGCAATAGAAGGATTTTTGGCTGTAAATTTGTTACTATTCCAGGGCAAAAACCAGTTTTTTAACCAAACCGTTTAAAAACCAAACTATAATGATGAAAAAGTTTATCTTATCCCTATTTGCGAGCATGCTGTTCACCACAGCGATTTGGGCCCAGGCTCAAAACGGGGCTGGTACAGGGAACCCGGCAGATGCAAAGGTGAAATTTGTGAAAGAAACAATTGACTTCGGTAAAACCCAACTCAACAAGCCTGTAAGTGTTGATTTTGAATTTACTAACATTTCAAAAGAGCCCGTACTGATCGAAGCTGCACGCGCCAGCTGCGGATGTACTACTCCTAACTGGACAAAAGAGCCGATCTTACCTGGTAAAAAAGGTAAAGTAACTGCTACTTACAGCGCAAATGGTCCTGGCCAGCAGAACAAAACTATCTGGGTGAAGCTGAAAGGCGTAGATCAGGATAAAGAACTGCACCTGACAGGCACCGTAGAAGGAAACTAAAAATCAATATGCCTGCTGCCTTTCGGCAGTATAAAGCATATCAGCATAAGACCTTACAGTATTTACCTACTGTAAGGTTTTTTTGTTTAAACACATGACAGCACATTTCCATATTGGCACATTAGCCTACCTTTGCAGTCGCAAATGCAATAGAAAATGCCTGAAATTAGCAACAGGGGACAGCAAATGCCCCCCTCCCCGATCAGAAAACTGGTGCCTTATGCAGAAGCTGCCAAAAAAAGAGGCATTAAAGTATACCACCTGAATATTGGCCAACCTGATATTGAAACGCCCCAACCAGTGCTGGATGCGGTTCGGCATTCCACCTTCAAAATTTTGGAATACAGCCACAGCGCCGGTAATGAAAGTTACCGACGTAAGCTGGTAGAATACTATGCAAGGTTTGATATCCAGGTAAATCATCAACAGATCATTGTAACAACCGGCGGCTCAGAAGCCATCCTGTTTGCATTTATGACCTGCCTGGATGCTGGCGACGAGGTAATTGTGCCCGAACCGTTTTATGCCAACTACAATGGTTTTGCAGTAGAGGCAGGGGTGAAGATCCGCACTATTACTTCAGGTATTGAAAGCGGCTTTGCCCTTCCCGCCATGGAAGCTTTCGAAAAAGCGATCACGCCACGTACCCGGGCCATCATGATCTGTAATCCAAACAACCCTACCGGCTACTTGTATAGTAGAGAAGAGCTGGAAGTGCTGAAACAGCTGTGCCTGAAGCACAACCTCTATCTTTTTTCTGATGAGGCCTATAGGGAGTTTTGTTATACAGGGCAGCATTTTTCAGCTATGAACCTGCAGGGGCTGGAAAACCATGCAATTATCATGGATACTATCTCTAAACGCTATAGCGCTTGTGGCGGCCGCATAGGTGCCCTGGTCACCAAAAATCAGCAGGTACTGGATGCAGCAATGAAATTTGCACAGGCCCGTCTGAGCCCTCCCTCCTTCGCCCAGATAGCCGGAGAGGCAGCGGTGGATCTGCCCCTTGATTACTTCGATGGGATTAAAGCCGAATATATGTCACGCCGCGATACACTGGTACAAGGGCTAAATAACATACCCGGCGTCTTCTGTCCTAACCCTGGCGGCGCGTTTTATGCCATGGCAAGTTTACCAATCGATGATGCAGATAAATTTTGCCAATGGTTATTGGAATCCTTCTCTTATGAGCAACAAACAGTGATGATGGCGCCTGGAACAGGCTTTTATGCCAGCCTGGGGCTTGGAAAACAAGAGGTACGCCTGGCTTATGTGCTTAATCAAGAAGACATTAAAAAATCTATCATATGTCTAGAGAAAGCTTTGGAGATTTATCCTGGTCGGACTGCCGACAACGCCGTTTATGCTAAAAAGACGTCTGGAGTAAACAATTAATTAACATAACAGGCTCATTTTTAATAATATAGTAACATGAACGAATCGGTAAAAGTGCGATCTTTACATCCTGTAAAGTTCTCTGTAAAAGGATAACAATTATATTATAATTAATTCTATACTTGTATTTCTCCATTACAGACCAAAAATTTTTGCCAAAACTATTTTTTAAATCAATTTTCATCGTATATTTGTTATCGAAATGATTAGGGACGAGGTCGGACGATAGATTAAAGAAATAGAAATGCGAGAGTCCGGAGTTCTAAATTGTTTAAGAAAAATTTAACCAATAGAATTTTTACAAACGTTTTTTTGGTCCGAACTTTGACCCATAAATAGTAGATGTGAAAGCGAATTATCAGAGGTATGTAAAAAGTCGAAAATCTACTAAAACGTTTTAGCTAAATATCGTATTTTTGTATCAGTTTTTCATAACGTGGAATTTATAAAGGCAAACGGCTCTGTTCACAGAGCCGTATTTTTTTGCTCTTATCCCTGATTATGCCCCATTTATCGTGAAGATTAGGTGTTTCATCACTTGTAGTAATTCCCGGCTAATTTTTTTCCTCATTTTTGTTCCCATAATGAAACGGCGATGATGCCTGTTCTGCTTATGCAGGGCTAGCGCCCCATCCGCTTGTTTTCATAACGTGGAATTAAAAAACGGTCCCGACTCATCGGGACCGTCTTCATTTATACTGTTTATAGTATTTATATGTTTTGCGCTTTATGACATATACTGCTTGATCATGGTAAAGAAGTCGTCAAACAGATATCTGGAGTCATAAGGACCAGGAGTGGACTCCGGATGGTATTGCACAGAAAAAGCCGGCTTATCCTTTATACGGATACCTTCCACGGAGCCATCGTTCAGGTTTATGTGCGTTACCTCCACAGCTTCACTGGCGGCAATCGCCTTAGGATCCACTGCGAAACCGTGGTTCTGTGTAGTGATTTCACAACGGCCGGTAGCAAGATTCTTTACCGGATGATTCAAACCGCGGTGACCATGGTGCATTTTATAAGTCGGAATATCATTGGCTAAAGCCAGTAATTGATGCCCAAGGCAAATACCAAAGAGCGGCCGTTCAGCATTCAATACTTTTTTCACCGTTTCTACAGCATAGGTCAACGGGGCCGGATCACCAGGACCATTGGATATGAAGTAAGCATGCGGCTTAAACTGCTCACACTCTTCAAAAGAAGTATTGGTAGGAAACACCTGCAGATAGGCGCCTTTCTCAGACAGGCATTTCAGCATGTTGCGTTTTACGCCATTGTCCAATACCGCGATGCGGATCGGAGCTGCAGGATCCCCAATGTTATATGCTTCCTTAGTAGACACTTCCGCACACAATGCCAGGCCTTCCATGGAAGGTACCTTGGTGAGTTGCTCTTTCAGTTTATCTACGTCCAGCGTTTCAGAGGAAATAATGCAGTTCATAGCTCCCTTACTGCGGATATGCGATACCAGCGCACGGGTATCCACATCATAGATCGCCACCAGGTTATTCTCCAACAGAAATTGCTCCAGGGAGTTGTCTGCCATCTTGCGGGAATAATGCTGAGCGATGTTCTTACAGATAAGGCCACTGATCTTTACACTGCTGCTCTCAACGTCATCTTTCTTGGTTCCGTAGTTACCCACATAACAGTTGTTCATGATCAGGACCTGACCCTTATAGGAAGGATCTGTAAACACTTCCTGGTAACCAGTCATACCGGTATTAAAGCAGAGCTCACCGGCAGCGGTACCAATCTTACCAAAAGCTTTTCCTTGATAAACCGTGCCATCATCCAGTAATAAGATGGCCGGTTGGCTGGGTCTTGTGTGAGGCATTGTATTATTCAGACTCTTTTAAAAAATCGTGCAAAGTTAGGTATTAATAATGAATAATGGTACATTAATCGCAAAGCGGTATCAATACCACTATTTTCTCGTGATATAAACATTATTCACTATATCAATTACCTGCTTTTACTTCACCTTAACAGAGTTGAATATCCGCTTAGCCACCTCCTGGCCATTTGGGTCGTCTGAACGATAGCGGATGTTAACCAGCCAGCGATGCTGCCCGCGTACCATGACCAGGTTATAGAAAGACAGCTTAACGGCGCCCTTGTAAAGCATGCTTCCCTCCTGCAATACGCCCTGTATATTTGTCTGAGGTAAGGGATTCGAGGTATATTGGAGGTCTGTAATGCCTTCTTCTGCCTGTATTTCTTTAGCGGCCCCTGTAGTGGCTTCCTCAAGGCTGTTGGATACGCTTTCCCGGTAGCTGTACATATCCACGGTGATTTGCATTCCCTTGTCTTCCCTGTTCCTGTAATTCTTCGCATAATCAAGCATACTCCTCAGCTCCTGTGGCAGCGCCTTGTCATTTACGCTTAAATGAACAGGGGTGCTGATTTCTATGGCCTGGCGACCGATAGTAACGGTTTGCCAGGTGGTATACCGCCAGGATTTTTCCATTTTAGGATAAGCCCAGGTAACCATTGCCTGTTTGCCAAAATAGGTGCCTGCTACCGCTACAAATGCGAAAACCAGTACCACACCAAGTATCAATCCCCTCCTGCCGGCCGGCCACAGGTATTGCTGCATCCATCCGGGTTTCGAGGGAGCCTCTTCTTCTACGTATATCGCAACCTCGCGTTGAAAGGCCTCAAAGCTGCCCTCCGGATTTTTCTGTTTCCACTCAGAAAATGTATTAGGCAATTTCTTACCGCAGCTTTCACAAAAGGTAAGGAATTCGGATCTCAATGCATTGTAGTGCCCGCAGTGCTGGCAACTCAGGTAATTCATAGGAACGGATATTAGGGATTTTGAAGCTGCTATATTACAAAAAAATAGAATCTATGTCAACCCAATGAAAGTATCATTCTAAAAAAAACGGACAAGGCATACGCCTTGTCCGCTGTATAATATTGAGCAACTGTATTTTACTCAGCTGCTTTTTCTTCTGTTTTGCCTTCAGCAGCGGGAGCTTGCTCACCAGCTTCTGCAGCTTTCTTCTTAGCACCACCGGCACGACGGGTCTTCTTGGCAGGCGCTTTTTCTGTTGTCTTGCCATAGATCTCGTTAAAGTCAACCAGTTCGATCAGGGCTGTTTCGGCATTATCACCCATACGTTTACCCAGCTTAATAATGCGGGTATAACCTCCGGGACGGCTGGCGATCTTCTCGCTGATAGCACCAAACAGTTCCTTAATAGCCTCTTTATCCTGCAGATAACTGAATACGATCCTGCGGTTATGGGTATTATCATCTTTT
The DNA here is from genome assembly GCF_056754765.1 of Chitinophaga sp. SVR4-12A. Taxonomy (NCBI): domain Bacteria; kingdom Pseudomonadati; phylum Bacteroidota; class Chitinophagia; order Chitinophagales; family Chitinophagaceae; genus Chitinophaga; species Chitinophaga sp. SVR4-12A. The sequence continues at coordinate 2,974,142 of NZ_JBPGWP010000001.1, forward strand.
GCCCTGGTCAGCAGCGGCTCAACGTATACACGCAGAGATTTAGCTTTAGCCAGGGTAGTAGTGATACGTTTGTGGCTGATCAGTTCACAAGCCAGGTTAGATAACAGGCTTTTACGGTGAGCAGCAGTTCTGCTCAGTTTATTCAATTTTACTCCGTGACGCATGACATTTGTTTTTATTCCCCTGTACCGTGTCAGGAATTACAGGGTACTTATGTTTTTTATTAAACTTTTAGCGGTTAGCTATAGGCTGATACCTAATGCTAACCGCTAATATTGAATTACTCTTCTTCGAGTTTCAGTTTGGACAGATCCATACCAAAATGCAGGCCCCTTTCATTCAGCACTTGTTCGATCTCGCTCAGTGATTTCTGACCAAAGTTCCTGAATTTCATCAGCTCTTCCTGCTCATATTGCACCAGTTCACTCAGAGAGTTAATCTTGGCAGCTTTTAAGCAGTTAAAGGCGCGAACGCTCAGGTCCAGGTCTTCCAGCGGCGTTTTCAGTATTTTACGCAGCTGCAGCGTTTGTTCGTCTACCACGTCTTCTTTCTCGGTGTCCTTGGTATCAAAGCTGATGTTTTCATCAGTAATGATCATCAGGTGCTGGATCAGAATACGGGAGGCTTGTTTTACAGCCTCTTCCGGGTGGATAGTACCGTCGGTAACCACTTCCATGATCAACTTCTCATAGTCGGTCTTCTGCTCCACACGGGTATTTTCAATGCTGTACTTTACGTTTTTGATAGGGGTAAAAACAGAATCGATGGCGATATAGCCAAACACAGCATCCTTCGGTTTGTTCTCCTCAGCTGGCACATAACCACGGCCTTTACCGATGGTCAGTTCTATATCCAGTTTGGCAGAAGGATCCAGTGTGCAGATCAGCAGCTCAGGGTTCATGATCTGGAAAGCGCTGGTGGCTTTCTCGATCATATCCGCCTTAAACTCGGTTTTACCTTTGATGGAGATCTGGATCTTTTCGTTATTCACTTCATTTTCCACGATCTTCTTGAAACGCACCTGTTTCAGGTTCAGGATGATTTCAGTAACATCTTCGGTAACACCTTTCAGCGTAGCGAACTCGTGATCGGCGCCCTCTATTTTTATTCCTACAATGGCATAGCCCTCCAATGACGACAGCAGTACGCGACGGAGCGCATTACCGATGGTCACACCATAACCTGGTTCTAATGGCCGGAATTCGAATTGTGCTTCAAAGTCGGTTGACTTCTGCAAAACGATCTTATCAGGCTTTTGGAAATTAAGAATTGCCATTGCTATTTGTAGTTTATAAGTTATTATTTAGAGTACAATTCCACTATCAGTTGTTCCTTGATGTTTTCAGGAACGCTCTCTCTTTCAGGATAGGCGATGAAAGTACCTTTCATATCCTTCTCATTCCAGTCCAGCCAGCTGAATTTGGGGTTCTTACCACGAATAACGCTGGTCAGGGCAGTGTTAGCGGCAGTTTTACCTTTCAGTCCGATGATATCACCTGGTTTCAGCTGATAAGAAGGGATGTTCACTACATGTCCGTTAACAGTGATGTGTTTATGAGAAACCAGCTGACGGGCAGCGGGGCGGGAAGGCGCAATGCCTAAACGGAATACGGTGTTGTCCAGACGTGCCTCCAGCAATTTTATCAATACCTCACCGGTAACACCTTTACGGCGGTTAGCCTCTTCAAACAGGTTAGCAAACTGGCGCTCCAGTACACCGTAAGTGTACTTTGCCTTTTGCTTTTCGCGCAGCTGCAGTGCGTACTCACCCAGCTGTTTACGCTTACGGGTGGCGCCATGCTGACCCGGAGGGTTGCTGTTCTTACCTAAATACTTGCCATTGCCTAAAATCGGCTCTCCGAAAATCCTGGAGATCTTGGTCTTTGGTCCTGTGTACCTTGCCATGTTGTTTTCGTTAGATTTTTTAGTTACGATGTATGATCCTTAAAAAATCTTAAACCCGATCATACACCCATTGTTAATTAAATATAAATCCCAAATTCCAAATACCAAACTCCGGATTGGAATTTGGTATTTGGAATTTGGATATTGTGATTCCTACACTCTTCTTTTCTTGGGAGGACGGCAACCGTTATGCGGTAAGGGCGTTACGTCCTTGATCATGCTCACTTCGATACCAGAGTTAGCGATAGCACGGATAGCGCTCTCACGTCCGGCGCCGGGGCCTTTTACAAACACGTCTGCTCTTTTCAGACCGGCATCAAAGGCAGTCTTAGCAGCATCGGAAGCAGCCAGCTGGGCAGCATAAGGAGTGTTCTTTTTAGAACCCTTGAAGCCCATCTTACCTGCAGAAGACCAGGAGATCACCTGACCCTGCTTATTGGTAATGCTTACAATGATATTGTTAAAACTGGCGGAAATGTGCACATCTCCGTAGTTATCTACTTTTACTACCCTCTTTTTATTAGCAGCAGTTTTTGTATTGGTTGCTTTTGCCATAATAATTTAAAGTTCCGAATTCCAATTTCCCTGTTCCACTTACCATGCTTATAATCCTGGGAAACTGGAACTGGTTATTTATAATGTCAAGATTATTTCTTAGGTGCCTTTTTCTTACCAGCAACTGTCTTACGTTTACCTTTACGGGTACGGCTGTTGGTACGGGTACGCTGGCCTCTAACCGGTAAGCCTTTTCTATGGCGCAGACCGCGGTAGCAGGCAATATCCAGCAAACGCTTGATATTCATCTGTACCTCAGAACGCAGCTGGCCTTCTACCTTAAACTCACCGTTGATGACGTTACGGATGGCCGCCTGCTCATCATCATTCCAATCTTTTACCTTCTTGTTAAAGTCAATACCTGATTTGGTCAGGATGTATTGAGCGGTAGAACGGCCTATACCATAGATATAGGTGAGGCCTATTTCTCCTCTTTTATTCTTAGGAAGATCTATACCGGCTATACGTGCCATATTGCTATTTTAAAATTTACGTTGTTTTGATTTAATCTGATTACCCCTGGCGTTGTTTGAAGCGAGGATTCTTTTTGTTGATCACCAACAATTTGCCCTTTCTACGCACTATTTTGCAATCTGCACTTCTCTTCTTGATGGAAGCTCTTACCTTCATATGATAAAAATTATGTTGTGTTATTTATAACGGAATATTATCCTTCCTCTCGACAGATCATACGGGCTCATCTCAACTCCTACCTTATCTCCAGGCAAAATACGTATGTAGTGCATTCTCATTTTTCCGGAAATGGTAGCCAATATCTCATGCCCATTCTCCAATTTTACACGGAACATAGCGTTAGACAAGGCTTCCAGTATAATTCCATCCTGTTTAATGAGTGCCTGTTTTGCCATAAAAATTTTTAGGACTGCAAAGATAGCTAAAATCTTTTGAAATCGAAAAATTTCCCAAAATTAATTAAAATAGTGATGGATAATCGATATTTTCCGCGGAAAAAATGCTCTTTTCACTCTTCTTCCAGTCTCCAGCCGCTATTAATTATCAATAATCTCCTATTCGTTAATAACTAGAATTCAATGCTGTATTCTCCTTCTCAGCTTTCTCGATACCGGCAAAGCTGGAAAGTACATCCGCCTTCCCCTTCATCACCGCTACCGTATGCTCATAGTGTACAGAAGGCTGCTCATCACGAGTAGCCACAGTCCAACCATCATCCATATACGCTACCTCCTTGGTACCAAGATTGACCATTGGCTCAATGGCAATCACCAGGCCTTCTTTCATAATAGGCCCGCTGCCTCTTTTACCGTAATTAGGCACCTGGGGATCCTCATGCAGATGCTTTCCTACCCCATGCCCTACCAGCTCGCGTACAATGCCATATCCGCGCTCTTTTTCAGCATATTCCTGGATGGCAAAGGCAATATCCCCTACCCTGTTGCCGGCTACGGCTTTTTCAATGCCGCGGTATAAGGCTGCTTTGGTGGCAGCCATCAGCTGCAGCACCTCGGCCTTCACGTTTCCTATAGCAAAAGTATAAGCGCTGTCTCCATGAAAACCATTCAGGTATACGCCTACGTCCACCGATACGATATCTCCATCCTGCAACACATAAGCATTGGGAATGCCATGCACCACCTCATCATTTACAGAAATACAGGTGCTCTTTGGATAACCGCGATAATCCTTGAAGGATGGAACCGCCCCGTTATCACGGATGAACTGATCCGCCAGTCTGTCCACATCCAGGGTGGTCATACCAGGTTTGAGCGTCCTTGCCACCTCTTCCAGTGTGGCGCTCACCAGCAATGCGCTTTTGCGCATCAACTCAATTTCCTCTCTGTTCTTGTAATGGATCATGATATCTTCTCCAAAAGGTCACAATGTCACAAGGTCAAAAGGCCTCTGTAAATTCTTAAGACCTTCTGACCTTGTGCCTTTATGTAATTAAATGATTAGCCTACACATTAGCCGGAGCTGTTCTGCCCTTGATACGACCGGAGCTCATCAGACCGTCGTAGTGGCGCATCAGCAGCTGGCTCTCGATTTGCTGCAGAGTATCCAGTATTACCCCTACCATGATCAGGAGGGAGGTGCCGCCGAAGAAAGAGGCGAAATTACTGTTGATACGCAGCGCAGCTGCTACACCCGGTAATATACCTACCAGCGCCAGGAAAAAAGCACCGGGGAGGGTAATACGGTCCATTACAGCGCCGATATAATCAGCGGTAGCTTTACCGGGTTTTACACCCGGGATAAACCCGTTGTTCCGCTTCATTTCCTCCGCCATCTGGTTGGGGTTGAAGATCAAAGCAGTATAAAAATAAGTGAATACTATTACCAGCACAGCATAGATCAGGTTATAATAACCATTGGTATGGTCACTGAATATGCGGATAAATCCTGAAGCGCTCTCAGAAGAAGTGGCAAAGCCGATAGCAGTTGCAGGGATAAACATGATAGCCTGCGCAAAGATGATCGGCATTACACCTGCAGCGTTCACCTTTAAGGGGATGAACTGACGCACACCACCATACTGCTTGTTACCCACTATGCGCTTGGCATAGTTGACAGGAATCTTTCGGGTACCCTGTACCAGTAGTATCAATCCGATAGTGATCAGGATGAATACAGCCAGCTCGATCAGGAATACCAGCAGGCCACCACCGCCACCGGTTGTTTTGGACGTGAACTCCTGTATCAGCGCCTGGGGCAGACGGGCAAGGATACCCACCATGATGATCAGGGATGTACCGTTACCAATACCTTTATCTGTCACTTTCTCACCCAGCCACATTACGAACAGGGTACCTGCCGTAAGCACAACTGTAGTAGAGAGCCAAAACAGGAAAGCACTGTATTGGGGAATGATAGCGCCGGCAGACTGGTTCTTCAGATAAGCCACATATGCACTTGCCTGGAAACCGGTTACGAACACGGTTAATATACGGGTATACTGGTTGATCTTCTTCCTGCCGCTCTCCCCTTCTTTCTGCAGTTTCTGGAAATAAGGCACCGCTATGGTCAGCAGCTGGATCGCGATAGATGCAGAGATATAGGGCATGATCCCTAACGCGAAAATGGAAGCCCTTGAGAAAGAGCCCCCCGCAAACATATTGAACAGACCCAGGATACCCTGATTGGATTTCTCCGAAAACTGGTGCAGGGCGTTGGCGTCAATACCGGGTAACACGATGTAGGATCCTACGCGGTAAACGAGGACAAGGAGCAACGTGGTAAGAATGCGGTTACGCAGATCTTCTATACTCCAGATGTTCTTTATTGTTTCAATAAACTTCTTCACAGGAAGATAAAGGTTTAATAGCGCTATTAAATACGAAAAGACGCACTACTCCGTAGGCGTCTCCTCAGTCGTAAAGTCTTATACCAGTTCTACTGACCCACCTGCTTTTTCAACAAGCTGCTTGGCTTTTTCACTGATGGCGTTCACCTTTACGGCTACTTTAGCTTTCAGTTCTCCCTGTCCTAACAGTTTAACTTTAGCAGTTCTGTTGATCAGACCATTGGCATACAGGTTGTCAAGAGAAAACTCCTGCAGACCGTATTTCTCTACCAGGTGATCTAACTGGCCTACGTTGAATACTGTAACTTCTTCCGGGTTAATGGCCTTAAAACCACGCTTGGGCAAACGACGCTGGATCGGCATCTGGCCACCTTCGTGACCTATCTTCTGGGAGTAGCCGTTACGGGACTGATGACCCTTATTACCTTTGGTAGAAGTACCACCTTTACCGGAAGCTTCCCCACGACCCAGGCGTTTCTCTTTATGTACAGAACCTTTTGCAGGTTTCAGTGAATGCAGATTCATGATTAATTCTTTTTACTTACGCGGAAATTAGCCGCTCGCTTAAATATAATATGTATTTCTATAATACCAGTGTAAAAGTACGATTATTTAGTGAAGGCTGAACACAGCGATCAACCTTTCACGTCTTCTACTTTTACCAGGTGGTTCACCTTACGCACCATCCCTACGATCTGGGGAGTTGCCTCTACTTCAACAGTAGCGTGCATTTTGGTAAGGCCCAGTGCCTTTAAGGTCAGTTTCTGCCTTTCAGGACGGTCTATACCACTTTTTACCTGAGTGATCTTGATCTTTGCCATAATATTAAGAATTTCTAAATTCTAACTTACCTTATTATCCGTTGAACACCTTTTTCAGGGACACGCTTCTGCTCTTAGCTACCTGTACCGGCTCGCGGAGCAGGCCCAGTGCCTTAAAAGTAGCTTTTACCACGTTATGCGGATTAGCAGATCCCAGGGATTTTGCCAATACGTCCGTAATTCCGGCACTTTCCAACACAGCGCGCATAGAACCACCGGCGATCACACCGGTACCATGAGCAGCAGGCTTGATCAGCACCTTGGCAGCTCCTTCTTTGGCAAACTGGTCGTGAGGAATAGTGCCTTTCATTACAGGTATCTTGATCAGATTCTTCTTGGCATCGTCAATACCTTTAGTGATAGCTTCCTGCACTTCCTTGGCTTTACCCAAACCATGGCCAACAACACCGTTCTCGTTACCTACAACCACCAGGGCGGAAAAGCTGAATGTGCGGCCGCCTTTAGTAGTTTTGGTAACACGGTTAATGGCCACCACCTTCTCCTTCAACTCCAGGTCACCGGCCTTTACTTTATTGAATGAATTCTTTGCCATTTTATTAATTGCGAATTACGATTTCAGATTTACGATTATTTTTAGAACTGCAGGCCACCTTCTCTTGCGCCATCAGCTGCACTTTTAACACGGCCATGATACAGGTAACCGCCACGGTCAAACACACAGGTAGTAATACCTAATGCTTTGGCTTTGGCAGCCAGGGCAGCACCTACCAGCTTGGATTTCTCGCTTTTGGTACCCTTCTGCGCCACAACGTCCTTATCGCGTGAAGAGGCAGCAGCCAGGGTAGTACCATTGGTATCATCGATCAACTGTACGTAGATATCGCTGTTGCTGCGAAATACAGACAACCTCGGCTTCTGTGCCGTACCAGTCACCTTTTTACGGATGCGGTAACGGATCTTCTGTCTCTTGATTTCTTTCGTGTTCATTTATTTCAAGTTTTAATGCCCGATACTGCCGGGTCATTCTAAAATTTGCAATTTGCAATGACAGTTGGCAGTCGTTATCAACTGCCAACTGCTAGCAAACTAATTATTTACCTGCAGACTTACCTGCTTTCTTACGTACCACTTCATCGCTGTAGCGAACACCTTTACCTTTGTAAGGCTCAGGCTTACGAAGGCTGCGCAGTTTAGCGGCAACCTGGCCTAACAGCTGATTGTCAATACCTTCCAGCATGATCTTCGGGTTAGCGCCCTTTTCAGTTAAAGTGCTTACCTTCAGTTCTTTAGGTACTTCGAAGATAATATTGTGAGAATAACCTAAGGACAGATCCAGCAGTTGACCCTGGTTGGCGGCTTTGTAACCCACACCTACCAGCTCCAGCTGTTTCTTGAAACCATCAGTTACACCTTTTACCATGTTGGCAAGCAGTGCACGGTACAAACCATGCAGTGCACGGTGGCGGATCTGGTCAGTAGGACGGGTAACTGTTACCACACCGTCTTTTACTTCCACCTTAATATCCCTGTCTATGCTTTTTTTCAGTTCGCCTTTAGGGCCTTTCACTGTAATTTCATTAGCCGGAGAAACAGTAACTGTTACACCGCTGGCCAATTTTATGGGACTTTTCCCTATACGTGACATGTGCTGATATTTTATGTTGTTAAAAGTACCGGCTGCCCGTGTTCAGCTCCGTATAGAAAGCTTAATTGTCAGGCGCGCCGCATGTATATATTAGTAAACGTAGCAAACTACTTCGCCGCCAACGTTCTGAGCTTTAGCTTCTTTATCGGTCATTACACCTTTAGAGGTAGAAATGATAGCTACGCCCAAACCGTTCTTGATACGGCGGAAATCGTCGGGTTTAGAATATTGACGTAAACCCGGACGGCTGATACGCTGTAATTCCTTGATAGCGGGTTCTTTTGTCTGAGGATCATACTTCAGCGCTATTTTGATAACGCCCTGCTTGGTGTCTTCCTCAAATTTGTACTTCAGGATATAACCTTTGTCGTACAGTATCTCAGTGATACGTTTTTTCAGCTTGGAGGCCGGAATTTCCACGATCCTGTGGTTAGCCATTTGAGCGTTCCGGATTCTGGTCAGGAAGTCTGCTATTGGATCAGTAACCATTGTTTGTAAAAAAGTTAATAATGTTTACAATGCGATATCCAATCAGTAATAGATAGGAAAATCAAAAATCAATTCAAATACGATCAGCTACGGCAATAGGCCCGTTGCCATACAGCAGGGCCTCCGTAAACCGGATCTTACCAGCTAGCTTTTCTAACGCCGGGGATTTTACCAGCCAGTGCCAGATCGCGGAACATGTTACGGCAGATGCCGAAGTGACGCATGTAACCCCTGGGACGACCTGTTAACTGGCACCTGTTCTTTAAGCGAACGGGGGAAGCATTTTTAGGCAGCTTGTCCAGTTCAGCGTAGTTGCCTTCTGCTTTCAGGGCAGCACGCTTTTCTGCAAACTTGGCTACCAGTGCTTCTCTTTTTCTTTCCCTGGCTTTTACGGATTCTTTTGCCATAGTAGTGTTATAATATAATTAATTAGTCCTTTTTTATGTTCTTGAACGGCATGCCCAGCTCTTTCAGCAGTTCGTATGCTTCTTCGTTGGTAGTAGCCGTTGTAACAAAAGTGATATCCATACCGGCGATTTTGGTCACCTTGTCGATATCGATCTCAGGGAAGATGATCTGCTCAGTGATACCCAGGGTATAGTTACCGCGGCCATCAAAAGCTTTTTCATTGATCCCTTTGAAGTCACGTACGCGGGGCAGGGACACTGCCACCAGACGATCCAGGAAATCATACATATTGGTGCCACGCAGTGTAACACGGGCGCCGATCGGCATGTTCTTCCTGAGTTTGAAGTTGGATATATCTTTTTTAGACATAGTCGGTATTGCTTTCTGACCGGCGATACGAGTCATTTCGTCAACAGCAATATCAACCAGCTTCTTGTCGCTTACTGCACCGTTGATACCTTGGTTCAGGCAGATCTTCACCAGGCGGGGTACCTGCATTACACTCTTATAGTTGAATTTCTTCATAAGTGCAGCTACCACTTCTTCGCGGTACTTCTTCTGCAGCCTCGGGATATATGTAGTGTTTGCCATTATTTAATTACCTCCCCTGATTTTTTAGCTATACGAACTAATTTACCGTTTTCACGCTGCCTGTTCACCCTGGTAGGTTTACCAGCCTTAGCATCCCACAACATTACGTTGGAAATGGCGATAGGTGCCTCCTGCTTTACGATACCACCTTTGGTATTCTGAGCAGTGGGCTTGGTGTGCTTGGTGATGATATTTACGCCTTCAACCAATACACGGGCTTTGTCGATGAGCACTTCCAGCACCTTGCGGGGCTTAGTCCTGTCCTTGTCGTCGCCGGCAATCACCACTACCATGTCGCCCTTCTTAATGTTGAACTTAGGCTTGAATCTAGTTTTCATTTTTGTTTATTTATAAACGCCAAGCGAAACCCTCGTTTCGCTTGATAAATATTGACTCGTTTTTGTAAACGGGCTGCAAAGATAAGTAAAAAAGAAAAAACTTTCTATTTTTTCCTGTTTTACAGTACTTCAGGCGCCAGGGAGATGATTTTCATGTATCCCTTATCACGCAGCTCACGGGCAACCGGACCGAAAATACGGGTACCGCGCGGCTCGTCAGAGTTGTTCAGCAATACAACGGCGTTATCGTCAAAACGGATGTAAGATCCGTCTTTACGGCGCAGCTTGTTCTTTGTTCTTACGATAACAGCTTTGGTCACCATACCTTTCTTCACACCACCGGCAGGGATCGCATCCTTCACGGTTACTACGATCTTATCGCCCACTTTCGCATAGTCCTGGCCGGAGTTGCCCAATACCCTTATACACAGCACCTCTTTGGCACCGCTGTTATCAGCTACGTTCAGCCTTGATTCTTGTTGTATCATCTTAGTAAGTTTTGCTATTTGTTTAGTCAGCGGCTACACCCGGGAACGCCGGCGTGCAGCTTGAAACAATCATTAAATTATTTTACCTTTTCGATAATCTCTACCAATCTCCAGCACTTGTTCTTGCTCAGCGGACGGGATTCCATGATCCTGACAGTGTCGCCGATGCTGCACTCGTTCTTCTCGTCGTGCGCCATGAACTTGGTAGTTTTCTTAACGAATTTACCATAGATCGGGTGCTTCACTTTACGCTCCACGCTTACAGTGATGGTTTTATCCATTTTATTGCTGGATACCACACCAGTCCTGGTCTTTCTTAAATTTCTTACTTCGGTCATTGTTGAAAGTATTTTTCCCTTCAAACTCCTCCATTGCTGCGGAAGAGTTAATTAATATTTATGATCTGACGGGCGCTGGATTGACTTTACCGGTGCCCGTTTGGATTTAAAAGCCCAACTCTCTTTTGTGCAGTTCAGTTTTCATCCTTGCGATCTCCCTTCTCAGTGAGCGGATACTCATTGGATTCTCGATCGGCGTGATGGCATGACTAAACGTGATCTTCTTCAAGCGCAGTTGCTCTTCAGAGATCTTGTCTTTCAGATCCTGCTCGCTCAGGCCCTTCAGATCCAGCTTTACTTTTGCCATTGGTTTAAGTTTTATTTTATTTTTTACTTGTAACTAGAAGGCAATTCACTCTTACGCAACATAATCGTGGCGTACTACAAATTTCACTTTGATAGGCAGTTTCTGCGCAGCCAGTTCCATGGCCTCTTTAGCTACCTGCAAAGGAACTCCGTCTGCTTCGAACAGGATACGGCCGGGTTTTACCACAGCTGCCCAGTGATCGGGAGCACCTTTACCCTTACCCATCCTCACTTCCAGTGGTTTGGCGGTGATAGGCTTGTCAGGGAAAATACGGATCCACACGTTACCTTCACGTTTCATATGCCTTGTCAGGGCCACACGGGCAGCTTCAATCTGCCTGTCGGTGATCCATTTCGGCTCTAATGCTTTAAGTCCGAACGTACCAAAGGAAAGGGCAGCACCACGCTTAGCGTTACCTTTGATGCGGCCTTTATGCATTTTCCTGTGTTTCGTTCTCTTGGGCTGTAACATTGTTATATGTTATTAATTGTTAATCGATATTGTTAATTGCCTATCTGCGACCACCCCTGTCGCCGCCGCCTCTTCTGTCTCCACCACCGCGGTTATCTCTTCTCTCACCGCCGCGATGATCGCCACCGCCTCTTTCAGGACGGCCACCACCGCCGGTACGGCCTTCATTCTCCTTACCGCTCAGCGCGTTCGGGTTCAGATCGCGTTTGCCCAGCACTTCACCTTTACAGATCCATACCTTGATACCAATTTTACCGTATACGGTCATGGCGAACAAGGATGCATAATCGATATCCATACGGAAAGTATGCAGGGGAGTACGGCCTTGCTTCATCTCTTCTGAACGGGCAATTTCAGCACCGCCCAAACGACCGCTCAGTTTCACCTTGATACCTTCTGCACCCATTCTTAATGCGGTAGCAATAGCCATCTTGGTAGCACGCTTGTAGTTAATGCGGCTTTCAATCTGTTTGGCAATTGTTTCAGCAACGATATTTGCATCCACTTCCGGGCGGCGAATCTCCAGAATGTTGATCTGTACATCCTCCTTACCGGTCAGTTTCTTCAGCTCTTCTTTAATGCGGTCTACCTCGTTACCACCTTTACCTATAATGATACCAGGTTTGGAAGTATGGATGGTAATGATCAGCTTACCCAGTGTTCTTTCGATCACTACGCGTGAAATGCCGCCTTTATTGATACGGGCATTCAGGTAAGTCCTGATCTTGTTATCTTCGATCAGTTTGGTAGCATAATCTTTTTTGCTACCATACCAATTAGAGTCCCATCCTCTGATGATACCTAACCTGTTACCAATAGGATTTGTTTTCTGACCCATGTTCCTGGTTTATTTATCTATTAGTTGAATAGTTTTTAGTTCTTTGCTACCTCGTTACGGCTGTCCACAACAATAGTAACGTGGTTACTTCTTTTGCGTACGCGGTAACCCCTGCCTTGCGGAGCAGGACGCATTCTTTTCAGGATGCGACCACCATCTACGAAAATAGTCTTCACAAACAGGTTAGCATCTTCTACCCGTTGGCCCTCGTTCTTCACTTTCCAGTTGGCGATAGCAGATACCAACAGCTTTTCCAGTGGAACGCTGGGATGTTTGGGATGGAATTTCAAAATATTCAAAGCCTTCTCCGCATCCAGACCACGGATCAGGTCTGCCAGCAACCGCATTTTGCGGGTAGATGTCGGATTATTACTCAGCTTAGCTACTGCTTCCATTTTTAAAAATTTGATATTTGATGTTTGATGCCTGAAGTAAGAAGTATCCCTACTTCAGACATCAAGCTATATTAGTTACATTTTCTTGTTAGCGTGTCCTTTAAAGTTGCGGGTAGGAGCAAATTCACCCAGCTTATGGCCTACCATAAACTCTGTAACATATACAGGGATGAACTTGTTACCGTTGTGCACCGCAAATGTATGGCCCACAAAGTCAGGAGTGATGGTAGAACGGCGGCTCCATGTTTTGATCACGGAACGCTTGGCGCCTTCATTCATCTTCTCAACTTTCTGCTCTAATTTGAAGTCCACATAAGGACCTTTTTTAATGGAACGACCCATGTTTGTTTATTTAAAATCCTGATTCCGATTATAATTTCTTGCCGTTTTTCCTGGTAACGATCAGCTTATCAGAGCTCTTATGCGGCTTCCTGGTTTTCAGACCTTTCGCATATTTGCCTGTTCTGGACCTCGGGTGACCACCTGAAGCTTTACCTTCACCACCACCCATCGGGTGATCTACAGGGTTCATGGCCACACCACGGTTGCGGGGGCGAATGCCTCTCCAGCGGTTAGCACCTGCTTTACCGATAGACTGCAGCGCGTGATCGGAGTTGGAAACAGTACCTACAGTAGCCATGCAAGTGATCAACACTTTACGCAGCTCTCCGGAAGGCATTTTCAGAGAAGCATATTTCTCTTCTTTAGCGTTCAGCTGGGCATAAGTACCTGCGCTGCGGGCGATAGCGCCACCTTTACCAGGCTGCAGCTCAATGTTATGCACAACAGTACCCAGCGGCATATTTTTCAGCAGCAGGGCGTTACCTACTTCAGGAGCTACTTCAGCGCCGCTTATTACGGTAGCGCCTACCTGCAGTCCCTGGGGAGCCAGGATGTAACGTTTTTCACCGTCTGCATAATTCAGCAATGCGATGAATGCGCTACGGTTAGGATCGTATTCGATAGTTTTAACGGTAGCGGGTATATTCTGTTTATCGCGTTTGAAATCTATGATACGGTAGTGCTTTTTGTGGCCGCCACCAATGTACCTCATAGATCTTCTACCCTGCGCATTACGGCCGCCGGTTTTCTTGGCAGGCGCCAGCAGGCTCTTTTCAGGGGTATCCGAAGTCAGTTCGGCAAATGCATTGCCTATTTTCCAACGGGTACCGGCTGTGATCGGTTTGTACTTCTTCAGTGCCATTGTCTAGTTTCTTATTGCTAGTTATTATTATAATGTTATCTGTATATACAACCATTGTCCCGGGTGTTATGCCGGGAACAGGGCACTATATGTTAGCATACAGATCTATAGATTCTCCGTCTGCCAGTGTAACGATCGCCTTTTTGAAGGAAGGCTTCTTGCCGGCGATGAAACCTGCTTTAGTAAAGCGGAATTTGCTCTTACCGGGCATTACCGCAGTATTTACTCCTGCTACGGACACACCGTAAAAATCTTCCACTGCTTTTTTGATCTCCAGCTTGTTGGCCTTTTTGTCAACAATGAAGTAGTAGCGGTTGAATTTATCAGTGGCCTTGTTCACCTTTTCTGTTACCACCGGTTTGATCAAAACATCTGAAAGTTTCATTTTATATCGCTTTTAGCTGCGCAGCGTTAGCTGCTAGCTGTTGTTATTTATTTGGTTTACGCTTCTACTTCAGCCGGTTCTTCGGTGAAGATCTTTGCTGCGCTCTCAGTGAACACCAGGTAGTTGCTGTTCATGATATCATAGGTGTTGATATCAGCCAGTACTACACCGTCCACACTGGGGATGTTCCTTAAAGACAGGTACACATTATCATTGTACTCAGGCAGCACCACCAGGGTTTTCTTGCCATCAACGTTAATGCTCAGCTTATTCAGGATACCTACCAGCTGTTTGGTCTTGGGAGCTTCGATGTTAATATCTTCCAGCACGATGATGCTGTTCTCTTTAGCTTTAACAGACAGTGCAGAGATCTTTGCCAGATCTTTCACTTTCCTGTTCAGCTTGAAGTCATAACCATGAGGCTTGGGACCGAAGATGGTACCACCACCTTTATATAACGGGTTACGGATGTTACCTTTACGGGAACCACCGGTACCTTTCTGTTTGTGCAGTTTACGGGAAGCACCTTTCACTTCTGCTCTGGTCTTTACCTTGTGTGTACCCTGACGTTGAGCAGCCAGGTATTGTTTTACAGCCAGGTAAATAACATGGTTGTTAGGTTCCACGCCAAAGATCTCTTCAGGAAGCTCAATAGTTCTTCCGGTTTTCTTACCTTCTATATTTAAAATATCGAGTTGCATATTACTTCTGGATTAAAACGATTGAACCAATGTGGCCGGGAACGGAACCACTTACCAGGATATAATTCTTATCAGGGAATATCTTCAGAATTTTCAGGCCTTTCACTTTCACTTTTTCATTGCCGGTTTGGCCCGCCATACGCATACCTTTGAAAACACGGGAAGGATAAGATGATCCGCCTACAGAACCAGGAGCCCTGCTTCTGTCGTGCTGGCCGTGGGTAGCTTCACCCACACCGCTGAAACCGTGGCGTTTAACAACACCCTGGAAGCCTTTACCTTTGGAAGTGCCTACAACGTCAACCTTTTCACCTTCTGCAAAGATCTCGCAGGTGATGGTTTCACCGAGGGCTTTCTGTACATCAGGGTTACGGAATTCTTTTACAAAACGTTTGGGAGAGGTGCTTGCTTTCGCGAAGTGATTTGTTGCTGCTTTGGTAGCGCGCTTTTCTTTTCTGTCGCCATATGCTACCTGGATGGCGGTATACCCGTCTGTGTCCTGTGACTTAACCTGGGTAACCACGCAGGGACCGGCTTCGATAATGGTGCAGGCTGTCTGCTTACCATTGGACTCGAAGATGCTGGTCATGCCAATCTTTTTACCAATAATACCTTTCATGTTATATAGTTTTACCCAGCGCCTGGGGGTGTTCGTGCTCTCCCCAGGATGGGCGGTTTAAATACTTTATTGGGCGGCCACCCGGAAGGCGTGACCTGATATTTTTTATTAATATTATTGCATTGTCAACTAGCTGGCTATCAGCGCCTAGGCACTGTAACCACCGCAATACAACTGTATGTCTTTTCAAAACCAGACGGGCCTTTTGCCTTGCTGGTTTATATCTCTTCAAAGGCCGAGCGTAGATACTCGCCATCTGACCCTATCTGTGAATGTCCTACGCCTTGATTTCCACTTCAACACCGGAAGGCAGATCCAGCTTACTCAGGGCATCTACTGTCCTGGAGGAAGATGTGTAAATATCCAGCAAACGCTTGTGCGTGCACAGCTGGAATTGCTCTCTAGCCTTCTTGTTAACGTGCGGAGAACGCAGTACCGTAAAGATTTTCTTTTCAGTAGGCAACGGAATAGGACCAGTTACCACGGCACCCGTATTACGCACGGTTTTTACGATCTTCTCAGCAGATTTATCTACCAGGTTATGATCGTAGGACTTCAGCTTGATTCTAATTCTCTGAGACATATGCAATGAACTTCTTCTTTTTTACCCTTTACAATTTGGGAGGGCAAAGGTAACCCGTTTTTTGACAAATGACAAATTATTTTGGAAAAATCAGTGATAAAAATAAGGCCTCATCCTAATACCGGCCTGGCCGGACTAAAATGAGACCCTGCAAAAATACTGTAATTGCTTCGAAATGAAGGAGACGGATCAGAACTAAGCCCCGCCCATCAATGATTTGATCAAATCTAAAATAAACTTAATTAGTGCATTGAGTAAGTCCATAAAAAGGGCTTTCATTCCTAATGCCTACTCTCTTAGCTGGTTTTCGGCAATCCCAAGTACAGTTTCCGTTAACTGCCTGGGTCTAAATTAAACACTATTCCCTGGCAGTTTTCGTTCATTTCCGTTCATTTCCAGGCAGTTTGGTCATCCTGTTCAATAGTACTGGTTCCAGCAATACCGCCGGAGGCATATAAAAAGTATAAGCCCCTGCCCGTCTTGCACGAAGACGAAACAGCGGCTTATACCCATTGTATATGATCCACTTAACTATTTACGCTCTTCCCGGATGATCTCCCTGGCCCTTGCCGTTGGCAGGTAAACCTGGAAGCCAACCCCAAGGTTCAGGCGGTTGGAAGTGGTAGCGCTACCAAAGCCTACCGTCAGTTCGTATTTCAGCAAAGCTTCCAGCGCCACATTAGGCGTGATAAAGTAGGATAAACCAGGCCCAAAGCCGATGTCCAGGCCATTGTTATTCGCGCCCGTTTTGGAATAGTTATTCCCTCCAAAACCGGCTGTAGCCTCCAGGAAGAAGCGGCTCCGCTGGGAGAACTCCATCTGCCGCACCCGCTTATCCTCGATGAAATACCTGGCCAGTGCACCAATGCCATAGGTAGTATTGGTACCCTGATCCTTGGCGGTAGCCAGGCTAAAGCGCCCGTAGCCCCCCAATGCCAGGTTATCCCTGAAAAAATAGGCTATTTTGGGGGTCAGATCCATGGTGAAGGCGGTACCACCACCTCCTCCCAGGAAATTCAGGTTAAAATTCGAAATGTCGCCGCCCACCATCAGGTTTCCTTTTTGGGTCTGGGCCAGGGCCGTAGTACTGAATAATAGCGCCACAAGGGCCAGGGTTACGTGTTTCATTCTGTTCATGTCCGGAGTTTTGGTTAAAAAATACTTGCCATCAAAAAATAGGTGTTAACACGGTAAGAGAATCGCAACAAATTATACGCCAACACTTTCCCGGTATTTTATTTCGTTATATAACAGCCGACACTTAAAACTTGTTTTATGCAAAGACCTTTATTCTTGCTGGCATGCCTGCTCGCCCTCTACACCACTGGCATGTCCTGCAAAAAAGACTCCAAGCCCTCCAATGGTAATGAAGACTGGCCTGCAGACAGTGTGAGAGTAGTGGCAGACCAATTAAGCTTTCCCTGGGAGATCATCTGGGGCCCTGACAATTACATCTGGATGACCGAACGCGGAGGGCGCATCAGTCGTATCGAGCCTAAAAGTGGGCATGTAGAGGAGCTGCTGACCATCAGCGAAGTACAAAGCAACGGTGAAGGAGGCCTCCTGGGCATGGCCCTGCATCCCGCTTTTTCACAACAGCCCTACGTTTACGTTGTGTACAATTATGACCGGAACGGGGATTACCGGGAAAAGGTGGTCCGCTACACTTATGGGAACAATACCCTTTCCAGTCCGCAGGTATTGCTGGATAACATCAACGCATCCAGCATTCACAACGGCTCCAGGCTGCTGATCAGTCCAGACAATAAACTATGGGTCACCACCGGCGATGCGTCCAATTCCCAGAACGCCCAGAATACCAGCATTCCCAATGGAAAAGTGCTGCGCATTAACCTGGATGGCAGTATCCCTTCGGACAATCCCTTTCCCAACAACCCGGTGTGGAGCTACGGTCACCGCAACCCCCAGGGGCTGATATTGGTGAATGATAAAATATATGCGTCGGAGCACGGGCCCAATATTGAAGACGAGGTGAACATCATAGAAAAACGGCGCAACTACGGATGGCCTGAAGTGAACGGCCCCTGCGACGAAGGAGCAGAAAACACCTTTTGCTCCCAGCACAATGTGAAGCCGCCGATCTGGTCTTCGGGGAACAGCACCGTGGCCACCTCCGGTATGGATTACTACAATAACGACCGTATCCCGCAATGGTCCAATTCCCTGCTGCTGACTACCCTCAAGTCACAACGCCTGTACCAGCTGCAGCTATCGTCCGACGGGCAACGTGTTGCCAGCACCCGGACCTGGTTCAACAATGCCTTTGGCCGCTTACGCGATGTGTGCGTATCTCCGGCAGGCCGGGTATACCTCTGCACCAGCAACGGGAATAACGACAAGGTGATCGAGATCAGCGCTTTGGAATAAACGAATGGGAATAAAAAGAAAAGGGCGCGGATGATCTCCACGCCCTTTTTATTTTTCTTTCTTACTGTTTACTTATCAGTCAGCATTCACTTTACCCTTTACCTTCGCCATTACTTCAGCAGCAATGTTGTTGGGTGCAGGTGAATAGTGAGAGAACTCCATGATGGAAGTTGCACGGCCGGAAGACAGTGAACGCAGCTGGGTTACATAACCGAACATTTCGCTCAGGGGCACTTTGGCTTTAATAACCTGTGCACCAGCCCTTGACTCCATACCTTCCAGCATACCACGACGACGGTTCAGGTCACCGGTAACATCACCCATGTACTGATCAGGAGTAGTTACTTCCACCTTCATGATGGGCTCCAGCAGTACGGGTTTACATTTACGGCCAGCTTCACGGAAAGCAGACTTGGCGCAAAGCTCGAATGACATAGCGTCGGAGTCCACTGCGTGGAAAGAACCGTCAAACAGGCGAACCTTCAGGTTATCCAGCGGGTAGTTGGCCAGTACGCCACTGCCCATAGATGCTTCAAAACCTTTCAGTACCGCAGGGATGAACTCCTTCGGAATAGCACCACCAAAGATATCGTTCACGAACTGGAAGCTCTTGCCTTCGTTCTCTTTCAGCCATTCTGCATCAGCAGGGCCGATCTCTACCTGGATATCAGCGAATTTACCACGACCACCGGTCTGTTTCTTGTACACTTCGCGGTGCTCAACCGTAGCAGTGAATGCTTCTTTGTAAGCCACCTGAGGTGCACCCTGGTTAACTTCTACCTTGAACTCACGTTTCATACGGTCAACGATGATCTCCAGGTGAAGCTCACCCATACCGCTGAGGATGGTCTGACCGGTATCTTCGTCAGTTTTTGCCTTCAGGGTAGGATCTTCTTCTACCAGCTTGGCAATCGCCATACCCATTTTGTCCACGTCTGCCTGGGTTTTAGGCTCGATGGCAATGTGGATCACCGGCTCAGGGAAGGTCATAGATTCCAATACGATCGGATGATCTTCAGAGCAGAGGGTATCTCCTGTTTTGATATCTTTAAAACCAACAGCAGCACCGATATCACCAGCTTCGATGAAATCGATAGGGTTCTGCTTGTTAGCGTGCATTTGCATGATACGGCTGATACGCTCGTTCTTGCCTGTACGGGTGTTCAGTACATAAGAACCGGCATCCAGACGGCCGGAATAAGCCCGGAAGAACGCCAGACGGCCTACGAAAGGATCGGTTGCGATCTTGAACGCCAGGGCTGCAAAAGGCTCTTTCGCATCCGGTTTACGCTCAATCTCCTCACCACTGTCAGGATCGGTACCTTTTACTGCTTCGATATCTACCGGAGAAGGCAGGTAACGGCAAACAGCATCCAGCATTTTCTGTACGCCTTTGTTTTTGAATGAAGAACCGCACAGCATCGGGATGATAGCGATATCGATAGTAGCCTTGCGGATAGCTTCGTGGATCTCAGCCTCAGAGATAGAGTTCGGATCTTCGAAGAATTTCTCCATCAGGGTGTCATCGTACTCAGCAACGGCCTCCACCAGTTTAGCCCTCCACTCTTCTGCCTCGTCCTTCATGTCTGCAGGGATCTCGATCTCCTGGTAAGTAGCACCTTTACCTTCTTCGTCCCAGATGATACCTTTCATGGTGATCAGGTCAACTACACCCTTGAAAGTGTCTTCAGCGCCGATAGGCAGCATCAGGGGCACCGGGTTAGCGCCCAGCATTTCCTTCACCTGTTTTACCACGTTCAGGAAGTCAGCACCGGAACGGTCCATCTTGTTAACGAAACCGATACGGGGTACGCGGTAGCGGTTAGCCTGACGCCAAACGGTCTCAGACTGGGGTTCTACACCGGATACAGCGCAGAACAGGGCTACCAGGCCGTCCAGTACGCGCAGCGAGCGCTCTACTTCCACGGTAAAGTCCACGTGGCCCGGAGTATCGATGATGTTGAATTTATATTGCTTGGAATCAGCCGTATTTTTACCCTGGTTGGTAGGGAAGTTCCAGAAACAGGTGGTAGCAGCAGATGTGATGGTAATACCTCTCTCCTGCTCCTGTGCCATCCAGTCCATGGTGGCAGCGCCTTCATGCACCTCCCCTATCTTGTGGGTTTTACCTGTATAGTACAGGATACGCTCTGTGGTAGTGGTCTTACCGGCATCGATGTGCGCCGCGATACCAAAGTTCCTTTGAAATCTTAAGTCTGCCATAAAATATAAATGACTGTATAATTAAATGCAATTTGGGGGGCAAAGGTAATCCTTTTTTGGTAATAAATAAAACTACTCCATATTGCCAAAATGTTATTTCCCTTTAAACAAATATGAGGCCTTTATGGATTAATAAATTGAACCATAAGTAATGATGTCAAAACCAAATATGGCATTCATACGACCGGCTACAGCCCTATTTTAGCCAAACAGGAAGTACCGGTTGACCGCCTCCTCTAATTGAACAATTTTTGTTCCGTGTTTCCCCAGGTTCTGTAGAGTACGATATGAATACCTATTTAGTTTATAACCTCCAAACCGCTACTGAATGATAAAACTGAACACACCGCCTATGTAATGC
This sequence comes from Chitinophaga sp. SVR4-12A, assembly GCF_056754765.1. Taxonomy (NCBI): domain Bacteria; kingdom Pseudomonadati; phylum Bacteroidota; class Chitinophagia; order Chitinophagales; family Chitinophagaceae; genus Chitinophaga; species Chitinophaga sp. SVR4-12A. Next base: position 2,995,436 of record NZ_JBPGWP010000001.1, read on the forward strand.
TATTTGTTGAACGGCAGCCGTCCGGCTACCGGTAGCATCCGCTGCATTTTTTTATGGTACACCTAATGCCCGGCGCCGTAAGACGCTTTGAGGGGCATAGCCTTGTTTTTGTCCATTACCAAAAGCTTCATAAAACATAACTCCATGAAATTGATCTACTTATTATGCACTATCACCTTCATGAGCCTGTTATGGTCACTCCCGGCCAACGCCCAGCTTACCCTGAAAAGACAGGTGACGGCCAGCACCGGGGGCAGCGGCCTGATAGGCAACATCCTGATCCAGTATACTGTAGGCGAGCCCGCCGTCGGTACCCTGTTAACAGGCAATCTTATGTTGACCGAAGGTTTCCAGCAGCCCGAATTGCCTGCATTACCACCAGGCGAAGACGCCATCAAGAACTATATACTGTACCCCAACCCCGCCTCTACTACGGTGAAGGTACAGTTTGACCTGCTGACGGAAACAGCCGTGCTCTTCAGGCTGATCAATCCCGCCGGTCAGCAGATGTACCAGCAGTTCCAGCACTACGGGCCGGGACAGGTAATCATCCCCATTCCGGTGAATCGTTTCCCCGCAGGTATCTATACCGTCATGCTGAACATCAACGGAAAAGTGTACTTCGAAAAACTGATCATACAATAAACAGCTCACTATGCAGTACCGATTTACTTTACTACCTGCCTGCCTGCTCCTAGCGGCATTACCGCTGGCCGCCCAGAAAACGCAGGAAAAGCCGGTGAACGCAGGGGCTTCTTTCCTGCTTATTAACCCCGACGCACGCAGCGGCGCCCTGGGCGATGCAGTCACAGGACTGGAACCGGACGCCAATGACCTCTTCGGCAACGCGGCCAAGATCGTATTTGCCGGAGACTGGGGCCTCAGCGCATCTTATTCGCCCTGGATGTGGGAGGTGAACAATCATAAGACCCATATGGGCCACATGGCCGCCTTCAAGAACTTCAACGAAAATGAAGGCATGGGCGCCTCGCTTAAGTACTTCAACCATGGCAATATCACCTTCCGGGATGAAAATGGCATGATGCTGCAGCAGTACCACGCCATCGAATACGCCATCGATGCAGCTTACGCCCGTAAATTAGGACAGCACTTCTCGGTAGCGGTATCGGCCCGTTACATCCGCAGCCAGCTGGGACAAGGCACCTATAACGGCCTTCAGCAGAAACCCGCCTCCGCCTTCGCCGGCGATGTCAGCCTGTATTACCAGAACAAGGCAGACAACCTGGATTTTGGCAACCGTTATTGCTGGGGCATCAGCTTTACCAACATTGGATCAAAGCTGCAGTATACAGACGATAACACCCGCAAAACCTTCCTGCCCATGAATCTGCGCATAGGTGGCGGTTATTCCTTTGTTAACACCGACTACCACCAGTTCACGATACTGGCAGACGTCAACAAACTGCTGGTGCCCACGCCACCCATCTACCAGCTGGACGCAAACGGACAGCCTACCGATGTGATCGAAAAAGGAAAAGATCCCAACCGGGGCGTGGCTTCCGCCCTCTTCAGCTCCTTTACAGATGCTCCCGGCGGCTTTGGCGAGGAGCTACGGGAATTTACCATCGCAGCGGGCCTGGAATACACCTACCAGCACCAGTTCTTTGTGCGCGCCGGTTATTTTCACGAGAACCCCAACAAAGGTTATCGTCAGCATTTCAGCACCGGCCTGGGAGTACGGATCAATTTCCTGGAACTGGATGCCGCCTACCTGATGCCTACATCGGGTATCTGGCAGCGCAACACCTTCAAGTTTTCACTGGTATATACACGTCCTAAATAGTTAATCATCTCAAATCAAACTATATGAAAAGGTGCTTCACCAATGCTACCCTTACCCTGATCCTCATCATGGCATGCTGTATAGGCGCCAGCGCCCAAAGCCAGCGGACCAGGGATCAGCTGTTCCCCAATTTTCAGCAGGATCTTTCTTCACAGAAAAAAGATGTGAAAGCAGATCCGCGTACAACGGCTACCTCTACCAGGAGCCTCATTTTTACCAGTTACCAGCCGGGCGCTAACAACACCGGCAGCCTTCGCAGGGTGGCGCCCCGCCCCACAACAACAGCCGGCAGACAATCATTGCCTTCCGAGATCTCCGCCACTGAGGCAGCCACCAAAGCGCCGCCAGCAAAGATCCTGAAGGCCCCAGTTCCCCAACAATAAAATCCGATACACATGCAAAAGCTATTTATACTTACTATTCTGTTATTTATCTGCCTGGCGGACAGCGTTCAGGCCCAAAGCGGGTTGAACGGCATTAATTACCAGGCGGTAGCCCGCAATATCAATGGTACCCTGTTGTCAAACCAGTCCCTGAACGTGCGCATCACTATCCTGGGCGGCGCAGCAAACGGACCGGTGCAATACCAGGAAACACACAGCGTTACCACCAACCAGTTAGGACTGTTCACTTTACAGATCGGTAACGGCACGCCGGTAAGCGGCACCTTTGCTGCCGTTCCCTGGGCCAGTGCCAACCAATATCTGAAAGTAGAGGCAGCATCCGGCGGCGGCAGTTTTGAAACCCTGGGCACTACTCCGCTGAAAAGCGTTCCCTTTGCATTATATGCAGCCAACGGCGCTCCGGGCCCACAGGGACCTGCCGGACCTGCAGGATCAGCTGGGCCAGCGGGAGCAGTGGGACCGGTTGGTCCCGCAGGACCCGCGGGGCCTGAAGGCCCGGAAGGCGATCCCGGTCTACCCGGCCCTCAAGGTATACCTGGCCCTGCCGGTGCTACTGGTGCTACCGGCGCCCAGGGACCGGCGGGACCCGTTGGTCCTGCAGGACCAGCAGGCGCCACGGGTGCAGCAGGACCAGCCGGGCCTGCGGGACCCATTGGACCAGCGGGACCTGTTGGGCCTGCCGGACCGCAAGGGCCTGCCGGCAGTATCAACAGCGCGCCCGCAGGCGGAGACCTGGACGGTACTTATCCAAACCCTACCGTAGCCAAGATCCAAACGGTGCCGGTATCTGGAACGGCGCCTGTAGCCGGACAGATACTAAAATTTGATGGTGTCAACTGGGCCCCGGGCGCTGATAATACCGGTGGCGGCGGCAGCTTCACCCTGCCTTACAGCGCCGTTGAAAATAATGCGGCTACACTCTTCAGCATCACTAACAACGGGGATGGTACCTCTCTGGAAGGCGTGAACAATACGGCTACCTCCAACATTGCCGCTATCCGCGGTATTGTTTCCTCCACTGCTCCCGGCGGCTTCTCTGCCGGTTTAAGAGGGATCAATAACGGTACCGGCGGCCTGGGCGTTGGCGTATATGGCTCACAGAACGGCAGCGGCTGGGGCGTGTACGGTGTAACACCTAACGGCCTGGGTGTATATGGAAATGCCAGTGCAAACGGTTATGGCGTTTATGCCAACAGTAATACCGGTACCGGCTTAAATGCCACCTCCAACAACGGTATTCCCGCCAATTTCTCCATTTATAACAATGCAAACAACAATAACGTGGTGGTAGCCAACACCGTAGGTAATGGCACCGTGGTGAATGTTACCACCACCGGTAATGGCGCCGGCGTACGAAGCAGCACAGCCGCTGGTTTCGGCGTGCACGGCATCACCAGCGCACAAACCTCCGCCGGTGTGGTAGGCGATAATAATGGCAACGGCGAAGCAGTGGTAGGACGCACTACCAGCGATATTGCCGGCGCCGTAGTAGGCCGCAATGATGGAGGCGGTTATGGCGTACGTGGCTTTATTGCCACCAGCACCAGTGGCACCGGTATCGGCGTATATGGTCAGGTAGGTGTAAACAACAGTACCGGCCGGGCCGGCCGCTTTGAGAACTTTAATAACACCAACATAACCGGTAATACCCTGGAAGTAGAGACCAATGGTAACGGCAACATCCCTGACAATAGCCTGGGCAATGCCGCCTCCTTCCTGGTAAATAATACCAATAGTGTGGCCGCCGCAGTAAGAGGCGAGGTGAAAACCATCTTCGGTAACTACGGCGCCGCTGGTATTTTTGGCGTCTCATCCGGTACAGGCGGCTTTGCAGGCCTGTTCCATTCCTCCAACCCCAGCGGTAATGGCCCTGCCGTGGTAGCCATTCAGGATGGAAATGGCAATGCCATTACTGCCAATGCAAGTAAAGATGGCAATGCAGTAGAAGCAAACATAGACGGAGGCGGTAACGCCCTCTACGCCTGGGTGCCCTCTTTTGCAACAGGCCGTGCCGGACGCTTCAATATCTTCAATGAGTCCAATACCAGCGATGTGATCACTGTTACCACCGTTGGTAACGGTATTGCCGGCAATTTTAAGGTAGACAAGGTAACAGGCACCTCCGCAGCCGTAAGGGGCGAGGTAAATTCCCAGTTTGCCAACTTCGGTACTGCCGGTATTTACGGAATCTCCTCCGGTACGGGCGGCTATGCAGGCCTATTTCATGCTTCCAACCCGGCAGGTAACGGTCCTGCGCTGATTGCCATCGCAGATGGTAACGGCAACGGTATCACCGCCAATGCCAGCAATACCGGAGACGGGGTGGAAACTACCGCAGACGGTACTGGTAGCGCTATCTTTGCCTGGGTGCCTAACTTCGGTCAGGGAAGAGCAGCCCGTTTTGTGAACTATAATACCGCCAATACCAACCCTACCCTGACAGTGGAGCAACACAGCAACGGCAGTATTGCAGTATTCAGGTCCGGCAATCCCGGCGCCGTGAATGTAGCCAGGATCAACTCTGCAGGCAGGGGCTTCTTTAACGGCGGCACCCAGAACAGTGGCGCCGACGTGGCAGAAGCCTTTGATGTAAGCGGTTCCATCCGGCAATACGAACCAGGCGATGTACTTGTGATATCTGTTGATGCAGACCGTACCGTGGAAAGATCTGCCGAAGCTTATTCTACCCTGGTAGCCGGGGTATATGCTACTAAGCCGGGGGTACTGCTGACCGAAGAGCACATCGATGCAGACCTTTCAGATAAGGTGCCTATGGGCGTAATCGGTGTAATACCCACTAAAGTATGCAGCGAGAACGGTCCTATCCGCAGGGGCGACCTGCTGGTCACCTCCAGCCTGCCCGGCCATGCCATGAAAGCTGATCCGGACAAAGTGAAACCGGGCCAGATCATTGGTAAGGCACTGGAAGGCTTTGACGGACAAGGCAACGGAAAGATAAAAGTATTGGTAAGCGTGAAATAAGCACCGGGCCAGGCGCCCCGGACTGAAGAATGCAGGGCCGGGATGTGATACACATCCCGGCCCTGCTGTTTATGTTCAAGCCTGTTTCCGTAGTAGATTAAGCCGGAATGCCGCTTATACAAAAAAGCAGAAAGCACGCGGTATGATCCTGCATGCTTTCTGCCTTATATATCTTAAATATGCCCGAGAGCGTATTACTTTACTATACCCTGAAGTGGGAGAATGCCTTGTTGGCTTCAGCCATACGGTGCGTATCTTCTTTTTTCTTGAATGCAGCACCTTCACCTTTGCTGGCAGCTACGATCTCGTTAGCCAGTTTCTCAGCCATGCTCTTACCATTCCTTTCGCTCGCATAACGTACCAGCCATTTGATGCTCAGAGATACTTTCCTGTCAGCACGTACCTCAGCAGGGATCTGGAAGGTAGCACCACCGATACGGCGGCTTCTAACTTCTACAGCAGGGGTAACGTTGTTCAGCGCTTTCCTCCACACCTCGTAACCGTTCTCACCGGTTATCTGGCTTACCTTATCTACGGCGTCATAGAATATTTTGTACGCAATGCTCTTCTTGCCTTGCTCCATTACGTTATTCACGAAACGGGTCACCAGCTTGTCGTTGAACCGGGGATCCGGAGCCAATGGTAGTTTTTTAGCAGCTTGCTTTCTCATTTATCTGAAAAATTTCACTTGAAGATTAAAATTATTTCTTAGCCTTTTCCTTTTTGGTACCATACTTGGAACGGCTCTGTTTCCTGTCCTTCACACCGGCAGTATCCAGGGAACCGCGCACGATATGATAACGTACACCCGGCAGATCCTTTACCCTACCACCACGGATCAATACGATAGAGTGCTCCTGCAGGTTATGACCCTCACCGGGTATATATGCGATCACCTCTATTTTATTGGTCAGCTTCACTTTAGCCACCTTACGGAGGGCAGAGTTAGGTTTTTTAGGCGTGGTAGTGTACACACGGGTACATACGCCACGGCGCTGGGGGCAGCTATCTAATGCCCTGGACTTTGATTTAGCCCGGATAATTTCTCTTCCTTTTCTTACTAATTGCTGTATAGTAGGCATTCTTAACCTAATTTTTTATGCTGTCGGTTTATAATGACATTCCAAAGTCCAAAACAGGAATTTGGGAGGGCAAAGGTAAAACGAACTCAATTAAATTCCAAATTCCAGGTCCCTAAATACCAAAATAAAATTACAGCAAGGATGATGTAATGTGTTCCCATTCCTCTTCCAGGGTGCTGAAAGGCATGCTTTTCCCTGCCCGGGAGTACCAGTAGGCGGCATTGGAACGGTCGCCTTCCTTGCGGTGCAGGTAGGCGTGGATCCAGGAGCCGGTACCGTTTTCAATATCCTGCGCTATGTCGTGTGCCCGGTCCCAGTTCCCTTTGCCGTCCCACCACATGGCCTGCAGGGGAGCGGAAAGTCCCTGCGGTGGCGCAGGCAGTTCCAGGGTAGCTATAAAGGCAGATAAAGTCATCCCATTTACCGATTAAAGTCATACCAATCACCGATTCAAATGGCAAAAACACCGAATTTCTGAAAAGGCGGGAGGCGAAATTACGAATTTCGGATGAGAGTCTTAACCATGCTTTAAAAATGAAATACCCTTTCTTATTGGGGGCACTGCTGGTATTTATATTTACAGGATGCAAAAAAGCAGACCCGAAGCCAGCGCTATATAGCCCCGCCGCTCAGTACGACATCATCGTTTATGGGGGCAATGCCTCCGGCGTAATGGCAGCAGTAGCCGCCAGCCGAATGGGTAAACAGGTATTGCTGATAGAACCGGCCCTTCACCTGGGTGGTATGACCGCCAGCGGGCTGGGTAACACCGATGTGGGGAACCCGGCTGCCATTACAGGCCTGGCCCGGGATTTTTACCAGCGCAACGGGCAGCGTTACGGCATTGCCGTTCAATGGCTGGTAGAGCCGCACGTGGCCGAACAGCTGTTCAATGATTATATTAAGCAGGCAGGCGTAAAAGTCATGACCGGCTACCGGCTGGCCGCCACGCAGAAAAACGGCGCCCAGATCAGCGCCATCAGCATTACACCAGCCGTACCAGGGCCAAACAACCCCGTACAGTACACCCTCAGCGCTAAGGTGTTCATTGACTGCTCCTATGAAGGCGACCTGATGGCCCAGGCCGGGGTATCCTATACCACCGGCAGAGAGGACAACGGCCAATACGGGGAAACCCTCAACGGAGTACAGGCGGCTGACGGACACCAGTTTGAAGATGGCATTGACCCTTACATTGTGCCCGGCAAACCGGCCAGCGGATTAGTATATGGAATGAGCAGCGGACAGTTGGCCCCGACAGGAAGCGGCGATAAAAAGATCCAGGCCTATAATTTCCGCCTTTGCCTTACCCGCAATACCAGCCAGCAGCTGCCCATTACCCGCCCCGACGCTTATGACTCCTCCCACTACGAGCTGCTGAGAAGGATCATTGCACGGAGCGACCAGCTCGGCGAAAAAAAGCACCTGGACCAATACCTTGAGCTGAGTGAATTACCCGACGGAGAAATAGACGCCAACAATAAAGGCCCCTTCTCCACCGACTTTATCGGCGGCAGCTGGAACTACCCTGAAGCGGATAATGCTACCCGGGCCACGATCGTCCAGGCGCATATCAACTACACCAAAGGCCTGCTGTATTTTCTGGGGCATGATCCCGCGGTACCTGACTGGCTGCGGGCTGAAATGCTGCAATTAGGATGGGCGAAGAACGAGTTCAGGGATAACGGCGGCTTTCCCTGGCAACTGTACGTACGGGAATCACGGCGCATGATCGGGGAATATGTAATGACCGAACACAATTGCAGGGGCCAGGTGACTGTAGCAGATGGCGTTACCCAGGCATCCTACCCCATAGATTCACATAACTGCGAGCGCGTGGTAGAAAACGGTATGGCAAAAAATGAAGGAGATGTGCAGGTGAAAGGCCTTCCCCCCTACTCCATTGCCTATCACGCGCTTACACCTAAAAGGGCGGAATGCACGAACCTGTTGGTACCTGTCTGCTTGTCTGCCTCCCATATCGGCTATGCCTCCATCCGTACAGAGCCCGTATTCATGGGCACCGGGGAAGTATGCGGAGCAGCTGCCGCCATGGCCATTGACGCCAACACCACTGTACAATCGCTGAATGTAAGCGACCTGCAGCATAAACTGAGCAGCGATCCGCTCTTAGAAAACCATTGACAGCTCATCATCAAAATAAAACAGGCCGTTTCGCGAGGAGACAGCCTGTTATTATATTATAAACACAACTAAAACGTAACGTAATTAATAATTAATAGTGAATAATTAATAATAGCATAAAGCAAGTATCGTGACGATTACTTGTACTGCTATTATTCATTATTAATTATTCATTCTTAATTGATTTTAAAGTTCCATCCACGTGTATCTTCCGCCTTACCTGTACGGATAGCGTCCAGGCGCCTGATCACTTCGGCTCCCACGTTGTATCTGGCAGTATCCAGCTGGATGGAATGCTCTTTATAATCCAGCTGCTCTACATAGGCCACGCTGGCGGCAGTGCCCGTACCGAACACTTCGCGCAGGGTGCCCTCTTTCCAGGCAGCCACGATCTCGTCAATAGATACCGGGCGCTCTTCTACCGTAAAGCCCATATCTTCCAGCAGCGACATTACGCTGGCGCGGGTAACACCGGCCAGGATAGTGCCCTGGGTCAGGTCAGGTGTAAGCGCTTTATTGCCGATGATAGCAAATACGTTCATGGTACCGCACTCCTGCAGGTATTTATGTTCCATACCGTCTACCCACAATATCTGGTCAAAACCCTGTTTGCGGGCCTGCATGGTGGGGTACATAGCGCCGCCGTAATTGCCCGCGGCCTTGGCATATCCCACACCACCGGGGAAAGCGCGTATATATTTATCCTGCACCAGCAGTTTGATAGGCTTATTAAAATAAGCGCCGGATGGAGAGTTGATGATCACGAACTTATAGGTATCGGAAGGACGTACCCCGATAAATTCATCTGCTGCGATCATGAACGGGCGAAGGTACAGGGAGCATCCCTCACCGGTAGGCACCCAGTCGCGGTCCAGGCTGATCAGCTGCGCCATACCACCAATGAACAGCCATTCCGGTACGGAGGGCATTCCCATCCTTTCTGCAGAAAGATTAAAACGGTCATAATTATCATAAGGGCGGAAGATCATCGGATGCCCTTCCTGGTCCTTATAGGCCTTGATTCCCTCAAAAATGGCCTGCCCGTAATGCCAGGCAGCATTGGAAGGGCTTACAGAAAGATTTTGAAAAGGCAGTATCTGGGCGTCATGCCAATCCTTACCATCAAAATCAGCCACCAGCATATGGTCTGCATACTTTTTTCCGAACACCAGGTTATTGAAATCCACCTCGCCGATACGGCTCTGCGTGGTTTTGCTAACCTTGATCCGTTTTGCAGCTTCTTCCATTGCCGGAGCATTTACGCCTTTATAATCTACTACCATCATGGTTTATCAATTTTATCTCGATATTTTTACGCAAATAAACTGATTTTTCCCCAAGCGGGAATTATCACATCGATACTAAAACCAATATTTATGTCTTTTGATGAACTGCAGCTCGATCCGTACCTACTGGCCAGGATCTACAACCAGCCTATCATTCCAGGAAAAAGTACACCCGTTGTAAAGGAGCAGAAGCCGCTGCCGAAAATCAAATATTTAGGAGAAAATCAAAAAAACATCGCACTCTTCATACAAAATGAAAACGGTGCTTACTTAAATGATGAATTATTCAACCTGCTTACAAATATTTTAAACGCCTGTAAACTGGGCATGCAGGATGTGGCGCTCGTAAATACGGCTCAGGCTCCCAATACTGCGCTCGCAATGTGGCAGCAAGCCGTCAATATGCGGCAATGTGTTGTGTTCGGGATGACACCCGCCAGCCTTGGCCTGGAGCCTTTGCCCAATTACCAGATCCATAGCGCAGGCGGCATACAGCTGCTGTTCTCCGACCCGCTGGAAATGATCGCTGCAGACAAACTGCTGAAAGGAAAACTCTGGAACGGATTAAAACAACTATTCTTATAACACATGCAACTGGTATTTGCCACTAACAACGAGAACAAGGTAAAAGAAATACGATCTATGCTGGGCAATCTCTTCGAGATCATTACCCTGCAAGAGGCCGGGATCGACATAGATATTCCTGAACCGCATGATACACTGGAAGAAAATGCCAGGGAAAAATCATCCGTTATTTATAAGATGACGGGCCAATCCTGCTTTTCTGAAGACACCGGGCTGGAAGTGATCGCTTTAAACGGCGCTCCCGGCGTGCTCTCCGCCAGGTATGCAGGGGAGCAGAAATCAGCTGCAGATAATATCGCCAAACTGCTGCAGGAGCTGAAAGGTAAACCAGACCGTACAGCCCGTTTCCGCACGGTGATCTCCCTGATCATTGACGGACAAGAGCACCAATTTGAAGGCGTATGCCTGGGCCGCATCCTGGAACAGCCGCAGGGCAGCGAAGGGTTCGGCTATGATCCCATCTTTGTGCCGGAGGGAGAAGACCGCAGCTTTGCAACAATGGGCCTGGCTGAAAAAAATAAACACAGCCACCGCGCCAGGGCTTTTGCCGGACTGATCGCCTACCTGAAAGAACTGGAAGGCCAACACTAATCACTCACTTATCACGTGTAACTCAACGAAAATAATGGCAAGAATAAAACTAACATTACCGGCAGCATTCGGATTTAAGACACAGATACCCGTACGCATACAGGATCTTAACTATGGCAACCATGTGGGCAACGATGCCATTCTTTCCATTATGCACGAAGCACGCATGCAATACCTGAACGCTGCAGGACTCAAAGAACTGCCGGAGCAGGGCCCGGGCCTTATTATGTCGGACGTTGCTGTTGTATATAAAGGAGAAGGCTTTCACGGCGATATATTTGAAGTGGAGATCAGCGCCGATGAATACACCTCATCCGGCTTTGACCTCTATTACCGCATCAGCGCCCGCCGTGGAGATGCCACCCTGCCTATCGCAGAAGCAAAGACAGGCATGGTGTGTTTCGATTACCAACAACATAAAGTAAGCCGTTTGCCAGAGGCCTGGAAAACACAACTGGCATAAGGAATAAAAACAGTAAGCAATGGATCAACATTTAACAGAGATCATCAGGAACAGGCGCACGGTAAAGCCAACTGGCATGAACGGCCAAAAGATACCGGACGATATTATCAGGCAATTATTGTCGCTGGCCGACTGGGCGCCTACGCATGGATATACTGAACCCTGGTACTTTGTGGTATACAGCGGCGATGCAGTAAAGCAATTCTGCGTAGATCACGCCGAACTGTATAAGCACAATACACCCCTGGCACAGTACATTCCCGGCAACTACGAAAAACTGCAGCACCAGGGAGACCTCGCTTCTCACATTATTGCCATCTGTATGAAGCGGGGCGATAATCCCAAAATACCGGAGATAGAGGAGATAGCCGCTGTTTCCTGCGCCGTACAGAATATGTGGCTGGGCGCCACTTCATTGGGCCTGGCCGCCTACTGGGGCTCTGGCGGTATGACCTATACCTCTGCCATGCAGGATTATTTAGGCCTGCGCGACCAGGATAAGGTGCTGGGTTTCTTCTACCTGGGATACGCCGATGGCGGCATTCCCGAAGGCAGAAGGATCAAGCCATTAACAGAAAAAGTAAAATGGATCTGATCAGAACAGGTCAGGATAATCTGTAATGATGCCGTCTACTCCCAATGCTTTCAACTGTGCTATTTCATCGGAAGTGTTGGGAGTCCACGGGATCAGTTTAACTCCCTTCTCCTTGCAGCTTTGCACCAGCTGCGCATTCACCAGTTTATAGTAGGGGCTGTATATAAAAGGCGTAAAGCCCAGGGCGGTCAGGTTGCTGTCCAGGCCGAGCTTATCCTCTCCTATCAGGTAAGCGGTTTTAATATCAGGGTATTTTCTGTGCAGCACCTGCAGGGTTCTTTTATCAAAAGACTGTATCACTACCCTTTCTGTGATCTGCTTCTCTTTGAGCACCGCTACCAGCAGGTCTACAAATTCTTCAGGCGCCGGCTGCCATTCGCCATCATGTCCTTCTACTGATTTTGTTTCAATATTGTACCTGGGAGCCTGCGCTTTTTTCTCGCTGGCATATTGTTCTACCGCATCGATCAGCTCTCCCAGCAGTGGCTTGTAGGTTTTAATGCGCTGCTGCCGCGGAAAACCAGGATTGCCTTTGGAGCCTACATCAAATTTGCGGATCTGCGCATAATCCATCTGGTAAAGGATATAGTGCTGCTCATCTTCTTTGGTAAATTCCTTTCCTTCCGGTGTTAAGGAGAACAGGTGATTCAGGTAGGCATCATGAGACAACACTACCTGTTTATCTTTTGTGATGACCACGTCCATTTCCAGGGTAGTAACGCCCAGGTCTATCGCCTTCTTCATGGCAGGAATCGTGTTCTCCGGCATGAGACCTCTGCAGCCGCGATGTCCTTCTTTGTCAAAGATCGGGAATGAATCCTGCGCTTTCATATCCAGCATAAATAATAGTAACAGACCTAAGAGTACAGATAATTTTGTCATAGCCATTAAAAATAGTTGTTAGTCGTTAGTCATTAATAGTTAGTAATGGAAGCTAACGTAATCTTAATATAGCATGGTTCAAACTCAAATGAATATACTCAATATACACAGGAATTCCCAATGATGCTATTTTACCAAAAGCGTTGCGAGTATACCAAGAGCAAGGATAGAGCAAGGATACTGCAAGGATAAAGCAAGGAGAAGGCAGTTAAAATCGTACTAGAAAAAATGGATGTAATACTATTTTAACAAAATGCTTCGGGGCAACGATATTGCAAGGAGAACACAAGGAGAACACAAGGTGAAGACAAGGAGAAGACTGTTAAAATCGTATTAATACACTAAATTGCTGTGGTAATCATTCAGTTAGCCATGCAGAAACCTGTCTTTAGAAACCTCCGGCGCTTGCTGCCACGGCTTTTTTTGTTATTGCTGCTTACTGGCAGTACCTATGCCCAATCTAAAAAAGACCCGCAACAGCTCCCGGCAGAAAAAGACAGTGCCGCCACCAGCCGTGATATCACCCGCTTTGCCAAAGACACCAGCAAATCAAAAGCTTCAGACACCGCCACGGCAGTGATCATCAACCGTATTGAAGGTTATACCCTGATGCTGAATGAGCTGGGCAGCACCTTGAAACGGGGTTACGATACGTCAGGCATTGCGGAAAGGCTGCCGCTGATAGACTCCTCCCTGCACGTGATCAAAGGAAATATTGCCGCCCTCGGCGCCACGCCTAATATTCATGACCTGTACACCAACAAGGTAATGCTGGTGCAGCTGCGCCGGATCCTGGAAACGTGGCAGAATGATTTGTTCCGTCATTACGATGAGCTGGTGAGCATTAACGACACTTTACAACAGGTAAGAAAAGATACATCCATGCGAATGGTGCCTGCAGAAGATGAGTTGCGGGAGTTTTATGTCAGCCAGCTCACCAGCCTGATCCTGAAGTTCAGGCAAACCGACAAAGCCAATAAACAGGCTTTGCTGCAAATGGGATTGTTGCAGAACGAGGTGGCCATGCGTTACATCGCCGTTACCAACCTGCTGGGAGATATGGAATTTGCGTTGGATAACTACAACCGGCGCATGTTCAGTAAAGACTATACCTATTTATGGCAGCCGAAGAAACAGGTGACCGAGCCTGGCTTTTTCAAAGTGCTGAAAAACTCGCTGTCCAAGAATATGCGGGTGCTAATCATCTTTTTTGCCTTGCAGTGGCCGATACTGATCGTGTGGGCATTACTGGGCGCGCTCTTTGCATTCTGGGTGCATAACAACATCCGTCGGGTGCGTAATAATCATCCCGCCACAGAGGCGGAAGCTATCCTGCAGCATTCCCGCCTGCTGTACCGTTTCCCGGTGGCCGGTATGCTGGTGTTCATCTTTACGGTGTCGGGACTGGTATCTGTACAATATCCTGTGCTGTACCTGCAATTAAACTGGGTGATCACCGTCGCTGCGCTCAGTTATATTCTACAGCATTTTATACCGCGACATATATTCCGTCACTGGCTGCTCCTGGTGGCCATCCTGTTCCTTTACTTCATCAACAACCTGACTATACAGGCTACCAATGCAGAGCAGTGGGGTCTTTTCTTTGTGACCATTGCCTCCATTGTGCTGGGCATCCGGCTGAGGAGGATCACAGAACAAAGCACGCTGGCCTTGCCTAAACATTCGCGCCGGGTGCTGATGATCTTCATCCTGATGAGCGCATTCTCCATGCTGCTGGTGATCAGCGGGCGCATCACGGCGGCCAAGATCATTGGGTCTACCGCGGCAACAGCCGTGACCATGGCAGTGAATCTCCTGTTCTTTGCAGATCTGCTGATGGAATCTGTTTACCTGCAGGTGGAGGCGAATAAAAGTTCCAGCACATTCATCTCTTTCATCGATTTCCAGAATATACAGGCGCGGTTGAAAGTACTGCTCTACCTGTTTGCCACCCTGGCCTGGCTGATGCTGATCGCGCGTAACCTGTATGTATATGATATTATCTATGATAACATTGCCAGCTTCCTGGGAACAGAACGCAAGATCGGCAATACCGCCTTCACCTTTGGCAGCGTCATTATATTTCTGCTGGTGATCTGGGTGTCTACCGTGATCTCGCAGATGATTGCCTACATGTTTGGTGATCCGCAAAATGCCGCACCTGGTAAAAAGAACCGGCTGGGCTCCGCTATGTTGCTGGTAAGGCTCGCCGTACTGGCAGTGGGCATCCTGTTGGCCTTTGCAGCATCAGGCATCCCGATGGACAAGCTGGCGATCGTGATCGGCGCTTTGGGCGTAGGCATTGGTTTTGGCTTACAGAATATCGTGAACAACCTGGTGTCCGGCGTGATCCTTGCGTTTGAGAAACCAATTGAAGTAGGCGATGTGATAGAGATGGGCACCCGCTCCGGCGTGGTGAAGGAGATAGGCATCCGCTCCAGTAAGATCTCCGCTTACGACGGATCGGAAGTGATCGTGCCCAATGGCGACCTGATATCACAGCAACTGATCAATTGGACCTTAAGCAACCGCACCCGCCGCGTAGAGCTGGTCATCGGCGTAGATTACGGCGCCGATATCAAAACGGTGACCGGGATCCTGAAACAGGCTGTAGTAGGCCGCGAAGGCGTCATGGAAACCCCCGAGCCGGTGGTCTTCCTTTTCCAGTTCGGCGACAATTCTATCAACTTCCGCGTATTCTTCTGGTTGACGGATCTGAGCCTGGCAGGACAATTGCAGCATGACGTGCTGGCGGCTATTTATGAGAACCTGCAAAAAGCAGGTATTGGTTTTCCCTATCCGCAGCGCGATCTGCATATCCGTTCGGTAGACCCCGAAATACTACAACAGTGGAAACCCGGGACACCACCTGAAGACAGTACGCCTGCATCCGAAACGAAAATTTAATATTGTCGTTTACGTTACCATGCCTACTAAGCGCACAAATCCCCACCCTGCTGCCGGAAGCCGGGCATATATATTTATTTATATAGAAAAAAACAACCCTTAGCGCTCAGATTTTTCATCCAACCTGAAAGAAACCTTACAGATCACGCCGAAGGTGGTAATGTTCCCATCCTTTACATGGGCCTTGATGTCTTTTACAAAAACGGAATCGATGTTGTGGATCGTTTTGGATGCTTCTGCCACAGCATTACGGATAGCGTCATCTATGCTTTTTTCAGAGGAGGAAATGAGCTCAATTACTTTTACTACTGACATGGGGAAAAGGTTTTTCAGGTGAATAAATCGGATTATCCTGCTGGTACAACAATTACCATGCAAAAAGGTTGGTAGTGTCCCGAACGCTTGCGCAGTATCCTGCACATTTTTTTGGTAAAAATGTATACTATGTATAAATTTACGTAAGTGATTACGTAATTAACCGTCTATTATATGGAATTTTATGACCAGGTAGGGAAAATGGCACTTGGCAGCAGGCTGCGCCGGCTAAGTGACCTGCTTACCGAAGAGGCGTCCCAGATCTATGCCCTGTATGGCATAGACATGCAGCCCAAATGGTTCCCCGTGTTCTATGTGCTGTCCCGCGGGGAGGAAAAGGCCATTACGGAGATCGCCCAGGAGATCGGGCATACCCATCCTTCTGTCAGCCAGATTGTGCGGGAAATGGCTAAAAAGGGATACGTAAAAGAAAAGAAAGGAAAGAAGGACGGCCGCAAGAACTTCGTGACCTTATCACCCGCCGGGGAAGCTGTGCGCGAAAAAATGCAGGACCAGTTTGCCGATGTGGGCGCTGCTGTGGAGAACGCCATGAAAGAAACACAGTACGACCTCTGGAAAGCTATTGCAGAATGGGAGTTCCTGCTGGAGCAGAAAAGCCTGCTGCGCCGTGTACAGGAGGAAAAGAAGGAGCGCGAAGGCAGCACGGTACAGATCGTGGACTATACCGCAGCGCATGCAGAAGCTTTTAAATCGCTGAATGTGCAGTGGATCTCCACCTATTTCAAAATAGAGCCGGAAGACCTGAAAGCGTTGGATCATCCCAAAGATTATATCCTGAAAAAGGGCGGACACATCCTCATGGCCATCTACGAAGACCAGCCAGTGGGTACCTGTGCGCTGATCAAAATGAAGGATGGCAGCGGCTATGAGCTCGCTAAGATGGCCGTGGCACCGGAAGTGCGGGGCAAGAGCATTGGCTTTTTGCTGGGGAAGGCAGCTATAGAAAGGGCCAGGGACAATGGCGCTAAGCGCGTTTACCTGGAGAGCAATACTATTCTGAAGCCGGCCATTAGCCTGTACCATAAGTTGGGATTCAGGAAGATCACCGGTCCCCCCTCCCCTTACGAAAGGGCGAACATACAAATGGAGCTGCAATTGGAGGATTGAAAAAAAAGTTGCGCTCAGGTCTTGACTCTTACCTTACGTCATAGTTTACCTTTGTGAAGACATCAGATCAATGGCAGCATGAAAGGGCATTATTCCGTTAAACAACTGGCCAGGTTAGCAGGTGTGAGTGTGCGCACACTTCATCACTATGACCACCTGGGGCTGCTCACGCCGTCTGTCCGTACCGCGGCCGGGTACCGCTTATATGGCGCGCATGAGCTGTACCGCCTGCAGCAGATCCTGTTTTATAAAGAACTGGATCTTTCGCTGCAGGAGATAGCCGACATACTGGATGATCCCGGCTTTGACGTGCTGCAGGCACTGGAAGCCCACCGAACAGCGCTGCTGAACAAGCGCGGGCGGCTGGACAACCTCCTCACCACCATTGATAAGACCATTGCTTCACTAAAAGAAGGTAACACCATGTTAACAGTTGAAGAATTATATGAAGGCTTTCCGAAAGACAATGCCGACGCCATTCGCCGGGAGGCGATGGAAAAATACGGCGCCGAAAAGGTGCAGGCATCTGAACAGCAGTTGCTGCAGCTTAGCAAACCGGAGCTAGAACAGCTGAAATCCAAAGGCGAGGACATTACGCGACGATTGACAGCGCTGATGGATCTTGATCCAACTACAGCCGCTGTGCAGGAAGTAATAGCCGAACACCATGCGTATATCCGCGTATGGTGGGGCGCTGGTGGCCCCTCCTGTGCTCCTGCCGAAGCTTATCGTGGTTTGGCGCAGCTGTACCTTAGCGATGAGCGCTTTACGATGCAGGACGGAAGGCCTAACCCAGTCTATGCTAATTTCATCAGCAAGGCGATGACATATTATGCAGACACACAGTTGAAATAGTTTTTCGCCGAAGGGGCTGCCAGCGGGTGGTCCCTTCTTTTTTATGCATTATTCCTCCAGGAAGATCTTACTGAATAAAAGGCTTCCTTCTTCATTTTTTACCAGTTTTACACCGTAGCGTTCTGTATCAAACAGGCACCAGTCCAGGTTACCTCTTATCCAGGAGCGCAATCCCTGCGTAAAATGATACAGGTTTTCATCCGGCTCCATGGAGGCCAGCACTTTTCTTTCCAGGAAGATAAAATGGCGGATAGTTTCATTGCATACTTCGGTTACTTCGCGGATGGCGTCGTAAGGGCTGAAGCCCTGTTCTACCTGAAGCAGGAGCACAAGGTTATGCGGTTCATTGATGCATTGTTCCTTATTAAAGGAGACGAGGTCGTTTACCCAGCAAACCGCTTCTATACAGGTGAGGACAAGTTTGTGTAAAAGGTCGTGCCTGCGAACATATTCAGGCAACCAGGACTGACCAATGATCTCTACCAGGTCGATACAGGGGAACATCGCGCTGGTGTACGGACGCATTTTGATATAATCAGCAATGCCGAGCTGGTATTCTGAGGCCCGGTTATTCACTTCCCATTCTGTAGCTTCAAAAAGGTCTTCCATGTTGGCGGAGAAGCGACGCTGCCAGGAAGGGAGGGACAGCTCCTGCAGGCGGTCCCATATGTCTTTAAATGCGGCGGCAAGCTTTACATAATTGCCGGATACCGGTGGCTCCTGGCCGTCCAATACGCACATAAGGTCTTTCATGACCCGGGTATGTTCTTTTCTATCGCCGGCTATTTTTTCCAGGAGATCATCTACGATGAAGAGCCAGGTGCAGAAGTCGCAGATCAGGCAGAGCTCTATAAAGTCTGCTCTGTAGTAGATCCTGGATACGAAACGTGGGAATGCTGCTTTACGGTAGGCGTCGAATAATGCCGGGGATGGGGCTAGGTTGAATTTCTGTACCCAGTATACATTATGCGTGCTCACCTCATCAACAAAGCGGCTGATGCCCGCGGGGAATGGGCAGAGTATTTGCGGCAGGTGTAACTGTTCCATATGGTTAATTTCAAGGGGCCGGTGTATTAAAGATAAGGCCGTTCACTGCGGTGGGAATTCCTCCTATCTTTGATGATAACAGCTGTCTTATGAAACTCTCCTTCTATATTATTTATGCTTGCTGGCTGCTTTCAGAGATCATACTGAACAGGGTATTGCGGTCGCGCAGGGGCGACCAGCCCTTAAAGGGTAAACAGTCGCTGACTATCATCTGGATAGTGGCGATAGCCGCAACAGCTGCCGCGGGAAATATTGCGGAATATACCTGGTGGCCGGTAGCGGACTGGATAGGTATCGGGTGGCTGGGCGTAGGGCTAATCCTGTTGGGGATGACGATCAGGTTCATCGCGATCATTTCACTGGGAAGGTTTTTTACGGTGGATGTGGCGATACGGCAGGGGCATACGCTGAAAAAGGATGGGATGTATAAATATGTAAGGCATCCGGCTTATACGGGTTCTTTGCTGTCTTTCCTGGGCTTTGGCGTGTCGCTGAATAACTGGGTAAGTCTAGCGGTGGTGACAATACCGGTGACAGCGGCATTTCTGTACAGGATCAGGTTAGAGGAAGAGATGCTGGAGGCGTCTTTCGGGGAGGAATATGAGCGGTATAGGAAGGCAACATATCGCTTGTTACCGGGTTTGTATTAGGCGGGTTATATATTATTTGGGAAATAATATTTAGATTAGTTTTTGATATTTCGGGGACGACCATTATCTTTGCACTCCCCTGATCAAAATAGGAAACATGGCGAGGTAGCTCAGGCGGTTAGAGCGCAGGATTCATAACCCTGAGGTCAAGGGTTCAACTCCCTTTCTCGCTACAGAACGGGAATTTTCAAGAAAGTCTTGGAAGTTCCCGTTTTCTTTTCCGGTGAAACCCACGCTAGAAAGGCCACTCAAGGCCCTTTACCGCGTAGCTGTTTGAGCAGGTTAAACACCTTTCTTCCGATGGTCATCGCACCTCCTGCTCCTGCGGCTCCAACTAATGCAGAAATCACAGGCGTGGCGAAAGATTTCAAAAGAATACACGCAGTGACGGTCCCGCCCACTAACAGCAGACCGAAGGCCATTGCGAAACATAAAACAATAATAAGGGCAGTCTGCGATGCCTTACCCGGTTCGCTCGCTTTAAACAACATTTTTCTTAAATTATATTCATAGCGTTCCATTTCTGTACGTTTTATTATTTTAAATATGGCAGTTGCGAAAAAATACAGAGCCGCCCACATCTGTTTTTAGTGGTATCCCCGGTTAAAGGGCATAAGTCTCTTGCTTATAGTCATATATTTGCAAAGCCTTTTTTCGCCATTTTGGAGACTTCATTATTAGCACTTATCAGTATGGAATAACAATTAGTTAACATTATCGGGCTAAGTCCATTTTCTTTTCGATGAGATGATACTGAAATTTAGGCGGGTTGTTTCACGGAGACAAACTGCATCAATCTGCGTTAAATCGCTTATTTATAGCGCTTTATATAATATACATGTGACAAACAGGATCAATCATAGCTGTGATATGAATTTCACATCCTTTGTCTGCGGCCTTTCTTACAAACTATACCAATGGTTAAGCATACGAAGCGCAGGATGTTGTGCAAGAGGTCTTTGTTGACTTCTGGTGATATCATACTTAGCATTGCTCTTCCATTTCACTTTTTCAGCTTTATTTTTTCCAGCCATTCGAATTTATGAGCAAGAGTAGCCCTTGAACAATAAGCCGCGCGGCCGAACTTGTGACCTATCAAATCCGCTTGCACACTGCCAGGACAGTTCACGCTTGGAATTCGATCCTGGAACCTAACCAACCTACAGAATGCCTTTATGAAAAAAATATTTCCATCTACGCAGGTGTGCTGCGCAGTTGTGAGCGCATCTTAAGCTTAAGCTCGGGCTTGAAACAAGTGGAACGGGAAAAATGAAAGCCTTCGGCAGCTCCATGCTGCCCATTCTAAAAAGTGGTACGTTGCTCACTTTTGAACGGGTACCGGAATATGAGATCGTTTTTTGCAAAGTAAAAGGCAGGTATATTGATGCGCATAAGATCATTAAGAAAGACAGCAATAAAGGTTTCCTCATTGCCAATAACCATGGTCATGAGAACGGATGGACCCGGATCGTATACGGCCGTGTGGTTAGCGGTGAATACCAGCATAAAATCATCTTTGAACGCGAAGGAAAAAGCAAATGCAATCAGCAATCATGATAAAGATGATCCGTCTCATCAAACTTCTCCCTGTATATTTCAATCGCTTCCGGGGAAAGCTGTTGCTGTGTAAGCACCACTTTCAGCTGCGTAGCTCCATTCGGATGTATCCAAACACCTGAGAAACCATTAACCTCTTTCCGGAGAATCATAGCACCAGAGAATCGCTCCTCTACCATTATAAATTGCCTAGCCTCATTATAGTCAACATTCAGCCAAAGCCATTTATCATTTGCCTTGCTTTTGTCGTACTTATAAATACCCTTGTATACCATTTTCTGCTCACATGGATGTTCTTCTGCATGCAGAAACATAGTGATCGCTATTTTTCCGTCAATGGTGCCCGTAAATAGCTGGGCCTCGGTTTTCTGAGCGACCGCGGCTAAGGTTAACAAAACCAGATTACAGAGAATGAGTAGACAATTTTTCATCTTTACAATGATTATACAGGGATATATTTTATAGAATTGAGACCCGCTTCTCCAGCATTACTCTGCCCTGCCGACAAGCAGGCAGCAATTCCCGGATGTCGGGTTTTGAAGAACGTTTTATCAGATCCATTGCCGTATCCAGGAACTGCCTTGCCCTTTTTAATTCTGGCAGGGATGCTTTTTTATTGTTGACGACAGCAACGGCGTAGTTATAGTATGCAGCGACCTTGGCATTAGGGTTATCCTTATTGAACAGATAACTGTTTTCTGCCACTTTAATCTTTTGCTCCTGTTCATTTAATTTAAGATAAGCATTAAGCGAATCACGATAATTGATATAACCCATTCCGGTGCTGCTATCAGCACGCTCAGCAGCAGTATAAAATGATTGCATGCTGAAGGGATAGTTCCTAAACTGGAATACCGGGTCTAAAGGCAAATGCGTAGAAATGAGCTGAGCCGGTGGTACTAAATAATATTCGGTGTTAATCTTTTTAACAAAACGGGTACCATCATGCTTGTTCACCAGTTCACAGGTAGACCAAAACAGATCACACAGCAACCACGAAGAATCAATATATACCGCATTCCAGGCATGGTTGGCGTCATCCAGCACATCTGTAGATTTGAAACCTGCATATTTAACATACCCTTCAATGCGTATACAGGGGATATTATTCAGCTTACAAAACTCAGCCACTATGTTAGCATACTCATCACATAATCCTGTTTTCTTTTGAATACTCTCTTCGGTTGTAAGAGGATAGCCTCCTGAAAAAAAACGGCTGGTATCCACCTGCAAAAATTTATCTGCCCATAGTAACAGCATCTGCAGCTGTTCTTTCGGGTCTTTTGTTGTAGCAGCTATAGCCCCGGATAGATCTTTACTATTCCGGATAGTTGAGAAGTCAGTTGCAGAGAACTTTTGAATCGCAGACAGGGTTACACCTTGCTGTGCATAGGCAGGCACATGTACAATCAACAGAAGAACGACGATTAATTTATTCATACCAGGTAAAGAGAGGACAAAAATACCTTTTTCCTGGTTTATCTTATGCGGTATTGCGCTCCTAACAGGAATCCACGCCCATGCACTTCTTTTTCAATGATGGTACGCCCAAAACCTGTTTGCCCGGGACCGCCGGGCACGGTACCCTTCATATATATCTCCGTTCCTGCACTCAACAGGTTCGTGGCCTTTGTAAAGAAACGCCAGTGGGTGTTCAGTGTCTTCTCAATAGTAAAATCCAACGCGGTATAGGCACGCTGCCAATTATCCAGGTCATACCAGCCTGAAACCTGGTCAATACGTTGCCCGGTATACACGCCCTGTACCTGTGCAAACCATCCGTAATGAGGTACTCGGTAGCTGAGGCCCAGGCTAGCCATGTGTTTGGACTGCCCCTGCAAAGGACGATCCTGTATACGCGTCACCGTTACTATCTCTGAGGCGGCGTCTTCCGGATGCTCCCGCTGCTTATACTTCTTTGCTTGCCTGATATGTGAGGATGTGAAAGTATAGTTAGCGTGGATGCCGATATTCCCGCACTCCTTTACCAATGACAATTCAAGACCATAATTACTGGCGGCATCATAGTTACGAAGCTGTTCTGTAAGACGGGCAGCAGGGATATAGGACAGACCATTGGCCGGAATAGGGTATAGTGTATCTGCTGCCCCTAATAAGGTTTTTTCATAAGGATCTTCAATGCGCTTGTAGAAGGCTGTTAATTGCAACACTTCCAGCACACCGGGCTGGTAAAGCTCGTAACGCAGGTCAAAGCTATTGGCAGTACTTCTTTTCAGGAAGGGATTACCTGCTACATTATAATCATCATAGTTCATATTGAAGAACGTGATGTCGTAAAGGGATGGCCTGCTCAGGGCCTGGTACCAGGTCAGTTTCAGGTCCTGCCGTGCATCCAGTGCATAGCGTAGATGAAGGGACGGCAGCCAGTCTTTGTAGGTGATAGCGATCGCTTTACCAAGGGGAGCGCCTGGATCTGCAGCAGAGCGAACATGCTGTTCGGTACGCTCCTGCCGGATACCCGCCGTTATATGCAATGGTCCTGTTTGCCAGGCAGCCTGCACATAAAAGGCAGAGATATGCTCTTTGGCCATATAGGTACCTGCCGTACTCACAGTGCCTTGCGGGTTCTGCGGACCATTATTATTCAGCCACACCGCATCGTAAATGCTGGTGAAAGGCTGTCCATTACCGCTGGTGATGGCAGGATTAAATACATAATTATTAAAGAAATTATCCCGGCGCCGGTATTGTAATAAGGTGCCGCCGCTTAGCTCCAGCTTTTGTTGCAGGAAGTCGGGCTTGTAATGCAGGTTCGCATAGATATCGACCTCGGTTTCTTTATTATGCATCCATAGCCGCTCCAAAGGCGCCAGCAATACGGGGGTTTGCTGTACTACGCCATTAGCGCCCAATATACGGCCGGTATTGACGCTAAGTTCCGCGCGGTCGGGATAGTTACCGAAGGCCATGGAATATACGCCAGACCAGTCCGCGGATAGTGTTTTGCCCAGTTGATGGTCTCCCTGCAAATGCAAATGCTCCACAGACTGACGGGCTACTCGCGCCCGTTGCATAAGGGCAATGCGGCCTGTTCCGGGACCAGTACGGCCTTCAGCCAGGCTGGTATCCACCGCACTGCGTGTTTCAATATCCTGTTTATTGATATATAGCTGGTAAAACCGCAGCCGGTGATGCGGATTGAATTGATAATCCAACGCAGCATAGATATGCTTACGATCACTGGTCTGATAATAAGTACGTTTGATAAAGTCTGTGATGCCCGGCACATTATTTACCTGCGGTTCATTATTCTGCAAAACCAGGAAACCATCGGAGCCGGTATGGATGGTTTGTGCACCTGCTGTCACCAGTAGGCCCAGCTTTTGCGAGAAGAACCGTTTGGCCAGGCTTACATTGCCCTGTATATCCGGGGCGGCATGCTTTGCGGTAAAATACAGATTGTCTTTAGTAAAGTCCTTACCGCTTGCATTATAACTTGCTCCATAACGTTCATAAGGAGATTTCGTTTGTACCACACTGTTATTGAAATGCAGGTAGCGCCTATCCAGGTAGAACTGGTTGTAGCCTGTGCTTAGCTGCAGGGAGAGCTCCGGCTGTTCAGGTACCTGTCGGGTAACGATATTGATACGGCCCCCGATGGCATCGCCTGCCATAGCAGGCATAAGGGTTTTGTATACTTCCAGGTGGTCAATGATGTTAGCAGGGAACAGGTCCAGCGAGAGATAGCGGTGGCGCTCGTCCGGGCTGGGAACGGCCATACCGTTTACCGCCGTATAACTGTACCTCGGGTCCATACCACGGATGATGACCCGACCGGGTATGCCTGTTTCATTGCGTAATACGGATACGCCGCTTACCCGCTGCATAATATCGGCTACAGTAACATCGGCCGATTGCTCAATAGATTGCCGGGAGATCACATGCACTAAGGGGACAGCGGCCTTCTCCAGTTTACGTGCATGTATTTCCGAAACAGGGTCCATACGTACGCTCACATTCACCGTATCGAGCACTACCTTTTGCGCAAAGGCAGCATGAGGAAATCCCCATACTGCCGATGCAAAAAGTATTATATGCAATAAATGCTTTTGCTTCATCAATGCTGGTTGCCTGTATTATCCTGCTGAAACGCGCCGATGTCCTTACCAGGGGGCGTGATCTCTGTGACGCCGTATACCGGATCAACCTTTACCACGCTCCTGGCGCTAAAGCCGGTGTAGCCCTTAGCTACTGCCGGTGAATGGGCCTGCAGACGGAAATTGTAATTACCCGCGAAATCGTTGTTGATGAAATTAAACCCGGCTACTACTGGTAAAGGATAATTCACAAACAGCGGGTTATTGGCTCCCGGTGTAGTGGTGTTGCCTCCATTGATGTCCGTAGGTTGTTGCCGGGTAATGTATCCGGCAGGCAGGAATTGGGAAGTAATACCAGTATTATCCCCATAATTATACGTGTTGCCGTAACGGATATTCGCCGTATCTGCAATGGGCACACTGCTGCCGCCACCCATAATGGCCAGGCCAAAAGCACAGTTCACCAGCAGGTTATTGTAGCAGAGGCCACGGCCACCGTTCTCAAAATCCAGGGAACCGCCCTCCCCTACTTTTGCCTGGCGATAGCCTGTATTGATGATGGTATTGTTGTAGATGTAGGCATTTGCCTGGGGCGACAATCCGCCTGCGTTGGCAGATTTAAAGGCATTGCCCGTGCCACCTACCACCAGGTTGTAGGCAATATCGCCTTCACTGCCGCTTTTTACATTCACACACTCACCAGCCTGAAAACCGACCTTCTCAAAAGTATTGCGGAAGATCTCAAACTTACCACCTGCAATCCGCACCATATCGTCAAAAGAGCCGTACAGCCAGCAATCTTCCAGCACCAGGCTGGCTTTCGGGTTTTGGGTAAAGATACCGTAACGTGCTTTATTAGGCCTTGCCGGATCTGTAGCGGGCGCCAGGCCGCCAAAGTATTCCATCCTCGCCCATTTGATAATGATATCGCCGGAGGTAACGCCACCCTGTATGCCGCCCCAGTAGCCTTTAAAGGCAGGGTCAGTATTCGGACTTTGCGGATCTTTGGCAGGATCAGAGCGCAATGCTTCATCCTTTACGGTAAATAGTACCGGACTGTTTTTTGTGCCCAGCACCAGCAGGGTACCGTTCACTACCAGTCCGGGCGCATGGCCTTGTGTGCCAATAGCAGCTGGCCCGCTGGAAGGACCGGCAAATAAGATCTTCACCCCACTTTGTATGAGCAGCGTATCGCCGGTATTGATCACTGCATCTCCGTAATCGCTGTACAGGTAATAGGTGCCGTTTGCTTTTAATGTGCCTTTGATGCTACGGCCATTGGAACCATTTTTAGTATTCAATGTATCACCATCTGCAATAAAGCTGCCCTGCCCCGGATCTTCTGGGGTGATATCTACCTCCGTATCAGATTTGCTGCAGGATGCCATCAGCATAGCTGCCAGGCAACAAACAGGCATGAATATTTTATTCTTCATAGTAGCTGTCAGTAGTAATTGATATTATTTATCATCGTCATCATCATCTGCCGGTTTCACGGCCTTCACAAATGCAGCACGCACGATGGCCGGTGCTTCTGCATCTTCGCCCTTCACGGCTTTCCAGGTGATCATGTTCATCAGCTGGTCGGGGATTACGCTTTCCTTAGAAAAATCCAGTCCTTTGGAAAGTGCCGCCAGCTTAGTACCTGAAGGGTTCACATCATCCAGGTTCACGTTGGAAGGCAGGTGTTTGAAAGGCGTTACATCCTGCCGATCATTGAAGCTGCGCCACATCGGCATAGCTGCTGCATCATACTGGGTCATGGGTGGCATACCCAGGATCAGCTCTATGGTGCGGATAATAGAGGTCGTAGTGTACATGGTGTGATCCACGAAATGCCTTTTCACATAGCCGCCGGCGATATAAGCCGGAGAACGGTGGGCATCCACGTGATCCGGACCATTCTGGGCATCATCTTCCAGGATGAATACAACAGACTCTTTCCATACGGGGCTGTGGCTTAGATGCTCCAGGAACATGCCTACCGCCAGGTCATTGTCCGCCACGTGCGCAAAAGGCGTAGGACGTCCGGCCGCCATCCCTTCTGTGTGGTCATTGCCAAAGCGGATGGTCATCAGCTGAGGTAATGCATTAGCTGCCATCAGGGAATCAAAATCAGCTTCCCAGGCGCGATAGCGGGAAGTATCCTTCACACGCATGTTAAAGCCGTCATAAGTCTTTACAAAATGGCCTTTTAATACGGGGATAGTGGCTTCTTTACGATTGGCAAACTCTCCATAGGTACGGAAGCTTACACCTGAATTTGCGGCCCTGTCCCAGATGTATTGTTTATTCAGCGCGGTACGGCCTTTAGCACCAACTCCGCGGCTACCGTAACTGGTAGGCCAGTTCTTTTCCATATAGTCGGTAGCATAGGCGCCCATGCTCCAGTTATGGCCGTCTGCGCTCACCTCTCCATCTACATAGAAGTTATCGAGCAGTACAAACTCACGGGCGATGGCATGCTGGTTGGGGGTGATCTTTTCACCAAATAACAGCAGGCTGGTATCGCCATTGCCTTCTTTGATATCGCTCAGTACCTGGTCGTAAGTGCGGTTTTCCTTGATGATGTAGAACACATGTTTAATAGGAGAAGGATCGCCCACCTTCACGGGTACCGGGTTACCGGCCATACCGCTGCCAGCCGCCTGCTCCTGGTCTTTATTATAAGGTGTGTTATGATACACCGCCTGGGAATATGCAGCAAGCTGCTTTTCATCCGGTACGGAGATAATGCTCATAGTGCCCATCAGCAAGCCACCGCCGATGTACTGTACCCGTTTCGGCGCGCTGCTATCACCGGTGTGGATCCCCACATGTTCTTTCTTGTTATAAGGATTCGGCCCCTTTGGATTAGGAAAAGAAGAAAACCCTTTACCATTGGCTACATACAGCTTCCTGCCTAATACCTTCACCGTGGTGGGATACCAGCCGGTAGGAATGAATCCTTTAGACACACTGGAACCGGCTTTGCTCACATCGAATACCGCAAGACAGTTATTATCTGCATTGGCGATATATAAGGTACGGCCGTCATCGCTCAGCGCAAGGCCATTGCTGGTGGAGCCGCTCAGCTGAGTTGGATACAACGCGGCATTCAGCGTTTCTTTTACTTTCCTTTCCCTGACGTCTATAACAGATACACTGTTATCATTGGCATTGGCCACGTACAGGTAACGCCCGTTCTTAGAGATGCAGAGGTCATTGGGATTGTCTCCTACCGCAATGCTGTCGCTAAGCGTTTTGCCGGCGATATTATATACGGCTACTTTATCAGCACCCCAAAGACTGATGTACAGTTCCTTCTTATCAGGAGACAGCAAACAAGTATATGCTTCGGCGCTCAGGGGCAGCTGATGTATGATCTGTTTTGTGGCCAGGTCTATTACATAGAGCCTGTTGTTCTCTTTGGTCACCACATACATCGTATGCTGCTTATCATCCAGCGTGATACCGGTGGGAGATATAGCTGCTGCAGGCCAGGCCTGACCCAGCCTGAAGGTATCCTTTATCACCAGCTTATTGTTATCAATGGCATACTGCAGTATGCAGTTGTCATTACCGCCGGAGGCATAGAGATACTTCTCATCTGCGCTAAAGGCAATACCGCCCCAGGAGCGATGGATCTCCACCTGGTCCAGCGCCTTATCATTTTTGGCGTCTATTAGCTGGATGGTTTGCGTGCTTTGGCCGTTGTTGGTAATAGCGGCATACCGACGGGAGCTGCTTATGGCAATATTCAGCGGCAGATCACCGAGTGGCAGACTGCTGCCTGCTGGTGTGAGTGACCAGCCATTAGGTAGGTGCACCCTTTTGCTTTCCAGGGTGGAAAGATCCTGCGCCTGTATGCTGATGGACAGTACCAACAGGCATGCAGACATGAGCAATGATTTCCTTATCATATTATATTTAAGTTTAGTCAGATTCTCATGGTTTCCGTTAGTGCTACAAGCTGACGTGAGGGCTTGAAACTATAAAAAATGTGAGGAGGGAAGCTTTATAATCAGAAGTTCGGATCAAAATTAAAGAAAACCGGGTTTGACAATGCAACCATCTTACCGCTTAACGACATTGCTGCAGGCACCTGCGGATAAGGCGTTTGAGCGCCTTCTACCTCCACCCGGTAATACGTGCGGCCAATTGCTAGAGGCGTGTCCGTAAACTCCGCAACAGGTTTCTTACCACTTATCTGCAGGGAATCAAACCTGTTACCATTCTTCACAATGCTAACAGTATAAGCTGCATCCGGCGCCATATTTCCCGTTAATTGCACACGGAACTTAACCGGCTTTCCGCTTGCCTTCACATTGTCTCCCATCATCATATCCATCTTGCCGTCCTGGTCAAGATCCGCATAAAATTCAACGCGGGGACCAAAGGGATTAGAGCTGATAGACACACGTCCGTTTGTAAGTGCATCAACAACAGCTTGTGATGTACGTGCGGTAGCAAATACCCAGGTGGTAGGTGTACCAACATAATTGGCCTTCACCTGTTCGCTGTTCTTAGTAGCCTTATCAGGACTGTCGGGCACACCATGATGCGCATCGCTGCCACCTCTGCCCGTTAGCTTACGACCGGATGAAAGCATATCATCCCAGATCATCATGGCATTGGCATTCTTAGACCAGATCACAGAGTTCCATACTTCTATAGATTCGACCATGTCGTAAGAGTAGCCGAAATGGTCTTTCCCGCTGGGATGATTAGCCGACAGGTGAACGCCCAGCTGTTTCTTTACAGCGCCTACCACTACGTCGCGCTGATCGCGCACATCATAGAGGCGCTGGTGATCGTAGGGTTTGGCGGAGAATACATTGCCGTGCCCGCGGGTGGTGGTCCACTCTGCCCCGTAAAGCAGTAATATGGAATCAGACTTAAACTCAGGATCTGCCCAGGTATGGTGTGCTACATCACCGTCTACATGATTATCATGATCGGTAATGCAGATATAATCAATACCAACAGACCTTGAAAAGGCAAGGATCTTAGCAATAGGATTGTTGGACGATTCCTTGCTGTGCCGTGAGTGCATATGCAACTCCCCTTTCAGCCATACACCATTGGTAAGGCTGGCAACAGGCGGGATGGTATTGATTTCCCCGGGCAGCCAGGGATTAATGTGATTAGACTGGCCCGATACAGTATGGCCAATACAAGTTGTTATGCCCGCCAGTAATACGGTGAGCAATGGTTTCCGGTGATTGCTGAACATAATCGCAGTGATGTTGTGGACTGCGAAGTTATAAGATCAGGAGAGCTGATGCATATTAAATTTATGTCAACATTACACTCTTACTCACCGTATCACCAAACCATGCCAGGGCTTATGCGTTTCCAACTTCGCAGTTGAAGGCAGCGGAGCAAGCGTTGGAAAGAAAGAATAGTGATCAACCAATGTCCAGTCGCCACCGCTATTATCTACCATAATACTATGCAGGCCGGGCGGTATGGTAACAAGATAGGATGTACTGACCGCAGTGGCCTGATCCAGCATCTTCACTCCATCTACATAAACAGTGACCCTGGGAAATCCCTGAGACATGGTGGTTCCGGTGTACACCTCGAAATAGCCGGTCTGCGAATAGTTCACAACAAAGGTAGGCGGATTGCGATATTGGGTGTTGGCCTGGCTTCCGTACACAAACATGCCCAGGCTGGAAGCATCCGGTATCATTCCTGAATTATTTATAATGAAGCTGCGGGATGTTGCGCCGCCCCATCCTGACGCCGGCGACACCGATACAGGCGAGGTGAGTGCACTGGGAGCGCCACCTCCGGCATTGGCAGTAAAGGCAAGATCCCATGCTACTTCAGGGAGACTGAAAGTCAAGGTATCATTGACAGCAGTTGCGGTCCGTGTACCGGTAGGCTGCGCCGGAGCAGTAACAGCTGTGGGTGCACAACTATAGAAGTTAACATCATAGACACCATTTCCCATACCTGGAATTCTTACAATAGCCCCTGCAGGCACCACCGGCGGCGCAGTTTGATTGTTGTCCTTGAAATACTGGTAGTTGTACAACCTGTATGAAACATATCCTGCCGACTGGTTATTGCCAGCGCTTTTCAATACATAATTATTGAAAGGCCCTACAGCGTTCACGAACTGAAACCGGGTCACCCAGGCCCAGTCACCTCCCAGGTTATCTACTTTTATGGTATGCGGGCCTGCGGTAATGGGTACTGAATAAGCAGTAGTTAGCTGTGCCACCTGATCCAGTTCCAGTACGCCATCAACATAAATGCTGATCCTGGCGTCAGTGCCAAGCTGCGAACCTGTGAGCAACCCAAAGCTTCCGTCTTTCAGATAATTGACATGAAAAGTAGGCGGCCTGCGAAAACGGGTATTACCCCCCGTTCCGTAAATAAACTGGCACAGATCACTTACACCTGGCGTTAGCTGGCCTTCATTGTCCAGCGTAAAATCTAATACAGGCGGCGGCTTCAGGGAATCTTCCGGCCAGCGGCCTTCGGGTACGATGATAGCATCTGCGGCATTCGTATTCAGATACATGGTGGTGGCTTTCTTATAATTGCCACTCTCAAAAGGCACTACATCCTTAAAGGCTGCCAGGGGCGAAAAATGACCATAAAGATGCTGGGCATCTATCCAATAATCCCACCACCAGGGAGCGGCACTACCCATGGCACCACTGAACATGGTAGCCCAGATAACATTATGAAAGGTGATGCCGTTGGGATCATCCGGTACTTCTACGGTATGGTCGTAGGAAAGACCAAACTCGCCATTGATGGTGGGTTTCTGGTAAGTGGCCACCCTTTGCTGGTTCAGGTCGGACAACAGCCGCGGCATGTTAGGGTCAGGCTTATATTTATGAGATTGCGTAAAATCGATGCTGCTGCTAACCCAGGTACCGTCTCCCTCCCGTTCGTCACCAAAAGAGCTGGTAACAAGGTGATTAGGATCAATAGACTTCAGGTAGGCAGCCATCTCATTGTGCCATTGATTAATGTTGACGGAGTCAGCGGCGTAACCGCCATGCACGTTGTTTACTTCGTTAAATAGTTCCCAGCTTTGCAGGGCACCGGCATATCCCCATCTTGCCACCATGTAACGCAGGCGGTTCTTGAAGATCTCTTTTGCCACCGGGCTGGTAAAAAAAACCTGCGGACTATCGCAGGGACCATTCAGCGCGGTATTATATGGATTTTCATTCCACTGGCCATTTTCATTGCTCAACCGAAACTGATCATGATAGTTGAGGCAGAGCATAATCGCAAAACCATCCGTTTTACCGCGTTCCAGCCAATAGTCCAATACCTTTGCCGCTGTTTGCTTGTATTGTTTTAATCCATTGAAACCATACAGGCCTGGTCCGTTAGTCCACTCCAAACCAATACTCCATGTCGCCATCCAGATACGGAGAAAGTTGACGCCGACAGGCTTCAGCCTGTTGAAATAGTATTCATAATTGGGCACCATGTTATAGGAGGGGAAAGCAATGTTCTCGCCCAGGGGGATGTATTGCGAACCGTTGTCCCATCTCAGGTAGTTGGTATTGGTTCTCCGTATGTAGCCCTTACCTGTTGGAGATGTGCCCGAACAGGTAAATGTATAGGTGGGGCTGGTGCTGACTGCGCCTCCCTGCAGGCGGCCGGAAAGCACGTAGGTCCATTGTCCCGGTTCATTGGGCGTAAACCGTACCCGGAAGCCTGAGGTGTCTGTAGGGGTCACGTCGCCTGAGGAGGTGTCAATGGTATAATCATCCATCCAGAAGGCATCCACGGTACGTTGTACGCCAGTTGGAGAAGTAAAGGTGGCCTGAATGGCAATATCACTGTAATCATACTGGTTATTATACGTAGCGGTGAGGCTGATGAGCGCTTCGTACATATCCCATTTGGCCACTGTGGTCTGCTTAGGTGTAACCCCGTTAAAAACGATGCCCTGGGCCTGTGCTGGCAAGGTGGTTAAGGGGATAAGGCGTAATACCGCGAGCAGCACGGTAGTCCGCATGATAACGGTAAAGGATAGTTGGGTCATAAGATCAGTTAATAAAATGAGAGGATGTTTGGGCGCTTATCCATCTTCAAAGATTGTACCCCGGGATTCCCTATAAAGCTGGTTAAGCAAACAGGCATCATGAACCATATTAAGTACGTACCTGAATGTGGATTATGAGGATTTGGGGGTTACAATTTGGGGTTAATTATACCCATTGACTGCTTAGTTATGTAGTGGTCTTACCCTGTACAGGTATAAATTGCTCGACTCCTCTATTGCGTGATCCCTTTTATCAATCAGTTCGAGTTGAAATGCCCCCAGCAGGGAGCTGCCTCTCCTGCTTATGTAATCCGCGGACCGTGCGGTGATGAAATAAACTTCCTTCAAATGCTCCCTTTCAAATAATTCCTTCATACCGTTGTAATAAGCGTCAGGTGACTCTAACAGCGTTTTATATTCTACTTTCCACTGAAGGAAAGAAAACTCTTTCTGCATATCTACGCAATAGAAAGCCTTGCCTGTATAGGTAGAAAGCATATCAGCACACCAGAAATCGGTTACGATCTCTTCGCCGGCCGGCACCTTTTTTAATACTTCGCGGGCATGGTATGCATTCGAAAACGGATAGCGTATATCCTTGTACACGGCGATTGTACATGCCAGCACCTGGATAGCCAGCAATATATTAACAAGATAACTGGTCTTCCTGCCCGGAATATTCTCAGCGGTATAGCACCAATAGGCAACTATGAAGGCGATAAAGATAAAGCCGGTATACCTCATAGATGTTAAAGGAAAAACAGTGGCCATTACCAGTGTTACTGCCAGGTTACCAAAGAAAAGGATCAGGCTTTTCCTGTTGCCTTTCAGGATATAAAACATCATCAAGGGCAGGCTCAATGACACCAGTGCAATCACACCTTTCAACAGCCGATACTGTTGCCCGGCCTCCAGTAGGAACTGCGTGTTCCAAAAATTATACTTCCACCACGCGGGCACCGGAATAAAAGATTTGAACGGCGCCAGTAATATGATGGCCAATTGATCCTTGATATGCACCCTGCCCCAAAAGGCACTAAACCCAAGTGCACTGTCTGTAGGCGGAAAAATGAAATACAATGTTGGTAATAAGACGATCAGTCCGAATAAACCGTGCAGCAGCAATCCCCCCATCCTCCCTCCCTTCTCATGATTCAACAGCAAAAAATACAAATGCAGGCTTCCTGCCAGTATTAACGCCAGCAGATGTGTATTGGCCAAAACCAAAAGCAACACATAATACAGGGGAACTTTGTACCTGAGCTTACTTCGTATAACAAGGCAGAGGCAAAATGCCAGTAAGAGGGCTATTGCATAGTTCCTGCTGAAGACCGCATATTCAAACAGAAAGAAGTAGCCGAAGGGGATCAATATTCGTGTTAAAAAAGGTAATGACGAGAAAAAGAGCAGAATACCAACAGCCGATGTGATGATCAGCCATTGCGCTAACTGCATCCAGGCAATGTCAGTAGTAAATCTGGAAACAAACCAGAGTATGATATACCACACCGGCGGATGTCCCTCGTACCTTGAATTGGAGATCACATCTGCCAGCGTTGTGCTTGATCTTGCGATATTCCAGCTATGCAGCTCATCGCCCCATATCTCATGATGTAAGATCGCAAAAGAAGACAAGGCGATATATAAAAGGAATACCGCCCATTTCTGTATTAATACGACATTAACTGTTCGAGAAGACATCTGCGGGATGTGGCCCATTACCGAGCCATGATCCATCAAATATAGGGAAAAAGCGGGTTTACTACTCGGCCAGCTCCCATGCAAAACAGGCCCCGTCTTTGCGGTCTGGTCTGGTACCCCTTGCATTGGCGGCACAGAGGCTTTTCGCATACGGGTCTGCAAACACGTACCGGTGTGTAGCCAGCGACATTAGCATCAGATCACCACGGAGCATATCCTGCCATTGAAATACAGATGCTTCTCCTCTTTCTGTTTGCTCAATACGTACTTCCGCCATGCCGCCCAATCCCTTTACTGTTACCCAGCCGTTATCAACAACAGATTGTAAAGCGATCCTGCCATTTCCTTTATCCACTACCCTGAACTTACGGTTATTGCCCTGCGCCAGTCTGTCGTTAGCGGCTACCGGTCTTAAAAACCCTTTCCAGTTCACCAGTACCGTACTATCAGCAAGGCTGGTAAGCGTAATGATCTTGCCGTAGGGGATCGGCTTTGTTAAACCACGCGACCTTGGTTCATCTACTATGAAAGAATCAAAATCAGCATAGCCTCCCTCTTTTCCCTGGGTGTTATAGTTAAAGAGGCAATACCGTACGCCCTGGAAGGTCCTAAGCTGGAATACCATAGTATACTCTCCACCCAGGGTGGTAAAATTGGTCCCATCTGTACTATAGCTGAACAAGGCCTTTTCGGTCTCGAAATTGCAATCTGCCCGCAACCAGATCTGTGTACCTTTTAACGGTGCCGTGGCCAGCTTTCCCGTTTGCTGATCAAATTGCTGGATTTCGTAGCCGTCTGCTTTCCTCGCGATGCCTATCCAGGCGTAAGGCAGGTTTAACAAACCAAGACCTGCCACATCTCCGGGCTTCATGGCATCCAGGTCAATGGCGGCAGACACCTTCGACTCCGGACCAATTGCCCGTTGGGTAAGGGTGTTTTTTGCCTGCCAGAAGTCGGTTGCAGGAAGCGCATGTAAGCGAAGAAATCCCTTCCTGGCTTTCAGTGACCATTTTTTGTCGACCGCCACATGATTCCATTGCCATACCGGTTGCAGCGCGGCGGCAGAAAAGTCGTCGCTCCTGCGGTAAGTGGCATGAGGCGCTGAGCTGAACCCGGTGTTGGGTTTTACCCAGGTCAGTGGACTACGGGTAAGGTTACCCGGTAAACCGAAATAAGGCCAGCCATCCTGCCAGGTAACCGGTGAAAGACACGTGAGCCTCCCAACGGAGTTATGATCCATCATTGACCATCCCCACCATTCACCGGATTGGATCTGAACAATACCGCCCTGATGCAGGGGAATGCGCCCCACAAAGTTTTCCACCGGGGGAACGAGCTCAAAAGGAGGGCCTTTACGGTTATTTACCATGCCCCACCCGGTTCCAATGCCCAGGCTTTCTTCGGCACTCATCACGTTTACTTCATATGGCCCACGGGGATGCTCAGCTCGAAGACATACCTGGTAGCAAACGGGATCATAGTTGGTGCTGGTGATGTAATATTTTCCATTGATCTTATAAAAGTGTGCCCCTTCACCGGCGCCGCTTCCGCGTTGAACGATCACCTGTTCGCTACCAGGCTTAATATCAGTAAGCGAATCGTTCAGCTCTGCAAGGCGTAGCTCGTCATATCCCCATACTACGTAAACCTTACCATCATCGTCAAACAGTACAGAAAGATCGTGGAAGCTTCTGTTCATTTTAGTGTGCTTCCAGGGCCCTTTCGGATCGGTAGCAGTGAACAAATGTGTATTGAAGCGGTTCACATTGCTAAAAATATAGTAGGTACCGTTGTGATAGCGGAAGCTGGGCGCCCAGATACCCTGGCCATAAATATCACCACCGTTCTCAAGACGGAACTCCGGTCCAAAGTTCAGGCGGTCAACTGCATAGGTCAGGAATTCCCAGTTCACCAGATCGCGCGAGTGCAGCACCGGTAAGCCCGGCATTGTATGCATAGTGGTTCCGGTAAGGTAATAATCATCTCCTACCCTGACCAGGTCCGGGTCAGAGAACTCGTCGAAGAAAAGCGGGTTGGTAAATGTACCATTGCCGTTATCGGAAGTCCACGTAGGATTATTAAGAAACCCAGGCTGCGCCGGAGAGGTTTGTTGCGCAACAACAAGCAGCGGCTGTAACAATAGGGCACATAAAAGGAAGTCAGGCAATTGCCTTAAAAAACGGAGCATAAGTTAAATAAATTTTCATAACGTAATTTCTACCATCCGCAGCTGTAGTTCCTCTACTCAGTATTAATTGTCAATTTAACAAATATATTTATCAAAGTATACTCCTTGCCGGAATTATTTAGGGTACAATGGATTTCAGCCTTTTTTACAGTAGCTTACATATAATTTGTATCTGATGACTAAACATGAATATACGGTGCGGAATGCCCGCCCCGAAGAATTTGAGCAGATCGGTGCGCTCATGGTACAGGTTTATTCACAACTGGAAGGATTTCCAAAGATTTCCGAACAACCGGACTACTATAAGATGCTGGCCAATGTGGGCGCTCTTACCAATAATCCGGGTACAGCCCTTCTGGTAGCTGTAAATGAAGACGACAAGATAGGGGGCGCCGTTGTTTATTTTAACGAGATGAAATACTACGGTTCAGGCGGAACCGCTACCAGTGAAAAGAATGCCGCCGGGTTCAGGTTATTGGCGGTAGATCCGGCAATAAGAGGGAAAGGCATTGGCAAGCTGCTCGTAAATGAGTGTATCGAAAAAGCCAGGGAAAATAAGCTCAACCAGGTGATCATTCATACCACCATGGCGATGCAGACGGCCTGGAAAATGTATGAGCAAATGGGATTCAAGCGGTCTGAAGACCTTGATTTCTCCCAACAGGGCTTCCCTGTTTTTGGTTTCAGGCTCTTACTTTGACCCTATGCGTTCCTTTTATTGCCACTCAGCACCAGCACTACACCTACCACAGCTACTATACCTCCTGCATAAGTGGGCCAGCCCACCCATTTATTTTCCTTTTTGTTCACTTCTACCGGACCAACGTCCAGCACTTTTTTCTCCGTTTGAACAGAAAAGCCACGAATGAGGATCATGGCGATACCGGCAACGATCAGAATGATCCCTAGTACTTTCATATTTGTGGATTTTATGTAACTACTACAAGTGCTGTGCCACAATAGGTCACTCTACTTTACCTTTCTCTCGCCGGTACCGCGGCCCTCTTTACACTTTCCCTGAAAAAACCACTGCTTGCATATCCCACCATTACGCAGATCAATATCGCTATTGCAGGATAAAGGAAAAAGTTCACCTTTCCGGCCGCTTGTACAAAATACAATGCTACCGCACTCACGACGAAACCAGTGATCACCCCGCCTGCATTGATACGCGGGAAAAAGATACCCGCCAGGAACATACCCGCCAGGCAGCCTCCAAAAAGCCCGATCACCTTCAGATACTGATCCCAGATGGATGTGTTATGCAGTGATACAAGGTACAGCCCAATAATGCAGCCCAACACTCCCAATACGAGCGTGGCCCGCCGGGCAAATACGAAACGCTGCCTGTCTGAAGTGCCTGGTTTAAAGCGCTGATAAAAATCAGTAGTGATCACCGTGGCGATAGAATTCATGCTGGAGCTGATAGTAGACATGGTGGCGGCAAATAAACCGGCGATCACCAGGCCTGATAAACCAGCAGGTAATTGCTGTGAGATGTACCAGGGAAAAACATCATCCGTATTACCATGAGGGTTCAGTAAAGCGGGATGATGCCGGAAGTATACCCAAAGCGCCGTGCCCACTGCAAAGAAGATCAAAGAAGCAGGGATCACCAGCAAGGCGTTGGTGTATATAGAGCGACGCGCCTCTTTCTCTGTAGCGGTAGTAAGATAACGTTGTACCACTACCTGGTCTGAAGAATAGGTAACCAGCTGTGTAAGGAAACCACCTACAAATACCACCCAAAGTACTGGCTCCGTGATATCCCATCGCAGAATGGCCAGCCTGAATTTGTCATGCTGTGCAGCTTCTGTAATTACCTGGCCCATACCACCATCTACTGATTGAGCAATAAAAACGAGGCTCAGCAAGGCGCCGCCCAGCAATACAGCTACCTGCATTACCTCTGTCCAGATCACTGCCTCTATACCGCCGGATACACTATAGGCAGTAGTGATCACAGTAATGGCAAGAATACATACCAGTATATTGATTCCCGTTACGGCACTCAGCACCAGTGCGGGAAGATAAATAACAATCCCAAGGCGGCTTACCTGGAAGACTACAAATGTGAGACTGCCTAACAATTTTACGTTGGGGCTGAAGCGTATTTCCAGGTACTGGTATACGCTGGTTAGTTTCATCTTCCTGAAATAGGGAAGATAGAAATAGACAATGATAGGCGCCACTGCTACTATCATCATGTTGTTCAGGAAGTATACCCAATCTGTAGCGTACGCCTTAGCCGGGATAGCGATAAATGTGAGGGCGCTCAGCTTTGATCCGAAAATACTGAGACCTGCCGCCCACCAGGGAATTTTACCGCCTCCAAGAAAGAAATCACTGGTAGTGCTTTGCATTTTACGGGATACAATCACACTGATACCTACTACCAGCAGGAAATATAATCCTACCACCATCCAGTCTATCAGTCTGAATGCACCGGATGGCTGTGTAGGTGTTGCTTCCAGCACACGGGCTGTTCTTACAGCAGGCCGTGCCTCCCCGCCAGGGAAGATCAGCTTTCCCTGCCATAGTACTGCGGGCGTAGTAACGGGAGGCCAGGCCGGTAGCTTTCCAAATGAAGCCCAGCTATTCGTAATAACATTATATCCTATAATACCACTGGTAAAACCAGGATGCCGGTGTTGCAGCTCCGTGTTACGCGCAAAGTACCGGCCATCATCCCCACCAAATACCAGGAGATGAGATTGCCCCGCGCTGAAAGCAGGACCTGGCGCGGCCGCTGTTGCGTGCGGCATATCCGCCAGCCTTACCCAGCCGGAACCAGGTGTATAACGATAAGCATCTTTCAGATACTGCCGCTGATTGCCAGAACCTTCTACGTGTACGCCACTGAACAAATAGAAAGCGCCATTCAATGTGCCTGCCACACCCAGCATACGTGATGGTCCGGGCCAGGGAGCTAAAGCTTTCCAGGCTCTTTTATCTGCAGCTTGTGACAGGTCTAAAGACCAGAAGCATTTTTCTGATTGCCCGGAGGAATCATTAACACCGCCAGCTATATAAACCACATCATCTATCAACACGCCGCTGGCGTTGGCATTAGGCCGGGGCATATCGGGCAGTTTTTCGGTACGAAGGCTGCCATTTATGTAACGCAACAGGAATGCATCCGCATAACATCCTTTGGCATCGTTACCACCTAAACAGAGCAATGCATCTTTCCAGGTGATGGAAACACCGTAGGCCAGCGGATGCGGCAACTTGCCCGCTTCTTTCCATTGCCCACCCGGCTGCTCCAGCACGTATATATTGTCATACCAGGCCTTCGTACCGCCCGACCAGGGCGCGCCACCGGGAAAATTACTTCCGCCCGCTACGATCAATGCACCGTTGGCCACACCTGCAAAGGAACCTGCCAGGCCTATAGCATTCGGAACAGGCGGCAGCTCTGTCCAGTGAAAGTAGGCTTGCAGACCATTGTCTGCAACAGCAGCACTGGAAATTATAGACAGTACTGTACTTAACAGCCAGTAAAGGAGGCGTTTTTTCATGCAAAGCAAGTTTATTTTGATCCAATCACGGGTTCATCCAGCAGTCTGAAAAAGCCCAATGCTTCGAGTGCAGATTGTAAATTGGCGGTATCCTGCGCACTCAGGCTGCTAAGCGGAAGCCTGCAAGGGCCTAAGTCCCAGCCAAGCATTTTCATAATTGCCCGTTGTGCAGGGATAGGAGGATATTTTACAAAACAGCGCACCATCTGCACCAGCGCCAGCTGCATTTGCCTGGCTTCTTTTAGCTGCCCGGCCTTGAACAGTTCCATTACCTGTATATATAGCGGCGCGGCAAAAGAATAGGTACTGCCGATAGCCCCTTTGGCGCCAACAGCCAACGCGCTTAACAACATTTCATCGGTACCATAGAGAATATCGTAACGGCCACCTTCAAAATTCAGACAGGCCTGGTATTCATGTAAAGTGGGAGCCGTATATTTAATACCAGCCAGGTTGGGAATGGCGGTATTACTTAATCGCAGGAATTCTTCCATATCCATACCTACACCGGTAAGCACGGGAATGTGGTAATAATAGAACGGCATTGCAGGAGCGGCAGACGCAATTGCTGCCATACAATTCACCAGGTTCTGTACAGACAGGGGCTTAAAATAAAATGCCGCCACAGAAGAAATAGCATCAGCGCCTATATGCGCTGCATGCGCTGCCAGCCTGCGGGATTCAGCAATAGAACTATGCCCCACATGCACGATAACCAATATCCGTTTGTTGGCAGCTTTTACAAATGCTTCTGCCATCGCCATCCTTTCTTCAATAGTTAAATTAGGGCCCTCTCCGTTGGTACCACAAACAAACACACCGGCCAAGCCATCTTCGATCAGTTTATCCACCAATCCGGGAACCAGGGATAAATTCAGTGAACCATCTTCTTTGAACGGAGCGAACATTGCAGCAACCAATCCTTTAATTCTCATCATTAGTGTACTTTATTAAATGGTAAATATTATTTTACTGGTTAACAGTGAGCCAGCGCAGGTGAAAGCGTTTCAGCAGCAGGCGATAATGCTTTCCCGGTTCGTTTGATTCATACAGGCAGTACACAGTTCCATCCGGCCCGATAGCCAGATCTGAATAACCGGATCCGCCCGCATCCAGTACTTTTTGCACCGTCCAATGCTGCCCTTCATCATTGCTCAGCTTTACTGTCAGGTTACGACGTAAGGGCTTTTGCATATCCCTGGAGTCAGGGTTTACAAACAGCAAATGTCCTTTGCCAGCGCTGATAATGCTGGCCATACAAATAGGCTCGAATAATGCCGTATCAAATACAGGTTTGGACCACCCCCCTGCCCCATCGGCGCTATAACTTACCGCCCTGCGGCGCACCGGCGTTTCATTCCGGATATTCAGCATAACCCTTCCGTCCTGCAATTCAACGGCCATCGTTTCACTTGGGTCTTTGAACTCCGGTGAAGCATTCGCAACGATCTCTCCCGCTTTCCATGTTTTACCAAGATCATCGCTATAGATGGTGGCGATACAGGAAGGATGATGGCTTTTGTTGAGCGACAACCAAACCGGCACCACTAAACGTTTATTCTTTAATTGAATAGCGTGACCAGGACCAGGAGCCAGCACCTTCCAGTCATATACAGGCCTGAAAGCCTCAAAAGCATCAGTAATATTCACGGGCGCAGACCATGTTTTTCCATCATCTGTTGACCGGGTGTAGTAGGCTGTCGCATAGTTGCGCTGATATAACAGATGGATAGTTCCGTCCTGGTCTACTATTGGAGTAGGATTGCTGGTAGGTTGCCCTGCCTGTCTTGCGGCGATCACCGTCTGTGGTTCCCAGCTGGCACCTCCATCTGTGCTGCGGCGCATCAG
This sequence comes from Chitinophaga sp. SVR4-12A, assembly GCF_056754765.1. Lineage (NCBI taxonomy): Bacteria > Pseudomonadati > Bacteroidota > Chitinophagia > Chitinophagales > Chitinophagaceae > Chitinophaga > Chitinophaga sp. SVR4-12A. The sequence continues at coordinate 3,038,038 of NZ_JBPGWP010000001.1, forward strand.
GAGGTCTATATCTGCCCAGTCGCTGGCGCTGTTCACCCTGCCTTCACAAAAGGCCAGCAGGGTGCCTTTCTTTGTTAATACCAAAGCAGGTATCCGCATGGAAGTATAGGCGCCGCTAACAGGTTCAAATACTGAAAAAGTTTCCGGGCCCTGTTGATTAGATGTGATCCTGGCCGATCTGCAAGCTGTCAGTCCAGGTAAAACGCTTATCAGTAACAGTAGTGAATATGCCAATCTTCTCTTCATAAGGATCGCTTAGTCTTTAATATCGATACAAAATTCAGGCAGGATTACCTGTACAGCGCTGGGCTGCAAGGTAAGTGCAAACTGCAGCCTTTCCAGCGATAGCTGGGGGCTCATGTGACTACATCCTACCTGGAAGGGCAGCTGTGCCGCATTGCATTTATCTGCGAGCAAAGCATTGATCCGCCGGAATTCTGTTTCTGTTTGGTTATAGAACTCACCGGCAGTACCGTTGGAATAGATACCGTTCACGCGCATGGCGATCAGTATATCAATTTCTTCTGCCAGCAGCGTATAGCTGATACTGTTATCCTCATTAACAGGCACTAACAGTGTAGCCCAGTTTCCGTAGATCTCACTATGCGTTAACGGTGTCAATCGTTGTTATTTAAAATCGTCCAGTGAAATGATCTTATAGGCAATACCTTCATAAGGCCTTGATACGCCTGCCTCATACAGGATGGCCACTTTATTTTCGGTGATCATCACCATATCAGAATAAGCGGATGGGCCTGCGTATACTGCATACGCTTTTGACCAGGCAGCACCTTCATCTGTGCTCATCTTAATGGTCAGATGATCGCGGGAACCGCTGGCTGCATTAGAGAATAGCAGCAGATGCTGGCCGCTCCGGCGGGTGTCCAGCAGGCTTCCCTGACATTGCGGATCCAGCAGGGTGTAATCTGAACGTACATCTCCCCAGGTAGCACCGCCGTCATTACTGGTGGCTACTCCTCTTGCGGGCGTGCCCCTTCTCATGTTGAGCATGAGCTTTCCTCCAGTCAGCTCAGCTACCGTGCTTTCTCCTACGTTATCCTGGCGGGTGGTATCACCGGGCGTCCATGTGCTGCCGCCATCATCAGAGTAAAGCACATGAGCATAGTCTTTTCTGCTGCCATTCTTAATTAGGCTATAGTAGCAGGGAACCACCAAACGGTTCTTGTGGGCGCCTTCCTTTACCTGCAGTCCATGACAGGGACCGGTGCCGTACCACCTCCAATACGGTCGCTTTGCTACGGCAGTGATTTCGACGGGTGCAGCCCATGTTTTTCCGTCATCAGAAGAGTGGGTGACATATACCCTCCGGGTATCATGCCCCGTAGCGTTATTGATATCGGAATAGTTATCCTCCCCATGGTTCCAGGTCATGAGCACATGAATATCGCCGGTCTGCTGATCTACTACAGGCACCGGGTTGCCACAGGTATTGGCGTTATTATCCCATACGGTGATCATGTTCTCCCAGGTCTTTCCGCTATCCACTGATCTTTTCAGTACAAGGTCTATATCGCCTGCATCACCTGCGCTGCGTTTTTTGCGGGCTTCTGCAAATGCTAACAGTGTCCCTATCTTTGTTTTTATAATAGCCGGTATCCGGTAAGCCTCATATCCATAAGTGTTCTGCGAATAGATAAATGGAATGGCTGGTTCCTGGCTCATAGTATCCGGGCCATCAGGCCTCGGTGTTACTGTATTGTCACTGCTTTTGCAGGATGTTGAGTAGCTGATAATAATTACGCAACAGATCAATAATCGCCGGCTTTTAGCATATATCCAGTTCATAAGCTTCGCTGTTTTGATTAATACCCTTCTGTTTGTTCCAGCTTAGGATTAAGATCGATCTGTGGGCGCGGGATCGGGAAATACAACGGCGTTTGTTTTCCTGCCAGGTTAGGCACCTCCTGGTATACGTTAATGCTGCCACCGGCGTGGAAGCGGAACAGGTCGGGCCAGCGTTTCAGCTCCAGGTAAAGCTCACGGAAACGTTCGTCCAGTATTTCTTTTTCCACCGCTATTTTGTCCTGAGCACCTGCGTAAGCCGCGATACCTGCTCTTGCACGCACCTTATTGAGCTCAGCCATTGCTTCAGGAACACGGTTCAATGCAGCCAGCGCCTCTGCCTTAAAGAGGATCATTTCTGCAAGGCGGTAGATAATAATATCGCTATCGTAGTAACGGTCGTCATTAGCATAATTGGTGCCTCTCATCTTATTATCAAACCTTCCCATTACCGTACCATCGGGCGCCAGGGCTTTGATGATCGCTTCGTTCAATCGCTTATCGTCCGGGTTCTTCAGGTAAAGATTTTCCAGTTTAAGGCTGGGCGAGTAAGAGCTTCTTGCATATTTCTTGGAAAAGGCGATGCTGTTCTTGTTGGTGGCATTCTGCACAAACAGATCGCGGGGTTTTAGCTGACTGCTATAATGGCTTCTCACGGAATTGTCGCTACCAACTTTTTCATCCTTGTTGAAGTGAATGGCAAATATTACTTCCTTACCTTTCCTGTTGTCAGTAGCGTATATTTTCCAGAAGGTTTCTTCTAATGCGAGTCCGGCGCTTGCATTATCAGCCGCATCCAGTGCTGCTTCCAGGTCTGCATTACCGCCTTTCAGCACTTTTGCTTTCCACAGCAGCACATCTGCTTTCAATGCAAGTGTAGCTGGTTTGGAGGCCCTGCCTTTGTTCTTGTATCCTTCTTCCGGGAAGAGCGTCATAGCAGCGTCTATATCAGCGAGTATTTGGGCCATTACATCATTCAGCGGAGCGCGGGCTGGCATCGCTACATTATCATTCTCTGTTGGTGTTGTTATCAGCGGCACTTTCCCCCAGATCCTGATCAGGAAGAAGTATGCGCTGGCTCGCAGGAAACGCGTTTCTGCCATTGTGCGGTTCTTATTCGCCTGTTCTGAAAAAGAGATGCCTTCACCATATTTCAGCAACAGGTTACAGCTGTGGATCACTTTGTACATCTTATCCCAGTTGGGCGCGCCACTCTCTGTTAAGTTCTGCGTCCAGGGGGTGGATAGTCCTGCTTCCAGTCCGGGCTCAAAAGCATCTCCACGGTCTTCCATGTAGTAAGTGGTGTTGATAGCATCCCGGTAAGATTCGTAGGTACCGGTCAGATAACCGGCCACATCGCCTTCTGTTTTCCAGTAGTTGGCGCTGGTGATGGAGGATACCGGATCAACGTCCAGCAGGCTGTTACATCCCGTATAAAGGGCCATGCTGCTGATACAGGTAAATATGATGATAATACGTTTTTTCATGTGGATCATTTTGTGTGTTCACTAAAAAGTGCCTTTGATGCTGAAATTAAACTGGCGGGGACGCGGGTAGGATCCCCTGTCAAAACCCTCGTATATTTCCGGCATCAGTCCATCATACCCGGTGATATAACCAATGTTATACATACCGGCAAACAGCTCTACACCACGTATAAAAGTATTTTTCAGGAAACCGGCGTTGAGCTGATAGCTGAGCGATACTTCCCTGAAGGCCAGGAAATCTCCCTTTGAAAAATACAGGCTGTTGTTGCTGGCATATCCGGTGCTGCCTATCTGGTTATCCCACCGGAGGTGATTGCGGAAATCATAGTCAACATCGCTTTGCACCGTATACTTGGGAATGGTGGCGATATCGCCCTGCTTCTTCCATGTTTTGTCACTCAGCTGGTCGGTAATGGTCATGTTGTTATTACGGCCGCTGGCATTGGAGCGGGCGCGGAAACCGTTATCGATTATGTGTCCTACGGCATAGTCTACCACCGCACGCAGGGCGAATCCTTTATAACGGAAGGTGTTGGCCATGCCACCGGTTTTGTCGGGGCGTATGTATCCCATAAAGATCATGTCTTTGTTGGTGATACGGCCATCCTTATCCAGGTCAGCCCAGATAGCGTCGCCGCCTTTCTTCTGGCGTCCTTTGGCGTTCTCGTCAAAGGGCGCATTCTTGGCATCTTCATCCGTTGCGTATACGCCGATCATAGCATAGGCCCAACGCTGCCCAAAGCGCTCGCCTTCTGCAAATCCGCCTACCTTCCTGGTTTGGCCGGTGGCGGGGTCGCATATATAGTTGCCGCCGATACGATTCTTGTCTTCACCATTAGCCGGGAGCTTTACCACTGTCGACCTGTTGAAGGCAAAAGTGAAATTCACATCCCAGGAGAAATTCTTCGTTCTCACTGGCGTGGCCGCCAGCTCTACTTCAAAGCCCCTGTTGCGGATCGTACCATAGTTGCTCTTGATAGAACCAAAACCGGAGTAAGAAGGAATCGGTTTATCAAAAAGGCGGTTACTGGTTTCTTTGTTGTAAAAGTCCAGCAGCAGTGTAATGCGGTCTTTAAACAAACCTATATCCAGGCCAACATCGGAAGAAGTGGTGGTTTCCCACAAAAGGTCCTGGTTGGGAAGGGTGGTATTCTGCAGGCCTACTTCGCCCATGTAGTTATAACCGGTGCTGTAGGAACCCTGCGAATCAGAGAAGCTAAGGTCGTTATTACCTGCTTTACCCCAGCTGGCGCGCAGCTTCAGGTTGGATACCGTGCGGCTCAGCGGCTGCCAAAAATCTTCCCGGTGAATGTTCCATCCGGCAGATACGCCAGGGAACAAGGCCCAGCGGTTATTTTCTGCAAAACGGGAAGAGCCGTCGCGGCGCAGGCTGGCGGAGAACAGGTATTTTGCATCAAAATCATAGTTCACACGCCCAAAGAAGCTTAGCACCACATCTTCAGATATGGTAGTAGATGTTCTTTGTGTTTCCGGCTTTGTAGCGTTCAGCGTTTTGATGTTATCAGTAGCTGCGCCGTACCCTTCGCCATGAAATTCGTTGCTGTAATGATTGATATAGCTGGTGCCCAGTACGGCGTTGATGTGATGTTTACCTGCCAGCTGTTTATCGTAGGTGAGCAAGCCATCCACCTGCGCTTCTCTCAGCTGGTCATGATCTGCAGAAGCATCACGGCGGGCATTGATCTCGTTGGCTGCTTCAAAGCGGTTCTCCACGCCTTCCGTTGTGAACCAGTAGAAAGCCGGTGAAAATGTAAGCCCAGGTAGTATGTTCCAGTCGGCGCCCAGCCTGAATGTGGTGCGGTATACTTTAATATCTGTATACTGCTCCTTATAATATACTTCATGATTCCTGTTGCGGTAATCAGCCTTCCCTTCTCCCGGCGCAGGTTTACCGTCCTCGTAGTTCAAGCGGTAAGTAAAGGGCATGGTCACCGAGCGGGCCAGCACGTTCTGATAGTTATTGGGCGCGTTGGCATTACGGACCTGGTAACCGATGTTGGTATTGATGCTTAGCCGGTCGCTGAGCTTATAAGTGCCGTTAAAAAGCCCGGTATAGTTCTTATAGAAGGTACCGGATACAATACCGTCCTGGTTAAGGTATCCCAGACCCAGATAATACGTGGCCTTGTCTGTTCCGCCGCCTACGTTAAAATCGTATTCATGTTTATAAGCTGTCTGGAAAGTTACATCCTGGTAGTCCGTCTCTTTAAAGATCAGTTGCTTACCGGTAACAGGGTCTTCCATTGTTTGCCATCCTTCTTTGTGCAGCAGCTGGTCTACATATCCCTGCCCGTAATTCTGCACGTAGGTATCGAGGAATTCCAGGGTATTTTTGCTGTTACGCGGGTTACCGGTAGACATGCCATAACGCCCGCCGGTAAGGAAAAAGTCAGGATTAGTGGTATTGTAGTCATGGATGTTCTTACGGCTGATATAAATATAATCCCTTGCACTGGTAAAGGGATGTTTCTTGCCCTGCTCTTCAATGCCGTGTGTATACCTGAAGTTAACGACAGGCTTTCCGGCGCGGCCTGATTTTGTTTTAACGATGATGATGCCGTTGGCAGCTCTTGCCCCGTATATGGCCGTGGATGCTGCATCTTTCAATACCTGCAGGGATTCGATATCATCCGGGTTGAGGTCGCTGATATTTCTCATCACACCAACAATACCGTCCACAATGATCAGCGGTGCATCGTCCTGCGGAGAAGTAGAGCTACCGCCCCTGATGAATATTTGGGGATTAGCACCGGGCTGACCGTCAGAGATCTGCAGGGAAACGCCTGCCACTTTGCCCTGCAGCTGATTCAGCGGATTAGCTGCCGGTGCATGTGCAAACTCTGCCTGGCCTACTTTGGAAATGGAACTGGTTACAGTTGCCCTGGATTGGTTACCATAACCGATGGCTACTACTTCGCTGAGGCGTACAGCGCCTTCCGTTAAACGAATATTGATCACGCTGTTGCCCGCTACAGGTACTTCCTGTTTTTCCATCCCGATCAGGCTGAATACCAAGGTGGCGTTATCTGCCGCATCCAGCAGGTAATTACCGCGTTCATTGGTAATAGTACCTTTGCTGGTGCCTTTCTCTGCCACTGTTACGCCTGGCAGCGGGGTGTTATTGGCATCTGTTACCGTTCCTTTTATAGTGATTTTCCCAGCGGCCCCGGTGGGTGGGGAAGTCCTTTCCTGGGCAGTGGCCACAGTGGAGAGGAACAGTATAAGGACCGGCAATAGTCCTTTGAACAGAATAATAGGTAAATACTGTTTCATAACGAGAATTTTGTACAGAATAAATCTTGGTTGCTAGGGACTGATATGTTAATATGTATTACATAATGTAAATGTATACATTTATATTTGTTAGTTCCAAGCTTTAGGCTTATTTTTTTTGAAACAGGAATTTCCCGCCGGGGAATGCACCGGCTGCTTAAACAGTATAAAAAGGAAAACGGGGGGACTTACAGTATCTTGTAGTAGGGTTCCAGGTGTTTGCGCATGGCTTTGCGGAATGATTCAGGGGTTCCCTTACGAAGGATTTGAACCAGGTCGCGGTGGGATACTGATCCCACGCGGGCGTCTCCTTCCAGTGCTTCTGTTAATTCGCGGGCGTATTCAAATACAAATCCCAGCATACCCTGAAACCGGTAGAGGGTGTGGTTACCGGCCATATGATAAAGGGTGCTGTGAAATTCGATATCATATTTAGCATGATCGGCCAGGGTTACCGCATGTTTTTCTTCCTCCTCCACTATCTTATCCAGCTTAGCAAGGTCTGTTTTGTTGCGGCGCATGAACAGCAGATCGCTCACCCCCATCTCAACGATCAATCGCAGTTCAAACAGCTCTTTCATTGATTCGGCGCCCAGTAAGCGGGGGTCCATCATCCTGTCCATACCGCTTAATATATCAGGCTCTGTGAGCACCATTCCACGGCGTTTACGGGAGTCTACCATTCCCAGCATCCGCAGGCGGCTAAGCGCCTCTCTTACCACCGCACGGCTTACATTGAGGGCAAGGGCAAGATCTTGTTCCTTGGGCAAGGCGTCTCCGGGTTTATATCCCTGCTGGAGGAAATAGTTCCGCAGCCGTTCTTCCACCTGGTCTGCCATGTTCATACTTACAATAGGCGCAATATTCAGCACTCCCGCCTCTTTAGCCTTTCCTTGCCCGGTTGTTGACATGGGGAATAGAATTTAATGATATATATGTTGATATGTATTACCAATCTGAAGTAAAAATAGTCAATTCTTTCGCTAAATAAATATTTACCTTTAAGAGATCACCTGTACAATAGCATCGTATGTGGAAACTTCTGACCTTGGTTTTTATACCACTCATTCTTCTTTCTTCTTCGCGTCTGGCAGACGATACAGATAAAAAAACACTGATCACCGGTGCAGACCAGGTAGCACGCTATCTGCCTTATTTGAAGGGAAAAAGAGTGGGCCTGCTGGCAAACAATACTTCTATCATTGGTAATAAATCCATTGCCGACAGTTTAAAAGCACTAGGCGTAGACATCAGGATGATCTTTGGCCCTGAGCATGGCTTTCGCGGCAACGCCAGTAATGGCGCGCATGTAGGCGATGAAATTGATCCCGCTACAGGTATCCCTGTTGTTTCCCTGTATGGCAATAAAAGGAAACCTACGCCGGAAGAAATGAAGGCGATCGACATCATGATCTTTGATATACAGGATGTAGGCTGCAGATTCTATACCTACATTAATAAGCTGGCAGATATCATGGAGGCCTGTGCCGAATCCGGTAAAGAGCTGCTGATCCTTGACCGTCCCAATCCGAACGGATATGTTGATGGTCCTGTACTGGATATGAAACTGAAATCCGGGATAGGCAAATTTCCGATCCCCATCACCCATGGCCTGACCATCGGTGAATTTGCCAGGATGATAAACGGTGAAGGATGGCTGCCCGGCAAACAACAGTGCAAGATCAAAATAATTACGGTGCAACATTATGCGCATAATATGGACTATACCTTACCGGTTGCTCCCTCTCCTAACCTCAATACGCAGCAGTCCATCCTGCTATACCCTTCCCTGTGCCTGTTTGAAGGCACCATCATCAGCCAGGGACGGGGCACTCACATGCCATTCACGGTATTGGGCAGTCCTGCACTGAAAGGTATTTACCAGTTCTCCTTTACCCCGGTAAGCATACCAGGTATGTCTGAAACGCCTTTACACCAGGACCAGGCCTGCTACGGACTGGACCTCCGGCAATATGATATGACGGCGCTTCGCCACGATGGCCGCATTAATATTAAATGGATGATAGAGATGTACAAAGCCTATCCTGTGAAGGACAAGTTTTTTGACAGGTCACAGAGTAAGCAGATGGGAGATATAGATAAGCTGTCGGGCACCACCCTCTTCAAACAACAGATCATAGCCGGCAAGCCGGAAGCGGAGATCCGTAAAAGCTGGGAACCTAAACTGTCTGCTTATAAGGCTATGCGTAAGCAATATCTTTTATATCCCTGACCAGGAGTCATCACTTCGTCCATCTCTGCGCAATCTTTACAGCTGTTTCTGTCATATGGGGCTCCCATTGTTCTATCCGCCAGTCGGACCGGGGAGGAACATTCCAGTAAATGCATCGCCTCCTCATAAGAGGCGGATGATTCAAGGATGGCGGAAAGCTCCAGCTGTTGTTGGTAAAGTGTCGCATCTTCTGCTGCTGTTCCGGTCGATAAGGGGCCCTATCATCATGTGTATCTATTCTTACGCTGCGGGAAGATTTGCAGCAGATACCTCCCTGTATAGTGATTTCAGGACTAGACAAACGCCTTACTATAGCGGTCTACACCCAGGATGTCCGGTATATGTCCGGTATATGTCCGGTATATGTCGGGTAATTGACGGGTAGATGTTCGGTATCTTTAAAGATACGGGACATCTACCTCTAAACTAGTTAAATAATACAGCGTAACCAGTACGAACTCGTATATAATAGACGAGGCCGTCCCCTTTCAGAGACGGCCTCGTCACAGCTTTTATCAGTATATTAACGTTCCAGCCTGAAACCAGGCTCCAGCCGTGGGCGTTGCCCGCTATTGGCCACAGCAAAGCCGGTAGCATACATCCAGCGTGCAAATTTAGTGATCTTCTCTATGTTCATAGCCGCAGGCTCATCTCCCGGCGTATGATAGAGGGAATGGGGAAGAGAGCTGAAAAACAAGGCAGGAATATTCTTCTTGGCATAAGGGAAATGATCGCTTCGGAAATACCAGCCTTCAGGGTGGGTAGCTTTATCCCAGGCAGTATCCAGCTTGAATGCGGGCCCTCTTTCGTTCTCCTGCAGGGCGATATTTACCAGGTCGGATGAGCTGCGGTGAGGAGGGATCACTCCCAGCAGCGCAGCGCTGTCTGGTGCATTGGCGCCGATCATATCTCCATTCAGCACGGCCACCAGTGATTCCCGCGGAACGGTAGGATGATCTGCAAACCAGGTAGAGCCGAACAAGCCACGCTCTTCTGACCCGTGCCATACAAACAGCGCAGAACGCCGGCCCGGCTGCCGGTGAAAAGCCCTTCCTATTGCCAGCAGTGCCACACTTACCGTTGCGTTATCGTCTGCACCGTTGAATATCGAATCTTTACCGGGTTCAATATTGCGAACGCCATCATGGTCCTGGTGCCCGCTGAACAGTACGTATTCATTAGCCAGCCTGGGATCGCTGCCTTTTACCCGCGCTACTACGTTCACGGAAGGGTAAGTAAACTTCTCACTGTAGATCTGTGCTGCGATCTCCTGTCCCGGCTTGCGTACCAGTTCCAGCGCTTCTTTTTTCAGCCAGATAATGGGAATACCGTTCAACAGCTGCCGCTGGAACAAGCTGCCTTCTATCTGGTAAGAGCCGCGGTTGGCATATTGCGCTGCCCGCGCCCAGCCTTTTTCTGCCAGCTCATCTGAAACAAAGATAATAGCTTTTGCGCCCAGCGCAGCCAGTTTCCTGGCCCAGGCAGCGATCACAATGCCGCCATAACGGGTGGGCACATGCACGCGCGGATCTTTAATCCCCTTGTCTGAAAACTGCAGGGCCACCGCCTTGCCTGCAATATCTGCAGCAGCTGCCGTTTCCGGGTCATTCAGAAATACAAGTGGCGCCTGTACACTTGCAAAAGAAGGCTCGTATATGATCGCATCCTTCCAAAGAACAAAGGACCGCTCACCAATGGAGAATGTGCTGTTAGCGCTAACGCGTTCGCGTATAAGCGGAAAGAACTGGAAATAGGTACCGTCATCCCCCGCCGGTTCCAGGCCTGCTTTCCTTGCCTCTTCGGCCAGCCATACGGATGCTTTCAGCTCATCCAGCGTACCAGCCTCCCTGCCGCGAAAATGATCATCCGCCATCGTGTAAAGGTCCCTTTTGATATCCTCCTGGCGGATGGCGCCGATTGCACCTTTTCCCTTCTGCGCATGGGCCGTGGCGAGGGTAAAAAATAAACTTATAACTAAAAAAGCACTGCGGTATAACATGATGAGTTATTTATAGGATAATGATCGTATAGTCTACCGGTTTAGTGGATAAAAATAAACCCTTATAAATTCTCTTCCAAAACCTATATCTTTATTTAGTAACAAACACCACGCTTAACGAGGGCATGTGTATTATACCACCACGTTAAAAACCCTGCAACATATGAACTGGAAACATGCGGTTTGCTTTATTGCGTTAATGGCAGTATTGCTGCTCCCTTTTGGCAGCGCCGGCCAGGATACGGTAGCGATACAAATTAACCTGGACAAAAGTAAAGGACCGATGCAGCCCATCTGGGCCTGGTTTGGCTATGATGAGCCGAACTATACCTACATGAAAGATGGGAAAAAGCTGCTCACCGAAATTTCACAACTCAGTAATGTACCGGTGTATGTACGCGTACATAGCCTGCTGGTAACCGGCGATGGCAAGGCCGCCCTGAAATGGGGATCTACCAATGCCTATACGGAAGATGCCAAGGGAAAGCCTGTATACGACTGGACCATCATCGATAAGATATTTGATACCTATATAGAACGTGGCATGAAACCAATAGCACAGATAGGCTTCATGCCCCAGGCGCTTTCTGTAAAACCGGAGCCCTACCGACATCACTGGCGGCCCGACCAGGCGTATGACGACATCTTTACCGGCTGGGCCTACCCACCCAAAGACTATACGAAATTTGCAACACTGGTATATGAATGGGTGAAACACTCCGTGGCCCGCTATGGCAAAGCCGAAGTGGAAAGCTGGTATTGGGAGCTCTGGAACGAACCTAATATCAGTTACTGGAAAGGCACAACTGAAGAATATATAAAGCTATACGATTACGTGGCAGATGCTGTTAAGCGCGCCTTACCCACCGCACATATCGGCGGCCCCGAAGTAACAGGTCCCAACTGGACCGATGCAGCCGACTTTCTCAAAGCTTTTCTTGATCACGTAGTAAGCGGTACTAACTATGTAACCGGTAAAAAGGGCAGCCCGCTGGATGTGATCACTTTTCACGCAAAAGGAGCCCCTAAACTGGTGAACGGCGTTGTGCAAATGAACATGGGCACACAGCTACGGGATATCGATAAAGGTTTTGAGATAGTAGCGTCTTATCCTACGCTGAAGCATCTGCCAATTATCATCGGTGAGTCTGACCCTGAAGGATGCGCTGCCTGCTCTGAGAATTTCCATCCACAGAATGCCTACCGTAACGGTACCATGTATTCCAGTTATACGGCCGCATCTTTTGCCCGGAAGTATGAACTGGCGGCAGCCCGCGGCGTTAACCTGGCAGGCGCTGTTACCTGGGCCTTTGAATTTGAAGACCAGCCCTGGTTTGCAGGTTTCCGCGATCTGGCCACTAATGGAGTAGATAAGCCTGTGCTGAACGTGTTCCGGATGTTTGGGATGATGCAGGGAAACCGGGTAGCAGTAAGCGGCGATCTGGCATACGACTTTCTGAAAATACGCGATTCCAGCGTTAGGGGCGCCCGGGCGGATATCAGTGCACTGGCCACGCTGGATACCCGCAGTGCCGCTATCATGGTATGGAACTATCATGACGATAACAAGCTTTCAGATGGGAAACCTGTCACTATTACCATCCGGGGTATCCCTGCAGCGAAAGCTTTATTGCAGCATTTCCGTATTGACCAGGAGCACAGTAATGCCTATACCGCATGGAAAAAAATGGGATCTCCCCAGCAGCCAACACCTGATCAGGTCAACGAACTTGAAAAAGCAGGGCAACTGCAGTCGCTCTCATCGCCGGAATGGGTACACACGGAGAACGGAACCGCTGTTATCCGTATGCAGTTACCCCGGCAAGCCGTTTCATTGCTGAAATTTTACTGGTAAATAAGTATTATTGCAGCATTCCTCTTGCTATGAGCATCTATGCCTTATTGCTGGTAGTAGCGGCAGCTGTGCTGCATGCTGCCTGGAACCTGATCACAAAACAGGTGAACGGCAAACTGCCTTTTTTCTGGCTGGTTTCGCTGGCCTCTTCCGTTATATGCCTTCCTTTCCTGTACCTGCAGGCCAGCAGGGAACACCTTACTTTGAACCTGATGGTAAGCGGCTTTGCCGTGGTTAGCGCTATCCTGCATCTGCTTTATTTTGTGCTGTTGCAAACAGGGTATCGCAAGGCCGACCTGTCCATTGTTTACCCGGTAGCACGTGGCGCAGGGCCGTTGTTCTCTGTGGCTGGCGCTGTACTGCTTTTCAGGGAAAAGCCAGGATGGCTGGCCGTCACAGGCATATGTTTTATCATAGCAGGAGTGATCGTTATGACTGGCTTCAGGGTTAGTAAAGACGCCCGTCTGGCCAGGGGCCTTGAATACGGAATCCTTACAGGACTGTTTATTGCAGCATATACACTTTGGGATAAAGCAGCAGTGGTAGACCATCACGTTTCCGCGCTGCTCATCACATTTGCCTCTATGCTGTTTCCCCTCCTGCTCCTCGCGCCGGTAATGCTAAAAAGGCAGGATGAAGTAAAGCAGGAGATCCGCACACACTGGAAACAGGTGATAGCAGTAGCAATATTTCAGCCGCTATCCTACCTGCTGGTGCTCATCGCACTCAAAGGCACACCCGTTACCTATGTAGCGCCGGCCAGGGAGCTAAGCATTGTGGTAGGCGTTTTCTTTGGCGCTAATCTGCTGAAAGAGGCAGATGCAAGAAAACGCATCATCGCAGCCATTGTAATACTTGCAGGCATTGTGCTGCTGGCGCTGGGATAAAAATATACCGGGCGCTTATTCACTGAGCTGCAGCGAGCTGTCGTTGATACCAAATGCATGTTGCTTAAGCAGGTTGATCACTTCTGCCCCTGCCAGTAATACTGGTCCATAACCATGCGCAGCATATACATTTACCGGCCGGTAGTAATAGAATGCCGGATCAAAAGCCATACCTGTACCTACACAGGTGCCCTCTACCTGTCCGCCTGCATTCACTTTTGCTGCCACTGCGTTCCAGGCGAGCAATGCAGCAGGCGCATAGGCCATCGCATTTAACCAGCCCCTGTTCACACCCCTCGCAAAACAATAAGTATAAATGGCCGTAGCAGAAGTTTCGAGATAAGAATCATTACGGTCCAGCAGCTGGTGCCACAGCCCCTGGCCTGACTGGTAAGCAGCCAGTCCTTTTGCCAGCGCCTGGAATTGTGTCAATACCGCTTTTCTGCCGGGATGGCTATCCGGCAATACGTCCAGCAACTCTGTCATTGCCAGCAATGCCCAGCCGTTAGCCCGTCCCCAGTGGAACTGCGGATGTACATCCATTCCCTGTACCCAGCCGTGCATATAAAGGCCCTTCTCCTTATTGAACATTCGCCTGGAGAACTGCAATACCTGCTTTACCGCATCATCAAAGTACTGACGATTGCCGGTCAGCTTTCCCATTTGGGCAAGCGCCGGCACGCTCATATAAAGATCATCCAGCCAAAGGGTATTTTTCTGGGGCCGGTTTCTGGCCAGGGTACCATCTGGCAAACGGAACTCTTTGGAGGAAATGTAGGTGATATAATTATCTGCCAGGGGCCGCAGGTTAGACTGCCCGCCGGCGCGTAATGTTTTAACCACAGCAGCGCACATGGCGCCCGCATCATCCAGTGCATGCGGGAACATCACCGGCCGCAGTGGATTATTGCCATTGCCAGCCTGCTTATAGAGTTGTTTAAAAACAGGCAGCGCGTCGGCAATAAACTGCAGGCGGCGCCTGGTGTAATTGGTAAACTTGGCATCGCCGGTAGCCTCGCCTGCCAGCAACATCCCACAATAGGTAACACCCCATTCATAGCTGGTAAGGCGAAAATCACCCTGTTGCCAGGCGGTTTGCTCATTGATGGCCGCCATATTATCAACACCCTTACCGGTGCTACGATCAATAAAGCGAGCGGGTGTTACGGTATCCAGGTATTGATAGATCCTGTCCAGCACTGCCTTCACACCTTCGGTGGAAGGCGCGCCGTATTTAACAGGATAATCGGGCTGTAGCGCATGCAGCGGCGCTGTTACGTCGTTGGCTTTGGGTTGTGCAAATAACAGTGCGGGCAACAGCAATAAACAAAGGAAAAGAATGTGTTGAGGAATTCGCTTCATAACATGGACAAATGTGTATACTAAAAATAAACAAGCAACATCATTCAGCTGTCCTATACTATCCTGTGCGCATAAAAAAGCAGAACGCCTGACACATCTACTGTCAGGCGTTCTGCATCTCTGCATTCTACACTCAGCATGCTCCCTGATTATGCCGATTGCGGTTCCCTCCTCGCCTCTTTGTTCACATTATTCTCGGCAATTTGCGTAAGCAGGGCATCAGCTTCTTTTTCTTCACCCAGTGTTTGTCCTAATATATTTGCCACCTGTTCATACCCTAATGTAAGGGCCAGCTGGCGTAATCCGCCATAAGTGGCGATCTCATAATGTTCCGCTTTCTGTGCTGCAAAGATCAGTCCAACGTCCCGCTGGGCGGATGCATCATCGGTTTCATCTATTATGTCTTCTCCTTCATCAACAATACCCGCCATGGCCTGACATTTTTTCGACTTCGCTTCCTTTCCGATTATTCCAAATATATCTTCCAGTCTTGTTACATGCGTCCTTGTCTGTTCCAGGTGATTACTAATGGCATTTTTCAGCTCATTGCCGGTAGCAGCTTCCTGCATTTTCGGCAAGGTTTTCACCAACTTTTTCTCTGCCCAGTAAATATCCTGTAGCTGATCCTCAAAAAATTCCTGTAGCTTGGAATCCGCAGCAGTAGCGGCCTGGTTAGCATTTGTATTTGCCATAAAAATAGTTTTTATCTTTCAATAATATCCTTTCTAACGCTGCTTAAACACAATACATAACCATGCCATGCTACTGAAGGGATCTTTAACAACAGGCTATTATACTCACAAAATCAATCAATAATATCGGTCCTGCTCCTTAATATCATTGCCGGGATGCAGGCGCAGCTGCAGCAATGAGTGTTGCATTTCATGTAATAATGTGGAGATACCTGCACATTATTTTAACTGTCGTTGTAAAAAATCTTTTATTAATTCAGCCACTGCTGTATGATGCTCTTCCAGCACAAAGTGGCCTCCATCCAGCAGGTGCAGTTCCGTATTCTTCAGATCACGTGTATAGGCTTCTGCTCCGGGCGCAGTGAAGATCTGATCCCTTTTGCCCCATACGATGAGGGCTGGTGGCTGATGTGTTTTCAAATACTGCTGCCACTCCGGGTACAAGGGAAAGTTAGTACCGTAGTTTTTAAAAAGTGTATACTGTATTGCTTTAACACCCGGCCTTTCCATGAAATAATGATCAGACAGGTAGGCATCCGGGCTTACTCTTTCGGGATAGGCTACGGCATGCAGGTGCTCTTCCTTAATACCTTCCAGGGAAAGCTTATGATAAATAGCCTCATCTATTGCCTTTTCATCTCCTGCTTCGTATAAGCGACCCAGTTCCTGCACGTAAGGCCCAATACCCTCTGCATAGGCATTAGCGTTCTGTATGATCAGCGCCTGTACCAGCTCCGGTCTTTTACTGATGATCCTGAAACCTATAGGGCCGCCGTAATCCTGCATATATAAGGTAAAAGCCTGCAGGCCGAGCTTGTCTATAAATTGTTCCATCACTGCTGCAATGTTCTCAAAGGAATATTGGAAGGACGCCGGAGATGGACGGCTGCTTAAGCCAAAGCCCGGATAGTCCGGCGCTATTACATGATGGGAGGATGAAAGCTCCTGAAGAATATCCCGGTACATATGGGAGGAAGAGGGAAATCCATGCAGGAACAGGATTACCGGGGCATTGGCCGGTCCTGCTTCACGGTAGAAGATATCCAGCCCCTGCACATTCACCGTTTTAAATGTTACGCCATACGTGTGATCAGGAATAATGTTTTTCATGTTACATCAGTTTGTTATTATGTACCATATAGTACAAAATAAGTTAAAAAAAATTATTGCAGTATTTTCAGTTGAAATTCGATCAGTCCACTTAATACTTTAGGGTCTGCATACATTCTGCGGGTAATATTCAATCCATTCCACATTGTGAGCAGGTATCGGGCAATGACGGCAGGATCCTCTTTTGTCTTCAGTTCCCCACTTCCCTGGGCGGTTTTAACAGCATCATAGAAGAGCTGCTCCAGCTGCTTTAAGCGCTTTACTGCTTTCAGCTTAAGCTGGTTGTCCACATTAGACAACTCTGCTACTGTATTGCCCATAAAACAGCCTTTTCCATGCTCCTCTTTCGGGGCCATTGCAATTTCCCGGAAAAACTTTCTTACCTGCTCGGCGGGCCTGTCTGTCTTTGCCAGCGCGGCCTGTAAACGTGCCAGTGAACCGTTGTTGAACTGTTCAAGGGCATTTTCAAACAGCTCTCTTTTCCCTTCGGGAAATGCCAGGTAAAAACTGCCTTTACCAATCCCCATAGCAGCCAGCAGCTCGTCGGTAGAAGCTGCTTCATAGCCCTTGCTCCAGAAAAGATCTGCCGCTTTATCTACCACTTCTTTTTTATCAAATATTTTGGGCCTGCCTGCCATGATTAAAGGTTTACCCGACAAAGATATATACTGTACTCAATAGTACAAAATCATTTTTGACTGTGGGCAGCACCTTCTTTTACCCATGCTATGTGGATAACTATACACGCTCATCCGGACTGTGCTGGGCATTGTCGAGTGGGAATCTAATATGGGCGTAGTTTTTGCGGCAATTCCTACGTTCTGATTCAATGCGCTTATTATGAGTTACTTAATAATGACCGTCATGGCCATAGCAGCCCATATTGCCAGCCTGAATGTTTCGAGTCCTGCGTTTAAGGATAAAGAGGCTATCCCGGCAAGGTATACCTGCCAGGGACAGAATATAAACCCACCGCTTGCGATCAGGGATATACCGGAAGGCGCCAAATCGCTGGTACTGATCGTTGAAGATCCGGATGCACCGGGGGCCACCTTTGATCATTGGGTGGTATGGAACATACGCCCGGTAGGACTGATAGAAGAAAATACCGCCCCTGGTGTTCAGGGCAGCAACAGCGCCGGAAAAAACAGCTATATGGGGCCCTGTCCGCCCTCCGGCTCTCATCGTTATTTATTTAATATCTATGCATTGGATAGCATGTTGGACCTGCCTCCCGGTTCAGACAAAAAAGCCGTAGAAAAGGCAATGAAAGATCATGTGCTGGGAGAAGGCACCTTGTTAGGAGTATATGAAAAAAAAACCAGCTGAACCATAAATAGTGAGCGGTGAAGACGAAGTGCTTCACCGTTCACTCTCATTGTTTCCATCGTTAAACGGAACCTGCTATGACTGAGCCCACCCCTAAGCAAACGCTGGACCAAGCCGCGCACACCACCACCACAAACGGGCACGGCAACGGACACGACCATCACCCAAAGGAAAACTTCTTTTCGAAGTATGTTTTCAGTATGGATCATAAAATGATCGCCAAACAATTCCTGATCACCGGTATGATATGGGCGATCATCGGCGCCGCTTTTTCTGTTATTTTCCGGTTACAGCTCGGTTATGGCGAACAAACTTTTCCCTGGCTGGAAACCGTACTGGGTCATTGGGCAAAGGGTGGGCGTATTACACCGGAAGCTTATTATGCGATGGTAACCATGCACGGTACCATCCTGATATTCTTTGTGCTCACCGCCGGTCTGAGCGGTACCTTCTCTAATTTACTCATTCCTTTGCAGGTGGGCGCGCGTGATATGGCCTCGCCCTTTATGAACATGCTGAGCTACTGGTTCTTTTTCCTGGCCAGCATCGTGATGATGAGCTCTCTGTTTGTTCAAACCGGGCCTGCTTCGGGTGGATGGACCTCCTACCCGCCGCTGAGCGCCCTGGGAGATGCATCCATCGGCTCAAAGATCGGCATGGACCTATGGCTGGCCAGCATGGCCCTGTTTGTAGTATCTCAGCTATTAGGGGGCCTGAATTACATCACTACCATCCTCAATATGCGCACAAAGGGGATGAGCCTGAGCCGCATGCCGCTTACCATGTGGGCCTTTTTCTTTACAGCGGTGCTGGGTGTGCTATCATTCCCCGTGTTGCTCTCAGGCTTTATCCTGTTGCTGATGGACCGCCATGCCGGCACCAGTTTTTACCTGAGTGATCTTTTCGTGGCAGGCAAGGCCTTGTCTAACCAGGGCGGCAGTGCGGTGCTCTATCAGCACCTGTTCTGGTTCCTGGGGCATCCGGAGGTGTATATTGTGATCTTACCGGCGATGGGCATTGTGTCTGAAGTATTGGCCGTTAATGCGCGCAAACCTATTTTTGGCTACCTGGCCATGGTGGGCTCGCTGTTCGCCATTGCCACCCTTTCCTTCCTGGTATGGGCACATCACATGTTTGTAAGTGGCTTGAACCCTTTCCTGGGATCATTCTTTGTGCTGCTCACACTGTTGATAGCCGTTCCGTCTGCCATTAAAGTATTTAACTGGCTGGCCACCATCTGGCGTGGTAATATACATTTTACACCGGCAGCCCTTTTCAGTATAGGGTTTGTGAGCACTTTTATTTCAGGAGGCTTAACCGGTATATGGCTCGGAAACTCTGCAATAGATATTCATGTGCACGATACTTATTTCGTTATTGCACACTTTCACTTAGTGATGGGCGTGTCTGCCATCCTGGGAATGTTTGCAGGTATTTACCACTGGTTTCCCAAGATGTATGGTCGTTTCCTGAATAATACCATGGGCTACATTCATTTCTGGATCACGCTGATAGGCGCCTACCTGATCTTCTGGCCGATGCACTATATGGGCCTGGCGGGAGTGCCCAGGCGCTATTATGATTTCAGTAACTGGGAGTCTTTCAAGCAGTTTGCGGATCTTAACCACTTTATCAGCTTTGTGACCATCATTGTGTTCCTTACACAGCTGCTGTTTGTGTTCAATTTCTTTTACAGCCTGTTCAAGGGAAGAAAGCTTACCAATCCAAATCCATGGAATGCCACCACGCTGGAATGGACCACACCCATTCATCCGGGGCATGGCAACTGGCCGGGCGAAGTGCCGGAAGTGCATCGCTGGGCCTATGATTACAACAAGGGAAATGCGGATTTCCTGCCGCAAACAGCGCCCGTAACGGCAGAAGAAAACAAATGATCAGGAAGCGTGCCTGTATAGATACTGAAGAAAACCCAGGAAGAAGTACCTCCTGCATAACACTTTCTCATAGAGCAGGATGCCTGCTGCGGCACATAAAATACCCGCCAGCACATCCAGGATATAATGGTGGCTGGTGTATACTGCCGCAAACCAGATACCCGGCGTTACAATAGCCGCCAGTACCTTGAAGAAGATGCTCCTGGTCCGCAAGGCAAACACCAGCACGATCAGCGGATAGGCGGAGTGCAGCGAAGGCATTGCAGCAAATACATTGGAGCCTTTGGCATACAGGCCCTGGAAGATACTTACCTGGAAGAACTGGTCAAACCTGATCAGGCCAGCCGTATTGCCCGGTGTATGGGGCTGCAGCTCAAAACCATGCAGCTGCACATACCAGGGCGGAGCAGCGGGGTAGATGTAATAGATCACAAAACCGATCAGGTTCACCAACAGGAAAATGAGCATAAAGTGAAAGAACTGCATCCTGTTGCTGTAGAACAGGTATACCGCAAACACCAGTGGCAGCGGTATCCAGCAGAGATAAAAGAAACCGCACAGCACGTCCAGGAAGGTGGTACTGTGCAGGCGCCAGTATTCATTAGGCGTTAACAATACCCCCTGAGAGCTAATGCCGAACATACTCTTTTCTGCATGATAGATGCTGGCGATATGTACATCCGCAAACTCATAGTTCGGGAAGGCCTTCATATAATCATACAGGATCCAGTAAACAATGAAAATGGAAAAACCTATGATGAACTTGCGCGTGCCGCGGGTAATATAGAACAGGGCGTTGAACAGTCCCACCAGTACCAGCTGATCTGTTTTAAAACCCACCAGCAATGCCGACAGCAGCAGGTAACCTACGCTGATCAGGCTGGTGAGCAGTATTGTTTTACGACTATAGAAAGGAGTTGTGCCAGTTACCGTTGAGAGCGTGTCCATCATCATTTCTTTATAAAATCCGATCTGAAGATCTTATCCCAGAACGAAGAGCTTACACCGTATCCCTTATCGGCATCCTGGTAGTGGTGCAGCATGTGGTGCTTTTTGATCTTCAGCCAGATACCACTATTGATATTAACATGATGTATAGCATAGTGGATGATATCATAGAACAAATACCCGGTTACAAACCCCGGAAACACCCCATACAAATAAGGAGGATCGATGAATGCGGCAAAAAGAAAATAAAAGCCAAAAGCCAGCGGGATGCTCACTGATGGCGGCATTACCAGGCGCAGCCTGTCTTTCGGGTAATCATGATGCACGCCATGGAATATAAAATGGATCCTTAATCCCCATTTGGATTTAGGCACATAATGAAATACAAAACGATGCAACACATATTCTGTCAACGACCATAAAAACAGGCCGCCAACGTAACAGCCAATAAATGGCAGTATTCCCATTTCCATCTGGAACAGTCCTTTCCAGGAAAAGTAAAGAACAACGGGTACATAGATGATCAGCGGTACTGAAAAGTGCACCTTAGATAAGCTCTCCAGGAAGCCATTTTTGAACATCCTGGTTGATTCACTTGAATTGGATATATAATTCTTAGGCATATCTTCTATTATGGTTTAAAACGCTCCAGTTTTTCTGCACCTGTAGCGGGGTCAACCCCCTTCATCTCAATGTACACCACATTGGGCACCCAAAAAGAGCCTCCTTCAATCTGGATCCAGATGCTGCTGAGGGCTGCCATGGTATCCCCTATCTTGGTGAAGATCTGGTATTTGCCTTTATCGGATTTCATCAGGTACATAGGATGTTTGTCATATGCCACGGATTTGATCTCATATTTTTCATCCGACAGCTTTTTCACCTTTATTCCGTACGCAAATTTACGTTGTATAAAGTTTAGTCCTTTTTTTACACCACCTTCCGTATAGCGAATCCAGTATACGTTCACCGGCTCATCCACATCCAGTTTACCATCCTTGTCTACATTGAGATCATATACGATGGTATTAGAGTTGGGCGTACGCTGCAGGTAGAACAGCATATTGGGAATGCCGCTGGGAACAGGGAATTTAGGTCTTTCCGGGCCGCCCGCGAGAGCAGATGTCCCTGTAAACAGGATCATAAACAAACCTATCCAGGCAATCAGCTGTTTGCCGGCCGGTTTGCTTTTACGCTCTTCCTGCTGTTGCTCCATTGACCTTTTTGCATCCCTCAGGCGGTTGATAGCGGTAATATTGCTCATAATTGCCAGAATAGTGATTGGGATCGTAAAGATAGACATGGTTTCGAACACATGAAAGGGTATTCCGGGAATAAACAGTTTATAATCGCCTCCTATATAATGGCCGGCTACCCCACAACCAATGGCAGACAGGGCTATCAGCACTACCCGCTCGGGCCTTTGCATCAGCCCGCCTTTGCACTCAATACCTAATCCTTCCGCACGGGCCCTGGTATAGCTTACCATCATGGAACCGATCATGGCTATAAACGCAAATAATGAGCTTAAGAAATAATGGTGCGCCACTAGGTAGTAACAGATGCCCAGGAACAGCACCAGCTCGCTGTAACGGTCCAGTACGGAATCGTATAAGGCGCCGAATTTGGAGCTCATCTTGCCCAGCCGCGCCACCTGTCCGTCCAGCATATCAAATAACCCGGCAAACAGGATCAGGGCGCCTGCCCAGCCTACATAGCCCAGTTCGCCCCTGTTGCTCTTCTCTGCTCCAATGATAAATATGGCTGCCACTCCGATATTCAGGATCAAACCAATGGTTGTCACAGCGTTAGGAGTAAGGCCTATCTTTATCAGTCCCTTTACCAAAGGGTTTATGATCACATAGATGCCCTGCTGTAGTTTATCTCTGAAAGTGCTCTTTTTCATACATAATACGCATAAAGTTGATCATCATTAATTACACAAATATCCTGATAATATATGCGTTCTAAAAATCAAATCGTACACGGGTTCTTATACCCCAGCTGGAAATATCAGGATGATCCAGGTAGGTAAACCGCTTTACGAGGTCCACCCTCACTAATCTGAATATATTGGCAATACCCACGCTGCCTTCTACGTAAGGCCCTTCGCTAAGGGTATAGGTGGACGCTATACCGTTCTTATCCACCGGGAATTTGAACAGGGAAGGATTATTCTCCGGCCTGTTCTCGCTGCGCACGCCGCCTACCAGTACCTTCACGGCAGCCACCTCACGCAGCTTCAGCCGCTTCATGAGCGGTATCTTGTTAAAGATAAAGCCGTTAAAGTGGTGGTCTATGTTCAGGCTGGCGTAGTGATCGCTCACAAATTCCAGGAAGTTCATCAGGTTATAAGACTCCAGCTGGTAAGCGTAGGTTTGGTTCGCATGGTGGATGGTTAGCAGCGGGAACGGCACCTTACCGAAGGTATAACCGCCTTCCAGCACCACTTCGCTGTAGCCGATAGGCGACAGGTACATCATTTTATAGATGTTCAGCTGCAGGTTCTGGTAGTTGTATTGTCCTCCGAACAGGCCTTTCGCCCCAACGGTTCCTGTTAACGAAACGATCGGGTATTTGTTGGGGATAGGCACCCTGAAATTTTTACCGGAGTAGAATTGTTCGTGCGGCGCCCACCTGAACTGCAAAGAAAACTCCGTAGTAGTGATCCGGTGAACGCTGTCTGTCGTTGTTGGCGCCTTGATATAAGCCAGGCTGCCGGCCGGCTGCTGCCGCCAGTTCTTAAAGCCCAGCCGGAAAGACGTGTGATTCAGCAGCTCGTGCAGGTAAGTAATGTTATAAATATCGTTATATAACCACTTGTCGTTATTACCCCGCTTGAAGGACAAGAGGAAGTTATCCTCCTGCACAAATTGCAGTTCCTGGCCCGGGATCTTCATGTCGTGCTGATAGTTGGCAGACAATGAGCGAACCGGGAATTCCCAGATAGAACGGTGGGTGAAGGAATAGGTACCTCCGAAGTAGTATTTCCACTTTTTATCCTTAAAACCGTAAGCGCCGTAAGATTCCAGGTAAATGCTCTTGTTGAACCTTGGAGTGGTACGGCCACCCAGGCGCAAACGGAAGCCTTCTACAGGATTAAAGCTGTAAAAGGTGTTCACCGGTCCAACTTCGATAGGCCCAAACTGCTTGTAACCTGCCAGTAAGAGGGTAATGATATCCATGGTACGCCTGAAAGAGCGCATGTGCTGCAGGCTGTCGATATTGGCATATACTTTTGACTCCGGACCGCTCAGCGTGTCGTGCCGGTTCTCTACCCAGAAAGACTCCGGCACCTGGGTTACACTATCCGGTTTTACCTGGGCAGGGCCTTTATAGAAATCGTCGGGCAGCTGCTTGTTGATCTGGAAGTCTTTGACAGATACGGTGCGTTCTCCGTAAACACCGCCTTTACTGTTGGCAAAGAGGGTAAAGTCTGCCAGTAAGGTTTTCTTGCTGGTAAAGAACCTGCCATCAGGCGCCTTATCGAATTCCTGGATAGCACGGAAATCTTTTACCCAGTTAATGTTCTGGCGTTTATTACCGGTCATGTCCGCTTTCCGGATCGCATAGTTCCCATCCAGCGTTACGTATAATTTACCCTGCAACAGGAGGTCTGTCTGGTTCCTTGGCACAAACTCCATTTCCACCAGTTTGGTACCTTCCTCGTTCACAATGGTGTCCGTAATAAAGTATTTATAAAAAGTAGGTCCCGCATTGGCGATGGGGCTCAGGAACTGGTTGGTGAACAACATCAGGTTGTTGTCATAGATGTCAAAGTCCTGGTAGATGTGGTTCAGGTACTGGCTCAGCCCCTGGCTGTCAATATAATCCTCGAAGCTTACTTTTTTCTCGCCCTTTACGATCTCTTTCTTTTTCTCAGGGTCTTTGCGGTAGTACACGTCGGAAGAGATCTCCTCCAGGTAAATAGGCAGCAATGCCTTGCCTTCTACCTTGGTAGTGTCCCTGTTATCGAATATGAACTTATACTTCTTGAGGAAGCGGTTCTTTTGGATCTTGTCGAGGCTGTTACTCAGCGCAAACTCCAGTTTTTCGTACTGGTTATACTGTGTGTAATTGTAATGCTCGATACGGTTCTTGTCCCTGTTGTCGATCACCAGGCGGATCAGCTCCACCGCGGGATTATCCTTATTACGGTAGCGTTCGCGCTTGCCGCTCTTCACCACTACTTCACCCAGCATGCGGGAAGTAGTTTCCAGCCTTACATTGATCACCTGGGTGGTGCCATTATTGATCTTCATCCTGAAGGTCTTGTAACCCAGGCTGGCAAAATGCAGGCTGTCGCGGACACCGGTGAACTGAAGGCTGAATTTTCCGTTTACATCCGTTTGCGTACCAATGTTGGTACCCGGAATAAATACGTTTACAAAGGGCATAGGGGCCTTCTGCTTTGCGTCTGTGATGGTACCGCTAACAGTAGTGGTTTGCGCGGCTAATCTTACCGAGCAAACAGTTAATAAAAATAAAAAGATCAGGCTTATCTTTTCCAAGCTATGATCCATACGCTTCTTCATCTGAAAACAAATTTCTTTTGCAACACATAATTATATCCTATGCCTACCACAACTGATGTAATTACCTTGGATATCACATAAGTAAGCCCTATGTATTGCGTGATAATGAATACCCCCGCTGCATTCAGCAGGAGGTTGCCAGTCCATACCAGCACATATTTAATAAACTGCCACTCGATCTTTCCTTCTGCGGCATCGAATGCCCACAGCCTGCCGATCATAAAATTGAGCAAACCGCCGGCAATAGTTCCCGTAATACTACCTGCCAGATACCACCACCCGAATACATTCACCAAAACGATTGTGGTCAAAAAGTCGAAACATGTGGCAGCCAAAGAGGCGGCCTGCGCTTTGATAAAGGTCGCTTTTATAAAGGTCGCCATTTATTCTAAAACAGTTTAGACCGGAATACGATCTGTAAAAGCAGGTTAGCATACAGCCCTGCCACTATATCATCCAGCATTACACCCCAGCCACCTGGCAGGTGCTCTGCTTTCCGGATATACAACGGTTTAGCGATATCAAAAAAGCGGAACAGCACTAGTCCTGCCGCTATATATGGTAAACTTGGTGGCAGCATCAGCAGGCTAATGCACATGCCCGCCACTTCGTCTATCACTACTTTCTGATTGTCCTTTCCCCAATTCTTTTCTACTTTACCGGCACTCCAGGTGCCCAGCACCACGATCAGGAGGGTGATCCCCCATTGCATGGAAATATTGGAGATCTCTCCAGCCTGGAGCATGTACCAGGCAAATGCTGTTACCACCGCAGCTACCGTTCCCGCTCCTTTGCCAATGTACCCTATACCCAGGCCGGTAGAGATCAACTGATGAAATCTGATCATGATTGTTCTACGGTGTCCTCGTAATAATCCAGGCCTAAGTGGGTGATCAGGTCTTCACCCATCATATGGCGCAGGGTATTCTCGAGTTTGATCAGCTGTTTGAAAATATCGTGTTCCGGTCTCAAACCAGGCGCAGTTTGCGGCGATTTGAAGTAGAAAGACAACCATTCCTGTATGCCAGACATACCGGCCCTTTTGGCCAGGTCTACGAACAATGCCAGGTCAAGCACAATGGGCGCTGCCAGGATAGAATCACGGCATAGGAAATTGATCTTGATCTGCATCGGATAGCCCAGCCAACCGAAAATGTCGATGTTATCCCAGCTCTCCTTATTATCCCCACGGGGCGGATAATAGTTGATCCTGATCTTGTGGTACAGGTCACCATACAGCTCCGGGTTAAGATCAGGACGGAAAATATCCTCTAATACCCCTAGTTTGGATACTTCTTTCGTCTTGAAATTATCCGGATCGTCCAGAACCCATCCGTCGCGGTTACCTAAGATGTTGGTAGAGAACCACCCTTGTACACCGAGGGCCCTTGCATGCAAACCTGGTGCCAGAATGGTCTTCATGAGCGTTTGTCCGGTTTTGAAGTCCTTTCCGCCGATGGGCGTTTCTGTTTCTCTTGACAGTTCTACCAGGGCCGGAATATCTACTGTCAGATTGGGCGCGCCATTGCAGTAGGGTACGCCCAGTTTGAGGGCCGCATAGGCGTAGATCATGCTGGGAGCAATACGGCTGTCATTATCTTTCAGGCCCTGCTCAAAGCTTGCCAGACTGTCATGCACATCGGATGCCTCATGAAAGATCTCGGTAGAGCCGCACCATACCATTACGATACGGTCGCAGTGGTGCTTTGCCTTGAAGGTCTCGATATCCTTCATTACAGCGAGGGCCAGGTTGTATTTGGTATCGTATTCCTTGATGTTGGTACCATCCAGGTTCTTCACATAGTTCTTATCAAAAGCCGCTTTCATGGGAACCAGGGCTTCGAGCTCCGGCTGAATGGCTTTTAGCAGGTAGGGATCCAGCACGCCTGCCTTTACGGCAGCTTCGTACACATTGTCTTCATACACATCCCAGCCGCCAAATACTATGTCATTTAAATCTGTGAGGGGTACAAAATCCTTGATTTTGGGGCTTCTGTTCTCGGTTCTTTTTCCAAGGCGGATACTGCCTGTTTGGGTAAGGGAGCCGGTTGGTTGGGCCAGGCCTTTTTTTACGGCCTCCACACCGGCTATTACGGTAGTTGCTACAGCGCCGAGCCCGGGTATGAGGATACCCAGTTTACCCTTTGCTTCCTGAACTTGTTGTTTCATCCGATTAACATTTGTTTGTTTTTAATTACCGGACGGAACTTGCGCTTACAAACCTTCTGTAAGTAAAGATCCATACGGGTGCTTGTCTTTTTTTAGATGTTGTTGCTATAACCATTTGTTCTCTCTGTACCATTGCAGTGTTTCGGCCAAACCTTTTTCAAGGTCATAGTCCGGTGAAAAATGCAGTTCTGTCCTGCTTTTTTCAATGCTACAGTACCAGTTCGGCGCAGTAAGCTCATTCAGTTTTTCTCTGTTGAGCGCGGGCGCCGTTTTACCCCTGGAAGGCATTTTCTCCAGCGTGCTGGCTATTACCTGCACAATTCCGAAAGGAATATGCACTTTCCAGGTGTGCTTGCCCAGCAATCGTTTTGCAATGTCTGCAAGGGCATAGCGGTCATACACATTTCCGTCTGACAAGTTGTAGGTGCCTGTACTAGGCGATGTAAGCGCTTCTATGGTGGCTTTTGCCAGGTCTTTCACGTACAGAAAGCTGAAGCGTTGCTGCTTTCTGCCGATATATGGTTCAAATCCGCGGCTGATCAGTTTGAACATAATGAAAATGTCCTTATCGCGGGGACCGTAAACAGCAGTAGGGCGGAGTGTGATCAGCGGAAGCCCTTCGATCTGCTGTAAATATTGTTCGGCTAGTAGTTTACTTCTTCCGTATCCTGTAACCGGCTTTGGGTCGCTGTTTTCAAAGATGGGAGCCTGCGCGTCGTAGGCGATGGGCCCTAATGCCGCCAGACTGCTGATAAAAACAAATTTTTTCAGCGGGGCGTTTGCACTTTTAACGGCCATCGCCAGCTCTTTAGTATACCCGGCGTTTACCGCATTGTATTCATCATCTGAAAAAGCTTTCGTGATACCGGCCGCATGTATCACATAATCATACTGTTTATCTTCCAATACTTCCCTGATGGAAGCTGCATTGCTAAAATCCGGGGAAACATAATGCACCTGGTATCCCTGCAAATGATCGATACGGCTGGATGCCCTTACGGCTGCATGTACTTCCAGCCCTGCTTTCAATGCCGCCTCGATCAGATGAAACCCCACAAACCCACTGGCGCCTGTGATAAGAACTTTTTGTTTCACTTTCAATTATTTGTCAGGGGTTGAACGTTTGACGCCTGGATAGCCATCATCTAACGTTCAAATCGCCTTTTCGAATATCCTGTACTTCTTGTATACTTTTCCATTCACGCTGTTCTCGATCCCTTTGTTCATCATCTCATTGGTTTCCAGCACCCAGCTTGCTTCGCCCCATTTTATGCCTTTTTTCAGGCCGTTCTCCATTACCGTACCGTAAAAAACGGCTTCGATACCCAGCTTCCGGTATTCTTCCAGCACACCCAGCACCATGATCCTGAGCGCATTGATCTTCTTCTTGCCAAAGAGCAGTTTGAAAATACCGGTAGGCAGTAACCTGCCTCTTTTTACATTGATCAGTATCTGGTTAATATCAGGTATGCAGATGGTAATGCCGATCACTTTGCCCTCATGCTCTGCCAGCAGCACAAAATCGGGATCCACGATCATCTTCAGGTCCTTGGCTGTATAATCAAACTCCTCGTTGTTCATCGGCACAAATCCAAGGTTCTTATCCCAGGCAGCGTTATATACTTCCCGGATCTTATCAGCATCTTCCTTGAACCTTTTCATGTTGATCTTCCGGATAGTGATATTACGCTGCTCGAGGCGTTTACGCAGCAGCTCCATCATTTTCCGCGGCTTATCGCTCACGGTATCCGATGTGATCT
This sequence comes from Chitinophaga sp. SVR4-12A, assembly GCF_056754765.1. Classification (NCBI taxonomy): domain Bacteria; kingdom Pseudomonadati; phylum Bacteroidota; class Chitinophagia; order Chitinophagales; family Chitinophagaceae; genus Chitinophaga; species Chitinophaga sp. SVR4-12A. The sequence continues at coordinate 3,067,396 of NZ_JBPGWP010000001.1, forward strand.
TGTGGGCAAAGGTATCCACCTTCTTCACAAAACCTGCTTGTGTGATGAGGTCCAGGTAATAAGGCTTGTTATAGGTCATCATCGCCATCGGAGGCGTATCAAAGCCTTCGATCAGCAAGGCGCAGGTTTCATTGGTAGAGAAGTTCACCGGCCCTATCATGGTTTTGGCGCCCTTCTGTTTGAGCCAGGTTTCTGCCGTGCTGAATAAAGCGTCGGCCACTACCTGGTCGTTAATGCTGTCAAAGAAACCAAAGAAACCGTCCTGCGCGTTATTAAACGAATTATGACTGTTGTTCTGGATAGCAGCTATCCGGCCTACTATCTTACCTTTTCTCCAGGCCAGGAAAAGCTGTAGTGTAGAATGTTTATGAAAAGGATGCTTACCGGGTGTAAGCAGATCGCGTTGTGCTATAAATAGCTCAGGTACATAACAGGGATCGTCCTTGTAAAGGTCATGCGGGAAGTCAATGAACTGCCCCATCTCCTTCCGTGACTGCACCGGTTTTACCTCCACCATCTCTTCTGGCGTGAGCGCCTTGCGCTGCTGCACCGGCGTTGCCTCCATCATATTTTTTCTTTTATTGTGATGATGTTCAGTTTTCTGAATGCACGCTGCATCTTTTCTACGGCTTCTTCAATCTGTTCGAAGGTATGTGTAGCCATCAGGGAGAATCGCAGCATGGTAGCTTCAGCAGGAACAGCAGGGGGCACTACAGGGTTTACAAACAACCCATTGTCCTGCAGCAGTTTTGCTATCGCGAAGGTCTTTTCATGGTCTCTTACAAACACCGGGATGATCGGGGATGCAGTGGGGCCGAGTTCAAAACCGGCTTCGGTCAGCAGGCCTTTGGCATAATTGGTATTTGCCCACAGCTTCTCGATATGCTCAGGTTCTGTTTCGATGATCTCGAGGGCTGCCATTACACTGGCTACAGAAGCCGGTGTCATGCTTGCGCTGAAGATCAAAGAACGTGCGCTGTGCTTCAGGTATTCGATGGTATCCGCATCGCTGGCAAGGAAGCCACCCAGGGAAGCAAATGATTTACTGAAGGTGCCCATGATCACGTCTACCTTTTCGGTCAGGCCGAAATGGGAAGCCGTACCGGCGCCTTTATCACCTACTACACCCAGACCATGCGCATCATCTACCATGATACCGGTGTTGTACTTCTCTGCAATATCCACGATCTCGGGCAGGCGGGCCAGGTCACCTTCCATGCTGAACACACCGTCTACTACGATCAGTTTGTTCACTTCAGGCGGCAGGCCTTTCAGCTTAGCTTCCAGATCTTCCATATTGTTGTGGCGGTACTTAATCACCTTGGAGTAGGATAAGCGGCTGCCGTCAAGAATAGAAGCATGATCATACTCATCCAGGATGATATAATCGTTACGACCGGTCAAACACGACAGTGCGCCCAGGTTGGCCTGGAACCCCGTGCTGAACAGGATCGCCTTCTCCTTGCCAACATAGCGCGCCAGCCTGTCCTCCAACTCGATGTGAAGATCCAGCGTGCCGTTCAGGAACCTGGAACCGGCGCAGCCTGTTCCATAGGTGTCAATTGCCTGCTTTGCCGCCTCCTTGATCTTGGGGTGATTAGTAAGCCCCAGATAGGAGTTGGACCCAAACATGAGCACCCTTTTCCCATCAATTATCACCTCTGTGTCTTGCGCAGATGATATCGGCCGAAAATATGGATATATACCTTTTTCCTTGGCAATAACTGCCTCTTTTACAGGTAGCCTCTTGTACATTAATTTTTATGCTTATGCTGTGAAAATCGTACGCGTATTATGCTTTATCGCTTGCCGTAAAGACTTCCAGTCTGTTCGACCGAAAAAGTTTTAATGTCCAAAAATACAATTCTTAAACATTTCTTAACAAAAAATTTTGTGCCCGGATTGCTTTTATCATAGGGATATAGCTCATTTTCAATAGGTTAAATATTTTTTTTAATTATTTTGACAAGCCCCGATCCGGGTACATATATATTAATAATTATCCGAATAAAGAAATGTTTTCTTGGCTGAATCGCGGATAAAAATAATCACAAAAATAAAAACGAATTACACAAATTGTTGTTACACAATAGTGTAATTCGTTGTAGTAGTTATTCACATTGCATTTTAAGCTGAAAATCAACCTTTTATGAACTCCGTATTGGCAGTAATGGTCACTTCATCGCTCAGCATCGCGTTCGGGAACTTGGTTCCGAAGGAGAAATCTGCACGTTTGATAGCACCTGTTACTTTAAAGCCGGCTACTGTTTTCTTGTTCATTGGGTTCACGGCGGTGCCCCTCAGGGTAGCATCCAGGGTAACGGGCTTGGTAACGCCATGCAGGGTCAGGTCGCCAGCTACTTTGTACTTGTTCTCACCTACTTTCTGGAAAGATTTGCTTTTGAAAGTGATGGTGTTGTATTTGGCTGCATCAAAGAAATCTTCACTCTTCAGGTGACCATCGCGTTTTTCGTTGTCGGTGTTCACGCTGTTCACGTCTGCAGTCAGTTCTACTACTGCATCGCTGAAATCGTCTTTGGAAGAAGTGATCTTGGCGTCAAATTTTGAAAACTGGCCGTCCACATCAGAGATCATCATGTGTGTTACGGTAAAACCTAATTTAGAGTGTGCAGGATCCAGTGACCAGGTAGACTGTGCAAAACCTGCCAGGGATAAAACAGAGCATACTGCAAAGAGTAAGGCGGTCTTTTTCATTGTTGATGTTTTTTATTTTTGGTTTTTAATGACTAAATGGCTCATGCGGTGCATCCTTTGATAAAGCCCGTTATCAGGTCTTTCAATACCAGGCGGTTAAGGTCTTCCTTATTGGCCGGGCCTATCATGTTAATGGATACCAGTCCGTGAATCATGGACAGAAACGCATGGAATTTTAAATAAGGGTCTGCCAGCACGTTCCTGTATTTTTCGATGATCTGGCGGATAGTACACTGGATCACATCCATACAGGCGCTTACCTCCGGTATCTTGCGGGCGCTTTCACAGGTAGGCACTCCCAGGCTGAACATCAGCTGGTAGTATTGTTTGTTCTGAAATGCAAAGTCCCAGTAACCCGTTCCAATCGCCTCCAGCTGCTCCTCCGGCTCCTTATATTGTGCTTTCACATCTTTCAGTTCATTACCCAGCAGCTCAAACCCTTTTTTATTGAACTCTGCTATAATCGCGTCCTTGTTCTCAAAATGGTCATAAACAACCGGAACGCTGTATTCTATCGCGTCCGCTATCTTCCGGATAGAAAGCGCGTGCCAGCCCTCTTCGTTGACGAGCTTCCAGGCCGCTTCCAGTATCCCGGCCCTCACTTCCTCCCGCTGCCGTTGTTTACGTTCTGTTATTCCCACTGTTATAAAAATCTGTTAATATGTATGTTGGTTGCATGCACTGATCCAAACACCTCTTAGAAAACCTAACACTGTTAGCAAATGTAGTTGGAATTATTTGTTTCAACAAATATTTCCATATTAACTTCACATGAATTCGGAAAGGAACAGGCAAATGGTGTTTTCGACTATTCAAGCATTTTAGTCCGAAAGTCCGGAAAAAATTGGGCCTTGTCACTTTTTCTCTCTAGTTTTGAGCAGACTGACTTCAAACCTACAATGACAACACTGGCCAAAGACGAGGTGATCAAATCCGATATACTGGATGAAGCGGCGAAGCTTTTCCGGCACTATGGTTTACAGAAAACTACGATGGAAGATATTGCCAAAGCTGTAGGGAAAGGGAAAAGCACGCTCTATTACTACTATAAAAACAAAGAAGAGATCTTTGACGCAGTGATCCGTAAGGAGAAGAACATCATCTTCCGGAACATCCAGGAAGCAGTAAGCAAGGAAGACAGCGCTGTTAAAAAGCTGGAAGCCTTTACCCGCAGCAAGATGCGGGAGATCAAAAGGATGACCACCCTCTACCAGGTGGTGGTAAGTGATTTAAAAGCCTGTAACGAACTGGAAATCAGCATCCGCAGAAACTACGACTGCACGGAAACCGAAATTCTGAAAAGCATTCTCCAATACGGGGTCATTACCGGGGAATTCCCTAACTATGACCAACAGGAACTGGATATCCTGGCCTTCCTGCTGGCCAATGCGCAACGGGGAGTGGAAGCGGCCCTTATCATGGATAAAAAGCTGGATGAGATCGGCGAAAAGATGGACTTTTTAATCTCTGTTCTTATGAACGGCATCCGGAAATCCTGAATTTTTTTAACTGATAATCGACCAAAAAACGATAATATTCTAATTTTTCACAGTATATAATTGCTGTTACAACAGTGTAACAGTTGTAGGTTTAGGCAACAAGCCGGAATAGTCCTGTTCCGGCTTTTGTATTATTTTAACTGGTTTCTCCTTGTGTTCTCCTTGTCTTCTCCTTGTGTTCTCCTTGCAATATCGTTGCTCCGAAGCATTTTGTTAAAATAGTATCATTTAAGGTTTTTCCCTTTTGCGCAAAAGAATTTCCCGATTGGAGTACTAACAACTAATATCTCACCGTTCCTTTGCGCCATCAAAACAAGCACACTTCGAGTACCATGTCAATTTTTACGAGCAGACAGGCTTTGACCGCAGCATTTATTTTATTGTCTATCAACGCTTTGGGACAAACAATCAGGGGAACAGTAAGGGACATCAACAATTCGCCTCTGCAGAAAGTAAGTATTCAACTCGCCAACAAACAACACAGCACCGCTACCGATACCAGCGGTGAATTCATCTTTACCGGCCTGCCGGCAGGCAAATATATCATCCGCTTTTCTCATACCGGTTTTGAAGCCGACCAGAAAACCATCACCCTCGCCAATGGCGAAACCCGCGTGGTAGATGTGGTAATGGTCCCATCTACAGAACAGTTACAGACCGTAGAGATCACGGGCCGTAAAGAATCAGGCTATAAGAACACCAACTCCTTCATAGGCTCTAAAACGGCTACCCCTTTACGGGAGGTGCCGCAGGCCATTTCATACGTTACCAAAGAGCTGATGCAGGACCAATCTGCCGTACGTGTAGGCGACGTGGTAAAGAACTTCAGTGGTGTGAACCAGTTCACCTTCTACGATGACCTTACCATCCGCGGCTTCCGCATCAACGGTGGCAGCACAACCCAGCTGCTCAATGGCATGCGTACCTTCTCCGGTTTCTGGAAACAACCCATGGTCAACTACCTTGAAAGAGTGGAAGTGATCAAAGGCCCTGCCTCTGCCCTCTTCGGCAATGCCTCTCCCGGCGGCACGGTGAACAGGGTAACCAAAAAACCGCTCGCTGAATCCCGTAAGTCGCTGAGCTTTACCACCGGCAGCTTCAACACCACCCGCGGCCTTGCCGACTTTACCGGCCCGCTGAATGATGAAAAGACCATCCTGTACCGTCTCAATCTGGGTTATGAAAATGCACAGTCCTTCCGCGACCTGCAGTTTGACAAGAACCTGGTAATAGCGCCGTCTATCTCCTTCCTGCCTACGCCCAAGACAAGGCTGAACTTTGATGCGGTATATAACAAATCCAACAGCCGGCTGGACCGCGGACAATCCGTATTCGCCGGTACGGATCAAAAGGCCCTTTATACTACGCCAATATCCTTGTCGCTGGCCGCGGTAAATGACTACCTCAACGAGGAAACCTATACCGTGATGACCTCCTTAACGCATGAGTTTTCCAGCAAACTGGCATTTAACCTGTCATACCTGCGTACCGGTTATTCACAGGACCTGCTGGAGCATAGAAGCTCTAACCTCTACGCGGTAGACTCATTAGGGCATCCTATTCCCAACCTCGTGGCAAGGCAGGTGTTTATCCGCAAATCAAAAGAGTTTGTTGACAACGCATCCGCTTATTTCACTTATGATATGCACACTGGAAAAGTATCGCATAAACTACTGGTTGGCTATGACTATGCACAGGACGTATTGCCTCCCGGCTCTTCACAGCAAACTGCTAATAACTACCAGGCCAGGAGCGGAGGTAATGCTGTACCCTACGATTCGGTTAATTCACCCAAAAACCCCGGCAAATATGTATACTACAATTATGTTATAAGGGATAAGAAAGGGAATCCCTTAGACACAATCAATATCCCCAAACCTAACGTTTCCTCGTACGATCTGATCCTGAGAAACAACCAGCTGGAAGATATATCCAAATACACTTTCGTCACTGCTGTAAATTCCGCTACCCTGCCTGTCTTCTCTGGTCTGAGCGGCTTTTACATACAGGACCAGGTGAAACTGGGCCCGGTACAGCTCTTAGCCGGATTACGGTATGAAACCTTTACCAACAAGCTGTACTATAAAACTGATAGTACAAAAAACGTACGCCAGCACAAGCTGCTGCCTCGTATAGGCGCCGTATACACTATCAACAAGAACATCAATGTGTATGGCGTGTATACCGAAGGTTACAATCCACAGGACGCTGCCACACAGGCCAATCCCCTGGCAGGAGGTCCCTTCGATCCTATTACCAGCAACCTGATAGAAGGTGGTCTGAAAACAGAATGGCTCAGCGGCAGGTTAACGGCTAACGTGGCGGTATACCGCATCCGTCAGAAAGGTACGCTGTATAATGCATCTGCCCCCGGCAACCCCGATCTGCAAATACAGATCGGAGAAGAAGAAGCCAAAGGCGTGGAACTGGATGTTACCGGCCGCATCATGCCCAACTGGGATGTGGTTGTAACCTATGCCTACAACGATGCAGTGATTACATCTGCGGGCAAAACAGACCTTGACCTGGTGGGTCAGCAAAAACCCAATGCTCCCAAAAACCAGGGCAGCATCTGGACCAAATACACCATTCCTTCCGGCGCGGTTAAAGGCTTCGGCATCGGCGCCGGCGGCAACTTCGTTACAGAAAGGAACGTCAGCTTAAGCAAAACACAAACGCTTCCCGGCTATGCCCTGCTGAACGCAGCACTGTATTACAAAGTGAACAGGGTGCAGGTACAGTTTAACATGAATAACCTGACGAACAAAATTTATTGGGTGGGCGGATATGATTATCTTCGCCTCTTCCCGGGTGCGCCCCGTAACTGGCAAGCCACCGTATCTTATACTTTTTGATCATGATGAAGAAGATCATCGGCTGGCTGCATTTATGGTTAGGGATCGGTTCCGGTCTGGTAGTGCTCACAGTAGCGCTCACCGGCTCTATCCTGGTGTTTGAAAGAGAACTGGAGCCCCGGCTCAGCCCGACCTTCAGCTATGTGGAGGTTCCGGCAGGCGCAAAGGCCGTCCCCCTGGAAACGCTCTCCAATACCGTACTTACCCGCTACAAGGAGTATAAATTACGTGAGATCATCATCGAACCTGTCGCCAACCGCAGCATCATCTTCAATATCAATAAAGGCAAAAAAGACGCCTTGTCTGTTGCCGTTAACCAGTACACCGGGCAGATCATCAAGGCGGTTGATGAAGAGGGCCGTTTCTTTGCAGTAGTGCTCAACCTTCACCGCTACCTCTGCATGGGGACCACCGGGAAGGCTATTACGGGCGTCTCCTGCTCCATCTTCCTTATCATGGTCATCACCGGCATTGTGTTGTGGTGGCCCAAACGCAACTCCCGCAAACAACGTATGCGTGTAAAGTGGGACGCTTCCTGGAAAAGGCTCAACTGGGACCTCCATGCTGTACTGGGTTTTTACGTGCATATCATCATTTTCCTTACAGCGCTTACGGGCCTTACCTGGGCCTACCAGTGGGCAAACAATCTTATCTTCTATGCTTTCGACGGGAAACCCATGAAGAAGATGACAGCGCCACAGACACCTGTTGTGAACACAGCCCCTACCGCCTACCTGAGCCGCATTATGCACAGCACAGACAGCATCCTTCATTATACCGGGCCGGTAAGGATCCGTTTTGCCGAAAAGAAAAACTTCGCAGAAAAGAAAAACCAGGCCATCACCGTTATCAAGCGTAACGATGATGCCGCCATCGATAATATCGCCAGCACCTTGTACTTCGAGCCGGGCACCGGCAGCCTGGTACAGGCCCGCCTCTACGAAAACGAGAGCCGCGGCATGAAAGTAAGAAGGCTGGTATACCCCATCCACACCGGCAGCCTCCTGGGCTGGCCCACCAAATTGCTTGCCCTGATAGCCGCCCTGGTTGCCGCCTCCCTGCCTGTAACCGGTTTTTACATCTGGCTAAACCGCAAAAAGAAAAAGAAACCAGCCGCCAAAGACAATAAAACTCCTGCAGTACAATCCATCCCGGTCCGGAAAGATTCCGTATCTTCCCTGCAGGGATATCATGAACACAACTTTTAGCATAACTCCACTGGGCGATAACGCCGTCATGATCGAATGGGAACAACGGATAGACCCCAACATCCATGAACAGGTAATGAAAGCTTTTCATTACCTGCAGTCATTAAAGCTTTCCTACATCACAGATCTGATCCCCGCTTATGCCTCCCTTGCCGTTCTCTATGATGCGGCAGGTATCCGGCAAAAGATAAAACGCCCCGCCAGGGCATGGATCAGCGCTTTTATTACCAACGCCCTGCAGCAGGCAACAGATACGGTAACGACGGCATCGCGCAACCTGCAGATCCCGGTGTGCTATCACCCTACCCTGGCGCCGGACCTTACAACGATGGCGCAGCAAAAAGGGATCTCTGAAACAGCGCTTATTAACCTACATACCGCGCAAACCTATACGGTATATATGCTTGGCTTTCTGCCGGGCTTTCCCTATATGGGCAAGGTGGATGATCAGCTGGCCAGCCCGCGGCTTAAACAGCCCCGTACACAGGTACCGGCCGGTAGTGTAGGCATTGCCAGTGAACAAACCGGGATCTATCCGCTGGCTTCGCCCGGCGGCTGGAATATTATCGGGCAAACACCCATCCGCCTGTTTGATCCCGCCGCCAAAGATCCCTGTTATTGCAGGCCCGGTGACCAGGTACAGTTTGTGCCCATCACACTTGAAACATTCTATCAAATGCAACAACATTCATGAGCATACGCGTATTGCAACCTGGCCTGCTGGATACGGTGCAGGATGGCGGGCGTCACGGTTACCAGCACCTGGGCATTAATCCCGGCGGTGTAATGGACCGTATAGCCATGCAGGTAGCCAACAGCCTGGTGGGTAATCCACCCGGCGAAGCCGTTATAGAACTGCATTTTCCCGCTGCCGCCTTCCTGTTTGAGACACATGCCATGATCGCCTTATCTGGTGCAGACCTGGGCGCCATGATCAATGACCAGCCGATTCCCATCAATAAACCGCTGCTGGTATCCGGCCAGACCGTACTACGTTTTACCAGGCCCGTTAGCGGCGCCTGCTGCTACCTGGCCATCCGTCATGGCCTTTCACTTGAGCCCTGGCTGAACAGCTATAGTACCCATCTTAAAGCCGGCGCCGGTGGTTTCAAGGGCAGGGCCCTGCAAAAGAATGATGTACTGCCCTTCTGCACGGCCACCTCCTACACTATAGTACTGGGGCGGCAGGACGTAGTAGAATTGCCATGGACAGCCGGCGTGGCTGAGCTATACGGTCCGCCGGGTCAGTTCCATATTACCGAAGGCAGCGGGTTTGCATTACTGGATGCACATGCGCAGCAACAATTAACAAACACCACATTTGATATAGGCCCGCAAAGCGACCGGATGGGCTTCCGCCTCCGCGGCCCTTCCCTGAAAATGACGGAATACCGCGAACAGATCTCCGCCGGCGTAACCAGGGGCACCATACAGCTGTTGCCCAACGGGCACCTGATCGTTCTGATGGCCGACCATCAGACCACCGGTGGCTACCCGCGGCTGGCCCACGTGATCACTGCCGATCAGCCGGCCCTTTCGCAGTTAAAGCCCCGCGACGAGCTCCGCTTCCTCATGATCCCCGCCGAAGCCGCAGAAGAACTCCTCTGGCAGCAGGATCAGCGTTTGCACTTTCTCCAAAATGCCTGTAAATTACGGTTGGAAGAATGGCTATCCCACTATGGCTTACATTGACCTAAACTGCGACATGGGCGAAGGACTGGACACAGATGCAGCGATCATGCCCTTCATCAGCAGCGCCAATATTGCATGCGGCTATCATGCCGGCAGTCCGGACACCATGCAGCGTACCGCCACCCTGGCTGTACAGCACCAGGTAGCCATAGGCGCCCACCCCGGCTTTGCAGATAAACAAAACTTCGGCAGAACGGAACAACAGCTGTCAGATAATGCATTGTATGATCTGGTGACCACGCAGGTCTTTGCACTGCAGGTGATCTGCCGCTCACTACATACCTCCCTGGTGCACGTAAAACCACATGGCGCACTGTATAATATGGCAGCCAAAACCCCGGCCATGGCCAGAGTGATTGCCAAAGCAGTGTATGATGTTGACAAACAACTATGCCTCTTTGGGCTTAGTAACAGCTGGCTGGTACGCGCAGCACAGGAAGCCGGACTGAAAACTGCCAGTGAAGTATTTGCAGACAGGACTTACCAGGACAATGGCTCGCTTACACCCAGGAGCCAGCCCAATGCCATGATAGACACGGAAGAGAAGGCCATACAACAGGTGCTGCAGATGATAACACAGCAAAAAGTAACTACCGTTAACGGCCAGACGATACCGCTCACTGCAGAGACTATCTGTATTCACGGCGATGGCCCGCATGCGGTTACATTTGCCCGTGCTATTCATACCGCCTTACAGGATCACCATTTAACTATCCGCCGCCCTTGAAGCAACAACGATCTTCTGCCCTGCTGGGCGCCGCTTTCCTGATGGCCACTTCTGCCATCGGCCCCGGCTTTCTTACACAAACCACGGTATTTACCCGGCAGCTGTCTGCCGCCTTCGGCTTTGTGATATTAGTTTCCATACTGCTCGACATTGGCGCACAGCTGAACATCTGGCGGATCCTCACCGTAACAAACCGCCGTGCACAAGACCTGGCCAATGAACTGCTGCCCGGCATGGGATATCTGCTAGCCGCATTGATCGCACTAGGCGGCCTGGCGTTCAATATCGGGAATATTGCGGGCTGCGGCCTCGGTATCGAAGCATTAAGCGGTATGGGCACTACTTATGGGGCTTTGCTCAGCTGCGGTATTGCCCTGTTTATTTTCTGGATGAAGGAGGCCGGTAAGGCTATGGACCAATTTGCAAGGTGGCTGGGCATCCTGATGGTGCTGCTTACGCTCTACGTGGCTATCAGCTCTCACCCGCCACTGGGAACGGCGCTGCAGCAAAGTATATGGCCCAACGTGATAGATACCAAAACCATTGTTACACTGGTGGGCGGAACCGTAGGCGGCTATATCAGTTTTGCAGGCGCGCACCGCCTGCTGGATGCCGGTATCAGCGGCCCATCACAGATGAAATATGTTAACAAAAGCGCGGTAAGCGGCATCGTTATCACCGGCATTATGAGAACGGTGTTGTTCCTGGCAGCTTTGGGCGTGGTGATGCAGGGCGCTACACTGGCCAGCAACAATCCACCTGCATCCGTATTCCACTTTGCCGCAGGAGAGATCGGCTACCGTTTCTTTGGCGTCGTTATGTGGAGCGCTGCCATCACTTCAGTAGTAGGAGCCGCATACACTTCGGTTTCTTTCATGAAAACCTTGCATCCTTTCATCGCTTTATATGAGCGTTGGTTCATTTCCTTTTTCATTGTATGCTCCACGCTGATCTTTATTGCAGTAGGGCAACCCGTACGCCTGCTGATCATAGCCGGCGCCCTCAATGGACTTATACTTCCGGTGGCATTGATGATTATATTACTGGCTGCTACCCGTAAAAGGCTAATGGGCGATTACCGCCATCCCTTATGGATGCAGCTGGCCGGCTGGATAGTGGCGCTGGTGATGGCCTGGCTGAGCATATTAACCATCCGCCAGTGGCTGTCATCCTGAGCATTAATAATTATCATCAGGGAATTGTAACTTGCACGGTTTTTATGAAACAGCTATTCGCCGGATTTCTTTTTGCAGCCTTATGGGCATCCGCCGCCGTGGCCACCAAGATAGGCATCAAAGCAGCAGACCCGCTGGTATTGGCCAACGTACGCTTCCTGCTGGCCGGTACACTCATGTTAACCTTTGCCTATGTTGTGCTAAAGAGCAAACGATATGCATTGCCAAGAGGCATTGAATGGCGTCAGCTGGCCGTCTTTGCCCTGCTCAATACCACCATTTACCTGGGATGCTTTGTGCTGGCCATGAAGGAAGTTTCTGCTGGTATAGGCAGTCTTTCTACCGCTACCAGCCCGCTGTTCATTATGCTGATATCTGCCGTTTGGCTCAAAAGAAAGCTACGCTGGTATGAAATAACAGGGGTGATCCTGGGGCTTGCCGGTGTGGGACTGGCCACCTACCCGCTGTTGCAGGATAGTCACGCTACCATCAGGGGACTGGCCATCCTGCTTACAGGGATGATATCCGTTTCAGTAGCCACGGTATATTACAGCCGGGTAAAATGGCAGGTGCCTAATCTTGTTTTTAACGGATGGCAGGTATTGCTGGGCGGGTTTATGCTATTGCCCTTCACGGTGCTTACTGCCCGTGCAGGCGCCACGCATCTTACGCTACCCTTTTGGGGAGCTGTGTTCTGGCTGATCGTGCCGGTGTCTGTTATTGCATTGCAGCTGTGGTTCTACCTGGTAAAGCTGGATACCGTACGTGCCTCGTTCTGGTTATTCCTCTGCCCTATCTTCGGCTTCATCTATTCTTCGCTGTTGTTACATGAACCCATCACCGCATATACTTTTGCGGGAACGGCATTGGTGATAGGAGGACTGTACCTGGCCCAACGGGAAAAGTTCAGTAAGTAGGTCGTTATCTCCTTTTCGTCGTCATCTTTTCATCGACGCTCAGCGGCCCGGCGCCAAAATAAGTGATCAGCAAGGCTCCACCGATAAGGCCAATGTTTTTCATGAACATTACCATGTCCATGCGTTGCGCCGTAGGGTCGGTAACTTTCCAGAAAGCATGCATATAAAGCGTTACCGGCACCAGGAAGATAATTATCAGCCAGGCGCCCAGCCTTGCCTTATAACCAAAGACAATACTTAGTCCTCCTGCAAAGGCAATGATGCCTGAAAGCGGCACCAGGAAAGAAGGAGCCGGTACACCGTGGGCGGCTGCATAACCAATCAGCTGAGGAGAAAAGTGCCCTGGTATTGTGAAGAGAAAGATCAGAGAAAAGAGAACACGGCCGAGTAATACAGCGACTTTCATGATGCAATAATTTTTAGTGTGAGAATTATTTCGCTCAATGAAATCTGCTATCCGAATTTACTTCTTTTTGTTTGCTTTAATAGGCCAGTAATTCCCTGATCACGGCAATTACCTTTTCGGTAGTCGGCAACATCGCCTTTTCCAGTTCCGTATTAATAGGAACGGCAGGCAGGTCCAGTGCGCCGGATGTATACACGGGCGCATCCAGCCGGGTAAAACATTGCTGCTGTATGCGTGCCGCCAAAGCCTGTGCAAAGGAATTGTTCAATTGCTCTTCCGTAAGCACCAGGCATTTACCATGCCTGTTCACTGTCTCAAACACCAATGCTTCATCCAGCGGGTATAAGGTGCGCAGGTCCACGATCTCCACGCAGCCCGGGAAAGCCTTTGCTGCGGCCAGTGCCCAGTAAACGCCCATGCCATAGGTGATGATGCAGATGCTGTTGCCCCGCTGTACATCTTTTGGGTGTGCAGCCAGCACTACCCTGCCTTTCCCCAGCGGCACCATATAATCACCGGACGGCTCCACCGTCATAGCTTCCTGCGTGCCGGGCACTTTGCTCCAGTAAAGCCCCTTGTGCTCCAGCATTACAACCGGGTTGGGATCCAGGAAGGCCGCCTTCATCAGGCCTTTCATATCTGCGCCGTTGGAAGGATATACCACTTTGATGCCTTTAATGCTCAGCAGCGTGGTTTCTATACTGCCTGAGTGATAAGGGCCGCCACCGCCATATGCGCCTATGGGCACCCGTATCAGCGTTTGTACGGGGAACTTGCCAGCACTGAGGTAACAGGATTTTGATATCTCTGTTACCAGCTGGTTAAAACCGGTATAGATATAATCGGCAAACTGCACTTCAACAATAGGCTTAACGCCCACTGCGGACAGGCCCGCAGTAGCGCCAATAATGTATGCTTCCTGTATAGCGGTATTATATACACGATGGTCTCCGAATTTTTCTGCCAGGGTAGCTGCTTCCCTGAACACGCCACCCAGGCGGCGGCCAACATCCTGGCCGTAGAAGATGGCCTCCGGGTACTGTTGTAATATTTCTTCAACAGCGTGTAGTGCAGCATCCACCATCACTACCCTGGCGCCGTTTTCGGGACTGCGGGTACCTGTTTCACTGGTAACCGGCGTGGGCGCAAACACATGCTCCCTTACTGTACGGGGATCCGGTTCCGGGGCGTTCACGGCTGCTTCAAAAGCGCTGGCTATTGTACGTTTGGCTGCTTCTTCTATTGCAATGATGGCGGTTTCACTGATGCCATCCGCCAGCAGTAATTGCCGCAGCAAGGGCATTGGGTCGCGGCGGGCATGAGCCGCCAGGTCTTCTGGCGTACGGTACCATTCTTTCCGCACGCCGGAAGTATGGTGGCCCAGCAACGGCACTTTTGCCTGCACCAGGATCGGCTTTCTTTCGGTACGTGCAAAGTGTATGGCTGCCTGCATGGCCTGGTAACATTTCTCAAAATCGCTGCCATCAACACGCATGCGTTCCAGTCCTTTAAAGCCGGCAGCATAGTCGTAGGCGTCCATCGCCCGTGTTTCTGCACCGCTGGCTGAAATGCCCCAGTCATTATCCTGTACCAGGTAGATCACCGGCAGCTGCCACAGTACAGCAAATTGCCAGGCTTCGCTTACCTCTCCCTCCGTAACGCTGCCATCTCCCATGGAGCATAGTACAACAGGAGCTTCCCCATCCGGGCCGCTCCGCAATGTTTTGGCTTCTATACGCTCCAGGTAACGAATGCCCTGCGCCATGCCGGTAGCCGGTATGACCTGCATACCGGTGGCGCTGCTCTGGTGCGGGATCAGGGGCCTGTTTGGCTGGCGGCTGCTGGGATGGCAGTAGTACGACCGTCCTCCTGAGAAGGGGTCGTCTGCCCTGGCCAGGAGCTGCAACATCAGCTCAAGGGGACTAAACCCCATGGCCATCAGCATGCTGTCGTCCCGGTAATAGGGACAGGCATAGTCCCATGGCCGCAATTGCAGGCCGGCGGCTATCTGTATGGCTTCGTGCCCACTGGAGGCGGAGTGTACATATTTGCAAATGGAGCGGTTGGCCTCATACGTGGCGGCCATATCACGGGCCTGGCACATTAAGCGGTATGCCTCCTGTAGTAATTGCTCCCTGTTTGTAAGGCGTTCCTGGCTGGTGTCGGGGGTTTTTAAAGTTGGAACGCTTGTATTATCTTTAAACACGTAAAAATGTTTTGGTCTTTAGCTATTCCATAATAGTTGCTAATACAACTATTGCTATTGCAAATTACTAAATATGCCCGATACTTACGTCACGAACCCATCTTTTTTTAAGCTGGATGCCACCCTTAAAAAGATCCGCAATTACTGGCAGCAGACCTTCGATGCCCACCAGAAAGACATTACTGTAGATCAATGGCTGTTGCTTGAAAACCTGTACAAGCACAAAAAGATCACTCATAACGAGCTGGCCCGTTTCACCTCCAAGGATATTACTACCGTATCACGCATTATAGAGCTGATGGTGAAAAAGGGGTTGGTACAGCGGGAAGCCGCGGTTACAGACCGGCGTAAAGTGTTTCTGCAGCTGACCCCGCCGGGTATTGAAAAGTATAAGGAAGTAAGGCCCCTGGTGCTGGAAATGCGTAAAACGGGCTGGAAAGACCTTACAGAAAAGGACTTTTTGGAATTAACCAGGATACTGGACGTGATCTATCACAATATCCCTTAAGCTGAACGCTTAACGCACAATTCGGCATTCTGCATTAAGCGCTCAGCATTAAGCTTATTTTACCATAAACTCCAGCAGGCTGTCGTTCTCAATAAAGGCCTCTAATGTGTCCCCTATCTCTACGGGCCCTACACCAGCAGGTGTTCCGGTAAAAATGAGGTCGCCGATATTCAACGTAAAGAATTTTGAAATATAGGAGAGCAGGAAGTCAAAAGTAAAAATGAGGTCTTTTGTACTGCCTTTTTGCGCTATTTCCTTGTTTTTATAAAGGCAGAAATTAATATCCTTTTTGTCCAGCTCCGGGGTAATCGGTATGAACTTGCCTACCACTGCAGAATTGTCGAATGATTTAGCGATCTCCCAGGGCAGTCCTTTTGCTTTCTGCTTGTCCTGCAGATCACGTGCTGTAAAATCGATCCCTACTGATATGGCGTCATAATATTTGTCTGCAAATTTCTCCTGTATATGCTTTCCGTTTTTACATACACGCAACACCAGCTCGCATTCATAATGCAAATTGTCAGTAAAATCAGGGTAATAAAAGGGATGATTGTTTTGCAGCAATGCATTTTTAGGTTTCATAAATAAGACTGGTTCCGTTGGCAGCTCATTGTTCAGTTCTTTTGCATGTTCGGCATAGTTTCTTCCAACGCAGATAATTTTCATGATGCGTGCATTTAAAAGGTTAAATAAAATGGCTCCGTTCCTGCGCTCAAAGTTACTCAGCCGCAGGGAATGTCAAGTTATTATAATTATTCATTGTTCTTTCAATACCAGTAGTGGCAATGGCCTCTATGATCTCTACAGATTTTTCAATTTTTTGTTTTACTACAACTAATTCTTTTTCTGCCCACTTGCCCAGCACATAATCAACCTGCCGCCCTTTGGGATAGTTATTGCCTATTCCAAAGCGCAGGCGCGGGTATTGATTGGTGCCCAGCAGTTCCTGGATACTTTTAAGCCCGTTATGGCCGGCATCGCTGCCTCCGGGCCGTAATCGCAGCACATTCAGCGGCAGGGCCAGCTCGTCCATGATCACCAGCAGGTTCTCCAATGGCACCTTCTCCTTGTCTACCCAGTACTTTACAGCTTTTCCGCTGAGGTTCATATAGGTAGTGGGCTTTATCACGACGAACACTTTTCCTTTCCACTTGCACTCTGCCACGTCTGCCAGCCGGTCGCTACGGAAAACACCGCCATGCTTTGCCACAAAGGCATCTGCCACGTCAAAGCCTATATTGTGGCGGGTATGTTTGTATTCTTCGCCTATATTTCCTAGTCCGGCTATTAAATATTTCATCCGTTAATGTTCGGCTTCTAAAATTCAGTCAAAAATAGAAATTTAATCCGCATGCGCCTATAAACCAGGGGCCGTGGCATAAAAAAACCCTGGCCGCCTTACGGGACCAGGGTTGCTGTGAAATATCTGTAAAAAGCTATTATTTCTTCTTAGCGTCTTTATCACCTGATGCTTCTTCCTGGCGCAGCTGACGGGTCATTACCACAGATGCGATGGGAATACGGGGAGAGTTCAGGATCTCGAAGTTCTCATCTTTTACATCTTCAACACGGATGTTCTGGTTCAGGTCCAGGTTATCGATGTTCACTTCGATGTTCTCACGCAGGTATTTAGGCAGGGTCTTTACCTTCAGCGCTTTCATTTTCACTACCAGTTTACCGCCGGCTTTTACACCAACAGACTGGCCTACCATTTTCAGCGGCAGGGTAGCTACCACTTTTTTGTCCTCTACCAGCTCCATAAAGTCGATGTGGGCCAGTTCATCGGTCACCACGTCAAACTGTATGTCTTTCAGAATGCAATTGTAAGTTTTGCCGCCTACTTTAATCTCGGCCAGCTGGAAATCCGGAGTATACACCAGGTTCTTGAAATCCTTTAACGGAGCAGAAAAGCTGATCGTATCGGCACCCCCATAAATAACGCAAGGCACTTGCTCCTCAGAACGAAGTTGGCGGGTGGCTTTTTTGCCTAAGTCGCTCCTGAGTTGTCCTTCGATGGTTATTGTCTTCATTGTTTAAACATTTATGTTAATTGAAAAAATCCTTATAATCCTCTCCGGTGGCTGTGTACGAACAGGCTGGTAATCGACTTGTTCTCGTACATGTTCCGGATGGCCACGGCAAAAAGCTCTGCTACGCTAATCACCTTGATCTTGGAACACTCCTGTTTCAGCGGCATTGTATCACATACTACCAGTTCTTTGAGCACGGAGTTTTCGATATTCTCAAACGCCTTGCCGCTTAATACCGGGTGTGTACAAAAGGCCCGAACGCTCTTGGCTCCCTTCTCCATCAACAGGTTGGCCGCTTTGGTAAGGGTGCCCGCCGTGTCAATGATATCGTCTATCAGCACAATATCCTTATTCGCCACATCGCCTATCACCACCATGGAAGCGATCTCATTAGCGCGTTTACGGTGCTTGTCGCATATCACCATTTCCGCATTGAAATAAGACGCTACTTCCCTTACCCGGTTGGTGCTGCCCACGTCAGGGGACGCAAAGGTAAGGTTTTCCAGCTTCAAATTCTCTATGTACGGGATGAAAATTGCGGAACTGTCCAGGTGATCCACCGGTATATCAAAGAAGCCCTGGATTTGGGGAGCATGTAAATCCATGGTAATCACCCTGTTGGCGCCTGCAGAAGTAAGCAGGTTGGCTACCAGCTTGGACGCGATGGCTACCCTGGGCTTATCCTTCCTATCCTGCCTGGCGAAGCCGAAATAGGGGATCACGGCGGTAATATACCCGGCAGAAGCCCTCTTCGCCGCATCGATCATTAGCAATAGCTCCATCAGGTTGTCTGCAGGAGCATTGGTGCTTTGTATCAGGAAAACATAATCGCCACGGATACTTTCCATGTACACCGGCTGAAACTCGCCGTCGCTGAACTTCTGGATCTGTAATTTACCCAGGCCGTTGCCATACCGCTTGGCTATTTTCTCGGCCAATCCGGGGTTGCTGTTGCCCGTAAAGATTTTTACTGATGGTTGCATGACTGTGGAAAAGAGTTCGCAAAACTATAACTTTTGCTTCGTTCTGCGCTCTTTTTTTTGCCAGCCCCGGCATCTGGGCACACTTTCTCTTTTCTCTGTATGAATAAATGCAGCAATATCAAGACCTTTAGCCTGTTGCTGCGGCATGTGCATTAAAATATTTGCTGCAACGGTGCTAAAGCCCGTAAATTTATATGCCAGATATTCAAAAGATTATGGAAGTAAAAGTTAACCTCTCCCAACCCGTTCTTTCAGACAGCTATGTTTCCCTGAAAAAGCTGCCCACAGATGACAAACCCCGGGAAAAGCTCATCCGCAAAGGCCCTGCCGCCCTCAGCGATGCCGAGCTGCTGGCCATCCTGCTCAATAATGGCACTAAACATAAATCCGCCATAGAGCTGGGCAGAGAGGTACTGCGGGCAGCCTCCAATAATCTCCCCGAACTGGGCAAGCTAAATGTACGGCAGCTCAAAAAGCTGCGCGGCATCGGCGATGCCAAGGCAGTTACCATCGTGGCCGCCATGGAACTGGCCAGGCGTAAACAGGCCGGCTACATGCGCGAAAAACAAGTGATCAGCCGGGGCGCAGATGCAGCCCTGTTCTTTAAGCCCTTGCTCGCTGATAACGCCCACGAGGCTTTTTATGTGCTATACCTCACGCATAATTGCCGTGTGCTGCATTACCGTTGTATCAGCTCTGGCGGCATTAGCAGCACCGTCGTAGATTCCAGGCTGATCTTCCGGGAAGCCCTTGAAACAGGCGCAGCCCGCCTCCTGCTCTGTCATAATCATCCCTCCGGCAGCCTCTCACCCAGCTTTGCCGATATCGGGCTAACCCGCAAAATCAAAGAAGCAGGGCGCCTCTTCGATATCGAAGTAATAGATCATATCATCGTATCAGAGGCCGGTTACTACAGCATGGTAGAAGAAGGAGTTATATAGCTAAACTTTTGGATATAATAATTGCCTTTTTCCTTACATTCGCAATTATTTCATTAAAATCTGCTATGCTGAAAATTGGAATTTTTGGTGTTGGACATTTAGGCAGGATTCACCTTTCCCAGCTGATGACGATGAAGGATGTTGAAGTAGTAGGGTTTTACGATCCAAGTAATGCCAATGCTGCGAGCGTGACAGAGCAATACCAGATTCCGCGGTATACCATTGCTGAAGAACTGATACAGGCTGTAGACGCCATCGATATAGTAGCTCCCACCACCCAGCACTTTAAACTCTGCGAAATAGCGCTCCGCAACGGTAAGCACATCTTCGTGGAGAAACCCATGACCAATACCATGGATGAGGCCAAAACACTGGTAAAACTGGTGGAAGAGGCCAATGTTAAATTCCAGGTAGGTCATGTGGAACGCTTCAACCCGGCTTTCCTCGCCCTGCGCGGTTATCACCTGAAGCCCATGTTCATCGAAGTGCACCGCCTGGCCGAATTTAACCCGCGCGGCACGGATGTAAGCGTGATACTGGATCTGATGATCCATGACATAGATATCGTACTGAGCATCGTACAATCCACCATTAGCCGTATCTCTGCGAGTGGTGTGGCTGTAATGAGCGATACGCCTGACATTGCCAACGTACGCATCGAGTTTCACAACGGTTGCGTTGCCAACCTGACCAGCAGCCGCATCTCCCTCAAAAAGATGCGTAAAATGCGCCTGTTTCAGAAAGATGCTTACATCGGCATCGACTTCCTGGATAAAAAAACAGAGATCATCAAGCTGAAAACACCGGACGACGCCGGACTTTTTACACTGGATATAGAAACCAATGCCGGTAGAAAAACGATCGCCATTGAGAACCCGGAAGTAAAACAGTCAAATGCCATCCGCATGGAACTGGAACTGTTCCGCGACAGCATCCTGCAGAACAAACCGGTAGCCGTGAATGTGATCGATGGTTTGCAGGCCCTGGATGTAGCCCATCAGATCCTCCAGAAGATCGGCCGCAACCAGTCTACTCCTACCGCATCCTAACCCTTCAGTAAGGCATGTGCGATCACCAGGTCCAGCGGACGGGTGATCTTAATGTTGCGCTCCTCCCCTGCCACCAGGTGGATCCGGTGGCCCAGCCTTTCTACTACCGTAGCCTCGTCTGTGAATAAGGGATCATAGGGCAGTTCAAATGCAGGCAACAGCTGTTCCGATAGAAATGTCTGCGGCGTTTGTATGATCTTAAACAATTCCCGGTTCACGGCCTTGTTGCCCTCCTCCGTCAGCTCCCGTATACTATCTTTCATATCCGTTACAGGAATGGCGTTGCCATGCACCAGCGTCGCTTCATAACAGGCGTGTATCAACGCAGCAGACAACAGCGGACGCACGCCGTCATGTACAAACACTACAGACCTCTCCTGCACCTGCTGTAAACCGTTCTTTACGGAGTGGAAACGGGTTTCGCCACCTTTTACCAGTGTAACCGCCGCCGGTGTGTTAAAACATCCCAGTACCTGCTGCGCAGGGGCAAAATGCGCTTCCGGCACTACGAGCACCACCTGCATATCTTCATAGGCATTGATAAAAGCGGCAATGGTATGGTATAATACGGGCTTGCCCGCCAGCTCCAGGAACTGTTTAGGCATTGTACTGCCCATACGGGTACCGGAGCCCCCCGCCACAATGATGGCTATCTTTTTGAGTTGTTCCATGCGGTCCCAAAAATAAAAAAGTCTCACCGCAGTGAGACCTTTTTAAAGATTTAAATGTGAAGTAAATCACAACAAATTTAAAATATGCTTACAGGATCAGCATGGCGTCGCCATAGCTGAAGAAACGGTATTTCTCCTTAATAGCCTGCTGGTAAGCTTCCATGATCAGGTCATAACCTGCAAAGGCGCAAACCATGATCAACAGGCTGGTCTTGGGCAGGTGGAAATTGGTCACCAGCGCATTCGGAATTGAAAAATCATAAGGCGGGTGAATGAAGGTGTTGGTCCATCCTTCTGCCGCCTTCAGATGATTCTGTGCAGTTACGGAAGACTCCACCGCCCTTACGGTAGTGGTGCCGATAGCGCAGATCTTGCGGTTCTCGTCCTTCGCCTTGTTCACGATCTTAACGGCATATTCGTCTATATGGAAATACTCTGCATCCATTTTATGCTTGCTGAGATCTTCCACTTCAATAGGCCTGAACGTGCCTAAACCGGTATGCAGCGTAACTTCGGCAAACTTGATACCCTTTATTTCAAGGCGTTTGATCAGCTCACGGCTAAAGTGCAAACCTGCCGTAGGTGCCGCTACCGCGCCTTCAAACTTTGCATAAACGGTCTGGTAACGCTCTTTGTCCTCGTCTTCCGGCTTACGCTTGATATACTTCGGCAAAGGAGTTTCACCCAGCGTATCCAGCACTGCCTTGAACTCATCATCGTTGCCCTCAAACAGGAAACGGATGGTACGGCCCCTGGAGGTAGTGTTGTCAATCACCTCTGCTACCAGCGATTCGTCATCCCCGAAATACAGCTTGTTACCCACCCTTATTTTACGTGCAGGGTCTACTATCACGTCCCACAGGCGGTTTTGCTTGTTCAGCTCACGCAGCAGGAATACTTCAATCTTGGCGCCTGTCTTCTCCTTACGTCCATACAGCCTCGCAGGGAACACCTTCGTGTTGTTCACGACCATTACGTCCTTATCATTAAAGTAACCGATAATGTCCTTGAATACTTTGTGCTCGATTTTTCCCGTGGCACGGTTTACTACCATTAAACGGGACTCATCTCTTGTTTTGGAAGGGTGCTGCGCGATCAGATTTAAAGGGAGATCGAATTTGAATTGCGATAATTTCATATTACGGTATGAATGAATTTAAAGGTTGCAAAGGTACTGATATCTCACCAGGTTACCAAAAAAACATTCCCGAATGTAAGAAGCAGTACCTTATGTATATGTATTTTTCGGAATGGCGGATATCAGCTGCCGGGTGTACGAACTCGTTGGATGCTCATAGATTTGCCCTGCCGGACCGCTTTCCTCAATTTTCCCCTTGTTCATCACCATCATACGATCACTCATAAACCGTACCACGGAGAGGTCATGAGAAATAAAAATATACGTAAAGCCGTATTCTTCCCGCAGCCTGATCAGCAGATTCAGCACCTGCGCCTGTATACTTACATCCAAAGCCGCCACTGATTCATCACAGATAATAAAGGAAGGATGTACTGCCAAAGCCCTGGCGATCACAATACGTTGCCGCTGCCCCCCGGAAAACTCATGCGGATACCGGTAAAAATGCTCCGGGCGGAGATTTACCTTTTCCAGCAGCTCCAGCGCCTTTTCCTTACGGCCCCGCTCCGTCCCGTACAGCCCATGTACCTGCATAGGCTCCATAATAGCCTCCCCCACTGTTAACCGGGGATTAAGAGATGAATAAGGATCCTGGAAGATGATCTGCATATCTTTACGAAGATCGCGCAACTCTGAAGCCGGCAAACTGCTCAATTCTTTTCCTTTATAAACAATATTACCACCGGTTGGTTCTACAAGGCGCAACAATGTACGGCCCAGGGTGGTCTTTCCGCAACCCGATTCGCCCACCAGTCCCATGGTTTCCCCCTGGCGCACGGTAAAGCTTACGCCATCCACGGCCTTCACCCATCCCCGTACCTTACCAAAAAGGCTGCGGGAAGCGGGGAACCAGGTCTGCAACTGCTCTACCTGCAATAAGGGCGGACTTTGCTGCAACTGGCGCTCCCGGGCAGCCACCTGTTCAGGCGATACCGTGAGGCTGTTCACCAGCTCTTTTACGGCAAAAGGTTTTTCCCTGATATTGCCCATGGCATCTACTTCCATAAAATCAGGGGTTACCGGCAAGCGGTATAACTGCTTATCCAGCGGCGGGCGGCAGGCCAGCAATCCTTTCGTATAGGGATGCCGCGGCTGGCGGAATATTTCTTCCACTTTGCCCTGCTCTACGATACGGCCTTTGTACATCACCACCACCTCGTCGGCTATCTCTGCTATCACGCCAAGGTCGTGGGTAATAAATACAACGCTCATACCTGTTTGCTGCTGCAATTCTTTGAGCAGCTCAAGAATGGCCTTCTGTACGGTCACGTCCAGCGCAGTTGTTGGCTCGTCTGCTATCAACAGCCTGGGCTGACAGGAAATGGCCATGGCGATCATCACCCGCTGTTTTTGTCCGCCGGAAAGCTCATGGGGATAACGATGCAGCAGCTTTTCCGGGTCAGGTAGCTTTACCTGCCGGAAAAGATCAATAGTTTGTTGTCTGGCAACTGCCGTGGATACTTTTTTATGCTGCCGGATGGCTTCCGCCACCTGCTGACCGCAGGTATGAAGGGGGTTCAGTGAGGTCATGGGTTCCTGGAAGATCATCGCTATCTCATTGCCCCGCCAGTCCTGCATTTGACGGGAAGATAACTGTAAGATATCTACCGGGGCTTGTTGGGGAGCCTGGTAAAGGATGCGGCCCCTGGCTATTTTGCCCGGTGATTGCACCAGGCGCATCAGGGATAAGGCGGTTACAGATTTGCCCGAGCCCGACTCTCCTACGATGCCCGTAATACTGCCGCGTGGAATATCCAGTGAGATATTGTCCACCGCTGTCACCGTTTCCTGCTCTACAGAGAAGGTCACAGTGAGATCCTGAATGGAGACCAGATGATCGGGCATACACGATTTTAGATAAATCTACGATCTAAAATCATAATTCTAAAATCGTAGATGCTTTACCGTTTGGTGGCTGTTGATCAGGTTCTTCAGGGAGTCTATCCCGATTCTCAGGTGCCGGTCCACAAACTCCGTGGTCACCTTCTTGTCGCTTTCCTCTGTTTTTACGCCTTCCGGCACCATGGGCTGATCACTTACCAGCAGCAGGGCTCCTGTGGGGATCTTGTTGTAAAAGCCAACGGAGAAGATGGTAGCTGTTTCCATATCCACCGCCATTGCCCGGATCCTTTCCAGGTAGCGTTTAAACTCCAGGTCATGTTCCCATACCCGACGGTTGGTGCTGTAGCAGGTACCTGTCCAGTAATCACATCCATATTCGCGGATACTGGTAGAGATGGCCTTTTGCAGTGCGAATGCAGGCAGCGCAGGCACTTCCGGGGGGAAGTAGTCGTTGGAGGTACCCTCGCCGCGTATAGCCGCAATAGGTAAGATCAGGTCTCCGATGTTGTTCTTTTTCTTTAAGCCGCCGCATTTGCCCAGGAACAATACCGCTTTGGGGTGGATAGCGCTGAGCAGGTCCATTACGGTGGCGGCGCCGGGACTGCCCATCCCGAAGTTGATGATGGTAATGTCTTCTGCAGTGGCGCATTGCATAGGGCGGCCAATGCCTACTATCTCGGCATCATTCCATTCTGCAAAAGAGGTAACATAATTACTGAAATTGGTGAGGAGGATGTGAGAGCCGAAATTTTCGAGCTTTTCTCCTGTGTAGCGGGGAAGCCAATTAGCTACAATTTCTTCTTTTGTCTTCATAGCCTTTTGACACGCAAATGTACACCTTTTTGGCGACATTTTGCGTTAGCTTTGTGTTATGATCGCCATTGAGTTCCCAGCTCCTGATTTTAAAGTGGTACGGGAAGATAATAAAGACCTGATCTTTGATCGCTACCGTAAAAAATATGTAACGCTTACACCGGAAGAATGGGTAAGACAGAATTTCCTCCAATACCTGGTGAAAAGCCTGCAATACCCCGCCTCACTGATAGGCATTGAAAAGGAGATCTACCTGGGAGAACTGAAAAAACGTTGTGACATTGTTGTATATGACCGCAACATGCAGCCCTGGATGATAGTGGAATGTAAGGAGATGAACGTGCCGCTAAGCCTTTTAACCGTAGAGCAGATCATCCGTTACCATATGGTGCTGCGGGCAGTGTACCTGGTGATCACCAACGGCGTGCATACCTGGTGCAGCCTGTATCGGCCCGAAAAAGAAGAATGGGAGTTTGTGGGGCAGATACCGGAGTACGGACATTAATTGATATATGGAAGGTCCTATCCGCCTGGAGGCGGATAGGACAAAGGATAATCACGGGAAAATGCCTAATTGCTCATACGCCGCGCCTACTTTATCGATAGCGCAAACATAAGCGGCAGTACGCATGTCATGGATCTTGCTATTGGATACCATGATCTCGCGCACTTCGTGTAAAGCAGCATGCATGGTCTCTTCCAGGCCGGAATATACCAGGTCTACTTCATCAGCGCCATGTGCAATGAACTTTCTTTCCTGGTCTGACACCTTCTTACCGGTAAGGTCTTCTATGGTGCTCAGGATATGTATGTTCATATTTTCGTCAAAACGCTTGCCCAGACGGCCGTAACGCACGTGGCTCAGGTTCTTCAGCCATTCGAAATAAGAAACGGTTACACCGCCGGCGTTCAGGAACATGTCAGGCACTACGATCACGCCTTTCTTGTTCAGGATAACATCCGCATCAGCCGTTATCGGGCCGTTGGCGGCTTCGCCGATGATCTTTGCCTTGATATTGGGCGCATTATCCTTATGGATCACGCTTTCCAGCGCGGCCGGTATCAGGATGTCGCATTCCATCTCAAGACCGTCTGTATTTTTCTTCAGGTTGGTGGCGCCGGGGAAGTTAACGATGGAACCTGTTTCGTTCCGGTGTTTCAGCACGGCATTGGGATCCAGGCCTTTTTCATTGTAAATAGCGCCGTCCCACTCTATCAGGCAAACTATAACAGCGCCTGCTTCGTGGAAATATTTAGCGGCATGGTAACCCACGTTACCCATACCCTGAACGATCACTTTCTTACCTTCCAGGCCGGGTTCCAGTCCCAGCTTCTGCATATCTTCCTTGATGTTGCACAGCTCGCGCAGACCATAGAACACGCCCAGACCGGTAGCTTCTTTACGGCCGCGTACACCGCCCTGTGAAACAGGCTTACCGGTTACACAACCGTAACCATCTATTTCTCCGGGACGAAGGCTCATGTAGGTATCCAGGATCCAGCTCATTTCCCTTTCGCCGGTGCCATAATCGGGCGCAGGCACGTCTACACCAGGGCCGATGAAGTTCTTCTTCACCAGTTCCGCAGTGTAACGGCGGGTAATATTTTCCAGCTGGAAAGGTGTGTAATTGCGGGGATTGATCTTGATACCGCCTTTGGCGCCGCCAAAAGGCACGTTCACGATGGCGCATTTGTAAGTCATCAGCGCGGCGAGGGCCATCACCTCATCCTGGTTCACTTCTTCGCTGAAGCGGATACCACCTTTACAGGGCAGCTTGTGGTGAGAGTGTTGTACACGGTAAGCCTCGATCACTTCGATCTTATCTCCTACCCTTACCGGAAATTTGATGCGATATACGGCGTTGCAGGCTTTGATCTGCTCCAGGATACCCCTTTCCCATTTAGTGTACTGAGCAGCTTTGTCAAAGCTCCTCTCAACACTCTCAAAAAAGTTATAATGCTGTTCTTGCGACATAAAAAATTGTTTTGGAGATCTATTGTTTTGGTTATTGATAGCAAATCACAAGTTATGACTATGGCTTAGACTGTTGTTGATGTTCCAGTTTACTGATCTTGCGGTCCAGCCGGACCAGGTACAGTATGATAAAGATGAAGATGATCACCAGTACGGTCACTACCACATATATTTTTCCGTTGCTGCGCAGCATCTGGTTAACGGGACCTGTCTCGGTATTTTGCTGTTGCGCCTGCGCCAGCAGGGAAGTGCACAGTAAAAAAAGGGTAAAGAAGAAGTAAGACGCTCTGTTGATCATTTAAAAATATTTTTTAGCTCTAGTCTCTTATAGCGTACAAGCAAGGTATAGATCCATACGCCCAGCAATGTCCAGCCTGTAAAAGCGGGATAGAATACCATCATCAGCGTGCCGTCTGTATCTTTGGAACGGAAGCCCGGACTGCTTGCACTGCCCGGATGCAGGGAATCTACCATACGGGGGATGATGTAGGTCAAAGGTATTAACATTGCAAAGGCAAATATGTTGTAAATGGCCGATACTCTTGCCCTTTTATCGATGTCATGAATAGACAGGCGCAGCACCAGGTATGCCAGGTAGATCATCAGCGCCACCGCGGTAGCAATCTGCTTGGGATCATTGGTGATCGTACTGCCCCAGGTATAAGTGGCCCATACAGATCCTGTAACAAAGCCCATAACGCCGAACAATACGCCCACATTTGCCGCCGAACTGGCCAGTACGTCTTTCTTCAGGTCGTATTTAGTGAGGTAAAGAACGGAATTGATTACGGAGATGGTGAACAGCGTATACATGCTTATCCACATCGGCACATGAAAGAAAAGATTACGTGTGGATTGTTCGTTATTCTCGATCGCTGGTATCTTCACCAGGAACCCGGCTATGATTGTAAATAAAAGCAATAGTACCGCCAGCGCTTTCCACCAATGTTTTGCCATTTTTTTGTCATCTATATTGGGGGCAAACCTACAGGTTTTATCACGAATCACAAAATATTACAGTTATAAGTCGTCAGTGGTCAGTCGTCAGTGGTCAGTGGTCAGTTGTCAGTGATTGAAGCGATTATCATCTCCGGGTTTTAACTGACGACTGACCACTGACGACTTATAACTGACGACTGACGACTGACAACTGACAACTAACAACTGACAACTTTCTTCAATCCTTCCACAAGAATGGAAAGAGGATCATGGCCAGCCCGATGATCAATACATCCATTCCCAGCAGCAGCAGGAACATATTGGGCAGCCCCGGTTGAAAAACCGGCACAAATGCAGAGCGGGCTATATTGGCCAGCAGCATCAGCAGGGGCATCATGATCGGAAACCCCATGATGGCCATCAGTGCCGCATTCTGGTTGGCTTGTGCAGCAATGGCCGCCAGCATGGTAAATAACAGCGAAAGACTGATACCACCCAACATCACCACGCCTACAAAATACCATACATTAATAATGGGGTTACCTAAAAATATCATACAGCTTACCAGCGCTATAATGCTCATAAGGGACATTAACAGTATGTTATACAGCAACTTGGCCGCAATAAAGCTCCGCGGATGCACCAGCGAATAGAAGTAGAGCAGCCGGCCCCGGCTTTCCTGCAGAAAGCTTTTGGCAATGGCGTTAACAGACACGAACAGCTGCACCACCCAGAACTGGGCATTCCAGATCTGCTCTTCCGGGTGGCCCATCATCATATTGATAACGAACACAGTGGAAATAATGTAAAGGAGTACGCCGTAAAAAGCATATTTCTGGCGAAGTTCCAGCAACAGGTCCTTCTTTACCAGCGTAAGCGTTTGGTGGAGAACAGTAGTATGTTGTGCCATTTCGGTGGCAAAAATAGGATGTTTCACTGATACAATTTAAACCCGGATCAAGTCCACCTCAAGTCCACCTCACATCCAGCTCACCTTCAGTTCTACATAGGTTTTGCTGGCCGTTTACACGCCGAATGCTCCTGGTGTTAATTTAGTACCAGCTTAGTGAGTGCTTAGTGAGTGCTTAGTGGGTTCCTCCCCTGACCTTAGTAAGTGCTTACTGCGGGCCTGGTTACTACCGTTTACCATCCTACTTAGCGCTTAAGCACAAGTATTTGTGATTTGTGCCTATATTCGCTCCCTAACAATCACAACAGCATGCAAAAAATACTGGTGGCGAACCGCGGAGAGATCGCTTTGCGGGTAATGCGTTCTGCAAGGGAAATGGGGATCAAAACAGTGGCAGTCTTTTCAGACGCCGACCGTACCATGCCCTTTGTACAATATGCAGATGAAGCCATCTGTATCGGACCTGCGCCTTCCAGCCAGTCCTACCTGCTGGGTGATAAGATCATCGAAGTGGCCCGCCGCACCGGCGCTGATGCCATCCATCCCGGTTACGGCTTCTTAAGCGAAAATGCCCGTTTTGCCCACGCCGTAAAGGATGCCGGCCTGATTTTCATCGGCCCCAGCGCCCCTTCCATAGAGATCATGGGCAGCAAGCTGGCCGCCAAACAGGCCGCCCAACAGTTTGGGGTACCCATGGTGCCTGGTACTGAAACGCCGTTGCGCGACCTCGAGGAAGCACAGCAGGTGGTACGCAAAACAGGATTTCCCATCCTGATCAAGGCTTCTGCCGGTGGTGGCGGTAAAGGCATGCGGGTGGTGGAGAATGAAACAGAATTGCCGGAGCAGATCAGGCTGGCCAAAAGCGAGGCGATGAACGCCTTCGGGGATGATGCCGTATTCATCGAAAAATACGTGGGAGCGCCCCGCCATATAGAGATCCAGATCCTGGGCGATCAGCATGGCAACTATGTGTACCTGTTTGAGCGCGAGTGCAGTATACAACGCCGGCACCAGAAGCTGATAGAAGAAGCCCCTTCCTCCTGCCTAACGCCCGGCATACGGGCCGCCATGGGAAAATGCGCGCTGGATGTGGCCCGCGCCTGTAATTACTACGGCGCCGGCACAGTAGAGTTCCTGGTAGACGAATCCCTGAATTTCTACTTCCTGGAGATGAACACCCGCCTGCAGGTGGAACATCCCGTAACGGAAATGATCACCGGGCTGGATCTGGTAAAAGAACAGATCCGCATCGCCAGGGGAGAAAAATTAAGCTTCACACAGGAAAGCCTGCAGATCAACGGTCATGCAATAGAATTACGCCTCTGTGCAGAAGACCCTTCCAATAACTTTTTACCCGATACCGGTACACTGGAAACCTATATCCGCCCCCAAGGCTACGGCGTAAGGGTGGATGACGGCTATGAGCAAGGCATGGATATCCCTATCTACTATGACCCTATGATCGCCAAGCTGATAGCCTGGGGCAGCGACCGCGAAGAAGCCCGTTTGCGCCTCATACGTGCAATAGACGAGTACCAGGTGAAAGGCATCCATACCACCCTGCCTTTTGGCCGCTGGGCGCTGCAACATCCCGCTTTTATTGAAGGTAAATTTGATACTCATTTTATTGGCAAGTATTTTGCCCCCTCCCTGCTGAAAAAACCTGACGAAGCAAGCATCCGGGCTGCAGCCATCCTGGCCGCGCAGATCTGGCAGGAGAGCAAGTCTGCTCAGTTACCGGTCAACACAACGGCCGCGGACCACAACTGGAAAAAAAGAAGAACACTTAGATAACATCCTGCAGTTGGCTTACAGGCAAAAAGCGTTAAATTTGTAGTAATTTTGTAATATGAAGAACCTTATCCTTCAAGTAATCGATTTCTTCTACCGGCCCTTCGCCAGGCTAATGCCCCTGCAGACATTCCGCTACCTGGCCTGCGGCGGTGGTAACACCTTGCTGGATATTATTCTTTATTACATCATGTACAATTTTGTACTGCACCAACAGGATGTACATCTCCCTTCTCTGACCATCACTTCGCCTATTGCAGCGCTGTTCATGGCCATGTCTATCACGTTTCCCACCGGTTTCCTGCTCAGTAAGTACATCGTATTTTCTGAATCGAACCTGCGTGGCCGCATTCAGCTGTTCCGCTACTTTATGCAGGTGGCCGCCTGCCTGCTGCTGAACTACCTGTTCATGAAACTCTTTGTTGAGTATCTCCACATCTATCCCACCATTTCGAAGATCATCACCACATTCTTTGTAGTTTGCTTCAGCTACCTGACGCAGAAGAAATTCACATTTAAGGTGAAATCTGAAAAGTTAAAAGTTTTCTAAAATTTCACTCCACTTCATAGTAACAATACCTGCAGCGGGGCTCATATTTATCCTGCTCGCCCAATAGCACGGTTTCCTTGCTGGCTGCCTTACGGTAAGAGAAGCTGGCAATATTACCGCACTTCACACAGATAGCGTGCAGTTTGGTAATGTAATCTGCTTTGGCCAGCAGATCAGGCATCACGCCGAAAGGGCGTCCCTTAAAATCCATATCCAAACCGGCCACAATCACGCGTATACCGCGCAGCGCCAGCTGGTCGCAAACATAAGGCAGCTCCGCATCAAAGAACTGCGCTTCATCTATTCCTACCACATCCACTTCCTGCGCCAGCAGCAATATTTGCTGGGAATTATCGATCGGAGTAGACACTACTTTATTTTCATCGTGCGATACAATGTTCTGCTCATCATAACGCACATCTATACCCGGTTTAAATATCTCAATCCTCAGGTTTGCTATCCTGGCTCTTTTCAATCGCCTTATAAGCTCTTCCGTTTTTCCGGAAAACATGGAACCGCAAATCACTTCAATCCACCCTCTTCGTTCTCCGGCCAGGGAAGGTTCAATAAACATATCATCAGTTTTTATTAGTAAATGCGCTAAAAACGCTAACTTTATGCAAATAAAATAAATTCTGCTACACAGCGTTAACCAATTACAGATTGGTTGTAATTACCTTCAATAAGTTGTGATTTACTATCAATAATTAAAGCATGATTTGTGCACTACCTGACACTATGGAAAAGATCAATGCATTAATTGACAGATTACAGGAATTGAAGAATTCCAACGCAGACCTGCAAACTATCTCCTACTATGCGCAACTTTTGCAGGTAGAGGTATTGCATGCCCGTACCCTACAGAAAGCAGAGGAGCAAACACAAAGACCGTCCCAGCGCACAATAGCGGTGATCATGCCGGCCCAACCGGCCCAGGCCATTGCCGCAGCAGCTACCACAAATGGCGCTCATCACCATAACGGACATACGAATACAAATCACCTTCATACTGCTACTGTCGCACCGGAAAAACGCAGCATACCTGCACCTGAACGCATACAGCCAGAGCCGGTACAGGCCGCGCCGCCACCGCCTCCTCCACCACCGCCTCCGCCGCCATCTGCACCGGAGCGCAAACCAGTGGCCGCCACTTTGTTTGATGTAGAGAAACCTGCGGCAGCGCCTAAGGCAAAAGAAACCAATGCCCTGCGCAGGGAGATCAATGAACTGGTATCACAGAACAGCACCTCCCTGAACGACAGGCTCAAACAAAGTAAAACTGAAGTAGCTGACAGGCTGGGCGATATGCCGGTGAAAGACCTTAAACAGGCCATCGGCATTAACGACAAATTCCAGTTTATCCAGGAACTGTTCCGCGGTGATGTAGACATGTACGAGCGTTCCATCAAAACGATCAACGAATGTCACACCCTGCAGGAAGCAGAATACTGGATAGAAAGGGAATTAAAGATCCGGCAGGGATGGCTGGATGATACCCGGCCGGTACAACATTTCTATTCTTTGGTTAAAAAGCGCTTTTCCTGAATATAAGCCAGGATCCTGGCTGTAGCTCCCTTGTTGTCTGCAACATACCTGCTGGCCACATTCCCTGTTTGCGTGCACAAATCGTCATTCAGCAGTAACTGCTCCATCTGCTGCGCCAAAGCAGGATCATTAGGTACGGTAAATGCCCCGCCCGATGCCAGCAGTTCTACCGCCTCAGCATATTTATCATATACAGGCCCAAACACCACCGGCTTGCCGTAAGTGGCAGGTTCCAGTACATTATGGATGCCACCGGGGTCAAAGCCTCCCCCTATGAACGTTACACAGGCATAGCGGTACAGGGAGGAAAGCATGCCTACATTATCAATGATGAGCACCATACCCGGATGTTCTCCCTCATAACCGTTGTGCTCCACCCTGGCGCCGGCCAGCTCTGAATAACGCACCGCGCCCGGGAACAACTCCAGCAACTTTTTAATATGCTGCTCGTTCACTTCATGCGGTGCAATGATCAGGCGCCTGTCGGGCTCATAATGGCCTGCCCACCAGGCAGCAAGGGCACTTTCATCGCTTTCCCAGGTGCTGCCGGCCACAATGGTCCGCTTGTTGCCGATGAACTGCTTTACCAGTGGCAATTCTACCGCCTCCTGTGCCAGGGCCCACACCCTGTCAAACCGGGTATCCCCGTTCACAGTAACATGCTCAACCCCAATCTCTTGCAATAGTTGCCGGGAGTCCTGGTTCTGTACAAAAATATGGGAGAGCCGGCGCAGCAGCTGCCTGAACAGGCCTCCGTACCATTTAAAAAAGGCCTGCTCCCTACGGAAGATCCCCGAGATCAGGATAGATGGTATCTGCCGCTGATGCAACGTGGTCATAAAATGATACCAAAACTCATATTTGATGAAGATAGCGAGGCTGGGCCGGGCAATCTCCAGGAAACGCCTGGCATTGGCGCGCGTATCCAGGGGAAGATAATAAACGTGGTCAGCGCCTTTATAATCCTTTTTCACCTCATAACCCGAAGGCGAGAAAAAGGTAAGCAGCAGACGGCAATCCGGGTACTGCGCGCGCAGCCCTTCCATTACCGGTCTTCCCTGCTCGAATTCTCCCAGGGAAGCGGCATGTATCCAAATCAGGGGCCCGGTTTCGCCTTCCAGGTCCTTTTTCATCCTGGCCGCCCAGCCTTTACGGCCCTCCAGCCAGAGACGTGCTTTTCGGTTGCCGGTTGCCGCGGCGATATTTACGCCGGCCTGGTATAGCCGGATGCCCAAGTTATATATGAAGGTTTCCACCATGCTGATCTTCAGTTTTATCTATATTTTATTGTTCAACAAAGATAATCGCCTTCCAACGCCAATTTTTGTAAATTTGCACACTTTAAAACAATTTAAAATACCTATTCCGCATGGTTCCTATTCAAATGGTGGACTTGAAACGTCAGTACGCTAAGATCAAACCGCAGGTTGACGTTGCTATCCGTGAGGTGTTAGAGAATGCAGCTTTTATCAATGGCGCCCCTGTTCAGCAGTTTGCCCAGGAGCTGCAGCAATACCTGGATATAAAACACGTAATACCCTGCGCAAACGGTACAGACGCGCTGCAAATAGCCATGATGGCATTAGGTTTACAACCCGGTGATGAAGTGATCACCCCTTCCTTTACCTTTATCGCCACCGCAGAAGTGATTGCGCTGCTGCAACTGAAACCGGTGTTTGTGGATATAGATCCCGTAACGTACTGCCTGGATCCTGTTGCGGTTGAAAAAGCTATCACTCCTAAAACCAAAGCCATTGTACCGGTACACCTGTATGGACAGAGCGCTGACATGGAGCCGCTGATGGCCATCTCTGAAAAATATAACATCCCCGTCATAGAAGATAATGCCCAGGCAATTGGCGGTACCTATACCTTTAAGAACGGAACCGTTAAGAAAACCGGTACCATCGGCCATATCGGCTGTACCTCCTTCTTCCCTTCCAAAAACCTGGGATGTTACGGAGATGGCGGCGCTATCTTCACCAATGATGATGCACTGGCCGCACAAATGAGAATGGTGGCCAACCATGGTCAGTCTGCCCGCTACTACCACGATGTAGTAGGCCTGAACTCCCGCCTGGACACCCTGCAGGCAGCCGTACTGCGTATAAAGCTGCCCCTGCTGGATGAGTATATCAATGCCCGCCGCGCCGTAGCAGACGCCTACGATGCAGCCTTTGCAAATGTGCCGCAGATCACCACGCCGGGCCGTGTTCCTTACAGCTATCACGTTTATCACCAATACACTTTACAATTGAACGGCGCCAGCAGAGACGAGCTTCAAAAGTACCTGCAGGACCGCAATGTCCCCTCTATGATCTATTACCCGGTGCCCGCTCACCGGCAAAAAATGTTTGCAGACTTTGGGGGAGCTGCATTTAATTTGCCTGTCACAGATGCATTGACCACCAAGGTCATTTCCTTACCGATACACACTGAAATGGATCAGGATCAGCTTGAGTACATCATTAATTCAGTTAAATCATTCTTAAACTAAACTTCCCCAATGAGAATCACCGTAGTAGGAACCGGTTATGTAGGCTTAGTTACCGGCACCTGTTTTGCAGAAACAGGGAACAATGTAACGTGTGTAGATATTGACGAGAACAAGGTTAAAAAATTATCCTCCGGACAAATCACTATCTATGAACCCGGGCTGGAGAAATTATTTGAGCGTAACCTCAAAGAAGAGCGTTTACAATTCACCACTAAGCTGGAAGAGGGAATCCGCGATGCGCAGGTGGTCTTCCTGGCCCTGCCCACTCCTCCCGGGGCAGACGGTTCTGCAGACCTCTCATTTGTACTGAAAGTAGCAGAGCAGCTGGGCAAAATGTTGACAGACTACAAGGTAATTGTAGACAAAAGCACCGTACCGGTAGGCACTGCTGAAAAGGTACATGCCGCTATCGCTAAAAACTGCAAAGTTGAATTTGACGTGGTATCTAACCCCGAGTTCCTGCGCGAAGGCGTGGCCGTAGAAGACTTTATGAAGCCTGACCGTGTGGTGATCGGCACCACTTCTGAAAGGGCCCGTAAGGTAATGGGCGATCTGTATGCTCCCTTTGTACGGCAGGGCAATCCCATATTATATATGGACGAAAGATCCGCCGAGCTGACCAAATATGCCGCTAACTCATTCCTTGCCACCAAGATCTCTTTCATGAACGAAGTGGCCATCCTCTGCGAAAAACTAGGCGCTGATGTGGATATGGTACGCAGGGGCATCGGCAGCGATGACCGTATCGGAAAACGCTTCCTCTTCCCCGGAATCGGGTATGGCGGCAGCTGCTTCCCGAAAGATGTACAGGCGCTGGTAAAATCCTCCCAGGAAGTGAGCTACGATTTCAAGATCCTGAATGCGGTGATGGACGTAAATGAAAAGCAGAAGGTATTCCTGATGCCCAAAATAAAAGCTTACTATAATGGCAGTCTTCAGGGTAAGCGCTTTGCGCTGTGGGGACTGGCATTTAAACCCAATACAGACGATATCAGGGAAGCTCCGGCCTTGTATATCATTAACGCACTGCTGGCCGAAGGCGCCGAAGTATGCGTATTCGATCCTGAGGCTATGCCCAACGTACAACAGGTGGTAGGCAACAAGATCCGGTATGCAGATCACCAGTATGACTGCCTGGAAAATGCAGATGCATTGATCATTGCCACAGAATGGAGCGTGTTCAGAACTCCTGATTTTGATAAGATCAGAGAGATCCTGAAACATAAAGTCATCTTCGACGGTAGAAACCTGTTTGACGTACAGCGTATGCAGGAGCTGGGATTTCATTACGAAAGCGTAGGCCGCGCAGTAGCAAAACCCTAAATC
Source organism: Chitinophaga sp. SVR4-12A (assembly GCF_056754765.1). Taxonomy (NCBI): domain Bacteria; kingdom Pseudomonadati; phylum Bacteroidota; class Chitinophagia; order Chitinophagales; family Chitinophagaceae; genus Chitinophaga; species Chitinophaga sp. SVR4-12A. Next base: position 3,104,304 of record NZ_JBPGWP010000001.1, read on the forward strand.
TTAAACTGTTATGAGTAAAAAGCGCGTATTAATAACCGGCGCTGCCGGATTCCTGGGATCACATCTTTGTGACAGGTTCATCAAGGAAGGATTTCATGTAATAGGCATGGATAACCTGCTGACCGGCAATATCAGGAATATTGAGCATCTGTTCCCCCTGCCTGAGTTTGAATATTACCATCACGATGTCACCAAATTCGTGCATGTTCCGGGAAATCTCGATTATATCCTGCATTTTGCATCGCCGGCCAGCCCGATAGATTATCTGAAAAAACCGATCCAGACCCTGAAAGTGGGTTCTCTCGGTACACATAACCTGCTGGGCCTCGCCAAAGAAAAAAAGGCACGCATCTTGGTTGCATCTACCTCCGAAGTATATGGCGATCCTACGGTACACCCGCAAACGGAAGAATACTGGGGCAATGTAAACCCCGTAGGTCCACGCGGTGTTTACGATGAAGCCAAAAGGTTCATGGAGTCCATCACAATGGCCTACCATAACTTTCACGGAGTAGAAACCAGGATCGTAAGGATCTTCAATACCTACGGTCCCCGTATGCGGCTCGATGATGGTCGTGCACTGCCTGCCTTTATGAGCCAGGCGCTGACCGGCCAGGATCTTACCCTGTTCGGCGACGGTATGCAAACCCGCTCTTTCTGTTATGTGGATGACCTGGTAGACGGCATTTACCGCCTTCTGCTCAGCGATTACCACCTGCCGGTGAATATCGGTAACCCGGAAGAGATCACGCTGAAGCAGTTTGCAGAAGAGATTATCGAACTGACCGGCACCAAACAACAGATCGTATATATGCCGCTTCCCAAGGATGATCCTAAACAACGCAAGCCCGATATTACCAAGGCTAAACAGCTGCTGGGCTGGGAGCCTAAAGTAAGCCGGAAAGAAGGGTTAAAGATCACCTTCGAATATTTTAAGGAGGCGTTAAATAAATAATTAAATGCTATGGAACGTACTTTATTGATTACCGGAGGTGCAGGTTTTATCGGATCGCATGTAGTGCGGTTATTTGTTACCAAATATCCTGAATACAGGATCGTTAACCTGGACGCACTTACCTATGCCGGCAACCTGGAAAACCTGGTGGACATAAAGGACAAGCCGAACTATATTTTCGAGAAAGGTGATATAACAGACGAAGCCTTTGTTGACCAGCTCTTTGCCACCTACCAGTTTGACGGGGTGGTACACCTGGCAGCCGAAAGCCATGTAGACCGTTCCATCATGGATCCGCTGGCCTTCATCAAGACCAACGTACTGGGCACCGCCATCCTGCTGAATGCCAGCCGCAAATACTGGCAGGAAAATATGGAAGGCAAGCTGTTCTACCATGTGTCTACAGATGAAGTATACGGCACCCTGGGCGCTGAAGGCCTCTTCACAGAAGAAACGGCTTATGATCCGCGCTCTCCGTACTCCGCTTCCAAAGCCAGTTCTGATCACTTTGTGATGGCGTATCATCATACCTACCACATGCCCGTGGTCATCAGCAACTGTTCCAATAATTATGGTTCCCACCATTTCCCGGAAAAGCTGATACCGCTGGCTATCAGCAACATCAAGCAGAGCAAGCCCGTACCGGTGTACGGTAAAGGAGAGAATGTGCGCGACTGGCTGTGGGTGGAAGACCACGCAAGGGCCATAGACACGATCTTCCACAAAGGCCGCATTGGCGAAACCTATAACATAGGCGGCTTCAATGAGTGGAAGAACATAGACCTGATCAACCTGCTGTGCATGATCATGGATAAGAAACTGGGCCGCGCACCCGGCACTTCCGCCCAGCTGATCACCTTCGTGAAAGACAGGGCCGGCCATGATCTGCGCTACGCTATTGACGCCACAAAGCTTAGTAAAGAACTGGGCTGGCAACCATCCCTCCAGTTTGAAGAAGGACTGGAAAAAACAGTGGACTGGTACCTGGCCAACGAAGCCTGGCTGAATCATGTAACCAGCGGGGCCTATCAACAGTATTACGAAGATCAATATCAAAAAAGATAAAGCAACCATGCCTTTTACGGAAACAGGAATACCGGATCTGCTGATATACGAGCCCAGAGTTTTTGCCGATAGCAGGGGATATTTCTTCGAAAGTTACAATGCAAACACTTTTGAACAGGAAGGTCTGCGCCTTCCTTTCGTGCAGGATAACCAGGCCCGCTCTACCTACGGCGTATTGCGCGGGCTGCATTTCCAATTGGAGCCTTATGCCCAGACAAAACTGATAAGGGCCCTGGAAGGCCGCATACTCGACGTGGTGGTTGACATCCGGAAAGGATCGCCCACTTACGGAAAGGTTTTCTCCATAGAGCTGAGCGCAGAGAACAAACTGCAACTGCTGGTGCCTAAAGGCTTTGCCCACGGCTATTCCGTATTGAGCGAAACCGCAGAGGTAATGTATAAGTGCGACAACTTTTATCACAAGGCAAGCGAAGGCGGTATCATTTATAATGACCCTGCGCTGAACATAGACTGGGGTATTGATCTGAAAGACGCCGTGGTGTCTGATAAAGACCTGGTATTGCCAACATTGGCGGAAAGTCAACATAATTTCGTCTATAATTCTTAATGCACATGCAAAATATTCTGGTAACAGGCGCTAACGGTCAGCTCGGACAGGCTATTAAGTTAATAGCAGGTAATTACCCTGCCTTTAACTTTATCTATACCGACTACCAGGAACTGGATATCACCAATGCCTCCGCTATAGCCGATTTTTTCTCTCAGCAGACGATCCATGCCTGCATTAATTGCGCTGCCTATACAGCAGTAGACAAGGCAGAAGCAGAAGAAGAAAAAGCCTTTCAACTCAACTTTGAAGCTGCGCTGAACCTGGCCGAAGCATGCCTGCAGCATAGCGCCCAGCTTGTGCATATCTCTACGGATTATGTATTTGACGGTCGTTACTACCGCCCTTACACCGAAAGTGACGAGGCAAGCCCCCAAAGCATTTATGGCGCCTCCAAGCTACGCGGAGAAGCGGCTGCCCTCGGCGCCAACCCTGATACAGTGGTGATACGTACTTCCTGGTTATATTCCCAGTTTGGCGTAAACTTCGTAAAGCGCATGAAGGAGCTGATGCAGGAACGCCCGTCCCTGAACGTAGTATTTGACCAGGTAGGCTCTCCCACCTATGCAGTAGACCTGGCCCAGGTGATCCTGCAAGTGCTTACCCAGCGCCAGGAAAACCCCGAAGCAGCGATAGGCGGCGTTTATCATTACAGCAATGAAGGGGTTATCAGCTGGTATGATTTCGCCGTGGCGATAAAAGAGTTGACCGGATCGGCCTGCGAGATCTCGCCTATCACCTCCGACCAATACCCTACCCCGGCCCAACGCCCGGCATATAGTGTATTGAACAAACAAAAGATCAGGGAAACATTCGGTATCAAAATACCTTATTGGAGAGATAGCCTGCAGCAGTGCCTGAAACAGCTGTAAGCAATCCATATCATTACAATAGAACAGCCGCTCCGTCAATACAGAGCGGCCGTTTCTTTTTTGGGGCTAGACTATCTATGTGAAAACTAAACAGCTTAACTGCTATTAAAACGTACAAATCACTGAAAAGTACTACTCTGATCTTCTTCTACTTCCGCATTTCCCCAGCCGCCGTAAAAAATATCCAGTATATCTGCAGAGCGTACGTAGAAAGACCCATTGCTGAAAACAATGTTCACGGCCGGTGCGGGGCGCTTGAACGCCGGTTTTGAAGCGGGCCGGTAGCTGGTGGTAGCGACATTTGAAGACCTGTTTACCGGAAAAATATGTCCTGCACAAAGTTTACCTATCATCACTTAAGGGGTTGTTATTATTAAATAATCTGGTAACGGGTGCAAAGATGCACCTGTAATGGGGCCTAGGATACAGTAGTAAAGCTGAATTTCGTAAAATACGTAGTTGTACGGAGCGCGCCGCCTACTTTTTCCCGGTCATGGCGGCTTTCAGGGCTTTATCCATCAGTCTTTCCGCAAAGGGGCGGCTGATGTCGTTCAGATGGGCGATCTTTTCCTGGATAGCGTCCCTGTCACCGGTACCGATGATATCCTGCAGCGCATTCATAGCTTCCCGGGTGCACTGCTGTTCCTCTTCCGTGATCATTTCACTGTTCTTTTCCAGGAAGGTGGCCGTGACATCCAGCAATTGCTGGGCTTCTGTCTGGGCTTCTACCAGGGCGCGGGTCTGTATATCCTCCTGTGCATAGGTAATAGAGGCCAGCAGCATCTTTTCTACTTCTTCGTCGTTAAGGCCGTATTGCGGTTTCACTTCAATGCTTTGTTCCACCCCACTGCGCAGCTCTTTGGCTTTTACCACCAGGATGCCATCCGCATTAAGCAGGAAAGAGATCTGCACTTTAGGCAAGCCAGCGGCCATGGCAGGTATGCCGGTAAGATTGAACTCCGCCAGCTTGCGGTTATCTTTTACCAGGTCGCGTTCTCCCTGGTATACGGCTATTTTCATGCCCTGCTGCCCGTCTTTCTGGGTGGTATAGCTGCGGCCTATGCTGCAGGGGATCTTGGAGTTGCGGGGTATCAATACGTCCATCAGGCCGCCCATGGTTTCAATGCCTAAGGAGAGCGGCGTTACATCCAGCAGCAGGAAATCCTTGTTATTACCGGCCAGTATATCGGCTTGTATGGCCGCGCCCAGGGCCACCACTTCATCAGGGTTCAGGCTGTCATTTACCGGTTTTCCAAAGAAGGCGGCCACGGTTTCTTTTACCAGTGGCACACGGGTAGAGCCTCCCACCATGATCACGGTATCAATGTCCTTTACGCTGAGGTTTGCGTCTGTTACGGCCTTGCGGCAGCTCTCGATGGTCTTCTCTACCAGGGGCCTGATCAGCTCTTCAAACTGTTCCCTGGTGAGCTGCAGCTCGTAATTGTGCAAGCGGGCGTCGTAATACTCTGTTACGGATAACTGTTTTTTAGCCTCTTCCGCTTTCAGGCGAAGGGCCTGCGCCAGTCCCTTGTTACTGCCCAGGGCTTCCGGGGATATTTCGTGCAGCCAGGCCCAGTGCTCCACAATGGCCCGGTCCAGGTCATCCCCGCCCAGGTAGGTGTCACCATTGGTGGCCAGCACCTCAAAAATACCCTTCGATATCTTCAGGATGGAAATATCGAAAGTACCGCCGCCCAGGTCGTATACGGCAATGGTTTTGTCCTCATCCGGCCCTAATCCCAGCCCGTAGGCCAGGCTGGCGGCAGTAGGCTCGTTTATGATCCGCAGCACATCCAGCCCCGCCAGCTTGCCGGCATCGCGCGTGGCCTGCCGCTGGGCATCGTTAAAATAAGCTGGTACCGTAATAACTGCCTTGGTGACAGGCATTTTCAATATATGCTCGGCCCGGGCCTTCAGCTCTTTCAGTATATAGCCGGATAGCTCAATAGGCGAATAGAAGCGCTGGCCTACCTGTACCTTCACCAGGCTTTCCGTATCATCATCATGGATGCGGTAAGAAAAATATTCGGCCTTTTCCCGGATGTCGTTGTAAGATTTTCCCATCAGGCGTTTGGCGCTGTAGATGGTTTGGCGTGGATGGGTGATTAGCAGCTCCCGGGCATTATCCCCCACTATAATGGCGCTTTCTTCCGTAAAATGCACCACAGAAGGCATCAGTGCGCTGCTGTTATATTCCCGGAGGGTAACAGGCTGCCTGAGCGCAGGATGTATAATAGCAACCAGGCTGTTCGTAGTGCCGAGATCAATACCGACGATCATTTCTTGTTGTGAACCTTGGTTTGCCATACTCAAAAGTAACTATTAGCTGTGGATCAATCATCAAAGAGCGGGCCAAGCGCTAATGGCCAATAGCCAACAGCTAATAGCTAATTATTTATTAGGTTTGCACAAATTTTAATATCAACAGCACTAATGAACCTGATAGAAGAATTGCGCTGGCGTGGCATGTTACAGGATATTATGCCCGGTACGGAAGAGCAGCTGCAAAAAGAAATGACCACCGCTTACGTGGGTTTTGACCCCACTGCAGATTCCCTGCACATCGGCAGCCTGGTACCTATCCTGCTGCTGGTGCACCTGCAGAAAGCCGGTCATAAACCCCTGGCGCTGGTAGGCGGGGCCACCGGCATGGTGGGCGACCCTTCCTTTAAAGCGGAAGAACGTAAAATGCTGGACCTGGACACCCTGCAGCATAACCAGCGCGGTATTAAAGCCCAGCTGGAAAAATTCCTGGATTTCGACGCCGCAAAACCCAATGCCGCCGAAATGGTGAATAACTACGACTGGTTCAAGGATATCTCCTTTCTGCACTTTATCCGGGATGTGGGCAAGCACATCACCGTTAACTATATGATGGCCAAGGATTCTGTAAAGAAAAGACTGGAAGGCGACAGCGGCATGTCTTTCACAGAATTCAGCTACCAGCTCATACAAGGGTATGATTTCTACCATCTGTACAAAGCAAAGAACTGTAAACTGCAGATGGGCGGATCCGACCAATGGGGCAATATCGTAACCGGCACCGAGCTGGTCCGCCGTATGGCCGGCGGTGAGGCATTCGCTTTTACCTGCCCACTGGTAAAAAAGGCCGACGGCACCAAGTTCGGTAAGACCGAATCAGGCAATGTTTGGCTGGACCCGGCGCGCACCTCTCCATACCTCTTCTACCAGTTCTGGATCAAGACCACAGACGAAGATGCAGAGAGCTATATCCGCACTTTCACGTTCCTGGACCAGCCGACCATAGATGCGTTGATCGCTGAGCACCGGCAGAACCCCGGCCTGCGCCAGTTGCAGAAAAGACTGGCAAAGGAAGTGACCATCTTTGTTCACGGTGAAAAAGAATATGAATTTGCCGTGCAGGCTTCCGAAATGCTGTTCCGTAACGATACGGCAGCTATACTTCAATCGCTCACCGAAGAACAGCTGCTGGAAGTGATGAGCGGCGTGCCCCAGGTAGATGTGGCCCGCATAGAACTTGAAACCGGCAAGGACATTGTCAGCTTCCTGGCAGATACTAAAATACTGCCCAGCAAGGGGGAAGCCCGCAAGATGTTGCAGAATGGCGGCATCAGCATCAATAAGAACAAAGTAGAGACCCAGGAGCTGGTGGTAAATGCTACTTTACTGCTGCGCGATCAGTATCTCTTGGTGCAGAAGGGAAGGAACAATTACTTCCTCGTAAAAGCAATATAAGATCAGGAAATTTCAAAATACAAATCCCAAACTCAGACTTACCGAACGTGATTTATACACCTGGCAAGATTTGGAATTTGGGATTTGTGTTTTGGAATTTATTTCCTGTTACTTCAACCCATATTTATACTTATATCTCTCGTACAACTGTTTCTGCTTATTATCCAGGTTTACTTCACGGCCCTGTATAAATGCATGCGTCACCTTGTTCGATTTCATATCCAGTATATCACCTGCGCTTACCGCAATATTGGCGTCCTTGCCAACCTCAAGTGAACCAGTGACTTTATCAATACCCAGTATCTTAGCGGTGTTCAATGTAATAGCGCTCAACGCTTCTTCTTTGGTCAGGCCATAGGCGCTGGCCGTACCGGCTTCAAACATCAGGTTGCGCTGCTGCCAGAAGCCTTCGTTGCTGATGCAAAAGAGCACACCGGCTTTCTGCAGCTGTGCGGCTGTTTTATAGGGCTGGTCTACATCATCATCCTGCGTGACAGGCAGGCTGTGAGGCTGTGCCAGTATCACCGGTATATTTTGCTGTTTCAGGATATCCGCTACCAGCCAGGAATCTGCCCCGCCTACGATCACGGCGTCCAAACCGAATTCCTTTGCTATATCGATCCCTAACAGGATCTCCTTTACCAGGTTGCAGTGTATGTACAGCTTCTGTTCTTTGGTAAAAAGCTTTCGCAGGGATTCAAACTTCAGGTTGGTCTCCGCATGCTTGCTTTCCTGCGCATATGCCTGCGCCTCACGTAAAAAGGCGCGCAGCTGCTCTATCTTTTCCAGCGCATCTTTTACCCTGTCCCTGGCAGGCGTTTGCTGGGCAGCCTGGAAAGGATTGGAAGAAGGCAGTAACTGCGGCATGTACAGATGCTGGCCGTCGTCTGCTTTATAGGCAGCATCTTCCCAGTTCCAGGCATCCAGCTGTACTACAGAAGAGGTGCCTGACAGCATTCCGCCTTCCGGAACAGTTTGTGCCAGCAGTATACCGTTGGCGCGTAGGGTGTTGATCACTTTTGAATCGGTATTGTAGGCTACCAGGGCACGTACGGAAGGATTGATCTCCCCTACTTCACTGTAGTCATTAGTAGAGCGTACGGCTTCCACCTCGGTCAGGCCCAGGTCGCTGGCGGGTGCAATAATGCCGGGATAGATATGCTGGCCCTGTAGGTCTATTACCTGTGCGCCTGCAGCGCCCTGCGCATTGGCCCCTACCGCCGTGATCTTTCCATTGGCAAAAGCAATGCTGCCATGTTCTATTACCTGCCCGTTGCCCACGTGTATAGTGGCATTGGTCAGCACCACAGCCTTCTGCTGTGCCGCGGCCGGGTAAATGGTTTCCTGCGCAAAGGCGTTGGTACCGCTCAATGCAGCCAGGCATGCTATATATATGAAGTTCTTCTTTACCATAGTTGTTGTTTTATTGTTCATCATCGCCAATGATTATACCGTGCTGGTGCCCGCTTTCCATATCTTCACAGTTCCAGAGATCGTCTTTGGTGGGCGTGGCCTTCTGTAGCGGCGCGCCTTTCTTTTTCTCTCCGAGCATTTTCTGGATCAGGCGGTTGCGTTCTTCGGCAATACGTTTGCGCAGCTCCAGGTCACGGTCGCGGTCAAAATAAACGATACCGTCTACGATGGTCTTGTCTGCTTTCGCATAGATGCTGAGGGGATGATCAGACCACAGTACTACGTCGGCATCTTTACCGGGCTTGATGCTGCCTACCCTGTCTGCCACATGCAGCAGCTTGGCCGGGTTCAGGGTCACCATCTTCAGCGCGTCTTCTTCTGCCATACCGCCGTAAGTAATGCTCTTGGCGGCTTCCTGGTTAAGACGGCGGGCCATTTCAGCATCGTCTGAGTTAATGGCTACGGTAAGGCCTACTCCGCTCATGATATTGGCATTATAGGCGATGGCATCCTGTACTTCCATTTTATAGGCCCACCAGTCGGCAAAGGTAGAGGCGCCTGCACCATGCTTTTTCATCTTGTCAGCTACTTTGTACCCTTCCAGTATATGCGTGAACGTATTTACAGTAAAACCAAAGGTATCTGCCACATGGATCAGCATGTTGATCTCACTCTGCACATAGGAGTGGCAGGTAATGAAACGTTTTTTGTTCAGGATCTCCACCAGGGCGTCCAGCTCCAGGTCGCGGCGTTTACCGGCGGCCTGGTGCTCATAGTCACGTGCACGGGTAAACGCATTGGTGAGTACCTGCTCAACACCCATACGTGTTTGCGGAAAACGGGAGCGCTGGCTTTCACCCCAGTTAGATTGCTTTACGTTCTCGCCCAGGGCGAATTTGATGAAAGGATCCCATCCTGTAAACTTCAGCGCTTCGGCATCTGCACCCCAGCGCAGCTTGATCAGCTGTGTTTGTCCGCCGATGGTATTGGCAGAACCATGCAGCAGATGGCTGGAAGTCACGCCGCCGCTCAGCTGACGGTAGATATTGATATCATCAGGATTCAGCACATCGCCGATACGCACCTCTGAGGTAACAGACTGTGTGCCTTCATTCACACCCCTGGTGATAGCGATATGAGAGTGCTCGTCTATCACACCGGGCGTGAGGTGCTTACCGGTACCATCTATTACCAAAGCATTGCCGGCGGCGAGGTTCTTACCGATCTGGGCGATCTTCCCGGCTTTGATCAGTACATCGGTATTCTCCAGTTTGCCCTGCTGTTCATTGGTCCATACCGTTGCATTTTTGATCAGGATATCTTTTTGCTGCGGTAGTGTTTCCCAGCCATAGCCGTTGAAGGGATAATATATTTTACCGATGTCCGGGCCAGTCTTTTTCTTTGTAGTATCAGCCGGGGGCACAAAGGCTTTTGCAAAAACAGCGGACCATTTAACTGCATTGCCGCTGGTGTCCTGCCCGTTGCCGCTCCAGTTGTGATCTGCCAGTACACCACTGAGGCGCAGCGTGCGGCTGCTGCGTTTAGCCAGCGGGAATGCCAGTCTTACCAGTTTGCCGTCCAGCGCAATAGTGCCCGCCAGGGTATCCTGCTGCTGCAGCACAGACAGCGCCGGCGATGCAGGCGTGCCTTTTACCAATATAGTATAGGTAGCGCCCGGGCTAAGGTTCAGGGTGTAAGTGCCCCGTATATCCGTCCAGCCGTCTTCGTTTATTACATAACGTTCGCCCTGCACCCAGTTCTGGAACAACACGGTATTTTCTTTGAACAGGGGGCCTGAAGTGATCAGGAAATTGGCCAGCTTGCCGGCTTCCAGCGTGCCCACTTTATCATCCGCCTTAATAAGCGCAGCGGGAACTTTGGTCAGCGCATCCAACGCTTTCTGTTCAGTCAGTCCGTACTCAATGGCCTTGCGTACATTGGCAAGGAACTGCTTCATATCTTTTATCCCTGCAGCCGTGAGACAGAAGGGGATGCCTGCCTTTTCAAAAGCAGCGGGTTCTGTAGGGGACAGTTCCCAGTCTTTCAGATCGCTGAGCGCCACAAAGCGCGCATCGTTAGGATCTTCTACATCCATGGCGCGGGGGAAGTTCAGCGGTAATATAAATGAGGCCTTTGTAGCAACCATTTCGGGTACACGCTGGTACTCATTACCATTAGCTTTGATGATATACTGCACGCCAAATTCATCGCCTATTTTATCAGCACGCAATACATCCCATTTATCGCCGGCCTCAAAGATCTGCGGCAGGCTTTGTACATCGTTCCAGGCCTGCAGGCTCAGGTTGACGCCTTCTTTTGCAGGTCGGGTCTTATACCATTGCGCATCCAGGTAAGTTTGCCGCAGCAGGGCAATAGATCCCATCAGAGAGCCGGGATAGTTCTGGGTAGAACTGCCTTTGTCAAAAGAATACTGCGCAGAAGCCTTTTCACGGATCACTACCTTGTTCTCCCTTTCATCGGCCAGCGTTACCAGTACGCCGGTGCCACGGGCAATACCATCCTGCTGATGGCTCAGCACAGTACCGAAGCCAGCCTCGCGTAATGTTTTGGCTTTGGTCCCATCTGTCTTGAAGATGTCTGCCGCCTGCACCTCGCTTTTAATCGCCTCATTCCAGCCAAAGGCGCCTTTGGTGTTAGACAGGAACTGCGGTGGCGCCCTGAAGCCTGCAGCGCTTTTCTTAGCAGGCTGAATGCCGTAATCACTGTAGATATCCACGAAAGAGGGATAAATGTATTTGCCCTTGCAGTCTATCACTACTGCATCTTTAGGAATGGCTGCGCCAGGGCCTGCACTAACAATGCGGCCATCGCGTATTACCAGGGTGGCATCCTGCAGCGTGGTAGCGGCATCTTTTACAATAGTGGCATGCGTAAGCGCAAAACAGCCTTCGCGCGGATCATTTACGCCGTTCACAGGAAAAGTTTCCTGGGCTTTTGCATAGGCGCCGGCCAGCAGCCAGGCAAATAGGAGGTAAAAGATTTTGATACGTCTACTACGTAGAACGGTGGGTATTGGTACCGAGGGTTGCTCCATACGTCGTGTTTTAATGTGGCTTTTAATTGGTTAGCGGTTTAGATTCGGATCTTGGCAAAAGCTTAAATTTAATATAGCTATAAATATTTCATTATATTTTTTATGAACGGTTACTTTCAGTACCTTAGTTGCAGGCCAATTTTAAATTCCAGGACACAATATCCTTACTATATGAAAAAAATGATGACGGTTACCGGGGCTTTACTGCTTTGCCTGATGCTTGTGTTTCAGGGGAATAGCTATGCGCAGGCGAAAGACAGCAGCAGTACACATAAAAAAAGCCGTTGGAGCGCAGAGAAAAAGGCCGATAAGATGAGCGACAAATTATACCGTGAACTGAACCTTACACATACACAGGACGAACAGATCTATGCCATCAATGAAGATATTATACGTCGCAGAGACGCTATCAAAGCAGATAAGGGCCTGCCTGCAAAAGATCGTATGCAGCAACTGAAAGCATTGAACGAAGAGCGCTGTCAGCGATTCAAAACAGTATTGTCACCTGCACAATATAAAAAGTGGAACGACTGGGAGATGAAGAAGAGAGAGCAGCTGGAGGCCAAAATGGATAAGAGACAGGAACGAAAAATGGCGAAGCAGGATCGATGAATACTGTCTCCATAGCTACTGCTGTTTTCCGGCAGGCCGTGGCAGCCGTGCAACCGCAACAATTAATTCCCCAACACATACAGATAGAACCGGAAGGTTTACGTATAGCCGGTAAATTATTTCATCTACAGAAAGATAGCCGCATTTTCGTGGCAGGAGCAGGCAAGGCATCAGCCGCCATGGCCCTTGCCCTGGAAAACTGCGGGCTTCCTTATCCGCTGGAAGGCCTGGTGATCACCAAATACGGGCACTCCTTACCCTTACAGCATGTACAGGTGATGGAGGCCGGTCACCCGGTGCCAGACAATAATGGCGTGCATGCCACCCATCAGATGATGGAGCTGCTGTCTGGCGTTAAGACCCGCGACCTGGTACTCTTCCTGCTTTCTGGCGGCGCCTCTGCCCTGCTGGCAGATTATCCTCCCGGCTCCAGCCTTGCAGATATGCAGGCACTATTTGACCTGCTGCTGAAAAGCGGAGCCTCCATCCATGAAATGAACACGGTTCGCAAGCACATCTCTGCTATCAAAGGCGGCCAGCTGGCGCTGCAGATCTATCCCGCCACCCTTTGCACGCTCATCCTGAGCGATGTGGTAGGCGACGACCTGGACGTCATCGGCTCCGGCCCTACCGTACCAGACCGCAGCACTTTTGCAGATACACACGCCATCCTGGAAAAATATAAGCTCTCCCGCCTGATCCCGCTGGCCATTCAAAAATACCTGCGCCAGGGACTGATCGGACAAATTGCAGATACGCCCAAACCAGGTCATCCCGGCTTTAACAACACCTATAATTACCTGATCGGCAGCAATGCCATCGCCCTGGAAGCAGCCGCCCGCTACGCAGAAGAACAGGGCCTTCATACCACACTGCTAAGCAGCAGCGTAAGCGGCAACGCCCACACGCTGGCACAGGCACTGACGCAACAGGCCATCCGGTGGACAGGCCCGCGCCCTGCCTGCCTCCTCATGGGCGGCGAAAGCACCGTGGTAGTAAGCGGCAATGGCCTCGGCGGACGTAACCAGCAGTTTGCCTTGTCTGCCGGTATCACCCTCCAATCGCATCCTCATATCACCATTCTCAGTGCAGGTACAGACGGTACAGATGGGCCTACAGATGCTGCAGGCGCCGTGGTAAACGCCTCCATTATGCAGCAGGCAGCGGCAATGAACCTTGATCCCTTCAAATACCTGGAGAATAACGATGCCTATCACTTCTTTGAGCAAACCGGCGGCCTGATTAAAACAGGGCCTACACAAACCAATGTGATGGACATCATGCTCGCAATTATTGAATAAATATTGAATAAAGTAAAAATTTGCATATCTCCTGAGACATTCTATTTTTGGGGTTTGTACTAAAACATTTTTAATTCTTTTAAACCTATAGATATGCCGAGAATGGAACAGACATGGCGATGGTTTGGCCCCAAGGACCCTGTAAGCCTGCAGGACATCAAACAGGCCGGGGCAACCGGCATCGTAACGGCGTTGCATCATATCCCGAACGGGGCAGTATGGACAAAGGAAGAAATACTTGAACGCAAAGCCCTGATAGAAGCAGCCGGGCTTAGCTGGTCTGTAGTGGAAAGCGTACCGGTGCATGAGGACATCAAAACACAAAGCGGGCGTTTCAAGGAATATATACGCAACTACCAGCAAAGCCTTCGCAACCTGGCGGCAGCAGGTATCTATACCGTTACCTATAACTTTATGCCGGTGTTGGACTGGACCCGCACGGACCTGGCCTACACCGTAGAAGATGGCTCCAAAGCCCTCCGTTTTGAAAAGGCGGCCTTCATCGCTTTTGATCTCTTTATACTCCAAAGGCCCGGCGCTGAGAATGATTATGATGAAATGGATATCTCCCGTGCCAAAGAGCGTTTTGACAGCATGACTGATGCAGAGAAACAAACCCTCCAGCGCAACATCATCGCCGGCCTGCCCGGATCAGAAGAAAGCTTCACCATCCAGCAGTTCCAGGAAGCCCTGGATAAATATAAAGGCATCGACGCCACCCAGCTGAAGCTGCACCTCTTCTATTTCCTGCAGCAGATCGCCCCGGTGGCAGAAGAAGTAGGTGTTAAGCTGGCCATCCATCCTGATGATCCTCCCTTCCCGATACTGGGGCTGCCACGCGTAGTAAGCACCGAACAGGATGCCCGCGAACTGCTGGCTGCAGCCCCCTACGCTTCCAACGGCCTGTGTTTCTGTACCGGCTCTTACGGCGTGCGCGCCGATAACGATCTGCCGGGAATGGTAGAACGCCTGGGAGAGCATATTCATTTCATTCACCTGCGCAGCACCCAGCGTGATAGCCTGGGTAATTTCCATGAAGCCAATCACCTGGAAGGCGATGTAGATATGTATGCCGTTATAAAGAACATACTATCGGTAATGAACAAACGCAATATATCGATCCCTATGCGCCCCGACCACGGGCACCAGATGCTGGACGATCTTCACAAAAAGACCAATCCCGGTTACAGCGCCATTGGCCGCCTCCGCGGCCTTGCAGAGCTGCGCGGCCTTGAGCTGGGTATTGCAAGATCAACGGGGAATAAATGACTGAATGGTTATAAAGTCAGCAGCAGAATATTTGCCTGATGCTTTCAACCCCTGGAGGGTTTAAAACCTTCCAGGGGTTTAGAGCTCCTACAATCCCAACCCTCCATCTACCGTTAATACCTGCCCTGTAATAAAAGTATTGCTGATCAGCTGTGCGATGGCCTGCGCGATATCTTCCGGCTTACCTACCCGTCCTGCGGGCGCTGCCTGCGCATACTGGCTGAATGTTTCCCGGCGGGCCTCCTCAGGCAAGAAATTCCACCATGGCGTATCTATCACACCCGGAGAAACCGCATTGATACGAAGCGGTTTTAATTCTTTGGCCAGCACAGGCACCATCAGTTCCAGCGCTCCGTTAATGGCGCCCAGTCCGGATACTCCCGGCGCTTTGGCCCGCGCGCTGACTGCTGTAATAAAAGTAACACTTCCATTGGCGGCCAAATAAGGTAAGGCTGCCTGCAGGGCCTGCAGCTGGGGAAAGAATTTCTCTTCAAACCCGGCCTTTAACTGTGCCAGATCCAGATCTCTGAACAAGCCACCGCCTTTGGCGCCGCTCAGCGCCAGCACCAGGTGATCAATTGACCCGGCAGCAGCCATGCATGCTTTCAGCGCCGGTGCATCTGCAGCATCTGCCAGCTGTCCTTTTACAGTAGCCGGCAATGTGGCCAGCGCCTGTTCCATCTTCTCCCGGTTACGGCCTGTTATGACCACTTCCGCTCCGTTGTTGGCCAGGAGCGCCGCTGTGGCCAGGCCTATGCCCGAAGTGCCTCCTGCGATTACTACTTTCATCTTTGACATCTTTTGAGTGATTTATGATGACTCAAAAGTAGATGGCCCTGAACGCTGGCTTTTCCCGGTTCTTGCGAACCGTTTTGCATTTCTTGCTATTTTGGCTGTATGCCGATGCAGATAGTGCGGTAATGTTGAGAGTAAGGTTGATTGAAATCTATTTCGGAGAAGTATTCGAAACCGGGTGTTCCCTGTATCATTTCATAACCGCTGTCGGGCAACCAGCGTTGCTTTACATACAGTGCATAATCCATTGTTACATCAAAACCACCCATTACCGGTATCCGGGCAATGGTAGTCCCTCCTAAGGAATAAGACTCCCTGCCGCTGAAAGCTTGCTGAATACGGATACCTGCGAGGTAACGGCATTTGTTCCAGGCGGTAGTATGCGGTGTGTCCAGGAAAACGCCGTAATATTCCGGGTGTGGGCCCAGCAGTTCCCTGGCTGCTGCCCATTGATGCAGTTTCCTGAATAAGGGAATGATATCTGCTTCTTCTGAAAGGTGGGTGATCTCGCAGGCAATATTCACCCGCTCCATACGGGTAATGCTAACCGGGTACTGCTGCACATCCGGCGTAATGGCATCCGTTCTTTCCCGGATAGCCTGTAAGGCTTGCTCACGGTATTGCTCAGCGCTTAGCTGATACCTGGCTTTGAATGCCCGGGAAAATACAGGCTGCGAGCTGAAACCGCAGTCCATTGCAATCGCATAAACGGATTTCTCCGGATAAAACAGCAACTCTTTGGTAGCCTTCTCCAGGCGCAGACGTAACAGGTATTGTTTAGGCGCCTCGCCTACCTGTTGCTTAAAAAGCCGGTGAAAATGGTAAGGTGAATAATGCGCCTCCCTGGCCAGTACTTCCAGTGACAGCTCACGGTCAAAGTGTTGTTGAATATAATATAGTATATTGTCGATTACTTGCATTGCCTGCAACCAAGATAATAAATATATATTTGGCCCTAAAAATAGTGCGTTATGACCAGTCCGCTGGACGACAAATTACAGGAATATATTGCACAGAGACGGAACCTGCTGATACGGGCAGTGAACCTGCTGAAAAAGGAAATGGACAACCGCCTGACAGAAAGTTTACAGCAAAAGGGATATGCCGACTTTAAAATGGGAGACATGGTACTGATCGCCAATATCGCCCCGGAAGGCATTATCAACAATGAGCTGGCTAAAAAAGCACATATCACCAAGCAGGCGATGAGCAAGGTAGTGAAGAACCTGGAAGCCTCCGGGTATATTGTTACCCGCAAACATGAGAATGACAACCGCGCTACGGTGATATTTCTCAGCGATAAGGGAAAAGAGCTGGTCATTGCCGCCACAGAAAGCGTGCTGGAAATAGAACGGTATTACGCCGGCCTGGTAGGAGAAACAGACCTGAACACAGCGAAAGACGTACTAATCAGACTAGTACATTTTGTATATCCGGGCTTATAATGCTGAATCTGGCACGTAAACTGTATGTACCTACCAGCTGTTCAAAATTTTTTCGCGTATTGACCAAGGTTTAATACTTTTATAAGAGAGCAGCCCAAAATCAGAACAAGCGGCGAACGTATGACCTCCACACGGCTTTTATATAACGACGATGAGTATATAGACGGCTTATTGGAAAGCTCCCCGGCCATTATAGATGCTATATACCGGCATTTTGCGAAGAAGATCAGCTCTTACATTCTGCAACATGGAGGGAACAGGAAAGATGCAGCACATATTTTTGAGATTGCCCTTACCGATATCTACTCTTATGCCCGCAGGCATGCCATTGAGCTGACAGCCCGCTTTGAGCCCTTCCTGATGCTTATCTGCAAAATAGCGTGGCGTAAAGAACTGCAAAGGCGCGGTATGGACCTACGGGAAGAAGCCGAAGCAGAAATCGCTGCCCTCGACAATACGCACCTCAAATACGTACAGGAGATTGTGGAGAATGGCAACAAAAAAAGATGCTGGGTACAGCTTTACTACCAGTTAACACCTACCTGCCAGAGCACCCTACAGCAAGCCCTGATCCGTCCTGTGGCCGATGGCGCAGGCACTAATCCGCAGCCTACAGCAGGCCTGCCACCTGAGCTCTCCGCCCCCTGTATGGCCACCCTCATCAAAAGCAGCCTTACCCAGCGCAGCGGCAAGGAGCTCTATCCCGGCAATATTGAACAGGCTGCCCTTTACGTGATGAACGAGCTGCCCGAATCAGAGAAACAGGCATTTGAACAGCAACTGAACGAGCAGCCTGCCCTGAGGGAAATAGTAGAGCAGGGAAGAGAGGCGATAGAATGGCTGCGCCGCACCTTAACGCCCGACAATACCAAACGGGAATTGATGCAGATACTTGCCGACATGCGCCAGCGCTGGTTTTACGGCAAAGACAGAGATACCAACCGCATGGGATGGTATGTAATGGGCATCACCGTATTTGCCATACTAATGGCCGGACTGCTGTTCATCAGCCCCTGGCGCAAAGACGTATACCGGCAGTTTGCCCCTACCGAAATGGTGCACCATCACGTTCCCAATAACGACACGTCCAGACTGTTGCACGAAGCATCGCGCAACTTTAACAGGCGTCGCTTTCCAGCTGCCATTCAGCAGCTGAACCACGTAGTGCAACTCGATCCGTCCAATACCTTTGCACGCTACTACCGTGGAGTGTCCCTGGTTGAGATCAACCAACAGGCACAGGCACGGGCAGATCTGCAGGCAGTGTATAACAGCAACGAACCTATCCGCTACGATGCGGCCTTTTACATGGCACTTAGTTTCCTGAAAGAAAGGGATAAACAGCAAGCCCTGGAGTGGCTCCTAAAAATACCGCCACAAGCGGCTGTTTATACGAAAGCTCAAAAGCTGATGGAGGAACTGAGATAGTTAGGAATTGTCCCGTCTTAATTTAATCTGCTATACTGTATAATGCTCTCTACCTCTCTTTTGATCACCTCATAGATCTGAACCTTGTCTTTCTTGATCAGCACCAGCTGTTGCAGTACCAGGAAGTAGGCTTCTGCCCCGTTTACACTGCAACCATACAGGTGTGCCTTTACAATTTCTTTTTTTACGTCGTCGACACCGATTTCATCAAGTTTCTGATAAATGGTGTACAGGTCTTTCATCCAGCTCATATAAAAACATTTTCATAGGATAGATATATATAAAAATATTCATAATATTTAAAATAAACAAGGGTTCTGAAAAAAAATTATTCCAGCCAGATAAGCGGGTTACGCACGGGCAGATTACGCAATACTTCCTCTACCTGCGGGTTATGATCCAGCTTCAGCCAGCTACGATAATAATCCTGGTTGTTATAAGCCACGGCGCCAAACAACAGGAATGGCTGTGCTACCGGCCAGTTATCCCAATACATCACATCTTTTGCGAAGGGCCAGCTGTGCTTGTCTTTTACATAAGGAGCAAGGTAAGCAATGCCTTTTTGTATGTTCCTGCCATCCGGTGTTGTGTATGTCCACAGGTTGTTATTACTATCGCTGAGTATCTGGCATATCATCGTCATCGCGTCGAGGTTAAACAATGAATAACCGTAAGGTTTGGTACGTCCCAGCTCACGGGGAAAACTGCCATCTGCCGCCATCTGGTTAGGTAATAATACCGTTTTGTAACGCTCCCTGCAGAAGTCCATCCAGTGCTGATCACCTACCCATTTGGCAAACGCCGCTACCTGCATTACCCAACAGGTACCATGGTTATTGGTGGCATTCATTTCATCCTTTCCGTAAGGATGCGTGGTCATCCAGTGCAGGTAACGCGAGAACCACTCCTTTATCGCTGCCAGGTCTGCAGGAGGAATAACACCTGCCTGCTCCATGATACGAAGCGCCTGTACTACTTCCAGGAAGTGAATGGTATCTATAATGCCAATCCCCCTGCCGGTAGCGCGGCCTTTAATGGCCTGGGCGTACTGCAGGTTGGGATTCATCATGGTAGCAGTATCTACAAACCAGGCGCGTGCATGCACCAGCGCCTGGTTCAGGTAAGCTTTGTCCTGGCTCACTACATATGCCGCTGCCAGAGCTCCCATTACGCGGCTAAAACGCACCATTGCGCGACGGTGATCTACAAAATTCTCCGGGTTGGTTTGCCCGTCGCGCTGAATGTACGGACTGTCCGCACTTACCGGGTTAGGCCACCAGTAATCACCTTCAGAATAAAAATCATGTTTGCCGCCTGTACTACGGCTACAGCTATACGCAGTTACCGTAATGGGCTTTTGTTGTTTTGCCCATGTTACTTTTGCCAGTATATCCTTCCTTCGGTCTTTTATGATCTGCTGCAACCAGGCTTTTTCATTACCTGCAGTTTGTTTCAGTGCTACTACGATGCCATCATGTCCCTGCAATTGTACACTATACCTGCCGGAGAATTCGCCCAGGCTTTTACCTGTCCAGTAATCCACCACCTCACAGGGCGCATCCAGTGTAGCGGAGATGGTCTTCGCAGTACTGTCCCAGTTCAGTAACACCAGGTATTTGCCCTGCGGGCCTGATATTCTTCCTACTTCAAATTTGCTGTTCTCAAATGCCGCTGCCTGCGCAGTAGGCGGCACGCTTTTCTTCAATATATTCAGGCGTTCAGGAGAAATAGTAGTAAGATCATCACCGCTCAGCAGCATACCACCGGTAGCATAGATCAGCGCTGCATGAAAACGGTATTCATTGTCCGGCATCTTACCGGTCAGCACCAGGCAATCAGGATCGTTCCACCACAAGCGCCCGTTTTGCCAGGCGCGATACAGGTTTTCACGGCCTGAACGCTCAAAAACAGACCACTGCCGCTTGATGTCCATCGAGCTGCGGGAACCATGTATCAAGCCTAACGAAGGCCATAAAGGATGATTACAACCCAATATAAATGCATCGCCGGTACCTTTCAGGATGGCTTCCATACCGCGGCGGTACGCTTCCACACGGGTAGCTGCCTTATCATAAAAATAACCGCCGTGTATAGCGCCCCAGAAATTGGCGTCCAGCTTAAAGTAGGTACATCCCCACTGCTGCCGCATAGTACGGAACATCTGTTCAAGGTGCTGCTGCACAGCAGGATTGGTACCATCCAGCACATACCAGGGCTTCAGTCGTCAGCCGCCAAAGGTCACCAGGTCACTGCGCAGCGGTTTACCGCCGGCATCTTTTACCAGCCAGTCAGGATGCTCTTTATACACTGTTGAATTGCTGTCGCAGATAAAAGGCGCTACCCATATGGCAGGTTCAAAGCCTTTGTTCCTGATGGTTTGGAGCACCTGCTGCACATTACCGCCAAACGATTTCCCTACAGATAGCCAGTCGCCCATATGCGGCTGATAACCGTCGTCTATCTGGATATATCGCAGCGCCGGTACATTGGTTTTAATATAATCCAGGTTATCATAAATATTCTGCGCCGTAACCCTTGGGCCAAAGCAATACCAGCTACACCATCCTGTTGGCGGCTGTTTAAATGCCAGGCGGGGATGATGCCGGTCTATACGACCGGCAAATTTGTCCAGTAATACATTTCCTTCCATGCCATCCATCAGTGCCCATTCTTCCAGCTCAAAACTGGCGCCGGGTTGTAAGGAAAGATTTTCGAGGTCCATCACTACCTTGATAGTATCCGCGCTCAGGTAAAACTTGCCTACAAAACGACGTGCGCTGGTAAAGCCCAGCAATAGTTGCGGGTTGCCCGCAGGATAAAGGCGCAGTAAATTATAAACGGCGAGGTAGCCATCTGGCTGAGGTATTTTATAGTGTCCGGCGTCGCTGTAATTACCCAGTGTCTGTGGTTTTTCCAGCGTTCCGGCTGTTTGTGTCAGCATCTGGAAACCTTCTGCATAGAAAGGCGTAGTACGTGGCAGTATCCTTCCCGCCTGTGCCAGCACTGCTTCTTTTAAACGTAGCGGCGCACTGCCCGTATTGGTGATACGTGTATTACAAAAATCTCCGTTCCAGCTGCGGCTGATCTGTATAGCAGCCGGTGCAGGTTGTCCATTGGCGCCATACACAATAGCTTTGCTGTTTTTCAGCGCCTGCAGGAACTGGTCTGCCGGCCCTGCCTGTACAACGGCTGCAGGCAGCCATACTGCCAACAAACAGATCAGTGTCTTTTTTATGCCTTGGCTCATATGCTTACATTTATTCTTATCATCAAAAATCTTTTCGTAAGGTTATTTCAGGAGTTCTCCAGGTGATAATGTCCTCCTGCTTTTGTGCTGATATCGTAATCATACGCTTGCTGCAGCGGCAGCTCCGGCAATTTGCTCTTATCTTTTATTTCCAGCTTTGACGGCAATGGTACGGGGTAAAAAGGATTTGTATTCATCCCTTTGGCAGGAGCATAAATAGAACTGGAAGAATGAATGGGCTGACGTACCCGTACACGGCAGTTCCCTCCCAGTGTACTGTAAATATCTGCTGTGACCAGCTTTCCGTTCTCCCATGACAGATCCACTATAAAACCGCCCCTGGCCCTCAGCCCCTTTACACTGCCTGTTGGCCAGGCAGCCGGTAATGCAGGCAGCAGGAAAATAGCACCATCATGGCTTTGCAGCAGCATCTCCGTGATGCCGGAGGTAACGCCAAAATTACCGTCTATCTGGAAAGGCGGATGCGCATCAAACAGGTTGAGATAAGAGCCGCCGGCATCATCTGCTACACTCACGCTGTCTGTAGTAGCCAGGAACAATTGCTTGTTCAGCATCGTATAGGCGTGGTCGCCATCTTCCAGCCTGGCCCACCAGTTGATCTTCCATGCTTTTGACCAACCCGTGCCGCCATCTCCACGCATGAGCAGACTGCGTTTGGCAGCAGCAGCCAGTTCCGGTGTATGACGCGGTGTAATGAAATAGCCCGGGAATAATCCGTATAAATGAGACAGATGCCGGTGATGATCCTCAGGGTCGTCCCAATCCTTATACCATTCCTGCAGTTGCCCATATTGTCCTGCATGGAAGGGATACAGTTTTTCAAGTGTTGAAGTCAGCCTTGCTGCAAATGCATCATCCTTTTTCAACACCCGGTTAGCAAGTATGATATTGTTGAAGAGATCACGGATAATAGAAAGGTCCATTGTGGTAGCAATGCTCACAGAACCTTCCCTTTTGCCCTTCACCAGGAAACTATTCTCCGGGGAAGTAGCCGGGCTGGTCACCCAATTTCCCTGCTCATTTTTTATCAGCCAGTCCAGCATAAATTCTGCGGCAGACCGCATAATGGGCCAGGCAGTATCAGCCAGGAAAGTGCGGTTACCCGTATACTGGTAATGTTCCCATAAATGACGGGTAAGCCAGGCCCCGCCCATTGGCCAGATGGCCCAGCGCGGAGTGCCGCGCGGATCATTGAAATCAATACCGCCGGCGGGGTTGGTCATGGCCCATATATCTGCGTTATGATGAGCCGTCCACCCTTTTGCGCCGTAGTTAACGGCAGCGGTTACACGGCCTTTCCGGGCCAGCTGAGTAATAAAATTGAACAATGGCAGGCCACAGTCAGACAGGTTGGCCGTCTCGGAAGGCCAATAGTTCATCTGCGTGTTAATGTTGATCGTATAATTGGATCCCCATGGTGGTTGCATGGCATTATTCCACAAACCCTGCAGATTCATGGCCGGCCCGCCTTTGCGGGAGCCCGCTATCATCAGGTACCTGCCATATTGATACAACAGGGTGGTCAGCTGCGGATCGCGATGGCCACCGGCGGCGGTATATGCTTTGAGCCTTACATCTGTAGGCTGAGATGCAGAACTGTCTTT
This sequence comes from Chitinophaga sp. SVR4-12A, assembly GCF_056754765.1. Taxonomy (NCBI): domain Bacteria; kingdom Pseudomonadati; phylum Bacteroidota; class Chitinophagia; order Chitinophagales; family Chitinophagaceae; genus Chitinophaga; species Chitinophaga sp. SVR4-12A. The sequence continues at coordinate 3,127,671 of NZ_JBPGWP010000001.1, forward strand.
ACCAAGGTCCAGGGATACTTTGCTGAAAAGTGCTGTGTAATCTTTTTTATGCTCTTCTAACAACTGTTCATAGCTCTTCTGTAAGGCAGCCTGCAGGTAACGCACGGCTGCTGCGCCCGCGTCTTTTCCTGCTTTGCCGGGAGATTTATCCGGACCGTTATAGCTGGTGCCGATAGACAAGAGTAATACTACTTCTGAAGCACCCTGTACTTTCAGCCCGGCGGTATCCGCTTTTATGGTCCCATCTTTTACGCGGGCCCGCAAATGCACTTCATAGTTCATGCCCTCTCCTTTTTCATCTTTTGCATACACGATCTGCCTTGGCTCGGAGGGCCTGTTGGCTACATACTCCGGCGCTTTTCCTTTCATTACCAAATAGCGCGCAGTTACCGCTTCTGTGTGATGCGGCATCTGGTTCTCAAATCTTGTATGGAAGGTAATAGCCCCGCTGCGGCTCGCACTGAAGCGGATCACCAGCAGCTGTGCAGGATAACTGATGAATGCTTCACGGGTATATCTTACACCATCTGCAATAAAAGTAACAGTAGCAACCGCATTGTTCAGATCCAGCTCACGGCGGTATTGCTCAGGCGTGCCGCTAATACTGTTTTCAAAGAACAGGCTACCCAGCGTAAGGTAACGGGCGCTATACAGTCCCATCATTTTACGTGCAGCCTTATCCGCCTCTATATATTTCTCTTCAGAGAGCAGCTGCCGTACCTGCGGCAATATTTCTTTTGCTGCCGGGTTGTTACCGTCGCGTGGACCGCCAGACCACAGGTACCCTTCATTCAGCTGCAGCTGCTCCTGTTTTATTCCGCCAAATACCATGGCGCCTATACGTCCGTTGCCCAGGGGCAAAGCAGCCGTCCATCCTGCAGCGGGCTGCTTATACCACAGCTTCAGCAGCGAATCAGGAGGTGTGGCTGCCAGCACCGAAAAGGAAAACAACAGGAAAACGGTAATGATATAGTAAGGTCTCATATTCGCTTATAATGTGATGAAAGCAGATGGTATGCCTTTTACGCCCGCCGCGGCTACACTTTGCCCTTTATTCAAACGCACGCTGATCTGTGCCTGTCCGTTGGCCAGTTGTACCTTACGTGAACCGGTGGAGGTTCCCAGGTCATCTATCAATACACCGTCACCTGCAATGGAAAAGGTCACATCATCATTTGCGTCCAGGCAAAGCAGGTGCTGTGCATCTACCAGCTTTACCTTTATCAGCGCGGTATCGCCTGATATTGTCTTTTCCAGCAGCAGCTTTGCAGGCCTGGCCCATTGTGCGCTCTGGTATTCAAAAGCTATTTCATTTGTTACAGTTTGCTTTCCTTTACGGGCTACTACTTTTACCTGGTAAGCGCCCTTATGCATGGGCAGTTCCCAGCGAAGGCCAGCCGCCGGAAAATCCTGGCTGTTACGCTTTTTCACACCATAGCTCTTTCCGTTCACAAAGAGCTCAGCTTCCGGACAATTGGAATACACCCATATGGTTTTAAGCTCTCCTTCCCTGCCCCAGCGTACCGGCCATGTATGACCGTAGATATGCGCCATCGGCTTTTCGGTCCAGTAAGACTGGAACACGTAATAGCTTTCTTTAGGTATAAGATCGCGCCCTACCACACCTTTCTGGTTCACATAAGGCACGGGGTTCTCAGGGCGCAGCGGCGTGGAAAAATCCTTGAAGATCCAGTAGGCGCTGCCTGTCAGCTGCGGCAATGTTTCCTGTTCTTTCAGGTGCCAGTCTATCAGCCGGCAGGCATAGGTTTCAGACCAGTCTCCGTCTTTGGAGGCGCGCGCATCACCGCCTTTCAAAGCGAAATCGCCAGTCCGCTCATCGGCTCCTTTGCCAGTGGCTATTGCCTTTATAAAGGCTTCCGGCTCTTCAGCGTGGCGTCCCTGGTGACTGTCAGCGCCCCATTCTGCATGAAAGAAATGCGGCACATCTGCAATGGCCTTTAAGGTTTCCTGTTTGTATTCCGTATAACGGCCGCGATACCAGCCTGCCCAGATAGAAGGAGAATAAACATCTACAATATCCTTACAGAAATCGCAACGCCGGATAGTGGTTTTACGGGTACTATCCAGGGTATGTGCCAATGTATTCAACTCGCTCATAAAAGCGCGTATCTGCTGCTTGTCAAATTCGGGGAAATCTCCCGGCCAGTCGTTCTCATTGCCAAGGCCCCACAATATCACGGAAGGATGATTGCGATGCTGGCTGATCATGTTCTTCAGCATACGGCGGGCCTGCTCCTTATATACTTCGCCTCCCAGTCCACCGCGGCACCAGGGGATCTCTTCCCACACCAGTATGCCCAGGCTATCACAAAGGTCCAGCACCAAACGTGATTGCTGATAATGCCCGAGGCGTATAAAGTTGGCGCCCATATCTTTTATCAGCTGCATTTCATGCCGTATCATATCGTCTGTAAGCGCAGCGGCCACACCGGCGCCGTCTTCATGCCGGTGTGTACCCTGCAGTAACAGGCGCTTGCCATTCAGCAGGAAAGGCCCATGATCTGTAAATGTAAAAGAACGGAAGCCGAAACGCCCGTTCCACACTGCTTCACCGGCAGCGCTTTTAAGCCGCGCCTGCACGGTATACAGCTGCGGCGAAGCCGGCGACCAAAGCGCCGGCCTTTTAATAGCAAGATGATGGAGCGCCTGTTCATCATCCGCTGTGCTCATCTGTTGCGACCATTGATGGACTGTTTTGCCCGCGGGGTCCTGTATGCTGAACTCCAGGCTGGCCTCCCTGATGTGTTGAGGGTTCCTGAAAACAGCGCTCAAGTCTATCTCGCCTTCTTTTCCCTGCGTATCCGTACGCGCCTGTATTTGTAATTGGTCAAATGATAATGCAGGCGTATATACGAGGTTTACATTACGATACAATCCGCCATACACGTTGAAATCAGACATGGTAGAAGGGATCATCTCCGCATCCCTCGCATTGCTGCAACGTATCTCCAGCGGTACCCTGCCTTTGTAGCGTTTGGCCGCAGGGCTTTGTAAGAACTGCTGTACGGCGTCTGTAATATCCACGGTCCACTCATCATACCCGCCGGTATGACTGCCTGCTTTGATGGTGTATATATACACATCGGTCTTTTGCCCGGCGCCTTCAAAATGTAAGAGGGTACGGCCCTGCGCATAAGGGTTCTGCAGCTCAAGGACCGTTCTGTACCAACCGGGGCCCTCGTAATAATTCTGGTCCGGGTCTACGGCGTCCCTGGCATTAAAGCAATGTGGCAGCGTCACCTTTTCCCATAGCGGCACAGATTCCGGGCTGCCCTCGGTAACGGGCCGCACTGCCTCCCATGCACTGCCCAGGTCTTGCCGGATAAACTCCCATGGCTGTGTAAGCCGGCTTTGCTGCTGCGCCCCGGCCGATTGTAATACACCAATTATCAGTACTGTCAAAAGCAGGTTTCTCATCATTATTTATTCCCTATTGTTGATTCTAATATAAGGCGCAAAAGCGCTATTTCACCCCAAATTCCACCACGCGGTCTACCACGTGGGCCGGGCCATTAGTATTTAACAGTCCGGCAGTGCGTACCGTGGTGGCTCTTACTGAGTTCAGAAAATCGTTGATCTTGAGCTTGGAATCCCTGTCGTTCACTATCTTCAGCGTCATAATACTCTGCGGGTTCAGTGGGTCGGCTCCTTCGGGCAGCAGCGTATGTACCGTGTCGTTCTCTATGCCGATAGAACCGAAGGAATGTTCGCCCTGGACGATCAGGTAGAGCAGGTAGTTCTTTACCTGTTCTTTTGGATATTCTGTCCAGCTTTTGGCGGCACGTGTTTTACCGGGAATAGGATTGCCGTTCGCATCACGGTCCGGCACCAGGTAGCGGCCAAAGTAACAGTCGTTGGTCGTTTTATTTTTGTCTATCCGCAGCACCGCATCTTCATGTAACAGGATAAAGGTCTTACCGGTCTGTGTGTAAGTAGTAGAATCAAGGCCTGCATAAGTAATTCCTTCGAGCATCAGGTTAAAAACAGAATCCTGCCCCGGTTGATTCCTGTCCATCATAAAACGCCAGACGGTCTTATTGGTATGCGGGTCTGACACATGCGGCTCAAAGTCCCAGTCTTCCTGCATATCCAGCCCTGCAATTGTGCAGGCGCTCAGGCAGCTAAAGCCGATGCATAGCAGCAGCCATAATCTATATCTGTTAGTTAGTATTATTTTCATAACACGGTAATTTTTATTTACTCAGAATAGGGAGGGTTCTGCCTGAGCAACAGGTTACTGTTAAGATTATTCCTGTGGATCGGGAACAGGGCCAGCCTGATGTCATTGAACCCTGGGCCACCAGGTACACGCTGTTTCAGAATCGGGTCCATTACGGCTATCAGCTTACCGGTACGGATCAGGTCAAACCAGCGACGGCCTTCCAGGAACAGCTCCAGCTGACGTTCGCGCAGGATGCCGTTCTCCATGGCCGCTTCATCTGCAAAATCTGTGGCGGTGAATGCTGGCAGTCCTGCACGGGTATGTACCTGGTTCAGTGCAGCAAGCGCGCTTGCCCTGTCGCCTTTTTTGTTAAAGGCTTCTGCCCTCAGCAGGAGAATATCTGCCAGGCGGTATAGCGTAAACTGCACATTGGCTTCTGAGCTTCTCGGAAAGATCTGGTGCCCGTCCTTATTCAGCTTAACGGCAAAGAACTTATGCATCTTGTCGCGGTTGTCGATCGTAAGGTCAACAGACAAACCGCCCCTGATGTCTGCCGGTGTAGCCACAAAATAGTTCCACAATGTGTCTGTAACAGAGAAGTCGCTGTTGGTTTCATTGGCGCCTATCTGGGATGAGATGCCTGCGCCGCCGTCCACCAGGTAATCCCAGGTAAGGCTCCAGATATTTTCCGGCGTGTTGGAAGGATCCGTGAACAGCTTTTTCCAATCGGCAGTAGCTGCCAGCGAGTACCATTTTAAAGCCATCAGCTTGTCAGACCAGGCCAATGCATTGGTATAGTCCTTTCTCCACATATACACTTCTGTAAGCATGGCCGCTACAGCGCCCTTATTTACCACGTAAACGGATGAATGATCGGTATTGAGCATATCCCAGGCTTTCTGCAGGTCAGGAATGATAATGCCTGTAAAGATGCTGTCTGCTGCTGTTCTGGGCTTGTAAGGGCTCCTGGTAAGGTCGTCATACGGCTCCAGCCATACCGGCGCATCGCCCCACAGGCGCACCAGCCAGAAATAGCAATATGCCCGGATGCTAAGGCACTGTGCCGTATATTGGGCCAGGTTGGCCGGTGTTACATTCTTTACGCCCGGCGCATATTTCATCACCATATTGGCACGTAGGATGGTAACATAAAAAGGCGCCCAGTCTGTACCTGCAGTGGTGGCGCTTAAGCCGTTCTGTGAATACTGCTTGTTACCGTACTGTGTCACATCCATATTGTCTGAACGGCCATCTCCCCAATACACCCAGTTATCGTCAAAGCATCCCTGTACGCCATCATAAACCCCGGCCATCGCAGCTTTAATATCGTCTTCGGTTTGCCAGAACTGTTCCGGTGTAAGTTCGCTCTTCGGTCTTTCATCCAGGAATTTGTTGCATCCGGCAGAAAGCATTCCGCAAGCGATCAATATTATGAGCAATATCTTTTGCATAACGTTGTCATTAAAAGTTAACATTCAAACCCAGTCCTACTTCCCGGCGGCGTGGATAGCGGCCGTTGTCCTGCCCCATCTGCAGCGCATTGCCGGAAGAGAATTCAGGATCGTACCAGCTGTAATTAGTCCAGGTGGCCAGGTTACTGCCCCATACATATACGCCGGCTCCTTTCACCTTTATTTTTTGCAGCCAGTCCGCTTTCAGCGCATACATCAGCTTCACATAGCTCAGGCGTATAAATGAGCCGTCCTCCAGGTAACGTGTGCTGATACGATGATTCCACGCGGTGTTGGATTTTACCCTGGGCACGTCTGTTACATCGCCCTGGTTTTGCCAGGCGTTGTAGATCACGTATGGCTGCGGAATAATGTGGGTAGTGTTGTAATTATTCAGCGTGGCAGCCGCATTGTTGTAGATGTCTGCTCCCCAGCTTACATTGAAGGTAAAAGAGAGCGTAAAGTTTTTATAGCTAAGGTTATTGATCCAGCCTGCATAGAACTTAGGTTGCGCCCTTCCGATAATGGTACGGTCGGCATCATCTATCACACTGTCCTTTCTCAGGTTGGCGTATTCCACATCACCGCCCTTCAGCAGCTGGCCGTTACCATACATTCTGTGCACAGGGCCTTCGTACTTCTGGCCGTTGAAGGTATAGCCCACAAATCTATTGTTATCGAATACCGGCGTCAGGCGTTCCCAGTTATCAGTATATGCATTGGATTGATCATAGGCATATACTCCCTTGTATATGAACCCGTAAAAATCGCCGAGGCGGCCGCCTTCCTGGACCAGCCATTTATCACCGGAGATAAATGTTTCGCCGTTGTACAGCTGCTGTATCGTTCCTTTCTCAAAGGAGATGTTGAAGATGGTATTCCAGCTAAAATTACGTGTACGGTAGGGCGTAGTATTGAAGGAAAACTCAAGCCCTTTGTTCTGTATGCTGCCGAGGTTAATGCGAACGCTCTCGTAACCGGTCTCTGATGGCAGCGGACGCTCATACAAAAGATTACTGGTGGTCTTTACGTAATAGTCGGCCGTAAACAGCAGGCGGTCATTGAACAGGCTCAGGTCCACTCCTACATCAAATTGTTTGGTGCTTTCCCAGCTCAGGGTAGGATTACCGAAATCTGCTGTGGGCACGGCGCCGGTTACCCCGTTATAGTAAGAGCTGCCAAAGGTGATACCCTGCATGGCGTCGTAGTTGCCGATACGCTCGTTACCGGTTACGCCGTAGCTCACTCTTAATTTGGCGTCTGAAAGGTACCTGCGCGTCCAGCGCATGAAACCTTCATCACTGAAGCGCCAGGCGGCAGATATGGAAGGGAAGTCGCCCCAGAGATTGGCTTTACCAAAGCGGGAAGATCCATCGTGCCGTAGCGTGGCATTCAGCAGGTACCTGCTTTTAAAGCTGTAACCCAGCCGGCCGAAGAAAGAGGCCATGCTGTGGGCCGAAGCACCCGTTCTGGTACCGCTGTTCACCAGCTGTGCAGCAGCGTTGGAAGTGAATATATTTTCGCTTACGTAATCACTGCCCTTGATATCAAAGCTGTTGGTCCGCGCTCTCTCTGCACTGAAACCAGCCATCAGGTTCAGACTATGATCTTTATGGATAGTCCTGGTATAGTTTAAATAAGCCTGGTATTGCCATCCTATATTCAGGTCGAAGCTTTCGCCGCCGTCATTACGGGTAGGGTTGGAAGCGCTGATGATCTTGGGGTTGAAGTCGGTTCCATGCGGCAGTGAAAGGTCGACATTAAAGCTGGTGGTGAGCTTCAGGTCTTTCAGCAGTCCTATTTCTACAAAATTGTACAAGCTGGTGCCATAGGTTTCCGTTTCATTCTTATCGTACAAGGCGTTGGCCAGCGGGTTCCGTCTTCCTCCCACGTACCCTGTCAGTGATCCGTCAGGATAATATACCGCAAAATTGGTAGGCCGCTGGAACAGCTGGTTGAAGGTTGTGCCTTCATCAATACCGTTCTTGTTCTGGTAATAGAATTGCATACGGTTGCCATACCTGAACCTTGAAGACGGCGTGTAATCTATATTGATCCTGGCACGGGCGGTTCTGGCCCAGCTGTTTACAATAAGCCCTTTGTCGTCCAGGTATTGCAGGCTGGTATAATAACTCAGTGCCTTACTGGCGCCGCTTATGCTCAGGTCTGCCTGCTGGCGCAACGCATGCTGTCCTACCAGGTCCTGGTAATCATTATCGGCATTGTAGCTCGGGTTCAATGAGTCGGCCGCATTACTGCTGCCCGGGCTCTGTAGTTTCCGGAACAGCTTTACTTCATCGGCATTGGCCTGGCGCAGCTTATGCGCCAGCCTGCCAAAGGTGCTCGAATAACGGAGGTCTATACGGGGCTTCCCTTCCACTCCGCGTTTGGTAGTGATAATAACTACGCCGTTGGCGGAACGGGAACCGTATATGGCTGCAGACGCGGCGTCTTTCAGCACTTCGATACTCTCGATATCATTGGGGTTGATGTTGCCCGCGCTTTCGCTCAGCACACCATCTATCACATACAATGGATTGTTGCCGGCACTGGAAAAAGTGGAGTACCCGCGGATACGGATGGTGCCTTCCGCACCGGGCTCTCCCGCATCGTTCATTACCAGTACGCCGGCGGCCTGGCTTTGCAGGGCGTCAATAAGATTTACCGGCTGCCGCTTTTCAAGGGCATCGCGGTTGATGGAAGTAATGGCGCCGGATACATCCCTTTTTGCGATGTTACCGTAGCCGATAGCCACTACCTCGTCCAGTTGTCTGCGGTCCTGCTGTAAATTGACCTTTAATTTGTTTGCGCCTCCCTCGGGCGTTGCCAACTCCTGCTGCAGGTGGCCGATAGCAGAAAATACCAGTGTGGAGCCCGCAGGCGCATTGGTAATACTGAAATAGCCATCCGCATTCGTAGTGGCGCCCATACTGGTTCCCTTTACCCGTACCGTTACCCCGGGAAAGGGCTGATTGTCGGCGGTGAATACTTTACCGGCAACCGTTACATTTTGGCTGTAAACAGCTGTTATGCCCAGCAGATAAAGGGGTAGCATAAGACATAACACCTTAAGGCATCGTAGAAAATAACCCATAAGAAAAGATTGTTGATGTGTGAAACAATGGCGCGTGACAGCACGTGTTTTGGTTGATAGGGAGTCCGTTCTTTTGCTATTAGTTTTTCCAAACGTGGCGCTACAATTATAATACAGAAACAAAGCCTGTGGAGATCATAGCATATCAGTGGTCATAACGTCTGTCCAGATCACGCAAACGATTGCATAAATAGAGTTAAAGTTTTGGCATTTTAGTGTACGCATTTTTGGTGATAAAAGAATTGTAAACTTTGTCTTACCCCCTGCAGGGTAGAACAGTGGATGTTGTGAGATGATCTTTTTTCATAACCGGAATCTATTCCGAAGTTAGGCAATCGATTGCATAATAATACACGTTATTTTATCAAAGACAGATAGGATTTTACCTGGAAAGACTTATAGTATTTTACCCACCTTCTCCTTGCTTTATCCTTGCAGTATCCTTGCTCTATCCTTGCTGTTTCCTTGCTCCCCCAGCTTTTTGTTAAAATAATACCAGGAAAAGAAAGAGGCTGGCCAAAACGACCAGCCTCTTGGCTATTTTATCGCTGTCTTGTAAGCTCCTACCCTTTTGGAATAGCCGGACTTGTAAACTCCAGTTTCTTAAGGGCCGCCTGTATTTCGGGAACGGACATGAATAGTTTCCACAAAAGCCCGCTGCGGTAATTCTCTATCATCACCACGATCGGTCCCTGGTCTATAGCCAGGTACTGGTAATCAAACCAGTTATGTGTTTCGCTGAACGCGTCGTAAAAACCATATTCTCCCCATAAACGGTCTCCCACCTTATAATAAAAGTACCTCAATGCCTGCATTGAATACTCCGGTGTATAGGGGAAAGATGACAGCGCAGCACTAGGCGTGATCACCCCCAGGTCATTAGTGGGAGAATGGGCATTGTAGAACTCATGGTTGTCGCTGGCGGTCAGTCCCCAGCAATCCGCCCCATAGCCCTTATACCCCTTGGGATTCTTTATACAGTACTCCCGGTTAATTAGGGTATGGTTCCTGTTCTGCTCCCAGTAATCCGCATAACGGTCCTTTAGGCCCCGGGGATCCAGCCCCAGGAAGGAATAATGGGTAAAGAACAGCGGACCGCCGTATTCAAAGCCAAGGGGCAGCTTAATACCATAGTATTCCTTCCCGTTCAGGAAGTGGCTGCTCTCTGCCCAGCCATTGTGGTATACCTTGGGCGATATGGAGTAATTGGGAGATGCTGCCGCCAGTATATAGGCGATCAGGCACTCATTCCAGCCCCGTATCTGGTGGTTCATGGCCCAGCCGTTATTAGGTGACCAGTGCCAGTATAAGATATCCTGCCCGTCGCGGGTATACCAGTTCCATTCCGCTTCATTCCACATCCAGGTGATCTTGTTACGCAATTCCGTTTCTTTGGCAGTATTGCCGGTGAAATACTGGCGTACGCATAGCAGCCCCTGGAACATAAAGGCGGATTCTACCAGGTCCCCTCCGTCGTCTTTACGGCCAAAAGGGATGGTCTTGCCCGTTGCCCCGTTCATCCAGTGCGGCCAGATACCATGATAATGGTTGGCCGTCCACAGGAAGTTCACGATCCTGAGCAGGCGGTCCAAACCTTGCTCCCGGGTAATGAACTTCCTTTCAATGCCTACCAGTATGCTCATCACGCCAAAGCCTGAGCCGCCGATGGTAACCGTATCAGGCGTGGTAGTACGCTCCGGCGCCAGGCCGGATACGGGGTGGGCAAACTTCCAGAAATAATTGAAGGTACGTTGCTGTACCAGGGTCAGTAAAGCGGAGTCGCTCAGCTGTTCCCTCTTTTCACTCCTTTTCTGCTGCGCCTGTACCGTCCCCAGGACGGACAGGAACAGCAATGCTGTTGTGGTGATCAATCTCATCGTCTTCTTTGAACTTTTACTCATTATTAATAACCCGGATTCTGTTGCAGCTTATTCTGGCTGAACTGTATCTGGGTAGCCGGTATGGGGAACACTTCATTCTTTCCCCTTACGAATGTTTTACCGTGCGCCTGGAACGCAGCTGCTGCGGTGCCGGGCACCAGTGCATCTTCTCTTACCAGCTCAAAGAAGCGGTCGTGCTCCATGGCCAGCTCCACCCTTCTTTCATGCCAGATATCCTGGCGGGTAAGCGTAGCTTTCGGCAGCAGGCCGGCACGCTGGCGCAGAGCAGTAATATCGGTGATCGCAGCGCCTTCATTACCCAAAGCTAATGCAGCTTCTGCATGTATCAACAATATCTCCCCGTAACGCAGGATACGCAGATTCTTGGGCAGACGGTCTGCATTACCGCAATACTGCTCACGGGTACGGCTGTGGTATGCTTTATAGTTGTAACGGTCGTTCTCCACACTATCCCTGCCGGGAACACGGAAACCATCCCACAGTACGGTGCCGCCCGGGTTAACGAATATGATGGTGGCCTCCCTGCGTTTGTCTCCTGCCTCATAGGCATTTAAAAGACTCTGAGAAGGCGTACCAAAGCCCCAGCCCAGGTCTGCCCAACCACGTTTGCCACCGGCACGCGGCCCCTGGCAAACACTATATACTTCAATTGCGGCATCGCAGGAAGCATTGATACCCGCCTGCACTTCAAACAGGGATTCACTACCGTTTTCACCCGTTTCTCTCCAGATATTTGCATAATCAGGCAGCAAGGAATAAGCGCCTACTTTACCGGTAATAATAGAATCGGAAAGGCTGTATGCACGCTGCCAGTTCTGGCGGTATAAAGATACCTTGGCCAGCATACCTGCAGCGGCACCTCTCGTAGCACGGCCAGACTGGCTGCCAGCTTCGCCTTTGACGGGCAGGTTAGCCAGCGCATATTCCAGGTCTGCAGCGATGAATTGATACACGGCCTCTTTGCTGGCTTTGGTCTGGTATTGGTCGCTGCTGGCCTCAGTAGGTGTCAGTATTTTATCTACCAAAGGCACCCCGCCAAAGAGGCGTACCAGGTTAAAGTAAAGATAAGCCCTGAGGAAACGTGCCTCGCCCTGCAGGCGGGCTTTTATTGCTTCATCGATAGTAGCAGGGCCTAATACCTGCAGCGCTTTATTGGCGCGTGCAATGGCCTGGTAATAGCCAGACCATATATCATTCAGGGAACTGGTATTGGGGTCCATCGTCAGGTTGTCCAATGCGCCCTGTGTAGCAGCGGCATCATCCGGGTTACTGCCTTTGTCGGCATCGTCTGACGCAATATTGGTAACTCCTATATACGGGAACCCATGTATGTTACCCAGCCAGAGATTATTATAGATACCGGTTACCAGGTTCTGCGCAGCTTCCGGATCACTGATGGATGCTTCTTCATCTATCTGCCCCTGCGGCTTTACATCCAGGTAATTATTACAGGCTATCAGGGCGGCAGAAAGCACAAATCCCAGGCACACGGTTTTAAACACGATACTTTTATGTATGTTCTTCATAACTCTTTTTTTAGAATGAGACATTTACACCAAAGGCAAACGTACGGGTCGTCGGATATGCATTCAGCTCAATACCTGCATCCAGTATCCCGCTGGTGTTATTGGTATTGTTGGCGTTGCTGCTGTTACCGGTCCCTGATCTGTTGTTGACCCTGTTATTAATGCTGTTGTCGAAATCAATAGTGCCGCCGGGCAACTCAGGACTGAAGCCACTGAACTTTTTAAGCGTGAACAGGTTCTGCGAGGTAAGGTATACCCGGAACCGGCTGATACCAATAGCTTTCAGCTTTTGCGAAGGAATAGAATAACCAACAGTCAGGTTATTGCAACGAAGGAATGCGCCAGACTCCACAAAGTAAGTGGATGCAGGCATGGACGACGTCAGCAGCTGCGGATCTGTAGTGGAAGGACGATCAGGCCTCCAGCGATTGTCAGCAAATTTAGCCTCTATGTTATCGGTAGTCTCATAACGGAATGCTTTCTTACCGTTATAGATCTTATTACCACCATTGCCGTAAAAGTCGGCAGTCAGATCAAAGCCCTTATAGTTCAGGCCCAGGTTAAAGCCATAGTAGAACTTGGGCTGATAAGAACCTACATATTGCCTGTCGTTATTATCGATCATTCCGTCACCATTGGTATCCTCGTATTTCAGCTCGCCTGGTTTAGCGCCGGGCTGTATCACTTTACCGTCTTTGTTCTTGTAGCTGTCTATTTCGGCCTGGTTCTGGAAAACGCCCAGGGATTTCAGCACGTAAAAGCTGGCCACCGGCTGCCCGTTGTCGGTACGCGTTACAAAACTTTGCTGGCCAACGCTACCGCCCAGCAATGCCTGCCCGCCTGCGAGGTTGGTGATCTCATTCTTGTTAAAGGTGATATTACCGCCTACGCTATAGCTCAGGTCCTTCGTGATGTTATCCTTCCAGTTCAATGATACTTCATAGCCGGTGTTCTTGAAGGAAGCTGCATTGGTGATGTAAGCATTGTTCGGGTCGCCCAGTATGCTGGGGATATTCACTACTACCAGCGCGTCTTTGGTTTTCTTATTATAATAATCCACTTCACCGCTCAGGCGATCATTCAGCAGGGTAAATTCCACGCCAAAGTCAAACTGGTGAGTAGTTTCCCATTTAAGGTTCGCATCTTTCGTATCCTGCAGGGCGGTACCCAGCGAGATCATATTATCAAAGAAATACGGCAGATTCACGGTAGCGGTATTGATATAGGCATTGGTGGGAATATTATCGTTACCCAGTATGCCCCAGCTGCCTCTCAGTTTCAGGAAGCTGAAGGTTTTCTGATCCTGCATGAATGGTTCCTGCGAGATCACCCAGCCTACTCCCACTGTTGGGAAATAACCCCACCTTTCACGGAATTTGGAACTACCATCTGCACGGATAGAAGCGCTTAAGAGATAACGGTTATCATAACCATAATTCACGCGGCCTACAAATGACTGACGGGCGTATTTATCACCGCCGTTGTATACTTTCGATTGTACGTCCGGGTTACCCAGGTCCAGGTACCACAGGTCTTCGCTTTCGGGCACATTGATACGGGAGCCGGTCAGGAAAGTGCTGTAAAAACCTTCTGTAACAGAGCCACCCAATAAGGTCAGGCTGTGTTTGCCAAAGGTCTGGTCAAATGTTACGGTATTATCCCATACCCATCCCTGTGAGCGCGAATTATCAGTGGTCAGCTGGCTGTTATCTACGCGCTGGTTACCGCCCGCCACCAGGAAGGTTTTGTCATCATTAAGGAATTTGTACTGGTAGATGCGGTCATTGCTCCACCGCAGGTCTGCATTGAAAGCAGAGCGGAAACGCAGGAACTTGACAGGCGTAAACTCCAGGGCCAGGTTGCCCTGTAAGCGGCTATCCTGCTGGCGATAATTCTTTTTATCGAGCGACAGCAAGGGATTAGCTACGTTGCCCCAGGCAGAGGTATTACCATAGCGGCCGCCTTCTTCCGGGATAACGATAGGTGCGGCGCGATAAATATTACCATAGATGCCGTTCAGGTCTACGTTGCGCCCGTCGCCCCTTGAATAGGACAGCTGCGTGCTGAATTTCCACTGGTCGGATATGTTTACTTCGTTATTGGCGCGCAGTGTGAAACGGCGGAAAGTATTTGTTTTGATGATACCATCATCCTGTATATATCCACCACTGAAGAAATAAGTATGTTTCTCTGTACCACCGGATACAGACAGGTTGTGATTCATCTGGAAGGCTTTGCGCAGCACGTTATCATACCAGTTGGTAGAGCCCGGATATGCCACCGGGTCATTGATCGGGTCTTTGCTTGGGGCCGCGTCTTTCAGGTAATCAATATACTGGTTCCGGTCTGCCATTTTCACCAGGTTGGAGGCCTGACGGAAACCTGCATTGGCATCATAACGCACCTCTGCTTTACCGGCCTTGCCTTTGCGGGTGGTGATGATGATCACACCGTTGGCAGCACGCACACCGTAAATAGCGGCGGAGGCATCTTTCAATACGTCCATGCTCACGATGTCTGCGCTGTTGATGTTACGGATATCATCCGTCAGCACACCATCCACCACATACAATGGATTAGCGCCTGCCATTACAGAGCCGGTACCGCGTACTCTTATTTGCGGTTGCGTATTAGGCTGGCCCGAGCTGATGATCTGCACACCGGCTATCTTGCCCTGGGCAGCTTGTGTAGCGGTCAACACGGGTTGCTTTGCCAGCTCCTCTCCCTTTACGGAAGAGATAGACCCGGTGAGATCTCTTTTACGCTGTGTGCCGTAACCCACTACCACCACCTGTTCCAGCTGCTGGTCGCCTGACTGCATAACAATGTTTATACTGGCGCGCCCTGCAATGGCGATCTCCTGCGACTGATAACCCAGGTAAGAGATCTGCAGGGTGTCCTTACCTTCCGGCACGTTAATGCTGAAAGTGCCGTCGGGGCCAGTAGTACCTCCTACCGCGGTACCTTTCACACGAATGGTAACACCTATCAGCGCTGTGCCGCTTTGATCCGTTACCTTGCCTTTAATGGGAGCAGCCTGCATAAGGGCCGGGGCTGTGCCTGTTCCACCTTTACCGTTTGCGTCTTCCACGGTGTCTGCAGCTTTTATAACATAGACATTGCCTTCTATCTGCTTGCACTGCAGTTCCAGCGGCGCCAGTAAGGTTTGCAGCAGATCCTGCAATGATGCATGTTCGCTGTTCTCCAGTACCTGTGCCGGTACTTCCTTATTGGCTACCAGCTTTGCATTGTAAGCGAAACTGATGCGGTAAGCCTTCTCCAGTTGCTGCAACGCAGACCGTAGTGGAATGGTAGCTGATCTTGATGAGGGAAGCGGTGTGTCCGAACCTGCGGACTGAGGGTGTTGGTAAGCAAGATCCTGCGCCTGCACAGTAAAGGCGGCAGCCAGGAACAGCACCAGCAAGGAATTGCCCTTGTAAGTACCTGTTACTTTCATAACGATTTGTTTTGTTTACGAGCGTGAAATTAACTTGAGCGCTTAGCTGTTAGCTATTGGCTTCCAGCGCAGGCATTGCTAAAAGCTAATGGCTAAAGGCTAGCGGCTCAATAGAAATGTACTGTCATCTTGTTGTTGTAACTGCGCGCTAAAAGCTTCCTGTATAGCTTTCAGCACTACTGTATAATCTGCCTGCTGTAAAGTGGCGCTAAATTGTTCCTGTGAAAGAGAACTATCTGCAAAAAGCACATGTATTCCGTATTTATTATGCAACTGAAGGGCAACATCATCCAGTCGTGTATTCTCAAACACCAGCGTATGGTCAACCCATGCCACATATTTTTCCGTTGCTACTTTACGACGTATATAGCGATTATCATCCGGCCGGTATTCCACCAGTTCTCCCGGTGTCATTACAATGCGCGATGCTTTGCGGGTATTATCCTGTAAGGCAACTTTGCCACTGTGCAGCACTACCTGCGAATGTCCATTGTAATTATTCACATTAAATTCCGTGCCCAGCACCTCTATATCGAGCTCACCTGCATGTACGGTGAAAGGTGTTGCCATGGAGGGATCCTGCTTTACGATAAAATAAGCTTCTCCGTCCAGCCATACTTCTCTTGTGCGCACATCTTTCCGGAAGGAGGTAGCGCGTAAGGAAGAGTGTGGCCCCAGTATCACGATCGAGCTGTCCGGCAATACCAGGCGCCGGTTTTCTCCAAACTGGCTGGTGTAAAGCGCCCGCTTGTCTGCAGGCTTTAACAGCCAGTATGCGCCCAATGCCATCGCTCCCAGTACGCCGGTAAGTATGGCGGCGCGGCGCCATCTCCGGCGATGATCAGTACGCTCATAGCGCATGGTTTCCGGCATGGCTTCGTCCATCTTTTGATGGAGTGTGAGCCATATACGATCATAACTTTCCTGCGGCATGTTGTGCCGCTCATATTCGAACGATAATAGCATAGCGCGCGCCTCTGCTATTACCGCCTGCTTTTCAGGATAATGCTGTTGCCAGGCCTCCCAGAAAGCCTGGTTCTCTGCATCAGGTCGCAGTACCCAGTCTATAAAAAAATCATCGGCCAGGAAATCAGCCGCGGTAAAATCTGCGTAG
The DNA here is from genome assembly GCF_056754765.1 of Chitinophaga sp. SVR4-12A. NCBI lineage: Bacteria > Pseudomonadati > Bacteroidota > Chitinophagia > Chitinophagales > Chitinophagaceae > Chitinophaga > Chitinophaga sp. SVR4-12A. The sequence goes on from NZ_JBPGWP010000001.1 coordinate 3,144,397, forward strand.
TCTTTCCATTCCATAGCAACAGCGCTGGTTTTATCAGGTGGTTTAATACATAGAGGAGCCGTTTCCGGTTTTTATCCCTTCTGAATGGAAAATATTTTTTCTGCTTGCTGTAAAGAGGATGAATGGTTTCCCGGAGGTATAACAAACAAAACAAAGTAAAGGTTAAGCTTTCATAGCAAGATAGCAGAGCAGCAGCCAGAACGGGAAGTCGGCCAGCTTCTGCCGCAGTTTGTCAAAGGCTTTGTAGATCATTTTATACACCGACTTCTGATCGATATCCATAACAGCAGCGATATCTTCAAAGGAGAGGTTCTCGTAGAAACGCAGGTACAGCACTTCTTTCATACGGGGAGGCAGCGCGTTCACCGCTACCTTCACCTGTTCGCGGCGGCGCAGACTGCTTTGCTGGGCTATGAGCCTGCTTTCAGGAGAGATCACAATTTCAAAGCTCGCCTCATCCATTAATCCAACGGGTATATTTTTACGCACATTGCTTATTTTTCGCAACAGGGCGCGGCGATAGGCTTTTACAAGATAAGCGCGTACATTGGAAACCGGCGAGAGCTGGGCACGATGCGCCAGGAGGTATTCAAATACATCCTGTATGCAATCTTCTACAAGGCGCGGGTCTGCGCATTGTTTACATCCGTAATTATAAAGTAACGGCGCAAAGCTGGCATATAATGTTGCAAATGCTTCCCGGCTGCCTTCCAGAAATTGCTGCCATGTAGCAGCATCCCCCTCCCTAGAATGTAAGGCCATGCGGCAAGATAGGAATTTATTTGGAACCGGCGTGTATGCGACAGGGTCATCCGCGCATTGCCTTCACAATAGCGGCGCTTCGCGAGTTAACTTCCAGCTTGCGGTAAATGTTCATGATGTGGGAACGTACTGTGCCGACGCTGATATGACAGAGCTCTGCAATTTTCTTATAGGTATGCCCGTCTACCAAACGGTCAAGCACCTCCTGTTCGCGGGGAGAAAGGCCATACTGTGTAATATCGGTTTGCGAACGGCGGTTGAAAAAGGCCAATACTTTCTGTACAGCGGCAAGGTTGGTTTCAAGCGCTGCTTCGTACACCTGGGTAATGAAATCTGTTAATGAGCCGGGAGCAAGGCCGGGGATGCCGTCAATAGCGTTTAAACGGGGAGCTATACTTGTAATGGACTTCTTATCCTTTTGCACAGTGAGCAGCAGCACATTTATTTCAGGATAAGCGGCTTTGACAATACTTGCTGCTTCGATGGCACTTAGGCCAGGGATATCAAAATCCATGAAAACAATATTGCATATGTCCTTAGCAAGTTGTTGTAACATCTCCTGGGAGTCACTATGTATGCCCGCGACTTCAAGCATATCCGCTCCATTTAAGTGACCTGCGCTGTCACGCCGCACTTTTTTCATAATATTTCTTTTGGGTTTATTATTTTGTGAAATCTTCGCACAGTACTGCAAGTTCTCTCAATGACGTAAGGCGCTATCGTAAAAATTAAGAGGACACAATTCTCTATAACGAAACAAATTTGAAACAAATACCCTCAGCAGTCAATCGGATATATATCTGGTTTTTATAAAATTATTAATAAACAAATTAGTTTATATTATTTATATAAGCAATACGTGGATACCTGTGCGATCAAATAGCTAAAGTGGACAACTAATTTGTGCTCAATCCCTTAAAGTGGAACTTTTGTCGGTCTTCGGGGGAACGCTCCCGGCCGGGTTATAGCATCCTGAGGAAAATGATACAACCGGCTTTTTCTCTAATTTGTCATAGGATCATTATGGCATGATACAGGATTATATGGATATATCGGGTCTTTATTATGCATAGGATAAGCGGCCCATTGCCGTTTGATACAAGTTATAAAAAAAACGGCAATGGACCACTGCGCCAATATCGGAAATAATATTAGTTTAAAATGAGTTCTATCACCGGTATCTCCACGTCGGGTTTCTTAACAGGCAGGCTGAGGTTAATGTCATTTTCCTCCTGGTTCTTACCCAGGCTATGATGCATAGCGGGCTCGCTCATCTTTATTTCTGAAGCATCATGCAGGAACTGAGCATATTTTATCTTGCCTTTATAGCCGGGTAAAGTAAAGTTCTGCAGTGGGTAATCCAGCAGATGTACATACAGGCGTTTGGTGGCAGGGTTATAGGTCAGGAGGCAGTTATCCGGTTTTGCAAAGGCTGCCGGCGCCTGTGTACAACCGTAAATAGAACGGCTGTTCACCTGCATCCAATCGCCCATGGCTTTTAATGCCTGCTGTGCCCGTACATCAAAGGTGCCGCGTGCGGTAGGGCCTACGTTTAACAGGAGGTTACCGCCCTTGCTCACTGATTCTATCAGAAGGCCCAGGAGTTGCTTAGTATCTTTCCAGGAAGTTTCATCACGATAATAGCCCCATGAGCCGGAAAAGGTCTGGCAGGTCTCCCAATGCACTTTTTTGCCGTTACGTGTAGGCCATTCCGATACTTTATATTGTTCGGGCGTCACAAAGTCGCCGCCGTCTTCATACTCCCCAAGGTCCAGCCGGTCATTGATGATAATATCCGGCTGCAGCTTGCGGATCATTTTAATCAGCTCAAGAGAATTCCAGTCGTTATGGTCTTTCCCATGGTTTCCGGGGAATGAGAAGTCGGTCCAGAGAATATCAATTTTACCATAGTTGGTGAGGATCTCTTTCACCTGGTTAAACAGGTACTCCCGGTATTTGGCCATATCCCTTCCCTGGTTCAATTTGGCGTATTCTGTCGTATCGTTGGGGCGTTGGGGATGCACACGGTCTATCGTATACTCCGGGTGATGCCAGTCGATCAGCGAGTAGTAAAACCCTACTTTCAGGCCTTCCGCCCTGAAAGCATCCACCCATTCTTTAATAATATCTTTGCCATAAGCTGTTTTAGTAGCTTTATAATCTGTATAACGCGAGTCAAAAAGACAGAAGCCTTCGTGATGCTTACTGGTGATCACGGCATATTTCATACCCGCAGCCTTGGCCATCCGCGCCCATTCCCGCGGGTTGTAAAGATCCGGGTTAAAATTGTCAAAGTATTGCTGGTAGTCTGCATCCGTGAGCCGTTCCCTGTTCTTAACCCATTCATGGCGGGCAGGCAATGCGTACAGGCCCCAGTGGATGAACATACCAAAGCGGTCATTCACCCACCATGACAGGCGCTTTTCCTTTTGTTCAGGTGTTTCATTGAAGATCTTCTTTTCCTGCGCGGAAAGCTTCGTTAACAGGAAAAGGCTGCACAGTAAGAGTAGCGTACGTTTATTCATTTTGTTCAGTTTATGTTATGTGAAAAGCAGGCAGTGTAGCCCTGTCTGATCGTGGAATGCACGGGTTTCATGATGCAGTTCAAGTTCGTGGAATTTATCGGTTTTTTATAATAGTGAATTAGCGAATGATGATACTGGAGTAACGGGCCAGCCCCTGCATCAGGCTTACTAATCAACTGGTTTTCAATATCCGGACCTTAAGTACAGGCCATCATAACGCGGGTAGCGCCTGAAAATTCGGGTATTAACCTCTTATTAACGGATGACGGTAAATACTGTTGTAACATTGTGCAACGTAATTCAGCAAAACGTATTCTTTTTCCTATCGTTATATCTAACGCCTGAGTGTCTACTCCGGCGGTTTTATCTTCTTCCCCATCTTCCCGTCCGGATTTACTACATCGTGTATTAACTATTTGCTATTGAATATTTTAAAGCAGGCAATGGAACGGCTGTAAAAAAACAGCAGGTAACTTAAAAGAAACCTGCGTTGCTAGTTTGTAATCTAAACCGTCTTTTATATTCAGTGTGAGAATTGAATATCCGTTAATATTCTCGCATGAAATTCAGGCTTTAAATTTTCTTATTAGTTAATATGCCGTTAAAGAGGAAGTTAATACGAGGTTAACCAAAAAGAATAGCCAGGGCACAATGGCTATGATAGCAGGAATAGTACCTGTTATGGGGCTGGATCATTATTGCTTATACGTATATACGTTCAGTAAAGAGATGGACTGGCGGTCTACCACCAGTCAATAAAAAGGGAGAAGACCATGGTTCCGGCAGTTACCAGGTTCTTTACAAAACGGATATTAAAACCGCCCTTCTCTGTATAATAATAACTTTCTTTATACCTGTCATATTCAATAGGCGCTCCCAGATCCTTCATCATTTTGAGAAACTCATACAGGGTTCTTTCGGAAATACGGAGCCTTTTGGCTAACTGGGCGGGTTTGCCGGTACCTTTAATGCGAATGAGGTAATCGATCGTTTGTAACCTTTCAAAATAACGCTTGGGCATGTGGCATAGGGGGTTTAACGATTAATGGAATTTACAGCATACATAGCATTATACCAAAATATTTTCATATACCGCAGTTATGTCACATGCAGGCGTTGGCAATAGGTTGATAATAAACGGATTTTCTCTGTTCATGATATATGGGTTTTTCGAGGGTAAAGTAAAACAGCTTCTTACTACCGGTCAGGCGTTCGCTAGCTGCAATTTAGCATCCTCTACTGCAATAGGGTCGCAGTTAATGTACATGTGGTAAAAATGGCATTTATTATCAGGTTTTTACAGCCTTGAAAGGAGATGGCCAAGGCTTTTAAAATGCCGTACAAACAGGAGATTCTGCCTTTTTATAGGAAGCCCCCGGTGAAAACCGGGCGCGCAGAGATCGGCCTATAATTTTAGAGGGCCTGTAAGCCCTGGTTAAAAAGATATATCCGATCTCCCTTCGTGCAACAAATAGTAATTTTTAACACTGATTAAATCATTGCAACAATGTTAGGGCTTTATTTAGTTTTAACAGTTAACTGCACGTTAACAGCAGAAATAAAAAACCTTGCCGGCCATAAAGACCGGCAAGGAGCAGAACCCTGAAAGGATCGGAAACAGACGCTGATAGCATAAAAGCAGGAAAGCACTACAGCACCGCCCTACCTTCCTTTGGTACAATTAACATCATACCTGCTGCAATTATACATTGGTTTATTTTTTCAGCAGTTAATTGAAAGTTAATCCCTGGCGGAAAATCGTGCGATCATTGCCGTAAGAAATGGGAAACAATGGTCTGTACCACATTACCGGCTTCATTGTCATAATGATGTCCCCCCGGCAATACCATATGCTGATAGTTGGAAATATGCAGCTCCTTCAGATCAAAATCTTTCTCCCCCTCGCCAAATAATAGTAACAAAGGATGGTCAGTGATCCTGTTAATTGCCTCCGGTACACTCAAACCATTCTTCATGGTTTTACCCAGCATTTCCGATACATGCACCTCCATATCCGTAAAACGGGAAGGCGACATGAATACCAGCTGCTTTGTCTGCGCCCGCAGATTGGCAGGCAGGTTATTAAAGATAAAGGGCAGCACATCCGCCCCCATAGAATACCCCACCAGCAAAAAGGTCTGGTGCTTCCACTGTCGGCCGTAGTATTGCAGGAGGGCGGCTACATCGGCGCCTGCCTCTTCGGGTGTCTTCTTCTTCCAGAAATATTTGAGCGCGTTCAGGGCTACTACCGCATATCCCTTGTCGCTGAACGCATCCACCATATTGACGCTGAACTTCTTCATTCCCCCGTCGCCGGTAATGAACAACACCAGCGGACGATGTTCACTGCCCGCCGGCGATACCGCCGTGACGGGCAGCTGGTCTATCGCCCTGCTCTGTGCAAAGCCCGTAGTTAACAACATTTGGAGGAAGACCATTAAACAGATAGATCGTATATGCATAAATCCGGCTTTATTATCCTAAGGTTGCATCACCTTGCTTAAGGCATTGGGTAATTGTATCAGGTCAAAATCATGTTCATATACCAGGTATTTGTTGGTCCACATAGTGGCGTATTTTTCCTTGAACTCCCGCAAGCCATGATAATGGCGAAAAGCACGGATCTTCTCATACGCAAACTTTACCACCTGCTCTGCCGTGTTGCTGGGTTGTACAATGCCCGACATGGGTACCATTCCCAGGTTCAGGAACTGCATGTTACGCTGCTGCGCATCCTGTATCAACGCAATGATCAGTGCATCCATACAGCCGCCCGGCGCATCCGTACGCTTGCGGATCAGGTCATAGGTACATTCTCCCGGCGCATAATCAGGTATCATGTTAAGAAAGGCCGCCACCTGCCCCTCTGCATTACTTACCGTAATCACATCCTGCCCCGCTATCACTGCTGCGTCAAACAAACCCTGGGAAAAGGTCATCTCTTTTACTTCATATTGCTCCAGCCACTCGTCAGACACTATCTTCAATTCCTGTACCAGGGCAGTAGAAAGAGGGGCCCGGTGTATGGTGGTCGTATAACCTTTGGCGTTAAGACTGTTCAACGCATTACGCAGTGATTTTTTATCTTTCCCGCTAAGGGTAAATGTGCGTATGTCCAATATCGCTTCCTGCCCTATCAGCAGCTTCTTTTTCTTCAGCCGGTTAAAGTAGTATACACTCCCTTCATCCACACGATAGAAAGCCGGCCTCAGTCCCATCTTTCTGCATTGCATCTCAAATTCCTGCAAAAGCAATAGTTTATCATCTTCGCTGCATACCGGTTCTTCCAGCACAATGGCAAAGCCATTGGCCACCCGGTAGGCAATGAAGCCCTGGTGCACATCCGATACGTACAGCAGTTTATCCTCTCCTACCTTGAAATAATCCATCGCCGAATCGCCATACTGGCTCAGGTAGAAACGAGCCTTCTCCAGCGCCGTATTACTTTGCTGGATATGGAGATAAGGACGGATAATAGTATAGAACAGGAAAGCCCAGGCACTTACGCCCAGCACATGTATGGCGCTCAGAAACTCCCTCCCGAAACGGGTAACCGGATGCAGATCTTCGTCATTCAGCAGCAGAAAACCATGAAAGGCCGCGCGCAGCGAATGCTGCCAGGTAAAGTCTATACCAAAATGCCGGGCCTTTAGAAAGTAAAAGCCGGTAGCGCCAAATACCAGCACCACGGCAAAGGTGGCCAGCGCCGTCATCACCCCGATATTAATCAGCTGCGGATTGCTTCTCACGCGATACTGCTCCGCGGTAATCAATAATATCACCGCTGTGATCAGCGCCAGCGAAGCTTCCTCATAATCCAGCGCCTTACTCATGTGCCCTATGACCGATAACAATGATACTACCAGGGCCACCACCCAGGCGCCACGTAAACCGCGGAACAGGAAGGTGGCTGTTACCAGCAATACCAGCCCGAGAAAGATCACAAAGAGGTTGGAAGCGTGTATAGAATCACCAGGTATATAGGTATGCAGCAAGCGTAAGCGGTAGGCCAGCGGCGGCGTAAGCACCGAGAAGATATTCACCATGCCCAGTAAAAAGATCAATACCGGCGGCACCAGACGCAGGGCCAGCTCCCGCCCTTTCAGGGCAAATGGCAGCAGTCCGCCTGATAAAGGCAGCCAGAATTCGAACAACCTGTACAGTAATGTTATCTCTACTGCCTGCACCGGGGTATAGCCATAATTGCCCAGCAGCCAGGCCAGTGATAGTTCTATGGCGCCCAGGCCACGTAAAAAAGGCGAAATGATCAGGAAAATGGTAGCTATAATATAGCCCACACAGGCGGCCTCAAAAGAAGGGGTCACGCCAATGGCAAGCATTCCCAGGTATAAATGCCCGATACCTGTCAGCTCTATGGCCACAGAAGCCAACACGGTCTGCACAAATGCCCTGCGTTGCACATTAAAGGCAAAGATCTCCTGCAGTTGTTGTATAAACGCAGGAAAATACCGCAACAACATTTTGTATACCACTCCCTGCTGTTGCATGGAACGGACGATCCATACTACGCCCGCCAGCAACGCACAGATAGCCGACAAAGCCGGTACGGCCCGCCCCATGGCAGGGTTGCGCAATATGGCGATCACTACCACCGGGATACCCACCAGGAATACCGATAAGATGCCCACATAACCATAGATACCCGAAGCCTGGTGTACCTGCTGCTTATTAACATCAGCAGCCCGCAAACGCGGCGGCAGATAGGCCAGTGAGCTCACTCCGCCTGCCGGAAGGAACACGGACAATAAATTACGCTTCAGGAACAGCTCTATGCCCATACTTAAACTTAAGCGTGCGCCCACCGCTTTAAAACTGTATTGATACATCAATGCCTGCAGGCAGATGTATACTAAAGTAAGCACTATGCCCAGCAACATCCACACCCGCTTAGCCTGCTCAATGGCGGGTACCAGGGCGCCTAATTCATGTCTTTCCTGCCTGAAAAAGTAAATAGCCAGCAGCAGGAACAGCACCGACAGCAGTTCCTTGAGATGCAGCTTCCGTAGTAAAGGTGTTATTTGCAAGGGATACTTCAAGGGCATAACGGGCTACCTTCATTTTAGTAACACACAAAGCTACAGCTAAGTTGTGTGGGCCAGCCGCCACCAGTTTAAGTTTAAGTGAATTTTAATACCCCCAACCTTTAAAAACGGCACAATTATTCGTGCCTCAGTACGCGGGAGATATCAATTTATGCGGTATATGCAATGGGGAAAACTGATATATGACAAAATATACGCCTGGGTAAAGATAGCTATCGCTATGCTGCCCAACCTGGCAGTGGCCGCCATCGTATTAGTACTGTTTGTTTTACTGGCCCGGCTGATGAAAAAGCTGGTATTCAAACTGGTATCACGCCTGTCTGATTCAGCTGCACTCGCAGGACTGTTTTCCAGCGTTGCCTATTTCATGGTTCTCTTTATAGGCCTCTTTATTGCCCTGGATGTGCTGAAGCTGGACAAAACCGTTTCTTCCCTCCTGGCTGGCGCCGGGATCATAGGCCTGGCCCTGGGCTTTGCCTTCCAGGACCTTACCGCCAACTTCATTTCCGGCATCTTCATCACCTTTCGGAAACCTTTTGAAGTAGGCCACCAGATTGAAACCAACGGCTTTACCGGCACCGTTGAGAATATACAGCTGCGCTCTACTACCCTCCGTACAATAGACGGCCTGCACGTAATAATTCCCAATAAGGATATTTTCCAGAAACCCATTATCAACCACTCCCTCACTCCTGAACGCCGGGTAAGCCTTACGTTCAATGCCCCTATCACTAACGAGCAAACCGGCCATGCCCGTGACCTGATCCAGCGCGAACTGGCCGATCTGCCTCATATCGCTACCCATAAACCCTGTAAAGTACTGTTTTCCAATATAGACGGGGCCAATGTTAAAATAACCGTCTCCTGCTGGGTGAACAATGAGAACGTGGATATCTACGACGAAAGCATGCACGCCATTATCAAGGACGTAATAGCCGTACTGAAGGAGAACAAACTGGTCTGACCCCACAAAAAACCACCCCTTCTGAAAAATTTTCGGGATTTTTGTCCTGCACAGATTTTTCCGCCCGTCATTACACTGTTAACAGCATTAATAACCTACAAACAATTTAGTCATGAAAGACTTCATGTTCATTTTCAGCAACGGCAGCAGCTCCGGACAATTATCCCCAGAACAGATGCAGGACAATATGCAGCAATGGTTTGCCTGGATAGAAAAGCTGAAGGCCAATAATACTTATGTGGCAGGAGAAGCTTTGCTGCCCGGCGGTAAAACCGTAAAAGGCCCCAAAGGAGTAGTAACAGACGGTCCCTTTGCAGAAAGCAAGGAACTGGTAGGCGGCTTCTTTATCATCCGGGCCGCCTCTATCGAGGAAGCCACCGAGATCGCGAAAGAGTGTCCCGATCTGCCACTGAACGGCAATGTGGAAGTCAGAGAGGTAATGAAATTCGACAACATGTAAACAAGGCATTATGCCATCCAGCCCCTCCTCTCCGCAACAAATTGTAGATCATCTTTTCCGGCACGAGTCGGGAAAGATGATCGCTGTATTGACCCGCATCTTCGGTATGCACAATCTTAGCCTGGCCGAAGATGTAGTGCAGGAAGCTTTTCTGAAAGCCGTTCAGACCTGGGCTTTCGATAAGGTACCCGATAATCCCTCTGCCTGGCTGATGACAGTAGCCCGCAATAAAGCGCTGGATATTATCCGGCGGCAGCAGCATTTCCAGCACCTCTCTGGTGAACTGGCCTATCACCTCCGGTATACCACAGAAAGCACGGTGCGCCAGCTGTTCCTGGATACTGAAATTACCGACAGCCAGTTGCGTATGATCTTTGCCTGCTGTCATCCGGCCCTGAAAGAGGAAGACCAGATAGCGCTTACCCTGAAAACCGTTTCGGGTTTTGGAACAGTAGAAATTGCCCGCGCACTTGTCACCAATGAAGCGGTGATACAGAAACGCCTGTACAGGGCCAGGCAATTCATTAAAGATCATGACATACAGCTGGAGATCCCCAGCGGACAGGAACTGGTGCCTCGTCTTGAGACGGTCTACACAGTGTTGTATCTCCTGTTTAACGAAGGCTATAACTCACTGAAAGCAGATGAGCTGATACGAGAAGACCTTTGCATGGAAGCCATGCGCCTTTGCCTGCTGCTTACAGAGCATAAAGTAGGTAAACAACCTGCTACCTTCGCTTTATTATCTCTCATGTGCTTCCAGGCCTCCCGTTTCGATAGCCGGGTAGATGAGAACAACGCCATTGTATTATTGCAGCACCAGGATCGCAATACCTGGAACCGTGACCTGATCAGCCTGGGATACCGCTACCTCGGCCAGTCTTCCCAGGGCGAGCTCCTGACCGTTTATCACATTGAATCAGCTATTGCTGCAGAACATTGTCTCGCCGCTTCTTTTGAGCAAACCAACTGGCATCGCATGCTGCAGCTATACGATCTGCTGCTGGAAGAAAAACCAATGCCAGTAGTATGCCTTAACAGGGCCATTGTACTATCCCAGCTGGGCCACAAAGAAGAAGCCATTCATGAGATCATCACTATTCCTGACATAGAAAAATTACTCTCCTCCCATTACATTTACAGCGCCGTATTGGGTGACCTCTACCTGCAGAACGGCGACATTGCGAACGCCTGTAAATATCTCACACAGGCCCAGCAGCTAACCATCTCACATGCAGAACAACAGCTGATCAGGGAAAAATTACAACGCATTACCAGCAACGGAAACCCGCAGGCCAACTGATAGTTTTTCGCGTCCTTCACGATTCATTCTTTATTGTTGCTACCTTTACGCCCAAAGAATCAGTTATGGCAAAAAGATTTCTGGTATTTGCAGTGGGCAGCATAGTGCTCATTGGCGTAACAGGTTATTTTTTTCATTGGGTATGGTGGCTGCTGTTAGTAGTAATGCCGCTGATTATCATGGGGATAGTAGATATGCTGCAGACCAAACACGCTATCATGCGCAATTATCCCATCTTCGGCCGCATGCGCTACTGGATGGAAGATCTGCGCCCGAAAATATACCAGTACTTTGTAGAAAGTGATACCGATGGCAGCCCGGTGAACCGGATAGACCGTTCTACCATCTACCAGCGCGCCAAAAGGGAATTGGATACGCAACCTTTCGGCACGCAGTTTAACGTATATGCGGAAGGGTATGAATGGATGGCGCACTCCATACAACCGCAGGATTTTGAAAAGATGGAAAAGGATCCGCGCGTAATTATCGGCGGTAGCGAATGCACACAGCCCTATGCGGCCAGTATCCTGAACGTATCTGCCATGAGTTACGGCTCCCTGAGCGCCAACGCAGTAGAAGCGCTGAACGGCGGCGCACGTTTAGGCAATTTTGCTCACAATACCGGCGAAGGGGGTATCAGTCCCCATCACCTGAACCAGGGCGGCGATATCATCTGGCAGATCGGCACCGGCTACTTTGGCTGCCGCAACGAACAAGGGAACTTTGACGATACTTCCTTTGCAGAGAAAACTGCATTGCCACAGATAAAAATGATAGAGCTGAAGATCTCCCAGGGCGCTAAGCCCGGCCATGGCGGTATCTTACCGGCTGCCAAGAACACGCCTGAAATTGCTGCCATCCGCCGCGTGAAACCTTATACCACTGTTTTTTCTCCGCCCTATCATACTGCTTTTAACACTCCCCGTGAAATGATGCAGTTCCTGGCACATATGCGCACACTGAGCAAGGGAAAGCCGGTAGGTTTCAAACTTTGTATAGGACAGCCCAGGGAATTCTATGCCATCTGCAAGGCGATGATCGCCACCAACATTTATCCTGACTTCATTACGGTAGATGGTGGCGAAGGCGGCACCGGTGCGGCGCCTCCCGAGTTCTCCAACTCTGTAGGCATGCCCCTGATGGACGCCCTCTCCTTTGTACATGACACACTAACGGGATTCAATATACGTCACAAGGTAAAGATCATCGCTTCAGGGAAAATACTGACCGGCTATCATATACTACGGGCAATGGCGCTGGGCGCCGATGCCTGCAACAGTGCCCGTGCCATGATGATGGCCATTGGCTGTATACAGGCCTTGCTGTGCAATACCAACAAATGCCCCACCGGTGTGGCTACACAGGATAAATGGCTTGCCGCAGGATTAGTGGTGGATGACAAAAAGCACCGTGTAGCCAACTACCACCGCGATACCATAGAAAGCGCCATGGAACTGACTGCCGCGGCGGGATTAACAGATCCGCATCACATTACCCGCAGCCATATTTTCCGCCGCGTGTTTATGAACCAGGTAAGAAGTTTTGAAGAAATATATCCCAGCGTTGCTGCGGGCCTTTATTTGAATGGACAGGTATCGGAAACACTGAAAAAGGAATTGGAGATAGCAAGTGAAGACAGGTGGAATTAACACTCCCTGCCCGTCATTGCGAGGCCCTCAGCGGCTCCTCGCAATGACGGGGATGAGGAAAGCGACTGCGTAAACCGGTACTACAACCTATAAAAATCCTGTCCGTTCTGATACAATATCCTCCTCGCACTCTCCCTCGGAAAATTATCTTTGATCAACTGCATATCCTCATCCTTAAACGGCTCCGGCGCCCTGGTAGACGGCAGATCCGTACCAAACATCAATGCCGCAGGATTTACATCCATGATTGCCTGCATGGCTTCTACCACATTAAAATTACAACGGCTAAAGCCAGTCGCTTTAACCTTAGCGCCATAAGATACCAGCTCCAGCAAATACGGCAAGCCTTCTTTCGACAATCCCAGGTGATCTATGCTCACCCCTGGCAATAGCTTTAACACCGGCAGCAGATCCTTCAGCATAACTGAATTAATATACAGCTCCGTATGCCATCCCACCAGGTCAAACACACGGCGTGCCAGGCGCTCCAGGTGCTCCACTCCTTCTGAGCCTCCCCGCTGCACATTAAAACGTACCGCCCTTACCCCTGCTTCATGCAAACGCTGTATCTCTCCGTCCGTTATATCTGCAGGTATCTGGGTAACACCCACAAAGCCGGAGCCCAGGGCCTGCAAAGCAGCTACCAGGTATTGCTGGTCAAATGCCTGGAAGGAACCAGATACCACCGCGCCCCCTGTAATGTTCAGCTGCTGTACCCTTGCCAGGTAATCTTCCGCAGAAAATGCCGGCGGCAGGTAACCCTGGTTGGGCACCAGCGGATAACGGGGGTCGATGATATGAAAGTGTGCATCAAAGATCATGATCTGGCTATTTTTACCACAAATATTTTATAGGGCACATCACCAGGATGCAGGGCACTGAGATCGATCACACAATCCTTACCCTGCTGTTGTAAGCGGACGTTTGCTTTGCTGCCCAGGATACTGGCGCTGGCGCCGCCGGGCGCTGTATAGTCGCGGATCAGCAGCCGGGAAGTATAAGCAGGTACGATACAATAAAGGTCATTATTTTTTTGGGTAAAGAACATTTCAATATTGGCATGTTCTTTAGACGGCTGTACCATCTTCACCACATCATACTCCGCCATATATGCGGCCTGTTTTACGGTAGGTTGTTTACCCGGGCTCCACTGACGCGTAGCTTTCCAGGCAGTAGTGCCATAGACAGCCTCTCCGTTCACCTGTAGCCAGTCTCCTATATCAACCAGTCTTTGCTGCATGATCACAGGTATGCGGCCATCTGCTGTAGGCCCGATGTCCAGCAGGAGATTTCCCCCGCGGGAAACAATATCGATCAGCGCCAGCAGCAGATCATGGCTGCTTTTATAGTCATTCACATTCTCCATACGGTTGTATCCGTAGGACTGACCTATGCCCCTGCTTTCCTCCCAGATCACGCCCGGTTCCATACCGCTGCCGTACTCTGAAGTGAGATAGGTGCTGGCGGCATTGTGTCCGCGGGTATTGCTACCCCAGCGGTCGTTCACTACGATCTCTTCTTTCACCGGTGATTCATTATACAACCACGACAACAAAGAGGGAGAATGCCATACGGAATCCGGCAGGTCCCACTCACCGTCAGAAAAGATCACGCTGGGCTTGTAACGGGTCACCAGGTCTTTGAACTCCGGCTCCATCACCTGCCTGATGTATTGTTGTTTATCAGCAAGCCATAAAGGGTTGTACCACTCATACAGGGAGTAATAATATCCCATACGCAAACCTGCTTTTCGCACAGCATTGGTAAGGTCTCCCAGCAAATCGCGTTTGGGCGTGCCAGTTACAGCATTCCAGGAGCGGCCCCATGCCTTATCAGCCCAGGGACTGTTCCATAAACAGTATCCTTCATGGTGTTTGGAAGTAAGCACTACATAGCGGGCGCCTGAGCGGCGGAAGATATCAGCCCACTGATCAGGGTCAAACAATGAAGCAGTGAACTGCGGTTCAAACTTTGCATAAGGGAAATCCTTTCCGAAATTCTTTTCATGAAAGGCCTGTACCTGTTTGTGCGATCCGGCATCCTTTGTCATCAGGTTATACCAGTACCATTCTGAATATCCGCCGGGGCCTACCACCGCATAAGAGGGTACGGCATACACGCCCCAGTGAATGAAGATGCCAAACTTTGCATCATGAAACCAGCCGGGTATTTTGCGCGTATTCAGCGATTCCCAGTTGGGTGCATACTGCTGTGCCATACATGGCTGCAGCCAAAACGATACCAATAACAGTAACAGTGAGAAGGTTCTCTTCATGAAGTGGAATATTAACAGCTGGTAAAATAATGAATATTCCCGCCACCTGCAATCATTTCCGCTTCAATGCGGCTGCCGTTTCCTTGTGTTATTCCAGCGCGCTGGCGGCCGCTTCGTCTACAAACCAATGCAGCTCGCCCTCCTGCGGGCGGATCAGTTGAGAGGGAAATTGCTCTGCATTGAAAGTACCTTCTATCACATTCTTAAGGGTAAGTGCTTTACCTGCACCTGTGGCCATAAATACCACGCAGGCGGCACGGTTCACTACCGGTGCAGTGAGGGTAACACGGTACATATGTTGGGCCGGCAGGAAAAATGATTTTACCCAGGCCTTTTGTTCCTGTACGATCGGCAGGCCGGGGAACAGGGACAGTGTATGCCCGTCATCTCCCATGCCCAGCAATACCAGGTCGAAGGTAACTTTGAAGTTGTCGAAATATGCTTTCAGGAGCTTCTCATATTCTTCAGCAGATGCTTCCGGCAGCAGATCTGTACGCATTACATGGATGTTCTCTTCCGGCACACCCAGAGGGGTCAGCAGGGTTTCATAAGCCATGCGTGCATTGTTGCGTTCATCGTCAAAAGGTACTACCCGCTCATCGCCCCAGAAGAAATGGATCCTTTCCCAGGGTATCATCTGGCTGTAAGGTTCCTTAGCCAGCAATGTATACAGCTGCTTGGGCGTGCTACCGCCAGAGAGCACGAACGTGAAACGTTCATTCTCCTGTAGTACTTCCTGTATATAATTGCTGATCCAGGCTGCCAGGTTCTCGCTGAGTTGCTGGGGGTCTTTGGCGATGTGAAGCTCCATATTTATTTTTTGATGTGCTGAACGCAAAATGCGAGACTCATTAGCGTTCACATTTTGCGTTCAGCGTATTAAATCACTACTTAGTTAAGTTGATCCAGGCGTGCCCGTCCTGTGCTATCAATGCATCTGCATCATTAGGTCCCCAGGAATCCGGCGCATAGTTCGGGAAGTCCTGCGGTGTGCGGTTCTCCCATGTTTCCAGGATCGGCATGATCACCTTCCAGGCTGCCTCTACCTGGTCTGCACGCATGAACAGCGTTGCATCTCCTTCCATTACATCCAGTAGCAGTGTTTCATATGCTTCAGGCGCATGTTCTCCGTAGGCGGCATCGTAGTTGAACACCATCTCTACAGGATCCAGCGTCATGGTCTGTCCCGGACGTTTAGCCTGAAAGCGGATACGGATATCCATTTCCGGCTGTATGCTGATGGTAAGACGGTTAGGCCTCCAGGTCTCTGCTGATTCCGGCGGGAACGCATAATGCGGCGCCTGGCGGAACTGCAGCACGATCTGTGTTGTTTTCTGGTGCAGGTATTTACCGGTGCGCACATAGATGGGCACACCCTGCCAGCGCCAGTTATCAATGTAGAATTTTACCGCAGCGTAGCTGTCTATATTGGAATTGGTATTGACGCCTTTTTCTTCGCGGTAGCCTACCACTCTTTCGCCTTTCTTCCATCCGCTGGAATACTGGCCGCGTACGGCATATTCGTGTACTTTATCGCGGCTGATGGGGCGGATAGCATTGAGCACATCCACTTTCTTGTTCCTGATCTCATTGGCGTCGAAAGATACGGGCGCTTCCATGGCCACCATACATAAGAGCTGCAGTATGTGGTTCTGCACCATGTCGCGCAGCGCTCCTGAACGTTCGTAGTAACCACCCCTGCCTTCCAGGCCAACGCTTTCTGCAGCAGTGATCTGGATGTATTCAATAAAGTTGCGGTTCCATACCGGTTCAAACAGGGCGTTGGCAAAACGCAGCGCCAGTATGTTCTGCACAGTTTCCTTACCCAGGTAGTGGTCTATACGGAAGATCTGTTCTTCAGAGAACATGCGGGTAAGCAGGGCATTCAGCTCATGCGCGCTTTTCAGGTCATGGCCGAAAGGCTTTTCAACCACAATGCGGGTACTGTGCGTATCGCTGCAAAGGTTCAGTTTACCCAGCTTTGTTGCAATGGCAGGCACCAGCTGTGGCGCTACTGCCAGGTAGAAGATCACGTTCGGGTGTTGACCCCATTCCTGCTCCTTTGCTTTCACAAATTCGCTGATGGCGTCGTAAGACTCAACATTCTCGGCATCCATCTGCAAAAAGCTGAGATGTTGCGAAAAGGCATCCCAATGGCCATTCTGCTCACCTTTACGACGGGAGAACTTGCTGATCCCGTCCAGCAGGTGTTTGCTGTAAGCCTCATTGGTGTAGGCGCTTCTGCCTATGCCAACAATGGCAAATTGTTCTGGCATCCAATCGTCCAGGAAAAGATTGTATAAAGCGGGCGATAGTTTCCGGTAATTCAGGTCGCCACTGCCACCAAAAATAAACAGCACGGAGGCAGGCGGGCGCTTGTGGTCTTGCATATATCGATTATTTAAGAAAGCTTTTAGCCTTTAGCTTCTGGCTATTAACTACTGCATTAGCTAAAATGCTAAAGCTGGCAGCCAATAGCTGTTCTTCAGTGTTGTTCCCAAACAGTATGGAAGGTACCTGGCATGTCTATACGCTGGTACGTGTGTGCTCCGAAATAATCGCGCTGTGCCTGTACCAGGTTGGTAGGCATGCGCTCGGTACGGTAAGCGTCGAAGTATGACAGTGCTGCCATAATAGCGCCCACCGGTATACCTGCCTGTGCGGCCTGCGCCACCACGGTACGGGTATTGGTCTCTACTTCATTTACCAGAGCCGCCACATCCTTGCTCAGCAGGATATTCGGCAGGTCAGGCGATTGCTCGTATGCCGTTGCATAGGTTTCCAGCAGTACGGAACGGATAATACATCCGCCTCTCCATACTTTCACCGCCTTTGGTAAAGGTATTTCCATTTTCAGTGCAATGGAAGCCTGGTACAGCTGCGACAATCCCTGCGCATAGCTCATGATAGTGCCAAAGTACAGTGCATCCTCTACCAGTTGTATCCAGGTGTCTACCGGTGTATTGACCTTAGCGGCAGGGCTTTTATACAAAGCGGAAGCCTGTACTCTTTCTTCTTTATAACCGCTGATGGTGCGTAACGATACTGCGGTGTCTATTACAGGTATCGCCACCGGCAGGTCCATGGCCTCCTGTGAGGTCCATTTACCCGTGCCTTTAGATCCGGCCTTGTCAGAGATCACGTCTACCAGGCGCTGATCGGTCTTGTCATCCTTTTGCAGGAATATATCTGCGGTGATCTCTACCAGGAAAGATTGCAGCTTGCCTTCATTCCATTTGCGGAACACCTCATGTAAACGGTCGTTGTCCAGTCCTGCGTGCTTCAGCAGCGCATATGCTTCACTGATCAGCTGCATGATGCCGTACTCAATACCGTTGTGCACCATCTTTACATAGTGGCCGGCGCCTT
Source organism: Chitinophaga sp. SVR4-12A (assembly GCF_056754765.1). Taxonomy (NCBI): domain Bacteria; kingdom Pseudomonadati; phylum Bacteroidota; class Chitinophagia; order Chitinophagales; family Chitinophagaceae; genus Chitinophaga; species Chitinophaga sp. SVR4-12A. The sequence goes on from NZ_JBPGWP010000001.1 coordinate 3,162,767, forward strand.
CTTTACCCAGGTAGGCTACACATGGCTCTCCCTTTACTTTGGCCGCAATGGCTTCCAGCATCGGCCTTACTTTTTCATAAGCTTCCACGTCGCCGCCGGGCATAATAGCCGGACCGGTACGGGCGCCCATCTCACCACCGGAAACGCCGATCCCCATGAAATGGAGCTGCTTTTCCCGGAGGTATTTTACTCTTCTCAGTGTATCTGTATAATGAGAGTTACCACCATCTATTACTACATCACCGGGCTCCAGCAGAGGCAACAGCGACTCGATCACATCATCTACGGGCTGTCCTGCAGGCACCAGCATCATAATACGGCGCGGGCGCTGTAACAGCTGTACCATAGTAGCCAACTCTGCTACGCCCTTAACCGTTGTACCTGCCGTGGCGCCAGACTCCAGCGCAGTGGTCTTGGTAGCATCCTTATCAAATCCTATTACGGAGAAACCATGGTCGGCCATATTGAGTAACAGGTTCCTGCCCATTACACCCAGACCGATCATTCCGAAGTCATATAAGCTGTTTGACATAAGCAAAAGTAAAAGTGAAAGTAGTGGTAAAATTAGAACAAATACATTTATAAATTATTAACTCTCGACCGTAAAATGATCCGGATCAGTGAAAAACACAATAAAAACAGTGATAATGACAATCCGGTGGCAGTCTCATTAGGCAGAATTCCGGCCCGCATTGATAATACCAAAAGAGCAACGCACTACCAGCTTTTCAAATACCGCCTTTTGCTCCTTGCCTGCCCCCTGCTTTTCCGCCTCACGGATACGGGTAAGCGCGTACTGCTGTATGGTAACCAGCGGCAATACGATCCTTTCCCGCATCTGTATGGACAACTGGTCAACAGGACTGTCTGCCATCAGGGAAGATTGGCCCGACAGCTGCAGCAGGTACTTCTTCGTGAGCTCAAACTCGTCCCGGATCATCCTCCACACCGGGCCGTAGCGCTCATCTTTGGCCAGGTGGGCGGTTAAAGGCATATAGCTCTTGATCATCGCCATTTCACAGTTGTCCAGCAGGGTTTTGAAGAAAAGCGAACGTTTATACAGCTGCCGCAGGGCTTCCCACTTGCCCGCCTTTTCCAATTGCTGCAGTGCAGATCCCACGCCGTAGAAGCCAGGCACATTCTGTTTCAGCTGGCTCCAGGCGCCTACATAAGGCACGGCCCGCAGGTCGTTGAGCGTAAGCCTGGCTGCCGCATTACGTTTGGAAGGACGGCTGCCGATATTGGCCTCTGCGTAATACCGCAGCGGACTGGTATGTTCCAGGTAATCCAGGAAATCGGGATGTTGTTTCAGCTGGTTAAAGGAGCGGTAGCCTTCATCTGCCAGGGCCTGTAACAAGGCTTCTTCTTCAGCGCTCAGGGTCACCTCTCTTGAAGAGAACAGCTCATTGGCAATACCTGCATGGACCAGCTGCTCCAGGTTATACTGGGCCGCGTCTATGGTACCGAAATTGGAGCTCACAGTTTGCCCCTGTATGGTGAGCTGGATCTCCTTATTGGCAATGTTACGTCCCATAGAGGCGTAGAACTGGTGGGTCTTGCCCCCGCCACGACCGGGAGGGCCTCCGCGGCCATCAAAGAACACGACATCAATACCGGCTTGTCTTGACAATTGTGTCAGCTCCTCTTTGGCCTTGTAGATACTCCAGTTGGCCATCAGGTAGCCGCCATCCTTGGTGCCGTCAGAAAAGCCCAGCATGATGGTTTGCTTATTGCCACGCCTTTGCAGATGCTGGCGATAGTCTTCATTCTCATACAGGGAGCGCATTACTTCTCCCGCCTGCCGAAGGTCGTCAATGGTCTCAAACAAGGGCACAATGTCCACGCTGAGTTGCTCTTTTTCCCAGCCTGCCAGCAGGAAAAGCCCATAGATCTCTATTACGTTCAGTGCACTGGTGCTATGGCTGATGATGTAACGATGACAGCCTTCTTCGCCATTGGCAGCCTGTATGGTCTGCATGGCTTTAATAGATTCGAGCGTATCATATTGCAGCGGATCCTTTAACTGGCTGCTGCTGATACGGCCTTTGATATTCAGTAATGCCTTTATTTTATCTTCATCGCTGAGGGATGCATAGTCTTTGGGAAGCACATCGCTTTCAGCGGCAATAGTTTCCAGTAAGGGCCCATGTACCGAGCTGTCCTGCCGGATGTCCAGGGTGGCAAAGAACAGTCCAAACAGCTCCACCTTGCTGATCAGCGATTCTACCAGGTGCACAAACAGCCCGTTATGCTGTTCCAGGATGGTAGTACGGATCCGCTGCAAAGTATCCAGTATCTCATCGCGGCAAAGGTTGGTTCTATGACCGGGTATGAACAGGTTACCGTATAGTTTCTGCTCCAGTGCTGCCAGTTCATTCTCTACACCACGGAAAGTAAGGCGGCGTTTCAGCCTGCGCACATCCAGGTAATAGCATTTGATAACAGCGCTCCGCAGGGCATCTGCCACCTGCAGGGTAGTGGCCGCCTTTACAAAGGGGTTGCCGTCACGGTCGCCGCCTGGCCAGAAGCCCATCCGGATCAGCGGGTTGGCTGAGCTTACGGCTTCCGGGAAATGCGATTTCAGGTAATACATAATACGTCCCGCGGCCTGGTAAAATACATTTTCCAGGAACCACACCAGGCTGATGGCCTCATCATAAGGGGTTGGCTTCTCCTTTTTGAAGAAAGGCGTTTTACCCAGCTGCTGCAGGTACATATTCACCTGGGCAGTGTTATCGCTGATAAGCGCTTTGGAAAGGTCGTTGATAATGCCCAGTACCTCGCCGGGGTAGAACTGGGTGGGGTGGGCCGTTAACACCAGCCGTACGGCAAAGTCTTCCAGCTTCTTCGCCAGTTGCTCTTCCTTCTGGTACTGTGTTACGGCGGAATGCAGGTGCCGCAGGGTACCCGCCCCCTGCATATCATGGATATCGCGGAAGGCGGCATCTTCCAGGGCGTCGAACAGCACTACCTGCCGTTCTGAATATTGTACAAAACGAAACAGCAGGTCCAGCTGCTGTTGCTCATCCCGGTAGGTGGTATATTGTTCAAAAAATGAGTTCAGTATCTCCTGCGGGCTTTGTTCTTTAGCGAACCCTTCCTCGCAGTGCAGGAGGAAAAGGGACAGAAAGATGCCTGTTTTTTCAACCCTGTGGAAGGGTAAGGCAGTAAAAAGGCTGTTATAGAGCTGAAATTTAGTTCCTACCAGGTTCCTGAATAGTTGCAAAGTATTATTAACCGGTGCTTCCATGAATGCTGATTTGCTGATTCCCGGACGACAAAGTACGAAAAAAATTGAGGGTTTGAAAGTTTGTGGGAGGAGAAGACCGGGGGCTGGGCTACAAACAGCAAAAGGCCCGGCCTTACGGCATCGGGCAATTGCTTTCCATCGGCTGTTTTGTGTTATTTGATCAGTTACTTAACCTGAAATTCACAGGGATGGAATATAACACCGAAACGTTCCGCCCGTTCTGCCGACCGGGTTTCCATTTCGGCATTGCTTTTATGACGCGGGTGGCTTCCTGTTCCAGTCCTCCGCCTTTGGCCGCGCTAATTACTTTTACATCTTTTATATTTCCTTCATAGTCTACAACAAACTGTACTGTCACAATTCCTTCAATACCGTTTTCCGCAGCAATGTTCGGGTAGCGGATGCTCTTGCTAAGGTAGCTGAAAAGCGCACCCTCCCCTCCCGGGAAAGAAGGCATTATTTCTACAGTGACCCATGGCTTATCACTCTCATCCTTTTCTTTTGGGGCAATGAGTACGTCTCCGGAACCTGTTTCAGGAAGTAATGATGGATCTATACCGTCTTCAACACCAGCAGTAGTTGTCACTCCTACGGATTTGTTCTCAAATTCACTCATACGTGGAGGAACATCCTCCGGACTGACTTCATCATTCCTCGTAATCACAGGTGGCAGAAATTTTACAGAAGGTCTTGCAGGAGGTGGGGTACTGGATGGAAGGGCCGGCGGGGGAGGTGTTCTTGTTTCAGGAGGTAATGATGTCAGTTTCACAACATCAACAACCGGCCTGTTAAGTAGGTGCGTTTCCGTTACAGAGAGGCGATTGCTCAATGCATATCCGCCAATGATCAACATCGTAACAGAAGCTGTACCTACTATAGCATTGCGCACCCGCCTGTCATACTTACGACGTAAGTCATAAGCGCCGTAATCTTTATTCCTTCCATTGAACAGGATATCAAGGAAGTCATTCCCGGAGATAGTAGCTGTGTTCATGGTATAAGCTTTACAATTAGATGCAGACGAAAAATAAATTCCATACAGAAAAATAAAAAAACTGAAAAGCCGCTACCAACGCAGCGGCCTTTCAGCAGGTTTCCGACATCTAATGAGTAAAACTGATGTACTGGTAATAAAGATACTATGTAGCGGGAGCAGCTGACGGAACCGGCGGTTTCTCTTCTGCCGCCAGCTCACTGCCCTGTTTCTTTGATTTAAATATGGGATATAAGACCTGCGCATACCACTCTTCTTCATGATAATCCTCCAGGCCATACTCAGCAGGATACTTACGTGTGATCTTTGCGGTACCGAATATCACATCCCACAGGAAGAACATGTTACCGTAATTACCATTATAATGGCCTACACCATCCCTGTCGTGCGCCGCATGATGCGCGTGATGGGTAGCCGGCAGTGAAATGGTGCGCTCCAATACCCAGGCCAGCGGATGCAGCCACTTAATATCATACAGCGGTTTATCCCAACGGATACTCGAATGCGCCATAGTAGTAATAATACCCTTCACGCCTTTCACTATCAAAGCCGGTAATCCAAGCCCCAGGTACGTCAATGTTACCGTAGCGTAGATCTGCGGAAATAATACGGTATAGATAAAGTTCTGCCGGCTGGCCATTGCCATGCCCATATAGGGAGCAGAATGATGCGTGCGATGAAACTTCCATAACCAGGGCACTTCATGATGCAGGCGATGGTACCAGTATTGCGTAAGATCATCCGCCACCGCCAGCAGCAGCAATCCCCAGCCAAGGGGCACCCAGGCAAATGTATTACGCAGGCCCGGGATCACAGCTGGTAAAAACGTAAGTGCGAAGTAAGAGATGATCACCGGCATCAATACTCTTCCTAACAATATACTGGCAAGGTCAGTGAGCTTTTCGTTGGTCTTCCAGTTCTTGTAAAGCCCGAATGAAAATTCCAGCACACCTGTTACCAGCAATATAACAGTGAGCCCCCACCCGTTCAGGTGTTGAAAGATCAGTTTTACTGTTTCCATTTTTAATTACTAATTAATAATGAAGAATGAATATCGACATAACTATGATCTGGTAAGACACTTGTTCCGCGCATTATTAATTATTAATCATTCATTATTAATTAATGCACGAAGTGCTTCAGTACCTGTAATATCACCCACACAAATAATAAAGGCAGCAGGTAAAGCAGTACGCTCACCGCCAGCTTGCGTATAAGCAGCCATACATCTTGCCATGTCATAGTAAAAAGGTTTATCCGTATTTTGATAAAATACCAGCCCAGATTGATATCCGGGTCGGGATCACCTATCTTGCTAAAGGAAGTATTATATCTATATGCAATTTCAGATCGAAGAGAAAGGTTTGCCGCAGAGATGCCACGGGGCGCGGGAGGCACATTACATAAAATTTACCACCAATAAATTCGCAATATGCCAACCCCGCAGACCTTACCGGGCGTTTATTTACAGCTTACAGCAAACAACGCTTAGCAACAACAGCAACCGCAACGGGCACTGCTTACAGAATGATAATAAGTAGTTTGGATAACCACCTCACCCCTTAAAATAGCATGTTTAGATACATGGGCAAACTGTTGCATAACAGCAATATTTTTCTTGGTTAATTTTTGATCGGCTGACAGTATCCTGCTGGTGAGACATGTACTGCCGGAGCACTGAGCCTTGCACTCCAGGGTGGTGGTAAATTCTTTGTATTCCCTATAGAATTGGTAGACAAATATACATCGCTTATTCAGATTTCCAAAGAACTACGCAGAATTTTTTTTCAGTTTCACCACCGGTCATGTTAATAATGGCAGGCTCCCGAATATTTTCTACATTAGTTCCCGTATGAAACGAATGCTATTCTTTCTGACAGGTATATTGTCTGTAACGGAAATCGCTGCGCAAACCGCAGATACCACGCGTCAATTGCATGAAGTAGTAGTGGAGGCCTACCTCAACAAACAGCACCTCTTACAGGTTCCCACTTCCACCAGTGTCATCACCGCAAAACAGCTGCAGCTGCAACCCGGCATTACCCTGGTGCCCGCCATGAATACGGTACCGGGCGTACGAATGGAAGAACGCTCTCCAGGCAGCTACCGCCTTTCGGTAAGGGGCAGCTTGTTACGCTCGCCCTTTGGCATCCGCAATGTCAAAATCTATATGGATGAAATGCCCCTCACCGACGCGGGCGGTAATACCTACCTTAACCTGGCCGATCCCGGCGCCATACAAAGCACAGAGATCCTGAAAGGGCCTGACGGCAGCCTGTTTGGCGCCAACTCAGGCGGCGTGATCCTGCTGCATCCCCTGGGTTTGAACGGTGCAGACAGCACCCGCCTGCAGGCCACCCTGCAAGGCGGCTCCTACGGGCTATTCCATGAAAAGGCGAGCTGGCAGCAACAGTATGGGCCCTATCAGTTGAGCCTGTACCAGGCTTACCAGCGCGCTGATGGTTATCGCAGCAACAGCGCATTGAAAAGATATTATGTACAAACTGCACAGCAATGGCAGTATAACGCGCATAACCGTTTAAAACTGCTGGCTTTCTATAGCGACCTTTCTTACCGCACTCCAGGTGGATTGACGGAGTCACAGGCCCTCGCCAACCCGCGGGCGGCACGTCCTGCTACCCCTGCCCTTCCCGGTGCAGTCACCCAACAGGCAGCCGTGTATAACCGCACCTTCCAGGGTGGACTGGTGCATGAGTCCAACATCACTTCGCACTGGCGGCACGTGATCACCGTCTTCGGCGCCAACACACATTTTGAAAATCCTTTCATTACCAACTATGAAGCGCGTGACGAGAACACTGCCGGGGCTCGCACCTATATCTCCCTGCATGATCAGGCCATAGGTGCTAGTGGTCTTCTTTTCAACTGGAATACCGGACTGGAATGGCAGGCGACTAATACCGACATCATTAACTACGGCAACCGCGCAGGTAAACGCGATACTATACAGGCGGCAGACAAGCTTACCGCACAACAGCATTTTTACTTTACCAGCCTGAGTGTACGACTACACGAAAAATGGATCTGGGAAGCAGCCGTCAGCTTAAACTATTTTCACTATACATTTAATGAAGCAGGGAAGTCAGACAGTACCCGCAAATTCAGCGCACAGCTGATGCCGCGTTTTTCAATGTCTTATCTTATCACAGACGATCTCGCCGCCCGCGTTACAGTAAGCCGTGGCTACTCCCCTCCGGCTATTGCAGAAGTACGCGCCTCAGATAACATCATCAACACCAGCCTGCAGGCAGAGAATGGATGGAACCACGAAGCAGGGCTGCGCTTCAACGGGCGCCGCAACCGCTTCTGGATAGATGCATCCGTATATTACTATCACCTGCAGCATGCTATTGTAAGAAACCTGCATGACGATGGCACGGAATTTTTCAGGAACGCCGGCTGTACCAGGCAGACCGGTGTTGAAGTGCAGGGCATGTTATGGCTTTTGTCGCCACGCAGACAGGGCATTATAAAAGGTATACAATGGCAGGCAGGATATACGTACAGCCATTTCCGTTTCAGTGATTATGTAAGTGCGGGACAGGATTATTCAAACAATCAGTTAACCGGCGTGCCCAAACAGGTGATCATCAACAGCCTGCTTATACAGCTGCCTGCAGGCATCTACCTGTTTGGCCAGCATAATTTTACCGACCGCCTGCCACTGAACGATGCCAATACTGCCTATGCACGTTCCTATCACCTGGTACAATGCAAAGCAGGATGGCAGCTGCCGCTGAATAGTAAATGCCGTATGGCTGTTTTTGCCGGGGCCGATAATCTGCTGAACCAGTCCTACAGCCTGGGTAACGACCTCAATGCTGTAGGTAACCGGTACTATAATCCAGCCCCGGGACGAAACTATTTCGGAGGAATATCGCTTATGCTATAGCTAATAGCTAAAAGCTGGTTAATACAATCTGCAACCATCTTCAATGCTGGTCACGTATGCTTTCAATGGTACATTGAACTGTTGCTGGTAACCGTGACCAGCTTTTGCGATAAAGTCGTTCACCGCATCCTTCCGCACTACGTTAATAGTGCAACCGCCAAAACCGCCGCCCATCATACGGGCGCCCAGTACCCCAGCCGCACCGGAAGCCATCTCCGCCAGCCAGTTCAGCTCCTTACAGCTTACATCATACAGTTTGTCAAGCCCTTCATGGGTAGCAAACATGCGCTGACCGAATGCTGCCAGGTCATTACGCAGCAGGTCATTACAGGCATCCTGCAAACGCGCGATCTCTTCTACCACATAGCGGCAACGGTTATACGTGATATCATGCTCCGGCTTAACGTAGGCATCCAGCATATCCATACTAACCTGGCGCAGGCTGCTTACTTCCGGGTGATGCTGACGTACCAGCGCCACGCCGCGCTCACATTCCGCCCGCCTTGTATTGTATTCAGATGATGCCAGGGAATGTTTTACCTGCGTATCCAGCAGCACCAGGCTGATATCGTCAAACCGGAAAGGAATGTATTCATGCTCCAGCGATCCGCAATCCAGTTTGATCAGGTGCTGACGCTTTCCGAAGATGCTCGCAAACTGGTCCATGATACCGCAACGAACGCCTACAAAATTGTTCTCCGCTGCCTGGGCGATCAGCGCCATGTCCATCATGGAGATGTTCAGCTCAAACAGGTTGTTCAGCGCAAACAGCACCGCGCATTCCAATGCTGCGGAAGAGGACAGACCGGCGCCCTGCGGAATATTACCACCAAATGCACATTCAAAGCCGCCTATCTGGTACCCTCTTTGTACCAGCTGCGCTACCACGCCCAACAGGTAATCCGGCCAGTGCTGGGGAGAGGCCTGCAGGCTGTCCAGGCTCCCGCTGTAATGATCGTCCAGGTCCAGTGCATGAAATTGCAGCTGAGCGTCGTTCCGTTTTGTAATGCCCAGGTAAATGGCCTTGTCTATGGCGGCCGGTAATACAAAACCATTGTTGTAATCCGTATGCTCCCCTATCAGGTTGATACGGCCGGCGGCGCGCACCAGTAAAGGCGCCGTGCTGAAGTTTTCTTTACAGAAAGCCTGTAAGGTGGCTGCCGGATCGGCATGCTGACGGAAGATAGTTTGCGCGTGTTGCAGTTCCATGTGGAATTATTTCTTTGTATTTTCTTCGTAATCGATTACGTCACTGTATAAAAGGGTTTTGAATATTTCCCTTAAATGATAAAAGTAATCGTTTACTTTCTAATATGCAATAGGATAAGGGAAGTTCTCCCGACCTCTTATGCTCTCATAATTAATTACTTATGATTTTCGTTGGCTGGATTGCCTGAAAACAGGCACCGGTTCCAGGATGATCCTGGACTTGGTATGGCTTTTTACCGCCCCTCCCCCTTCTTCTATCATTTCCAGGAGGAGCTTAAAGGCTTCTTTGCCCATTTGAACGGTTTGCTGGTCAATGCTGCTCAGACTGGGGCTGATATGCTCCCCAAATCCTTCATTGGCGAAGCCCACTACCCCAAAGCTGGCCGGTATGGCGACCTGGCGGTCTTTTAATTCTTTAATGGCCCCCAATGCGGAAAAATCCTCTACCGCAAACGCGGCATCCGGCGGCTGGGGCAATTCCAGGAAATGGCGGATGGCCTGCCGTCCGGCATCTATGGATACATTCCCGTAGTAGATCAGGGACTCATCCACTGGTATATGGTTGGCCGCCAGGGCGGCTTTATAGCCTTCCAGGCGATCGCGGAATATCTTGAGATGCTGCTGCCCCGCAATGTGGGCAATGCGCCGGTAGCCCTGCCGTAACAAATGTTCCGTGGCGTACATGGCGCCCTTATAATCATCTACCACTACAGAGGGGATATTTAGACTATCATTGGCGCGGTCAAAGAACACCAGTGGCAGGCCCCTTTCCTTGATCTCCAGGTAATGCCCGAAATCGGTGGTTTCCTTGGCAATAGAGGCCAGGATACCGTCTACACGGGTGCCCAGGAAAGTAGCGATCCCTTTCTTTTCGAACTCCGTCTGCTCGTTAGACTGGTATATCAGCACATTATACCCGTGCTTATTGGCCATGTTCTCAATGCCATGTATCACAGAGCCGAAGAAATTGATCTCCGCGCTGGGAATGATCACCCCAATGATATTGGTACGGCCCGAGCGCAGCGAATAGGCTATCCGGTCGCGATGATAGTTCAAACGCTCGGCAGTATCCTGCACCAGCTTACGGGTACTTTCACTGGTACCCTTGCGGTTATTCAACGCCCTGGACACAGTTGCCCCTGTAAGATTCAGCTCCCTGGCTATATCAGCTATGGTTACTTTCCGGCTCACCAGTTTATTCATTTGCCGCTAATGTAGGAAAAACAGCGTTTTTTACGTATTATTCGAAATTAATTCCTTCACGTATGTCGACAGCACCACAACGCTTTCTACCCCTGGATGTGTTCCGGGGCATGACCGTATGCTTCATGATCATCGTAAACACACCTGGTACAGGCGTGGCTTTCGGGCCGCTGAACCATGCCCACTGGCACGGCTGTACGCCTACAGACCTGGTGTTTCCTTCTTTCCTTTTTGCCGTAGGCAATGCCATGAGCTTCAGCATGCGTAAGTACGACCAGTTGGGCAGAGGGGCGGTGCTGTCCAAGATCTTCCGCCGTACTTTCCTGATCTTCCTGCTGGGATTCCTGATGTACTGGCTGCCCTTTGTACGGCACTCCCCTTCCGGCGGCTATGAATTCATCCCCCTGGGAGATACCCGTATACTGGGCGTGCTGCAACGTATTGCGCTTTGCTATGGCCTGGCTTCGCTGATGATCTACTTCCTGCCTAAAAAAGGCGTATGGGCTTTATCCGCCATCCTGCTGCTCGGTTACTGGGCAATACTCTGGTGCTTTGGCGATCCGGGCGATCCGTATAGCCTTCACGGTAATGCCGTGCTGAAATTTGACAGGATCATACTGGGCGACAGCCACCTGTACAAAGGAGAAGGTTTTCCCTTTGACCCTGAAGGGCTGTTAAGTACCCTGCCCGCTATTGTAAATGTGGTGGCAGGCTATTACACCGGCCTGTTTGTACAACAGCAGGGCAAAACACAACAGGGCCTTAGCCGCCTGATCATAGCCGGGGTTGTACTGATCATCGCCGCACAGCTGTGGAACCTGGCGCTGCCCATCAACAAAAAAATATGGACCAGCTCTTATGTGCTGTACACCGTAGGTATTGACCTGCTGCTGCTCTCACTGCTGATCTTCATTATTGATTTTAAACACCTGACAGGCTGGACCGGCTTCTTTACCGTGTTCGGTAAGAATCCACTGTTCCTCTACCTCCTGTCGGAAGTGCTGGTAATCTTCCTGTACTTCTTCCAGACAAGCTCCGGTAAGTCTGTATATGTGTGGATCAATGAAACGATCTTCCAGCCCATAGCGCCCGGTAAGGTAGGCTCATTGCTGTTTGCCGTGGTATATATGCTGTTGTGCTGGAGTGTGGGCAAAGTGCTGGATAAAAAACGTATATACGTACGCGTATAAAAGAAAGAATGAATAATTAATAATGAATAATTAAGAATTAAGAAACCAAGTACCGGGATAAGGCGTTAGTATTGTGGCCATTATTAATTCTTAATTATTCATTATTAATTAAATTGCGGAAACCATGGAGCTTTCATTAAAAGGGAAGACTGCCCTTATTTGCGGTAGTTCCCAGGGAATAGGTTTGGCGATCGCCAAAGAACTGGCTGATGCCGGTGCGGAATGCATCCTGATGGCCAAAACAGAGGCGCGCCTCCAGAAGGCAAAGGAGGCGCTGACTTCGGGCCCCCAGCAACAGCATCACTATGTAGTGGCGGACTTCCGCGACCCCTCCTGGGTAGAGCAGGTGATCAATTCTCTTACAGAAACCCGCACCATCCACATATTAGTGAACAATACCGGCGGGCCGGCGCCCGGCCCCATCCTGGATGCAAAAGCACATTCTTTTTCAGAAGCTTTTAACCAGCACCTGGTATGTAATCACATCCTGTCGCAGGCCGTTATCCCGGGCATGACAGCAGCCGGCTACGGACGCATCATCAACATTATTTCCACCTCGGTAAAAGCCCCTATCAGGAACCTGGGTGTTTCGAATACCACCCGCTGGGCCGTAGCAGCCTGGGCAAAAACACTGGCCAGCGAGCTGGCCCCTTATGGCATCACCGTGAACAACATCTTACCCGGCTCAGTTTCCACCTCCCGCCTGCATTCCATTATTGCCACCAATGCAGAAGCCCGCAATATGACGGAAGCAGCAGTAGAACAGGAAATGCTGGCCGAAATACCTATGAAACGTTTCGGACAGCCGCAGGAAGTGGCCGCACTTGCAGCTTTCCTGGCCTCGCCTGCCGCCAGCTATATCACCGGCACCAATATTACAGTAGATGGAGGTAAAACACCCGTAGGCTGATCTTACATTAAGGCATCAATATTGCATTCAACCATAAAACACTATCTATGAGACTCCCGAATATCAAATGGGGCCTGACCCTGTGCAGCCTGTTATTACTCGCCGCCTGCGGACAACGAACATCGCCCGGCGAAACATCCGGCCAGGCAGACAGCGATTCCGTTGCCGGCCCCAAGGCCATTACCGCAGCGCCAGATCTGGGCCCTCCGCCAACCGTACCGGATACCCAGTTCGTGATCGTAGATTCCATGGTGAACATAAAGGTGAATAACGAAGCGGTACCCCGCCGTCCCGCCGCTTTAGACAGCACACTGGCCGCCTCCTGGATACAGTTTTATAACAGCGGGAAAAAGCTGCCCTCCTTTCTCCGCTTCAAATACCAGGGTACTGTCATGATGGGCGCACGTGGTAACATCATGGACCAGGTAGCACATGTGCAGGACTCCCTGAGAAATCACATCGCGCAGGATAAATACCAGCAAAATTTCAAGCAGCTGGATGCAGGCAAACAAAAGGAACTGGCGAAGGATTTTCCCATACTATTCCAGAAACAGCTTTAACACAACTGTCATATAAACAAAAGCTGCAAGCCGCAAGCTACAAGCTACAAGTATTAGCCGGAGTAATAAGCAGAACGCTTAAATTACCCTTTAGTACTTGCAGCTTGTAGCTTGCGGCTTGCAGCTCTATAGCTTTATCACTTTACATCAAACCACAGCCTGGTGGTGAGCAGATCGGCTCCCTGGCTGGCTACTGCTGCGCGATAATTCACCCTGTTCACGGCTTGCTCCGTGGAAGGATAAGTGAAACGCAGCGGTATCAAACCATTCAGCGCGCCTGTATAGGCGGGTGTCAACCGGGGATAATCCAGGCGGCGCCATTCTGCAAAAGCTTCGAGGCTATTGCCAAAGAGGGCCAGCCATTTCTGATCACCGATAGACTGTTTGTAATTAGCCGTGTTATAGGCTACACTTGCCTGCGCCAGGTAAGTGGCTACATCCGCATCGCCTACGCCATATTGCTTTAAGGAAGCGCTTATCGCCTGCCTGTAATAATCAGCGGCAACACCACCGAGTAATCCTCTTTGTGCAGCTTCCGCCTTTATAAACAGCAGCTCAGCATAGGTGAACAATACCGCAGGCGCGGTAGTAGCGGTAAAAACAGCACCTGCATCGGAGGTTTTATCAAAACCCAGCCTGGCGGCAGAATCAACGGATAATCCGTTGGTCACGCCAATGATCTGGTGTACACTGGTATCTTTAGGATTAGCGGCATAGATGGTAAGCCGCGGATCATTCAGCGCCTTCAGCTTATCCACGATCGCTTTGCTGATACGGTAGTCGTTACGGGTTTCGCGGTTACGGCCTACCGGGTTCTGGTTGGGAGAAGCCAGGTAGTTCAGCTGCACATTCTCTGCGTTGGACGCTATCAGCAGCGCATCATTGGCGCCTATCTCATCGAATACCGCTTTGGCCTCAGCCGGCAGCCTGTCTGCAATACGCAGGGCAATACGCAGGCGCAGTGAGTTGGCAAACTTTTTCCACCGCAGCATGTTGCCGTTAAACAGCAGGTCGCCCTGGATAGGGTTGCCTGCTACATCGATCTGTGCTGCCGCCGCTTTCAGCTCAGCCAGTATACCGGTGTAGATATCTTTCTGCTCATCATACTTCGGCGTAAGGTATTGCTGAATATTGGCGGCCTGTGAATAAGGAGCATTGCCGAAAAGGTCTGTCACCACCTGGAACAGCCAGGAGCGCATGATCACAGCAGTTGCTTTATAGTTAGGATTTCCCAGGGTATCGCCCAGCTGGCCCAGGGTGGTAAAATCCTGTATGCCTTGTGCATAGAAATTGCTCCATACCGTCTGGATATTGGCAGCAGAAGGAATATACCTGTCAGGGTCCGTGTACTGGATCTTGGCCCAGTACTGGATGTACAACAGGGTGCCTTCCATGGTAGCTTCCGGTCCCCAGTAAGTATCCACGCTGGATTTAATGCCATTGCTGAGCAGGTAGTCCGGCTGGGGGTCCGTCACCTCATTCGGGTTGGTGTTGATCTCCTCCAGCTGTTTCTTGCAGGACGCCAGTAAAACAAGTACCGGCAATGCCCACAATAATGTATATACGATCTTAAATTTTTTCATGTTTTTTCAGTTTCGCGTTCACAATTAAAATGATGCCCTGAGGTTGATACCAAAGCTGCGGGCAGTAGGTATCTGGAGGGTTTCCAGGCCCTGGCCGTTACCCGTATTGAAAGCCGTTTCCGGGTCAATATTGGGCACCTTTTTATCAATGTACCAGAGGTTCCGGCCCGTAAGGGTCAGGTTCAGGTTCTGGAAGCCCCAGTGGCGGATCAGCTCATTGGGGAAGGTATATCCTATCCTTACTTCCCGCAGCTTGATGAAAGATGCATCATATACACTGCTTTCATTGAGGCTGCTGTTGTACACCGCTTTATAGTAGTTCTGGGCAGCGAGTATGCGGGTGTTCTTTTTGCCATCTGCGGTTACGCCGTCAAAGATGATCCCGTCGTGATAAACAGTCTCTCCACCTGGTGTGCCGGCGTTATGCGCGGCCAGCTGTACCGGGGTTGCTTTCTTATCATTACCCGGATAGTAGTAAGCCAGGCCTCCGTGCTCTTCATCGCGGCCGGGCAGACTGGCTGCCAGTACACCGGTATAGATCCCGGTATAGTTGGTGCCAGACCACAGCTGGCCACCCTGCTTGGTATCTATCAGGAAGCTTACGCTGAAACCTTTAAAGGAAAGAGTATTGTTAATGCTGCCGATCCATTTAGGCGTATAATACCCCAGGATCTTTTTGTTAGGATCAATCGCCGGTGTACCATCAGCATTTACCACGATCTGTCCTTCCTCATTGCGCAGATAGGCTTTGCCGTACAGGGCGCCGTAACGTTGCCCCTTACTTGCCAATACCTGCATGTTTCCGCTGCTACCCAGCACATAATCATTCAGGAAACCGTCTTTATCCAGCTCCACTACTTTACTGATGTTCCTGGAGTAGTTGATGTTCACATCCCAACGGAAACCGGAGGCGGTGCTTACAGGGCTTCCACCCAGGGTAACTTCCACACCGTGGTTATTGATCTTCCCTGCGTTCAGCAGTTTTTTCGTATAGCCGGTAGTGGGGCTCACATCTGCCAGTAATATCTGGTTCTTACTGCTGGAGCTATAGTAAGTAACATCCAGGCGGGCGCGGTCTTTGAACAGGCCTACTTCAGTACCTACTTCTGTAGCAGTGGTGATCTCCGGCTTCAGGTCTTTGTTCAAAAATTTATCAGACACTGTTAACAGCGGCTTATCGCCAAAGGGCTGGTTAAAGGGATAAGTGTTGATGATCTGGTAAGGATCTGCATCTTTACCCACTTGCGCCCATCCGCCGCGGATCTTCAGCAGGCTAAGTACATCGCTCTCCAGGTGCAGGGCTTCGCTCAGTACCAGACTGGCGTTCACGGATGGATAGAAATAAGAATTATTATTTACCGGCAGTGTGGACGACCAGTCGTTACGCGCTGTAAAATTCAGGAAGGCATAATCGCGGAAACCCAGCTGCGCAGATGAGAACAGGCTGTATACCCTCAGCTTGGAAAAATAGCTGGTAGAGATCACCGGGTCGCGTGAGTTGTTAAGGGTATATACCCCCTTTACGGCCAGCTTAGGCGCCTGCTGATAGTTGTTCTCATACTGGTTGTTGCGCACGTTGCCGCCTACCAGTACATCCAGGTTAAAGTCCTGGTTCAATTTTTTATTGGCATTCAGGGTAAATTCCGCATTGGTTTCCGTTACTCCGTAGTTATCTTCGGTATAAGAGCCAAAGGGCGTACCATTGGTGCCGTAAGCCACTTTATACTTACGACGGTCATTGTAATAGTCCGTACCTACACGCAGGTTGGCTGTCAGCCAGTCCAGCACCTGGTAAGACAGGCGGGCATTGCCGAAGAAGCGGTTACGCTGCTGCCCCACGGTGTTCTCATACTGGATCCAGTACGGGTTGCTGTAATAGCTGTGGTTCCAGTTATAATCATTGCCCTGGGCGTCTTTATAATTGCGCAGCAGGCGGGTATCTACCTGGCGGCCAAACCAGATGAACTGCAGGGTAACACTGTTGCCCCTTTTGCCATCTACGCCCGGCAGGTTGTCGGCGCCGCCTCTCACATAAGTACCGTATGTGCTCAATGTAAGTTTGGGCGTGATACGGTAGGTGCTGTTAATGGTGAAAGTATTGCGGGTGATACCGGTATTCGGCAGCAGGCCGGTCTGCTTGGTATTGTTGTAAGAGAAACGGTAGTCCAGCTTTTCATTGCTGCCGGAAAGCGACAGTCCATTGTTAAATGTGGACCCGGTCTCATAAAAGTCGCGTACGTTATCCGGGTGAGCTACCCAGGGCGCCGGCTGGCCATTAGAAAAGAACTGGCGGATCGGTCGGCCGTCCAGTTTCGGGCCCCAGCTTTCATCCACCCCGTCGTTCAGGCCACCGCCTTTACCGTCTACGTAGTCAAACTGTCCACCGGAACCTTGTCCGTATACATCCTGGTACTCCGGTAATACCAGCAGCTTTTGCATACTGGCGCTGGAGTTAACCGTGATACCTAATCCCTTGGTGCCCCGGCCAGTTTTCGTTTTCAGTACCAGTACCCCGTTGGCAGCGCGGGAACCATAAAGGGCCGCCGCGTTGGGACCTTTCAGCACGCTCACAGATTCAATATCATCCGGGTTCAGGTCGGAAATGGCATTGGGAAAGTCGCGGGCATTGGCTACGCCTACACCCAGCTGGCTGTTATCTACCGGTATACCGTCCAGTACGAAGAGCGGTTGGTTATTGCCCGCAATGGAGGTCTCGCCCCTGATCACGATACGGGAAGATCCCATATCGCCCTGGCTGTTGGTGATGTTCACCCCGGCAATTTTACCAGACAATGCGTTCACCAGGTTGGTCTCCCTGGCTTCTGTGATATCCCTGGATTTTAATTCCTGTACGGAATATCCAAGGGACCTTTTCTCGCGGGAAATGCCCAAAGCCGTCACCACTACTTCCTTCAGGCTGCTTTCCGTGCTTTCCAGCGAGATATTTATAGCGTGGGTGGCGCCTACAGCTATGTCCACCCCTTTGTACCCTATGTAGGAAAAATGCAGTGTATCCCCCTCGGATGCACTGATGGCATATTTGCCGTCTGCATCGGTCTGCGTCCCCCTGTTAGTGCCTTTCACCGTAACAACGGCGCCTGGCACGCGCTGGGCATCGGCTTTAAAAGTGACCACCCCCGTGATCTTCGCATCCTGTGCATAGCCTGCCTGCAGCCAAAGCAGCAGTGCCAGCAGGAATACGGTTGTTTGTAAAAATCTCATGATTGTAGCTGGTTTTAGTTTATTTTGACAAAAGAAGGTCTGTTGCGTACCAAAGACCGCAATAAGAGGCGCGCCGCCAATAGATTGATAGCTTAATTAAAAAGTAAGAATGCTGTTAACATATGCCCTGCCGGGGCATACACATTTCAGTTTGATGTGAAAGGAAATGAATATGAGTCTGGCGTTTCCTACAGTAGCACGAAGCATAAAGCAGCGTGCGCATATAGTCTGTATCTGTCTTCATTTTACAGCATGGATTAAGGTTCCGCGGGCAAAAGTATAAAATTTAACAATATTCTACAAATTATATGGACTAAATGGAATAGGCAATCTCATCAAGATAAATTCAGGAAGGGCCTGGTTATTATTCCTCGTAGCTATTCATCCGCACTGTAAACCTATTCCAAATCGATGCTCCTTTTCGATTACTCCGACTGATCTCCACTTACCATCCGTATGAGATCCGGATTAAACCGGAGGTGTACCTTACGCCCAATCGGGCTGAAACGCCCGCCAGTTCTATCTAAACCGGGAGATATTCCCTATATATTCCCTTTCTAATCCCTTATTACTCCCATTTTTATCCGTTTCTTATTAGGAAGGGAATATCTTGGGAAGTAATTGGTAGTGCATAAAGGTCTGTTTGAAATGACCAAAAAAGGCCGACACAACCTGGATACAGTACACAAAGGGGTATAAGCGGATCGCCCCCGGGAATGACTAAGTCAGTACCCGGGGGCGATATTCCTGGAAGTAATAAAATAAGCGGATTACAGGCTCTGCTCCATCACGCTGTACAGGATCTTCCTGGCGCCTTCATTCAATTCCGTGCCGGTAGTAGAATCGGCCGGGATAAAGTGCCGCTTGAAGGCGGCAATAGCGGCGCTGCTGTCTTTTACGCTATACCCGATGATGCGCAGGGCCTGGAGATTGTTGAAATTTTCAGGCAAGATCACCTGGGAGGTATCCCCGTACCAGAGGCCAAAGCCTTTCTCAGCCAGCTGCTGCCAGGGAAACCAGGCGCTGGGATCTACCTTGCGCCCGGGGGCAATATCCCCGTGGCCAATAAAGTTAGGGGTGGGAATGTTATAACGGTGCTTCAGGGTATCCAGGAGGATCAGCAGGCTGCGTACCTGCAGGGAGTCGAACGGCTCTGTGCCGTTATTATCCAGCTCTATGCCAATGGACGAAGAATTAATGTCCGTAAGATTGCCCCAGCTGGCTACTCCGCCGTGCCAGGCGCGCAGGTAGTCGTTCAGCATCTGGTGCACAACCCCGCCCCGGCAGATCACGTAATGCGCGCTTACCTGGGTACGGGTAATGGTGAAGGTTTGCAGGGTCTGATCACAACTGTTCTGCGCCGTGTGATGGATGATCACCAGGTTAGGCTTGCGCATATTGAAATTGGTAGTGCCGGCCCACCAGGTCACATCCTGCACAGAATCTATATGCACCGGGCCTGGCTGCAAACGCAAAGTGCTGGCATAGCCTTTGGCCTGTTGCTTATAGACTTTATTGGTGCTTTTATATGGCGAATAGGAGCAGCAATATAACATTACTATCATCGCTACACAGAGTAGCGGCTTAAGAACGCTGTTCATTTTCAAATGATTAGGTCGATAAATGGAAGCCAACTTTATGCCAAAAAGTTCGGTTTACTGGTAGTGGCGGCCTACGGTATCCTTCTGGTGTTTCCAGAGCTCCTGGAATACCGGGCTATTATTACGCAGATGCTCAAAGGTGCCTTCATCTATAATGTATCCCTGCCGCAGAATATATACGTAGTCAAATTGTCCCAGGAGATGCAGGCGGTGCATGGATGAGATCAGGGCCTTGTCTGAAAAGGCCTTGAACAGCTTATCATAGATCATCGCTTCTGTTTTGGGATCTACGCTGCTGGTAGGCTCGTCCAGCAGCACTACCTCGCTTTCCCGGGCGGCCAGGATGCCGCGTGCCAGCGCCAGGCGCTGTTTTTGTCCGCCGGAGAGGTTCACGCCCTTTTCCCGGATGTCTGATTCCAGGCCCTGTGGCAGTTGTTTGATCACCTCCGTGAAATGCGCGCTTTCGCATACGCTCATAATGTCTTCCTCGCTAAAGGGCAGTCCCAGGGTAACGTTATAGGCAATGGTATTTTCGAAGATCTCCGGTTCCTGGGGGAAAAGGGTGACCGTTTCGTTGATGGTGGACAGCTCGTATTTCCTGCCATCTACGGTCAGTTCCATGCCCGGCTCGGGATTATATAAGCCCCGGAGCAGGGAGAGCAAGGTACTTTTACCGCTGCCGCTTTCGCCAATCAGGGCAATCCTTTTGCCGCGGCCTATTTCTATGTTCAGGCGGTGCAGGCTCTGAGGGGCGTGTTCCGCATC
The DNA here is from genome assembly GCF_056754765.1 of Chitinophaga sp. SVR4-12A. Lineage (NCBI taxonomy): Bacteria > Pseudomonadati > Bacteroidota > Chitinophagia > Chitinophagales > Chitinophagaceae > Chitinophaga > Chitinophaga sp. SVR4-12A. Next base: position 3,183,167 of record NZ_JBPGWP010000001.1, read on the forward strand.
ATAGGCCTGCCGGTGAGAAAAGTTCAGCCCTTTGATGCTGATAGACTGCCAGTCTGCCGGCAGATCAGTAGGCGCGTCCGGGCGGTGCTGCTGCTCAAAGGCTTGCTGGATGCCGGCGGCCGTTTGTACGGAAGTGTTATGCTGGATGATATCTGTATACTGCCAGGCAAAATTGTAAAATACGCTGGTGAACTGGTTCACATATCCCACCAGGGTCACCAGGCCGGCTACCTGGAATACCTGTCCCGGGGTCCAGTTCTGCAGCACATAGCCCACCGCCAGCACGCAATAGATGAGGGTCACCAGCATATCCGCCACAAACCATTTCCATTCATTGATCCTTACATTTTTGCGGAAGGGCGGCAGGATCTGCATGACCTTGCCCATTAAGCCGGTTTCCATGCTCTTTTCCAGCCGCAGGGTAATGACCGTCATGATATTGGAAAGGCTGTCGAACAAGGTGGAAGATACCACATGTTCCTTTTCATTTACCTCGTCCAGGGTTTTGATGAAGGGTTTGTCGAATTTGAAGATCACCCAGATGGTGAGTGCGCCCAACAGCACGCCGATCATGCCAAAGAGCGGTGAAAAATAGACCATCGCTATGATGGAGAAGATCAGCTTATTGATAGACTGCAGGTACATGAAGCCCTGGTCAAAGAAAAGCTTCAACGCCTCGTATGCCTTACGGATACGGTTAATGGTAGCTCCGCTGTGATGGTCCTGCTGCCATTTTACGGGCAGGTGCAATGCCTGGTGATAGCGCTCCTGCAGGAAGTTGCGGCTCAGGTTAAACGCCAGTTCCCGTTCCATTACACGGGCAGGCCCGTGGAGGGACCATTCCAGCACTTTCAGGCCGAAGTAACAGCCCGCGTATATGAGGGCGTAACGTAATACGGCGCCTGTGTTCTGCTGCACTTTACCTACGAACCACCCGAACAGCACGGGATAGATAGCGGCAAGAATAGCGGAGCAGAAGAACATGGAGTATACCAGTACATATTTCTTCCGTTCATGGCGCGCGTAGTGCCAGGCGGTACGCAACAGCGAGATATAAGGGTTTGCCATCTTCACCTTTTTTAAAAGTTTGAGGTTTGAGGTTTGAAGTTTGAGGTTTAGACAAGTATACCTTCCCGGTCATTTGTTCTAAACCTCCAACCTCTTACGAACCTCAAACCTCAAACGTCAAACATAAAACCCCAAAGTTAAATTATTTCAGCTTCTCGTCGCGGGAGAAGGAGTAAGGAGCAGCATCAGCAGCTGTTCCTCTTGTTTTGGAAGGCGTAGCGCTCATGTCAAAATTGATGGCGCCGCCCTGCTGCAGCTGTTTGTGGTCAAACCAGTTCTTCGTATATACCTGGCCATTCACTTTCACAGCCTGTACATAACGGTTCTGTGCATTGTTGGCCGGTGCAGCGATCACCAGCTTTTTGCCGTCTTCCATCGTTACGGTCGCTTTTTTGAACAGCGGCGCACCGATCACGTATTGCTGGGTACCCGGACAAACCGGGTAAAAGCCCAGGGCGGTAAATACATACCATGCAGAAGTTTGCCCGTTATCTTCATCACCACAGTAACCATCGGGTGCGGGCGTATACAGCCTGTTCATCACCTCGCGCAGCCAGTACTGGGCTTTCCAGGGCTGACCTGCATAGTTGTACAGGTAGATCATGTGCTGGATGGGCTGGTTGCCGTGCGCATACTGCCCCATGTTCATGATCTGCATTTCGCGGATCTCGTGGATGGTCTGGCCATAGTAGCTGTCGTCATACACGGGCGCCATATGAAATACGGAGTCCAGCATGCCGGCGAACTTGTCTTTGCCGCCCATGAGGTCTGCCAGGCCCTGTACGTCGTGGAATACAGACCAGCTGTAATGCCAGCTGTTACCTTCTGTAAACGCATCTCCCCATTTGAAGGGATTAAAGGGCGCCTGGAAACGGCCATCCTTGTTCTTGCCACGCATCAGCTTTGTTTCCGGATCAAACACGTTGCGGTAATTCTGGCAGCGTTTAGCGAAACGGGCAATTTCGTCTGCCGGACGTTTCAGCGCTTTGGCCAGCTGGTAGATGGTAAAATCATCATATGCATATTCCAGCGTGCGGGCAGTGTTCTCGTTGATGTCTACATCGTAGGGCACATATCCCAGCTCGTTGTAGTATTTGGCGCCTTTACGGCCAACGGAGGTCAGCGGGCCTTCGTTCTCGGAGTTCTTCAGCAGCGCTTCGTAGGCGGTGTTCACATCAAATCCCCTGATACCTTTCAGGTAGGCGTCGGCAATGATGGAGGCAGAGTTGGAACCGATCATACAATCGCGGTGACCGGGGCTGGCCCATTCGGGCAACCAGCCGCTTTCCTTATAGGCGTTCACCAGCCCTTCCATGATATGCCCGTCCATAGTAGGATAGAGCAGGGTAAAGAAAGGGAAGGCAGAACGGAAAGTATCCCAGAAACCATTATCAGTGAACATATAGCCCGGCAATACCTTTCCGTTATAGGGGCTGTAATGCATTACCTGGCCTTTGGCGTCTATCTCATAGAACTTGCGGGGGAAGAGCATGGCCCTGTACAGGCAGGAGTAGAAAGTACGCGTCTGATCCACCGTGCCGCCTTCTACGCTTAAGCGGCCCAGTTCTTTATTCCAGGCGGCTTTGGCCTTCTGCTCTATTTCAGCAAAAGAGCTGTTGCCGATCTCCTGCTGCAGGTTCAGTTCTGCCTGTTCGGGGCTGATGAAGGAGGAGGCTACTTTTACGTTCACCTGCTCGCCCCTTTTTGTGGCGAAGCCGATCACCGCGCCTACATGGTCATCCTTTGCTTCCAGGCGGCCGGGCGCCAATGCTTTGTTGGCGAAGGTAGCCTGGTAAGTAAAGGGCTTATCGAAAACCAGTACGAAGTAATTTTTAAAATTGTCCGGTACACCGCCGCTGTTCTTGGTGGTGTAGCCAATGATCTTGCCTTCCTGTGGCAGTACTTTCACATAGGAGCCTTTGTTAAGGGCATCCACTACTACAAATGCGCTGTCCGTAGCCGGGAAGGTAAAACGCAGGCGTGCAGCCCTTTCTGTGGGAGTGATCTCGGTAGTTACGTCGTGATCTGCCAGGTAAACGCTGTAATAGTAAGGCCTGGCTATTTCAGATTTGTGGGAGAACCAGCTGGCCCGCTCATCTTCGTCGAAGCGCACTTTACCGGTAACCGGCATCACGGCAAATTGTCCGTAATCATTGATCCAGGGGCTGGGCTGGTGGGTTTGTTTAAAGCCTCTCAGTTTCTCTGAATGATAGGTGTACGCCCAGCCATCTCCCATCTTGCCGGTTTGTGGCATCCAGAAGTTCATGCCCCAGGGGCAGGCGATGGCGGGATAGGTGTTACCATTGGACAGGCTGAATTTAGAGTCGGTACCCATCAGGGTATTCACCCAATCAGCCGGATCTGTGACCTTGTCCACGGTTTGCGCCTGGGCCAGGCCCGATGCCAGCACCAACGCAGTTGCAATTATTTTCCTCATAGTACGATAACGTGATTTTAGTCCCGATAAAGGGTGTAAAAATAATGGTTCAGGGGAATGTTGTTCTAATTTTTATCAGCGACAGGTGTGTTTTAACTGTTTTACATTTAAATGTTTTTTGCTATATTTGACTTTTAACCCCGTAATCACTAATACCATGAATACGAATACCCCTAAGGTACTTCTCCTTATTATAATTGGTGTGCTGGTCGTTAACCTGGCCTTCAACCTCTTTGGTTCCAGTACGCTGAAACAGGCTGCCAAGGACCTGGAAAATGCGCGTAAGAGCATTGATACTGCGCTGGTACAATTAGGCGACGCCCAGACCCGGCTGGACTCTATCCAGGTTAATCTTGACCGCCAGCGGGAAGTGATAAAGGGCATTTACGTGCGCACAGAGCTGATGGACCTGGAAAAGAAGGTAAAAGATGCCAAGAACAAAGCCCAGGCAGACAGCATCAAAGAAAGGATCGCCAACCTGAAGGATTTTCAGCCCGCGGATTCTACCATCATTCCAATTGTCAATCTTTAAACACTTCCTATGCTACAACATCTTAAACTATACGGGCTGCTGCTGTTGGCCCTGGCCCCTGCACTGAATGCGCAATCACAAGGCAAACTGAAAGTATTTGATCAATGCGCTGTAAAAAGCGGTTTCCGTTTAACAATGGGAGATACCATCCTGGTAAGCTGTGACAGCGTCATGCTGATGAACAGCCTAACCTTCCAGATGTACGAAACGGCTTACCAGGCATATCGCAAACAGAACCCGCGCACGGCGGAGATCATTAAATCATATGAAGCGCTGGTGATCCGGCAGGATAGCATGATCCTCGAAAACCAGCGGGATTATAGTGCCCTGAAATTGAAATTTGACACACTGTTCAATTCCTCACTGTCGCAGATCAACCAGACCAGCCAGGATATAGGCACCGTGAAGCATGACCTCAGCAATGTAAATAATACATTGAACAATACACAGGTACTGATCTCCGATGCACTTGACAAGGTGAATACTGCGAGGCGAAAAAGCTTTTTGGACAAGCTGTATTGGGGTATAGGCGGTTTGGGTATAGGCGTGGCAGTTACGGCAATATTGATGGGGATTAATTAAAATGTTTGAGGTTTGAAGTTTGAGGTCTGAGGTGCGTTAGAGGTTGAAAGTTCATGATATGTCTGCTGTACGATGTTAAAGTGCAGGCGAGGCTAACAGCTGTTGGACCTGTAACCTCTAACAAACCTCAGACCTCAAACTTCAAACCTCAAACATGTCATATTTGTTTAATCCGTCCCAGGCAACTGACCATGGTCAGCTTCCGTATTAAAAGAAATTCGTAATATTAGGTAGGGACCCGGTGCTTTCACCGGTCATTTTACGCTTTTCATCGACTTGTTCGCAGAAACGCACTTTTTTTCCGTTAATATATAGAACAGAACATTACCATTGCAGGATCATCATCTTTTCAGAAAGCCAACGAACATCCTGACATAACAGCAATAAAATGGCATGTGCAATGAAAAAACATCGACTATCGCCTGGAGTACCTATGTTAATGGTGAGCCTGCTATGCAGTATTATTTTCTTCTCCTGTAAGAAGGATAAGACAGCGCCGCAGGACAACAACAATAACAATAATAACGGGGGCGGCGCTACTTCCTCCACCACTGATGAGGATTCGCTTAAATACCTGATGTACCGCATTATGCAGGTGACCTATGCAGATGGCGGACGTAATTCGGGCAACGGCCTTCCTACCTATTACTGGTACAACCAGGTACCTACCCTGGACCCTTTCAGCACGAATTACAGTACTGCAGAGAACCTGCTGTCTACCATGATCAGCTATCCGCAAGTGAACGGTCAGAAAATAGACCGCTACAGTTTCCTGGACCGCACCGGCTCACTGGCCAACAAACTGCAGAACGGGGTGATCGAAAAGACGCAGGGTGAAAACGGCAACTTTGGGATGGAAGTGACCTTTGCATTGGATAACAATAATAAAAGCCACCTGCTGGTGCTGTATGCCGATAAGAACTCTCCTGCAGGCGTAAAGGGCATACAGCGCGGCTGGGAGATCACTGCCATCAACGGGGATAATAACCTGTCTTACGACGGCAGCACCGGCGCCAATACCACCAAAGTGACCGATGCCGTGTACAACTCCTCCTCCTCGACCTTTACCTTTAAAACACCTGCCAACGCTACACCAACTATCACGCTGACCAGCGGTTCCTACAATGTGAACCCGGTATTGTACGATACTATTTACACGGTGAACGGGAAACAGGTAGGATACTTCGTATTATACACCTTCTCCAGCGTAACCAGCAGCACAGGATCTTCCACCGTTACTAAACAGGTGCTGGACCAGGTGTTCAGCAAGTTCAGGTCAGCCGGGATCCGTGAGCTGATCGTAGACCTTCGCTACAATACCGGCGGCGCCGTATCTACCGCGCAATACCTGGATAATGCCATTGCGCCTGCCAGTGCACAAAGCAAGGTGATGTACTACTACACCTATAATGATAAACTGACCCAGAACCTGGCTGCCACCGGCCTGCCTGCCTCTATCAGCTTTGGCAGCACGGGCGGCCTCAGCCTGGATCATGTATTCTTCATCACCGGCGGGCAAACAGCCTCTGCCAGCGAGCTAACACTCAATAACCTGAAGCCGTATATGAACGTGAAGCTGGTAGGCGACACCACTTATGGAAAACCAGTAGGGTTCTTCAGCTATACCATCTCTGATCACGACGCTTCGGGGAGTGAAAAATACCTGGCCGATCTCTTTGCCATTAATTTTGAAACCAGGAACGCACAGCAGTCCGGCGGCTATTACAGCGGTATCAAACCCGACCAGGCAGCAACAGACTATGTGAACGTTCCCTGGGGCAATAGTGAAGACGACAACCTGAGCAAGATATTCAGCTATATCAGAACGGGCGCGTTCCGCCAGGCCAGTACAGAACGTGTAGTTGCCAATCCGAATGCCCGTATCAACATCAAGCGATCTATCACCCCCGGACAGTTTAACGGGATGGTAGACTTTGACATCAAGACTAACAGATGACCGGTAACAGCCGTCTATCCCTCGATAAAAAACGGGTTATGTAGATCTTCACATAACCCGTTTCCTTTTATATTTACTGCATGGTGGCGCCCACGGCTATACGCAGGGAGTTAGCACAGCAAAATACGCTGCAGTTGAAACTGATCTTCCCAGAACAGGGAAAGGTACTTACATTTTAAACGCCATCAACGATGGTCCTGGTACTGGTTGATTGGTACGGCCTGGCGCAGTTGCTCCATTTCAGCAGCGGAGAGCGAAGGCGCATTTACGGCGGCAACTGCATCGGCTAATTGTTCCGCTGTGCGTATGCCTACTACTGCCGATGTGATAGCCGGGTGCTGCAATACAAAACGCAAAGCCGTTTGCGCGGGCCCCCGTTGTGCAGTGGTCAACGCCTTTACGGCAGACGCAGCCTGCTGTACCTGGTCAGCGCTGTAGTTCAGGAAAGGCGCAGCCGGTTTATTGACCAGTAAGCCTTTGGCCACACTGCCACGGGCCAGCACACTGATGTTATGCTGACGTAACAGCTCCAGGATTTCCTCTTCCGGACGGCGGTCCAGCAGGCTGTACTGCATCATCACACTTACTATGCGGGAGCGTTTTATATATTCGCGGATCACGTTGGGCCGTATCGAAGAAATGCCGTAGTGGCGGATCTTGCCTTGCTGCTGCAGCAGCTCAAATGCCTCAATGGTCTCGTCTATAGGATCCTGCAGGGTACCGCCGTGCAGCTGGTACAGGTCTATATAATCGGTTTGCAGACGCTGCAGGCTGCCTTCTACCGCGGAAAGGATGTATTCCTTGCGCGGATTCCAATCCCAGCCGTTACCACCCGGACGCGGCTGATTTCCTACCTTGGTTGCGATGATCACCTCTTTACGTTTGCCCTGCAGGGCTTTACCTACCATTTGTTCGTTACGGCCCTGATCGTAAATGTCTGCTGTATCAAAATAGTTGATACCGGCGTCCAGGGCCTGGGCGATGAGTGCCGCATTTGCTGCGTCATTCCCTTGTAAGGACATAGCGCCGAAACTTACCTGGCTGATATTTAAACCGGAAGAGCCTAGCGGATGATAAAGCATAAAAAAAGGTTTGAGGTTTGAGGTTTGAAGTTTGAGGTTTGTTAGAGGTTAGAGGTCCAAATTTTATACGGCGACCTGCCTTGAACTTCTCACTTTTAAGGAACTTCAGACATCAAACTTAAAACCTCAAACTACAAATTTTATGTATTTTGGGATAATGAAAAAGCTGATCATCGCCGGGCTGCTCACAGTGGCCGGTATAACGGTACAAACCATGCAGGCGCAGGCACAACATAAAGGCGCCATCCTGAACCACGTCGCCATATCGGTATATGACCTGGAAAAGGCCACCACCTTTTACAGGGATGTAGTAGGTATTGATACGATGCCGGAGCCTTTCCACGACGGCAAACATACCTGGTTTAAAGTAGGCGAGCATGCCCAGCTGCACCTGATAGCGGGCGCGAAAGAGATCACCCAGCACGACAGGGCTTCCCACCTGTGTTTCAGCGTACCCTCTGTAGATGAATTTGTAAAACGCCTGAACGAGCGCCATATCCCCTTCATTAACTGGGTGGGAGAAAAGCAAAAATTCAATGTACGGGTAGACGGCGTAAAACAGCTGTATATCCAGGATCCTGACAATTACTGGGTAGAGATCAATGACGACAAATACTAAGCTTATTTGGCGCCTTCCAGCTCTGCCCGTGTAGAGCGGTCCTGGTAAGGACGGTACTCCGCGTTCTCTATTTTCAGCACTACGGGGTTAGGCCACTGGTTATTGGTGTAAAAGCGCTGTCCGTTCACGGCGCTGATCACCAGTCCCATGGGTGTGCTTTTTACATATACATGTGCATCGAAATCCTTTTTATATTCCACCAGCTCGCTGCCAAAGCCCAGTACAGTTACTTTGGTCTGATCGCTGCCCTGCAGGTTTCTAAGCACCAGTTCCTTCCGTTCGCCGTACTTCCATTCGGTGCCCGCAGGTACAAAGGCGTAGATCGCCTTACCATCTTTTGACTGGGTGAACCAGATCTTTCCTTCACGGATGATCTTCCAGGGACGAATGCCTGCAATGGCTTCTTCATTGGCCAGGTTCCAGAGGGCCAGCTCACGCAGCAAGGCATCCTGTTCTATCTGGATCTCACCGTCTGGCTTAGGCCCTACGTTCATGAGCAGATTACCACCTTTAGCCCTTGTTTCGATCAGCATGTCGATAATGGCAGTGCCTGATTTCTGAGGATCGTTGGTGGGCTTGTATTGCCAGTCGGTTCCCATGGTAAAGCATGCCTCCCAGGGGCCGGGCACTGGCTGGTCTGGCAGTTCCTGTTCAGGTGTTCTCATTTGGCCGCGGGTAACAACAATATCCGGCTGTAGCTGCCAGGCATATTCTTTCAGTCCTTCAGCAGGGCCATCAAAAAAGATGAGGTCTATTTTACCATATTGAGTAAGCAGCTCTTTTACCTGCGCCTTATCATAGGCCATCAGCCCGGGATTGTTAGCCGGAAAATGCTGCGGCACCTGCATTCTGCCAATAGGGATCTTATGCTGGTAGAAATAGTAAAAATCTTCAGGAGAGAAATATAGTCCGATGGCAATACCTTGCCTGCGGAAGGCGGCGATGATCTCCTTCAGTGCATCGCGTTTAAACGGCGTGCGCATGATATTGAAATCGGTGGTCCTCGTATCCCACATGCAAAAGCCCGCGTGGTGCTTGGTAGTGAACACTACATACTTCATGCCCGCCAGTTTAGCGAGTACAGCCCATTCTTCAGGATCAAACTTTTTGGGATTAAATGTTTGCGGCAGGGTTTTGGTAAATTTCTCCAGGTATGCATCGGAAGCGCCGGCCATAGAATGGCTGATGACTGCGCCCACCTGTACATCCACGCTCCAGTGGATGAACATGCCGAGGCCCATATCCATGAACCACTGTTCCCTTTCGGGCTTATTGGCTGACTGCTGCGGGAATACAGGCGCACACCAGAGCAGCAGTGCACCCAGGAAGAATAAATACCTGTGCATAGAACCGGGCTTGTTTATCTATACAAGATACGCTCAAAAGGGATTGAGCGGTAGTTTAAAAAAACGAAGGCCGGTTCAGTTCTTGTTCATTGAATATTTTAATTACGCCATATAGCCCGTCGTAACCAGGCACGGGCTTTACTTCGTGATCGCGCATACGGCGTATGGCTTCTGCCAGTACAGGGCTGCCCTGCCGGCGTATATCCTCTACCGGTACTGCCTTCAGCAAATTGAATTCGTTGCCGAAAATGGAAATGGCCTGGTGGAAATCTTTCAGTACTGCCTTAGTGCCAGGCCCGCTCTTCCTGATCTCCGCCAGTATTTCGGGCAGGGGGATGATGTAATCAAATGCCGGTGCGTGTTGTGGCGGTTGCGGCGCTTTACGGTCTGCCAGCTTTTGTATGCGGTGTAGTACGCCTACCGTCAAGAGACCGCCGCATTCGGGGCAACGGCCATTGTACGAGACCGTTGCTTCCGGCAGCAAACAAACGCCACAGTTACGGTGACCATCGTGATGGTACTTACCTTCTTCCGGGAAGAATTCATAGGTACCAACGAATCCCTGCCTTGTTTTCATAGCGTTGAAAAGTCCGTCGTAGCTACGTTCTGTATTGAACAGTGTAGCCTCCCTGCCCAGCTTGGGCGCAGAATGCGCATCTGAATTGGAGATGAGGGTAAAACGGTCTAAGGCGCTCCATTGCCAGTTCATAGCCGGATCAGAGGAGAGGCCGGTCTCAATAGCGAAGATGTGCCCCGAGAGATCGCGGAAGCATTCATCTACACTATCGTAGCCGCCTTTGGAGCCAAGGGTGGAGAACCAGGGCGTCCATACGTGGGCGGGCACGAGATGAGATCTTGCTGAAGATTCCAGGACTATTTCCAGGAGATCACGGGATGGCAGGCCCAGGATGGGGCGGCCGTCAGACGCCAGGTTGCCGATGGCAGAGAGCCGTGCATTGATGCGGGCTACGGTCTCGAAATCCGGCGCATATACGAGATTATGGTTCTTTCTTACTTTATCGCCGTGCTTGTAAATAGAGCTGATCTCTGTGGAGAGAAGGAAGCGCACGTCGATGTCCTGCACTTTCATGCCTGGCAGCGCGGGATCAGCCGGTGGATGTTTAAGCCGGAAGAGACCGTTGCCATCAGGCTCCAGTTTTTCCTGCAGCTCCTTAAACCACTGTGGATGCGTGAAATCGCCGGTACCGATGACGTGGATACCTTTGGTACGCGCCCATTGGTACAAAGATTCCAGGTTGAGGTCTTTGCTGGTTGCGCGGGAGTAATGCGAGTGTACGTGCAGGTCTGCGATGTAGAACATAGCGACGAAGTTAGGATCAAATTGAGAAAATTACCTTATTTTCGTTTTTATGGAGCAGCTGCAAAATGGCCATTCCGTTTACATCCTGAAAACCGGGAAGAACCTCTACAAGATCGGCAAAACGCAGGATCTTCAGAAGCGGCTTGCCTCCTATCATACCCACCTACCCATCCTTTTCCGCCTCGTAAGACAATACCTCACGCCACAGATGAGCAGCCTGGAAGAAAGCCTCCATACTGTATTCCAGCACAAACGTGTAAAAGGAGAATGGTTTGAGCTGACACCTGCCGACCTGGTAATATGCGACAATATTGCCCGCAGCTTTGAGCAGGCACAATGGCGCAGGCAATCGTCTTCCAGGAAGAACAGGGAGATCCATTACAGCGGCAACCCGATGCTGCAGGTGATGGAAGCCAACGAAAAATACCTGCACGACTACTCGAGGATAGCCGACGACCTGCGGCTCGGCCTGAGTATAGACGAAGTATTTGCACTGCACGATGGCGAAGTAAGTATGACCATCATCGCCACCGTCAGGAAAATATTGCAATACCGCACGCCTAATGCCGAGCTCCTGGGACAGTGGTGGTACATTGTGAATGACCTGGGAACGGGTATGAGCGAGCATAAAATAGCTGAAAAATATAAGGGTCAAACCAGCCGCACTACCATCAAAATGATCAAACGGATACTCGAGAACCAGCTGTACTAAAAATTCCGATTCCCAAACCGGATTTTGTAATTTACCCATATGAAACGTTCCTTTTCCCTTCTCCTGCTGTTGTGCAGTGTCATCACTGTTTTTGCTCAATCCAAATCTGCCAGTACCAATGACTATTTTCCGCCGCGCGGGGAATGGGAGCATCGTCAGCCGGCGTCTCTGGGACTGAAAGCAGATAAACTGCAGGCGGCTATCCAATTTGCCAGGGATAACGAAGCTAAATATCCCCGCGACATGGAGCTGACGCAAGCCATACAATTCGGCAAGGAACCCTTCAGCGCAGGCGTTGGCCCATTCTCTGAACGTGGCGAGCCCACCGGTGTAATTGTGTACCATGGATATATTGTGGCGGAATGGGGTGAGCCTTTACGGGTAGACATCACCAACAGCGTGACCAAAAGCTTTCTTTCTTCAGTAGTAGGCCTGGCAGTAGACAGGGGCCTGATCCGCGATGTGCACGACACCGTAGCTTCGTATATCCCGCCCATTGAAGTATATGATCCGCTGACACCCAATGGGCATCCGCTTTTATACCCTTTTACCAGCGCACATAACCGCACTATTACCTGGGACGATATGTTGCGGCAAACCAGCGACTGGGAAGGAACGCTTTGGGGCAAACCTGACTGGGCGGACCGGCCGGAAGGCACTAACCCGGATGTATGGCTGCATCGCAAAAGGAATACCCCCGGCACTGTTTATAAATACAATGATGTGCGGGTGAATGCGCTGGCCCTCGCGGCAACCTGCGTATGGCGGCAGCCTTTACCACAGGTGCTAAAGACGAATATCATGGACCCTATTGGCGCTTCCAACACCTGGCGCTGGAATGGTTACCGTAATGCCTGGATCGTAGTGGACGGCGCACCGGTACAGTCAGTAAGCGGCGGTGGCCACTGGGGCGGCGGTATGTTCATCCATGCCTATGACATGGCGCGTTTTGGACTGCTGACCTTACACAGGGGTAAATGGAATGGTAAACAGCTGCTTTCGGAACAATGGGTAAAGCAGGCCTTAACACCTACCCAACCGCAGCCCACCTATGGTTATATGAACTGGTTCCTGAACACCGATCACAAATTATTGCCAAGCGCCCCGGTGACAAGTTTTGTGCACATCGGCAATGGCACTAATCTTATTTATGTAGACCCTGAGCATGACCTGGTGGCGGTGGTAAGATGGATAGAGAATAAGTCGATGGATGAGATGATCAAACGGATATTGGAAGCCATTTAATGGTCCATTAGCTCCAGCAGGAGATCACGTTGAATCGTGAAAGGGAATTCGCCCTGGCAGCCGGTATAGGCGGCGTCGCAGTTCAGCTTTAGTTTCAGTGTGAGCGTGTTGCTCATCACGGCGCGGGTGATCTTTCCATCGCGCTTTTGCAGGGTGCTCGTAATATAAAAGACCTCTTTTCCAAACAGCACGTTGACTTTACCATTGGCAGTTGGCCTAACCATTTGAAAATTATTAAGGGTATCTTTCACTACTGGCGTATGCATCTCATCCAGCAGGTAATGCAGGCAAGGCGCAGCAGGGGGTAAAAAGTCAGTTTGTATCACTACGCTATCTTTCGAATCTTCCAGCATTAATACGGTCATCTGAATGCAGTCATCTCCTGATATAATATCTTTTCCATTGGCAAAATTACCCCGCACCGGCTCCGGTTTAGTATAGTGGTCACCTTTACGGTTTAGCTGCTGTACACCGGAGGCGGGAGCCACCGCAACAAAGAAAGTATTCAGATCAGTGATCTCGCCGGTCATACCGGGTACTGTAATTGCAGGCAGGTCCAGTTTTCCCTTCGGGTGTAATGAAACACGGTAAGGCCTCACTTGTACCGCCTCGGAACTCAGGTCTGCTGTATCCTTTTGACTGAGCACCTTTTTAGAGATCCAACGCAGCTCATCGGCAGGAATGCCATTACTATCTTTTACTACTTTCAGCTCGCATACGGCGATGATCCGGGATTGCCATTTACCGTTGTGGGTAACATTGGTGGTCAGACGGTAGTGGTAGGTTTCTCCGGCGGCATAGTGGCGGGAAAAGGAGGAAGATGACTGTGCTGCCGTCAATAACGGGGAGCAGCACACGAAAGCGGCCAGGTACAGCATTAACTTACACATCAGATATAGGTTTATCCAAAAATAAGCTTTTCGACCCTGAAATATTACCAAATTGTTACTAGGAAGGTTTAGCTGCTTGACCTATTGTGCAAGCGGGCCTTTCTTATTACCTATTTCCAAACTGGTTTGTATATATCTGCCGCGGCTGTTCTTTTTTATCACCAGGTATTTCCCTTTGTATAACAGCAATGGCGGTATGTGATTGCCAGTCTTTGAATAAACGATATCAACGGCAACAGCGCCAGCACCGGATCTTCTGAATTCATCCGCGTAATAGGCGCTGAACAGGCAAGGGCAATCCCTCAGCTGCGTTGCAGGAATATTATACGCCCACCTTGGCTCTGCGTCATAAAACATAAAACCGGGCCGGCCCAGCGAATCTTTTATTGCAGCGTTGAATATACTATAGTCTACCGGGCCGGCTAAGCCTGGATTGAAAAATCTTTGCTTGTCTTTCATCCACAGCAGATAAGCGAAATTCATTTTGATCGTATCCTGCGTCAGTGTATCAATAACAGGTACCCGCGCATTTACGCTCTGCTGGTCTACTGTCAGGATGTCTTCCTGGTTCAGTAAGGCGCGCAGCTGTGCTCCCATCATTGGTCCGCTTTCGTACAGATGCCCGTGCCCAACATGAATAATGGCCTTTGCACCGGGATTGCTCTCCAATACTTTCACGATATTGGCGGCCTGGTTTTTCTCTCTGACGTTTGTAAGATAGGTCCAGGTTACTTCACCTTTTTCATTCAGGATGATTGTCATAGAATCTTTAGGCTCGTAACTGATGTATTTCATTGAGCCGTTCTTGTCAATCTTTATACTGTCATCCCAATACTTTTTCATAGCTACCTTGGAATAATCGTAGCCTTCCACTTTGTAACCTGTTTTTAAGGCATAGCGGATCAAAGACGCATAGGCAGGCTCATTCAAATAAATGCCATCGGTACTGACCGGGTATTTCTTAGCCATTATGGTATTGTTGGCCCAGATACCTTCGGCCATAAAAATTCTGTATCCTTGTTTATAAAGATCCAATAACAGGGATTTGGTGAACAAGCGGTGCTCCGGGTGGCTGTGCCCTTCATTGATCAGTAATACCCGGTATTTAGACGCCTCTTCCAGGATCAGGTTTCTGGCGTCTACCACTTCCTTATCGGTCATTGAAAGACGTACGGTGGGCGGTGGTCCCATAAGGGTATCTTCATACTGCCAGCTTTCGCGGTAGTGGCCGGACACCGATAGCGCATTCAGGTTGGCATTCACATACCCGAACTTTCTTTCTTTTTTGGCGACAATTGAATCGGGGAAATCATAGTTTGGGTTACCAGCTTGTTCCTGGGCGTGAACATGATAGGCAAGCAGGAGTAACAACAGGGGGACGAGCCACTTCATAGATAGCGGTTTCTGGTAAAACGGTTACAGGGCCGTTTTATTTTTCACAAAAAAGATATAGCCCTGCCTTAGCAGGGCTATATTCTCGCTTATGAAGGGAAGCCTTCGCACAGACTTCCGGACGTTATGCCTGAGCATCAGCTGGACAGCTGTTATCTCATTATCTTGGTGATTTATATGTGAATTTTTCTTTGAAGTAAGTTCTGGGCGCGCCGTTCTGGATCATGATATAGCTTACTTCAAAGGAGGCAACGGTACCATCGCCATTAAACGTGATCTTGTTAACCCCGGTGGGATCCAGTTGGCCGGAACGTTTGTTAGCGCCTGCCTGCTGGCCGTAGTAATTGGTCACGTCGGTGATATTTCCATTGGCGTCAAAGATGAATACCGGGCTAAAAGTACCATAGTATGAATTGCTTGTTCCGCTCTTGATAGGATGGCCATAAGTGCTGGCCACGTTAGGATCGTACATGGCAATTGAATTACCGTTGTAGGTGATCAGATCCATATCCAGCGGATAGTAGCCCGTGATGGTGGAGGCCGCCTGATCTGTCAGCGTGCCAGACATGGTATACACACCGTCGTAAATATTGCGGGCGGCAAATGAGTAGATCGCCGTGCCGAAGTTGCCGCTGATAATGCCGGAAGAAACGGACTGGATTTTCAAGGGCAATGCATAGTTGACGTTGAAGTCAAAGCTGCTGTTATTGGTAATGGCCACCTGTACCTGTATTTTCCGGCTACCGGCTTTGATCACTGCGGTAGCTGGCAGACTGTATATCTCCTTGGGCGGCAATGCATAATTTGTTCCTTCGTCTGCATTATACGCGGCCAGTGCAGCCGAATCAACGACGAGGTTTACGGTGATATCCTGCGGAGCATTTTCTGCCCCTGAATAGCTCAGATTAACATTGATCGGGGAAGATTTTCCGCTTGGGAGGCTGCCCAGATCTATCTGGTACCTGGGATGTACGGCGCCCGCGCTGGATACGATAGAGCCTGTATTGGCAAATTCCACCACGCTGTTTGACTGTGAGGGATCCACAGCGAGGTGGTCCTTCACACAAGACGTGAATGCCAATGCGATAATGGCAAGTGAAGCTTTATTTATAATCTGTTTCATCAGCATGTTTTTGTCTTTTAATTATTGCAAAGCCCAGAAAATAAATGACCTGGTATTGCTTATATCTTTAGGCATATTGGTTGAATTGTTGGAAGCCTCTGTAGTGGGATACAGTACCCTGGTAGGCAATTTATCCGGGCGGTTGATGATGGATTGCGTAGATGCAAAGGTCTGGTAAGGATCGCTGGAGCCATTTACAATCGCCGGATAGTGTGTTCTGCGGTACTCATTCCAGGCTTCGTGGCCATGGATAAAGTTCAATGCAATATACTTCTGTGTGATGATGGCTTCTATCTGTTGTTCCAGACCTGCCGCCAGTTCAAAATGAACGAGGTAGCTGCCGCTGTTATCATCCATATAGGCAGCGTAATCTGTTTCGGGTACCCAATCAGGATCATAAGTGCCGTCTGGTTTCAGGTACAGGTATTTGAAGGAGGCCAGTACGCCTGCATCGAAAAGGGCCTTTGCATTACCACCGGTGGAGATGCCGCGTACAGCTGCTTCTGCCTGCAGGAAATAGCTCTCAGCAGCCAGCATCAGGGGTTCTCCCCAACTTGCTGCTTTTAATATACCGATGCTGCCACCGCCGGTGGTGCTGCCTCTGTCTGATCCTGCATTGGCGCCGGAGAGCCATGCGCCGCCTGATGGAGCAGAAGGCACGCTGTTGCTTTCAAAGCCCAGCTGGTTAGCAGGTGTGCTCGGAAAGTTATAGTAAATGGCATATCCCCTTGCATCAGACAATTTCTGGCCATTATAAAAGCCCATAATGAAACGGCTGGGTACCCAGGCCCTGTTGCCATTTGAACCATCGTAGCCAAATACCCAGGAGTTCCATGAGGGATTCTGCTTTCCGTTCTCCCTGGCATAACCGGGGTTTACGATCGCATCGGTAGTAAGGAATCCGGCATCGTCGAAGGTAGTGTTAGCGAATGTAACCTTACCGCGTGCACGGATCATCAGGCGGAGCTTCAGGGTATTGGCCAGCTTTTTCCACTGGGTAGTGCTGCCTCTGAACATCGGATCGGTTCCTGAGCCCAGGGCTTTTACATTGCTGGTGCTGCTGGCGTGCTCCCGCTCTTCAGTAGCCTTGATAACGAGGATAGCAGAATCCAGTTGAGCAGCCAGGTCGGCATAGATCACTTCTGCTTTGTCATAGGCTGGAGTAAGTTCAGCTGTTCCTTTCAGCGCTTCCTTATAGGGCACATCATTGTAAGCGTCTACCAGCATCTGGAAGTTCAGCGCCTTTATGATCCTGGCGGCTCCGTTGAAATAGCCGTAATCGGGATCCTGGTTGGTCTTATCTATCACAAACTGGCAATCTGTCAGCACATCATAGCCAATGGTCCACAGGTTGCTGAAGGTGGAGTTACTGAACCCATAAGTAACAGATGTACCAAAGCCGCCATAACCGCCGGCGTTGGCACTGTAACCTACCAGCTGGGAACCGTAGGTATTATAAGCGTTGATATTGCTGGCGGTATAAACAATAGCCTGTGGCAATACTACTTCTGCGGTAGCGGTTGTAGCCTGGTTCGGGTTATTGTTAATGTCCAGGTATTTTTTACAGGAGGTACCAAAAACTACGATCCCTGCTGATATAAAAAGTATGAGCTTCTTCATTTTTGCTGTTTTTTAAGATGCGGTTAAAATGTCAAAGACACAGTAGCGCCATAGAAACGGGAAGGCGGTGTCTGTCCAAGACCGGTAAGGCCTATACCGTTGCTGTCATTACCTGCATCGCTATATTCAGGATCTGTATAATAGTTGGATTTAGCCAGCCATACAAACAGGTTACGGCCCTGCAGGCTAATGCTCGCAGCTTTAATGAACCGTGATTTAGACAGCAGGGATGCCGGCAGATCGTAAGTAATGGATACTTCCCTCAGCTTCCAGAAATCACCGGAGGTTATGTAGTTGGAAGCAATGCCCCTGTTCTCTTCATTGGTCCAGAAGCCGGAGTTACCATTGCCATCCACCACGGTGATGTTGGTATTCTTAATGTAAGTACCTGGCTTGTTAGGATCTTCATATACTGAGTTGGGGAACACGAAACGGTCGCGGTTAAACGCAGCGCTACGATAACCGGTGCCAGACCAGTCCAGTTCGCCACCCATATTATTATACACCATATAACCTCCGCGGTATTCAACCAGGGCGGTAAAGCGGAACTGCTTAAAGCGGATGTTGAGGTCCAGGCTCAGGCGGTTGCGGGGAGTAGCATTACCCAATATTTTGATAGTATCATCCAGCAGCGGGGTGCCTGTAACACGGTCTACCACCACATGCCCTTCCTGATCACGGCGGTAGTCCTTACCCATGATAACAGGGAATACCTGGCCGGCTACGGCATATGAACCGGTAGCATTGGAATAAGTGGCAAGGGATAAGCGGGGCAGATCCGCGCTGATGTTGTTCACTTTATTATCCAGGTAAGTATAGTTACCACCTACTGTTACGTCCAGGTTGGCGGTTCTGACAGGTGTAAAATGCGCAGTTACTTCCAGGCCTTTGCTGGTTGTTTGACCGCTGTTCACGCGGTAAACAGAATAACCGGTGGCATTGGATACAGTAGTGCTTACCGTTTGATTATCTGTTTTTGTATTATACCAGGTTAAAGCAGTAGTAATGCGGTCGTCCAGCAAATTGAGGTCAAAGCCAGCCTCATAGCCTTTCGTCATTTCCGGTTTCAGGCTGGGAGAGATGAGCACGTTGTTCACCGTATAACCAGCTACACCGCTATATGGATAACCGTTTGCCTGGCTGAATGTCTGTTGCAAGTAGTAGGCTCCAAAATCTGTATCGAAGGAGGGGCCCAGGTTCACCTGACCAACTTTTGCCCAACCGGCCCTCAATTTCAGGTAGGATATTGTTTTGTTGTCTTTCAGCGCCATGATAGCGTCGCTGGCAACGAAAGAGAGGTCTACTGAAGGATAGAAGAAAGACCTGTTCTCAGGCGCCAAAGTAGATACCCAGTCGTTACGGCCGGTACCATGCAGGAACAGGTAATTTTTATAGCCGATACGGAAGTCGCCGTAGAAGCCCATTTGGCGGGCCTTGAAATTGGTTTCAGCAGCTGAAGGATTGGAGGTGCTGTTGCTCACGTTGAACAGGCCGGGTATCGTCAGGCCATTAGCGCCTATAACGATGTACTTGGCTTCATCCTGGCGCCATTGACCGCCAGCGATCAGGTTAAAGCTGAAATCTCCGAACTCCTTGCGTGCCTGCGCAAATGCGTCTGTCAGCAATTCTGTGGTATAACTGCTGGCATCACCAACAGATGCGGGAATATCGGATTTAGAACCACTGGTGGTTTCTGCGTAGGTAGTATAATCAAATGCACCTACTGTTCCTTTCAGCGACTGATTACGGGTGGAAATACCCTGGCGTGCGGTAAGGTCGAGCCATGATGTGGGTGAATATCTTAATTCCAGGTTACCTGTCAGGTAATCCTTTCTTTCCTTGGCGCGATAGTTATCCAGCGTAAAATAAGGGTTCTGGTACCAGGGATTATAGAAACCGTTCGGGTTGGCGAATTTATCGGTCTTCCAGTTCTTATACTTGGTGATATCCACGTTCTGCGGCATGTTCAACAGCTGCGTGTACATGTTGGAGGTTTGCGTGGTAATATCATTTCTCTTCTGTGTATAACCGATCGCATAAGTAGCCAGCACTTTTTCGCCAATTTTGCGTGTGCCGTTTGCTCTCAGCGTAGCGCGGTTAAATTTATCTTTAGGCGTAGTGCCTGTGATGGTGGCATATTGGCCGGAGAGATAGAAGGTTGACTTTTCATCACCATTGGTCAGCGAGAAATCTGTCTGGTTGGTAATACCTTTTTCCCAAAAGTTATTATGCTCTTTGTTTGCGCTATACATGGCAGAATCCTGGCTGCCGTCTTCCAGGGGAACGCCCAGGTCTTTTTTGGTACCATCAAAAGCAGGTCCATAAGACTGGTTTTCCAGGTTGGAGAACAGGGGGCGGCCGTTTTCATCATAACCGTATGCGCTACCACCTGCGCCAAATCCGTACTGTAGCTTAGGGAAGAAAGCTACGGATTCAACGGTTGTTGTATTGGAAATTTTGATGGAAGTAGTGCCATTCTTACCCTTTTTTGTGGTAATGATCAGGGCGCCGTTGGAGGCCTGGGAGCCGTATAGTGCAGCGGCGCCGGCGCCGTTCAGCACTGTCAGGTTATCGATATCTTCAGGATTGATATTGCTCAGCACTTCGTTGGGCACGATCACATTGTCCAGCACTACCAGGGCCTGGTTGTTACCGGTAAGCGAGCGCTGACCTCTTAATACGATACGGTAGTTGGGATTTACGCCACCGTTGGTAGCGTTGATCTGTAAGCCGGCCACCTTACCCTGCAGGCCACCTGCAACGTTCACCGCTTTACCTGCGGTGATGGTCTCTGCATTTACTACGGTAGTGGCGGTACCTACTTCGCGGCGTTTAGCCTTGATACCACCTGCCGTTACGATCACCTCTTCCAGTATGGATGTATTTATTCTTAAGGTGATCTTCAGCGGACCAGCAGATTCCACTTTTATTTCCTGTGAATCAAAACCTACAGACCTGATCACCAGGGTGGCGCCAATGGGCGCCTCCAGTGAGAAATGCCCGTCGGCGTCTGTAACGGTACCTTTATTAGTGCCTTTGATCTGCACCACGGTGCCGGGTATGGGAGAGCCGTCGGAGCTCAGCACCACCCCGGTAACGGGAGGCGCAGCCGGGGCCAGGTTTTCTTCCGGCGTAATTTCGTTTGCATTGCCGGGCTTTCTTTTAATGATCACTACTTTGTCTACAATGCTGTAGGTAAGCGGCTGCTGGTGAAAGCAGAGGTTCAGCACTGATTCGATGTTCTGGCTTCTGACATCGAGGTTGACAGATTGTGTTTTCTCCAGATCCTCTTTGGAATACAGGAATGAGTAACCTGTTTGTTTCTGGATCTCCTTGAAGGCTTTCGTAAGCGGGATGTTCTTCAAAGAGAGGGTGACTGATTGCGTGTTGCCGGCGCTGGCAGGCAGGGATGCAGCGATAAGCGAGGCGAATAACAAGCATAGCGTAACAAGCCTGTTCTTACACCGTACGGTGAAAGTCATAGATTAGATTTTGGTTGATGAATAAAATTCTAAATACTTTGGTTTAGATCACCCGGGACAGATACGGGATGCGACCGGTATTTCTCACCGGGTATTAACTTTTGTTGTCCTCTCTACATTAATAGCTGGCTGTTTTTTAGATGAACAATAGTAACGATTTCTCTTTCCATGTTTACACTTGGATAACGGTTTACTTACGGTTTTTGAATAACAAGTTTCTTACTTACGGTTCTGCTACAGTAATTTTTCTCCCATCGATCCTGAAGCGCAGCCTGCCTGTGAGCTCGAGCATGGTCAATAGTTTAGAGACCTGCACGTTCCTGGGTATGGTGCCTATAAAATGATCGGGGATGCGGGCTTCATAGACTATCTGCGCATCGTACCAACGGTTCACCTGCCGCATAATGGATGCTATATCCTCATCATTGAAAGAGAACATACCATCTTTCCAGGCTACGACAGATGCAGTATCTACCTCATTCTTCACACTGAAACTCCCGTTTGGCGATACCTGTAACTGTTCTCCCGGTTTGAGCAGGCAGCTGTTGGCGCCCTTGTTGATCTTCACGGCTCCTTCGAGCAGTGTTGTATTGATGACTGGTTCATTGGTGTAGGCATTAATGTTGAACTTAGTACCCAGCACCACTATCTCCATTCCGTTCACTATTACTTTAAATGGCCTGGCAGCATCTTTAGTCACTTCCAGGTATGCTTCACCGGTGATGGCCACCTTACGTTCTCCGGGCCCGAAGGTCAGCGGATATGTAATAGAAGATGCTGCGTTGAGCCATACGCGGCTGCCATCAGGCAGTATTAATCTGAACTGTCCGCCGCGGGGAGTGGTTAATTTGTTGTAACCTGTTGTCCGCGCGGTGCTGCCGCTGCTATTATAAACCAGTTCGCCGCTGTCCAGCCGGAGAAAATTTCCGCTGGCCAGCTGCTGCCGGCTCTTGTCGTCCATATCGTGCAATGCAAAGGAAGCGCCGTTTGCCAGGGTCAGTATGGCTTTGTTGCTTCCGGGCGGTATATCGTTCCTGAACCTGTCGGCTATGGTCAATTGTTGCGGTTGCGGCCTGTGGGCCAGCAGGAACCAGATACCCGCCGAAGCCACCAGGATAACTATAGCCGCCGCTACCAGCGGGCGGGTAAACAAGCGCTTTACGATGCCCTTTTTCTCTGCTGTAGCAGGCTTCTCCTGCTGCATGATCCTGTTGTACATATCATCCCAGTTAACTTCCGTAAGGTTGTTGCCTGGGGAGATATGATGGAGGTGGTCTTCTGCCAGCTCATGCAAGTCCTGCCTCATTTCAGGTATCCGCACATATTCAAAAAACTCCTGTAATTCCTCTTCAGTACTTGTTCCGTCAATATATTGCTGATATAAGTAGGCTAAGCGTTCGGCAGTACCCCTCATCTTGGTGGTGATTTGGTCTTACATATATATAGACTGTCTGGAAAGATCATAGTACCGGAAAATTCAAAAAAAAATTTCCGGGCACTAAAAAGCCGGCCCATCCTGGAAGAGCAGGTAACTAAATTGCATAAAGAAAGCAATAGCAAGCAGCTCAGAATGACCGGAGAGATACATTCTAACATATTTCAATATGTCAGTCAGATTGTTTTTGACTGTCTGTACAGACATGTTCATACGCTGGGCGATCTCCTGGTGAGTTAATCCATCCCGGCGGCTTAACCAGAAAATGGTCTGCTTCTTTTCGGGCAGCCGGGCCAGCGCCTGATAGATCAGCTGCTGGCTCTCCTGTGCCTGCAGTAATTCCTCCGTGGCGTTGTTGGCGTCTGAGATAGTATCATAGATAGCCTGTATGGCCTTCTTATTCCTGGCAACGCTGCTAAGGTGGTCCAGGGCGCGGTTACGGGCCATGGTATAAATATATTTACGGGGATAGCTTACCTGGGAAAGCTGTGCCCTGTTCTCCCATAATTTCAGGAAGATGTCTTGTACGATTTCCTCTGCGTCTGCAGTTGAGTGAGCTATCTGGCTGGCGAAAATAAAAAGCCGCTCCCTGTATAATTCAAACAGGCGGCGGAAAGCAGGCTCCTCCCCTTCCGATATACGGATAAATAACTCCACTTCATTGTAGGCGTTTTCCTGCATTTCATCCGTGTACAATTGTCCCTCGCTGACCGGATGGACGCGCTCCTTTACTTTGTCCGCTAACATGTTTTCTTTTCGATGGCATACGTAATTCTGCCTGCGGCAGCTCATTCCCTTCTTGTGCGAATTCCCTATGCCAGTTTCAATGAACCGGTCTGCTTCCCTAATAAGTTGTCGAAATAAAATTAAAAGAAAAATTATTTCTATTTATGAAAATTTGGCAAATACCACTTTCGTGTATAAGCTCCTGAAAGAAAAGCGCTTATTTTGGAACAACAGTTATCTGCGTGCGGGTATACGTTCCGGTTGTATTATTTTATTGTTATACCTGGGCCCTCCCGCCGACAGACTGCCAACTACTTGTATTTTTGCGAAACCTACAACTGTTTCTATGAAAACGCAGACTTTCATTGCCGCTGTTCTGTGCCTGGCGGCGATGTTATCACAGTTTGGCTGTGTGAGAGAAGTATATAGTTATGACGCAAGCCCCAGTGCCGCTCCATCCGTCGATGCTACTGTATCTCTGAGCAGCTGGATGGCCACTCTCCCCGACCAGGTAAGCCTATCACAGCTTTCACTACCCGGCTCGCATAATGCCGCGGCAAGGTATGAGCATATCGGCGGCACTGCCAGGTGCCAGGCCCTCACCATCAGCGAGCAGCTGCAGGCAGGCATCCGCTTCCTGGACATACGCTGCCGCCACACTGGTGACAGCTTTGTGATACACCACGGGTATGTATACCAGAACATGGACTTTGACGATGTGATGAAGGCCTGTACAAAATTCCTGGAACAGTATCCCAGCGAATGCGTGATTATGAGCATAAAGGAAGAATATACCCCCGCCCATAATACGCGTTCCTTTGAAAGAACCTTTGATGATTATGCCCGCCGCTATGCCGGTAAATGGTACCTGGGCGCAACCGTTCCCACCCTGCATCAGGCCCGTGGCAAAATTGTGCTGCTCCGCCGGTTTACCGCCCAACAGCTGCCCAAAGGCATTGACGCTTCCGGCGGATGGGGACGTAATACCACCTTTACGATCAACAGCCGTGAGGCCCGCCTCAGGGTGCAGGACCAGTTCGTAGTGCCGGATGATCATGCTAAATGGACCTGCAGCACAGCGCTGTTGACAGAAGCCCGGGACCGTAACCCCGATGCCCTGTATATAAATTTTACCAGCGGCTACCGGCCGGCTTTATTCAGTATCCCCAATATCAAGCACGTGGCCAATACCATGGGCTCCTACCTTAAGGAATATTTTACTTCCCATCCCCGGGGCAGGTTTGGTATTATTGCCATGGATTTTGCAGATGCCAGCAAATCATCCCTGATCATCACTACCAATTATCCTCCGGGAGGCAGGCCGCCGGTGTTAACCTACGCGCTAAACAGGGGAAAATAGAATCAGCCCGTTTATACAGGAGTGTTAACTTAGGCATTGCCTAATATAAACACGTATGAAAAAAAACACCCACCTGCTGGCGATGGTATGTATCACTGCCCTTATTGGCCATACCTCCTATGCACAATCCAAAAAAGAGAACGGAGACCTTACCCATTTTCCCAAAGGAAGCACCCCTGAAGAAGTTGGTAAACGTGTAGCAGATCATTTTATAGCAACGCCGCATACCAATTTTGGGCGCACAACACCTCCCAAATTTATTACCTACCCGGAAACCTGCACCTGGTACGGCGCGCTGACCTTTGCAAAAGTAACGAGGGACAAAGCCATGACCACCAGGCTGGGGGAACGCTTTGCCCCATTGCTGGGCGCTGACTCTGCCATGATACCCAAACCGGACCATGTAGACTATTGCGTGTTCGGATCTGTTCCGCTGGAATTATATATGCAAACCGGGGATCAGCAATATCTGAAGGTAGGCCAGCATATAGCGGATAAGCAATGGGGGCCGCCGGAAGGCCCGCGTGCAAAGCCCGAATCACAGGTATGGTATGATAAAGGGTATACCTGGCAAACCCGTTTGTGGATAGATGATATGTTCATGATCACGGCCGTACAGGCACAAGCCTACCGGGCTACGGGCGACCGTAAATATATAGACCGTGCTGCCAAAGAGATGGTGATGTACCTGGATTCGCTGCAAATGCCCAACGGGCTGTTCTACCATGCACCGGACGTACCATTTTACTGGGGCCGCGGCGATGGCTGGATGGCCGCCGGCATGAGCGAACTACTGCGCTCATTGCCTAAAGACAACCCCAACAGGGCCCGCATTATGAAAGGATACCAGACCATGATGGCCTCTTTGCTGAAATACCAGTCGCAAGATGGTATGTGGCGGCAGCTGATAGACGACCCGGCTTCCTGGCCCGAAACTTCCTGCACCGGCATGTTCACTTTTGCCATGATCACCGGGGTAAAGAATGGCTGGCTGGATGCAAAGACCTATGGCCCTGCCGCACGCAAGGGATGGCTGGCGCTGATCTCCTACCTGAATGAAAACAACGATATACGGGAAGTGTGCGAAGGCACCAATAAAAAGAACGACCGGCAGTATTACCTGGATCGCGGGCGCCTTACAGGCGACCTGCATGGACAGGCGCCGGTACTATGGTGTGCATCTGCACTGCTGCGATAGCAAAGAAAAAGTCCATGGAATATACGCCATGGACTTTTTCTTTATAATGATGATGATCTTCCTGAACTAGTTCAGCATCTGTTTTTGTTTCTCTCCCGTAAATGCCGCTTTCATCTTTTGCAATTGCGGTATAATATATTCTGCAGCTCTTTGGTAATCCTGCTGAAGATCGCCGGAAAGCCTGGAAGCCGGTAATGACTGGTAATAAGCG
This sequence comes from Chitinophaga sp. SVR4-12A, assembly GCF_056754765.1. Lineage (NCBI taxonomy): Bacteria > Pseudomonadati > Bacteroidota > Chitinophagia > Chitinophagales > Chitinophagaceae > Chitinophaga > Chitinophaga sp. SVR4-12A. Next base: position 3,209,505 of record NZ_JBPGWP010000001.1, read on the forward strand.
ATCTGCTGTTGACAATCCTTAATGATCTTTTCTGAGATAGTGTTGGCCTTTTCCGGGTTACCGGCCAGATAGTAGGCATATGCCACCTGCATAGCGTTGATATTATGGAAATTGCCGGGAGATGTCATGCCGTAGGGAAAGTTCTCTTCCTTAATGTTCCTGTCCATAGTGTCCAGTACATGCAGCGCACGGGTCTTATCTCCTTTTGCAGCCAGATCAATGGCCAGGCGGGCGTAGCTGTTGCGCAGCTGCTGCAGCATGTTACGGTTAGTCTCATCGAAATACACGCCCTTTACATCAGCGCTGCAGAAGGCAAATTTGTTCATCAGGTTATCGAACATCTTGGCGGTGTTGACTGGCGCGTCATTGCCCACAGGCGCTCCATTATTTGTTTCTTCAGGAGCCAGGGGCACCAGGCGGTAGGTGAGCCCCTCACTGCGCAGGTAATTATCCAATCCTGCAGCGCGGGCGATGCTCGTGTTCGCGAAATACACCGGGCGCTCCCAATTATTGGCAGCCAGGATATCCAGCAGGGCCAGGTCATTCTTGAACAGGGCATTCTTACCGACCTCGAACGCTACCTGTGGAAGCACCCGGGCGCTATCGGCTGCGTTTACGGTACCATTAGCGATCACGCGGGACTTATCTACGGGCAGGAATAAACGCTGTGACGGCAGGAAGTTAATATACTCTCCTGTATTGGTCATGAGCTTTGCACGCTGATCATCACTGCCAACAAACTGCATTACCTCTTTTACGTTATAGAATTTATCCTGCGGGAAGATACCAGCGTCGTGATACATTACGTAGTCATGCTTATCGCCTTTGTACTGTTCTGCGGCCCAGGTCATGGGTATGGGCGCGCTTTTATTCAGTTGTCTTCTTAGCTGATTGATGTACCAATCAGCAGTGAGCAGACTCATATGGACAATACGAACATCCGTGCGGATACCTTCCACTTCCTGGGCATACCATAAGGGATAGGTCTCATTATCGCCTATTGTAAAAAGAATGGCATTGGGCGCGCAGGACTCCAGATAATCGCGGGCAATATCCCTGGCCAGCACTTTATGCGAACGGTCATGATCATCCCATTCCTGAAAGGCCATCAGCGCCGGCACTGCCAGCAGGCATCCCAGGATGGCGGCAGGAGCTGAGAATGCCCAGCGCGTACGCTGTTGAAGATAACGATGCAAGGCCAGCACTCCCAGGCCAATCCAGATGGCGAACGCATAGAAGGAACCTACATAAGCGTAATCACGTTCTCTTGGCTGAGCGCCCGACTGGTTGATATATAATACGATGGCAAGACCGGTGAAGAGGAACAGTAGTCCTACCACCAGTGTATCCCCACGTCTTTGTTTAAAATGGAAAAAGAGCCCTATAATGCCCAGGATCAGGGGCAGGAAGAAGAGGGTATTATGGCCTTTGTTTTCTTTCAGACTATCGGGCATTTTGCTCTGGTCACCGTATAGCAGGTTATCTACGAAGGATACCCCCGAGATCCAGTTACTGTCGCGCACATTACCGAAACCCTGTATATCGTTCTGCTTGCCGACAAAATTCCACATGAAATAGCGCAGGTACATGAAGTTTACCTGGTAGCCCAGGAAGAAATTCATATTGTCTTTGAAGGTGGGTTGTTCTCCCTCAGCCAAACCCAGCCATTGCCTATACGCATCTACATGGCCTGTTTCATTACTGTTATCCCATATGCGGGGGAACAGCATCATGTCCTTGCTGTCAAATACTGCTTTATAACGCTTGCCTGCTTCTTCGTACTGCGTAGCGCCTTTGGTATAAACCGTACCTGTTTCTTTGTACTCCACCGGTTTGGCGGTGAACACCTGGCCGTACAGCAGTGGGAAATCGCCATACTGTTCCCGGCTCAGGTAACGTTGCAGGGTTGCCGCGTTATCTACGTTATACATATCAATGCCGGGATTGGCATTTGAACGGATAATAGTCGTGATATAAGTTGCATAGCCGATGAAAAGGAAGGTGGTACACAGCAATGCCAGCTTTACAAAATAACGGCGTTTACGGTATGCCCAGCGAATGCCGAAGGTGAGCAGACCTATCACTAATGCCACAAAGAACAGGGAACCCGAATTGAAGGGTAATCCCAGGCTGTTCACAAACCATATATCCAGCTTGCCGGCAGCCATGGCGGGATATTGGATGAAGCCTACCTGGATGATACCGGTAAGCGCACAGGCCAGCGTCAGCGCTATCAATGCACCTCTTACCGTTGGCTTGTAACGGCGGAAATAATACACCATTACGATAGCTGGGATGGTCAGGAGATTCAACAGGTGAATACCGATAGAAAGACCAATGATATAAGCGATGAAGATCAGCCAGCGGTCTGCATATGGCTGATCTGCTTCCCCTTCCCATTTCAGGATAGCCCAGAAAGCCATTGCCGTAAAGAGGGATGACATGGCGTACACTTCGCCTTCTACTGCAGAGAACCAGAAGGAATCGGAAAAAGTATAGGCTAATGCGCCTACTACGCCGGCGCCCATGATGAGCACCAGCTGTTCACGGGACATCACTGTTCCCGCCTTCACCAGCAGCTTGCGGGCAAAGTAAGTGATGGTCCAGAAGAGAAAAAGGATGGTAAAGCCGCTGGCCAGTGCACTCATCACATTTATTCCCAGGGCAGCCTTGTCGGGCGGCAGCCACATGGTGAACAGGCGGCCCAGGAGCACAAACAGCGGCGCACCTGGGGGATGAGGGATCTGTAGCCTGTACGAGGCGGCTGTAAATTCGCCGCAATCCCATAAGCTACCGGTAGCTTCCATGGTAGAGATGTAAACGGTACACGCTATCAAACACACGATCCAACCGGTAATGTTGTTGGTCTTGTTGAAGTTCATTTTAAATGGTTTTCGTTTGAGCGAAGGGTTGGTGAGTGCTATTAAAATAAGACATGTATCCTTAAAAGTATGTTAAAGTTAAGGGCCGCTAAATGGCGGCCCTTGTTCTTAAAAAATGGCTGGTTCCTGTTTATTCTACGCGTAACATCTTAACTGACCTGTTAACATGGCCGGCATCTAAGCGGAGTATGTAGATACCCGGCGGTAAATACCCTGGCTGCCAGTTAAGATTATGTTTACCGGCAGGCATTACGGCATCCAGGAGGGTACTTACTGTCCTCCCGTTGCCGTCAAAAACAGCCAGCCGCACTTTGTGTGGTATGGGCATTTCAAAAGTGATAGCGGTGGTGGTACTAAAGGGGTTAGGATAGTTCTGGTATAGTTTTATTCCTTCCAGTCTGGCTGCCAGCATTTCTGCCTCTGTAGGTATAAATCCTTTATCGGTTTCCATTACCGGAGATTGTACTATTGGCGTCTGTTCCAGTGCCCTTAGCGCTGCAATAATCTTACGGGCGGCTGTGATCAGCTGTTCTCCTTTTACTGCTGGCAAACGGCCGAAAAAGCTGAAATTAACGAAGAACCTTACTACGCCTGTGAACAGCTGCGTTGCGCCGATTGCGGCCCCAATATTGCCATCATTATAGAAGCCTTGCGCAGCGCCGAGTATTGCGTTCAACAGATCAGCCTGGGGACGGGTAAGATCGCCGGTGCTTACAAGCGCATTAACCTGCGCACGCAGTTGTGCAAACTGTGCAGCAATGGTATTGGCTTCCTGTACGGTAATCGTTACGCTGCTCTGGTCATCTTCAGTCGAAACGCCATTGCCGGGGGATGAATCAGGATCTGCGACGCCGCTGGCGGTTACTTCTGCGGTGTTGATAAAAGTGCCAGCACTTGTGACAGTGCCTGTAATGGTCAGCACTGCCTGGCTACCGCTGTTCAGATTGGCTAATTGCCATTTACCGGTGGCATTGTTATAAGTACCTAACGTTGCCGTTGCCTGGCCAAAAGTGATGCCAGCCGACAGGAGATCGGTTACTTCAATACCCGTGGCAGCGGAAGGGCCATTATTTACCAGGCGGATAGTGAATGTTACTGTATTGCCTACGGAAAGCTGCACCCTGTCTGCCTGTTTTACCAGTTCAAGATCTGCGGACTGCAGTACTCCGCCAGACAAGCATTTACTGAACTCACTGGTATTATTGTCAGGGTCAGTAGCGGTGGCGGTTACCACTGCACCTGCAGGCAGGCTTACTCCTGTGAGCGGTGCACTAAAAGCTACATTGCCATTGCCGTCTGTAGTTACCTGTTGCGTGCCCAGGAATGTTTCACCCTGACCAAAGCCGGTAGGACTACAGCTTGAATTTGAAAAGAATTCGAGTTTGAAAGTAGTGTTAGGCCTGCTGTTGAGCGTACCCTGTATGGTGGTATTCCCACCTGAGGAATTCATGGCTGTTAATACAGGATAGTTCTGCAGATTATTAGGACCGGTGTCCGGATCGCCTGCATCGTTAGGCGTGACACCATCATTTCCCAGGTCTATTCCCAGGCCCTGGTTATTGAAAATGCGGTTAGCGCTCAGCACAATACCTGTGCCGGAGGTTTCCAGCAGCACACCTGCGCCGTTACCATTGATGGTATTATGGCCAATGGTGGCGGTGGCCTGATCTTTCAGGAGAATAGCGCCTCCATTATCGGAAATGGTATTGCTGTCTATCCTTGCTGTAGAGCTGCCGTCGAGCACGATGGCAGTACCGGTGTTACCGGTAATTGAGCTGTGTGTAAAGCTGTTGCCACCCAGTTTTACATCGAAGAGATAGAATACGGCGTCTCTGTCTTTATTGCCATGTGCATCCAGGTTTTCCAGGGAGAATTTGAAGAGATCGATACTGCTCTTCTCACCCTGTAGTCGCAATGCCGCCCCCAGATTCAGGGAAAGATCAGACTTATCGCCCAGAAAAATGTCTGCCTTTGCTCCGCCGAATGCAGCTAAGGCGAGGCTCATCCCATCTTTACCATTCTCGCTGCCGGAGATCTTTAAGATCCTGTACTGAAGATCCGCCTGGGATTGCAGCTGTATTTTACCTGAAGCGCCTTCAGCGCCGTTCTTGAGATACACATCCCCATTGATGGTAATAGTAGCCCGCACGCCGGGCGCAAAATCATACAGGTATTTAAACCCGATACCAGCATTCGCCTCCCAACGGTTGGTCCTGATGTCTTTCTTGCCGGCAGCTTTAAAGATGATATTGGCGCCGGTTTGTCCATTCTTCGCCGTGTCTCCGACGATCAGCCAGTTGATGGTGCTGTTAAGGGATTCCTCGATATGAAGCCCCAGGTCGTTTCCGATATTCAGGTTATTCAGGTAGTTTACATCAATGGTACGTCCGGGCCCAAAGGTCAGCTTGGCGCCCACCTTTATTTTGCCTTTCATATCATTGTCCTTGATATTGTAAGCGCCGTTGGCATTGAGGTAAATATCCAGCCCTACTGAATCAATATTCGTAAGGATGTTTCCCTGCACCAGCAGTTGCTCTCCCGCCCGGGTGGTAATACCGGCTCTGAATTTAGCGCCCGTGCCATCCTTACCAATGAAGTTGCCTATGATCTCTACACCTTTCGCCAGACTTCCTTCAACTCTTACTCCCTGCTCAACACCTACAATATTATTGCCTTGCCCGGGTTCGGTACCGCCAATCCTGTTTTGTGGGGCGCTTTCATCAAACACGCCTCCTTTCAGGTTGGGCAGTACTACAGTTCTGGAAAAGTCCTGGCCGATCATATTCCCTTCCAGGATGTTACCGAAAGCGCTGTTGGGCTGGCCTGTCTCTGCCGGATCCCGGCCCAGGATGTGAACGCCCCATCCTTTGTTGGCAGATATAATATTGCCTGATACGCCCTTCCCACCGATCCTGGTATTGGGAGTATTTTCTATGAAAATGCCATCACCGCCGTTACCCCTGTCGAGGGTACCTGTTTCATCAGTTCCGATACGGTTTGATTGCAGCAGGTGTCCTCCGTCACCCGGTGGAGGAGTGCCTGCTATAAAAATACCGTGAGAACTAAAATGGGTGATGCCTAAAAAGCTTACTTCGCTTTTACCACCCAGTAAGCGCAGGCCGATGGCATTGCTGCCTGCCATACTGCCGTCTATTTCAACACGGCGGGTATCGCCGCTCTGGGTAACGCTCAGGGCCAGTATGGTTACAGAACCTAAAACGGGCGGTAAAGGTCCCAGGCCGGTGCTGCCTACCTTGATGATGATAGCATCTGTTCCCGCCGGGGCGTCTGTTATTTCAAAATAGATGTAGTTATGGTCCAGGTTGCGGTTGCCATTATGGTTCTGAATGGCAGCGCGGAAGGTACATTGTTCTCCTGGTGTGTTGGGGTCTACATCACACATGCCGTCATCGCCGATCTCTCCTGCATCGGGATCGGCGGCGTCGCCCATTGTGTTTACGGTGAATGTTTTACCGGTTTGGGCCCTGATCTTAAGGGGCACAAAGAGAAAAGCCAGTAAGAGAAGCATAATAGTAATGGGCCCTGATACTTGTAGAGTGCTTTTCATAAGAGTTGTTTTTTGGGGCGTAAAAGGGTAATACAAGCTTGCTACAATGTGTTCACTGCATTATATCCTCAGTTCGCAATAAGTAGGAATGCCTCAGCGGCAATAAGTGTATATCGGAGAATAGTTGGCTGGTTAAAAGAAAGAAGTGGAAACACTCTCGAAAGCAGGATTCACAATGTTGTTGAAAAGGCCAGGATTATCTATCTAAGCACATAGCTCGATTAGGAAGGGAAATTACAAAATTTGCTGCGCACCACCAAATGATTTTATGCAATCCGTTGCTTATAGGCCGCTACTGCAGCGGTTATGAGGACATTCAGAGCGGAACTGGTGATGAGGTCTGGTGTTTTGATCTCAACATAGCGGTGCACTTTTCCAGTGCCCGTAAGGAGGTGTTCAGGATCAGGCAGTTTACTGCCCCTGTAAAATCCGAGTTTGATACCTTTTTTTGATGGAATGATGGTGCAGATCAGGTCCTGATAACCGAAGCCATAGCTATAGCCGATGATGTTGGCAGAAGCATCAGGCATTTCGATGATATTAGGCAGCACAGATACCAGGTGATCACGCAGCTGCATGCCCAGGCTGAATACTGTTGGTTGATATTTGAGAAGGATATCGTGAATAGTTATTGCCATAGTTGAAATTCTAAGGGCACTTAACATTATACATTCTTACAAAACAATTTAATAACGGGTTAACTTAATTGAGATTAAACTCCCTTTCAATTGACTCCATTGCTGCTTTGTAAGCTATTTCTTCTCTATCCATATGCAAACTGTATTTGTCTACAAATGTAAATGAACTTTCAATACGTTCAGCAAACCTACTCATTTATGTAGTGATAAATCACCCTGCTTTTTTCATTTCATTATCTACACCATTTGCCTGAATCGCTTTACTGTTACGTGTTAGCACTCTATCCCTCCACTTCAGAAAAGGTTTCTCAATGATGTAGTGCATCACCAATCCAGCAAGTATTGTTGACACCATACATATCAACATCATCCAATTATTATCAAGTTGAAATCCCCATTTATTGATCCAAAGCTGCGTTACATGCACCACTCCTTTATGGCTTAAATAAATGGAATAAGATAAGGTGGCAATAACGCCAGTGATCCTTGTGCTTGCCCGGTATAAAAAACAACGAGGGCTTAATGCAGCTATTACCATCGCGCCAAATGCAATGGCAATTAAAGGATAGCCAAATACAGAAGCAGCGAATGTAGAAGAATCTTCATACAAAAAGTAAGCACCGGTAAGGAGCACCAGACTCAATAACAGGAATTTATTCCCGTGCCTTGTAATACGCTCCTTTAACTGCGGTTTGAACTGAAATACACCTGCTATACAAATACCTGCCAATAGGCCATCTAAGCGCGTGTAAGTAGGATAGTAGATCCATTTATACCAGATATACCAGAAGCCTTCCGCTCCTCTCACGGGCGCAATGAAATGTAGCCACGAATATATCCGGAGCACAAAGCCGCCTGTAAAAAGCGCCAAGACCAGGTAAAAGGCCAACTTGGGTTTTGAGGACCTGACAAAGAACAAAACAACGAAAGGCAACAGCAAATAGAACTGCTCTTCAATGCAAAGCGACCAGGCATGAGAAAAGGCGCGTTCTTTTGAGAGATCCAGGCCGAAGTTCTGTGTAAAGGTGAGGTATTTCCAAAGCGGCGCCAGACCTTCTGTTTCCCTGAACGACGGAACGGTGAAGTATAGCGTTAATATAAAGAGATAGGCTGGGATAATGCGAAAGAAACGTTTGATATAAAACGCTTTTATCTGTAGAGGCTTCTCTTGTCTGACATCACTGAACAGTTGTCCGGCAATCAGAAAACCGCTCAATACAAAGAACAGGTCTACGCCAATCCATCCAAATTTCCCTATGTCATTCAACCACTCTGGATGATTAAACATACGATAGTGGCATAAAAAAACAAATGTAATGGCAAGGGCCCGTAAATGATCCAGACCAGCATATTTTTTACCGGATGCTTTAACTTGCATGTTTCCGCTTAAATGCATGATAATTGGGTTACTATTTATTTTTTCTTCGTCCTTCTAATATCCGGTAAAAAGACCGGCTCCTGATCTCTTCCAGTGTGAGGCCGGTAGCCAGCGCATCCTCTTCCGAAATCGCACCACAGTTCATGGCTTTCAGGAAGAAGTTAAGCAACCCCTGACCAGTGGCTGCGTCATCAAATATATCCCTGGTAAGCGTGGAGATGGCGGCACGTTCTACAAATGTTTTGAGACGGAACACCGCATCTTCATAACTGCTTAAAAAGAAATTGTAAGTAGCGGCGTAGCGCATGGGCAACTGGGCAGGATTAAGGTCCCAGCCCTGGTAGAAGCCGTTGATAAGTGAATGCATGGTATGATTATACCCCACCCGCCATGCCTTGTGCACAGCCGCACGGTTCTCTGCCTGCTGCTCAAATGTGAGATCATCGCCACGGTGCGGGCCTATGGGCATTACATTGGTAGCGCCGTCTGACAGGAAAATACCTGTGCCACCTAAGGCCACTTTCGTCATATGATGTGCAAAATCACAAACCGGGTGCGCCATGGTCTGGTATTTAGCCGTGATACCACAGGATGCGGTATAGTCATAAGTACCAAAATGGGCGGCAATACAACGGCCTTCTCCTGCTTTAATGATCCGCATCAAAGGGTTACGGCCTTCATCATCCATAATGATCTGGGTGGCCTCCACCATGGTTTCCATTTGCAGTGCTCCGGGCTGCAGACCATGCGCCTGTTCTATCAGCTCAAACAGCCGTACCAAAGTAGTTACCTGCTCGGGGATCGTTACCTTGGGCAGCATGACCACAAAATTAGCCGGCAATACACCATTGGTGGCTTGCAGTAAAGTGCTAAGAAAAAGGTCGAGCGTGCGTACCCCCCGGTGCTTCAGGTCTTCCGTAAAAGGCTTGATACGGATACCGATAAATGGCGATACTGTTTGCTGCTGCATGCCTTTTGCCAGCTCCTGCGCCGCTGCAATAGCAGTGGCATCCTCTTCATCATTGGGGCGGTTGCCGAAGCCGTCTTCGAAATCGATCCTGAAATCCTCTACGGGCTCTGTCTGCAGCTTCTTTATCATCTTATTGTACACCGTATAGGCCAGCCAGGCAGGTTCTTGTCTGCGCGTGGTTTCCGCTAAATTGTCCAGTTTATGGGTAAGCGTTATAATATCGCTTTGCAGGAAGGGCAAGTGCTCATAACCGGGCAATTCCAGCACCCTGGCCAGCACGGTAAAATCAGGGGAGTACGTTTGCAGGCTTTTCAGCGCCACCTCTCCCATCTTTACACAGGTATCTGCCTTAAACAGGTTGGCGCCTCCATATACCGTATGCACGGGCTGCCGGTCTGTTCTATCACCGGGATAGACCTGCTGAAACTTCCGGTTGGCCGCTCCTAAGATATCCAGCAGCCGGGCCTGTTCATTTTCTTTGATGGATAGTTGCATGATGTGCAGGTTTGTCAGGAACCGCGATAAGTGGAGTAGCCGAAAGGGCTTAACAGCAAAGGCACATGATAGTCCTCACCCTTGTCTACATAGAACACGATCTCTACAAAAGGATAAAAAGTGTCGGTGTCCATTTGCTCGTAATATTCCTCTGTGGCAAATTTCAGTTTGTAAACGCCGGCAGACAATACTACATCGTCCCCGATCATATCTCTCAGGCGGCCGTCGTCATCAGTGGCACCGCCGCCAATGGCTTCCCATTCGTTGTTTTGCTGCCGGTATAAAAAAACTGTCAGGTCTGCTGCTGGTTTACCCTGACTGACGTCTAAAACATGGGTAGTTATTTGTCTCATCATATTAATAGTTTTTCCAGTCTGATTTTGGTGATCTTCTCCTGTTCAGCCATCGCCACGTAAATCTCCTCTCCGGGCGTATGAGGCAATCGCTCTTTGAGCAGGCGTAATATTTCAGCGGCTGATTTGCCGGTGGCACAAACAATGAATATATAACCGAATTTTTCCAGGTACTGACGGTTGCCTGCTGCCAGCTCCTCCAGTATACTTTCTGATGCCTGCTGCACAGCTGCCTGCTCACCCGCAGCCCATTGGGCTGTAGCGGCGAACTTTTGTTTTAACGAAGCCAGGTCTCCTATCTGCGGGTGATGGGCGAATGCCTCCTTCCAGTCATCCTCTGTACAGCTTCTCCATATACTGCTTGCTGCATCAAATAATCCGGCGGTATCCTTTACCGGGAAACGCCCGCTCATACGCTCTACCCATGCGGTAGCGCCGCAACACCGGCGAAGTGCTTCTTTCAGTTGCGGCAGCGAAAGGCTATTTAATGCGGTAAGGGTCATTATACCGTAGTTGGAAAGCGGTTTACGTTCTTGTAATAGATATATACTGCCGGTTCCTTGCCCATGGCAGTAAACCATTGCTGGCAGTAAGGAGCCATCCAGATAGCATCCCCTTTTTTGATGGGATACCATTCATGATCCAGCATATACACGCCCTGGCCCTGCAGGTATAAGAGTCCATGCTCCATAATATGTGTTTCCACAAAAGGCAGATGACCGCCTGGATCGTATGTAAAGATATTCACGGCCATATCGAACGACAAATGCTCTGGCAACAGCACCTGTAAACGCAGGGCCGGATCGCCCAGGAAGGCAGCGCCTTCCACCGGTGCAGCGTCGCCAAATATGACCGGCGGCACATCATAACCTTCCAGTTTTTCATACACTTTATGAAAAGTGAGCAGCTGGGTACCGGCGGTTGCATAGCCCAGCTGGTATGATCTGCCAACAGGTATGTACAGGAAATGCCCCGCCGTCAGCACTTTCTCTTCTCCATCTACCGTGGCGGTACATTCACCGGATATGACGTAAAAAAATATCTGCGCAGCGTGTGTACGCCCTGTTAAACGCCCGTCTTCCTGCAGCGTGATCAGCATCTGGCACAGGTGTGCGCCCATTTGTTCATTAATGATCACATTCACGATGCAGTTTGTCCAGCCGGGCACTGTACTGTTCACATATCCGTCCGGGCTGATCACCGCGTGGCTGCTTTTTACGACAGACCTGGTCAATGCTGATATCTCCATATTAAGGTTGATTATGCTGATGAATCATTTGTTGTAAAAAATTATCCCCTACCTGCAAGGCAGCGGCAATATCCTTTAATTCCACATTTTCGAGGGGATTATGGCTGATACCTTTGTAACACCGTACAAACAGCATGCATACAGGAGCTACAGCTGCAATGGCTACCGCGTCGTGCCCCGCGCCGCTGACCAGTTCCAGCGGTTCATAACCGGTCTCTTTTACTGCGCCGGTCAATATTGCGCTTAGTGCAGGATCACAGTTAACCGGACTGGTTTCCTGCACAGCTGTCCACTCAAAGCTGATATTACGGCGGCTGCATATAGCTGCAACTGTTCGTTGCAGTGTTTCATATACTTCAGATAACATGCGGCCATCAGCGCTTCTCAGGTCCAGCGTGCAGGTAATGGCGCCGGGTATTACGTTGCTGGCGGCATTGGCTACCTGCAGCTTTCCTACCGTGGCAACGATCTGCGTTTTATACCGCAGGGCGGTGCTTTCTACCGCCAGGATAAATTCTGCCGCACAACACAGCGCGTCGTTCCGCATATCCATCGGTACGGTGCCCGCATGACCGGCAATGCCTTCAAAGGTGATCTCTGCTCTTTTCTGCCCGGCAATAGCTTTTACAATGGCCACAGGGATATTCCGGTCATATAGCACCGGGCCCTGTTCTATGTGCACCTCAAAATATCCCAGCCAGTCGCTTGCAGCAATGGCATCTGCCCCCAGCAATGCTGTACTGCTGCCATTGGCATGTATCACATTGCGGAGCGGAATGCCCGCAGCATCCTTTCTATCCAGTAAAGCCGGTTCAAAGGCGCCGGCCAATACTTTGCTTCCGAGATAAGTGGTATGAAAACGGCAACCTTCTTCATCGCTAAAAGCTACCAGCGCAATGTTAAAGGGCAGCGCAATATGGCGCGGGGCCAACTGCTCCAGCAGATCCAGCCCCATTATCACTCCCAATGGGCCATCAAACTTACCGGCATTCAGCACTGTATCCATATGTGAGGCGATTACCAGCGTTTTGGCGCCTGGCAATGGGCTACTCAGCAGTGCCCTGACATTCCCGATGTTATCTATCCAGGCATGCAGGCCTGCCTCCTGCATCCAGGATTGTATCGTAAGTGCTGCTTCCCTCCAGGCGCCGGAACCAAAGGTACGGGTAAGGCCCTGCTCCGTTTCACTGATGGAAGCCAGCTCCTCTATACGGGCCATGATCTTTTCTGCTCTTTCTGAATATCCTTTCATGCACGTTGTCTTAATATGCTGTTCCCCGCATGTTCAAGCGGGAATGTTCCATTGTCAAATACTTTTTTACCGGCCAGCCAGGTGGTGGTTACGATGCCATATAAAGTTTCCTGCAGGTAAGGCGTGATCTTATGCCGGTGATGCAGCATATCTCCCGTAACGGTAAAAGCGGCTTCCGGGTTCCACGCCACGAGATCGGCATCATAGCCAGCTGCGATCTTCCCTTTACGTTGCTGCAAACCTGGCAGCAGGGGCGGCGCCTCGCATAGCCAGCGAGCTACAGCAGTAAGGGGGATGCCTTTTTTCCTGGCGGCTGTCCATAATACCGGTAAGGCCAGCTGCAGGGAAGCAATACCGCCCCAGGCACTGGTAAGGTCTCCGCTTTGCAATTGTTTCAGCGCCGGCGGGGCAGGCGAATGATCTGTAGCTACAAAGTCGATCACGCCCTGTTGCAGTGCCTCCCACAGCAGCTCGTTGTTGGCTTTTTCACGAATGGGAGGAGCGCATTTAAACTGCGTTTGCCCATCCGGTATATTCTCTGCATTAAAGTACAAATAATGCTGCGCAGTTTCTGCTGTGAGCGGAAGCCCCTTTTCTTTTGCCGCTTGTATCTGCGGAAGAGCAGCCGCAGCAGATACATGCACAATATGCACACGGCAGCTATACTTTTCGCATAAGCGTATCATCAAGGCTATGGCAGCAGTTTCCCATCGTGGCGGACGCGAATGCAGGTAGCGGCGGTAAGAAGGGTCAGGCCCGGTTACACGCGGCGCCTGTTCATCGCTCAGCTCACAGTGCACCAACAAAGGCAGACCATGGCGGGCTATGACAGGCATTACCTTCTCCAGGTGCACTGCACTTACATTGGGAAAATCGTCAATACCAGAAGGTGTAAGGAACGCTTTAAAACCAAGCACCCCTTTATCAATTAAAGCGTTTATTTCATTTTCGTTACCGGGTACCACTCCTCCCCAATAACCGCAGTTGGCATGCAGCTGCTTAGCGGCTGCATGCAGTTTAGCTTCAAAGGCCGCCGGGGTAGTTGTCACCGGCGATGCATTCAGGGGCATATCTACGAGGGTGGTAATACCTCCGGCAACAGCGGCCCTGGTAGCGGTTTCAAAACCTTCCCAGTCTGTTCTGCCTGGTTCGTTGATGTGTACGTGGGGGTCGGTGATACCGGGCATCAGCACCGCATCCTGCAGATCTACCGTCATTACTTCCGCACCTGCAGGGAGGGCGTCAGCTACAGCAGCTATCCGGCCGTCTTTTATCAAAACAACCGCTTTCCTTATTCCATCAGGCGTCACAATATTATTTCCGCTGAGAGCCAGGTCAAACATAGCGCGGTACCGGTTTTATTAAAAATAGAATTAATTCTTTAAATTAGGTTACGCTAAAGTTAAGTAAAACAAGGGCTATGAAGATCAAACTTGGCGAGAACATGTACGGTAAAAATGCGGTAAACCTCTCAAAGATCATCCGCCATGCAGACCATCATGAGTTCCGGCAGATATCTGTCGATATATCGCTGGAGGGCGACTTTGAAACAGCCTATACTCAGGGAGACAATAGCAGAATTTTACCTACTGACACGCAGAAAAACACCGTTTACGCACTGGCAAAGGACCATTTTACAGGATCTATAGAAGATTTCGGGATCTACCTGGCCAGTTATCTCCTGGGCAATAATCCCCAGATATGGCAGGTGCACGTGGGCATAACAGAACATTTATGGAGCCGGATGACTTTTGACGGCCACCTGCATCCGCATGCCTATGCGAGCAGGGGTTCAGAAAAGCGTACAGCCCTGATCACACAGAACAGGGATGCGATCACAGTTAATTCCGGCTTTAAAGACCTGCTGATATTAAAGACCACCGACTCAGGGTTTGAAAATTACATTAAAGACAAATACACCACCCTTAAAGAGACCAGCGACCGTATACTGGCTACCCAATGTGAAGCCAGCTGGCTTTATGCTATAGCACACCCGGATTTCAGCACTGTTTATAACGGTATCCGCAATACGCTGTTACGCACTTTTGCCTTTCATAAAAGCATGTCTGTTCAGCAAACCCTTTTTGACATGGGCAAGGCAGTGCTGGAGGAGCATGCAATGGTAAAGGAGATCAGCCTGATCATGCCTAACAAACATCATATTCCTTTCAACCTCGAACAATTTGGCATGCAGCATAACAATGACATTTTTATTGCCACTGATGAACCATACGGCTATATTACCGGTACAATAAGCAGGGAATAAATTATTTGCTGTAACCTTTATGCCTGATCAGCCAGCTGGCGCACTGGTAATAAGCAATAGCCTCCTGTACCAGGCTGTCTGTAAGTGGTGTTTCCGTTGCCTGGCCGTTGGTAAAATCGGGGATAAATTCCTTGACAGTCTTGATAGGCGACTGTATGATCAGCCGTTTATCTTTCAAATAGCCCAAACCCTGGTAGGTACTTATAAAAGCCCGCTGCCGGTCTTCCGGCACCGCAAAAACATCCTGTCCGAAAAATTTGCTGCGGTAGCTAAATTTCAACAACCCGAGTATTGTAGGCGCAATGTCTATCTGCGCGGTAAGCCGGTCTGTTACCTGTGCGGGAATATTGGCCGGTGAATAGATGAGCATAGGGATATGATAACCTGTTACGGGCAATGCTACACTGCCGGCGCTGCCGGCGCAATGGTCTGCCACTACTACAAACACGGTATGATCAAACCAGGGCTTTTGCCTTGCTTCGCGGATAAATCTGCCGATCGCATAGTCTGTATATTTCACAGCACCTTCACGCACCTGGCGCGAAGGTGGAATATCGATACGCCCATCGGGATAAGTGAAAGGGCGGTGATTGGATACCGTCATAATATGTGCGAAGAAGGGCTTGCCACCGTTATAATTGCTATCCAGGCGCTGAAGAGCAAGGGAGAACAGGTCTTCATCTGCCACTCCCCAGATATTGGCATAGTGAACCTGGGCCGGTTTCAAGGCTTCCCTGTCTACCACCTTATAACCGTTGTGACTGAAAAAATACGCCATGTTATCGAAGTAACTGTAGCCTCCATAAATGTACTGCGTGGTATACCCCTTTTCATGGAAAACCGCACCCAGAGAGAACAGATCTTCATTGCCCGGGCGCTTTACAATGCTTTGTCCGGGAGTAGGCGGAATGGACAGGGATAAAGCTTCCAGGCCCCGTACCGTTCTGGTACCCGACGCATACAGATTTGTGAAGAAAATGCTTTCATGTGCCAGGGAATCCAGGTTAGGAGTAATATTGCCGGTATTCCCAAAGGCATGCATAAAATCTGCGCTCAGGCTTTCTACGCTGATCAGCACTACGTTCAGCCGTTTCTCCGGCTCCCGGTAGGTGATCTCCCGTTCGATGTTGAATACATTGTTACTGGTAAATGTGCTGCCGGGCGCCTGTAGCTGTTTATGCAGGATAGCGAAAGCCGTGCTATCCGGCAGGGTACGATAAAATTTAAAGAAGTCCAGCTCATTATGCCGGAAGGCCGTGCCAAACTCGAACATGCCATTGCCTGCCAGCTCGTTCACATATTCATTTTTACTGAATTGCCGGAACTGACTGCTCATCATCCAATAACTCACCAGTGGCAAACATAGCAATGCAAAAGCTACAAGGGAGCGCTGTGCAAAAACAGGCGGCTGTTCAACAGTGCGGGTCAGCGGGCGGCGGATCAACCATACCAACAGGATCGTACACAGACCCATGCCTGCCATTAGCCAGCCAACAGGATAAGATTCCCATACGTCCCCGATCACCTCCGTGGTGTACACCAGGTAATCTACCGCGATAAAGTTATAACGCACCCCGAATTCATTCCAGAAATACCATTCTGCCGTTGCATTGAACAGCAGTACAAAGCAGATGATCGTAATATCCAGTATCAATACCGCTTTCCGCCAGTACAGCCGGATCCGGTGACCCGCCAGCGCAAGGAAGAGAAAAATACCCAGGCGGAACATGCAGTACCGGATCAGTATCTTCCGCAGGTCTTCATTAAAATCTTTGGGTATCAGGTCTGTCAGGAGCAATAAAAGTATGATGCCTGCAGCGATCACTGCAACGGGCCATTTCCATCGGGAACTGTAGATGCGTTCATTCATCCACCACAAATGCAGTATCATCGGGATGATGATGTATGACGTTACGGTAAGATCGTAGAGTAAGCCGATGCCGAAGATACCGGCTATGTTTGTAAAACTCCAATTTACGCCGGCAGCAGTTTTGATCAGTAATAGCAGCCGGGTAAGAAATGAGACTGATACTACGAGGATGCCTGTTAAAAGTACGGGATAATAGTAACGCGCCAGCCTGGCGTTTCGACTTCCAATCTTGTTCATGCTTAAATCCAAAATGTACAGGGGATGCAAATTCCGGATAAAATCTGGAGCAAATCTGTAGCGGGCTGCTATGGCCGGTTCTTTACCCCAATGATCTCAGCTGCAATGCTGATGGCAATTTCTTCGGGGGTGTGACTGTTAATGGGCATTCCAACGGGGGCATAGATGGTAGATAGCTGTTTTCCGGGGATACCTTCTTCCAGGTATCCGTCAAACATGGTTGCTATTTTGCTTTTACTCCCAAGGATACCAAAATACCTGAATGTCTTATTTAGCAGCGCCCTGATGGCAATATCATCAGTACGGTAGCCAAAGGTCATCACCACTACAAAATGTTGATAGCCGGACGGTATTTTCTGTGCCAGTTCGCTGTAATCCTCTACGGTATATTGTTCATGCGCAAAGCTGTTCTGCAGCAATGTATGCAGGCCGGGACGGTCATCATACACATGGACATAGAAGTCCAGTTTGCTCATCAGCTCCGACAAGGCCAGGGCACAATGCCCGCCGCCAACTATATGCAAGTGCTGCCGGTACCCGATAGTTCCCCGGTAACTCCAGTCCGCCGGAGAAACCATATTTAGCTCATGAGCAGCGCCCTGGATGTCTCCCCACTCAAAACTGAGGCCCGATGGAGAGAGTTGTAATATGCCATATTGATGCTGCTGCAGGCATGCGATTATTTGCTGCACGGGCTGGATATCCGCTTCTTCTACGGGATAAAGGAGAATTGTTTGCTCACCGGAGCAGATCATTCCACTCTGGTCCTTTGCGGCTTGTTTGTTATGGATCTGCTTTCTGATGGAGATCCCCGCAGTGTGCTGCTGGAGCTGCTCTTTTACCATCTCCACAAACTTATGTTCCATGATACCGCCACCCACAGATCCTTCCATTTGGCCGGCAGCATTCACGGCCATCAGGAAACCTGCGCGGCCGGGGCTGCTCCCGTCACTTTGCAATACATAGAGCAATGTGACAGGGACATGCTGTTCTAAGCTGCTATTTATCAACTGCCAGGTGGCCAACTGTTTCTGCATGCTGTTGAGAGGCGGCGTTCACCGGTTTTGAGTATAAAGCCATCAATACTTTTTCGGGCGTCATGGGAGCTGTAAATGGAATATCAGCAGCAGGGTTAAATGCGCTGATCGCATTCCTTAATGCAAACCAGGCGCCTATGCCATACATCAGCGGCGGTTCACCTACTGCTTTTGAGCGGAAAATGGCCAGGTTATCCTGCTTTGTTTCCAGTTCATGGATCGTTATTGTTTTAGGTGCTGCGTAAATATCCGGCACCTTATAGGTGGAGAGTGCATTGGAGCGCAGGTGGCCGTCGGCATCGTATATCACTTCTTCCATGGTCATCCACCCGATGCCCTGTACAATCCCGCCTTCCATCTGTCCTTTATCTATAGCGAGGTTCATGCTGGCGCCAAAGTCGTGCACCACCTTTACCGCATCCACGGTATAAGTACCCCGCAGACAGTCTACGGTAACTTCCAATATAGCGGTACCGTATACATGATACGCAAAGGGATGCCCTTTTTCCCTGGCAGGATCAAAATTTATTTCAGGGGTGGCATAATGTCCGTGTTCCGAGAGGCTCACTCTTTTCATATAGGCGGCCATCAAAAGCTGCTTCCAATCCCAGCCGCTAGGCTCGTTATTTAACATCACTTGTTCATCCTGCAGGGTAATGGAAGTGGGCGGCGCCTGCATCTCATCTGCCGCCACCTGTTTCAGTCTGTCGACGATCGCATTGCACGCAATCCAGGTAGCTTTACCATTCAGGTCTGCGGTAGCGCTCGCGGCTGAAGGGGAAGTATTTGCTATACGGAAGGTGCTGGTGGGTTGTATCCTGATCCTGTCGGGATGAATAGAAAAAGCGCGGGCGGCCACCTGAACAATCTTGGTATTTACCCCCTGCCCCATTTCTACAGCACCGGTGCTGATGCTCACACTGCCATCCGTATATACGTGCACCAGCGACCTGGCCTGGTTCATCAACGTTTTGGTAAAAGAAATACCGAAACATACGGGCATGAAGGCCATGCCTTTCTTGTATAGTTTATTAATCGCATTGAAAGCCGCCACAGATCTTTCAATGGCAGCAGCATCGTATAGTGCCGCTGCTTTTTCCCAGCAGGGTAGCGCTTCACTCTGGGCACGCTGGCCGTACGGAAACTCATCACCCGTCTGATGCAGGTTCTTTTTCTGGATGAGGGAGGCAGGCACACCTAGTGAGGTGGCAGCTCTGGCGATAGCCGCTTCAATGACAAACATACCCTGCGGACCTCCAAACCCGCGGAAAGCCGTATTAGGCGGCAGGTGTGTACGGCAGCTGTATGCGGTGGCTTTTACATTGGGAATAAAATAGGAATTAGTGCAGTGGAACAAGGTACGTTCCAGTACTGCCGGTGAGAGGTCTGCTGCTGCGCCGGCATTCTGGTAAAAGGTAACCTCATAGGCCTGTATCTTCAGTTCACTGTCCAGCCCTATCTTAAAATCCGCTGCATAGGGATGACGTTTGCCTGTCATAGTCATATCCTCCATCCGGTGCAGGGAATATTTAACGGGCTTCTTCAGATGATGTGCAGCCAGGGCGCAGAGGGCCGCCCAGGTATTGGCCTGATCTTCCTTACCGCCGAAACCTCCGCCCAGGCGGGTCACCTCCACATCCAGCTGATGCATAGGGAGGCCCAGCGCCTTTGAAACGGCCCGTTGTACGGCAGTAGGCCCCTGTGTGGAAGAATAGATCCGGATCACATTATTCTCCTGTGGAACAGCGTAAGCGCCCTGTGTTTCTATATACAGGTGCTCCTGTCCGTTTGTGTAGGTAGTGCCTTCAAATACATGTGCACATGCTAACCAGGCTTGAGCTGTATCGCCCAGTTTGAAGGTGCGGGGCGGGATGATCAGCTCACCCAGGGCCTGCGCTTCACGTGGGTCGGTAATTACCCGTAGCGGGGTAATATCTGCTTTTATTTTCTTCACTGCAGCTTTGGCTGCTTCAGCGGTGCTAGCTACCACAAAGGCCAGCGGCATGCCGCAATAATGCGTTTCTTTTTCGCCAAACAACGGCTCGTCGGGAATAATGCCACCGATCTGGTTCTCGCCTGTAATGTCCTTACAGGTAAATACCCTTACTACGCCCGGCATCTGCGCCGCAGCAGCAGTATCCAGGTGATTGATAGTGCCGTGCGCTACCGGAGACCCGAATGCGGCCCCGTATAAAGTTCCGTTCAGCACCGGGATATCATCCAGGTAAATGGATTCACCCCTTACATGCGTACGTGCATCAATGTTATTCATTCTGCAACATTTAATACCTCTTCTATTTTCAGTTGGGGGAAGAGGGTCAGGAAATGCGCCTTGATCAGTTGCCCGAGCAACAGGCGTTTATAATCCGCACTGCCCCTGGCATCGCTGATCGGGCTTATTTCTGTTTGCGCCACCGCGACGGCATCATTGATCAGGCCTTCTTCCAGGTGTTTACCCTGCAGGAAGTCCGCCGTCTTTTCCAGCAGCATAGGAACGGGGCCTATCCCTCCGGCGGAGATATTTACCTGGGTAATGGTATCCTGTTCCATTAAAATGCTGATAGCGGAATTCACGCTCGCTATATCCAGGTGGGTGCGCTTGCTCACCTTTTCAAAATTGAACATACGGGAAGCGACAGGTAATTGGAACCAGATCTTCTCAATATATTCTTCCGGTGATTTACTTAATGTTTTATATCCTCTATATAAATGGCGGAGAGGCAGTTCTCTTGAATGGTTCCCGTTGCCCAATACCAATGTAGCATCCAGCGCCAGGAAAAAAATGGTAAAGTCGCCAATAGGGGACGCATTGATAAAATTGCCGCCTATGGTGGCCATATTTCGTATGGGGGTAGACGATACCAGCTTTACATACTGATCTATGTGCGGGAAGTATTCCCTGATCAAAGGCGATGCCTGCAGATCTGTAACTGTTACAGAAGGGCCCAGCACGCAACGATCTCCATCTTTGCTAATACCGTTGAGCGGCTGCTGGTCAAACAGGAAGCGAATCGCCTTTTGTTTCATCTCCCCGGGTTTCTGCACATATACATCTGTTCCACCGCCCACGAAATGCGCTGTTACATCTTCTGCCGCTTCAAATTCGCCATTGAGGGATGCGGTTAATGCATGCAGGCGTTCCTTAATACCGGCAAACCAGGCAGGCAGCAGCTGCTGTGATACAGCAAAGGGTACCGGGCTGGTATCATTACGCGGTTCCAGCAATTGCGCTACACGGGCAGCAGCCCGTTCTATGGATTTATAACCGGTGCAGCGGCAGATGTTGCCGTCAACAGCCCTGATAGCATTGGCAGCAGTAGGCGGCTGTTTACCGAGGCAAAAGCCGGCCAGCGACATAACAAATCCCGGCGTGCAGAAACCGCACTGCGTGGCAGATTCGTCATACATAGCCTGCTGAATGGGATTCAGGCCATCTATATTGACGCCTTCTATCGTTACTACATGTTTGCCGTGTGCATTGCCAAGCGGCGTAAGGCAGGACGTAAATGAGCGGTATTGCAGCTCATGACCGTTAAGGGTCCCAATGAGCACGGTACAGGCCCCACAGTCACCTTCGTTACACCCGATCTTGGTACCGGTAAGATGCTGGTGGTAGCGGATAAAATCCAGCAGCAACATGCCGGGCGGCATATCGGTATGGATGGTGTCATTATTGAGAATAAAAGTGATCAAGGCCTGTGATGCTGGTCTATCTAAATTTACCACAATTAAGGCAATAAAGGACAAGGCTTCCCTATTTTAGGAAACATATCTGAAATACCATTTTAATATTATGAAAACTAACTATTAATACATTATATTTACCGGATTAGCTAAACAAACAACTAAAGAGCAATTGTCCCTGTTCCTGTATTACCTGGCTCTGCCATTTGTTTACCTGGTATCGCTGCTGCCGTTTCCTTTGCTTTACCTGTTATCAGACGGTATCTATTTTCTGCTTTACTATGTAAGTGGCTACCGCAAAAAGGTAGTTGAAGAGAACCTGCACAACGCTTTTCCGGATAAAAGTGAAAAGGAAATAAAAAAGATCTGCAGGGACTTTTACCGCTACCTCTGCGACCTCTTTCTCGAGACTTTTAAAACGCTTACCATCAGTAAAAGTAAGATGGTACAACACTGCAGCTTTCATCCTGACACCGTGGCACTGTTTGAGCGGCTGGCGGCAGACAAAAAAAGCGCCATACTGGTAATGGGACATAAGGGCAACTGGGAATGGGCAGGTAATACCTTCAGCATACTTTGCTCACAACAGCTGTATGTGATCTATCATCCGCTGGCCAACCCGCATTTCAACAGCCTGATATATAAGATGCGCACCCGCTTCGGCACCCGGCTGATCGCGATGCAGGATACTTTCCGGGATATGCTGGCACACCGCAACGAAGTAAATGCCACTGCCTTTATAGCAGACCAGACGCCGCATCCGCAAAGCGCACATTGGATGACCTTTCTGCAACAGGACACTCCCGTATTCAAGGGCACTGAGAAAATTGCGCAAAAGATGAACCAACCGGTGGTATATGTGTCCGTACAACGGATAAAAAGAGGATACTATACCGTGATGGCGGAACTATTGTTCTCTCAGCCGGCCGGCGCAACAGATGGAGAGATCACGGTGGCCCACACGAAAAAACTGGAAGAAGATATTATAGCACAACCGGCAACATGGCTATGGTCTCATCGCCGCTGGAAACATAAACGCATTTAAAATACTGTACTCCTATCCTATGCTAAATGGAAAAGAATTGATTCTGGCAACCAAGCCGTTTGCCAAAGAGATCAGATATAAAAGCTGGCTCTATACCTGTTCCACGCTTACCTTATTGCTGCTGTCATTAGCAGGCACACTGTTCATGCCACATTTTACCCTACAGCTCTGCTGCAGCGTGCTTTCCGGCCTGCTGATCGTGCGTATGTTCGTTATCTATCACGACCATCAGCATCATACCATCCTGCAGAAATCGTGGCTCGCAAATGTGATCATGACCGCTTTCGGTATTTATGTGCTGGCCCCTACCAGTATATGGAAGCGTTCTCACGATCACCATCACAAACATAACTCGAAGCTGTTCAGCGCAGATATCGGTTCTTATCCTATTTTCACCAGGAAGAAATTCCAGTCATTGCCTTCAGGGCAAAAGCGGGTTTACCTGGCTACCAGGCATCCAATGACTATTGCCTTCGGTTATCTGTCCATGTTCGTCCTGGGCATGTGTTTAAAACCTTTTTTGTGCAGCCCGCGCAAACATGTTGACTCCCTGCTGGCGTTGCTGCTGCACATAAGCGCCACCGTACTGGTGATCCTGCTGTTGGGCTGGCAAAGCTGGCTATTCTTTATATTTATTCCATTCTTTGTGGCCTGTGGAATAGGCGCCTATCTTTTTTATGCCCAACACAATTTCCCGGGTGTTTCTTTCAATACAAATGAAGACTGGTGTTATCATGAAGCGGCATTGCTATCTTCCAGCTATATTGAAATGCACCCGGTAATGGCGTGGTTTACCGGTAACATCGGCTATCACCACATACATCACCTGAATGCGCGTATTCCCTTTTATCGCCTGCCGGAAACGATGAAAGCCATTCCGGCCCTGCAACAGCCTAAGACCACTTCGCTGCGGTTCCGGGATATATATGCGTGTTTCCGGTTAAAGGTGTGGGATGCAGACAGTAAAAAAATGGTGGGTATTTCCTGAGCAATGGTCTGGTGGAGATATTGTTAATTGCATTTTTTTTGCTAATTTGAATTAAGCTCCAAACTACTATGAGAAATACTTTGCTGGTGGTCATCACCTTCCTGTTAACCGTCCTTTTCTTCTACGCAGCAACCGTCAAGGCTCTCGACTATAGCCGTTTTATAGACAGCATGGGACAATCGCCGCTACTGGTACATTTCAGCAAACCGCTGCTGGCCCCTGTTATCCTTGGCCTGGAATATATGGCGGCATTATTGATCAATATCCCGGCAACGAGGAAAGCGGGCATGTACCTCTCTTTTTTCATCATGCTGACATTCAGCCTGTACCTGTGCGTGCTGTACTTCTTCTTTGACAACATCCCCTGCTCCTGTGGCGGCATTTTAGGGAATATGTCTTACCCCGTCCACATCGGGTTCAACGTTTTCTTTACGTTATTGGCCCTGTATGGCGTATTGCTGAGCGGTAAAAGCCAGAAGCCGCATAAATTGCGGGTGATTGCATAAACGTTTATACCAGCAGCTTTCTGTCTATTGCACATTTCACCAGCATGGCAGAGTTGCGGGCATTGAGCTTGGCCAGCAGGTTTTTGCGATGGCTGTCTACCGTTGTGGCGCTGATGAAAAGTTTCTCTGCTATTTCGGGATTTGTATAGCCTTCTGCTATTAGCAGCAGGATTTCCTTTTCCCTCCTGGTAAGGTGCGGGTACCGTTTGCCGGCCGGCCTGGACTCGTCTTTCATGGCCTGCGCCGCATCCACCGAAAGATATGTTTTACCGGCATGCACATCGTGGATGGCCTGCAGCAGCTCCTCCTTATCAGCATCCTTTAATACATAGCCACTGGCGCCGCTGTCCATCATACCGCTCACGTATTGTCTTTCTTTGAAAAAGCTGAGCCCCAGTACTACTACTTCGGGATATTTAGCTTTAATAGCGGCGCAGAGGTCGATGCCGCTAATATCCGGCAGGATGCTATCCATCAGGATAACGTCAATGGGATGGTCTATGAGGAATGACAGGCAGGATTGTCCGTGGCGGGTTTGTCCTACCAATTCAATATCAGATTCAGAACGCAGAAGGGAGCAGAGGCCCTCCAACACTAATGGATGGTTATCTACAAAATACAGGCGGATCATGGTTATTAATTTACAACAAACACTATTTTGGCACAGTTAACCCGGGCTAATCTGGAAATACAGGTTTAGATTACCACAGTAATATAATAAAAAGCGCTGAAATCACGACAACAATAAACATCTGTCCCAGGCGGGAACGGTATCTTTATCCAACGAGGCGATCAGGGAAAGCCCTATGCCAGTAATGCCTTCCAGCAGGTTATAGCAGTTCTCATAGGAAGGGCTGTGAAAAAATTTATATCCTGCGGGACCATCCTCCCAGGTATTCATCTGAAGGGTCTGTTGGGTCCAGTGCGCGGCGCCCTGCGCCAGTAAAGTATCGCCGGTAGCCAGAGAGGCCCGGTGGAAGATCTGCGCGATACCCGCGCTGCCATGGCACAGGCAGGCATCGTTCACGCTGCCATTCCTTTTGTCCCTGTTTTTAATGGTATGTTCAAAAATATCGTATGCCGCCTGGCGGTATTGCTGATTTTGTGTACGATGACCGGTATTCCACAGGGTAATGGCGATACCCAGATCTCCGTAACACCATCCTAACCTGCTTTGCTTACCATGCAGGGCTTCATTGTTCATGCCTACCAGGGAGGGGTACAGGGAAGTAACGCCGGCTTCCGGCTCATTCTTTAGGGACAGCAGCCAGGCCATACTGCGGTCTATCAGCGTTAGTGCGGTATCAGTGGCAATGCCTTTTTCGTATACCATTCCCAGGATGGTGATGATAGCCGGCACACCATGCGCCAGGCCCAGGTTGAAGCAGTCCTGCTCACCCAGCTCCTGGCTGGTGCGCGAAAAATGATCTTTCCAGCTAATACCGGATGGCGTTTCCCTGGCGGTACTTTCCAGGAGCATTACCACTTCCTTCAAATATCTTTCTGCTGTTGGATGAGGCAGGCGTTCCAGGAAGTAGAGGGTAATGCCCAGGCCCTGGTGGAGAAAATCGTAGTTATTATTGCGCAGGTCAGTTTCCATGAAATCACCCAGGATACTGTCCGCCTCTTCAAAAATATCCTGCATACCATCTCCTTCGGCAAAGCCGGCCTGCATCAGGTGCTGTATACACCAGCCGATGCCTGCAACGCCGCTGCAATGGGAAAGAATCATTTCCTGTTCAGACAATGCCTGTATGCTTTTCAGCAGCACCTCATGCACTTTCTTCAGGTGTTTCTTTTTACCGGTGAGGTTGTGGTAGTAAGCGTAGAATAATGCAGTACCGCTATATCCGCTTAGCAGGCCGGGGTGAGGTTCCTGCTCAATAAAGCTGTCGAGTACCTGGCTGATCTGCTGTAAAACTTTGCCTGTCTGTTTTGCTTGATCCATAACGTAATTAAATTTAAATAGCAGCAACACAAATTTTCAGGTGCTGCTGCTAAAATACGAGTTATCAGTGTTACTTACACTAACAATCAAAAGTGCGTATAACGGTAGTGGTAGGGCAAACGCCTACATTGGAAATGGCTTGGGCATCTGCTCCGTTTTTCACTTTGGCATTGCTCAGGCTTGCGATCCTGATCTTACCCAGGTTCAGTTTTTTTGCTGTTAACTTTTTCATAAATCGTACTGCTTAAAGGAAATGATCAATTGCTTTTTTTAGAAACGGCAGGAATCTTCGCTGCATACTTCCGCGCCCTGGCTGATATTGTCTGTGCAGATGCGAAGGCTGCAAAGTACGCTGCAGGTACCGGCGGTAAGGGCCATGCCACCTTTCAGCATTTCCTGTTTGGAGGTGCTCAGGCTGGCAATTTTGATCTTGCCCAGGCTAAGCTTTTTGCCTGATTGCTTTTTCATATGCATACTAGTTTTTAGGGTGAATAAATAATAGTTTCCGTGTTATTCCGGGAGCAGCATTACACCATGGTGCAGTCTTCAATTTGTCTGCTGAAGCAGTCAATAATCTCAGATTGGCAGGCGTTGCTCACGAAACTGTAAGCGGGATCTTTTAATGCATTTTGTTTTGTCTTATTCAGGTTGGCAATTTTAATCTTACCCAGGCTTAATTTCCTGGCTGCTTGCTTTTTCATAAAAAGGTGGGTTTAGGATGATAAATAGATGAAAGTCCGCCATGCATACAGCGGACTTTCTTATTCATAGCTTAATTTTTAGAAAATGCAGGAGTCATCACTACAGAGCTGCGCAGTGGTGCTCACACAGGCGATTTTTATAGAGCCTGCCATGCCGCCGTTAAGGGCTGCCTGTTTTGATTTACTAAGACTGACAATTTTAACTTTTGCCAGCTGCAATTTTTTGGAAGTTTTCTTCTTCATCAGATTACAGGTTTTAATAAAGCTTCCCGGTGTTATCTGAACTGATCAGGCGGTGGAGGCGTAGTGCATGGCCTTGTAGGGCAAAGCACACTACAGGTGGTCATGAAGGTTGCCAGTACTTCGCCTTGCGGCATTCCAGACGTTGACTGGCTGAGAGGGGCAATTTTAATTTTGCCCAGGCTGAGTCTTTTTAAGGGTTGCTTTTTCATGATGAAAAGATTTTAAAATTATACCAGATCAGGAGGTGGTGGGCATTTTAAAGCGAGGCTGCAACCTGTATAGGTAGGTTTCTGGCCTTCCTGTGCAGCGCTGTTCAGTTTAGCGATCTTAATCTTGCCAAGAGACAGTTTCTTTTCCATTCCTTTTTTCATAATGAGGACAGTTTAGATTTGAGAGATAAGAGTGATATAAAAAGTATAAGGGACGCCCAATATGCTGTACCCGTCTTGCGGATACTTCATATAAGATGTCCCCCATAAATGTTGCTACATTCCGGCTATATGCCTGACAATTCTTAAAAGTAAATAAAAATACAAGTAAGGCGCCTCATGTAAAAAGGGGATTTTTTACATTTACAGCTATATACTACTGCCGCCAGCTCACAAACAAATATCCCCGTTTAAGGGGATGTATGCCATTATCCAAATATGCTAATTTTCATTTTTAACAACCCGTGAGACATGATAGCCGCCAAAGATTTTTATTTAATAAGAACGCCCCTTCTGCCACTGAACTTCCTGGATCAATTCAATGATATCTCCTGGCCGCAACTGCATGATAAGGTCAAAACCATTTTTACCCAGCCTTACCTGCTGGAAGCCATCTATGTTGCCTCTCCCGAACTGTACCGGGAATTGCTGAAATGGCAGGAAGGCCGGCTAACAGATGAGAAAGAGGTAAATAAACTGGTATCTGCACTATTCAGGTACCTGCTGCGTATGTGTACACGCTGCACACCATACGGGCTTTTTGCAGGATGCGCTACCGGCCGCTTTGATGAGGCCACAAAGGTGGTGCTATCTCCTATCGAAGCACATAAAAAACACTGCCGGCTGGATATGAACTACGTAGCGGAACTGGCTGCCATGCTCACCCGCATACCGGCTATCCAACAGCAGCTGATCTATTTTTCCAATAATTCGCTGTACCAGATAGCCAATACCTACCGGTATGCCGCATTTACCATCCGGAACAAGTTCAGGCATTATGACCTGACATCGGTGAACTGCACCGAATATCTTGAAAAGATTATTCATACCGCCACCAATGGCGCCACTATAGACACCCTGTATCAATGCATTGTAGATGATGAGATCACCGGGGCGGAAGCAAGGGAATTCATACAGGAGCTGATCGACAGCCAGATACTGGTGAGCGAGCTGGAACCGACCGTTACCGGCGACGAGTTCTTCAACCGTCTTATTCAAAAGCTGGATACCCTGGCGCATTCCGGGGAGCTGACAGCTACGCTAAAAAATATCCGCAGTTTGTTGTTAAACCCGGCGGCAAGCACGGATAAATACCTGGAAACGCATGCACTGGTAAAAGAGCTGCTGCCAGATACCAACAGTAAAGACCTGGTACAGACCGACCTGTTCCTGGCTACCCGGTACAATACCATCAGCCATACGCTGATCAACTCCATACAGCAGGAGCTCATCCCGCTCTGGAAATTAACGCGGCCCAATAACAACGGAGACCTGCAGCAATTCTCCCGTGCTTTCAGGGAACGTTATGAGGAACAGGAGATCCCGCTGGCCATTGCCCTCGATGCAGAAACAGGCATAGGATACGCCGGCAACAGTGGCGGTCATGCAGATAATACGCCGCTGATAGATGATATCTTCATCCAGAAGGCGCAGGAGAATAACAGCATTTCGTGGAGCAAGCTGCATGAGTTCCAGCTGAAACGCCTGCACGAATGTTTAAAGCTGCAGCAACAGGAAATTGTGCTGACGGATAAAGACCTGGACGATCTGAAAACAAACGATACACCTGCACTGCCAGACAGCATGTACCTGATGGGCAGCATACTAAGCAGCAGCGCAGCCGCGGCCGATGAGGGCAATTACCTGTTTGAGCTAAGCACCTGCGGCGGCCCTTCAGCAGCCAACCTGCTCGGAAGGTTCTGCCACGGAGATACGGCACTCACGGAGAAAGTAAAGTCCTGCCTGGAAGAAGAAGCACAAAGACATCCTGACCACATTTACGCCGAGATCATACACCTGCCCGAAGCCAGGGCTGGAAACATCCTGCTACGGCCACAGCTGAGAGAGTATGAGATCGTATACCTGGGCAATGGAAGCGTTGACGCAGCACACCAGATACCCGTAGCAGACCTGATGGTGAGCATACGGCCGGATAATACCATTGTGCTCCGGTCAAAAAGGCTGAATAAGCGGGTAATTCCCCGTTTAAGCACAGCGCATAATTACCGGGCCGGCGGCTTACCCATCTACAAATTCCTGTGCGACCTCCAGTTCCAGCAACTGAACACCGGGCTTGGCTGGCACTGGGACCACCTTGGCAATGAACCCTTTTTACCAAGGGTACGCTACGGAAAGATCGTTCTCAGTAAATGCACCTGGGTACTGCAAAAAAAAGATTACCCTGAGCTGACGGCGAAAGATAAAAAAGGAGGCGCGGCCATCCAGCACGCTCCCCTGTTCCGGAAAATAAGAGAACAACTGCAGCTACCACGCCATGTCGTAATTGCAGAACGAGATAATGAGCTGCTTATTGATATGGAGAATGAAGCCTGCTTACACATTCTGGCCTCCACACTGATCAAAAAGGAGCGGGTAGTATTGCAGGAGTTCCTGCACACAAACGGCCAATGCTGGGTAGAAGGCGCCGAAGGCCGCTATACCAACGAAGTGATCATTCCGCTGAAGAGCACTGGTGTCAAGTCGCAACAGGCTGCCAATGTCCCCGCCCGGGCGGCACAGCTTCCCCAAAGACGTTTTGTTACGGGCAGCGAATGGCTGTACGTAAAAATATACTGTGGCACCAGCAGTGCCGAAAAGATATTAAAGACGGTGATCAAACCCCTGACAAAGGAACTGGTAGAAGAAGGCCTTATCGATAAATGGTTCTTTCTGCGGTATGCCGATCCGGAACACCATATCCGGATCAGGTTCCATCATGCCAGCGATCCGGCATTCTGGAAAACCGTACTGGAACGGCTGTACGCCGCTCTCCGGGAAGACCTGGACAACGGGCTGGCGTATAAGATCCAGACAGATACGTACGAACGGGAGATCGAACGTTACGGAGCCGCCACCATGGAATTAAGCGAGGAGCTCTTCTATTACGACAGTGAAGCCGTACTGGATACCATAGACCTGCTGGAAGGAGAAGAAGGCGAGCATTACCGCTGGCTGCTGGCCGCCAGGGGCATTGATATGTTGCTACAGGATGCCGGCTATACGCTGCACACCAAAGCAGCCTTACTGAAAAGGATGCAGCAAAGTTTCTTCCAGGAATTTGGCGGTGACAAGGGCCTGCAGAATCAGCTGAATGATAAATACCGGGAACATATGCGGCAGCTTGCCAGTTTCCTGGACCCGCAACAGGATAATGACAACAGCATAGAAGAAGTGACAGCCATTTTCACCTTACGCTCCATGCGCACAGTGAAAGCTTTGCAGATGGCGGGTGTGCCTGTTGATGAACAGCTGTCCAGCTACATCCATATGTTCCTGAACAGGATGTTGCTGTCTAATCAGCGCAAACATGAACTGGTGATCTATCATTGTCTGAGCAGGTATTACGAATCGCAGATCGCCATCCAGAAAAAACAATTACAGCAACTACCCAGCAGTCATGGCCTTCCCAATATATAAGCAGTTGGCGGAAATGGATTGTGGCCCCACCTGTTTGCGGATGATCGCCAGACATTACGGCAAGCATTTCGCCCCCGGGCTGTTGAACAGGTTAACCCATATCACCCATGAAGGCACTTCCCTGCTGAAGCTCCGTAAGGCGGCAGAGAAAATGGGATTTAAAACGCTGGCGGCCGCCGTTACCTTTGAGCAGCTGGATAATGAAACGCCGCTTCCCTGTATCGTGCTCTGGAAGCAAAATCATTTTGTGGTGATCCCACCCCAGAACTATTCCAGTAATAACTCCCGTAGCAAAATACTGATTGCAGACCCGGAAAAGGGGCTGGTAAAAATTGACAAGACCACTTTCCTGGAAAGCTGGATAGAAAAAGACAGCAACCAGGGTGTAGTATTGATGCTGGAACCCGCCAAAGCTTTCTACCGGTAAAAGGTGCCTCATATTTATTATCTTACTCCATCTAATTAAGTTTTCTTCATTACATGGGAAAGATCCGTTATTCTCTTGCCTGCGTGCTGGCAATGCTTGTGCTGACTGCTGCGGCACAAAAAGCACCCGGCCCTGTACGCATTAATCAGCTGGGATATTATCCCGGGGCAGCAAAAATTGCCATTGTAAGTGTACCCGCCGGCACGCCGGTCCAGCGCTTTTATATTCTCGGGCTAAACAAACGGGATACTGTTTACCGCGGTAGCACAGGAAGTACGCTGGCTGCTGATTACTCCTCCGTACATACGCAGGTGATTGATTTCAGCGGCTTGCGGCAGGAAGGGAATTTTGTGATCGCTGTACCCGGTCAGCCACTCTCCTACCCTTTCCAGGTAAAGCCTCACGTACATCACGATGCAGCTGCTGCGCTTATAAAAGGATTTTATTATCAACGTGTGTCCATGCCCCTGGATATTGCTTATGCGGGGAAGTGGGCCAGGCCTGCAGGGCATCCTGATACAGCAGTGCTGATTCATCCTGCCGCGGCCAGCTCCCAACGACCGGCAGGCAGTCATATCGCCTGTCCGGGCGGATGGTACGACGCCGGAGACTACAACAAATACATCGTCAATTCCGGCACCACCATGGGCACTTTATTGTCTGCCTATGAAGATCTGGCGCCTTACTTTGATACCCTGAAAACCAATATACCGGAAAGCGGTAATAACATTCCAGATCTGCTGGACGAGGTATTGTATAACCTGCGCTGGATGCTCACCATGCAAGACCCTTTTGACGGAGGAGTGTATAATAAATGCACCAACGCCTCTTTTGACGGTATGGTAATGCCGGGTGTAACCAAAGCGCCGCGCTATGTGGTACAGAAAGGCACTGCCGCCGCGCTGGACTTTGCGGCAGTAATGGCGCAGGCCAGCCGGGTATACAAACGGTTTGACAAAGCGCTGCCTGGCTTGTCTGACTCCTGCCTGCATGCCGCCCTGCGCGCCTGGCAGTGGGCAGATCGTAATCCGTCCGTGGAGTATAACCAGGACAGGATGAATCAGCACTATGAGCCTAAAGTATCTACCGGCGGTTATGGCGACAAGACCTTTACGGACGAACGTTTCTGGGCCGGGGCCGAGCTGCTGGCCACCACTGGTGAGCAACAGTATTATACAGCCCTGGCGCCTTACCTGCCGGATAGCCTGTCTCTGCCTTCCTGGTCGGGCGTCCACCTCTTAGGCTGCTACACCTTACTGCGCTTTGAGCAGGCTTTAGGCGCCGTAGCTGCCACGGATATCAGCGCCTTACGGAGGCGGTTCATCCGGTTTGCGGATAGGCTGCTGCCCAATGTTCAGCGGAGCGCTTTCAGGACGGTAATGGGGCAAAGCCGGCGGGATTTTATCTGGGGCAGTAATTCCGTGGCCGCTAACCAGGGCATTGTATTGATAAACGCCTACCTGCTGACAAAGGAGAAAAAATATATCGCCCATGCGCTGACCAACCTCGACTACCTGCTGGGCAAAAATGCCACCGGTTATTGCTTTATCACGGGCATAGGCAGTTTCTCACCCATGCATCCGCACCACCGGCCTTCTGTGGCAGACGGTATTGCCGAGCCGGTTCCCGGCCTGCTGGCAGGCGGGCCTAATCCAGGCAGGCAGGATGGCGTCCATTACGAGTTTACAGCGCCCGAAACCGCTTATACAGATAATGACGAAGCCTATGCCTGCAATGAGATCGCCATCAACTGGAATGCCCCTGCCGTGTACCTGACCGCTGCGCTGGAGGCGCTGGAGCGTGAAGCCGGGTATACGAAAGATTAAATATGGCAGCGGTGAAATATTGCATAATTTAGCAATTGCGGAAACGTTAATACATTGGTACGTTCATCTATTATTTAATCCATCACATTATGAAACTGAGGATAAAAAGGATCCTGATACTGGCCGCGCTCATTTTACCGCTAGCGTTACAGGCGCAAACAAAGCTCACCGATGCCCTGATCAATGAATTTTCCGAAAAGGCGGCAGAGCGGTTCCAGCTGAAGAATGATCCGATACTGGTATTTATAACAGACCAGATGTCGCGCAGCGGGGCCGGTGGCCTGGAGATAGACAAGACCATGGTAGAGCTGAAAAAAGACCCTGCCGCCCTGGATGCTGCATTGAAATACCTGTACCAGTACAGCGACTGCAATCGCCAGCAGCTGATCGCCAACCTGCGCTCCATGAATTTTCCGAGCAACAGCACATTTGCCCTGGCCACCTATACCGTAAATAAGTTCAAGGGAGAGGCCAAAGAGCTGATAGAGGAAAAGGCCACCCTTGCCAAAACCGGTCAGATCGGCGCTACGCCAACGGCCCCGGTTGTTCAGGCGGCTCCCCCTGCCCCAGCACCTGCTGCCGGCAATGCAGCCAGTACAAGTGCCAGTCCGGCGGCAACGGCAACTGCTCCTGCAACAGCTACCGCTCCTACCGCCGCTGCGCCGGCCCAACCCGCTCCTGCAGAAGATCCTTACGACTGGGATGTACGCAATATATTTCCCATTACCAGCCAGGAACAGCTGGTAGCCAAATATGGGCCGGCAAACGTAGCTACACGCGACGTATATGACCTGGAAGGCAATAACCTTGGCCAGGGATACATTGTTTTCCCGGACACAGACAACGAGATGGAGCTTTTCCTGGATGGAGACAAGGGCAAAGTGATCACCTTCACCAAAGAAAATTCAAAATGGAAATCTCCCTTTGGTATCAAAGTGGGCGACCCGCTCGAGAAGATCGTTAAAGTTAACGGCCGCAACTTCAGGCTGAATGGCTTTGAATGGGTAAACAGTGGTATGGTGGACAGCTGGGAAGGCGGCGCCATGGATGGTAAAGGCGTAACACTTGTGTTTAAAGCGATCAACAGTGGCGACCCGAAATTATATGACCAGGTGACCGGTGATAAAAAAGTTAAGACCGATCAATCTGTATTAAAGAAGCTGGGCGTTGTAGTGGAAAAGGTTTCTTTTAAAACCACTCCTGCCCAACCTTAACCGTTATAATCAGACTTGTTATTCAAAGATGCCGGCGCTATTGCAGCCGGCATCGCTCATTTTATCCCAGTACGATCTCCTTCTGAAGGAATTCAATAAAGCGATGCTGGTATTCGGGACATTGTTTATTACTTAATGTGGCCGCAAAATGCGTTCTTTTCAAGCCGTTCCGGCCAATTCTGACCGCCTTCAGCGTACTATCTCTCAGGTAGGGTTGCAAGGCCCATTTGGCCATTACCATGATACCCATTTCTGCCTTTACCATCTCTATAGACGCTTCAGTCAGCGGCAGCACAATGATCTTTTTAGGTGAAACACCTGCGGGCTCCAGCAGGAACTGGTGTACAGTAACTGTTTCCATGGGCAGGGAATGGATGATAAGATGCTGCTCCGCAAAATCTTCCGCTAATACAAACTTCTTAGCGGCCCAGGAATGGGTGTCTGGTACAACGGCTACCATTTCGTCCTGGAACAATTCTGTGTATACAATGTTGTCGTCCTTTACCGGATCACTGGTAATGGCAATATCCAGCTGGCCTGACAACAGTTTTTGCAGCGGGTGATGGGTAGCTTCCATAACGATGGTCAGCGCCACGTTGGGATAGATGAGGTGAAACTGCTTCATCAGGGAGGGCAGCCAGTGATAGCTGGTATAACACTCCGTGCTCAGGCGAAGCTCTCCGGCCTCACCGTAGATCAGTTTTTTTATCTGTAGCTCCGTATCCGACATGCGGGACAGGATGTCGTTGGCCATCTCATATACTTTCTCTCCCGCTTTTGTGAGCACCATTTTTTTATTGATCCGATGAAAGATCCTGGTGCCGAGATGGTACTCTGCCTCCCTGAGCTGATGGCTTAATGCAGATTGCGTGAGGTGCAGTTTGTCTATCGCCTTGGTAATACTGCCCTCTTCCACTATCGCCTTTATCAGTTTCAATTGCCTTATTTCCATAGGCTATAAAATTACAGGTTCCCTTTTAGGACATCTATTAAAATTTCAGATGATGATCATGAATTCTTTGAGTTGGCGTCAGCCGATGCTCCTGCTTAGTTTTGCGTATCATCTTCAACAAAAAACATACTTATGACTGCACAAATTGAACATTACAAGAACAAGCTTGCTTATGAGATAGACGCTGCCGATCTGTTTGATGCTTTAAACAAGGGAGAGCAGATCGTAGTAATAGACGCCAGGAGCACGGCCGGGTATGAGCAGGAACATATACCGGGAGCGATCAGCTTTCCGCACCGCACGATGAACGCCGATACGACAACCCATCTTGATAAGAACGCTTTATATGTGACCTATTGTGACGGCATTGGCTGCAACGCTTCTACCAAGGGCGCGCTTAAGCTGGCGCAGCTGGGCTTTCGTGTAAAGGAACTGATAGGGGGGCTTGACTGGTGGAAGCGGGACCAGTATACCACTATTGGCAGCGCAGGTGAAGAAAGGAAACTCGGAATAGCGTGTTTTTGCTAAGTACATTTATATAAACCGGGGAGGACAGGAAAGTTTTCCATGTCCTCTCATCTTATCTTGTTCACCTCATTCTCTCATCTCTTTCTAATCTCTCGCTAACATTTCAATCGGTTGCCATCATTCCCGGATAACACTAATGTTGCATTTAGTGTTCATGAGCATTTCTTAATTTGCTAAATCGTTTTATGGTATATATATTGGGCAAAATTTTTTCAACCTAATATGCGCAAAAGTTTCACTATGATCTAAACACGTCAATAGTAAAAATTAAGGCACGTTATCATTAAAGGTTTAAACTAAAACAAGAGAGACAAACACAGGGACGATTTGTAGTCAACCAACACTGGTGGAGCTAAGCCACGTTTTTAGCTTCCACCGGGGAATCACTTTTCTATCATTTATTCTACAGCATTAGCTGCCATTTATTCACTCTCAATCGTAAACAACAATCTATGAAAAGATTACTGATCTTTTTATGCCTGTTCTTATCTGCATACCAAATGGTATCAGCTCAGGAGAAACGAGGCGTCACGGGTACTGTGAGGGACGCAGAAGGAAATCCCTTGCCCGGCATCACTGTTCTGGAAAAAGGAACTAACAATGGCGCCGTATCAGATGGCGCCGGTAATTTTAAACTACAGGTAAATCCCAATGCCACACTGGTGCTTTCAGGTATCGGCTTTGTAGCGCAGGAGATCCCCGTATCCGGCAAATCCAGCGTGGATGTGCGTATGGCAGTAGACAATAAGAACCTGGGTGAAGTGGTTGTAACTGCGTTGGGTATTAAGCGTGAAAAGAAATCGCTGGGATACGCCCTGCAGGAAGTAAGCGGAGAATCGCTGGCCAATGCCAGGGAAACCAACATTACCAATGCGCTTACCGGTAAAGTGGCTGGTTTGCAGGTGGTACGCTCCAGCAATGGCCCGGCAGGTTCTTCCAAGATCGTGTTACGCGGTTTCAACTCACTAGTCGGCAATAACCAACCGCTGATCGTAGTAGACGGTGTACCAATGGACAACTTTACCGGTGCCACCAACAACGATTACTGGAACCCTTCCAGGGATATGGGTAACGGCTTGTCAGACATTAACCCCGATGATGTGGAGAGTATGTCTGTACTGAAAGGCCCTAGCGCGGCTGCGCTGTACGGTACCCGAGGTGGAAATGGCGTAATACTCATTACTACTAAAAGCGGCAAAAAGCAAAAAGGGCTGGGTATCACTTACTCTTCCCAGATCGGTTATTCTGAGCTCTTTACTACGCCTAAAAAACAAAATTCTTTCGGACAAGGTACTGAGGGAGTGTTTGATGCTAATTCAGAAAATTCCTGGGGCCCCCAGATCAGCGGACAAACTGTAAAGGATTGGTCTGGCAGGGATGTGCAGATGCAGTCATATGACAACCTGGACGCCTACATCAACAAAGGCCTGAACTTTAAGAATACAGTCTCTTTCCAACAGCAGGTGAGTAATGGAACTTCTATTTACTCCTCTGTTACGCATCTGACCGATAAAGGTATTATCCCCGGTAGTAAACTGGAACGTACCAACCTGACAGCCCGCGCCGTATCCCGTTTTGGAAAGGGAGACCGCTGGACTACCGACACCAAGATCCAGTACATTAACTCGAAGGCAACGAATCGCCCGAACGGTGGTAATAACGACGGTAACGTATTTAATACACTATACATGCTTCCTGCAAACCTGAACATCCGGGACTTTAGCGCTGCCACCAGGGAGAACGGAAAAATGCTATGGTATGGTTCCAGCCAGAAAGTAAACCCTTACTGGGCGCGGCAATACGACCTGAATCAGGATGCAAGGGACCGCTTCATAATGAGTGGTTCATTGAAATATGACTTCACCTCCTGGTTGAACGCTGAGGTAAGGGCTGGTGCTGATATGTATACTACTGACTATGAAGCAAAGCGTTATGCCGGCAGCCCATCACCAGCGAATGGCAGCTATACCAGCGGAAAACAAACCTTTAATGAGGTGAACTACAGCGCCTTAATCAATGCAAGGAAGGATAATCTGTTCGGTAAAATAGGTGGGTCAGCTTCTGTGGGAGGCAACCTTATGAGGCAAAAGAGCACCCGCCTGGAAGGGAGTTCCGGTGAGTTGCAGATACCCAATCTCTTCGCCATTAACAACAGCAAAAATAATCCTTCCATCACTGAATCCTATAGCGAAAAAAGGATCAATTCACTGTATGGTACTGTTGGCCTGAACTGGGATGCCTATTGGTTTGTGGATGCAACGTTCCGTAACGACTGGTCTTCTGCACTCGCTTCGGCCAACCGCTCATTCTTCTATCCTTCCGTAAGTACATCACTGATCGTAACAGATATGATAGACCATCTGGGCGGACAGGTTCCATCCTGGATAACCTATGGCAAGATCCGTGCATCTTACGCGCAGGCGGGCAATGATATGGCCCCTTACCAGTTGTACAACACTTTTGACGTAACTAAAGACCCCAACGGCAATACCGTTATTAAAAGAAAAAATACGCTGTACAATGATAATGTAAAGAGCGAGTTGCTCAAATCTACTGAACTTGGTGCTGAAGTTCGCTTCTTTAACAATCGCCTAAGCCTGGATGCTACCTGGTATAAGTCCAATGCTACCAACCAACTGATTATCCTCCCAATGGACCCGCTTAGTGGCTATACGGGGAGAATCATCAATGCCGGTAATGTTGAAAACAAAGGGATTGAGTTAATGTTAAATGCACGAATGCTGGATGATATTAAAGGCTTTTCCTGGGATATGGGTGTGAACTATTCTGCCAACAGGAATACTGTAAAAGAACTGGCGGATGGTATCACCTTATACCCTCTTGGCGGCTTTGATGACGTACAGGTATACGGCTCTGCCGGTGAAAAGTACGGTGAAATATGGGGTACTGCTTACCAACGTGTAGAAGATGCAAACAGCCCCTATTTCGGAAAGATCATTGTAGATGATGCTGGATTACCCCTGTCTACAGGGAATAAAGTAAGACTGGGTAATCAACAGGCAACCGGTCTGCTGGGTGTAACCAATACTTTCTATTATAAGGGCATTTCCCTCGGCTTCCAGGTAGATGCACGTTTCGGCGGACAGATATTCTCCGGTACACTCAACTCCATGCAGAGAAGCGGTACCTGGGAAGGCACTGTTGTGAACGGACAGCGCGGCGAATTTGTAGTAGATGGTGTGAAGTACGATGCCAATTCAAAGACCTACAGCCCGAATACTAGCGCTGTAACTCCCCAGCTTTACTGGGTGAACGCTATCGGCCGCAATAACGTGGGTATAGTAGAAGCCAACCTCTATGATGCATCTAACGTTCGCCTGAGAAATGTGCAGTTAGGCTATTCACTGCCCGCTAAATTACTGGCCCGCACCCCCATTCAGCGCGCCAGCATCGGCTTCTCCTGCAATAACGTATGGATGATATCCAGCCATGCGAAAGGCATCGATCCCGAGTCTGTGTTTGCCACCAATACCAATGCGGTTGGTTTTGAAAATGGAAGCGCACCTACTTTCCGCACCTTCCTGTTTAACTTAAACGTTACTTTCTAATTGCTGAAAAAAGAATCGTATGAAAAGTATCATAAAAAGTGCATGTTTGTTGTTTGCAGGAGCAGTGCTTATGCAATCATGCTCAAAATTCGACGAGCTTGGCACAGACCCGAAGTCTGCAAGTGAAAGCCAGGCAGAAGTAGAATATGCCATCAACGGCTCCATTATTGGCGCACAGATGAACCCTGATGTGGCCGAACGTTCATTCGTATTATACTGGAAAACAGCCGCACGTCAGCACAGGCAAGGTGGCTTATCCAGCGGCGGATATGATGACGGCTGGACAACCGCATACTACAACCAGGTATCCGGCTGGCTGAACGGCGTTAACCTGGCAGTAGAACTGGCGCAAAAGAAAATAGCTAACGGTACTGCACAGCCTCATACCAATAACCTGCTACAGGTAGCCCGTATATGGCGCGCTTACCTGATGAGCGAAGCTTCCGATAACTTCGGCCCTATTCCGATCGAAGCCTTTCAGGGAGTAAACCCGGAATTCTCCAGTGTGAAGGATGTATATTATGCTATCCTGAAAGAGCTGACAGAAGCCGTAGCAGCGCTGGATGTAAATGTTGCCAATCCTAATAATCTGAGCGCTTACGATCCGGCCTTCGGATATGATTACAACAAATGGAAACGTTATGGCAACTCCCTGCGCTTACGCCTCGCCATGCGTTTGTCTGAAGTAGACCCGGCTAAAGCAAAAGCAGAGTTTGAAGCAGCTGCCGCCACCAACCTGCTTATCACTGAAACAGACCATACATTCAAGGTACAGGAGAAAGACGGATGGAGCGACCTCTCAGGCGTAATGAGCCGTGAATGGAATTCACAGTTGCTGTCTGCCACACTCAATAACCTGTATATCGGTTTAGGCGGCATCCGTTCTGCTGACCAGCTGCCTGATTCCCTGCGCCCTTATATCAAGCCGGCTGACTGGCTGGGCCTTAAATTCTCAAACCATATTACTACCCTGACCAACGATCCTGTTGCTGGTTACTGGTTTGATGGTTTGCCGGATTCAATTGACCCACGTGCTTACAAGGCATTCATCATACCCGGTCAGTTCAACAACCCGAATTTCTCCTTCTATCCAAGCTATACCAATGATGCCAGAACCGTTGTACGTAGCATGGACGGATATGGAGATGTAGACGCCACTTTCACCTGGAACGCTGCCACTACCGGCGATTGGGGCGACAAAGGCGCCAAAAACTTCCTGTACAGCTACATTGGCACTAATCCCAGGCTGGGCCAACAGTTCAGGAAAAGCACCAATCAGCGCATCTTTTTTGCTCCCTGGGAGACTTACTTCCTCCTGGCAGAAGCAAGCGTAAGAGGTTGGGCTTCTCCGATGTCCGCTCAGGCAGCCTATGAAGCAGGTATACAAAGCAGCTTTGAATACTGGGGAGTTACCCAATACCTCGGCGCTTATCTTGCTTCCCAGAGCTATAACAGGGCAGGTACCTCTGTATCCTGGTCACATATCACAGAGCCGCCCGCTGCGCATACCATGAAATATAAAGATGCATACAGCAAAGCGGATGGTACAGCTAACATCGTTTATCCGTCCAATACATTGTATAAAGGCGGTAGCGTAAAGAACGACCTGCTGACCAAGATCATTACGCAGAAATTTATTGCGCAAGTGCCCTGGTTACCGCTGGAAGCATGGAACGATCAGCGCAGGCTGGGTCTACCCTTCTACGAGAATCCTGCTATAGAAAGGCCGCTGCCTAACCTGCCGGCTTTGAATAGCAGCAACTATATGACCAGCAATATCGCCTTCTTCCCACAGCGTATCAAATATCCCAGCAGCCTTGCCAACAGCAATCCTGCAGGATATCAACAGGCAGTACAACTGCTTGGCGGTGCAGATGGCGTGCTGACACCTCTGTGGTGGGCAAAGCATTAATGCATAACATCACGTAAATAAAAAAACCGGCTGTATAAGCCGGTTTTTTTATTTATATCTAAAATTATGCTCTACTCTGCTAACTGCGATGTCCTGATAGAGGGCACCAGCTCCGGCGGATATCTTTTATCCAGCAGGCGTTTACCCATCAGGATAAACGGTTTCTCCAATGTTCTGTATAAAACATACCCCAAAGCAAAATTGATCGCAACAAAAAGGGTAAGGGCAACGATAACAGTAGTCATCTTTCCAAGGCCCAGTGCAATAGTAAAATGTAATATTGCCGGCAACAAAAGCATGTGCAGCAGATACAGGGAATAAGAAATATCTGCCCCAAACTTGCCTACTTTCCCGGAGAATATTTTCTTACCCGCTTCAATAGCATTATACATCCAGGCAGGCACCCTTTCCTTTAGCTCATGCGTAAACATAAATATGGTAATCACCAGTGTCACAGCAAAGGAGATGGGCGGGATCACACGCACACTGAGCACCAATATGAAAAGTAAATAATAAGGGCTTAACCGCTTCAGCAGCACCTGCGATAACAACATGCCCACTATAAAATAAAGGAACTTATGTATGATCAGCGAAGGCGCACCAAAAGTAACCAGCCTGCCGGGCTGCGCCCAGTTACCGAATAATTTGTCTGCCGCTATATAGAGAGCCACTGAAGCCAGTATGGTCAGCGGTACTCTTAACTTCGGACGCTTTGTAAAGAAAAGGAAGAGAAACGGGAAGATAATATAGAACTGCATCTCCAGCGACAAGCTCCAGGCTGGCCCTAACAAGCTCACGTTCCGCCCCGGTATAAACCCATGCAGGAAAGTAAGGTGCAGGAAAACATCCCAGAAATCAGGATACTTGGTCGGATCGTAGGTGGTGTCAAAACGAGGTGCATGCCCTGAAAAATATTGATAACTGTCATACAGAAATCCTGTATTGACACTAAAGAGCAGGTAGGAGGCTAATATGGCCAATGAATAAAGCGGGAACAGGCGGAAAAACCTTCTCAGGTAAAATTTATTAACCGTTGATGCCGCACTGGGTAACTCCTTATCTTCCCTTAATGTGTAGTGATACATCATCAGGAAACCGGTGATCACCATAAAGCCATCTACCGCGGGAGTGGCGTCCATAAATGGCCTCATGAAAAAAGGAAGCTGTGCAAAAGAAGCGCCGCCGATATATTTATAAAAATGCCCCAGTGCTACCCATAGTGCCAGGCAAAGTCTTATTCCGTCCAAGAATTTAGTATCGTGCTTCAAGGCTTGCAGGTTTTTTAATTAGATTGGTTTTTGTAAAAGTACATGATTCCCCGAAAAGTTAGAAACAGGTTCAGCGGTCAGTAAATGGCACATACTTTGCAAAAACCAGACCGTTAAAACAGGCACAGGAACATTGCTTTTTTCTCAGATATGTAAACACGTGAACCTAAAATATCATTATACAAAGGCAGTACAGTACCTTTATCGCACTTACTTATTTTAGGAATACTTATCTACTTGTTTTAGGAATAGCAAAAACCGCCAGAATGCGTCAACTTTAATATTACAATAACCTAGCTATAAAAGGAGTAATGGAAAAACCTATTTCAACAAACCAGCCAACATTTGACACCGCTTTCCTTAATGGATTAAGAATACTATTGGCCTTGTGGGTGGCAGTGGGGCACTTTTATTATTATATAGGAGCAGACAAGGTCTTTCCTCTTCCTCTATTAGGCAAGGTGCTTCATCATAATTCTTCCGCCGTTAGCGGGTTTATGATCATCACCGGCTTCCTCATGACCTTCCATTATACCCTGCGTGAAAGAAAAGAGCTGCCCGAGAAAAGGGAAACATTCATCAAATTCTGGCTGAGACGTTTCTTCAGGTTGTATCCCATCTACTTCATCGCTATCATGGTGGCATTTTTCCTGCTACCCGTTACCAGGGATTTCGCTCATGCCAATGTCACTTTCTTTACCGGCGAAACGCCTCACTTCAAGTGGACCTATGATCCTGCGCTGAGCCCAGGCTTTAAAGACCTGTTTTTACACCTCACTTTCCTGCATGGCTTTTTCCCTGTAATTAATGCAAGCATACTGGGACCTGCATGGAGCCTTTCTCCTGAGGTGCAGTTCTATGTTATCTTTCCCTTGCTATACCTGCTATTCTTTTACAGTAAGCGGAGTAATTTTTTAAAGCTGCCCCTGATCGTTTTAATCGCAGGCGCTTTATATATATTATCATACAAACTTTTCGGTGATGCCTCCCTGGTAAGAAAAGCCCGTATAGTTGACCTCGGGCTGCCAACCCTGGTTACTTACCAGCTGATCTACTTTGTAACAGGTATGATCATGGCCAAGGTACTGATCAATAAAGCCGGTTATTTTCACTTATTCTTCTGTTCATTCATCTGTATCTGCCTGAAGGTGGATATTTTCACCATCGGCATATTGGTCACTATCCTGGCCTTTATGTTCAGTGAAGAACTGAAGGATAACATGCCGCGCTGGGCCTATCGCATCCTGATCTTCTTTAAAAAGCTATTAGGTGGCAAGGCCGGTACCATGGGCGCCAACCTATCCTACTCTTTGTATCTCATACATAGCTTCACCCTGCAGATCATCCTTTTCTACGCCACCAAACTGCCCGCAGGCAAACCACTCATTGTACTGATCGCGTTTGTTGCGTTCCTGGTGATCAATTTACTGCTTAGCTATGTGCTCTACCGGTGGGTG
Organism: Chitinophaga sp. SVR4-12A; assembly: GCF_056754765.1. NCBI lineage: Bacteria > Pseudomonadati > Bacteroidota > Chitinophagia > Chitinophagales > Chitinophagaceae > Chitinophaga > Chitinophaga sp. SVR4-12A. The sequence goes on from NZ_JBPGWP010000001.1 coordinate 3,253,813, forward strand.
GAAGAGCCATTTATCGCCATCGGCAAACGGATCGTAGACAAAAAATATCCTGCCGAAGTGAAGGTGAAATATACGCCTGCTCCTTAATTCACGCTCTTTTAAATATAATAAGGCCGGTGCTACAAATCGTGTAGCGCCGGCCTTATCTGCACCTGGCACTTAGCGCCATGAGCCGTCATATGCCTTCGCAATGATATTACACCAGCCTTCTGGACATTAATTGCACAAATTCTTCCTTTTTCTTGGGGGAGATAGCGATCATGGATTCATCGCTCATGACAGCATAACCACCATCGGTCCTGATCATTTTCTTCACCTCCTTTAAGTTAATGATATGGGAGTTATGTACCCGAAAGAAACCATGCCCGCTAAGCAGCATTTCATATTCTTTCAGGTGCCTGCTTACCATAATTTTGCGATTGTCTTTTATAAAAAACGTAGTGTAAGGGCCGTTAGCTTCAAGGCGCGTTATATTGTTCAGCTGTACAAATTCAATTCCCTCAGCGGTAGATAAGCTAATGGAAAAATCCTCCCCATCAGGGCGCTGCAGGTTCTTTATTAATAATTCCAGCTTGTTATCGGCATCTTTCTGCCTGAGGCTTTCTATGGCAGTAGCTACTGCCTGTTGCAGCTCTTCGAGGTTAATAGGTTTTAACAGGTAGTCAACCGCGCTGAACCTGATCGCTTTTATCGCGTAGTGATCATATGCCGTGGTAAAGATCACGCGGAAATTACGCTGGGCCACCTTTAATAAAACATCGAAGCCTGTGCCCGACTGCATCTCAATATCCATAAAAACAATGTCGGGCAGGTGGGCATTAATGAATGATACGGCTTCTTCTACATTAGCGGCAGTACCGATCACTTCTATCCGCGGACAGAATTCTGCCAGCAGGTTTTTGAGGAAATCCCTGCTGAGCATTTCATCTTCTACGATCAATGCTTTATAGGTCATTTAATTGATTTTGATGGTTCAGGTAAGTTACGAAAATGGTGCGTCAAATAATGGCTGCGGAATATACAGGCAGGCCCGGTTAACCATTTCTTCGTTTATGTCATTGTCTACGGTATGCCGGAGATCGATCTTGCCCACACCCTGGCGGTTAAATAAGCGTATACGCCTGGACAGCACACTTTCTTCCCCGGAACTTATTCCTTTTCTTTTCTCCAGCTGAACTGCACTTTCGCGGCTGATACCGTTATCTGTCACATGCACCCACAGGCCGTCTTGCTGCAGGTTAAAATCAATGCTTATCTTTCCCATCCTGTTATCCTCTATATTTAATACTCCTTTATATAGCGCTTCCTCTACCAGGCTATGTACGATCAGTGGCAGGATCGGCGCCTGCCAGGTATTCTCCGGCAATGTTATCGTATAATCAAACTTGCCCGGGAACCTGGTTTGCTCCAGCCACAAATACTCCTCCAGCAAAGTTGCCTCATCCCTTGAACAGATATAAAGCTCATCACCAAAATGGATGATCTTTCTTAAAAATGTAGAAAACCTGTTAATGTACTGAAGAGATGCCTTTTTATTGTCTGCTGTTATAAAGTACTGTATTGAATTAAGAGAATTGAAAAGAAAATGGGGATTCATGCGGCCCTGCAACACTTTCAGTTTCAGCAACTGGTTCATTTGCTCTATCTGCTCGTTCTGTTTAACGATCAGCTGGTTTCGCTGGGCCAACTGTTGCACCAGCCTTTTCCGGGTAAGATAGCGGCTATAGAATACGGCAGCAAGTAATAAAATCACAATGGCCGCGGCAAGCAGCAGGCGTTGCTCCATTCGTTGCCGTTCCACTATCAATGCCGTGTCTATCAACCGTTGTGTTACAATCTCCCGCTCCTTTGTAAGCAGCTCTATGTCGCTCTTACCAGCGCCCAGTGTATCCTTTGCTGAAATATCGAGAATAATGCCGGCAACCTCTTCGCCAAGATATTTTCTGATAAGTACGGATACCAGCATGCTGGCTTCAGCACTGTTGAAATATTGGTCTATAGGTTCATCCCAATCACTTTTTCTCGGGTAAATGGCGGCAAAACCTTCCCTTCTTACGTCGAACAGGCGTTGCCGCTTTACTTTAATACCACGCTGCAATGCCACTACATAGATGGAGACCGGCACATAGCCAATACCGGATGGATCTGCAGCAATATCCTTCAATACTTCATAATCATTGACCGGGCTATGATTAACCGACAGCGGCGGGTAATACCGTTCTTTCAATGATAGCAGATCCTGCTCCATGGTAGTGCCCTTCATGGTATAGCCCCTCATTGTTCTTAACCTGCTCACCAGCTGTGTGCCTGCGCCAAAAGCAGGCATACCACTGTTAGTTACCAGCACGTTCAGATCCGGCATATAGGGCGGCGAGAACTTTACCTCTTTTTTCCTTTCAGCAGTAATCGAATAATAAGACAAGGCGAACAAGCCACTTGCATCTGAGCGGCTGATCCGCGGATAGATATTCTCAAACCCTTTTGCATCCACCCAATTGATCTTTAGCTGTACGCCATACTGCCGCTCCATAAATCCCCGGAACCCTTCCATCAGCTCATATTCAATTCCAAGAAGATTTCCATCTTTACCACAATAAATAAACGGCTCTATCTCGTCCCATAAAACGGTAATAGTACCCTGTTTTCGCTGTGATACCTGCTTCCAGGAGTCGGTTTCCCCGCCGGATGGAAAAGCTGCCGCTATAGCCATCCCCGGGCCAAGTAACAAAGCGCTTATAATGTTCAGGAACCTCCGCATGCATAGGCTTTGATCTAAGGTCACAAATTTACCATCACCCGGTTCTTTGGCTTAATGAATGGGGCATTTGAGTTAACGGATAAGAACCCTGGTTTTTGTTTAAAAGTCAGGTATCCGTTACTTTTATTAAAACAATTGTCACGCCTATATTCCATACTTGTTCTTATCCTGGCGTCCTGCCTGCAGCTCTCCGCACAGGAACTTTCCTTCCGGCACCTGACTACCTCCGGCGGCTTATTAAGCGACCTGCGGTTGGTACTTACGGAGGACCGGCAAGGCCGTCTCTGGATTGGAAGCGAAGAAGGGATCAATGTATTTGACGGCTATCAGCTGAGCAGCTATAGCGTGCCGGGCACTTCAGGACTTGTCACCAATAATATCATCAACATACACTGCGATACCCAGGGTACTATCTGGATCTATACACCAGCAGGTATTCAGTACAAAAGGGAGAACGACAGCCGCTTTCGCATATTCAGTCCAGGCATAGCAAGCAGGGGCGGCGTGCTGTTTTTTGGCAACAGCCCGGAAGGGCAACTACTGCTCCTTTCGGCAGACCATCTATACCAGGTAGATCGCCAAATGCAGCTAAAGAGGCTCCCGGGACTTTCTCCGCTATTGCGGCAATATGGAATACCCTTAGCCTTTGAGCACTTCCGGAACAACGAATGGCTTATCGGGTTCAGGGACAAGCTCCTGCTGATAGATACCAGGGAACAGCGGCCGTTAAAAGAATTTGCCTACGGAAAATGCTGGACGGCCTGCAAGGTAAATGACAGCACCATCCTGGCAGGAAGTTTCTCAAAAGACACGCTCGCACTTATCAACATCCATTCAGGCGCCACAACATATATCAATAACTGGCCGGTTGATGATGGCAAACCAATAGGCGGATATGCGGGTACCATCCGGCCAGTCGGCGGCAATAAATTTGTGGTGGCCTGCCGCTATTACGGAGTATATATTATCGATCTGGAAAAAAGAAAAGCATATCATCGTACACACACGCCCGGAGATCCGGGCTCTATAAGCTCCACTTATTGCAGAAGCCTGTTTGTTACCCGGAGCGGCACATTGTTCGTGCATTCCCGGGGCCTTTCGTACACGCCGCTATCCAACACCCAGTTCCGGCTTAAAAAGCATCTTATAAACAGCGCCGGCGACAAGTACGATGGTGGCTTTAATACGTTCTGGCAGGACAGCCATAAAAACCTGTGGATCGGTACTAACAGTCATCTTGCCTGCCTGAACAAACAAACGGGCGTCAGTACCTACTATCCCTATTACGATCCGAGCGGCGGCCTGCGAAAATACAAGACCATCCGCAGCATCGTTCCCGACAAACGCAACAGGATATGGGCTGCCACCTTTGGCGGAGGCATGGGCATGCTGCAGGCGAACGGCACTTTTGAACAATACAGGCGAAACGCACAGGATGCAGCACATACGCTCCCAAGCAATGATATACACGCCATTGTTGCAGACATTCATGAAAACTTTATTATCTGCACCCTTGGCGGGTTTGCCTACTTTAACCCCTTGACCAAAAAAATGCAGACATTTTTTGATCACCCAAGGCTGGAGGCAATTGCAGACCGTGTTACGTACTACGCCATGGCAGATAGCAGCGACAACTGGTGGTTGGCACAGGCAGACGGTCTGTATTTCTACAACAGGCAAAAAGATAGCCTGCGGCGGGTTAAGCTACCTATCAGGCATACAGACCGCAGCATCAGGGCACTGGCCCGCGACAGTGCAGGTATGATATATGCCGGCGGAGCTTCAGGCCTGTTCATGATCTCGCCTGGTACCTTCACTGTGCAAAAAGTCATAAACAGCGAGGCCGGTCTGCCGAGCGATAATGTAATGGACCTGTTATGTGATCAGGCAGGCAAGGTCTGGATCCTGGGAAATATCGGCTTGTCCCGCTATGATCCATTAAGCGGGCTACTGGAAAGTTTCGATGCACGGGACGGGCTTGAACAGAGCAATCATGGTCAGTGCAATTTTCATATGGCGCCTGATGGAGAAATATTCGCCGGCAGCGCAGCCGGCTTCAATCATTTTTATCCCCGGGAAATAAACAGCAGAGCAACACCTTTACCGGTGTTCATTACTTCACTTGGACTTAGAGATACTACAATCAGCACACTTCAAAGAGCCGCCTACCAGTTGGAACATCGCCAGAACAACCTATCCATCTCTTACCTGGCCGTTGATTTCCAGCTGGGCCCATCCGTACAATACCGGTATAAACTCAGCGCTTTTGATTCCGCTTATGTTTACGCCGGGCAACAAAGAACCGCCCGGTATACAAACCTGAAACCGGGTAACTACTCGTTCACAGCAGAAGCGTCTATCAACGGGAAGGACTGGTATGCCGCACAGCACCCTGTCAGCATAACGATCCGCAAAGCCTTCTGGGCCACCTGGTGGTTCAGGTCACTGGCGATATCATTGTTCCTCCTGCTCGTTTATCTGCTTTACAGATTCAGGATCTGGCAGATCAATAAAGAAGCCCGCTTAAGGACCGACTATGAAATTAAACTGAATGAACTGGAAAACAGTGCGCTCCGCACACAAATGAACCCTCATTTTATTTTCAACTCGCTCAATACGATCAATTCTTTTGTTAACAGTAATAACAGAGCGCAGTCTAACCAATACATCAGCAAATTTTCGAAGCTCATCCGGTTGATACTTGACCATTCCCGCCAGAAGAAAATCACATTGAGAGATGAACTGGAAGTGGCAATGTTATATATACAGCTGGAACAGATCCGTTTCGAGCACCGTTTTCAATTCGACATCCACGTAAACGGTGCAGATCCTGACATTACAGAGGTGCCTCCCCTGATCATTCAGCCTTTTGTGGAAAACGCCATTCTGCATGGCCTGCTTCCCAAAAAACAAGCAGGCAAACTGAAAGTAGAGATCATAAAATATCCATCCTGCATTCAATGCATCATTGAGGATAATGGCATTGGACGAGCTGCCGCCCGCCATATAAAGGAGAGTTCAGGCTACCACCGCCAGTCGCATGGTATGGAGATCACTATCAAGCGGATCGCATTGTTTAATAAAGAGAACGGTTTGTCTGCTGCTATCACGATCACTGACCTGCAGAACGAAAACGGGCAGGCTACCGGCACAAGGGTGGAGATCCCCCTGGCCTATACTGAATGCTTCTAATAGAAAAGGCCGCCCACCCCGAAAAATATTCTCCCGGTTCATTCGTCTACCTCTATAGTACTACTATTATTCACTTTAAAAGAGTAGACCATGAACTACAATCAGTCATGCGCCGCAAAAGGCAACTACGGAAACAGGGGAAAGCACCTGTTTATCCGCTCAATGGAAAGAGCCGCTGTAAACATTTACAGAACGGACACCAGCTACGAAATGCTGGTATTTGCCCCGGGCCGCATCCGGGAACATTTCAATGTGGAAGTAAAGGGTAATGAGCTCGTCGTTTCCTACATTCCTCCCGAAGGCTTTCCCCGCCCTGAATGGGTCAGGCGCGAGTATAGCCGCGGAGGTTTTGTAAGAACCTTTACCCTGAATGAATCCATTGATGCAGCCAATATTGCTGCAAAGTATGTGGATGGCGTACTGCAGGTAAGCCTGCCGCTTATTCCGGGTAAGGAAGCTGCACAACATACCATCACAATTGGTTAGGCAGCTGTTCTGATCGTATCTGTCATGGCCTGGGAACGCGGTTCTCAGGCCATGTTTATTTTAGCGGAATTTCGTATTTTGTATAGGTCAACTCACCATTTTTTTCCGCCACAAGATACGTTCATGAAAAATTACCTCCTCTTACCGTTTATGTTTTTGTTTGCCCTTACGCAGGCACAAACAAAACTTACTGTTGCCGACTGGCAATCCGACCTGCGCTTTCTGCAGCAAACCATTCATAAAGATTACCCCTTCCTGTTCCATAAAATAACCGCCGCTCAGTTTGATGCGGAAGCAGATAAGCTGTACGCGGCCATGCCCACCATGCAGGAGCATGAACGTATCGCAGGACTGGTTCGTATGGTAGCCTTACTGAAATACGGGCATACTGCCCTCCGCTGGCGGGAGTCTCCGTCGAAATATCATTCTGCTCCTGTTAACTTCTACTGGTTCAGTGATGGTATTTATGTAGAAGGAGTAAGTAAGCACTATTCATCCATACTAGGCGCCAAACTGGTCAAGGTGGAGGGCGTTCCGGTAATGCAGGCCCTGGAAGCGGTTAAGCCCCTGGTGTCTGCCGAGAACGACCAGTTTTTCAAAGCATACGGGCTTGATTACCTCGGTAACCCTGAAGCCTTACATGCCCAGCGTGTAACCAAAACACTGAAAAAAGACCTTACCTATACTTTTGAGAAAGACGGCAAATCATTTGAACAAACAGTGGCCACGCTGGATACATTCGCACCGCCACGGGACTACGGGTTTATATCTGGTAAAAAAGATTGGTTAACGGTGCGTGATACCAGCGCTACACCTTATTACCTCAAAAACCTGGATAAGATCTATTACTTTGAATACCTGCCTGCCACTAAAACAGTATATGTGCGGCATAGCCAGATACAGGATGATCCGCAGGAAGCCATCCCTGCTTTCTATAAGCGGCTTTTTGAATTCATAGACAAAAATGATGTGGAACGCCTGGTGCTGGATGTACGTCTTAACGGCGGCGGTAACAATACTAAGAACAAGCCTATCATCACCGGCATCATAGAAACCAAAAAGATCAATCAACCTGGAAAATTCTTTGTGATCATTGGCCGGCGCACTTTTTCTGCCTGCCAGAACCTGGTGAATGAGCTCAGTAATTACACCAACGCATTATTTGTGGGAGAGCCTACCGGCGAAAATCTCAACTTTTATGGCGACAACCACCGGGTAGAGCTGCCTAAGACAAAAACACCCGTTTACCTGTCGTTTGCCTGGTGGCAGGATAAAGATCCCTGGGATAATGGCCCCTGGCTGGCGCCACAGCTGGCGGTAGATATGAGCTTTAACGATTACAAGACCAATAAAGATCCTATGCTGGACGCCTGTCTTAGTTTCTCGGACAAGGAAGCTATTATAGATCCAATGGCACACCTGCGGGACTTATTCATGGCCGGTAAAAAGGATCAGCTGGAAGCAGACGCTAAAAAAATGACAAAAGACCCAAGATACCGCTACCTGGACCTGGAAGGCCAGTTTAACCAGGCCGGCTATCATCTCATCAATGCCAATCAGCTGGATAATGCCATCTGGGTGTTCGAATTAAATACCCGTCTCTACCCCGCTTCCGCCAATACGTGGGACAGCCTTGCAGAAGCTTATCAGAAGGCTAATCAAACAGACAAAGCACTGGAATACTATAACAAGGCCATCAGCCTGGATCCCAACAGCCTTGCCGGAGAACATGCAAAAAAAGCTATAGAACAAATAAAAGCAGGAAACTAAAGCTCCTTAAGCGTTGAAATGATTGAAAGCGGCACTTGTTTCTTCAATCAAAGATTGCATCAGCTGCTTAGCGCTGCGGTGTTTGAGCACCGGTGCAATCTGTCCGCCCCAGAAAAGTATCATATCCCATTTCTTTTGTTCCAACGCAGCCTTTCTGAGTGAAGACATGAAGGTGGTTTGTAAAGGGAAAGGCAGGATTTGTTTTTCTTTCGCTACCAGGTCCCGGGCGATCCTGCTGCTGAGGCCACGCCCCAGCCGTCCTGTAAATGCCCTGGACAATGTTGTGTACTTAGCGGCATCAGAGAATAACATTTGCTTATGAACAGGCAGCGCGTTCGATTCATCCGTGGCCAGGAATGCGGTGCCTACCTGGACGGCTTCTGCCCCTAGCGTTAAGGCTGCCGTTATCCCTCTTCCACTTGCGATGCCCCCTGCGGCAATGACCGGGGTCTTTACTTTTTCTTTGATCAGCTGTAACAGCACAAAGGTTCCTGTGGTAGACGCTTCGGCAGGCGCCAGGAATGAGGGCCGGTGACCACCTGCTTCAAAGCCGGAGGCAATGATCAGGTCTACCCCGATATTTTCAAGGGCTATGGCTTCGTCCAGCGTAGTAGCGGCGCCAACGGTGGTGATCCCAAGCCTGCGCAGCTGGTCCATCACATCATCAGGCAGCAGTCCAAACATAAAGCTGAAAACTTTAGGTTTGATGTCCAATACCACCTGCAGCTGATCCCCGAACCTGGACTTAAAGGGAGCAGGTTGCTCAGGCGCCGGTATGCCCAGCTCGTCAAAGTATGGCTGGAAGGTTTTCCGGGCCAGCTCATACTGCTCATCACTCACCATACCATCCCGGGCGTCGGTATCAGATACCCAGAGGTTCAGGTTGTAAGGCTTATTTGTAGCCGCTTTGATCTGTTTATCCACGTCATAGATTTCCTGCGGGCTTAAAGTGTAGGCCCCATAGCCGCCCAGCCCTCCGGCATTGGATACCGTGGAAACCAGTTCAACTGAAGAAAGACCGCCTCCAAAAGGCCCCTGCAGGATGGGGTAATCGATGCCTAATAATGCCGTTGCTCTTGTATTATACCACATGATTGCAATATTTTATACGTTCGTATCCGTGATCATTTTATTAACAATGCGCCACTGACCATTTATTTTGTGAAAAGACAGGAACTCATGGTAGAGGAAATCATACATCTTCACCCTTACCTCGGCTACGCCAATAGAATTCACTACCCTGATATTCAAAATTTCACCTTTAAAAGGCTTACCTGAGTCGCGGGGGGGCTGGCGATTCTTTACGCCGTCCAGGTATTGGTCAAGTGTTTTAGCATACGGCACTCCCTTTACATCTCCGAAAAGCAGGATACCCGGCTGGTAGATCTTATCCAGCGCATGAAGGTCGCCTTCATAGATGCCCTTGAAGTAATAGTCCTCTAATGCCTGTGAGATTGCTAAAGAATCTTGTTGTTGCGTTTCCATATTGGAAGGTTTTAAGGGCTGACCAAAGTAAAGCAGTTTCGTACTATTTTAACAGTCTTCTCCTTGCTCTCTCTATGCTTTCTCCATGCTTTCTCTATGCTTTCACTATGCTTCGGGCACTTATGGTAAAATAGTATCACTACTCAACTTTTCTGGCCAGCCCGTTATTTTAATTAATTGAGATGATGTCCTGCTCCCGCACCGCCATCTACATTGATGATGGCGCCTGTTATAAAGTTACTCTTCGCAACCGTATATGCCATCTGCACAATATCTTCAATCTCCCCCACCCTGTTTACCAGGTGAAGACCGGCCAGTTTATCCACTTCATCACCATGCATAGGTGTACGGATAGTTCCGGGAGCAATGGTGTTCACGCGGATGTTCTGCTTACCGAACTCGGCGGCCAGCTGCAAGGTTAGTGAATGAATAGCCCCTTTGCTGGACATCGGCGCAGTAATAGGCACGCCACCCAGGGCATGGCTTACCAGCGGAGTACCAATATTGATCACTACCCCGTCATGTTGTTTCAGCATTTGCGGGATAACAGCCTGGGTGGTAAAATAGGTACCCTTCAGGTTAGTATCCAGGAAACGGTCCAGGTAAGATTCGTTCACTTCCAGGAAAGGTTTGGTCTCAAAGATACCTGCATTGTTTACCAGCACGTCCACAGCACCGAACTTTCCAATGGCTGTAGCCACCAATTGCTCGCCGGTATGCTTATCGCTCACATCGCCGGCCACCATGGCCAGGTTAGGTCCGGCTCCCAGTTCCTGGTATGTTTGCTCGAGCTTTTCCGGGGTGGTGGAATTGATCACCACATTGTCTCCCTTTTCAAGAAAGTATTGTGCTATTCCCTTACCAATCCCCGAAGATGCACCAGTTACTATGATAGTTTGCTTTTTCATATGTAGTTCGTTTTTACTTTTATTTTTTATCAGCGGTGATTCCCTGTTCGCGTAAAACAGACACCTGGTCGCCTGCATATCCCCAGTCATCCAGCGCTATTTCCTGTATGACAACATGGGTAAGGTGGGGATCTTTATTCAGCACATTGGTGATCACATCTGTCACCCCTTTTATCAGTTGCTGTTTTTGTTCGCGGGTGACGCCTTCGCGGGTCACTTCAATTTTTACGTATGGCATTGTGGTAGTTTTTATGCCAGAGACGGCTCAGCGGCTGCTTTGGCGGTGATGGTTACGTTCAGATCAAAATCATTGTAGATAAGGGTGTCTCCCAGGTCTTTAAAGAAATTGCCTGAGCGGAATTTGATACCGTATTTCGTACGGTCTATTACGATCTTACCGGAGGCGCTAAGGGTGTCGCCGGCAAGGCTCACATTGGCATCGAAACCAACAGGATGCGTAATGCCCTTGATGGTCAGATCTCCTTCAACGTGGTTATCATGTACCCTGCTGATCTCAAATGTGGCTTCGGGGTAGCGGTCAATAGCAAAGAAATCGTCTGATGCCAGGTGCCCTGCAAACTGTGCGTTTGTAGCGGGGTCTGTTACGTCCAGGATCTTAATGGAGGTGGTATCGATCACGAAGCTGCCGCCTGCCAGTTTGCCTTCATCCAGTGTAAGAGAACCTTCTTTAATGGCGATCGTGCCATCATGTGCACCGGTTACTTTCCGGCCAACCCAGTCAATATTGCTCTGGGAAACTACGATGTTAAATTGTTGCTTTTTCATATCCTTTGGTGTTTTTATTGTTAATAATTACAACACAAAGGACGGACAGAATCCCGGGGTGATTACGTGACCTAGATCACTTTTTGGTGTGGGCGTTATACAAACGGCTCAGGGTCTCTCTTGAAACGCCCAGGTAGGCGGCAATCAGGTGTTTAGGCACCAGCTCGTATAACTGGGGATAAAGCTTCATCAATTCTTCATAACGCGTTTTAGTATCATTGTTCATCAGGGACAACAGTCTTCTTTGTGAAGCTACATAGCCCCTGTTGGTGCGCCAGCGGAAAAAATGCTCTACCTGGTGTATCTCACTGCAAAGCTTTTCACGATCGGCACTACTCAGGCTCAGCACATCGGCATCGGTAATACAGTCTACATTGATAGTGGCCCTGGTTTGAGAATACAGCGCGTTGTAGTCAGAGGTCCACCAGGTTGGCATGGCAAACTGCAGGATGTGCATTTTAACCTCGTCATTAATGTAGAATGATTTAAGACAACCGGCAAGCACAAAGTATTCACAATCTACCTTGTCTCCTTCCCTGATCACCACCTGGCCCTTTTTGAAAGAATGTGGCTGGAAATGGGAGAAGAAATAGTCAAACTCCTCATCACTTAAGGCGGCGGTTTTGGCAATATGCTCTTTTAAGATTGCGTTTGGTTCCATCGTCTCCAAAATTAAAAAATTATAGCCGGCAAAAATACCGGCTATAATATACTGCGCTACCAGGTGTAAAGGACCAAAACTTAGTTCCATCCACCTCCCAGTGCCTGGTAGATATTCACCATGGCATTCATCTGTGCTTTTTTCGTTTCGATCAGCTCAAATTTTGACTCCAGCGCGTCACGTTGGGTCAGCAGTACTTCCATATAGTCAGCCCTTGCAGATTTGAAAAGGTCGTTTGAAATGGTGATTGACAGGACCAGTGCATCCACTTCTTTTGTTTTCAGATCATAGCTCTTCTGCAGGTTAGTGATCTTTGACAGTTGATTGGCCACTTCAATATAAGCGTTCAGGATAGTACGCTCATAGTTGTAAACGGCCTGGATCTGCTTGGCATTAGCGCTGTAGTAGGTAGCTTTGATCGCATTTTTATTGACCAATGGCGCAACCAGGTCTCCTGCTACGGAATACAGCATAGACTCGGGTGTTCTCAGCAGGTAGGACGGATTAAATGCGTTGTAGCCAAAAGCCGCAGAAATACCTAAAGACGGGTAGAATTGGGCCTTGGCCACCTTAATGTCCAGGCGGGCTGCCGCCAGGTCCAGCTCGGCCTGTTTAATATCAGGACGGTTGCCTAATAACTGCGACGGAATACCTGCGTGAATGGATGCAGGCACTGCGCTGCTGAAAGCCTGGGCATTCCTTTGAATGGGCTGCGGATACCTGCCCACCAGGAAATTGATCTTATTCTCCGTTTCGGTGATCTGTTGCTGAATGTTGAACTGAAGGCTTTTTGTATTGAGCACTTCTGCTTCAAACTTCTTAACCGCCAGTTCGGTAACGCGGGCGGCGTCTTTCTGCGCTTTCACTATTTCCAGGGCATTGGTCTGGATCTCAATGTTCTGCCTGACGATATCCAGCTGGTTGTCGAGGGCCAGCAGCTCATAATAAGAATTGGCGATTTCAGCGATCAGGTTGGTCACCAGGAAATTCCGTCCTTCTACGGTAGACAGGTACCGGGTAACTGCTGCTTTCTTGGCATTGTGCAGTTTATTCCAGATATCCACTTCCCAGTTGGCATACACCCCTACCAGGAAGTCTGGCAAGGGGTCCGGCATTTCTTTTCCCGGTTTGATCTCGGTAGTAGCGTCGCCGGCGCCCTGGCTGGTATACCTGCCAACCTTTTCAAGACCGGCAGCCCCTTTTACACCAACAAAGGGCAGGTACTCTCCTTTCCGGGCCCTTACCTCATTCCTCGCGATCTCTATTTCCTGTAAAGTGATGTTCAGCTCCTGGTTGTTCTTTAAGGCCGTATCGATCAGCGCTGCCAAGTAAGGATCCGTAAAATATTCCCTCCACTTCACCGTTGCCGTATTGGCGCTGTCCTGCGAGCTATTATAGCTCGCAGGCACCGTTTTGTTCTCTGTTTTTTCTACCAGCGCTGGCACTTTACACGCCGCATAGATAAAGGGGATGCAGGCGAGCCCCATGTATTTATATATACTTCTTCTAAACATTGTGATCAATTTCTTCAGTTAACGGATTTTCGTCTTCATCTCTAATGAGCTTCCGTTTTGCTGCGATGACGCCGAACAGGTAGTACAGACCGGGAATGATGATCACCCCGAAAATGGTACCGATCAACATACCCCCGGCAGAGGCAGCACCAATAGTACGGTTACCAATGGCGCCGGGGCCTGTAGCAAAGACCAGGGGAACCAGGCCGGCGATAAACGCAAGTGAAGTCATTAATATCGGGCGGAAACGCGTTTTGGCGCCTTCGATAGCCGCCTCGAGCACCGTGGCGCCAGAGCGGTGTTTCTGAACAGCAAATTCCACGATCAGCACGGCGTTCTTACCCAGCAAACCAACCAGCATTACCAGTCCCACCTGGGCATAGATGTCGTTTGAAAGGCCCATGACCTTCACCAGCAGGAATGCGCCGAAAACGCCCGCAGGCAAAGAAAGGATCACCGCCAGCGGCAGCAGGAAACTTTCGTACTGCGCAGCCAGGATGAGGTAAACAAACGCAAGCACAACCAGGAAAATGTAGAGTGCTTCATTGCCACGGCCTACTTCATCTTTTGAAAGGCCTTCCCAGTCTATACCATATCCCCGCGGCAATGTTTTTGCAGCTACTTCCTCGATTGCCCTGATCGCTTCACCGCTACTGTAACCGGCTGCAGGCTCGCCCCTGATGGCCGATGAGGTGTACATATTATACCTGGTGATCTCGTTCAGGCCGTGCGTCTTTCTGATAGACATGAAAGCTGAATAAGGCACCATCTCATCACGGTTGTTTTTCACATACAGCTTCATAAGGTCGTCCGGCAGCGCCCTGTATTCAGGAGCAGCCTGTACGAATACCTTGGAGAAGGTACCGAACCTGATAAAGCCCAGCTCGTAGGTACTTCCTATTAAAATGGAAAGGTTATCCATCGCCTTACCAATGGACACGCCTTTCTGCATCGCAGCCTGGTTGTCTATCACCAGCTCATACTGGGGGTAATTGGCGCTGAAGAAGGTGAATAAACCGGTCAGCTCCTTACGTTTACCCAATGCCTCCATGAAATCGTCATTCACCTTTTCCAGCTCTCTGTAATCATCGTTGTTCGTTTTATCGAGAAGACGCAATGCAAAACCACCTGCGGCGCCGTATCCTGGTACTGCCGGTGGCCCGAAGAATTCTATGGTGGCGCCGGGAACGTCGTGGCATTTCTCTTCCAGCTCACGGATGATCTCCGTCACTGAATGTTTACGCGCCGACCAATCCTTCAGGTTGATCAGACAGGTGCCTGCGTTAGATCCGCGTCCTTCCGTCAATACCTCATAGCCCGCCAATGCAGAAACAGATTGAACACCGTCTACACGCAGCGCAATTTCCTGCACCCTCTTGGCGATCTCATTGGTTCTTTCCAGCGTAGACCCCGGAGGCGTTTGCACGATAGCATAGATCATACCCTGGTCCTCATTCGGAATAAAGCCGGAAGGCAGGGTGTTGCTAAGGCCGAAGATCCCGAAACAAAAGGCCAGCAACAGGACGAAGGTGACCAATCTGCGGTTCACGATCACTTCCAGCAAGCGGGTATATCTTCCCGTTAGTTTCTCAAATCCCCTGTTAAAGGCGTCGATGAATTTATCTACGGGTGATTTTTTCCGCGGCTTTCCATGATTATTCTTCAATATGATCGCGCAAAGCACGGGTGTAAGCGTCAAGGCTACTACACCGGACAATACGATAGCTGTAGCCATGGTAATGGAGAACTGGCGGTAGAAGATACCCACGGGGCCTGACATAAATGCCACAGGAATAAACACCGCTGTCATTACAAAGGTGATCGCCACGATTGCACCCGCGATCTCATGCAACACCTGCCTGGTAGCCTGGTAAGGCGATAGGTGCTTTTCCTCCATTTTCGCGTGCACAGCCTCTATCACCACAATGGCATTATCCACCACTATACCGATGGCCAGTACTAGTGCGAACAACGTAATAAGGTTGATCGTAAGGCCAAAAAGCTGCATGAAGAAAAAAGAGCCTACCAGGGATACGGGAACGGCCAGTGTTGGAATAAGGGTAGAGCGCCAGTCGCCCAGGAACAGGAACACCACTATGGCCACCAGCACAAAGGCTTCTCCCAGTGTATGGAGTACTTTCTCAATAGAGGCATTCAGGAAAGCAGAAACGTCATAACTGATCTCGTATTCCATTCCCGGAGGAAAGGAAGCCTTGAGCTCCTCCAGTTTGGCTTTCACCTCCTTAATAACCTGGCTGGCGTTACTGCCATACGTTTGTTTCAGCATGATAGCTGCTGAAGGGTGATTATTCAGGTTACAATAAATATCGTAAAATTCGCTTCCCAGCTCAACATCCGCTATATCTTTCAGGCGAAGGAGCTCACCGTTCGCATTAGCGCGGATAATAACATCTTTGTACTGTTGCGGTTGATTATACCTTCCCTGGTACGTCAACACATATTCCAGCGATTGTGATTCTTTACCGTCGGCTCTTCCCAGCCTGCCGGGTGAACCAATGATGCTCTGGCTGCCCAGCGCCTCCATCACTTCATCTGTTGATACATTGTATGCCCGCATCCGGTCAGGTTTCAGCCACACACGCATCGCATATTGACGGCTACCCAGGATCTGGGCGTTACCGATGCCCTTCACCCTTTTCAGCTCATTCAATATGTTAACGTTCGAATAGTTGTAAAGGAACTTCTCATTTGCCTGAGGATCCTTACTGTAAACATTCACATACATCAGCATGTTGGGCTGCAGGATGTTCACCACTATACCTTCGCGTTGCACCAGTACAGGCAGCCTGTTGGTTACCTGTTCGATACGGTTCTTAACGTTTACTACCGCCTGGTTAGGATCGGTTCCCAGGTCGAAAACCACCTGGATATTTGCTTCACCGGCGCTGGTCGCGTCTGAAGTCATGTACTTCATACCCGGCACGCCGTTTACGGCCCTTTCCATTGGAATGAGCACAGATTGCACCAGTACATCAGCGCTGGCCCCCGGGTAGGCTACACTCACTATTACCCTCGGCGGCGCAATAGAAGGGAATTGCGATGTGGGAAGGGTATTAATAGCCAGTATGCCCATGAAGACAATGACAACAGATATCACTATCGCGAAGACCGGCCGCTTCATGAATATATTAAACATGTTCTTTCCTTTTTTAGTCTTTATTTTATTCGGTTTCCACCTTTAAATGCGCGAGTACCGACCTGGGCTCTTCATAATCAAATGTGATCTTATCATTGTCTTTTACTTTACGCAGGCCCTCCAGCAGGATCTTCTCATTTTCATTCAACCCGCTTTTGACCACGTATATATCCGGCATCTCCACATCAATGGTAATAGGCCTCAGCTTCACTACGTTGTCTTTATTCACTACATATACATACTTCTTGTCCATGATCTCCATGGTGGCTTTCTGCGGGATCACGATGGCATTCTTCAATTGTGCATCCATCAGTATGCTGCCTGTTTCTCCGTGCCTTAAAAGTTTTTCCGGGTTCGGGAAGGTTGCCCTGAATGCGATGTTGCCGGTTTCATTGTCAAACTCACCTTCAATGGTTTCTACCACGCCGGGCTGTTTGAACAGCTCCTTGTTGGCCATCAGCAGGTTCACTTTCGGCTTGCCCTGGTTTTTCACCGTGGCTTCATAGTTCAGGTATTCCGGCTCTGAAACGTTAAAATATACCCACATGTGGCTGTTATCAGACAGGGTGGTGAGCAGGTCGCCTTCGCCTACAAGGCTTCCCAGCTTTAAATGCAGGTGGTCAATGATACCATCAAAGGGAGCCCTGATCTCTGTAAAAGCCAGGTGAGCTTTAGCCAGCGCTAATTCAGCCTTTGCCTTTTCATACCTGGCATTGGCCATCGCCAGTTCATTTTTGGATACCACGTTGCGGTCTGCAAGGGCTTTGGTGTTCTGTAATTCTATTTCGGCAGTTTTGGCTTCCGCTTCTGCTTTGTTTGCCTCAGCCTCGTAAATGGTGGGCATGATCTTAAACATGAGTTGTCCGGCCTTTACAAACTGGCCTTCATCAACATAAATGCCCTGCAAATAGCCTTTTTCCTGCGCCCTCACTTCAATGTTGCGGATAGAGCGGATCTGGCACACATACTGTTTCGTGTATGCGGTGTCCATTTTCATTGCGCTGGTAACGAGAAATTTAGTGGAAGCTTCTTTTTCTTCCTCTTTTTGTTTACAGCCTGTGTGGCACAACAAAGCCCACGAGCCAGCAAGCATGAGAATTCTTTTCATGATATATTATGTGTTCTTGATTCGGATTCAGGTAATTCTTTCCTGCGGGGACATGACATAGGGAGCCGCTGTAGCGCACAGCGCTATGCAGGAAGAACTGTAAAAAATGTTGGTGAAGAGATCAGGCGAATATTATTGCCTGAGGGGTGCAAAATCAAATCCTGATGACCAGGTGGATGATAAACTTGTAAGAAGAGAGATAAGAAAAATGCTCGCAGAAAGGCAGTGCGCCTTCAAAATATCGGTAGACAGTGGTGGGTTCGTAAGCGTTCAGAAAGGCGATGAGGGTGTTACCGGTCTCTAAATATTTCCTGAAAAGCGCCGACTCCTCATCTTCCTCCTCTATTTCGATCGCTTTGATCTTTTCCCTTCCCTTCTTGGTCTTAGGTGAAGGCGCCGTGCTGATCTCGGCCTTCTCGTATCGTAAGCAGGAATAATGGATATGCGGGCTTCTGTCAAAGACTTTCTTCGGCGTATAGCCGATGACATTGTGACAGCTGAGGGCGTACCCTCCCAGGAGAAGCACACATATTGACAGCAAAAATTTAATTACTACCCTCATCATTCAGCTTCAAAAATACAATGAAGTTTATAAAATAGGTATATGGATTTCGTTACGCTCAAAAAAATAAAAGCTTTCCTATTCAGTGGAAAGCTAGCAAATTACCCTTGCTACATATCGTAACAGGCGCCGTAAAATTAGTAACAAAGTAGGCAACCTGCAAGCCTGCGGGGTAAATTAGGGGTAATTTTAAGGAAGCTTTAAGGTGATTGAATATTTCCGTATTTTACTTAACACGTATGAAACAAGTCACTCTTACCATACCACAAGCCAGAAAAATAATCCTGCACGCCGCAGGATTATCTAAGCAGGCGCAATTTGGAAAAGGACGTGAAGCGGTCTTTAAAGTCATCGACCATCTTGGTTTTATCCAGATAGACACCAACTATGTTGTCGAGCGTGCGCATCATCATGCCCTTGCATCGCGCGTGCCTGACTATAAACCGGAATGGCTCGAAGAACTACAGGAGGACGGAAGGATCTTTGAATTCCTTACTGCCGATTCAGGATTTCAGCCCATGCATAACTTCCGCTTCTCACTGCCCGTGAAGCACGGTTTCTTATCAAGTAGGAAACCATTGACCCCGGCGGAGACCAATCTTATGAACAGGGTGCTGGACAGGGTAGGTAGAGAAGGCCCCCTGATGGTAAAGGATTTTGAAAATGACCGCCAGGCGCCCAGTGCGGGCTGGTGGGATTGGCGGCCCTCTAAAGTGGCCCTTGAACGCTTGTACCTGGATGGAAGCCTGATGGCCACCCGTACAAAGGAATTCCTGAAAGTCTATGACTTGCCTAAGAATTTAATCCCGCATGATATTGATACTACGATGCCAACACCGGAGGAATATGCAAGGCATGTCATCCGGCGTGAACTGAAAGCCCTCGGTATCGCCTATACAAAAGAGCTGGCCTGGCGTACCCGTTACGTGAAAGATAACCTTGTCAAGAAGGAATTGCCAAAACTGGTAGAGGAAGGCGAGATTTGCCCTGTTGTCATAGAAGGTCTTAAAACGGCCCCGCTTTTCATGCATCCTGATTATAAAAACAAAAAGATCCAGCTGTCCGGCGACGTATTTATCCTTTCTCCGTTCGACGTATTAAATGTCTTCAGGCATCGTTTAAGAGACTTCTTTAATTTCGACTACCAGATAGAATGTTTTGTTCCGGAAGCAAAGCGCAAGTATGGATATTTTTCACTCCCTATACTAGCCGGTGATACCTTCGTTGCAAGGATGGATTCAAAGGCAGATCGGAAACAGCGGGTATTGATTGTTCATAACCTTCACTTTGAGCCTGTGAAATTAAGCGAAGAGGTGATCGATAAGCTTGTGGAGGCAATTAAGGCATTTGCACAATTTAACCGCTGCATGGACGTCAATATTGCGAAATCAAATAACAGGCAAGTGCTGAAGACCATCAGGGAACGTCTCTGAAGAACATTTCTTTAACCGCCAATTTTATCGAAGCGGATCACGCTGATTATTATTATTAAGAAGAAAAGGGTCAACTGAAGCGGGTAAAAGCGGTTCATGCTTTCCCTTATACTCATTGTATGCTGTATAAAATCAGCACTGTGAGCGGTAACAGTTTCCCGGAGTTTATGCCCTTGCTTATTGCCTACAAATAAACCATTCAGCACTAATAAAGCCACCAATACCATTTTTATTTTAAAAGATGTTCCCCACCAGGCACTTTTTTCCGACGCCAGCAGCATGATCCCGGTAAGTATTATCGTTCCGGCCCCTGTCCGTATAAAGGCGCCATATTTAGCCATTAATGGGATCAGGCTAAGAGATCGGGAATCCCCTTGATCTGCAAACTTCCAAAAGGTCTTAAAAGTTAAATAATCTATCATTGTGGTGCCAGCCATTATTACAATGCCGGTAATATGCAGGGCCAGTAATACCCGGAGTACCAAATATGTCTTCATATTTACTTCTTTTTAGTTGTTTTATACTGCTAAATAAAACCTTTTGGTAGTATAAAACAACTATTTAGTATTTATTTTTTATTTTTACATCCAAATAGTAGTAATCAATGAATCTAACTGTTGAACTGGTACGGCTCTGGGGAGAATATGAGCAAAAGCACCCTCATGCCACTATTGAAGATTTTTGTCGTAGTCAATTAACAGGGTCAATAAAAAGGGAAAAAACGGTTCAACCGGAATGGCAATTGCATCCTGATCTGAACGGCGCATTAATTAAGCTGATCAGCCGTATCGGTAAATTCCAGGAGATCTATGCCAACAAAGCATTGGATGGAACAGGCTTAGACCAGATTGAAGAATTTGGTATGATGGTTACCATTTTTAATTTGAAAAACCCGATCAAGTCAGAAGCGATCTTCAGCAATATGCTCGAATTGTCCAGTGGCACGAACATATTAATAAGGCTGAAAAACAAGGAGCTGATCACTGAATATGATGACGCAGAAGACAAACGGGTAAAAAGACTTCAATTAACCCACAAAGGAGAAAAAGTGCTCATGAATGCAAAGCAACAAATTCTAAAGGTGGTGGCTATGCTGACACAGGGCTTAACGGACGATGACAAACAATTATGTGTTCAGATACTGAGCCCTATAGATGCCCGGTTCTCTCCTGTTATTCAAAAACAAAAGAGCAAAACATTTGAAGAGGTATATGAAGAAAACCAAAAGTTATAAACTCAAAGTGTGATGCTTCCTTGTCCTCCCAGCCCCTGCAGGAAACTATTCAAATCATCTTCTTTTTCAAGTCCCAGCTTTTGCTTGATCCTGTAACGGCTCATTCTTACACTTTTAGCTTCAATATGCATCAGTTGTGCAATTTGACGGGTATCCATCTTAAGATACAGGTAAGCGCAGAGCTTCAGATCAAGTAAGGTGAGCTTCCTTTGCGCCCTTTCGCTAAGCAGGTTAAAAAAATCCGGATGTACCTGCTGTATCTGCAATTTTGCCTGTTCAAAATTGCTGTCGAGCACCATTTCTTCTTTAATGATCTTCTCTATATTGACCTTCTCTCCTTCTGCGAGTTTATGCTTTATATCGAGCAAGGTCCGGTTTTTATGCTCCAGCTGCAGTACATTGGCCATTACCTCTTTTTTCAGTTGCTGCTGTTGTGTTTCCAGGAGCTGTTGTTCTGCCTTCAGCCTGGCCTGTTCTTCCTTCTCCAGCTTTATCTGCAAGGCTGATTCCTGCCTTTCCAGTTGCAGTTGCTTTTCCCGTTGTACATAGTATCGTGCTCTGAAACGATAAGCCATGAACATAAAAAGTAATCCTATACCAGCGGCAAGGGCTATACAGCCGTACAGGTAATTCTGCCTGCTGCGGCTTCTCTCCCGTTCCTTCAGGATCCGCATTTCATTATTCTTCTTTTCCGTTTCATACTGGATTTCCAGCTTCTGGGCATTGAGCGCCTGTTGCTGGTTAAAATTCTTGTTATTATATGCCGTTACTTCCTTTTGAAAATCCAGTGCTTTCTGGTAATCTCCCTTTTGTGCGTAAAAAATGGACAGCGCCTGCACCACATTGATCATTGTATAATAAGAATAAGGCGGCTGCTGGGTTTTCATCACCTGGTAAGCCTCTGACAGATAGTTTTCTCTCTCAGTCTCATTTCCTGCCCGGCTGGCATATTCACTTAAGATGCCCAGACTGCTGCTCACCACCTCCTGACAGTTCGCTACACCCTTTGATACCTTCCTGGCAGTATTAGCGTAATAAATTCCTTTTGCCCGGGCCTGCTCGTCGGTTTCAGGATAATATTTCAGATAGCAGTTGGCGAGGTTGATACAAGCAATGGCATAGGTAAAATCCGCCACTTGTCCGGGGTACCTCTCGTAAAGATCTTCCACCCTGTTCAGGTAAAACAAAGTACTGTCAAGCTCCTGCCGGCTTTTAGCAGCATTAAAGTTATACTCATGCGCTACTGATAGCGCCATATAACAATTGCTTAGCAGGTTATAATCTTTTGTACGCAGGGCGCTTTCAGTGGCTTTCCGGGCATAGTGGTTTACCCGGGCTTCATTATTCCAGTCTGAATAAACGGCGTAAAGCCGGTAATAGACCTTGGCGGTGATAAAAGGATCATCTGCCTTTTCAAGCTCCTTTAGTGCCTGGTTACAGTACCTCACCACGTCTTCCCCATTATCCAGCATTTTGAAAAGCAATACCTGGGAATAATAACCGTATGCCATGGCAAGCGGATGATTGGCCTGTTTGGCCAGCGCTAAAGCAGAATCACTCACCTGCTTCAGCGTACTGAATTGCTGTGTGTTGATCTTTATATCCACCAGCAAGGTGTAAGCCTTTACCGCATCAGTGTAGTTCTTGTGCCGCAGGGCGATGTCAGCACTTTGCCGTGCCCGGGCCTCGGCCGCCTTATAGTTTTTATTCATCCTGTATATTTCCACCAGCTGATTCAATAAGGGCGGTTTCTCATCGTCTTCCAGCCTGCTATGATCAATCACCGCCGCTAAGCTGTCAGACAATCTGGTTTGTGCAATGCTGCCGGAAGGTATCACCATAAAAATGCACATTACTAATACATGGAGGCAGGGTTTCATGCGGCCAAATTACAATAAAATCAGCAGCAGCCACTCTTTCTGGCGCTTTGCCTTAGCTATAGTCAATATTCATAAGGTACTATAAACCAATAACTAATCAACCTTGTAGACATTCTGTATATGCCCGTTTTGCAAAAAGTAGATGTACTGTAGGACACCGGAGTTTGGAAACAGGTAAGGGTTAAACAGAAATTTGCAGGTATTAAAGATAATAGTTTCAAGAAGTAAATAGTTACCCATGATAAACCATATATATATAAAAGTCATGCTAATGCTGTGTATGATGGCGGCAATAGCTTGCCAAATGCCCGCATCTCCCGAAAAATACTTTGATGCGGCGGCCCTGAATGCCGGTGCGATATCACATTTTGGCAGCGATTATTTCATTACAGCCCTGGAATACAGCAAAAAGACAGCAGGTACGGGTGAGTATAACTATGAGCAGCAGATAGGCTTTGCCATTCAGCGGGTAGAGCGTTATCTGAAGAACGTTGATGGCCTGATGTCCACCAAAGATACCAAAGCATTACTGGATGCATCCAAAGACCTCTTCCGGTTCACACTCGACAGCTACCGTACTGATCACCTGCGGATAGCCAGAATGATTGATCGCCAGGCGCCGCAGGAAGAAATAGCCAAAGCGATGGAAGCCCTGGATAAAAAATCGTATGAAGCATTTCAGGCCAAGTATGACAAGTTGTACAACATCGGCACTCAATATGCCAAAGACCACGATATTCAATTAGTGGAAATGCCAAAATTTAACCGGTAAGCCGCAATAACATAAGACTATGAGAAAATTTGATTTTGGACTTTCTTTCTGGTCCTTATACACGCTCGGCTTTACCGTCGTGCTGCCAACGGTGCTATACTATACTACCGGCGGACTGGAAACTCCGCCTGAAGAAAGCGCCGTTATGGCCTTTATGTACCTGGGGCTTGGCATCGTCATCTGGCTGACCGCCCTCCTCTTATATAGCCGTTTTTTTATTAAGCTGATCTTTGGAGATAAACAACGCTTAGAGAAAACGGCGATGGAAGGGAAAACGATTACGGCGAAAATAACGGGTAAAAGACAGGTGGGTACCATGCGCGATTCAGCGGTGCTCGATCTTAAACTGGCATTTAACAATTTTGCAGGTACAGCTATAGAGATGCCTTACCAACTGAACGATGGCAAACCTTACGAAAACCGTTTTGAAATAGGCAATACCATCGAGATGCGCGCCAGTTTAGACGAACGAAACCCGGTATTGGTTCCAAAAACAATGCAGGCAGTGCGCAATAAAGGCATCGTATTGCTCTATTCCTTTATTTTTCTACTACTGCTGGTAGCTGCAATCGTCTATCCGATTTTTTCTTACCAACTGGAAAGCCAGGGGTCTGGCTGGCGTTTTCTAAAGTTTACACACCCCTGGATCATGGTGCCACTCATCAACTTTGCTATTGGAGCATTTATATGGGTCATCTCTGGTTTTATCGGAAAAGCATCGGGCGATCCGGCGCAACCACTCCGCCTGGTATTGTATGGGATAAAGACCACCGCAACCATTTTAAATTACCGGCAGACAGGCATGTATATTAACGAGCAGCCACAAGTACAATTCGAGATCGAATTTATTGACCAGCAAGGTTTCAGGCAGACTGTCCTTTACAAAAAATTAATTTCATTATTAGAGGTACATAAAATCAGCACAGGACCCAAAGAGATCATATATCTGCCTACCCAACCTCAAAATATTGTATTGTATGAAGACCTTATGTTATAACGCATTTGCTGTTTTGCTGAGCTTTTTCTTACTGGCATCCTGTAAAGAGGTGAAAAAAAGCATTGAAGCGACCTTATACCCGAAGCCACAGAAAAAAGCGCAACCAGCAGCCGGCCCGACATCCTCTACTGTAGTTTCCCCCTCATCCGGTAACTTTTCAATACCGGAGCAACAGTCGTATAAAAGCATTTTTGAAAGTGCCGCGGCGCTGGACAGCATTCAACAGGAGCTCAGAAACATTCCCCATTTTAAAGGGAAAAAGCTGTTCTTTCTCCGCGGCTTTTACTTTTACGATTATCAGGGTGGCATTATTTCTATCGACTTGCAAGACCCGGACAAACCTGAAAATGTTGACACCTATACCTACAGTAATGGAGAATGGAGCATGCGTCAACCCGTAAAGATCAGCGGACATTTCCCGCTTAAATTCCTGCTCGCGCCCCTGGATGAAGTAAAATTCAGCACGGCAAAAAAAGTATATGATGCCGGAGTGGAAAAATCGAAAACAATTGAGGGAGCAGAGCCCATCACCCATGTCTATTTTAACCAGATAAAAGAAGTACATGTAAAGGAATGGTACCTGATGATAAGTGGGGCCAGGCACAATTACCAGGTTAAGTTTGATGTAAACGGAAACTTTATGGCAATGAAATAGGTGAAACAAATAACACACAAAAAAGTCCCATGCAAACCAATAAAAATAAACGGTAACCATGTTGAATGTAGAACAATTGCAATCGCTTTACAACCAGGGGGATTATCACAAATGTCTTGAAGAAATAAATCTCTTGCTGCTTTTTAATGCTCAGGATATAGAAGCCCTGTTACTGAAGGGACGTTGCCTTTACCAGATAGCTCTGAACGAGGCAGCGCCGGACGATACCAACGGATTCACCGCTGCCAGCAGGAGCTTTGAGGACGTGCTTAGCCTGTCTCCTTCAAATGAAGAGGCAATGACTTTCCTGGCTTATATCAATATTTTCGTCACACAATCCAATGTGGAGGCAGCCATCAACTACTGCACCCGGCTCACTGCATCTCCCCATCCGGAACTGCAGGCACGCGCTATGGGCTATCGTCACCAGGCTTACTGCCTGAGCGGCAATTTTGATCTTGCCCTTGAAGACCTGGCGTCGTTAATTGAGCTGACCAGGGAAATTTATAGCAAGCACCTGCCTACCTTAGACCAGGAGCTGGGCAACATATACTTTAGAAAAGGAAGGGTGCACCTGGAAGGATATGGTGACCACATCAGGGCCCTGGAAGCTTTCAGACAGGTGCTCAAACACCGTCATACCGACTTCAGAGTCTATTGCCAAATCGTGGATATAGCGCTTGATAACGGAGATTATGATACCGGCGGAGAAGCCGCTATCCTGGCGTTCTTTTCGGATACGCAGGAGGAAGAAGACCGGTTGGCGCTCTATCACAGGCTGGATGAGCTAAACCAGCAAGGCGTCATTCATCAACCGCTGGTGCAGGCGATGTTCATTGGACAGAGAATATTTGCTGAAGCATTAGGGACAGACACTACCAGATTACTAAACTTCGCAAAACAGTACATTCAGATCTATCCCAACTGGTATGTTGCCTATCACTATACCGGTACTGCCTTATATGATGCCCGCAGCTATGAAGCCGCACTTCCCTATCTTGCAAAAAGCCTGGAGCTGGGCGGCACCGCCTTTGGCCTGCAGCGTTTCATCGAATGTGCTTACCATGTGAATGGTGAATTGCCTGCTATAAAAAAGTGGCCAGATGGCCCTCCTGTTGATTACTACAATGCGGGGGTAATTTTTGCTGAATTTGAGGCGCTGATGGCTGGGACACTTGCCGCGCCGGAACTACTGAAGATCAGAACTGCATTCTACCGCATCTCCTATGAAGGCTTTTATGGTTATTTCTATAACAATAAAGAGACAGCCAAATTCACCGAGGGCCACATTTTTGCCATGTGCTGCAACAATTATGGCATAGCGTTAAGTGAAGGAGGGGAATACGAACAGGCCGTTGAAGTCCATACATTGGGTTATTCCATTTCTCCCTTCTGGGAACAATCGAGCAGCCTGGGAACCGCCCTCTTGCGGCTGGAAAGATACAAGGAGGCCATTACTGCCTTTAACCAGGCCCTGGAAGACGGGCACAACTATCTTGATTTTGCCGACTATATTCAATTAAAAGGGGATATACTGACAGCTACTTTCAGCCTCGGACGCACAGATGAAGTGAAGACACTGCTCGAGCGTACCGAAGAAGAATATAATAATTTCATCAGCGACCATGGCGCCAAACTTTCCGAAGAAGAATTATTTATATTGAGCGAGCGCTATATTACCGTCCAGAATACACGGCATGACCTGCTGAGCAGCGCAAGTATAGAAGATGCCATCAAAGCCTGGCAGGAACAGTTAGAGAAACACCCGGATGACAATTCGGCGTGGTTCATGCTGATGCAAAACTATTACCAGCTGAAAGATTACCACCAGTGCATTGCCTGCGCTAAAAATTACCTGTCCGTAAAAGGGAAAGCCATTAAACCGGAATCCATTCTGAAGGTGCATTACATGCGTGGCGTTTCATATCTGAACACCGAAAAGTACCAGCAAGCTAAAGAAGACCTTACTAAGGTACTGAACAGCATAGATCCGGCAGATGAAGGTATGCAGTCGAGTCTATCCAATGTCAACATGCTGCTCGCAAAATGTTGCTATCTGCTGCAGCAATGGGAAGCATGCAAAACCTATGCCCTGAACACTGTTGGCTGCTATAACAATAACGGCTGGAAATGGGATGAAGAGTGCATCACCGCGGCGCTTCAATACGCGGATGCCTGCATGGCTACCGGTGACAAACAGGCGGCCATCGGGACTGTAAACACGGTGCTGGAAATGTCGCCGGGAAACGACGAAGCATTGAAACGGAAAAAGGAATGGAAACCGGGCGGCTTATTTTCTTCCATGATCAGCCGCTTTGTTAAATGATCACGTAATTCATTTATACCTTACGTGATTACTGGCGCGCAACAATTTTGATCTCCACCAGCTGCCCGGGCAATGCCAGTCCCTGTACCACCACGATCGTACTTGCCACGCTCTTCGGGTTGGGATAAAATTCTGCTTTGTTTTTTCTCCGGGCTTCAAATGCAGTCTGCATATCCAATACATACAGTACTTCTTCCACCACATCATCCATCGTCATGTTGAAGCCGGTCAGTAATTTTTTAATATTCACATAAGATTGTTTCATCTGTGCTTCCATGCCCTCAAGCAAGGTACCTTTCTCATCGTGACCAAGCTGTCCGGCTATCCATACCGTATCACCTTTTCTTACGGCTTGTGCATACCCGTAATCATCTTCCCAGGGCATACCCAGCCCTTGAGATTCTTTTTGTTGTTGCATAGTCTTTATTTTATCATTAATAAAAATATCATTATCGCAAAGCCGGCGTTATCCGATATGAAAGCGTCCTGAAATCTTATCCGCCCCAAAAGCCTGGGGACTAATTTTTAATCACGAAAGCCCTCAATTCAACCATCTTACCATCACGAAACCGCCAGACGTCACAGTACGAGTAATGGACCTCCTTGCCCTCGTCGTCCTTCATTGTAATAATACCGAGTGCCGTCACAAAATCTCCTTCAGCAATTAGGTTCGTGACCGTAAACTTTGGCGGTTCCGTGTACGCGCCTGCCATCCACTGGCGAACAGCTTCTTTTCCTTTTAGTGTTTTGTCGCCTATAAATGTCCATACCGTATCCTCCGAGCAGAACGAGAGGAAGCCCTCATAGTCGCCTCGCGTGATAGCCTCGTTTGCCCTTTCTAATATTGCTTTATTATTCCCGGACATAAGTTACTTTACCACTTCACTAACCAAAATTACCGGAGCTATATTCGTATAATTCGCAAAGTCAGCCCTTATAGCATCCCTGTTCGGACCAATTGCCGCCTGATACTCACTAAGGCTCTTTACATAAAATGTTCCGATGGCCATATAGGGCAATGGTTGATTGGGAATGCCGCTGGCAATGCCTTTTTCAATGGTGTATTTTACCAGGTTTGAACCTAGAAACCCTGCCACCATAGGCATGTGCTTAGTTTCATAATACTCCATATTAAATGTTTTGCCTTCTGCAAAAGGGTACATGATAGATACTTTGATCAATCCTTTTTCAGCAGCAGCGGAAGCGGGGTTCTCGGATGCAGGAGATTGCTTTCCCTGACTAAATGCAGCAATGCTTGCCATCAGCATCAGAAACGATGTTATGAGTCTAAATTTCATTTGTATTTATTTATTTGAATAAAAAATAAGCTCAAATTCTATTTCCCGATACAAAAAAAATAAATATCTTGATTATCAACAATTCAGATAACACGAGGGGCACAATAGGGGCAAAAAGATTCATCTTAAGAGCTAATTTCAAGTTTATATCCTTTGCCACGTATAACAACAATGTTGATATTGGGATCAGGTTCCAATTTTTTTCTAAGTTTTGATATGAACATATCAAGGCTGCGGCCTACTATAACACCTTCATCCTCCCAGATCTCTTTTTGTAGCCTGCTTCGCTCTATGGTCTCATTTGGAGAAGATGCAAAAATCTGCAATACGCGGGTTTCGGTTCCGGTCAGGTTTATCGCGTTTCCATTTATTATGAGCTTACGGTTCTTTGCATCAAACAACATTGAGCCCAAAGTGATTGTAACTGTATTTTGACCATCACCTAGGGGTCTCTGCGGCTTAACAGATCTCAAAAAAATGAAACCAACAAATGCTAAAAATGACAGGCTGCCCAAAATATATCCACCCTTTGCTGTATTTATTGCTGCCGGTTTAAATTTAATGTTGATCATGTAACATCCTTTGGGTTGCACTCTTCCCCTACAAGCTATAATATCATTTCTTTTATTGTTGGATATAGCGTATCCATAGGCAATACTGGAGTTGCTACAATTCAGAACATTAACAACATAATCACTTGAGAGGGGGTCTTTGGCCAACAAACTCCGGGTAGTATTCACCAGCGACTCCGGTTGAAAAGTAAGCTCATTTTCAAAGCTGATCTGGTATTCATTTTCGGCGATCTTTTTTACCGGAAGCACCCTGGATTTACTGTCGCCCGACTGGGTGAGTAGTTCATCTCCTATCCTCCGAAGCAAAACTTCCCTCCTGGCAATATCAAAGTCGTCACTGCCGATCATACTAAAAGTCACGCATGTTGCAGAGATAAACAGGAGTAGTATCAATCCCCACAGGTATTTGCGTTTCCCGGAAAGTAGCTTTCGGCTATAAACCATACCTTTTTACGATTTATTTACAAAGGTTACATTTTTATTTACAATCCAAGTTCCTCAGGCTGAAATATATCAAAGTATTTTTGGTGCACCAACTTTGAAAGGATATGAAAAATAAAAAAAATGTCTTTTATCATTTAAACCAACAAAAATTATGAAAAAAATCATTTATGCGCTAATCTTATCGCTGGTTGTGGTAAGCGGGCTGGTATATGCTAATCGCGAAATTAAAAATGAAACTTCTAAAAGGCCAACCCCAAAACCCCTCTCCGCTGCCGAAAGGGAAGCCCAACGGAAAGAATGGGAGGCTACCCCTGCAGGTATAAAGTACAAAAAATGGGTAGCTTCTCCTGAAGGTAAAAAAGTGTTTGCCGGTGCTGCAAAAATAAGGAAGAATATTAGTGATTATACTAATATGGAGGCTGTTGTGACGGATCTTTCTCTTCCGCCGGGATCAAGATTAGGTTTCGGTGTGATGGCCAGGATCAATGGTGATGATTATATTGTAAAGTTTGAGCCGGAAAAGTCTCAACTTGAGCAACTGCATAGCTTGAAAGTTAACGACAAAATAATCATAAGAAGCCATACCGTATCGCACGCGCCCAAGTATTCATACCCGATAATATCGGCCGAATATGCAGAACGAGATAATAAAGTAATTTTTAAACGTGTCCCTCCCAAAGGCGGTTGCTGAGCAAATAAATTATGAAATACATAGAAGTATATGCTTTGTTCCTAATGGTTTTGAAACTGCCGGAGGTCCAATTTTCATTGGCACCAACAGCGGCCTTTTTAAAACTGCTAACAGTGGCATAACCTGGAAACATATCCATGCCGGAGGCGGGGTAGGGAATTTGGCTGAGTCGAATGGCGTACTGTTGGCGATCAGTATGAGCAGGATAATAAGATCTACCGATAATGGCGAAAACTGGGCGGTGGTGGACAGTGAGGGTGGTGTGGCTTTCGATGTAAAACAGATCAAAGGTGGATTCGCTGCTATCACATCCGGTTCAGCGTCGGATACGAGGAGGCTAAGGACATCCTACGACGGCGGTAAAACCTGGCAGCCCATTGGATGTTGAAAACTCAGATTAACATTCAAGGATTTCATGTCTGCCGGGGTCTTGCCATTGATATTTTCGTCAAGAGCTTTACCCCGGGCAGACATAATCTTATTTGAATAGCTAAGCTACCGCCTACATCGGATCGTCATACCCCATTGTAAAAAACGAACCTTAAAATAGTAAAGGGTTTCATATACTTCCTACTTCCCGATACAAAACTTACTAAATATAAAATCCAACTGATCCTCATTCGTGATCTCCCCTGTTATCTCTCCCAGGAAATGCAAACACCTCCTGATATCCAGCGCGAGCAGATCTCCCGGCAAACCGCTATCCATCCCTTGTTTCACATCCTGTAATGACTGCAGCACAGATTGCAGTGCCGCATAATGCCTGGCATTAGTAACAATAGTGGACTCTGTATTAATATCCCCGCTCATTACCCGCTGCACCAGCATCTCTTTCAATGTATCAATATGATCATGCGCCTTTGCAGAGATGAACAGTATACCCGGAATACCTTTGAACTTCTCCTGCACCGCTCTTTCTCCAAGCACATCCATCTTATTTCCCACCAGCAAATGGTTAACCCCATCCTGTTCAAAAACATCCACCTGCGTGCGTAATTCTTCTGCACTTACTTCATTCACATCGAACAGGTATATTACTACCCCTGCTTCCTTTATTTTCTCCAATGTCTTTTGCACACCAATGCTTTCAATCGTATCCACACTCTCCCGGATCCCCGCCGTATCTATCAACCGGAAAAGCACTCCTTGTATATTCAATACTTCTTCGATCGTATCCCTTGTAGTACCTGCAATATCGCTCACAATGGCCCTGTTCTCATTCAGCAGTGTATTCAGCAAAGTAGATTTCCCTGCATTAGGCTTCCCAACAATCGCCGTATTCACCCCGTTCTTGATCACATTCCCCATCTGGAAAGAATCCGCCAAATGCTTCACCACTTCCATGGCAGTTTTGATCAGTGCATACAATTGCGTGCGGTCCGCAAACTCTACATCTTCCTGGCTGAAGTCGAGCTCCAGCTCTATCAGCGCAGAAAAACGGATCAGCTGTTCGCGTAAGGCCTGCAGCTCTTTAGAGAAGCCGCCCCGCATCTGCTGAATAGCCGTCTGATGACTGGCGGCAGAGTGGCTGGCAATCAGATCCGCTACTGACTCAGCCTGTGCAAGATCTAACTTACCGTTAAGAAATGCCCGCATGGTAAATTCACCCGGCTTTGCCATACGGGCGCCCGCCTGTATACAGGCGTCAATGATCTGCTGTTGAATATAAGGAGAACCGTGGCAGGAAAGCTCCACAACATTTTCACCGGTATAAGAACGGGGACCTTTAAAGAGACTAACCACCACTTCGTCGATGATCCTTCCCTGGCTCACGATGTTGCCTACATGCAGCGTATGGCTGGCCTGCTGCAGCAGGTCCTTGGAAGGGAAAAGGGCATTACAGATAATGATAGCCTGTGGCCCGCTCAACCTGATCACTGCAATGGCGCCTATGCCCGGGGCCGTAGCCAGGGCCACAATCGTTTCATCGTATCCTGTAAGTTTTGCCGACATAAGGCAGCAATATAGTACAAATAAAAATTCCTCACCGGCGTACCGGTGAGGAATTGCAAGAATATTGTTCTAACAGTACTACTCCTGTAAAGTAAAGCGGATGGGCAGGTTGAACTGTACGGATACCTGACGGCCGTTCTGCTTACCAGGTTTCCATTTGGGCATGGTTTTCACCACGCGTACAGCTTCTTCTTCCAGACCACCACCTTTTGCGGCGCCAACTGTTTTAACGTCTTTGATGGTACCTTCAGAGTCTACCACGAATTGCACAAACACTGTTCCGGAAATACCGTTCTCCTGTGCTACGCGCGGATAACGGATATTCTTGCTCAGGTATTTGGCCAAGGCTTCCTCTCCACCCGGGAAGGTCGGAGGTTGCTCCACGAAGGTGAAGATCTCTTCTTTAGGAGGCGGCGGCGGTGCTTCTACCACACCAGAACCTTTGCTATCTTCCAGCAATCCCGGATCGATACCGTTGGGATCACCTTCCATAGTTTTGGTACTTACCGCTTTGTCCTTTATTTCTTCCACTTTTGGTGGTTCTTCTTCCGGTGGTACTTCCGCATCCTTTTTAATTACGGGCGGAGTAAATTGTACAGAGGGTTTTACCGGCGGCGGCGGAGCAGGAGGAGGCGGCGGAGGAGGCGGAGTCTTCGGATCATCCGGCAACTTGATATCCTCCATCTTGATCTGCTCTATAACGGGCTTCTTGGGGTTTCTGGCCTCAATGCCCTTTATAATGTTACTAACAACATAACCACCGATCGCCAGGAGACACACGGCGCCAGTGCCGATAAGGGCATTGCGTACGCGTTTCTCATATTTTCTTCTCAGTTCATAAGCCCCATAATCCTTATTCCTGCCCTCAAACAGGATATCAAGAAAATCGGCTTTTAGTACTTTAGCTGAATCCATTGTTGCTTGTTTATGGATGGATGCAAAAAATTAGATAATTCCACAAATTACTGGGAGCCACCAGCATTCGCTGTTTCGGTTTGCTTGATCCATGTCTTATCCTGATCGCTGATATCAACGGTAGCATAGCGCTGGATGCGGTTAATGGCCATTTCGTCTAAGATGTCCACGAAGTTCTTGTAAGTAGCATCGTCGTCTGCTTTGATGATCACTACCACATCTTCCGGTTCACCCTTGGCGTTCCTCAGTTGTGCAACTTCATCCCTCTTTTTAATGATCACATCCCGTATACCATCTTTGTTGGCAAAGCTGGTTGCTTTGAAGAAGTTCGGATCAGCGGATGCGTTCGGGTCCTGGGCTAAGCCCGCGTAATAATAAACCCTGTTATTTTTTCCAAGCAGTATGGTAAGGGCTGTACTCTCCTTCACCTTGTTCTGTTCCTTCTCATCTTTGGTATCTTTCGGCATGATCAAGTCCATTGTTTTGGGCTTGGACATGGTTGTCGTCAGCATGAAGAAGGTAATAAGGAGAAAACCTAAGTCCACCATTGGCGTCATATCCACACGGGTAGAAAGTTTCTTCGATTTCGTACCCTGGTGTTTTTTACCACCACCACTACTGCTGGTATCCATTTCTGCCATAGTAGCTCTTTTTTTTGGTTTTTAATTGGCAGCGTTCTTTCCGCAGAATGAACCTGCCGTTTACTTAAATATTATTCTCCGGCTTTCTTGGTAGCACCTTGCTGTCTTTGGAATTCTGCTGCTGCAGATCCGGCAGGCGCTTCTTCCAGGTTAGTTACCAGGTTGAGCTTCTGTATCTTCAGATCCTTAAATGTCTGCATGATCTGCTTGATCTTAGGATAAGGCGTACCATTGTCCGCCTTGATACAGTACTGCAGCCTGGGGTTTCCTCCCTGAGCAGTCCTGGCGTAGTTAACCCAGGTAGCAAGTTCGTTGTTGGCAGAGTCTGCGGGGATACCGGTTTCTACGCCGGATGCCTTACGCTGCTCCATCTTCATATTCAGGTAGCTATTCAGGTTCTTTAATTCAGTACCCACAATAGCGCCAACTATGAAGTTATTCATCGCCTTCTGGTCAAGATTGAGGTGGAACTGTGAGTTCAAATCCTCGATCAGTTTCTTCCGTTTGGGCTGCCCGTCCATGCTAAAGAATATCCTGCCATCCTTGCCCACAGTAAGCAATATTACATCGGAGTCGGGAAGAATCTTGGTATTAATAGAAGACGGAGTAACCACAGTTACCGGTTCCTCCGGCTTAAAACTGGTGGCCAGCATGAAGAACGTGAGCAACAGGAACGCAACGTCACACATTGCGGTCATGTCGATCGTGGTACTCTTACGGGCCATTTTAACTTTTGGCATGTTTACTCCTTTTTAGTTTGTACTTTAATTAGATTCAGATTCACTGATTTTCCATACAAATAATTAAAAATTATTTGTGGTTGGCAGCAAAGCTCTGAGTTAATGTAAAGCCAGACTCATCGATAGCGTAAGTGATGCTGTCGATATTGGTAGTGAAGTAGTTGTACATGATGATGGATACAGCAGAAGTACCGATACCCAGTGCGGTGTTGATCAGCGCCTCGGAGATACCACCTGCCAGCTGAGCAGAGTCAGGAGCACCACCGGTTGCCATCGCAGAGAACGCGCGGATCATACCCAATACTGTACCGAACAGACCTAACAGGGTAGCGATAGAAGCGATAGTGGACAGGAACACCAGGTTCTTTTCCATCATCGGCAGTTCCAGTGCAGTTGTTTCTTCGATCTCGTTCTTGATAGAAAGGATCTTCTGATCAGTATCCAACTCAGTGTTGGTGATCATCTCTTTGTATTTTTTCAGACCTGCTTTCAGTACGTTACCAACAGAACCTTTCTGTTTGTCGCACTCAGCCAGTGCAGCATCTACGTTTTTGTTAGCCAGGTGATATTGTACTTTCCTTACCAGTTCACTGCCGCTGAATTTACCTTTGGCTTTAGACAGATAGAGGAAACGCTCGATCACGAAAGTCAAGCAGATTAAGAGTACTGAAATCAGAATAGGTACCACAAAACCACCCATGTAAACTGTGCCGAACCATTTACCAATGCCTTCCTCAACTGGATGTGCGCCAGGACCTGTGTGCCCTCCCTGGAAGTTGGCAGGATTACCTAATACGAATACGTAAAAGAGAATACCTATAGCCAAGCAAATTGGAACCGCCAACGCCGCAAACAGGTTGGATGATTTTTTCGGTTGATGAGAAGTCGTTGTCGATTTGGCAGCAGCTGCAGTCACAGTTGTTTTAGTCTCAGCCATGTTGATTGAATTTTAGTGTTAAAAATTAAACTATGGTTTTTTTGTATTTCCGTTTGTTGAATTAAATAAATGTAACACTTACAATTACCTGAATTCGCAAATATTGTACGGTTGCCTTAAAAAAACAAGTGCTGCTCAAAAAATCTCACAAAATTTAACCTCTCACACAAAAGCCCATCTGAAGGACTTCTTTCCAGTTTTATTGAGCATACACTTTAAACACAAAACGAGTAGCAACAAAGCAGTGGCCTATTAAACCCTTTACCGTTACTGTCCTTGAAAATCGAAATTTATTGATTTTTTTTCAAAGTTGGACGCACAATTTAAGGAAATTTTTAAATGTTCCAACAAATTTTACAACTATTCGTTTTAAATGTTTTTCGCCACAGTAGCAGGTCTTAACTTATAAGCCCGGCAAAACATATGTTACTCCTGTATTCAAAGCCCTCATTCCCATAATAAAGCATCGGTTTAGCAGTTATATATCAAGAACAATATCAATATAAACACTGACAATTCAATAAAATCCAGGAGATTCCTTCCATTCTTAAGACAATTATAACGTTTATGGAATTTCCTGATAAGTTACTGCTTTATATATTTATTTGCAACTGCTGCCCAAAATAGGCAGCCAGATCAAAGATCAACCCTCGTATAAACACTATGAACATGCATGTAAAAAGCAGATTTGTCGCGATTGCGGCGGGTATACTCTGCACGGGTATCCTCCTTGGGACGCAGGCCTCTGCACAAAGGAAAAAGAAGAAACAGTCTGAAGCTGCCGCTGCTGCCGCCGCCAAAGACACCACCGTAAAACCGCCTATGATACCACCGCAGGGAACTCCCAAAGCCAATCCCAAGCAGTTTGAGGAGCTGATACCTGCCAGCAGCAAGGCTGACTCCGGCTTATTCAATATATATAAGGTGGACGATAAGGTGTATTTCGAAATAGCCGACTCCCTCCTGGGCCGCGATATCCTCGTGGTAAACCGGATCTCCAAATCGGCAGCCGGCCTCCGCGCCATGTTCTATGGCTACAGCGGCGACCAGATCGGTGAAAATGTGATCCGCTTTGATAAGGGCCCTAATAACCGGATCTTCCTTAAAAACGTTTCCTATAGCGAAATATCAAAGGATAGTACCCAGCCCATGTTCAATGCGGTGATGAACTCCAATATACAGCCCATCGCAGCCGCATTTGACATTAAAGCCTTCTCAAAAAATAGTAACGGCTGCCTGATCGACTTCACCGATTATATCAACGGCGATAACGAAATCCTCTTCTTTGACCAGCGCATGAAATCAGGCCTGCGCCTGGGAAGCGTACAGTCAGATAAATCCTATATCGTTGATGTACGCTCCTACCCTATCAATACGGAAATTAAAACCGTAAAAACTTATTCCAAGAGCAGCGGCGGAATGGGTGGTCCCGGCGGCCCCGGCGGCAATGCTACCCTGGAGCTCAACAGTTCCCTGGTGCTGTTGCCCAAGGTGCCCATGCAGCCCAGGTACTTCGATCCCCGCATCGGGTACTTCACCACCAGCGTCACCGATTTTGATGCCGACCCACAAGGGGTGAAACGCGTACAGATGATCACGCGCTGGCGCCTGGAACCCAAACCGGAAGACCTGGAAAAATATAAGCGCGGCGAACTGGTAGAGCCTAAAAAACCGATCATCTTCTATATAGATCCGGCCACCCCCGCCAAGTGGCGTAAGTACCTGATCCAGGGGGTGAACGACTGGCAGCCTGCCTTCGAACAGGCCGGCTTCAAAAACGCCATCATCGCCAAACTGGCGCCCACTCCCCAGGAAGATTCTACCTGGTCGCTCGAAGACGCCCGCTTCTCTGCCATTGTATACAAACCTTCGGATATCGCCAACGCCAGCGGCCCCCATGTACATGATCCCCGCTCCGGCGAGATTCTGGAAAGCCACATCAACTGGTATCACAACGTGATGCGCCTGCTGCGGAACTGGTACTTTGTGCAATGTGCTCCCAACGATCCCCGCGCCCGCACCATGGAATTCGACGATGAGCTGATGGGAGAACTGATCCGCTTTGTATCCTCCCACGAAGTTGGCCATACATTAGGATTGCGTCACAACTACGGCGCCAGCTCCGCCTATCCGGTGGAGAAGCTGCGTGATAAAGCATGGGTAGAGAAGAATGGCCATGCGCCTTCTATTATGGACTACGCCCGCTTTAATTACGTGGCCCAGCCGGAAGACAGCATTACAGGGGCCGACCTCTATCCCCGCATCAATTATTACGACAAATGGGCCGTTGAATGGGGCTACCACCTGGTACCCGGCGCCCATACTGCGGAAGAAGAAAAGGCCACACTTAATAAATGGACCATTAACCGCCTGAAAGACAAGCGCTACTGGTTTGGTACCGAAAGCAATCCGGATGATCCCCGCTCACAAAGCGAAGACCTGGGCGATGATGCCATGAAAGCCAGCTATTATGGGATCAAAAACCTGCAACGCATAGTGCCCAACCTGATGGCATGGACCCGCGAAGCCAACGAAGGATATAGTAACCTGGGCGACCTGTACCGCGAAGTGAACGGACAGTTTGGCCGCTATATGAACCACGTAGCCAAAAACGTAGGCGGCATCTGTGAAACGCCTAAAACCGTTGAACAGGAAGGCGCCGTGTATGAATGCGTGCCCAAGGCCACCCAGCAGGCGGCCATACAGTTCCTCAACCAGCAATTGTTCACCACACCACAGTGGCTGCTGGATAAAGATATCCTGAACCGTACCGGAAATGACGCTACCAATGTGGTATTGACCCGTCAGGATCCTGTATTGGACCGGCTCCTGAGCACCAATACCCTGAACAAGCTCCTGAACGCATCTGCCACGGAAGGCAGCAAAGCTTACCAGGCCACCGAGCTGCTGAACGACCTGAAAAAAGGCATCTTCAGCGAAGTATATACCCATAAGCCGATCGATATCTTCCGCAGGAACCTGCAAAAGGCCTATATCAGGCATCTGTCCGAATTGCTCTCTCCCGGTGGCGGCTCCGGCGGAGGCGGCGGCGGTATGGTGATCATGTTCGGCGCACCGCCCGCAGATCCCACCCGCACTGATGTGAGCAGCATTGCCCGCGCCCAGCTCACCTCCCTCAGGAACGAGATGCGCAGCGCAGCAGCCGCTATGCCTGATAACATGAGCCGTTATCATCTGAATGATCTCGTGGAAAGGATCAATATGGCACTCGAGCCTAAATAAAAGAGTTGTCAGTTATCAGTGTCAGTCGTTAGTCGTTAGTCGTTAGTCGTAAGCTGTTAGTCATGCCAATCCCTGACAACTGACAACTGACAACTCACGACTAACGACTAACGACTAACGACTTACGACTAATAACTGACAACCACTTTTTCCGTTTCATCATCCGCCTTTCTTCCTTTCCACCAGGTGGCCAGCGCAGAACCCGTGATATTCATCAAAGGACCGAATACAGCCGGCGCCAGGCCTACGGTAGACAGCTTTCCCATCGTCAATGCCAGGCCCGAAGCCAAGCCGCCGTTCTGCATGCCTACTTCCAATGCTACCGTACGGCAGTCCTTCTCCGGCATTCTGAATAAACGGGCGCCCCAATAACCCAGGAAATAGCCGGAGACGTTATGCAGTAAAGTAGCAATGACCAACAACGGCCCCACGGTTAACAGGCTATCACGCCCGCTGGCAGTGATCACCACAATGATCAGCCCAATACTGATCATAGATACCAATGGCATGGCAGCATCCAGCCATTTAAATTTGCCATGCAGGAAATGATTGAACACCAGCCCCAATACAATCGGCAGGATCACGATCTGGATAATATGCCACATCATCTCCCAGAAAACGATCTCCACCAGCTGTCCTGCCAGGAGCTTCATCCACATCGGCGTAATAAATGGCGCCAGCAGGGTAACCGTCGCCGTTATAGATACGGAGAGCGCCAGGTTAGCGCCTGCCAGGTAAGACATTACATTGGAAGCCAGCCCGCTGGGACAGCTGCCTATCAGTATAATACCCGCCGCTATCTCCGGCGGAAAATGAAAGATACGCGTGATCGTAAAACCGATCAGCGGCATAATGGTATAGTGACCAATAATGCCTACGCCAATGCCTTTCGGCATTTTAGCCACCTGCGCAAAATCCGCCCAGCTCAGGCCTGTGCCCATGCCGAACATGATGATCTGCAGCAAAGGCACGATCAGCTTTGACAGTTTAAAGCCTCCTACAGTGATGAAGTGCTGCGGATAATACATGGCCAGGCTGACGGCGGCGAAGATCATTACCGTGTACGAAAAGCCTTTGAGCAGGGCGTTCCCCCTGAAGGCAAATGCCAGTAGTGCAAAGAACAGCATCAGGAGCCAGCCTCCTATGTGATGCCATTGCAGAATAGTGATGGCGATGTAGGCGATCAATGCCGCCATGGCCAGATAGGCGGATAGTGTGTATTTATTCATAAGTGGTATTGCTTTAACTCCAGAGGCGATCCCAGGAACGGCTCTCGTCCCAGTCAGGCGTTGGAGCGAAATAACTTTTGTCTTCCGGCAACAGGTGCTTCTTGATCTCCTCATCATTCAGCTCTATTCCCAGTCCCGGTTTATCCGGCACAATGGCGAAGCCTTTTTCTATGAGCGGCTTGTCCGTCTTCACCAGGTTGTTCCAGTAAGGTACATCCAGCGAGTGATGTTCCAGCGCTACAAAATTCTGTGTAGCTGCAGCACAATGCACATTGGCCATGAAAGAGATGGGCAGCCCCGCAAAGTGCATCGCCATCGCCACTCCTTTTTCCTCACCATAATCGCCAATACGCTTTGTTTCCAGGATGCCGCCTGCCGTGGCAAGGTCAGGATGTACCATGTCTACTGCGTGCGCGTCCATTAATTTAATAAATTCTTCCTTCAGATAGATATCCTCACCTGTAAGCGTCGGCGTTTCAATGGCATCGGTGATCTGTTTCCATTGCTCCGTGAACTTCCAGGGGATCAGATCTTCCAGCCAGGCCAGGCGGTAAGGCTCTACGGCCCTGCCCAGGCGGATGGCATTATTATGATCGAAATGTCCATAGTGGTCGGAGGCCAGCGGTGTTTCGTAGCCTACGGCTTCCCGTACTTTGGAAATACGTTCTGCCAGTATATCCAGCCCTTTGGGCGTGATCTGCACCTGGGTGAAGAGGTGCTCCGTTCCACCGTAGGTCATGGGCTGGTTGGTCCACTGACGGCCTACATCCCAGAACTTATTATTCACCAGGGCGCCGGGCGTATCTTTCAGCAGCTCAATGCCGAAATCCATTTTCAGGAACGTATATCCTTTATTCTCCAGGCGGTCTTTCAATTTAGCGGTGAATTCCGCCGGATCTTCTACTTCAGGCGTGTCTGCGTACAACCTTACGCGATCGCGGTATTTACCGCCCAGCAACTGGTATACGGGCACACCATAGGCCTTGCCCGCGAGATCCCAGAGTGCCATTTCCACACCAGATACTCCGCCGCCCTGCCGGCCATGAAAACCGAACTGCTTGATGCGTTTGAAGATCATCTCCACGCTGCAGGGGTTCATGCCCAGGATACGGCTTTTCAGGAACAATGCATAGCGCCAGCTGGCGCCATCCCTCACTTCTCCCAGGCCATAAATACCCTGGTTGGTATCTATGCGGATAATAGGACAGCGGCCGGTGGAGTTCATGCACACAGCATAGCGCATATCCGTGATCTTAAGGTCAGATGGGGAGGAAAGGCGATTCACTTTGGAAGTGGCATGCGCCAGGGTATCTCCCAGCGGGGAAAACATAAAACCGCCCAGGGCCAGGCCGCCTAAGGCAGTCTTCTTCAGGAAGGAGCGGCGATCATTTTCTGGCTGTACTTCCGTATTAGCGGCGCTTTCCTGTACGCCTAATTTTGCGAGGAATTTTTCTGAAGGTGTCATTAGAAAAAATTTAAGCGTTTACCATGTTCTGTTTTTCATGAATTGGTCGAGCTCCTGCCTGCTCATCGGGAGTTTATCACCCTGGGTGTCCAACCATTGCAGGAAGTCTTTTTTGATGGCATCCGTCCACTGCGTGTCTATCTGGCCAGGCGTGTACTTACCTTCCCGCAGGCGCTGATGCCCGAACTGATCACGCAGGGCGATGAACTCCGCATTCAGCACTACCTCTTCCAGCAAATGCGCCGGAATGAAGATCACACCGCCTTTTTTAGCCAGCACCACATCACCGGGTAATACGGTGGCGCGGCCGATACGGATAGGCACATTGATACCCGCCAGCATCATCTGCTGAATGTAAGAGGGATCATAACCCTTTATCCAGGCTGTGAAACCATCGATCTCTTCCAGGCCTTCCATGTCGCGAACAGACCCATAGAAGATGACCCCATTCTTTGATTTCGCATAAATAGAATTGCCCAGGTTATCGCCGATCAGGGTGCCGTCTACTACTTTGCCGTAGCTGTCTGCCACGTACACATCGCCGTTCGTCAACACATCTATGGGCCAGGAATTGGTGCCGCCAATGCGGCCTTCCGCCTTGCCCTTATCTTTGATCAGCTGATCCATATCCGGGCGCATCGGCATGTACTGCGCAGTGACCACCCTGCCTGTCATCACCTGGTTTTGCCGCAGCAGCATCCATTCGCCTTCAAACTGGTTCTGATAACCTTTGTTCCGGAGAATGCCCCAGGCTTCTTCAATAGAGATGTTTTTCAGGCGTTGCAGCAATGCATCCGGAACTTTGGGCCTTCCGTCCGCACTGCGCTCTCCTTTCCAGGCGGGTGTGAGCGCCTTGATCTGATCAGATGTGAGGGTTACCTGCTGCGCCAGGGCCTTGCCTGGTTCATACAGGCAGCCCAGCAACAGGCAGTAAATGAGGAGCTTCTTCATATAATGTTACTTTTATTGCCATGCTATTGTACATCCCACCACATGCGAATATTGAGCTCGTCGGCGCCCTGGCGTGAAAGCGCTTCGTTGTAATGTGTGGTGTTCAGTGATATTTCTGTATCGGGATAACGCAGACGGCGAATGCTCTCGCCCCGCGGGATATCCTGTGTGGCATACGTGTTGGCGGATATAACGGGAAAGCCCGTACGCCTCCAGTTGGCGTAAGCCTCTGTTCCATTCATCAAACAGGCCACCCAGTATTGAGTATTGATCTGTTCCAGGCCATTAGCCGCATCATAGCTGTGGGTGGCCCAGTAACTGTTAATGCCCGCATCCGGGATCACGGCAGTACCGCCGTACACCGCCAGCTGCTGCATATGCGCGGTCACACCCTGCTGGTATAAGACGGATGGATCACCGGCTATCCAGCCCCGCTGCGCTGCCTCTGCCAGTAGCAATTGTGTTTGTGCGTAGGTCACGTGAAAGCAGGGGGCCGTAATATTGCCCAGCGTCAATCGGTCTATCTGCGAATACTTGTATAAAGAGCCGGGGTATCCGGGTGCAGAAGCGATGGTGGTATTATCATAACCGGTGGGCATCCCTGCCTGGTGCGCAGGATCTTTATCCTGCGTGGTCTGTGCGGGATCTTTCGTAGCGTCTCCATAGATCACGGCAATAGCTGCTAAACGCGGATCATTGTTACGCTGAAGGTAATTGATGAATGTTTGGTTCAGATAATAGTTCGCCTTTTCAGAGCCGTTCAGCTGGTTGCCAAATGCATTGGTATAAGTGGCTGAATGCGGCATTAAACAATTATCTGCGTTGGATGTCATTACGCCGCCCTGGAAAGCCTTCTTTGCATAGACCTGTGCTTTTGCAGCGTCTACTTTTGACAGGCGCATAGCGATGCGCAGCAGCAATGAATTGCCCAGTCGTTTCCATTTACCAACATCACCGGCGTAGAACAGATCATTCTTTTCTGCCCTCCTGGCTGGATTGAGGCCGTTCACTGCTTCATCCACTTCTTTCAGCAGATCACTGTAGATCAAATGCTGCGGATCGTATGGGGGGAAATACTGTGACTCGAGAAAACCTTCTCCTGCCTGTGCGTATGGAATATCGCCATACGTATCTGTGAGCACCTGGAAGAGGTAAGCCTTCCAGATACGCGCCATATGATAGAGATTGCTGCGGGCGCTGTCGTTTTTAGTCTTATCCAGGATGTCTACCACGTTGCGCACCAGCGGATAGTATTGGTCCCACTGCAGCCTTTCTACCGCGGGGTTCTTTTGATTCACATTACCGCCCGCCAGCACGCCCAGGAAGGGATGCATGGTGTGCTGCACGATGGCGCTCTGATAGGTGAGGGTACCGGATCCCCAGGAGGCATTCAGCTCCGCCTGTGCCAACAGGTAGGCCGGATCCAGCGAGGAAGGTAATACAGGATTAGTATTGATCTTTTCAAAATTCTTATCGCAACCGGTTATTACAACCAGGCAGGCAATCCAGGTGATCATGATGTATTGCTTCATACACATCAGAATTTAACATGTACATTAATACCCATACTACGCGTCATGGGAAGCCCTCCCGATTCCAGCCCCTGCAGGTTATCACTGGCGGCTGTCACCATTTCCGGGTCTATATTGGGTGTATGCTTGCTGAGCACCGCCACATTGTTGGCCACGAATGATACCGCCAATCCCTTGATCACACGCTGCGTTTCCAGCATCTTCGTAAAATCGTAGCCGATGGTGATCTGCCGCAGCTTGATGAAGCTCGCGTCATACACAAACTCTTCCGCTATATTGTTG
Source organism: Chitinophaga sp. SVR4-12A (assembly GCF_056754765.1). Taxonomy (NCBI): domain Bacteria; kingdom Pseudomonadati; phylum Bacteroidota; class Chitinophagia; order Chitinophagales; family Chitinophagaceae; genus Chitinophaga; species Chitinophaga sp. SVR4-12A. The sequence goes on from NZ_JBPGWP010000001.1 coordinate 3,298,390, forward strand.
TTGCTTCTCACGGATTCGTAATAGGTTTGCACCGGTACCTGCACCGTGTTGGCAACATACTTTCCAGGTGCAGCGGGATCTTCCATCACACCTTTGCCTACTACATAGCCTTCTGCCCTGCCAACCAGTGTGGCCTTATGAAGGCCATGCCGCCAGAGATTGAAATTGGTATTCGAAATCAGCTTATGGCCAAACTTACCATCGATCAATGCAGAGATCCTTACGCCTTTAATAGTGAAGGTGTTGGTAATGCCGCCGGTCCAGGTAGGAATGGCGCTGCCGAATGTTTTCACCACATCATTGGCCGGGCGGCCATTCTTGTATACGATCTGCCCGTCGGGTGCGCGGAGATAGGAAGTGCCCTGCAGGGAGGCCATGGGTTTACCTACTTCATGCGCCAGGCGGCCGGTGTATTCGCCGGTGCCTACGATGATGCTTGGCTGACCGGCAGCCAGTTCCAGCACCCGGCTGGTGTTGTGTGCACCGTTGAGATTCAGTTCCCAGCGGAAATTCTCGCTTTCTACCGGTATGCCGGTGAGCAGCATTTCTACTCCCTGGTTACGTAGCCGTCCTACATTCACCAATGTAGCGCTGTAGCCGGTGGCGCCGGAGATCTGTACAGACAATATTTCGTCTATTGTATTCTTCCTGTACCAGGCCACGTCAAAACCAATACGGCCATCAAACAAGCGACCTTCCAGCCCTGTCTCAAACTCTTTTACTTTCAGCGGGCGCAGATGAGGATTCGGACTGAGCGTACCTGATATGCCGCCCAATGCCACACCCATATGCGGATTGGGATTAAGTATATAATACAGGTTATTCTGGTAAGGATCTGTATCTCCTCCCACTTCCGCATACGCCACACGTAGCTTACCAAACTCCAGCCAGGCAGGCAGTTTGAAAGCATCCGTGAATACGAAGCTGGTGCTTACAGATGGGTAGAGGTAGTTATTGGAATTGGGATTGAGCGTAGAGAACCAGTCATTACGCGCCGTGATGTTCAGGAAGAGATAATTCTTCCAGGACAATTCCGCCGCGCCGTAGAGCGAATTCACCCGTTTTTCGTTGTAGAGATATTGCGGATCCTTGATCTGCCCGTTCTGCACGGTGTACAGGTCACGGATAAAGAAGTTGTCTACTTTCACATTATTGTTCTCAGCGATCTGCACCATCTGGTTGCCGCCCAGCGTAAGGTCCACATCTATATTGCCGAATTGCTTATTTGCACCAACCAGGAAATCGTAGTTACGCTCCCTGAACTTCACCACCTCCTGGTAATACTGTCCATTGAAGCCCGTGGTGACAGGCCCCAGGAAACGGGTACCTGTTGGCACATTATAATCCTGCGAGCGGGTAAAATAATCCTGGCCGATACGCCCCTGTATATACAGCCATGGTAAAAGGTCATAGCGAATGGAAACATTGCCTATCAGGCGGTCGCGCACAATATTCTCAAAGCGTTCATAAGCGATCCAGTAAGGATTGGAACGCGGTGTAAAACGGGAGATGTTACGCTCATTGCCATTCTCATCTTTGCGATGATCTTTGAGATCAGTGAAGTTCATCGTATTCGCCAGCGTATATACGGTAGTGTTAGCATTGTACTGCTGCACAAATACGTTGGGCGGGTTCTGGTGTTTTTCGTGCGAGTAATTCGCAAATACATTCACCCGCAGCTTTGAAGTAATGTTGTAGTTCAATCCCAGGTTGATCGCCTGTCTTCTGTATGTTGAATTGGGCATGATAGACTGGTTATTCATGTCAGACAGCGAGAGATTGAAACTGCCCTGGTCATTACCGCCGGACATGGATACCGTATTGCTCCAGGTAAAACCGGTACGATAGAATTGATTGATGCGGTCCTTTACTGCTGAATAAGGTTTGGTTTGTCCGTCAAACTGGATGGTAGGCTGATTATCTATCCGCTCGCCGAAGCTCCAGGTACCTGTATTACCTGCTTCTGCTATGGTGGTAGGGCGTTTCCCCTGTTCGCCCTGGCCATATTCATACTGGAAATCCGTTTGATCAATAGGGCGGTCTACCACGAAATTGCTGTTCACTTCTACTCCGATCCCCTGGTTCTTTTTACCGGAGCGGGTAGTAATCACAATAGCGCCGTCCTTTGCACGAAAGCCGTACAGTGCAGCGGCGGTAGCGCCTTTGAGTATATTGATAAATTCAATATCATCCGGGTTGATGCTGAGCAAACCATCGCCGCCATCTGTATAAGATTCTGCCCTTGAGGTGTTGCCTTCCGCATCATTCTTGCGCGCGCCATAGCTGTTGTTATTGATAGGCACCCCGTTCAGGATGATCAGTGGCGAGTTGTTACCTTTGAAAGAAGAGGCGCCCCGTATACGGATCTTACTGGAACCTCCTGCGCCGGTATTCACGGAGCTCACATTGAGGCCGGCTACTTTACCCTGCAAACTGTTGCCGATGTTAGGCGTTCTGTTCACCGCTACATCCGCGCCCTTCACCGTAGTGGCGGCATATCCCAGCTGCCGGGCTTCTTTCTGGATCCCCAGGGCGGTAACCACTACTTCGCCCAGTTTGGTGAGGTCTTCCGCCAGTTTCACGTCCAGCACCGTACGGCCGTTCACTGGTACTTCCTGGGAGATATAGCCAATAAAGCTGAACACCAGCACCGAATTATTATCCGGTACCGTTAGGCGGTAATGACCGGTGGCATCAGATATGGCGCCTGTTTTCTGCCCTTTCAGTACGATGCTGACGCCAGGCAAAGGCGCACCACGGGCGTCTGTAATAGTACCGCTCACCGTGAGCGGCGGTGCATATACCCTGGCTGGCGATGAAGTAATGTGAGCAATGATAATAGTCTTGTCTACGATGTTGTATCGCAGCTGCCGTCCTTTAAAGCACTGGGCCATGATCTCGGGCACTGTAGCTTTTGTTACATCCAGGGATACCAGCGTATCCCTGATATCATCGTCGTTGTAGAGAAATTTGTAGTCGCTGTTGCGCTGGATGATCTCAAAGAGCTGATCCAGCTTTACCCCTTTCAGTTTCAGGGTAAGCTTCACTTCCTGGGAATAACCTGTGGCATGTAGTTGCAGGATACAAGCCAGCATAAGAAAGGTAGTGATACGCATAGCAAGCAGAATAACAGCAGGCCATAACTTTTTTTTCATACCTTAGTATGGTTATAGGTTAGACAATAGGCAGGCCGTCCGGGTCCAATTGGAGGCTTACCATTTGTTTACTGAACACAGGCCGGAAATGTTAGCGCATTCCCGGTCTTTCTTTTTAAGGTGATACTGTTCTTTACATGCAGCTATTAAGGAGCTTTTAACACTGAGATATTTTTATCATTGATCGTGAATTTTACTTTCTGTGTCAAAGCCAGCATTTCCAGCACTTTCTGTATAGATTCATATTTACGGATAGTACCTGTAAAACGGATAGCTGTAACAGATGTATCCGGGTATTTTAGCTCCACATCATACCAGCGGCTCAGCTTGCGCATGATGCTGCCTATCGGCTCGCTGCGGAATATAAAGAGGCCGTTCTTCCATGCCAGCGCCTCTTCCAGGTAGGCTTCCTTTACTGTGATCTTTTTGTTCTCCCATACACCCTGGTAGCCGGGGCGCAGGCGCACTGGCCTGGCAGCGGGATTGTCAGTTGTTCGCAGCTCCACTCCTCCTTCCACCAGGGTAGTATTCACATAGTTTTCATCCGGATAGCCTTTTACATTGAATTGTGTGCCTGTAACGGTGACGGATATATTGTTTATGCTGACAATAAAGGGTTTGCTTTTATTCTTAGCGATCTCAAAATAGGCTTCTCCTGAAAGATATACCTCACGTGTATGGCCGCTGAACTGGGTGGGAAAACGCAGGGAGGAAGCGGCGTTCAGCCATACTACAGAACTATCCGGCAATACTACCCTGTACTCTCCGCCGCGCGGTATTTCAAGCGTGTTATACACCGGTGCATCTGTAGCGCCGACAGCTGAATAAGAAAGTACCGCCGCGCTGCTCTTAACGTGGGTACCATCTGCTTCGGTAAATGCCTGTTCGGCCTTATCTTTCAGCTCTACTACCTTCCCATTGCCCAGTATGAGACGGGCCTTGCTGCTGCCGGGAACAATTGGCTGCGGCGCAGGCGGTTCTACCTTGGCAATAGCAGGGGGCACACTGGTATCCGGACGATGCAGCATCAGGTAGAGAAGCCCACCTATTCCCAGCAGCATCCCTGTGATGGCAGCTGCATACAGGAAGATCCGGTAGCCGATATGAGGACGGGGCCTTTCGGCTATCAGCTTTGGCTGCAGGCGGTTCCAGGCAGCGCCTGTACTAGCGGCATCCGGCATGGCCAGTACCTGTTCGCGCAGCGTCGCATCATCATTTATCTGGTCCCACAGGAGTTGATTCTCTGCAGAGGCCTTGATCCATGCCCTTAATACCGCGGCTTCGTGCTCAGCCAGCTGGTCCCTGAAATGTTTAGCGATCAGGTCGGCTATCTCCAGATGTTTGTTTACCGGATCCATGTGTACCATTAGAACAACCCAATTGAAAAAGCGGGTGAAAAGAAATAAGAATTTTTTTGAAAGATCATTGCAGCAGCAACAGGAGGATGCTGATGATCCTGAACCATCCTTTCAGCAGATACAGCCCGCGGGCTTTCTGTGTTTTGATGGTATTGACGGATACATGGAGGAGGCTGGCGATCTCATTATTACGCATGCCCTCGAGGTATCCCAGCTCTATCACCTGCTTGCAGCCGGGAGGCAGCTTATCCAGGGCCTCCCGGAGCTGTCCGGCCACTTCCGCCTGGATGAGCCTGTGCGTCACAGTAGGCTCATCTGCTTCACTGGTTTGTACGCCGGATTCGTGGTGATGCACCACCCGTTGGTGCTTGAGAATATTAAGGCAGGCGTGGCGGGCGCTGATATACAAGAATGACCGCAGGGCAGCAAAACTGGTGAATTGCTGCCGGTGGCGCCATAGCTTCATAAACGCTTCCTGCACAACGTCTTCCGCTTCTATATCATGCTGGAGGATTCCCCGGGCGAAGTAACATAAGCGTGGATACAGCTGCTCAAACAGTTGGCGCAAGGCAGCCTCTTCGCCCTTTTGCAATCCGGCAATGAGATCAGTTTCTTTCATGTAAACCAGATCTTAAACGAGCCTGAAATCAGTTTTTCCGTGGAACAGTAATTAAATAGTGGTAAAAATTATGAATAATTAATCGCTTTATCAAGCCCACATGGAAGGAAGTTTTGATTTTCTGCAACAAACTATGGATTGCAATATGAATGAAAGTTTCAATTGTAATTTAAATTGCTTAATATAGCCTATTATTTGTCATTATTGAAGCCTCAAAAAGTGAAAGAACGTAATAAGATAACCATATATGACATTGCACAGGCACTGAACCTGTCAGCTTCTACGGTATCGAGAGCATTACAGAACAATCCGCTGATCAACGACGAAACGCGTGACAAGGTTCAGAAGGCAGCACAGGATATGGGCTACGTACCTAACTGGATCGCCTCGAGCCTGCGGAAGAAACGCTCCAATATCATAGGGCTGATCGTTCCACGCACGTCAATGTACTTCCAGAGCACTGCCATCAGCGGTATACAGCACGAAGCGCATAAATACGGCTTCAGCATTATGATCGGGCAGTCTGATGAAACAGTGGCCATGGAAAAGGAGCTGGTGCATACCTTTTTCTCCCTGCGTGTGGACGGGCTGCTGGCAGTAGCCTCTATGTTCACCACCAATTACGAGCATTTCAGCCCCTTTATCAAGAACAATATTCCCCTGGTGTTCTATGACCGCGTGCCGATCGATTTCCCTGGCTATTCCATTACGGGGGATGACTTTACCGGGGGCTTCCTGGCAACAGAACACCTGATCAGGCAGGGTTGCAAACGCATTGCGCATTTCTCGGGGGTGCTCACCTGCAACCTGTATCAACATCGCCTGGCAGGCTATAAGGCAGCCCTTGCCAAGTATAATATTCCTTTTGACGAACGTTTGCTGTATATTCACAACCTGACCACTGATGCCGCCACGAACGCAGCACAGCTGCTGCTGACCAGCGATCCTTTACCGGATGGGCTGTTTGCCGCGAATGATACCTCTGCAGTGGCTTTTATCCAGGAAGCCAAGCGCAGGAATATCCGTATACCTGGGCAAATCAAAGTAGTAGGTTATTCCAATGACCTGTCTTCACGTATCATCTCTCCTTCCCTCACCACCATTGAGCAATCCGGGTACAGAATGGGCCAGAAGGCCGTCGAAACTGTAATACAGCTGGTTAACCAGGATGATACCGTAAAAGTGACCAAGAATTTCGTGTTCCCGGTTGAGCTGATGGAAAGAGAATCCACGCAGGCATCATAAACTATTAGTTTTTAGCTGGCGTATATATCTTTGAATAAACCTACAACATGAAAAGACCTTTTGCGATTCCCTATTTGCTGGCAGCAGGCCTCTTCCTTGCCTCCTGCAACAAGTACATCTATGTACCTAATACCGTGAATGCACCTTTATTAAAAGAAAAGTATGAATTCAAGGGCAGTATCTCGCCCACCAATTACCAGGCAGCATTTGCGGTAGCCGACAAGGTGGCCATAATGGCCAACGGGCAATACGTGTACCGCTGGAACCTGAATGACAATGACAGCAAGAACAATGATGACGACCTGTTCCTGGACAAGTATACCCGTGGCGGTGTATTTGAAGGCGCCGTTGGATTTTTCCAACCTTTAGACAGGAAGAAAAGAATGGTATTCGATACCTACGCTGGTTTCGGCGGCGGGCGTTTTAAAACGCTGGACCGGGCCTATAACGACGATGGCAGCACTGGTGTGGTAAACGACTACCAGCTAACCACCCGGTTCAGTAAGTTCTTTGTACAGCCCAGTATTGGCTTTGTACACCCGGTGTTTGAAGCAGTGTTCAGCAGCCGGGTATCTGTGTTGAATTTTTATGGAATGGGCGCAGGTGATAAAGCCTTTGCCGGACAAGAAAGCCAGCGGGCAGAATTCCTGCGGATCAGCAATGGCACACATGCCTTACTGGAGCCTGCCTTCACTTTCCGGGTAGGATATAAATATGTGAAGTTCCAGTCGCAGCTTTCCTTTATGTTGCCTTTTGATGATGCTACCTATGGCGGTTATGAATTGAATGAATATTTCCAGCCGGTATCTGTGGGGATGGGAGTGAGTATTAATATCGGGCAATGGTATAACAAACAATAACTATTAGCTAAGAGCTATAAATGAAAAAGGCCCTGGTCAAATGACCAGGGCCTTTTCTAATAAATACGGCGGCTACCTACTCTCCCGCATTGTGGTGCAGTACCATCGGCCATGAGGGGCTTAACTTCTCTGTTCGGAATGGGAAGAGGTGAACACCCTCGGCATAACCACCATAAGATCTTATGCCAGCTGTCAGCTTTTAGCTATCAGCTGTTAGCGCCGCACCTGGTTTAGCTAAGGGCTAAGGACCAGCTGCTGACTGCTTCAATAATGTACATATTGGGAGTTGTATACAAGTGTATTAAATAAAATTAAAGCTTACGGGCAATTAGTACTACTCGGCTTCGATGTTACCACCCTTACACCTGTAGCCTATCAACGTCATAGTCTCTGACGGCCCTTAAAAGTAAACTCATCTTGAGGTTGGTTTCACGCTTAGATGCTTTCAGCGTTTATCCATGCCGTACATAGCTACTCAGCACTGCACCTGGCGGCACAACTGATACACCAGCGGTACGTACGACCCGGTCCTCTCGTACTAAGGTCATGTCCTCGCAATTTACTAACGATCACAACAGATAGGGACCGAACTGTCTTGCGACGTTCTGAACCCAGTTCACGTGCCACTTTAATCGGCGAACAGCCGAACCCTTGGGACCTTCTCCAGCCCCAGGATGTGACGAACCGACATCGAGGTGCCAAACCTCCCCGTCGATATGAGCTCTTGGGGGAGATCAGCCTGTTATCCCCGGAGTACCTTTTATCCTTTGAGCGATGGCCCTTCCATGCAGAACCACCGGATCACTTTAGCCAGCTTTCGCTCCTGCTCGGCTTGTCTGCCTCACAGTCAAGCACCCTTTTACTAATGCGCTCTTCGTACGATTACCAACCGTACTGAGGGTACCTTTGCGAGCCTCCGTTACTTTTTAGGAGGCGACCACCCCAGTCAAACTACCCACCAAACAATGTCCCCCTTGCAGGGTTAGACTCTAAGTAACAGAAGGTTGGTATTTCAACGATGACTCCACGACTCCTGGCGAAGCCGCTTCATAGTCTCCCAACTATCCTACACATCTGTCACTCAAAATCAATGTTAAGTTGTAGTGAAGGTTCACGGGGTCTTTCCGTCCCGTTGCGATTAACCGGCATCTTCACCGATACTACAATTTCACCGAGCTCGTGGTAGAGACAGTGTCCAACTCATTAGACCATTCGTGCAGGTCGGAACTTACCCGACAAGGAATTTCGCTACCTTAGGACCGTTATAGTTACGGCCGCCGTTTACTGGGGCTTCAGTCAAGAGCTTCACCTTGCGGCTGACTCCCTTCCTTAACCTTCCAGCACCGGGCAGGTATCAGGCTCTATACGTCATCTTACGATTTTGCAGGGCCCTGTGTTTTTGTTAAACAGTTGGTTGGACCATTTTACTGAGACCACATCACTGTGGTACGCCTTATCCCGAAGTTACAGCGTCAATTTGCCTAGTTCCTTTACCACGGATCACTCGAGCACCTTAGGATATTCTCCTCGACTACCTGTGTCGGTTTACGGTACGGGCTGCTATAACCTAACCTTAGAGGGTTTTCTTGGAAGTCTGTTTAGGGACATTATCTGCGCTGCCGAAGCTTTGCAGTACTATCAGGTTCAGCATCCCCGGCGGATTTGCCTACCAGAGATATACCTACTCCCTTTAACGCACTATTCCGTAAGTGCGCAGTCCTTTCACTCCTCCGTCACCCCTTCGAAATTATAGCAGGTGTTGGAATATTCACCAACTTGCCATCAGCTGCGCCTCTCGGCTTTGCCTAAGGACCCGACTAACCCTGATCCGATTAACGTTGATCAGGAACCCTTAGTCTTACGGTGATAAGATT
>NZ_JBPGWP010000001.1:3315000-3317500 GCF_056754765.1 Chitinophaga sp. SVR4-12A
CTCAAACCCTCGACCAGTGAGCTGTTACGCACTCTTTAAATGAATGGCTGCTTCCAAGCCAACATCCTGGCTGTTATAGGATTTGAACTGCGTTTGTTCAACTTAACATACGATTAGGGACCTTAGCTGTTAATCTGGGTTATTTCCCTCTCGGCCATGGACCTTAGCGCCCACAGCCTCACTCCCGTTCTTATATCATAGCATTCGGAGTTTATTAGGGTTTGGTAGGCGGTGAAGCCCCCTAGCCCAATTAGTAGCTCTACCTCTATGATACTTTATAAACGAGGCTGTTCCTAAAAACATTTCGGGGAGAACGAGCTATCTCTCAGTTTGATTGGCCTTTCACCCCTATCCACAGGTCATCCCATAGCTTTTCAACGCTAATGAGTTCGGTCCTCCAGTTTGTGTTACCAAACCTTCAACCTGCCCATGGATAGATCACAAAGTTTCGCGTCTACCCCCACTGACTAAAGCGCTCTGTTAGAACTCGCTTTCGCTACGGCTCCGCAACTTAAGTGCTTAACCTCGCCAGTGAGGAGTAACTCGTAGGCTCATTATGCAAAAGGCACGCCGTCACCCTTTAACAGGCTCCGACCGCTTGTAGGCGCACGGTTTCAGGTACTATTTCACTCTTCTGTTCGAAGTGCTTTTCACCTTTCCCTTACGGTACTGGTTCACTATCGGTCTCTAGGGAGTATTTAGCCTTACCAGATGGTGCTGGCAAATTCACACAGGATTCCTCCGGTCCCGCGCTACTCAGGATACCACTCGTCCACTAGAATTTCTGCCTACAGGACTATCACCTGCTTTGGTTCATCTTTCCAGATGATTCAACTTGATCTAGCTTTCTAAATGTGGTCCTATAACCCCGGGGCAGCACGCCACCCCGGTTTGGGCTCTTCCCTGTTCGCTCGCCACTACTTAGGGAATCATTAATTTATTTTCTTTTCCTGCAGGTACTTAGATGTTTCAGTTCCCTGCGTTGGCCCCCTTGCGGGTAGTACATCTTCAATGTACTGGGTTGTCCCATTCGGATATCTACGGATATAACGCTCGTTTGCAGCTCCCCGTAGCTTTTCGCAGCTTACCACGTCCTTCTTCGCCTCCTAGAGCCTAGGCATCCACCATGCGCCCTTATTCGCTTTAAAAATCTTAACTAGTTAATACTTGTCGTATACAACTTGTTTCCCAATATGTCAAAGAACTTGTTCAAGCAACTATCAGCTCTGGGCTGCTAGCATTTAGCCTGAAATCTGCTGATGTTATGGTTATGAACCACCAGGCCTTGCGCCACATCTTAGTTTTAACTGAAGAACTTGCTTTCTGTATCGTTCGTTTCGGGGTTGCAAAGGTATGTAATTTCTTTCATTCTTTCCAAATCTTTCTGCAACTTTTTCTAAGATTCTTTTATCATAATAACCTGATAAACATAACCTTATATCTACACCTTTTTTGCTAACCTTTCTACCGATACTTTAAAGAACTTACGCTTTTTTCAAAGCGGACTGCAAAGATACAATCCTGTCTGATTTCCGCAAAAATTAATGGAAACTTTTTTTAGAGAGAGATCCTTAAGGAGAAAAAAAAGTCCCGACATCCATCGGGACCTTTTTTCTAATAAATACGGCGGCTACCTACTCTCCCGCATTGTGGTGCAGTACCATCGGCCATGAGGGGCTTAACTTCTCTGTTCGGAATGGGAAGAGGTGAACACCCTCGGCATAACCACCATAAGATCTTATGCCAGCTGTCAGCTTTTAGCTATCAGCTGTTAGCGCCGCACCTGGTTTAGCTAAGGGCTAAGGACCAGCTGCTGACTGCTTCAATAATGTACATATTGGGAGTTGTATACAAGTGTATTAAATAAAATTAAAGCTTACGGGCAATTAGTACTACTCGGCTTCGATGTTACCACCCTTACACTTGTAGCCTATCAACGTCATAGTCTCTGACGGCCCTTAAAAGTAAACTCATCTTGAGGTTGGTTTCACGCTTAGATGCTTTCAGCGTTTATCCATGCCGTACATAGCTACTCAGCACTGCACCTGGCGGCACAACTGATACACCAGCGGTACGTACGACCCGGTCCTCTCGTACTAAGGTCATGTCCTCGCAATTTACTAACGATCACAACAGATAGGGACCGAACTGTCTTGCGACGTTCTGAACCCAGTTCACGTGCCACTTTAATCGGCGAACAGCCGAACCCTTGGGACCTTCTCCAGCCCCAGGATGTGACGAACCGACATCGAGGTGCCAAACCTCCCCGTCGATATGAGCTCTTGGGGGAGATCAGCCTGTTATCCCCGGAGTACCTTTTATCCTTTGAGCGATGGCCCTTCCATGCAGAACCACCGGATCACTTTAGCCAGCTTTCGCTCCTGCTCGGCTTGTCTGCCTCACAGTCAAGCACCCTTTTACTAATGCGCTCTTCGTACGATTACCAACCGTACTGAGGGTACCTTTGCGAGCCTCCGTTACTTTTTAGGAGGCGACCACC